>CBDCLX010000002.1:0-3043838 GCA_965218815.1 Bdellovibrionales bacterium | reverse complement strand
AAGACAAAAAAAGCATTTTCATCAGGAATTGTAGAGGGATTGAACACCAAAGTAAAACTCACTATGAGAAAGTCCTATGGATTTCGGGAGTATAAATCTATAGAAATAGCCTTATATCATAGCCTTGGAAAGTTACCGAAGCCTCCTCTTACCCACAGATTCTTCTAAAGAGGCATTTTTTTTTTAGCTTTTTGACGTAACTCTTCCACTTCTTTGGAGTTGAGTCCTGTATAAAGGCAAATGGTTTCCAAGTCGGCACCACGTTGAATCATCCGTAACGCCGCCTCTTGAGTCCCTTCTTTATGACCTTCTTTATGACCTCTTTTGGCTCCTCTTTTGACTCCTCTTTCTTCAGCCTCATCCAAAGAACATTGTAATGCTGACATGACTCTATGATCCTCCTCTATGGTTTCCTCTTCTATCTTCCTGAGTACACTCAATGTGAAATTCGGATCATTCCGACGGATGTAATCCACCGCCTTTTGAACCAAAAACCTCTGATCCTTTTCACCCAGAGTTGTACCCATCTGAAACAATTCCGCAATGGTTTCCCGGCGGAGCCTCCAGATACTTCCCATTATAAGCAAAATGGGTCTGGAAAGCAAACTTTTGCCCAACCCACGATATAAATCAATATCATGAATATTCAACAGCTTACAACGGAAATTGAGAATATTCTTCTCAAATTTCTGTTTCAAAACAGGAGTCAATCCCTCCAGTGAGTCCTGGAAGCTCAACGGACCCCTCCAGTGCTTTTGTCGTCCATGATAGACAAGAATGGGGATGACCGGATAATTCCAGCGATTATAGATACAGGTCTGATACCCCAGAACCTGTTTGAGTAACTGGGGGTCCTGATGGCTTTTGTGTTCAAGGAGGAAAAAAATACGCACCTGTTTTTTGGAACCTTTGACCTGGACTGAGAATAAAAGATCAATGCGTTTTTCATTACCCTCTTCATCCATAAAGACAGTCATTTCCGGTTTGAGGGTTTTCCAGTTAAAGAGTTTGAACTCAGAGGGTTTAAAGACAAGGCGGAAAATGTCCAGTCCGTATTTTTCATTGATGAAAGTTTCATTGAACAAGGCATTATGGGCCTGTTGTTTTCTTTTTTCAGGAATTTTCTTTGATGGCATTTTTCAAGCTCTCAAGCAAGGGTAGAGGACAACTGATTGAAGCAATAATTCTATCACAATAAATCAAAACAGGCTTACCCAGTCAAGTCGTGTTTTTCTCCTAAGATTTTCAATATTTTTTGAGGGCCCTTGACAGTTCCCGATCCAATTCTTTCCTCTTAATGCTTTGTCTCTTGTCATGCTGCTTTTTCCCCCGACCGAGACCAATTTCCACTTTCACCTTTCCCCTTTTAAAATAGAGTTTTAAGGGGATACAGCTCAAGTGTTTCTCCTGCACCCGTCCCATAAGCTTATTGATTTCCTTACGGTGTAAAAGGAGTTTGCGTAAACGTTCGGGTGAGTGATTATTGTAACTGCTCGCCTGGTATTCACTGATATGGGCATTCTGTAAAAAAGCTTCATCACCCCGAAAGGAAATATAGGAGTTTTTGAGATTAGCAGACCCATTGCGAATACTTTTGACTTCACTGCCTGTGAGAACAAGTCCGGCCTCATACTTTTCAAGAATTTCATAATCAAACCAGGCTTTTTTATTATTGGTGATGATTTTTATTCCCATAATTCTTTTACACTTATCCAAAATTGGAGCAGTTATGCCGGTTCTGTTTGGATCTTCAGGTTGTTTCAGGAGAAAACAACCGTGAAATTTCAAACACGACGATTGATCTTTTATTTTACTTTTTTCTGAACCATAAAGCCAGTTCCATCAATTGCTCTGGTGTGAGTTCTTCGGCTCTGGCTTCTTCATTCAGGTTCATTTTTTTAAAAATCCTCTGGACTCTGGCTGTTTCAGCAAAGCATGTCAGTTTTGGCAGAAGTTTTTTCCGACGATTGGTAAAAGCCTTTCTCACAAAATCAGAAAAAAACAGAAAATCCCCATAATTCTGTTTTTTCCGGTTAAAGCAAAGCACCTGACTTGCCACCCTGGGTTTGGGGAAAAAATCCACCGTCCCCGCCTCCAGAACAAAATGAATATTCCAGACATTTTTGGCTATCACTGTCAGAAATCCATAATCACGGGTCCCGGATTTTGCCAGTATTCTCCGAGCCACCTCTTTCTGAAACATGAGAACCATGCGGTTAAAACTTTGTTCAAGGACTGATAACTCCACCAACAATCGTGAGGCAATCTGGTAGGGAAGATTGCTGACCAGAAGTTTGGAGTCCCTGGATTTAAGTCTTTCCCTCCAATCAAAACAAAGAGCATCGGTTTGTTTGACTTCAAAACCCTGTTCCTGCCAGAAATGACAGATTTTTTTGTCAAATTCCAGGAGAATTAATTTTTTGCTTTTTTCATTCAGGAGGTTTGTGAGAGATCCAAGGCCTGGACCCACTTCAAAAACCTTATCGAAAGACTCGGGTTCCGCCACTTCAAGAATGGAATTCACAACAGAATCATTGATCAGGAAATTTTGCCCAAGAGAACGTTTTGGAGACATTTTCAGCAAATTCAGACAGGAAAGGGTTTTGCTTTTTAAAGTTTTGTTCACAGGGAGGCTCTTGGCTGTGGAGCCAGATTTTGGGGGGAACTTTCCCCCTTTTGAAAACGGAAAAGGGCGGCCAGACCGATCATGGCTCCATTATCAGTGCAGTAACGCAAAGGAGGCAGGGCCAGGTCCACATTCCTTTTCCTGGCCATTTCCTGAACGGCTTTGCGTAAACCGGAATTGGCACTCACCCCCCCTGTCACCACAAAATGTTTCACTCCCGTTTTCCTGACAGCTTTTTCCAGTTTTGTCACCAAAACGTCAATGATGGCCTGTTGGTAACTGGCACAAAGATCCTCCAGATGATTTTTTTTGTCCTGCTCTGACATTTGCCCCAATAATCTTTGTGCTGATGATTTAAGCCCCGAGAAACTGAAGTTATCCTCCCGGATAAGGGGTCTTGGGAAGTCGTAGGCTCCTGGATTTCCTCTCCTGGCGAGGCGGTCCACCTGGACTCCTCCGGGGTAATTCAGGCCAAGACTCTTTGCGAATTTGTCAAAGGCCTCACCGGCAGCATCGTCAACTGTTTGACCGAGACTGGTGTAAGAACCAAAACCCTTGACGTGATACAATTGGGTGTGCCCCCCACTGACCACCAGAGCCACAAAATTTTTATTAAAAAAATCAGGTCCCCTGTATTTTTCATCAATGAGAAAAACCGACATGATATGTCCTTCAATGTGATGGACACCCAGAAAAGGTTTGTTGTGGGTCAGGGCTAAGGTTTTTGCTGTCACCAGACCCACAATCAGGGAACCCACCAGTCCCGGGCGGTTTGTGGCGGCCACCCCCATAATATTATCCCAGACTGATGATGTGCCGTTCCCGTGTGGAGATCTGTGGGGAATAAAAGCCAGTGCCCTGTCAACCATGGGCAGCAGGTGAAGGGTGTGGTTGCGACTGGCTATTTCAGGAACGACACCCCCAAAAGCCCTGTGGACACTCTCCTGACTGGTGACCAGAGAACAGATCACCTGTCGGTTTTCATCCACAATGGCCACTGAAGTGTCATCACAACTGGTCTCAATGGATAGGACGTATTTCACTTTTTCATGCTTTTTAAAATTTTTTGGGCTTTCCTGGCCAGGGGATTTTTAGGATAACGTTGAATCAGTTCTCTGAAAAAAGCTTTGGCATCTTCATCCATCTTCAGTTTTTGAAAACACAGTCCCATTTTAAAAGTGGCCTGGGGGTATGCCCTGCCCTTTGGATAAGCTTTTCGGTATTTGTCGTATTGCACAATGGCCTCTTCAAATTCCCCCTGGTCAAAAAAACTTTCAGCCCTGGTAAAGGGACCTTTGGATGTTTTCCCTGATGTTTTTTCCTTTGTGGGAGGTTTTTTTTGGGGGGTGTCTGTTTTTTGTTTTGGTTCCTCCTCCGGTTCTTTTTCTGATTTCTTCCCGGGATTATTTAACTTTTTATCAATAGTCAGAAGAGCCTTTTCAAGGGTGGTTATCCTTTTTTCCACGGCTTGAATTGTTGCAGAATTTCCGGAAGAATCCGGTGGTTTGTTTTCAAGGAATTTTGTCAATTGGGATAATTGTTGTTCAATGACTTCTATCTTTCCATAGAGTTCACGAAAATCCCGATCAATGCCATAGAAGCGGGAATCAATTTGGGATCTCTGTTGCTGATTTATGGAATCAGGAGAGTCTTTGATCTGGGAGACAGCACGCAGGTTGAAGGTCTTTTCCCTTTCCAGTTGGGAACGGGTTTTCAAACAGGCTGTCATTGAGATCAACAGGACAAAGGGCAGGAAGTGTTTCATTGCAGGGAATCTCCCTGTTGAAACAGCTTGAGGCGGGAAATATTTTCAGCTTTTTCAGAATAATGACGGCATTTTTGAAAATATTCAGTGGATTTAACGTAATTCTTTGTTTTGTAAGCTTTTTCACCCCATTTCATATATTTTTTGGAACTGGATAAAAATCTGGGGGCATAACGTTTTGCTTCGCTCTCATCGGCAGCCTTTAAAGCGATTTGGGCCAGATTGTACTCTTCATGGACAAGCCTTTTGTTAATACAACTTAAGTTTAACAGGAGAAGAATTGTTATCCAGGCCATTCTCCACAACCCGGATACTGAAAAAAGACAGGTCATACCGTACCATATTACCATATCACTGCATGGGAACGAAGTTCACCCGACGATTCATGGTATGATCTGACTCTGAGTCACCACTGCTCATTGGTTTTTCTTCACCATAGCTCAATACTGACAGGCGGGACTCTTCCACTCCGAAACCTGTTAAATAGGATTTGGCTTCATTGCCACGTCTTTCACCCAGACTTAAATTATACTCTGTGGAACCCCTGGAATCGCAATGGCCCTCCAACTGAAAACTGATATTTTTATTGCTCTTTATAAACTCTGCGTTCCGGGCCAGAATGTCTCTGGCTTCAGGACTTAGCTCAGAGCGGTCATAACCAAAATACACTGTTGACAGACCCTTGATATTACCGCTGTCGGACCCCATAGGATCAAACCCAAGGGGTTTGTCCACCACCCCTGTATCCCCTTCCATGGTATCAAGCATTGATTTTTCTTTGGAAGAACAGGCCATTAAAAGACCGGGAACTGATAAAGTTAAAATGATATTTTTCCACATATTTTACCCCTTTGTGTTTTATCTTTAAAAACATTTTAAAATCTCTCATTTTAATGTCAAACTCTTAATACAGAAAATTAACAGACAATCGTACACTCAAACACAAGGCATCCTGGCCCTTAAGGGGCGGACAACAAAAGGGACAAAGCAAAATGAGCAAGTCGATCTATCTTTTTTTTATTCTTCAGTGGGTGTTTTTTGGCTTTTCAGGGGATTCCAAAGCCCAGGTGGATCCTGACATTCAATGGCGGGAGATTGAAACTGAGGATGCTTACTGGATTTTTGATGCAAAGCACCAAGAGGTGGCCACCCATTTTATCCTGAAATTCCAGAGGGCAAAGTCTGAGGTTTTGCCACTTTTTAAGGAAAGTTCGGGAAAGATGACTATTTTACTCATTGATAACACCGATTCTGCCAATGGATCCGCTCAGGTGGTTCCTTATCCTATTATAAGGCTTTTCCTGGTGAACCCTTCCATAAGAACCTCCATTGGGGAATTTAAAGATCCCATTCATGAACTTCTGGTCCACGAATACACCCATATTCTCAATATGGAACCTGTCCATGGTTTTATGGCTGTTCTCCGTTGGTTTTTTGGATCTGTAGCCCATCCCAATATGACTTTGCCCCGATGGTACACCGAAGGTCTGGCGGTTTATACCGAGTCTCTGCTTTCAAAAAATGGAGGACGATTGAATTCCCAGTATCTTGAAGGTCTGGCCCGCAGCTTCAGTCTTGAAGACAAATGGCAGGATTATCCTCTTTCAGACCTCAACGATTTCCACCCTGACTGGTTGGGTGGAGCCAGAGCCTATCTTTTTGGTGGAATTTTATGGGACAGTATTGTGCGTGAAAAAGGTTTTTCTGTGATCCATGAAATGAATCAGAGTTATTCCCGCCGTGCTCCCTATTTGCTGGATGGAATTCTCAAGGATCATTTGGGCAGGGGCTACCATGAACAGCTGGAAAAAGCTTATGGGTTCTGGCAGGAGCGGAGCCAAAAGCAGATTCATAAAATATCCCAAAGCCCCCGGATGCAGGAACAGGAAGTGAAATTGGGTGATGGGCAGCATTCCACGCCCAGCATCAGTCCCGATGGAGCCTGGATGGTCAACATCAGTGATGACAATCAGGGTTCAGGACATATTGATTTGAGTCCACGGGATCATCCAGGGGTCTTCCCTGACGGAAAAAGAAGCCGGTCTGCCCCTGTAACAGGGGAGGCCTTTCTCACCGAAAAAGCCACAAGGGTGGTGACCGACAGTCAAACCCAAAGTCTGAACTGGCACCCCGGGAGTGCAGGTTTTGTCTATGAAAAACTGGAATTCTATAAACTCTATTACCGTTTTTACGATCTTTATTTTTATAACATAAAAAGTAAAAAAATCACCCGACTCACCCATGGTGCCAGAGCCCACCAGAGTTGCTTTGATTTCCGGGGGGAAACCCTTTATTTTTTACAGAACAAAGCCAGTTCCAAAAATCTGATGGCCATGGACTGGGAAACAAAACAACAAAGGGTTCTCTACCAGGGACCCATCGGTGATGATTTAAGGTCTCTTTCCTGTTCTGATAATGACACCCTCTTTTTTGTGGAACATAATGCCGGTTTTGCACCCCATATCAGTCAATGGGATATTGAAAAAGAAAAAAAATCCCTGTTTTTTAAAAAAATCCCCGTGGGTTTTCTTAAAATCACAAAAGAGGGTTTGCTCATCTCCTCCAAAACAAGTGGAGTGGAGAATCTCTATCTTATTAATCAGAAAACCGGAAAATTCAGAGCCATCACCAATAGTTTCACCAGAATTGCTGACGGGGATATTGATCCGGTTGACGGGAGTCTTTACTTTAGCCAGCTCACATTCCAGGGACTTAAACTGTTTCAGTTACAAAAAAGTCAGTGGGAAAAGCTTCCCCATTCAGTTCCCCGGGTGGAACCCATTGTTGATTACTCTCCGTTAAAAATTTCAGGTTATGCAACAGATGATGAGTATGGAACCAATGGGGAGGAGGAAAATCCAAAGGAATTTGAAAGTAATAAATTTTCCCCCTGGCGATACCTTTATCCCAATCACTGGATTCCCTTTATTTATTTTGTGGATGGCGGAAGTCTTTACCAGGCCATCACTTCTGCTGGTGATCCTCTGGGTATCCATAACCTGTCCTTAACAGGTCAGTGGGACACTCTCACCAAAAAACCCGGGGCTTCCATCTCTTATCTCAATAATTCCTGGCCCGTGACTCTGGGGGTGGGGCTTGCTGATTTTTACAACTTTTTTTACAGCACCCGTAGCAATCTCCATATTTCCAATGCCCGGGTTCTTATGAGTTATCCCATGGAATTTCTGGATTATGCCAGACTGTTGTTGTCATGGAACTACAGTGTTCTTGGATTTGAAAACTTCTTGTTTTCCCGTCAAGGTCCCCAGGTGGAGTTATCCTATAATAATCTTAAACAAAGGAAGAATGATATTTCATACAGTTCCGGTTGGCGTTTCCAATTGGGTCATAAGCGTTATCTGCCTGACCTGGGCAATACCGTCTATGGGGAAACCTATGGTCACATAGGAAGCTTTTGGTCTTCCTTCACTCCCAATCGCCATGTTTTGTACCTGGGCCTGAACGGAAGTCTGGCTCCTGAACTCAAAAATAATTTTTTTGCGGCAAACACTCTGGCAGGTCCTTTTTTCAACCCGGCTCTCATCAATACAGCTTTTCTTCAGAGAGGTTACCCCACAGGGGTTTTTGTGGCCCGTAATATTCTCAACACCAATATGGAATATCGTTTCCCTCTGCTCTCCTTTTTTACGGGGACCACAATGCCCCCTGTTTTTCTTAAAAACCTGAAAGGATCTTTTGTTTTTGATGCCACCACTCTGGATGGATATTACATCAGTTCCCGTTTTCCCCTGCCCAAATTTGCGTCTCTGGGGCGTTGGTTTACAGGCTATGGTCTGGAACTGGAGTCAAACATCGGCCTGGGTTTTCACCTTCCTGTGGCCCTTACCCTGGGTTTTTATTATGGTCAGAATAAAGAAGCTTTTGGGGGATTCACCACATTTTTCAATATCCGTCTGTGAGAACCTTGACAGAGGGTCTGTTTTGAAAGAATATGGCATCCATGACAAAAGTCCGGGGAGGGGGTGACTCTATGGATAAATTGTCCTGGATCAAGGATTTGGTTCAAACGGAACAGGAGATGGAAGAATCAGGAATGATTCAGATCACCACGGGTTTTGAACCGGAAAAACATCTTCAAAAGGAAACCACGTTATTTCTGATATCCATTAAAAGGGATTTTATTGATGCCACCACTGCCTTTAATCAAATGAAGGGTTCTCCCATGGGTCGGGTGAAAGTTTATTCCATTTCACAAACCCAGGCTGATTTCATGATTTTTCGCAATGGTTTTAAACTGCTCTTCAGTATGAAGCAACCGGGGACCATTTCCATGAAGTTTCATCGACCTGCGGGGATCAATCCCGCCTTCCGGGAGGACCCCTCTGATGAAGAGTTTCTCATGGCCAAATGGGGACCTTTTGGTGATCTGGTGTGGTCCTATAACAATCAACCTATCAAAGTGGATTATCTGGTCAGATACTACATCAGTCGTTTCATCCACGAAAGTGCCAGATAAAACTTGGAGGGGACTCCATGAAAGTTCGGATCAGGTCAGTGGATACAATGGTTTTTTTTGATGATACCTGTCCACAGACCAGCCGATCACCTCTCTGTTAAACAAGTCCAAAACCACTTTTGAAGGAGGTCCAGATTTTGACTTAAAAATGTATCCTGGTTGACAAGTCCATGGGACAATCAAAAATAAAGAGGAGTGGGATTATATTATGGGTCGATTGTTCTTTCTTTTAAAAATGATTATTTTTACGGTTATTGTTGTTGGGGTTTTGCAGATCAGAGTGGGAACGAGTACGCTGGAGGAAAAGGTTTTAAAAGCCGCTTATTATGAACCTGTTTCTGAAACAGTTCAAAAGACTGGTGCCAAAGTGCTTTCCTCAATAAAGGAAAAGTATGGGCAATGGAGTTCTCAGATAGATTCATTTCTACAGAAAAAACTGGACAACTTTCAAACAGACCGGGAATCAGACAAAGACGAGAAATAGTATCGGAAGCTTGACAGCCTCGCTACGAAACTTTATGAGAAATGCGGGCTAGCCCGTTTTGGATTTTCACGACAGATCTTTTATTAAAAAACAGGGTTTTTCAAGCACGGGATATTCACTGTTTCAATCCGGATATTTGATTTTTAAAGTTTGGGTTTTGGGGCGGGAACAGCAGGTGAGGATCTGTCCGTCTTTTATTTCATCTTCAGAAAGGGCTTCAGCCTCGTCCATAATGACTTCCCCTTCAAGAAGCCTGGCCTGGCAGGAGTGACAGGTGCCGGACATACAGGCATAGGGGGCATCAAGATTGTTACGAAGGGCAGCATCCAAAACAGATTCATCATCTTCAATTTCAAAGCTGTGAAGATCACCATAAAGCTCAACGGTTACTTGTTTGGCCATTTCCAGTTTCCTTTTCCTGATTGTTCCTGATTTGTATTATTTTATTTGATTTTTCCGGTTTTTCAATGATTTTAAATATCAGTAAAAAATTCAAAAAAAAGTTTGCCTGTTTTCAGTTTCCTTTTCCTGATTGTTCCTGATTTGTATTATTTTATTTGATTTTTCCGGTTTCTCAGCCTTCAATACTAATTCCGTATCTATGGCTTTTTCAGGGGGGACTCCCCACTGGATAAGCTCTCTGGCACTGAATTTCTGTTTTCTCATTGTATCTGGAAAACCAAAATCCTGGTTGACATGGAATTTTGTGATGGCACCCATGTACTGACTCCAGATGGGAAGGGCTCCACTGGCTCCGGTGAGGGTATGGGGGGTACCGTCGTCATAACCCACCCAGACCACGGCTGTATGAAAAGGGGTAAAACCCGCAAACCAGGCATCCCTGGTCTCTGAGGTGGTTCCCGTTTTTCCTGCGGCAATACGATGAAAACCCATTTTCACGGCTCCCCGGGCTGTGCCCGATTTGAATGTTTCTTTCATCATTCCAATAAGAACAGCAAAGTCCTCTTTTGTTCCCATGACCTTCTGAAGTCGGTTTTGCCGTGACTGATTTCCCCGGGACGGGCCTTTTTTTGGAAAAATTCCAGAATCCTGTTTTACAAAATCTTTCATGGATGGGTCTGTTTGGGACAGATTCTGATGGAAGTATAAAACTTCACCGTGGAGGTTGATGACTGACTTTATGATCTGTAATTCCTTTTTCAAACCCATTTGGGAGAGAGTGTTGTAAACCCTTAAAACTTCAAGGGGGGAAAGTTCAAAAGCTCCCAGAGAAAGGGAGGGAAATTCTTTAAGCTCTGATTTCACTCCCAGGAACCGGGCCGTCCTTATAATGGGTTTAAGTCCCAAGTCCATGGCCAGGCGGGCTGTGGGCACGTTCATGGATTCCTTGAAAGCGTAGAACAGGGGCACAGGTCCTGAAAAATTGTTGTCATAATTTTCCGGTTCCCAAACCTGTCCCTCGTATTCGTATCGGAAAGGGGCATTGTTCAGAAGACTTTTTGGATTGTAAACTTTTTTATTCTGACCCAAGGATATGAGGGATGTCAGGTAAACAATGGGTTTAAAAACAGATCCCACTTGACGTTGGCTTTCAATGGCCCTGTTGAAAGGACTGGATGAAAAGTTGCGACCACCGACAATGGCGGTGACTTCTCCGGTTTGCGAATTGCTGGCAAGGAGAACCCCTTGCAGGGAGAGGGATTTTTCCCCCCTGAGTTTTTTAATCACCGGATGATTTTCCTCAAAAAACAAGAGTCCCCGGCTTATGGCCTCTTCAGCCAGTTTCTGGGACTGGGGGTCCATGGCTGTATAAACTTTTAAACCGGAATGGTTTTTGATTCCCAGTTCTTTGAGTTTTCTGTTGACAGCATCCACATAATAAGGGGCTGAGGCTGCCAGACTGGACTTTGTTTTTTGAGGCAAAGTGAAAAACATGGCTTCCTGAAACTCTTCCCGGCTGATTATTTTCTGTTCCAGCATTCTGGAAAGAACCCTGTCCCTTCTTTTTCTGGCTTTTTCAGGATATTTGACGGGGTGAAACCGGCCCGGACTGTTTACAATGGCTGCCAGAAGAGCACATTGACTGAGGTTCAATTGATCAATGGGTTTTTGAAAATAAAAATCAGCAGCGGAACCGTAACCACGGATTTCAAAAACACCACTTTGGCCAAGATAAATGATATTGAGATAAGTTTCCAGAATATCATCCTTGGGAATCCGAAACTCAAGAATCAGGGAAATAATAATCTCTTTAAATTTACGAACCAAAGTTTTCTCATCCGTTAAAAAGTAATTTTTTACCAGCTGTTGGGTGATTGTGCTTCCCCCCTGGGACCAGGACCCTTTGCGGAGATTGGCAAAAAGGGCTCTAACAACAGCCCGAAAGCTTATCCCCTGATGCCTGAGGAAGTCCTCGTCTTCAATGGCGATGATGGCATCCAGACAATAACGGGGAATGTCATCAAGAGGAGTTTTTTTTTGTTGAATGGATTTGTTTCCAAGGAACTGGGCAATGGTTTCCTCATCCCCTTGGGCAAAAGGGGTGGGTTTCAGCCCGAATTGTTCATAAGGTCTTGTTGAAAGGGAGGAGTTCTTCACGGAGGACGGTTGCTGAGGGGCCTGGTTCAGAGGAGTTCCTGAAAGAATATTTAAAATCCGGTCCTGTTCATCCAGTTCAATGAAATAAATCCTGGAATCCTGATTGCGAAAAAGAATGCAGGAAAAAATATTTTCCCTGTTTCCGGTGATTTTATGACAGTCCTCTGTTTGACCCTGGCTGAAATCACCTTTCTGGACAGGGGAACCAAAATCCCGTCTGCGATAGTTGTGACTTTTAAAATAATTTTCAAGCTGGCTGGAACTGTAAACCTGATCCCTGTAAAACTTTTTTGGACTTCCATAATAGAGAGTTGGGACCAGAAATTGCTTTTGTCTTATTGATTTCCGAATGGAATTGTCCAGGGAGATGACGGTGAAACAAAAAATGGTGAAAAGTATAAAAAAAAAGAGACCGGATAAGACTTTGTTAGAAACCGATTTCATGGGATATAACCATAACACCTTTTATTGTCTTCCCCTCCCGGGCCATGGACACTATCAGTTGGGCCAACATCTCCTGGCCGGAAGATTCTCCAGCCTTGCTCCCAGGACTCAAAAACAGAAGACTCAAAATGATAAAATATTTTTTAAAACGCATTTATTTCCTCTTCGAAAAAAACCAGTGTCAACTTTATGATTATATTGATCCTGCTTGATTTTTCAGGGTTTTTTTTTGAAATGTCTGAAAACTGGACAGTTGCATATTTTGACTGACCCGATTGCATGGTGTGAGTCCTTACTGCGGGTCAATCTGATTTTGACAATGTTGTTTTTACCTGCACGCTCATTTACAGTGCGACGCATAAAATCCCTGACAAGTTTTTACAGGCCATTGATTTCATCCTGCTTGACATTGGCTCTCTGTTCCCCTTTAGTCAGAGTCTATGAAACTGACCCAAAATCATATTGAAAGTCTTGTTCGATCTGTGGTTCTTGGGCTGGAAAAGAGGAAACTGGTCACCTTCAATCAATCCAGGGAAATGATTTTCAAACGAGCTGCGGAGATCATTAACGCCAACTTTGAGGAAGAACTGCAATTGGAAAAAGAGGTGATGAGAATGCTGGATGACATTGAAAAGCAGCAAACAGATCAGTTTGAACGTCATCGGATGTTTAAAATGTTGAAAAAGAAAATCGCTGATGAACGTGGAATCGTCCTATGATCAGTCAGGAACGCCAGACACTTTTTGCCCACCTTCTCATTGACGGTTTGTGGGGTGATATGTTTATTGACTTTGATGAGGACTCAGAGGAATCCGTCCTCAGGGAAGCCAAATCCCTGATTGGTCAATGGGTCAGGGAACAGGGTGATATTGATGAACAGGTCCGTATTAAGATCAACAGTCTGAAAAGGAATGTGCCTGAGCGTAGTTCTGAGTGGAATGTTCTTTACAATAAATACTATGCCCAGGAAATGAGTCGTCGGGGCTATAACAGGCAAAAATCATAGGTTTGGGAGAATATTTTGAAAGCCCTGTTTGTTATTGCTGTTATTTGTTTTATCCAGAATGCTGTGGCAGGGGATATCAAATGGCAGGGGAATTATCGTTTTGAAGCTCTTAAGGTTTTTAACCCTGACCTTAAGGACTCGGGTAAAGCCTATGCCCTTCATCACTTCACCCTCAGACCGGAGTTTACGGTCTATGATGGTCTCACCATTCACTCCCGCTTTGATATTCTCAATCATTCCCGTTTCCCAAACGATCAGTTGGGACAGAGCTTTGGAGCAGGACCCAACTCCACACCAGGCACACCCCTTTCACCTTCTCCCGGAAACCCGGGATCAGGCACCAATTCCACCAACTCCAACATCTTCAGCGATCAATTGGGTTCAGACTTTTTGGCAGTCAATGAACTCTATGTGAACTGGAGTCATGAGTTTGGAGTCATCACCGTGGGACGCACTCCCATGCATTTTGGTTTGGGTATGAATTTTAACGGAGGTTTTGGGCCTTTTGACCACTGGCTGGAGAACAGGGATATCATCGCTTACAAATTGGTCATGGGGCATTTCAGTATCATGCCTGTTCTGGCAAAGACCCATGAAGGTCATTTGTCCCAGGAGGATGATGTCAATGATTATATTTTTCAGATCAATTATGAAAATCCTGAAACAGAACTGAAAGTGGGTCTTATTTATCAGGCCAGGCGTTCAACCAGTGGCAAAAACAGCAATGACACTTCTCCCATTGTTGTGGGTGTGGAGGACAGCCCCCTGTCGGGAAGATATAAAGTGGACTCCTACAATGCTTTTATTTCCCAGTGGATTGACCAGGTGAAGCTGGCTTTTGAGATTGGAGTCATGACAGGCAATATGGGTTTGTTTCAGAACTCTTTTGAAATTGAGCAGGATGGATTGGGTGCAGCCATGAAATTGTGGTGGACACCTGAAGGTTCCAGATGGGGAACCAAATTTGATCTGGGTTACGTCAGCGGGGACAACCCGGCCACCAAACAGGTTTATGAAGCCTATATTTTTGATCAAAACTATGATGTGGCCTTTCTTTTGTTTAATCATCCCATGGGGACCCGTGATTTTTTCCGGACAGCCCAACTTCGTAATGTGGCCACAGAAGGGGAAGTCGATACTTTATCAGCTCAGGATTCCTTTGATTCTGAGGCCATCAGTAATACCGTTTACGCCTCCGGGGCTGTTCATTACAATTGGACTGAGAAACTCACTTTGGAAAGTCGTCTGACTTATGCCATCCTTAATCAGGATCCATTGGGCACAGGAGTGGCTTCCAATGTGGGTTTTGAACTGGATTTGGGGTTCAGCTACAAACCCTTTAAGGGATTTCAGTGGATGAATCGCACCGGAATTTTTGCTCCGGGAAAAAGTTTTCAAGGGGGAAGTGCCAATCTTCCCACAAAGACAGCCTTTGGCTTTGAAACCAGGGCAGCCATCAGTTTTTAAGATAAATCCCGTGTCCGTTTTTTCGGGGGAAGATCAAAGCGTTTATCAACGAATTTTCAGACAAATTTCCATCAAATCACCGCCAGGTGAGGTTCTTAAAACAAAAAGACCAGAAAAACAGGGGGTGGAATGTCTGTCAATTTTACAAAAAATGCCGTTTTATTTTCCTTATACTCTTTGACTTTATATCTAATTTATCGGATAATTTAGATATATGATCCAAAGGCTTGTCAATTGTTCAAAAACGAAGAGTTTCTTCCTGTTTGGCGGAAGGGCTACGGGCAAATCCATTTATCTGCAAAAACAATGGTCTAAACAATTTAAAAAAAATGAAATTTTCTGGATAGATCTCCTGGAACCGGAAACAGAGAGAAAACTGAATTTGAGACCTTCCTTCTTGGTTGAACAAATTGAAGCACTTAAAACAAAGCCAAAATTTATTGTGATTGATGAAGTTCAGAAAGCCCCCAAACTTTTGGATGTTGCTCATCATTTAATACAAAAAAAGAACCTTAAATTCGCCCTGACAGGTTCCAGCATTCGTAAATTAAGACATGGCTCCGCCAATCTTCTGGCTGGCAGAGCTTTTTTGTATAAATTATTTCCTCTGACTTTTTTAGAGCTTAAAAATAAATTTGATCTTAATCAAATTTTACGATTCGGAAGCCTTCCTGAGATTTTTAATTTAAAGTCAGGAAAAGATAAAATCCGTTATCTCAATGCCTACATTCACACTTATTTAAAAGAGGAAATTGTTTCAGAGCAAATTATCAGAAATATAGAGCCTTTCCGCTACTTTTTGGAAGTTGCAGGTCAATGCAACGGTTCTATTCTTAATCATTCCAAGATAGCCAGGGAAGCCGGTATTGATTATAAAAGTTGTCAAAGATATTTTGAAATCTTAGAGGACACTCTTTTAGGGTTTTATCTGCCCTCATTTTCAATGTCTATTAGGAAACAGCAAAATAAAGCACCTAAATTTTATCTCTTTGATTTGGGTGTGGCCAGAGCTTTGTCTGGTTTTCTGGATGTTGAGATACAACCCTCCACATATTCTTTTGGCCGGTGTTTTGAGCATTTTGTAATTGTAGAAGCCTATCGCCTTAATGAGTATTTTGAAACCAATTACAAGTTTTCTTATTTTCATTCAAAGGATGGACTGGAGATTGATCTGATTTTACAAAAAGGACAGAAAAAAATATTTATTGAGATTAAATCCAAGAAACAGGTTCTCTCAGATGATTTAAAAAGCTTGAGGCTTGTTAAAAAAGATGTTTCCACAGCGGATTATTTGCTATTGTCCCTTGATAAAACAAAAAGAAAGGAGGATGACATCCTTATTATTCATTGGCAGGAAGGTTTAAAGAAAATTTTTGGCTTAAAATAACGGATGAGTATTTTGAAAAAAATCATAACCCTTTTCCCTTTAAAACCCAGAACCAAAGGGTCATTCAGATTTTTTCAGGGTGCAAGCAGTTACAAGAATTGTTTTTTGAATTTTTTCATTAACTTCAGAATATCAAAAGTTATACTGTAAACCCTGTCATAGATTTTTATAAAATAAATAATATCACGAAAATGTTTCCGGTTTTTGGCTTTTTTCATGGCCCAAAGCTCTCTTTTTTGTTGGTATGTTTTCAGGTCAACCTCATCATAACCACCGTCAATGTCGTACTGACTGGCGGTTTTGGCCTGATGGAAAGCCTTGTGGATCAATCCAGGGGTATTTAATCGGGTTTTGTGTTGAACATGGAGATTTTCGAAAAACAAAGTTTGTAACCCCTTGCGGTTTAACCGTCGATGAAATTCGGATTCTGTTCCTCCAAACTGAATATTCTCATTAAACAGTTCACCGCAATCCAGAAGTTTTCCTGTTTTATAGCTGACACAACCTCCAACCAGACGACTGGACTCATGATCTTTAAAAACGGAGGGCACCTGCCAGGCTCTGGCCAGTAAATTATAAGCAATATCAATGGCTGGAGCCTCCGGGTCTGTTTTATAGACTCCTCCAATGGCCACGGCCTGGGGAAAGTCCCTGTGTTTATCCAGTATTTTTGCAAAAGTTTTGGGATCGATGATCTTACAATCATCATCTATTAAAAAACTGATGGCACCACGGGCTTTTTGTAAACCCAGGTTGCGGGCCTTGTTAACCCCTTGGGAGTTGGAGGTAAGAATTCTGAGGTTCAGATTTTCAGCCAGTGGATGGGATTTTAAGCTCTCAATAAAAGGGTCCTTAAAATTGGAGACAATAATGACCTCAGGTTTCAACTCCGGAGTTCTGTAATGGGAAATGGAACCAATCAACTCCATTAATGAAGAATGACGGTTGTGCGTGGGTATAATAATGGAAAGCTCTGGCATTTTATGAATCCGGTTTTGATTTCCCTTTGAGATGAAGACCTGAAAGGCGTTTTTCGTACTGAAATTCAAGAAAACAGTAAATAGTACGAAGAAGATAAAAAAGACAAAGAACAAGGGAGTGGACTTTATAAAGCCAAAGGATACAGAGTCCCCGGCCTTTGTTGTAAAGGCTTGTGATTATTAAGATGGGAGTCAGGATCATTTTCAGATATTTTTTCCGCAAACTGTGCCTGCGAAGTGAATTCTGAAAGCAGAACAGTCCTCTTTGGGCTTTCATGGGATTTTCAGAAGAATCAAACAGGAAAAACCAGGCCGGATCAGTATAAATATTGAATCCTGTCCTGCCTGAATTTCCACCGTATTTCCCCTCTGGGAAAACCAGGGAAACCAGACCGGCCAGACAGAGCCTGAATTTTTCTTCACAGGCGTATTTGTGGGAGATGATATTCCACTGACTTTCAAATTCCAGGAAAAGCCTTTTGTTTTTCATCTTATTCCGGGGAGAGGGTGTGTGAGTTTTTTCGGACAGATGGGTTTTGGGGAGTCCAGGGATTTGGGTTTTTAAAAAAACGGATTTTTTAAAGTTAAAGTCCCTGTCTTTAAGAAGGCTGTAACGAAAAACAGAATCAAACCAAAGAAGGGATTTATGGGTCAAAAGAATGTCAAAAGCCCCCATTTTTAAGAAATCATCCCGTCTGAAGAGCATGGCTTTTTTCTGAATCAGAAATCCAAACTCATCAAAAGACTCCTTAAAGATAGCACTTAAAATGTCTTCGGGGTTTTTTGCACTTTCTTTATCCAAAAACCATAAATATTCACCCCTGGCTTTTCCTGCCAGGAAATTATTCACTAATGCTTTTGAAACAGGTTTTCCGGAGGTTTGGGGGTGAACCCTGTGATGGTGAATGGAAATGGAACCCGGAATGAATTCAGTTTTTCCATCTGTTTGGGCCAGCAGCATTTCCACCTGGTCCGGGTTTCTGACTATGGTTTTTGAGTGCCTGAGGGCTTCAGGAACTTTTAGATCTTTGGAAATGATTGATAACCGGCATTTTTTGTGAATTCCCGCCCCTTGGGTGCCCCTGTCGGGGACTGAAAAATGACTCACATTGGGACTTGAGGATTCACCGTATAAAAACAGATTGGGGCAATAGGATCTGACAGGAAACCATGGAAACTGCCTTTTAAAGGATTCAGTCATGGGGACCCATTCATGGGGCATGAAAAAAGGATCTTCAGGCCAGAACTTCCTGTAAAGTTTTTTTATGAAGGCACCAAAATCATTTTGGGACAGATGGTGGACCCATTGGGGAGTTTTACCTGGGCAAAGGGACATGGGAAAATCCACATAGAGCCGGGAACGCATAAAATGGGGAATGGAACGATAGGTGTTTTCAACATTCCAATCCCTGCGGGCCAGGATGACAAATTTCAATTGATGGATGAATTTTTCCACAGATTTTATTTTTTCAATAATCTCCGGTCCCAGGGGTTTGAAAATCAAAAGAGACAGATGGACATGGTCTTTCTCCAATAGTCCGGAAAGAGATTCAATGTTGAAAAAATCATCGATCGGGATGATATATTCGGGACAAAGCTTTTTTTGTTTGAATTCCTGGTGGAGAGCCTGGAAGAAAGCGGACTTTATATCCACGAATGACAGGATGGGTCTGGAACCAGTCAGCCCCTGAAGAACATCAAAGAACCAGGGAAGAGTGACTTTTTTTTCCCTTTCCCATAAATGCCGGATTTCCGTCATGGGTGCCACAATCTGATTGTATTGAAATTCCTGAATCAATAAATTCTCCCTGTAAGAAAGCACAAAATTTTTATTATTTCTGTAAATAATCAATCAAACCATCTGTCAGTCCTCTTTTCCATTTTGTTTTTTAAAGCCTTCAATGATTTTCCCAACGTGTTTCTCCCATGTGTATTTTTCAAGAACCAGTCTTCTTGCGTTCATCCCAAGATCTTTGGATTCTGATACAAGCTCCAGAATATACAGAATAGCCTTTTGGAGACTTTCAACCTTCCCTGGTTCAATAAGAAGAGCTTTCGACTCTGTATATTGTTCTTCCGTGAAATTCCTGTCAATATGAACAGATCCCTTAAATAAATCGGATAATTGTTCCAAATCTGAAGCAATAATGGGTTTTCCCATAGCCATGTATTCAAAAATCTTGATGGGTGATCCAAAAAAACGGGATCCATCCAGGTTAGGAACATGGGGGGACAAAAACACATCTGACGAAAACAAATAAAGAGGAGTATCTGCCTGGGGAATCAAACCGGTAAAACGAACATAATGAGAATAAGGTTCTTTATTAACTTTTTCTTTGAAAAAAGGCATTTCACTTCCATCACCCACCAGTAAAAATTTTAAATGATGCCTGTCTACAATAGATCTATGGGTATCAACAAGATTTACAATGGCCTTGGCAAGAATATCCACACCATGCCACTTTCCAAAAGTTCCAATAAAAGTAAAAACCCTGTCATTAAAGTTTAAGCCAAGTGCTTCTCTGAGATTTCTTTTTTCATTTTCATTAAACCTTCCAGGATCAAAAACAGAGGCATCCACACAGTTGGGATAACAAACAATCTTTTTTGAAGAAACTCCACATTTAACAAGTTCATCAGCCAGAACCTCTGAAACTGTTACAATCAGATGGGCGTGTTTCAGGTTAATATTTTCAATCATAAGAGCCAATGATTTAAACTTTGGCTTTCTTCCCCAATTTGAGGAAACCCAGACTTGAGAGCCATTGTATTCCAATATGAGTGGACACTTCCATTTTCTTGAAAGTTCAACCCCCGAACAGTTTCCAAAAGACATTCTCTGATAGATAACATCAGGCTTATTGTTCAAATGAGTCAATGATTTTAATTTATGAGTCACATGATTTCCATAAACATACTTATTTAAGTCAATGGGATAACAAAAATTTTTTTTAAAGGGAAGTTCTGTCAATTGATCCAATCTATCCACTAACAAAGGTTTTTCAAGTCCGACAAACCAGATCTTCTTTCCAAGATTTTTAAAGCCATTAACAACTCCTGCAACATGACTGAGAGAACCTCCAGCTCTGACTCCAAACCACAAATCTGTTTTCAAATAGAGAATGTTTTCCATTTTTTCAAAAGAAACGACAATTGGAGAAAGGTAAGTCAATACTTTAAAGCGAATAAAATTCAATAAAATCATGACAAAATAAAAAAAAGTCCATAAAAAGATTTTAAAAATACAGCCTATCATACTGAGCTGATTATACTCTTCATCAGGTATTTCATCCTTATTAACAATTATCAGTTTTCTGGCTCCGGCCAGAACTCCAAATGTCAGTAATATTTCCTTTATGTTTGAATGCTCTCTTTGGGTGTTATCAATATAACAGGCTTTAACCTTCATTTTTCTGATAAAAAAAAGAGTTCCCCAAACCCCTTTGGACTTAATGAGATTGGCTATTTCCAGAGAATTTATATCTTTACCAATACGCCTTCGGAGATTTTTTATGGAATCTGTTGTTATTGGGTAAACGGTTAAAATCCAGTCTTTACACTGATCGGATTTTTGTTTCTCTGCTGTTATTACAGATTTCCCGGAAGATTTAAAAGGGATTGACTCATCACCATTTATTTGCACGGCTTCCTGTTCTTTCATGGCAAAAATTATTCTCAAGCCTATACAAAACCACAAAAAATAACTGATGGATGAGGCTATGGCCGCACCACTTTCACTGTAAAGGGGTATAAAATAAAAATTCAGGGGTAAAT
The DNA here is from genome assembly GCA_965218815.1 of Bdellovibrionales bacterium. GTDB lineage: Bacteria > Bdellovibrionota > Bdellovibrionia > Bdellovibrionales > JAGQZY01 > JAGQZY01. Next base: position 3,022,869 of record CBDCLX010000002.1, on the reverse strand, counting down.
TGATCATAAAGGCCACAAGAGGACCAATAAAGGGCAGCCAGGAACGACCCGTTGAAGCAATAAAGTTCTGAATAATTGTTGAAAGGGAAAGAAAAAACACTCCTGGCAATAAATAGATAAAGGGTCTGATTGAAGGAATATATTCTGTTCCGTAAAACAGGGAAACCACCGGTTTGACAACAAAAAAAGCAAGTCCTGTTAACAAAAGCATGATCAGACTTAAAACAAAAAGAATTTTGAAAGTGAAAATCTTCTTTGACGAAAGTGCATCAGGTTTTGAAAGTTTTGTGAATAAGATTGTCCCAACAATGATTGGCAGTGCATAAACACGATCACTCAAGGAAACAGCCAGCGAATAATAACCCGCACTTGTGGAATCAACCATGGATTTAAGCATCAACAGATCAAAACGCAGACAAAGAAAAGAAAAAACAGCGGCAAGATAAAGATTAAAACCAAATTTTGAAGTTTTTTTAAATAAATCAAAAGAACTCTTTAAATGGGTGATTTTTCCTGTTTTAATCAAAATAAATAAGGCAATAAGAGCAGCAGATGATGTGGCCAGCAGGTTTGCCGTAAAGAAATCCTTAACACTCCGAAGCCCAACAAGAAAAAAAACAACCAGTACCAACAAATTAAAAAAACTGTAAATAATATCAACAGCATTGTAGTTTCTAAAAGCCTGTAATCCCAATAAGAGATTCCTGGAAAAAGTGAGCAACAATCCAGGAAAAATCAGAATCACTGATAAAGCCAGTAAATTATCATCAACAGGTAAAATATCCGGTTTGAAAAAACGAATAAGAAAAATAATGGAAGTCGTTATGAGACCGGAAACAACTATCACAATCAAGGAGTTGCCAAGTAACATATCCACATTTTTTTTATTGGAAGCCACAAAATAGGTATTTGAAGTGTTAAGTCCTATATGACTGATCTGTATTCCTATGGTCGCCATGGCAATGGCTGTGGCATAAGTTCCCTGAAGGGAAGGACCAAGCACACGAGCCACAAAAATACTGCTTATTAGTACAAGAATCATGGAAAGAATACGAATAACAAAAGTCTGACTGACTCTTAAAAAAAAGTCTGAAAACATATCCGATTTAAAATCTGAAATTCTCATCATTTTTATATAGGTTTTATGCCAAAGAGCAAAAGATTAACTGGAAAACCTACAATAAGGAACTCATTAAACGGGGTTCCATCACTTTTTGGTTCTCAGACGATGTGGAAAAGGAGGTGTTCCATAAATCTGGGGAGAGTCAGGTCAAAAGAGCCCGTTCATGCCGTTATTGACTCTACGGGTTTAAAGGCAAAACAATAGGAAACATCTCATCTCAAATCCCTGTGTGCAACAACGCCAATGCTTTCTATATTTTTACCACAAGGGAATTTCCACGAGATTTTCCATAAGTCTGTCACGATTACCAGTTCCAACATCGTATCTATCCCCCTGTGCCAATTGTCCGTAATTGTTGCGACCCCAGCACTTGACCTTGTCGTTATCCAGTAAAGCACAGCTGTGATTAGCACCGGTACTGATAGCCTGAGCTGTATCTGTTTCTCCAAGGTTGATGACAGGAAGACTGTTTCCTATGTTGTTGGAATAAGTTCCGTAATTGTTGCGATTATCCTGTCCCAGTTGTCCGTAATTGTTGTACCCCCAGCACTTGACTTTATTATTATCCAATAAGGCACAGCTGTGATAGGTTCCGGCACTGACAGCCTTGGCTGTCCGTCCTGTTCCGAGATTGACAGCTAAGAGGTTGTCTCCCATTTCAGTGTTATTGGCATTGGAATGATCTCCAAGATGAGTGCGATGCCCTTGCCCCAGTTGTCCGTAACTGTTGTGACCCCAGCACTTGACTTTATTATTATCCAATAAAGCACAGCTGTGATAGGCTCCGGCACTGATGGACTGGACTGTCCGCCCAGTTCCAAGATCAATGGCTGCAATGTAATTTCCCATTTCATTGGGACCGTCTCCGCGATTGTTGCGATCTCCCTGTCCCAGTTGTCCGTAATTGTTGTACCCCCAGCACTTTACTGAATTGTCATCCAGTAAGGCACAGGTGTGATAAGTTCCGGCACTGACAGCCTTGGCTGTGTGTTTTGTGTTATCGGATTTTGTTCCAAGATCAATGGCCACGAGGTAGTCTCCCATTTCATTGGAATGATCTCCGAGACTGTTGCGATCTCCCTGTCCCAGTTGTCCGTGATTGTTGTACCCCCAGCACTTTACTGAATTGTCATCCAGTAAGGCACAGGTGTGGGATCCATTCCTGTAATTATTGACTCCGCCGGCACTGACGGCCAGAGCTGTCCGCTCTGTTCCAAGATCAATGGTCGGGGTGGATTGTATTTCATTCTCGGTATCTCCGATTTTTTCCATTTCCAGTCTGTTATCCCCCTGTCCCAGTTGTCCATCATAGTTGAGTCCCCAGCACTTTACTGAATTATCATCCAGTAAGGCACAACTGTGGTGCCCTCCCACACTGACAGCCTTGGCTGTGTATTTTGCACCATCGGATTTTGTTCCAAAATTGATGGGAGCAAGATCGGTTTTTCCTACTTCAGAATAATCATCTCCACGATTGTCAATGTCCCCCTGACCCAATTGTCCATACTTGTTGTGACCCCAGCACTTGACCGTATTGTCGGTGAATAGAACACAGTTGTGGTCACCAAAAGGTCCATCGGCTATGGACTGAACGACGCTATAGAGTTTTACTGAAACGGATGTGACTTGTGACTCATTTCCCACCTGGTCTCTGGCCTGAACGTGAAGGTACCAGGTTCCATCCCCTGATTGAGTTGCGGACCTTGTATTCTCATCATAAGATTCTACACCGATAAAAGTGTGAGTTTGGCACGAGTCATCGTCAGTCGGAGGAGAGGCATCACATCGTTTGATATTGTAGCGGTAAGTACAGGTTTCATTATTACTGCATAACCAGTCCCAGGTTTTGGATTTTGCAGGGGTGCTGTCATCAGCAAGTCCTGTCAGTTCCGGATCTGTGTTATCTAAGATGGCTGAAACTGAAACCACGGCGGACTCATTGTTTGCAACGTCTTTGACCTGAACATGGAGGTACCAGGTTCCATCCACTGAGTTTTGAGTGGCTGTTGTCGTTGTCTGGTACTGTGTATTGGTGGAAAAACTGTGAGCCGGTGACTTATTCACGGCAAACCGATAGGTACAATCGGATGGTGAGGTTTCATTACAACTCCAGTCCCAGGTTTTGGATTTTGCAGGGGTGCTGTCATCAGCAAGTCCTGTCACTTCCGGACCACTGTTGTCCAGAGTCACTGACACGGATGTGACATTGGACACATTCCCTGCTGTATCCCTGGCCTGAACGTGAAGGTAATAAGTTCCGTTCCCTGAGTTTTGAGTGGCTGTTGTCGTTGTCTGGCTACTGTGTGTTGGTGAGAAGGTATGGGTCGCTGACTTGTTTATTACAGACCGGTATTCGCAATTGGATGGCGAGGTTTCACTACAGCCCCATGTCCAGGTCTTGCTTGATTGAATTGTTTCGTCATCAGCAAGTCCGGTTAATGTCGGATTTGTATTATCCAGATTTACTGATATTGACTCAACACCTGATTCCCCCTTGCTGGCTGATTTGGCCTGAACATGGAGGTACCAGGTTCCATTCTCTGAGCTTTTGGAAGCTGTCGTCGTGGCCTGGTAAGGTGTATTGGCGGGAAAGACATGGGTTGCTGACCTGTTGACCACAGATCGATAGGTGCAATTGCTGGCCGGGGTTTCACTACAACTCCAGTTCCAGATTTTGGATTTTGTGAGAGTGGGATCAGAGGATAAACCTGCTACCGTTAAAGGGGTGTCATTTAATACGGCGGAAACGGATATTACGGCAGACTCATTATTCATACTGTCTTTGGCTTGCACATGGAGCCAGACAGGGCCATTTCCGATTCCAGGATCTGTTGTGCTGACAGTCTTGGTGTGGATGGGTCCATAATTTGAGGTGGTTTGAAAAGTATGGGTTGATGACTTGCTTGCGGTAAACCGGTAAATGCAAGTGTTTTTATTACAACCCCATGTCCAGGTTTTTGCCTGTCTTCGAGAACTGTCATTGGAAAGACCTTCTACAACCGGAAGGACGTTATCCAAAACGGTTGAAACCGAAACCACATCAGATTCATTGCCAATGTCGTCTTTGGCCTGAACATGGAACCAGAAGACCCCTGTTCCATTGGTTTGACTTGCGGTGGGCGGATCCACGGTTCTATAAGAATCACCTGAAGAAAAAGTGTGATTCGATGATTGATTCACCACAAACCGATAGTCACAGGGGGCTTTATCACAATTCAAGTCCCAGGTTTTGGATTTTGTGGGGGAATTGTCACTGAAAAGACCTGTCACAACAGGTTTTGTATTATCCAGGTCCACTAAAACTGACTTGATCTCCGATTCATTACCAGCCTCGTCTTTGGCCCGAATATGGAGGTAATAGGTCCCTTGTCCACCATGGAGTGTGTGCTTTGCGGTTATCCCATAAGAGGAGGAGTTGTTAAACGTGTGTGGTGGTCCAGTGGTTGTCACTGCGAATTGAAAAATACAGGATAGTGAGGTTTCATCGTTACAACCCCACTCCCAGGTTTGGGACATCCTGGTAATGTGATCATTACTTAAACCTTTTACTGTGGGTTTTGTATTATCCAGCTTTGCTGAACCGGATTTTATCGCTGATTCAAGCCCCGTTTCGTCCTTTGCCTGCAAATGGAGCCAAAAAGTTCCGGTTCCATCACTTTTGGTATGGCTTGTTTCATTTCCGTAAGGTTCATTCGTAAATTCATGAGTATCGGATTGATTCACCACGAACCGATAGGTGCAATCCAGGGCTTCACCGTTGGACTGATAACAGCCCCAATTCCAGGTCCTTGATTTTTTGGCAATGGAGTCAGCACTAAGACCCTTTATCAGAATAATTGAGGCGGGTTTCCTGGATCCAAAATTATTTTTCCCGTTATCACCGCAATTTTGATAACTCATTATAAAAACAAACACACAAACAAGTGTGGAAAGACTCTTTATATTTTTGACTCTCATGACCATAAACATTCCCCTCTTAATTTATTGTTTCCTGACAATGCTTTAAAAACATGGTTTTTCAAAATAAAAGATAAAGTGAACACAAGGTGCAGATTTTTAAAACGAGTCTTGATGTTCACAAAATCGTGGAAAACCCCTCGCAGAAGAATCAATTAAATGATAAAATTTTTGATACCCCTAAAACCACTCTCGGAATTTTTTTAAAAAACTTTACCTTTGTCTTGGATTTTTTTCAAAAAACTGGAATTATTGTCTCATTTATGGACATTCAGGAAGGCTATAGGTGTATTATTGTCTCATTTACAGACATCTTCCTTGAATGGAGAGGCATTATTGCTAAATTAAAAAAATAAGGGATAGAGATAAACGGGTGTCGTACATCATAGAGGGTTCAAACTCACTGAGTTTTTTTTTGGTTTCCTTGAAACGCACTCCTGATCTTGGATCAGATGAATGCAAAAGAGGGGAGATTCTTCCGTTTTTTGCGGTAAAGTAGTTGGCTCCCTGGTAAATCATGAGTCCCAGGTCCGCTCGAATTCCCCAAATCCTGTTAAAATAAAATTTTTGACCCAAACCCAGGTTGAAGGCAGGAACATTTTCTCCACCGAGATTCACGATCCCCCCTCCGAGGATACCATAGAGGGAAAGATTCATTACGAAGTTTTTTAAAATGGATATCTTACCATAATAGGTCGTTATCTGGTAATTGACAGTAAGATGGTATTCCGGTTGGGGAGCATAGTCCATACGAAGATATTCCTCAATCTTCCCGACTTCATCTTTATGGAGATTTGTATTGGCAAGAGTTTGTCCTTGGTCATTCAAACCTTTCTGGTACATCTGACCCTCAAGCAAAAGCCCATGAATTTCAGTAAAATTGTAAGCCAGATGCCCTCCGTAACGTAAGTTCTTAAAAAAAGGTTCATTCATGGCAAAACCGGAGGCAAAACCCAGTTCAACACGGTCTCTGGTCGGGACCAGTCGGGATTTGACAGCCTTAGTGTCTTGAAAAACAGGAAGAACACTCTCCCGAGCCAGTTCTTCCTCTGGAAATTTTATGGTAATAGCCATCCCGTTGAAAGATACCAAAAGAATAAAAGCAGACATTGATAGTTTAAAAATGCCCTTATAATCTCTGGCTGCCGGTCTTTTTTGAAACTCACAAGGTTTTTCTTTTGAAAAACCTGAAAACCAGGATCGAATTGGTATAAATTCAATCATAAAATCTTTTATCATTGAAAGAAATAAAGGTCAACAAATAAGATCGTGAAAATTTTACAAAAAAACATCATCACCCTTTACAAAGAGAAAAAAATGGAGAGAATTCCATAAATGAAATGTATGAGACTTTGTTGACTGAATACTGATTGTTCTGAGTTTTTATGAATTAAGGGAGCTTTTAGACTGGTCGTGTTTGAATTTTCATGGAATTTCTGTGTGGAAATGACATAAAAATTCAAACACGACCAGTCTAAAAGAAAAATGAGTGATATGGTAAAGATAAAAAAAACAAATTGGTCTTTTTTCTCATTGATGGTTTTTCAGTTGCTTTCCGTTAAAAGCTTTGCCTTCATAGGGTTCAGAAGTTTTCCCGATGTGGAGTATCCCTGGAAAGCCAAATATGATATCCGGCTTTCAAATTGTCCGGCGGTTTTTAAAACTTACAGATGCTTTCCTGATACTGACGGAAATATTGATAATGATCCTGAAACCCCCTGTGATGGAGTTGTTCCTGATTTTTTTCAAGGGTGTAAGCGTTTGGATTATTTTAAGGAAGGAAGCGGGATTAAAGTCACCAGCATTCACGATGAGGATGGAAATGATATCACTGATGATGTCAGCTTGTGTTTTGAAAATCCCAGTCACTGTTTTCTTGGGATTGTCACGAAAAACGATGAGAATATTGGTTATATTCCGATCGTTAATGTTTTCAATAGAGGAGATCAAAAGATTTTTTTTGATGATCTAAGGGGGCAATTGTCTTTTTTGCAGAGAAATATCCAGGAAGAAAGGGATTATTTCATCCAAAAAAGAAGATCCAAAAAAATGAAAACTCAACCCTTTGTTGAGCAGGTTAGACCTGTTTTAGAGGACAGGACGGGTACGGATATCTCTTTTGGGGAAGGTTCAAAACACCTGGGTGTGGATTCAAAAGGGTTTGTTGAATATGAGAATTGCCATAAGAAAAATGATTATTTGGAAGACTTACTGGCCAGAGACCCTATGGCTGGTGTCAATGGTTTCATTAAAGGTCTTCCCACAGCCTGTACTTACGCGGCTTTAAAGGCTGATATCAAGGGACATCGTCATTGTATTGGAGAGAGAGTTTATTACAAAAAAAACGCTCCCTGTCTGAGTGAAAAATATCATAGAGTTGTTCACAACAGCCTGATGCTTGTTGCCCGGTGTGTTGGGATTGACGTAAAGATTTTATTTGACTTGTTCAATACGGAATCTTCTTTGCATTTGAGTGCCAGCAGTCATTCCTTGGCGGGAGGAGTGGCTCAATTGACTGATATTTTTATTGAAGATGTGAATGAACGACTTTTGGATCAGACTGTTGACTGGAATAATGAAGCCTGTTTGATAATAAAATCTCACCTGCCTGAAAATAAAATCTCACCCAAAAAAATGTGTGAAAGATTGCCTTCTAATCCGGGAAGTGTTTTACAGAATATTTTTTATGGAGCCGTTGGATTTCGGGATAACATAAACCAATTGGTGGAGATTTATAATGTTTATAAAGTGGGCTTCAGAAATTTAAGTCCATCTGATATTTACAATCAACTTGATCCTGATACCCAAAAGGTCATCATAGAAGCAGCCATGTATGCTTATAATCATGGAATAACCTCCTTAAAAGATTATTTTGAGGAGTTTGTTGCAGGATATAAAAGAAGGATTAGATATGCAGATTTTACAGGTTCTCAGGGACAGTGGCTGGGGTTTCTTGTTCAAAGAACCAGTGCCCAGAGTAATAATAGAAAAGAGTTTCTGAATTATGTATATCAGACTTCAAAAAGTTTTCCGGGTCATAAAAGCAATACAGTGGAAAAAGTGATAAATATGAGTAAAAATCTTCAGACCCTGAATGTTCCATTGAATGAGTGCAGTTATTATTAAAACAGGATGTCACCATGATCCAATTTGATGGATTGCTGCGTAAAGGAAGCATTTTCAAAGGCTCCAACCATGGGACCATTGACTTTATCAAGACAAATCAGTTCTCCATTTGTTTTTTTGATACGGGAGTGTTAAGAGCTTTGCAAATGTTGGCTGGAGAGAGCCTGCATTCTTAATACCGACGATAAATTTCAGGACCGACTTTTTAGTCAGCCCGTGTTTTTGGTTTTACAATTCCATCCAGGAAACAGTCTCCTGGTCGTTGGTTAAATCACAGTTGGGAGAGACATCCAGGTATTTTTTATCTTCTGGCAAACCAAAATTAAGAGCTGATTTGAGTCTTTGGGTGTCTTCGTGAGATAAATATTTCCTCTGTCCTTTTATTATGGTTTTTTGAAAAGATTTATAGAGTTTTGTGCAAAAAGAAAACCAGAGTTTGTTATTTATTTTCATGGAGGTTGTCAGAAAAGTGGTGGGCTGATCCAGTTGAGGGGAATTGAAAACATTAAGTCCCAGTCCAATCATTAAAGAAAAGCGGTCTCCTTGTTGAACAGATTCGACTAGAAGTCCTCCAACTTTGGCATTATTCAGATAAAGATCATTGGGAGCCTTGATTCTTAAAGCCAGATCTTTTTTTATTTCCAGAAGTAAAGACCGAAGGGTCAAACCCAACAGGGGAGTGATAATGGGTTGGGGGCTTTGCTGTAATCTGAAACACCAGGTACTCAGAAGAATTTCCCCTTCATTGAGATTTTCCCAGGAAGATTTCTTTCTTCCCCGTCCCCGACTTTGGTGATCTGCCAGATAAAGATGAAAAATCTCTTTACTCTCCGGAAAAGAGGATTTGGCAATATCGTTGGTGCTGGTGGTTTCCTTTAAAAAAGTGCTTTTAAGGTGATTTTCCTGTGCCCACTGGTGACTTAGAAGATTGATGGACAAAAATTTATCTAAATCCATAAATTAATCCACCGGTTGAGCCGATGGTCAGAGCAATGGCTTTGCCAGTGATTGGAAGTATACCTCCTTAAGTTAACACCAATTAACAATAAGGAGGAAGATGTCTGAATCACTTTTTATGATTCTTTATTTTTTCAGTTGATTCAGTTGGACTTAATTGAATTGTTTGTCAGCCTTTTGCACTTGTATTGTCCTTTAAAGTGAGAGGCTATGGCGATTTCATCCCCATTTGAGTCAAACCACGCAGAGCCTTCCCCGTTATGGGCTTCCCGTTTTTCTCCTTCATTATCGATAACATCAGGATATTCGGCATACCAGTTCAGTTTCTCTTTCCCTTCTTTAAACTCATATTTCACTTTTATAGGATATAATGTGTTGTTTCTGTAAAGGGGATAATATCTCCACATTCCATCCACAATTTGAACGTCTTTTTTATAGGGTCCGATTTTCTCAGTCAGGTTTGTTCCATGAAAATTTGTTGCAATGATCTCAACTCCATTGACAACCTGATGTTTGCGGGTGAACTCATAGGCTTTCCAGTGATTGTCGTCTCCTTTGTAACTGGGACAACTGAACTGGCCTGAAAATTTTGAAGTGGGAGGTGTTGCACAACCAAAAAGGAAAACAGAAATGAACGAAACAATAAAAAATAATTTAGAATTCATGGAAACCCCTTAATTTTATGTGGTTGAATTATTTTAAACCATTTTATATAGAACCCTTTTATTTTATGTCAAGTCTTTATATACGGACTGTTGAAAAAGCACCATCTATTTCGTTGCAATCACTCAAACCTCACTTCGATGCACTTGAACATAAGTTTTTAGTGATTTTATTACACTCCTTTAAAGAAGAATTGCTGTCTGGAGTTTGACCCAAAGTAGAGGTTTCAGGCAAACCGTTGGTGGAAATCCGGGTTTACTTGCAGATCCGGTTTTCATCCTCACTGGAGTTGAGGACACATCCTGTTTTTCTTTGATCTGGTTTTTGTCTTGCCATCAACTTCCTGGTGGCTCTACTCAATCCCCATTTCTCCAATCCCTCTGTCAGTTACAAACAACACCAACCGGAGAGAACTCTTCTCTACAGGCTTATCCGGGAAAACCTTAAAAATCCATGAGACAATGGGTTTTAAGTTTTCCCTTTGAACTCAGGTTTCTGTTTGCCAGAGAGCCAAAAATCATGGGAGAGGTTCTCAGTCTTGTCAACAGGACCCTTTCTACATTCCTTATTAAATTTTTGGGAGGATATCCAAAAAGTGGTCAATCACGGTATTAAGATCACCAACCTGTTTACCGAACCATTGTTCACTGAAGATATTCTTTTACACTTCTTTCCTCAAAAAAAAGTTGGTAGAAAGGCTCTACTGGAAAGTCACTACACCTTTATAACAGGTGTAAAGTGAAACTGGCTTTTTCAGAATGACCGAGCATACCATAACAAGAGGGCACCTCATATGAAAGCTTTATATATACTGGACCCATTGGGGGTAAATATTGCAAATCGCTCTTAGAAAACTGTCCCGTTTTCCTCCAGACAATTCACGATTTGTCCCCTACTATTATAGCAATCCTTTTGGTAGTAGAGGCTCACACCGCCACCGAAAAGATAGTAGTCCGTAAGAGCTGCATAAAGTTGATCTGGATCTATGGTTTCCTCGTCGATATCACATTCAATGGGTTTTCTTTCATTACCAAAAACAAAACCAAAAACCATATAATAATACTTTGTACAGGAGACACCTGCTATGACTGCCTTACATTTCGCTTCACTGTGTTCTTGACCGTCAGATTCTACTGGTTTCATACAGTTGACAACGGCTCTTTGGCTTTTTATGAGATTGCTGTAGAGTTCTTCCGGGTCTATATTTTCCCTTTCTATCTCGCATTCAGTGATGTCCTTGCCATAATAAATAAATTTTGTGTTTGTGCAGGCAATACCTGGGATACCCTTTGTAAGGGTGATGGACTCCCCCCCATTGTCGATGGAGAATGCGTTTACAGAAGCAAGTATGGTGGTTCCAAGAAGTGAAACGGCAATGATCTTCTTTTTTAAATGAATCATTTGAACTCCTTAAAAATAATTGAATCCATCCTGGTTGTGTTTAAGTTCTCTGTGATGGTTTTCATTCAGACATCCTGACCTGAATGATAACCACACCGCATTATATTAAATAATGTTGTTTTGTCAATCTTTTTTATAAGAAAGATTGATTGTTGAAATTGTTACATGGTTTTTGTGTGGAATTGGAACTGACTCTTTTGTACGATCCAATCCCATGGGCATTATGCTATGGAACCATGCCACTGATCCAAATGCAGAGAGATAAAAAATCCTCTTTCAACTCTTATGTGCAGATGTATCTCAAAGAAGAGATTAAGGCTGAAGCTTTAGTCAGAAATCTGCCGGGCTTTATCCGTTTTCTTCCTGTGCTGGCTCTTTATCATGGACAGGTTCTTAATGTTTCAGCAACAGCCCGGGATGCGGGAGTGTCACGCACGACGGTCAATGAATGGTTTTATCGACGTTCTGGAGGATAACGCATCAGGTTATTTTGGGGATTTTCAGGAAGTGTGATGAATTGGGGAAGTGGAAATCACCCTTCCATAAAAAAATTTCTTTATTTCCTTGATTCCTCCCGATTTACGGATTAAACCGTTTGTTTCCCCTTATCAAAAATCGGAGTTTCTTGAAGGAATGGCTAAAAAGGTCACGGGTATGATTAAATTGCAGATTCCAGCGGGGAAGGCCAATCCTGCACCTCCCGTTGGCCCCGCCTTGGGTCAACATGGGGTGAATATTATGGATTTTTGCAAGCAATTCAATGCAAAAACCCAAAAGGCGGGAAATACAATCATCCCCGTTGTCATCACAGTTTACCAGGATCGCTCTTTTGGTTTTATTACAAAAACCCCTCCCACCTCCGTGCTGATTAAGGAAAACTGTCAATTGAAAAGTGGTTCAAAAATGCCCCAGAAAAATAAAGTGGCAAAAATTTCAATGGACCAGGTTCGTAAAATTGCGGAAACCAAACTGCCGGACCTCAACTGTACAGGTCTTGATAGTGCCATCAGTCAGGTGGTTGGAACCTGTAAGAGCATGGGCATTGAAGTTTTGGATTGAGGACAGGTTGTAAACATGGGAAAGTCAGCCAAAAGAGTCAGACTCAACAGGGAAAAAGTGGACAAAACATCAGTGTATCCTCTGGATGAAGCCTTCAAGCTTGTCACAGAAACAGCCACTGCCGGGTTTGATGAGAATGTGGATGTGGCTTTCCGCCTGGGTGTTGATCCCAAACAAAGTGACCAGCAGGTCAGAGGGTCTGTTTCTCTTCCCAATGGGATTGGGAAAAATGTTCGGGTTCTGGTCTTTACCAAGGGACCAAAAGAAAAAGAGGCCCTTGAAGCGGGGGCTGATTTTGTGGGGGCTGATGATATGATAGAAAAAATCAAGGGGGGTTGGCTTGATTTTGACAAGGCCATTGCCAGCCCCGATATGATGGCAGCAGTTTCCAAAGTGGCCAAAATTCTTGGCCCCAGAGGCCTTATGCCAAACCCCAAAGTGGGAACTGTGACCATGAACGTGGCAGAGAGTGTTTTGGCTGAAAAAAAGGGTAAATGCGGTTTTCGTGTGGAAAAAGCGGGAATTGTTCATGCCGGAATCGGGAAAAAGTCCATGGGTGCTGATAAACTCAGGGAAAACTTTATGAGTTTGCTCCACGCCCTGTCCAAAGCCAAACCTCCTTCCAGCAAAGGGGTTTACTTCAGGCAGATAAGCATTTCTTCAACCATGGGCCCTGGAATTCCCGTTGATGTGAGTCAGACCACATCCCTTTTAAAATGAGTTCGTCATTGGATTTTACAATCTTTTATTTTAATTTGAATGAAATGAGTGAATCAACCAATGACAGGAGAATGAAAAGAGGAGAATGAGATTGATGTTAAACCGTCTTCAAAAAACTGAGCATATCAGTTCCATTTCTGAAAGTCTCTCCCGGGCCAAAGCCATTTTTCTGGTTGATTTTAAAGGTCTGGATGTGGAACAGATGACAGATCTTCGCAAAAAGCTTCATCAGGCCAACAGTGAAATAAAGGTGGTTCGCAACACACTGGCCAGACTGGCTCTGAAGGAGCATACTGGGGTTGAAGAGGTTCTTAAGGCTGAGTTTGTGGGACCCAATGCTGTTGTGTTTGCCTATGAAGATGCCAGTGCATCGGCAAAGATTCTCTCTGAATTCAATAAAAACAATGATCTTTTAAAACTGAAGACAGGAGTGATGGATGGTCAAAAACTGGATGAAACCAAAATCGGGGCTCTGGCCACATTGCCTTCCAGAACTGAATTGCAATCCCAACTTCTCAGGGTTATGATTGCACCAGCCACCCAGGTGGTTCGTGTCATGAAGGCTGTCCAGGGGGCTTTAGTTCATGTATTAAACGCTTATAAGGATTCAAAAGATGGGTCCTGACCAAACAGGAAAAAAACAGAAAACACTGATCCGGTTTGAATTTTCAGGTCTGATAACAAAAAACCATGGAGATTCAGACAGGATGAGCACAACTTTTTTTGAAAAATGGGGGTAAAAATGTCTTTAAATAAAAGTGAAGTGGTGGATTTTTTGTCAAACATGACAGTGATGGAAATTGCTGATCTGGTGAAGGAACTGGAGGAAAAATGGGGTGTGAGTGCTGCTGCCCCGGTGGCTGTGGCCGCTCTGGGAGGAGCTGCACCCGGAGCCGATGTTGAGGAGAAAACAGAATTTGATGCAGTCCTTGCCGCTATTGGTGACAAAAAAATCAACGTGATTAAAGAGGTGAGGACTTTGACCGGCCTTGGGCTTAAGGAAGCCAAGGATCTTGTGGAAGGGGCACCAAAACCTGTGAAACAGGCTGTTTCCAAAGAAGAGGCCGAAAAAATCAAAGAGGCTCTGGAAAAAGTGGGTGCAAAAGTTGAAATCAAGTAGTTCCAGAGTGAAAACCGGATCAGTATAAAAAAAAAGGAGATTCAATGCCAACCGGCCCAGTGACAGCTTCAAATATTCGTATACGGAAATCATTTTCCAAAAACAGTATTGCCATAGATATTCCCAATCTTATTGAGATGCAAAAATCCTCTTATGAAAAATTTCTTCAGAAGAATGTGGATCCTGATCGAAGGGGGGACGAAGGGTTAAATGGTGTTTTCAGATCTGTTTTTCCCATCAGCGATTTCAATAATACATCCAGCCTGGAGTTTGTGAACTATATTTTTGAACCTCCAAAATACGACGTTGAGGAATGTCGCCAGAGGGGGATGACTTTTGCTTCATCTGTGAAGGTGACTCTTCGTCTTATTGTCTTTGATGTGGATGAGGAAACAGAGGCTCGCAGTATCCGGGATGTGAAAGAGCAGGAGGTTTATCTGGGTGAAATCCCCCTGATGACCAAAAACGGATCTTTTATTGTCAATGGAACAGAGAGAGTGGTTGTCTCCCAACTCCATCGTTCCCCGGGGGTCTTTTTTGACCACGATGGGGGAAAAGGTTCTGCCAGTGGCAAATACCTCTATTCCTCCAAGGTGATTCCCTACCGTGGGTCCTGGCTGTATTTTGAGTTTGATCAGAAAGATATTCTCTATGTCAGGATTGATCGTCGCCGAAAATTCCCGGCCACCATTCTTTTAAAGGCTCTGGGTTATGACACTTGTCAGATTCTTGAATATTATCACGATGTTGATGTTGTTAAAGTGGGCAAAAAAGGGGAGTACCGCCGGGATTTCAATGTTGATAAAGTGGCCGGCCAGAAAGCCATTGTGGATATTGTTGATCCAAAGTCCGGTGAAACTCTTGTAAAATCAGGTCGGCGTATCACCCGGGCCGCTGTTAAAAAAATCAAGGAACTGGGTATCACACAATTGTCTCTGACGGCTGAAGATCTGATAGGAAAGGTGGTGGTTTTCCCCATCATCAATAAAACCACTGGTGAAATCGTTGCCGATGTCAATACGGAAGTGACTCCAGAGGTTCTGGAAGCTGTTAAATCCATGAAAATTAAAAATCTCCATCTTATTTTCTTTGATGGCCTGGCTGTTGGCCCCTACCTTCGCAACACTTTGCTCATGGATAAAATTGACAGTAAGGATGAGGCCATCCTGGAAATTTACAAAAGACAACGTCCCGGAGAACCTCCAACCATTGAGGCCGCCACAGCGTTTCTTCAACGAATGTTCTTTGACCCTGAAAGCTATGACCTCTCTGAGGTGGGTCGGTTAAAGATCAATCACAGGTTCAACATTCCCTTTGATGAATGCCCTGTGGAACATCGCACTCTCACCAGGAAAGACATTATGGAAACCACCCGGGTTCTGTTGAATTTGCGAAATGGTAAAGGGTATATTGACGATATTGATCACCTGGGGAACCGCCGTGTGCGTTCGGTGGGTGAATTGCTGGAAAATCAATACCGCATTGGCCTTGTCCGCATGGAAAGGGCCATTCGGGAAAGAATGAGCTTACAGGATGTTGAGACCATGATGCCCCATGATCTTGTGAATGCAAAACCGGTCAGTGCTGTGGTCAAGGAGTTCTTTGGTTCATCCCAGCTGTCCCAGTTTATGGATCAGACCAACCCCCTTTCTGAGATCACCCACAAACGCAGACTTTCTGCTCTGGGGCCTGGAGGGCTGGAGAGAAGTCGGGCCGGTTTTGAAGTGCGGGACGTTCACGCCACCCATTATGGTCGTATTTGTCCCATTGAAACTCCAGAGGGTCCCAATATTGGTTTGATAGCATCACTGGCCACTTACGCCCGAATCAACATCCATGGTTTCATTGAAACCCCCTACCTGACAGTTTCTAATGGTAAAACCAATAATGAGGTGGTTTATCTCTCTGCCTTACAGGAAACAGACCACCATATTGCTCCGGCCACCCGCGAGGGGGCTGAATCCTTAAAACAGGAACAAATCACCACCCGCTGCAATGGGGATTATCAGATGAACCCCTCCGGGAAAGTGTCCTATATGGACGTGTCTCCCAGCCAGTTGGTGTCTATCGCCGCCTCACTCATCCCTTTTCTGGAACACGATGATGCCAACCGGGCTTTAATGGGTTCCAATATGCAACGCCAGGCTGTGCCCTGTTTGCGGCCCCACTCACCTCTTGTTGGAACAGGTGTTGAGAGGCTGGTGGCCAGAGACAGTGGGACCAGTGTGGTGGCTCTTAATGATGGGGTGGTTGAAGAGGTGGATGCCTCCCGGGTTGTGGTCCGTCGTCTGGCCAAAGGGGGGAGTCTCGGTGCCAATGTGGATATTTACAACCTGGTGAAGTATCAGAGAACCAACCAAAACACCTGCTTCAACCAAAAGCCCATTGTCTTTAAAGGGAACATAGTCAGGAAAAATGATATTATTGCTGACGGACCTTCCACAGAATATGGAGAACTTGCCATTGGTCAGAATATCCTGGTGGCTTTCACACCCTGGATGGGTTATAATTTTGAGGATTCCATTCTCATCTCTGATCGTTTAATTCGTGATGATGTTTATACCTCCATCCATGTTGAAGAGTTTGAATGTGTGGCCAGGGATACAAAACTTGGGAAAGAGGAAATCACCCGGGATATTGCCAATGTGGGTGAAGAGGCTCTCAGAGACCTGGACGAATCCGGGGTCATCCGGGTGGGGGCTGAAGTCAGACCTGGAAATATTTTAGTCGGAAAAGTCACCCCCAAGGGGGAAACCCAACTGTCTCCCGAAGAAAAATTATTGAGAGCCATTTTTGGTGAAAAGGCTGGTGACGTGAAAGACACCTCACTGCGTGTGCCTTCCGGGGTGACCGGAACAATCATTGATGCCCAGGTTTACAGTCGTGAAGGGGTGGATCAGGACATCCGGTTACAATCCATCATTGCCCACAAGACAAGCAAGATTGAAAAGGATTTTCATATTGAACAGAACGTCATTAAAAATAATACCATTGGAGATATTAAACGGATCCTCGTTGGCAAAAAAACAACCGGCACTCTTCTTAATGAAGACGGTTCAAAAACTCTCCTTAAAAAGGGACATACTATCACCGCTGAGGATATTGAATCCATTGCCTTTGAACTTCTCTCCTACATTCCCATGAATCCTGAGATTGAGTACCAGGTTTCCCAGGTGATTGATAAAGCACGCAATCAACTGGATGCCATCAAACTTGTTTTCGATGAAAAAGTGGAACGTCTGACCAAGGGTG
The DNA here is from genome assembly GCA_965218815.1 of Bdellovibrionales bacterium. Taxonomy (GTDB): domain Bacteria; phylum Bdellovibrionota; class Bdellovibrionia; order Bdellovibrionales; family JAGQZY01; genus JAGQZY01. The sequence goes on along the minus strand of CBDCLX010000002.1, from coordinate 3,005,491 downwards.
ATGAACTTCCTCCAGGTGTTATAAAAATGATAAAGGTGTATGTGGCCATCAAACGTAAACTCCAGGTGGGTGACAAGTTTGCCGGACGACATGGGAACAAGGGGGTGGTTTCAAAAATTCTTTCCCAGGAAAGTATGCCCTATCTGGCTGACGGAACCCCCGTGGATATGGTGTTAAATCCCCTGGGGGTCCCTTCACGGATGAATATTGGTCAGGTCCTTGAAATTCATATGGGCCTCGCTGCCAGGTATCTGGGGGTTCAGCTTCAGGAGCAGATGGATCAGTTTCATGGGAATAAAGCCCGTGAAGCTTTAAAGGACACTTTCAATGACCCTGACATTAACAGGTTTGTGGATCATGCCGATGATGAATCCGTTAAAAAGATGATTAAAGGCGTTGATAAGGGAATCCACCTGGCTTCTCCTGTCTTTGATGGAGCCAAGGAATCTGATGTGAAAAATCTTTTGGAAAAAGCCCGTATGCCCTTATCGGGTCAGATGGTTCTTTTTGATGGTCGAACAGGAGAGGCTTTTGAAAATCCGGTCACAGTGGGAATCATGTATATGCTCAAACTGCATCACCTGGTGGAGGAAAAAATCCATGCCCGTTCCATCGGCCCTTACTCCCTGGTGTCCCAGCAACCACTGGGCGGAAAAGCCCAGTTTGGAGGACAACGTCTTGGGGAAATGGAAGTCTGGGCCATTGAAGCCTATGGTGCAGCCCATTCCCTGCAGGAGTTTCTCACTGTCAAGTCTGATGACGTGGCAGGAAGAACCCGTATGTATGAGAGTATTGTGAAGGGTGAAAATATTCTGGAACCAGGCTTGCCGGAATCCTTTAATGTTCTGGTCAAGGAACTCCAGAGTCTGGGCCTCAATATTGAACTGATTGAGTCGGGAGCACTTTCTGACTATAATGAGGAAAATACTTCTCTTGAAGAGGATTTTAACGAATAGGGAGTCACTTTGAAAGATTTGTTAAATTTTTACGGTAAACCAAAAGATCCATCATCCTTTGCTGCTGTTCGCATTTCCATTGCTTCACCAGAGATGATTCGTTCCTGGTCCCATGGAGAGGTGAAAAAGCCGGAAACCATCAACTATCGGACTTTTAAACCTGAAAGAGACGGTCTTTTCTGTGCCAAGATTTTTGGACCGGTGAAAGATTATGAATGTCTTTGCGGCAAGTACAAGCGGATGAAATACAGGGGAGTGGTCTGTGAAAAATGTGGGGTGGAGGTCACCCAGAGTAAGGTCCGCAGGGAGCGTATGGGTCATATTGATCTGGCTTCCCCCATAGCCCATATCTGGTTTCTCCGATCCCTTCCCTCCCGGATTGGAAATCTGATTGATCTGACTCTCAAGGAAGTGGAAAAGGTTCTCTACTGTGAGGCTTACATTGTGGTTGATCCCATGGAAACAAATCTGACCGAAGGAACTGTTCTCAGCGAAGAGGCTTACCAGAATGCTCTCAATGAATTTGGCCCAAACTTCAAGGCGGGCATGGGGGGGGAGGCCATCCGGGAAATTTTACGCAAGGTGGATCCTGAGTATCTCTCCCTGAAACTGAGAAACGACTTAAAGGAAACCAAATCAGAGATGGCAATCAAAAAAATAACCAAACGTCTTAAAATTGTGGAGGCCTTTCAGAATTCCATCAATAAACCGGAATGGGTTATGTTTGATTGCCTGCCGGTGATTCCACCAGATATTCGTCCTTTGGTACCCCTGGAGGGGGGTCGCTTTGCCACCTCTGATCTCAATGACCTGTACCGTCGGGTGATTAACAGGAACAATCGTTTAAAAAGACTGCAGGAACTCAACGCTCCTGACATTATTATTCGCAATGAAAGAAGAATGTTACAGGAATCCGTGGATGCCCTTTTGGATAACGGTCGTCGTGGAAAAACCTTTACAGGTCCCAATAAAAGACCTCTTCGCTCTCTCAGTGATATGCTTAAAGGAAAGCAGGGTCGTTTTCGTCAAAATCTTTTGGGAAAGCGGGTGGACTACTCCGGTCGTTCGGTGATTGTTGTGGGACCCACTTTAAAACTTCACCAGTGTGGGATTCCCAAGAAGATGGCCCTGGAATTGTTTAAACCTTTTATTTACAGCAAACTTGAGGAAAAGGGTTTTACGTCCACTATCAAACAAGCCAGACATATGGTGGATCAGGAGACCGTGGAAGTTTGGGATATTCTCGCTGATGTGGTCTGTGAGCATCCCGTCCTTCTCAATCGGGCCCCCACTCTTCATCGTTTGGGAATACAGGCTTTTGAACCGGTTCTCCATGAGGGCAAGGCCATCCAGCTTCACCCCCTTGTCTGCACGGCTTTCAACGCTGATTTTGATGGGGACCAGATGGCTGTTCATGTTCCCCTTTCTGTGGAAGCCCAGGTGGAAGCCCGTGTGCTTATGATGTCAACCAACAACATTCTTTCGCCTGCCAGTGGGAAACCCATTATCAATCCCACCCAGGATATTGTTCTTGGTTTGTACTGGATGACCCGCATTCGACCGGGAGCCAAGGGAACGGGGCGGGTCTTTGCCAACACTTCTGAAGTTATCTTTGCCCATGAAGCGGGCACTGTGGATCTACAGGCCGCCTGTAAGGTGCGCATTCAGGGTCGGCTCAGGGACACTTCTGTGGGGCGTGCTCTTCTCAGTGATATTATTCCCATGGAAGTGCCCTTTGAAGAAATCAATCAGACCATGAATAAAAAACAGATTGCAAGATTGATAGACAAATGCTTCCGCCTGTCTGATGCCAAAACCACAGCCATCATGGCTGACCACTTGATGACAACAGGATTCCATTATTCCACACTGGCTGGAATATCAATATGTCTTGATGATATGGTCATTCCTGAATCCAAGGCACAACTTCTTTCAGATGCGGATGCCCAGGTTAAGGAAATCCAGGTTCAATATGACGAAGGGCTTATCACTGATGGTGAACGCTACAACAAAGTGGTGGATATCTGGGCCCAGGCCGGTGATAAGGTGGCCCAGCAGATGCAGGTTGACATCGAAAAACAGGAATTTAATGTGTCTGGAAAAATAGTCAGGGAAGACTCTTTCAACTCTATTTTTGTGATGGCTGATTCAGGAGCCAGGGGTTCTGCTGCCCAACTTAGACAGCTGGCCGGAATGCGTGGTCTCATGGCCAAACCTTCAGGAGAAATCATTGAAACTCCAATCACGGCCAACTTCAGGGAAGGTCTTTCGGTTCTCCAGTATTTTATTTCAACCCATGGAGCCAGGAAGGGTTTGGCTGACACTGCTTTAAAAACGGCCAACTCCGGTTACCTGACCCGTCGTCTTGTGGATGTGGCCCAGGATGTTGTCGTCACTGAAAAGGATTGTGGATCCGTTGATGGTCTTGAGATTCATCCCATTATTGAAGGGGGTGAGGTGGTTCATCCCATGGGGGATCGGGTTCTTGGTCGCATTGTCCTGGAAGACGTGATTGATCCCACAGATGATTCTATCATTGTGAAAATGGGTCAACAAATCACAGAAGAACATATTGACAGGATCGATTCCTCAATTGTTGAAAAAATAACAGTTCGTTCTCCTTTGACCTGTAAGGCCCGCCGCGGGGTTTGTGTTCATTGCTATGGCCGTGATCTGGCCCGGGGGAATATGGTCAATCCAGGTGAGGCTGTTGGCATTATTGCAGCCCAGTCCATTGGAGAACCTGGAACTCAACTCACCATGAGAACATTTCACCTGGGTGGAACAGCTTCCCGTGCCGTGGAACAATCGGTGCACACCTGTCGTTATGATGGAATCATACAACTCAGGGATATTCAGTTTGTGGAAAATAAGGAAGGTCAACTGGTGGTTCTCAACCGGACAGGTCTGGTCGTCATCACCGACGGGCAAGGCCGTGAGAGAGAGAGTTTCAAATTGGTTTACGGAACTATCCTCAATGTCAGGGAGAAGGACAAAGTTCAGAAAGGAACCAAAATTGCCGAATGGGATCCTTACTCAAATCCCATTGTGGCGGATGTCACTGGAGGTGTTCAGTTTGATGGCATTGTGGAGGGAGTCACTGTTGTTGAGCAGGTGGATTCTGTCACAGGTTTTGTAACCAAGGTCATCACCGAAGGGAAAAGTGCCAGTGGCAACAAACCAACCATCCACATTGTGGGACCTGACAAAAAACCTCTGATGCTTCCTGCCCGTGATATTTCTGCCCGTTATATCATTCCTGTTGGAGCCCAACTGACAGTGGAGGATGGGGCTGAGGTTCATGCAGGGGATGTCATTGCAAAAATTCACAGGGAAACTTCCAAGACCAAGGATATCACCGGAGGTTTGCCACGGGTGGCTGAGCTTTTTGAAGGACGCACTCCCAAAGAAGCGGCCATTATTTCTGAAACTGATGGTTATGTCACCTTTGGCAAGGATATCAAAGGTAAGCAACGCGTGATTGTAACCCCTGATGTGGCGGGAGAGCAGAAAGAGTATCTTATTCCAAAAGGAAAACATATTGCTGTTCGTGAGGGGGAGTATGTCAAGGCGGGTGAAGCCCTTATGGATGGTCCCACAAATCCCCATGACATTCTCAAGGTTTTGGGTCCAAAAGAACTTTCCTCCTATCTGGTGAATGAGATTCAGGAGGTTTACCGCCTCCAGGGTGTCTCTATCAATGACAAACACATTGAAGCCATTGTTCGACAGATGTTGCGAAAAGTGACTGTGACTCATGCGGGAGACACCCATTTACTCGTTGGTGAGCAGGTTGAAAAATATATCCTGGAAGAGGAAAATGAAAGGGTTTTAAAGGAAGGAGGACAATTGGCCACCTTTGAATCCCTTCTTCTTGGTATCACCAAGGTTTCCCTGGGAACGGACAGCTGGATTTCAGCTGCCTCTTTTCAGGAGACAACCAAGGTTCTGACCAATGCTGCTGTTCACTCCAAAACAGACAATCTCGCTGGTCTTAAGGAGAATGTCATTATGGGTCGACTGGTTCCCGCCGGAACAGGTTTGCCTGATTATAAGGTCAGAAAGATCTCTGTGGATGATTCCAAAGAGGAAAATTTAACCAGTCTTCCCGGAATGGTCGATCCCACAACTCAAACTCAATCCACAAGAACCTGAAATAAAGGAGTATGAGTCGTTACGAAAAAACTTGACTTGGATGTCGGGATTCTTTATTTTCCCTTTTTCGTCACAGTTCCGGGAGACAGACAGATCTTCCCGGTTTTTCCAGTACTTTTATATGGAAAGACCGGCAAACCGGATGCTTAATATGACAGGAGAGTCATGCCAACCATTAACCAGCTGATCCGTACTGAACGGAAAATGAAAAAGCAGAGAAGCAGTTCCCCGGCTCTCACCAAATGTCCACAAAAAAGGGGAGTCTGTACCCGCGTTTACACAACAACACCCAAAAAACCAAATTCAGCTTTAAGGAAGGTAGCCAAAGTTCGGTTGTCCAATGGTTATGAGGTGATCTCCTATATTCCAGGAATCGGTCATAACCTCCAGGAACACAGTGTGGTCCTCATTCGCGGAGGGCGGGTCAAAGACCTTCCAGGTTGTCGGTACCATATTGTTCGTGGAGTTTTGGATACCCAAGGGGTTTCCAACAGAGTTCGCAGCCGTTCAAAATATGGTGCCAAAAAACCAAAGAGTTAAGGAAAACATATGTCCCGAAGAAAAGGTAATTACAAAAGAGAAGTGGCTCCGGATCCCATTTATCAGGATATTTTGGTTGCCAGGTTTGTCAATAAAGTCATGCTTGATGGCAAAAAAAGTCTGGCACAAAAACAGGTTTATAAATCCTTTGATAAATTGAAAGAAAAAATTCCCGGGGAAGAACCTCTGAATGTTTTTAAAAAAGCAGTTGAAAATATAAAACCCCAGCTTGAAGTGCGTTCCCGTCGGGTGGGAGGAGCCACCTACCAGGTTCCAGTGGATGTGAGGCCTTCCCGCCGGGTCACTCTGGCCTTGCGTTGGCTGACAAATTTTTCCCGCAAGAGAGGGGAAAAGGACATGGCCACCCGTCTTGCCGGAGAGATTGCCGATGCCTATAACAACCGTGGCAATACCATTAAAAAGAAAGAGGATGTTCACTCCATGGCTGAAGCCAACCGTGCTTTTTCCCATTACAATTGGTAAATTGAACTGACATTAAAAAAATGGTTATTGCTCACAGTTTTGATCTCTATACTGATTGATTTTCTATATTCCACAAGACTTTAATCCAGAAACAAGACCTGGTCCGACCTTTGAAATATCCTCTCAATCTCTTCAGGACAGTCTATTGGTCTATCAGATACTCTTTAATGAATTTATGAACGGACCAGGGAAGCCCGACTCACGGCCTTGCCGGAAAAACAGTAAAAGAACAGTGTTTTAGAATAGTTCCCGACTTTGACAGCAGCATATGCATCAAGTTGGTATTACCAACAACTTAACGCAATCAGGCATAGTTTGTTTATCCACACTTTTGGGTTTTGAGGATTTTTGGTGGAAGCCCCACACGAGCCGCCCTGAACAAAGCCAGTGCATTTCCCGTAACGTCAGTACGAGTCCATATCTTCTTTTCCCTCAACCGTTTGGTTAAGTGGGCCTCACAAAGGTAAGATAAAAAACACAGGGTCAAATGACCGATAATTCTGTGGTCTGACCAATGGAAAACGGGACGGGCTTTCAGATCATTGATACCAAAATCATCAACCTCATCACTCCAAAAACAAAAAGTCTTGGAAAACAAACAACACAGCCCGGAAACTCCTCTTCAATGACCTGGGCCGGGAGGCTTAAAAGGGTTTTTGGAGTGGACATTGAGATTTGCCCGGAATGTGGGGGAAAGTTAAAAGTCATTTCTTCAATGGAGGAGCCTGAGGTGATTGAAAAGATTCTCACTCATCCGGGGTTGGATTCAGAAATTCCTGAACCCTGTTCTCCAAGAGGCCCTCCTGAAGAGGAAAGTTTCCATTTTTCCTGAATGAGATAATCCCGACAGGAAATCAATTTTCCATGTCATGGATTCCCTTATTCAAAAATTCACTTTTCCGGCCAAACCAGACCTGGAGTCATAAATTTTCAATCAAAATCCCACTCAAATGACCGTAAAATGGAGTTCACAAAACAAAAAGATCAGAAAAACCATGGAAAACGGGGTGGGAATACATCTTGATCTCTGAAAAAATATCTTTTATCCTTCTTATACCTCTGGATTTATTCTCGTAAATTGTTTCAAAAAAATCCCTGTTGTGATCTTCCCATTGAATTGTATCATCAGCGGCAATGACCTCCTCAAGTTCAGCCGTGTCCCCAGGAGCTATTCCGTAAAAAAATGAAAGCAGGAGTCCAGTGCCCATTTTGGATTCGTCATTGCCACCAAAAGTACAGATGGGATTGTTGTGGTTGTTGTTAAAGGCTGAAATGCATTGGGCATTTATTCCAACGGCAATCTGATCAAGACCCCTTTAGAGACTTCGGAATTTGTGGGGTTCCTTGTTGATGACGAATTCCAGGATCGTCAGAACAGGAAAATGACCTCCCGTCTCAGACAGGCTCAGTTTAAGGAAAACTCAGCCTGTGTTGAGGACATAGACCACCACCACTCAAGAAACCTTAAAAAAATTTTTAATTATTAACCGAGAAAATTTTTAAACCCTTGTTTTTCTTGGGAAAGAAATTTTCAATTTTTTTTGAAGTATCTGAAAAATTTTTTGATTTTTTTTCGATTGTTCTTTTTTTGTTCTTTTTTCAGAATTTTAATTTACTAATTTGGTTTAAAAACCGGTGATGAATAATTTGAATATTTCAGAGAAATTAAAAAATTTGAGAAAGACCCAGAAATATGATCCAGGCTAAACCTGATAAAATAGCAGGGTTGATTCCTACTTCTGTTTCAAAGATTGAAAACGGAAAGCGGACCATGAGTGCTTTAAAACTCATAAGTCTTGCAAAGACTCTTAAAGTCAAAGTCATCGCTTTTTTAGGCAGAGAGATTTTTCTTTGTTATGAGGAAATTAAGACGATTCAGGCTATATTTTTAGCTTTTTGACGTAACTCTTCCACTTTTTTGGGAGTCAGACCGGTACATAGACAAATCGTTTTCACATCAAGGCCATTTTGAATCATCCGTAACGCCGCTTCTTGAGTCCCTTCTTTATGACCTTCTTTATGACCTCTTTTGACTCCTCTTTTGACTCCTCTTTCTTCAGCCTCATCCAAAGAACATTGTAATGCTGACATGACTCTATGATCCTCCTCTATGGTTTCCTCTTCTATATTCCTGAGTACACTCAATGTAAAATTCGGATCATTCCGACGGATATAATCCACAGCCTTCTGCACTAAAAACCTCTGATCCTTTTCACCCAGAGTCGTACCCATCTGAAACAACTCCGCAATGGTTTCCCGACGGAGCCTCCAGATATTTCCCATTATAAGCAAAATGGGTCTGGAAAGCAAACTTTTGCCCATTCCACGATACAAGTCAATATCATGAATATTCAACAGCTTACAACGGAAATTGAGAATATTCTTTCCAAATTTCTGTTTTAAAACAGGAGTCAGACCCTCCAGGGAGTCCTGAAAGTTCAACGGCCCTTTCCAGTGCTTTTGCCTTCCGTGATAGACAAGGATGGGGATGACCGGATAATTCCAGCGATTGTAAATACAGGTTTGATACCCCAGAACTTGTTTGAGCAACTGAGGGTCCTGATGGCTTTTGTGTTCAAGGAGGAAAAAAATACGCACCTGTTTTTTGGAGCCTTTGACCTGGACTGAGAACAAAAGATCAATACGTTTTTCATTACCCTCTTCATCCATGAAGACAGTCATTTCCGGTTTAAGAGTTTTCCAGTTGAAGAGTTTGAACTCAGAAGGTTTAAAGACAAGGCGGAAAATATCCAATCCATATTTTTCATTGATAAAAGTTTCATTGAATAGGGCATTATGGGCCTGTTGTTTTCTTTTTTCAGGGATTTTCTTTGATGGCATTTTCAGGCTCTCAGGTAGGGGGGAGGATAACTGACTAAAGTAATAATTCCATCACAATAAATCAGAAGAGGCTTACCCGGTCAAGCTGTATTTTTATAACAGATTTTCATCCACATTTTGATAATCTGTCATTTACCTGAATTTCATATCATTTCTTTGTAAACAAAACTGGATCTTCTTAATAAATTAAACGTATCAATGAATTTGCATTCATTGCCATTGACAGAGTTTTTGACTAATGGGGCATTTTTAGACCAAAAAGGATGAAGAATAATAACATTTGTTCCATTAACCGAGAAACCGGAAAGTTCTCCAAAATCCTTTGAAGAACATGGTGAAAAGTTTTTACAGAATTCATCTCTTAATAATTTCACATTTTCTTTCCAACCTTTTAATTCTGGTTCCTGGAAATTACCGTCCAGTCCGGCTTTGTAATTCCTGTCAATAAAGCTTTTGAGAAGAGATATCCCAAGTCGCCAGTCCAGAAGTCCATGATAATTGATATTACGATAAGCTTTCAAACAGAGGTGGCAGGAGGATTTGCAATCTTTCTGATGATCCTCGGAGTAAAGTTTTTTTATAAAAGCACTATCACTGCTTTTAGAGTTTATTTTCTCCAGAATATCCTGAATATTTTCCTTTATCCAGGTGGAAAATCCGGCTCCGTTAGGCAGGCTGTCATTGATTCTGATCTCACCTCCCTTTTTTTGTTCTTGATCCACTCTGGTTCCAACGATATTTCCTATTTCCAGTTCTTCCGGGTTAATATCCAGTGTTTCTGCAACAAGAGTTCTTATGATAAAAGTGGCGGAATAGTAAGCCCCTTTCATGGCTGAATCTTTTTTGTAGTAATCCAGGTCAAGGTCTTCTGGAATTTTATCATGCTTGATACTAAAAACCTCTGTTTGTTTTTTTGAAGCCAAAGCCACTTCCATTGCCATTGCATCAGATATGAATTGGGAGTTTTTAGGATTTTTTACGAAATTTTCATGATTATTGACAACCCATTGATTTTCCAACTTTTTAAATTTTCCAACAGAACCCCGAAAGAAGTTTTTGTTGTTGTCATTGATCCGAAATACCCGACCATCTTCCACTGAAGCATATTGGTAATTGGCATTTTTCTGTTTTTTGTGTTCAAACTCGGCTTCAATAAAACTCCCTGATCCGTAAAATGGAGGCATATCCACTTCATCTGCATCTTTTCCCCATGAAAAATCAGTTCTGAAAGCTTTTGGGATGATATATTCAAAAGAATTTTTGTCACTATCACTCCCACACTTGAGGCATTTTGAAGAAGGTTTTTCTGTATTTGGTTTAGTAAACTGGCAGTTTCCGCAGCGAAATAGCCATTGCCTTTCCTGAATGGGATCTTCGGTTTTGGTTTTTCCACCTTTGGAATACAAAGGGGAAGTAAAGCCTATAGCCGTGTGAATCCTCTTGTCTTTTGTTTTTTGGGCTCCGGGTGCGAATTCAGTAATAGCCAGATCTAAATCCCGGTCAATACTTTTATACTCATTGTTTTTTCCATGATAATGATAAAGACAACGAACACGGGAGGGCATTCCAAACATGGGTAAAAGATTTTTTTCAGCCAGTGATTCAGCCAATCCTGTGTTTTCCGTCTGGTCTTTGGTGGCATGATTGATTTTTTTAAAAAGCTTTTTTTGAACAAATTCCTTGATTTCATTGTGATCCATCTTGTCAACACCAAATGTTATTTGTTCAATAATTTTACTCAGTTTTTCTTTATTAAAATCTTTCAGTCCATTTTTGATTTTTTCCTGAATATTATTTTTATTTTCTTTCCAGTCTTCCACAGTTCCAAATTCACCATGAGTGTCCGGGCGACCTGAATTGTTTCTTTCTGAAAACCTGGCTTCTTTAAAAACCCTTCTCAGCACTTCTTTTATGACAATCCGTTCTGCAATCTTTTTCCGGTCAATGGACAAAAAAGGAACAGGCGGGGCTTCATTGAGCATTTTATCTGGAGATTTGAAGTAAAAATTATCAAAACTGTTCCCTCTGCATAAAGTCATGGCCAGGGAAAAGATTTCACCTTTCCCTCTTCCGGCCCGTCCAACTCTCTGTTGGTAGTTGAATCTCTGGGGTGGCATATTGGCCAGAAACACCGACTCCAGGGAACCAATGTCCACTCCCACTTCCATTGTCGTTGTCACACTGAGGATGTCGATTTCCTCCACTTCTTTGATTTTTTCACCAATAACCAGATTACGAAAATGTCTCTGTCTTTCGGCGGGATCATCACTCTGGGCTGATAATTCTTCACAGTGAAGCCGGAAAGGTTCTCTTTTTCTATCAGGTTGGGAGTAGTAATTGTTATTCCACAAATCCCGGCATTTTTTTGAAGGTTCATCTGGTAATTCAGAAAAACAATAGCTACATATCCCTCCGTTTTTGTGCAGATGGGGCCTTGAGCAGTTGGAGCATTTCCAGAAAGGATCTTCTGATTCTGATAACTTAACAAAGAGATTTTTGGATTCAAGAATGGCTTTTCTGTGACCTCCAAGATTCCCATCGGTAACCAATTTGAAGATCAGTTGTCCCAGTTTGTCTTTATCAAAATTGTGAATTTCAGCACATTTTTCAATATATGTTTTTGCTTTTTTGGGTCTTATTTGATCTATGGATCCTGCTTCTTCTTTTTTCGCAGTTTCACGTCGCCAAGTATCTCCCAGAATTCTTATAAAACCATTACAAATCTCCTTGATGACATTCACCGAGATGGAGGCTTCAGGGACACCTGATGATGTACTTGAGCTTTCTTCAATTCTCTTCCTTGAAATCTGAAGAGGTTTAAAAACAGAGTTTATCTCATTTTCTATTTTTTCATCATCCAGGTTAATACAGACAAAACCCAAGCCAGAGGATTCAAGACTGAAGTAAAGTCTCTGAAATAAAAGACCAAACACCTCTTCCCTAATTTTTCTTCTAAACTCCCCTTCTTTTTTCTGGTTGAGAGTGGTGGAGATATTTTCTCTTGCCTGCCATATTTTTTCTTCTGAGGAAAAATCAAACAGATCAGTCCATGATTTTCCTTCATCATCTTCATTATCCCAGATCCTGTCTTTGGAGTTCCCGGCGGGATTGACTCCCATATTTTTCAATCTGAGAATCAGAGATTCATCCGTATCATCTTCAAACAATATCCGGAGGGGAACAACACCTGTTTGATATATTTTTCGAATATCCATTTGTTCCTTTTTATATTTTTCCGCTTTTTCCTCCAATTCCTTCGATGGATCCAGGTGTTGTTCAAAGAGTTTTTCAAAATTTTCAATGGTTTTTCTTTTATCTTTCAGTCTTTCAAAACTTCCCGGATGTTCCTTTTCATACTTTTTGGCCTTTTCACTTTTAAGAACCCCGTCATTTTTTTTCTCTATATCTAATAAAAGAGCGGGAAGTCCACGGGCCGTGAGCTGTAATTCATTATGGATAATTTCCCTGATTAAATCCTGGTAGTGGCTTCTCTCCACCCCGTTGGCTGTTCTTGCGGCCTCCTCCCTGCTGTCGGAGAAAATAATAAGCTTTCTTTTATCCAGATGATAAAACAACTCCTTTGAAAGAATCTGTATGATTTTTGAAAATCCCGTTCTAAATCCCCTGATGGGGCTTTTCATTTTTTTCTGTTTGTAATCCACGGTACAGGATGGACAGATTGAAGCCAGGGCCATAGATTGTTTATTGTCTCTTGATATTGAAAACAAATAACCCTTTACGCTGTTATTTTCCCCTTCCCATTCAAGATTCACTTTTCCTGTTTTTTTGTTTAAAGTGGCTTTTTTCCAGGAGGCTTCTGATTTGTTTTTAGAGTTGCCTTTGGTGCCTGAATTTATATTTGTGTCTCCAATCAGGGATGGGGTCCAGGTTCTTTTTACTTCATCATTGATTTCAGAAAAAGGCCAAAACAAGGCGTATTCCTTATAACTTCTTTTTTCAATAAAAGGGGTGATGTGTTCATCGGGTATTTTTTCAATGTTGTCTGAAACCTGTAAAAGTTCAAGTTCTCCTGGAACTTTTTCCCACCGGATTCCTCCAAAAAAGAGTGTCCCGCATTGCTCACAGTAAAGATTTTCAAAGACTCGGTGTTGGTTGTCGCAGGTTAAGGGAGGGTCGCTCATGAACAATTGGCCCGTGGGATCGTTTCTTTGATTTTTTGTGAAATCTTCATTTTTGCCATTGTCAGGAAATTTAATTTTGTCCTGTTGTTCGGATTGATGACTGGAACACTGAGGATCAGCACAGGCCCAAAGACCATCAATGTTGCGGAAAAACAAATGAAAACGAAAGGATGGTAAGCCCTTAAATTCTTTGCGATGCTTGTGCAAAAAACAAAACAAGCCCCTTAAGGCGGTTGTCGCACTGTTCTTATCTCTCTCTTCTAACGAAATGTTTATGTTGTTATTGCTATTAAAAACCTTATTTGAAAGTTCGGACAGGGAGAGGGTGTTTCGTTTGGTCTCTGACTGGTTGTGTTCGTATGCCTTTAAAATATGGGATTTGATGCGGGAAAAAAGTTTTTCTTTATCTTCTATTTTTGTTTTTTTCAAAAGCCGATTGATAAAATCCTTGTCTGATGAATCCTCTGTTGTTTCGGGATAGTTTTTAAATTCCTCCAGAAAAACAGAACCAAGGTGAGAGGTATCCCCATTTTGTTCAGACAGGGAATTTAAATGATTTTCTGTTTTATCTACCTTCTGGGAATTAACAACATTCCTATCCTCCTTTTCAAAAGCCCCTTGGATGATCTGATCGGAATTCCATTCCACCCCAAAAAAATCCTTTAAAAACTCTAAACTCCCTTCCTTTTTTGGATACAGAGAGGCACTGGAGGCCATAATTCTTAACTGTGGACTGTCAGGGGATAGTCCCAACCTGTAAAGCAGAAGTCTTATGAGGTAAGCCACTTCAGCCCCGGCAGTTCCTCTGTACAAATGGAGTTCATCCACAATCAAATGAAAGATATGATCTTTGTTTTCAAGCCATTTTTTGGTTTCTTCAAAAATAGGTTCATCAATTTCTCTCATCATCATAATACTGAGCATACTGTAGTTTGTGATAAGAATATCGGGAGGGGTCTCCTGCATATCCCAACGACTTCTCATTTCCGCTCTGTCAACAGTGGGGAAAAAGTATTGTGAATTTTCATTTTCTTCACCGTTTCGTATCTTTTCCTGAAGCTTTTCTTGAAGTAAGTCCGTGTCTTTTAGTTTTTTGGAAAGTTCTTCCAGTTTGTTTTTATTGACACTCTTTATTTTGTTTTCAGAACCGGGAACAGGGGTCATTCCCGTATAACGGCCAAAATAAAAACGGTTGGAATGACGGTTTTCAGAAAACCATTTTTCAGCTTTTTCAGATGCCAGTCCTTTTCTAAGGCGGGATAACTGGTCTTCCACCAGAGCGTTCATTGGGTAGAGAATCAAGGCTCTGACGGCACAAGAGCGTTTTTCATGTTTTCTTTGGGGGACACGATAAGAAGTTTCTAAACCATTATTTTTCTCTTTTTTATGGGAATTCTTCCAATCCTTATCTTTCCACCAATCGTTGAGGTGATCCGGGGGAGTATCCGGTTTCTCCCACTGTGAAGATTCCTTTATCAGGGAGGCAAAGAGGGGAAGTAAAAAGGCTTCTGTTTTCCCTGAACCTGTTCCCGAAGTAATAACCGTATTTGTTCCCTTAAGACTTTTTTTGAGCATTTCGTATTGATGTTCATAAAGAGGGAAATCCCCCATAAGACCGGACTGAACAAAATCTTGAAACTCTTTAATTTGAATCCCTGAAAGATCTTTTAAATCCTTTTCATTTAAATCAGAAATCTTTTTCCCCGAGCTTTTGTATTTTCGGATTAACTCCACCCAAGGTTCCCGGTAAAAGACTCCCTCCTTTTTGAAAATTTCTTCTCTTTTCCTTTCTATTGAAGGAAACTGTGTGGCGAACCGAGTCTTCACATAAAGTTTAAAACCTTTTTTTATTTCCTTAAAAGTTTTTATCGGGTCATGCATTTTCAGGCCACTTTTTGGAGTTGTTGTCCCAGCTTATTAGAGACCTGTTTGGCAACCTCCCAAGGGATTTTCTTAAACACAAATTCCTTGTGCCTTCCAGAACCTGTTGGGGTGTTGGTTGATTTGTCATTATAAGAACCATTATGAGAACTTCGGGAACCTCCCAAGGCTATTTTGTTGACCGAAATTTCATTGACAGGAGTTCCAGAGAGCAGGGCCAGCCCCCTTTCCAGAAGAAGGGGCAGACGTAAAGAGGATTTTAACTCTATGTCTTTAGTAAATTTTAAAACAGGGGTTTTTGAGTTTTGAACCATTAAAAATCTTCCCCAATCCAGATGAACATTTACTTTTTCGTTCTTTTTCGGAGAGTACAAATAGTATTTGCTGTAATAATGGGTTAATTTGATTAAAAACTCCTGATGTTCGTGACCCCCATCTGTAATCTCAGACGAATTTGAATTCACTTTGGTAAAATAAAGACAGTTGACATTAAAAACTTCCTTCATATCAGATGGATCTGCACTAGACCAATGGCTTTGCAGGGTTTTTTTGTATTCCTCAATATTTGCCGAAAACTCTATGATCTGCCAGGAGACGGGCTGTTTTTGTATTCCTAATTTTTTGTCCTGGATTAGATTCTGAAATCGTTTTTCCATTTCTTCCATGTCACAGGTTTTTATCACCCAGCTTTCAGGAAGATCATCGTCAATGTGTCTTTTTTCCAATTCTATTTCAGGATGATTGTTGCAAAGTTCATCAATTTCTCTGAGCAATTGGGGAGAGCGGGCTCCCGTGAGAAAAAAAGAGGGTTTTATAAATGGAAGAGCCACCAATAGGGGTGGTGCCACCTGAACTGTTGTTTTCCCCTTGTACTCTCCAATATCCAGGTAACCGAGGGAACTCAGTTTTCTTATCATGGAATACCAGTCGTTTTTTTGTTCTTCCCCGCACTGAAGGTCATCTCTGGCCTTGTTTTGTTCCCTGTTTTGCCATAGATCATCCATGTATTTGCGACACTGAGACCATGTTATGGTTCCCTTTTCAGATAATAAATAAAGCAAATTATCTCCAGGTTGATTTTTCATGCACTTTTCCTTGCTTTTTCAATGAATTTTTTCCATTTTTTTGATGATGTTCCCTTACAGGTCAGATGTTTTCTTTTATGCCATATAATTTCTTTCCATTTTTTCTTTTCTTTTCTAGTGTAGTCCTGTTGGTTTATATCTTCAGACGAAGTCTCTACACAACCTAAAAGTGACACTTCCCCCTTTTTTCTTATTTTAAATTGAACGCCCCATAAAGGAGTCCATTCGGGAAGAGGTTCATCAGGCCAGGAAATAATCTGGCCTGGAATGTCTCCCAAAAGGTAGGTCTTTTCTCTCGGTTTTACTGAAAGGTCGGGGAGTTTCGGATAAATGGTTTTTGTTAAATTCACTCCATAAGCCCCTTGGAGAGAGACTTCTGTATCTGAGTCTGTCCTGTTTTCTGAACCTGTTAAAATCTCTTGATCCTCACTTTTAAAAATTCCAAAAGAGTTCACAGGTTTTTGGATATAGCAGTCAAAAGTTTTTAAATGATTCTCACAGCAAATAAATTTAGAAGAGACTCCTCTATTGTTATCTGTATTAGGGATATTTATTGTTATTTGTTTTCCAACGGGAATATTTTCGGGAAGAAAGAACAGATTGTTCTTGTTTTTTAATGGAATCAATGGAAACTCTTTTCCCTCCTCTTCTGAACAGTCCTCGTTTTTTACTGAACAGGTCATTTCTGAAAAACTTTGATTCCCTCCGATAATGGAGATTTTTGGAGGAGCAAAGTCAGAAAAGCGGTTTCCTCTTGAAAGGCGAATTCCCCCCTCAAGTTTAATCCGTGGTTTTTCATCTGTGGACAGGGCGGGTATGTCTGTTTTAACAGCTTGACAGTTTTTTATACCACTGACTTTAAACAGGAACCAGCCTCCAGGAAGGTCATTTATGGATAGTTCTTCAAAAACTTCACAGCTTTTATCACCCCATTTTTGTATTTTATCTTTCATATTTTTTTGAACAGCCATATAAAAGAGCGTATTGGGATCAACCCTTTTTCCAGGAATGGAAACAAAACCACGGACTCCAAATTCTTCTCCTGGCATGAATAATTTGCACTTTTCTACTCTGTAGTTGAATATCCATTTTACTTCCATTGTATCAGTTTCCAATTCCTCCTGGTTTAGACTTATCAGAGAGAAGTCCTTTTTCCAGTCAATGTCTATATTTTCAATTTTCCCACTTATAGTGGAGGTAGAAGGTTTAACCCGACATTCATGTTGCCCGTTTTTGGAGTTTTCACTTCTTAACGGGAATTCCTCTTCAGGAAGACCTTTATTTCTTTTCAATCTAAAGGAGGGTTTCGCTGTGCCTGCTGTTGTATCCACTTCAAGACATAGGACAATGGTTCCCTGTTTTGTGCTTTCCTCCTTTTCCTGGTTGTCATCAAAGCTATCTTCATATTCATAAAATTTCAGATCCTCCCGGACTCGTTGACACAATATTGAAATAAAATCAGGCTTATTATTGTTGATTCGTCTTTGGGTTTTTCCTTCCAGCAGTGCGTGATGGGTTTTAAGAGCATCAATAATTTCTAAATCCGTTGGATCGGAATCACTGTCCCATCCCTTTTTTGAAAATATTTGGGGTAGTTTTTCTTCATCCTTTTTCGTAAGAACAACTTGATAATAGGTAATACCAACATGGAAGTGACTGCCACAGATATCCGCATGAAATTCCCCCCACTCACTTTTTTTATCCTGTAAAGACCATTTTTCAAGATCATCCCATAACTCACACATTTTATTGAATGAGGGATAATTTTGATTGCCATTTTTCTGTTCATTCAGCAACTCTCTAAGTCTTTTATAATAGCTGTTTTCTGAAAGTTCCTCTTCATTACCCGGATTGGCTGCAATGACAAAAAGAGCGAGATAAGCAATATAAGGGGGATATTTTAATTTTTCTCTATCCCAGTTTTCAAAAGTTTGGTGAGCCTTGATACATATTCCTTGATTATGGCGAGTGATCCATTCAGGCCCTTTTTTAAGGGATTCTATAAAACTATTAAAATCTGTTTCATTGGATTGAGCAATTTCTTCTATTAGCTCTCTTTCGACAAAAAACCAAATACGCTTTCCAGAGCTTTCTGGATTGAAAAAATACTCTGCGATTTTATTATTCCAATCCAGATAACTCAAAGAAGGCAGCATAAGTTTTTATAATACATTTTTCCCCTATTTTTCACAATACCCAATCCCTTTTTGAAACACATAACTTGGATTTTTTTTATACACTCATATCATAGGTGTCTCCAGAATATGGAAGAGAAGACTCAAATCCTGGCGATTCCTTCTTTGCTGTTTTTGGAAGTAGGTTTCAGGGTTTTGGCAAGTCCTCAAAAGTCCTCACTTAGTCCTCAAACTTTGAAAGAGACTGAAAAATCTAGAAAAAAGAATCTTGAGAGTCCTCCGTTATTAGTGATTTTAAATACTATACCTTAAAAACGTGTAGTTCCCCTTTTCATCGTTACCCACTAAAGAGACTTGACAACTTATCCTCATCAAGGCATTTTTTGTGAAGCCAAAGTGAAGACAGAATGAAGCCACGGAATGTGACTTGGTGTGACTTCAAGTGACTCATCTCAAATCCCTTGGAATAGGCGACTCTAAAGGTTTCCCTGTTATTTAAAATACTTACAAATTTTGAGAATAGAACCGATGGTTCGTTGGTCGGCCCGACTGGATTTGAACCAGCGACCTCCACCACCCCAAGGTGGTGTGCTACCAGGCTGTGCTACGGGCCGACGGGAATTGAACAGATTGATCCTGTTTCATTTTTATTGGTTTTCATGGGGTCAGTCTATGAGGTCTAAAAGGAGTCAACAAAAACCAGCTCCACATGAGGATTAAAACCGGATCATTCTCAGAAAATATTATGTTGAAGGGGCTGTGAAGTCAAACAGAGATACGGGGCTATGAAACCAAACAAACAAAATTGCAGGTTTAGAGTTGGGTTGCGGGCTAGAGGTTCAGGGAGGTTCGGGCCTGGCGGATGGACTCAAGCAGGGTATGGGCTGAGGATTCCAAAGAGCTTTTTGTGTCTTTTTTGTTTTTAAGTCTTTGGTTTCATGGGGTGGAGGTTTTACCATTTTGTTGGATTTTTCAGGGTTTGAAGAAGGTTCAGGGATGAGCCTGGTATGGGTTGAAAGTTTCATTTGTTTACGCAGTTTATTAAGGGCGGCCTTTGCCCCTTCAATGGAAAAACGAGCCGTTTGATCTCGGTGCCGGATATGTGGCCACTGAGCGGAACAATCATACCAAGGAGCGTCCCCTGACGGTTGTGGAGGTCATGAGGGAGTTGAGGGAGGTCCGGGCTGTTCCGGTAAGGTCAGGGTCAGGGATCAGGTGATTTGGACCCGTACGGATATTACGGGAAATGCAAATTCTCTTTTCAAGGCTGCGGGGGTGGCCATTCCTCCAAAAACCCAAAAATGTAGTGGTACAAAATCAGACCAGTAGCGTTAAGTACATGATTTTACAAAATTGACGCACTCGCTGCTGTCAAAGTCGGGGAGAGACGAGGCAGGCGAATGCCAAGATCGCCAAAAGTGTGAGCAGTTACATTTTCTGATGATTATGATGACTACAGCCTGATGAAATCCTATCTCCATTTTTGTCCTGGACAATAGTCTGTTAAAGAAGGCCCCCTTTAACCAATTTTGTTTTTTCTTTACAAAAAAAAGAAGCCAACAATAATTAAATTAAAAAGGTTTGATTTCAATATGATTCGAGTTTCCATGAGAGATAAAGTAAAAAAAATAATCATCGCAGGAACCCTGCTTGTAATATCAGTTCAGGGATTTTCCAAAGAAAAAAGGGCAAAAAGAGATATGAAAAACGCCAAACAAATTACCTGTGTTTTTTTTGATAAAGAAAATCAAACATCATGCCTGAATGTGTTAGACAAAATCCAGTTTTCCTATTCTCTTTCCAAGAAAATAAAAGGCTGTTCCTGGTTTGATAAAGAAAATCAAATGCCATGCCTGAGAGAAATCAGTAAATCAGGACGATCCCATCTCAACCATGAAACAATATCTGCCTGTGCAGGTTTCCGAAAAGACAATGATCTTCCATGTCTGATTGAAATCAGTAAACCTGAATTATCCCATCTCACTTATGAAATAATATCTCCCTGCGGATGGAAGAAGAAAGAAGACCAAAGGTCATGCTTAAATGGTGAATAGCAATTTTTTTAGAGAAAAATTCAGCTTTAATGGAGGTTTGAAATGTTGGGTCATTTCAACCTCTAAAATATGAACTAGAAGTCAGAAAAAGGGTTTTCAGAAAATGCCCGGAAATAAACCTTTTGTTATGATTTTTCCTATATGTTTTGTAACGACTGATCTATCAATCTCAAAGACATCCGCAATTTGTTTTTGTGTTCCCCATATCGTGTCTTTTTTGAGTTCATACGATTAAACTGAATTATTCAGAAATAAGAGGCTTGAGCTATTCCCTCTTTTTTAGTGATTTTAAATACTTACAAATTTTGATTTTTTTTTGGATTTTGGCTTTTTGGCCTGATCCGGTTTGGAAGTTTCAAACACGATCAGTAGAGCTACCTCATGGCAAAGTCCTCAGCACAGAACTGTTCCAGCCTGTAAATCCCGACTTTGACAGCAGCAGTTGCGTTAAATCAGTGATTTTGAATACTTAACGCCTATTGTCTAGTTTTGTACCACTACATTCCATGGGTTTTGAGGATTTTCGGGGGAATGCCCGCACAAGTCGCCCTGAACAAGGCCAGTGCATTGCCTGTAATATCTGGACTCTCTTGATTTGAAACTGTAAATTCTGCCATTTATAATCTCAGATCGTGGGGCATTGTAAATTTGAGGAATAGAGGACGTGCTATTCGGAAACCTGAGCTTTTTTAATAGCTATCGGTTTGATTGAGCTATCGATCCTCACCTCATAAAGTCATTTTCTGTGTTCGTTTTGTACAAACGGCTAATGGCCTTATGAGGTTGTTTTTTTATTATCTGCATTTTTCTTCCATCACCTACCTGATTGCCCTTGGAAAACACAAAGGGCAAAAGGCCCTGACACTCAAAACCCTTTCTGAAACAAACCACGGGGAAGCAAAGCCCTTTCTGTCCAAATATTCCGGTTTCAGTCTCCATGCAGGAGTTTCCACTAAAGCCCACCAGAGGGAAAAGCCTGAAAGGATTTGTCGTTACATTTCAGGACCAAGCCCCAGTGAACAAAGGCTTTCCCTAAACTCCCAGGGAAAGATCATCTATCAGTTAAAAACCCCTTATGAAAACGGAACCACCCGGATTGTCCTTGATCCTCTGGACTTTCTCTCCCGCCTGGCTTCCCTTGTTCCAAGACCCGGAACCAATCTCATAAGGTTTCACGGGGTGTTTGCCCAAATTTCAAATATCGACACCTCATCACTCCAAAAACAAAAAGTCTTGGAAAACAAACAACACAGCCCGGAAACTCCTCTTCAATGACCTGGGCCGGGAGGCTTAAAAGGGTTTTTGGAATGGACATTGAGATTTGCCCGGAATGTGGGGGAAAGTTAAAAGTCATTTCTTCAATGGAGGAGCCTGAGGTGATTGAAAAGATTCTCACTCATCCGGGGTTGGATTCAGAAATTCCTGAACCCTGTTCTCCAAGAGGCCCTCCTGAAGAGGAAAGTTTCCATTTTTCCTGAATGAGATAATCCCGACAGGAAATCAATTTTCCATGTCATGGATTCCCTTATTCAAAAATTCACTTTTCCGGCCAAACCAGACCTGGAGTCATAAAGAAAGAGGATGTTCACTCCATGGCTGAAGCCAACCGTGCTTTTTCCCATTACAATTGGTAAATTGAACTGACATTAAAAAAATGGTTATTGCTCACAGTTTTGATCTCTATACTGATTGATTTTCTATATTCCACAAGACTTTAATCCAGAAACAAGACCTGGTCCGACCTTTGAAATATCCTCTCAATCTCTTCAGGACAGTCTATTGGTCTATCAGATACTCTTTAATGAATTTATGAACGGACCAGGGAAGCCCGACTCACGGCCTTGCCGGAAAAACAGTAAAAGAACAGTGTTTTAGAATAGTTATTTGAATTTTTTCCTGTTTGGCAACAATTCCTTTATGGTTTAAATTGATACAATGGCCTGTTTGTTCTTCAATTTGGACTTGGCGTAAATAACTTATTTTCTTATCATTAAAGAGAGGTCTTCTATGCAAACTCGTTGTTTACCTGTTGTTCTGGCTCTTTTGATAGTTTTGGGCTTCACTCCCCATTACCAGAAAAGCTGGGCTGGTCGTGTTGTTAAGGTCAAAGGGAAAAAAGTTTATATCAAACTCAGTAAAAAAGAGGCAAAAAAGCTTTCCAAGGGGGACAAGCTTTATCTGACCACAAAATCCAAAAAGAAAAAAGGGATTGTGGTTATTCGCAAAAAAAAAGGTAAAAAAGCCATTGCCACACTGAAAAAGGGCAAGGCCAAAAAAAACTATCTCACAAGAATGCATGGAAAAAAGAAAAAAAAGGGAACAGAAGACTCCATGAATACAGTTGACGATATTGCCGTTGCCCAAACAGATGCTGAAAACTATTCAGATATTATGGTGGGACTCATGGGAAGTTTCATGATGATGGAGCAAAATGTTGCAAGTGAGGTACCCGTGGTCATGACCGGATTCCCCAGAGGAGCCAAAATTGTTTTGGATTACTCTTTGACTGAATCCTTTGGTCTGCTTGTTCGAGCCGGAATGAATCTCATACAGATTTCCGGAACGGACGAAAAGGATAACACTTCGGAAACAAAAATTGATTACCTGGCTATGGACCTTCTGGGCCGTTATTATTTTTTCAGAACCAAAAAATTTGGAGCTTTTATCAACGCAGGTGCGGGAGTTTATTCTCCCCTGTCTCCGGAAGTTTCAGGGGATCCTCCAGCCCTGGATCAGGACACCATTTCCACGACAACACTGGGAATTGGAGGACTTGGTCTTCAGTATTCTTTTGGGGGATGGCAGCTTTTTGCCAGTTTTGATTATTTCTATTTTCCACCTTCAGACACAGTGGAAACCACTGCCTTTGGTGGGAACCTTGGAATTCTGTTCCCATTTTAACTTGCACATGGTTAGTCGTTCTGTCAGTCATTTATTCTTATTTTGATTTTGAAATTATATTGAGTATTCGACCACTGACATAAATTATTTTTTGAATGGGGTTTTCACCAATAGCTTTTTTGACAGCTTCAAGTTGTTCAGCCAGAGCCATGGCCTGTTCTTTTGAAGTGTCTTTGGTGATTTCAATAAGTCCCCGTTTTTTGCCATTGACCTGAACGGCCACATTCAGAATTTTCTCCTTAATAAGACTTTCGTCATAATCAGGCCATGGAGAAAGGGAGACAAAAGCTTTTTCCCCCATGAGACTCCAGATTTCTTCACAAAGATGGGGGGCAAAAGGGGCCAGTAATAAAATGATTTTTTTAAGACATTCCCTATTATGACATTCTTCTTTATACATTTCATTGACAAGAACCATCAGGGCACTGATGGCCGTGTTGAAATGAAGATTTTCTATATCTTCCCCCACTTTTTTTGTTGTTTTGTGTATCAATTTGTTGAGATTTTCAGAAACTTTTGAATGATTCCCCAAAAAATTATTATCAGGACCTATACAGAGTCGCCAGACTCGTTCCAAAAATTTTTTGACCCCGTTAATCCCACTGGGATTCCAGGGTTTGTCCCGGTCCATGGGACCTAAAAACAAAATAAAACAACGAAGGGTATCGGCTCCGTATTCCTCTTTGATCTCATCCGGGTTGACCACATTGCCCCGGGATTTTGACATTTTCTCTCCGTCCGGTCCCAGGAGCATTCCCTGGTGGGCCAGTTTTTTAAAGGGTTCATCTGTGGAGGCCAGTCCCAGATCAAAAAGCACTTTTTGCCAGAAACGGGAGTACAACAGATGACCCACAGTGTGTTCCGGTCCTCCCACATAGAGATCCACCGGCATCCAGTATTTTTGTTTTTTCAGATCACAAAAATGGTCTTTATTTTTGGGGTCCAGGTACCGTAAAAAATACCAGGACGAACCGGCAGAACCTGGCATGGTGTCTGTTTCCCTTTCACCGGAACAGGTTTCTGTTTTGTACTCCATCCATTGTCTGTTCCTGGCCAAAGGAGGATGACCCTCCTGGTTGGGTTCATAGTCAGCCACCTCAGGTAAAACCACGGGAAGTTCAGAGAAGTCCACAGCCCGGGGTTTGTCTTCGTCTTTCAGGTGAATGAGGGGAAAAGGTTCACCCCAATAGCGTTGCCTGCTGAAAAGCCAGTCACGGAGTTTGTACTGGATGACTTTTTGACCCATTCCTTTTTCTTCAAGAGTTTGTGACATTTTTCTGATGGCTTCCTGTTTGTTCAGTCCATTCAGAATTTGTGAATTGCAAAGTTGACCTTCACCCACAAAAGGCAAATCCTCTTTGCTTTCAAGAACTCGAACAACGGGAAGATCAAATTTTTTGGCAAAATCAAAATCCCTTTCGTCGTGACCGGGAACGGCCATAATGGCTCCGGTTCCATAATCCATCAGGACATAGTCAGCAATCCAGATGGGAATGGCTTCCCCCGTAAAAGTGTGAATGGCCATGGCCCCTGTGAAAACACCTGTCTTTCCGGCATTTGCCTTCCGGTCCAGTTCTGATTTCATGACTGTCTGTTTTTTGTATTCATTCACCTTCTGTTTTTGTTCACAACTTGTTATCTCTTCCACCAGAGGGTGCTCAGGAGAGAGCACCATAAAAGTGACACCAAAGAGAGTGTCGGGACGGGTGGTGAAAACTTCAAGTTTTTCATGATGGTCTTTTAATGAAAAAAAGATCCGTGTTCCCGTGGAGCGGCCAATCCAGTTTTTCTGTCCCTCTTTGGTTTGTTCCGGCCAATCCAGTTTATCAATATCTGATAAAAGTCTGTCCGCATAGCTGGTGATCTTAAGCATCCACTGTTTCATGGGCTTGCGAATCACAGGATGCCCACCCCGTTCACTCTTCCCGTCAATCACCTCTTCATTGGCTAGAATGGTTTTTAAGGCGGGGCACCAGTTCACCGGGGCCTCTTTCTGATAGGCCAGATCCTTTTTAAAAAGTTGCAAAAAAATAAACTGGGTCCATTTGTAAAAATCCGAATCACAGGTGGATATTTCCCGGGTCCAGTCAAAACTGAACCCAAAACCTCTCAATTGTCTGCGGAAATTTTCAATAGCTTTTTGGGTTGTGATTTTAGGATGAACACCTGTCTGGATGGCGTATTGTTCGGCAGGCAGACCAAAAGCATCATAGCCTATGGGGTGAAGGACATTGAAGCCCTTTTGTCGTTTGTAACGGGCCAGCACATCTGTGGGAGTGTAGGAGGCAATATGCCCCACATGGAGACCCGAACCTGATGGATAGGGGAACATATCAAGGGCATAAAACCCGGGTTTTTCAGAAAAATCTTCAGCTACAAAAGCCTTTTCCTCTTCCCAGGCCTTCTGCCATTTTGAATCAATCAGTTGATGCCTGTATGACATGGACCACCCTCATTATGTCATCATAATATGATTATGTTGTTTTCCCATTGTCTCATGCCAATCTCATCCAGAATGGTGGCAGTAACACAAGCAGTTACTATAAATTTTATGTTTTACAATACCAGGACCTGGACTCAAGTCATCAAAGTTTTGGTTTTTACTGATAAAGTTTCACTCTGATATTAACATGAGTGAATGGATAAAGTTCCAAGAATTCTACTGGTGGATGATGATATTGATAATCTCAGGTTTATCCAGAGATTGTTGGATGAGGAGGGCTATGAGGTAAAAACAACCCATTCAGGCCAAAAGGGCCTGGATGCTCTGGACAGGTATCGACCGGATCTTGTATTGCTGGATATGAATATGCCGGGAATGGATGGCCTGAAGACTATTGATCTTTTAAAAAGAAAAGAGAACACGGCAGCTGTTGTGTTTGTCACAGCCAACAACAAAACCCCTGATGTTGTGGAGGGCCTGGATGCCGGAGCCCTGGATTATATTGTCAAACCTTTTTCAGGTCTTGAATTTCTGGCTCGTGTTCGGGCCCAGCTTCGGGTGAAGGCCTTACAGGATGAACTGAGAGCGGCCAATAAAAAGTTGCAGGGTCTGGTGGAAATTGATGACCTCACAGGGCTTTACAATATGCGATCCATCTACGAAAAGCTGGATCAGGAGATTGAAAGAGCCTGTCGTCACGGACAGGGCCTGGTGGCCATTATGCTTGATATGGATAACTTTAAAAGTGTCAATGACGACCACGATCATCTCTTTGGCAGTCATGTCCTCACGGAAATGGGTTCCCTGATTAAACAAAATATCCGCAATCATGATTTTGCCGCCCGTTATGGGGGAGATGAATTTCTGATCTGTCTTACTCAGATGACAAGCCATGGAGCTGGAGAGTTCTGTGAACGGCTGAGAACAATTATAGAGTCCCATCTTTTTAAAAGTCATGAAGATGAGATCAGACTCACAGCCAGCATGGGATGTGCCATTATCCTGGATGGAAAATCTCTCATGGATGGTCGTTCTCTGGTTCGTCATGCCGACCATGGACTTTACCAATCAAAGGAAGGAGGGCGTAACCGTGTAACTTTCATGGAAATTGAGGAGGAAATAGAAAATGTTCAAAACCATGCCCTTGGCAAACGACGAAATGCCTGAATTTTTGTATCACTGGCCTCCATCATTTATGATGAGAGGAAAATCATCTTCAAAGAAGGTTTCCGTCTGTATAAAATCCAGAAGAGTATTACAATAGAGTTCAGGGAAATCCCTTAAACCATTGAGATGTCCATCCGTTGGAATTTCCAGGACTGTCAGATCAAGATGTTTGTGGGGGGCAAAAACCTTTCTTATGCTGTCAATAAAAACAATGGTATCATTGCGGTTCTGAATAGACAAAACAGGAGGTCTTTTCCAACGATTCAAAACCCCGGACAATCGAAACAGGGGTTGGTATCCAAAAGCAAACATTCCAAAGAAAGAAACCATGGCATTGAGTTGTTTTTGTTTAATTCCCTGGAAGGTAAAAAAATTTTTTGAATTTTTGTAAACATCGTAAAAAGGACCACCATCACAGATGACTTTTTTAATGTCTTTACGGTTTTCACAGGCCAGCAGAGCAGACAGACTGGGGGCTGAAAAAGAATATAAAATTTTATCCCCTGCAATTTTATCAAAGACCCTTTGAATCTGTTTGGACCAAACATGAAAAATTCCCAAAGGAAGATACCTTAACAAAGGATGAAATCCGATGGCTTCTTTGGAAGCAAAAATCAGGTCAAAGGAAACACAATCAAAACCCATTTTGTTGAGATAACTGGAATGCCTCCATGGACTTTTGCGGGACCCTCCCATATGATGAACGAAGACCACGGTTTCCCTGTGTTTTTTCACCAGAGCCGGAGAACAGTCAATGGGGAAGTCATCTGTTAACCTGCGTTTCCCACAGGCTTCAGTCGTTCCCCGTTGTCTCATGCCAATCCCATTTAAAATTGTGGCAGAGGAGGCATGAGTTTTTACAGTTGCTGAAGACATGAGTGAAAATAAACTCCGTGAACATTCAAATACGATCAGTATATGTTGACTCCTTCCGAATTGTCATGGATTTTATCTGGATTAAAATTGACTTTTGAGTTTAAAAGCCGTTAAAAAAAGAATTGGGTTTCTGCATCAGTGTCGGAATTGGTAGACGAGCCAGGTTGAGGGCCTGGTGGGGATTTTCCCCGTGGAGGTTCAAGTCCTCTCTGGTGCACCAGAATTTTCCGCTGATGTGGCTCAGTGGTAGAGCACACCCTTGGTAAGGGTGAGGTCGAGAGTTCGATTCTCTCCATCAGCACCATTTTACTCTAGTCGTCAGAATTGTTTTCAGGGAAATCCAGACCAAGTTATTGAAATTTAAAAACCAAGGGTTTCAATCATTTAGCCATCCGGCTTCTCTTTAAAAGTTTCCCAGGTTTTCACGAAATTTTTTGAAAATATCTCGGCTTCCTCTTTGGCTACCTGAGTAGCAAGTCAATTTTTTGCTCGTATCGTAGCACTCCTTCCAAGTCATCTTGTTGAATTTTTTAACAAAAATTTGCAGTACCCCACTTGCAAAAATGGCTACTTTGTCAACAAGCAGGTTGCTTGGCTCAACCGGGGTCAACATTAAAACCCCAGGAGGAAAAAGTATGAAAAACGAAGGAAAAATTGATGCAGTCACTTTAAGGAAGTTGCGTGAAATTCGAGGACTCAGTCGCAAAGAGGCCGCCGTTCTTTTGGGTATGGGTCACAAAAGTGTTGAGAAGTTTGAAAACGGAAGAACTCTTTTAAACAAGAGCCGGATTGAACAAGCTGTCAGGACTTATGGGTTTACCCACGAGGACTTTTTATTATGTCGTGAAGGCAAAAGTGAACAAATCAAAAAAGATTTTGTCACAAAACAAAAAAGGCCGTTGATAACCAGAAAGATTACCGATTTCTCAAAAAATTATCACCAAAGAAGCACGGGTGTTAAGAGTTTTACGGATTCTAAAAAATCTCAGCCAACACAAAGCCAGTTTTATTTGTGGTTATCATAAGGGGGCTATTGGTCACATTGAGATGGGCCGGATTCAACTCTCCAAAAACAGAATAGCTCATAAAGAAGGCTTTGTTTACGTTCCTCAAATGTCATCATAAGAAGTTTTTTTATTCTGATTTTTGTAAAATATTTAAAAAAAAACAGTCCAAATAAAAAAGTAATAAAACCAAGACCTGAAAAGAACCACTCAAGCCTGGAATGGGGCAAAGGCTTGGCTCTTACAAAAAACATCTGACTTTGGACAAAAAACAGGGTCAGTGCGAGACTTAACCCAACCCAAAGACAAAGAGCCTGTCTCCAGGTGCTTTTTACAATTTCATCACTTTTTTCTTTATTTTTTTCCATAAGTGAATTTCTTCATAAAAACATCAATATTGCAACACAAAAGCCGGAAGTAACCAGGCTATCAGCAAAAATAGTTGTTAAAACCCCCTTTCCATAAGGAACGAATTAAAGAAAGAGGGCCTCAAACAAGTTCAATTTGTAAAGTTTACACATAAATGGGATCAGTTTGACAAACAAAATAAAGTTGATTATAAAATCAACCTGATCTTTTTCAAAAATCTCAAAAGGAGCAATGATTATAATGATAAACCTTAAAATGTTTTTCAAACAAATACTGAAGTTGGACAGCTTCTCAATATTGCCAGGGAAAATAAATCATTTAGAGAGTTCCTTGAGGATATCATGAGTGATTTTATGTAGAAGAGGCTAAAGTTTCAACTGAACTGCGAGGAAAAATGAAACCTTTTCTAACAAGTATTTTGTGTTTGTTGTTTTCTTTTAACTGTTTTGGAATATCTCTGATTCCAAAAATTGGGAAAAAAGCCCGTGAATTTCTCAAATCCGAAAGTGGATCTGTAAAAAATCCTCTCGACGGAATTTTATCCCAATCGTCAAAGGAGACCTATGATGAATTCTCAGAAGCCTTGGAATGGCTTAATTGGGACCTTCCTGAAAGTGCGACTAAAAGAGAGGTTTTTGAAAAGTTTAAAGAAGCTTTTGTGCTCGCAAGAACTACTGATGTTGTTGAAGAAGAATACATCGATTTGATATTTGGAAAATGGTGGGATGATGCTGATTTCAGGGCTGTCATGTTTGATTCCATTGATAATGTTCATGTTTACATCCTTTTTCTTCATGACAATCCGGATTTTCTTCTTAAATGGTGGAGACAAACAAAGGATATGGGTATCAGTCAAGCCAAGTTATTGGAATACACTGATTCCATGTTAGATACCTATTATTTAACAAACATCCCCACAGAGTTTACAACAACCCTTTTTAGTGCTGCAAGAATGAGCGAAGAATTTGCTGAAGATTGGATGTTTGTTATAAGAAACAATGAATGGGATACTGATAGCATTTTTTTCCGCCTGGATGACCAAAGATCAAACCCTCTTTTGAATCCCCCCCCGTCACCTGCGGAGGAACCTCCCTTCAGGTTCCCATCTTCTAATTTTTTGTATCCCTCCCCGTCCCCTGCGGAGGGATTTGATCCCGTTGAAGTTGAAAAGCTTAGAACGGAACTGCGGGGACCTCATTCCACTCCAAATGATAGTGGTGATAACGTCATGCCTTTCCCTCGTCGTGGTGGTGGTCGCCCAAGCGGTCCAATGGGCTAATGGAATCACTGGCTCAACAACCAGGAAATTTACAAATTTTCCATTTTCGGGTCAAAAGCGTCCCTGAGTCCGTCACCCAGAAGCTGAAAAGCCATCATGGTTAAAAACAAAGCCAGACCCGGAAACAAAATCAAATGGGGAAAGCTCTCCAGCATATCCGCCCCGTCTGAAGCCAACACCCCCCAGGAACTGTAAGGGGGTTGCAAACCAAGCCCGATAAAACTTAAAAAAGATTCAAACAAAATATTGGCAGGAATCCTGAAAGTGAGCATTACAATAATGGGACCAAGGATATTGGGGAAAACATGGTTCCATAAAAGCTGAAAATGATTAAAACCAAGGGCCCATCCCGCCTCTATATAAGTCATATTTTTAACCTGTAAGACCTGACCGCGAACCAGTCTGGCAAGCCTTACCCAACCCACAAGTCCCAAAGCAATAAGGGTCCCGCTCAAAGCCCTGAGTTCAGGATTGGTAAAAAAATTTTAAATAACGACCAGCAAAATAAGGTAACAAGCGTAAGTATACTAAAGACCATTTGTTTTTCACGCTGTTTTCATAGAGAAATTCCATGAAATTTCAAACACGACCAGTATAAACTGTGAGATTAGCTTCTCTAATGGATGAAAAAGACTCGAACTATGAAAAGTCATAACCAGAGAGACTGTAAGCCATTGGAGAAGCCTTCAAGTTTTTCCTTGAGGTGTTTCCAGTTTGGCATCTTTGAGCTCATCAAGTGATTAAAAGCCTTCCCGTGATTGAGGATTTGAGAGTGGCAGAGTTCATGAATAATCACATAATCAATACAGTCCATGGGGGCCACAATAAGTTCCACATTCAGGGTTATTTTTCTCTCCCTGGGATGGTACTTTCCCCAGGATTTGTGGAGTTTTTTAACACTCAGAAAAATTTTCTCTGAGTCAACAGGTGTTCTGACAGGATCAGAGGAAATATCCAAACCGCTTTGGTTCGTTTTAATCCCTGATTCCTTATTGGCTCTGTCAAACAGATTTTTATGAATTTCAAATCTTTCAGTAAAAACCTTATGGGCCTGCTGAAAGTACCATTTTCTTAATAAATTGAGTTTTAACTCCTCTTCTTCGGGAAAAGAACAATTCATAATAATGCGATCAGAGTAAATATCCACCCCGTCATAATTGGCCTCAAAAACCTTCAGGCGATACTGCCGTCCAAGAAAGTAATAACTTTCACCGGATAAGGCCCTTCTCTTTGTTTCAGGCACAGGGAGCTTTGAAACAATCCCTAGTTTATCCATAATCCAGGCCCCTTTTTTAATCAGAACTTCCTGCACCTTATGGTTTGGAATTCCATGGGGAACTGACACCTGAACCTTTCCATTTCTATCAACCGTAATGCCCAGGGTCTTTCTTTTGGAATGTCTGAGGCTGTAATGAATTTTTGATTTCCCGTAAAAGACAAAATGCTCCATCAAAACTTCCTTTTCTCAATCCTTATTCCATTGATCCGGTCTGATTGAATCCTGTAAATGACTTTCAACAGGACTCCCTGTTTTTTGCCACTGTTATAAATGCCTCCATGAGTTCCTCGATGATCTCATAGGACAGATCCAAACCATGTTTTTCCTTTGAAGCAAAAAGTATGCCTTCAATATCCGTCATCATCCTGTTCTGCACGTCCTGATTATAAACCCAGTCCCGGATAACGTGCTTTTTGATTGACTTGTCTATTTCAAGAGAAATGTCCGAAAGAATGTCCGGTTTTAAAGAGATTTTTTCCTTAAGGGTTCCGAAATACGCTTTTGCATTTTCGTTATTGCGTATCTTTTCAGGGTAGTCTTCTTTACTTTTCCCCTGGGCTCTGTGTAAATGGTCTCTGACCTGCTCTAAGTATTGTGCATCAGAAATTCTTTTTTCCCGGTGGGCTGTGATGGTTTCTTCAATCAGTTTTGAAAGTTCCTTATAAAAGGCCGGGTTTTCCTCCATTTTTTCAGAAAGACTTCGCTTCATTCTGTTGGAAATAACATCAGCTTTGGCCACATCCCCTTTGACTGAACTGACCTCCTTTTCAAAAGTCTCATGGTTAAAAATATCGGCCTGCTCGATGATGACCTCCACCGGGTCTGCTGAAACAGATTGACTGACCATCTTTTCCAGTTGTTTTTCATATTGGGAATAGTCCACTGTTTCACCATAGCGTTGCTTCACAGCAGCCCTAAGTCCCACGAACATTTTCAGATCCCCATCATATCTTTTTTTTGTTTCTTCAGGGGTTTCGTCCTGAAATTTTGCATTGCTCCTGGCCCATTGCCATGTTTTTGAGAATAAATTGAGTTTTTTGTAGAAGTCCTCTCTTATCTCAAGAGGCTCAAGGGCTCGTTGAAGGGATTCAGTATCCCCTTTGTTCTCCACTTCTTTAAAGATTTCCCACAAATTGGAATGTCTTTGGGCCAGTTCCCTGATTTCCTCATCAATAGGGTAAAGAGTGCCTTCAATATCCTCTTTATCAAATCCCTCATTTTCAAGAGCGGCATAAGTGTCTATGGCATCATTCAAATGGCCGAACACTCCCCGGTAGTCAATAATCAGCCCATGGGTCTTATGTTCAAAAACCCTGTTCACCCTGGCTATAGCCTGCAAAATGTTGTGGTCCTTTAACCTCTTGTCGATATAGAGAACACTGTTTACCGGAGCATCAAAACCTGTAAGCAGTTTATCAACAACAATGATAATTTCAGGGTGTTCTGAGTATTTAAAAGACCTGATAATGGCATCATTATATCTCGATTCTGTTCCGTAAAGTTTCATCATACTCTTCCAAAAGGTCTGAATTTCAGGCGTTTTGGACTCATCAATATTCTCATGATTTTCCCTCGTATCGGGAGGGGAAATAATCACCTCTGTTTTTATCTTTCCAAAATCATCAAAACATTCTTTAAACTTGATAGCATCTTTTTTGCTTGAACAGACAAGCTGTCCCTTGGCTCCGGTCCCTTTGAAATTCTTTATAAAGTGAGTCTGTATATCAAAGGCGATCTCCCCTAATCTTTGCTCAACCCCAAGAACAACATTTTCTTTTTTAAATTTATTTTTTAAATCCGATTTTTGCTTTTCAGTAAGATCTTCCGTGATCCGGTCAAACCATTTATCCAATTTGTCCTTATCCCCGTGAATCTCACTCATTCGCCCCTCATACAGGAGAGGAACAACAGCCCCGTCCTGAACGGCCTGATTCATGGTGTATTTGTGAATAAACCCACCAAACTTTTTGGAAGTGGATTTGTCTTTCCTTAAAAGCGGGGTTCCCGTAAAGCCTATATAACAGGCGTTGGGCAGTATATTAAACATTTTTGCATGACTCACACCATATTGGGATCTGTGACTCTCATCAACCAAAACAAAAATGTCAGGACTTTCTATTTTCAGGTTTTTCCTCTGACTGGCCGATTCAAATTTATCAATAATGGTTGTAATGATTGATTTTTTTCCCTCTTCAAGAAGAGAGATCAAATGCTTTCCGGTTTTGGCTTTTTCAAGAACATCACCCTTTCCACAGGCTAAAAATGTTTTATAAATCTGATCATCCAGATTCACCCGATCCGTGACCAGAATAATTCTTGGATTTTTTATGGATTCATTAAGAACCAGAGCCTTTGCCATCATGACCATTGTCAGGGATTTACCCGACCCTGTTGTGTGCCAGATGACACCCCCCTGATGTTTTCCATCATCTATCCTGGTGACACGTTCAAGAGTGGCCTGAACCGCAAAGTATTGCTGATGGCGACAGATCTTTTTTTCCTTATTGTCAAAGACAATGAACTGATAAATCAATTTCATAAGTCTTTCAGGTCTTAACAGAGAGTGAATCAACCGGTCCTGGTCTGAGGGAAGCCCTGATCCTAAAGACCGGATTTTTTCCATCTCTTTTCTCTGATATGGTTTTTTTTCTAAAAAAATCTTTTTCTTAACAGTTTCAGACAGAGGGTTGTTAACAAGTTTTTTAAGTTCCTCTTTTTGGTTTGCCACTTCCCTTTCTTTCCATGTGGACCAAAACTCCTGGGGGGTTCCTGTTGTGGCGTATTTTCCACTGTTCTGGGCAAGACTTAACAACAGTTGGGAAAAATTAAAAAGCTCCGGGATTTCATCAGATTTTTGATTTCTTAAATGTTGACTGATCCCCTCCTTAACAGCGTCTTTATGAAGCCCCGGTCTTTTACACTCAATAATAACAAGGGGGATGCCATTAACAAAAACAACAATGTCCGGCCTTCTTGTTTTGTGGGAGTTTGTTCTTTCCACCTCAAACTCATCTGTGACATGGTACACATTCTTTTCCGGCTCTTTCCAGTTGATGTATTGGAGTTGGCGGGACTTTGAAATCCCATCAATGTTCTGATCAAAACTTTTTCCAAGAGTCAAAAGATCATAGACCTTTTCATTATTGCCAAGAAGATGGTCGCCTGAGATCTTGGTCATGGCATCCACAGCGTAACGGATATTGTTTTCACTAAAGGTGTGGGTTTTACTTTTTCCCTGAATCCTGTTATTTTCCAGAAGCCATTTTTTAAGAACAGGCTCAAGAACACAACGACTGAGGTTTGCACCCCTTAATTCCACAGTTTCGGAAGGGGTCAAATACTCGTAACCCACATTTTTATATTTAAGCTGGCACAGTAAATAAAGAGCGGGTACATGGGAGGCCAGATCCTCTGTGTGTTTTGCAATGGCCATAATTACTCACTCTCTGCTAAAGATTCATTGAGGTTTATTTTACAATCTTTGGCAAGAAGACCTTTTTTAAGCATCATGGTTATATTGGCAGCAAGTAACTCCTCAAGGGGTTTTATGTCTCCGGCATCGGAAAACTGTATGGCTTTAATGTATTCCTTTCTGTCATGGATAATGATAGGGAGAAAATTCAGGCGAACAAGAACATAGCCCATCAAAAGACGAACCACTCTCCCGTTTCCATCATCAAAGGGATGAATCAATATAAACCGCTTATGGAGTTCAGCCAAAAAAGAAACAAGGCTTTTGTGTTGATCCTCCAAGCTCTCCTGAAGCCACTGTTCTATCCACTCCACCAGTTCCGCCATCAATGACGGCGTTTCTTCAGGGGTAGCGAACTGAAAGATTTCGCCAGTTTCCGTCAGAACATGATTGGGTTGTATTTTGTATTCTCCAGGAATGATTTTTTTCCGTGTGGATTCCCCATCAGGAGTTTTGGCCATTTTATAAAAAGGCTCTTTTAGACAAATTTTATTTAGATCCCTAATATCCCCCTCATTGATGGGTCTTTTTTCCTGAGCCAACCGAACCATGTGGTCAAAGGCCACATTGTGGGCTTTCATTTCCTCATACTCCCGGAGCTTATGATCCCCTGAAGCCCGCCCGTGAATGAGAAGCAGTTGGGTTTCATTGTAAGTGAGAGTGTTTCCTTCAATATGATTTGAAGTATGGTTAAACCGCATACGGATCCACTTCCACAGAGCTTTATGGTTTTCCTCAGAAAGTGGGCAAACCTTAAGCCACTGGCTGTGGAGTTGGAGGATTTTTTCTATTGTGGTCATTGGTTTTGTTCCTGATTTTTATCTTTTATTAACATTATTTCAGTTTCTCCAGATTTTTCTTTGTTATTTTGATTTTTCCTTCATCTGTAATGCCAATATAAATATGTCCATCAGAGGAATTGGCAAAGGCGACTATTTCTCTGTCAAGGCTTTTGTCTGCCTGTGCTTTAAACTCTGCTTTATAATCTTCCCCTTTTTCAAGGATGAATTTAATATCTTTTGAAGAGATGGATTTTATCATTTTCCAGCCTTTTTCTGTTTCCTATATTGTAGGGATTTTTTCTATAAAACAAGCCTTTAATAATTAAAAAAGCCTCTCTAAAAAGAGAGGTTTTCTATTTAAGAGTTTTTTTTGATAAGGTCAAAAGGATATATCTTCTCAGAAGGGCCAATAAAACCATGTTCTTTTTAGCATCTTATCCGAAAGCCGGACAAAAAAGAGAACAAATACCGGATTTCAAGAATAAAACATAAAGAATTTTGAAGATTTTTTTCATAAAAAATTGAATCATGAAAAATAATAAAAAAATCTTTGACAAAAACCGGGGTTTTATTGAACAATAAAGATTTATGAATCCCTTCCTAATTGTCAAAGGGAATGGATTTTTAGAAAAACTTCAAAGAATCTGGAGGATGGCTGTGCCGAAGGCCAAAAAACACCCCTGGAGAAAATGCCAACCCGGTTACCACTGGCGAAGCTCTTCCCATGTTGGGGCTCACTTAAGAAAAGGGGATCAGGTTAGATCCCATTACAGAAAAGGAACCTGCGTAAAAAACCCGTCAGGCCAGGATGTAATGTATGAGGATGAACTTCACCGTATTGCTGATTTGTATTTTCCAAAACTAAAATCAAAGATCAGTAAAAACAATCTTGGATCCCGTCGGGGAAATAAGTTCAACTCCCTCATTGCGGGCTGGACTCAATACTGGAATGATGTTTTTAAACCAAAAGTTCCCCTTGATCCCGATCTTGTCAAAGCTCTAATTATGACCGAATCCTCTTTTGATCCAAAAATTAAAATTCCCGCACCAAAAGGTCAAACAGCTTACGGTTTGATGCAGATAATCACTCCGACCGTTAAATACCTGAGAGGTTATAGAAAAGAACTTCGTAATCATTTATTGCAGATTGATTTGAAAGACATTAACGATCCGGTTCTCAATATTGCTGGTGGAGTCAGGTGGCTTTTTCGTAAAAAAGAGATTGCCTCTGCCAAAATCAAACAGAAGGATGTCAAAGCAACCTGGCTTGAAGCCATTATGGAGTACAAAGGAAGAAAAACTTTAAACCACAGGGAGGTCAAAGATGCCGTTGAAAACTATGAAAAACTCAAAAGTCATCGGAAATAACCTGGCATTCTTATTGATGTTTTTTTTCTGTTGTCCTTTACAGGCTTTTACAAACCCCGTCTCATTTTGTTCCCAAGAGTTAATTTCTCTTGAGTGCATTGATCAGGACCACACCACTATTGATCCTGATAATGATCGTATCTATCGTCTTTTCTCTTTTGAGGGAAAATTTATCTATCTTGGAAATGAATATAGCTTTTCAACGAGAAGACCCTCTATTATGGAATCTTGTTTTGAACTGATGGAAAAAATAAAACTTATTACCTCAACAGAACAGTTTTGTGTTCAGACAGAAGATCGTTTTGAAGATGATTTTTATGTGACTTTGGAAGGTTTTTTTAGTTCTAAAGGGGCATGGACTTACTTTGAGGATTATGAGAAGTTTTATTATAGAGATTATACTGAACCCATCTGTGAATGTCTGAATTTGGAAGACGAAGAGGTGGACTCTTATATTTTTTTGAATCCTTTCAGAGGATTTGATTTTTTTAAAACCTGAAGATTACAACGCAAACCAGTGCTGTTTTTAATAAAAAGTTCACTGCCTGTCAGATATTTACATTTGTTATGGGGTTTTAGTTTCCTGCCATTCAGAAATATTCCATTAGTAGAACCCAAATCCATGATTTTAACAACTCCGTCTTCAAAGAAGACCTGCATATGTTTACGACTGACTATTTCAAAATCAATTTTTATATCACAGTGATCGGACCTCCCGACAATAAAAGATTTTTTTCTCACCTTTTCCTGGTGAGTCTCCCCATCTATTTCATATTGAAAGAAAAAATTTTTAAAATTTATGTCAAATTCGGATACATTGTTTTTTGAATCCTCCTTTGATTTGTAAATTTTTTGGGAGGCAACGTGGAGTGAGCATATAATTATAGGAAAAGCAATGAAAGAACCTAAAAAAGAAACAACTCCTATTATCAGATAAAATCCAAGAGTTATAAAAAAAATAAAAAGAGGAAATATGTTGGCTATTATTCCACCAAAAGCCAACTTCAATGTTTGAACGGATCCCGTACATTTGCCAAAGTGAATTAAATGCACGCTAAAAAACAAGACAGTACAGAGAACAAACAGAGCTACCAAAACAATGCCACAATGTATGGCTAAATTAAGAAGACTCACCACAAGAGGAGAAGTCACAACAGGAGCGGTAAATAATGGAACGACTTTAGCCAAAGCCACAAGTACAATAGATACAATATCTCCCAGGATATAAAAACAAATGCTGAAAGGAATTAAAGATATGCTGTTTTTATTATTGAATGCTGAGAAGAGACTGCCAATACCGACATTCTGATCACAGGACACTTTATCCACGATAGTATACATTCCAGCCAGGAGAAATGAAATCAGAATTACTACAATAATGCTAAGAATGCTATTTTTAAGAGAAGGTATGCGAAGAACATCATTTATAATATAATCATTATTTAAGTCGAAAAATAAAAAGAAAGTAAAAATTATTATAGTGAGTATCAAACCAAATATAAACTTGGATACCATAAGAGTAATAAAGGCACCCTTTTTAAAAAAAAGACTTCGCCCTTCTTTGAGCCATTTTGAATATTCCCTAATGGAGTGTTTTTCATAATACCCATTCATAATGGAACTCCTAAATAACCATTTAAGAACTGATTTCTCATCATCCTGCCCTGAATATCCATATTTTCCTTTTTCTAAACCCAGTGAATAAAGTGGTTTTCTGTTTCATAGACTAACTGTAAGAAGTGTATAAGAAGGATAAAAGATATTTTTTTAGAGATCAAGATGTATTTCCACCCCGTTTTTCATGGTTTTTCTGATCTTTTGCTTTACGAACTCCATTTTATGGTCATTTGACAGGAGTTTTTCTTGAGGATTTATGATTCCAAACCTGATTTGGTTGGAAAAGTGCATTTTTGAATAAGGGAATCCATCACAGAAAACCCGGGTTCTCCGTCAGAGTTCTTCAATGAACAAGATTCATGAGAAATGGAAAACCTCCTCCTCTTCAGGTGGCCCCCTTGGAGAACAGGGCTCTGGAATTCCTGACTCCAGTCCCAAGTGGTTGAGAATCTTTTCAATGACCTCAGGTTCCTCTATTGAAGAGATGACTTTTAACTTTCCCCCACATTCCGAGCAAATCTCTATGTCCATTCCAAAAACCCTTTTAAGTCTCCTGGCCCAGTTCATGGAAGAGGATTTTCCGGGCTTTGTTGTTTGTTTTTCAGGGCTTTTTGTTTTTGGAGTGATTAGGGAGCGGTGTTTGAAATTCGGTGCAAAGATTCCATGAAACCTTATGAGATTGGTTCTGGGTCTTGGAATGAGAGAAGCCAGGCGAGAGAGAAAGTCCAGAGGCTCAAGAATAATCCGGGTGGTTCCATTCTCATAAGGGGTTTTTAACTGGTAAACCACCTTCCCCTGTGAGTTCATAGAAAGCCTCTGTTCACTCAAACTTGGTCTTGAAGTTTTCCCATCTAAGAATTTTCCTGCTCTTCCAAAACACAAGAGCCCCTTCCACTATTCCCGATCAAAAGTACTCCAAAAAGAGCGTCGAAATGGGGGTCACGAACACTTTTCTCCTAAACCCTCTCATAGGTCTGTGGTTGACAGAGAATTCATTTTCCCTGTAATGGATTCTTTTATTCAAAAACTCACTTTTCCCGACAGATTAGACCTTAAATCGAAAATTCCAGCAAATTCCAGCTAAAATTTCATTTGAATGACGACAAAATGGATTTTTTAAAATCAAAAAGGTCTGAAAAAAGGAGGGAGAATACATTAAATACTTCTTGATTTCATAAAAAACGCCTCTTATCCTTCTTATACTCGTCCAGAAAAAGTCTCATCCAGCCCTTCTTTTCATGGGCTGGATGTCACTCTTTGTTTGCTTTTAAAAGTTCCCTGGTTCCATTGGAGGAGTACTATTAGTGTCGTGAGGTGCCGGTTCACTTGGAACACCAATGATAATACCCCTATCGCCAGGAGGATTATCAATTGAATACTCTGCATAACCCACACATAAATTAGATAGCAAGTCTGAGTGAACAAAGGCTTTCAGTAAACTCTCAGGGAAAGGTGATTTATCAGTTAAAAACCCCTTATGAGAATGGAACCACCCGGATTGTCCTTGATCCTCTGGACTTTCTCTCACGACTGGCTTCCCTTGTTCCAAGACCAAAAACCAACCTCATAAGGTTTCATGGAATCTTTGCCCCAAATTTCAAACACCGCTCTCTAATCACTCCAAAAACAAAAAGCCCTGAAAAACAAGCAACAAAGTCCGGAAAATCCTCTTCCATGAACTGGGCCAGGAGACTTAAAAGGGTTTTTGGAATGGACATTGAGGTTTGTTCGGAGTGTGGGGGGAAACTCAAAGTCATCTCTTCCATAGAGGGACCTGAAGTCATCAAAAAGATTCTCAACCACTTGGGACTGGAGTCAGGAATTCCAGAGCCCTGTTCTCCAAGGGGGCCACCGGAAGAGGAGGAGGTTTTCCATTTCTCATGAATCTTGTTCATTGAAGAACTCTGACGGAGAACCCGGGTTTTCTGTGATGGATTCCCTTATTCAAAAATTCACTTTTCCAATCAAATCAGGTTTGGAATCATAAGTTCTCAAGAAAAACCCCATTCAAATGAACACAAAATGGAATTCGTAAAGCAAAAAGATCAGAAAAAACATGGAAAACGGGGTGGGAATACATCTTGATCTCTGATAAAATATCTTTTATCCTGCTTATACACAAAATGGCTATTCGTATTTGATTTTTTAAGGGGTTTCTCTATACTTACTAGCTTTTGGTCTGGAACCACCAGATATTTTTTCTTTTACCTAACTTTAGTTACTGATTTATTTATTGCATTAGATAAAATAGATGTCGATGGAATCAGCAAATACAGACAACTTTGAAGATCTTTTTCTTGGATTGGTTGGTGCCGTTGGCAGTGATCTCCAAGAGCTCTCAACAGTGATTTCCAGCCAGTTATCAGAATATAATTATAGTACTGAGATAATCAAGTTAACAGAGATTTTATCAACTGTTTTTAAAGAAATAAAATCTTCTTCTAACTATAATTCAGAATTTGATCGCATTAGTTCATATATGGATGCTGGTAATAAAATTAGAAAAGAGTCTGGAAACAATGATATTTTAGTTAGGAACGCAATGGCAAAAATATCTAAGCTTCATAAAAAAAGTTCCCAAGATGGACGAAGAGCATACATTTTTAATTCACTCAAACATCATGAAGAAATAAAACTTTTGAGACAAGTCTATGGTGGAAGTTTTTATCTCGTTGGTTTACATAGCACTATAGAGAAGAGAATTTCAAATTTGATGGGAGTTAAAAACATTCCAGAAGATAAAGCAAAAGAATTAATTTTAAGAGATCAAGAGGAAACTTTTCCTCATGGACAAAAATTGAGAAAATCATACCAGTTATCGGATGTTTTCATAGATGGCAGCGATCGTGACACCATGGTCAGGCAATCCAAAAGGTTTATAGAACTTCTGTTTGGATTCCCCTATCACACTCCAAACCCTGAAGAACACAATATGTTTCAGGCTTATGCGGCATCTTTACGATCATCGGATTTGTCACGACAAGTTGGTGCAGTTATTGTTAGTAAAGAAGGTGATATCATTGCTCAGGGGGCAAATGATGTTCCGAAAGCCAAGGGTGGATTATATAATAATGAAGATAAACCTGACGCAAGAGATTTCCAAAAGAAATATGACTCTAATGAAAAACGCAGAAATAGTATAATGAAAAACATTCTTAACGCTGTTCAGTGTAACCAAAATGGTCAGTTTACTGAGGAGCAGATGAATATATTAGAAGTTGAGCTTGAAAAAAGTGAGATTAGAGATATCACAGAATATGGCAGAGCCGTTCATGCAGAAATGGAAGCTCTTTTAGCTGCTGCCAGAGTCGGTACTTCTGTTAGAGGTGGCACACTTTATACAACGACATATTCATGTCACAATTGTGCAAAGCATATAGTTGCTGCGGGTATCATGAAAGTGGTATACGTTGAGCCTTATCCAAAGAGTTTAACAGAAGAACTTCACAAAGATTCAATTAGCCTTGATAAGGAGAATGAGACCAGGGTTTCATTTCTTCCATTTTTAGGTGTTGGGCCACGACGCTATTTTGACCTGTTTTCTCTCAAATTGAGTTCAGGTAGAGAAGTTGAGAGGAAAGAAAATGGGCATATTATTGATTTTGAGCCTAAGAAAAAATCTATAAGCTTGAGGTTGAGCGAAAAATCTAATAAGTACATAGGTGAAGAAAAAATAGCAGCCAAAGTTGTTCATAAATACTTGAAAGAAAAGGAGGACTAAATGAAGAAAAAAAAGGCAAATCCTGAGTCGCCAGAAGATGGAAAAGATTACATCACTTATCTTTCCAAAGTAGCGAAAGAAGTGGATGGGTGGCCCGCAGAGATGAAAACGAGAAGATATACAGTCTTTTATGAAGATCTAAAAACCCCTCAAAACAAAAAAACAAATAAAGGGAGTGAAAAGAAAGAGTCTCATCAAGCTCTAACTTGAAATGCGGGCTAGACACATTTCCTTAAATTTCACTTTGAAGTTTGTGTTCCCACTTGAGAGCTGTTTCACAGATTAAGGATAAATCATTGAACTTGGGAGACCATCCCAGGATTTTTTGAATTTTTCCGGAGTGGGCAATCAACTGAGCAGGATCACCCGGGCGACGTTCTGATTCCATGATTTTAAAATTTACATGACTGATTTGTTTCATTGTTTTCAGAACCTCTTTCACGGAAAATCCGTCACCATATCCACAATTAAATATCTCAGAGGCTCCTCCATTGTGCAGGTATTCAATAGCCTGAACATGGGCTATTGCCAGGTCCTCAATATGTATGAAGTCTCTGACACAGGTCCCGTCAGGAGTTGGATAATCAGTGCCGTATATTTTAATATGATCTCTACGACCAGAGGCTGCCTGGCAGGCTATATGGATAAGATGGGAGGCCTTTTGGTTGGACTGACCCACCTCACCTTTTGTGTCTGCACCGGCTACATTGAAGTACCTTAAGACAATGTATTTCATTTTTGAAGAGGGTGCGGCACATGAATCATGCAGCATTTTTTCAAAGACAAGCTTGGT
This sequence comes from Bdellovibrionales bacterium, assembly GCA_965218815.1. GTDB lineage: Bacteria > Bdellovibrionota > Bdellovibrionia > Bdellovibrionales > JAGQZY01 > JAGQZY01. The sequence continues at coordinate 2,962,148 of CBDCLX010000002.1, read as the reverse complement.
TTCACCATAGGGGTTTATGGGGAGAGTTGGGGCTGTTTCCCTGACTGGGATTTTTTCCGGTTCTCCATAAACAGCGGCAGAAGAGGAGAAAATAAAAGACCTGATATGTGCAGCTTCACAGGCTCTTAACAGAGTCATGGAGTGGTTCACATTGTTTTGGTGGTATTTGGATGGATGCTTCACTGATTCATTCACATTAACAAAGGCTGCACAGTGTATGACAGCTTCAATTTTATGGTTTCCAAAAAGATTTTTCAAAAACAGGGAGTCCCCCACATTGGCTATGTGTAAAGGAACTTCTTTGGGAACAGATTTTTTATGACCATTTGAAAGGTCATCAATGACAATGGGTTGATAACCGGATCGGATGAGTTGGCGGACTATTTGGGAACCAATAAAACCGGCACCACCAGTGACAAGAATATTCATTTTGATTTTACATTTTTTGTAACTGTTTCCACTTTGGCTATCCTGGCACTTGCCTGTCTTATTCCTTTTCCTTCATACTCATTACACTCAACCTTCAAAATATTCAAAAAACCACAAAAAAACAAGTGTCATTTTCCAAATCCTCTTGTGTAAGATGAAAACAAGTGAGATGCCGGATTTGACATTGTGCTTTATTCTGTACATCATGTCTTCTTCTTCTAAACCTGGTGAACAATTTTAAGGATTATCGGATCTACACTATTGGAGGAGGTGACTTTGGTCTTTTGGCCTCCCCTTCAGAACTTCCTGTGGAACCTTTAAATTCCAGGCTTAACAACCCTTCAGTGATGGAACTTTTTTCAAAACTTGGCTATCAACCGGAAGAACTCCCCCTGTTTCAGATCATGGATAAAAAACTTGTCCAGCTGGCCGCCATGAAAGTCACAGGGAGACAACACACTTTGGACACCCCCAGGCTTCATTTTCTGGCAGGTCTTGATTTTTACAAAGGGTGGAGAGTTGACCCTATAAAAAATGTGGATATCGAGTTTCTCAGGTGGCTGAAAATCCCCGGGGTCAAAGTCCTCCTTGCCGACAGCTTAAAAGAAGATGTGAAGGATTGTGACTCCAGGGCTGTGAGTTCTTTCCCCTGCCGATTTGTAAGAACCAAAAAAAAACAATACCGGGATCTGGTTGAAAAACAAAAAAGCTCCACTGACTTAAAAGAGGCATTGTCGGCCTATCACCGTCTGCGACAAAACGCCTGGATTCCGCCGGATATGGATTTTGTAAACAAGGCTTCAGCCCGGGTGGAATCCCTTGACAAGAACAAGGCTCTGGATGTTATTCCTCTTCTTATCCAGCAAATTGTTTTTGAGGGCCATGCCAAAAAGGCCCTCAACGGGCTTGAAACATGGCATAAACAAAAACTGATAACAGACAGCCAAAGAGACTTTTTTACAAAAAAAATCCGGGAATCCTCTTCTCTTCTGGATCTGTTAAAACACTTCAAAGAAAAATAAAACAGACAGTTCAAAGGAACCACTGTCTCCACCCTATCTGATAATCCCTCCCTCTTTTCGGACAAAAATCTGTCTTCTTCAAAATAGAAGCTTTTAACCATAGTCCCATCCTTGCTCCCATTGGTAGTCATCCGGTTCTGGTTCTCACAGGAAACCACTGAAAATCAGGATTGATAAAGTTCTGTCATCCAGTTTAAAAAATTCTTATCCTGGATAAAGACTGGGTTTTTTAAAAAGGCAGACCATGTTATTGTGGAACAAAAGGAGTACACATGACCAGTCAACCATCCATTCCAACACCCGATGAAATCTGGAGTATTTTAAGGGAAGTTTCGACCAGTCAGAAGGAGACAGGCAAGCAGATCAAGACCCTTTCGGCTGAAACGGGTGAGCAGATCAAGACCCTTGCTGCAGAACTGTCTGCCAGTCAGAAAGAGACAGATCGTCAGATGAAAGAGACGGATCGTCGTCTCAGGAAACTGGATGATCTTTTTACCGGACAGTGGGGCAAACTTATGGAAGCTCTGGTCAAAGGGGATTTGGTCGAATTGCTCAATACCCGTGGCATTCAGGTCAACGGAATTGCGAAAGAACATGAACGTCGGTGGAATGGAAAACAGTATGAATTTGACATTATTGCCATCAATGGGGATGAGGTTGTGGTGGTGGAGGTCAAGACCACTTTAAAACTCAAGGACCTGGAAAAGTTCACAGAAAAACTTAAAGTGTTCAAACAGATTTTGCCGGAGTATAGGGACAGGACTGTTTACGGGGCTGTAGCCTACCTGAAAGCCAATGAGGGAACAGAGGGAAACTCAGAGAACAGAGGTTTGTTTGTAATCCGTGCCACGGGAAGCAGTGCCTCCATCATTAACGCAAAAAACTTCAAACCCAAAGCCTTTGCCTGAAGGAGTCTGAAATGACCAATCAACCATCCATTCCAACACCCGATGAAATCTGGAGTATTTTGAGGGAAGTTTCGACCAGTCAGGCGGAGACAGGCAAGCAGATCAAGACCCTTTCGGCTGAAACGGGTGAGCGATCAAGATCCTTGCTGCGGAACCTCAGTCTGCCAGTCAGAAGGAGACAGATCGTCAGATGAAAGAGACGGATCGTCGTCTCAGGAAACTGGATTTTTTGAAATTCAAGCTAGCAGCATCTATAAAATAAAGGTTTTATCTCTGGATTGTTTTTGTAAAAGCTCTGTGGTATTATCTTACCAGTAAGATTAGGAGGAATATTATGAATCCACTGGCAACAACAAAAATGTCATCCAAAGGGCAGGTGGTCATCCCTGAATCCATCAGGGATCAACTCAATCTGGTTCCTGGAACCCGGTTTATTGTTCTTGGTGAAACAGACACTGTTATTTTAAAGTCTGTTCAGGCCCCTTCCTTAAAAGAATTCTCCAAACTGAGAACAAAAGCCAGGAAGCAGGCCAAAAAGGTTGGATTGAAGAAATCAAACATTCGTGAAGCCATCAAAAAAGCAAGAAAAACATAAATGAGAGTGATTGTTGACACAAATGTTTTTATCTCCGGTATTTTCTGGTCAGGTTCTCCATCCAAAATCATGGATTTATGGGCCAATGGGAAACTTCAGATTGTATTATCAACTGAAATCTTTGAAGAGTACAAACGGGTTGGTTATGAGTTGCAAAACAAATTTCCTTTAGTTGATGTAACCTCGATTTTAGACCTTCTTTTCTTTCACAGTGAGTTTTGTGCGTCTGTAGAATTGCCTCAACCTGTTTGTAAAGACCCTGATGATGACAAATTCCTGGCCTGTGCTTTAGAGGGAGGAGTGGATGTCATCATTAGTGGAGACAAACATTTTTTTTCTTCACGAATGGTGATCACTCCCTCACTACCATGAGACAGTGATCACCACTCTAAAAGAAAATTAAAATTCGGGGCAGGAGGGCAACAGTTAAGAAGGGAGGTAAAGAAATGAAAAGTAAAAATCAAAAAAAGGAGGTCAAAAGTATGGATAAGAAATAATGTAGAAAAATAAGTTGAAAGCTCCTGTTTGTATTTCCTGATTCCTCTCATAAAAAGCATGATCTCTTTCCTACTGAACCTGTTTTTACCTCGAAATCCCTGTCCTTTCTCAACCAACCTGATGACAAAACAGGATTCATTGTGGGATGAGTGGAATCTCCAAAATACACCAGACCATGAGCTTTCACCCCGTTGTATCGGTTAATAAACTCCTGTTGTTTTTCTGGATCAGCCTTGCAGGGAACTCCTTTAGGCTTTTTATAGGAAAACTCCAGTTTGTGAAGAAGACTTGTTATACCACTCACAGTGTATTGGACTCCAAACTCAGATTTGACAAATTCAATAACACTTTGAGTTGTGGGATAAATTTTTGAGTATGACTCTTTCCAATGATTTACATAGTGGACTTTTGGTTTCACTAAAAAGTCAGGAGCCAGAACAGGTTCTGTGACCTTCATTTCTGCCTCTTTCGGCTGAGGGAGAATTTTCGAAGAAATCTCAGACGCAGAATTGCAAACAGTCCTGAGTTTGGCAGTTCACAAACATCCCTGTTTCAGAACATCTGTGAACATTACGACAACTACGCCAGGTCCAACAGTATTCCCGATAACCGCAAACACTGTCCCAGAGATTGATTATAACGACTAAACACTGAATCTGGTGGTCTACCGTGGTTGAACTACTGATTACTGCATACGGGAATGGTTATTTGATTTGCTCCCTTTATGTTTCCTGTGATGAAATGTTCATTTGCAAATAGATTTGCTTTTTCCAATCCCCCCGTCAGTTATAAACGACACCAACCGGAAAAAACTCTTCTCTACAAACTCATCCAGAAAAATCTTCTGGACTTCTATCAACAAATGGACCGGGATTATGAAAAAGGACTTCCGGAATTCGTGAAACAGGAATTTGACGAGTTTCTCAAATGTGGAGTTCTGGCCCATGGGTTTCTAAGAGTCCAATGCACATCCTGCAACCATGAAAAGCTTGTCGCCTTTAGTTGCAAAAAACGGGGATTCTGTCCCAGTTGCGGAGCCAGGAGAATGGCTGAAAGTGCCACCCATTTGGTTGATGAGGTTTTTCCCGAAAAACCCATGAGACAGTGGGTTTTGACTTTTCCCTTTCAACTCAGATTCCTGTTTGCCAGAGACCACAAAGTCATGGGAGAGGTTTTGGGTCTTGTCAACAGAACTCTTTGCACCTTTCTCATCAAAAAAGCGGGTTTCACTAAAAAGTCAGGAGCCAGAACAGGTTCAGTGACTTTCATTCAACGCTTCGGTGGAAGCCTTAACCTCAATATCCACTTCCACATGATGTTTCCCGATGGAGTCTACAGCTTTGAAGACGGAAGACCAAAGTTTCAATTGACAACTCCCCCTTCAAACCAGGAACTCGACAAACTCCTTAAAAGTCTTGTTCAAAGAGTGGTCAGATTTTTGGAAAAACGGGGATTCATTGAAAAGGATGGGGGAACAGCCTTTCTTTCACTGGACTCAGGCCCCACGGCCATGGACCAGGTCCAATCCTCATCGATTACTTACCGAATAGCCCTTGGAAAACACAAAGGTCAAAAGGCCCTGACACTGAAAACTCTTCCTGAAACAAACAACAGGGAGAAGCCTTTTCTGTCAAAACACTCAGGCTTTAGTCTCCACGCCGGGGTTTCTACAAAAGTCCACCAGAGGGAAAAGCCTGAAAGGATTTGTCGTTACATTTCAAGACCAAGTCTGAGTGAACAAAGGCTTTCAGTAAACTCTCAGGGAAAGGTGATTTATCAGTTAAAAACCCCTTATGAGAATGGAACCACCCGGATTGTCCTTGATCCTCTGGACTTTCTCTCACGACTGGCTTCCCTTGTTCCAAGACCAAAAACCAACCTCATAAGGTTTCATGGAATCTTTGCCCCGAATTTCAAACACCATCGTCTTATCACTCCAAAAACAAAAAGCCCTGAAAAACAAGCAACAAAGTCCGGAAAATCCTCTTCCATGAACTGGGCCGGGAGACTTAAAAGGGTTTTTGGAATGGACATTGAGGTTTGTTCGGAGTGTGGGGGGAAACTCAAAGTCATCTCTTCCATAGAGGGACCTGAAGTCATCAAAAAGATTCTCACCCACTTGGGACTGGAGTCAGGAATTCCAGAGCCCTGTTCTCCAAGGGGGCCACCGGAAGAGGAGGAGGTTTTCCATTTCTCATGAATCTTCTTCATTGGAGAACTCTGACGGAGAACCCGGGTTTTCTGTGATGGATTCCCTTATTCAAAAATTCACTTTTCCAACCAAATCAGGTTTGGAATCATAAGTTCTCAAGAAAAACCCCATTCAAATGAACACAAAATGGAATTCGTAAAGCAAAAAGATCAGAAAAAACATGGAAAACGGGGTGGGAATACATCTTGATCTCTGATAAAATATCTTTTATCCTGCTTATACACAATCTTTCCAAAAATTCCGGAGAGATAGTTTGGAAAAATAAAATATTTTTCAAAGTGGAATGTCAAGATGATCTTTATGGTCTGATTGACAAAATTAAAAATGATCCAAAAATAAAAAAACAGAAACCTCGATTTATTATTGTCACTGATTTTAAAACATTACTCTCTATTGATACAAATGTTGGAAATACTCTGTCTGATCTTAAAAATCTGGATGGATTAATATTTTTATAATATCATTACGCTTTCTAATTTTTGCTATATCAAGAGGACTTCGATTCTCATTGTCTTTTATACTAACATCGGCTTTATTTTTTATAAGGAGAGATATGGTTTCTGTATAATCATTGAATACTGCTATATGTAAAGGAGTGAAACCATATTTTTTGCCTTTAGCATTTATATTGGCTCCACTTTTAATAAGAAGAGTTACAATTTTTTTATGATTATCTTGAGTTGCATGATGCAAGGGAGTCCAACCCAGCAAATTGTCTTCCACATTTAAGCTAGCTCCATTTTTAATAAGAAGAGTTATAATTTGTTCATGCCCTCGAGACATAGCAACTTGTAAAAGTGTGTATCCATTTTCCCTTGCATTCACATTAGCATCATTCTTAATGAGAAATTTAAGAATTTTCTCCCAGCCGTAATAACTTGCATAGAAGCTTGTATAAGTTAGAGGAGAGGATACTTTAGAAAAAATTGGAGAAAAAATAATATGAAGTGACATAATAATAAAAAAAATCCAACAAGTTCCTTTTAGGATTTTATTCATTGATGATTTTTTCATTATAACAACATCTTTATCTTTCTGTTTTTTTTCATTTCCTAATTTATTTTCTAAAAGTGATGGATGCCTTTTATAAAAGTGATGTGTCTTGTTCATAATTAAAAGACAAATGAAACAATTTAACTCTGCAAGGAGAGCAGTCAGAAAAAACTCCCATAAGAATCCTTTTGTTAGTGTATCTATAATAAATTTTGTGAAAAAAATGATTATTCCAATCTTCGTATAGAAAGAACATGAATAAAGTATCTTTTGATAATTTTTCATTGATTTTAATACTTTTCTTTTATAAAATCTATCTAAAAATAATATTGTTAAAAACTCTAGTATTACACAAAAACTTAGGATGTTTACATCATGAATTTCAAAAGACCTTATGATTAATAAAGGTAACGGAAACAAAGAAACTAGTAATAGTCTAAAGCATAAAGATAATAAAAAATCTCTTTTAAGTCTGCGAGAAAAAAGAACTCCTAAAATACAAGAAGTTGTTGGTATAAAACTGAAAATCAATGGCATTTCCACAAAAAAGTATATTTTAGATATATTGTTCTCAAAGAATTTAAATATTCTTTCATTATTAAAAAATTTCTGAACCATAAAAAACAAAAATGAATCAATATTATAATTTTCCTGTGTAAATATAAATAACTTTTCAATAGATATTGCTTGAATAAATAAGGAAATGAAAAAAAAGAAGAAAATAAAAATACCAAACCAGAAAAATAATAATTTAGAAACTGGTATTTTCTTAATTGATTTCATGTATCCATCAAACACTTTTTTTAAAAATTATAGAAGACCAATACAAATAAGTACTGCTATTGCAAAACCTCTTCCTGGAAGAGTTGCAAGTATTGCATCTATATAGCCAAGATTTTTGTACTTCCGGAGTAATTCTATTTGTTTTTTTTGATATTTCAATTGTTCAGAAGGATCAGAACATGTACTTTCTTTTCTCCTAAGTTCTTCTAATTCCTTCCTTAACTTTTCACCTTTATCTATTTGATTTGATATAGCAGACAATATATCATAAGATACTCCTGCTGCAATAGCAATTGGGCATAAAATTTCTCCATCAGGATCATTAAAATTTATCGAATTGTTGAAAACATACCTGTAAAAGTTAGTATCCCCACTGTCAAACCCAATAGGATCAGAACTGATCCACCTTCCAGCTTCTGGATTGTAGTATCTGGCCCTGTGGTAGTGGAGTCCTGTTTCAGGATCACGTTCACGTCCTGTGAAAGTGTATGGGTTTTTCAGATAATCCGTACTGGCTTCTGTAATCTCTGTCCCGTCTTTGTTGTAAATACTGGTGTTTCCAAAAGAATCATAGACATAGCGTTGGACAACATCCCCTGATGGATTTGTAATCTCTGCTGTGGAACCCAGACGGTCATGGTGGTAGTAATATCTCTGGTTTGAAAAACTCTCACTTGTATGTGGACTCTCAGGTCTTTCCATAATCATCACTTCATCTGTCCTGCCACTGTGTGTGTACTTGGCTTTCATCATGTTCTGGGCATTAAACTCCAACAGGATATTGTCTCTATCATAAACATAGTTGGTTATGGTGTCATTCACATTCTTCTGTATTCTTCTTCCCAGAGCATCGTACCTGTAAGAAACCTCACTTGTTGGTTCAGCCGTGGCATTGGGTTTTGTTATTACCGAAGTTAATTGATTCTCATAATCCCAGGTGTAGGTTGTAACTTGTCCTGTTGCAATATGGGTTCTTTGTGTGAGGTTTCCGTTCCTGTCATAGACATAGGTGTAGGTTTTGTCATTTGTCAATTCATTGTTATCTGAGAATGTGGAATCCACGGTCTCTTCATCTCTTCTTAACCTGTTCCCTGAAAGATCATAGGTAAAGGTCTCTGTCCCTGTGCCCTGGGGCTTTGTGGCCGAGGTTAACTGATTGTCAGTGTCATAGATATAAGTCAGATGAGAGTTCACAGTCAACTCTGACCTGACGGTATCAACACCTGTGACATAGTCATTGAGATTATAGGAGTAAACAAAAGAGGAATGGGTTTCTATTGTGGTCTCTCCCGAAGTTCCATCCTCGTTTAAAGGGGTTGTTGTCAGACTGTGAGTCAGTGTTCTTAACCGGTTGGGTTTTCCAGGGGTATAGAGGTATGAGGAAGTAACTCCATTGGGGTAAATAGTTCCTGTCCTGTTGTCCAGTTTATTGTAGCTAAACCTAATAGACGAAGGATCAGTGGATGAGCGACCAATTCTAATGAGTCTGTTACTCTCATCATAACCATAGAAGATCTGATCGGCTCCAGCCACAGAATCATAAACTGATGTTATGTTATCGTTGTCATCATAGGAGTAGAAAATATCCACATCGGGAACTGTTTTGTTGTTGACTGTTGAAGCCTGAGCCAAACGATCTGATCTTTCATCATAGGTGAAGGAAATATCTGAATCAGAGTCTGTGGCTGTGAGAAGATTATTATTTGGATCATAAGTGAAAACATAAGTGCTTTCATCGGGAAAGGTTTTATTTTCCATCCTGTTTAACACATCATACTGACTGATGATGGTGTCCCCATTCTTGTCTGTTTTTTCAATAAGATTTCCGTTGGCATCGTATTCAAACTCTTCAGTGAAAAGCCTTGGGTCTGTGACCTTAACCAGACGATCCATCCCGTCGTACTCAAAAGAGGTGATATGGTTTCTCTCATCTGTGATGAAGGTTAAATTTCCCATGTTGTCATAGTCGTATTGAACAACTCCCCCCCTGGCATCCGTTTGGGTTGAGAGTCTGTTCATGGAATCATAAGTGTAGGTGGTCGTATTCCCAAGGGCATCCGTGCTGGTTAAAACATTTCCCGCACTGTCATAGGTCCTTTGGCTTATAATCAGTCTCCCATTATCCCTGACAATAGTCACGTTCCCATTGGCATCATGTTCAAAGTGGGTTGTAACATCCTGAATGTCCTCAGCACGAGTCATGGAGGTCATCAAATACCCATTGTAGGTAAAACTGGTGGACCTGCTGTTTGGCATCATCATTCTTGTCAAATTTCCAAGCCTGTCGTAACTGTAGGTTGTTGTGTTCCCCCTGGCATCTCTGTTTGATGTGATCTGATGAAAGTTATCTGCCGGGTTTGACATATACCCATAACTGTATTGTCTGAAGTGTGCATCTCTAAAGGAAGTTAAATTACCCATAGAATCATAGGCTCTTGTAACATCATTTCCTCTTTTGTCAGTGCTTTGTGTGATGTTGTTGTCTTCATCTCTTGTATAACTCACCGTCTGACCCATAGGGTCTATGGACTTCATAGAGGAACCAAAAGCGTTGGTCTCTATTTTTGTCACATTCCCCCTGGCATCTGAAAAGTTGGAAAACCTGCTGTCATTATCAACCATAACCATAGAGGAATCCCCTCCCTGGGTTGTCAGCTTTGTCACCTTTGAGGTCAATCCAACCTGAGTGTTGTCAGGACGTATGACCTGAACCACGTTACCCATCTCATCATAACCATAGTTCTTGGCCCTTTGCTTTTTATCCACCTGGGAGAGAAGTCTGTGATCTGCCCCATAGTCAAAGGTCCGGGTTGTATTGTCAGAATCAATAATTTGCAAAAGATGACCTGTGGAATCATGACTAAAACGTGTGACCCGCATCATGGGGTCAGTAATAGTGTCAATATAACCGTCAGAGCCGTAAACAAAAGAGGTCCTGCTTCCGTTACTATACAAAATCTCTGTGAGTTTACCACTGCTGGTATCATAGTTGTATGTGGTTCTTCTGTTGTACCTGTCAAGAAAACCCGCAAGTTTTCCGTGTCGGTCAAAGACATAGTTGGTGCCATCCTTGGCAACCCTGCTGTAACCCCCAAAGGGTTCGGGAATAAAGGAAAGGGTGGAATAATCCCCTTGGGGAGAAGTGTAGGTGCCATCCTCGTTTCTGTCAAAAACAAGGAACTTGAAGTTTCCATAGACAAGCATGATCTTCCTGGATGTGGAACTCACCGGATCACCGTTCATTCCATAGAGCTTGTGAAGCCCCTCAAACCTCCAACCCATGCCGAACTCCGTGTCAGGAGAGATCACAGGATAATCAACACTTTTTTTCATTGTTCTTGATCCCCCTCCGTTCATGGAGGCACCCAGACCCACTGAGAGTCCAATGGAATGAATACCTGTACCCATCCCACGGGTTTCAATGTGTTTGACAAGACCAAAGGGGGTATCCGGTCTGCTTAATAGATCTGTGGTATTAAAGGAAGTCATTGGAGAAGTTGAACCACCTATGGTTGTATTTACAGTCATTCTTGGAACCGGAAGTGGATTTATGGCAATAGTTCTACCGGGATTCCTGGGATCAATGGGAACTCTGCGTGTGACATAAACAACTCTGAATTGTATGGGACTGAACTCAAGGGAAGGGGGATTCTTATAACCCATTTTCATTGTAATGGGGACCCCATGACTGACAAAACCGGGAAGTTCATGGTCCTCACCCAATGCCCCTGAAGCCACACACAAAAGACTTCCCTCACACATATCAGGATCGTTATCATTGTTGTCTCCATCACCGGAATCCGGTGGACCGATTTTTTCAAGCCTTGGTTCTATGACAGTCATAAAATGCCAACTGGCACTTCTCACACCCCCTGCTATTGTAGTGATAGTCCGACCATCAGAAGATACTCTGCCAAAGCCAACACTCTCAAAACCTCCCCTTTCTGAAAGAGAGAAAAGCTCAGTCACACTTCCTGCGGGTAAATTATCAGTATTTGGAAAGGTTATGGGCACAGGATTATTAAACCTCACCCCTGTGGGTTGAATGGTGATAATAAAGCTTGGCTGAAACTCTTCCGGCAATTCCCTTGGGGTGGCATCTGTTGGAACCATATCAACGGACAGGGGGCCTGAGTATATGGTTCCGTCACTATTCATGGCCGTGTTCCGGGGAACTGTTAAAGTCACACCAGCGTTTGTGTTACTAACAGTGGTTGTCTGTGTGGGGTTCACCATAGCTGTGGAGGCTGGATCAACACGGGGGAGCATATAGTCCCTCAAGGGTCTGTTTAAAACATTTTGCATAATATTGAGTCTGCCGTTGAAGTTGGCATAGCGAACCTGATCCGATCCTGTCACACCGGAAGCATTAAGGGTAACAATTTGTGAACCATGGGGGATGCTGGGGGGAAACTCAAAGTCATCTCTTCCATAGAGGGACCTGAAGTCATCAAAAAGATTCTCACCCACTTGGGACTGGAGTCAGGAATTCCAGAGCCCTGTTCTCCAAGGGGGCCACCGGAAGAGGAGGAGGTTTTCGATTTCTCATGAATCTTCTTCATTGGAGAACTCTGACGGAGAACCCGGGTTTTCTGTGATGGATTCCCTTATTCAAAAATTCACTTTTCCAATCAAATCAGGTTTGGAATCATAAGTTCTCAAGAAAAACCCCATTCAAATGAACACAAAATGGAATTCGTAAAGCAAAAAGATCAGAAAAAACATGGAAAACGGGGTGGGAATACATCTTGATCTCTGATAAAATATCTTTTATCCTGCTTATACACCCAGGATCTTTCCTGGATTTGCGAAAAGAAACAGGCCGTGAGGTTATCAATAACCCTGGTATTGATGATATTCGCCAAAATGTATTCGGAATGGCTATACAGCCCCGCTTCAAACAACCAACACGCCTTGGAGGAGGAAGTCCCGGACCGGATATGCCTCCCAGGGTCCTGGCCTCCATCACTGAGTATATCATCGACAGTCGCAAAAAAATTTCCGATCTGAAATCCTGGGACTGTCCCAACGATATGCAGTTTATGATTGTCCTTCCAGAATACGTCACCTATCAACCCCTTGATGATGAAGGAAACCCTGTTGGTGACCCCATCATTCGCTGTGCCATGAGCCCTGACCCCATCAGTCCTGACAATCAATTACAAACCATAAGGCAAAGCCTTCCCTCCGAAGAGTGGTATGTGGATCTGGAGAGAAAATGTGTGGTTCCCAAAATGGTTGTTGAAGGAATCTGTTATGGACTCAATTCCAATACACAGAGAACCCACAGAATAAACTACGACTCTTTTGAGGACGAATGCGGTTTTAATTCAGAAAGCGGCCTCCTGTGTCCCCACTATGCCAGCATTTGTTTTCGTCAATAAATCCACTATGACACCCTAACCCGATTTTCCATAAATCTTTGCCAAAAACCGGGATTTTATTGAATAATAAATATCTATGAATCCCTTTCTGATTATCAAAGAGAATGGGTTTTTAGAAAAACTTCAAAGAACCTGGAGGATGACTGTGCCGAAAGCCAAAAAACACCCCTGGAGAAAATGCCAACCCGGCTATCACTGGCGAAGCTCTTCTCATGTAGATGCTCACTTAAGAAAAGGGGATCAGGTTAAAGCCCATTACAGAAAAGGAGCCTGCGTAAAAAACCCATCAGGCCAGGATGTAATGTATGAGGATGAACTTCACCGTATTGCTGATTTGTACTTTCCAAAACTAAAATCAAAGATCAGTAAAAACAATCTTGGATCCCGTCGGGGAAATAAATTCAACTCCCTCATTGCAGGCTGGACCCAATACTGGAATGATGTTTTTAAACCAAAAGTTCCCCTCGATCCCGATCTTGTCAAAGCTCTGATTATGACTGAATCCTCTTTTGATCCGAAAATTAAAACTCCTGCACCAAAAGATCAGATAGCTTACGGTTTAACGCAGATATTAACATCCACTGTTAAATACCTGGGAGGTTACAGAAAAGAGCTTCGCAACCATCTGTTACAAATTGACCTGAAAGATATTAACGATCCCGTTCTCAATATTGCGGCAGGAGTCAGATGGCTTTTTCGTAAAAAAGAGATTGCCTCTGCCAAAATCAAACAGAAGGATGTCAAAGCAACCTGGCTTGAGGCCGTTATGGAGTACAAGGGAAGGAAAACTTTAGATCACAGAGAGGTTAAAGATGTTATTAAAAAATATGAAAAACTCAAAAGTCATCGAGAATAATCTGATATTTTTATTGGCATTTTTATTCTGTTGTCCTTTACAGGCTCTTACAAATCCTGTCTCATTTTGTTCCAAAAAGTTAACTTCTCTTGAATGTATTAATGGACACATCACTCTTAGATATCCAGATCCTGAAGCAGAAGACATTTTCTTCCTGGAGGGTCAATTTATTTATGATGAAAAAGAGTACAGCTTTTCAACAAGAAGACCCGTTTTTTCCATGGAGTCCTGCTTTGATACTATGGAGAAAATCAAATTTATCACTTCATCGGGACAATTTTGCGTTCAGGCAGAGGATCGTTTTGAAGATGATGATTATGTCACTTTGGAAGGCTTTTTCAGTTCCAAAGGGAAATGGACCTATTTTGAAAACTATGAGGCATCTTATTATGAAGATTATACTGAACCCATCTGTGCCTGTCTGGACCTGGAGGAAGAGGGGAATGGCTCTCATGCTTTTTTAAATTCCTTCATTGGATTTGATTTTTTTAGTTCCATAAAGACCATCAATTCTTTCCCGAAAAGATCCGTTTGTCGGTTTCAAACTAAAACAGTTCGCAAAGACAGAGGTTTTATTGACAGACTTCTTAAAAAAGTTTTTAACTTTCTGAATTAAGAACCCTGACCTCCATTAGAGGTTCATCAAGATTTATCTGACTTTTTTTGGCAAGAAGACCTTTTTCAAGCATCATGATTATATTGGTGGCAAATAACTCCTCAAGGGGTTTTATGTCTCCGGCATCTGAAAACTGTATGGCTTTAATGTATTCTTTTCTGTCATGAATAATGATAGGGAGAAAATCCAGGCGAACAAGAACATAGCCCATTAAAAGACGAACCACTCTCCCGTTTCCATCATCAAAAGGATGAATCAGTATAAAACGCTTATGAAGTTCAGCTAAAAAAGAAACAAGATTTTTGTGTTGATTCTCCAAGCTCTGTTTAAGCCATTCACCCATCCATTGAACAAGTTCCGCCATCAGTGATGGTGTTTCTTCAGGTATGGCAAACTGAAAAATCTCCCCTGTTTCTGTAAGAACATGATTGGGTTGTGTTTTGTACTCTCCAGGGATGATTTTTTTCCGTGTGGATTCCCCGTCAGGAGTCCTGGCCATCTTATAAAAAGGCTCTTTCAGACAAATTTTATTTAGATCCCTAATATCTCCTTCATTGATAGGTCTTTTTTCCTGAGAAAGCCTCATCATGTGGCTAAAGGCCACATTGTGGGCTTTCATTTCTTCATACTCCCGGAGCTTATGATCCCCTGAAGTCCGCCCGTGAATGAGAAGCAGTTGGGTTTCATTGTAGGTGAGAGTGTTTCCCTCAATATGGTTTGAGGTATGGTTAAACCGCATACGAATCCATTTCCACAAAGCCTGATGGTTCTCTTCAGGCAGTGGGCAAACTTTAAGCCACTGGCTGTGGAGTTGGAGGATTTCTTTTAAGCTGACCATAGGCTGTCTCCTTTTGGTTTCTATCTGATTAGTGCTGTTTTTTAATTCTTCTAAAATTCTCTTTATACCGAACTTTATTCCGAACATCATAGACCCTGTGACTTCTTTTTCAATTTTCTGGAAACAAACCTCTGATCTTCCAAACTCTGCTATAGTTTTAGAGAAGATCAAGGACTCAATTTTTCTTATAAATAATCTTGCCATATTTATCTATTTCTTCTTTTAACGAACATTTGTTCAGCTTATTGTAATGGACCAAATCAAACAAATAAGGGCTTGGAAGATCATCCAGATCCCATGAAAGACTGGATGACAGATTTTTTTCAGATTCAGAAAAAAAAGCCAGATCAATGTCTGAACCTCTTCTACAATGATCTGTCACCCGTGAACCATAGATTTTTACCTGGGTAATCTCAGGATATTTTTCAAACACACTTCTTAACTGTTCAAGTGTTTCCTGGGATAAACCAAAAGCCATCAGTCTTTCTCTTCCAACTTCTTATAAAGTTTTTCTATTTCTTCTAAATAATTTCTGGAAATCTTTTGAATCACTTCATTCAACAGACTCTCGTCATAAACATGGGATAATCTATTTCTGGAATCCAGCATATCTATCCATAATTGCCCGTTTTCAATAATGTCTTTGTTAAAGGCTGATTTTATAACACCTTTTGGTGAGTTCTCTTCAATATAGCCCTGGGACTTTAAAAAAGACTGTAGGGTTTTCCAGCTTAATTCAAAAGTAATTTCAAAACTTTTAATCAAAGCCATTTGGGAAACTTTTTGATTCGGCTCTTCCAAATAGGAAGAATAAATTTCTTTAAAAGACTGCAAAGATTTTTTAAAACTCAGCAGTTTCTTCTTAAAGTTACTTTTTGCCACTTCTATTGTATTTAACTCTTTTTTATTCATAAACAATATCTCCTTTCAATGAGAAATTCTTCATAAAATATTTTTTATTCATACCAAAACGTCCGATGGAGGTTGGGGGCTTATCCATAACATATAGAGTGGTTCCTTGAGGAAGGGCAGAACATTTCTCAGAAATATCTTCGAGTGAGTTCTCAGGCTTTAATGCATTACTTGCATTATAGCCCTTTTTGAGAAGATATAAGGAAAATGTTCGGCTTTTTGACATGAAATATCTCCTAAAGGACCTTTACTCTTCTTTTTCCTGTTAAAAGTTGTTGCATCAGTCCTTTCTTTGATTCATGCAATTTTTTCAATTTCTTTTTAAGAATTTTTATCTCTTCATTGGAATTTAAGAGGGTTGATACGATCTTATTTTGTTCTTCATTAGAAGGAAGCAATATTTGAAAAGTTTTCACATCAGATCCGTAAATATGATAAACGGTTGTTCCTGAGACTAAACGCATAATTTTATTTTTATTAAACCTTATAAAATAAGAAAGAAATTTTCCATTTAAAACACGTTTGTCAGATCTAATAATCAAAATATCTCCTCCTAAAATTATATCATCCTCGTTGATACAACTGGCAGTAGCAAGACCTGTAGGTGTAACATCTGAGGTTGGCATGAGAACATCATTTTTTTTGAGAAAAACATATTTTTTCTATGTTCTGTAAAACTGAGTATATTTTCTATATTTTCATTGTATTTGGTAAATAGTTCTCCATAGTGAATACATTTAAATGAACCATCTTTTGATATATCTTTTTTGGATAACCCTTTTCCCTTATAAAACTCAACGATCTCATCTAATTTCTTTTTCTCCCACTTCCCACTAAACCCAGGGAAGCGTTTTTTGCCAGTGAGGAGCTGTTGCATCAGTCCTCTTTTTTTCTTCTCCTTGGCTTCAATCAATTTTTCAGTCAGTTCAATAGCCCGATCCCAGGTTGAAAGAATCTCCGCAATCTTTTTTTGTTCTGTGAGGGGAGGGAGGATGATTGGAAGCAATTTTATTCTTTTTAAAGTTAGTCTAGTTATGGCCTGTCCGATCATCTCATTTTTAATAATATATTGCATTTTCGGACTCAATATATATTGTAAAAGAAATTCATTGCAGCTTTTCTTATTATCTGCTCTTAATAAAGCAACACTTGATAATAAACTAAATTCACCTTCTATTGTATTTAATGACGCATTCCCGGTATTAGCCCCGTCCTTTGTGAGAAGAACATCACTAAATTGCACGGGACATCTCCTCTTGAGAAATATAAGAAAGACTTGTTATATCTAGCTTTCCAAACCGAATATTTTTTGAGGTGATATACTTGCATGGACCACTTTTTGATTTTGGAGAAAAATGAGTTCCATCTTGTATTATTTCACAAATATTCCCTAATTTTGATTGCACCCATGTATTGGGCATTTGATTTTTGGCTTTCAAATAAAAATTCTCCTGATTTATTTTAATTCTTTCACAGGAGATTTCATATAAATTATTGGCTTCGACAGATTCAGGACAATAGATTGCTTTCTTCATATCAATTTGAATCTCAGTAAGTTCAACAAAATCATTTGACTGATTTGCCGATTCCAACAAAGATTTTGCTGAACTGATATAGGTTTTAGCCAAATCCAGGGAGTCATTTTCAAGTTCAAGATTGCTATAATGAAGCCAAAAGTGAAAATCATGTTTGCGTTTCTCTTTTATACTGTCATATATCTCTCTAACAAAATATAATTCCTCTATTCCAAAATATTTTATCAAAAGTTCATGCTTAATTAAAGACTTGTACATTTTAAAATTTTTATCATGTTTGTTAGATGTTAAACCAAGTAAAGAAGACAATCTGCTCAGAATATCAAGATAACAGTTCTTTAATGTTTGTAGGTCTTCAACTGTTGATACGATATGCTCAGCTATAAGAGGGTGTCTGGCAATAAATTTTTCATTCATATCAATAATAAGACCTCTCAGGTCTCTATTTAAAAAGTTTAAACATTTATTTGGAGCAATATCCATGGCTCCTATAAAAAATGTTTTTGGTAGTGAATATCCATGAGCAGTTACTAAGGAAGTTAAAAGGTAAAGTTTGCGAGCTTCTTCATTTTCAATTTCTTTGTATTCTTGCTTAATAATTTCACCAAAAGCTCTAGCCTGTGTTGCTTCTTTCATAGCCACTAAAATTTGTTTTTTGGCTCTTACTTGAAATTCTTCAATCCTTTTCTCCATGGGTAGCCCCTGAAGTTTACCTAACATTCCAGTTTCATCAAGAACTGATAAGATATTCTTTATTTCAGAAAGAGACAGGTCTTTTAAGGAGTATTCTTTTAATTCTACTGAATTTTCAAGACTAACAATTAAATTATCTACACTTGATGATCTTGAAAAAGCAATTACAGATGCTTGAAAATTCATGTCATTCAATTTTTTAATAAAGTCTTTATTTGATTGAATATTTTTATGAACATCATCAATAATAAAAATAGGATGACCACCAATATATTCAACTGACTCTTTGATTAAAGAAAAAATTGGAATATGACTGCTTTCATTGAAATAAACTTGAAATTGGTTAGAAGATAGATTCCATGCTAATCTTTTTGCTACTGTACTTTTCCCTGAACCGGCAGTTCCATGAACAAAAATGTATTTTGGTTTGTTATCTTCTTTTATCGAAAAAATATTATCATAAATTTCATCCGTAATATCTCTTTTTGCATCCAGCTTATGTGCAATATCCTGCCAAGTTGGCACTGCTCCACTATGAAAAAATGTTTTACGATGTGCAGGATCTGGTTTAACTGGTTTAACATTTTGGAATTCATCAAGAAAACTTTTTAGAGATTTGATAGTTTTACGAGATACATTTTGAGCTAAAGCTTTTGCAATTAGAATAAGATCAGGTTCAGACTTTTTGATTACATCCATTCGATTTGGTTTTTCTGGGAACAACTCATTTAACCAAAGGAAAAAGTCTTTTGCTTTTTTTGGAATATGATGAATATTATATTTTGATAAGATATACTTGCGTGCAGGAGAAATATCTGGAGTTATAATAAATGACCGAGGTCTTCTTTCCTGATTACCATGTTTTTCTTTTCTTGCTTCTAAATACTGCCAAAATATAGGCTCATCTAATTTTGAACCAATAAAAATAAATGGAAAATTTGAATATTCATACACGAAATCATAATACCATGGATCATATTTTTCATTAGATCTTGCTGCATATTGAAAAATTCCAAAAGTGATTTTATCAGGAGCACTCCCCAAGGTGCCATGTAAAGAAACTTTTATTAGTTTATGAAAAGTCGTATCACGTTCACAATAGTCATCAGTTTGACCATTTACTGGATTTAAAATTTGAGAATTAACTCTACTGGAGCTAGAGTCTGAATAAATTTTTTCCACAAGGTTGTCAATGTTTGTTGAATAAATCTTTCTCCAAAAAAAAAGAGGTAATATTTTCATCCACTCAGGATAACTGTTGACTTCCAAGTTCTCTCTCAGAAGATTTGACAATTCTGATTTATTAGGGTTTTTTGTAAGTGTGGACTGATAAACAAAAGTTAATGTATCTTCCTGGTTAGGCTCTCCAGAGTATCCATTGAATTCCCAAAGTTTCTTTATTAATGTTTGGTTGTCGGCTATTGACTGACCTTTGTTTGTCAGAGAACCTTCGTTAAAACCTGATCCTAAGAAAAGAGAAACTTTTCCTGCTTGCAAAGCATTTATTAAATAATCCGTTTTATTTTCATCAAGCATCTATTTTACCTCACTAAGTAAATTTTAATTAGCATCCTGGTTAGGGTTCTTATTATCCTTACTTTTCGTATCTGGTTTGCCATCACCACGATCACTGTTCCTGCTTCCAAAATAAAACCCAACGACAGCTCCGACAAGACCTCCAAAAGCCGCAATAATTTTATCAAAATAATCATCCGAAATCACTAAAGACCCTATAGAAAGAGTGATAAGATAAGAACCTATGATAGCTATGGCAATCATGGCCCTTACCGAACCTTTGGGAAGATCAAGTCCTCTCAAAGGAGAAGAATCTTTATTTTCTTTTATGAAGTAATATTTGAGAAGACAAAATAAAGGGTAACCAAAAAATACTAAAAATAAAAATATTGCCTGTATTATAAAAAAATAGCAACGACTTTTTTTATTATCATTTTTATTATTTCTATTTTGTTCTATGTTTGACTTATCATTTGTTTGTTTAGAATATGTTTTACCAGAACCATTTGCTGTTTCCTCGGATGATTTAATATTGGAATCATTTATTGTTTGTGTGATTGTATTTTTATTGGAATCACTTTCCTGTGCAAAAGTCATTTCTGTGAAAAATGTTAAACTTATCAAACACAAAGTAAAGGTTTTTAAAATGAATTTTTTCATACAATATCTCCTTTTCATAACTTCAACTTCCTAGCGAATTTATAGCTGATGGGTTTAAAGGCCGGGGGTTTTTTGTAGGTTTCTTCTTCATGGGATTTTTCAAGCAGTGTTCTCCCACCATCTTTTTTTGCCATGTTAAAAATTTTTGTTACACAAATTATACTGATTATGTTTGAATTTCCATGGAATTTCTCTATGAAAAAAGCATGAAAAACAAATGGTCTTTGGTATAAATCAATCATTTTAAGTTCTCTCCAATCCTAAAACTTTGGATATTCACCAGAAGATGTGGATAAAAAAAGCCCTTTTTAACTTCTAAATGTCATTTCGTGGAATAAATAAGGACAGCCATCCTGGCTGATATGGGGCTCTGCCCCACACCCCAATTCGTTGAGCATCCCCGCTCAACGAATCACATTTTTAGTGCATTAAGATTCATATTGAAATAGCATCTCCCGCCAGATTCCAGTAAATCATAATTTGAGAAAACAACAACCAAAAAAGGGCGAAAAGATGCTGGTAAAGACTATCCTAAATAAATGTTACAAATTCAAGTCTTTTGTTTACGGGAGAATAACTTTATTCACCGAGGGCGGGGAAACTTGTATTCATGTTCAAATTCACCCTCGAAAAAATGGTATCCCCATTTGTTCGGGATGCCATCAGGAGGCTTCTATTTATGATACATCCCCGAAGGCACGAAAATTTGAATTTATTCCTATCTGGGGAATTCCCGTGTTCTTCTGTTATAAAATGAGACGAGTCAACTGCTCTTGGTGTGGAGTTAAAGTTGAAAAAACTCCATGGAGTGATGGAAAAAACCAATTAACCAAAGTCTATATGCAATTTCTGGCAAATTGGGCCAAGGTGCTGTCATGGAAAGAGGTGTCAGTTCGGTTTAGAACAAGTTGGGGGAAGGTTTTTCGCTCTGTGGAGTTTATCGTTGAGTGGGGCCTTTCCCATCGCTGTTTAGAGAGTGTCAGGGCTATTGGAGTTGATGAGATTCAGTGGAAAAAGGGGCATAAATATCTAACTTTAGTTTATCAGATCAACTCCGGATGTGTCCGTTTACTTTGGATTGGAAAAGAGCGGACAGAGGAAACTTTTTCAAAGTTCTTTGATATGCTGGGGACAAGAAGAACACAACTTATTGAATACGTTTGCTCAGATATGTGGAAACCTTATTTGAAGGTTATAAAGGATCGAGTGTCTCAAGCCACTCATATCCTGGACCGTTTTCATATCGTTGCTCGGATTAACAAAGCAATAGATAAAGTGAGAGCGGGAGAGCATCGTCAGATGAAAGCGGATGGATATGACCCTGTGTTAACAAACTCCAGGTGGCTTTTATTAAAGCACTCAGAGAATCTGACAGAAAAACAGGAGGTTGGTTTGAAGAAACTTTTACAATACAACCTCAGGAGCGTCAGGGCCTATTTACTAAAAGAAGAGTTCCAATTCTTTTGGGATTATTTATCCCCCTCATGGGCGGATAAGTTTCTGGCTCGCTGGACAACCAAAGTCATGCGTTCCCGGATAGAGCCTTTGAAACATGAAGCCAAGATGATTCGACGACATAAGGATCTCATTCTCAATTGGTTTAGGGCCAAAAAACAATTTTCATCGGGGATTGTAGAGGGTTTAAACAACAAAGTAAAACTGACTATGAGAAAATCTTACGGTTTTAGGGAGTACAAATCCATTAAAATAGCTTTATATCATTCCCTTGGAAGATTACCTGAACCTCCACTCATTCACAAATTCTGGTGAAGAGGCAAAACTTTTAATAAACGAATTTCGGCGGCTCTTGGAGAAACATTAAACTGACGGGCAGCTTCATTGGCTATAAATGAAATTAAAGTTTTATCGTCAGGTCT
This sequence comes from Bdellovibrionales bacterium, assembly GCA_965218815.1. Classification (GTDB taxonomy): domain Bacteria; phylum Bdellovibrionota; class Bdellovibrionia; order Bdellovibrionales; family JAGQZY01; genus JAGQZY01. Next base: position 2,939,822 of record CBDCLX010000002.1, on the reverse strand, counting down.
AGTCATGTCGGCAGTTTCAAATTTTTCAATGGCTTTGGTTTTCTGAATATGAAATTTTTGGATGACTTCCGGTTGGGGCATTAACAGGCATCCTGCAAAATTATCAGCCTGAATCTCATAAATGGCCCTTCCCATTCCCTGACCCAATAAATAATTCTTCCACTGTCCCAATGTGGTGATGGATCTGATAATGTCTTTATGTTTTTCTATCTTTTCGTAGCTGATATATTTATTCACTTGCCTCATCCCTAACAATTTTGATGATTTTTTCAAGCTTTTCTTCCGTGAGACCTTTTTTATCCAATGTGCGGAACAATACCGGAAGTTTGTTTAATAAGTCCTGATTTTCAATGTTTTTGACTGTAAAATTTTTGTTGGACACTGCTGCCAGATCAAAAAACTCGATATATTCATCATCTCCCGGACGAATGCTTAGAGCTTTCGTGTAAGATCTGAGCTTTTTCTCCGATTGTGGAGCCGGTAAAAGTCCTCTTTCCAATTTGGAAATATTTCCCGGGTCAAAGTCATTTTCCTCACAAAACTGACGCAAGGTCTGCCCCAGTCTGATCCTCAGTTTTTTAAATAATTCTCCAAAAGTCATAAGCTCTCCTTTTTTTGTAATATTATTACAATATTTGGTGGATTGCCAGAAAAATGTTGTAATTAAAAAACAATACATTTTTATTCTTTATTTTCAATAGTTTATATTATTAACCGTCAATATAATAAATGGTTTGTTGTAATATAATAACAACATTTTATCAGCTTTTTTCAAAAATCACTTTTTATTCTCTTTTTCCTTACTCTTTACTTTATGGCTGTCTTCTTTCAATAAGACTTTCTTCTCAATACTTTTTATTTCCTTATCAAAATCAGATTCAAACAACCGATCCTGAACAATTCGGTATTTCTCAATCTCACTTTCTACTCTCTCTCCTCTTGCGGTTTTTTTCTTGATAAGACCCCATCCTCTTCTGTAGATTCAGGGCGTTGCCCTTTATGATTTGTTATTTCCTTCTCAAGGACTTCAAGTGCTTTTAGTTGTTTGTCAAAGTCCGATTCATAAAGTTGATCTTGAACAATGCGGTATTTTTCAAATTCACTTTCTGCATGGGTTTTGGCAATTTCGGCACTCACCTTGCCAGCATCCTTTAAAATTTCACGATCCCATAATTTCAGAAAGCCACTTAAGCGTTCCTCCCAGTCGGCCATGGTCATGGGGATTTTACGCATGGCCTGCATTTCAGCCATATCTAAATAGGCCGATACAATCCGCTGCATTTGTGCCAATTCATATTCAGACAGGTAGTTTTTAGCAATGGCTACATCGTACTTGTGGATTTTGCCTTCTGGTGTACCCTCCCAATTGGTCAAGCCCATTTTCTCCTTTTTGTGATCGGCACGATTCACAATGACCTCAGCAGCAGTCTGGCCATGAACGGCGTAGTGCATTTTGTTTTGAACAGCAGAGAAGAAGCGTTTCGTTGCAGTTGCGGTAGAATCGTAATCCAATGACATTGCATAAATATCGGTGATTTTCTGATAGAACCTGCGTTTGGAAAGCCTGATTTCTCTGATCTTTTCAAGCTGGTGTTCAAAGAAATCGTTGTCCAGAATGCTACCGCCTTTTTTGAGACGCTCCACATCCATCGTCCAACCCTGAATGGTGTAATCCTTTACGATACGGTTGGCCCATTTACGGAACTGAACGGCACGTTCATTTTCAATCTTAAAACCAACGGCAATAATGGCCTGCAGGTTGTAATGCCTCGTATTGTAGTTTTTTCCATCTGTGGCAGTTATTAAGTATTGCTTAATAACTGAGCTTTCATCCAACTCATTATCCGCAAATATCCGCTTTAAATGCTGGTTGATTGCAGAAACCGAAACGCCATACAGGGTTGCCATCATCTTTTGCGTGAGCCAGATATTCTCATCTTCATAACGCATCTCAACACTGGATTCCGAATCGCCAATGGCGGCTACAAAGGTCAAGTATTCAGCCGCAGATGATCGAATGGTCGAAGCTTGGGTTGTCTTTTTAACCATCGCTTTCTCCTTCTTTTTTGCTTTCCTCTTTTTTCTCACAGCCCCAACTCCTTGAGGTATTTGTCCATTTGGTTGCGGACTTTTGTAAGTTCTGACTCCAAACCTTCAATTTCTTTCTGGACGGCTTTGATGTCGATCTCCTCCTCCTCTTCAAAGGTGTCCACATATCTTGGGATGTTGAGGTTAAAATCATTTTCCTTGATTTCCCTGAGACTGGCTTTGTAAGCGTATTTGTCCACATCTTTTCTTTTTTTGAAGGCTCTTACAATTTTCTCTATATCCTGTTCCCTGAGTTTGTTCTGGTTTTTCCCGTCCTGGTATTCGGAACTGGCATCAACAAAGAAAACAGAGTTATCCTTCCTGTTTTTCTTGAAAACAAGAATGGCTGCGGGAATTCCTGTGCCAAAAAACAAATTGGCTGGAAGGCCGATAACAGTGTCAAGAAGGTTCTCCTCAATGAGCTTTTGTCTGATTTTTGCTTCAGTGGAGCCCCTGAAAAGCACTCCGTGGGGGACCACAACCCCAACCCTTCCGTTGTTTTCCGTTATGGTCTCAACCATGTGTGAGATAAAGGCAAAATCCCCCTTTGTTTTTGGTGGGATCCCCCGGTGAAACCTCTTAAAAGGATCGTTTGAGGCTTCCTCATGACCCCATTTATCAAGGGAAAAGGGAGGATTGGCCACAACCACTTCAAATTTTATTGTGGTCCTGGACTGTATGAGTTTGGGGTTTCTGATGGTATCCCCCCACTCAAGCTTTGAGTTATCCACCCCGTGCAAGAACATATTCATTTTGGCAAGGGCGTAGGTCTCCCCATTGATTTCCTGACCGTAGAGATGAAAGTCTTTTTCCCCTTTTTTAAGAAGCTGGTTGGCACATTTAAAAAGCAGGGAGCCTGAACCGCAGGCCGGGTCACAGATCCGGTCCCCCCTCTGTGGTTCAACAAGCCTTGCAATAAGGTCTGAGACTTCCGCCGGAGTGTAGAACTCACCGGCCTTTTGTCCGCCACTGGCTGCAAACCGACTGATGAGAAACTCATAGGCATTGCCAATAATATCAAGCTTTCCTATATGGCTCATTTTCAGGTTGAGCTTTGGGTGGTTGAAATCCTCAAGCAAATGTTTCAGGCGGGCGTTTCGATCCTTTGTCTGCCCCAGTTTGGCTTCAGAGTTAAAGTCTATGTTTCTAAAAACACCACCAAGCTTTTCTTTGTTTGCATCTTCAATTTTTTCAAGGGCTGTATTGATGAGTTCCCCGACATTTGATTTCTCTCTTTTGTCGTAGAGGTTTTTGAAAAGGCAACCTTCAGGGATAACAAAGCGTTCTCTTTTCAGTCGTGACTGGATTCGCTTCTTATTTCCTTTGTACTCCGCTTTGATCTTTTCATATTTTTCATCCCAGGTATCGGAGATGTATTTTAAAAAAAGCATGGGGAGAATATAGTTTTTATAATCAGCGGAGTTTAAAATCCCCCGAAAGGTATCACAGGCTTTCCATAGGATTTGGTTCACTTCCTCCTGGGTGACTTTTGTGGTTTTCGTCATATTTGTTCTCCTGCTCTGGAAAAGGAATTTGTGATTATTGAGTTCATAAGCTGTTTTCTTTTTTGATAGATTTTATCCATGATTTGATGCTCTTTGGAAGCAAGTTTTATCAATTCAACAAATGTTTCCTGAATGGAAAGAGGTGGTAAAATAACTTCCATTTCAGAAAGAGTCTCTTTTCTAACATTTAAAACCATGGTTCCCATGGCATTTTTTTTAAAAAATCTTCGACTTTGGGAACTGAAATTGATGTACCAACTGAGGTATTCAGGGTGAACTTCTTTGCTTTTGACCCGAATGATATAAAAAAGGGGTGAGGCGATAAGATTTTTGATTTCCTCTTTCACAACAATACTGAAGGGGGAGGTTCCAGGTCCGGTTTTTGAAATGAAAAGGAGGTCCCCTTTTTTTATCAATTTTGGAGTTCCAGACTTGAGGTCCATCCGGCACAGGTTGGCCTTCTGAAAGCCCCTGGAAGGTGAAACATCCCTCATCTGGACAATGCAATACTCACCACCAGGTTTATGGTTTATTTTTCCACGAATGGATTGCCCTGGGTAAATATCAGCTAAGTCATTGATTTTTCTTATCATAAATGATACTCTTTCATTTTAAATCAACCTTCTTTTAAAGATTTTTTATACAATAAATAGATTACTGTGTTTTTTAGAAAGTTGTCAACAGGCAAATTGAAATAAAAAAGATTTTTTTTGAATGACTAAGAAATCCTCGGCAGTTGGGTTCACCACGGACCCTCCTTTAAAAAAGACCTGCCAACCAAAGTGCCTTTCAAGTTTAGAAGCTGACTTTTCATCAAAGTGTGAGAATTTTTCCCTTAAAACAGTCTCAAAAAATTTTTTATGAAAAAAATTCTTTTAAATCATTAAAAAAATCGCCTTACAAAAAATAATTCCCTTCTGTTATAGCTATTACAAAACAGCCATCATGGATCCAAAACAGTTGTAAAATTCTGTAATCTTTGATTTTCTGGGCTGGCATTGATAACATTCCTGATGATGTGAAGGGAGAATTTCAGTATTTTGTCAACTTCCTGAAGTCATCGGGCAAACAATATCGGCTTGTTACCTTAAAACCTGGCAACCAAACCAAACATTAGATCCAATGTGTGTTGTATTTTTGAGTCAAATTGTTTCCAATCAACAGGCCGGCCGTTCAGGCTCCGGTGGATTTGACAATTGTTCTGTTTTGCACATAATGTCTTAAATATGATAAATAGATTCCCACAGGAAAAAGAATATGAATAGTTTTGAAAATAGAATTTCAGATGTTGATAGTCTCAAAAAGGAGATTGATAAAAAAAGACCCCTGTCTGAGAGTCAATCAAAAATGCTTCGTGAACATTACAGAATTGGTTTTACTTATTCCAGTAACGCTTTAGAGGGTAATACTTTAACAGAAATGGAAACAAAGGTTGTTCTTGAAAATGGTTTAACTATTGGAGGAAAACCTTTAAGAGATCACCAAGAGGCACAGGGGCATTCTAAAGCCTATGATTTTCTTTATGACCTGGCACAAAAGGATGGATTTATAGAAGAAAATATTTTGAAACTTCATCGTCTTTTTTATGAAAAAGTGGATTCAAGTCAAGCTGGAAAGTACAGAACAGAGCGGGTTATGATTACAGGGGTGGATATTGAGTTACCACAGCCTAAAGACATTCCTGTTTTGATAAAGAAATTTGTTGATGAACTTCCCAAGATCAATGAAAAATACCATCCAGTGGAATTTGCTGCGATAACTCACAATAAATTTGTGACCATTCATCCTTTCCTTGATGGAAATGGACGAATGGGCCGATTGCTGATGAATTTGATTCTTATGCAAAAAGGATATGTGATTACAATTGTGCCGCCGATTTACAGGTCCCAGTATTTGAGCTGTGCTTATCAGGGGAATAAAAATAACCACAGGCCATTTATAAATTTTTTAAGCTGTATGGTTTATGAAAGTGAAAAGGAATACATTCGGCTCCTTACAAATCTTAATGGTGAGTAAGTCTGAGAAGTGGCAAATCCAAGAGGTGGCAAGTCCGGGGAGTTATAAAAGTATTTTTAATGTGGTTCTGTTTCTGAATTTTTATTCCATGGAGCCACCCGGAAAAGGAGAAAAAGTCCGGGGAGAAGACCAAAAGGACAGAAGGGGGGGTGATCCCCTCCGATCACTCCACAGAGTTTGTTAAAGAGTTTTCTGTATCGACGTTTTCATATCGTAATTTTGTCATGTTTTTTTATTGAGAATTTGAAGATTACAACGTTGACCGGCACTGTTTTTGATGAAAAGTTCACTGCCTATCATATATTTATATTTATTGTGGGGGGTTAGTTTTCTGCCGTTCAGGAATATTCCATTAGTGGAACCCAGATCCATGATTTTGACAAACCCATCTTCAAAGAATATCTGAATATGCTTGCGACTGACTATTTCAAAATCAATTCTTATATCACAGTGCTTGGACCTTCCAATAATAAAAGATTGTTTTTTCATCTTTTCCCGGTAAGTTTTGTCGCCTATTTTATACTGAAACAGAAAATTTTTTTCTGTATGGGTTTTTTACGCTAAGATAAAGAAGTGTGAATGGCCATCTGAACAAAGGTTCGGACCATGACTCCACTGGCTCCTTTGGTCCGTGCGTAACTCTGACGGTTTCCCACATTCCAGGCTGTTCCGGCAATGTCGAAATGAGCCCAGGGAATGTCATCAGTCACGAAATTTTCGAGAAAAGCGGCAGCCGTGGCACTTCCCGCCTGTCGTGACGGAGCCACGTTGGTGAGATCAGCGTAATAACCTTTCATATCCATGGAATGATGATCGCAAAGGGGCATTTGCCAGACTTCCTCACCGGAAATTTCTCCAGCCTCTTTGATCTTTTTAGCCAGCTCCCTGTTGCGGGAATAAAAACCTGTATGGATGTTGCCAAGGGCAATGACCATGGCCCCGGTCAGGGTGGCTGCATCAACAATCCAGGCCGGTTTTTTTTCACTGGCAAAGGAAAGGGCATCGGCCAGAATCAGTCGCCCTTCAGCATCTGTATTATTAATTTCAATGCTTTTTCCATTGCGGGCCTTACGGATATCTCCGGGTTTGTTGGCTGAAGGTCCCGGCATATTTTCACTGGCCGGCACAAAGCCCATGACATTGACCTTCAACTTCAGTCTGGCGATAGTGGACAGAGCGGCAATCACAGCCGCACCCCCACACATATCAAACTTCATTTCCTCCATATTGGCTGAAGGTTTTATGGAAATTCCACCACTGTCAAAAGTCAGACCTTTACCCACAAAACAGATGGTTTTTTTTGAAGGACCGGCCCCCTTGTACTCCATAATAATAAAGCGTGGTTCCTGATCGCTGCCATTGGAAACACCGATAAGAGAGTCCATTTTCTCCCTGACAATACGAGCCTTATCCCAAAGAGTCACTTTCAGCTTTGTCTCTTTTTCTGATTTTTTGGCTTCTTCACCCAATTGACGGGGAGTCATAAAATTACCAGGACAGTCTCCAAGGTAACGGGCAAAGTTAACCCCTTTGGCAATAATCTCAGACTCAATCAGATGTTTTTTCAAACGCTGATCCTCTTTTTTGCTTTGAAAAAATACTTTGAAACCAGGCCTGGTTTTTCCTTTCTTTTTAAACCTGTCAAAGCAATAGTCGCTCATAATCAGTGACTCCACCATGGCCTTAAAAGCCTGACTTTTGTCAGTGCAGGGAAAGGAGTCCAGGGAAACACTGAAATCAAAAACTTTTTCTGATTCAAACCTTTTGTATATCCGACCAAAAATTTCCCGTATCTCTTCATGTCCCGGTTTTTTGTTTTTTCCCAAGTTAATACAGAGATGATGAGCTTTGTTATGATTTCGGAAAAAAAATGTCTGGCCAAAATCCGTTTTTAAGCCTTCAGTCCTGAGAGTTTGTGAGAGAGCCTGTTTTATTTCCCCGGGAAGAGAGGGGGAAAAGTCGAAGTTTTTGGCAGAGGCTTTTTTAAAGAAAAAGTGAATTTGGTTAGGGGAGGGGTTTTTGGCATTTAAATTGAGTTTCATTGTTGCACCTCTTGATTTGTCATCATTGTTGGTTATTGGTCAGACTGGAAATCACATTGTGATTATAATGGAGTCTGTCTGATAATTCAAATAAACAGGTGACCCCTCCGCCATTTTTCTTTTTTTGAATGCAGAGAATATTTTCTCTGAATTTTGAACAGAAATGGCCTGCCAATCTCGAATGACCAGACAGACTCTATAATATTTATAGTTGAAATTTGAAAGGGGAATCAGTATAATATTCTGGTCTTTGTCTCAATATGAAATGGCTAATTTTATGTCTCTTTTTAAGATTTTAAACGGCCTGTCTCGATATGAAACCCCTGCTGTCCGTTGGATTTTCAAATAATAACAACAGGTTACAGTGTCTCCTTCCCAAAGTTGCTGGCAGCCAACGGGTCATTTTCCCAACCTGTTATAATGATTGGGGAATTTATCGAACGGCAATGGAGGAGGTTGATAGAATTCAATAATTACAACTATTTAAGCAAACAAAAAAAGAAACTGGCCTGCCATTTGCTTTGTTAAAGAATAAAGAAATCACAAGGGGGAGGCATTATTCACATCATTTTTATAATTATCATCAGGATTTTTATCATTGGTGTTTTATTTGTTGGATCAAAGGCCTATGCCGAGGATACAAGAAAAATTGCCAGTTATGCTGTTCATCAGGAGTTCATAACAATAAAGAGTGTGCAGGAGATTCCTATCCCCATGAAGGGAAATATTTGTGTTGTCAGGACAGAAGAGATGGGGGAGCAGGAATTCATAGCCCAGAGTTATGAAGGGGCTTTTTCCCAGGGAATTGAGGTTTGTTTTCAAAAATACACCCAATTCTTTATAAAAACAAGACGACGATATCCTGGTCAGAATGATCAGATTAAATTTACAAACACCTGTATTGATAACATTAAATGCCTTTAACCCGCTAAGAATCGCTTGAAAAAGTGATGGATTGCCCCTGTGTTTCCTGCAGTGTGACTGAAAAATCTCTGGCCCCAATATTTTTAAGGGGAACATCCAGATTTTTGTAAAGCCATTGAGCCAGACACTCAGATGAAGTGTTAACAATATCAAGCAGGTTACAATCTTCTTTTGGGAAAGAGTAAAAACGATTTTTAAATCTGACTTCAATATTACCCTTGGTTTCAGTTATTTCCACAAAAGAAGACTGTGTCGGGAGAAGAACCTTTTCATCCAGACTGTCACAAAGGTTTTTTAAAATGTTTTTCAGTTTTGAAAACTCTGTCACAAGCCCGGTGCTTTGGTGAATGTCCCTAAAGTGGATATTCAATGTCACCTGGTAATTATGGCCATGAAGATGCTCGGCCCTGTTTTCTGAAAAAACAGTGAAATGTGTGGCTGAAAACTTAAAGCGATCCTTATTCAAACAGACAGAATAAGTCATCAGACAGGAACCTTGTATTTCCGCAAAGCCTCATTGAGAGATGTTTTTTCATCCGTTGAAAATTTACGTTGACCAATAATCAGGGCACAGGGCACGTTGTACAGTCCGGCGGGAAATTCCTTTTTCAGACTGCCCGGAATGACCACGGAACCTCCAGGCACAAAACCTTTATATTCTTTTTTCACTGGGCCGGAGACATCAAGTATTTTTGTTGAACCCGTGATTGTCACACCAGCTCCAATAACCGAGGCCTTTTCAACATGAACACCTTCCACTAAAACGGAGCGGCTCCCAATGAAACAGCCATCTTCAATAATGACAGGACGGGCCTGCAGGGGTTCAAGAACACCACCAACACCCACCCCTCCAGAGAGATGAACACGCTCACCGATATAGGCACAGGACCCCACAGTGGCCCAGGTGTCAATCAGACTTTCCCGTCCAACAAAGGCTCCAATATTAATATAACTGGGCATAAGAATGGCCCCCTCATCAATAAAAGAACCATAACGGGCCAGGGCCTGGGGAACCACCCGAACATTGCTTTTTTCATTCCATTGCTTTAGTGGAATCTTATCAAAATAGCTAAAAGGACCACTCAGAATAGGCTCCATTTTTTTATAACGAAAATAAAGAAGGATGGCTTTTTTCACCCATTGGTTGACCTGCCACTTTCCATTGAGGCATTCACAAACTTTTAATTGGCCTTCATTGAGTTTTGAAATGACTTTTTCAATGAGATCAGAATGGTTTTGCAGCCTGTCTTCCGGATTTTTAAATATTTCTTCAATCTGTTCTTCCATTTGTTCTTTTTTTTGCTCTTTCATCAGCACTCCAGCATCTTTAGGCCCTCTATAATGGCAGGTGTGTGTTTTTTTAAAACACTTTGGGCATTGAGACCACGTTCCAATTCATAGGTCAATGTGGGAATCTGTCGCTCCAGTCCACAATAGACACCCAGGGAACCGGGAGTTGGGTACCCAATATCATCGGTTATTCTGTCATTGGTGTGGGCTGCAATGGCTGTGGCCACGGAATAACAATCTCCATTGGTGTTTAACAGGGGTTTCCAGGAATGGAGAGTGATAATAAACCGGGGTTTTTGATTTTCAATAAAATCCACCAGAGCCTGATTTTCAGGTTCACTATTGGCATGGAGGCCAGGATTGTACCTTTTTTTGTCCATCTTCGGAGACCAGTCACAGGTGGGAAGGTTGCGGTTCAGATCCACATGACGGGCATTGCAGCGTTGGGATTTCAGGGCTCCATCCAGATTGAAAATGGGAATCAATGTGACTTTGATCCTCAGGGGAAAGGATTGACTGAAAACCTGTAAGAGACCATTGGCAGCAATAATCCCTTCAGTTTCATCTCCGTGAACTCCCCCCATAATAAGCACTTCAGGCCCCTGTCTGCCAAAGCTGTAAGCGGGAATGGAAAGCCCCTGAACAGTGTAACCAAAGTGAAAAGTTTTTTGGAATGTCATAAAATACCACCAAGGTTGTTCATGATCTCTCACAAACTGTTTGTCGGAGTGTTTCAGAAAGCAGATGGAATTTCAAGGTCTGGAACAACGCAAAGTGGTTGCTGATTTGAAGTGTCTTATAAAGAACAGTGTTGGCCTTGGATTTTAAGATTCAGTTCTTTTTTAATGCGGGGCTGAACTCCATAAATTTTTTCCGGAAAGTCCTGATTTTTTGAAGATTTGCCACACAAATTCATCTGCAAATCAGGTCTGAGATAGGGGCTTTTGGCCAGAACTTCAGTCAGGAACCAATGGGTGAAGGCCTCCTGAACCTGATCCTTGTCGCTTATTCCCAGATTTTTCTTCAGGCAGCTTTGAAGTGACACAAAAGGATTCGGACTTCTGAAAAAATCGGACCATTGATTGGGACTGAAAGCCAGAGCCATGGTTTTCAGAAAAATTCCAAAGAGGCCTTCATCATTTGGGTAACGGAGAAGGGGAACACCCGCATTGATTTGGTTTGATGTGGAGTCATAGGTCAGACTTTCATTTAAAAACTCCAGAGGCTTGTTCTGAAAAACGGTTCTCCTTAATTTTTCGAACCAGTAAAGTCTGAGTCCCTCCAGGCGATGGATGATTTCCTCTTTGGCTTTCTTGTCAAGAGCCTGGGAGTTTATCTGTTTTATGGCCTCTGATCGGGCTTTTTTAAAGAGAGTGGATATTTTTTTCTTAACAGAGGAAGTAAAAGTCATTTCGTTAATCTGAAAGAAAAGGTTTTCAACACTTCGATTGACTTTGGGATGTGGTGTGGGGAATTGACCCAGAATAAATTTTTGAAAATAATAAGCACGCCACCGGGAGGCAATGACCTTTTCTTTGGCTTTCATCAGTTTTCGCTCTTCAAGCCAGGCAATCAATACCGGGTTTTTGGTTGCCAGCAATTGGGCCAAAGCCTTGTCTGCCTCTCCGGCAATGGTCACCAGATTTGCAGCCTGGGCAATTTTTATTTTAATATCTGATTCAATTTTCAGGTAACCTGGTGCCACAAGGTTTTTTTGACAAAAAAATGGGTTAGCCCAAAGGCTTTGTATAAAAAATAAAAGGATCAATTGTTTGGTTTTCCCAGGGTCTCCTGATTGAGAACAAGGATATGACTTCTGTCATTTTTAAAACTGAGAGAGTTTTCATGGTTTCCAGTTTCACTGACAGACTGGATGGAGTAAATGGAGAGATGCAGGGTCTTTATTTTTTCAAATTCCAGCTTCCGGGCCTCTTCATCCGGGTTAATAAGAATGGTGCTTGATTCAAAAACAAAATCAGAAATGGCAATAAAACTTAAACCCAAAGGGGAGTCTTCAATCCTGCGGGCCCTGATGGATCTGGAGATCCCATCTTTTGGATCTCTGTAGTTGACAAGGTAGAGAGTTTTATCTTTTTTCCTGGTCACCAGATAAATCCCATCCTTTATTTTGGCTTTTTAGTGCAGGTGCAGATTCCCATGATGGGACATGAGTTTGATTTTTTCCTCTCTCAGTCGGGGGTTGATGATTGCCTCCGTTTCCAAAAAATACTGGAGCAGACCTTCTTTGGCATTTCTGATGGCATCAAAGAGGTCCTCATTCATTCCCACTGTCTGGATCTCCCCCTCTTCATGAAAGGCTGTGAGTTCCGCCTGAAAAATCTGATTTTTCTGACTGAGCTTCACCTCCAGGGAGGATTTATCTTCCAGATGGGGGGCCAAATCAACCATTTGTTGTTGAACATAAGCAACCACTTCTTTCTCATTGATGGTTGTTCCATGTGTATCTATTTTTAACATGATAGCCTCTTAAACAAAGTTTGATGTTGACCTGGAATTTGTCAACTAGTCAACAAAAAAATAAAGTGATTTTAAAGACTTGATAATGTAAAGACCATTTTCATGGATAATGAACAGCCTTTGGTTCAGATGGAAGAGAGCTGGAGAGCAAAACTGATAGAAGAGTTTCAGAAAAATGATATGACCGAACTTCGGGAGTTTTTAAAGGGGGAATATGCCAGTGGAAAAGTCATTTACCCCGCCAAACCCCAATATTTTCTGGCTTTTTCTCTCACCCCCTTTCATCAGGTGAAAGTGGTGATTTTGGGTCAGGACCCCTATCATGGACCAGATCAGGCCCATGGGCTTTGCTTTTCAGTAAAAAAGGGAGTGAGACTTCCTCCCTCCCTGGTGAATATTTACCAGGAATTGAAAGCTGATATAGGAATTGACAATAAGAATCATGGAGATTTGACTTCATGGGCCAAACAGGGAGTTCTGCTTCTTAACAGTGTGTTGACCGTAGAAAGGGGGCTTGCGGCCTCCCATCGCAACAGGGGTTGGGAAAAACTGACTGATCGGGTGATAGAACTTCTCAATGAACGTGAACAACCCATGGTTTTTGTATTGTGGGGGAGTTATGCCCAGAAAAAAGCGGATTTTGTCAATACTGAAAAACATCTTGTTCTTAAAAGTCCCCATCCCTCACCCCTTTCCGCCCATCGGGGTTTTTTTGGATGTCGTCATTTTTCAAAGGCCAATGATTTTTTGATTGAAAACACAATGGTTCCCATTGACTGGGAAACCTCATTTTAGCCCGCATTTCCTTTAAAATCTCAAGCCTTTGGTCCTGGTTTTTTTAAACCCTATTTACAGATATTGATCCATGCTGTTTGAATAGTATCAGCTTTTCAGCCCGCATTTCTCATAAGCTTTCGTGGTGAGGTTGTCGAAGTGTCTCTGCAAAAGGAGAAGCAGACCGAAAATCTAGGAAGGCATGGTTGATGCTTCAAAGCGGCCAATATCCTTTTGTAGAAGCAGTTGGCAGCCGCAGCAGGAAACCTTGTGAGAAGTGTTGAGAAGTATGGAAGGGTTTTATGGATGAAACATTGTTAGAGACCGTTGCTCAGGCCACGGGTTTTCCAAAAGACAAAGTCATGGAACAACTAAAGGTTTGGCTTCTGGAAGCGGGTAAAGATCCCAACAACCCCTCTCTTGAGGATTTAAGGGAAGCTCTTATTCCCATTTTACAGGACCTCTTCACTGAAGTGGCAGCAGGTAAGAATGATTACATCAAACTTTCGACCGATCACTCCTCATAGGAGTGTGGATCAAGTCTTTCCACTGTGATAATGATTTCCTGTTCCATCTTTGTATCCAGTTTAACAACCGCTTTATGCTGACCGAGAACCTTTATAGGTTCAGAAAGAAAGATATCCCTTTTATTGATAGTGTGGCCCTGTTTTTCAAGCTCGTCAGAAATGTGTTTATTGGTTACGGAACCAAAGAGCTTATCCCCCTCCCCGGCATGGAGTCTGAAAACAATCTGAAGATCGGCCAACTGATTCATAATACTTTTTTTTCTTTCTCTTTCCTTTTTTTTACGGGATTCGGCAACCCGTTTCCAATGCTCAAATTCTTTTATTCTCCGTTTTGTGGCTTCAACAGCCAGCTTTTTTGGTAAAAGAAAATTGCGGGCATAGCCATTGGCCACAGTGACAAAATCTCCTGTTTGGCCCAGATTCTGAACATTCTCTTTGAGAATCATTTTCATCCTAATCTCCCGGTAAAAAACAGTTACTTTTCCCCTTGATTCAGGGTTTTTCTTTCAAGAGATGTGGATTTTTTGCTTCTAAAATCAAACCAAAAATCCAAAACCCCCAATCCACTTATAAAAAACATTTGCAGGAGAACTATAAAATAGGCCAAAATTCTCCAGAATCCAAAAACTGAAAACCGATCCAGAAAATGGGTGAAAACAGCAAGGCCCTGAAAAAAGTAGGCAGCTGACGTAATGATGAAAATATTGGTGGCTATTGTTGAAGCCTGGGGGTTGGAAACAGATATGAAGGCAAAGCCCAAGCTGACAATAAAAACCCAGATGAGTCCATCAGGAAGACGAAAATTTTTAAGTTGATTATAATTTGAAGCACTTTTTACAAAAGCCAGGGAAATGAATAAAATAAACATGAGACTGATAATCAGACCAGAGGGTAAATAGGTTAAAAAACTCTCAAGGTTTGTTTCTCGAAAATGAGGGGTTTTATGGAGCTGTTTTATAAGAGGGGTAAAGTAACCGAGCAGGATGCTTTCAGTATCCCTGCCTGTTATTTTTGAGTATGAAAAAAAAGACACCAGATTTGCCATAACAGTTGTTGCAATGGCAAGAACCGCTGACACAAAGGTGGAAACATGGTTTTCCTCCAGTTCTCTGTAAAGTCCAATGAGCAAAGACAGGGATATATGAATAAAAGCCCAGGCCCATAACCCGTAACTGATCAGACCTGCAAAGCATAAAGCTGAACTCAGGATGAAAAGTTTACGACCAAAAACAAGTCGTAGATAACGAATGGGTAAAACTGCCAAAAAAACAAAAATATATGAAAGCAGGAGTCCCAAAGCGGAAGTGAACGCCCATTGACTCCATTCTTTTTTTTTCATCATAAAATCTCGTTTTATTGCCGAAATGTCTTTCGGCTTTTAAATTTTCCCTCTTTTTCCTTTTTCTTCTGGATAGACTCTGCTATCCGGTCTTTAAAATTCTCAACCTGTTTCTGCAAAGGAATTTTTTCAGACAGACGGGAGTGTATCACCCTTAAAACACGGTCATCCAGCTTCATTGTCCTTTCCATTTCATTGATGGCATGGGGTAAAGCTGTAAAAGTGTAATGAAAATAAATGGCTTTTTTTTGTTTGTTAATGGGGTTGGCCAGCTTTCTTTCCCCCCAGGTATCAATATGATTCATCTCCCCTGAAAAAGATTCAATGATATTTTTATTTTTCTTAAAAAGATCTTTTTGTTCCCCTTCAGGAGTGTCCACACCCAGTATGACAACGGCCTCATAGGGGCGAGAGAGTTCTGTCTTTGTTAATTCCAACATACTTTTCCTTTCAATAATGGCCCATGTCACTGATCTTATGGGTTTTTCAGGCTTTACAGGAAAAACCATGAAAATCCAAACAATCCCGCTTGTGTAAAAACTGTTTACCACACTGAATCAAGTAAGCACAAGCCTCCAGGCCCCATTTTTCACAAAATTTCTGATCAATACGATCTGAAACTTGGATTTGCTGTGTTTTTTTGCCAGAATAAGGGGATGCATCTGTATCTTGAGTTTATCGACGGACCTGCCAGTGGGCGTAAAATGAGTGTCACCAATAAAACCAGCGTGGGAAGAAGGACCTCTGCTGATATTCTTATCAATGACCCTAAATTATCAGGAATCCATGCTTTTTTTGAACCGGATGAATCCCTGGACTGGTGGGTCAGGGACAATGACTCCCGCAATGGGGTCTGGGTTAATGGTCACAAGGAAATCAAGGCCATGATAAAAGACGGGGATATCATCAAAATGGGTTCCAGCAAGTTCCAATGTCAGGTATTAGTGACTGATTCTTCAAAATTTTCAAAAGGATTTCAACTCTGGACTCAGTCTCTGGTCAAAAAAATGAAAAATTCCAGGGATATTTGCCGGGAAATCAGTCCGGAAATCCAGCTAAAAGTCATACAGGGGCTTCAATATAAGCAAGTCTGGAGAATTTTCTATGGTCCACGGTATGCCGGCCGGAACAGTTTTGACATCTGCCTTTATGACAGGAAAGCTCCAAAAGAGGCTTTTCAGATTCTGGCAAAAGACAAACACCCCTGTTTTGCCACTAAAAACAGGGAAATTGTCAAAGTGAATAATAAAAATCTCAAATACAAACAACTCGAACCCGGAGATATTATTTCTTTTGGAGAGAGTCATATCCTTGTGGAATTTGATGAAGGTCATGGATTTCATTCTTAAACAATCCGGTCAATTTTTAAGCTATGATGGAGCTAAAGTTTATTACGAGTCCAGGGGGCAGGGACCTCCTCTCATATTCTGTTATGGTATTGGTTGTCTGTTTAACCACTGGTCCCCCCAGATTCGTTATTTTTCCAGACAAAGACAGACGATCATGTTTGATTATCGTGGTCATCACCAAACGCCCATCCCTGAAGACAGGAAAAGTCTAAATATAGATTCATTGTCTGAGGATATTATTGCTCTTTGTGAATTTTTAAAAATTGAAGAGGCTGATTTTGTGGGTCACAGTTTTGGCGTTCAGGTTCTGTTGAAAGCTTACTCAAAAAAACCAGGACTTTTCAGGACTATGAGCTTTATCAATGGTCTTTATCGTAATCCCTTTGAATCCATTGTAAAAAGGGACAATCTGTTAAACTGGATCAACCGGATTAAAAAAGTTTATAATTATGAACCTGGTCTTGTTTCCTCTTTCTGGAAAAAAGGAGTCACTCACCCTCTTATGATCCCATTGAGTGTTTTGACCGGCGGCTTTAATCTGGGCAAAACCACTTTAAAGGACATAGAAATCTACATCCGTGGGATGGCAGCCATTGATATAAGGGTTTTTATCACTTTTTTTGAAGAAATGATTTCTTTTCAGGGGGAAAGTATTCTCGGCACCATTGAATCCCCCACCCTCGTTATCTGTGGCTCCAGAGATGCCCTCACTCCAATGGAAGATCAAAAAAAGATGAGCCAGACCATTCCAACAAGTGAACTTTGTATTATACCCCATGGGTCTCACTGTGCTCAGCTGGATTTTCCAGAGAAGGTTAATTTAAAAATACAAAATTTTATCAAAAAAATTAATGGACTGTAGTCTAGACCGAACTTCTCATAAAATTTCGTAGCGAGGCTTCCAATCTCCTTGCTACGAAATTTTATGAGAAGTTCGGTCTAGGATAATGTGCCGGACTTTAAAGAGATTTTATAAGTCTGCCGATATCCATATCATGTGCACAATTTGTCAAATTCCGGATTTTTTCCGGAGTTCATTGAAAAAAATCCAATTATTACAAATTCCTGCCCTCATAATGTTGATACTGAGCCTGGCGGGCTGTGCCCATTTCAGGGGTTCCAACGGAGAAAGTCTCCCATCTGATCAGGCCAGTGACAAGGGTAACAAACAACCACAGCCCATGGCTCAAATTCAGGGAAATCCAATTGATCAGACCCATATACAAACCCAGGCCGATTATTATTTTACGTTGGCTGAATCCCACAGTCTTCAGAATCAACCTGTCAAAGCCATTGAAAACTACAAACTGGCTCTTGTTTATGACAAAAATTCATCCCACATTCACTATCGTATGGCCCTGAAATTTGTCAGACTGGGTCTGATCACCCAGGCCATGTTGGAATGCAAAGAGGCCCTTAAGCTTGATTCAAAACACAGGGACTCCAGCCTTCTCCTGGGAGGCCTGCTTTCAGCCATACATATTTTTGATGAAGCCCTGGCTGTTTATGAAAAAGCATTGTCTTATTACCCTGATGATTCTGAAATCTCTCTTTTTATTGGGATACTTTATGGTGAAAAAGAGGATTTTAAAAAAGCCATTGATCACTTTCAGAAAATGGTTCGCAATGAGAAAATCAGGAAAAAATCAAGAATCTGGTACTATCTGGGACAGATGTATGCTTTCAAAAAAAAGCCTGACCTGAAAAATGCAGAGTCAGCCTATATAACCAGTCTTGCTCTGGATCCAAAGGATATTCAGGTTGTCTTTGCCCTTGGAGACATCTATCAGTCCCAGAATGCCAAAATAAAACTGGAAAAACTCTATTCCCGATATCAGGAAAGACATGGGAAAAATCCTCTTATTGCTGAAAAACTCAGTCAGATCTATATCGATAATGAACAGATGGACAAAGCCCTGACTCAGTTAAAAATTATAGAGTCCAGTGACAGCAATCACCTTAACACCAGTTTTAAGATTGCCTTGATTATGATTGAACAAAAAAAATACAACTCAGCCATTAAAAAAATGGAAGCTCTTTTAAAAAGAGTGCCTGATTCAGAAAAAATTCATTTCTACCTGGGTTCTCTCTATGAGGAAATCAAAAATTATAAGAAGGCTGTCAAAAACTTTGATCATGTTCCTTCAACCAGCCGTTATTATGAAGACAGTGTGCTCCATACTTCTTATCTTTACAAACTCATGGGTGAAATCGGTAAAGCTATGGAAATCGCCAAACAGGGCCTTGATAAAAGGCAGGACATTTCCAGGTTCTGGCTCCTTTACGCCTCATTATTAAGAGAAGCCAATCAATTGGCTGAATCTGAAAAGATTTTGAGTGAAGCAGTGGAACTCTTTCCTGAAGACAAACAAATTCATTTTCAGTTGGGTTCTGTTTATGATCTCATAGGCAAAACAGACAAGAGTGTTGAACGGATGGAAAAAGTGTTGGAAATTGATGGCAATCATGTTCAGGCCCTGAATTATCTGGCCTACATTTATGCCAAAGTGACCCTTAACCTGCACACAGCAGAAAACCTGGTGAGAAAGGCCCTCCAACTCCAACCCGATGATGGTTTTATTATGGATACTCTGGGTTGGGTCCTTTTTAAACAAAATCGCATCAGGGAAGCCGTTCGGGTTCTTGAAAAAGCCCACAATAAGGAATCTGGTGAAAGTATTATTGCTGAACATCTTGGGGATGCCTATTCCCGTTATCAACGTCCAATGAAGGCAAGAGTTATGTATAAGAAAGCGATTGTACTTGAAAAGAATCCCATGAACAAAGCAAAAATCCTATCCAAACTGAACTCCATTCCTGATGAAAAAAAACAAATGGAAAAGGGGGAACGCCCCAGATTTCCTGCTATGGTCAGATAATAAACAAAACGATGGTCACTACCCTCTTCCTTTTGACCTGGAGGGATTCGCCTTCCCCCGTCTCTTTTCCTGTGCAGGCTAAGGAGTAGTCGTCACGGTTTTTTCAGGTTTTCTCCACCTGAATGAAATCCAGTTCCACTGGAGTGGGGCGGCCAAAAATGCTCACTGAAACCTTAACCTTGGCCTTTTCCTCGTTAATCTCCTCCACTGTTCCATTGAAGTTGCTAAAGGGACCGTCAATCACTGTCACTGATTCACCCACATCAAAGGAGACTCTGGGTCTGGGTTTTTCTGCACCCTGAATCATTTGTTGAGTCACTTTTTCCACTTCATGGGCAGGAACAGGTTTGGGTTTTTCACCTCCAATAAAGCCCGTCACTTTTGAAGCCGATTTAACCAAACGCCAGGTTGTGTCAGTCATCACCATTTGGATAAAGATATAACCTGGAAAAAATTTGCGGGAACGGGTTTGTTTTTTACCTTTAATCAGTTGAATCACATTTTCAGAGGGGACCAGAATATCACCAAAGTGATCCTGCATATTTTTAGTATTGATTCTCTCTTCAATGGCTGCCTTGGCCATGTTTTCACAGCTGGTCTGAATATTGACAACATACCACTTTTTTTCCTGATCCAAGTTCAACTCCCTAACTCATTTCAATAATGAACTGAATGACCTGGCTTGAAAAAAAGTCAAAAATGCCAAGTACAATTCCAGACAAAATCATAAAAAAACAAACCACGATGGTCATGGCTGTGGTGTCTTTGCGGGAGGGCCAGACCACCTTACTGACTTCAACAATGACATCCGTGGCCCAGCTTTTTATTTTTTTGGAGAAACTGACATAGAGAAAAAAGATCAGACCAAAAATAATGGGGGTTCCATATGTTGCAAAATCTGAACTCGTCAGACGGGCATAAACACCCCAGGAACTGGATAAAAGAGTGTTGAAAACCTGTGCTGTGTAACCAACCATAAAGGCTCCACAAACAAAGCTTACCATCATGATTTTATTAACTGTTTTTTCCATACATCCACTCTCTAAAATGAAAATGGCAGGGCAGGAGGGACTTGAACCCCCAACCAACGGATTTGGAGTCCGTTACTCTACCAATTGAGCCACTGCCCTTCATAATCACTCAATAATTTCAGTGACAATCCCGGCACCCACAGTACGACCTCCCTCGCGAATGGCAAAACGGAGTTCCTTTTCCATGGCAATGGGGACGATCAGATCAACAATCATTTCAATCTGATCTCCGGGCATCACCATTTCAGTGCCTTCTTTAAGGGAACAAACGCCTGTCACATCAGTGGTACGAAAATAAAACTGGGGACGGTACTTGCTAAAAAAAGGAGTGTGTCGTCCACCTTCCTCCTTGGTAAGAATATAGGCTTCACATTTAAATTTTTTGTGGGGAGTGATGGTTCCGGGTTTGGCCAGGACCTGACCACGTTCCACTTCCTCTTTTTTAGTGCCTCGAAGAAGACAACCGGCATTGTCACCAGCCATGCCTTCATCAAGAAGCTTACGAAACATTTCAATTCCAGTGACAGTGGTTTTTTGGGTGTCCCGAACTCCGACAATTTCCACTTCCTCATTCACTTTGACGGTCCCACGCTCGATTCTACCAGTGACCACAGTCCCCCGACCGGAAATGGAAAAGACATCTTCAATGGGCATAAGGAATGTTTTTTCCACATCCCGTTTTGGCTCGGGAACAGTGGTGTCCACAGCATCCATGAGTTTCATGATGGCTTCCTTGCCCATGGGACCGGCATCGCCCTCCAGGGCTTTTAAGGCAGAACCGCGGATGATGGGAATGTCATCCCCTGGAAACTCATACTTGTTAAGAAGTTCCCGAATCTCAAGTTCCACCAGCTCAAGAAGCTCTTCGTCATCCACCTGATCACATTTGTTAAGAAAGACGACCAGGGCAGGCACCCCCACCTGACGGGCAAGAAGAATATGTTCCCGGGTCTGGGGCATGGGGCCATCAGCGGCTGAAACAACGAGAATACCTCCATCCATCTGGGCTGCTCCGGTAATCATATTTTTCACATAGTCAGCGTGTCCAGGACAATCCACATGGGCGTAATGATGCTTTTCTGTCTGGTACTCCACATGGGCTGTGGAGATGGTGATACCCCTTTCCTTCTCCTCAGGGGCCTTATCAATCTGATCATAGGCCATAGCTTCTGCTCCGCCTTTTTCAGCAAGGATTTTGGTGATTGCCGCTGTCAGTGTTGTTTTTCCATGGTCCACATGACCAACAGTACCAACATTGACATGGGGTTTGTCTCTATCAAACTTTTCTTTAGCCATTTAAAAGCCTCCTGATGTGTTTTTGTTCCTGATCCGGCTTGAACTTCCAGGTTAAGGCCCCGGAAAGTCCATGAAATTCGAACCAGACCCGTAAATTTATTTTATGGTTTTTTATCTATTAAACATCTTTAATCGGTGGAATCAATAAAAAAATTGATCTTCCGGGCTAGTTTATTCTTTCCTCCTGGGATCGGGAAGAACCCGGACAATGCTGAGAAACAGGAGGACCGAAATCAGAGCCAGAAGACCTGAGACAAAAAAAGGGGCTCCCCGGGAAACCTTCTGGTAAAGCCATCCACCCATCACCGGTCCCACAATCCGGCCAATGGCCCCCATGCTGTTCATCACGCCGAGGACATAACCCTGCTGTTCTTCATCTGTGATCACTGAAGCCAGTCCAACAATGGGAGGCCGCATACATCCATTACCCACAGCCAGAAAAGTCATGGCTAGACCCAAAACAGAAACGTGAAAGCTCAAGCCAATCATCCAGAAACTGAAAGTCATGGCCAGCAGGCCAAAAAAAAGGGTTTTCTTTTCCCCAAAACGGGGAATCCACTGACGAATGAAATAACCTTGTGTCAAAACCATGACGACCCCCACATATCCAAAACTTATGGCGGCCAGCTTGTAACTCCAACCAAAACGGTCCTGAACAAAGGGAAAGATCATGACCTCCATAAGAGCCATGGATAAACTGATTAAAAAGAAAACCCCAAACAGAGGCCCAAGTAAAGGCCGCCTGAAGACAAAAGAAAAAGATTTCAAACGCCCCGGTCTTTTTTCTGACCTGGATGGGTTTGGCTGATAAGTTTCAGGAAGCATAAAGAAGGCCAGAAAGAAATTACAGGCATTGAGTCCTCCGGCCACCAGAGATGAAAACTGGATCCCAAAGGGAGGTTCACTTCCAAGAACCTCTCCTATAGGGCCGGAAATCCCGGCAATGACCGGCCCCATAATAAAACCCAGACCAAAGGCGACTCCGATCAGTCCCATACTGACAGAGCGTTCCTCTTTGGGAGTGATATCAGCAATATAAGCCTGGGCTGTGGAAATACTGGATGCAAAAAATCCGGCCAGGAAACGGGAAACAAATAACAGATCAAGGGTTTGGGAGAAGGCAAATAGAGTATAGGAAAAACTGGAACCCAAAAGACTGATTAAAATAATGGGTCTGCGACCAAAACGATCACTCAACTTCCCCCAAAAAGGGGAGAACAGAAACTGCATGAACGAAAAGGAAGCCATCAAGAGACCAATTTCCAGGGGTGTTGCCTGAAATTCACGGGCCAGATAGGGAATCAGGGGCAGGATGATTCCAAAACCAACAAGATCAAGAAAAACAGTAAAAAAGACAATCTTCAGGGGGCGTTGCGAAACCATTAACCCGTATCTCCCATGAAGTTTTGCGATTTTGTGTCATTACCTGGCGATTTTGTTTCAAAATGGAACAGGCCCGAAAATTGGTCCTGATACCAGGCTGATCCGTATTTCTCATGAAGTTTCACAGTGGGGGTTTTGGCACCCACAATGGAAAGTTTATGGGAAATGCGGGTTGGACTCAGGCTTTTATCAGGAATTTCCGATACTTCTATTGGAAATTTACGAGCTGATCCGCCTTTTCCATAAGATTTTCCGGTGAGGAATTCAGTACTCACAGTGGAAAGTTTGTGGAAAAAGGGGGTTGGCGTGAAGAGATGGACTCTGAAAGACGCATTCATATTCAGAGACTTGTAAACAAAAGGTTGGGGAATGGGAACTGAAATTTTACTTTACGCAGGAATTCTTCTGGCTGGTTTCTCAGTCTTATGGACCGTTTACACTATTTTTTCAGTAAACGAGAGCGGTAAAGTTCTGTCCTGGGCTACTGGAAATCAGCCTGATAAATCCGAATCACCCATTATTCATTTCTCCAGACCCATGGTTCACCAGCTCACTCTTAAATATGCAAAGAGGATTAAAAATGAAAATTTTCGTAAAAATATTGATTATAAAATAGTCACTGCCGGTTTGGAAAATGAATTGAATGTGGACGAGTTCATTGGCCTTAAAATGCTCTGGGGCCTTTTTTTCCCCGTTTTTATTGCCATTCTGAATTTTTCACTGAATCTTGGTTACCCATGGATTGTCTTTCTCTTTGCCGTGCCTTTTGGCTGGAGTATCCCTGATATGCATGCCAAAAAACAAAGAAAATTCCGGTATCAGGCCATTATTATTGACCTGCCTTTTTTTGTGGATCTTCTGGCCCTTTCCACCCAGGCGGGGGCTGACTTTATGAGTGCCATACAAAAAATCTCAAATTCGGCGGAAAAAAGCCTTTTAGCCAAAGAATTTGACAAAGTCCTGCGGGATATCCGTCTGGGCAGCACCAGAGAGCAGGCTCTTAAGAGTATGTCTTACCGCCTGGATATTCCTGAAGTGAGTAGCTTTGTTAATGTATTGACTGATGCTGATGCCACAGGGGCCAGTGTTGGCAAGGTTCTCAAAGAGCAGTCAGAGCAAATGCGTCTTGAACGCTTTGTACGAGCTGAAAAAGCGGGAGCCAAAGCTTCCCAGGCCATGCTCATTCCACTGATGCTGCTTATTGTGCCGGCAGTTTTCATCATGTCCCTTGGCCCTGTTATCTTACAGTTTATTTATGGAGGCAAGTGATCCATGGCCAGGCTTTTCAATAAATCAAAAAACCTCAATCTTCTTGAAGACCTTAAAGTGGCCACTGATTTTCTGGCAAGGGCCAAAGGGCTTATTGGTTGCAGACAGCTGGCCGATTGTTCGGGGATATTGTTTCCAAACTGCAACTGGATTCACACCCTCTTTATGTCCATGGCTATTGATGTCATCTATCTTGATAAAAATATGAAGGTGTACAAACTGAAAAAAGAATTAAGACCCTGGAAATTGCCTTTTCCGGTTTTCAGGGCCTGTTCAGTGGTTGAAGTGAAAGCAGGTTTTATCAACAACCGCCTGGTTGAAATTGGAGATATTCTGGATGTGGGCACTTAAGACACTCAATGGGCCTCAGGCCGGTAAAATGATTCAATTAAAACCTGGTAGCCAGACGCTGGGACGTTCTGCCCAGGCCACAATTAAGGTCAACAGCCAATCCATATCCAAACTTCACGCCAGTTTTATTGTGACTGAAGACAAAGTTATTATTTCTGACAACAAATCCAGCAATGGCATTGTTGTCAATGGAGTGAAGATTCAAAATAAAGTCCTGAAACCCTCTGACAAGTTTTATTTGGGGGAAATATTTTTTGAATTGATCAGATTGCCCAAATTTGTTTCCATCCTTCCCGATAACATTCACCATAACACTCCTCATGATGTTCATCATGGATCCCATCAGGAGGAGCATTCATCCCAAGGAAACACCGCCCTTGCTGTTCAGAATCTTGATATGGTTCACAGCGAACAGACAGATATGGAAACATCTGCAAAGCATGAACCGGTTCATCAGGAGCATATGAATTTTCAAGGCAAATTGGAAAATTATGTGGAAAATGTGGCCCTTCCTGGAATTTATGAGTATGCTGAAAAATTCGACCTGAAATATGTGATTATGGGTTTTATTCTCATTTTTATTTTGCTGGTCACAACTCTTTCTGTGGTTCCCGTGATTCGGGTTTCCCATGGTTTTGTTATTGATGAAAGTGCAAGGAGGGCTGATTCCCTGGCCAAACTCCTGGTTCAGGAAAATCGTGATTTTATAATCAATAAAAATGAGATCAGTGTGAATGTCCGGTCTGTGCAAAATGAGACAGGTGTTAACAAAGTTTTTATCATTGATGCTCTTGATGGTCATATTCTTGCACCTGCCAACCAAAGGGAAAATTATTCCAAAATTCCTTTTGTCCAGAGAGCACGAAAACAAAATCACCCTTATAAAGAGGTTCTGAATGATCAAATCGGAGTCAGTCGTCCCATTCTCTACAACAACCCTCTGACTGGTGAACCCTCACCGGCAGCCTATGCCATTATTCTTTACAGTATGGATCGGGTGGCTCTGGACATTCCCCGCACCCTGAGTCTGGTTATCCAGATTCTGTTAATCACTCTACTGGCTGGATCCATTCTCTATTTCCTCCTTTATAAGGTCATTACCAAACCCCTGCATGATCTGAATTCTGAAATAAACCTGGCTTTAAAAGAGGGGACAGGTGACATTGAACTCAAAACACCAACAGCCATATTTCAAAATCTGGTGTCCAATATCAACAGTGCTCTGGCCCGCATGAGTCAGCAAAATGAAAGTAAGATTCAGGTGGAGCCGGGTGACAAAGCCATGGAAGCCTCCGAACTGGTGGAACTGTTTCCCATACCAGCCATTGCCATTTCCTCTGAAAATGAAATGATTATGGCCCAAAACGAATTCCTTGATAACCATCCACTTTTTGACGAAAGCTATATTAAAGACAAGTATATAGATGATCTTTCCGATCCTTCTCTGGTGGAAAGTCTAAAGGACCTGTTACAAAAAACCAAGGACAACCCCAACCAGAGACATACCAACAGTCTTCCCGCAAGCAATGGCGAACAGTTTGAAGTCTCCATTAAATCAATACAGGAAACAGGCCATATCAGTTACCATCTGGTTTGCTTTACTGAAGTTTATGAGGATGATCTCGAAGAATGAACAAGCTTAAACTCAGTATTTATAAAAACATTGATTTTTTAATCAAGATTGAGATGGGGCCTGATGCCGGAAAAACTTACTATATAAAACCCCCTCATATCACATTGGGCAGGGATATTCTGTGTCAGATCCAAATGTCAGATCCCAAAGTCAGCAGAAGACAATGCATGATAAAATTTGACAACGATATTGTTTGTGTTGATCTGAGCGGTCGAAAAACAACTTTGGTGAACGGACAACCAGGGCATAATAAAAGTTTAAAGCCCGGAGATACTATTTCTTTTGGCAACTCCTCCCTGCGGTTTCTTACAAAAACCCATTCAAAAGCCAACCCCCAATTGACCAGCCAGACAAACGCGGCTCAAAATCAGCAAAGAAGCAAAGGGAAACAACGTCTGAATTTCTTTCTTGCCGTGATAGGTCTGATTGTTGTTGTCCTTCTTCTTCTTGAGGAAGATCCTGTGGCAACTCAGCAGGAGGAACTGGTCACTCAGGAGAATCTGAATGAACAGATTGAAGAGACCCGTAAACGGAGATCTCAATTGATGGAATCCTATGAAGAAAAGAAAAAATTTTCCGGAAAAAATTATCTTTACAATGTGGAAAATCATTTTATAAGTGGTTTCAGGGATTTTCAAAATGGACAATACAACCGTGCACTGGATTCCCTGGGAACCACCATTGCCACAGACCAGACCCATACCAAAGCTCAAATCTACTTAAAAACAGCAAGAAGAAAAAGGAACAGTCTTATAGAGACTCACCTTCGGGACGGCAGAAAGTACAGGGAAAAAATAATGTATCATCGTTGTGCCGCGGAATTTGAGAAAGCCATTATCCTGATGAACAACACAAACTCCCAAAGATACCAGCTGGCCAAAACCCAACTCAACGAATGTCGTCTTCTCAGGCAGAATGGACATCAATGAAGCTTCTGGTCTATAAATTCGGAGAACTGACTCAGGAGGCTCAACTTGAGGGGGGAACTGTTTACACCGTTGGGCGGCAGATGGATTGTGATATAGTCCTTGAAAAAATGCCGGGAATCTCCCGCAAACATTTTGAAATGAGAGAGGAGACTTCCGGTGTCTGGAAAGTCCATGTTCTTTCAAAAGTAAAATCACTTGAATTTCAGGGCCAGGAGGAAATGGATTTCACTATCCAGGATCAGGGGGAGTTTTTTCTGAGTCCTTACCGGTTCGTCTTTGAAATGCATGATTCTCAAAATGAGGGGTCAGAAGGTTCCTATTATCAAAGTGACATGAATATTTCACCCCCTCCCTCCGGCATCCAGACTTCTGATCCAGAGGCCATGGAAACAGATCAACAAGAGGGACATTTTGAGTCTGGAGGAAGTTTTTCTGAGGGTGACCAAAAAACAATCATCCAGAACTTTGACGGGGTGCCATACATTAAAATCATCGGTCAGAATGGGAAAAAATCAGAGTATTTCCGACTGGAAGGCAACCTGTGGGTGGTTGGCAATGATGACAATGCGTCTGTCTATCTAAGGGATTCCAGTGCGGCAAAAAATCATTTTGAGATATCAAAAACAGAAAAGGGGTTTTCCATTGTTGATTCAGGGTCTTCCCAAGGCACGGATCTGAATGGACAAAAACTTGAATCCGGCAAACCCAGTCGTCTTCTCAGTGGTGATATTATCAGTGTGGGAAGGACCTCCATACAATTTGAATTGAGGGACAAGTCCTTCAGAAAAAAAGTTCATAATATCCCAATGAGTCTGTATAAAAATCCTCTTGTCTTTTTTGATCAGGAAATAGCCATGGTGTCTCTGGATGAGAGAATCGAAAGACAAAAACCAGGAGAAGTCAGGCAGGCTTTAACACAAAAAGCCAATAACAAAAAAAAGGGGAAAAAATGGATTATGGTTTTGGTGGCCCTTCTGGTGGTGGCTCTTTCTGTGGGAGTGGAGATTTCAAAGCAGAATTCAGAAGATAAAAAAGACACAATGGCAACAGACCCTTTCAGTCAACTTTCACCTGTAGAGCAGCAAATTATCAAACAGACCCATAAACTTGCAAAGCAATTGTACCTGTCAGGAAATTTTGAACTCTCTCTTGTTCAACTGGAAAAGCTTCACTCCATTATCCCCGGTTATAAGGATTCCAGGGAAATAGAGGAATACTGCATCAATTCAAGGGAACTCAAACACCAGCAGGCAATGATTGAAAAACAGAAACGGGATCAGGAGGAAATGGCAAACAGAGTCCATTCTCTTGTCGCTCAATGCACTGAAAATTTTAAAAACTCACACGATGTTGATGCCGTCAGAGCCTGTCTGGCTCCTGCTTCTGATCTGGACCCCAGTCACCCCGGGATCAGTCAACTGATCAGTGAGGTGACTGCACGAATTGAGGAAAGAAGAATTCGGGAAAAAATGGCACAGGAAGAGGCCGAAAAAATCCGTCGCGGAAATGAACTCTATGAAAAAGCCCGTCTTTTTCATGCCAAAAACAATTATCTGGAAGCCATTGAAGCTTATGAAAATCATATTCATTCAGGTTTGCCTGATCCAAAGAGACTGGTCAGAAAATCAAAACGACACTTGTCAAGTATAGAAAAAATGATTGAAACACAAAAAACAAAACTTGTTAATGAAGCCAAATCCATGTACGGGGATACAAAACTCAAAGAAGCCATTATTCTTGCCCGCCAGGCCCAAAAGGTGGATCCTTACGACTCCAGGATATCTGTTTTTCTTTTTAATATTGAAAAAGAGTTGAAAACCAAGATGAAAAACATTTATGTTGACAGTGTCATTGAGGAACGCTTTGGAAACCTGGAGGCAAGTCGTGTTAAATGGGAAACCATTCTGAAACTTGATATGGAAGATGGTGAATATTACACAAAAGCCAAACGAAAGCTAAAACAGTATGGATATCAATATTAAATTTAATGAAAGATCTTATGGGGGAAAAAAGTTCCGGCCGAACACCCACATTCACCATGAAAAGATCAATCATCTGCTTTTTTGCATCACCTGTTGGGGACAGGCTGACATTCTGGATCGGATTGTGGAGGTGATAAAAAACTCCATGACCCTTTCCAATGAAGATACAGAAATGACCACTCTCTCAGCCCCCCAGGAATATTTTCATCAGTCAGTTAATGCCCTCCAGACGGCAGTGGCTTCAGCCAGCCAGAACATTTACAGTCAGTTTAACAAAGAGGAATACACCGCGGGATTTGAAATTTTCGCAGCTGTTCAGGAGGGACCACAGTGGCTCTATGTGAGTCACGGTCAACCCAGTCTCATCCTTTACAGGGAAAAAATGGGAGCCATACCTTTAAGACAAAACATTGATATGAATATTTTATCCCTGAAGAACTGTCTGAATGACCCTCTCCCCAATCAACTTCTGGGTCTGAGTCCCCATCCCCCTCCCATCCACTCTGGCAATATTTATCTGAAACCCTCCGATCGTCTGGTTCTTGTCAGCCGCACTTATATTCCCAGTGGTTTCTTCAGTCTTCACCGGGATCATTTTAATGAAGTCGAAATCTCCCGCCTGTTGGCAAAGGATAATAAGGATATTCCTTTCTGGCTTGGATTCATCACAGTTCATTGATATACTGACTTTGATTTTAAAAACCTGTCAGCAAAGGGGAAAAAATGCTTGTGGATCAGTTTTTTGTTCTTTCCCGGGGGAGTGCGGAGGCCTTGTTGTGGTTACTCCTTCTGACCAGTGTTCTGAGTGTCGGGATGATTATTGAAAGATTCATCAGTCTCAGAAAAATCTATCAGAAAAATATGGAATTCCGGGAGCAGGCCAAAGAGCTTCTCCAAAGTGACTCTCTGGAGGAAATTGGAGATCTGGCCAAATCCAAGGACAGCCTGCCTGCCCTGGCCCTGGCCTATGGTCTTCGTCATGCCAAAACCCAGGGGTCCCAGGGTCTGGCTGAGATCTTTAACTCCTACCTTATGATTGAAAAACCAAAGCTGGAAAAGAATCTCAATTTTCTGGCCACTGTGGGTTCAAATGCCCCCTTTGTGGGACTTTTGGGAACAGTTCTTGGAATCATGAAAGCTTTCAGTGACCTGGCCCAAAACACAGGAGCGGGAAATGAAGTGGTGATGTCCGGCATTGCTCATGCCCTGGTGGCCACAGCCGTCGGTCTGTTTGTAGCCATACCTGCAGTGATTGGTTACAACTATTTTCAAAAACTGGTCCGTCAAAGTCTGCAATCCATTGATGTGGCCCGTGAGCTGTGTCTGGCCTATGCCAAGAGTAAAAGGACTTGAATCATGGCAGGTTCCCTCTTTTCCGAACAAGACGAACCCATTGCAGAGATCAACGTGGTGCCTCTGGTTGATATCATTCTCGTGGTGCTTATTATTTTTATGGTGACAGCTCCATTGGTTCTCAAGCCCACCATTGACGTGAGTCTGCCGACAGCCTCATCAGGGCAACAGGACCAGATGCCTAAAAGTATGGAGGTGGTCATCAATGAAGCCGGACACATCTTTCTTGATGGCCGGGAAATTTCACTGGATCAACTGAAACAGTCTGTTCAGACCCAATCCCGGACAAAGGGGGCTTCGGTGGTGCTGACTGCCGATAAGGAGGTGACTCTCAATCACCTCACTGCCATTATAGATATTATCAAAAATGGAGGCATCAAAAAAGTGGGCTTCAGTGTCCAAAAAAAATAACTGCAATGCCTCTTATTCTAACCCGCATTTCTCACAAGCTTTCGGCAGCCGCAGTAGGAAGTTTGTGAGAAATGCGGGCTAACTGCTCAAAGACAGTACTGGTTGTAATTATAGGGATAACCCAGGTTTGTGCTTATTAAACCAAAATTAATAATGCGACCTCCCTCAATCAAAGACTGGAGTTGTGAGTGATTCTGGCTGCTGCCCTTGTCTTTCAAGAATGCCTCTACGGAGGCGGGCCTGTAGGGTTTGTTATTGGTTTTAAGATAACCAATGAGAAAGGCCGCAGCTGCAGTGACAACAGGGGCTGCCATGGATGTGCCAGGCTTCCGGCTCCAATCCCCTCCAATGATCGTGGAGAGGAGTCCCTTCTGCAAACCCAATTCAGAACCAGGAGCCGCAATTTCCACAAACTCTGACGAAAAACTCGAAAAATCTGAAAGATTGCCTGTTTTGGTATCCACAGAACCCACCGTCAGACCTCCGTTCAAAAGATGGCCAATACAGGCAGGAGATGGACAAGAAGAACTGGAAATTTCCCTGGAATTATTACTTGCAGCCATAACCACAACAATTCCTGCATTGACAGCTTCGGTAACGACATCATTGAGCATGGCATTTTCTTTTTCAGTTGATAAACTGAGATTGATGATATGGGCCCCATTTTGAATGGCGTAACGTATTCCATTGGAAATATTGCTTGTAGGGGCTTCCATGCCATTAAAAACCTTCACAGTCATAATCTGAACAAAATCATGGGTCAGACCCACTGTACCCACCACGTTGTTTTGTCTGGCAGCTATAAGTCCGGCGACATGGGTCCCGTGGCTGGTGTTATCCTGAATATCCTCTGGATTGGTATTGAGGGCAAAACTTCGCCCATGATTTCCCTGACCGTCACTCCAGAGCTGGCCCCCCTGAAAATCAGGATGATTGCTTTCAATTCCGCTATCCACAACAGCCACGACAACAGAGGCTGTGATTTGCCTTTGTAAATCAATACTTGCCAGATAATCAATGAACTTGAGATGGCCTTGATTTCTAGCCAAAGGATCATTGAAGGCCGGAGAAGGGGAGGGGGTATCTTCCAGTGTCACCATCTGATTTTCACTAATACCAATGAGACAATGACTTTGCTCCATATCTGCTGTCAGTTGCTCCATGTCAATCTCTCCATGGACAGTCAGACTTATGGCGGCCCTGTTCAAATGGCTTAGTTCAGAGGGAACCTCAATAATCTGTCCAAGAATCTCAATGGGCCTGTTCTCCTGGGCCAGACAAAGGGGGTCCACAAGCAGACCAAGTTCTGTTTCTGATATTGTCATTTTTTGCTGGACTCCTGAACCTTTATTCCCGGAGGATGACGAGAGGGTGTTCTCTTTACCTCCCAGAAAAGATTCGTTGATTTGCACTTTGTTTTCTTCAAAAGGACTGGATACCTGGGGTTGGGCTTTACATCTTATTATTGACAACCTTTCACCGTCCTTTTGGTTTGCATTATATTTACTACAGTTTTGAAAGAGAGAGAAAACAACAAAAAAACTCAAAGTCAGCAGCCCCATCCGCCACTTTTTTCCTGTTTTTATGATTCCCAACAAAAAACCTCCAAAAGATAACCAAAACCATCCTCGGTGGGACAGTTCAGGCTGAAAGTAACGACTCATACCCCTCTAAGCTTCCGGATGAGATGGCAT
Organism: Bdellovibrionales bacterium; assembly: GCA_965218815.1. Lineage (GTDB taxonomy): Bacteria > Bdellovibrionota > Bdellovibrionia > Bdellovibrionales > JAGQZY01 > JAGQZY01. The sequence continues at coordinate 2,907,279 of CBDCLX010000002.1, read as the reverse complement.
GAAACAACGGGAAACGTGTCAGAGGCGTGTCACGTTACGTCAGAGACGGGGAAGCAATGCCTGAGGTTCCCCAAAAGTACTGGCAGTTACGATATAAGTTTCTTAAATTTTATCACAAGATTGCCTGGTAGTAATACAAAATCCTTCCAGAACACAAATAAAGGTTTAAAGTGTCTTATGGTGAGACACTCCCTGAGAACTTTTGTCTGGCAGACAAAATAACTGATTGGAAACTTACAGAAGAGTCAGTATAATAGTCTTATTTGGCACTTAATAAGACTTTATGTCACTTGCAGATACTTATGAAAAACCTTGAGAACTTTAAAAGAAACCATGAAGTTAAGACTCCAACAGAAAAACAGTTTGGTCTTTTCTGGAGTTTTATTTTACTCACTCTCTCTGTTTTTCTGATTTACGGGAATGGGGTAACAGCTTTAAATTTCTTTCCTGGATTTATGGCTTTTATGATTTTTGTCATCTCTGTTTTGAAACCCACGATTTTAAAACCCATCAATAAAGTCTGGACAAAGCTGGGGGTCACCATGGCTCATTTCACCAACCCTATAATCCTCGGTGTTTTTTTCTTTCTGATCCTCACCCCTTTTTCAATTTTTTTTCGACTGTTTTCAAAAAATCCACTCATTAAAAATTCGGAAAATGTTTCATCCACATGGGTGGATTGCAAAGAGCATTTAAACACTTCAATGGAAAATCAGTTTTAAACTGTAAAAAAAGGAGGGGAATATGATTTCTTTTTTAAAGGAGTTTTGGAGTTATATAAAAGTTCGCAAAAAATACTGGCTGCTTCCGATTCTCATTGTCTCAGTTTTACTGGGAATTCTTATTATAATGGCTGAAGGCTCTGTGGCCACTCCATTCATGTACTCCATTTTTTAGGAATTTTCAAAAACTTTTTGGATTTTTTTGAAGATCATTGGAATTTCATCTTTCTATCACGACAGTGCCGCCACTCTTCTGGTTGACGGGGACATTCATTCAGCCGTACAGGAAGAGAGATTCACTCGAAGAAAACATGATTCCGGTTTTCCCCTCCATGCTTTAACGTACCTTCTGAAAAATTCCGAATCCCAGTTAAATGATATTGATTATTTTGTTTTTTATGAAAAACCTTTTCTGAAATTTGAACGTCTTATGGAAACCTATCTCAATTTTGCTCCACGGGGTTTTTTGTCCTTTCATAAAGCCTTTCCTCTTTGGATCAAAGAAAAACTCTTTCAAAAAAAACTGATTCTTGAATATCTGAAAAAACTGGAACCTGAATTTAAAGACGAAAAAAGAATTTTATTCAATGAACATCATCTCTCCCATGGGGCCTCCGCTTTTTATCCCAGCCCTTTTGATAAAGCTTTGGTTTTAACCATGGATGGTCTTGGAGAATGGGCCACAACCTCTGTCTTCATTGGCGAAGGTTCGCAATTAAAGAAAATCAAAGAGATCCACTTTCCCCATTCTCTTGGGCTTTTTTACTCCGCTTTCACTTATTTTACAGGTTTTAAGGTGAACTCGGGAGAATACAAACTCATGGGATTGGCCCCTTATGGAAAACCTGTGTACAAGGAACTGATTTTAAAGGAAATACTGAAGCTTCATGGGGATGGAAGCTTTTCCCTGAATCTTAAATACTTTGATTTTTGCACAGGTCTGCGTATGACCAACAACAATTTTTCAAAGCTTTTTAATGTTCATCCTCGTTTGCCTGAACAGCAGATCTCTCAGATTTATATGGACCTTGCAGCATCAGCCCAAAAGGTCCTTGAAGAGGCCATTTTAAATCTCACAGGAGTCCTGTCCAGAGAGTTTAAAATGAAGAATCTTTGCCTTGCCGGAGGCGTGGCTCTGAATTGTGTGGCCAACTCCAAAATTCTCAGACAGGGACATTTTCAAAATATATGGATTCAACCGGCAGCCGGTGATGCCGGAGGCTCTCTGGGAGCCGCTTTGAATTGTTGGTATCAACATCTGGGGAAAAAACGTTTCATCAGGAATAACTCGATGAAAGGAGCTCAATTGGGACCTGTTTTCAGCCAGGATTTTATTGAATCAGAATTGAAGAGACTGGGAGCTGTTTTTAAAAGCTTTGACTCTCAGGAAGAGGTCATTGAAATCACCACTGAAGCTCTGGTGGATGGGAAAACTGTTGGCTGGTTTCAGGGAGCCATGGAATTTGGACCACGGGCCTTGGGACAGAGGTCTATTCTGGCCGATCCTCGTCAAAGGGATATGCAAAAAAAATTAAATCTGAAAATAAAATTCCGTGAAAGTTTTCGTCCCTTTGCCCCCTCGGTTCTGAAGGAAGAGGCCGCCGGATGGTTTGAGGAGAATATTCCATCCCCCTATATGCTCATGACCTTTGAACTGGCCTCTTCAAAAAGATTAATCACAGAAGACATTCCTGCCAAAGGTCTTGACAGCCTCCATGAAAAACGATCGGTTGTTCCAGCCATCACCCATGTTGACGGATCAGCCAGGGTACAAACCGTGGATCAGGAAACCAGTCCTCTCTACTATAAACTCATCACCTGTTTTTTAAAAAAGACAGGTTGCCCCATGCTTGTGAATACGAGTTTTAATATTCGGGGTGAACCCATTGTCTGTACACCAGAAGACGCTTTTCGTTGTTTTATGAAGACAGGACTTGATTTTCTGACAATTGGCAATTCAGTTCTTCTGAAAAACGATCAGACTGGTCTTTTACGTTCATAATTTTCTATGTTCACCCGAAAGATTCAAAGATTTTGGATATTGGTTGTGGCATTGGCATTATTCATCACTTTTTTGCAAAGGAAGGAACAACTCCATTAAACAAGTGTTTTGTTTCTCTTGTTCTTTTTTCTCTTGTACTTTTTCATATCTATAAATAGAATACCCAAATCAATGGAAGAATCATTGGTTAATTACAGACTGAACTGTCAGCCTGAATGTTCCAGTGCTTCAAGGGAATCCATGAAAATTCATAACGACTCACACTCCTCTGCAACTGTTTGTTCATCCATTCAAAAAGATGATCATGTTCTTCAATACTGTGGAAGGCACTGCAAATATTATTACCTTCCTCTTTTTTCTGACAGTCTGATGGATTCCCGGGTGGCTTCCATTTTAGGTTCTGAGAACTCCAGTGATCGCAATCATCAGCAGATTTTGTCCTCTCTCATCAGGGCAGACAGGGGTCACTACAGTCACATTAAGATTCCCATGGATCGGATCCATCCTCTTTTAAAGTGGACAACGGAGCAGGCTTCTGATTATGGTTTGGGCGTTGTACTGCAGGTTTGTACCCGCTTTCTCCAGAATGATGACTTTTTTTCCAACCTTGTCAGACAAAATCGGAATTTTGAAATCGAATGGGTTTTTAACTTCAGTAATGACAAGGTTAAAAAAAGATTTTCCCGGTTATCAGAACATTTTCTGTCCAGCCATTTATCCATTCCCGTCCATAAACATCTGGATTGGAACTTATTGACAAACACTTCTTTTTTTAAAACCTTCCCGGATATTCACCTCTATTTTCGTTTTCAAAAGGATATTTACGGTTCTTCCAACAGTTGCAGGCAAATCCATAGATTGATGAGACTTCTTCACAGGAAGTTTCCAGAGAAAAATTTTTTTCCACCAAAAGGAACTGATCTGCATGATTATCGGGTTCATCAGGATTTTAACATGGAACCCTGTCTTCTTCCCTGCCTTGAAATGAAGGCAAAAGAGCCAAAGATCAGATATTCCGTGGTGATACCCACGTTTAACAATCAAAATCATTTGTTGGTGGTTATAAAACATTTACTCCAACAGAATATCGGAGTCAGTACCTTTGAAATCATTGTGGTTGATGACGGAAGTACAGATCAGACCCAGGTTTTGTTGATGGAATTCCTTAAATCCTTAAAGGAAACAGTGAACTTCAAATACATCTTTTTCCCAAGATCCAGAAAACGGGTCATGGGGGACTCCCGGTATCGAGCGGGAATTTCCCGCAATCTTGGGGCAAAGAGTGCCGTTGGGGAAATTTTGTGTTTTCTTGATTCTGATATTGTGGTCCCCAAAAACTATTTACAAAAAGTCGGTGAGGCTCTGAAAACCTGGGATGGAGTTCAGGCCAAAAGAAAGAATCTTTGTGAAAAAGCGAGCCATTTGGATATTCAGTATAATTTCGTGAATCAAAAAAAAGATGTGATCCCCAATACGACCTATTGGGAGAAATTTAACAGAACAAAAAACTGGCATTCCCTTCCCTACAACTGGAAATATGTTTATACCAACAGTTTTTCAATAAAAAGGGAACTTTTCTGGAAACTTGGTGGTTTAAAGAAAAACTTTATCTTCTATGGATTTGAAGACACAGAACTGGGATACCGTCTGGTTAAACAAGGCTGTAAACTCCACCTCCTGGATATGGATATTTTTCATCTGTTTCACAAAAATACCCGATCTGAATTTTTTAATCATCAGGGATTCCGTGATGTTTTACTTAATCGTACAGCCCGGATTCTTTATCTCAGTCACCTTGACCAGGATATTTATGAAAGCTTGTTGAAGTTTATGGGACCTGAGCCCACAATAAAATATCTTATAAAAAAATTGCTGGAGATATTAAGCTTCCAGTTTTTTTGGATGCCTGAATGGAAAGTTTACAGCAGCCTGAAAAAAGCCCCATGAAAACATGAAAAATCTGACTCACCAAAAGTGTGAGCAGTTACGATAAAAGAAAGTTCAGATCGTTCACGTTCATCTTTTTAAGTATTCCTGAACTTGAATTAATCACAACTTCCGATAAAGCTTTCTTGGTTTTTTGAAGTTCCAGTATTTTTTCCTCCACTGTGTCTTTTGCAATCAGCTTATAGGCAAAGACATTGTTTTTCTGGCCAATCCGATGGGTTCGATCAATAGCCTGGGTTTCTGTAGCCGGATTCCACCAGGGATCAAGAATAAATACATAGTTTGCCGAAGTGAGATTAAGACCCACACCACCAGCTTTCAGACTGATCAGGAAAACCTTAAAGTCATCACTTTGTTCAAATTTTTCCACAAGTTCTTTTCTTTTTTCTGTTTTTCCATCAAGATAAAGATGGTTGATTTTCTCTCTTTCAAGTTTTGGTCTGATGACCTTCAAAAAAGATGTGAACTGGGAAAATACCAGGCATTTATTTCCAGAGGAGGCAAGGGAGTGAATTTGCTCAAACAAAACATCAAGTTTGGAACTTTTTTCATTGATCCGTCTCTTGTCAATCAATCCAGGGTGACAGGCAGCCTGTCTCAATCTTAAAAGAGCCTCAAGAATTTCAATTTTGGACTGATTGAATCCACTTTCCTGAATTTTCTTTGAAAGTTTCAACTGATAATAATTTTTTAAACTGTTGTAATGCTTCTGTTCCGTTTTGGAGAGTTTACATTTAATGGTGTTTTCAATCTTATCAGGAAGGTCCTTGAGAACATCCATCTTTGTTCTTCTCAAAATCATTGGTGATAAGGCCTTTGACAGCTTTTTCAGATTGTCAGAGTCCAGATCATTAACGCCTGAAAAAGTGTCTTTCAACTGTTTGGAAATCAGTCCGGGATTTAAAAAATCAAGAATTGAAAACAAATCAGCCAGTGAATTTTCAATAGGAGTTCCGGTCAGTGCCAGTTTATTCGGGGCATTCATCATTTTACAGACTTGACTGACCTGGGATCGTGGATTTTTTATATATTGGGCTTCATCAAGAATCATATAATCAAATTCAATATCCCTGAATTCCCTGAAATCAACTCTTAAAGTCTGATAGGTTGTAACAGTAACATCATACTGATTGATATTCTTCAGGAAGTCCTTTCTCTCCTTGTTCACATAAGTCAAAACGGAAAGTTCAGGTGCAAACCTTTTAAATTCATCTTTCCAGTTAAAAACAAGACTTTTGGGAACAACAATAAGGTGAGATTTTTTAAGGGATCTTTCTTTCCTCTTTTTTTGAAGAAGAGCAATAACCTGAATGGTTTTTCCAAGACCCATGTCATCAGCAAGAACCCCTCCAAACCTGAGTTTCTCAAGATATTCAAGCCATGCAAGCCCTTCTTCCTGATAATCCCTCAACTGGCCTTTGAAGACTTTTGCCGGTTTTGACTTTTCCTTAAGAGAGGTTTTGCGAATGTTTTTCTGAAAATCCTTAAAGCCCCTGTCTGTCATGAAATTCTTTTCTTCAGAAAACCACCCATCAAGAAAAATGCCCTGGACTTTTGAAAACCTCAACTGGCCTGTACCCTGATTGTCGCCAATTTCAGCCAGACTTGAATATTTTTTAAGCCATTCCTCCGGAAGCATCCCGTACTGGCCATTGCCAAGAGGAATGAGAGTTTCACCCCGTTTCAATGATTTAATAAGTTCCGGAAGGGTTAACTTCTGTCCTGACTCAAAAGTCACTTCACTTTCCAGATCAAACCAGTCGATTCCTGAAGTCACTGAAAAACTCGTACTTAGGGCCGACTCCACTTTTTTGCCCTGAGCTTCCACTTCCCAGTTTTTGTCGATCATTTCCTTTATGGTGTTTACAAACTGGCCTTTGCGAATTCTGAAATTATAGGATTGTGCAAACTTCATTGGAGTGGGACTGAAATCCATTGATTCAGTCTCTGAAAGAAATTCTGATTCCCTGTCAAAATCCCTTAAATGGAGAATTCTGTTTTTTTCGTCCACTGAGTGTTTTTGGAACGAGAGGGAAGAAGCCTCCGAATGACCATATTTGAATAACACCTTCCCATAAAGCTCTTTTTTTGTCTCACTCCTTTTTTCCTCTTTTAGGATAATTTTTGGTTTTGGTGCTGTTTCCTCTTTAAACTTCCAGTCCATATTGGCTGCAAGTTCAATGTCTGTGTCTATTTCCTGATTAAACAGTTCCTGTACAAGAAAATCCTTGTCAGACTTATGGATATATTCATTGCCAAGCTCCTTAAGTGTCTTTAACCAATCAAAGTGTTCAGGCTTAAAACAACCAACGGTTTCCCTGGTGATATAACTTCCATGATCCCAGAAAACAATGAGGTCCTCTATTGGAATCCGCTTATTGCCAGCTTCAAGTTGGGTTTTAAAGGAAACTTTTGAATTTTTAAGACTTAAGTGAGTCATGATTCCAGCCTCGTTCCCATTAAATCTTAAAAACCTGAGACGATCAATGTCATAGGTCCTGTGACCGGATTCAAGAAACAAACGACCTGTTTTACAAAGCTTATCCAAAGTCTGATTCTGGAGATATGGTCGAATGATTCCATGACTATAAACCTGATTCCAGTAAACAGCCGAATTGACCTGGGAAGTCAAAAGCAGAATCAATTCACTGTCCATGGGGTCTGAAAGTTTTTCAAAATCATCCGGTTTTATTGCTTTTCTCTCAATAAAATTCGGGTGACCGGCTAAACGATTTTCAAGCCTGTAAAAGTGAACAACAAGTCCTGTGCTTTTATAACTGTAATAATCAAGGGCGTAATAAACTTTAAAATGGCCTGATTTCCTCCTGCTGGCTTTATAAAGGGTGTTTTGGGTGCTGAGTTGATCAATCTTCTTTTTCCAGGATTTTTGTTGTTGAGGATTTGACCGGGGTTTCTGTTCCTGTTCCTGTTCCTGTTCCTGTTTCTGTTCCTGTTCATTTTTTTTCTTCAATTTCAGAAAATCACCCCAGATTTCACGGGAATCCCCCTCTTTAATGCAGGCCCAAAGATGTTTACAATAATCATAGTCCCTGAAATAAGGACACTCACAGGACATATGCAGTGACCGACTCAGACCGGTTTTTGATTTTTGACTGCTTTCTTTCTGTTTAAAAAGACATTGATAATTTTTTGTGCCTGAGACAGTAAAACAGACGGTGTTTTCATTCTGGGAAACAAGATAAGCCCTGTTCATGTTAAAATAATTTTCCCCATGACTGCGGATCAATGGGGAAAAGACATCATTGAGTGCCTTTGCAAGCATATTGCAACTCCCTTGATTGTTTGACTTTCAATCAATTTGTTATTCAGGCCGTATTCCCCCAGCAAGGTCTTGCTGGGCGACAGGGAAGCTTTTATTTTTTTTGTGTTTCCTCTTTTTTCATGTACGTTACAAAGAGAAAGCCACCGGCAAGAGCAACCAGAAACTGGACAGCCTGAACAAAGGTGATCGTTAAAACTCCAAAATTACCCAGATCCGTGATTTTTTCAAACAAATAATAAAAGGCTGCCTGTCCCACTCCCACTCCCGCCGGGGAAATGGGTAGAACAGTGGCCAGGAAGCCAAAGGGAAATATGAGAAAAATCATCCATGGGGGCAAGCCCGGGTTCAGAAAAACAACCAGGCAAACTCCCAGGCCCATGAGAAGAGCCTGGCTTATAAGGCTCAGTAAAAAGGGGACAAGCATGGTGCCTGGTTTCTGAAAAAAGAAAAAAAGTGGAAGCAGCGTTTTTTCAATCATGGAGTGGGAGTGGAGAAAGCGATCCATTTTTGTCCCGGGTATGAACAGGAGAAGGAGGATAAAAATAAAAAAACCCGATAGAATCCCAAGGCTCAGAAAAAAAAAGCGGGGTTGCAAATTAGATTCCAGCTGGCTGTGGAAAAGCAGACCCGTGAGGGCTGAATAAAAAAGCAGGGCTGACACTCCAAGAACCCTATCCACCAAAACACTCCAACCGATAACCCATTTCATCATGGTTTTGTGACTCCTCATCAGATAGCCGGCCTTGACAAGATCACCCCCCACCCCGCCCCCAGGTATGAAAAAATTAAAGAAAAGCCCAATGAGTGAAAGGCAAAAAACCCTGCCATAGGGAACCGGAACCCCCTGTAGTTTTAAAAGAATCTGCCAACGTCTGGCATTGATGGCAAGCACTCCGGAGAAAAGTGTAACTCCATAGATCCATATCCAGGGGGATTTGAGTTTATGGAGGGTTGTCAGTTCAAAACGTCTCGACTGAATCAGCCAGATGATAAGAGTCAGGGCCAGGGACAGTTTTAATAAGAGGATACACCGTTGCCTGATCGCCCATTTTTTGTTAATCATAATCTTTCGTAAGTTTTTATGCTGATTCAGTCAATACGGGAATTGTCAGAAGGTCATCAGTGATACTGAATGAACAGACACTGATCCGGTTGGATTTTTGTGTTCTGCAAGAGGAAAAAGCCATGAGATTTCAAACACGATCAGTATCATGGGGCTTTTGGGGGCCAGGATGCAGATAACAGTTATTGGGACAGGTTATGTGGGACTTGTGGCCAGTGTGGGCTTTGCCGATACGGGTCATAATGTGACCTGTGTGGATAAGGACTCCAGGAAGATCAAAGATCTTCAGGATTGTAAAATTCCCATTTTTGAACCCGGGCTTGAAGACATTCTCATATCTGCCAGGGATCGTCTCTTTTTCACTCTGGATATGGAAGAGGCCTTAAGATCTTCAGAAGTGGTTTTCGTTGCCGTGGGAACTCCTGAAGCCGGAGATGGAAGTGCTGATATCAGTGAGGTTTTTAAGGTCATTGAAAAGATCTGTCAGTATTCCACCACCTCAAAAACCATTGTTATCAAAAGCACTGTGCCCGTGGGGACCGGTCAGGGAATTCAGCAATGGATCAGACAGAAAACCGGTTCACTCCATGAAGTGGTTAACAATCCGGAATTTCTCAAGGAGGGGGCCGCAGTCAATGACTTTTTACGCCCTGATCGGGTGATTATTGGTTGCCAGTCAGAAAAGGCCCGCAAAACAATGTCCGAAATCTATGCCCCTTTTGTCAGAAACGGGCATCCCATTCTTTTTATGTCCAACACAGCAGCAGAGTTGACCAAATATGCTGCCAACTCTTTTTTGTCCGTTAAAATCAGTTTTATCAATGAACTGGCAGCTCTGGCCGATGCCGTGGGAGCGGATATTGATGAAGTTCGCAGGGGTTTTACTTCAGACAGCAGGATCAATCCCTCTTTTTTCTATCCAGGTGTTGGTTATGGTGGAAGTTGTTTCCCAAAGGATGTGCAGGCTCTGATTCATACAGCGGGACACAAAAACTGCACCATGGATGTTGTCAGAGCCGCCAATCAGGTGAATGATCGACAAAAAACCATTCTCGTGGACAAGCTGATAAACAGGTATGGTAATCTGAAGGGAAAAACTTTTGCTTTGTGGGGGCTTGCCTTTAAACCCCGGACTGATGATGTGAGAGAGGCTCCAGCCGGTTGTATCATCAAAACACTTTCAGAACAGGGGGCCTGTATTGTGGCCTATGATCCCATTGCCAGTGAATCGGCAAAAAAACATTTCCATGGGAATTTCAGCATTGCTGAATCTCCTGTTCTGGCCTGCAAGGGGGCCGATGCTCTTCTGATTGTCACTGAATGGAATGAATTCAGGAACCCGGATTACCTTAAAATCGGCGAAAATTTAAAGGAAAAGGTGATTTTTGATGGTCGCAATGCTCTCAACCCCGTTGAAGTCAGGGAGTATGGTTTTGAGTACCATTGCTTTGGAAGACAGGCAGTATTCAATGGGGCTTGAATGAAGATACTGGTGGCAGGAGGTGGAGGTTTCATAGGAAGTCATCTGGTGGATGCTTTACTGGCCCTGGATCATCGGGTGGATGTGATGGATAATTTTATCACAGGACACAGGGATAATCTTTCTCATTTGACAGATCATAAAAACTTCAGACTCCTTGAACAGGATATTGTTAAAAAAATCCCGGAGGATCAGTATCAGCAGGTTTACAACCTGGCTTCTCCAGCCTCTCCTGTGGACTTTGAAAAAATTCCCGTTGAAATTATGATGACAGGATCCGTGGGACATAAAAATCTGCTGGATCTGGCCGTAAAAACGGGAGCAAGAATTCTCTTTGCCAGCACCAGCGAGGTTTACGGTGATCCTCTTGTGAACCCCCAACCTGAAACTTATTTTGGCAATGTGAATTGCATGGGTCCCAGAGCCTGTTATGATGAAGCCAAGCGTTTTGGAGAGGCCCTGACAAACAATTACAGGAAAAAACAAAAACTTGAGACCCGGATTGTTCGTATTTTTAACACCTATGGTCCCAGGATGGGTGCCAATGACGGGCGGGTGATCCCGAATTTTTTTACCCGGGCCTTAAGAAAAAAAGGACTTTCCATTTATGGTGATGGTCACCAAACCCGCAGTCTTTGTTATGTCTCAGACATGGTCCGGGGAATTATTCAACTCATGAACAGTGATATTTCTCTTCCAGTGAATATTGGTGGTACGGAGGAAAGGAGCGTCCTGGAGATTGGACACCTGATTAACAAACTCACTGGCAATGAAGCCGCTTTTGTTTATCACAAACTTCCTGAAAATGACCCAAGATTCAGAAAACCTGATATCGCCCGTGCCAGAGAGTGGCTCCATTGGTCTCCTCAGGTTTCAACAGAGGAAGGTTTAAAAAAAACCATGGAGTACTTTAATAAAAAGGGAATGTCCAAAATTTTGTGTGACTATACTGATCGTGTCTGAAATTTCATGGATGTTCACTCTCGAAACCCCGGACATTTCAAACACGACCAGTTATTTTGAAGAACTATTAAAAGTAACTGTATTGAAAATCCGGGGCTGGTTTGAAGGGGTTTGGATGAAGATGACGGACAGGTTTTGTGTCCTTGTCCAAAAGACAATAAAACCCATGGGGAATTCTAAAGGAGATAAAGGATCGTGGGGGTCTTGTCATATAATCCCCCGCGTAGTTGGGGTAGATCAAAACCTCTTTATTCCTGCAATCTTCATAGGCACGAACCAACAGGGAATAAAAAATATCGGGATTGTCATAGGCTCCATGGGTGATATGTTTGACTTTTAAAATTTCCTGTTCGTTGGGCAAAGCTCGTGTGATGGAAAAAAAAGAAAGTGTTTTACTGGTGCTATAGACCTGAAAGCTTTTGCCGTGATAACAGATGGGAACAACACTCTGTACCTGGGAGTTATCCCAGGGAGCCATACAGCCAATAATATTTCCCTGGTTGTTCCGGGCCACAAGAAAATTATGAATGGAAAATCCGGGCCACAGATGACAGCGTCTTGTGAGTTCTTCCGGTTCCATGGAATAGCGAAGAGGGCGGCCCACTGACTTTTCCTGGAGATAAGAACAAATGGATTTTATATCCTTTTCTCTGGCATACTCAATCCTGATACTTTTTAAAGGTTTGTGAGCAAAAAAATTTTGACCATAAATGACCACAAGAGAAAATTTGCGAAAGAGATGATAACGGGGAATCCACTGATTCTGGTCCTGACTCTTCCATAATTTGTCATAAGCCCTGTTTTTTGATAGATCCAGGTCGGAAAAAAGGTAATGACAATTCCTCTCCTGCCTGGCTTTTTCCACAATTGACAGTACTTTTTTAGTCCAGTTCAGGGTTGTTGATGAAGCTGAAGACACTCTGAGGTCAGTCACATATCCAATGGTCTGTCTTTGGTGATTGATATAAGCTTTTTTAAATAAGATGGATGCTATGGCCTGAATGGCCCCTTTCTCATTCCTTAAAAAATGGGTTACAAAGTCATCAGTGGTTAATTTGTACTGGTCAAAAAAAGAACGGGAGCGGATCAGTTTATAATCATAATAACCGGAGAGGACCTGTTTGTTGAAAAAAAGTCTCAGTTCCTCGTCATCCGCTTCAGTGGCCTGGTGAAGATTCATAAACCGGAAACCCATTCAATGCTTTTAATATCCAGACGATGATTGATGGAACGGGCAAGAACAAAAAAATAATCACCCAAACGGTTAAGAAAGGAAATAGCCGGGTATTCAGGTTTTGTTTTTTCATTGAGAGCCACGCAGAGCCTTTCAGACCTTCGGGTCACGGTCCGGCAAACGTGGGCTTGACTGGAAGTCTGATGTCCTCCTGGAAGAATAAAATTTTTCAGTCCGGGAAGAGAATCCTCCAGCCTGTCAATGGAATGTTCCATGATATGAACTTCCTCCTGAGTGAGAGTGGGTAATTTTTCTGAAATTTTAGAGTCACCACAGGCCATTTGGCTTCCCAGGTGAAACAGCCAGACCTGTATCTGTTTCAAAAACCTGATATCTTCAAAAAATATCTCCCTGTTGTGGGTTTCCTGTTCTGTGGAGAGCAGGGAGATGAGCAACCCGACATGGGAATTCAGTTCATCAAGGGTCCCATAGGCTTGCAATCTCAAGTCACTCTTGATCACTTTGGAACCATCAACCAGTGAGCTTTGACCCTGATCCCCTTTTTTTGTGTATATTCTCATGGTTATGGCCACTCTGGTATTTTATATACCGGTTTAAGGTTTTAAACAATGGAAACGGGGGTCATGAGTGTAAAGATTTAACGGAAGTCCTGTGTCTCTGGATAAAATTTCCTGGGGGCGTAAAAAATAGGGGCCGGCTCCGGCCTCCAAAGCAAGTTGCAGTTCTTTTAAACTTTTGTCCTCTCTGGGGTTAACACTTTGACCGGAGTTTTTGAATTCATGGTCAAAGTGTTCCAAAGGTTTCTTGGAAAAAAAATGAGGCCACATTTCAGAATCCACTTTGGCCCGATAGGTGAGGGTCTGGGCATAGGAATGCAGGGGTGTGTAGGCTGTCAGGATTTGAAAGGGACCGTAATAAACATGGAGTTTAATGGCCGTGCTGTCCCACTGAGTGAATCCACAACAAATATTGACATTGGCATACCACAAACCAAAGGCTTTTGATAAAAAACCAAGACCATAATAACGCCTGTTTTTAGGTAACAGGGAGTTTATGGAACAGAGATTGTGGGCCACCCACTCCCCCTTTCTGGACATGGTGGGAATGATAATAAAGAGACTTAAGGGTGTCCACTCGTGGTGATCCTCGAGGTTTATAATTTTGTGAATTTCAGGACCCATGGTTTTTGTTTTGATGGCAAAGCCGGCTACAAACCCGGGGGTAACGGCACAATCAAAAAACACCCACCTGGGCATTGTCATCTCAGAGGGGCCAAAAGCCTGATTTTCCAATTTTAAAATTCGGTTGCCAAAATGAACCTGTTTCATTTCCATGGGGTTAATGAAAACGGGAACTTTGTTCTCAAACCAGTCCAGGTTGTGAAGGCTTCCCGGACTGTCAATGCGGTTTTCACTTCTCACAAACACATAGGGTCTGATCTCTTCGTTTTGAAACCAACTCAATTTTGGATTATCCAGCATGGTTTAATTCCTCAAAAAGATCGTTCAGGTTGTTGACCACTTTGAAGCTTCCCATAGTTTCCCCGTAAAATAAATTTTTACTTTCATAAGTTCTTAGCATTTCCAGGAAAGGATTCCAGAATCCCTCCCAGTTGAAAAACACAATGGGTTTTTTAAATCTGTAAATGGTTTTCCAGGTGATCACCTCAAGGGCTTCATCCATGGTTCCAATACCTCCCGGAAAAACAATAAAAGCCTGGGAATGCTCCATCAACAGACGTTTTCGGTCCAGAAGATCGCGTGTGTGGATCAATTCAGTCAGTCCCCGGTGAGCCACTTCGTCCTTAAAAGCCCCCTTGGGAATGACTCCAAGGCTCTGACCCCCAAGTTCCACGATCTGATCGGCAAGATAGCCCATGAGGCCACAGGCAGCCCCTCCATAGACGAACCCGAAACCACGGTGGACCAGTTCACGGCAAAAGTTTTCAGCTTCCCGAAAGGTGCTTTCTGAAAGATTCATTTTTGAACTACAGAATACACAAACATTCATGTTGACTGAAGAGGTCTTGTCATATTTTCAGGTGTGACAATACTGTCAAACTGGTCTTCAGTGAGAAGGCCCAGCTCCACAGCGGAATCTTTCAGGCTCATATTTTTCTCAAAGGCGTTCCTGGCGATTTTGGCAGCGTTATCATAACCCACATGGGGATTAAGAGCTGTGACCAGCATCAGGGAATTTCCAAGATGTTCCCTGATCTTTTCCTCATTGGCCTGAAGGCCCGCCACGCAATGATTTGTGAAACTCAATGAGGCATCAGCCAAAAGACGAATGGAGTTAAGCACGTTGAAGACAATCATGGGTTTAAAGACGTTGAGTTCAAAGTGACCGGTGGCTCCTCCAACAGAGACGGCCATATCATTGCCAATGACCTGGGCACAGACCATGGTGAGGGCTTCACTCTGGGTGGGGTTCACTTTTCCTGGCATGATGGAACTGCCCGGTTCATTGGCAGGCAGTATCAGTTCTCCAAATCCACAACGGGGTCCGCTTCCAAGAAGACGAATGTCATTGGCAATTTTCATCATGCTGACAGCCAGGACTTTCAGGGTTCCACTCATTTCCACCATGGCATCCTGACTTGCCAGAGCTTCAAACTTATTGGGGGCCGGGACAAAAGGAAGATCTGTTTCATTGGCAATGTTTTTAGCGGCTTTTTTGTCAAAATCCCTATGGGTGTTAAGACCTGTTCCCACAGCTGTGCCTCCAAGGGCGAGGAAGTAAATGTTTTGAAGGGCTTTCTTCGCTCTCTGGATCCCCTGGTTCATCTGATAAACGTAACCGGAAAATTCCTGCCCTAGAGTAAGAGGGGTGGCATCCATAAGATGGGTGCGTCCGATTTTAACAATGGATGAAAATTCCTTTTCCTTTTTTTTAAGAGCTTCCTCAAATTTTTTTAAAGAGGGAATCAGATGGTGGACCACCTGTTCGGCCACAGCAATGTGCATGGCTGTGGGGAAGGTGTCATTGGAGGATTGGCCTTTGTTGACATCGTCGTTGGGGTGGATGAATTTTTCATGGAGATTGCCATATCTGATCTGATTGGCATAATTGGCAATGACCTCGTTGGTGTTCATATTGGTCTGGGTTCCACTGCCTGTTTGCCACACGACAAGAGGGAAGTGCCCATCCAGTTCCCCTGAAATTACTTTTTTGGCCGCTTCCATGATGAGTTCCGCCTTTTCCTTTTCAAGCAGTTTGAGTTCCGCATTGGTTTTTGCAGCCATTTTTTTCAGGATTCCAAAAGCCCGAATCATTTCCCGTGGAAAACGATCTCCTCCAATTTTAAAGTTTTCCAGGGACCTTTGGGTTTGGGCTCCCCAGAAGCTTTTAGAAGGCACCTGAACCTCTCCCATGGAGTCTTGTTCAAGACGATAACTCATGATAACACCTCACTTTTTTGAATGGATACTTTTCCGGTTTCACTTTCCGTTGACTTTCCTTTTGGCAAAACCCTGAAAACCCGGATAGGGATTCATGGAGTTTCACTCATCCGGTTTTGGGGCTTCCTCAGCCTTTTATAAAAGGCACTAAAAAGCACCGATAAGGTCAGTATATATGAATGAATCCCATAGATAAAGATGTTATACTGATCCGGTTCGGATTTTAACAGGGCTTTTCTTATTTGAAAATCGGAATTTTCAAATAAGGCCAGTGTATTTATTTAAGCTCCATAAGGGCTTTACAGGCTTCATTGAGTCCTTTATCACAGGCTTTGTTGAAAAGAGTTTTCGCTTTGGTTGAATTGTTTTTTTGTCTTTCCAGTACTCCGAGTTTAAAACATCCCCCTGTTTCCCCGCCATCACAGGCTTTTTTATAAAGAGTCTTGGCTCTGGCCCTGTTGCCTTTTTCGTATTCCAAAACTCCAAGGTAAGAGCATCCCAGCATTTCCCCGCCATCACAGGCTTTTTTATAAAGAGTCTTGGCTCTGGCCCTGTTGCCTTTTTCGTATTCCAAAACCCCAAGGTAAGAGCATCCCAGCATATCCCCGCCATCACAGGCTTTTTTATAAAGAGTCTTGGCTCTGGCCCTGTTGCCTTTTTCGTATTCCAAAACT
Organism: Bdellovibrionales bacterium; assembly: GCA_965218815.1. GTDB lineage: Bacteria > Bdellovibrionota > Bdellovibrionia > Bdellovibrionales > JAGQZY01 > JAGQZY01. The sequence continues at coordinate 2,890,549 of CBDCLX010000002.1, read as the reverse complement.
CCAAGGTAAGAGCATCCCAGCATTTCCCCGCCATCACAGGCTTTTTTATAAAGAGTCTTGGCTCTGTCTTTGTTGCCTTTCTTGTTTTCCAAAACCCCAAGGAGGCGACATCCCGACATTTCCCCGCCATCACAGGCTTTCTTATAAAGCGTTTGGACTTTGATAATGTTGCCTTTCTTGTTTTCCAAAACTCCAAGGTAAGAGCATCCCAGCATTTCTCCGCCATCACAGGCTTTTTTATAAAGAATTTTGGCTTTGGTGATGTCCCCTTTCTCATGCTCCAGAACTCCAAGTTTGGAGCATCCCAGCATATCCCCGTCATCACAGGCTTTCCCCCACAAACTCCGGGCTTTGGTCAGGTTGCCTTTCTCATGTTCCAGAACTCCAAGCTTTGAGCATCCCCGCATTTCCCCACTATCACAGGTTTTTTTATAAAGCATTCTGGCTTTGGCCTTATTGCCTTCTTTCTCTTCCAGGGAACCAAGGGCAGCACATCCCAGCATTTCTCCGCCATCACAGGCTTTCTCCCAAAAACTCCGGGCTTTGGTCAGGTTGCCTTTTTCATATTCCAAAATTCCCAGTCCACTGCATCCCAGCATATCCCCGCCATGACAAGCTTTTTTATAAAGAGTCCGGGCTTTGGCTTTGTCTCCTTTCTCATGTTCCAAAGCACCCTGCTTAAAGCATCCCGATATTCCACTGTCATCACAGACTTCCTTGAGATGGTTGTATTTATCATCAGCTTCTGAGGCTCCGAAAACACATTCCATGAAAAAAAGAATCAGCAGAAGATTTTTCATCACTTTTCTTTCATCGGTTTATTCATGTTTTCACTTGAAATGGAATGTGACTGTTCCTCCTTTTATAGAGGCATTTCGACAGTCTCGCTACGAAAGATTGTAACCCCACCGAAAAGACGGATATCCTCATCTCTGTGGCTTTTGACTTAACGGTGGTTATGGATAATTTATTATCTGGTTTTGGTATGAATGGCAAATTTCTCAAATTCACCATACTCATGAAGTTTGTTGTAAAGAGTCTTGATGGTGATTCCCAAGGCCTTGGCAGCTTTGGTTTTGTTGCCTTCAAAAAAATCAAGGGATATCATGATATATCTTTTTTCAACTTCATGGAGAGTCAGAGACGGGTATTCATCCAATAAACTCCTGCTTTCAGAATTTACAATATCCTGTGGCAAATCATTGACAGTGATGAATTCATCATCGGCCAGAATCTGCAATCGTTGACAAATATTCTGTAATTCACGAATATTTCCAGGCCAGTCATATGCCATAATCACCTGCATGGCCTCATCGGTCATTTTACGACCGGTATTGAGAACCTGACTGCTGCTTCTTGAAAGAAAATGATTCACAAGCAGAGGGATGTCCTCTTTACGACGACGCAAAGGGGGAGAATGAAGGGTGATGGTGTTGATTCTGTAATAAAGGTCTTCCCGAAAGTTTCCTTTCATCACTTCCATATCCAGCTCACGATTGGTTGCTGAGAGCAATCGAACATTCACTTTAACAGGGTCCTTGCCACCCACCCGGTAGATTTCACCTTCCTGGATGAACCTTAGGAGTTTAGCCTGCATTGTAAGGCTTAACTCTCCAATTTCGTCCAGGAGAAGAGTTCCGTTATGAGCCATTTCCACCAGACCAATCTTTCTGGAATAAGCACCGGTGAAAGCTCCTTTCTCATGACCAAAAAGTTCACTTTCCAGGAGAGATTCTCTTAAAGCCCCACAATTAATGGCAATAAAAGGTTTGTTACATTTTTGGCTTTTGGAGTGAATGGAGCGGGCAAGCAATTCCTTTCCTGTTCCACTTTCCCCTAAAATAAGCACGGAAGCATTGGAGGGAGCCACCCGGTCCACCATTTTCATCACCTGTTTCATCAGGTCTGATTTGTAGATGGATGTCTTTCCGTCTATAATGGAAGGGGCAAAATCAGAAAAAGTTTGTCTGGGGGTTATATTTTGTTGCATAAAATCACCTCTTGATTTCTGGATTGTTGACGTACTGTATCAATTTGATACGCAGTATATACGCGGAGCGTAAAAATTTCAAGAAAAAAATTCAAAAAAACAAAAAAAAATAACCACCCCCCCCTTTCCACCCGGATAGAAGTTCTGGAACTTTTATCCAAGTATTTGAAATTCCTTGATTTTAAAAAAAAAGTTTCTCCTCACACTCTTCGAGCCTATCTCTCAGACCTTATGAATATTTTTCAGCTCAGGAAGATTTGTCATTTCCATGGACCCAAACTGGACGAACACCCGTCCTATGCGTATAAATTTAAAAAAAAATCAGTGTGTTCAAATACTTACGATTGTCTGGAGGTCCGGATACGGGATCAAATAAGAACGTGGGAAAATTTGAGTCCAAAAACAAAAAAAAGGAAATTCAGCAGCCTGAAAGGCTTTATCCAATGGCTTAAAACAGAGGAAAAAGTCCAGATCGACTTGTCCTTACAGATGGATATCAAGACTCCCACCAAATTACCACACTATATTTCAGTGGATGAATGCCTGAGCCTTGTTGATTACCTGGAAAAACAAAGGGAAACAACCCCCCAACTGGAACAGCAATCCCTGTTATTTTATCTTCTCTACGGTTGTGGACTCAGACTTTCAGAGGCCTGTGGTCTCAAGTGGGAGGACATCCACCTCTCTGAAAAAAGGCTTTCCATCACGGGAAAGGGGAATAACCAACGTTTTGCTGTTCTTCCTGGCAGGGTTTTTGGAAAGTTAAAAGAACTGACCAACAGGAAATGCCAGTGGATTTGGGGTGACCGGCCTCTACCCACCCGCACAGGCTACGAACGAATCCGACAGTTGGGAAAAGCAGCAGGCTTGATTAAACCCCTGAACCCTCATGCTCTCAGACACAGCTATGCCACTCATCTGCTCACCAGTGGTTCAGATCTGAGAGTTCTGCAACAGTTATTGGGTCATAAGAGTCTGGCAGCCACAGAACTTTACACTCACCTGAATATAGACCAATTGGCCAGGTCCATGGAAAAATATCACCCTCTTTCAGAAAAATAATATTATACTGATAACATGATAAAAGCGGTTTTTCTTGATCGCGATGGCACCCTTATTGTGGACAAAATTTATCTCAATGACCCGGATGCCATTGAGTATTTGCCCGGAGTTTTTGAAAGTCTGAAAAAACTGAGGGATTATGGTTATAAATTCATTGTAGCAACCAATCAGTCAGGAGTTCCGAGAGGGCTTGTGACTCTTAAAAATCTCAATGAGATCCACAATCGTATTCGTCGTGAAATGTCCTGCCATGGAATTGATATTTTACAATTCTATTATGCTCCCTTTTTGACAGATGACAGACATCCCATGCGTAAACCCAATCAGGGAATGCTGGATTGTGGGGTGAGAGATTTTAATGTGAACAGAAAACAGTCCTGGATGGTGGGGGACCGTATGACGGATGTGAGTGCGGGACACAGAGCCGGAATGAAATCCATTTTTCTCAAGGGAACAGAAGATCATGAATCATCTCTTTTTGCCCCTCCGGATTTTGTGGCCCGGAATTTTTCAGAAGCCTGCAATTTCATCATCACCAGTAGGGAAGCAGGGGTAAAGACGAACCTGTAGAAGGGTTTTCTCAAAAAAAAACCTGGCTCGGAAGCCAGGTTTAAAAAGGGAGTAAAGGGTTATGGGGTTGGTACTTTTATAATAGAGCAATTGTGAGGCCAACTTCGTGTCCTCAGGTTAAAAAATTTTAATGAGTAAAATCAATAATCTACAGCCATGATTGAAAAGAAGACCAAAATCCAGAATTGTCAAAAATCCGGAAAACCTGACAAATATTGTCACTTTATGAAAAAATTAATTTTACAATATAACTGGTCCTTTTGGAGAAGTCCGGTTACAGATAAAAAATGAGTGATTGGACAGTCAAAAAGGCAAAGGAACTCTACGGCATTTCCACCTGGGGTCATGGTTACTTTGATGTTAATGCATCGGGTAACCTTATAGTCTGTCCCCAGGGAAAGGAAGAGGCTCATGTGGATCTTCTTAAACTTACCGAAGAACTTCAGGAGAGGGGGATCCGCTGTCCCATGCTTCTGCGTTTTCAGGACATCATGCTGGAGAGAATCAAACTTCTCAACAAATGTTTTGAAAATGCCATAACCAACTATAACTATCAGGGATCCTACCAGGAGGTTTATCCCATCAAAGTCAATCAACAATGTCATCTGGTCAAGGAACTGATTGAACTGGGATCCCCCTATAACCTGGGACTTGAATGTGGAAGCAAACCTGAACTCCTGATTGTCCTGGCCATGATGACAAATTCCAAGGCCCTTATCCTGTGTAATGGGTTTAAGGATCAGGAGTACATTGAAACGGCCATTCTGTCCCGCAAACTGAATCGTAACATCATTATTGTGGTGGAACGTCTGGAAGAGCTGGACTTGATCCTAAGGGCTTCTGCTAAATTTAAAATTCAACCTAAAATCGGTTTGCGGGCCAAACTTCAGTCCAGAGCTTCGGGACGCTGGGTGGACTCTGCCGGAGCCCGTTCCAAATTTGGACTCACCACTTCTGAAATTTTCAAAGCCTTTGAAAAACTCAAGGATCAAAAGCAGCTGGATTATCTGGAGTTGATTCATTTTCACATTGGCTCCCAGGTTCCCTCCATAAACACCATAAAAAACTCTCTTGAGGAAGGAGCCCAGGTTTATGCCGAACTCCACCGACTGGGAGCCAGTCCAAAATATCTGGATGTGGGAGGAGGGCTTGGAGTGGACTATGATGGATCGGCCTCAACCCACAGCTCTGTAAACTATGACGTGCAGGAGTACGCCAATGATGTGGTGTCCATCATTCAGGGGGTCTGTGAAGAAAAGTCCGTGACCATGCCTGACATTATCACAGAAGCAGGAAGAGCCATGGTGGCTCATCACTCTGTTCTCATTTTTGATGTCACCGGTCTCAATCAGGTGGAATTTACGGCCCCCCCCCCCCAGGTGAAAGAGGGGGAACATAAAACCCTTATGGAACTCAAGGAAATTTATGAAACCCTGGATTTGAAAAATGTCAATGAATTCTATAATGACCTTACAGAGATTCATGAAAACTCCCTGAAACTTTTCACTTTTGGAATTCTGTCTCTGGCTGAAAAAGCCAAGATTGAGCAATACTACTGGTCCATTGCCACCCGTATGTGCCAGATCATCAAAGGCAGCAAAGACCATGAAGATATGTTTTCTGAACTCAAAGAACTTCTGTCTGACACTTATTTTTGTAACTTCTCAGTGTTCCAGTCCCTTCCTGATTCCTGGGCCGTGGGGCATATGTTTCCTGTTTTGCCTATTCACCATCTCAACAGGGAACCGGACAGAGAGGTCACACTGGTTGATCTTACCTGTGACTCTGATGGCAAAATCGCAAACTTTATTGATATTGACACAGGGGAACCCCGCAAAACCCTTTCTGTTCACTCCTATCGACCCAACCAGCCGTACTATCTGGGGGTTTTTTTAGTGGGGGCTTATCAGGAAATTCTTGGTGATCTCCATAACCTTTTCGGTGACACTGATGCTGTTCATATTTCCATCAATGAAAAGGGGTATCATGTTAATGATGTGGTGGAGGGGGACACAGTGGGTGAAGTGCTTTCCTATGTGCAGTACAACCTGGAAAAACTAACCAACAGAATTCGCAGGGCGGCAGAAAAAAGTATTGTCCAGGGGCAAATGACAAAAACCGAAGCCCGAACCCTGATCCGCTATTATCAGCAGGGACTCAACGGTTACACCTATCTTGAAGAATCGGAAGCTTGAAAGCCTCGCTACGAAAGTTTATGAGAAGTTCGGGCTAACTCCCATACTTAAGGAAAATCAGGAGAATCAAAAAAAACCATGTCTTCTTTTCCATAAATCGGTTACACTTTAGCGTAATGAAAGATATCTATGCCCGCACCAATAACATCTGTCTTGTTTTTCTGACAATATTTTCAGCCACTGCGGCTCTTGTTTACATGAAACCTGTTCTTATTCCCCTGATCTTCTCCATTTTCACCTATGCTCTGTTAACCCCTCTGGTGATGGTTATAAAAAACAGGATGCGGGTGCCAAAATTTCTGGCCATAGTTCTGTCTCTGGTTCTTCTTTTTTTTGTTCTCAGCATGATGGTTTTGATTCTTGTCAATTCCATTGAAAACTTTGTTGCCGGAGCCCCCAAATACAAGGAGAGTTTAAGTGAATCACTGGTTTTTATTGAAACAAAACTGGCCTCTTTTAATATTCATGTTCAACTGAGTCAGTTTCAGGAATTCATACAGACCCTTCCTCTCCTTTCTTATGCCCAGACTCTCACGGGACAATTGTTTTCCTTTTTGGGTTATCTGGCTCTGGTTTTTGTTTTTACCCTGTTTATGATGACAGGAAAATCACGTCAAAATAACAATAACAGGTTTCTCAATGAGATTTTAAAAAAAGTCTCTGTTTATCTGAGCATCAAATTTTCCATGTCTTTGTTAACAGGTCTTCTGGTATGGATTGTTCTCCTGTCCTTTGGAGTGGATCTGGCTGTTATCTTTGGTCTCCTGACAGTTCTCTTCAATTTTATCCCAACCATTGGTTCCCTGTTGTCCATTGTTCTTCCTCTTCCCGTTGTCTTTTTACAGTACCAGTTCACCTGGCCTTTTTTTGCCATTCTTATTGTCAGTGGGGCCATTCAGTTTTGTATTGGCAATGTGCTGGAACCAAAAACAATGGGAGGATCCATGGATCTTCATCCCATCACAGTTCTGGTGTGTTTGATTTTCTGGGGGATGGTCTGGGGAGTTCCCGGGATGTTTTTGGCTGTTCCCATTACAGCTGTTTTAAAAATTCTCTTTGAACGTATTGAGGCCACTGAAATGCTGGCGGAAATCATGGCCGGTCGTCTTCCTTCAAAAAGACAGGACTCCCTCTGACAGGACTCCCTCTGACAGGACTCCACTTTAATTGTAACATTTCCCCTTTTAGTCCGAACTTCTCATAAACTTTCTACTGCGGCTGCCGAACTTCTCTCTACAAAAGGATTTTCCCTGAAGCCGTTTCGACATAGTAGCACACTGTCCTAAAATTCAAACTGTTATTGCATTTATATGTTAAGCTGTACTAGCTTGCATTTCTCATAAACTTTCGAGGAGATTGGAAGCCGCAGTAGAAAGTTTATGAGAAGTTCGGGCTAGGTTTAACAGAGGAGAAACTTATGACTTTTAGCAAAAAACTCAAGGATTCTATTTCCGCTTATCATCTGCTCTCACATCCTTTCTATCAGGATTGGGTCTCTGGTGATATTTCAAAAAACCAACTGAGGGAATATTCCATGCAGTACTACGTCCATGTAAAGGCTTTTCCCCGTTATATCAGTGCAACCCACTCAAAGTGTGAAGACATTGAAAAGAGAAGGCTTTTATTGGAAAACCTGGCCGACGAAGAGGCTTTAGGTGGGGGACAACCTCATCCTGAACTCTGGCTGCAATTTGCTGAAGGCCTGGGAGTTTCCAGAGAGGAAGTGGAAAAAAGTCCCACACGCAAATCCATAGACAATGTGGTCAGAGTTTTTCTGTCATCAGCCCAATCCTCCTATGAAGAGGGTCTGGCCTCTCTCTATGCCTATGAATATCAGGTTCCTGAAGTTGCTGAAACAAAGATCAGGGGACTGGAGGAACACTACGGTGTGAATGACAATCGGTCTCTGTCGTTCTTTAAGGTTCACCAGGAGGCCGATGTGCACCATCGGCGGCAATGTGAAAAGTTAATAGATGATTTTTCAGAAGAAGAACAGCCTGTAGCCTTGCAGGCTGCCAACAGATCGGCAAAAGCTCTTTGGGATTTTCTTTCAGATATGCAGCATTAGCTCACCACTGTCCTGTCAGTTTTATGATAAAACCCCGATTGAGCATTGGCAGTCTGACCCTCCCTGTTCATTTGGGTTGTTCTTCTGAAGAAAGATCTGTTTTGCAGGAAGTGGGCTTATCCATTGAAATGGAGTTCCCCGCCACGCCTTCGGGTGAGGAAACGGATTGTCTGGAGGACACCCTCTGCTATGGGGAGGTCTGTGAAACTCTAAGGAACTTTGTCAATGGACGGGAATTTCATTTGATAGAAAAAATGGCCAGAGAGTGTCTGTCTGTTTTGAAGGAAAAACACCACTCCATGAAAATTCGCCTCACTCTGCATAAAAAACAACCCCCTGTCAAGGGTCTGAAAGGAGGGGTCAAGTACACCTGTGGAGATGCGTTTTAATGAAAGTCTTTCTTGGCCTTGGCAGCAATGTGGAACCAAGAAGGGAAACCATCAGCAAAGCCTTGAAAAATTTACTCTCCGTGGGTTCTCTGGAAAAAATCTCCCCCATTTATGAAACCCCCGCCCTCCTGCCCCCTGAAGCCCCCTCCTCCTGGAACAAACCTTTTCTCAATCTGGTTGTGCAAATGAAGTTTTCAGGAGACCCTCTCACTTTGCTCAGTCACTTAAAAGCCATTGAAAAAAAACTGGGTCATGAAGATAAAAAAAAATGGGCCCCCCGAAATATTGATCTGGATATTCTTCTTTTTGGTGATAAAAGTTTTTCTCTTCCGGGATTGCAGATTCCTCATCCTGAAATGGAAAAACGGGCTTTTGTTCTGGACCCTCTCAAGGACATTCTTCCTTCTTTTATACCAAAAGCCCGTCAGAATAAAAACCACTCCCCTCTCTGGATGGCCATTGCCAATCTCACTCCTGATTCCTTTTCCGATGGGGGGCGTTTTCCCAACAGGGAGTTTTTTTCAAAAACAATACTGGAGTATGAAAAAATGGGAGTGACCATCATTGATCTTGGGGCGGAGTCCACCCGACCCGGAGCTTCCGGTCTTTCTGCGGATGAAGAACTGGCCCGGTTAAAACCCTTTTTGGAACAATTAAGTCATCTCTATGGCAAACAAACATTAAAACCCCTGATCAGTATCGACACCCGCCATGTTAAAACAGCAGAAGTCGGTTTGAAACTTGGAGCTGATATTCTCAATGATGTGAGTGGATTGAGGGATCCTGAGATGCTTTCACTGCTTGAAAACTCCCGGGCGGCCTATGTTCTCACCCACAGTCTGGATGTTCCGGTCAACCCAAAAAATATTTTAAAGGAAGACCCTTTGAAGACACTCTGTGACTGGTTGGAGGAAAAACTTGAAATTCTGGAGAAACATTGTATTTCATGGGATCGTATTTTCTTTGATCCGGGTATTGGTTTTGGGAAAAATCCCCTGCAATGCTTAAAAATCCTGAAAAACCTTCATGTTTTTCACCCTTATCCTGTGCGACTTCTGGTGGGTCATTCCAGAAAGTCTGTTATGGGGGATTTCAGCCCCCGGGAGGCAGGTCTGAGGGATCCTGAAACTCTTGGAATTTCAATGGGGCTTGTTCAACAGGGAGTGGATGTTCTTCGGGTGCACAATCCTGAAATACATATCCGGGCTTTTCGGGGGTGGAGTCATGTTACAGGTTAAGGCTCTTTCAACAGGGGTGTATCACAGAGGGGAAAATTTTTCAGATTTTCTTACCAAAAATCTCAAAGCTGTTCTGGAGGAGGGAAACATCCTTGCCGTCACTTCAAAAATTGTGAGCCTTTCTGAAAATCGCATTGTTTCAAAATCCACCATCGACAAAAAAAAACTTGTTCAAAGTGAAGCAGATTCCTATTTGGGGGAAATAGGCTATGGATGTCATCTGACAATAAAACAGAATCTTCTTATTCCCTCAGCAGGGGTGGATGAATCCAATGCTGAAGGGAATTTTTACATTTTATATCCTCTGGATCCTTTTCTCAGTGCCAAAAAAATACACAATATCATCAAACGAAAGCTTCATTTAAAAAAAATTGGAATTTTGATTACAGACTCCCACACCATGCCCTTACGGAGGGGGGTCCTTGGTGCCGCTTTGGCTTATTATGGTTTCAAAGGTGTTGAGAGCAAAATAGGGACAAAGGATCTCTTTGGCCATGAGTTGAAGATGACTCAGATCAATATCGCTGATGCTCTGGCTGTTGCGGCCACTTTCACTATGGGAGAGGGAAACGAAAGTCGCCCCCTGGCCATTGTCAATGCCCCTGTGGAATTCATAGAACTGCCTGATAACAGTGAATTGCATATCCCCCTTAAAGAGGATCTTTACAAACCTCTGCTTGAAAAAGTGTAACTGCGGGGATGTCCATTTTTTCGGTGGAATTTGTGAAAGCCTCGCTACGAAAGTTTATGGGAAGTTCGGGCTAATCATTGCTTGAGCAACTTCGTTTTGTTTTTCAATATGACATGAGGTTTTTTTTCAGTAAAGACAATACAATGAGCAAAAAAAAACCGGCACCATGAATTGGTGCCGGTATAAGGTGTAAAAGCTGCAAAAAACCTCTTTTTAAAATCTCAAAAGAGAGGAATTAAAGGCAGTAATAAGTCAAATCATAATCTCCATGGTTCAGAGGGCTGTCAAATTGTATATGGGACCCACTGATCGTGTAACCTGGAACACTGATGGAGGAATCTTCTGGAACAACACTTAAGTTGACAATACCATCTTTGTCAGTGTCCTGTGGAACACATTTCATTTCATAAGTCTTTGTCAGGTTTGACATTCCATTTCCGATATCAGCCAACATTCTGTCATATTTGTCAGAACAGACATCACCAATGACACCACCTGTTAATCTTGATAACTTTTCATAGTTATAGCCATAGGATTCACCTTTGCCACTAACACAACTCTGGGTGTGGGCGATGATAGAATGAAATTGAAAGACTTTATCCTCACCAAAACTTCTCTTTACATGGGCAATGAGATTGTCCGGGTTGTTTCTTTCAAAACTTCCCGAATCATCTTCATCGGAAATCACAACCACGGCAAGAGCGGCATCCTCACGAAAAAATTCATGCAGTAAGCGATTTTCCCTGGTGTTGTTGGCTACAGCCCGTTCAATAGCCCTGTAAGTGGCGTAAATACCTTGTTCAAAATTGGAACCAAGCTCCTTTCTTCGAATGTTTCTGGAAAAAACTTTTTGTACTTTTGAAACATTCGGGGTCAGATAAGAATATTTCTTTTTGTTTTGATCCCAGTGGCCAGCTCCATACAAACCCGCCAATCGACCTCCAGTCCAATCGGAAATCACCATGACAGGGCTCTGGTCGCCAACAGCCTTGGAGTAATCCAGATACTGGTTTGTTTCATTGCCGTCTGTGGTGGTGATTCCTATACGCCAGTCAAGATCTTTGAGTTGGGCAATAAAATTGGAAAAACCTTTTCCAATTTTTTTCTGCTCATGATTCATTGAATGTGAATTATCAACAACAAAGAGAATATCAATTTTATCTTTTGCACGGGCCACCTGGAGACTCTGTTCCTCTATTCTGAGTTGCTCCTGAACAGCCCATCTTTCTTTGACCGTGTGATTATTGCCTTCTTTGTCAGTGGTAACTATTTCCAGTTCGTGGTTTCCTGGATCCATGGAACCCAGTTCAATGATACGTTCAACACTGCCACTACCACTGTCGGCATTATTGTCACCAACAGTACTGCTACTGCTACCAATGGTTCCTCTGTAATTTCCTTCGCAGGGAATAACCTGGCCGTTAACAGAGCAGATGACCTGAATAACATCGTTATCACCTCTGATAACTTCAAAAACAACCCTCATGTCAACACCAAAGACAGTGCTTGCGGGAGGAACAATGAATCTCACTGAGGGTTTGGTGACTGCATTGTCCTTATTATTTAAAGAGACAACTTCCGCTTCTCCTCCGGATTCTATGTCCAAAACCGGAGTGACAGAGGAAGCCTTGGCAGCCTGTTTGGAATGCACACCTGCATCCTCTCCAAAAAGAACTCCTCCATTGCAGCCGGTTATAAGAAACTGAAAACCGATGAGTGTTAGAATTAAATTTAAAATCTTCATTGTATCCTCCTTACAGATTTCAAAAAATCAATTGAACTAAAAACCTGATCGGAAGAACCTTAATGTATAATAGACTATTCATTGAAATTCAGGTCTTAGGTAAAGAAAGTTTTTCCTGATTTATTCTTTGGTCAGGTGGAAATGACTAGACAAATGTTTGACCCGCATTTCTCACAAGCTTTCTGCTGCGGCTGCCGAACTCTTCCTGGATCGCTGTGTATCACTAAGAAATGTGGGCTATGGCCTTGAATTCCACAGCAATGGGGGTGGGCAAAGCCCCCACTTCCACTGTGGTGCGGGTGGGACCGGTTTCCATTGAAAAGTATTCTCCATAGACCTGATTAAAGTCCTTAAAATCCTTTTTCATATTGATCAGATAGACCTGAATATCAATCAGGTCCTGAAGACCAAGGTCCGATTCCTTTAAGATAAGGTCAATGTTTTTAATCACAGCATGGGTTTGCACGTTCACATCATAATGAACAACATTTTCGTTTTCATCAAGAAGCACTCCCGGAATTTTTTTTGCTCCCTTTTGGCGGGGACCAACACCCGATAAAAACAAAAGATCACCCACTCTTCTGGCATGAGGGTAAGACCCCACAGGTTCAGGAGCTTTTTCACTTATAATTTGTTTCATGGATTCTTCCCTTTCATACTGGATATTGTTACACTGTACTATACTGTCAGACTGATCCTGTTTGGAATGGACTGTGTCTGAAATTTACTGTCTTTTTTAACATAAGATGAGCGAACACTCACCACTGATGATCCTGGTCATTAAAATACCAGCGATCATGGTCGGGGTCCCACTCATCCCAAGTGGGTATCTTTTCCATTTTATGAACCAGAGGTTCAGGAATGATTCCCGGAACCACAAAGGCCTTTTGTCTTTTAAGAGGATAGGGGTTTCTCAGTTCCATGCCAAGAACACCCAATATGGATCTGGCCACATACCAGGTCGCCTGGGGGTTCCAGCCATGGGCAATTTTTATGACCACTCCCAGCCCTTTGGGATGATCGGGATGCTCAATGGCCAGACCCAGCAAACCATCAGCCCCCTCTTTGGCAATCACATGACTTCCACAGGATTTAATGACTGTGGTATCCAGACGGTTAAAGCCGCCAATAAGGTCAGGTTCTCTGATAAAGGCCTCCCAAATCCAGTCTTCATCCTTTCTTTGAACAAGGTTTGCATAACATTGGGCCAGTTCATTGACCGTCATGGCCACAGTGGGCAGGCCATCTCCATCCCGGGCCACTCTCAAGGGTTTGTATTCATTACCAAGAGACCTTTTAATCACTTCAAGGTAGGCTTTGAACACATTGTGAGAGGGAAGGGTGTACCCCACGCGATTCCAGGACTTAAGGCGACAGGCCTTTAGAATGGCTGCATGGTGCCCCGATGAGTTGTTGTACCAGCGACGAGGTCTCCTGACCTGTCTTCCAAATTGAACCAGAGGTTGATCCAGAGGGGTGAGCATCAGGCCCCACTCTCCCTGACTCAATAAACTTTGGGCCACTTCAACGTGTTGGGCCGTACCATTATGGCTGGCCAGACTGATGGCTTTTTGTTTCCAGTCTGTTGTATCAACCAATTCATCAGTAAAAACTTTCATATAAAAGGGTTTCATCATGGAGCGACCATAACAGAGAACATTGCCTCCCCAGGAATGAATTTTTTCCTTGCCACTGTACCAGGAAACAGCCCCGTGGATGGTGTTTTCACTCACCCCATGACGGCGAAAATCAACGAGAGGTTCCCACTCCACGTCACGACCGGTGGGCAGATCCTGATTTTTATCACCCAGGGGACTTTTGGGGTAAAATCTCATATTGTTCCATCACCACTTTCAGAGGGGTGATCTGAAAGAACATTGCGATCTCCTGTGTACAGATCCACATTGTCTTCATCAAATTCCAGATCCGGGGCCGGTTGGGATGTGGGAGTGAGTCCAATAACGGCGGCCCCTGTTCCCTGAATGGGTTGATATTCATAAATTTCACCCACATAGGCGTTTGTTTCACCCATGACTGCAGCCAGCCACCAAAAGGGTTTATAGTTCACCACTTTTTTTGTCACCCGGGCCTCCCTGTGAAACTGGCGGGAAAGCTGGGACACATCCTCAAGACGGCCTCTTCCAAGAAATTCCAAAAATTTTTGATTCCACTCTTCATCTTTTTTTGAAGAAATTTCATCAGGACACTGTTTGGGGTCAACAAGAGTGTAACGGTTGGAAAGACTGGTGATGACAAGAACCACGGTTTTTTTGTTCTGTTCTTTCAGGGCATCCATGGCCCCCTTGCCGAGGATAATCTGTTCAGCCCGATCAGAGTAAATATTGCTTGAAACAATGCAGGATTTAAAACGATTGTTGGGATCAATCAATTTCAGACAAACCACGGATCCGGTGTCCACAGGGAAACCTTCATGGGCTGTCAGTCGGGATTTCAGTCCACGTTTTTTATTGGCCTGGTCATAGGCCCTGGCAAAGTCAACGTCTGTCTGGAATTCGTATGGGATACTGCCCAGACTGTGCCACTCATCGTCCACCAGAATCCATCGGGGCCTGGGGTGGGCCTGAATTTGATGTCCCAGAACACTGGCCCAGTAGGTGCTGTAAATGAGAATCAGGTCAGGGTTAAGATCGTGAACTTCCTGAGCCACTTTGTCATAGGCCTGGCGAAGTTTTGTCCAGGGAGGACGGCCTCCGGGTTTTAAAAGAGGATGGGGAAGCCCCGGAAGAATAAATCCCTTAAGCACCTGAGGACAGTGTTTTTCCGTATAAGCTGTCATTGATGAAGCTATTGGTGAAGTTGTCATTGCCTGATCAGGCTGATTCAGATTCTCCATTCAGCCACCACATTTCCCGTGCCAATGACAGTTCCATAGCCATGGATTCTGGCTGGAGTTTTTGGCATTCCCATGCCTGAAAGCATCCACATCAAGCCTCCCCCCTCACACTCACTTATAGTTTGTTCCGTAAAATCCGTCATTACGTCAAAGAGTTTCCGGGTCTGCCCTTTTTTCATCATCTCAATGACTTTCATATCCCAGAGGTACTGACCGTGATGATAAATGTGTTCACAACTCATATCCTCCGGCACTTCCGGTTCATTGATAAAATGACGATGGGATAAGGAGTGACTGGCCAGAAGCACACATTTTTTACCCGAGTCTTCAATGGCTTCACGGGTGGCCTCCCCCAGTCGAATCATCTCTTCCTGCATGACATCCATTGAAAAATAAGCGGCCCGACCCACACTGGAGATTCCCACAATGGGTTTATCCCACTGGGGCCTTGTCATATGCAATGAGGTGATGGTGCCGTAGTCGATACGAAAGTCGGGGTTTTCCATCATCTGAGTCAGCATTCCCCGGTCTTTGGCTTTCCGGCAAATGGCCTGTGATAATTCCACATCCACCCTGAGATCATAATTAAAACGAAACAAGTGGGGAAAAATGGGATCCACCGACCTGGATTTAAAATGGGGACAACCCAAAAAATGGGTGGCAATCTGAGTCCTCCAGTGGGGGGAGTGAACCAGCAGAACATCGTAGTCAAGGTCACTGAGACTTTGTCGCAAGCTTTCATAGGCCCATCGCAGAGTCTCCCAGCCACACTCGGATCGGGGTTCATTTTGCGGGGGGTTTTCTCCATACACCAGGTGGGGAGGGTGGGGAGCCAGACAACCGGCCACAATTTTTCCTTTTTGATCCATCAGTATATCACCTCGTTTTGGCATTAGCCCGAACTTCCCTTTAACTTTCGAGGAGATTGGAAGCCGCAGTAGAAAGTTCATGGGAAATTCGGTTAGTGTCATACATTGATTGACTTTGCTTTTCAATGACTCTTTTGTTGCATATGAAGATCATCTGTTTTTCATGTGATTTCCATGGAGAAATATCAGTGAAAGTTCAAACACAATCAGTATAAAAAGCTTGAAAAAGAAAAGAGAAAGGGGAATTATGGGAGCCGTGAACAGTGATATCATAAATCTGGCCATTGATCTTGCCAGCCAGTGGCAGGAGCGGGCCTGTCTTAAGATCTCCAGTTTTGAGAACAGCTTTCACGCAAA
Source organism: Bdellovibrionales bacterium (assembly GCA_965218815.1). Classification (GTDB taxonomy): domain Bacteria; phylum Bdellovibrionota; class Bdellovibrionia; order Bdellovibrionales; family JAGQZY01; genus JAGQZY01. The sequence goes on along the minus strand of CBDCLX010000002.1, from coordinate 2,874,522 downwards.
GATGCAAAAGCTTCTCAACAACCCCATGGACAAGGTTTTTCTCATTGAACTGATGGACCAGAGTTTTCGCAGCCACGATGCTTCAAGAGTTGAAAACCAGATTGATTATCTCTTTTCCAAATACGGAATGGCCACTTTTTTCACCAGCACTGAACGTTTTTTGATCTTTCTGTTTCATCATATAGGGGCCTACATTCCCCGTTTGTCCATTCCCCTCTTTGTGGAAAATATCCGTTCTGACACCAAACAGGTTGTTCTTCCTGCCGAAGACAGGTTTCTCAACAAACACCTGCAGGCCCGTCGCCGTGACAACACAAGGGTCAATCTTAATCTTATTGGGGAGATTGTTCTTGGGGAGGCTGAAGCCCAGAATCGAATACACAAATATCTGGAGGCTCTGGAAAATCCCAACATTGATTATATGTCCATTAAGATCTCCACAATTTACTCACAAATCAACCCCTTTGCCTTTGAACAGACAGTCAGCGATATTGTCCCCCGTCTTCAAAAAATATTTTTAAAAGCCAAAAATCATCCCTTTAAAAATTTAAAAAATCAGATGGAACATAAGTTCGTCAACCTGGATATGGAAGAATACCGGGACCTTTCCATCACAATAGAGGCTTTTAAAAAGGCTCTGGAACTCCCTGAACTCAAAGACTATAAGGCTGGAATTGTTTTACAGGCCTACCTGCCCGATGCCCACCAGTGGCAACAGGATATCACCAGATGGGCAAAAAAAAGAGTGGCCCGGGGAGGTGCCCCTATTAAAGTGCGGTTGGTGAAAGGGGCCAACTTTGAAATGGAAAAAACAGAGGCTTCCCAAAGGGGGTGGAGAATTGCCACCTACACGGAAAAAATAGACACTGACAGCAATTACAAAATCATGGCTGAATATGGCCTTAACCCTGAAAATGCAAAGTTTGTTCATATAGGGGTGGCTTCCCACAATCTTTTTGAATTGGCTTATGCTTTGAAACTGGCCAGAGCCAACAAAGTCCTTGAATATTTCTCCCTGGAAATGTTGGAGGGAATGAGTGAGGCCTCACGGGTGGCCATTTCTGAAGTTTCCGGTCAGAGTGTGACTCTTTATGCACCTGTTTCCGACAGAGAACAGTTCACCAATGCCATTGCCTATCTTGTCCGTCGTCTGGATGAGAACACCAGTGAAGACAATTTTATCCGTTACTCCTTTGGTCTGAAAGTCAACAGTCCCCAATGGAACAGGATGAAAGAAAAATTTGTGGAGTCTTTTAACAATTGTGAGGGACTCTACATTGGTCAAAAAAGAAAACAAAACCGTTTGGATGAAAACCGCATCCAAAAGGGGAACACCTATTCCGGGCATGGATTCACAAATGAACCGGATACGGATTTTGTATTGGAAGCCAACCGCCGGTGGGCCAGTCAGATAAAACAGAAATGGCAGAAAAAAGAGGGGGACGAGTTATCCACCATACCCGTTGTGGTTGGAGGTCAGTCCCTGACCTCCCTTTCCTGTAACACACCTGCAAAACCCCATGGGAAATCCCGGGAGGCAGGGGGACTGGAGAATGAGCGTAAAGAAGTCAGACAAAGGGATCCATCCCGGATCGGAGACAATATTTTTTGTGGACAATACACCCGGGCCAGTGCCCGGGATTTACAACAGGCTGTGAGGGTGGCCAAAAAAGACCCGGATGGATGGCGAAAACTCTCAGTGGATGAGAGAAACAGGATTCTGTCCAATGTGGCTGATGAGGTGAGAAAAAAAAGAGGGGATCTTATAGGGGTGGCCGCCGCTGAGATGGGAAAGGTTTTTACGGAAACGGATGTGGAAGTCAGTGAAGCTGTGGATTTTCTGGAGTTTTACTCCCACAGTGCCCGTTACTTTCAATCTTACAAAAATCTGAACTTTAAGGGTAAAGGGGTGGGACTTGTGGTCTCTCCCTGGAACTTTCCCATTGCCATCCCCTTGGGGGGAGTGACCGCCTCTCTGGCGGCAGGCAATACGGTGATTATCAAACCGGCATCCAGTGCTGTGCTTTGTGCCTATGAAGTTTGTCGTTGTTTTTGGGAGGCCGGAGTCAGTCAGAACACTTTGCAGTTTGTCCCCTGCCCGGGAGCTCTGGCCAATGACCATTTAATAAAAAACACAGATATTGATTTTGTTATTCTCACTGGTGGGGAATCCACCGCCCTTGAAATGCTCAGGACCAGACATGATCTTTTTCTCACGGCTGAAACAGGAGGTAAAAACGCCACTATTGTCACAGCCATGGCTGATCGGGAACAGGCTATCAGGAATGTGGTTCATTCCGCTTTTTCCAATAGCGGACAAAAATGTTCAGCCACCTCCCTTCTCATTCTCGAAAATGAAGTTTATTGTGATCGTAAGTTTCAGGAAGCCCTGGTGGATGCGGCCAAAAGTCTGAAAGTGGGTTCGGCCTGGAACTTTGAAAATAAAGTGGCTACCCTGATTACCTCCCCTCAGGGAGATCTGAAGCAGGCTATTGAAAACCTGGAGGAGGGTGAAAGCTGGGTTTTAAGACCGAGGTACGCAGAAGACAACCCCCTGATGTTAAAACCATCTATTAAATGGGGGGTTAAGGAGGGAAGTTTCTGTCACAAACGGGAACTCTTTGGTCCGGTTCTGTCGGTGATAAGAGCCGACAATCTGGAACACGCCGTGAACATTGTCAATCAGACCGGCTATGGACTGACCTCAGGGATTGAATCCCTGGATGAAAGGGAAGTGAGCTATTGGAAGAAACACATCAGGGCCGGTAATCTTTATATCAATCGGGGAACCACAGGGGCCATTGTTCTGCGACAACCCTTTGGTGGCCTGGAAAAGTCTGCCATCGGGTCCGGTCGCAAGGTGGGGGTTTTTAATTATATCACCCAGTTCATGGATGTCATGGAAGTGGAGGAACCCTCTGTCCCTGAAGCCAGAACCAGTCCACTGATGAAACTCATGGAACGCATGGACACGGAAAGCCGTTATGCTGAATTCCGTGAAGACATTGAAAAACTTCAGATCGCCCTTCAAAGCTATCTGTTGAATCTTGAAAATGAATTCTTAAAAGAGAGGGATTTTTGCAAGGTGCGGGGAGAGGATAATATTTTCGGTTACCTGAAACTGAAATCTGTGGCTCTTCGGGTTTGCAAAAAGGACAGTCTTTTTGATTCCATGGCCCGCATCCTGGCGGCCAAAGTCTGTCGGCAGGCTGTTCGGGTCAGCCTTGAGCCTGACAGGGATGACTCTGTCTCCCGGTTTCTTTTTCGTTACTCACAGAAAATTCTCAAAGAGGGTGATATTATAAAAAAAGAATCAGAACAGGATTTTTCCGGATGTTTTGGCAAAATTGACAAGATCTTTTACTCCCATAAAGAAAATATCTCCGATTTTATTTACAGGGAGGCTGTAAAAAATCTGAAGTTTATCATCCGAACCCCCCCTCTTATGGAAGGTCGTCTGGAGCTTTTGAATTTCTTTGAGGAACAATCCATTTCCCACAGCTACCACCGCTACGGAAACCTGGGGAAACGGGCCTTTTCACCGGAAAGTTTATGAGAAGTTCGGGTTAAACCTGATTTACAGGTTTAACCGTGTTTTATTTCATGTTTTGTGGTTTTTTGTGTTTCAAATTAAAACACTTTAAAAAAGAACAGCGTATATTCTGCTGTGTTATGGACTGGTTTTGGATGATTTGTACATATTCATGAACTGGGTTTTGGAGATGGCCAACAGATTTTCTATTTTTTTAAGAGTGATGTTTTGCTCAAATTCAGAAGTTTTTTCAAAGCATACAAGAAATCCATAAAGAAACTGATTGTAATAAAATGGATAAATGGTGGCAAAGTCGGGTTTCTGATTGTTGGTCCACCATTGGTAGTATCTTCTGTTAAAGTCATTATCCACAACGGCACCATGAAAAGGAAGTTTTGAGTTATAAACAATACGAAAAATATTCGGATTGGTGATATTCACAGGAGTTTTCCAGGCCAGGTCAGTGATGTGCCAGTTTCCGTAGATGAAGTGAGGCAGGTATTGATCGTTGGCAACACATTCCACAAACATAAGTTTTTTGTAATCGTCCTTGAGATAATAGAAAATGCAACTGAGGACTTCTTTTATGTTGTGGCAATTGTTTATATCCGTGGCCCTGGATAAATCCTGGTCTGTTATGATAAATTTTGATTTTTTGGAAAGAATCTGACTGTGAACAGTTTTTTCTTTGTTGTCATTGGACTTCTTATTGATTCTGTATTTTGTTTTTTGGAAGGAATCTGTTTTGTTTTGGAAGGAATTTTTTTTATGAAGATGAGTGACTTTGGAATGGGGGGAGTGGAAGATATCCGGTTTTTGAAAGCCATGAATGGATTGACCGGGTTTTTTTTGATTGACCGCTTCAGTCTTTTGGGTTTGTGAGACTCCTGACTTTTGTTGAGTCATTGCTTCAGTGCCGTGGGTGTATGGAGTTCCGGGTTTTTGCTCCCGGTTGGGCCGGGTTCTATGGGAGTGGGAGTCTGTTACAGATTTTTCTTCCAGAGATGAAAAGTCAACATCAATTTCGGAGACAGACACAGGTGTTTCTTTTTTCTGAACACTTTTTCTCACAGGCGAAGCGGCGGAAGGTGAAAATTCATCTGAATTGTGAAGGGAGGAACTCCTGCCTTCAGAGGTAGGAACGGATGTGTTTTCCTTGGAGGCATCTGTGTCCAGAGATGAAAAATCAAAATCCATTATGGAAGAAAAGGGTTGGGTCACTTCTTGTTTTTCATGATAATCCCTCCATGCCTTATTCATGGCAAGGAAAGGGGCAATTGCAAAAGAGATTTTGGAATCTGTCCTCAATTTTGGGGGTTCAAGACAGGCTATAAGTAAATTGCCTTTCCAGATCTGAACGGGATAACAATGAGAACTCCATGGGTGGAGATCCTTGAATTTTTCAAGAAGATCAAAATTCACAGACTTATTGAAAAAATCTCTTTGAATGACGGGGAGTCGGTAATGATTTCCAGCCCACTGAACGTAGGCGGTTTCCTCCACCTTCCTGTTTTGTAAAGCCCAAACCAGAGGGTCCCCCCCCTGGGGCATACCTTTAAAATCGCCCCTGGAAAGGCCCCATTTTTTGATCCATTCACTGTTAAAGTCAGACATATACATTTTATCGGGTTAAAGGGCTGTTTTATTAAGTGGATTTTTGGAAGCATTGACCAAACCTGGACTGGGTGTTAGTCCCTTACATGGAGCAGGAAAAAGTTTGTATGACAGGTATAACAGGTTATGACGGGAAGTAATCACTATTTTGATTTTAATGCCACCACTCCTGTGGATCCCCTGATTCAGGGAAAAGTTCCCCAATGGATATCCCTTTGGGGCAATCCCAGTTCCACCCACCAGCAGGGTCGGGATTCAAAAAAACTGTTACGCTGGTCTCGTCGCACTCTGGCCCAACGTCTTGACTGTCACCCCCTGGAACTGGTCTTCACCAGTGGAGGGAGTGAGTCCAATAATCTGGCCATCAAGGGTTTTTGTCAGGGGCCTGGAAAGAGTTCCGGGCGTTCCAGAATCCTGATGGGTGCCATTGAGCATCCCAGTGTTTTAAACCAGATTCAGGGTCTTCAGTCCCTGGGTTTTAAGGTGATTTTGATTCCAGTCAAACCCAATGGGGAGTACGATCTTTCTTTTTACAGAGATCAACTGGATGAGCAGGTGGCCCTGGTCTCAGTGATGCTGGCCAATAATGAAGTGGGGGTCATTGCCCCCCTGAAAAAGATGGTGAAACAGGCTCATGTTGTGGGGGCCTGTTTTCACAGTGATATGGTTCAGGCCCTTGGAAAGATTCCCTTTGACCTCAAGGCCCTGGATGTGGATATGGCCAGTTTTTCCTCTCACAAGATCTATGCCCTTAAAGGTGCGGGGGCTCTTTATGTGAAAAGGGGCACTCCAATGGGAACTCTCATTGAAGGGGGGGGGCAGGAACGTGGACGACGGGCTGGCACTGAAAACCTTATGGCCATTGCCAGTTTTGCCTTTATGGCCGATCAATTGAATCCCCATCATTTTATGGAGACAGTGACCCCCCTGAGAGATGAAATGGAGAACCTCTTGTCAGAGGCCCTTCCCGATATGAAGTTTCTCTGTGCCAGTCAACAGAGGCTTGCAAACACATCCAGTTTTTTTATCCCCGGTCTGAGCGGGGAAAGTCTTCTGATTGGCCTGGATGTTCGTGGGTTTTCAGTGAGTGCGGGTTCTGCCTGTAGTTCAGGAAGTCCTGAGCCCAGCCCTGTCCTTCAGGCTTTGGGGCTGACCAGGACTCAGGCCCAATCCTCTCTGAGAATCAGTCTTGGCAAAGACACAAAAAGGAAAGAAGTGCTGGCTCTTGTGGAGGCCATCAAAGATATGGTGACACATTTACAAAGTCTGGAACAAGAACAATATGAGGGAGAATCCTGTGGCCAAAATTTCTAAGGGTTCTGTACTGATGGCCATGAGTGGAGGGGTGGACTCCTCTGTAGCGGCTGCTCTTTTGGTGGAACAGGGTTTTGATGTCATTGGGGTGACCATGCAGGTCTGGGATTATTCCCAATGCAATATCCAGGAGGGAGTGGGCACCTGTTGTTCCAGTGAGGATGTGGATGATGCCCGGGAAGTGGCTGACAGGCTGAATATTCCCTTCTATGTTCTGAATTGTGAAGATGAGTTTAAGGAAAAAGTGATAGATCCTTTTGTCAGATCCTACAGGGAAGGGTTAACTCCCCTTCCCTGTGTGAACTGCAACACCTATTTAAAGTTCAGTCATCTTATAAAAAAGATGGAGGAACTTTCCTGTGATTATCTGGCCACGGGTCACTATGCCACCCTAAAGCAGGATCAGGAAAAGCGTTGGGGGGTTGTAACAAGTCAGGACAGCTGGAAGGATCAAACCTATTTTTTATTCACCCTTGATCCAAAAGTGATTCCAAGACTTATTTTTCCGGTGGGTGAAATGACAAAGCCCCAGGTGCGGGAGTACGCAAAAAAATGCAACCTGCCAGTGGCTGCAAAAAAAGATTCTGTTGGAATCTGCTTTGTGGGTTCCGGTGGATACGGGGAGTTTATTGACACTTACACTGCCAAAAAAAACTCCACAGGAGCCTCCAAAAAAGGTTTGATAAGACTTCATCCCTCTGGCGACATTCTGGGAGAGCATGAGGGCATTCACCATTTCACTTACGGTCAGAGGAAGGGACTTGGTTTGTCCTTTGAACATCCTCTCTATGTTTTAAAAACAGACCCCGGGACCTGTGAGGTTTGGGTGGGAAATGAGGAATACCTTTTTTCAGATGAAATGCTGATTCAGGATTGTCATTGGCTTGAAGAACCCACAGGTCAGGATTATCGGGTTAAAATCAGATATTCCCATCCGGGGGCACAGGCCAGGCTTGAAAAGCTGGCCTCTGGAGAAATGAAAGTTCGTTTTTATCAAAAACAGAGAGCCATCACCCCCGGTCAGGCTGCTGTGTTTTACAAGGACAATCGTCTTATCGGTGGAGGTTGGATCAAGTGGGCTTTAACATAAAAACCTTTGGTTGCAAGGTAAACACATACGACTCCGGTCTTATCCAGAAGCATCTGGAAAAGGCCGGGTGGGTTGATCACCTGAAGGCATCATCGTCTGTCCATATCCTGAATTCCTGTGCTGTCACTTCCCGGGCCACTCAGGAGGCCCTCAGACAGGCCCGTCGTATCAAGTCCAAAAACCCGGAGGCCACAGTGATTCTTACCGGTTGTGCCGCCCAGGTGGATGGTGATTTCACAGACCCGTTTCCAGAGGTGGATATGGTGGTGGCCAACTCCCATAAAGGGGAACTGGAACAACTTTTAAAGAGGCACCTGCGGGGGGAATTAAAACAGAGAGTCTTTCGTTCCAATATCTTTAAAAATGAAACTCTTGGTGAAGGTGGTGGTGAAGAACTTTCCCACACTCGTTCTTATCTGAAAATTCAGGATGGCTGCAACAGTTTTTGCAGTTTTTGTGTCATTCCCTTTGCCCGCGGGAAAAGCCGTTCTCTGACCGTGCCCATGATTTTATCCAGGCTCAGGGAGCTTGAAAAGAAAGACATTTCTGAAGTGGTCCTCACCGGAGTTCACATTGGAGATTACTGTGATGAAAAAACCTATGGTGGTCCCTTTGGTTTGGATGACCTGGTGGAGCAGGTTCTCTTGAACACTGAAATTCCAAGAATTCGTCTGACCAGTCTTGAACCCATTGAACTTACGGAAAAATTAATGACTTTGTTTAAAAACCCCCGTTTGTGTCCCCATTTCCATATCAGTCTGCAATCCTTTTCAACCACAGTTTTAAAATCCATGGGTCGGAAATACACAGCAGAGGAAGTGAAAGAAAGTCTGAACTGGATCTCCCGTGATTATCCCAGGGCTTTTGTGGGTCTTGATATGATCACAGGTTTTCCGGGGGAGACAGAGGAACTTTTCAATGAAACTTATGAAAACCTGAGAGCCTTGCCATGGACCCGTATGCATGTTTTTCCCTACAGCCGGAGACAGGGGACCCGTGCTGTCCGGATGAGAACCGTGGTGGCCTGGCCTGTTCGCAAACAAAGGGCCGGGGTCCTCAGACAACTCAGTCAGAATCGGTATGACAATATGGCAAAAAAACAGATTGGACAGAAAAAAGAGGTCCTTCTTTTAAAGCAAAAAGGTGATGACACTCAGGGGTTGAGTCGGGATTATTGGGATGTTCTTGTGAAATCAGGGGAAAATTTTGTAAAAGGGGATTTAAGACCTGTAAAAATTTCAGGTTATCAAAAAAAAGAGAAAGATTCCATGAAAGGTTTTCTGATTGGAGAATGGCTGTGAATTCTGATTTCAGGGAACTTCAGGAAATTATTCAGTACCAATGGAAGGACTCGTCTCTGTTGAGACAGGCTCTTTGTCATAAGTCCTACACAAAAGAACACCCGGAGCAACTCCATAATGAAAAGCTGGAGTTTCTTGGGGATGCTATTTTGAGCCTTGCAGTCAGTGACCTGTTGATGAAAACTTTTGAGGAGGACAACGAGGGCAGTTTATCCAGAAAAAGGGCCAGTATTGTCAACGAGGAGAGGTTGTGTGAACTGGCCATCCAAAAATCCCTTGGGTCTTTTTTATTGATTGGAAAGGGTGAAGCCAAAAACCAATTGCAGAAAAATCCCCGGATTCTGGCTTCAGCCTTTGAAGCTCTGATAGGGGCCATCTACAGGGATTCCAATTTTGAAAAAACCTGCCAGTGGCTCAACTGGATTTTTGAACCTGTTATCAAGCAGGCTTTTAATGAATATGATTTTGAAAGTGATTACAAATCCCGTTTACAGGAGTGGGTCCAGGATGAATTCAGGCTCACGCCTGTTTACCGTGTGGTTTCCGAGGAAGGCCCCGATCATGCCAGAATTTTTGAAGTGGAAATCATCGTGGGTGATAAACCCTGGGCCAGGGCCAGGGGTTCCAGTAAAAAATCAGCCTCCCACAATGCAGCCCAAAAAGTCCTGCAACAGAGAAAAAAATGATTTATTTTGGTTTTGTGGGTCTTATAGGACTTCCCAATGTGGGAAAAAGCAGTTTTTTAAATCATATTTTAGGGGAAAAACTGTCCATTGTTTCAGGTCATCCACAGAGTACCCGCCGGTCTTTCAGGGGGGTGCTCACCCATAAAAACTTTCAGATTGTTTTTTTTGATGCTCCTGGTTTTATCCCGCCCCGGGTGAATGGAGCCCAATCCCTGTTGACTGATTTTTTAATTTCAGAATTTGAGAAAGTCATGAAAAAAAGTGATCACCTGCTTTTTCTTGTCAGTCATCGCCAAGAAGAAACCCTTTTTTTTGAAAAGGTGTTAAAAAAACTGGAAAATTGTAAAAAACCCATAAGTTTTCTTTTTACCAAATCGGATCTCAAAGCCTCTGAATTTGTCAATCAATACAAAGTTCAGCTTAAAAAAGAGGGTAACAATTATTTTGAAACCAGTATCAAAGACAAAAACCCCCGTGGACTTATGGATTTTATTAAAAAAACAGCCTTAAGTTTGCCCAAAGAACAGAAATTTCCTTATGATCCCTCTATGTTTTCCCTGGATTCCATTTCTGATATTATTTCTGAATTCATTCGGGAGCAGTGTTTTTTACAGCTTAAAAAGGAAGTTCCCTTTGGATTGGGAGTGATTGTCATATCCATTAAAAATGAAAGGAAATCGATGGGCAGATCCCATCGGTCTGATGATTCAGGTTTGAAAACAAAGGCTCATGAAAAATCCGTTTTAAAGCATATTCATGCCAGTATCATCGTTGAAAAGGAAGGTCATAAAGCCATTGTTATTGGTCAGGGAGGGCAACAATTAAAAAAAATCGGAGAAAGGACCAGGTTAAAGATTGAAAACCTGTTGGGTGAAAGAGTTTTTTTAAAACTTCATGTCTCCTGTAAAAAAAAATGGACTAAAAATCCCAATATTATGAAAGAGATGGGCTACCACAATGTCAGGGGATAAAGCGTTTGGGGCCGAGGATAAGGAACATATCCGAAAGGGCTGTCGCAATGTCAGGGGATAAGCCTCTTTTTGCCATTATCGGGCGACCCAACGTGGGCAAGTCCACTCTTTTTAACTACCTGGTGGAATCCCGCCGTTCACTTGTTAAAAATCAACCGGGAGTGACACGGGATCTTCTTTTTGAAGAGGCTAAACTTTGGGGCCAGAGTTTTGAAATGGTGGATACGGGAGGAATCACTGATGCCGGTGATGTTATTTCAAGTGCTGTGCGGGAGCATATTCTGGAATTTCTGGAGTCAGCGGACTACCTTTTGGTGGTTATGGATTATAAAAGTGGCCTGTGCCCTGAGGACAGGGACATTGTCCGTATTGCCAAAGAGTCGGGCAAGGATTTTTTAATCATTATTAACAAGGTGGATAAGGTCACGGATCTGGATATTGCCGGATCTGAGTTTTACGAGTTTGGTGTGGATCTTGTTACCTGTTCCTTTGAGGCTCGTTTTGGTATGGATCGTCTGCTTGAGTGGATCAGTCACAGGCTTTCGATTTACAAAGAGGAAAGTCAGAAGGGCTTTGTATTTTCTATCGTGGGACAACCCAATGTGGGGAAAAGCTCACTGACAAACCTTTTATTGGGATCTCCCCGGGTGCTTGTTTCACCTGTGGCCGGCACCACCACGGATCCAGTGGATTTTGATTTTGAATACAATGAAAAACTTTATCATCTGATTGATACTGCCGGCTTAAGACGTTCAGCCAGAAGAAAAAAAGGGGTTGAGATTCTCTCCACCATAAAGACAAGTCAGGCTATCAAAAGATCAGAGCTTGTTCTTTTAATGATTGATGGTCTCAAGGGACCGGGGGATCAGGATGCAAGGATTGTCCAGGAGATTCTTGAAGCCCACAAGGCTATGATTTTGATTATTGGAAAGCTGGATCTGGGTGAAAAGGAAAAGAGTGAATTCAGAAAAAACATTCGTGAGAAAATAGCTGAAGTGTTTCATTTTTATATTGATATTCCCATTGTCTTTGTCAGTGCCAAAACAGGAAAGGGTTTAAAAGATCTTTTTTCCGGTATTGAGACAATCAGGGAAAAACTCAATGTGAGAATACCCACTTCTGAACTCAACGAATTTTTCATCCGTGTGATCCGTCAGGCCCCTTCCCCTGTTTATGGTTCAAAAAATGTTAAATTCTATTATTTGACCCAGACCAAACAGATTCCCCCCAGTTTTATCGCCTTTGCCAATGAACCGGAAGGGGTTGACAAGGCCTACCGTCGTTTTCTGACGAAAAGGATCAAAAAAAGATGGGGGCTGGAAGGACTTCCCATCCGTATCTTTGTTATAAGAAACCGGGGTTGATTTATTCAGGACTCACAAACCAGAGGATGAGATTATGAGGTAAAAGTTTTTTGAAACAAACACAATTTGGGAGTTTTCGGTTGTATTTTCTCATAGCAGGCATTTCAACAGTCTTGCTACGAGGCTTTATGAGAAGTTTGGCCTAAAGTAGAGTTTTTTTCTCCCATAAATTTTTTTGGTGACAACTATTATAACAAAGACTCATACTTTTTGAGAAAACAAAGAGGTTTTTATGAATAAATTGCCAATCTGTTATGTTGTTGTTGGATTTTTGTTGTTAACCGCTTGTTCCAAACCTGCAACCCATGGGACGTATACTTCATCATCGAGCAGTCAAAGTTATACGGGAGACTGGGAACTTCTTAAAGTATATTGTAATGATTTTCTTGTTCAGTATAGTGGCTTTACGGAAAGCCTCACACTGGACAAAAAAAACCAACAGGCAACTTTTGTGATCTCTGAATCAGGATGTCAGACAGAAGTGAAGTTTAACATTACACAACAAAACAACACACTGACTTTGGCAAGCCATAATATGCAGTGCCGACCCCAATCATGCTCCATCACCCCCATCTTCATCATCCTTGGGCAGGAAATAGAGAAGAGTTACTCCTGCCCTGATTTACCACCAGAAATAACGGTGGAAGCCACTCTCTCTGATGATCGTGACAGGCTTACAGTCAACGTCCCTTTATTCAGTTCCAAATGGACTCAATGTGAACTGATTTATATCAAAACTTTATAAGGAGTTTTATTATGGCTATTGAATTACCCCCCCTTCCCTATCCAAAAGAGGCTTTAAACCCCCATATTTCCACAGAGACTCTGGAATTTCATTATGGCAAACACCATGCCGGTTATGTTAAAAAGCTTAATGCGGCCATTGAAAACACAGAGAATGCCGAAAAATCCCTGGAGGAGATTATTAAAACCAGTGAAGGTGGAATTTTTAATAATGCCGCTCAAATCTGGAATCATACATTTTACTGGAATTCCATGAGTCCTGAAGGCGGGGGAGAACCCAAAGGGGCCATTGCTGGGGCCATTGATAAGAGTTTTGGTTCTTTTTCGGAGTTTAAGGAAAAATTTACGGCTTTTGCCTCAACTCTTTTTGGAAGCGGGTGGACCTGGCTGGTCAAAAACTCCGATGGTTCCCTGGGTATTGAACAAAGCTTCAATGCCGGTTGTCCCCTGACAGGAGGCCGGAAACCCCTGCTCACCTGTGATGTCTGGGAACACGCCTATTACATTGACTATCGCAATGTTCGCCCGGATTATATCAAAGCGTTTTGGAGTCTGGTGAACTGGGAATTTGCCAACAGGAATCTGGATTAAATATTGAGTGATTATATTGAGTGATTTTTCCTCTTTTACACCCGTTAATCCCGGTCTTTTTTTTAAATCACTGAAAACAGGAGACCCCAGATTGGGTGAGGTCTCCGGTTGCGTCTCAAAGACAAGCCCCAAAGTGGGAGACACTCTTATTGCCGGATACCCCGATGACGAGGGGATTGCTCTCAATCAAGGGCGATTGGGGGCCAGTCAGGGACCCGATGCCATTCGTCAATGTTTTTACAAAATTTCTCTCCCCTCCCAACTGTCTGATAAAAAACAAAATATTGTGGATATTGGAAATCTGAACATTGACAGAACTCTTGCTGACCGCCATGAAAGAGTCAGTCTCAGTGTGGAAAAAGCTCTTCGCGGAGAAATGCGTTGGGTGGGTTTGGGCGGAGGTCATGACTATGGCTATCCCGACGGGGCCGGTTTTTTAAAAGCCAATGAGACCAGTGAGAACTCCGGCCTTAAACCTCTGGTTATCAATTTTGATGCCCACCTGGATGTCAGATCCACGGATCAGGGACTTTCCAGTGGCACTCCTTTTTACCGTTTACTCACTGAAAAAGATTTGCCATCTTTTGATTTTTTTGAAGTGGGTATTCAACGCGAATGCAACAGTCAGGATCATATTGAGTGGGTTCAGACTCAGGGGGGACGCATTATTTTTCTGGAAGAGTTTCTGCTTTCAGCTTATCCTGCTTACATTACTTTTTCCGGAATCTTTGGCTTTCCCCTGAAAAAATCTGATCCAGTGAAAAAACGGCCCACTTTTTTGAGTGTGGATATTGATTGTTTTTCATCGGCTTATGCTATGGGTTGCAGTCAGTCCTGGCCTACAGGTTTTGTTCCCAATGAACTTCTCCCTTTGTTTCAATTTATCTACGAATATCTGGATGTGCAGGTGCTTGGTGTTTATGAGGTCTCCCCTCCTCTGGATCAGGATGGACGGACGGCAAAACTGGCAGCACAGATCATCCATCAGTTTATAAATCCCTATTTCCAATTCCCATATTCTGCTACAGATGTATGAGTCGTTATACTGAGTCCATATCTATACCGGTTCTGTTTGAATTTTCAGGTGCTTTGACAGCTTTGCCATGAAATTTTATGGGTCATAAGGGTTGGTGTCTCATTTTGAGATAACCCCATTAGAAGTTTTCACAGGAGTGTCTTTTTTTGGCTCATTATTTTTTGGAGCCGGATTTGTTTTCACAACCTGTTAAAATAACTCTCTTTTTATTTTTCCTGTTTTGGTACAGGGCTTGCTTATTTATTCAGTGTACTGATTGGTTTTGGAGGAAGTGACCATGTTTAAAATAAGATATTTTACAGTTCTTTTGTTGGCTGCTTTTTTTGTGACAGCCTGTGGAGAATCTTTTAAAAGTCGTCTTCATGGTGATTTGACTGGTCTGGGGAATGATCAAATGTCTGACCTTCACACAAATTTTTGGATGCATGATCCCACAATTCATGGAGATATAGAGCCTGATAAAAATGTTCTCTACAGATATCGGACAGAGTTGGAAGAAAAAGAAAATGACACCATTCTACTGAGTCGGAAAATCAAAGCCTTTGATTTCACTTTATCAAAAGCATCCTCCAGTACATTGACTCTTTCAGCAAGAATCACTTTCAGTTGTGACAGTCTTCTTGATTACAGGGCAACGGTAAACAATTCTGATTTGATTTCCCTGCAAGCTGTGGATATTGGCACAAAAGAAAGTCACAATCTGAGAGTGGAGTGTACCGACACGGATTGTACCGAAATGGTGGCAGCCATTCGTTACAGAAATCCTGGTGATAATGCCACGGTTCTTGTGGGACTGGCCGCTGGAAGAAAGGTTGATGACAGACTTGTTTACACCACCCGTAGTGTGACATACACTCCCTACTTTCAGACATTTTATGGTTATGGACGCTACAGTCGTGAAAACAGTTGTTCAGAAGATAATAATGACAATTCATGGACCGGTTTCCTTATAGGTTTGTTTGGAGAAGACATTGTTGATGGTGCGAAAGACAAAGTCGGAGACGAAGTGAAGGATTTTATTAAAGATCTTTTTTTGAATACCTGACTGCAATTTTTAAAATCAGCCAAAAACCCTCAATTATTTCGTTTTTCCCAGGCAGCAATGGAAAGGAAGGGTAAAAGATTTATTTATGGCTCGATTCATTTTTTTGACGAAGACACAAAAGGAAAATACAATAAACTCATCAACAATCAATACGCTATGGCTCCGGACCCCAACTCCATATCCAGATGACAACCGAAACCCAAACACACCCGTCTGTTAAAAAAGCGGGACTGACCGGAAAGTCCGGGGCCGGAACAGGTTCCGTGACCTTCATTCAACGCTTTGGGGGAAGCCTTAATCTCAATATCCACTTCCACATGATGTTTCCAGAGGGTGTCTATAGCTTTGAGAATGGAAAATCAAAGTTTCACCTCACAACCCCTCCCTCAAACAGGGAACTCGACAAACTCCTTAAAAGCCTTGTTCACAGAGTGGTCAGGTTTCTGGAAAAACGGGGATTCATTGAAAGGGATGAGGATCAGGCCTTTTTGCCACAGGACTCAGCCCCCCCGGCCATGGACCAGGCAAGGTTTTCTTCCATCACCTACCTGATTGCCCTTGGAAAACACAAAGGGCAAAAGGCCCTGACACTGAAAACCCTTTCTGAAACAAACCACGGGGAAGCAAAGCCCTTTCTGTCCAAATATTCCGGTTTCAGTCTCCATGCAGGAGTTTCCACTAAAGCCCACCAGAGGGAAAAGCCTGAAAGGATTTGTCGTTACATTTCAAGACCAGGTCTCAGTGAACAGAGGCTTTCTATGAACTCACAGGGGAAGATCATCTATCAGTTAAAAACCCCTTATGAAAACGGAACCACCCGGATTGTCCTTGATCCTCTGGACTTTCTCTCCCGCCTGGCTTCCCTTGTTCCAAGACCCAGAACCAATCTCATAAGGTTTCATGGAATCTTTGCCCCGAATTTCAAACATTTGCCCATATTCCGGTTTAAATCCAGTTTATCAAAGATTGTTTTTTGTGTTTTCTTGAGAATAATTTTTTTTAATTTGTTATGACCAGTGTTCCGGTCCTCCGGTCCCTGTGGTTTTTACAGGAGCCATGAAGCCCATGGGTTTTGAGGACTCTGATGCCGCCCAGAACTTTATTGAAACCCTCTGTCTCTGTCAGGTTGTAAGTCCCCCGGTTTTTATGTTTCCTTTCACAATCAGATCTTTAAAGTTCCCCATGTGAGAAAAAACCGCCGTCGCCGCAGCTTAAAGTCAGATACTATCGGCATGACTTTAGACTTGCGTTTTTGCTCTCCGATAAGATAGGATAAAATCATGGTACAATTTGATACAAAAAACCAATCCTTTCGCCAAATCATGGGTAATGGTCTGAAATACAATGTTCCCCGGTTTCAAAGAGACTATTCCTGGCAAAAAGAACAATGGGAGGATCTATGGCAGGACATTGTAGAAGCTTTTAATACAAAATCCAATTTTCATTACATGGGTTATCTGGTTCTACAGTCTTCTGATAACACAGACTTCACAGTGATTGATGGTCAACAACGATTAACAACCATCAGTATTCTCATTCTGGCAGCCCTTTGTGAATTAAAGGATCTGGTTGAAAAACAAACTGAACCTGAACAAAATAAAAAAAGGATTGAAACCATTCGAGGCAGTTTTATAGGTTTCACAGACCCTGTATCTCTCCAGTTAAAACACAAATTGAACCTTAATAGAAATAACGATCGCCATTTTAAAACTTATCTTTGTGAGCTGTCACATCCCCCCGTAAGAAATATCAACCGTTCTGAAAAACTTATGGGAGAAGCTCTCCGTTATTTCCAAAGTCAAATAAAAGATCATTTTAATAATCAGGTAAAAGGTGAGGAAGTGGCCCGTCTTGTTGAATCCACAGTGAAAAGTCTGATTTTCACCACCATCACTGTGGGAAGTGATGCCAATGCCTATACTGTTTTTGAAACCCTGAATGCCAGGGGAGTACAACTATCCACCCCCGATTTGGTAAAGAACTGCATCTTTTCCCTTATTGACAGAGAAGGAACCGTTCATGATGAAATTCTTAAAGGATTGGAAGACAGTTGGAGTTGTATCATAGAACAGTTGGGAAAATACGACTTTTCACACTTCATCAGAGTGGACTGGAACAGTCATAGGTCTTTTTCGAGAAAAAGTGGGTTGTTTAAAAAAATAAAATCCCATTTGACGGATGCCAAAGGTGCAAGGAAGTATCTTGAACGTTTACAGGAAAACTCAGAGATTTATTCAGCCCTCCAATCTGAAAATGATGAGTTTTGGGTACGATATAAAGGGGGTGTCTACAACAAAGAAAATTTAAAACTCAGCCTGAAAATGCTCAACTGGTTTAATGTCGTGGCACCACAAAGTCTTTTGATAGCGGGATTTCATAAGTTCAATCCAAATGATTTTATAAAATTTCTACATTCCATTGAAACTCTCACTGTGAGATATAACATTATCTGTGGAAAAAGTACCGGTCCTCAGGAAAAGCTTTATTCTGAGACAGCCATAACAATAGAAACATCCTCTGAAATTTCCATCGGTGCAGTCAACGAAATTTTAAAAAGAATATATCCTTCAGATGAAGAATTTATCAATGCCTTTGAAATGAAAACATTCAGAACACAACAAACGGCCAAAAAAGCAAGATACTTTTTGTATAGAATTGAAAAGTATCTCAATGAGAATGCCCCTTCCTTTGAGGGATCGTCTTTGGAACATATTCTGCCAAAAGATCTTTCTGAAAAATGGTCTGGAGAATTTGAAGATACTGACAGATTGGATGAGTGGACAGATCGTATCGGAAATATGACCCTTTTATCCCATGAACAAAACAAATCTGCAGGGAGTATGGAATTTATAAAAAAGAAAAAATATTTTAAAAACAGTCCATTTAAAATCACAGAAAAATGCCTGGAATACGACCAGTGGAATGAAAACAGTATTTCTGATCATCAAAAATGGCTGGCAAAACAAGCCAGTAAAATCTGGTGTTTTCCATGAAACTACAGATAACCTTATAAAGGTTACTTTGGAAACTGAAAAGAAAATTCCATGAGAACATAACCGTCATGAATGCATAAAGTATCCACATTAAAAAAGTCTTCATATTCCTCCACATTCTGTCGACACAACCCATCTGCTTCAGGAAACTGAAAGTACAAACTGTTGTTGACTATTCTGAAAGAGTCTTCGAGCTTGTCCATTTTTTCGGTGGAATTTTAGAAGGGCTGTCATTATTTAAGCGACCTCATTTTGTTTTTCAATAGTTTTTTTCAAATCCTCTTTTAATTTCGGTAAATGCATAAAACCCTTGATGGTTCTGAATCTTGTCTCAGCCTCCAAAAGAATCGTTGCTGCCCATCGGCCCACCTGGTCAGGACTACTCCTCCAATTCTTAACCCTCTCCACTCTATATTGAGTGTAAGAAAAAGCAGACTCAATGGGATTAGTTGATAAAAGCGTCTTCTTCAAAAGAGGGGGAACATTAAAACGGATCACTGTCAATGTCTCCTGTTCAGTGCCTGATTCGGTTCATTCCGGCACCTGTTTCGTTTCAAGGCGGCACCTGTTTCGGTTGAATCCGGCAGGTGTTTCGTTTCATTCCGGCCATTTTTGAGATTTTTCCGAAAAGGGTGCCGGATGCTCGAAACCAAGCAATTCCAAGCGACACTAACCAACAAGACTGCAAAGCTGTGCCTCCAAAAAGAAGGTATCAAATGGCAGCAAGAAGGTTAGTTATGAAAGACATTCGTGAACTTTTTCGACTTCGTTTTGAAGTGGGTTTAAGTCAAACAAAAGTGGCCAAAGTTTTAGGTTGTGGCCGTTCCACGGTCTATGAATACGAACAAAGAGCCCTGAGTGGAGGAATCAGGGATTTTGGTCAAATTAAGGACCTCTCAGAGGAACAACTCCTCAACATTCTGGGATTAAAAGCACAGGGGTTTTTGAGGAAAAGAAAACATCTTCCCGACTGGAGTGTTATTCACCGGGAGTTGAGCAAAAAACACGTCACCCTGAGTTTGTTGTGGAGTGAGTACAAAGAGGAGCATCCTGGGGGTTATCAGTACACCCAGTTCTGTGAGCTTTATAAACGCTGGTCTGAAAAACTCTCAGCAAGTATGAGACAGGACCACAGGGCCGGGGAGAAGGTGTTTGTGGACTATGGGGGAACTCCCATTGAGGTTATTGATCCACAGACAGGGGAGATTCTCAGAGCCCGGTTGTTTGTAGGGGTTTTGGGCAGGAGTTCCTATATGTATGTGGAAGCCACCTGGACTCAGGGCTTAAGTGACTGGTTGATGAGCCACAGACGGATGTTTGAGTTTTTTTGTGGTGTTCCCCGGATTGTGGTTCCAGACAATATGAGGCCAATTGTGCCATAAGGCGTTGTCTGGAGAAGATCAACAACAGGAGGATGAGACATTTTGGCAAGTCAAGAAAAGAGCTTTTTGAACAGATTGACAGGCCTGTTTTAGGGAGGCTTCCGGTCAGGCCCTATGAGTTGGCCTTTTGGAAAAAGGCCACAGTGAGTATCGACCACCACGTTGTCTTTGAGGATCATTTTTACAGTGTTCCCTATGATCTTGTTAAAAGAGGTGTGGAGATACGGGCCACTGAGAGACTCATGGAGATTTTCTTCAGGAACACCCGTGTGGCCTCTCACAGAAGGAGTTTTTCAAAAGGGGGTACAGTAGGAAACAAGTCACAGGCCCCCTTCTCACCAAAAGCAACTGGAATGGAGTCCTGAGCGTATTATCAACTGGGGAAGGCAGAAGGGGAAAAACACGGGGCTTTTTATAAAACCTCTCATTGAGAGTAAAAGACACCCGGAGCAGGATTACCGGTCCGCTCTTGGAGTGATCCGACTGGCTCAAAAATACGGAGAGGATCGTTTGGACCTGGCCTGTGCCAACGCCATAGCCATCGGGGCCATCAAGTACCCAACGGTGAAAAACATCCTGAAAAATTTCGGACTCTCATGGGTCCGGTTTCTTTGGTAGTCGAATAGAAAAACAACGCTGGCTTTCAACAAGAGAGGCTTCTGATTATCTCGGTATCAGTCCCAATACTCTTCGCATTTGGGTCTGTCGTGGAAGGTGGACTTCCTGCAAGCATGAAAAGCTTGTGGCCTTTAGTTGTAAAAGAAGGGGATTTTGTCCCGGTTGCGGAGCCAGGAGAATGGCTGAAGCTGCCACCCATCTGGTTGATGAGGTTTTCCCTCAAAAACCCATGAGACAATGGGTTTTAACTTTTCCCTTTCAACTCAGGTTTCTGTTTGCCAGAGAGCCAAAAATCATGGGAGAGGTTCTCAGTCTTGTCAACAGGACCCTTTCCACATTCCTTGTTAAAAAAGCGGGACTGACCAGAAAGTCCGGGGCCGGAACAGGTTCCGTGACTTTCATTCAACGCTTCGGGGGAAGCCTTAATCTCAATATCCACTTCCACATGATGTTTCCAGAGGGTGTCTATAGCTTTGAGAATGCGAGATCAAAGTTTCACCTCACAACCCCTCCCTCAAACAGGGAACTGGACAAACTCCTTAAAAGTCTTGTTCACAGAGTGGTCAGGTTTCTGGAAAAACAGGGATGAACTCTCAGAAACCCATGGGCCAGAACTCCGCACTTGAGAAACTCCTCAAACTCTTTTTTCACAAAACAGGGGATTCCCTTTTCATAGTCCCGGTCCATTTGCTGGTAGAAGTTCAGAAGGTTTTCCTGGATGAGTTTGTAAAGAAGAGTTTTTTCCGGTTGATGTCGTTTGTAACTGACAGAGGGGTTGGGGAAATGAGGATTGAGTAGAGCCACCAAAGAAACTGATGGCAAAATAGAAACCAAAATCACAAACAAACAGCGATGCTCTCATCCAATATAGGAATGAAAACCGGATCAATGACAGATCTCTGTAAACAAGGACGGAACTTTAGCTATCCCGAAAAGCAATGGTCACTTCTTTAGGTTCGTATCTTCTTTGGTAAAAACCCTCTAACTTCAGAAATACATCGCAATTCTATAAAAAATACCTTTTATTCTTCTTACACCCGTCATCCTCATTGGACAGCGTTTGTTGGTTTTTTTGGTTGTTCATATTGGGGAACGGCAGTCAGGTCTTCGATAGCAGTGGTCTTGAGGATGAGTTCACCCCCTAGGTTGTCTGACAGAATATGCGGTTTAAAACACGGTACTATATTCTGGACTGGTGCATTCGGTGTGCTTAGATCCACAATCTGAATGCCTTTTGTTTTAACTGGCTTCGAAGAACCTGAATTGGAAGAATAGGATGAAAAAATAAAATCCCGCTCACCTCGGGAGAGAATCCCTTCCAGAAGGGGTTCTCCATTTTCATAACTAAACACTGGAGAACCTGAATTGCCCCCAAATGAATCCAGGTTCATGAAAAAATGTTCATTATCTGCGGATATTATTTTTCCGGGAGACAGTTTAAGAGGGAGGCCTGTTGGAGAACCAATCATTGTCAGAGTCTTTGAAGAAGGTCCACCGGAATGTCTTATGGAAACAGGTGATCGTCCTTCCGGTTTTCTGTCCAATTCTATAATGGCATAATCAAGATCATTCACTCCTGCTGAGATGATTTTTTTACAGCCAAAAATATTGGATTTATTAAAATTGGTGTTTTTTGTCGTGTAATCAAATAAGACGTTGATCGAGGGACATCTGTTGGTATGATACCATGTGTTGGTCGGAGGATGTTTCTGTAACTTTCGTATACAATGATCGGCTGTTAGTATGGTTTTTTCACCAATCAGAATACCGGAACAAAAAACATCAAGACTGACTTTTTGATTTTTAAACTTTAATGTTTCTCCCGGACATAACTCTATACCATCGGCATGTTTGGCCAGAGCGTCCGTAAGTTTGGTGTCTCTGCTGTAAGAGTTGTTTGGGTTCTTTTTTGCGAGAACAACAACTGATCTCTGCAAATTCCCGAGAGATGAGGTTCCAAGATAAAAAGATGTTCCATGTTTTTTACGAATATTATGGGAAATCACGTCCCTTCTGTCGTCCGTGCCGTATATAATGGCAACCTTTATATTGTTATCAGGATGTTCTGAAATTTCATTCAGTTCCTTAAGAATTGTTGAAGAACCGGAATGACAGATTGGAAAGACGAAAAAAAAAAAGAATAAAACTGTTTTATGCATCATGGTGTTTTTATAGCTGATCCTCAAATTTTATGCAGTCATAGTGTGTTTTTAAAAAACTTGCTGTTTTGGTTTTTCTGTCTATTCTCGCCCGAAAGGCATTACAATGATTTGTTGGTGTGACCATCTGAATATGATAGGTATTGCCATCCACCATCAGGATAACCTCCACTTTCACCGGTTCATCGTCACCAAATTTTGATAAAATCAGTTCAATATCCTTTTTGCTTTCCTGAAAAATGAAATTGGAGGACAGGTCTCTTTTTTTTCTGTGAAGGTTTTTTGGTTTGGCTTCAACAAAAAAAGCCATGGAAACGCAGATAACAAAAACAAATAAAAATTTTTTCATTCTCATATTCAGTTTAAGGCTACTTAAGAAATTTGTCAAGCAGGAGTTTCTGTGTCTGACACATGGCAAAAGAAGGGGTGTCCTGTACATTTTATGGGTTTTCACATAACACATAACACAGGCTGATGATATTGGTTTTGTTTTCAGTATCATAGGAGGGTTTGTGAGGGAGTTTTATTCAGTCTTATCTATACCCAAAACAATCTCGGTTTTCCCGATATTATTATCAGTTCCGGTTTAAATTTTTTATTTCTATGATTTTGATTTTTGCTTTCTACAACTTCTTTTTTTTCCATTTTCATCACCCCCTTTCCTTTTATTTTTGCTTTTTAATTTTTTTTATTATTTGTACTGTTATTACTCATGACTGG
Source organism: Bdellovibrionales bacterium (assembly GCA_965218815.1). Classification (GTDB taxonomy): domain Bacteria; phylum Bdellovibrionota; class Bdellovibrionia; order Bdellovibrionales; family JAGQZY01; genus JAGQZY01. Next base: position 2,851,362 of record CBDCLX010000002.1, on the reverse strand, counting down.
TCCCTCCCAAGGAAAAAGGTTTTGTGACAAGGGCATAGAGTCTGGTCTCAGGCGGGACTGTGATCCACCTGATCTTTCTTTTCATATTTTCTGTGAGATTGTCCCCGTATTCCGTTGCCACCTGAGCTGCGGCGTTTCGCAAGCCATTTTTGTGGCCACCCCTGTTTTGTCCAAACACAGTGGTTTCCATAGAACCTCTGGCATAGGCCCCTATGACATTTGAAAGACCACTACCCATAAGGTTTTTTGAAAAGTTCCCTTCAATCCTCCCGGGAACCCCAAGCCTTCCGTCCACTCCAAGGGAAAGGGCTTCTATTGCTCTTCCGGTTATTGCCTGAGTCCAGATAAAGGTAACTGAGACTTTTTTTGGTTTTCCTGAAGCTGTTGTTTCCAGAAAGTGTTTTCAGGGTTTGTTGATTGATGGCTTCCAGTTCAGAATCCAGTCCAGACGAGTCTGATCCAGATAAGTCTGGTCCAGACGAGTCTGGTTCATTGAGTTTTTCAGTTGTTCTAAAAATTTCATTTTCACCCTGTGAGTTTCTCTGATCGGGGATAACCAGCAGTAAAAGCACAACCTCATCACTCCAAAAACAAAAAATCTTGGAAAACAAACAACACAGCCCGGAAACTCCTCTTCAATGACCTGGGCCAGGAGGCTTAAAAGGGTTTTTGGAATGGACATTGAGGTTTGCCTGGAGTGTGGGGGAAAGTTAAAAGTCATCTCTTCAATAGAGGAGCCTGAAGTCATTGAAAAGATTCTCAACCATCTGGGGTTGGATTCAAAAGTCCCGGAACCCCATTCTCCCAGAGCTTCCCCTGAAGAGGATGATTTCGGATTTTCATGAGTCTTCTTTTGCTTCTGACGTGGAACAATTTTCCCTGTAATGGATTTCCTTATTCAAAAATTCACTTTTCCGGCCAAACCAGACCTGGAGTCATAAATTCTCAATCAAAACCCCATTCAAATGACCTCAAAATAGGATTCACAAAACAAAAAGATCAGAAAAAACCCGAAAAACAAGGATGGAATATCTCGGAATATCTCTCAATTTCGTGAAAAATGTCTTTTATTCTTGATCTCTGAAAAAATATCTTTTATCCTTCTTATACACAATACACTTTCTTTGATTTTCCTTGTCAAGAATGGGGAGTGTTTTTGTGTATGAATAATTTCAGTTATTTTAATTATCCATGAAAACTTTTTAAGTATGTTTTTCAGATCAGCCATTATGAAATTTTTACAAAATATCTCGAAATCCATTGTTATATTTTTTTAAAGGTGTTATAGGTTCATAAATTTCAAAACCTGTTTGACTTATCAGAACAATTAAAAAAAGGAGAAACACCAGTGAAAGTGTCGGCAATTGTTTTCTCACCCCTGTTTGTCCTGGTATTTTTATTTCTCTTAAATCCCATAGCCCTTGGTATGCCCATTCATGCTGTGAGTGAAGGTTTAAAAGAGGTCTTTGGTAGTCTGAGAATCAGGATGGAAAGACTTTCTCCTGAGGAAATCAAATTTTTAGAGGAATTCATGGAAAAAAGTCCAACATCAATGGTTCTTGATAATGAAAAAAAAAGACGTGCTATTCTCGAAGGTTCCTCCTCTTATGCGGAAAAGGTTTATCGAAAGATTTTCTTTTCCCGTCTCAACCCTCACTCTGATGAAGAGATGTCAGTTTTTTTTGAATCATTGGAACGTTATCAACTATCCATCTATAATAAAATGTCAGAAAGAAAAGGTGTATCAGAAGAAAGAGGCCTAAATCTAAATCCCTTCTCCAGAAAAGATTATATTAAGGCATGGAGAAGAGCGACACATGGAACATTATATGCCATCAGAAATGGTGAATTCAATATTTCATTAAGTGACTTTCACGCCCTCTACGCCAATGAGGTCAGTCGTAACCTCGGTCACTCTGATATTGTTGAAGCTCTAAGATCACGAAATTCAAAATTATTGGAAGATGGAAGAATAAGTGCTGACACGCATGATTATTTTTCCGAATTATCAGAAGAAAACCTAAAAATAGAAGTTGCTATAGGTGATCTTATGAGTTTTTTCCAGGGAACAAGCAAAAAACCGTCTCCAAACCTCTCAAGACTCAGTCAGGATCCCGCCGCCCTGATGACTCGCATTTATTATGCATACCGTAAAGCAGCGGATGTGGAGGGAGATACCTATGATGAACTCCAACGGTTACTTAATCAGCCTCCTAAAGTAGAAGGTTTTTACCTGAAGACTATGAGTGAAATGTTTACCAGTCCCTTTTACAGACCATCAAAGGAATTAAAAAAACTTTTTGACATGATTCTTGAAAGGGATGCAAATGTATTAAACAATGCGGGTATGATTTTAAGACTTTGGAATTCAGGGATTTTGGAATATCAGAAACTAATCGCTATGAGACTCAAATTGGATGTTCTTCTGGCTGCCAGGATAGGGAAGGTTTCCGAAAGTGAATTCTCATCTCTTCGGCAGAGTGGTAGTGTAATGATGACTCAAGAAAAGGTAGCAGATGTCTATCGGGCTCTATCAGAAAGAAAATTCTTTAAAGCTATAAGCAAGGCTGCCGCAGATCACTATGAGATATCCGGTCTTATTGAATACGAACTCAGACTTCTGGATGAACCTCTAAACAGAGTTCAGGACGAAGCTCAGAGGAGACAGGTCCATTGATAATGGAAATTCTTGGTTATTGAGTTGGGAAAATAATGCAGCTTCCCCGGATGGGAGGTATGGTTTTACTTATGCTCATCACTCTTTTGAAGAGCTTGAGAGCCTGGGAATTATTGGTTATTTTTCCAATATTATTTTTGAAAACAGTTCATGTGAAGGATTCCCCTGTTCCAAAAAATTGTCGTTTTTACATTTAAATTGAATAAAAAGGTATTTTTTATCAAATAGAGATTTATCCCTATCTCGTTTTCTGGACATTTTCACTTTATGAACCCTATTTGTCGGGAATATCTCTCAATTTTACAAAAAATGCCTCTTATACCCTTGACTTTTTTATTTTTGATGTTACTGTTACTCCTTGAATTCAGAAATGTATAAGGAGAGAAACTATGAGGCCGTTATCGTTGATTGTTTTGTTTTTGATCTTTTTACCTTTTGGCTTTGCGGGAGAGCAAGCACGAGCACAGACAGGGGAATCAACTTGATTGTTTACCACAAGACCATTTCTATATTCAACCCCAGACAACAATTTTTTATTCCCTTTGAGGATGAAAAAGGACCTGAGGGTGAACCCAAACCGCAGGAGTTCATTGAGAGAGGACCCAACTTCATGTAGTTTCATGACATTCATGTGTGATCAAATGGAACCCCTATGGAATTTTCATTAAAGATGAGTTGAAGATCATGAGAAAAATCATTATCCTCTCTGGCGGCCTTAAAGATCATGTTTAAAAAAGGATCTTCAAAATGCGGATTTTTTTACAGTGTTCTTTGTTGCTATCACTAAAAGTTCTGCAAACTGTGACTGACTATAACCCAACTCGTCAAGCCAAAGGGTTTTTAATATTTCCCCTGGATGAGATGGTTTTCTTATTGGTCTTTTTTTCAAAAACTTGGCCATAAACTCCTCATTAATGATAGTTTTCAATTTTTACTTTGGCAAATTCATTTTTTATAAAACAGAAGGTTATCCTCCAACCAGTTACTTTATTAATATCAACAGTCCACTCCCCTTTTCTTTTCCCTTTTAAGGGATGTAAGCGAACACTTGGAGGAAAACCTTGCTCTTTCAAGTCCTTAAAAGAATCAACAGCTTCCATAAAGATAATACTCTTAGTATTTATCAAAAAGTTTGTCATTATGATATGTTGACCAGGTTCCTGTGAATTCATTATACCTTATGATCCTCCAATACCCATTCCCACTGCCTCCAACCCGAAAGAGAAATAAAAGCGTTCCACGATGATTTCTGACAAACTTCGGATAAGTGACTCTCTTTGGATCTTGTTCCAGTGATTGTCGACTGAAAGAGGTCAAACTAAGTCCATTGGACACCCAATATTTCATTTCATCCGCGTGCATATTGCCCGTAATGTGAATGTTACTCTTTATATCAACATAGGCGGACAAATAATTATGAGCATCCCATCCATCAAAATACATATTGGAATCAATGACCTGTTTTTCCCAGGGAAGATTTTCCTTTTTAAGGGCCACCTTGATTCTTCTGTCTGTATCGTAATAAACAATAATCTTTATATTTTTTAAAACCCTAAGCCCAAAACGAACCTTGGCCCCTCCCCAGGCATCATCAATAAATTCTCTGCCCCACCTTTCATTTGTCACATCATATTCATAAAGGTAGAGTTTTGTATGGAACTTTTCCAAACAACCCGGAGACTCCGGTATTTCCCGATCCTCTCTTTTGGTTCCATCACAATTGTAACCACGATCCCTGTTTCCAGGCATAACATCATATTTTATAAAATAAAGAAGATCAGGGCGATGCTCATGCCATACCAAGGGGCTATCAGTCATATCCGGAGGTAAGTTATTTAAAACCTGATCCGCAGGTCCACTCGTAAGTTGTTCTTTGAGGTAGGATTTTTCCTGGGAAGGGGACCATAAGCCTATGGATGTGGAACCACCATCTCCCCAATCTCCAACAAGAGGCCAGAAGTATTCACTTATGTTACCAAATTGCAAAGGAGTTCCAAATCTGGATCCGTTGTTCATGTATAAGTAAAATTTTGACCAATTTCTATCAAAAAGCCCTGGCTCGTTTGAACCATCATTATCCCAATCGCCATTAACATAAATCCATCTGGAATCATAAGAGGCCCATACTCTCTTGGAGCGGAACTTTCCGTTGAAACTGGAGTTTTCAGATGTCAAGGCCGTATTGGGTACGGATTTTCTTTTAAAACTCTGAAAAGTATCAATATGACTGTAGTGACCGGATTCATCTTTAGTCACTTTTTCAGTAACCCTTAACCGGCCCCCAGTGTAATTAAGAAACCATGTGCCAGGTTCGGGATACCCACTGCTGCCGTTGCTGTTATTATCTGATGATCTCCTGAGGCCCTGATACATTCTTCCATCCGGAGTCACTTTAACGTCGGACATTCCAAATTTACTGTCACTTTTCGCATTACCAGGTAAACTCCCCCCTCCCGAATAGTCATACAACAATGTCCAGTCAGTCATTTGATGAATTTCCCATTTATTATTTATAAAATAAGCGTTGTAAATCTGAGTTGTATTCCTTCCGTCAATAGTCCTGTATTTATGATATGTAATAATGGGGTTACCAGAGGAATCAAAACCCAGTTTTATATTGTTTCCCAAGCCTGAACGTGTAGGCAAGGGGTCTAAAACTGTCTTTGAGCTTGAAGAGATTGGCATGGAAAGACTCTCCCCGCAGGTATTGAACCAATTTATCAAATCTCTGCTTCTCATCACTGAAAGAGAATGATTATTCTCAGCACCAGAGTAATTTCTCCAAACCCAAGCCACATAATACCAGTGACTTCCTTTTCCGCTAAGAATTTGAGTGGGATAAGCATTTTTCGTATCCGACGATTCAATACTTGAGTGCCTGTTCAAACAACCTGGCTGTGAACCAAATATACTTAAATCGACGTTCCATTGATAGGAAGCCACGCTGGAAGAATTTCCAGCCTTATCTCCCCCCCGGATCATAATCGTATGAACCCCCTCAGAAAGATGATTTAGAGATATAGGGTTATAACATTGTCTATAGGGTTCACGATCCACTTTGCACTGCACTTCCCTAAGACCACTTCCAGTATCCCCGGCCTGAAAGGTAAAAGAGGCACTTGAATACCCCGTCGTCTCCTCAGGATGAGATGTAATGCGAAGGGTAGGCCTCCTTGTATCAACTGTCCATTGGTGGGAAATCACGTCTGAAGTGCCACCGGCCTGATTCACAGCTTTGATTGAAAAACTATGATTCCCCTCTGATAAGTTGTTGAGAAGCTTTGGACTGCTACAAACTCCATAGGCTCCATTGTCAATCTTGCACTGAATTTCCTTTATTCCACTGCCCTGGCTCCGGGCCTGAAAAACAAAACGGGCCTGGTTGGATTTAGTAAAGGATTCAGGTTTCTCCAACAAGCTCAGAGTGAGGTTCACACGGGAGTTAATACTCCGATTGGCTTTAAAGGTACCCTCCCCGCAATTATTATAAGTCATTAAAACAAAGGGAAAAAAAGTGATTAAAACAATGAATTTTATGAGACTTTTCATGATAAAGCTAAAGCCATCCCCCCTCACTGAGTAAAATTCCTTCTCAGATTTTTTCCCAGAACTCTTATTTGTGGATTGGGTAGTTCACTTCATTAAGGTTATCGGTTTGCTAAACACAAAACTTTAATGAAATGAAAACAGAAAAAAATTTTATACACCGGAGTTTAAAAGGGAAGCCGTAGAACGCAGTAAAAAAACAGGTATCACCAAAACCAAGGACGAACTTGGAGTCAGTCTTTCCGCCCTGACTCGATGGCGAAGGGAATTTTCTGAAAACACCACCACAAGTACAGAAAACAAGCCCAGCTATGAAGAGCTTGAAAAAGAGGTTCGACGATTAAAAAAGGAGTTGGGTTACGTTGAAGAGATCAATCGGGTTCTAAAAAAAAGTACCGCCATTTTTTCAAGCAAGGAGATGGGAGGTTTGAAATGATTCAAGAAGTTCGAGATTCATCCCGGAAGAATTAGCTGTTTATGAAAGTGAGCATGAAGGGAATAGATGTATTATCACCTGGTCTAAGAAAAGAGCTGACAGAGATCAAAAGGCCAGAGCCTCGCTTCTCGAAAAAATTGAAAAGAAGCTCTCTACGAAAAGCGTCACGGCCTCTTCCTTTGTATCCAACAAAGGATATAAAAAATATGTGACCATACCTAACGGGAAAAATCAAAAGCCAACTCTCAATGAAAAGCAAATAAAAAAAAGAGTCCACAAAGGATGGTTTCTTTGCCGTTTTGACAAATGTCAAAGACCTTGATGCGAGTTCAATCATTATGAACTACAAAGAGTTGTGGAAAATAGAGGATGCCTTCGGGGAACTCAAGGGCAATCTGAAAGCCCGTCCCGTTTTCCATTGGTCAGACCACAGAATTATCGGTCATTTGACCCTGTGTTTTTTATCTTACCTTTGTGAGGCCCACTTAACCAAACGGTTGAGGGAAAAGAAGATGATGTTCAAAAGCCCTGCCCTTGGTAAGACCCATGTCAAGCCTCGCCCTCTGACTGTTGTGGAAGCCATGAAAGACCTCAGGGAGGTCAGAGCCATACCCGTCAAAATCCGTGACCAAATTGTATGGACTCGTACTGACGTTACGGGAAATGCACTGGCTTTGTTCAGGGCAGCTCGTGTGGGGCTTCCACCAAAAATCCTCAAAACCCAAAAGTGTGGATAAACAAACTATGCCTGATTGCGTTAAGTTGTTGATAATACCAACTTGATGCATATGCTGCTGTCAAAGTCGGGACAGTCTTCTTGATTACAGGGCAACGGTAAACAATTCTGATTTGATTTCCCTGCAAGCTGTGGATATTGGCACAAAAGAAAGTCACAATCTGAGAGTGGAGTGTACCGACACGGATTGTACCGAAATGGTGGCAGCCATTCGTCACAGAAGTCCTGGTGATAATGCCACGGTTCTTGTGGGACTGGCCGCTGGAAGAAAGGTTGATGACAGACTTGTTTACACCACCCGTAGTGTGACATACACTCCCTACTTTCAGACATTTTATGGTTATGGACGCTACAGTCGTGAAAACAGTTGTTCAGAAGATAATAATGACAATTCATGGACCGGTTTCCTTATAGGTTTGTTTGGAGAAGACATTGTTGATGGTGCGAAAGACAAAGTCGGAGACGAAGTGAAGGATTTTATTAAAGATATTTTTTGAATACCTGACTGCAATTTTTAAAATCAGCCAAAAACCCTCAATTATTTCGTTTTTCCCAGGCAGCAATGGAAAGGAAGGGTAAAAGATTTTATTTTATTGGCTTTGATCCAGAATCAGTTCCATGAGTTTTTTAACATTCTTTTCAGTGGTAAAGAGTTCTTTGGGGTTTTTCCCCAGTTCCGGGTTAAATTCCACCACTTCAGAGGACACCAGGTCAAACTGTCTATGGCCGGATTGAATAATAATTTCAGCTTCATCCATATTGAAACCACCTTCCACGGGAGTGGCTGTGGCTGGAACCAGAGAAGCATCCAGGGCATCTATATCAAAACTCAGGTGAACAGGCTGGCCTTTCCAACGTTGGGCCAGCTTATTTAAAACATTTTCAAGACCCTGTTTTCTGAGTTCCTCTGGAGAGTGGTGTTCAATTTTGTGTTCTTTAACAAGCCTTTGTTCACCATTGTCAATGTCGCGTACACCCAACTGGACAAATTGGGTGGGTTTTACAAGTTGGTTCAACCAAGGCATGGCCCATTTGTTTTTATTAATCAGGCCCAACAGGCCAGCCACAGGCATTCCATGGGTGTTACCCGACGGACTGGTTTCAGGGGTGTTCATATCGGCATGGGCATCAATCCAGAGAATACGAAGACCAGGGTATTTGGTACAAATGGCACTGATACTGGCAAAAGCCTGGGAGTGATCCCCCCCCAGGAGTAGGGGTTTAAATCCGGAGTTGATAATTTCAAGGGTTTTGTGGAAAAGATTGTTATAGGCTTTCCCGGAATCTGTTTTTTCCATATCTCCAAAATTGCGAAAACTGAATTTCTCAGCAAGCTCCTTCCAGAATCCCATCTGTTTCAGGTGCTCATAGGCCTTGTCCACACCAGGTTTTTCCTGACCATGGTCAATGGCTGTGCCTAATAATCCAAACTGGGATTCAGTATTTGACATAAAAGCTCTTCCTTTGGTTTTTCAGTTGTAACTGTTCCTCTTTTTTAGCGATCCTGGCACTTGCACCTTCCTTGTTTCTCCTTGAGGAGTACATAAGTGCTCTGTAAGTCGTTCCTTGTTTCATGCCAATCTCACCCGAAATCGCTCGGTAGTAATAGTGGCAATGGCATGAGATACAAGAGGTATGGGTCGTTCTCTCAGTTCTTGTTCTCTGTTGGCTATCCCATATTTTGACTTTCATTACAAAACTCCCTGGGAAATGGAGAGGATTCACTGGAATTTATACAGTGATACAGTTTTAAATCAAGTAAACTGCCCACTAAATAAGCGCTTAGCTTGCTTTGTGGCAAAAATGTTGACTTTCTAAGCATATTCATATAGCTCTCTTGAAAAACTTTATAACCTCTTGTTTCGGGCTACTTTGACGAGGATGTTGAAGGGGAAATATGTTAGTACTGACTAGAAAGCTTGGTGAAAGTATCGCCATTGGTGACAATATTAAAGTTTGCGTCATACAAATTAAGGGAAAGCAGGTTCGACTGGGAATTGACGCTCCACGAGATACAAAAATATATCGTGAAGAGGTTTATCTCTCCCTCCAAAATCAGGAAAATCAGTCCTCTTCCTCCTCCCAGGATGGGGACAAGCAAAATTCCTGAACAGATTGATCTTATCTCTTTTTTAAGCCTGAGAATCTCTTTATCCTTGTCTGTCAAAGAGGACAAAACAGGGGACTGATCTTCCTTCATTTTCCATCGTTTGATGTTCCGTCACTGATCCCCAGGTCCTTGGCCGCACGAGCCATTCCGAAATGCGGGCTAGCCCGCATTTCTCACAAACTTTCTACTGCGGCTTCCAATCTCCTCGAAAGTTAAAGGGAAAATTTAAAAACTGGACTTCGACATAGTGTCACTATGCCTTCAGCCCATTTTCTAAATTTTTCCTTTAAATTTCGGAAGCTTGAAAGCCTCGCTACGAAAGTTTATGAGAAGTTCGGGCTAGACACGTCATATAAGAGCGGTGCACACCACTAACCATAAGGAGTCTTTCCCGACTTTTGTTTCTGATCAAATGATTTTATCAGGACCATTCTCCCACATTAAGTGCCTCCATAAGATGCATAAGAGCTTCTCTTTCCCTCTCTCTACTGAGGATGTGGGTTGAAATTCTGAGGGAAAAATCAGTGTCTTCACGGGAGGCTTGTATGACTGTTTCGAAAAAGGGATCATTATTGATGACTCTTCTAACCTCATCAAGATTGTCAGTTCCTTCAAATAAGGATCTGGTAAGAGCTGAGAACTGTTCCAACCCTTGTTCGTGTTGTTCAAGTGCATCCGTCCAGCGAATAAGAAGATCCGGGTTTCCTGTCAAATGGGTTTTTGTCATGAAATGGGAATCAACGATGAACTTTCTAAAAGCCTTGTCCTCCCAGTAAAGAGAAAATGTTTTTCCATCAAAGCCTTCTTTAAAAGCCTTTTCTGCGATTTTTTTAAAAAACCTGTCTCTGTTGAAAAGAACTGTGTAGAGGTCGGCATACCAAACATAAAATTCATCGGGGCTGAGACCCGAATGTTTGGTCAGGGCATAAAGAACACTGTAACGGGGAGTATTGAGATCATCGGATTTCGGCATATCTTCTTCCACAGAATAGAACTTTTATTGTTTAGAATCATTTTCTATTCCTTTTGTTACTTTGTTTGTAAGGATTGTAAATTTTCAAACAGAACACGGAATATCAATGAAAATATGAAAAACAAGGAAGTTTGTAAAAATTACAAATTGTTTGCAACTCTGTTGCTTTTTTTCCAGAAAAATTGAAAGAAAGGAATAATATTCTTTAAGTACCGGGTATAGTTCAATCAAAGTCCTCCCAGTGACGTTCAATTTCGCCACCTCCAACAGAAAAATCCATTAAAAAAAGCATCACTCTGTGTTATGGTGTTTTGTTTTTATTTCAGTTTGATGAACTGACTGATTCCGATTGCGAGTAAAAAAATGAATCGATACACCTTGTTTTTTATTCTGTCTTTATCACTATCACTGAATTCACGGGCTTCTTTTGCAGAAGTGGAGGCCAAACAGGCGTGGACAAAGACAGGTTTCAATTTTGAAATTCTTTTCCATGAATTGAACGTGGACCATTGTTACCAAAATGAAAAAAGGTTTTCCGCCTGTCTGATGGCTTTTCATGAATTACTTCTATCCGCCAGAGAGGATGAATCTTATCAGTTAAGGGTTTCGAGTCTCAATGAACTTGAAATTATTCCCTTTCAACAACAGGATTACCTGAAAATTGAGGACGTTTTGAAAGCCAGGAGCAAACACATGGAGTCCTTTCGTTCATTTTTCAGGAAGATCAGGGGTTTGGAGTCCCATGACACCTCCACCACCCCCACTGAAGCCTCTCCTGAGACAGAAACTTCTTCCCACATGATTTATTCCAACAGAAAACAGGCCCCTGCTCTGCTTGCTGAACAATTCAACAATATTGTCCGGCAGATTTTTGAATTCACCAGAGCCATCGGTCAGGAAGACCAAAGCTACTTTGCCGGACAGACATACAATGTCTTTCTAAAAGAATCTCTTGATCCTAACAGTAGCTTGTTACCTGAACAACTGACAACTCCAAAGACAGATATTTTTTTTGGAATAGGAGTGAATGCTGTTTTTTATGAAAAAGAGAATGGAAACCTGAACCTGGTCGTTGATCCTTATGAAGGTTCCCCAGCCCAAATGGCGGGACTTGGAAAGGGAGATTTTATTTTTGGTGTTGATGATCTCGATATCAGAAAATTGTCACCTGATATTGAAAATTTTGAGAATCTGATGAATAAAATAAGAGGACCAGAAAACACACAGGTGAAACTTAAAATTCACAGTTTTTGCGAAAATCAGGAAAAAGAAATTACGGTCACCCGTGGACCGATTTATTACTTTCCCGATTGGCTGAAAGACAACCATTTTGTCAATCTTCATCAGCAGGAACCTTTAGGCTGCGAATCCGAAACCAGACCGGCCTCCGATAAACCAGGGACTGAATGGAAGGATCATGCCGCTGGATTAGCCAAAAAAAGCAGGGAAACTCCTGGCCCTCAACTCAGTTCCTCCAAAGCCCACGCTCTTTATGTTCCTCTGAAATATTTTTCCTCCTCCCATTCCCCTCCACCTGATAACCCCTCTGTCACTCCCCTTTGCCTTGAGTTTCTTGATTTACAGAGAAAGGATCTTCGTAACCCCTTGAGTCTGGGAATGATTATTGATTTGCGTGGAAACCCCGGAGGTTATCTTCATGAAGTGTCCTGTCTGTTAAACACTCTTATCAATGACGATGGCGTTATAGTCCGTGAACAACCTGTTAAAGAGGGAAAACTTTTGGAAACACCCAATCAGGGACAAACCATAACTTATTATTTCACTCGTGGCGGCTTCTCCATTGGCTCCCATTCCCACCCCGCCATTTACAATAGAAACATTGTTGTTCTCGTGGACAGGGAGTCCGCCAGTGCCTCTGAAGTTTTTGCGGGAACCATACAGGAAATGAAACGAGGTTGGGTCATTGGTGACCGCACTTCTGGCAAAGGCAGTGTACAGCAACACGTCCCTCTGCATGTTCAAAAAAGCCTCAAACCCCTTCAGTTAACATTGACCACAAGTATTTACACCCTCAATAGTGGACGATCCCCCCAAGGTTATGGAATCATACCGGACTTTCGTTTTTCGGACATTGGTGAACCTATTGAGGACAGTCCCGATGACATTTCCTTTGGAAACCATTTAATCTTTGAGGATATTCAATTTAAAAACAATCAATGGAAACAAAACCGTCCGGAAGAATTGGCTCAACTGAATGGGTGTGTTAAAAACCATCAATGGCATATAAGCGAATCCTTAAAGAAAAAAATCAGGGAAGACAAAAAGTACGATCGTCCTTTCGTCGTCGATTATCCCCTTGAACTGGCAAAAGATATTTTAACCTGTATGCCCTTACGTCCCAGTATCACAATCCAGCCTTATTACAACTCACATTTGCCTCTGCTAAAAGTAGAATGAGATTCCGTTGAAGGAAAAAAGAGTGGTATATTAAGAAAAGTTCTTTCTCCCCATCACTGAGTGCCTGACCCTTCGCTCCGCCTCATTGTTGCGTGTGCCTTGGAAGGCATATTTGGTTCGTGGGTATTCAATCCCACCTGGGAACTATCTCTCCACCCAGAAACACTTAGGAGAGGTCAGGAGGTAACAAATGACCTGAAGCGTTCTAAGAAAAGGCCTCTCCAGGAGGTCAGTGGTCCCTGCGGGCCATAACGCATAGTCAACAGGAGTTAAGAGCGGGGACCTACACCCCTCAGCCCCCCTGTTGAGGGGTTTGGATTCCCAAGTTCAAAGGGGGGCAGCGTCCCTTGGGTATTCCCAATCGAATTGTTCGTGGATGGTGCAACTACTATAACCAAGGCCCCGTTCTCCGAGCTTATCGGAGGATAGAGAGGTATCGAGATCGTCACCTGCGTAGGTGGTTAGTTCGGAAACACAAGCAGCGGGGAACCGGATATCGCCAGTACCCTGACAGTTATCTCTATTCAGATTTAAAGCTGTACAAACTGCCCATGAGCCGAGCTGAGTTGTCGAGAGCGAAAACGTGATTTGAATGAAAGCCCCGTGAGGGAAATCCTCATGCGGGGTTTGATGAGAGGGGAGTGGAAACGGGCAGCATCAGGCTGAGACGCACCACTCTCCTACTCTAATCAATGGAATCCGAATATCCTTCAGAAAAAGGGTTAATCCCTCCCAGTAATTTAATGTGTAATCTACGGCCTTAATAAATGACTCTCTCCACGAGCCTTTGGTCGATGGTTAAATAACCAGTCCCTGATCTCTCCCTCTTTTTTTTTGCCCAATTCTTTTTTAATCATTGCTTTTCACTCCTTGACTTTTAAAGTAAATATGGTTACTTTAATTTTAAGATTTTAGAAATAACTTTCTAAATAATTGAAATTAAAGGGTTAAAATGAAAATTGTCCTCGCTGGAGGAACCGGTCACATCGGCCGAATCTTAAAATCTGAATATTTACGCAGAGCATATAAAGTCCTTGTTCTGACCCGCAACCCCTCCCCAAATTCACAGGAAATGAAATGGGATGGGAAAAACCCCGGCCCCTGGACAAGGGAAATTGATGGTTGTGATATTGTCATCAATCTGGCCGGACGCAGCGTTGACTGCCGATACAATAAAAAAAATCTGTGGGAAATGCTCTCCTCAAGAATAAACTCCACCAGAGCCATCGGTTTATCCATTGAAAAGGCTCTAAAACTTCCAAAAATCTGGCTACAGATGAGTACAGCCACAATCTATTCTCACCGGTTTGACAAGGACAACGATGAATACGAGGGGGAAATCGGAGGCTGTGGAACCCGATGCCCCGGATTACTGGTCCTGGAGTATTAAAATTGCCAAAGATTGGGAGGCCACCCAATCTTTTTATTAAAAGGGTTTAGACTGATTGTACTTGAACTTTCACGGAGTTTCACTAAATGATCTTCGGTATAACCCAAAAAAAAGACTCTTTAAATTAAATGAAAAACAAACAATTATCCAAACCAAAAACCAGGAGGATCCAATGCAAATAAAAAACAGCTATAAAAGTTTTATGTTATTAACAATGAGTTTTTCTTTGATTTTGCTCATCAGTTGCCAACACACAAAGCAAACAGGGCATGCATTCCAGGAAGAGGAGATAACCTGTCTTCCCTGGCCCAGTTGCAAACGAAAGTCTGTTCACAGGAAGGATCAGATTAAAAACAATAAAAATAAACAGACTTCCGGGGAAAATTCAGTGATCCTTTGCGGGCCGGACAGTATAAAAAAGCTAAAAGACCGTTGTAAGGAACTTCCTCCATGGTTATTGGAAGCCCAAACAATGAATGAATCCATTTCCATTACGGAAAAATCCAAAAACACTCCCAGATACCATTCAAAAAAGAAAATAACAGAAGTGATATGGCATAAAGGAGTCTGGAAAGAGGGGCTGTGGAAAAATGGAACCTGGGAAAACGGGAGTTGGAAAAGCGGTCTCTGGGAGAACGGAACATGGAAAAATGGAATCTGGGAAAATGGAATATGGAAAGACGGAACATGGAAAGACGGAACATGGAAAGACGGAACATGGAGAAATGGAGCTTGGAAATATGGGACTTGGGAAAATGGAACATGGAAAGACGGAACATGGAAAGACGGAACATGGAGAAATGGAGCTTGGAAATATGGGACTTGGGAAAATGGAACATGGAAAGACGGAACATGGAAATATGGAGCTTGGAAATATGGGACTTGGAAAAATGGAATCTGGGAAAATGGGATATGGAAAAATGGAATCTGGGAAAATGGGATATGGAAAAAAGGAGCCTGGAAAAATGGGATATGGAAAAGTGGTCTCTGGGAAAATGGACTTTGGGAAAGTGGAACCTGGAAAAATGGAACATGGAAAGATGGAAAATGGAAAAGTGGTGTCTGGAAAGGCCAGACAAAGGGAGAAGATTTTGATCCAAAAAAATAATGGGGATTTTTACCAGATTATGAAAGGATCAAAAAACACAGAAGAGATAATATGAAAAGCTCAGAAAACAAGAGAGGCGAATAAATTGATAACTGAGGAGACCCTATGAATCTTATCAAAACACTTTTTGGAATGAAAGAGAGAGTCACCCGAAAAACCTATATTTTCTGGGGCACTCTGTTGATGTTTATAAAATACTCTTTTGAATGTACCCTTTACTATCTGGCCACAGGGAAATTTCTCACTCCTTTTAATTTTGCCTCCCCCATGTTTACTTCCCGGTATCCAGTCCCTCCACCTGATGGAGTCATGCCTGACTGGTTTATCCCCACTGTTGTCATCTGGAGCCTGCCTTTTGTCTGGATAGGTGTCGGAATGAGTGTTCGCCGGGCCGCTGATGCCAACCTGTCACCGTGGGTTGGAAGTTTATTTTTTGTTCCAGGCATCAATTATCTTTTGATGTTTGTCCTCTCTCTGGTTCCGACATCCGCATCCAGCCAATGGGGGGAAACCCAAATCACAAAAAAATATTCAAATATTATTTTATCATTTAAATTCAGTGTTCTTGTTATTGTTTTATTCACTCTTTTGGGAACCCTTTTAACCTGGTTTAACACTCACTCCCTTCAAGTTTATACAACATCCCTCTTTTTTGGCACTCCAGTTATTATTGGACTGGTTCAGGGCTATTTACTCAATTCCAAAAACCAACAGAACCTTGTAAAAACCATTGGCCTTGTCGCACTTACAATTATTCTGATCTTTCTCTGCATTTTTGGGTTTGCATTGGAAGGGTTTCTTTGTCTTATGATGTCCTTTCCCGTCTGCTTTTTCTTGGGGATCATGGGTGCCGTTTTCGGAATGGGAATAGCAAAATATCACAAACCGGGTAAATTCTCTCCAACAGCATTGGTTTTGATTTTACCGATCATGCCGTGGGCGGAAAATACTGTAATAAAAACCCACCGGGATGTGGTTTTATCCGTTATTGAAATCAATGCCACACCCAAAGAAGTCTGGCCCAACGTTGTAAAATTCTCCGATCTGCCACCAACAACAGACTGGTTGTTTCAACTGGGTATCGCCTATCCGGTCCGGGCCAGAATTGACGGACAGGGTATTGGAGCCCTTAGACACTGCGAGTTTTCAACCGGTTCCTTTGTTGAACCCATCACTGTCTGGGACGAGCCAAACAGACTGGCTTTCAATGTTCAATACCAGCCCCAACCCATGAAGGAACTCTCTTTTTACGACCGTGTTGATGCCCCTCATTTAAACGGCTACTTTCGTTCCGTCAGAGGGGAATTTTTACTCATTCCGCTGCCCAATGGAAAAACCAGACTTGAAGGAAGAACCTGGTATGAAATGGATATTCAACCCGGATGGTACTGGCAGATTTATAGTCGCTGGTTTATCCATAAAATCCATCATCGGGTATTGATTCACATCAAAAATCTGTCAGAAAAAGGAAAAAACCAGGCCGTCCAGTTCAAATAAAATCACCATGGGTCCATCCAAAACACTTGAATAAAGACCGTCCATAAACCCGGATTACGCTTTTGAATTATCCTGGTATTCATTTACTTCTCATTTTAAAAAAATCGTTTAGATCGTTCATCATTTTCAAGTCAATTTTTTCGATGATCTTTTTAAAAGATCTATAATGTCATTATATAGCCTCTACGACTTGCATGGTGTAAAGGGGTTTGACCCTTATTAAAGGCATCATATTCATAAACAATTGAATTGAGTGTTCGGTGGTCTTCCATTCATTCTTGTTTTTCACATTATTTTCACTGTTGATTATTCCAGAATCAGCAGACCTCCTTTTTCATCCATGCTGATGTAAATCCGTTTTTTATAGGCAAAGGGCACACTGGTGAAAGAACCTGAGAGGTCTTTATTGTTAATCAGTTTGCCGGTTTTGGCATCCAGAGTGCAAAGCTGAGACTTTTTACAGCGACTCCAGGCCAGATAACTTCCCTGTCTTTCAGGATTCCTGGTGACCAGAACACTGAACTGGTTATTTCTATCCCCATGACGCAATCGCCAGGCAATGGTTCCATCAACAAGGTTGATACCAGCGATTTCTCCAATGGGGACATTGGTGATTCCAATGTTTTCTCCAGGCACCAGTGTTAAACTGGTCTGGATCCGGCCCACCATAAAGGAGTGCCAGTTTTTTTTGCCTGTCTTCAGATCCAGACCGAGGTAATTTTTACTCCATGATCCAAAGAAGACCTGGGAGTCATGGACCATGGCCGTTCCCTTGATCTGTCCATGGGTTTGTAATTGCCAGGCCGTCTCCCCACTGTCTTCATGGAAAGCATAGAAACGACCGGAATTGGCCCCCGCCAGAATGAACTTATTATTTTCATCATAGGTGGGGGAGGAATGGCTGTGTCCCCCCAACCATTGGGAAGCCCACAGGGTTTTGCCAGTATTGCAGTCTATTTTGGCCACCAGGCCGTCAGGGTGGGAGGTTTCAGCAGAAATGTACAAATGACCGTTGGCAAGCAAGGGGGAGGCTCCGATATAGTCGCCTACAGGGTTGGCCCACACCAGATCACCATGTGTTTTGTCCAGGGCGTAAAGAAAACCATTGTAAGTTCCAATATAGACTTTTTTATCATCCACAGCTGCAGAACCATGGATGCCGTTACCGGAACCGGGAATATAAAAACTCCAGAGAATTTCACCTTCATGATTCATTTTCCAGAACCAACCCGTATCACTTCCCACATAGACCCCACTGTCATCCACTGTGGGTGAAGCTTTGGAGGCATTGTGAATCCCCACATTCAAAGGGATGCTTTTTATAATTTTTAACTTCGGTTTGGGTTGACTGGTTTCAGGAGCCACCCCTGTGCGTTTTTCATCGTAACGGTATTGGGCTGTGGCCTGGCAGTTTGAATCAAGATTTTTAAATCGGGTGGAGGGAGCTTCATAGGTTTTGGTCTCTAATCTGAAATGACCTTTTTTGCCCTTCAATGGCTGACCTGGGTGGGTTTTATAAATTTTAAAACCCAACAGAGAAAAGAAAACAACGAACAATAAAATATACCAACAGGACTTCAAAGTATCTCCTCTCTCTGTAACTCTTCCTGAAGTTCTCCATGCAGTTCATTTTGAAAAAGTTCAGCCCACAGAGGGTTTTTGAGCTGGCAGACATCCTGAATGTCCAGAATCTTTTTGTATTGACTTTCACCAGTCCTTTTTGCCACCAGACTCAGACTCAGACTTTTAAATTCCATGAATTTTTGATTTTTTCTGCAAAGCTGATGGGCCTGATTTAAATAAACTATGGGGTTGCAATTCAGGTGGTCTTTTTTGACAACAGGTTTTGCCAGATGGACAGATTCACCCTTTCGATGGGTCATCAAAAGAACCTTGCACCTGTTTTTTGACCAGGACAGATTCAGTGAAAACATTTGGGGAACCCCGGACAGGTGGGGGTGATTGACCAGAATGGAGGGGACAACCTGCAGGAAAGTGAAAACAAAAAGACAGATATAGACAGAAATCTTTTCCTTTCCATTGAAAAATAATTTTAAGTGGCTCTTTGTTTTGGGCTTAAACAATTTCCTTATAAACAGTTTTGTATTGAAGCCTTGTCCTGAAACAGAGGGCCAAAAATCAAAAAACTCATCCATAAAAAAAAGACTGAGAAGACAAATCATGAGCAGGGGATCATAAAACCCCACTGTAAGAGAGGAGAGGGCATGGAAAGCCAGGAGTTCCAGAAGTATCAGCCAGCATAACCACCTGTGAGCTGAAAGCAGGGCAGGTCCCAGAAAAGCCTGAAGAAAAATGATATAAATCGGTACTGCTTGTGGAAAGCTGTCACTCACCCAGGGGATATGCAGGGGCGTGGCACCAAGCCAGTCAGAGTTGATCTTTGAAAAACCGGCAGCCACATAAAAGGCAGGAATCAAATATCCAATGGTGGTCTTTTTATGGGGGACAAAAAGATAGAGAAGTAAAACCAGGTGAATCATAAAATGGTGATCATCGGCAAAACCGTAATTGCTCAAATAGAGAATTAATTTGATGAAGGTTCCGGACATCAGAAGAAAGAAGGCTTTCTTTGTCTGATTCTTATTCAGAAAACACCAGATGGAAAAAAGAGAGATAAGCAGGTACGAAAATAAAACCACCTGCCAGACAGCAGTTGGAACAAGATGTTGAAAAAAATCACAACCGGGAAAAAAGGGGTAACAGAGAGGGTCGCTGTTCAGAGGGCTTTGGCTGTTGACAAAAAAGGAAGACTGATTCCAGTAAAAAAAAGTCAAAACATGGGTGAGACCCAGAAAAATCCCGTAAAATCTCAAAATTTTGGAATTTTGAATTTCCTGAATTTGTTTTTTGAGAAAATGTTTTTCGGGAAAATCAGTCAACTTTCACCATCCCCCGGAGAAGAGCCTCTTTTTCTGAAAAGGGGAGTCTGGTCCGGCTGTCAAAACGGGCCCCTTTGAAATTTGTAAAAAGAAGGTGGGTGGCCTGAAGATTGGCTCCCCTTAAATCACTTCCCTCGAAACTTGTTTCCTGCAGGCTGGCTCCCCAGAAATTCGCTTGTCTTAAATCGCAGTCAATGAACTGACTTTTTCTTATACGGCTGGCCTGAGCCAGTAAATACATCAGGGAGGCTTTTTTCCAGACCACAGACTGAATACGACTGCCTTTGATTCCAATGGAATCCGCCCTGACATCTTCAAAAGAGGACTGAACCAGAAGGGCACGATCCATATTTATAAACCTCAGATCACCTCCCTTGATTTTCAGATTGTCAATGGAGGCGGAAACCCAGAGGGAACCTTTCAGGTTGGGATTTTTGTGTTTCCCGTTGAAAAGAGTTCGATGACTGAAATTTCCGCATTCTCCAAAAAACTGGGGATTGTACCCTGGGAAATTGTTTTTTTGACAAAAACCCTCCTTAAAATAAAACCGGTTATCTTTAGCCTGTTTCTGGTCAGCCTGTCCCTGAAGTGAAGGGGAAAAGAAAAAAAAAGAGAACAGAAGGAAAAAATACATATTTCATTAGTTTATTGATTCTCTTCAGGAAGGTGGTAGGCACATTGTGCCATGCATTGCCAGCTTGCTGGGAACTTGAAGCACCTCAGGAGATGTGAAATTATTCAAAAATTACAATATTTTACTGTAAGTCTGGGAGATCACAGGTTCTTTGGGTCAAAACGGCTTGCGTCATACCTCCTGGTGTTTTAAAGTGTCAATTGGGTCAATTCCAACAGGGAGGAATAAATAATGGACGAAGGGAACAATTTTCGGTTTCGGCCTTTAAGCCAGGGGTTGGGTTTTGATAAAACCATCGGGGACACCCGGGACAAAAAAAGTAAAACTTTCAAGGATCAGGGGATCTTGCGTCCTGCGTATAACAATCAGAACCAGTCGATGAGGATTAACCAGAGTCAGCTGGAGAGGGTCAACCCGGTGAACCCAACAGAGGTTCAAGGGTCCGTAAGTCATCGGAATCATAGTCAGGGCATGAACCGGAAGCTTCAATCAGAAGTAACTGGTTCGTCAGTGGCTGGTTTGCCCAAAGTGAAAGAGGTTCATCAGGAGTTTGTGCTGGAAAAATTGGAAAAAACAAGATTTGAAATTCCCCATCAGGATTTTAAAATGTCTGGTCCTGAAGTGCCAAACCCCACCCCTGTGAGTCGCTCTCTTAAGAAAATGCTGGACTCTCTTCCTCCTTCTTTTGATTTTAAAGAGGACAAAAAAAAACAACGGCATATAGAGGCACCCCTGGCCCCTCCCTCTGTTTATGAAAAGTCTTCCCAGTCCCCCCAAAGAAGCCCCTTCAGGGAAAAATCCGGGGGCTTTGATGTGACTTTGGATAATAGCCTGTTAAAAGCTTTCCCAAAAGAGGAGGGTAACAGGCATTTTTACCACCAAATGGTCAACCCCATTCCCAGATACAAGGAAATGTCATCAAATTTTGCTTCAGCCGCCATTGACTCCCTCATTCTTTTGGGGCTGTCCTCTTTGTTTGTGGTTTCTCTGGTGGCTATCACCAGGGTGGATATTGTCACCATGCTCACCAGTTCCAGGTTTTTGGGTCAAACTCTTCTGGAGTTGGGCTTTCTTTATGTTGGTGTGACCCTCCTGTATTTTATGTTGGCTCGAGGACTTTTTGGTTCCACCATGGGTGACTGGGCTTTTGATGTTCAGTTGGGTTCTGAAAAGGAGAGAAGTCATATCCTCTACCCCTTCCAGGTTGTTTTCAGAACTCTGATTATTCTGGTCACAGGTATTGTTATTGTTCCCCTTGTTTCTCTGGGTTTTGGTAAGGACATCGCTTACTATTTTTCCGGTTTAAAACTCTATAGCCGTCAGTATTAGTCAGTATCAGGATGTTTTTTAATTCCACCGCCTCTTTGCTGAATCAATTACAAAAGGATCGTCGGGCAAACTCGCTGGTTTTTACCAATGGTTGTTTTGATATTCTTCATATGGGACATATCCGTTATCTGAAAGAGGCCAAAAATTATGGTGATTTATTGTTAGTGGCTGTCAACTCTGATGGCAGTGTCCGTAAGCTCAAAGGTCCTGGAAGACCTTTACAAAAACAGAGGGATCGGGCTGAACTTCTGGCTGCTCTGTCCTGTGTGGATTACAGTATTGTTTTTGACGGGGAGACTCCATTGTCACTGATTGAACAGATCAAACCGGATATTTTGGTAAAAGGCGGGGACTGGAGTCTGGATCGGATTGTTGGAGCGGACTTTGTCATTGGTTATGGGGGGGAGGTTAAATCCCTGGGTTTTGTTAAGGGTTATTCCACCACCGGATTGGTTGAACAGGTCAGGGGAAATCAGTGAGGAGGTTTTTATGAATATTCTGGTGATTGGAAAAGGGGGAAGAGAACACGCCATAGCCCTTGCCCTGGCAAAGAGTCCCAGTGTTGAAAGGGTTTTTGCCATTCCCGGAAACCAGGGAATGGAACCACAGGTTCAGATTATGATGGAACTGGAACCCTCTCCCGAAAATATTTTTTCCTTTTGTCAACAGAATCAGGTTGAGTTGGTGGTGGTAGGTCCAGAGGATTTTCTGGTGGCTGGTCTTGTGGATGAACTGCGAAGGGGGGGGGTATTGGTTTTTGGTCCTGACAGGAAAGCAGCACAGCTTGAGGGCAGCAAGTTTTACGCCAAAGAGTTTATGAAAAAGCATCGGATTCCCACAGCTCCTTTTGCCAAAGTGACTTCAACAGAGGAAGTGATAAAGAATGTTTCAGACTTCATGGCTCCTTTTGTTTTGAAGGCTGACGGGCTGGCTGCCGGCAAAGGGGTTTTTATTTGTGACAGCAAAGAGGAGTTAATAAAGGCGGCTGACAGGCTTTTTAATCAAAAACTCTTGGGTGATGCAGGGAGGACAGCCATTCTCGAAGAATTTCAACCAGGCCATGAACTCAGTTTTTTTATGCTGACCAATGGATATGATTATGTACCACTTCCCATGGTGCGGGACCACAAAAAACTTCTGGATGGGGATCAGGGGCCAAACACCGGGGGTATGGGAACAGTGGGTCCCATGAATCTGGATCCTCTGGTTTATAATCAGATCATTAAAGGAGTTGTGGAACCGACTGTCAGGGGTCTTCAAAAAGAGGATTTTATTTATTGGGGGGTGGTTTTTATTGGTTTGATGATAACAGAAAGAGGTCCCAAGGTTCTTGAGTATAATGTCCGATTCGGAGACCCGGAAGCCCAGGTCCTTATGCCTCTGCTCAGGGGTGGTGATTGGGGGCGGGTTTTTTCTGAAGTGGCCCGGGGGCAGATTCCCAAACCAGAGTGGAAAGACATGGCTGCTGCCTGTGTGGTTTTGGCTGCTGAAAATTACCCGGCTTCACCAGTCAGGAATGTCATTATTGCAGGAAGCCTGAACTCTTCCAGGAATCAATACTTTCTCCATGCGGGAACAGTCTTTAAAGACAGACAGTGGCAGACTTCCGGAGGGCGGGTCTTAAATGCCATTGGGCTTGGGGACAATGTGAACCAGGCCCTGGAGAGGGCCTATGAAAAGGCTGCAAGTGTGAAATGGCCAGGAATGCAATACCGCAAAGACATTGGTGGTCAAAAAGGAGGACTAAATGAAGAAAAAAAAGGCAAATCTTGAGTCGCCAGAAGATGGAAAAGATTACATCACTTATCTTTCCAAAGTAGCGAAAGAAGTGGATGGGTGGCCCGCAGAGATGAAAACGAGAAGATATACAGTCTTTTATGAAGATCTAAAAACCCCTCAAAACAAAAAAACAAATAAAGGGAGTGAAAAGAAAGAGTCTCATCAAGCTCTAACTTGAAATGCGGGCTAGACACATTTCCTTAAATTTCACTTTGAAGTTTGTGTTCCCACTTGAGAGCTGTTTCACAGATTAAGGATAAATCATTGAACTTGGGAGACCATCCCAGGATTTTTTGAATTTTTCCGGAGTGGGCAATCAACTGAGCAGGATCACCCGGGCGACGTTCTGATTCCATGATTTTAAAATTTACATGACTGATTTGTTTCATTGTTTTCAGAACCTCTTTCACGGAAAATCCGTCACCATATCCACAATTAAATATCTCAGAGGCTCCTCCATTGTGCAGGTATTCAATAGCCTGAACATGGGTTATTGCCAGGTCCTCAATATGTATGAAGTCTCTGACACAGGTCCCGTCAGGAGTTGGATAATCAGTGCCGTATATTTTAATATGATCTCTACGACCAGAGGCTGCCTGGCAGGCTATATGGATAAGATGGGAGGCCTTTTGGTTGGACTGACCCACCTCACCTTTTGTGTCTGCACCGGCTACATTGAAGTACCTTAAGACAATGTATTTCATTTTTGAAGAGGGTGCGGCACATGAATCATGCAGCATTTTTTCAAAGACAAGCTTGGTTTCACCATAGGGGTTTATGGGGAGAGTTGGGGCTGTTTCCCTGACTGGGATTTTTTCCGGTTCTCCATAAACAGCGGCAGAAGAGGAGAAAATAAAAGACCTGATATGTGCAGCTTCACAGGCTCTTAACAGAGTCATTGAGTGGTTCACATTGTTTTGGTGGTATTTGGATGGATGCTTCACTGATTCATTCACATTAACAAAGGCTGCACAGTGTATGACAGCTTCAATTTTATGGTTTCCAAAAAGATTTTTCAAAAACAGGGAGTCTCCCACATTGGCTATGTGTAAAGGAACTTCTTTGGGAACAGATTTTTTATGACCATTTGAAAGGTCATCAATGACAATGGGTTGATAACCGGATCGGATGAGTTGGCGGACTATTTGGGAACCAATAAAACCGGCACCACCAGTGACAAGAATATTCATTTTGATTTTACATTTTTTGTAACTGTTTCCACTTTGGCTATCCTGGCACTTGCCTGTCTTATTCCTTTTCCTTCATACTCATTACACTCAACCTTCAAAATATTCAAAAAACCACAAAAAAACAAGTGTCATTTTCCAAATCCTCTTGTGTAAGATGAAAACAAGTGAGATGCCGGATTTGACATTGTGCTTTATTCTGTACATCATGTCCTAATATACATATACGCTGTTTGAATAAGTCGTTGTTGGTTTGATTTTCCCGAAAAACCCATGAGACAGTGGGTTTTGACTTTTCCCTTTCAACTCAGATTCCTGTTTGCCAGAGACCACAAAGTCATGGGAGAGGTTTTGGGTCTTGTCAACAGAACTCTTTGCACCTTTCTCATCAAAAAAGCGGGTTTCACTAAAAAGTCAGGAGCCAGAACAGGTTCTGTGACCTTCATTCAACGCTTCGGTGGAAGCCTTAACCTCAATATCCACTTCCACATGATGGACACATAGATCATCAGGGATCATCGAGAATTCGTAAGACTCTGGTTGAATGTGCGTGGAGGGCTGTTTCATTGGACGAGGCTCTTGAGGAGAGCTTTAATCGCATAGCTCATCGTCGTGGGAAGAAGAGGGCTATTGTGGCAATTGCAAGGAAGCTACCTGGTCGAATGAGGGCTTGTTTTGTTAATCAGTCGGAATATGAGTTGGGAGTTGTTGCATGAGTGATATTTTAAGGTTGAGGGATGCAAACGAGAAGTTAAGAGAAGGGGCAGCCCTCAGGCCTTTATAGGCCAGTTCTGCCCTCTGTAAAGTGGAACATGATATGATTTTACTTACAAAAGCAGGTATTTTTTGTAAAATTGAGAGATATTCCCATCCTTGTTTTCCGGGTTTTTTCTGAGTTTCTGATCTTTTTGTTCTATGACTCCCATTTTGTGTTCATTTGAATGGGGTTTTGATTGAGAATTTATGACTCCAAGTCTGGTTTGGTCAGAAAAGGGGATTTTTGAATAAGGGAATCCATCACAGGGCAAATTGATTCCCCGTCGGGGGCTGCTTATAAAGGAAAACTCATGAAAATTCGAAATCATCCTCTTCAGGAGAAGCTCTGGGAGAATGGGGTTTTTAGTTTGATTAATATTGAAATATGGTGTAATCTATATTTTATCGTTCATTTATTGGAGTATTAATGTCTTATGAATAGCAAGAAAGTTGTCTCTACAAGGATGAATAAAGACCATTTTTTTTGTAAAATTTCATTAATCTTTACTCTTATTGAGGATGTTTTTTTAGATTTAATGCCAGACTTTGATAAAATGGAACTCTTATGTGTAACAACATTTTGAAAATACAATAAATAAAACAAAATGCTCGCATATCAGTCAAATTCATCATTAAATAAAAAAGAAATAGAAAATCACGACATAATTCACACTAATGGAAAAGAGTGTTTTAAAGGTTTCTATGCAGAAGAAGAGTCTTATCAGATAGTTAATTTTATATCTGAGGACGAAAGACAAGAATTAATGAAATTCTACTTCACTAAGTTCAAAGAACATGGTTCATTCATAAATGGAGTTTACAGTCAAATCCCACATCCAATAAATCATCAACTTGTTTCTGATATTTTAAAAAACAAAATATATGAAATACTTGGAAAAGACACTTTTTTTTACTCCAATGTTAACAATGATGTTATGTGCGTAGGAGATCATTTTTATTTGATGACTAATGTATACACGCCTCATACAGATGCTATTACTCATATACCAGGATTTGTACCCTATAAGGATATAATTATTCCTATAGAGATTGATAGAGATGTAGAAGATATATTCTATACTTGCAAACAAAGGTTTTATGGTAGAGCAACTCATTTTAAAAACCAATGGCATGATGATTACTTTGCAAATTACGCCAACATTATTAAATATCAATCATATAAAGAGTATGGTGTCTCTTATTTAGAAACCTCCTCACCAGAATCTGTGGGTGAGTGGTATAAAAAATATATAAATGGCTCAGGAGTTCCTTTATCAGTTTTTGCTGGGCTCTCCATAGAAAAAGAGTTCAGTTGGACCCCAGGATCTGCAATTATATTAGACACATCTGTAATACATGGTCCCACTAACTTTAAAAGACTGGGGGCAAGGTGGAAACTAGGGGTTGTTTTTCATACACTTAAAAAGAAAAAAAACTTTAATTTTGAAGTACAAGGACATGAAACAAGATTTAGTTACTATACTAAAAATCTAGTACCCATTTCTATAACGGATTTAGATACAAGAAAAATCCCGTTACATTTATTTGAGGGAACCACTATCAAAAAACAAAATAAAAAAGACCGTCTATAAATAAAACCGGATCAGGAAATTTCTATACATATTTGGTTGTTAAATAGTAAGTTATCAGATTTAGTAGGTGATTGTAGTTTGTTTCCGTTAACTCTTTTTGCTAGCCAAGACTCATCATATAAAGCAAAAAAACTGTCGCAAGGAATTTTAGGAAGACTTTCCTTGTTGAGCATTAAGTTGGCCAATCCATTGACAGAATACATATAACTAATGTGGCTATTTTTTATTTTTTGCCAATAATCTCTACGGTAATTATGTTCCTTTCGGTATAAACGAACAAGTTCAAATGCACTTCTATTGGAGTTACTGTAAAAGGTAAAGTAAATTTTTCCTTTCTCTTTTAGTATGGATTTGAAGTATGATAAACAACTTACCAAATCAGAATAGTCTGTATGCGTGAAAACAGAAAATGCCAAAATTAAATCGCACTTCTTTTTTAAGTTTGGCCAACTTGTTAATTTTTCATGGTGTGAATATTGCCAATTAAAATGCTGGAAATGTTTAAAGCACGTATCTGGCCATTTTTTCTTGCACCAATTGATTAAGTGCTTATTTACATCAACTCCAATATAATTTTTTCTAGGAAAATCTGGACAGAAATGTAGAAAATTAGAGTGACCACATCCCCAGTCAATGACAGTCTTATTAAGAATTAAAGGATCAAACTGCGAGAAGTATGAAAACACATCATACTCCCAATAATTACTAAATTCATGTAAAGTATATGATCTATTTTCCATGACCATCCAAAACTTCTTCAAAAGTTATATCGTGAACACCCACTCTAAAAATCATTCGTTTCAGAGTAGGAGAGGTGACCTTATGCATGACAAGATTATTTAGTAAGATTAAACTATCATATTTAATTCTCAAATCATCATTATCTCTCTTAAAACAAGTGAAGCTAGTGTTGATTGTTAACGGTAAGCATAGAGAAATTTTGCTTTTTTGATCTATATGGTAAGGCAGAGACCCTCCAGGTAATACTTTAAAAAAATCGCATCTAAAATTTTTAGGTTTTATAGAAAATATTTTGAAGAGCGAAATAAGGAGTTTCAATGACTTAACATCCATCTTTTTAACTGGTTTAACATAAAACTTCTTCATTGATTTTCCTTGAGTGGCTTTAGAGATATAGTCTCTATACAAAAAATTAGAATTTTCCCAGCCCTCATCAAAGCAAAAAGAGTTATTGAAGTAGTTGTGATTTATTTTAAAATTAGTTTTGATAATGTAAGGAGGAATAACCTCTTTCTCAACACTTTGAATATCTATTTTAGATGATATCATGAAGACCTTGAATATCCTCTTGTCCATTAACTGAAAGTATAAGGTGTGCTCTGCGTGTACTTCCCTTATTCCACGCACTGTGACGTAACCCTTGATTGATAAACCACACGGAACCGTCAGCGGGCATAAATTTGTAGTCCTTTTCTTTTCCTTTTGCTAATATGTAGAAACCACACTGATCATTCGTTTCTATAGGAATGTGGTATCTAACACTATAATCGGTGTTATAATCGATGTGTTCTGCTACGAAAGCCCCCGGTTCCATAATAGCAATTCTTGCTCTGTGTACTTCTCCTTGAAATGAAGATAAGACTTCCTCATAATATGTCCCTTGAACCCAATTTTTAATTTTATTATAGTGGCGTTCATCCAACCGAGTTTTTGGTATTTTAACTCTGTAACATCTATTTACTTCCTTCGGGTTGAATTCAGTAAGAGCGATCTGTTTGTAAGGAGAACCATTAACTTTATACATACCAGAATCAGTTTGGCAAATATAGTTCTCAAAAGGTTTAACATAATTTCTGAAGTCCCAACACATTCGTCTTTCTCCAGGAAGACCCTTTCGGAGTTCAGACTCATCAACATCATTTTCTTGTAAAAATTTGTATGCATCCTCAAAAGAGCTAAATTCCAAACCGAACGTTTTTTGCAAGATATTTGATCTTCCACCTACTAAATCCCCATACGAGTCTTTACCTGTTAAATCATCAGTGTTTATTTCATCATTTGGAATAAGTTTGAAAGCCTCTTGCAGTTTTTTAATATCGAATTTCAAATCCAATTTTACATAGTTTGGTAATCCATATCTACGTAATCTTTTTTCCATCAAGCATACCCCATTTTTCATCTGAGTTAGTTAAGTTTGTATAAGCAACCCATTGCCAACACGAGCTAGCTTTTGGGTGGCAAACTGCTATTTTTTTGTCGTGAAATTTTAGATTATATTTACTTCTTTGTGTAATCTCCTGGGCAATTCTCTCAATCACACGCCTGTTTTTTTCTCTACTTATAAAAGCCCATGTGTAATGGTTCTTTTTTGTATAGTAGATTTGGTGTTTAAAAGCACTAAGAGTATGTAAGGAACATACTGTGTTGGTGTTCTTTCGAATAGATTTGTCCTCCCACCAACGATTAAAAATTCTGACGGTATCCTTTGGATAAAATTCTCT
The DNA here is from genome assembly GCA_965218815.1 of Bdellovibrionales bacterium. Taxonomy (GTDB): domain Bacteria; phylum Bdellovibrionota; class Bdellovibrionia; order Bdellovibrionales; family JAGQZY01; genus JAGQZY01. The sequence goes on along the minus strand of CBDCLX010000002.1, from coordinate 2,821,832 downwards.
TTTCCAAACTGTACTGAACCCTTTTATTTTTGATTTTTTAAAAAAGAGACTTATTGCTATAAACTCACTGAAATCAATGTTCTGGTAATTCTTGTATAAAAGTTCGTTTAAGCTACATGAACTCGATATGTATTCTTTTACATATTGCACCAAATGAGTAGCTTCGTTTGGTTCGAAAGTTAATACATCCAATTGATTATGGCTATCAGTGCTGGAGTTATCAAATAACATTTGACCAAAATTCCTTTTTTTTCTTTCCGTGTATTAATAAGTTCACTCTATTTTGGTTACTATTATTGATGACAGAGTGTTCGTAATGTATATTTAAAATAAATGCATCGCCATCTTTGAAGGGAACTATTCCATGTTCAGTAAAACGGAATTCACAATTTTCGGGCCATTTGATTGCAATACTAACTGGATCTAACCAATTACGATCGTGGATATCAATATGAGGTTTTACAATACCTCCTGGCTTAATTAACAAAAAACGTGCATCGTATATCCTGGTAAATGGTAAGCTATCTATCCACTTAATGGTCTCAGGGCACTTTAAGCCTACTTCTGTAATTCCAAGACCTTTCTTTGTTCCTCGATATTCCCAATAGCTTTTCGTCATATGGGTGCCATAACCATATAATGTTGTAGCCAGCCAACCTATGTGCCCTATTTCCGGACGATGTTTTATGAATTCTTTCATCTGTAGCTGAGAAAATTCTTTAAAAATAATCTGTTGTGGGACTGGCCATTTTAGCTTAACCCATGGTCTGCTGCTATTACGTTCATGCGTATGTGTGTCAGAAGACATATTAACCTACTTGGTCTCTAAAATGGAAATTAATGCTGCTGAAACATCCAGTTCCCAGAATTTTTTCTGAAAAGATTTTTGATTAGGCGTGGCGTGATGATTATTATGCCAACCCTCGCCCCACATAAAAATCCCGAGTAATAGATTATTTTTACTATTATTCTGTAATAGGTAATTAGTGTATCCCCATTTATGCCCAATGGTATTGATTAAACTCCCCCCATGCCACAATATAGCCGCTGGTGCGAGATACACATAAACCATAGAAAAAGGATCTATTAATAACAAAGTAACAACAAAAATAAGCTGGATTAATAAGTAGTTTCTATGGCAATAAACTATAAAATCATCTTGAAGGAGATCTTTTACATATCTCAAGTTTGGTCGATAAAACATACTAAGAAACTGTATATGCCACCATGGAATTATATTAGGGCTATGTGGATCTGGATGCCGGTCAGCACTAGAGTGGTGTTGTCTATGGATCGCAACCCAAGCTAGTGCAGTACCAGTTAGTCCTATGGTACCCAATAAAATACCTAATCTCTTAAACCAAAGAGGAGCCCGCCAGCTGCGATGTGCAAGTAGCCTGTGATACGTCATACTCATCCCCAGGCACCCTGTTAGAAAATAAGCAAAAAAACAAATTAACCAATGTAATGCTGACCCGTAGAAGCATAATATGAAAAAGGCCAGGTGTGCTATGACCTGTAGAGATAACAGAGTGAGAGATCCTGGATTTCTATATTTGAGATTAAAACTCATATTATTAACCCACATAGTTTAGTTATCAATTAGGATAACATGAATTATTTTGTCTATATACTTTTTTTGTGACCTCTCCCAAAAAAACTGATCACCACAAAATTGAGAAGGGAAAAAATAGAGAGCTCTGAATCGAGCTTGTCCACAAATTCGGTGGAATTATGCTTAAGAATTAGGCAAAAGAAGGGCTCCTTGATGGATTTTTCAATCCATCAGGGTTTAAATTACCTCCGACGGGGAATCAATCTTCCCTGTAATGGATTCCCTTATTCAAAAATCCCCTTTTCTGACCAAACCAGACTTAGAGTCATAAATTCTCAATCAAAATCCCACTCAAATGAACACAAAATGGGAGTCATAGAACAAAAAGATCAGAAAAAACTCAGAAACTCAGACAAAAACCCGGAAAACAGGGGGTTTAAAAGAAGAAACTATTCAGGATTAAATTCCCGAATAGTTCGAACTTTTCGGGAATTTGTTCCCGAATAGTCTTGACCCCATGATCTTTTTCCCTTATCCTTATCTATGATGATGGTGAAAAGATCCCTGAAAACCCCTCTTTTAGAGGATTTGAATGATAAAATTGTCCTCCTCTCAGGCCCCAGGCAATCTGGGAAAACAACTTTGTCAAAAAATCTTTTTAAGAAATTTGATTATATCAATTATGACTCCTCTCAGGACAGAGAGATTCTGAATTCAGAAACATGGAATCGTCAATCAGATCTTCTGATTCTTGATGAAATTCATAAAATGAAAAACTGGAAATCCCGGATTAAGGGAATTTATGATACAGAAGGTGTCAGGCCCCGCATTCTGGTAACGGGAAGTGCCCGTCTCAATCAATTGAGAAAAGCGGGGGATTCCCTAGCCGGTCGGCATTTTCATTACCGTTTACACCCTTTTGACTTGAAGGAACTGAATTTGAAAACGATCAGTCAAAAGGAGGAGGCACTTGATATCATTTTAAACGTGGGGGGATTCCCTGAACCTTTTTTAAAGGGGACCCGTCGATTTTATAACCGGTGGAGTACCACTCATTTGGATGTTATCCTGAGACAGGATCTTATTGATTTGGGGAATTCACGGGATATTAAAAGTATTGAAGTGCTTATTTCCCTGTTGGCTCAGAAAGTGGGCTCAAAAGTGTCCTATGCCAGTCTGGCCAGATCCCTGCAGAGAGATCCAAAAACCATTGTCAATTGGATATCGTTGTTGGAAAATCTCTATGTTATATTTAAAGTCTCCCCTTATCACCGGAATATAGCTCAATCCATTTTAAAAGAATCCAAATATTATTTTTACGATACAGGAAGAGTGCAGGGTGAATCTTACGCCTGTTTTGAAAACTTTGTGGCTTGTTGTCTGTTAAATGAAACGCAACGGGTTTTTGACACGAAAGGGGTCAAAGGAACTGTTTATTTTATTCAGACCAAAAAAGGTCGGGAAATTGATTTTTTAGCCTCTTCACCAGAATTTGTGAATGAGTGGAGGTTCAGGTAATCTTCCAAGGGAATGATATAAAGCTATTTTAATGGATTTGTACTCCCTAAAACCGTAAGATTTTCTCATAGTCAGTTTTACTTTGTTGTTTAAACCCTCTACAATCCCCGATGAAAATTGTTTTTTGGCCCTAAACCAATTGAGAATGAGATTCTTATGTCGTCGAATCATCTTGGCTTCATGTTTCAAAGGCTCTATCCGGGAACGCATGACTTTGGTTGTCCAGCGAGCCAGAAACTTATCCGCCCATGAGGGGGATAAATAATCCCAAAAGAATTGGAACTCTTCTTTTAGTAAATAGGCCCTGACGCTCCTGAGGTTGTATTGTAAAAGTTTCTTCAAACCAACCTCCTGTTTTTCTGTCAGATTCTCTGAGTGCTTTAATAAAAGCCACCTGGAGTTTGTTAACACAGGGTCATATCCATCCGCTTTCATCTGACGATGCTCTCCCGCTCTCACTTTATCTATTGCTTTGTTAATCCGAGCAACGATATGAAAACGGTCCAGGATATGAGTGGCTTGAGACACTCGATCCTTTATAACCTTCAAATAAGGTTTCCACATATCTGAGCAAACGTATTCAATAAGTTGTGTTCTTCTTGTCCCCAGCATATCAAAGAACTTTGAAAAAGTTTCCTCTGTCCGCTCTTTTCCAATCCAAAGTAAACGGACACATCCGGAGTTGATCTGATAAACTAAAGTTAGATATTTATGCCCCTTTTTCCACTGAATCTCATCAACTCCAATAGCCCTGACACTCTCTAAACAGCGATGGGAAAGGCCCCACTCAACGATAAACTCCACAGAGCGAAAAACCTTCCCCCAACTTGTTCTAAACCGAACTGACACCTCTTTCCATGACAGCACCTTGGCCCAATTTGCCAGAAATTGCATATAGACTTTGGTTAATTGGTTTTTTCCATCACTCCATGGAGTTTTTTCAACTTTAACTCCACACCAAGAGCAGTTGACTCGTCTCATTTTATAACAGAAGAACACGGGAATTCCCCAGATAGGAATAAATTCAAATTTTCGTGCCTTCGGGGATGTATCATAAATAGAAGCCTCCTGATGGCATCCCGAACAAATGGGGATACCATTTTTTCGAGGGTGAATTTGAACATGAATACAAGTTTCCTCGCCCTCGGTGAATAAAGTTATTCTCCCGTAAACAAAAGACTTGAATTTGTAACATTTATTTAGGATAGTCTTTACCAGCATCTTTTCGCCCTTTTTTGGTTGTTGTTTTCACAAATTATGATTTACTGGAATCTGGCGGGAGATGCTATTTCAATATGAATCTTAATGCACTAAAAATGTGATTCGTTGAGCGGGGATGCTCAACGAATTGGGGTGTGGGGCAGAGCCCCATATCAGCCAGGATGGCTGTCCTTATTTATTCCACGAAATGACATTTAGAAGTTAAAAAGGGCTTTTTTTATCCACATCTTCTGGTGAATATCCATTTTTTAATCAAAATGGAGGAAGGTAAAAACTGGCTCATTGAAGTCAAATGGAAAAGTAAAACATTTTCTCCGAACTTTAAACACTTTGTACCTCATTTTAAGAATGTTAAATGCGTCCAGCTTGTCAAGCAATTTCAAAGAGCTAAAACCACGGTGGAAGGTCACAAACTGGTCAGAGCTTCGGATTGGTTAACTGATTTTGCCTTCTCAGATTGACTTCTCAAATTGATTTCTCCTTTCACCCCTTTGAATCAATAAATCACAGGTTGAACACGGATCAAAGAAAAACTTTGTACATTATTATTCAAAGAAAGAGTTTTAGCTTAAATCAGGAGCGGGAGTCAGAGGGTTTCTCCCCATCAATACTCCAGATTGAACTCCATGGGTTTAAATGGAGGTGCTGATGTTTTGTCATCTCCTCCAAAGCCAGCAGTCAATTTATAACTGCTTCCGTCAATAATAAAAGCCTCAAGGGTTTTATTTAATATATCCACTATCCAGTAATAAGGAATATTATTTTCAGCATAGATCCTTAATTTTGAAATTCTGTCATAACGTGCCGTAAATGGAGATAAAATTTCACAAATCCAATCGGGTGTTAAATAAAAATCTGGCTGATGATCTTTTCAAACAAAAAAGAGTACAAGTTGATAAAAAAGGTGGCATTTGGTTTTATTCTGATGAGGACCACAAAGAGGCTGTCCAGTACACATTTGAAGGAACGAATTACAAATCCAAACACTATGGAAGACAGGACACTCCATTTAAAAGGGTCATCCCCACAAACTGATATAAAGACTTCTGACTCTTGAACCTTTTGGATAAATCACCCAATTCATTTGATAGCACCTATTTATACCGAAAGACTCTAAGGTCCTATGAAGACCAAATCCACTGAATCCGGCTTCATAGACGCTCAATAGTTTCCCGCCGGGAAACCACTGCTTGAGGCTCCTGGAAAAACTCTCTGGATCGGCGGGAGTTGTCGCTGTTTTACAGATGAAGCCATCACAATAAGCACTAAACGTGTAGCTTTTCTTGTGAACATCAATTCCAATGCAGACAAATTTCCCTGTGTCAGTTAATTTCTTCGTATTCATTCTTCGCTCCTTGTTGGTGTGTTGTTTGTTGATTAAACAAACATACCAATTGAGGAGCTTTTTTTTAAATCTAATTCTCATCGTTCCAACCTTGTTCAGAACATTAACACTTGATGTCAATCTTTCTGCATAGCAACTTTTATCCTATCTATACAGGGAATAAAAGACAGAAAGAAGATAGGTAGAAAAAGCAATGGCAATAATGTTTTCATCTTCATTTTCCCAGGCAGTATTGTACTCATTTTCTTTTTAAAAATAAGACTCAGAACCATATATGAGTTTGATTTTATTCTTATTTTTGGAGAAAAACCCTGTAAAATATACAATTCCCGGAGGGGGTGATATTTTTTGTTCTCACTTGCCAAAGATCTGGTCCATGGCCGAGGGGTCTGAGTTTATTGAAAGAAAAGCCTGATCCTCATCCCTTTGAATGAGTCCCCGTTTTTCAAGAAACCTGACAACTCTCTGAATAAGGTTTGCCAGGAGAAAGGCAATGGAACCAAAACAGATTGAAAAATGGTTAGCCACCCACTTGAGTTATTAAAAAAGGCTTTCAAGTTCCGGCACAACGGAGAGAATATTTGTTCCCGTGGACTGATCTATCCTTTTTGTATAATCCACCAGGTCCGGCAAAAGATAGCTGCAATCTTTTCCATTCATATGATTCAGGTGATCCTGAATATGATGATTTAAATTCTCAATGATTCTGTTTTCAAAAGGTTTTTCCCTGTATAGTTTTTCCCGATATTCAAGAAGAGACTTTGTGGCCTGGCTTTTTAAATTTTTCGGAAGAACCTGACTGTTTAAAAAAGCCGGATATGTAACTCGATTGGAATGAAAATAAATCCCTTTCCGGGAATAATAATCCATGATTTTTGGTAATTGAAAAGTATTATAAACCTGAATTGTACAGATCACCCCTATTTCCTCAAAACAGACACTCTGATCCTGAAATATCCTGTTCAGATTGGTTTCCACTTTAGAAAATCTTGCACCTGTACGAATATAATCATACAAATCACCAATTCCATCCACACTTACAAAAAGCCAGACACTTTTAAAAGTTTTCCAGTAATCCAGAATGGAAATTCCCTTAAAAGAAAGGGATGTTAGATTTGAACTGTAATCCAATTTTATTTCAGAAGCCCTCCTCTTTAACAACTCAAGAACCTTATAATGAAGAGGATCCATCAGGGGTTCTCCACCCACAAATTTCACAATTTCCAGTGAATCCACAATTTTTTCAAAATCCTGCCACCACTTTTTGCCATCTTTAAAAGCGGAGACAAAAGGATTTTTTGATATGTTTTGTTTCTTTGCCGTCCTGTAAATTTCATAGTTATGCTTTTTCATAAGATCTTCAACCAAGGGCCAGTCTTTAACCCATGAACTGGAGTCAATAGGGTGACACATACGACAGCGAAGATTGCATAAGTTACTGAGTTTTAGTTCTATGGATTTTGGTAAAAAAGGTACTGCTCCGTCAATATCCACATCTTTAAGAAGAGGGAAATAATCAAACCAGTGACTTTTAAAAGCCCTTTGACGCATGGATCTTGTTCCCACTTCTTCCATGGACCAACAGCTTTTGCATTCTTCCGGTTTTTCACTGTCAAGTAACTGACGGCGAATTTTTTTATACTTATCACTGTTCCAGAGATCAATAGCTGAAGTTTCCTGTACAGAAGAAACCTTTTCACTGCGACAGCAAAGTTTAAAAGCACCATCTGTTTTTGTGGCCAGGTGAACAAAGGGGTAAATGCAAAAAGTTTTACTTTTTAAAGCTTTTTCATAAACATTTTCCTTCATAACAATCTGGCCACTGTGATCCGGGCTTCAGCCCGACGACGTTTCCTGTGATATTTTTCAATATTTTCAGGACTTGCGGTTTCCCTGTCCAAAAAATCATTGGCCTTCATCAAAGCACTCTCTGTCCGCTTCAGATCAATATCTGTCTTTGATTCCGCTGTTTCTGCCAGAATGTTCACTCCCTGGGGAGTCACTTCCACATAACCCCAACTGATAGCAAAGGCTGTCTCTTTGTTATCCTCTTTCAATCTGTACTCTAAAACACCTTCACTTACAGTGCTGACAAGGGGGGAGTGACCAGGAAGAATATTAGCCTCCCCTCTGTGAGCCGGAACAAAGACCTCCCGCACCAAAGCTTTTGTGAGCAAACTTCTGGATGGAGTCACAATACTTAACTCAAAATTCATGAAACCTCCCTAAAAACCTTTTGTGTCCCTCTTTTAAAATTCTGGTGAAGAGGCAAATTCTGTATGGCACCAGTCCTCCTCATTGTCTCATCCAATCCCGTGGGAGTCGAGTATAAGCAGGTATTTTTTCTGAAATCAAGATGTATTCTCATCTTGTTGAACGACATTAGTCTCGTATTTTTTGGGACAGTTGATTTAAAAAGTCCAATAAAGAGCCTTCCCACAAAATGCGACCTTCTTTGATTTGGGTGACTTTGTTTATGAATCCGGATTTTTCAGAAGTGTTTGTTCTGTTCTCTTTATTCTCCTCACAGGAGAACTTGTCGGAGACAGGGACAAAGGCTTTCACATCAGAAAGATCATGGGTGACGAGCAGAACGGGACAGTTTTGATCTTCACAAATTTGCTTTAGAAGATTTTGTGCTTTTTTCTTTATTTTTTCATCAAGGGAGGAAAAGGGTTCATCCAGAAGCAGCATTTTGGGTCTGTAAATCAGGGTTCGGGCTAGGGCCGCCCTCTGCCTTTCCCCTCCTGAAAGATTTTCAGTGGAACGGGACAGACAGGTTTTGAGTTCCAGGGATTCCACCAGATAATCAAAATCCTTTTTCCATTGGGGTTGTGTTTTTTTATTAACGGGGAAGAGAATATTGTTTTTGGCACTCATGTGGGGGAAAAGTCCAAGATCCTGGAAAACCACTCCAAGATTGCGTTCAGAGGGAGGTTGTTGGCTGATTTCCTGATTTTTAGAAAACCATTTCACACAGGCTTTTTCATCCAAACCCAGAAGCCCCCTGATGATTGTGGATTTACCGGACCCGGAAGCTCCCCATAAAAGGGTGATCCCGCTATCCGGTATTTCCCAGTTTTCCATGGACACTGAAAAATCAGCGAATTGACGATGAAAACTTTTAACTAATGACATCTAAAAACCTTTTGTTCTATTCTGGAACCTTTGCTTAAAACAAATGATCTTTTAAGGAGATTCTTTGTTCTAAACGAACTTCCCAACAAAAATCCTGGCTTGGAATGAATAGTTTTTTTTTAAAATTATGGGACTCAAACACAATTGATACAAAAGACATTAGGGTATATTGGCAAAAACCAATAAGCCTATCAAGATATAGAGAGTTCCACAGACTTTCATGTATTTTTTTAAAAAGGATTCCTTTTTACCATAGATCACTTTGGTCTTCAGGGCTATTTTGGGGTATAAAAGAAGGAGGAAACATTTGATGACGATAAGCCAGCCCGTAACAGTAACGAAAGTTGTGGAAAGATTCATATTCCAATAATTATGGGTCAGAACAAAGAATAGGCCGAAGGGCAACCACAGAAAACCATTGACAAGGCAGATAAGACTGAATGTTTGTTCATCCCTGGAATAGAGAAATTTCACCAATTTTATCCACAACTTTGTCTGGATCACAAAAGAAAGTCCCCAAAGGATAAAAAGAAAAGAAAACACTTGTTCAGCCAAAAGGAAAAGATTTTCCTGCATTTCCTGTCTCCTTTAAGTGAATCATTATATTTTAGGCGAGACTTTTTTATCGGGAAATTCAGCTTAGAACAAAAACTCTCCTAAAAACTCTCCTTGAGGAACAAATGATCTTTTGTAAGAAAAACTGTTTTTTACCTGACTGTCAAGTTTAAACTGGAATCACAACCATTTTCATTTGATTGTTTGTTTTAAGTAGTCGATCCTGAAAGTCTCAAATACTCATCCGTTGTGGACATATTCCTATGACCTACTATGGACATCACCTGGACCAATGGAATCCCCTGGGAAAACAGAGTGGATTTTCCTGTTCCCCTGGATCCAAAAAAAGCTGTGTGATATTAAAGGTTTGGAAATCCTTTCATACATGATTTAATATTGTACGACATTTTTAAATCACATTCATTTTTTTTGACAGTCGCTTTGACTTTTTCAACAATCCATCTAAATTACCGCATATTAAGACTCCCGCGAGTTCGGCAGCTACTATACCCTTGAACGGCTACTTGCACCCAATAAGACTCAATTTCATCAAGGGCTTCAGGATATGATGTAAAAAATACACATATATAAATTTTTATATAACTTTTTTTATTTTTAAGTTACTACTTAATTCTTTTACTGGTGAGAATTTAAAATCAATAAGGTGACAGGGACAGGAAAGGGTTAATTAAACAATGCTAAAAGGAATTAAAGACAATTCGCCTTATAAAAACCATGTTCATCAAGTGGTTTTTTTAGTTTTGATTTCCTACTTTGTTTTTTATGAAGCTTATGCAATTGAACCGGGAAGTTCACAGATCGGACATCCTTATTTTTGGAAAGTGGAAAAAGATGGAAAAACATCTCACTTATTAGGTGTCGTACATGAATCTATTCTCATTGACGAATTACCGTGTTCGCAGAAAATACAACATAGTTTAAAAAACAGTGATCTTGTTTTTGTGGAGCTTGATCACCGTACAGAGCGAAGCAGAACAGCGATAGAGACTCAAGAGCAATCCATGTTATCTAAAGATGGTAGAGAGTTTCAAGCTTTAAGTAGAAAGAGTCAAGAGTTTTTGAGAAACAGGGGAGTCAGTGAACAGTGGAATCTTCATGGTTATAGTGTCCTGTTATCTAATTTATGCAAATATGGTGTTAGTAGAATAGATGGTTTAAAGTTGGATGAACAGATTACTGATGTAGCTTATTCTAAAGGGACACTTGTTCAGGAATTGAATAATTTTCATGAGATATACGATCCTGTTAGGAGAGAACAAAAAAAGAAGGCGGATTTTTATAATGGGTTATCAGGTACTGAATCTGTATTTACAGAAGAAATAAATAATTTAAATGATAGAATAAATGGATTTTTTAGGGAATGTCCTCCTAAATGGCTGGTTGATGCTACGGAAGATTATAAGTCTGGTAGAGGAATTGTAGATATTGCTCAAGCTAGTGTGATGACTTTTGATAGTTATTCATACTTAAAATTAATGGAACGCAATATTCAATGGGTAAATCGTTTTGAAGAGGTATATCAAAGCCATGAGCGTGTTTTTCTTGCTGGCGGGCTGACTCATTTTATTTTTAATCCGTTTAATAGTCTGGTGAAGAACTCAGCCGAACGAGAAACAGTCGTTTTAAACCCTTTTAATGTAATAGACTTTCTGAGAATCAGAGGTTACACTGTAGAACGTGTTGTTTGTAAAAGATAGAAAACTCAAAAGACAAGTTTTACATAGAGTTTAAAAAAACAGGGCTTCAATCAAACTTTATGAGAAATGCGGGCTAATTCCTGGAGAGATTGACATAGCCGAGAAGATTTCCTTCCTCATGGTTACTGCTCCCGCAAGAGGAATTGTGTCCTATTAAGTGACTGTTTAAATTCGTAGCTTTGCATTGATAAAGTGGTGATAAGCCTGTAGCGGATCTGGAGTGTATCCACCCCATTGTTCTTAAAAACCTTTCACCTGAATGGCATTTATAGGCCCGGACAATATGTTTTTGATTACTCTGAATGAGACAATCCACAAGTTTTCTTGAGGTGGAAAAATTTTTGTTTGTATAGATCCATCCGTTAAAGGACCCTCTTGAGTATCCATTTGTAGGTGGCCTTGTTGTTGTCCAATGGTCCTTTTTAGATGAAGAGTAGTATTGCATGAGTTTCACCCTGACTTTGCTTCCAAATCTTGGATTGGAATTGTTTGCAATTTTTACTTTTCGCCTGACAATGGTCCTGTTTTGCATTGTTTCGGACTGTCTTATGAGTGTATAAAAAATATAAAACTCTGATGAGAATTCATTACCGCCCCTTGGAGCAACAACTGACGGGTAAGTGAGAATATCTCCGGCAGGTTTTCTTGATATCCAACCTAAACTTTTTATCTTTTGGGATCCTGTTCCACAGTTGTTTTGATGACTTAAAAAGTAGTCGTTTGCTTCCGATTTGTAGCAGAGATAGAGAGGGGATGTTTCTTTATTTTGTGGTCTTTCCTTGTATGTGTGTCCAATAGTCCTGTTTGAACTTCCTTCCGAGCATCTGTTTATTGAAACCGTATGTTTACCATTTGAGAGTCGACAACTAAGAAGCTTCTGGGTTCCCCTATGAAGTTTGTACATTGTAAAGCCCATGGATTTTTTACGAACGTAACCGGAAGCACTTAAACCGGGATCGATTGAATAGCGATGATCTTTACGAGTGGAGTGATAATACTCATAAAGTGGCCTTCGCCTGTGCCAGTCCCGACCATCAAAAAGGATCAATGGATCGTTGTTAAATCCTGTAAAATGAAGCCCGTCTTTTGAAAAAGCGTACCGAAAACCATTTGATTGTGGCCCCACCAGCATAACTTCACCAGTATCCGTCTTTTGAGATGCCACGGCTCCCGGGGCGTTTTTATTATTGTTGAGGTTGTCAATACTTCCTCCCTTTCCATTTGAATTCCACTTGCCTCTGTAATATTTCTTCCAGGTTCCAGGTAATCCATTGTCTGACAGCAAACTGCGTGCTACACCCGTTTTCCATCTTCCTGACTCAAATGACTTAAAGTAGAAATAGAAATAATTTCCTCTCTTAATGATACTTCCATTTCCATTCCCTCGAAAGGCACCCACCTCTGGAGAGGTGTCCCCAATCAATATCTGATTGTTTGGATGATTGATTTTACTAAAAGTTCTCCCTCCATTATCAGACTCAACATAGGCAATGGATGCATAGGATTGCCCCCCGTTATAGTAATGGCAGTCTGATTCTGCATGATACCATCCCCTATAGACTCCATTATGATAGAAAGCACCATCCATCCAGGCTCCACATTCATCAAAGCTGTTTTGCGGCCCCTTTCCTATAACAACCCTACTTGTAAATCGCAGGTTTTCCACAGACGTTCCTTCAAAGAGATATGTCTTGGCATTACCTGTATAGCCATAAAGTCTACCGTTGCCACTGGAAAGCACAAAAAACCGAAGATCCCCAATATGTATGTCCTCGTCCACATCACTACTGCGAAGAACGATTTTAGGTTCTTCAACACTAAAACGATAAGAGCGACCCGCTGGACCTAGAGGACTGGGGTTTGGTGTGGGAGTGGGTGCTGGGTTTGGTGTGGGAGTGGGTGCTGGGTTTGGTGTGGGAGCGGGTGTTGGGTTTGGTTTGGGAGCGGGTGTTGGGTTGGGTTTGGGAGCGGGTGCTGGGTTTGGTGAGGGAGTGGGTGCTGGGTTTGGCGAGGGAGTGGGTGTTGGGTTTGGTGTGGGAGTGGTGGAATTAGGGAGTTCAATAGAAGCTCTCAAAGAATGTGTGACTGTTTCTTCCTGTTGATTTGAATTTGTTATTATCATCTCAACATCCACGGTATAAATGTCTTGGAAGGAGGTTACAAATAAAGACTCAGAGGGAAGAGTTTCTGCTAAATAAAAGCTTCCATTTATACAGTTGGTTGACCAATTAGAGTTATTGGGGGTGCATCCAGGGCATGAGTTCTTTGTGAGATTTCCACTGATGGTCCTTTCAGTGTCTTCATTGGGACATATCCCGGAAACATATAACTCGTTGGATGGTGAAATTTTGGCCTCTTGAATGAAAATACTCGGTAAAGAAAAGGAACTGTTTTCAACACTTTGAATGGCTCGGAATGAATCTCCACAGTTTTGATAAATTCCAAAAATCAATAGGATTATTGTAAATGAAACAAATAGAGGGATTTTTCTGTAGAATTTCTTAAAAGGATGCAAATTTCTTGAGAATGCCATTATAGACAGATCGGTTGAAATGATTAAAAACTTGAGTCAAATCAATACCTCCAGCAAGCTGGAGGTTTGACTTTGCCCCTCTTACTGTGAACTTGAAATTAAAGGATTTGAATAAAATTATTGACTATGTCTCCGTCAAGGTATGATTGCCTCAATTGACGCATAAACCAGAAATTGAAAAAGATGGTTTATAGAGTGTGTTGCTATAAACCATTAAATGGCTATAATATGGTTTATAGAGGAAAAACTGTTATGTGGAACTGGGAACAAAAGGATTGGCCAAACTTTAGTTATGACACCACGGCTTTAGTAGAGTTTGAAGCTCAGTTTCTGAAAAATTCAGGAGAATGTTCAGGTGCATTAAAGCATATTTCCAGTGAAGACAGGGATTTTCTGAAAGTTGAGTTAATCAGTCAGGAAGCTTTAAAAACATCAAAGATTGAAGGCGAAATTCTGGACAGGGACAGTCTTCAATCCTCTATTTGTCGTCAATTTGGACTTGAAACCGACAATCGTCACATTTCCCCGGCAGAACAGGGCATTGCTGTCATGATGGTTGATCTTTACAGGACTTTTTACAGAAAAATGAATCATGAGTTACTGTGGAACTGGCATAAAATGCTTATGAATGGTCGCCGGGATGTTCAAATTGGTATGTATCGCAAACATGAAGACCTCATGCAAATTGTTTCAGGAACTGTGGACAATCCAAAAGTCCACTTTCAGGCCCCTCCTTCAGTTGTTGTTCCACGGGAAATGGATTTATTTGTAAAATGGTTTAATGATACGGATCCGCAGGGTCAAAACCCTTTGCCCGCATTAACACGGGCGGGTATCGCCCATCTTTATTTTGTCTGTATTCACCCTTTTGAAGATGGCAATGGACGCATTGGACGTGCTATTGCGGAAAAATCACTGGCCCAGGACCTCAGACAACCCACCCTGATCGCATTGGCCGATGCCATTGAATGTCAACGAAAAGACTATTACAAAGCCCTGGTGCGTACAAATAAAAGTAACAAAATCACCGGTTGGTTGATTTATTTTTCCCAGACTGTTTTGGATGCTCAGAAAATCACACATCGGCGAATTGAGTTTGTTATTGAAAAAACAAAGCTGTATGATTCATTGCGGGGTCAATTGAATACACGTCAGGAAAAAGTTCTCAAACGTATGTTTCATGAAGGTATTTCCGGATTTAAAGGAGGGCTTAGTGCGGAAAACTACATTGCCATCACCTCTGCCCCCCGTACAACAGTGACCCGGGACCTGAATAACCTGGTACTCAAGGGGGCTTTTGTTAAAACAGGTCATCTCAAACACACACGTTATTACCTGAATATACCAGGGCAGTTTCCTGAGTAGGAGAGTTTTGGATGAGGATAAAAGAGTTCTCCAGTCCAGTCATAAATTCTCAATCAAAATCCCACTCAAATGACCACAAAATGGGAGTCATAGAACAAAAAGATCAGAAAAAACTCAGAAATTCAGAAACAACCCGGAAAACAAGGATGGGAACATCTCTTGATTTCGTGAAAAATGCCTTTTTATCCTGCCTATACACAAAATTATGCATTTCGTCTGAAATAAATATATTTGTGTTCTTCAAATTTTTTGCTACAATTATAACGTGAACAGAAGAATTGCTATAAAATATTTTACAAGTCTGTTACTCTTTGGTGTTATCAGTAACAGACAAAGGAGTACAGTGCTAAAACCGTGTACTGTAACTTTGAAATGTAGATCAAAACTTTATAACCACAAGATCTATGAAAATATTAACGAATTCTGGGAACACCACTTTGACCATCCAGCAGGCAAAGTAAATAGGTGGTTTGTAAAAAATGGTTGGCTAAATAACTTTGTCACCAAAAACTCAAAACTTCTTCCCGACAAAAAGTCAGTAGAAATAAAAATGACATTTGCAAGTATTGTACATAAAAAAATTTATTGTTTAGCTTACCGCAAACAGCGATCAAAGTATGAGGTTCAAAGCAGAGAAAATATTGAATATTATGAAGTCATTCATTGTTGATTTTCACATCTATACTGGTCGTGTTTGAATTGTCCAGTGTCTCAAGAGGAGAAAGTCCGGGAAATTTCAAATGGAACCAGTATAGATTGCGGCAAATCTCTTTTGCCTTTTCTCGGCCTCTTGATGACGAAGAGCGTAAATAATTTGTTCTTTTGTATAGCTCAAAAAGTCTTCTTCAAAAGAGGCTCCTATAAATCAAGCGTGATATATAAGAAAAATCATTACTTAAAACGAATTCTTCAGTGCTGGCTTTCATATAATCCATTATATTATTGCGACCCTGAGTTGCCTTTTCCATATATTTGTTTTGAGCCCAGTAACACAGAGCCTCTTCCATTATTCCATTTCAGGAAGTATATATTTTTTTGACAATGCTCTGGCCGGGGGAATGGGGATTGCTTTCAAAGGTTATTCAGTAAGAGCTTCAAATATTTACGGCCCGGAAAAAACTTCCATGAGGTGTTTGCCTCGAATTTCAAACACCGCTCCCTGATCACTCCAAAAACAAAAAGTCTTGGAAAACAGACAACTGAGGTAAGAATGTATGTTAAGGTGTACTAGTGTGAAAAGCTGATGACAAAAAAAGAGAGAGCAGAAATTATTGCCGGAAAACTGGAGGAGTATTATCCGGATCCACCCATCCCACTGAATCACAGGGATCCCTACACCCTGTTGATTGCCGTGCTGCTCTCTGCCCGATGCACAGATAAAAAGGTGAATCAAATCACACCCCTTCTGTTTAAAAAGGCAGACACCCCTGAAAAGATGATTCAGCTTTCGGTCAATGACATTCGTAAAATCATCAAACCCTGTGGTTTAAGCCCGAGAAAAGCCAAATCCATCCATGAACTCTCCAGAATTCTGATCCAAATTCACGATACAAAAGTTCCAAAAAGCTTTAAAGAACTGGAAGCTCTTCCCGGAGTGGGACACAAGACAGCCAGTGTGGTCATGAGTCAGGCTTTCAGTCACCCCGCCTTTCCCGTGGACACCCATATCCATCGCCTGTCCCAAAGGTGGAGACTGACCACTGGTCAAAACGTGACTCAAACAGAAAAAGACCTGAAAAAACTCTTTCCAAAAGAGAGTTGGAACAAACTTCATTTACAGATTATATTCTATGGTCGGGAACATTGTCCGGCCCGTCGTTGCCATGGACTGGAGTGTGATATATGCAGAACAGTCAACCCGGAACGCAAAAAACCGATAACAATCCAAAAAGCCTGACAGCCATTTGGATTTTTACGAAAATTCCCTTATTATAAAGAACCGGAATTTTCAAACGCAACCGATGTATCATGGGCCGGAGGGAAATGTTGCCTGCACACAGTCTGTTAAAAAATCAAAATCTGGAAAAAATTTCAGGAACAGTGGAAAAAGTCACCTATCATAACGAACAGAATGGCTGGTCGGTGCTCAAAGTGGCCTCCTTTCAGTATCCCGGAAAACAGATGACTGTTCTTATTCATCAGGCCCATGTTTATGCCGGAGCCACCATGGAATTCTGGGGATCGTGGTCTCATCATCCAAAACATGGAGAACAGTTTAAAGCCCAAAAATCAATGGAAAAGAAACCGGCATCAACAGCGGCACTGGAAAAATATCTTGGATCAGGACTGATTAAAGGCGTGAAAGTCATTACAGCCAGAAAAATTGTCTCTTATTTCAAGGATAAAACCCTGGATGTTTTTGAAAATAACATTGAGGATCTGACTTCAGTTCCAGGAATTGCCGGGAAAAAACTGGAACAGATAAAAATATCATGGAACAAACATCGCTCTATCAGGGATGTTATGATTTTTCTTCAAAATTATGGAATCAGCACCCTTTTTGCGACAAAAATATTCAAGGTCTATGGAGACCAGGCAATAAAACTTGTTTCAGAAAACCCCTACCGACTGGCCCATGACATCTACGGTATCGGTTTCTTTTCGGCGGATAAAATTGCCCTGTCCATGGGTTTTGTAAAGGACAGTCAGCTTCGCATTGAGGCAGGTATAAAACATATTCTGGCTTCCAGCAGGGATGAAGGACATTGCTTTCTGACTCAAAACCAAATCATTGACAAAACCCTGGATCTTTTAAAGGAAAGTATTGAGCATGAAAAGTTAAACTCTGTCATTTCCGAACTTCTGGTTTCAAACCAGGTTAAAGTCAGATCATTGAAAATAAAGACAGACAACAAAGAAATGTTTGAAAGCTGTTATTATTCAAAAACCTTATACTATGATGAGTTAAAAACTTCAGAAATTGTCAAAAGACTTATGGAGAGGAAAATCGAAAGGGATTCAGACAGAATCAGAAGCTGGGTTAAAAAATATTGTGAAAAACATGAGATCCATCTCAGTGAAGAACAAAATGAGGCCGTCTGCCGTATTCCCGGACATTCATTCTCTATTCTTACTGGAGGTCCCGGCTGTGGAAAAACAACCTGCACAAAAGTTCTGGTTGAACTTTTAAAAGCCATGAAATTAAAGGTCACACTGGCTGCCCCAACCGGAAGAGCCTCACAGAGAATGACAGAGATCATTGGCCTGGAGTCAAAAACCATACATCGTCTTCTGGAATGGATCCCATCTGGAAACACGTTCAAACACAATGAGGAAAACCCCATACAGACTCATTTTTTAATTTTGGATGAAGTCTCCATGCTTGATATTTCCCTGGCCTCAAATTTACTCAAAGCAGTGGCCCCAATAACCCAGGTTCTCTTTATTGGGGATTCCGATCAACTGCCTGCCGTGGGGGCGGGAAATGTTCTCCGTGATCTGCTACACACACATTCAGTTCCAAGATTCAAACTCACAAAAATTTTTCGCCAGGCAAAAGAGTCTTCAATAATACGTTTCGCCCATGAAATAAATTCCGGTTTGGTGCCCAGAATTATTTCTCCCGTAAAAGACCCCAAAGCCTTTCAAAAAGGAGTGGATTGTCTGTTTGTTGACGCTGATGAAGCCACTCAGGATCAACTGAGATTTATCAAAAGAGTCAACCAGACTCTTGGTTTCCTGGATAAAAACAGGGACAAACAAAGCCTGTTAAAGCTTGAAGATGAATGGGTGGGACGAATCAGGAAATCGGAGACAGGGGTGGAGTTGGATCAGATTTACCGCCCTGAATGTGAGGATGTCAACGAACTTAAATCCCCCGTTTTGATAATCCCTGAAAAATTCAAAAATACAGATCTTTTAAAACTGGCTCAGGCTGAGTCTGAAACAGCTCAACTCAAATCTGTTTTAAAATCAATCCACCCCTGGTCCTCAATCCGATATGGAATGACTGCTGTAAAAACCCTTACAAGACTATACACACAAACAATCCCACAGTGGTTTGGCAGAAAGATTGAAATACAGGTTTTAAGTCCCCAGGTCAGGGGAACCATGGGCACCATGAATTTAAACAGGGTTTTGCAGAACACCGACAATCCTGAAAACCCATCAAAGAAACAGATTAAAATTGGAGACAAAATTTTGAGACAGGAAGACAGAGTGATCCAGACCAGAAACAACTATGATCTGGGAATTTTTAACGGGGATATCGGAAAAATTGCTGATGTCAATCCAATAACATTGGATTGTGTTGTGGATTTTTATGGAAGCAGCATAAAAAGAGTCACCCTGAAAAAAGAAAACTTAAACGAACTCCAGCTGGCCTATGCCATCACTATTCATAAATCCCAGGGCAGTGAATTTGAAGTCGTCCTTATTCCCATTATGGGACAACATTTCAATATGCTTTTCAGAAACCTCATCTACACAGGATTGACCCGGGCCAAAAAACTTGCAATATTTGTGGGAAGCAGAAAAGCCCTCTCCATGGCGGTCCGACAAATCGACAACAGAAAAAGACAAACCGCTTTAACCTCTCTCACTGATAACATCAATCCATCCCACGGAGATTGATTTTAATGAGGTCCACAAAAGCAGTGACAAAGGATCTGGCCTTAAGTGTTGAGCCACCCACATCCGTCCACACCAAAAGGGGTTCTTCAAAAAAATCAGAGACCTGAAGTCCTCCTGTTTTAAGAATTCGCTGAATGAGCTCCACGTCAAAAAGCCAGGTGGATACAAAAGGTTTTTGCAGACAAAGAGCCAGATTATCAAAGTTTAAGATGAGCTTTGCCCCACATTGTGTATCATACACATTCAATCTGAGCATACGGGAGGCAATCAGGGCAAAACAACGCCCCAACCAAAAACGCCAACATTTGCGTTCAATCCGGCGACCCAACAAAAAAACTCTTGATCCAAGGAGAACCTTATGATCCTTTTTTTTAAAAATATCCAGTAACCTCAGGACCTCACTGACTGGTGTGGCAAGGTCAGCATCAAAGTACCCTGTGAGGGTGGCTCCCATTTCAATGGCCTTAAGCAGTCCCTGACGAACAGCTTCACCTTTACCATGATTGCTGACCATGGAATGAAGAAAAATACGATCAGGCTTTCTCTTCATCATTCCGTGAATGACTCCAGCTGTATTGTCCCCTGAACCATCATCCACAAAAAGCCAGTGCAGTTGATTGTTTTTTTCAAGGCTTTCCATAAAAATTCCATGATCAAGTCTTTTTTCTTCATTGTAGCAGGGAACAATGAGAATTATTTTTTCAGTCATTTGCTTTTATCCTTCATTATACTGATCCAGTCTGGATTTTCAGGGGAGTTTCCTGATTAAAAACCGGAATTTTCAAACACAGCAAAGTCGCCTGGTGGTAATAAAGTTGCTTGTAGTAATACACAACCGGTATCAATTAAAAACTGCTGATTCTTGGTGGACTCTGAAAACTGTTTGCCGATAGCTGCATGGAATACCGGACTCCATTAAGATCATCAAATTTATATTTTTCACCAATGCCCTGGTAAATGTCTATAAAACCAAAAACAGCTCCCATCTGTTCCTTGAGTGTATTGCTGATATTTAAATTGATTTTCAGGTCATAGCCTCCGTCCTTTAACCGGCCACCCGGTTGAAAATCAAGGAAAATATCCCCGGTGATACTCCCATGAAGATCATTTTTTTTATCTCCGATCTTTCCTTCAGTAATACTGAGTTTTTTGTCATCAATGTTGGCCACAAGACTCAACTGATTGAACTCCAGGGAGGGAAAGGGAAAGTTCATACCATAGCCCAGAGGAATTTGGGATGAGGGGATTTTCATTTGTCGAATATGAATTTTAAAGTCCCCTTTGGGTTGCTCCCGAAAGCCTGGAATATCAATATGGATTTCGGATTCAACGTCAGTCTCCCCTGACAAACTCAAAGGAAACTGATAGGTCTTTTTTAAAAATTGGGAAAGATTTTCAAGTTTGACTTTCTCAAGATAAAGATTCACTCCCATTTCAGGTTTATCCAGATTCAGTTCCCTGGAAGGGCCAAACTGAATGCTGGCGTTCCCGTCAAAAAAACCACGGGCTTTGACTTTTCCACCAGGACGACCGGTGATAAGGCTTGTCACATTGGGAGCAATGTTCAGGCTTTCAAGTTTAACAGTGGGGGCATAGGAGGATTCCACCACCACATTGCCCATCTTCACTCCCAACAGGGGAAAGAGACTGAAAGAGAGATCATCAAACTGCAGATAAAGGTTATTCCGGGTGACCTCAGAAATTTTCATGGTTATAAAATCACTGAGATCATCAAAAGGAAACAGAATTAAAAGACAAAACACCGTGGAACCAAGAAAGAAAAACACTTTTTTCTTCTGGTAGCGAAAGATATTAAGAATCCATTGAATAAGAATGCTTATTATTTTCATTGATCTTTCCCTTTTTCTGTATCATTATCTTTCTTTTTAAGGCGGTTTTTCCTTTGCTCTCTCTTTTTCATTTTGCTTTTCACTCTGGATTCGGGTTGCGGCACAGAAAAACCGGCCACCTCATACTCAACATTAAAATAATGGGGATCTTCTTTATCAGCCTGTACGGTTGTATTCATCAGTCGGCTGCTTTCAATGGAATCCAGGGACTCCCCAAGCTGGACAACTTGTTTAAGGGTGAGTTTGTCAATATTAATTTTTAAACCTATCTGTTTGACTTTCTTTGGAAGAAGAGAGGGTTCGGAAACACGAGTCAGTGGAGAGATTTCCTTCTTTTGTTCAGTGATAACCTGCTGGACCCTTATCTTGTTCTCCACATCTGACCGGAGTTGACCTGTTGAGGGGGCACTGGGCGGGGAAGGAGTGGTTTTGGCAATGTGGCTGGCTCGAATCATATCCCTTGTGAGTTTTCGGTTTTCCTCAAAAAAAGTCAATTTCTCCCTGGAGGCACTGACATAGGAGGCTGGCAGGCTGTATATCCCGTAAATCACAAAAAAAAGAAAACCGTAAAACACAAGTTTCTGAATATTTGGGGACAGGTTGTGATAAAATTCACCAAGACGGGAATAAATTTCACTGTCTTCCAGCCAGCTTTTGTAAGTATTAAACTTTTTGATAAGATTCTCTTTGAGCGATTCAATATCCATGTCAGTTCTTTCTCTCCATTTTAAAGGAAAAAGCAAAAGACTTTTTTCTATTTTCTTTTGCAATGGTGACGGGAATTTTAACCACTTTATTGTCAAGGGCCACTTTGTTCAGAGCCTTTGACAGCTTATCAATGGTGTTTTGTGATCCAGATGTTCCCTGGAGGCTCACTTTACTGTTTTTGACAACCAGTCTTCGTATTTCATAACTTTTATTCCCCCCGTTGGAGGGAAGACTCTGACTGATCCTGTGGATCAGTTCCAAAGGAGATTGAATTTTTTCCAGCTTCCTGTGAATCTCAACAACCTTGAGTTTTTTGTTGTTGGTTTCAATAAAATCCCTGATTTTTGAAGGGTTGGCATTTTTCCCGGTCAACCCGGCCACCTGACCTGCCTGATCCACAAGGACATCGTTTGAAAGCTCTTCCATGTGAGTGCTCAACTGGTTCATACTTACTCCATAGACAAGATAACTCAGGTAGGCTGTCGCCAGAATTTTGCCTGTGTAACCCCATTTGTCCCAAAGTTTTTCAAAAGTCTTGTTCTTTTTGGCAAACCGGAATTGCCGGAAGTTGATGGGGGGATTGTTGGGCCGCTTCAATCCCTCAATGGCCAGACCCAGTGCCATATGGAAGATATGACCCACCTGTCCCTGGTATTGAAAGTGATCTGTTCCTCTGTCCAGGGGGTTGACCAGTTTTGTTGGTTTTTCAAGAATCTGTGTCAAAAAGGGAGCTACATTTTTGACTCCACTCACCCCTCCCAGAAGTTCAATGCTTTCCACTTTACAGTTGTACTCAACCCTGGAAGTTATCAGAGTCAGACGCAGAGAATGGATCAAAGGGTCAAGGGCTGTGATGATGGCATCAGAGATTTTCTTTTCCTCAAAACCTGCATCATGGGGGGAGAGAAGAATCAGTGCCTTTGTTGGCATCATTTCCAGAGCTTTCAAAAAGGGAATATGGAGAGTCTGGGAAAGACTGGATGCTATTTTTTCACCCCCCCACATAATGTTACGACCCCAAATTAGAGAACCCCGGTTCATCAGACCCACCAGAGTTCTGGAATGTCCCAAATGAACAACCAGCTTGTCTGGTGAGTGTCCGGCATCGGTCATCTCTTTGGGGGGTTGGTTCCATTTTTCAAAAAGGTTGGCAACGGCTGAAAGTTCAGAAGTGATGATATCCGGGTCAATGTGTCCACGATTAAAAAGCCGGATGGTTTTTTCCACTTCGTCCATAACACAGGCCATGGCAATCACTTCAGCCGATGAACCCTGGTATCGGATAATCCTGGAATCATAAATGGTTTTGTCCACAGACAGGGGGATATGGTCTTCCAGTTCAAAAGCCAGACTTTTCTGAATTTTGATTTTTTCCTTAAAAGGAAAAAATAACTTACGGTTACTGATAAAATGCTGACGGACAGAGGTAGTCACTCTGGCTGACTCAATGTGAAAATCCTTTGATATCTGATGGAGACTTTGCAGAATATCAATTTCCTGATTTTCACTCTGTGAATTAAGGACCTTGTATTCACGGGCTTTGACAAGATGGTAATTCTGGTTACTGAAAGAGGCATCCACCACTTTAATACTGTGTCGTCCAATATCAATTCCCACACTTCTCATGGCCATTCCTCCAGACCTTTGGCCATTGTATGACATCAACGAGCTGCTGTCTATTTCACCTCCTGAAAAATTATTGGAGGGGGGCCAGGGGGGGGAGGTTGTTTTTTTGGGCTTTTATCCTGTTCCTTGCCAGTCTTTTTTTTGGTACTGATGCACTGTTTTCTGGCTTTTCCCTCCTGAATATCCTGACATTGACACTCATAGAGCTTTTCATCCTTGAGGCCCTGACACCGGCTCAGGGCCTCTGTATCCAAACCCTCTATCAGGATATTCTGAAGCCGGATTTTTATGGAATTGGCATCATAAACCACGGCCTGAATTTCACGGGTTACTTTTCCCGAAACACCAGTACAGGAGATGAGAAAATTGGTTTCAGATCCAAAAAACAGAGGAACCCTGTTTTTATCCTTGTTAAAGGACCCTCCATCAATATAGTTGTCAAGAAACTCCAAAAACTCTTTTTCATCCTTAAAAGGTCCCCCACGGGAGGGATCTGTTCTTTGGGTTATGATTTCAGTGGCGATTTCATCGGCCAATGGGGGGTCATAATCACTGAAGATGCTCAGAAGAACCTCACGACTGGCCTGATTAATATTGATCCCCTTGATACCATAAAGAGTGATCTGTTTTGTTAAAAACTCATAAATATCATCGGTCATGCCACTGACCAGATGAAGCTCCTGTAAAGTCTTAAAAGGGCGGTTGGGGGGAATAAAGGCATTTTCAAGATCAATGTAATAGGCTCCCTCCCCTCCTCCATTCAGGCTTTCCTGATCCTCATCCACCCAGTCGGCAATGTTATTCACCAGTTCCTCAAAATTAAACTGGGAGTAACGCCTGGAAAAAGGATCCTCCTCGTCAAGCATCTTTGCCTGAAGTCGCTGTAACAATTGGGTCTTTGTCTGATCTCTTAAGCCTTTGGAGGGGGAACCAAGATCATTGATATCAATCCTGCCTCCCTGGGAGATGATGGATGAGAGAAACTGGTGTTTGAACAGGGAGGTCCCCACGACTTTGCTGATAGTGGATTTGTCAATCTGACTGGCTTCCCCGGGAATCAATGGGGGCCAGGACAGGGGAAAACTCCATATCTTATCCAATAGACTGGTATCCGGAAGAACAGACCCCAGAGTATGGATAGCCTGCTGATAACCTTTGATTCTCAAGAGGTTCAAACGCAGGCAGGCATTGGCTGCGTGATGGGCCTGGACCTTTTTAACAGCATTGGCTGAGGTGAAATACTCAACGAAACTTTGTTCTGAAATTTCACTGGCCAGAAAGATAACAAAAGCCACTGTAAAAAGAGCAAGCATAATGGCAGCTCCACGCTCTCTGTCTCTATTAAAAAAACAGGATTTATAAAATCTCATGGTCCCCGCCCCTGGGACAGCCCTTTTGTATCCAACAGCTTTTTGTTATTGGGAAAATAGATGCGGGCCACAATAGACTGCTCCACTGTTTTCACTTTGGGGTTGTCTTTATTTCCGATTTTCAGCTCAATTTTAACAAGACTTGGAAAACGGTTGCGATGGTCTTCCCTCCCTTTATTATCAGACCGCCATCTGTCCAGCCAGTCATCATTTTCCCCATCATCACGATAGCTGAGTTTAAAGTCACTGACATTATCAACCAGAACCACACTGGCCCCTCCTTCCTCCACCCTGTCGTCAATAAAACTTGAGGAACGCCGCCACAGGCATTGACTGCTTCCCTGACCCCTCCGGTTTTTACATTCCTCCAGATAATACCCCACCTCCATCTGGTCACTTTCCAGGGCATTGTAACGGACACGAAAATGGTTCAGGGAAGTGAAGTGGACATGGTCTGGTTCCCCCAGAAAATGGGTGAGTTGGGGGGGAGAGACTTTCTTCGTTCGGGTTTTGATGTGTTTTGCTCTGTTTTGCTCTTCCTCCATGCGACTGAGTGCCTGACTTTCAATTTCAAAAAAAACATCCTGATAATGGAAGGCTTTTTCCAGATCCTGTTTCAAAATTTTGAGGGAATCATAAAGCATGGTCTCTGATACAAGACGGGCCTCAAGACTTTTCTTGTTTCTTACGGCACTGCGAATGGCCGATGAAACCAGAATGGAAAGCATGGACATGATAACCATGGCAATCATAACTTCAATGAGGGTAAAGCCACGGGCTTTGGTCATTTAATTGCCACCTCCTCCTCCACCTCCACCCCAGGCGGGGATGACATCATAGTCCACCAGAAAGGTGGTGGCCGAGTGCTTTACGGATCTTTTGCCCCGAGTGTATTTGACAGTGACCTTCATTTCCCTGATGCTGTTATTGAGATGCTTGGTCAGCTGACCAGTCATCATCAAAAGATTTTCATCTCCCTGACCGGAAGCCACCAAAAGGGATTGCAGATTGGGCATCTCAAATTTTTTTGACTCCATGGACCAGGAAAAACGGGGACTCCCTTTAAATGTGCCCTCCTCTGTCTCAGGAAGTACTGAGACCCTCCGGGCGTATTTTATTTCAAGTTCAGAAATGATCTGATCCAGGAGAAAAGCCGCCTGATTATTGATTTTCATTTTCTGAAAACGAAGCTGGTTCCCCGACCAGGAGACATACAAAAGAATGGCTGCTGATGCCATAATGGCCATGGCAATGAGAACTTCAAAAAGTGAGAAACCTTTTTTGGAAAATGTCATTCTCTTTGCACCTTGATCTCCTTAAGAGGACGGTTGCCCGGATAAATATCAACACGGCCGGTGATCCCACGGACGGCAAGAGTCCAGTGAAGTTTTTTCCGGTCACCCAGGTGAATGGCACAGCTTTGCACATAACCCTGGGGGAAAAAATAAATATACACCTGACCTTTCTGAATTTTTTCGATGGGGTCCCCATCCAGTTCAATGGATTCAAAAAACAAACCTTTTGGAAGAAATGCGGGTGGCTTTTTGATAATTTGCTGATTGACGAGAAACCCCTGGGGGTCCGGTTTTCTTGTTTTCCCGTCTTCAGTTTCAATATCTTCAAGCTCTTCACTTAATTCCTCCAGTTCCTCTGATGTCATAAGAAGGGCCTGCCTGTTGGTGCTCTCAACCCAATAGCTTTGTTCTTTTTTACTGCCCTCTTCCGGAAGATCAAAAACCAGTCGAAAAGTTTTATTCTGAACCCTGGCCTTATTTCTGATTTTTTTCATCAGGGTGGAAAAGCGTCGAACAGAGGCTTTTATATCCTCTGAGCCTTTCATCATTTTTCTTGTCCCAAAAACAAGAAAAAGACCCATAATGGCCAGAACAATCATCATTTCCATCAGGGAAAATCCTCTGGAAGGAAAAAGTCCGGTAACAGAAAGTTTATGGGAACTTCGGGTCAAAGACGCATTTATCTGATCGCCCAGACTGTTTGGTTTGGTGAAACTCCTCTTTTGAAACACCTGAAAACCCCAAACCATCAGGCAGAACTCCAAAAAGACAAATTACAGGTCTTCGTAGGAGATATCCTCCCCAAATTTTGAACCACCTTTACGTTTGTCTTTGCCAAAGGAGATGATATTGAACTCAATTCCATCGGACTCGTAAATATACTGTCTTCCCCAGGGATCCTTGGGAATTTTTTTCAGGTACGACACAGGCCCCCAGGCTTCACAGGGAGGTTCCCCGCTGGGTTCTGAGATCAGAGCTTTTAACCCCTGTTCAGAGGTGGGATAGGTGTTGCAGTCTGTATTATACATTTCAAGGGCATCGGCCAGTCTTTGTATCATGGCCCTGGCATTTTTAACCTTGGCTTTATCCAGCCCCCCAAAGAGACGGTTGCCCATAAAAGAAGCAATGATACCAATAATCACCAGCACGATCATAATTTCAACCAAAGAAAACCCACGGTCACTTTTCAAAGTCATAATACTCTCCTTAAAGTTACAGGTACTATCAATCCATTATATTCTGATGGACTTTTATTTTTCAAGTGTCTTGTGAAGTTCGGGCTAGTCAACAATATTGGCCAATTCAAACATTGGCATCATCAGAGAGAAGACAATAAGGCCGATAACGCACCCCATTACAATGATCATAATGGGTTCCAGGATGGAGGTGAGGCCGGACACCTGGTTTTTAACCTGAAAATCATAGGTTTCACTCACCTGATTTAACATTTTTTCCAATTCACCGGTTTTTTCTCCAATCCCCACCATGTGGATCACAATGGGAGGAAACTGGTTGGATTTTTTCAATGGACCGGCAATGGATTCCCCCTCACTGATATTATCACGGGCCTCCCGAATGGCTTTGGCCAGGACATGGTTGTTGACCACATTTTTGACAATGTCCATGGCATGGAGCATGGGGACTCCCCCCATAAGAAGAGTTGAAAGGGTTCGGGTGAAACGGGAAACGGCAATAATGCGGGTCAGTTTGCCCGATACAGGTAAAGATAATTTAATGGCATCCCATTTGGGCCTCCCATTGTCCGATCTTGTCCACTGTACGAAACTGAAAAGCCCCCCGACCCCCGCCATCAGGATCAACCACCAGTAGTGGACAAGAAGAGAACTGAAATCAATGACTGCCATGGTGTACCAGGGCAGTTTTATTTCAGCATCATCAAAGATGCTCATCATCTGGGGAATGACAAAAATAAACATGACAGCCAGAACAAGAAGCATAAAAACAAACATAATCACCGGATAGAGCATGGCTGATTTGATTTTGGAGTTCAGCTCCGCCTGGGACTCAGTGAACTCCGCCAGCCGCAGCAAAATCACATCCAGTGTTCCTGACATTTCACCAGCCTCACACATGGAAACAAAAATATTATTAAAGATTTTTGGATATTTTCTCAGGGTTTTATGGAAGGGGTTCCCTTCATTAACCTGACCTCTACAGTCAGCCAAAACCTCTTTCAGCAGGGGGTTCTCCATTTGATCAGAACAGGCCTGTAAAGCGTCCACCAGGGGAATACTGGCCTTGATAAGGGAGGCCAACTGGCGGGTCATATTCGAAAGATCTTCAATATTGATCTTTTTGTTGGAGGAAACACCGGTTTTTTTCTTTCTTTGCTGTCTGGTTTTATCGTTGAGTTCAACAATAAAGAGACCATCTTTTTTTAATTTCAGTCGGGCAGACCGGATATTGTCAGCATTCACAATACCCTTTTTATTCTTCCCTTCCCTATTGAGACATTTATATTCATAAACAGGCATAGAACTCTCATTTTCCCATTATTCAGTCTGTCAAAGAAAACAATCTAGTACATCTTAACATAAATAAGGACAGCCATCCTGGCTGATAATTTGATGCCACCGATGACCCCCTTCATGGGGATCAGGCGGGCTAGTGGTTCTGAAATTGCATAACAGTGCTCTGATATGGAGTTTCTTCTTAAATATTTCAGGTCCTGTCCTCTCTGTCAAACCAGTTTCAAACCCGTGGAGTGGTTGTGTGATAACTGTGAAAACCAGATTATGAGTCAAGTTCAGCATCACCGCCGATGGATTGGCAAATCCATTGAACATCATTACCTGCTTGAGTGGAGACCAAAAGACTCACAAATATCCAAACTTGTTCATTCCCTGAAAGGCTGGGGTTTTTCAAAACCCTATGAAATTTTTGGCGAACTGATTTCAAATCATATCAAGTGTCAGGGATCCGGTTTTCAATCCCCCTCCGGCTCTCCAGCTCATGAAAATTCAAAAAAGATCCATAAAAAAAATCAGGAAATTCTTTTTTACCCAAGTCGGGGTCGGAAGGATCATGCTCTGATGTTGGCCCAAAAACTTGGGAATCATACAGGGATTGTGCCACAACCTTTGATGAAACAAAAAACAACCGTAAAGCAGGCTTTTTTAAAAAGAAGGGAAAGACAATCCATTCAGATGAAAACCATATCCTGGAAAGGGTCACAGGCCTTACTGGTGGATGATGTTGTCACCAGTGGAGCCACCGTTCGGGCCTGTTATAAAGCCTTAAACCAACCCTCAAAACTGATTGCCTGGAGTCTGTTTTACCGTAAAAACTTGTGAAAAGAGAAAGAGTCTGATAAACTCACACAAATGTTTTCCCTGACCTGCATTTTCCGCAAACTTCCTGTGACAACTCCCAAAGCCCTCACCATGAACACCAAAGCCCTGGCCTTGAAAGAGGGGGTTTCCTCAAACCACTTTGGCAAAAGATCAACTGGAACTCCAGGGTTTTTTAAAAATATAAAATGGGTTGTTCTGCTTTTGGTTCCTTTTATTCTGGCCCCTTCAGATCAAATTCCCATACGCCCTATGAACGAAGGGGATTTATTGTTTCTGAATAAAGTGGATCGCAAATACCAGGAAAATCAGGGGATCCACCTCACATTCAACAAGACCATTTATCTGGCTGCCCTGGGAAGCAAACGCCAATCTGAAGGGGAAGCCTGGATCAAGCAGGGGAAAATGCGACTTGAAATACATCAACCGGAACCTTCAAAAGTGATTGCCGACTCCCACTTTCTGTGGGTTGAAAATCCCCCTCCAAAGAATTTCAAAGGGGCGAAAACCCAGGTTTTCAAGGTCTCACTGTCTTCCAGTCGGGCCAAAACCCAGGGCCTTCTTCAAATACTCATCCAGGGGGGTATTCTCAAGTATTTTCGTGTTTCAGGGGTCCGGGTGGGCGAAAAACAAATGACTTATTTTTTACAACCCAACGATCAATCCGTTGAATTTAAGAGGGCCAGAATTCAAATCAAAATCAGGGAAGAGGAAATTTCCAAAATTCGCTACTGGGATCAAATAGATAACGAAACCACTTTTGTTTTCCTGACCACTGAATTTAACAAAAAAACAGATAAAACAATGTTTGAGTACACGCCCCCTGGAGACGCAGAGGTTATGGCCTATTGAACCTGAAAAAGAAGGGATTTTTGGCATTCCGGGTTTATGGTGCAGCATGTGGTTTATTGGTCGTATTTGAAAATTCCGGTTTTCCAGCAGGGAAAATGTCTGAAAACCCAGACAGGATCAGTCTAACATTATAAGGACCATGAGATGATATTCAATCGTGGAGAAGTGATTGATAAAAATTTTATAAGAAGGGTTGAAGAGGAAGACCTCCCTCCAGTGAAAGAACCCCGTGGAGACCAATCCCATAGGGGCCTCTCCCCCAAAAGTTTGGGAGACCTGAAAAAAGAAGAACTTGTGGACCTTTTTGAAACCCAGGTCATGAGCCGACTGCTGGACCTCAAAGCCCGTGAGTTAAGAGAGAAAAATCTCTGTTATTACACCATTGGCAGCTCCGGTCATGAAGGCAATGCGGCCCTGGCTCTGGCCCTGAAACTGACCGACCCCGCCTTTCTCCATTACCGGAGTGCCTCTTTTTTCATCCAAAGGGCAAAAAAAAAGCCGGGAAGCACTCCCCTTTATGATCTGCTCCTCTCCTTTACAGCTTCAAGGGACGACCCCATATCAGGAGGTTGTCATAAGGTTTTGGGAAGTAAGGAGCTTTTCATCCCACCACAGACAAGCACCATTGCCTCCCATCTTCCAAAGGCCGTGGGGGCGGCCCTTTCTATCCCCAGGGCCAGGGAATTAAATATTTCAGGACACTGGAAGAAAGACAGTCTGGTTGTCTGTAGCTTCGGCGATGCCTCCGCCAATCATTCCACAGCCCTTGGAGCCATTAACACGGCCTGCCTGGTGGCTCATCAGAACATTCAACTTCCCCTGATCTTTTTTTGTGAGGACAATGGCCTTGGCATATCAGTAAAAACCCCGGAAAACTGGATTCGTGAAAATTTCAGCCATCGCCCAAACCTTTTGTATCTTGAATGTGACGGCCTGAACCTTATTGACGTGTATCACACCAGCCAGAAGGCCATCAGCCATGCCCGCGGGCGGGAAAAACCCGTTTTTGTTCACATGAAAACCTATCGCCTGTTGGGTCATGCTGGAAGTGACGTGGAAATCCATTACCACAGCCTCAGGGAAATAGAACAGGCTGAAGCCCATGATCCCCTTCTTTACAGTGCCGGATGGCTCCTCCACCATCGCCTTCTCAGTTCCCCGGAAATGCTTGCCATCTACCAGAACACCAAAGAAAAAATCCATGAAATATCCATGGAAGTGATTCAGAAAAAAAACCTGACCTCCCTTGCCGAAGTCAAAACCAGCCTGACAGCCTGTGAAGATAAAAACAACCCTATGGATCCGGTCAGTGACGACAAAAGAAAAAAAGTTTTTGGAAAAAACTGGGACAAACTGAGTGAACCCCAACCCATGGCCAAACTTCTGAACTGGGGGCTTCGGGACATTCTCTTACAGTACCCTCAGTCTCTGGTTTTTGGAGAGGACGTGGCTGAAAAAGGGGGAGTCTATAATGTGACTGGTGGTCTGAAAAAAGAATTTGGCAACCGCCGGGTTTTTAACTCCCCTCTGGATGAACAATCCATCCTGGGATCGGCCATTGGGTTTGCCCATAATGGTTTTATACCCATCCCGGAAATTCAGTTTCTGGCTTATGTTCACAATGCCGAAGATCAGATCCGGGGGGAAGCGGCCACCCTGGCTTTTTTCTCAAAAGGTCAGTTCACCAATCCCATGGTCATCCGCATTGCCGGCCTTGCCTATCAGAAAGGCTTTGGAGGACATTTCCACAATGATAATTCCCTGGCTGTGTTCAGGGATATTCCAGGACTGATTCTGGCTGTGCCCGCCCAGGGAGCCGACGGAGTGCGTCTGCTCAGAACCTGTGTGAAAGAGGCCTTTGAAAGGGGACGTGTCTGTGTGTTTATCGAGCCCATTGCCCGTTACAACACCCGTGATCTCTTTGAAGAGGGGGACAGGCTCTGGAGTTTTTCATACCCCGAAATCCATGATTTCTCACCCTTAGGTGAGCTTGGTGTCTATGGTTCGGCTTCACAAAACGTGATTATCACCTATGGCAATGGAACCTATTTGTCCCTGCAGGCCGGAAAAAAACTCAAGGATAAACACAATATTCACTGCCAGGTGATTGATTTAAAATGGCTCTCCCCCATTGATTATGAAAAACTGTACAGACAGCTTGAGGGGGCAAAGAGAGTCTTATTTGTGGAGGAATGTCGGCAGACAGGCTCCCTGTCTGAGGGGGTGATTTCACGACTCACCACTTGTGGCTTTGGACCCTGGAAACTGAAAATTCATGGAGGGGCTGATTGTTTTATTTCCCTGGGGCCTTCCTCCCTGGCAGGACTCCCCTCCTGCGAAAGCATTGTGGAGGAGGTTCTTCAGCTTGTGAAAGACAAATGAAACAGAAAACACAGAGGATAAGTGGGAAAACAGACAGGAGAGGGGATTGACAATAAAAATTATCCACTTATTCTATGCAGTCCCGGACGGTCCTCTCCAAAAGAGGAGACAGTGACCGCCCGACACATCCATTTTAGTATGGGTGAGAGAGTGGAGTCATGAATCGTCACAAACTAAAATTTTGCATGATTAAAAAAAGTCTTTTGAAAAAAATAACCGTTGTTTTTGCCTTTCCTGTTTTCCACTGTTTTTTCTTTATCGGCTGTCAGGTCGACCCTGGTTCCAAAAAACACTCCATCTTAGAGGGAGGTGTTATCAGTAAAATTGTCCATGTTCACAAGCCATCTGTTGATATTTTATTCATCATTGATGATTCCGGAAGCATGGCAGACATCCATCACCTCTTTGCAAAAAACGCAAAGCTGTTTGTCAGTAAATTTTTGAATACAGAATTTATTGATTACCATATCGGTGTCACCAGTTCATCAGCATCCCTTTATCCTGGAGGAGCCAAAGGACATCACTTTAACCGTTCCCAAAAACATCCTTTCAGGGTCTATGGAGGTGAACTGGCAAGATGCAAAAAACTGGCTGAAAAACGTCAATACCCTTATCCCAGTTATGTGGATAGAAACACTCCGGAAGGAGGTAAATGTCTCAGTGAAATGATGAGAGTTGGACACAGTTCCCCCGTTTCAGAAACTTTTTTTAATATTCCCGGTCTGGCTCTGGATGGACCAATGTTTGCCAAAAACTTTGCCTTTTATCGTTCCCAGGCCCATCTGGCTGTTTTTGTCATAACGGACAGCTTTGACCAGAGTGGCATGACTCCCCAACAGTCCTATCAATTTTTACTGGATCTGAAAAACGGAGATGAGAAAAAACTCCACTATGCCGCAGTGATTGTCTCCATTGAAATGTTTCAGTATAATTGTGCACTGGATGCCGAACCTCCCTTCAATTTTATTAAAATAGCAAAACTCTTCGGCAACCGTGGTTATCTGTTCAACCTCTGTCAATTCAATTTTGGAAACGAACTGGCCCTGTTTGCCAGCCACCTGGTGGATGCGACACTCACTATTCCCCTGGACCACATCCCCAATATGAACACCATAAATGTTCACTATGAACATGAAGAAG
Organism: Bdellovibrionales bacterium; assembly: GCA_965218815.1. GTDB lineage: Bacteria > Bdellovibrionota > Bdellovibrionia > Bdellovibrionales > JAGQZY01 > JAGQZY01. Next base: position 2,787,778 of record CBDCLX010000002.1, on the reverse strand, counting down.
GCAGTCAGGTGATTCCCAATGGTGCTGAGGGCTGGAGTTACAATGGGAAAAAGAATTCCATTCAATTATCCAGAGACATCCAGGTGGAGAAAAAAGAAGGGACATTCAAAGTCAGTTACAAACCCTTTTATACTCCCGGGTTATAAAGTCTGGCCATTTGAGCCATTTTCAGGAAGTCATGCCTGAAACTCATGACGAGTGGCTTTTATGAATCCTCAGGAGGATTAAACAGAGGATTTTCAAGACTTGACTCCTGAAAATGTTCTTTGAGTTTTTCCTGTCCCCATATTTGCTCCAGTTCCTTTAAGTGTGGAAACCCCGGCGTGGGGACTGAAGCCTGAGTGTTTTTCTAAGAATCTCAAAAAATGGTTTCCTGGTGGCAAGATCATGAGCGTTTATGAGGCTGGGTTCAGTGGTTTTGTTCTTCACAGAGTTCTGGAGTCTTCAGGCATAGCCAGGATAAAATGTATTTTTTGTGAAATTGAAATGTATTCCTTTTATTCATCTGAAATACACCCCCTTACAAATTATCAATTGCAACAATTTTCAGGTATTGGTTCATTCGCTCTTTAAGATTTTCCTTACTGATATTCACTAGAGAGGCTGTTCCAAACTGTTCAACAGTGAAGCTGGCAATCACTGTTCCCCAAAGGCAGCCCTGTTTGAGATTTTCAAAACTCATTTCCTGGTTTGTCGATGCCAGATAACCAAAAAGACCACCGGCAAAAGAATCGCCAGCTCCTGTGGGGTCTACCACCCGATGAATGGGAAAAGCGGGGAGAGCAAAAAACTGACAATCCATTTTCAGGAGAAAACCGTACTCCCCTCTCTTGATAATAACGGCTTTTGGCCCCATTCTTAAAATTTCTTCACTGGCTGCAATGGCGTTTTTCTGTTTGGTCAGGAGAATGGACTCCCCTTCATTGATAACCAGAAGATCCACCCTTTTAAGGACTTCCAGAAGCTCCTGTTTTTTTGATGTGATCCAGAAGTTCATGGTGTCAGCAGCCACCATTTTGGGGGGGTTGACCTGATCGAGAACATCCATCTGCCAGTGGGGGTCAATATTGGCAAGAAAAACAAAAGGGGAATTTTTGAAACTCCCGGGAACTTTGGGTTTGAAGTTCTCAAGGACATTGAGTTCTGTATTCAAGGTGATGGCTTCATTCATGTCCTTTTCATATTTTCCTTCCCAGTGAAAAGTTTTACCCTCAACAATCTCCAAACCCTCAGTCTTCACATTCCTTGAGGAGAGAATCTCCAGGTCCTCATCTCTGTAATCACGGCCCACCACTCCAACCAGTCGCAGGTTTGCAAAGTGATGGGCCGCCAGGGAAAAATAATTGGCGGAACCGCCAAGTGTTTTTTCCACCCTCCCTTCAGGACTTTTAATGGAGTCATAGGCCAGACAGCCAACAATCAGTATTTCAGACATAATGAACCTCTTTGTTTATATTATATTTATACTGATCTTGTTTGAAGATTCAGATATTCCGGTGACATGAAAACCCCGATCAAGCAGATCTTTTTGAAACAGAAAAACATTCCCTGTGAGAAACTTAACAAGTAGTGTCGCTTATACAACAAAAGTGACCGTCTTCAACCGAAACAGTGACCGAATTGACCAAAATAGGCAATTAGTGGGGTACATCGCTCTTATAGACGTATCTAGTCATTTTGGGAAGGTACAATGACAATATGGAGAGATGTCCCCAGGGAGGCTTTGTCCATGGAAAACAGTTTGAAGGGTCACTTTTTCCGTGAAGAACCTTTTTTTGTTTTGATGTGTTTGGACTGCATGGGTGGGGGCAGGTCACTGAGGATTTCCTCACGAAAATCCTTGCGAATCTTCAGATGTTTTTCAATATCCGTGCGGTCTTTTTTGGAAAGGGATATTCTGGAACTGTCCAGTCCCTCTCCCTGAATTTTCACATCCTCCAGATTGATTTTCTTTTCCTGACCAAAGGATACCTGACCCATGGTTACGATAAAAAAAATCAAAAAAGGTTTCATTTTACCTCCTCACCGATACGGGAAAAGTGAAGAGATTCAGTCAATGGTTTCTCACTAAAGCGACCATCAGAAAAATTGACGGCAATCACTTTTGCTCCGTAATGGGTGGCTCTTGTGGGTTCTGACTCAAAACCAGTCAACCCGTATATCAGGAAGTCCAGTTTAACCGTTTCTCTCTGTTCAGTCAATCGATCAAAACCTTTAATCGCAGGCATCCAGGATTCAAGATTCCTTAATTCATATTGATAACAGGAACTGTTCCTGTCCCTCTGACTGATGACAATATCCACTGAAACCCCTTCAGGTTTTGCTTTCCAGTGCCTCAGTGTTGTTTCGGCATCAACATCTATCTCATTATTGCTGAAAATAAAGGGGGCCTTATGATTTAAAAAACGAACTTCAACACCATCAATATAACCATCTCCATCGGTGTCAGGATGATTGATATTCAGGGAGTTTAACCGGTAAAGATCCTCTGTCTGCTCTCTGTTGGATGCCTCATAGAGGTTTGAAGCAAGAATCTGCTCTTCACAATTTGTGAGAAGGTCAGCATCCTGATCTCCGGTATTACAGGCCTCACCCAGAGAACCAAGCCTTGCTTTTTGCTGAACATCAAGACCCCACCAGACACTGTCTGAAATGGAAGGATGCCGGGAAAAACGCTCTGTTGGAGAACTTCCCCTTAACACTTCGTCAGAATCACAAAGACCATCCAGATCACTGTCAATTTCAAAATCACCCTTTTCACAACGACTGACAAAAAGAGGGACAATGTGAAAATTTTTAAGAATTTGTTTGTCTTCACCGGACGATTGGGGAAGACAGAAGTAACCGGCAAAAATTCCAAGACTGGGTTCGTATGAATTGAGTCTCAAGTGATAAATAAAGGCAAAAACAAAAAACAATGGGGTTATGGTCACAATGAGTTTTGTGGTGAATTCCATTTGCCTGAAAAAATTAATGATTTGCCCCATGGTTGCCCCTTCCCCGCTCCAGTGCCCTGGGATTATTTGTCATGTTTTTTGCGAACTGTTAACTGAATCCCTGTCCAGCCTTCTTCAATAAGAAGTTTCATGACTTCCTTGACCCGAAACATGGATGTTGATTTATCAGCCTGAATATTCACAGTCATCTCAGGTTTTTTACCCGGATTTTCCTGAATTTTCCGGGCAAGGAATTGTTTCAGTAAAGCACGCAATTTGGGATAGGGTTTTGTTCTTTCTTCAAGACTCACCTTTGGACGGTCCGCCGGAAGGGCATCCAGATAAATCCGGTCTTTCAGTATGGAAACCAGGGGAAAGGTTTTCATTAAATCAGCGTTGCGGGCTTTTGGAAGAACCACACCTCTTGACACAAAAAAGGCATCCCCTGTTGCTGAAAAGTTGAGAATCAAAAAGATGACAACCATTGAAAACATATCAATCATGGAGGTCAGGGGAAGTGTTTCCGCCATGGCCTTCCTGTGATCTCCATGGAGATACTTTCGGGTGGCCGTCAGATCATATTCCGGCTTGATATTATAACCGGGCGTTTCCACCTGGGATGGAGTTTCACCAAAAGTGCCCGCCATTTTTAACCTCCGGTTTCCACCAGATTCAACCTCCAGCTGTTGACTCCGGAATATCTTTTGTGCTGATGGCAATCACTTCCATGCCAGCCTCAAAGATATGGTCGTAAAGCTCAATAAGGGTTCCATATTGAAAATCAGCCACGGATTCAATGGTGATCTGTTTTTCAGCCCCATAACTTTGACTCCAGCGAAGAATCCGGTTTTTTAATGTTTGAGGTTGCAATTGATTGGGAGCAATTCTCATCGTTGTGGTGTTTTTCTTCTCACCCTTCTGGACAACAAAGAGAAGTTTGTCCCTGTAAGCCATTATTTTAAGAGTGATTTCCTTTTTCTTTTTCTGAGGTTCATCGGGAGCCACGCTTTCCATTGATTTTGAGAATTTTGTTTTAAAACTGTAAAGTTTTGACCATGAGGCTGTCACCAGCAGGAGAACAACCAACATGGCAAAAAGGCCAATGAAAGGAGTCAGGTCAAGATCATCACTTTGTTTTTTACGGGCCAATGGACTTACCTTTTCCTGCTCTGGATTCTGGAACGGTGGGTGATTATAAAATTAAGGGTGGCCACACTGGCCTCATGAATTTCATTAATAAGCTCTTCTGATTTGGAATTCAGATAACCATAGAGTCCCAAAAGAGGAATGGCCCCCAGCAGACCGGCTGCTGTTGTGTTCATTGCTGTAGCGATAGCACTAGCCAGCATTTCCGCCTTTTTGTCAGGAGAGACATTGGCCACGGCATCAAAAGCACCAATAAGACCTGAAACCGTTCCCAAAAGACCCAATAAAGTGGCAATATTCGCACAGCTGTTGATTAATGAAATTCTTCTTTCCAGTTTTGGAATTTCCTTCAAAGCGGCAGCATCCATGGATGTCTGGATTTCTTCAGTGGATCCGTCATTCATAACAGCATTGACACCCGAAGCAATAATGTTGGTGATTGGAACTTTTTCCTGCCTCAGTATATTCATCACCGCACTCATACTTCCCTGCATGATTTTTGATTTGATGGTGGCAAGAAGATGTTCCTTGTCTATGGAACCAGCGTGGGACAACACCAGATACCGGTCCACAGCAATAGCCACACCAATAATAGAGCAGATAAGGATGGGCCACATATAAAAGCCACCCTGAACAAATTTTTCCATCAAAGAACCCATACTAAACCTCTGTTTTTCTTAAAAGTTTATAATTTTCCAAAAGGAAAGCCAATAGAAGTGATTGTTGACTGGCCGTTGGTCGCAGAAGGAAATTTCATTTTACGAAAAACCTTTTTAACACAATCATTGAGAGCCTTGTCACCACTGGCTTCAGACCGTCTGACACTGACTGATTTCACTTTTCCCTTGGGACTGATGGTCCATTCGTACTCGATCCTGCCTGAAAGATTGGGCTGATTAAAAAGGGCCCTCTCATAACAGCGTTGCACGGCTGAAAGATGCTTTTGCACCACGGCCATCACCTGTTTGGAACCCAAACCCTGGGTTCTGTCAGGACTGTTGAGGAGTTTTGGCTGACCCACAGGAGCCCCCTTGACTCCCCATTTTCCTGTCTTATCACTGAGATTTTTACTGGAAAAATCCGTGGATACCTGATTGAGTGCTGATTTTCCTGAGTTCAGGCCAGGACTGGCCTGACCACTTTTGTTCAACGAGGCAATAAGATTCTGACCTTGGCTGACTCCTTTGCTCTTGGAAGCATTGGGATCAATTTTAAAGTTGGAACCGACCTTACCCGGCTTGAAAGTATTCAATTTGTTAAAACTGGCAAAGGCAGCCAAGGCATTGTTTGTGGGCTTTTGGACCTTGGGGCGGGGCGAAGAGGACCGAGGTGGGCTTTTACTCAAACGCAATGAAGGTTGTGGTTTGTTGGACCTGACCACCCGTTTCTTTGATCTGGTTTTGGTTTTTGCCTGGGCTTTGGGCCTTGATCTGGGTTTTGGTTCCAATTTGGGTTTGGGTTTTGGTTCCAGCTTGGGTTTGGGTTTTGGTTCCAGCTTGGGTTTGGGTTTTGGTTCCGGTTTTTTTTCACTGGGAATGATCACTTCGACAATCCGCTCTTTTTTTGAAATAACATCTTTTGATTTTCTCTTTGAATCACCCAACATAATCAGGCTTACAGCAACGATCAAAGTCACAACCACAACATTTCTGATAGTCATAAGGAAGTCATGATCTTCCTTACGCAAAACAGTACTGGTGAGCTGTTCAGAGGTGTCAACAAACTCATAGGAGATACCCAGTCTGTTATTAAGTAACACCAGACAACGGTCATAGGCATCCAACTCAAACATACCTGAGGGGGTTTTCTGGCTGGCTACTTTGAATTTGGTAAACTCCGGTTCGGTATGAGCCTTTGAGACATACATTCCGGCCCCATCAGCCACACAAATATGGGCCTCATCGTCAACCACATAACCAACACTTTGCAAGGCAAAGTTCACGCCAGGAACAAACAATCCCTCTTTGTCATTGTTACCCGTAATAAGAATATGTTGATTGTTGTCAAATATATGTGAATCAAGAACCTGTCCTTTCCACACCAGACTGGCTCTCAAGGACAACCGGGGACTGTCCAGATGACCGGGATCTCCAAAAAACTGGGTTTTTAGAAAATGGGAACTCTCCAGAGCAGAGCTAACCGATGATTTTTTGCTTTTGTTGTCAAAACTGCCGCGATCAGGAGTTCTTTCAGACTTTGTTTCTTTCCTATCAGAATCAATTTGCATTAACAGATTGGCTGTTCGGGTCAGTTCCATGGCATTGATATTGAGATTGTGAATTTTTGTGGCAAGCTTTGCCGGACGAAATAAAACCTCCACATTGAGATCATGAATTTTAAAAACCCCACGGGAGGCAATTTCAACCGAGGATATTTTTTCACCCAGGTAGGATGTGCCCATGGTGGAATTTCCATCAACCACTCTCACGGAGTTTTTCTGCAAAAAAAGGGTTAAATGATGACGACTGACATACTTGAAGTCCCTTAGACTGATATCACAGTCCGGGGATCTTCCAATAGAGACCTTTGCCTGCTGAAAGATGCCATCAGTAACTTCAGCATTGTCATGAGTGACTCTGATATCCAATGAAGGAATACTTGACTTTAAAGGCATTGAACTCTAACTCCATGAGTTGACTGTTAGGGTGACTAATAAAAACCAAGTTTAAATTTTGCCCGCCCACTTTGTGTCTTATACACTGATGATATCTTCCTTAATGATTTTTGATATTTAAACTTCTTAAACAGATAGTACTGACCAACGATAGCATCGGGTTCATTTTTATTCAATTGACGGGCTTTGGAGAAGCTTTCAAAAGCCGCCTGCTCATCTCCAAGCACCACCCGTGCAACACCTAAAAGAGCCATGACTTTTGCATTCTTTGAATCAATGTCACGGGCACGGTTCAGAACACTGGCCGCCTTTCCTCCGGCTTTTTCTTTTAACAGGGCGGAACCAAGTTGGATGTAGAGATTAATATTCCTTGGTTTATCATAAAGCTTTGAACGAATACTTCTGATTTTACCACTCTCCCTTTCTTCACTTCCCCCACTATTTAAAGTGACCAGTGTCTCTTCTGAAAACTGACTTTTATTATTGGAACAACCCAGGGCCGCCCCATTGAAAACATTCATTTTCTCGGCATTTTTCCGGCAGTTACTGAAAAACTCCCTTGAAGATTGAGCATAGGGTTTTGCCTGTTGTTTCAACTGTGTCTGCAACTGTTTTTTATCACTGGCGGGAAGTCTGTCAGGCATGGGGGTTGACAGGATAAATCTGTTAAAATCAGAATGAGTGCGACCCATTAAAAACTGACCGGCCAGACCCCATTGTGAATGGCCTGTCTTCATCAGTTTTGCGGTAAGGCTTTGCAACTCGACAAGGCTTCCCTGTTTTCTTTGAATTGTTTCCACTTCACGGCCTGCCTGCATCTTCAGATTTTCATAGGTTTTCAGTTTAATAAGGGATAAAAAATAAAGGGAGCCTGCTGCTTTTTCCCTGTCCCCTGAATTCACTCCTTTGGATAAAAAACCCTGGGCCTTTTGAAAATTTCCTGAAAAATACCAGGCCACACCACAATAAAAAGCCTGACTGGCTCCACCGGCTTTAACACAACTTTGCTTAAGAGCTGACCAGTCCCCCTTTAACATATCCATTTCAGCGGCCTTTCCGGGTTGTCCAAGACGCACAAAAACATCCTTGGCCGCTTTAAAAGCATGAAGGTTACGATAAATGTTGGCAGCATTGTTCAAAAAACCTCTGGAGTCCTTGTCTGATGGATAAGATTGGGCAAAAAGACTGAAGTAGTTGGCTGCTTTTTTCAAATCAGCAGTAATAATGGCCATCTTCGCCATATCGGAAACCACAGTTTTGGCAAACTGTGAATCCTTATGATGACTTAACAGTTGTTCACCCACCTTATAGACTTTGGGATCCCTTTTGGCTTTCATATCCACAAAAGCTTCATAGAGAGCCTTGTCCCCAAGGTTTGTCCCCTTGTATTTTGATGCCAGTTTTAACAAATTGTTATTGCGTCCCGCACCCCCCCCCGAACGGGACCTGGAAATGATGGTCTCTTCAACAATCTCCTGAACCTGTGAGCGGGTTTCAGAACTTTGAACCATATTGTTGGCAATTAATTTTTTACCCATGGATATCAGGCGTTTTTTCTGGTTCATCTGATCAAAACAATCAAGCAACAATAAAGCCACCTGTGAATTTTGAGGGGCATTTGGATAACGTCTTAAAAATGTCCAGAATGTTTTTGAAGCTTTTTTGAAATCCCTTTCCCGATAAAAACTCTGGGCATAGTTGAAAGCAACAGTTTCAGCCGTGGAGCCCCTTGGAGAAAGTTTTAAATAGGCAAGACCCGCCCTTCTCAAGCCTAACTGGGCCTCCAGTTTTTCCAGTCTGGTTTTATAACTGGACTGGCCAATACCCGATATAAAGGATTTCACTGCTGCATCCAACATTTCCAGACGACTTCTTTTATCCTTTTTTTTGTATCTGGCAACCTGATAATAGGTTTTTCCGGCTTCCGTGTAATCCCTGAGTGAAAACAAAAGCTCTGCCAGATTGAGGTTCATCTCTCTGATCTTCTTTGATCTTTTAAAATTATCCCTGAACAGCCGATAACTCTCAATCAGATTGACAATAATTTTTTCATCACCCTGTTTCCGGTAAATTTTATCCATCCTGGTCAGGTAGGTACGCAGGATCACTTCCATGTCTTTTTCTGTTTTCTTTCGTTCTTTCTTTGAGGAAAAATCCTCATCCCTTAAAAACTGCCGGGTGGAAACAACATCCTCTATAAATTGTCCCAGGTAAATTTTCTGGCCTGAGGCCTTCCAGGCTCCAAAGGTCTTGTACATGGCCTCAATACGATCTTTCATATTGGGTTCGGTATTAAGCCACTTGGCTCCGCAGACCGCAGCTTCACTGTTGCGTTTTTTGATAATAAACCGCTTTGTGGCCACTTTAAGAGCCTTGCTGTAGGGTCGTTCCCCTGGTGACAATTGTCTGAGAAGCTGATCCAGGGGGACTTGTGTTGGCATAACCTTTTTCATTTCCTCTTTTAACAAATCGGCATAAGAGCGGGCCAGGCTTTGTAAAAGATCCTCAGCAGCCTGTTCGTGAAGTTCCTTTTTTTTCTCTTTATGCAACTCCTTTAATGAATTATAAAACGTAAGAAAGGCTATACCTTCTTTTTCCAGATGAAGGTGGGCCTGGCCAATTTTATTTTTAAGCCTGTAATAGGACACAGTATCTTTTTTGTTGATCCCCTTTTTATAAAAATCAATGGCAAACTCATGGTCGCCCTTTAAAGTGTAAAAATCTCCAAGTTCCAGATAAGCCCTGCCCTCATATTCACCTGATTTAAAATCACTCACAATCTTTTTCAGGTAAACAACAGCCTCTTTTGGTTTGCCCAGACTTTTCTTTGTCAGAGCCGCAACATAAAGAGCTTTGTCCGCAACCCCTTTTTTCCCGGGGAAAACCTTTACAATCTGTTCAAGGATATCAATGGACTTTTCCTTTTCACGATCTTCAATGGTAAAATCCAGTTCATCGTCAGGTGTGTCCGGATTTTCAAGTTTCTTTTTGTTGTACATCAGGGTGGCCTTTTGCTGATGGGATTCACTCAGACTGAAAAGCAGATCGGCGAGAAGTTGGGTTTCACCTCCCTTTGCCAATTGATTTTCAAAGACTTTTATTTTTCTTGTCTCCTCGGTAATCATCTTTTTGACATCGGCCAGTTCCTTCGCCATAACCTTGGGGGAACCCAGAAGAAAAACAGGAAAGACAAGAAAAATGAGGACTGATTCGGACGACTTATGAAATATCATGGCCGGGAATCTGACAACCACAACAGAAAGTTTATTGAAAGTTCCAGCTAAAGACATCGATTCTCCAGGACGGATCTGTAGTTGATAACCTCGTCATTCCAGACCTCATCATAAACGGGCCAGACAACACTTGTCCGGGGAAGGCCGGAACGAATATGACTGGCTGTCTCTGCATAAGTCAATTGAAGTTCCCTTGTTCTTCGCAATTTCAGAGAGTAAGACAAATAATCAATTTGCTCTTTTAGAATTAACAGGTCCTCAATGGTCTGCCTGACGACAAAGGGCAGTTGTTTGTTAATCCTGGCCATGCTGAATTGACTGAGTTTTTTACGGGCCGGTTCAATTTTATCACTGTAGGAAGCCAGAGGACTGTCTTCCAACAATGTTCTTTCCTCGTTGAGATAGGCCATCATGCGGGCTGTTTTTGAAAGTAAAGGATGATAAATGGAAAACTGAAAAACATTCTGAATATTATCATAAGGTTTGAGTCTTTTTACTGATTTCTTAATTTCAGCAATCCGTCCATCCACCTCTTTTCGCAGACTCTCAAGAAGTTCCGGCTGACAACTCTCCCGATAAATCAAACCGGCCAGCAAGTGCTCATCAACATGGTGATAAAAACCGTAAACTGAAGTTCTCATCTGGTTGAGCATACCCAGAGCTTCCTTAAACTGACTCAGACGGTAATAAAGCCAGGCTCTCTCCCTTAGAATTGTGCCCTGGTTAAATCGATTGAGATTCACAGTTTTGTAAATGGCATCTGCAGCTTTATAAAGGCCCAGTTCATAGAGGGCACGGGCCCTGTTGATTTCAGACCAGCCTTTGATACTTTCAGGAAGTTTTTTATTTTTGGAAAATCTTGTCCATGTTCCAAGCAGATCTTTGGATTTGAGTTTCTCACTTCTTCTGACCTGGTTGACAAAGCCAAAATAGTGTCGCCAGAAAGTGTTTTTTGGAAGTGCTCTTATTTCATTTCCGGCCCATTTGTAAAACCTCTTGGACCTGAGAGACAAGAACCTGTGGTATTTTAACATGGCTCTGGCTTCAGGAGAACTGACCTTTAAAATTCTCTTGTCAAAAATTTCCTGTAATAAACCTGTTTCAATGATGTTGCCCTGAAAGACCTCCGTGATCAGTTCAAGACACTGGTCAACAAGAAGACTTGTTGGATAGGATTCAATCAGAGAGGCCAGAACCGCAAATGAGGAAACAGGGAGATTTTCCTTATATAAGGCAAAACCCAATAAAAACTCAGTTGTGCCATCTTTTAATTTTGCAATTTTTCCAGAGATGGCCACCCTGGCAAAAGTTTTCCAACGGGCCTGCTGGTGGGCCTCAACAAGCCTCTGTTTTTCAGAACTGGGCAGGGTTTTTATTTCATCCCAGCGGGGTTGAAAATCAGCCAGAACAAAATCCGGTGTCATCAAAGCATGGAAACAGAAAACAAGGCTACCTGAAACAAGGAGTCGTATGACCAAAACAAAGAGTCTTTTAAGGCATTGTATTGAGATCAGAACAGGGACAGCAAAGACTTTTTGAATCAGTTGACACCTCCCCCAAAACGATAACCAAGACCAACACTCAATTCCGTGAAATCTGTCACTTTCTGCTGGTCGGCATCAAAGACAAAATTCTGACGCAAATCAATTCTCAGGGTGTAGGACTGACCAAAGAAAACTTTGTAAAGACCTCCTATACCCGTCATTGCCTGATTGCTGCGTCCCTTGTAAAAAACACTGCCACCATTGAGGATCACTGACAGATTTGAATAGACCAGCCTGGAGTTCGCAAAAAGACCTTTATTGTAAAAAGGTTCCCAAACAAGTCCTGTTCGAAGGATAGCTTTCATGGGCAAAAAACGCCCCTCAAAATTCTGGTTTCGGACATTGATGCCAAATTCCTCTTCCAACTCCTTTTTAAGGGCTGTTTCCTCTTCTCTCATGGTATCAAACCTGGCCACCTCCCACCCCCAGGAAGGGCTGAACTTGTAAGCAATGGATAATGAGCCTGAGAAATAACGATTGTAGGCATTTGATGGAAAGTAACCCAGACCAACGGCAAGCTCAGATCTTCTGTCGTACTTTCTCTCTTCAATGGCCACCACTTTTGGAAGAGAAAAGTAGTCCGGCTTGATCTCCGCCCGGGCAAAGGGGGCAAGAGAGGTCAGAAAAAGAAAACAGAAAAAACAAAGAATAATCCGGTATTTTGTCCAGTCTTTCACTGCGAACCTCTCAAAATTTTGACTTGCGTTCCCTGAGAAACATTCATCATACAGAAACTCCAATGATAAAAGTCCATGAAACGCAGTTTTGGATCTTGCCTCACCAACCCATTGTCAGGGATTACCTTCCTGTTGAAAAGACTTCCCCTGTAAAAACAGACAAAAGTTAGCATATAGCCTCTCTCAAAAAACACTAAGCCTCACTTGTCTTGGATATAAGTATCCAACTGATTTAATCTGGAGGAGGAGGAGGTGGTGGTGGTGGTGGTGGTGGACCACCATCCCCACCGTCTCCGCCATCCCCACCGTCTCCGCCATCCCCACCGTCTCCGCCATCTCCACCGTCTCCGCCATCTCCACCACAGGAAATACTGGATGGACAGGACCCTCCACTATTACAATGACCAACAGTCGCCGGGCAGGCCCTCACGGAATACCTGTTTTCCCCCAAATGTCTGTAATCATCCGGGACACTGTTCTGGGTTGGATGGTCTGACCAATAGGAAGTGGCCGGACAAAGGGAAAAACAACATTTTGATTCATCCGACCGATAGGCCAGAAAGGAAATAAAATCTCTCTCGGTAAAATTCCTATAGCAGGAAATATAAGTTATTTGACAACAAGGTACGCTGCCACCATCACAATCCGTATAAGAGGAACTGGCTCTACTGCTGAGCCAGCTCTCTTCATACTTGGCATACCAGCAGGTCTTTTTATCACCGACAACAGGTGGACAACAGCTCTTGGAATGTTGTCCTTCAATGCGTGGGCAGAAATTGTATTTTTCAGGAAGAGGGGTGAATTCCGTACACGAGGGATACTGCGGGCGGGCATCAGCAAACGTCTGAAAACAGACACTACAGAAAAGAAACAGGAGGCAGAATAAAAAACCATCATTAACAGACTTTTTAATCATCTTTGTCCCACAGTTCAAGATCATCATTGGTTAATTCAGTGATGGATGGAACCAGCACCCACTGATTATTCTGTTGAACAGCATTCAGTTTCACATATTTACCAATCATTATTCCCTGACCGGGCCTAAGATAATTTTGAGGTTTCCTTGATGAAAAAACAGCCACAATATGTTCATTTTCCCGATGCAACAGCTCTGTACTCATTCCAATATTAACAGCCTGACTTCTGATGAAAGGGACTTCTTTAAGTATTAAATGCCTGACCCGTCGTGGGCACTGGGGAGTGATGGTGGCTGAAAATTCATTCTCTATGAGAACCCGGGGAAGATCCGGAGGGGAAAGACTTTTGTGTTCAAAAGGGCTTGTCGAACGCATGATTTCAAATCGCGTGCTCAGACCGTCATTGTCCGGGTCATCATTCATATCATCAATAAAGGGATCTGTTCCTTTGACAATCTCAATAAAATTAGAGACCCCATCCCTGTCCCAATCAGAAGAATCATCCAGATTCAACTGCTGCCAATGACTCTTTATGAGTTTAATATCACAATCGGAAAAACCATCCCGCTTTAACTCATTGGCCTCACAGGAAACCTGTTCCATGGCCATGTTGCAACTGGCAATCCCACCTGTTTTTTCACAGAGACCATCGAGAACCCCACTGACCTGACTGCGGGGGTTTGCCGGATCGTAACCCAAAACCGCCTCATCCTCGTCAAGAAGACCATCCATATCACTGTCGCTTCGATAAAGACCATTTTTTTGACTCAGACTCAAAACAACAGACATCAGGGAATCTGAATTGGTTTCAATTCCAAACCGGCTTGAAATCAGATCACACAAAACATCCGTATTATCCTCAAAACTGTCCAGCCTGTGAGCCTGACCGTTATTCCTGGTTATTCTGGCCAATTCATCCAGAAAACGGTAATCACCCGCTTCCAGACCATAGCCCACCGGGAGTATATTGATCTTCCGGCGAATGGACTCCACTTCATGAATACTGTTCTTAAAAGGTTCCGTCGCTGTTCTGATATAACAGTCATCCTGTTGCTGACCACTAAAAGCTTCACAGGAGGGATCCTTAACATAGCAATCGGCTTTTTCCTGACCGGTCAGTTTTTTGCAAAGGTCAGGGTCCTTGGGTCTTCCGTCAGAGATAAATAAAATATGATAATTATCAATATCACTCTCAAAGGAGTCCACAAGATCTTTGGATATGATTCTGCTGGCACACTTCGCAGCTTCGGAATAAGAGGTTCGGACCAGAGCACTGGATTTATGAGTGGAGTGTTCAGAATAAGGATTTGGATGTTCCCACTGTTCATAATATCTCACTTCCGATTGTTCAGCCGCTTTAAGATCATTCAAAACCCCAATGACATCACTCTGACTTCCAAAGCCGACAACAGGATCACCACAGGTTAAATAAGGTCTCCCCATGGAATTGAATTGCAGTTGTCCCGCCCTCGTGCTGAAACCAATAACAGCAAACTTGTTATTATCTGAACTTGCACATGACTCGATAAATTTTTTAACAGCTTCAAAACGCTGACCACTGGGATCCTTTGCCGCATCCGGATGCCAATAAAAAGGATTCTTCCTGTCTGGGTCCGGTGGTTCCTCCCGGAACGTGCCAATATTGGACATGGACATGTCTATAATAAAAAGAAAATTATTGTTCTCATCATCCAGAAAAGACACTTCAGGGCAAAGGCTTGTTCTCAGAGGGACTTTTGAAGAATCCACACTCGATGAAAGAATTTTTGATAAAACAGCAGGTTGTTCAGAACAATTCTGAAAAACACCTGCCAAAACAACAACAGTGATGACAAAAAGGCTTATGTGTATTTTTTTTATCAAAAATCGTTCCTTATCTATCAGTGACTAATAATCTTAAATTTCATCAATATCCGGTTCCTGGTGGTCGGGGTCGTCAACAGGATCAGGATCAGGGTCAGGGTCAGGGTCAGGGTCAGGGTCAGGGTTGGGGTTGGGGTTGGGGTTGGGGTTGGGCTTGGGAAGAGAAGGACAGGATGTGCATCTTCTTCTCCAGGTGCCATCATCGTTTTGTTGCGAATCGTTTGTACAACCCTCACGACAGGTCGGTTGGAGACAAACACATTTTCTTGTCCAGACTCCGGTATTCGGATCTTTTTCTGAATTGTTTTCTGTACATCCAGAAGGGCAGCATGAAACACATTTTTTCTGCCAGGTGCCATCATCGTTCTGTTGCGAATCGTTTTTACAAAGAGGAGAACAGGTCGGTTGGGGACAAACACATTTTCTTGTCCAGACTCCGGTATTCGGATCTTTTTCTGAATTGTTTTCTGTACATCCAGAAGGGCAGGTCGGTTTGCATAAAATACATTTTTTCTTCCAGGTGCCATCATCATTTTGTTGCGAATCGTTTGTACAACCAGACTCAACAGGACAGACCGGCTGTGGACAGCCACACTTCTTTGTCCATTGCCAATTTCCCGAATCCGGAGGTTCTTCTGAACTTTCGGAATTGTTCGTACACTCAGAAGGGCAGACCGACTTTGGCGGACAAGGATTGCTGGCCTGACAGACAGAATCATAATCACAGAGATCAATACGTTCACTCGTACACATATCCACATTAGGAGGGTTCGGCAGAGGTTCATGTTTTAGTGGCACCTCAGGTTGTTTCGGATGATCTAACCAATAGGAAGCCCCCGGACAAATGGTAAAACAACATCTTGATTCATCAGACTGGTAAGTCAAAAAAGACTTAAATGTTCGCCTCTTCAAATCCCCGTAGCAGAGCTTGTTGGAATGCACGCAACAATTGGTTGTTTCTTCACGACTGCCATCCACGCAATTTCTGTAAGAACTGTTTATTAATGTGAGTTGTCCCTTGTCTCTGCGTTCGGCATATAAGCAGGTCCTTTCCTGACCCATAATGGGTGGACAACAGCCCTTGGGATGTTGTCCCTCAATGCGTGGACAGAAATTGTCTTTTTCAGAAAGGGAGGAGGAACTTCCGCAGGTTGGGTAGTGGGACTGTGGGGATTGGGCATCAACAGGTGTCTGAAAACAGACACTACAGAGAAAAAGAAGGAAAGGGATCAAAAGACCACCGTTAACAAACTTTTCAATCGTCATCCCTGAAAAATCTTTCTTATCCATAAAAATCCCCCTCAATATAATTTTACAAAATTTGTCCGGCTTTTGAAAGAGATTTCCTGAAAACTCCACAAAAACCAAACCAGGATCAGTTTGGTTTTGAGTTTCCATTCAATCCCCCCTATTAAAAAACCGGAAAATCCAAAACGGATCCTTCTTTTAACCACAGGGATCCTCCACAATCTCCACTGTTGCCTTTAATGAAGGCACCATCTCACCTGATTCAAGGCGAACCTGCACATGATAATCCCCTTCATCCTCGGACATGACATCTCTGACAAGAAATTCAATCTGATTGGCCCCGGAAATCCTCTCCCCATTATGATACCACTGAAATTGAAGTTGGGATGAGAAATCATTGATCCTTATGGCCAGCCGTCCTGTTTGCCCCGATGTCAATTTCAGATCTTTTGGATGCTCAATAATGCCTGATTCATAGATTTGCACCAGTCGATCCACCATGTTTTTATAACTAATAACCCTGCCCTCCTGGGCCAGATGAACCAGGCTCTGGTATCTGAATGATGATTCCTTAACAAGGTCTTCAATTTGGGATGCCGTCAGATCAACCCCTTTCTGCTTTAGATAAATTTTTGCAAGAGCCACAAGTCCCGCAGTCAGAGGGGTGGCCATGGATGTTCCCGCCGCAGTTTTGTATCCATTTCCAAGCCAGGTTGACAGAAGACCCTGCCCTCTGTTCATTGAACCGGGAGCCTGCACTTCAACATAAACAGGGGAAAAATTTGAAAAAGGGGAAATTGTTTTATCAGTCACATCATAAGCCCCCACTGTGATCACGCCATTTATTTCAGATCCAAATTTGGCCGGGTAGGTCATTTTCTTATTATTGAGTTCAACATTATCGTTGCCTGAGGCAATCACAACAACCACCCCCTGACCCACGGCATATTGTAAAGCTGTCTTAAGACCCGCAAAAAACTGATCGGGATCGGTGGTTGAATCAATCAGATCCACTGTCATTCCCAAACTCATGTTGATAATATCAGCTCCCCGATCCACGGCATAACGGACAGCCTGGCCGAGCTCCCCAAGACGGTCTGATGGCAGACTGGTGACATGACATCCCGGCGGCAGACCCCTGTTACGACATTGGCTATCATCCAAGGGAACAAGACCCAGAGATTTAATGGGCATAATTCTGACAAATTCAGGGGCCCCGCCACGAATCCCTTCATCATTGTGACCTTCTGCCGCAATAAGACCGGCAACATGAGTCCCATGACCATCATCATCCATGGCATCGGTATCAGCATTAAAAAAATCATAGCCCACAACCTCTCCGTTTTGATCTCGATACATCTGACGAGTGAGGTCCGGATGGTCATCATTAACCCCTGAGTCAATCACAGCCACCACCACAGGTTCCATGGATGAGATCCCATTATACACAATCTGATGGGCCTCATCCGCGGCCAGAGCATCAAGATAAACCTGATCAGACCGATTGGGATCTCTTGAATGGTCGGTCCAGTCTCCATCAGGGGGAGTCAGAAAGAAGGAAACCTCCCCCAGACTGTCATAGCTGACAGTGCTGACCTTTTGATTGACACTCTTCATACACTCGAAAGCTGATCCGGAATTGAGGATTGAGACCACTGTTCCCTCTCTGGAATCACAGTTATTAAAACCGAACATCAGACAAAGACCGGTTGTCAGAAAAAAAAGAACACTGAAGATATTTCTATTCATTGATTAACCTGCCTGAAAAAATCATTGTCCGCCGTTATAAAATGATTGGATGAATAGACCAGGGTTTCATGGGATTGCCCGTAATTTCTCTCCAGGACGATATATTGGGTTTTCCTGTCCACAGTCAGGGAAGATTGGGGTTTTTCTGACAGAGCCATAATCCAGATATGGTTGTTGCCTGAACTGCCAGCGTGGGCACCAAGTTTGTAAATCCTCTTTCTGTCTGATATAAAAGCCCATTCCTCCCCCGCACAAGACGTATCCTGTGGTGCCACCTTCCGGGTGATTAATCTTTCTTCCTGGGGAACCGTGGATATTTGCTGACGGGGGTGGGTGGACTGTAAAACCTCAGCCTTATTTGTTATCCCATCCTCATCATAATCAAGCAAAGCATCGTCAGTGGCCGGATCCAATTCAAAAAGCACTTCAAGTTTGTCAGGAATCCCATCATCATCACTGTCAATACCCAATTGAGGGGTGTTATTGAAGCCCAAATTCAGAGCATTGACATCACACTCAGAGAATCCAAGCTCATTGATCTTTTCCTCATCACATTGGATTTCCAGATCATGACAATCATTTGTCTGGGTCAGATAAAAACAAATTCCATCAAGCACTGGTCCACTGCTTCTTGGATTATTATGATCAAAACCGTATTGGCCTTCAAAGATGTCACTCAGACCGTCACGATCCACGTCACTTAACAGGGAATCACCATCAGGCTTCATGGAAAGGTTGATAACAAAAAAACTCTTTAGATGAAAACCCGGATCAAGACAGAGACTCCCCCTGATATCCACCGTTGAATGTTCCCGGTTTGAAGACACAATCCGGGACAAATCAACAGGAGGTTCACTGCAATTCTGAAAACCAAAAAGAACCGTAAAAATGAAAACAATGAAAACACAGATTCTTTGTAAAGTCATTGTTGATCCCATAATTCAAGATCATTATTGGTTAATTCAGTAATGGATGGAACCAGCACCCACTGATTATTCTGTTGAACAGCATTCAGTTTCACATATTTACCAATCATTATTCCCTGACCGGGATTAAGGTAATTTTGAGGTTTCCTTGATGAAAAAACAGCCACAATATGTTCATTCTCACCATGCAACAGCTCTGTACTCATTCCAACATTAACAGTCTGACTTTCAATAAAAGGAACTTCTTTAAGAATTAAATGCCTGACTCGTCGCGGGCACTGGGGAGTGATGGCGGCTGAAAATTCATTTTCTATGAGAATCCGGGGAAGCCCCGGAGGGGAAAAATTTTTGTGTTCAAAGGGATTTGTTGAACGCATGATTTCAAATCGTGTGCTCAGACCGTCATTGTCCGGATCGTCACTCATATCATCAATAAAAGGGTCTGTACCTTTCACAATCTCAACAAAATTGGGGGCTCCGTCCCTATCCCAATCAGAAGAGTCATCCAGATTCAACTGCTGCCAATGATTTTTTATGATTTTAACATCACAGTCGGAAAAGCCATCAGACCTTAACAGGTTGGCCTCACAGGAAATCTTCTCTGCAGCCAGATTGCAGTCGGCAATTCCACCGATTTTTTCACAGAGGCCATCAAGAACTCCACTGACCTGACTGCGGGGATTGACCGGATCATAACCCAAAACCTCCTCATCCTTATCAGAAAGGCCATCCATATCACTGTCACTCTGATAAAGACCATTTCTCTGAGTCAGACTTAAAACAACAGACATCAGAGAGTCTGAATTGGTTTCAACTCCAAACTGGCTTGAAATCAAATCACATAGTACGTCCGTATTGTTTTCAAAACTATCCAGTCTTTGGGCCTGACCGTTGTCCCTGGTTATCCTGGCCAATTCATTCAGAAAACGGTAATCCCCCTGTTCGGTCAGACCATAACCCACCGGAAGTATACTCATCCTCCGGTGAATGGACCCAATGTCATGAATGCTGCTTTTAAAAGGTTCAGTGGCACCCCTGATATAACAATCATCCTGCTGCTGCCCCGTGAATTGTTCACAACTGGGGTTTTCAACATAACAATTGGCTTTTGCCTGGCCAGTCAATTCTCCACATATATCAAGGTCTCTGGGTCTTCCATCAGAGATAAACACAACATGATAATTATCAACATCCTCATCAAAAGAATCCATAAGATCTTTGAATATCATTCTGCCCACACACTTAGCGGCTTTGGAATAAGAAGTGCGAACCAGAGCCACAGATCTTTTATCGACAGGAACATTATAATAATTCGGATAGACGAATGGACTGTAATGTGCCATTTCCACTTCCTGAGCGGCCTTAAGAGCATCCAGATTCCCAACGGCATCACTCCTTTTTCCAAAGCCAACAACAGGGTCACTACAGGTTAAATAAGGTCGCCCTATGGTATCATATTGAACCTGTCCCGCCCCCGTACTAAAACCAATAACGGCAAACTTGTTGTTAGCGGAATTTGCACATGAGTCAATAAAGCTCCTGACAGCTTCAAAGCGTTGACCATTGGCATCCTTTGCCTTACCCGGATTCCAATAGCCCACCTTACGCCTCCCGTATATTCCAAAATCCCTGTATCCATAATCAAAGCCACCAATATTGGACATGGACATATCCATTATAAAAAGAAAATTATTGTGCTCATCATCCAAAAAAGACACCTCAGGACAAATACTTGTTCTCAAAGAAACTTTTGAAGAGTTTAAATCTCTTAATGAAGGTATTTCGAACAAAACAGCGGGTTGTTGGGAACAATTCTGAAAACTGCTTATTATTAAGAAAGCAGGTGTAATGAAAAAAATCAGATAAACTCTTTTTATCAATGATCAACCTCATCGAGAACTTTAAAGTCCCTAAAATGACTGAGTTCAAAGACATTTGTCTCCCTGTTTTGGTCTGACATATCAAACTTCATTATTTTCCAGACAAGATTTTTTTCGTTGTCCCTATCCCGCAATCTCAACAAAGCCACACCTTTATTGAAATTGGGCTGTGAGTTGGTATGAAAGAGCAACTCATCATTTTGAATGGCGTTAACCTCACAGGGGTCACGACTCCTGGTACGGGTGTTGTACATCAGGCAGGGGTATTGCGATGGTATCGCTCCACTCATTATATGCAATCCAAAGGGGATATTATCAATATTAATCGTAAAAGCACTGATCCACATATCCTCATGCCTCTGGTCTGTCACTTCCTCATTGATCTGAAATCTGACAAGAAAATTTTCATCAATATTTCCGAAACTGTGGGAGGGACCAAGGCCTGCCAGAAAAGCCTTCAAATTGGTGATTCCATCACCATTGGTGTCATGGTTTTTCTCATTAAGCAGGGGATTAAACTCATAGGTCCATTCAAAATAATCAGGTATCAAATCATTGTCCGTATCAAAGTCATGGGGATCAGTCCCAAGAAGTCTTTCTTCACATTCATTAAGGGAATCCATATCCGTATCAAGCCGGAAATCACAGTCCGGCACCTGTGCGAGGGAAGCACATTTTTGCTGATGAGCGGGATGGACAGCCAGGCTGTCCAGACAGACTCCATTGGATCTTGGATTTAAGGGATCTGTCCCCATTGCCTGTTCATCACTGTCAAACAGACCATCGGCATCAGAATCATATTGTAAGGATCCATCAGTGGCCACCCGAAGATTGGGGTTTAAAATAATAACACCGGTTAATGAAAAATTCCTGTATTCAATCTGGTTTGAAGCCAGATCAAAGGGAAGCTTGTTCCCATCAAGCTCCCAGTATTCATAGTGATATTTGTACTTTTCAAATTCTTCGGCAAGAATTTCAAACAGACTGTCAACATGACCATAAATTTTTTCATGGTAATCATGATTAACCTGTATAAAATTGTTCACAATTTTACCGGCTCCATAAAAGTCTGTTAAGGCCTGAATCTTTCCCATTTTCAGGATAAGCATCATGTTGGTGTTAATAACGGGATCTCCAAGGGCTTCTATCAGTTCATCCCTGATATTCCGACAGAAATCCGCACAGGTTCCACCGGAAGAATCACATCCATCACATTTATCATGGGTTTTCACGGCAATGTCGATCTGTTCCTTGATGGGTGTCAACATCCCATCAGAAATAAGAAACATATTGTATCTGGTTCTTCTTAAAGCCCCATTGTCAGCCAACCAGTCCATATCCTCAAGCACCACATTATAAAGAGGATCAAAGGCTTCAGTGGGGGATGAGGCCCCCATGGCCCGATCCTTCCACCGATGATAGTCGTCTTGATTGATGGCTTTCAGGCGGGTCTCTTTGTGAACCTGTCCGAGGTCCTCAAGGAGAGTATCAAGAGCATTGTCATTTAATCCACGAAATTGAAACTTCTGATCAAAGTCAAAATTGATTCTGGAAAACAGACGACCCTTCGCAGCCCCTGAAGTGTAAGGGACAATCAGGACCCTGGCATCGGCTTTTCGCTCTTCACTCAGATTGGCCCTTAACTGAGCAATCCACTGAGTCACAATGGATAACCGGTTGGCCTGGTAATCCGAACCAACAATGGTTGGGTTCTGGGTGGGGGGGTCGCCTGGAGTCAGATCCGCGACACGATATGAATAAGAAGGCGAAAGATAGCTGTCAATGTCCAGATCTGGATCCACATAGCAGTCAAAGGCCGCACTCTGTTGATAGTCGGAAATCGAGCGATCCCGGAGGAGTTTGTTTGGATCCCAACCATTGACCGTTCGTCGCGATTCCCCTCTTTTAAACAGCTTATTACCATCCACATCCTGTGGGCAGGGGCCGGAGATCATGGAAAAACTCATGTCCACCAGAAAAATATAACGATCAATTTTTTTTGCTATGAGGGGAGACTGCAAGGGAGAACGCGATGAAGATCTGAGAGGCAATCCTGTCACTGATTTCAATGACAGGGTCATCTCCTGTTGGGAGCAGTTCTGGTATAATAACAAAAGGATTAAAGAGGAAAAACAGACTGCCAATCCCCAATATTTCTTTAATTTCCAGCTTTTTTTTAAATTCAACACTACAATCCCCCCCTGTGATAATAGTAAAGTAACATTTGCTTCCTCACCAAAACCTGTGGATGAGTGGAGGTTCAGGCAATCTTCACAATACCTCTAATAGAATATCACCCTTTAAATGAATTTTAAAATAAAACGATGCTATATTCCCAAAATGAGACAGAAATTGACTCTGGTTTTGCATTTTAAAGGATCTCTTTTTTATATTGTAAGGTGAGCAATCACAACAGGGAGGGTTTTTACCCTCCCTTCTGTGCAAATATTTATTGGTTATTGAAGAGGCCTTTTTAAAAGCCCTGTCTATTGATTTATTGACTGATTTAGTTTCTGGCACATTTGAAATTGAATTGGTAATCCCCTGGATCCAGGTAATCATCAAAGATCAGTTCCTGACCCTGAACTGTGTAATTATTGCCGGAGTAAGTTTGATAGGAGGAGGCCTCCAGAGCCTTGAATCTGACTTCCATGTCTATGTTGCCATCCAGATCATCATCAAGGGGAACACATCCCAGATTGACTTCCTTTTGCATATCCCTGACAGCCTCACCCATGGTGGTCAACTGACTGGTGTAGTCAGCAGCACAGACGTTCCCAACCACACCATTTGTCAATTGAGAAAGACTTTTATATGTACTTCCAGTACTGGATGCGGTTGGACAGTTTGTTCCGGGTCCTATAATACTATGCCAGGCAATGGTTTTGTTACTAAAGGACTGATTCACATAGTTTACAAATTGTTGAGGAGTGTACCGAATATTTCGTCCATCAGAGTTTTCATCTTCATCTGAAAGAACCACAACGGCCAAATGGGCACCCTCACGGAAAAACTGTCTGTGCGGGGATTCATTATTAATGTATCTCGTAATAGCCTGATAAGCAGCGGCAATACCCTGCTCATCACCACTTCCTTCCCGGAAGCCCTGAATACGAGCCCCAAAAAGTTCCTGAGCCTCATCAGTGTCCATACTGGAGTCAAGAACGTGGGTGCTTGTGTTGGTATCATTGTCAAAATCCGTCAACTTCCCTTTAGTGTGTTCCCTGTCGTTATTAATATCCGTGGTGGTGGCCGCTATTTGCCAGTCCATATCCTGAATCTGTTCAATAAAACCATCGATCTTATCAGCCAGATTCGCTCGCTCTGCATTCATGGAACCTGAAGTGTCCACCACAAACAAAATATCAACCGGAACCTCCTCTAAAACCTCCTGACTCACCTGCTGGGAAACAGCCTCAATCTTGGTCTGCCAACTCAAAGTCTCCGAACGCTGGTTGCCCGCATTATCAAACACTGTCACCTGAAAACTGTTCTCACGGGTGCTTGTCGCAGAAAGAGATAAAGTCGTACCTCCTGAACAACTGTAATTGCCTCCATTAAAAAGACACTGGATATTCTTCACACCACTGCCACTGCCATCATCCGCACTGAACTGAATTTGAGCCGCCTGACCAATATAAACAGGACTGGACGGTCTCGTTGAAAACTGAAGGGTGGGAGCCGTGGTGTCAATAACCCAGGTATATGTCTCAACTGAAGACACATTGCCTGCACCGTCCTCTGCTCTGACTGAAAAATTATGCTCCCCATCGGAAAGATTTCTGTAACTCTTTGTGTCCTGACAAATACCAAAGGAACCACTGTCAAGACGGCATTCCACCTTCTCTATTGAACCCCCTCTGTCCTGGACACTGAAGGCAAAGGAAGCACTTCTTTGCCTGGTTGGATTGTTCGGACTTGAGGTGATCCTCACTACTGGCAAAGACCGGTCCACAGACCACTGGTGGGAAATCTCATCAGAAACATTACCCGCATTGTCCACAGCCTTGGCTCTCAATGTGTGCCTGCCCTCTGACAGATTGGTCACATTCATGGGATTGGGACAGACCCCATAAGCTCTACTGTCCACTTTGCATTGAATCTCCTTCAAACCACTCCCACTGTCCTGGGCATTGAAGGCAAAACGGGCCTGATCGGTTTTAATAACAGCACCGGGCTTCTCTGAAAAACTCAATGTGGGTCTGGTGCTGTCAACAACCCAAGCATGAGTGATGGCTGATGATCTGTTACCCAAAGCATCCAGACCTGTGACTGAAAAACTGTGTGCTCCATCGGAAAGACTTGTGAGATTGTGGGCACTGGTGCAAGTCTGTAGAGCCCCTCCATCCAACTGACACTTATAGGAACGGATATCATTCTGACCGCCCACCTCGGAAAACTGGAAAACAGCACTCTGACTCCTTGTCCTCTCATCAGGCTTTTGGGTGAACTGAATCCCTGAAGCAACCGTGTCAACCCTCCAGGTGTGGGTCTGAACAGAAGACGTATTGCCCGCTCTGTCCACACTGTAAGCCATAAAAGTATGGCTCCCGTCGAGCAAATTATTAACATCGGCGGGGTTGGGGCAAACCTGATAGCTTCCTCCATCCACCTTGCATTGAATCTCCTTCAAACCACTGCCACTGTCCCGGGCATCGAAAACAAAACGGGCCTGTTTGGAATTGATGGCTGCCCCTGGTTTCTCCGTAAAAGACAAAGTGGGGTTCACCGTGTCAATGATCCAGACATAAACAACAGGCTCTGATTGGTTATCCAAAGCGTCCAGACCAATCACTGAAAAGCGATGCTCCCCATCGGAAAGACCTGTGAGACTGCGAGGACTGGTGCAAACCTCCACAGAACCTCCATCAACCTGACACTTATAGGAACTGACTTCCTCGTTGTTCACCCCTGCAAACTGAAAACCGGCCTTCTGCTCTTTGACGATCCCTTCAGGCTTTTGGGTCAACTCAATGCTGGGACCTGTCATATCAATGGACCAGGAATAAGTCTGCACTGTGGACGTATTGCCCGCATGATCCCTGACTCTGACTGAAAACATATGCTCCCCTTCAGAAAGCTCTGTGTAATGATAAGAATCATCACAATTCTCAAAAGAACCACCATCAAGACGACATTGAGCCTGCTCCACCCCACTGCCCGAATCCCGGGACTCAAAAGAAAAAGAAGCCTCCTGACTGTTGGTGGGATTGGTCGGTTGAGAACTGAGCATAATGGTGGGCCGGGTCTGATCCACCACCCACTGATAAGACACCTCATCGGAAAAATTACCAGCCCTGTCCTCACTCCTGGCTGTCAAACTGTGGCTCCCCTCTGATAAACCCTTTAAATCAATGGAATTCTGATAAACCTGATAGGCTCCACCATCCACTTTATACTGAATTCCCTTGATACCACTGCCATTATCACGGCCATGAAAGGTAAAACGGGCCTGATTCACAT
The DNA here is from genome assembly GCA_965218815.1 of Bdellovibrionales bacterium. GTDB lineage: Bacteria > Bdellovibrionota > Bdellovibrionia > Bdellovibrionales > JAGQZY01 > JAGQZY01. The sequence continues at coordinate 2,761,582 of CBDCLX010000002.1, read as the reverse complement.
TCACTGCCGCCCTGGGCTTTTCCACTAAAACCAATGTGGGCTTGGTGGAATCAACAAACCAACGATAAATAATGGGTGATGAACTGTTCCCCACAGCATCTGAACCAATGACTGAAAAACCATGCTCTCCATCAGAAAGACCTGTGAGACTGCGAGGACTGACACAGGACCCTCTGGCTCCTCCATCAAGCTGACACTGGTAAGAAACAATGCCCTGAGTGTCATTGATCCCCGCAAACTGAAAACTGGCATTTTGATCCTTGCTGATGGCATCCGGCTTCTGAGTAAACTGAATGGTGGGGGCTGTGGTGTCCTGAGTCCAGGAATGAGACACAGGCTGGGAAACCCTTCCCACATTGTCCACCGCCTTCACCTCTACACTATGGGGACCATCAGAAAAACCGCTCAGACTGAACTCTGACTGACAGGGCTTAAACTGACTCTCATTGTCCACACGACACTCAAGACGGGAAATGCCTGAACCTGTATCAAGGGGAATAAAACTGAAATCCGGAGTGATATCTGCTGTCAAATCCGCTGGACCAAGACTCAAACTTAAAGTGGGGGAAGTCTGGTCTGATCTCCAATTGACCTGTTTGGGTCTGGAAAAATTACCCGCATTGTCCTGAGCCCTGACCACAAGAAGATAGTTTCTGCTTTCCTCCAAAGACTGGTACATCACACTCTGATCACAGACCTCAAACTGTCCATTGCCCTGTTTGTCACACTGGATATGCTTTACGCCACTGCCACTGTCCTGGGCGTTAACACCAATATTCAGTTCTGTTTCAGCAATCCAGGTCCGGGGGGGATTGACAAAGTCCACCTCTGGTGGAATGCCGTCATGGATAATACTGTCACCCACGCATTGGGTCTCCTCCTGACCCCGAAATCTGTATTTTACATAAATAGTGTTTTTCTGGTTGAGTTCCCTGAGTTCAATAACCTTGGTATTGTCGGTTGCTAAATCCTCCCAGGACCCTGTGGAACAATTGGCATCAAAGCTGATGAACATCTCATCGGCATCCTTGGTTGGGTTGAAAGTAAGATAAATATCTTTGTCTGATGTGTACTCATCACCATTATTGATTAAGAGCTGAACAACCTCTGTTGACAGAGACCCCGGTCTGCGAAGACTTCGGACACCCTGAAGGCCAAAAGAATTTTCCTCTTCACAGTAAGCACAGGAAAAAAGTATGCAAAGAAGACGAACAATCAGAAAAGATGATCTTTTAAAATCAACCAATACCCTTTTAAACACTTGTCTCATATTAAAACCCTCCATAACCCAACGATTAAGAGAGCACAAAATATGCCCAAAGCCTGAATCAACTGAACAGACCGCAGAGACAAAATAACTGCCTTTTTTCATGACAGTTGTTAAAATGTTTGACGGAGAAAAAGGGAACAAATGTTAAACGGTTGGACCAGTGAAAAAAATAAAAACAACCGTAAAAAAGTTTGACTGTGTTCCCAACCCACATAACCTGACTGATCCCGGAAAACAGTCAACAGAATTCTTGCCATTTCCATTCCCTTTGATCTGGTTCTCATTGAAACAGTGGAGAGCGTGCCAAACCATTTGGACCTTGCTGACTCCTTTGCACATAAGAGTGAAGACCTGTTTGTTTTCGGGTTAAGCTCTTTCAGGATGACGAATCCAGAAAATCATTGATAGTGGATTCAGCATGTTTTTTTATTTCTTCAGGAGACAATTTGTTTTTGTCCATGAGTTTTTGGGCAAACTCAAAGTGAATTTCGTGAAGGTCTTTTCCATTCACTTTTGCTTTGATCTTGATGCTGTCTTTTGATTTTATGAGGGCCTCCCATTTTGAACGCACCTCTTTCCAGTAGTCTTTTGTGTTTTCCCAGTATTTTTTCCCTTCGGAAAAATCAAAATTCTTGATTTGTTCGTAACGGTTAAGACCTGTTTCCTTGGCCAGATAGTCACTCACTTTCAGGTCAGATGCGTTGACAACAACTTTAAAATTACTTTGTTCGTGATACCAGGAATCTGGAGTGACAGTGACAACATTAACACCTCTGAGTATATGGTAGTCCGAACGAACGGAGTACTCCCTTCGGGGCAGGGGACGATTGCTCTCCACACCGACCCAATAGGAAAAGTTGGGATAATGGGTCCAGCTTCCGTAGGTTTCATAGCGGGGGGAATCATCCACCTGGTAGACAGCCTGGGACCATTGGCCTTTAACTTGCGAATCCGGGAGTTTTTTCTTTTTCCAGGTCTGGTGACCCTGGTATTCCAGGATCACGGGATCCTCATAAGTCCAATCCTGTCTCCAGTGTTTTATAACATGGGGTTTTTCACTCCCTTGTATATTTATAACCAGAATATGTTGTAAACTTATAAAATTTTCCTCATTTTTAATCGGAAAAATATATTCCGTACTCCATGAGTAATAGGGGAGTTGATTGCCCGCTTTACTGAAAATGATTGTTTCAAGAAATTCAAAGTGAATCTGATATTCCCCTGTCTGACTCAGAATGGCCAGGCGGTCCTTTTCTTTTTTTATTTTGGCCTGACTGATTTTTTTAAAAAAAGGGGAAACTGTTTTATCGTGGATTACGGGGTTTCCCTTTACGGTTCCTCCACGGGTTTTGTCATTGAGGGTTAGAATCTTTCTTCCGGTTTGATGGGTGGGATCCGTTGAAGTTGTTTTTCTGGATGTCTGGCAGGCGGCAAGAATCATGACCAGACTCATTGATAAAATTAATTGAATCATTTTAAATCCCCTTTGATAAGTAAAAATGAGTAAAGCATACATTTATTTGTTTTTCATGGAGAGATATCTTATTTTAAACAGAGTTCACCTCCCTTAGAATAAACGATCTTCTCCGGGAGACCCCCTGTTTTAGACTGGATTCATTCCTTTAAAACAAATGATCTCTGTTAGAGACTCCATGAAAATTCAAATGTGAATATAAGTGAGTGGAGGGGATTTTTCCATGATTGATCGTTATGCAAGGCGGCAAAAGCTTAAAAGTCTCGCTACGAAAATTTATGAGAAATGCGGGCTAAGCGTGTTCATAAGATTTGGAGTGATCCTGCAAAAATGTTTCTTCCTTGTATCGGGAGGCCACAAAGACGTAAATCAGACCGGCCACAGTAATAAGAATGGCAAAGAACCAATAATAGGAAGCCCCTTCCAATATAACACTTCCATCAGACCTCTGAATGAATTTATTGACAGCCGCCGTAATTAAATTGCCTATGGACACTGAAAACAGGAACAAGGCCATCACCAGGGATTTCATACTGTTGGGGGACTGGGAGTACGAAAATTCCAAAGCCGTGATGGAAATTAAAATCTCACCGGCTGTGATAATAATAAAAGCCAACAGTTGCCATATTATGGAAGGACTGTGTCCTGATTGAATCCATTGTTCCGTGATGGCAACCAAAACAAAAGACAAGGCCGTCACGAAAAATCCTACACCGATTCTCCTCAAAGGGGTGACTTTTGTGAATTTTCCAAAAAAAGGATAAATGCCCAGGGTAAACAAAGGTATGAAAACCATGACTAAAACAGGATTTATTGCCTGAATCTGGGAGGGGAGAAGCTCAAAAGATACAAATCCCAAATCAATCACTCGATCCATTTTGTCTGCCTGTAAAACCCAACTGGAACCCGTTTGATCGAAAAGTGACCAGAAAAAAGCAATAAAAAAATAAATACCGCTTAATTTTAACAAGACTTTTAGACCTCTTGGAAGATTCCCTGTTCTGATGGAATTCCAGAAACCATGGGGGCCCATAAATTCTTTTTTGTAAGTGGACCAGCCCACAGGAGGCATAGCAATAAACTTCCTACGGCCCAAATAAAAAACAAGAGTGGCGATAAGCATTAAAAGTCCGGGAACACCAAAAGCCACAGAGGGGCCATAATGTTTCAATAACAAAGGTGTCATCAGGGTCGAAAAAAATGATCCGAAGTTAATGGCGAAGTAAAAAAAGCCAAACACCTTGTCCAAAAGCTCTTTTTTACTTTCATCAAACTGATCCCCGACATGAGCGGAGACACAGGGTTTAATACCTCCGGAACCTATGGAGATAAGCCCCAAACCTATAGCCAGCCATATTTTGGGTTCAAGGATGGAAGCCGTAATACTGATATCCATAAAAGCCAATGCGAGGTGACCCAGACAGTACACAATTGATAAAGTCATAATGGTTTTGTACTTCCCCCAAAAAATATCTGAGATTAAAGCTCCAAGAAGAGGGAAAAAATAAACAAAGCCTGCAAAGGTGTGAAACCAGGTTATCGCCTGGGGTTCTGTCATAAAGGCTGTGTTTCCCTGACTATCCAAAAGATATTTAGTCATAAAAACAACAAGAATGGTCCGCATTCCATAGTAACTGAAGCGTTCGGCAGCCTCATTTCCAATAATGTACATAATTCCCTTAGGCATTTTTTGTTTTGCGAACATAATCTCTTCCTTCGTTATTCTGGAGTTCCCCGGGAAAACCGGACAGTTTTCTAAGAGCGATTTGCAATATCTACCCCCAATGGGTCTTCATGGCAAGCAAAAAACAGCCACTCCCTACGGCTGGAGAAAAAACCTGTTTCTGACTGACTCTGAACTTATTTTATACTGGTCGTGTTTGAAATGTCCGGTTTTTCGAAAGCGAATATCCATGAAATTTCAACCACGATCAGTATATTTTCTGTTTTGGGGATGACAACAAAAAATGAAGCTGGTAAAAACATCCTGTAATGACACCAAGAGATTTTGTCTTTAGATTGAAAAGTAAAAACCCTCCCCGTAAAACGTCGGCGTACATGAGATTGACCCATGTGGGCCGGACAGGCACAGGAGCTTTGATCTATGAACCAACAGTCTTGTGAACAATGTTGAATTGTCATCTTGTAAAAAGTCCTGATCAGAAAAAAGAGGTAAGCCGCAGGTTTACCGGTGAAAGACTCTGGGTGGTCAGTGATCTGGAAAGCAGATATGAAATAAAGAAATCACTCCATGGTGCCTCCCCTCCTTCTGTTCTTTCTGTGACTGACAGTCACCAGGTTCTGCGGGCCAGTGAATTGTGGAAAAGGCATCTGTTGGAAACAGATCCAGACTGGCATATTCTCCCAACCCACTTTGCCTCTTTCTTTATTGAAAAATGGATGGAAGGGGATGTTCGGGCAAAGGATTTTGGACTTTCCCCCGGAGATGCCAGACGGGTTTACAAAACTCTTGGACAAATACTTTCACTCCTTGTCCATTGTTATGGCACTGACTCCATGGATTATTGGTTTAAGGAAAACCCACAGGCCAGACAACGCTGGTATCACTGGTACAGGTTGGGTCTTCGGATTTGGGAAAAATTCAGGGAAAAAAAAATAATTCCGGAGGAGTGGACCAAAGCTTTACTCCTCAATAATGAAACCAGGGGGCTTTGCCCCAGGCCCATGGTTTTTGATCTTGACCTGGCCATGGACAACCTGGAAGCGGAATTGATCCTCAATCTCAGCAGGTGGCAGGACGTGGATGTGATTGTTCCCGGTCTGATTTTAAACAGTGAGGCAGATTCACCCTATTATGATTTACTCAGTCGCTGTCAACCCCAAAGCTATCCCCGTGAAACAAGACAACCCCAAAGGTACTTCTTAAAATATCCATCCATGCTCTCTGAAGTGAAGGAGGCCGTGGCCCGGGTCAGAAAGTGGCTTGACGAGGGGATTTTAACCCATGAAATAGGGATTGTTTCACCGGTCATTGAAAATTACTGGCCCACACTCAGTGAATTTCTGGAAATTGAGGGAATTCCCGTGAACAAGACCCTTGTGACTCCATTGTCCCAAATGGAGTGGGTCCAGGTATGGTTATCAAAAATGAGATTGGCTCTTGGGAAAATGAATCGTTTTGATGGCCAGCAGATTGTTTATGGAAAACAGAAGGAACCAGAACCGGAATACAGAAAATTTCAAAGAAAGTTTGAAAATATCTATGATGTCAGTGATTTTAATCGTCTCCATGAGGCAAAAAAACAGATTCCCGAAAGTCTGGATCCCCATCAACAGGTACTGTTTGTGGATTTCATCCAGTGGTCTGTTTCTTTACTCTCTACAGGGGAACAGGAGGAACTGTCCTGTCTGCTTCCCGACTTTGATGGCATCAGACAGGTGACGGAAGTTTTGAGTTTTGAAAAATGGTTGCAGGTTTTTGAAAATTATTTTGCCCGCACGGAAAAAATTATTCTGCCCGCACAACCTCATGGGATCTTTGTTTTGTCCACACCTGCATCCATGAGTCCGGCTTTGGAGAAAATCCTTGTTTTGGGTCTTTCAGAAAACAATCTGACAGAGTCTTACAACACTGCCCTGAGCTGGGCGGACGTGGAATCCATCAAAACCGGATTTGGTTTTAATTTACCCCACACTGATGATCGGAAACGGGTGGAACAATTGCAGTGGTTTCAGCACAAACAAGCTCATGAAATAATTTTCTCCCACAGTGAAACAGATTTTTCCGGACAATTTCAGGCTCCCGGCTTTTTTTGGTTAAGTGGAGCCATCCAAAACAACAGCCTCAATCTTGTCTCCCCTTCAAAAACCAGATGGGATGAAATCATGGAATATGATCCGGGTCTGGGAACAAAAACAGAATCTTTCGGAAAATGTGATGTAACAGCTTTGGAAAGGGGAATGAAAAAAGACAAAGGTCTGTGGTCTGAAGATCCCTGGACATTCCCCCTGTCCCTGTCCGCTTCCTCTTTTGAGGAATATTTGAAATGTCCTTTTCGTTTTTTCGCAAAAAACAAACTGCATTTGGAGAGAAAACCGGGTCTGGATATTGAGATTGATCCCATGACCCGTGGAAGCCTGGTCCACAGTCTTTGTGAAAGGGTGGTGGCCGGTCAGAACTTTTCCCTGAATGCCGATGAAGTGGACACTCTGGTTGAACAGACCCGCAAAACCATGGATATGGAAGTTTACAATGAAGATATCTGGTCTTTCCTGAAACCCTTTTATGTTCAACTGATCCAAAGATTTATGGAGTCAGAAAGGAATTGGCGTAAGCAATATCCTCTCACCCAAACCTATGCTTTGGAAAAAGAAATCAAGACCGGAATGAAAATCACCGATGAAGGATTTTGTTTTTCCAATGAGGGTGACATTCCCTTCAGGGGCTTTATTGACCGTATTGATTCCAATGGAAGAGACCAGTTTGCGGTGATTGACTACAAGACATCAGGAACAGATCTGGTTCAGTCCGGTTCATGGTTAAAAAAAGGCCATCTCCAGCTGGTGCTTTACAGTCTGGCCATCATTGATGGAGTTCTGGATCAGGAACCAAAAAATGTGGTGGCTGCTTTTTATTTTGTCATGAAGACCATGGACCGTGGTAAGGGTTTCTTTTCAGAGGAGGCCTCTTCTGACTTTTTACCTTCGAAGAAGAACTCAAGAGACAAAATGGAGAGTCTGTTTTCAGACACCAGAAAACTCATTGGAAAAATATTAACAGACATGAAGCAGGGAAAATTTCAGCCAAAACCCAGAGATTTTAAAACCTGTGAAACCTGTGACTGGAATAAAATATGCCGGGCCCCGCATCTCAACCATTAAAACAATTTGTCAGGGCCGGTGCTGGTGCCGGAAAAACCTGGAATCTCATTCGCCAGGTTATCACACAGGCCCTTGAATTTAAACAAGCCCGGGGAAAATGGCCAAAGACTGTTTTAACCACCTTTACCCGCAAAGCCACCCAGGAACTCAGAGAACGTCTGCTTATTTATTCTCTTAAGGAAAAACCCCAGGCCCTTGAATTTGTCCAATCCAGAAGTCTGTTGAATATCACCACCATGCATGGTTTGTTTCATGGGTTTTTAACCCGTTATGGTATGGCCATGGGACTCCCGGGTGAATTTCAGATTGTCAGTAAAAGTCAGGCTGACTTTTGGCGACGACAAATTTTAAAAGAACTTTTAACCAGAGCACAGGTTCCAAAATTTCTTGGTTCTTTTGGTGTTTCCCGTTTGTTGTGCAGTCTCCGTGAGTTTGAACCCATTTACTGGACAGGGGCCTTTAGATCTCCGAAACTTCAGGATTTCGACCTGCTTTACCGGCATCAATGTCAGGAAATAACCCGGAAATTAAAAGAGTTTATGGACGAAGTCTCCTCTGACCTGAACAGTGAAAAATGGCAGGAGTATTGGCAGAATCTTAAAAACCTGATTGAACAAATGGAGTCCCCGATTTCCCCCTCCCATACATCTTCCCCTTCTGTGCAATGGACTGACAGGAGAGAAACCCTTACGGCTTTAAAGGAAAAACTGAACAGACCAAGAAAATCAAAAAACAATCCGGGACTGTCCGGTGAACAAAATGAAAAGTTAAAAAAAATTCTGAAAACTGCTGATGATTTTCTTAAAAAAGATGAATTTGATCCGGGTCACTGGCCAAAGATTGTCAGTCAACTCAGAGATTTTAATGAATTCGCACGTGTTTTTGTGGACCAGTTGGTTGCCAGTAAGAAAAAAGAGGCAGCCCTTGAACCTGATGATCTTGAGTTCTTTTCCCTGCACCTGATCCAGACTTTTCGTAAATTCCCCGTGAAAACCCCTCAATCCCCCACAATGGGAAGAAATATTTCTCATCCGGGCCATTTTCACAAAACATCAATGGATGTTGACACCTGGTTTATTGATGAGTTTCAGGACACCAGTCCCTTGCAGCTTGAAATACTGGAGACATTCATTGGGGAAAAACCTTATTACCTGGTTGGTGATCCCCGACAATCCATTTATTTTTTTAGAGGGGCACGCAGTGAAATTTTTACCAACAAACAGAAACAGGTGTTCCGATCGGGTGGAAAAATCAAAAACCTGTCAAAAAATTATCGTTCCCAGGCTCATCTTGTGAAATTTTTCAATGATTTCTTTACTGATCTTTTTGGGAAAAAGGAACCAGTGACTGTTGAAAACACCAACAAACCTCCCATGGTGCCGGTTAAAACGGCACCAGTTAAAAAGGAAAATCAGGGGGACAGTTTCAGTCATGAAGACTCTCCTGTCATGGAACCGGTAAGACCCCCGGATCAGGGAGGTGCTGTTACAATTTCAGAGATTCATACAGAGGAGGATATGGCCGAAGTTCACCATATTTCCCAACAGATCAGTGAACTCCTTCAGGAGGGAATCAGCCCCAGGGATATGTGTGTCCTGACCCGAACCCACAGGGAAGTGGATAACATACAAAAAGAATTGTCCAGACTGGGGTTTCCGGTGATCTCTCATGGTCATGGTCAGTTTTTCAAGCGTCGGGAAATTCTTGATGCCATGGGGCTTTTGAAGTTTTTACTCAACCCCTGGGATGACGATAACCTGATCCTTCTGTTGAGAAGTCCGTGGGTGGGGCTAAGTGATCAGGACATGGTGAATATTATCGGTGGAAGAAAACTTTCTTTCTGGCCCCTGTTCAGGGATTTTTTTAACAGCAAAAAGAAGTTGAGATCAGGTCGGATTCTCTGTCAGGCTCTGGAAAACAAAAAACACTTTGGAGTGGGTTGGTGTTTCAGAAAAGCTCTTATTGCCCTGGGGTTTCTGGATTTCAGTTTCCAGACAGACAATACGGGAAGATCCGAGGCCAATCTCTGGAAACTGATTAACCTGGTTGAGAAGAAGTCAAGGGAGTCCGGTCAAAGTTTATTGAGGCTGGTCAATGAAGGGTTTCTGTCTTCCGGGGGACTTGAAGACTTTGGTGATATTTCAGAGGCCCATTCTTCAGTGGAACCGGACAAAATTCATTTAATGACTGTTCACGCTTCCAAGGGACTGGAGTTTAAATATGTTTTTATGCCTTTTTTGCACAGGTCTTTTCGGGGTTCCACCTTTCAGGATCTTTCCATTGATGAGGATCGGGGTCTTTGGTCTTTACGACTGGCTTTGGGTGAAACTGGAGAATTCAGTGGTGGGATCCTGGAGAGGTTGGTGATTGATCAAAAGCTTGAAAGGGAAAGAGCAGAGTTTTTAAGGCTTCTCTATGTGGCCATGACCCGGGCTGAAAATCAACTGTTTCTCAGTTGGAAAAAAGAACCGGATAAAAAGTCCTGGGCTTTCAGAATCAGGAATTTTATTCAGCAAAGATCCTCCCTGCCCGATCAAATCAAATGGTCTGTGGTGAATCAGGCAAAGGCTGCACACTACAGTCATCATAAAGAATCCGGAGAAGTCCGCTCCCCCTACAATATTCTCAATGAGATGCCCTGCATTGCCAGGAAACGGTAAGCATCATGGGGACAGAACTTCATGGGGCCTTTGTCCAATACAAAATTGAACTGCACCCCTGATATTGGACAGAAAATCATGAGAGTTTAGCTCGCTAACTGAATTTTCAGATTTTCATTGAGAGCTTCAGAGAGAGCAACAAGAGTTTTGACTGTGGGATTGGATTTTCCCGGTGTTTCCAATTTTTGAAATTGTTGATTCGTCATGCCCACCCGTTTAGCTAATTCAGCCTGAGTCAATCCATGCCTGACACGAGCCTGCCTTATGAGTAAAGCGATTGCCACGTTACAACGAGGTTGAATCCAATAATAATACTTGTTCTGATCCGATTTTTTATTCCAGGTTCACAAAGTTATCTGTTACCGACACAAGACATTGATTCTCAAACTCGCCAAGAAAATCAAAAATACTTTTTCTCTCCGGGTCGGGTATTGGTGCCATCACATGACGAACCAAAACACCTCTCATTAAGATTCTTTTTATTGCCAAAGAATCTGAAAGGGAACTGCAAATAAATCCCTGCCAAAAGGCACAACTTCCCGTCCACTGTACAAAACAATGCCACAAACAAAGTCTTTTAAGACCAATTCCCTGAAAATTTTTATTCCTCTAAAATCATTTTCATTTACTTTTTCTGATGTTTTTACCTCAACAGCTGCCAATCGACCATCGGGAAGTTCCAAAATAAAATCCACTTCTTTGTTATCGGAAGTTCTGAAATGGAGAAGTTTTGGAGACAGATCACTGAAAGAGATCAACTTGATAAGTTCTGTGGATACAAAATTTTCCATCACATGACCATAGATACCAGGCTTGTTTCTTCTCAGGTCATTGAGTCTCCAACCCTGCAAATAGCAAAGTAACAATGTGTCTGTAAAATACCCTTTTGAGGATTTTGTAAGTCTTTTCAGAACATTTCGGTACCAGGGGGAAACAGTAAAAGTCAAAAACATTGACTGTAAGATACAACGATATTCTTTTCCGGTAACAGCATTCAGACCAACATCTCTTGAAATGGATGCTTCATTGATTAAACCCCCAGTCCTGGAGGCCAAGGCACGCAAAAGATCAGGAAGTATGGATATCTTCTTAAGTTGAGACAGGGTTTTCACATCACGTTGTAAAATGGTAGTCAGATAGGACTCAAACCATTCAGAATATTCTTTTGCCGTTTTCCAGGAAATATCAGGAAAAGTGGCCAAACTTATACACTCATTCAAACCATACCCAAAGTCTTTTATGTTTCCAAAATCCTTTTTAAACAATCTTTTCAAAAAGTCCTTTTTTCCATTAAGAACTTCCGAGACAGAAAAAGGATAAAGGGTTTTCACACTCATCCGACCCACCAGAGCATCTGAAAGCCGTGGCAATGCCATAATATTTGCAGAACCCGTTAACAAAAATCTTCCATAACTGTTTTTTTTGTCTTTCCTTCGAATATTATCAACCAATTCCTTAATGGGTCGAAAAAGATCAGGAACCATTTGTACTTCATCCAGAATCAGGGGATAACCCTGAGTTGTTAAAAATTCATGGGGTTCATTGGCAGCAGCAGCCATTTGGGTGATGTTATCAAAAGATATATAGCGGGCTGGGAATTCCCGTTCGGCCAATCTTTGCACCAATGTGCTTTTACCTGACTGTCTGGGGCCATTGACAAACACAACAGGATTGTTTTTAAGGGAAAAAATAACACTTTTTGAGAGTCTTCTGGGGACATATTTCATTCATGAACCCCTTTTTTATTTATCAATATTTGTTCTTGTATATGCAACAACACTATATAAAGTTAACCTTTTGAAAAACAAAAGTCCAACTTTATTTTTACAAAATTTGGAATTTTCGGAACTTGGTGATGGAAACCGAATTAGCTTTGTGAAACCAGATATTTAGTCGACCTTGAAAAAGTCTGAATGACTTTCTAGTGATTTGCCCTAAAGAAACTTGCACACTTAAAAAAGGTATTTCTATAGGGAAAAAACCAATTTCAAATGTGCAAAAACCTTTAGGATGAACCACTAGTTCCTGGTTTCAAGGGGAAAAAGGCTATAATTTCCATGGATACAAAAGATCATTTTCCATGTTTACAAAATATTTTATAAACCCGAAAATAAATGTTTCATTCTGAAACAAAAAACTTTTTAACTTTTAAGGATAGTGTAAACTAATATCAGTCTATATCTAAAAATTGCAATAAATAAGGGAGCTCCATAATTCAAAAGTGGTATCATAAAAAATTTAAATAATTTTTCTTTACAAGAGGAGAAAACTCGTTGAGGCACTGAAGACGTTTTTCTCTTTTTATACGGTCTTCCTCCTCTTTTATTTTTTTCGTTCGTCTTCTTTCATAAATGCAAAAGTGGTTGCTGTACCTGTAAGAGATCCAAGACCTTTTGCCCTTTGTGCTTGCCAAGGGCAGTCCGGTAAGTGAGAAGTTCGGGCTAGCTCTTGAAAGACTTGGAGACGGATCATAGATTGCAACCCGAACAGCTACTGACAGGGAAGACCAATAGAAAAAATTGTACCTTCACCTTCCCTGCTTTCCACTGTGATCTGACCCTTGTGACTCTTGACAAGACCGTATGAAATACTCAGACCAAGACCTGTGCCTTCACCAACCAGTTTTGTGGTGTAAAAAGGGTCAAAGATTTTTTCCAGATTTTCCTGTTTGATACCACAACCGGTGTCCCGGATTTCCACTTTCACCTGTTGATGATTTTCATCAAAAAAGGTTGTCAGATAAATGTCCCCTTTTTCGTTTATGGCCTGGCAGGCATTGTTCAGAATATTCATAAAAACCTGTTTCATCTGATTGGTATTGCATCTGATTTTTGGAACTTCAGCATAGTGTTTGTGGATCGTGATTTTGTTTTTAAAAACTCCCTTGAGCAATCCCAAAGTGCTTTCAAGCCCATCATTCACATCAAAGTCACTGGTCTGGTCTTTGTCTGAGCGGGAAAAATTTCTGAGTCCCAGCACAATATCCTTTGCCCTTTTGGACCCTTCCTCAAAAGCCTTTATTAACTTTGGAAGATCCTCCTTAATGTAGGGATAATCATTTTTCTCCATAAAAGTTTTCATATCTTTTTTTGATTTATGACTTTTATCAATAATGGTAAAAAGGGATTCCATATAGTTTTTCAAATGACTGATATTTGAGTAAATAAAACCAATGGGATTGTTGAGTTCATGGGCGATCCCTGCCACTAACTCTCCCAAACCGGCCAGTTTGGCCGACTGAACCAGCTGGCCCTGGGTGTTTTTGATTTTTCTGTTGGCCTGTTCCAGAAGTTTCAGTTGTTTTTTCATTTTTTTATCGGATTCAATGATCTGGCCGCTCATTTCATTAAAAGCATCAACCAATTCAGCAATTTCTGTTTGACTGTGATTGGGGATAAAGGAGGCCTTTCTTTTTTCCTTTAACTCCTTTGATGCCTTTATAAGAGCCTCAATGGGCCGGATCACCTCACGCACAAAGTAAAAACTGAACACGGTTAAAAAAAGGAAAAAACTGAAAAAAGTGAAGACAATGACATAATTCACTTTCCGTATGCTGGTTTCAGCCTCATCTTTTGAAGTTCCAATACCCATTAAAAATTCCCGTTTTCCCCAATGGATGGAGGTGGACATAAAGGCATAGGGAACACGGGCAATAATGAATTCAAAGAAAGTGTCCTGCCCTTTCAGAAAATAGGGGCCGAGGTTTTCCTTATCAAGAGATGATGGAAGAGTGTTCAGCAAAATATGGCCCTCCCTGTTAAAAAAGACCACTTCCGCTCCAATTGTTTCACTGATGCCTTTAAGATAGATGGAGGATATGGGCAGAATGATTTCCATATAACCAAGGGTTCCCGATGAAGCCCCCACAACCTTGCGAATAATGGATAAAGTGAGTGAGCTTCTTTTTCCATTTTCGTCTTTCTGAAAGAGAGCCTGATACAGGATATCCTCCCCCTCCAAAAAAAGACGAATTTCCATGGACAGATCGGGTTGAACATGAATATTCCGGTTACTTTCATCAAAATGGGTGAAAACCTGTCCGCCAGCAGTGTAGATTTTTATTTCCTTTTGATAAAAATTTTTTACTTTTTCAGCCAGAACGGCTTCAAGGATGGAGGGATCAGAGGAACCCAGGGATTCAATCAGGGATTGATCTTTCAGAAAATTTTCCAAAAACCCTTCCATGCCGGAACGCTCTTTTTTAAAAAGGCCCTCCAGTTCCCGCACATGAACAGCCAAACGGTTTTTGATCTGCTGGTTAATACTTTTCTGATATTGATTTTGAATGATAACAGCCAGAACAATAAGGGGAATCAGAGTAAAAAGAAAAAACCATATAAAAACAAGCTGCCGTAACGATTTCCTTTTTACAGCCTCTTTCACGACAGATATTAGTTGGTAGAAACCTGTTTGAGCAGGTGGATGTCCTCAAGAACCCTGCCTGACCCCATAACCACACAGGTGAGAGGGTTTTCGGCAATAATGACAGGCAATCCTGTTTTTTCCCGGAGAAGAACATCAAAATTATGAAGATTGGCCCCCCCCCCTGTCAACACAATACCATTGTCCACAATGTCTGAGGCCAGTTCAGGAGGGGTCTTTTCCAGGGTGGTTCGGACAGCATCCACAATTTCAGCCAACACATCTTTCAGGGCTTCATTGATTTGTTCACTTGTGATTTCAATGGTTTTGGGTTTCCCTTCCACAAGATCCCGGCCTTTGATGACCATGGAGCGGGACTTATCAAAGGGATAGGCATTGCCAATGGTGATTTTGATCTGCTCGGCTGTTCTCTCACCGATGAGAAGATTAAACTGCCGTCTGATATAATTGATAATGGCTTCATCCAGCTTATCCCCGGCCACTTTGATGGACTTGCAAAAGACAATCCCTCCCAAGGATATCACGGCCACCCCTGTTGTTCCTCCACCAATATCCACAATCATATTCCCGATGGGATCGGCGACGGGAAGGCCGGCTCCAATGGCCGCAGCCATAGGTTCCTCAATCAAATAAACCTCCCTGGCACCGGCTGATATGGCGGACTCCTGCACTGCTTTTTTCTCCACTTGGGTGATTCCGTATGGGACACAGATATTGATACGGGGTCGAATAAAGGCTTTCTGTTGACCTGTGGATTTGGAAATAAAATACTTTAACATGGATTGGGTCACTTCAAAATCGGCAATCACCCCATCTTTAATGGGACGAATGGCTACAATGTTCTCAGGTGTGACACCGATCATTTTCTTGGCTTCTTTCCCCACAGCCAGGACCCGGCTCTTATGTCCATAATCCTTCTGAATTGCAACCACTGAAGGCTCGTCCAATATGATATTTTGGGTGCTCTTTGAATAGACAAGAACATTGGCCGTCCCCAGATCAATGGCAATATCATTGGAAAAACAAGAGGAAAACCGTTTAAAAAATGTTACGAACAAATCCATGACAGACCTTTTTGTTGATCCGACTTTAAGATTGAATTAAAAATCAGTCAATATCATTTTGAATTTGAGTCTTTCCAGGCCAGTTCCTTCCGGATTTGTTTTTGCAATTGATTTTCCTGCCATTCCAGCTCATCCCTGTTCCAGCCATAATAATCAGCAAAAACTCTGGAGATAAAAGAAATGTACTGACATCCATGATCTCCAAAGTAGAGAAACAAAGGGGTTCTACGCCAGTAAAAATCCACTAAATTCAGGCACATGGTCTCCTGGATGGCAAAAACAGCTTCTCCCATCCAGAGGGCTTCATGGGGAGAGTGATCCGAGTGCAGGGATTGAATGTTTTCAAGAATCCAAAGGGCTTCATCTCCATGGCGTTTTACAAGGCTCTCAACTGTTTTTTTATGGCAACCATACTCCCTGGATATCTCCAACACACGGGATTGAATGCCTTTATAAAGGGAGGGGGTGATTTTTGGATTGAGGGGCTGTCGGGTTTGGGTCACTCCAAATTCCATAGCCTCCTCAAAATTCATTTTATGGAGGATATTGTCCACAACTTTCTCTGAAATTCTGCGATAGGTGGTGTATTTGCCGCCAGCCACAAAGCTGAGATTGGGGCTATGGGAAAAAAAGATGTATTCACGACTGGTTTTTCCCTCGGAAATGGAGTTGTCACGAACCAGCGGCCGCACTCCACAATAAGATGAAATGATATTGTCAACACTGATTCCAAGCCCGGGGAAATACCGGTGGAGACTCTTTAAAAGATAATCCACATCTTCAATATCAACAGTGGCCTCTGAGGGGTCTCCCCTGTAATCCGTATCCGTGGTGCCAACAATCACTGATTCATGCCGTGGGATGACAAAAATAATTCTTTCTTCAACAGCCATCACAACGGCTCTTTTCACAGGAATTGTTTTTTTTGGAAAAACCAGATGAATGCCCTTGGTGGGTCGCAGTCTGGATTGCCATTTTTTATCAATGGTTTTTCCCAGAATATCCGTCCAGGGTCCCACCCCGGAAACATATTGTTTTCCACAGAGCCTGAAGATCTTTCCTGTCAGTTCATCAGAAACCTGAATCCAACGCACAAGGCCATTGGTTTGTCTCTCTGCTGAAAGCATTTTTGTATAGTTACAGAGAACAGATCCCCGCCTGTGAGCATCCCTGAGGGTTTCAATCACCAGCCGGTCATCATCCATGTAAGCATCCGAATATTCCATGGCTCCAACAAGATTCTGTAACTCTATATCAGGAACCCTTTTTTTGACTTCATCGGGGTTAAAACTTTCATGTCCCTGTGGAGTTTCAAAAAGAGCCAATAAATCATAAAGCCACAAACCGGCCCGCATTTTCCAGTAACCCACCCTTGAATTTTTATAAATTGGAATCATGAACCTGAGGGGATGAACCAGATGGGGGGCTATTTTGAAAAGCAGGGCTCTTTCTGAGAGGGCTTCAAAAACCAGGGAAAATTCAAAATTTTCAAGATACCGGATGCCCCCATGGATCAGTTTTGAAGAACGGGAACTGGTTCCCCGGGCAAAGTCCCCGGCCTCTATCAAAGCCACTTTCATTCCCCGGGAAGAGGCATCCCTGGCAATTCCGGCCCCTGTGATCCCCCCCCCAATAACAACCAGATCAAAAGACTCTTTTTCCAGTTTTTTCAGGTTTTTTTCCCGTTCCTTATTTGAAAAAGCCACACTCCAACCTCACTGATTTTTGCCGTGAACCACGGAAGGAAAGGATATGATGCAGGACCGGACCAGTGCACTTTTTAAAAAGGTAACTGCTCTCACTTCTGGCAGTGACAGGAGAAAATTCAGTGAGTGTGCAAGTAGTTCAAAAAATCCATTTTATCATAAAAACAAACCTGTTTCAGTCATCCCTGTTTTGAATGGGACTGATGGCGAGTTCATGAATATGGAGATGCTTTGGCTGTTGTGTGATCCAGTAAATATATTCAGCCACTTCCCTTAATTTTAAACACTTTCGACCCGGATGCTCCTCACTACGGTTTTCCATGGTACCAAAGGAAATGTAAGTCACTCTTGGAGCTTCTTTCCAAACGCTGAGAATGCTGTGACCCGCACTCATATCCCTAAGAGTTCTTTTTTCGTAATGATAGAGACTTTTACTACCTTTTTTTACCCGATCTGTATCAGAACCGATATTAATAATATAATTATCAGAAAAACCTCTTTCATACCAGAAAGTGAAAATTTTGTGAGAGAGAACACTGGCATTAAAAAAGAAATTGGCATAAAGATTAATGAATATGTCAAAATTCAATGAAAGCTCGGTAATGTCTGAAATGACAGAAGCGGGGCCCATTTCAAAGTCGTAACCATTACTACGACTGACACAGTGACATGAGTGACCGGAAGATTCAAAAATATCCACAATCTCCTTTGCCATATCCTTATTACGGTTTCCTGTGATTAAGACCTTCATGATACAAGACTCAGACTGGAGGACGGTTTGGGATTTGACTGTTTTTGCTGTCTCATGACAATTTCATCCAAAACTAAGCCCATTATTTATAACCATAACCGGATATTTAAAGACATTAACCGAAAATGTCAAGTCCTGGATGGATTCTGTCAGAAATGATGTTTTTTGGAGAGGCTTTTAATCTGTGACTGGCTTTTAATCTGTCCCATTCTCACCAAAGCCCTCAGGGACCTGTAAGAATTAATATAATCTCCAGGTAAGGACAACCTGATAATATCGTCAACGAGGGAGGTTTCTATCCAGTCAACAAAGGCTTTGTGTTGGGTCCACAGCAGGGAGACCTGGGGATTTTGTTCATGATCCTTCTGACTCATCAGCCGGTTGGATGAAGACACATCCACATAAACCACAATATCAGCTCCCTGACTTTTTAAAAAGCGGACGACCAGGGGGACAGCATTCAATGTCCCTGCCACTTCCTCCACAGCGAAATGGGGGGGATGGGGCCAACAGGCCTTGATTCCACTTTTAAGGGAACCACGACTTTGAAGTTTTATTTTTTCTTTCCTGAGATCTCCAAAGGGACAGGCGAAGGGGATTTCCAGATCATCAAACCGGTTTTTTAAAAAAAGCTCATCCAGAAAAGAATCCATTTCTGAGATATGGATGGTCTTCTGACCTTTTTTAAAAAAAGATCTCTTTTCAAATTTTTCAATTGGAAGTTTCAAAAGTTTCCATTCAATGGCATGGGCTTTGTTCTTCAGGGCATAGGCCCCTGCCACCAGACTCCCCCACTCAAGGCCCGCAATGGCGTGAACAGGAATTTTTTGCTTTTCCAGTTCCTGCAGGACTCCAATATGGGCAAAACCCAAAGCCCCACCACCTCCTAAAATCAGACCCAGACGTGGAGCCTGGTTTGTCAAAAAACCAGGATTCAGTTCCTGGTGGACAGGAGGTGGCCTGTCAGTTCCATGGGTGATGGGAGAACCTGTTACTTTTTCAGAGAGGGGAAGGGACTGGCAGGCCACAGTCATCAGACTCCACAGGGACAGCCAACAAAGAGTGTTTTTAACTGATTTTCTCATTTGGCAAGGTTGTGACAACAAATATCCTTTACTGCTTTTCCGATAAGTTTTTAATGTGAGTCAAAACACGATGATGAATCTTGTGAATAAACCAACGACCATAAATTTGCCAATACCAGATGGATTAAATATCTTCTTGTGTGTTTGAAAAAAGTTCCTCAATGGTGGTGATTCCGTGCAGGACCTTTTGCACACCATGGTCCCGAAAGGTTTTCATTCCCTGTTCCACAGCTTTCTTCTTGATGGCTCCGGAGTCCTGCCGTTGCATAATCAGAGTGCGTATCTCCTCAGTGATCATAAGCATTTCCTGAATAAGGGTTCTGCCAATATAGCCTTTGTTGTTGCATTTGTTACAACCCACGGCTTTGTTAATACTGGCTCTGGCCAGTTGGATTGGATTCACTCCAAGACTGCGTATTTCAAAGCTGGATGGTTTGTGGGGAAGTTTGCAATGAGGACAGAGAACCCGAACCAGACGCTGGGAAATCACACCCAACAGGGAAGTGGCTATGAGAAAAGGCT
Organism: Bdellovibrionales bacterium; assembly: GCA_965218815.1. Taxonomy (GTDB): domain Bacteria; phylum Bdellovibrionota; class Bdellovibrionia; order Bdellovibrionales; family JAGQZY01; genus JAGQZY01. Next base: position 2,741,825 of record CBDCLX010000002.1, on the reverse strand, counting down.
CACAACCCATATCAATAAGGCGGGGAAAGGCTCCGGCAGCATCATTGGTGTGAATGGTGGAGAGCACCAGGTGACCTGTGAGGGATGAGTTAATGGCAATCTCTGCTGTTTCCAGATCCCGAATCTCTCCGATCATAATCACATCAGGGTCCTGACGAAGAATGGCTCTTAAACCACTGGCAAAAGTGAGTCCGATCTTTGAATTCACCTGTATCTGGCCAATGCCCTGAATTCTTTGCTCCACAGGATCTTCCACAGTGATAATATTAGTGTCTATGGAATTGAGTTTTTGCAGACTTGCATAAAGAGTGGTGGATTTGCCACTGCCCGTGGGACCGGTCACCAGAATAATACCATAGGTTCTGCCAATAAGATCAGACAATGCCCTTAAACTCTCTTCAGAAAAACCCAACTGTTCCAGACTGAGGATCACATTGGACCGGTCCTGAAGACGCATCACCGCCCTTTCCCCATGGGCCGTGGGAACAACATTCAAACGCACATCAATATCTTTTCCACCAATCTTCAGGGGAATACGTCCGTCCTGGGGCAAACGCTTTTCAGCAATGTTAAGATTCCCCATGACCTTAATTCTTGAGATAATGGCATTCTGTAATTTTTTTGGGGGCTTGAAAACATCATAGAGGATACCATCCACCCGAAAGCGGACCACCATGTCCTTTTCATAAGGTTCCACATGAATGTCTGAAGCCTTCTCTTTCACAGCCCGTGAAAGCAAAGTGTTCACCAGGCGAATCACCGGAGCGTCATCATCAGCAGCCTCCAGTAAATCAATGATAGGCTCATCCAGATCATAATCCTCCTCAGCAATGTCATCCAGACCCTCAAGATCAGCCGTTCCTTTTTCATAAACCCGGTTGATAGCATCCAGAAGTTTGAGTTTAGTGGTGAGAACCGGAGTGATTTTCTTTTTAAAAATAAGTCTCAAATCATCCAGAACAGTGAGATTGAGGGGATTTGTGGTAAGAACCAGTATCTCATCCCTTTCATCCTTGTAAGGTAAAATCTCATAACTCTTGGCATAGTTAATGGATATTCCCCGAGTCATATCCATGGAAATATCATTGATAATGATCTCCTTGACAAACTCAATGCCCAGTCTTCGACTGAGTTGTGTCAAAACCTGGTCAACCGTGGGTTCCCCCAACTCTTCAAGACTTTCACGGATACTTTTCCGGCCACCAAAATCAGAGTCCAGAAGAATCTGGATCTGGTCATGGGAAAGGCTGGTGGATTTCTGAATAAGACCGGCAAGACTGAGACTCTGGGCCATTATCCTTTCCCTTCAATACAAGGATGAAACGTAACTACTTGCACACCCACTGAATTTCCTTCTGTCACTGCCACAGTTTTGGATGAGATTGGTATGACTGGGACTCCGGGCCATCATTGCCGGGGCACCTCAGGTAATTCCTGGTTTTCAAAATTTTCTTCAGTGCTCTCCTCTAATGATTGGTCAAAAGAGGGAGTCGTGTTCCAAAACATTGATGAATCCCTGGCTGGTCCAGGAGTTTCCACTGATTCATCACCCACACCCACTGATATTTCCTCAGGAAACCCTCCAATGGGAAGTGGCTCATTCATATTCATTAGGTTAATATCCTCTACGCCCGTGTTTTCATCAACAGGATTCACCCTTAGCTCATCATCACCCAAGGGAGTGGGTTTTGATTCACCAGCGTCATCATTCTCATTTTCCCGGGGAACAACCTCTTCCAGGTCCCACTCCGCCTCACCAGGATTTGTTGTGGAAACAGAACTTTCAATCAGACTGTTAAAACGCTCACCGTAGGGATCCCTGCCCCCATGATACTTTTTAATCCAGTCGATACGTTGATTAATCTTTTTATGGAGCAGTCGTCTATGTCCGAATGAACTGCGGATGATCGTTGGAGTTAAAAACACCACCAGATTCTTCTTAATCCGGGTAATTGATTTGTTTTTAAACAACCAGCCAAGGATGGGAATATCCCCCAGGAGTGGAACCTTGTCCTCTTCAATACTGTCTTCGTCTTCCATCAATCCACCAAGAACAGCGGTTTGTCCACTTTCAAGAACAATGTTTGTTTTAATAAGCTTCTTGGTCAAAGATTGTGTGGACTGGGCCAGAGCCGATGCCCTGATGGGTTCACTACTCACTTTCTGAATTTTTTGTTCCACCTCCAAACGGACAATATCCGAGTCAGGGCTGATGTAAGGTTTGATTTTAAGTAAAATGGTGGCTGGTTTAAACTGGGGAGTGATGGAGGTTATCCCCTGATTTGAAAAATTCTGGGTGCCCCCCACCGGAACCTCTTCCCCCACTTCAATTTCCGATTCCTCATTATCCATGGCCAGAATATGGGGGGTGGACAGGATATTGGCATTGGTCTTTTTCTTTAGAAAATTAATCAAAGCCAGAAGACTTGGGATTTCAACTGACTGCCCCCCCATAGTGAGTTGAATGGTTTCCTTTGGATCTCCCAGATTGAGGATAGCTCCCGAACTTCCAGCAGGATGAAGTAGCGGGGCAAAGTTCCGCCCTGTGAAACCCACCCGGGCTGCTCCTCCTCCCTGATTATTATTGGTGTTTGTTTTATTCTTTCCCTTGAAAAACTTCATATAATTCAGATTCCAGATGTCTTCAGTGCTGGCTTCCATCTCCATGATAATAGCCTCCACAAAAACCTGATCTTTTGGAATATCAATTTTGGCCAACAGGTTTCTGACCACCTGGTAATCCTGTTTGCTGGCTGTCACAATGAGGCTGTTGGTGTTTTCATCTGCCTTGATAACCACACTGCCTCCAAAAATGGGTTTCTGTGCCTTGGGAGCCATAAAGCTTTTATCATCTTTTTTACTCCCTTTTTTAGTCTTTTTGGCATCCTCCTGAGTCACTCCTGAAAGAGTTTCCGCAATCAAATTGGCATCCCCGTGTTTGACATAATAAACATACACCCCTCCGGCATCCGCAGGGTCCAAAGGATAATCCAGTTGTTTGACCAACTTCTTGATTCTCCGGATCCCCTGGGCATTGCCAACAACAATAATGGAGTTGGTTCTCTCATCAGGAGTCACCAGTTTTAAATTTTCAACTCTTTCCGCTTTATTCTTAAAACGGGAACGGGAAAATCGACCGCCTTTTTTTGTCTTCTCCCCCCCCTTGATAATGTTCATCACCAGGTCGGCAATACTTTTTGATTTGGCATGACGAATGGGAATCACTTCCAGGCGTTCCTCAAAACCGGGTTTATCCAGTTCCTCAATAATGGTGGATATTCTCTGAACACTTGAACCGTAACCGGAGATAATAACGGAATTGGTGTCATCATAGGCCTCCACTTTTCCCGTTTTCTTGTTTTTGGGGACAAACTTTTCCAGACTCTTTTTAAGGGAGGATGCCTGTATGTACTTGAGACGAATAATACGGGTGATGAGTTGATCGGAAGTGGGATAGTAGGCCCCCGAGTAAGTTTCAATGGAATCATTGATGGCATTGGTTGCTTTTCGAATCTTTAAATAGCCGTCATTTGTGGGAACAATAGTGTAACCGTTCATGGCCAATGCTGAAAGGAAAAGTTTCCAGGCCTGAGCCACGGTCACAGGAGTGGGAGCCACAATGGTTATTTTACCACTCACTCCGGGTTCAATGATAAAATTCTTTTTTGTCAACTTTCCAATGGCATTGGCCACATCCATGATATTGGCATTGGGATAGTCAAAACTTTTAATCAGATCAGGAAAGTTTTCGTCAGTAATATCCTCCGGATGGGCTTCAGCAAAAGTCAGTTTCTTTTTTTTGTCCTGACCCTGAACCTGAATATCCTTCACAGGGGTTGTGGGGATCTCAGGGTCTGTGGGAAAATCCACGTCAGAGTTTTTGGCTTTTCTGCTTTTCAGGTCTTCAATGGCTTTATCGTTTTTTTGACCAAAGCGGCTGCGACGACGCAGACGGGGGGGGGTGGGTTTATAGTCCTGGTCAGTTGCAATTTCAGGTTCAGGTTCAGAGGAGATTTCCTCTTCTTCAAAAAGTTTTTCACTGGTATCAGTGTTCTCTCCGTTCAAAACTTCAGCTTCATCCCCAGGACCTTGAGCAAAGACTAATAGCCCTGTGAAAGTTGCAATTAAAAAAATATGGATGAACCCCATAGTCACCTTCTCTAGGTCGGGCTAGCCCAAACCTCTTCATTATTAAAACCCATAAAAATTCAGAACTTAAGGCTTAAAACTCCAAAGGGGCAGGGATCGGGTCCTAGGTCTAGTCCGGCCGGCAAATGCAGGTCAGTTCAGATACTTTTTCAGGTATCGACCGGTGTGGGTTTTCCTCTTACAAAGTTCAAGAGGTGAACCCTGGGCAACAAGTCGGCCCCCATCCACACCTGCCTCAGGACCAAGATCAATAATATAATCAGATCTGGCCATGACCTCCATATTATGTTCAATAAGCAAAACACTGCCTCCGGATTCCACAATCTGATGCAATATGGACATCAGAAGCTGAACCTCCCGAAAGTGAAGACCGGTGGTGGGTTCATCCAAAATATAAAAAGTGGCTTTTTGGTTGGTTTTATAAAGTTCCCTTGCAATTTTTATTCTTTGGGATTCCCCCCCACTGAGAGAGGACGTGCTTTGTCCCAAAGTGAGATACTCCAGACCCACCTGTTTTAAAAGATTCAGTGGTTTTCTGATATTGGGGTAAGAAACAAAAAAATTCATGGCCTGGGCCACTGTCATTTGAAGAACTTCATGAATGTTGCGGTTTCTGTATTTTATCTCAAGGATTTCCCCACGAAACCTCAGGCCATCACAGGACTGACAGGTGGCTTTAATGTCATCCATAAAGGCCATATCAATGAGTTCATAACCCAACCCTTTGCAAACAGGACACCTTCCCCCTTCAATATTGAGACTGAAGGTCCCCCCTCTGTAACCTCTCTGGCGGGCCTCCAGGGTGGAGGCAAAAATATCCCGGATAATATCAAAGATTTTCAGATAAGTGGCCGGATTGCTCCGAACGGACCGACCCACAGGAGATTGATTGATATGGAGAACATTTTTTAAATTTTCCACACCCCTTAATTTTTTATACAGCTCCCCACGGGCGTACTCCACACCCAGTTCAGTGAGGAGAGCCGGGTAGAGGGTTTCAGTCACAAGGGTGGACTTTCCTGATCCACTCACACCCGTGACAGTGACAATCCGGTTGAGTGGTATTTTCACTGAAATATTTTTCAGATTATGACCACTGCAACCTTTGATTTCAATGCAATATTTGCAATTTTTAATATCCACAGGTCTGGGAGAATAGATCTCCCTGGATGTTCCGAGAAACATATTGGTGTTGGAAGTCCTGCAGGCAAGAAAGGCCTTCTGATCCCCACAAAAAATAATTTGTCCCCCCTTATAACCGGAACCCGGACCCATCTCAATAATATAATCACTGCTCCTGATGATGTCCTGATCATGTTCCACAACAACCAGAGTGTTCCCCAGTTTGTTGAGCTGTTTCAATTGTCTGATGAGTTGGCCATTATCCCGTGGATGAAGTCCAATGGTTGGTTCATCCATAACATACAGAGTCTGGCACAGACCCATTCCCAGCTGTTTGGCCAACAGAAGTCTTTGGAACTCCCCTCCCGAAAGACTGCGGGTTGGTCGGGAGAGACTGAGGTAATGAACTCCTATTTCGTTGAGAAAGCGAAGGCGGATCACGAGTTGTTCATGGACATTTTTAACCAGACTTTTCTGAAAGTCAGTGAGTTTTAAAGACTCTATAAAATGATAAAGTTGTTTGAGACTCATTTCGCAAAGATCAGTCATGGATTGGTCCTGAATCCTAAAATGCCCCGTCAATGACTTGAGTCTGGAACCCTGACATTCCGGACAGGTGAAAGCTGTTTTAAAACGAGCCAGAAAAACCCGGACGTGCATTTTGTATTTTTTGGTTTCCAGATGTTCAAAATAACCCTTTACCCCATAAAAGCGGGAATCCCCATTCCACAGGAGACCTCTTTGTTGGGGAGGAAGCTGATTCCAGGCTTTATCCCTGTCAATTTTTTTTGTTTTGCAATAGTTTATCAGTTTTTGCCTGGCTCTTGCGGCACTGGGCATGGAAAAGGGCAGAATGGCTCCCCGTCTTAATGAGAGATTGGGGTCTGGAACCACTTTGGCTTCATCAATATCCAGTCGGTTGCCAAAGCCGTTACAATGATCACAGGCTCCAACGGGAGAGTTAAAACTGAAGACTTGGGGACTTGGGGCAGGGAGAGTCTCCCCGCACTCTGAACATGAAAGACTTTCACTAAAATGCCTTATTTCATTGTCTGTTGAAACAAGGGTCACTAACCCCTTGGACTGCTCATTGTATTTCATCGCCATTTCATAGGCCTGACTGACAGAATCCACCAGTCGTCCCCGATCCTGCTCACTCACAGCCAAACGATCAATCACCAGATAAAAATCCTTTTTCGGCAGGTCTCTGGTTTTTGTCTTTGGATTGATTTCCAGACTTTTAAAATCAGATTTCTGTTTTAAACGATTTTTATTAACCAAAAGACGATGGAAACCATCAGCCAGAAGGGACTGAACAAGGGTTAATCCCCTGAATCTCTTTTTATCCTGTTTAAGAGGGACACAAAGGTAAACTCTTTTTTCACTCCATTCCCGGATAAGACGGTCGGCCACAGAGCCTGGTGAATCACTGGTGATGGGACCATGCCCCTGGGGGCAATAGGCTATGGCCAGCTTTGAGTAAAACAGACGGAGATATTCAATCACTTCAGAAGTGGTCCCCACAGTGGAGCGACTGTTTTTCACGGTGTTTTTTTGTTCCAGGGCAACAGCCGGTGGAATATTCCTGACTTTATCGAGAAGGGGTTTTGGAGCCTGGTTTAAAAACTGACGGGCATAGCTGGAAAGACTTTCGATATAATGCCTTTGTCCTTCAGCGAAAAGAGTTTCAAAAGCCAGAGAACTTTTTCCGGAACCACTGGGGCCACACACCACGGTGAAAGAGTTGACAGGTATTTTCACTGCAATATTTTTTAAATTGTTCTGCCTGACACCCTCAAGTTCAATAAACATTTTCAGGAAAACTCTTTAGAACTCTTCACGATAAAGGTTTATCCGGTCTTCCTCTGCTTTCCGTAAATTTTCCTTTTCCTCTTCAAGCCCCGGTTCCGTGCCGGAAAAGAAAGCCTGACGAATCACTTCGTGACTTCGGGCTGTGGCCAGTTGACCGGTTTCATTATCAATATTGGCAAACACAATATTATTGGGAACGGGAAAACCCTCCTTTGGAACTCCATAAAAAATCCCTGACATATATTTGAGCCAGATGGGCAGAGCCGCCTGACTTCCCGTTTCCCCCCGCCCCAGGGATCTTTCCTGATCATAACCCACCCAGACACCTGTACTCACCTGAGGAGTGTAACCGACAAACCAGGCATCATGATATCCGTTGGTGGTTCCGGTCTTGGCTCCAATTTCCCGATTGAGACTCTTGGCCCGTCCCCCCGTGCCTCCCCTTTCATTGACCACAGCCTGTAACAATGTGGTTGTGATGTAGGCCGTTTGGGGAGAAATTAATTGACCAGGATCATTAAAGAAGAAAGGGGAAATCCCCCCGACCTGTTCATCTGTTGCCAGCAGACTGGCATTGTATTCATCCCTTTTTTTGGCAAATTCTTTCTGGAGATTGTCGATTTGATCCTGAAAGCGACGGTCAAAGGAGATTTTCTGTGCAATGATTTCGTCATTTCGACCCTTGATTTCATGGATAATAATGGGTTTGATATTTTTTCCAAGTCTGGCAAAGACAGAATACACTTTTGTCATTTCATAGAGAGTGGCCCCACTGGAACCAAGAGCCATGGACATATCCATATTAATGGGGCTGAAAATCCCCAATCGTCTGGCATACTCTGCTACAAAGGACACCCCCGTTTTTTCCAGAATGCGGATGGTGGGGGTGTTCAGGGATTTTTTCAAAGCGTTGCGGAATAAAATATCCCCGGTAAAACGACCTCCGTAGTTCCCTGGTTTCCAGACCTCTTTTTCAATTTCCTCCTCTTCAGAAGAGGCTTTGTGCCTGTTGCCTGTCTGATCCTGTTTGTCCCTGCTTTCATCATCCTGTTGGTTGTACACAATGGGGGCTCCCATGATGGAACTTGCAGGGGTTAAACCCCGATCCAGAGCTGCCGCATAAAGAATGGGTTTAAAGGAGGAACCGGTTTGTCTCACTGCCTGGTAAGTGCGGTTGAGTTTGGTTTTTTTAAAATTGGAACCACCGACCATGGCAATAATATCATCTGTTTTTAAATCATAGGACAGAAGGGCCGCTTCCACCCGGGGTTCCTGTTCCAAAGCCAGTTCCGCATAATCCCTGAGATCTTTGTCAAAGCCCTTTTCCACCTCAATTCCAAGAACTGTGGGGTTCACAATTCTTACATCAATCACATCTCCAGGGCGGAGGGCCTGGGAGGGTTTTTTAATATGGAGGTCCTCCCTGTATATCTGATTGGGATCAGGGGGTCTGGCCCAGGCCATGTATTTTAAGGGAATCAATCCCCTGGACTCGGCAAAATGAACAAGAACCAAGGAGTTTGAGTCATCCACTTCCATGACAACGGCTTCCACAATGTCTCCGATTTTTGTGTAGGGGGGAATGTTGGAAAGGGTCTGGCCCTTTTCATCTTTTTCCTCATAAAACCTGAATTCCCCGTATTTGTCTGTGCTGCCATCGGCAAAGACCTGAAAAGTTTCATAATTCTCATCAATCAACCGGTTTCGTTCAGAGGTCAGGATCTCTTTTAAGCCTTCCCCGTTATGAATGTCCACATTGCGTTTGGCCCCCCTGAAGCCCTGTCTTTTATCAAGTTCCCGAAGCCCCTGCCTGAGGCTGATCTGTGCTTTCTTTTGAGCTTCAAAATCAAGACTGGAATAAATTTTCAGCCCTTTGTCCAGAATCATTTCCTCACCCAATTCCCTGACCAAAAGCTGGCGAATGGTTTCCACAAAATAGGGGGCCACTTTTTTGTATTTCTTTTGTCTGTTAATCACCAGAGTTTCATTGACGGCGGCTTCAAACCGGGACTCATCAATACGACCTGTTTCCAGCATCCGTTTCAAAACATACTTTTGACGAAGCTTGGCCCTTTTGGGATTGACCACAATATTGTAAATACTGGGAGCTGTGAGAGAGCCGGCCAGCACAGCCATTTCAGGGAGACTGATCTCTTTGACCTCTTTACGAAAAAAAGTTTCAGCCGCCGAAGCCACCCCATAGGCCCCCTGTCCAAAATAAACCTGGTTGAGATAGAGATAAAGAATGTCTTTTTTGGAAAGATGGTTTTCCATGCGTCTGGCCAGAATGGCCTCTTTCATTTTACGCATATAAGTTTTTTCAGTACTCAGAAAAAGAGTCCGGGCTGTCTGCTGGGTGATGGTGGAGGCCCCCTGTGTGTTTTTTCCTGTGGTCAGATTGGCCATCAGGGCACGGATCATCCCCTTAAAGTTAAATCCCCTGTGTGAGTAAAAATCGGAATCTTCAGCCGACAAAAAGGCATTGATTAAATCTTCAGGAATCCCCTCAATGCTTACCAGCTTTCTGTTCTCACGGTAAAATTCTCCAATTTTTTCACCGTTACGGGCATACACTTCACTGACAAGAAGAGGACTGTAATCCTCCACAGAAAAAAGTGGAGGCAGAGTGCTGGCATAGTAAAACAAAAGTCCAGTCACAGAACTGAGACAAAGTCCCGCCAGAACAACAAAGACAATAAATAACTTCCTGAGCCTTCCCATGACCCCATTCTAGGGAAAAGAAAAGGCTTTGTCACTGACCTTTTGTTCCAAAAGTGAAATGTGCTGTCCACTCCCTCAATCAGGGTCATGTGTTTGTTATTGAATTTTTTGATCTCCTGCCAACCTCGTATCTTCCTCCATTTCTTCTCACATTCAGATAACAGCTTAAAAGCCATTATCCCTGCCATAGAACAATTCCCCGCACCCTTGCTCGTCTTTGTCCTCAACTTCACTGTGGCAAATGCCGACTCAATGGGATTGGTCGTACGCAAACTTATCCAATGGGGTGCGGGAAAATCAAAAAAAGTTGTCAGACTCCCCCAGTCTTTGGCCAAACACTCATAAGCCTTAGGATATTTCACCGAAAAAACAGACTTGAAACTCTCCCTCGCCCTGACGGCTGACTCCCTGTCCGGGGCCTTCATCATCTCATGACAAAGGGCTTTGGCCTCAAACTGAACACGCTTGGGAAGTCTGTTGAGAATATTGGATACCTTGTGAACCCAACATCGCTGACCCCTGACATCCTTAAACTCTTCAAGCTCATTCAACGCTGACCAAAAACCAAGGGCACCGTCTCCAATAACCACCAAAGGAGACTCAAAACCTCTGTTAATCAGAGAACGCAGAACTGTCAGCCAACCCTCCCTTGACTCCCTGTAACCCGGATCAACAACCCCATTGAACCCCTGCCAAAAAAATTCTCAACAGTTTCAGCTATTTTTCCAGTGGAAATGCCTTTTAGATAAAGAAGGGGCATCAGGCTCTCAATTTTAGGCTTTTAGGAAGAGAATGTTTTATTTCCTGGGATGAGATCAAGTTCATCCATATTGAAAATGATTTTGGTTTTTGGCGTGTTATTTTAAGGAGAAACCCCTCAGAGAGTCTTTTTTTACCTAAGAAATCTTTTTTCTTTCGGGTGAATGTTCCCATGAGTTGTGAGTTTAAAAGGGAGATGAAAAAATATGTACCCATTGATCTTCAGCCTGATTTTCCGCCAAAGTCTTTAGAATCCATAATATCAGAAAGAATCACTGAGAGGATTTGGAATTTTGTAAACAAATTTTCAAAGATTAAAGAAAAGAATAACAAAAAATCTGATCTGTTCTTAAATGAAACCACCATCAGAAAACATATTTGAAGGTAATCAACTGACGGGAGTATCCCAAGACGTAAAAATAACAGTGATTAAGGCAACGGGCAATAAAGAAAGTGAAAGAACTTTTCTATGTGGGAATTTGTCATCACCAGTGGCGGATTGAGGAGTACATTAAGCTCATGGCTTCAGAATCAAAAAACTGAAAGTTGTTTTGGAACGAGAGGGTCAATTAACCTGTTGCCAGTTTTCTGTTAACCAATCTGTTGATGGACACACCTTTTTCCTTTGCTTCAAAGGCCAATTGCCTGTGAATGTCTTCCGTTGTTCTGATGACAAATTGACCGCTAAATTTTTTTAAGCTGATAGGTTCAGGAATCAGTTCACCTTCTTTTTTTAAATCCTGAAGAATATCAAAGACAAGGGATTTTGCCTTTTTTAGAACGGATTCATGGGAATCTCCGTGACATAGGACAGATGGAAGTTCCAAAGCACCGCAAATATAAACCTGATCCTCTTCAGACCAGTAAACACGGTAGGTGTATTTTTGGGTTATATTTTTCAAATTCTCTTTTTCTTTTCTTGAGAGTTTATTCATTTTTCCTCCTCCAGTTTCTTTAAGGCTTTAATCACCTGCTTGACCTGATAAGGTTTTGCCATTTTCCCATCTTTCTGAATATTTATTCTTGGATCCCCTGACCATGATGTTTTAAATTTGTGATGACTTCCTTTTATGGTTGGTTTTCCAAAATATTGGATACAAATATTCAGCAAAATATTGAATCTGACATTTTTCGGGTTTTCCAAGTCCGTTTGCCAATCCATGATATATAGTATCATATATGATACTAACTTTAAAGTCAAAAAAACACTGAAAAGTTTATCTTCGATAGGGTCCGCTTTTTTGACTTTAAAACCTGGACCTGGGGCCTTTCAAAACAAGGTTATGATAAACTCCTGGAAATGTGCGGGCAAGCTAAAGAACAAGTTAGGAGTGGTCCTGGCTATTTCCGGTATACGGCCTGCAGCCCGTTAAGAAAATTTTTTTATTGATTTTGACTATTTAAGAAATTTTTAGAGTCATTTTTCAGTGATTCTCAATGGATATCAGTGATCAGAAATAATTCACAACACAAATACCCAATCGGAAAATTAAAGTTATTTCAGTTGTATGCCGATAATATTTACTGGGATGTAGAGGGGTTAAAACTCAATTTTCAACTAGATTCGGGACATTCTCCTGAAAACAGAGGGATGGAAAGTGAATCATAAAAGGGTGTTGAGGATTTGGAGGAAGGAAGGGTTAAAGGTTCCCTCTAAGCAGCCTAAAAGGGGTAGGCTTTGGTTTAATGATGGATCATGTATGGGTATAAGAAGAATACAAATTCAAAATTATTATCACTAAGAATAATTTTTTAAATTGACTCTATAAAAAACGCCTTCTATTTTACTTTACCCATGCCCATTATTGTCATTTCCAAATATTATTTCAAAATGCTTTATCATTTCATCAGGGAAAACACTTGGGATTTTTTTCTTGCCTATGGAATTTTATTCATTTTTTCTCTTCTTTACCTCAAAGGATTGACAACAATTTTAAAACCCACAGTTTTTTTGAACCTGATCCTTTTTAGTTACTTATGTTTACCAGTCGGAGGTTATTATTTTCTAAAATCTTATGTCAAAGATCGGGATATCTTAATCAACCATGATTTAAAGAAAATAATCCCACTCATCAGATTCACACAGATCTTTTGTCTGTCACTTTTTATTTTATTATTTGAAATATTCATCCCAAGTTCCCTGATACTTGGTGTTTCCATTACAACCTCTATGACAAAACTTATGATTATCGCATTTTTGCCCTACTCCCTTATCCTTGGTTGGCTTCTGGTCATTCAGGAAAACTCCAGGAAAAAAGACAATCCTTCCGATGAAGTTTATTTGTTCAAAAACAGAAAAAAGACTTCAACATTCAGATCCATTTATTTTTTAAACCTCTGTTATCTTCTGAGGAAGAACAGAAAAGTCATAAAATACGGATCTATCGAAGCCCTGATCTATATTATTATTTTATTTCTCTTCAAAGACCATATCACTTACGGAGCGGAATTTCTTCTCTTTATCCCTCTGATTCTTATCCTCCTACTTGATCTAAATAACAATACAGAGATGTATGATGATTTACGCAATTACACCAAAGACCCTGAAAAAAAGGCTTTTTGGGTGGATGTGTTTTTCTGGACAACAACTTCATCAGCTTTTTTTATAATATTGTTTTTAACCTTTTCCTTTTTAAAACCTGATCCGGTCTCTCTTTTTGTTTTATTTCCTTTACCCTTGATTGTTTGCTATGTATCAATGATTAAATTCAGATTTTTATCAAATTCCTTTACCAGAAACATGAGTATGATCTCATCAGTTGCAATGCCTTTATTGGCAGTATTTTTTATATTAAAAACCCTGTTAGAGAGTCGGAAGAAATGATTTACGTCAGAAATTTAAACAAAAGTTATGGAAAAAGAGAAGTCTTGAAAAACATTTCCTTTACTTTAAAAAAGAGAAGTCTCTGTGGGCTTATGGGAAAAAACGGTGTGGGAAAAACAACCCTGATAAAATCCATCTTGAAAAGAGTCAAATACGGTGGCAATGTGGCCCTGGATATTGAAGATAAAGATATTTATTTTATCAGTGACTCCCCCCATCTCTACGAATACTTGTCCGGTCATGAGTATGTATGTTTTGTGCTTGAAATTAAAGGAAAGTCCCATCCAGACAAAAAACTCGTCAGCGAGTTATTCGATTTATTTGATCTTTCCTCCTCAGATCAAAATTCACTGATAAAAAACTATTCTTTCGGAATGAGGCGTAAAGTGGCTTTGGCAGCGGGATTCTTGTTAAATCCACCCCTTATGATTCTGGATGAACCCACGGCAGGTCTGGACGCTGCTTCAATTGTTATTCTAAAAAAACTAATTCGGGAATCATCTTTAAATGGAATGACATTTCTGATCGCAAGCCACCTTATGGATTTTATTATAAACTTGTGCGATTCCCTGATTATCCTCAATGAAAAAAAAATTGTCTATAATGAACAATGTCTTGAAAATGAAAAAAGAGACCTCAGTGAGTTATATCTGAATATCATTGGTGATAATCTGGAAAAAAGAATTCAGGAAGTTTCCCAAATTGTGTCAAAAAATACTAGATAAAAAAACAAGTCAGTGGTCGCCATTTTGTGGATTATATATTCTTTCTTAAAAATAGTACATTCCGACTTTGACAGCAGCAGTTGCGTTAAATCAGTGATTTTGAATACTTAAAGTCTGAGTTTTTTGGAGCCTCCCCATTGGACTCACAGGCCCCTTTACGGACAGAAGATGAGATTTTTCCATGAACAAGAGCCAGGCCTTTTATTCTTCTTATATTCTTAATCCCAACTTTGGTAAGTAGAGTGTCAGATTCGGTTGTAATTCAATTGATTAGTGCTAAAATGAAATTAATGAAGGTATTTATCATTAAAATTGAAGAGATGACTTTTAACTTTCCCCCACACTCCGGGCAAACCTCAATGTCCATTCCAAAAACCCTTTTAAGCCTCCTGGCCCAGGTCATTGAAGAGGAGTTTCCGGGCTGTGTTGTCTGTTTTCCAAGATTTTTTGTTTTTGGAGTGATGAGGTGTCGATATTTGAAATTTGGGGCAAACACACCATGGAACCTTATGAGATTGGTTCTGGGTTTTGGGATGAGAGAAGCCAGACGGGAGAGAAAATCCAGAGGATCAAGGACAATCCGGGTGGTTCCGTTTTCATAAGGTGTTTTTAACTGATAAATCACCTTTCCCTGGGAGTTTAGAGAAAGCCTTTGTTCACTCAGACCTGGTCTTGAAATGTAACGACAAATCCTTTCAGGCTTTTCCCTCTGGTGGGCTTTTGTGGAAACCCCTGCGTGGAGACTGAAACCGGAATGTTTGGACAGAAAAGGCTTCTCCCTGTGGTTTGTTTCTGAAAGGGTTTTCAGTGTCAGGGCCTTTTGCCCTTTGTTTTTCCCAAGGGCTATTCGGTAAGTAATCGATGAGGATTGAACCTGGTCCATGGCCGAGGGGGCTGAGTTTATTGAAAGAAAAGCCTGATCCTCATCCCTTTGAATGAGTCCCCTTCTTTCCAGAAACCTGACCACTCTCTGAACAAGGCTTGTAAGGAGTTTGTCCAGTTCCTGGTTTGAAGGAGGAGTTGTGAAGTGAAACTTTGATCTTCCATTCTCAAAGCTATAGACACCATCTGGAAACATCATGTGGAAATGGATATTGAGGTTAAGGCTTCCCCCGAAGTGTTGGATGAAGGTCACAGAACCTGTTCTGGCCCCGGACTTTCTGGTCAGTCCCGCTTTTTTAACAAGGAATGTAGAGAGGGTCCTGTTGACAAGACTGAGAACCTCTCCCATGATTTTTGGCTCTCTGGCAAACAGAAACCTCAACTCAAAGGGAAAAGTCAAAACCCATTGTCTCATGGGTTTTTTGGGAAAAACCTCATCAATCAGATGGATGGCATTTTCAGCCATTCTCCTGGCTCCGCAACTGGGACAAAATCCCCGTCTTTTACAACTAAAGGCCACAAGCTTTTCATGTTTGCAGGATGTGCATTGAACCCTTGGAAACCCATGGGCCAGAACTCCGCACTTGAGAAATTCATCAAATTCCTTTTTGACAAATTCAGGGAGTCCATTTTCATAATCCCGGTCCATTTGTTGATAAAAGTCCAAAAGATTTTCCTGGATGAGTTTGTAGAGAAGAGTTTTTTCCGGTTGATGTCGTTTGTAACTGACAGAGGGGTTGGGGAAATGAGGATTGGGTAGAGTCACCAAAGAAACTGATGGCAAAATAGAAAGCGGGGAGTCCGTTTCGGACTTTGAAGTCATAATCTTTCGATAAAACAACCTGAAAGCCTCTCTACGTTCTCTAATGGATACCAACAAGTCTTCTTCTGTTTTTGGAAAATCCTCTTCAGTAATAGAGGCAATTTCCAATTCACCAGTATCAGAAACTCTC
Source organism: Bdellovibrionales bacterium (assembly GCA_965218815.1). Lineage (GTDB taxonomy): Bacteria > Bdellovibrionota > Bdellovibrionia > Bdellovibrionales > JAGQZY01 > JAGQZY01. Next base: position 2,725,878 of record CBDCLX010000002.1, on the reverse strand, counting down.
AATTGATGGAATTTATCATCCTCACCCTCTTTTTTGATCTTTAAAAGCAAATCATTAAAGGCCATCATACAGGAACTGAATTTTTTTTTTGACTTGTAACACAGATTTGCGTCCAACGTATAAAACAGAATATCAAAACTGTAATTGGTATCGGCCCACATTTTTTTAATTTCATCTTCAGTATATATTCCCCAGGAGGTTGAAAATAAAAACATGAAAGTAAAAAAAAGCACGAATGGATTCATTTTTTCTCCTTTTGGGCTTTAATATTCACAACCTTTTGGTTTAAAAAACATAATGAAAAAAACTGTTTCTAACCAATAGTTTTTTCTAATGGAAAATATTTGGTTTGGTTTTCTAACGCATTGGAGAATCAGTAGAATACAGGGAATCGGTCAAACGGGCTGTCTAGTCGAAATGGGGGTCACGAACAAAACATTTAAAAAATCAATTGATAATAAGTTGCGGCCCCCTGTCCATAGCGGGCTATGAATTTTTTTTCAACAAGGGTCTCCAGTGCGTTTGTGATTGTCCTTCTGGGCAGACCTGTTTTTTTCAGTAACTCCTTTGTCTTTATTTTTTCTTCAGCTTTTTCTTTAAAACAGGCTAGTATCCCTATTGCAGATGGAGGAAGTTTCTTGTAATGTTTGACCCTGTCAGCATAAAAATCTATATCGTCCATGGATTCCTGAAGAATTTTAATCATGTATTTGACAAAATACTCTATTTTATATTGAGTCGGATCAACCTGATAGGACCCTCCTGAACATTGGTTAAGGATGATATAGTATTCTTCCTTATGTCGCTCAATATGACGATCTATGGCTAAGTAATAAGCCACCTCTGCAAGTTTTTTGTGGGAGCAATGAAGAAGTGACATCAATAACATGGCCCGACCTAAACGACCATTTCCATCTTGAAAAGGATGTATAGCTAAAAATCTATAGACAAGCTCACATGAAACCGCCAGAGGCCATGGTTCTTCTCTAATTGCTTTGTTGTACCATTCCACCAGTTCCTTCATGGCCATTTGGGTGGCAACACCCGGATCTGCTGTTTGAAAGACAATTCTTTTTTCTCCTGTATTGTGGTTTTTTTCGATAACGGAATTTGATTGATCTTTGTAGTCTCCTTTTTTTATCCCTGGTCTTAAATCATAACGAAGAAGTTCATTGTGAAGAGACCTCAGTGTAAATTCAGTTAATGGAAGATAGTCTTGAGCTTGTTCGTAAATAAGAAGCAAAACGGTCCGACAGCCGACCACCTCCTGAACGCTTCTTTTCTTATCCTTGGACAGTTTGTTTTGAATTTCTCTTCCGTGAACCTCCAGGGCTGTTCGCTTTCCATCCCTGCTCAAAATAGAGTCCAACCAGTCAATCTCATTATTTGTCAGAATGGCATTTTCAATTCTCGTTGAAGCTCCCACCATGCTAATTCGGGCATAACGGTGGATATGGGCTTTTTCATCCTTTGGTAGAGTTTTTAGAAAGGCGTGTTTTTCGGCTACCTGTTCATTTAAGCCCATGAGTTGGCGGGTCATTTTTTTATCTATTTGAAATGACAGCATATTTTACATTATCCCACAATAAGCCAAAATAGGCAATATCAGGCAATAAAAACAAGATATTTATTGCTCAATTTTAAAAGAAGTTCAAAAAGGGTTCATTCATGCTGTTTTCTTTTTTAAAGCCCGGACCTCTTTTTCGAGACGTTCCTTTTTTATTAATACTTTTGATGCTGAGCTGAATCCAAGAATCAAATTAAACAGTGTTCGTTATATTGATGACTGGAGTGTTGTTTCCGATGATGATGAAAGTGAGACCCATGGAATGTTCATAGGTTGGGAAAAGCCCTGTAGAATACAGGGAAAAACGGGCTGTCTAGTCGAAATGGGGGTCACGAACACCCCTTCTTTTTTGCCCAGGGCAAAAGTGTAAAAGAACCAAATATTACCTGGGTGTCCTCACAAGGCGGAAACCGATACCCCTGTTGCGGACCTCCGGCCTGTTGATGCCACGATTGGCCGACCGCAAGTTACGAGCGAAGTTGAACCAACTTCCGCCACGCAGAACCCGGTAAGAGCCATCTTCCGGCCCTCTTGGATCAGTGAGTGGACCCACAGGATAGTCTTCCTTATACCAATCCTCCACCCACTCCCACACATTCCCATGAACATCATACAAACCCAATGGATTAGGGCCTTTTGTGGCCACCACTCTCGTCTGACCACCGGAATTCTCTGAATACCAGCCATACTTCTTTAAATCTGAAACATTGTCACCAAAGGAGTATGCCGTTGTTGTTCCTCCTCTTGCGGCATACTCCCATTCCGCTTCTGTTGGCAAACGATACTCATAACCTTCACCCTTTCTCTCAGCCCTCTCGTTATACGCCTTCAAAAATTTTTTCACATCCTTATGGGAAACACTCTCAACCGGAAAAAGGGCACACATTGAAAAACCATCCCTTTCCATGTGACTCCCTGGACAATACCTCTCCTCCTTAAAATAGGATGGATTACCACCCATCACATCAAACCACTGAAATTGTGTTACCTCTATGGGACTTATTTCAAAATCCTTTTTCAAAATCACCCTGTGTCTCAACTCATCCCCATCCCGGCCCTTCTCCGAACCCGGACTGCCCATCATAAATTCACCAGCCTTCACGGGAACAAAGGGAACTTCGGAAATATTCACATAAGGCTTCACAAAACTTCTTAAAACACTGTATTCAATACCCGTCTTATCCCTTGAATAACTTAAGTGAGGAATCTTATCCCCCTCAACTCCAATCACATTATCCACTAAACTCTCAATAGCGGAATTTAACCCCTTAACAGCACCACTCAATCCTTGACCATCATTGATCTTTTTATTGAACTCCTCAATTCTCAATCTCAAATCTGACAACTCTTGTGGATCCGGAATGCTTTCCGCTTCACAGGTCTTTGAGGGATCCAGGCAATTCTTAACGATCTCAGGATTCTCATACCTTTTAACAAAACCCAGAATTCTATTCTCCTGTCTTTGGACTTCGTCCCTTTGTCTTTCCAAATCCTGAACACTTTGTTGATTCAATTCCTCCCTATAGGCTTTCAATTGCTCCGCCTCCTTTTGCCCCAAAGTGTCGAAATCAGGGACCCTTAAAGCAAGTTTAAGCCTGTTCTTGAAATCCTCAACGGAAACTCTTATCGAAAGGTCGGACTGACAATCACTCCTCTTATCAATAACAGAGTACCTCTCACACACTTTAATAACAATCTCGTCGCCGTCTTTATAAAAAAGAATAACATCAGCATCAGGACCGACAAGGGTCAGACTGGTTTTGTGCAGTTTGTAACCGTATGGGAAAGAGGCCAGACTCCTCATCTTTTTTTCATATTTGTCAATGGCTGTGCTGTTATCAGCTTTTTTGCTGAAAAAGGCACAGGATGGCAAGATCATCCATAGTATTATTAAAGCTAATTTCATTTTTTCTCCCTCAAACCTCCTGAAAACAGGCTGGTTAGTCTTGAATTATCAGAGACCCTCAATTCCCAAAAAACATGAAAATTCGAGTGTGTTTAAACAGTCACAGAATACCCGCTCCCGACCCCCATTTCAACCGTGTTTTATCATTCACTTGTTCGTGACCCGCATTTCTCATAAAAAATAGAAAAAGGGAGTGACTTTCAGTTTTTCCTCAATAAAATTGAGATGTTAACAAACAACGAAAGGACTCCCTATGAGTACAGAGTGTTTTACAAAACAGATTGAATTTCAAGGTTTGGGACAACGCAAGGTGGTTGCTGATTTTTCAGCAGGCTATGTGACCTCGGATGCCGGTTCCCTGCTTTTGACAGAAGTTGATAAGAAACGGGGAATCCTTCAAACGAGCTGTCTAGTCGAAATGGGGGTCACGAACAAGAGAAAACTCCGACTATGTTTCCCTGCAGGATCGGTTGTTTTTTGAGAGCATTTCATTTAAAAACAACCAGTGGGAACAAAATCGTCCGGAGGAACTGGCCCGGCTTATGGAATGTGTTCGTAAAGAAGGCCGTTTGGGGGAAATTCTCAGGGGAAAAATCCAAAAAGACAAAAGGTACTCCCGTCCGTATATCGGTGATTATCAATTTGAGTTGGCCAAAGATATTTTAAAATGCTCTCCGGTGAGACAACCCAGAATCGAAAAATCTCATTCATTGCGTGCTTTCTGGAGAAAAAAGAAAGAATAAAAATAGAATAGGGGAGGAACCATTAAAAAATATATAATACATACAACACTTGCGATTGTTTCATTTTCATTCCATTTCAGGGTTTATTCCAATGAATGTGTTTTTCAGGGGGTGGTGGAACCCTCTGAAAAAACCGACACAGTCAAAGAACTCTACAGTATGGCCTGTCGTTTTTTTATAGAAACTTTCGGTGCTGCATTAAACCCGAAAATCAGGTTAAACAATGTTCGTTATATAGATGACTGGAGTGTTGTCAGTGCTGTTAGTGGTGAGAGTGAAGAGGAGAATGAAAGAACCCATGGAATATTTGTTGGCTGGGGTGAAATTACGACAAACGATATTTATGTAAACACGAATAATATTGGGAAAAATTTTATAGAAGGTGAAATTGCGGAGAATTCGGTTCTTTTTCACGAATTGATCCATTTTTTTGTTAAATCCGCCAACTTTGAACATTTTCTTGAAAACGAAATAACCAGGGACGTACCGATGGAAGAGGCTCTGAGTTATTGGTCCCAGAATAAATATGTGGAAACGGTGACAGGAGGTCTGGATCTGATGGATTACATTCTTCCAGAGGATGAGGATATTTCCATAACCGAACACTTTCCCTATATTTCGTTTTTTATGTTCAATAGCCCCGGGTGGAGAAGATTTGTTCATAATTCAATTCATTTTTTTAATGATGATCCGAAAGAAGAATATAACAGAGCGGTTGTAAGAGGTTTATATAGTATCGTTTCGAATTCCTATATGGGTGGATTTAAAAGGCCACGAAGACGAAATGGCAAACCAAAGAAACAAACCCCATGAGTTGAAGTCAAAAACAGGGGAGTTGTACTGGTCCGGTTTGATTTTTCACGGATTTCTCCTATGGAAGCCCCATGAAAATTCAAACACGATCGGTATAATTTAAAAAATAAGCCTCCTTGATTTAGAGGACTTTGATCCTCTGAAACTGTCATAAACCTTATTATCTGGCCAAAACTTTCTTGGATTAGGGTATAAGCAGAATAAAAGACATTTTTTGTAAAACTGAGAGATATTCCATCCTAGTTTTCCGGTTTTTTTCTGATCTTTTTGTTTTGTAAAACCCAGTGAATCCTATGTTGTGGTCATTTGAGTGAGATTTTGATTGAGAATTTATGACTCCAAGTCTGGTTTGGCCGGAAAAGTGAATTTTTGAATAAGGGAATCCATAACAGGGAAGATTGATTCCCCCGTCAGAAGCAAAAGAAAACTCATGAAAATTCGAAACCGTCCTCTTCAGGTGAAGCTCTGGGAGAATGGGGTTCCGGGACTTTTGAATCCAACCCCAGATGGGTGAGAATCTTTTCAATCACCTCAGGCTCCTCTATGGAAGAAATGACTTTTAACTTTCCCCCACACTCCGGGCAAACCTCAATGTCCATTCCAAAAACCCTTTTAAGCCTCCTGGCCCAGGTCATTGAAGAGGAGTTTTCGGGCTGTGTTGTCTGTTTTCCAAGATTTTTTGTTTTTGGAGTGATGAGGTGTCGATATTTGAAATTTGGGGCAAACACACCATGGAACCTTATGAGATTGGTTCTGGGTTTTGGGATGAGAGAAGCCAGACGGGAGAGAAAATCCAGAGGATCAAGGACAATCCGGGTGGTTCCGTTTTCATAAGGTGTTTTTAACTGATAAATCACCTTTCCCTGGGAGTTTAGAGAAAGCCTTTGTTCACTCAGACCTGGTCTTGAAATGTAACGACAAATCCTTTCAGGCTTTTCCCTCTGGTGGGCTTTTGTGGAAACCCCTGCGTGGAGACTGAAACCGGAATGTTTGGACAGAAAAGGCTTCTCCCTGTGGTTTGTTTCTGAAAGGGTTTTCAGTGTCAGGGCCTTTTGCCCTTTGTTTTTCCCAAGGGCTATTCGGTAAGTAATCGATGAGGATTGAACCTGGTCCATGGCCGAGGGGGCTGAGTTTATTGAAAGAAAAGCCTGATCCTCATCCCTTTGAATGAGTCCCCTTCTTTCCAGAAACCTGACCACTCTCTGAACAAGGCTTGTAAGGAGTTTGTCCAGTTCCTGGTTTGAAGGAGGAGTTGTGAAGTGAAACTTTGATCTTCCATTCTCAAAGCTATAGACACCATCTGGAAACATCATGTGGAAATGGATATTGAGGTTAAGGCTTCCCCCGAAGTGTTGGATGAAGGTCACAGAACCTGTTCTGGCCCCGGACTTTCTGGTCAGTCCCGCTTTTTTTAGCAACTAAAATCGAAGCATTCCTTGGTAGAGGAAGCTTTTTAAACTCTCATCTACAATCATTCAAAGGCAACTTCTTACTATCAAAAAAGACAACACTTAAATTCTAAATTTACTGACTTAGAAAAGAAATACCCGTTCCAATCCTATTAAATTTGACATAAGAAAGTCTGACTCATTTTAGTCTCGCCAGACCTTCGTATTGTAAACGCTTTTCTAAACTACCTCATGTAAATGATTTTTCTACGGACTGCTGAAAAAAGTACCATCCATTTCGCTGTCAAAATCAAAGCTTTGTTGAATCTCTACTGGAAATACGGGTTGTCCCTTCTTAAAAATTCATTTGCTGTTACTTTTGCTCTTTTTGAAAAATCTGAATAAATTTCTAAAGCTATTTCTTGGGGAAGAGGTTTTGGAGAAAACAGAAACTTAAATGACGAATTAACCGCTCAACTATTGTAATTAAAAAATTTCCGGTACCACAGGATGGATCAAGAATCTTGGCACCACTTAGCAAATCCATTTCAAAAGAGGATGGCAGACAGTCGAGTACTACATTTACAATTTCTTTAGGTGTATGAAATTGTCCTAATTGGGATTGTTTTTTTGGATTTTGTTCAAGTACACTTTTATAGAAGTCCGTTGTTTCTAATGCAAATTTTCCTTTTAGGAATTTACGAACTGCCTCTTCTGCCAATACAAATTTGTCTGATTGAGTAAACCCTTTGTTAAAATATTCTGAGATAGTGTCCATTTGAACTTTATAACATACTGCAGTGTGCAAGAAAAATAATAATGTATTGTGTTATCAATCCCTTTGCGTAACGCATTAGATATTTTTAACTGTCTAATTTAATGGATATTGTATCCGATTTTTGCTAGTAATCATTTTTTATGGATAATCCTCCTTAACATAACCCTGTAACTCGTTATCCTGAAAGGCCACAAAACTTCAGCCTTTTCCGGAATAATACTTAATAGTCATGAAAAATTCTTGTCTTCCTAAAAATGTTTCAAGTCAAGTCTCTTGAATTCATGGCTTCTCACTTATACCTGTCCGGTTTGAATTTTCAGGGTTTTTTCCCTTTGAAAAACCGGAAATCCCAAACACGATCAGTATAATCCGGTCAAAAAAGAGGAATGAATTGATCGAAAAAAAATTCAATTAAAAAACAAAAAACATTGACATTCCCGAATACTGTATTTTAGAGTTTTTCCATGCACACCTGGACTCCCATTTCCACGCCATATATATATATATATATATATATATATATATATATATATATATTGTTTCCAATACAAAAACCCATTAAAGACGGAATCCCCAAACCCGGGACGCTTTTATCCTATAACCACACAGACACTCTTTGGAAATTTGTGGTTTGGAAATTTATAGTTTTCGCAATTTCTGAAATTAAAAAAAACACCAAAACATTCAAAATTCGGCTCTAAACAATGAAAGTTTTAATCACAGGAAACCGCAATGAACATCTGGCAAAGGAAGTTGTGAATATCTTTGAATCCTCCGGTCATTCATGCCATTGTGTCAGTCGCAGCAACGGTTACGATTTTGAACCGGATCCTATTGAGGTCATTTCAGCTATTACCGAACTTTCTCTGGATTTCGATATATTCATCAATCTTTTCTCCAATTTCTTTTTTAATGCCAGCGTTCTTTCACACAAAATTTTTAATCTCTGGTTTGACAAAGGATTTTCTGACAGACGCATTATCAATATTGGTTCTGATACGGATCGTGTAAAAAAAGGCAAAAAAAACCTGCATCATTATGAAAAAAGAACTTTAAGGGATATGAGTACCGGTCACAGCATTCTCAGTGTCTGGAATAAAGCTCCAAAAGTCACCTATATTTCCTTTGGTGCCATGGAAAACCGTAAAGAAGATCATCCGGGGCGAAAGTATTTAAAACTGAGGGAAGTGGCTGAATACATTTACTGGGTGACACAACAGCCAAATCACCTTCACATTGATGAACTCTGCATCAGTCATATTCAATAAAAATCACTAAGAACCACTCAAAAACTGCGGATCTTCATCTGGGCCCGTTTCATTCCCATAAACTCCTCTCTGAGAGTTTCCATAAAATCAAGAGCAAACTTTTTTTGGCCGGTAATTCCAAAATCATTCAGATAACAGGTTGGAACAGGAGTTCCTTCATTGGTGATGTTCACTCCAAAATGAATCAGAGAGGAGAGCTTTGAACAGGTGGCCACACTGATATTGAGCTTTCCCCTTTCCTGGTAAACATCATCCCCAATCCGTCTGAGTTGAAAGTCCGTAAAATTCCGATTTTCAGATTCATTCATGGGTCCCCCGTCTGAACTCCTCCGAATCTGATCCATGAGAAGCTCCCCCATAAGGCGTTGTAAAGCCACGGCTCCTGAAAGGGGATATTGAAAAAGCTCCAAAATAAAATGAAGCATAAAGTCCCCGGCAATTTTTGCCCCTGATTTCAGATCCTCACCATCAATAATGTATTGGGGATCTAACTCGCAGGTCCCGGCCCAGGACACAACGGAGTCCCCCAAAACTCCATGTTTCAGATAATTGTTAAGAGGTTGTAATTGACTCCCGTCATATCTGTGTTTTTCATTCAACCAAAGACATTCCATAATAAAATCCTTTTTATACTGATCGTGTTTGAGGTTTCCGGTTTTTCAAAGGGAAAAAACCTGAAAATTCAAACCGGACCCGTATATATACTTCGTGTTTGGATTTTCCCACAAAAATCATACGAAAAACAAATGGTCTTCAGTATAAAAATCAAAAAATATAATTTTTATTTTTTATTCCCATTCGCTGACAGACAATACGGGTGATTTCAGAAGCTGTTTCCTCCAAAGCCCTGTCCGTCACATTAAAAACAGGCCAGCGTTTATGTTTCTGAAAAATCTTCCTGGCATATTCAATTTCATTATAAATATGATCCATACGGGCATACTCCCCTCCTGGATCCTGTCCAAAAACTCATGAAAATTCGAAACCGTCCTCTTCAGGTGAAGCTCTGGGAGAATGGGGTTCCGGGACTTTTGAATCCAACCCCAGATGGGTGAGAATCTTTTCAATCACCTCAGGCTCCTCTATGGAAGAAATGACTTTTAACTTTCCCCCACACTCCGGGCAAACCTCAATGTCCATTCCAAAAACCCTTTTAAGCCTCCTGGCCCAGGTCATTGAAGAGGAGTTTTCGGGCTGTGTTGTCTGTTTTCCAAGATTTTTTGTTTTTGGAGTGATGAGGTGTCGATATTTGAAATTTGGGGCAAACACACCATGGAACCTTATGAGATTGGTTCTGGGTTTTGGGATGAGAGAAGCCAGTCGTGAGAGAAAATCCAGAGGATCAAGGACAATCCGGGTGGTTCCGTTTTCATAAGGTGTTTTTAACTGATAAATCACCTTTCCCTGGGAGTTTAGAGAAAGCCTTTGTTCACTCAGACCTGGTCTTGAAATGTAACGACAAATCCTTTCAGGCTTTTCCCTCTGGTGGGCTTTTGTGGAAACCCCTGCGTGGAGACTGAAACCGGAATGTTTGGACAGAAAAGGCTTCTCCCTGTGGTTTGTTTCTGAAAGGGTTTTCAGTGTCAGGGCCTTTTGCCCTTTGTTTTTCCCAAGGGCTATTCGGTAAGTAATCGATGAGGATTGAACCTGGTCCATGGCCGAGGGGGCAAAGACCGTTACTATAACCAATTTCGTAACCGGCAGAGGATGAAAAACCCTGTAAGTCACCAATTTTTGATTGATCCATTCCAAATGTTTTATGGGTTACCTTTTGACCTTCAAACAGATCAACCACTGATGAAATAGCGGAAAGTTGATACTCCTGATTGGGATCAAACTGAAATTTCATTAACTCTTTCCCTTCTTTTTTGATAAATCAAGCTGGGCTTTTTTCATGGCAAGCATTTTTTTTGTTTTTTCAATTTCCTGGGTCAGACGTTTTTTACTTGGAAGTTTTGTTGTATAGTCTGCAGTCATGATTTTACCCGACATTCCTTTAAGAGTGTATTCAACGACGGTGTTGTTCTTTCCGGCACACAATATCAATCCCACAGGAGGATTTTCTCCCTTTTTTGTCCAGTGTTTCTCAGCATAATTCAGGTAGAGATTCATTTGTCCCGCATCCGCATGGGAAAACTCATTCGCTTTCAGATCAATAATCACCAGGCATTTTAAAAGACGATGATAAAAAACCAGATCCATACGGAACCACTGATCTCCCACTTTCAAGCGTTTTTGTCTGGCAATAAATGTAAAATCCCCTCCCAACTCCAAAAGAAAGTTCTGAAGATGTTCAATAAGGGCTTCTTCCAGATCACTTTCAGAATATTCATCTTTAAGATTAAGAAATTCCAGAATATAAGGGTCTTTAATGGCCTCTTCGGGGGTCATTTCGTCTTCCTTTTTGGCCTTAGCCCCTTTTATCAACATGGCGGCCTTGTTTTTTGAAAGCAAAGTCCTTTCATAAAATTGGGATCCAATCTGACGGTTTAACTGACGAACAGACCAACTTCCACTTAAAGCCTCTTCTTCATAAAATTTTCTGGCCTCTTCATCCTTGACAGACAACAAACGAACATAAGCAGACCAGGGGAGGGGAAAACAATCTCCAAGTAATCGTATAAACTCTGAAAAATCATTTATTTTCAATGACTTAGAAGATTGGCCCGACAGTGTCGGGCTTTTTTGAATAATTTTAAATTGGGCCGACACCGTCGGGCCTTTTTGAATTTGGGAATAAGAAAGGTAAAATTGACGATACTTCTTTAAAATTTGTATAACTAAAACCCTTTCCACAGCTTTTTGTTAAATCCCTGGAGAGTTTTTTTATAAGTTGCTCTCCGTATTCTGCTCTTTTTTTACCTTTCTGTTCCACCTGAACAATTCTTCTTCCTATTTCCCAGTAAGTGGCCGTCATAATGGCATTAACTGAACGGACCGAGTCCAAACGGGCCTGTTCAACAAGATTCTTTATATCAGAAAGTGCCTGTTTGTAGCTGTTTGCAGGTTGTTTTTTCAAAACTTTTGAAGTTTCTGTTTTTTTTGTTTTCTTTATGGTCTTAGTTTTCTTTTTTGACATTCAAATCCCCATTAAAAGATTATTCTTTTGAAAGATCATTCTTTCTTGGTTGTCTTTTTTATACCACCGAAAATCAGTTAAAAACAAATGATCTCTTGGTCAAATAATCTTTTGGTTAAATCGTTTTAAAATCCCTGACATTGTGGGAACGCATGGTCTCAACAGCATTTGTTTTAAGCCAATCCTTTCCGGTAAAACCTTCATCAAGACAGACAATACGGGCTGGTTTGAGTTTGGCTATCTTCCGAATCAATTTCTTTGTTATTTCTTTTTCAAGACAGATCAGAAGAGCATTGTCTTCCACAGAGTAAACCGTTTTGTTTTCAATTTCCAGGACTTTAACTTTGGTTGTCAATTGAAAACCGGTTTCTCAGATTATCAGGGAACTGTCTCATAATAACACTGAAGTTCATCCAGCGGATATTGCTGCTGTTCTTTACGATCGTGCCCGTTGGGGTCAAAAATATGTTCTTAGCGTTCGGAATCCGTCTCAAAAAATCAGGGACTTGCTGTCAACTCAGGAATTGGAGAATGTAAAAAAACTCATGAACTCTCTGTCAACCACATTTCGGCATGATGATCTGACGAGAAATGTAGAGATTGAAGGCCTTGTGTTTTCGACAACTCTGCCTGTTGAAGCGAGAAAACTAAACATCGGGGATCTTGAATTTGAAATAAAAGATGTTCTTTCCAGCCCTTTATTCTCCAAGGATATGATTACTCTTTATCCCCCAATGTCACATTATGTTCTTATAAATCTTTCTGATTTTACTCGTACCCAAAGAGGTGTGGAGACACTCCTCAGGTTCTGGCATTATAGTTCATTTCTGGCAAGCAGGTTGCATTTGGTTCTTGAAAAGCATCATCTTGTTAATAACCCTGAACTTGTTTTAAAATGGTTTGAAAAGACTGTTCTAAAGAGAGGTTTGGGTGAGTTTAGTTTGATTGCAAGAGAAAAGGACATAGACCGCCTAAATGACTTTATCCTGTCAGGCTTGATAGGTTCAGGTCATCAAAGAGATATTGATCTTATGGAAACGATTGTGGAAGTTACCAAAGAGAGTGATGACTTCTTAAATTATGTGAATGACCTGATGAGTGGAAAAAACGAAGCCATAGTCAACAAAGGGATCACGGAAACCAATGGGTGAGTGTACTATCCTTCAAATCACCCATCCATAAATTTAAAGCAATAATCTTGACTTTATTATGGGAACTAAATGACATCAAGAAATCAAATACTATACTATACTGGTCGTGTTTGAATTTTTATGAAATTTCTCTATGAAAACGGCATAAAAAACAAAGAGTCTTCACAGTATCTCTTAATTTGGCGACCACGGCAGGAATCGAACCTGCGACCTAGAGTTTAGGAAACTCTTGCTCTATCCTACTGAGCTACGTGGCCCTGATTGTTTTTCAAGACCTGACAAGTCCAATTCAGAGACATAACAATTTTCACAATTTGATTGGCGATTTTTTATGGATGATGATTCTTTTTGGTTAATATATCGACTTTCATTAGTTCTCAACCTTTCCTGCTGTTTTTAACAATTTAATCATTGATAACAAACCCATCCTGTTGTGACAGAAAAAAACCTTAAAAAATACTTTTATCCTTTTACCACAACCAATTAAATATCATAACCCAATTCAAAGCAGATTGTAAGGATCTATGTCAATAAGACATTTTGAATTCTTAATATGGTTGCGGATAAAATGGTCCGCCTGATTGGCAATATGGTGAATCACCTTGTGGTCTTTCCCTTTAATCAGGACGTGGTGACGATAACGGTTTTTGATACGAGCTAGGGGAGCGGGTGTCGGACCCAGGATTTTTGAGCTTCCAAGGTCTGGAAATTTTTGGATCAATTCCCTAAGATAATCCACTAAAAACCTGGCTTCCCTGACAAGTTTTTCCTGGTGAAGACCCGTGATACGAATGGCAGCCAGTTTACCAAAGGGCGGGTACCCAAAAAGTTTTCGATGTTCCAGTTCTTTTTTTGCAAACTCTATATAGTCCTGGAATTTTGCAAATACCAGACTGGGATGCTTGACTTTGTGGGTCTGAACGACGACATGACCGGCTGTCTGGTGACGACCAGCCCGACCACTAACTTGGGTGCAAAGCTGAAAACTCCGTTCATTGGCCCTGAAATCGGGAATATTAAAAGACACATCAGCATGAATAATTCCAACCAAGGTTAGTTTTTCAAAATCAAGCCCCTTGGCAATCATTTGGGTTCCCACCAGAAAATCAATTTCATGGTTTTCCATTTTCTGAATCATGGTCTCCATGGCTTCCCTGCTATTGATTTCATCCCGATCAGCCCTGAAAATACAAGCCTTGGGAAATAATTCCTTTAAACTTTCCTCCACGGCTTCAGTTCCAAGTCCATAGGCTTTAAGTCCTGACTCTTTACAATCAGGACAGTCCTCATCTAGGTGATGGTGGTAGTTACAGTAATGACACACCAGATGATTTTGACCATGAAGAGTTAAAGAGATGTCACAGTTGGGGCGAAAGTGATTTATCAGTTAAAAACCCCTTATGAGAATGGAACCACCAGGATTATCCTTGACCCTCTGGACTTTCTCTCACGACTGGCTTCCCTTGTTCCAAGACCAAAAACCAACCTCATAAGGTTTCATGGAATCTTTGCACCGAATTTCAAACACCATCGTCTTATCACTCCAAAAACAAAAAGCCCTGAAAAACAAGCAACAAAGTCCGGAAAATCCTCTTCCATGAACTGGGCCGGGAGACTTAAAAGGGTTTTTGGAATGGACATTGAGGTTTGTTCGGAGTGTGGGGGGAAACTCAAAGTCATCTCTTCCATAGAGGGACCTGAAGTCATCAAAAAGATTCTCACCCACTTGGGACTGGAGTCAGGAATTCCAGAGCCCTGTTCTCCAAGGGGGCCACCGGAAGAGGAGGAGGTTTTCCATTTCTCATGAATCTTGTTCATTGAAGAACTCTGACGGAGAACCCGGGTTTTCTGTGATGGATTCCCTTATTCAAAAATTCACTTTTCCAACCAAATCAGGTTTGGAATCATAAATCCTCAAGAAAAACCCCATTCAAATGACCATAAAATGGAGTTCGTAAAGCAAAAGATCAGAAAAACTCAGAAAAACCATGAAAAACGGGGTGGAAATACATCTTGATCTCTAAAAAAATATCTTTTATCCTTCTTATACACTTTCAGTAAAAGATAAATTAAGGGCATTATCAAGAAAATATACGATAAATTAAGGGTATAATATGGTAAATACTGTTTTTATGTGTGCCCAAAGGCAGAAACCCGGAATTAAGTTTTTTTGATAACAATGGGTTTTTTGCATCCCGGATTGGTAACAGACATTTGACTTTGTTTGTGTTTTTTTGTAGTTTTTGCTTTTATGCAACCTCTATTAAAAGTGGAAAACCTCAGAAAAAATTATGGCTCCTTTGAAGCTGTTAAAGGAATTGATTTTACTATTGAAGAGGGAACCTGTTTGGGTCTTTTGGGTTCCAATGGAGCTGGTAAATCAAGCACTATTCGTATCCTTATTGGGCAGATGCAGCCCACTTCGGGTCAGGTTTGTGTTCTTGGTATCAATCCCAGTCTTGAACCCAAAAAACTCCATTCCTTTACAGGTTATGTGCCGGATAACCAGAATCTTTACAAAACTCTGACTGTTGAACAGAATGTTAAGATTTTTGCCAATCTCTATAAAAAAGGAGATAAAGAGGTTGAAGAAATTCTGAAAAAAGTTCAACTTTACGATAGAAGAAAAACAAGGGTTTCAGAGCTTTCCAGGGGGTTGACACAAAGGGTTTTGATTGCCAGGGCCCTTGTTCACAGACCAAAACTGCTTTTTCTCGATGAACCCACAACGGGTCTTGATCCCAGCTTTGCCGAGGTTATCTATCTTGTTCTGGAGGAGGCCAAAAAACAGGGAACGACAATTTTACTGACCACTCATCTGATGAATGATGTGGAAAGACTTTCCGATAAAATTGTTTTTATGGACAAGGGGGAAAAAATTGAGGAGGGTTCTCTTTTTGATTTGAAACAGAAATACAGTGAACCCTATGTTGAAGTGAAAATTGAGAAAAATGGTCAGATTGAAACCCGACGTTTTCATAAAGACAAGGATATTACCAGAGAGCTGGCGATTTTACAGTCTGAGGGTAAGATTCTCAGTGTTCACACCCATGAGTCCGGGGTCTCGGATATTTTCGTAAAACTTGGAAACAATAAAAAATGATAAGCTTTCAACGGGTTTTAACGGTTTTCAAAAAAGATATAGCTTGGGCCTGGTCCAGTAAAAAAGAGTTTCTCAGTCTTCTTTCCTTACCATTTTTTATTTTGGTTATAAAGGGAGCTTTGATTTTTAAAGGATGGGAAAGCTCCATGAGTTTCATGGAAAATTTTGAAGATATAGCAAAAAACAGGTTTTCGGAAAGCCACACTGTTTGTTTGATAAGCTTTCTTCTTTTTTTGTGTTCAACCCCTATTGGTTATATGATTTCCAAGGAAAAAGAAGAGAAGACTCTGATGGCCCTTTCGGTCACAAGCCTTCGGCAAGCGGAGTATATCCTTGGAAAATTTCTGTTCAATCTTATCTCTGGTTTATTGTTTTTTCTGATAATTGTTTTGTTGAGTCAAAGGTTTTACCTGCTCCATCCTCTCGTCATTTTCAATCTTATTATTTTTTTTGGAACCCTTTGTTTTTTCGGTTTTATTGTTGGCTTGTTTTTTGAGAACCATAAAAAACAGGGGCCCTTTCTTTTTGTTTTGGTGATGTCACAGATTTCACTTTATATGATCTCTGCATGGCATCCCTATATTCCCTATTCCCCTCTTTATCATATTGTTGAGCTTTTAAAGAACACAGATATTTCTTTCTGGAAGATACTCTATCACAGTGGGTTTAATTTTTTTTATTTTGTTATAACTTTTGTGGTTTCTTTTAAGTATGGCCGGTTTTATTTTTCAAACTATTTTAAATCCTGGTCCCCTTGGATTTTGATTCTCATTTTAAGCCTTGGTCTGAGTTTTGGAACTTCGGGACTTCTTTCCAAGGTTGTAAATAAAAAAGCCGGTGAAATTCCCTCCCGAAGAGAGTTTCCAACAGATTCAAAAATCAGTGCCTGTGAGGATTTTTTTCAATACACTTGTGGTCCGGTTATCAGGCGGTTTCATCTTCGTGAAGATCGCAGTTCCCATATTTTTTCTTATAGTGATTTATCGGAAAAACTTTTCGAGATTAAAAAAACCTATCTTAAATCTCTGACGACTCAGAAAAGTTTTAATGAGAGAATCCAACAGATTCATGATAGCTATGTGGCCTGTATGAATCGGGAAGCCAGGAAAATTGAAGAGAAAGAGGTCATTGAAAAACAAAGAGATGAAATCATGGGTCTTAAAACCAAGAAAGATTTTATAAACTACCTAGTGGACAAAGCTCTTGTTGGTCTGTCTTTCCACGTTGATTTTGGCAAGATACTAAATTTGGATAACAGCAACATTTATGATTTTGTGATTGCTCCGGGGAAATGGTCTGCATTCCCAAGGAAGAGTTACTATGAAAATAAGAAACTGATGAAAAGATATTCTTTCTTAATAACAGAGTTTTTTAAGTTGATAGAAGTGGATCGTCCTGAACAAAGAGCCCAATGGATTATTGAAATTGAAAAAGACTTTATAAATAATTATCCCGAACCGGCTGAATTCCGTTTTTTGGGCTCACGGAGAGCTTATTCATCAAAGGCCCAATTATTGAAATATAAAAATCTTCAACTTAAAAGAATTCTTGAAAAAGTGCCTGATACAATCAGAATTCGCAATCCCATGGACAAGGAATTGTCTTTTTTGAATAAGGCTGTGGACAGATACAGTCTGGATCAATTAAAAAGTATTCGTTTACTGGCATTGGGTGGGTATATCAGTGAATCTTATCCGGATTATGTTCATCAAGGTTTTAAATTTTCGAGGGACTTTTTGGGAGGACCAAGAAAAAGGCCCTCTCTTGAGGAACGCTGTACAAGTGTCAGTATGGGGCGTTTCGGAAGGGAAATTGATTTTGAACTTTTTGATCGTTTTTTCAAGGATTTTCAGAAGGAAAAATTTGTAAATCTTCTGGAACAGGTGAGAAGTTCTATTATTGAAGGTCTTGAAAAAAACCAATGGTTGACTGAAAAATCCAAACTCAATGCCATCAGAAAAATTAAAATGATCGGACTCAAACTAATTAAACCCGGGACGGAAAAGCAGTGGGATTTTAATCCTGTCCTGCAATACGATACAGAAAAACACATCCATAATTCAAAAATCAGGAGTGCCATGTTTCTGGAGCGGGAATTCAAACGTCTTGTTCAACCTGTTGATAAAGATGTCTGGATTTCACCTCCTCTGTCAGTCAATGCTTTCTATAATCATAGAACCAATAAAATAACTGTTCCGGCAGGGATTTTGAAATACCCTTTTTATGATCCGAATATTCCTGAGTGGTTTAATCTCGGTGCCATAGGTTCTATTATTGGTCATGAATTGGGTCATGCTATTGATGATAAGGGTTCAAAATATGATGAGAAGGGAAAACTTCATCAGTGGATGAGTCAGGAAGATATAAACACTTTTAAAACCCGGAGTGGGGCACTGGCATATCAGTTTTATCTTGCTGACCACGATGGACAACTCACTCTGGGAGAGAATATCAGTGATTTGGTGGGGCTTACCTTTGCCTTAAATGCCGCTAAAAAACAAATGCCCCAAAATCCGGAGGCCAGAGATCAGGCCATGAAAGAGTTTTTTCTGAGTTATGCCAGACTCTGGTGCGGAATTATTCGACCCAAGTTTGCCGAGCAATTGTTAAAGACAGATAAACACGCATCCATTCAGGCACGGGTGAATGAACAGATGAAACATCAGGCTGACTTTGTAAAAGTCTACAAGTGCAAAGAAGGTGACAAACTCTTTTTACCTGAAAGCGAGAGAATCACTATTTGGTAGGATTTGGAATCAGGCTTTTTTGATGACAATGGGTTTTTTGCGTCCCGGGTTGACTGTCCTGCATATATCGCATTGAAGTCCGTAACAACTGCGGGCCAGGGCAATGCTCCCGCCCGTAGAATATCATTTGCAGGTAAGGAGGAGGATCAGAAGTTCAAATCAAAAGAGCATTGAGAAATCTGGCAAACCTCTCATTTGAAGCCTGTCGCAAACTCGGTATCAGTCGTCAACATTACTATGATCTCAAGGGAACATCACACCGGCATTTGTATTATGAAATATTTGTTTTTCTCTTTGTTTTTTAATCTTGAATTCATTATCTTTGGTAAATACTTTTACGATGACCAATTTTTAGAATTAAAATGAGTAACTCCTTTTTTTTAATTTCATAAATGATCCTGTACCGACCTTGTCGCACACGATATATAGAGTCTTGACCCATGATCTTTCGACACCCTGGGGGATGTGGGTCTCTTGATAAAGACCGGATGAGGATAACAATCTTTGAAATGTCTTTTTTTGGAATTTTTTTAAGTTGCTTTTCAGCCGTAGAGCTAATTAATATTTCAAATTTTGCCATTGATTTTTAGTTCTTTGAGAACTTCGTTGAATGGTTTGAAGGTTTCCCTTCTTAGCTTCCTGATATCTGATATGTCTTCGTGTTCTTCAAGTTTATCCAGGATGGAATCTTCGACGAAACGTCCTATTTTAAGACCGTGTTCTTCACAGAAATTGTCCAGAGCTTCTTTCACTTTTTCATCAATTTTAGTGGCAAATTGTTTTGTTCTCATAAGACCTCCCGAACTTAAATTATGACATAAATAAATATTTAAATCTATAGAAATATAGAGAAATCTAAAAAATATAGATAATATAGATCCAAAAAGACAGCTTCGTGAAGCCTTAAGGAATTATGTTTTTAAACCTCAGGATGACCTCTCTTCTTGTTTAAAAGTAACCCCAACTTTTGCACGACCTTTTAAAAAAGCAAGGACGTGTGAAAGTTGGGGTTACCCTTCAGCAACTCATCTGTCTGGCTACAATGTCATGATTGAGCCATAAAACAGGAGGAAAACCTTTCCAGGACTGGTGAAGAATAAGAGAGCCTGTAGCCTTAAAAACCTCTTCAGATAAAGGAAAAGTCATCAGATTTTTTGGGTCTTTGTGCATGGAAATAAGCTTGTCTGACAGATCCAGCATAGTGGCCATTTGCTCCATGGAGTTGTGCTGTGGCCATTTGTCATAATCACTGAACTTTAAGGTCAAAGCCTCTGTCATGTACTCCCCGGTCAGATCCATGATTTCCTTAAAATCATGGTCCTCCTTAAGCAAAGTACGACAGTTATCCAGAACCTTTTGACAATAGAGGGAACCTTTTCCCTCCTTTTCAATAGCTCCAAGGAGGGGGTAGAGGGAAACCTCCACACCCTGAAAAATGCTGATCTTAGGCTCAATAACATAGAGTATAAGAATTATAACGGACAACCAAAGTTTCATTTCACAACCCCTCCTCTGAACTCAGAACTGGACAAAAGGTTAGGAAGCCTTGTTCAAAGAATTGTCAGGTTTCTGGAAAAACGGGGATTCATTCAAAGAGATGAGGAACAGGCTTTTCTCTCTGGCGGATTCAACCCCTACAGCCATAGTCCTCTCTATCACCTATAGGACAGCCCTTGGAAAATACAAGGGTCAAATGGGCACCTGACACTGATCCCTGGACTGAGCCGAAATGGCCATTGGCAGGACGGAACACCCAAGCGAGGAGGTCGTCGTAGAGCGAACCGCTTTTTCAGTGGTGGAAGTTTGGGTTTACTTGCAGATCCGGTTTTCATCCTCACTGGAGTTGAGGACACATCCTGTTTTTCTTTGATCTGGTTCTTGTCTTGCCATCAGCTTCCTGGTGGCTTTACTCAACCCCCATTTTTCCAATCCCTCTGTCAGTTACAAACGACATCAACCGGAAAAAACTCTTCTCTACAAACTCATCCAGAAAAATCTTCTGGACTTCTATCAACAAATGGACCGGGATTATGAACAAGGACTTCCGGAATTTGTCAGAAAGGAGTTCGATGAATTTCTCAAGTGCGGAGTCCTGGCCCATGGGTTTCCAAGGGTTCAATGCACATCCTGCAAGCATGAAAAACTTGTGGCCTTTAGTTGTAAAAGAAGGGGGTTTTGTCCCAGTTGCGGAGCCAGGAGAATGGCTGAAGCTGCCACCCATTTGGTTGATGAGGTTTTTCCCGAAAAACCCATGAGACAATGGGTTTTGACTTTTCCCTTTCACTTAAGATTCCTGTTTGCCAGAGAGCCAAAAATCATGGGAGAGGTTTTGGGGATTGTCAATAGGACCCTTTCCACATTCCTTATTAAAAAAGCGGGACTGACCAGAAAGTCAGGTGCAAAGACAGGTTCTGTGACCTTCATCCAACGCAGGGATGAGGATCAGGCTTTTCTATCAATAAACTCAGACCCCACGGCCATGGACCAGGTCCAATCCTCATCGATTACTTACCGAATTGCTCTTGGCAAGCACAAAGGGCAAAAGGCCCTGACACTGAAAACTCTTCCTGAAACAAACCACAGGGAAACAAAGCCTTTTCTGTCCAGATATTCCGGTTTCAGTCTCAATAAAGGGGTTTCCACAAAAGCTCACCAGAGGGAAAAGCCTGAAAGGATTTGTCGTTACATTTCAAGACCAGGTTTGAGTGAACAGAGACTTTCACTCAATTCCCTGGGGAAAGTGATTTATCAGTTAAAAACCCCTTATGAGAACGGAACCACCAGGATTATCCTTGACCCTCTGGACTTTCTCTCACGACTGGCTTCCCTTGTTCCAAGACCAAAAACCAACCTCATAAGGTTTCATGGAATCTTTGCACCGAATTTCAAACACCATCGTCTTATCACTCCAAAAACAAAAAGCCCTGAAAAACAAGCAACAAAGTCCGGAAAATCCTCTTCCATGAACTGGGCCGGGAGACTTAAAAGGGTTTTTGGAATGGACATAGAGATTTGCTCGGAATGTGGGGGAAAGCTTAAAGTCATCTCTTCCATAGAGGGACCTGAAGTCATCAAAAAGATTCTCACCCACTTGGGACTGGAGTCAGGAATTCCAGAGCCCTGTTCTCCAAGGGGGCCACCGGAAGAGGAGGAGGTTTTCCATTTCTCATGAATCTTGTTCATTGAAGAACTCTGACGGAGAACCCGGGTTTTCTGTGATGGATTCCCTTATTCAAAAATTCACTTTTCCAACCAAATCAGGTTTGGAATCATAAATCCTCAAGAAAAACTCCTGTCAAATGACCATAAAATGGAGTTCGTAAAGCAAAAGATCAGAAAAACTCAGAAAAACCATGAAAAACGGGGTGGAAATACATCTTGATCTCTAAAAAAATATCTTTTATCCTTCTTATACACACAAAACCAGAGTCAATTTCTGTCTCATTTTGGGAATATAGCATCGTTTTATTTTAAAATTCATTTAAAGGGTGATATTCTATTAGAGGTATTGTGAAGATTGCCTGAACCTCCACTCATCCACAGGTTTTGGTGAGGAAGCAGATATTTATACCGGTCCGGTTTGAATTTTCAGGGTTTTTTCCTTTTAAAAAACCGGAAATCCCAAACACGATCAGTATATCTGTATACCTCTTAATTGTGAAGAAGAATAAGATGGGTGTATACAAGTATCAATTAAGAAGAACTGAAGAGGAAAAAACAGTATTAGAGAATTTTTTGTATGGAATCCTACTTGCCAATATCATTTTTAAATGATTTTATTTTTTGCCCAAGATCCATTTATTTTCATCAGTTGTATGGAAAGATCAATCAACGTCTCTATCATACCACGGATCAGACAAAGGGATTAAACGCCCATAAGAGTATTGAGGAAAAGAAGTACACCACAACTGTGAAAGTTTTACAGAATTATGAGGTTTACAGTCACACCTTAAACATTGGCGGCAAGATTGATGTTTTTGATATTAAAAAAGAACTTCTTGTGGAGAGGAAAAAGAAAATAAAAGTTGTTTATGACGGCTATATTTTTCAACTGTATGCCCAGTATTATGCTCTGATTGATATGGGTTACCCGGTAAAGAAAATGAAGTTACACAGCCTTGACGATAATAAAAACTATTGGGTTGACTTGCCTTCGGACAATCCTGAAATGTCAGAAAAATTTGATGATCTCCTGGAGAAAATGAGAAATTTTAAACTGGAAGACTCTTTTGATCCAAATATTAACAAATGCAATCGTTGCATCTATAAAAATCTCTGTGATCTCTCTCCATGCTAAGGATTATCAGGTTTTAAACAGTAATTTGGAGCTTTTACCTTTGAAGGGACCTTTATGTTAAGCAACACTGAATTCCAACAAAAACAGATCATTTTTGCTCTACTGAGTCGTGGTGAAAAGTTAAGCTTTAGAAACGACAATATCATTATCAGTGATAATGAGGGGATCAAGCACCAGTCCACCTGTTATCGGTTGTTCGCTCTTTTTATTGTCGGTCACGTTTCAGTGACCAGTGGTTTACTGCAAAGAGCAAAACGCTTTGGTTTTAGTGTTTATTTGCTCTCACATAATTTGGGACCTTACGCCTCCTGGAACTCTTCTGCTGATGGAAACACTTTGTTAAGAAAGAAACAATATCTGTACGAAAACGATTATTCCATAGCCAGGCATTTGATAAAAAACAAAATCTCCTCGCAAATATCCGTTCTTGAGAAACGCCGGAAAAAAAGACCTTCACTCAAAGAGGCCATTCAATCACTGCATAAGTACAGAAACAATCTGATTGAATCCAGCCCTGATCTTCACGGCATTTTGGGATTGGAGGGGATTGCCTCCAGAGTTTATTTTTCATTTATGTTTGATGAGATGAACTGGAAAGGACGAAGGCCAAGAGTCAAACACGATATTACCAATTTATTACTGGATATTGGATACACCCAGCTTTTTAATATCGTTGAAAGCCTGCTCAACCTGTATGGCTTTGATGTTTATCAGGGGGTTTATCATCAGGTTTTTTACCAGCGTAAATCATTGGTTTGCGATCTTGTGGAACCCTTTCGTCCCATTGTGGATCAGCAGATACGAAATGCCTACAGACGTAATGCCATAAATCCAAAGGATTTTTCCCGCAACAGAGGGCAATACAGTATTTATGGGGAAAAAGCAAAACCCTATGTCAACAACCTTTTAAAGGAAATTTTAAAATATAAAGAGGATATTTTTTTATATATTCAAAAATATTACAGGGCTTTTATGAGAGACAAACCCATTAATGAGTATCCGGTTTTTGAAATAAAATAATCCATCTTTGGTTGAAAAGATTAAGAGTGGAGGGATCTTTATAAAATATGGATATTCACCAGAAGATGTGGATAAAAAAAGCCCTTTTTAACTTCTAAATGTCATTTCGTGGAATAAATAAGGACAGCCATCCTGGCTGATATGGGGCTCTGCCCCACACCCCAATTCGTTGAGCATCCCCGCTCAACGAATCACATTTTTAGTGCATTAAGATTCATATTGAAATAGCATCTCCCGCCAGATTCCAGTAAATCATAATTTGAGAAAACAACAACCAAAAAAGGGCGAAAAGATGCTGGTAAAGACTATCCTAAATAAATGTTACAAATTCAAGTCTTTTGTTTACGGGAGAATAACTTTATTCACCGAGGGCGGGGAAACTTGTATTCATGTTCAAATTCACCCTCGAAAAAATGGTATCCCCATTTGTTCGGGATGCCATCAGGAGGCTTCTATTTATGATACATCCCCGAAGGCACGAAAATTTGAATTTATTCCTATCTGGGGAATTCCCGTGTTCTTCTGTTATAAAATGAGACGAGTCAACTGCTCTTGGTGTGGAGTTAAAGTTGAAAAAACTCCATGGAGTGATGGAAAAAACCAATTAACCAAAGTCTATATGCAATTTCTGGCAAATTGGGCCAAGGTGCTGTCATGGAAAGAGGTGTCAGTTCGGTTTAGAACAAGTTGGGGGAAGGTTTTTCGCTCTGTGGAGTTTATCGTTGAGTGGGGCCTTTCCCATCGCTGTTTAGAGAGTGTCAGGGCTATTGGAGTTGATGAGATTCAGTGGAAAAAGGGGCATAAATATCTAACTTTAGTTTATCAGATCAACTCCGGATGTGTCCGTTTACTTTGGATTGGAAAAGAGCGGACAGAGGAAACTTTTTCAAAGTTCTTTGATATGCTGGGGACAAGAAGAACACAACTTATTGAATACGTTTGCTCAGATATGTGGAAACCTTATTTGAAGGTTATAAAGGATCGAGTGTCTCAAGCCACTCATATCCTGGACCGTTTTCATATCGTTGCTCGGATTAACAAAGCAATAGATAAAGTGAGAGCGGGAGAGCATCGTCAGATGAAAGCGGATGGATATGACCCTGTGTTAACAAACTCCAGGTGGCTTTTATTAAAGCACTCAGAGAATCTGACAGAAAAACAGGAGGTTGGTTTGAAGAAACTTTTACAATACAACCTCAGGAGCGTCAGGGCCTATTTACTAAAAGAAGAGTTCCAATTCTTTTGGGATTATTTATCCCCCTCATGGGCGGATAAGTTTCTGGCTCGCTGGACAACCAAAGTCATGCGTTCCCGGATAGAGCCTTTGAAACATGAAGCCAAGATGATTCGACGACATAAGGATCTCATTCTCAATTGGTTTAGGGCCAAAAAACAATTTTCATCGGGGATTGTAGAGGGTTTAAACAACAAAGTAAAACTGACTATGAGAAAATCTTACGGTTTTAGGGAGTACAAATCCATTAAAATAGCTTTATATCATTCCCTTGGAAGATTACCTGAACCTCCACTCATTCACAAATTCTGGTGAAGAGGCTAAAATATGTTAATCGTAACTTATGATATTAGTGATAACAAATTGAGAACCAGGTTTTGCAATTTTCTTTGTAAGTTTGGTCATCGTCTCCAATATTCTGTTTTTGAGATTAAAAACAGCAAGAGAATCCTTGAAAATATAAAGGTTGAGATAGAAGGTCATTTTTCAAAAAAGTTTTGCCAGACTGACAGTGTGATCATTTTCAATATGAGTCAGCAATGTCATATCACCCGTTATGGTTACGCCAAAAATGACGAAAGTGATTTGATTTTTGTGGAATGATAGGATACACTGAAATGATTATATATCAATAGCTTGTGGAGACAAAGAACGTGAACAAACAAAATCAATATACCATTTTCGCAAGTAATCCAAACCCCTATCAATACACCCGTGCCGTTCGATTTAAAATAGAAAGACAAAGACAGAGTCAATGTTTTAAAGGAAAATGGCAACAGGATGAAGGACACAGTGTCAATTTGAAACACAACCTGAAACAGTTGGTAAAATCCTTATTGGATGTACTCAATGATCTTGAGGATTTATTTTATTACAAACAAAGACAAGCCAGTGATGTTGACAAACCTGAAAGCCCGAACAAGCCATCCAATCGGAATGGAGATCAGGAATACCAAAATAAAACCAGTACAAACAAAAAGTTAAATCAAAAATTAAAGGTTAGCAAAAATTGGCTGAAGGTTTGGCACAAAGACGTATTTTATCTTTCCATTAAAGATCATAAGGCAAATCAGGGTAAATACAATCTCCAGAAAATTGAAAGTTATTTAAACCTGAAAAAATGGCTTGATGATTGGCACAAAAACGCTAAAGAGTTAAAAAATATCTTTGACAAACCGGAAGAATCCCAGGCTCGTCATAGTGACATAGCGTCTCTTGTTAGATGGTTTTTAAATAGAAGGCAACTTCCTTACATTCTACATTTTTTAGATGAAACCCATGTTCCTTACACTGATCTTGACAAAAAGATAAAGAGTCTAAGAGAAAATTTAAAGGAGATACAGACAGAATTAAAAGAAGCGGGAAAACATTATTTCCCATCCCAGTCCTCCGGTGTTGAAATTGCCAGAGCCAGTTTTAATTATTACACAGTCAACAAAAAACCAAGTGATTATGAAAAAGAATTAAGGGAGTCAAAAGATCAAAAAGAGGTCGAACCTTATTCTGTTATCAAAAACAAAAATGGGTTTCTCTGGAAACTTGTGGAAAATGAAAGACAGAATCAAGGCGACCTGTTTTCTTTCAGAAGTGATCAGGAAAAAGAATGGCTTAGAAGATATATTAAAAAAAATAAAATAGAAGGCGATATCAATCAGGGAATCAGCCTTTCCCTGGAACAGACTTATGATGCAATGAAAGATTTTAAGGCCGAACAGAAATCTATTTTTTATGAACTCATGACCCATATCGCAAGTGACAAAAAAAGTGGTACCAGCTATACAGTAAAAAATGAAAAGCACTTATTAAAAGGTTCTGAAATACCTTATGACAAACACAATTGTGAGGGTATCAACGAGACTTTCTCACTGTTTCAGTTTGAAATTGAAAAAAAACAAGAATTTTTCCGTGTCATGAAAGTTAATCAAAATACTTGCGATACAAAAGAAAAAATGTATGAGTCAATCGTAAAACTGAGTCAGGAGATCGCTCGTCAAAACGAAGACTCAAAGGAAAAAGCAAAGCAGCAGAGGGGGAAACTTCTTTTTGGAAATAAATGCTACTTCAAAAAATACGGAGAGTTCTGCGAAGAGTATAAAAAAACAGCCCAGAGAGGAGGAAGGCTTAAAGCCAAAATCAAAGGCATTGAGAAACAAAAAGAGGAAGCCTCTCAAACGGATTACTGGGGCCTTGTTTATGTGAATGATGATAAATCAAAAGAACTGTGGCTCATTCCCAAAGAAGGTAAAGAAAAATTACAGGAAGCGAAAAATTTTATTGACCAACGGTCTTCAAAACAGGAATTGAAAGAAAATTATTTATGCTGTTTTAAATCCCTGACAATGAGAGCTTTAAACAAACTTTGTTTTTCTGAAGAAAGCGATTTTGTAAAAGGGATGCCGCCAGATTTAAAGGAACTCCACAGGAAAGCCAAAAATGTAAAAACAGAAAATGATGAACAAAAAATCAGTGAAAAAAATCAAAAAAAGCTGACCTTTCTCAAAGAAGTATTGAAGTCTGAGTATGCCAAAGATTGTCTTGATCTTGAAGACTTTCAAGAAAAAAATAAAAATTTATGGGCAAAGATATTTGAGACAGAAACCCTTGATGATTTTGAAAAAACTTTGGAAAAAACCTGTTACCATGTCAAAAAAATACGGCTTGGCAGGAGAGAAAAAGAAAAGTTTTTAAATAAATATGATGTCATCGTGTTAAAAATCACCTCTTACGATCTGGAGGACAGGAACAGAAACATACACCAGACACCGGAAAGTGAAAACAAATACCATACGGATCTTTGGCACTCTTTTTGGCAGAACCTGGATCAGGTGGATAAAAATCAAAATCAAGAAGTCAAAGGGTTTCCCTTGGGGGAGTTGCGTCTGAACCCGGAGGTCAGGATAAGATACCACAAGGTCGATGAAAATTTAAAAGAGTATTTTAAAAAGAAGAATTTTCCAGAAAAATTCAAACACCGAAGGTTTCAGGATCAACTAACCGTCAGTCTGACCCTGGCCCTTAATGCGGGCAAAAAATATGAGGAACTGGCTTTCAGTAAACCGGAGGACTTACTGAAAAAAATCAAAAACTTCAATAAAGAGTTCAATGCCGACAAAAATTTTAAAACAGCCTGGAAGTACGGAATTGACAGAGGAAATAATGAGCTTGCGACTTTGTGTCTCGTCCGGTTTAATCAAGATCAGGGGGCTGATGCGATTGGTAACAATAAAAAACCCGATTTTGCCTCTATTGAATGTTATAAACTGAAGAATTACAACCATTCTGAAACTTATACTGACTCCAAAGGAGAAAAGTCATCCCGTAAGGCCGTTAAGAATCCTTCTTATTTTATCCACGATAAAAGTCTTTTTGAGATTTCCAGAACCTCCTGTCTGGATCTGACAACGGCCAAGGTGATAAAGGGTTACATTGTCACTAACGGTGATGTCATGACTTACTTAAAACTTAAAAAGGTTTCAGCCAAACGAAGGCTTTATGAACTCTATGGCAAAGGAAAAATCAATGAATGGGCAAAGTTGGAATGGAGTGAATATGAATATAAGGACGGTGAGGTTCTCAAAAAAAATCATCACCCGGACGAGGTTTTTTTAAATCTTAAAAAAATCAAAACAGATGAAAACACGGATGGAAAACCTTTTGAAAAAACCATTTATGAATATTGTAAGGAATATGAAAGTGTTCTTTCAAAAGAGAAAATTAAAAAAGATTTGAGCAGATACCTCACGGAGTTAAAAAGCGAAAACGAAAGTCACACGCCTGATGTTTCAAAAATCAACCACATCCGTGATGCCATTACCGCCAATATGGTGGGGGTGATCGTTCATCTCCAAAAACAAAAAAATTATTCGGGATTCATTGTTTTGGAGGATCTGGGTGAAGAGCAAATGAACAGACATTTTTTCAATTCCAATGAGAATATCAGCAGTCGTCTGGAGCAGGCTCTTTATAACAAATTTCAGGCATTGGGATGGGTTCCCCCTCATATCAAGGATATTTTTCAGTTAAGGAAATCTTTCGGGGAACAACAAAAGAAGAACAACAAAAAATCAAATCAATTTATTAAATCCCAATTTGGAAATATTGTTTTTGTGGACGAGGAGAAGACCAGCAAAAACTGTCCTCATTGTGGAAAAACACTTGGTTTGAACTCCAAGAAACTGAATGATGATCTGAAGTTCAGGCAACGTCGTTTTGTGTGTCAGTCATGCGGTTTTGATACTTATTATTTTTACCCTCTGGAAAAGCAGGTGGAAGATCCTGATCCACAGGTCAACAATAACAGTAACTGCAAGGAAAAATTTCAATTTTTAAAGGATATTGACGATCCTGATAAAGTAGCCGCTTACAATATAGCAAAGAGGCATTAGGAAAGCTGGCGATATTGGAAACATGGAATGAATTGTCAAAAGGTCGGAATAAAGAAAGAAAGAATTATTCATGAAATGACAAAAATGGGAGGTACAATCAGAATTTAAAAATAAAGAGAAAAAACTTGATTTTTTTGGGATAACAGTCTATCTTGCAAACCAAGGTCTTAATAATGGTGAGAAGGAAATAAATGACAAACAAGCTGAAATTTCAAAAATTCAGTTCTTGTAAAATCAATAATTTAGCCCTATTATCAGTTTGAAGGGACCCCAAAATTTCTACTGTTGTAGATTCCCTCATCTTTCTTATGAGAGATTTTGTTTGAAGGGACCCCAAAATTTCTACTGTTGTAGATTCTCCTTTTGTTGTTGTTTTAAAAAAGTTTGAAGGGACCCCAAAATTTCTACTGTTGTAGATTTATACGTTTTTTGATGATTTTCATTGTTTGAAGGGACCCCAAAATTTCTACTGTTGTAGATCTTCTTCAAAACTTCTCTCTTTGGAAAGAGGTTTGAAGGGACCCCAAAATTTCTACTGTTGTAGATGTCGTCAATTCGTCTTTGCTTCTCATCGTTTGAAGGGACCCCAAAATTTCTACTGTTGTAGATAGCGAAATAATGACGAATCAATCTGTTGTTTGAAGGGACCCCAAAATTTCTACTGTTGTAGATTCGTATCGGAATGAGACACGGGCAGATGTTTGAAGGGACCCCAAAATTTCTACTGTTGTAGATCAGTAATGAGCAGTATGCTATGATAAGTTTGAAGGGACCCCAAAATTTCTACTGTTGTAGATTGATCACTGAGTTGTTTTTTAGCCAAGTTTGAAGGGACCCCAAAATTTCTACTGTTGTAGATAAACCTTTTTGGTGTTAAACCACACAGTTTGAAGGGACCCCAAAATTTCTACTGTTGTAGATAGCAAATCCATAGACTTGTGAATGATCGTTTGAAGGGACCCCAAAATTTCTACTGTTGTAGATTTTAAGCTCTTTTTTAATCATTTTTTGTTTGAAGGGACCCCAAAATTTCTACTGTTGTAGATTGCTCTGTTTCCAGCCGCATTTAAACGTTTGAAGGGACCCCAAAATTTCTACTGTTGTAGATTTAAAATCGTTATGCCCTCTATTAAACTGTTTGAAGGGACCCCAAAATTTCTACTGTTGTAGATCCTCCCGGAAATAGTTGTTTGTTAATTGGTTTGAAGGGACCCCAAAATTTCTACTGTTGTAGATACAAAAGCATCAACTTCTGCTTGAGAAGTTTGAAGGGACCCCAAAATTTCTACTGTTGTAGATATATCTTCACCTCTGTTGTTAATGTTGTTTGAAGGGACCCCAAAATTTCTACTGTTGTAGATTTTGCTGCAACTGGGAAGGCCTTTGATGTTTGAAGGGACCCCAAAATTTCTACTGTTGTAGATGTTTAAATCCTTTCATTTAGTCTCCTTGTTTGAAGGGACCCCAAAATTTCTACTGTTGTAGATATATTTTTCCTCCCGTGAAGTTTGTTTGTTTGAAGGGACCCCAAAATTTCTACTGTTGTAGATCGTTTCCACAGATTACAGCATCTCCGGTTTGAAGGGACCCCAAAATTTCTACTGTTGTAGATCGTTTCCACAGATTACAGCATCTCCGGTTTGAAGGGACCCCAAAATTTCTACTGTTGTAGATAATTCTCTCATTAAATTATAATCCATGTTTGAAGGGACCCCAAAATTTCTACTGTTGTAGATACCTCCCAGTCTTTTGTTGAGTTTTAAGTTTGAAGGGACCCCAAAATTTCTACTGTTGTAGATTGCTTCATCAATTGCTTTTTTACCTTGTTTGAAGGGACCCCAAAATTTCTACTGTTGTAGATCTAATATCAAATTGTTTTTTTACTTCGTTTGAAGGGACCCCAAAATTTATTTCCTCAATGATTCTTTTTCTTGAGGAGAGAAGGTCTTCAAGGGAACTGTCCCCCTGAGTGACCATACCCATAAATTCTTTTTCATAAACTTCCTTTATATCAAGTTCATTTGGTTTTAGCACTTCATGAATAGGGCGAGAGTGGGAGAGCAGGTAAACAATAAAAGTTTTTCTTAACGAACCTGTAAGACCCTCGTTCTCAAAAAGGCATTGAATATCAAAGAGGTCTCTTGGGTGTTGGCGATCCAGGGCGGCACAAATTTTTCCCCCATAAAGGTCTTCAAATGATAAGACAGAAACTTCGTAAGAAAATCCAAACTGTTCTTCAACTCTTTCACAGGGTTCTCTGCTTTGAACTGGATGAACGGCACCTCGGAGAACAAAATTTGGTTCGATTTTTATATTCGTGTGACCTCTTAAAACTATCATCTTATGAGTCATTTGATATTTATCGGCTTTCAGAATAACTTTGGAATCCTTAATGTTACGCTCAATGTTTCCCGCTATAACTTTGAGTTCCTTTTCTATGTTGTTTATGGAGGACTGTCTGTCGTCCAAGGGAAGATAAGTGAGATCAATATCAACTGACAATCGTGGCATATTACGAAAAAAGAAGTTGATAGCTGTCCCGCCCTTGAGAGCAAATACATTTGAAGGGAATATCTGTGTCAGACAGTCAAGCATAAGTTTCACCTGATCCTCAAAGTGACCCTTCATCATAGCCTCCCTCCCTTTGCAAGGATTCAGGAACGGTAATCCGATACTTCTTATCAAACTTCCCGTTCTTATGAATGAGACGATCCCCGGAACCAAGATCAACTTTTTTAAAGTTTATTTTCTTAAACCATTGGTGATTATGTTTCTCAGCAAAAAATAAAAACATCCTTTTAACTTTAAATGAAGAGCATTGTTCTAAAAGAGTTTGCACCTGTTTGGGGCGAAGAGAAACAAGACTCTCAAATATGAGATCAGCCTCATCCCAGGTTTGGTGTTTAGGTATGAGATAGAGAAGTTCAAATACAGCCCGTTCTTTTGACGAGAGAACGATTTTAAAATTGTTCATTTCTTCTTTCGTATATCCAACTGTCATATCTTTTGGAAATAGATTTGTCTTGGTCAACACGAACCTGGACTTCCAATTTTGATCACAAAACCACTTTGGAAGGTTACGGGTGCTTTGGTGTGAAAAAAGAAATATCTTAGTTTGTTCTCCCAGTCTCAAGTAATGACTGCTTCCTGTAAATTCAAAAACCGATCTGGCACCAATATGCACAGGTAACGCCAGTTGTTCTTGTAAAGCATTTAAGGCTGCTTCCCAACTGACTTTGTCCCCACGTCTTTTAAAGGCTCCCTGTCCTATTCGCTCCATCCAGTGGCTCAGAACATATTTTCCTGAAAGCTGACGGTATATGCCATGTGAATCCAGGAGTTGTTGGGTCACAATGCCTCCAGGAGGTAAGAGCTTTTGAAGTTTCTTTATTTTTTTATCAAAACGACCACTCATAGTAGTCATTTTGATATATTTTTAAAGCACAGACAAGCTTTTCTTTAAATATTTCTTAAAATGACTACCTATAGTAGTCATTTTATAACTTTTTCAAAGTAAATGATCCATTCTCAAAGAATATCAGAAAATAATAGTCCTCTTAAAACCGATTATCCGCACTGGACTATGGGATTGGTAAATGGAGTTCAATCAGGATTTTTCATACCTCCACCTACTAATAGGAAGTTTTTCAACCTTTTCAACGGTTGAAAATCGAAAATATTGGGATAAATTTTTAATTGTTGAACACAGAATTTTTTTAAAAAAATTTAGATCTCTTACGGACTAATTTAGTAAACTCAAAATTGAGTGATCTGTGAGTAACTTGGTTTAGATTCTTTGGCCGATAAACAGATAAACAACCGGGCTAAAAAGGTTAATATTCACCGCTGGATGTGGGTGGAAAAATAAGAAATATTCAGAAATTTGATGGAGTTTGGGGTTTATTTCTGGATATTTCAGCAAATTTCAGACCTGAATCTGGCTATGGAAAACTTTTGAGTGATTTGTTCTCTTCCGATTTTCTTGAAATTAAAAGAGGTGTTTAAATTTGTCGTGCCCTCCATTTGTAACCCATTTTTTATATAAGCGATCAAAAAAATTTTACCCCTTTTACTTCAAGAATTAAATGACTTTTATCTGTGAGTCTCGCAATAAAATCAGGAGTGTAATGATACAATCTCCCACTATGAACATATTGTATTTCAAAACCCAGATGGTCATTTTTTACCCATGCCTCTACATTGGCAATGTCTCTTTAGTGAGTAACAATGAAAAAAGTCCATTCAGCCTTTTTTACCTGTAATAATAAATTCATAACTATATACTCTTTTTGTATCAGGTCTTTTGGTGAATTGCCCTATATGGTTCCTATAAGGGGTAAGATTTTTTGAACTAATTTTTCTTTTTGTGACATGAATGCTTTTAAAACCATTTTTTTCCATAGAAAAATAAAAAATTTTAAATTGTTAATCAATATTCCTTTATACTTTTGATTTCCAATTATAAATACTACCCTTCCATTTTGTTTTAAAAGTTTTTTTGATTTAGACATAACCTTACCAATATCCAAAAAATATTTAGCAACAGATTTTGCTTTTGTTGAATCTCTCAAAGATAACTTTTTATTTAGAGACACAATAAAACCGGGCAACTCTTCATTCAAAATGTCTTGTTCATATTGGTATGTACTTCCTATGGTTCCCTTTCTCAAATCCCTATAATCTTTTGTATATTCCAACCATAAACAAGAAAGCTGGTGTATATCGGCGTACTTATATGAAACGACATAGGGAGGACTTGAAATAATTAGATCAATAGAACCTTTTGGAATATTGGCTGTAATAATATTATCTTGTATAATTTTCGTTTTTGTTTTTTTAAATTTAATATTCAGTGGGAATATTTTTTTCTATGCAGACTTTCAATTTAGACAAATCATGTATTTCTTTCTTTCTAAACCAATAGGTAATTCTTTCATCTTTTAGGTATTTAGAATTTTTTGAATAACGAGTTTTTCTAAAACTTGTACATCATATCATATTTTTCCTTTAGAGGGTTGATCAAAAAGTCATCGAGATTGAATGAATATCTGCTATAAAAACACGACTTGACCAGACAAGCCATTTCTGATTTATTGTGATGGAATTATTGCTTGAGTCAGTTATCCTCTACCCTTACCTGAGAGCCTGAAAATGCCATCAAAGAAAATCCCTGAAAAAAGACAACAACAGGCCCATAATGCCCTGTTTAATGAAACTTTTATCAATGAAAAATACGGACTGGATATTTTCCGCCTTGTCTTTAAACCCTCTGAGTTCAAACTCTTCAACTGGAAAACCCTTAAACCGGAAATGACTGTCTTCATGGATGAAGATGGCAATGAAAAACGCATTGATCTTTTATTCTCGGTCCAGGTCAAAGGTTCCAAAAAACAGGTGCGTATTTTTTTCCTGCTTGAACACAAAAGCTGGTCAGGTTTCTTGAAAAACGGGGACTCATTCAAAGGGATGAGGATCAGGCTTTTCTATCAATAAACTCAGACCCCACGGCCATGGACCAGGTCCAATCCTCATCGATTACTTACCGAATTGCTCTTGGCAAGCACAAAGGGCAAAAGGCCCTGACACTGAAAACCCTTTCTGAAACAAACCACAGGGAAACAAAGCCTTTTCTGTCCAGATATTCCGGTTTCAGTCTCAATAAAGGGGTTTCCACAAAAGCTCACCAGAGGGAAAAGCCTGAAAGGATTTGTCGTTACATTTCAAGACCAGGTCTGAGTGAACAGAGACTTTCACTCAATTCCCTGGGGAAAGTGATTTATCAGTTAAAAACCCCTTATGAGAACGGAACCACCCGGATTGTCCTTGACCCTCTGGACTTTCTCTCACGACTGGCTTCCCTTGTTCCAAGACCAAAAACCAACCTCATAAGGTTTCATGGAATCTTTGCACCGAATTTCAAACACCATCGTCTTATCACTCCAAAAACAAAAAGCCCTGAAAAACAAGCAACAAAGTCCGGAAAATCCTCTTCCATGAACTGGGCCAGGAGACTTAAAAGGGTTTTTGGAATGGACATTGAGGTTTGTTCGGAGTGTGGGGGGAAACTCAAAGTCATCTCTTCCATAGAGGGACCTGAAGTCATCAAAAAGATTCTCAACCACTTGGGACTGGAGTCAGGAATTCCAGAGCCCTGTTCTCCAAGGGGGCCACCGGAAGAGGAGGAGGTTTTCCATTTCTCATGAATCTTGTTCATTGAAGAACTCTGACGGAGAACCCGGGTTTTCTGTGATGGATTCCCTTATTCAAAAATTCACTTTTCCAATCAAATCAGGTTTGGAATCATAAATCCTCAAGAAAAACTCCTGTCAAATGACCATAAAATGGAGTTCGTAAAGCAAAAGATCAGAAAAACTCAGAAAAACCATGAAAAACGGGGTGGAAATACATCTTGATCTCTAAAAAAATATCTTTTATCCTTCTTATACACTGAGGCCCACTTAACCAAACGGTTGAGGGAAAAGAAGATGATGTTCAAAAGCCCTGCCCTTGGCAGGAGTCGGGTAAAGCCTCGCCCTCTGACTGTTGTGGAAGCCATGAAAAACCTCAAGGAGGTCAGAGCCATACCCGTCAAAATCCGTGACCAAATTGTATGGACTCGTACTGATGTTACGGGAAATGCTCTGGCTTTGTTCAGGGCAGCTCGTGTGGGGCTTCCTCCAAAAATCCTAAAAACCCAAAAGTGTGGATAAACAAACTATGCCTGATTGCGTTAAGTTGCTGATAATACCAACTTGATGCATATGCTGCTGTCAAAGTCGGGAATTACAAGATTCCCCGCCCAGATTTTCTTTTCAATATCTATCTGGGTTTTTTTAAACCTTCTTCTAAATCTTTTTGGTTACCAACTCATCTGTCCTGTTCATAAGACCAGGATACCGGTTTCTCCGCCATATTTCAATTTTTAGCTTCTGAGTTGTCCTTTCAAACTTTGATCCTGATTGTCTGACTTCGCCATTTTTGTCTTGACATGTCAGGGGGGGTAAACTTAAAAATAATCGTTGAACTGTGACCAGTACGAATTTTCTGATCTTTTGTTTTTTCTCTTTTTTGAGAAACAAAATCAGAGCAACGAGAGAAAGCGTTTTATCAATTCAATCAAAAGAAGTAGTGTCTAATGAAAAGATTTTTAATTTCCCTAGTTTTGTGTTTTTTGCCATTACACAGTCAGGCTCATAATTGTTCCAAAGAACAAATATCGTTTTTAGAAAGAGACTATAAAAAGGCTCTCGATTATGCCAGTAAGCAGGGCCGTCGGTATAAATCTCTTTGTCAAAAAGGGGATTTTGAAGAAAAGATGCGAAAGGATGTTCAGATTTCAAATGCTGTGGAACAATGGCTTAGTGTCTGTGAAGAGAGGGAGAAGGATCCAAAAACTGTTCAGGCTCTTAGGAATTACAATGAAACCAGCACAGAATTTGATAGAATACTCGATTCGGATGAAGCCAAAAAAATGATACGAGATGCATATGAAGCGAATCAAGCCTTGGATTCCGCCATAAAAAATAAAGAACCAGAAGATACTATCCGCTCGTTGAGGCAAAATAAAAGGAACTTCATTAGAGTTTATGTTGATTTTACAAATCCTCATGATCTAACAAAACGACACTCTAAAAACTTGCTTAGCGTAAAGGAAGCCTGTAGAAACACTAAGGATTCCAAAGTTATTGCTGCTTATAGAGGGATTCCCCAATGTTATCACTATAATGAATCTTTTGATAAGGCTGCTACTGCTGCTGCCGAGGCTAGACTAAACAGGAATTTATGCTCCGATGGGTCTGAGCAAACACCAACAGGACCGGATATTGAAGGGAAAGAGGAAGCACTTTCAATTCAATAAACAAATGCAGGCTAAGGTCTGATTCCAGTGAGACTGAGTTTTGAGTTTAGGGGTCGTCCCAGTTGTTGACCCATCCAGTGAGTGGTTTTAATGAGTTTTTGCAGATCAAGTCCTGTTTTAAAACCCATTTCATGAAGGGTGTAGATAACGTCTTCAGTGGCCACGTTCCCTGCGGCTCCAGGGGCATAGGGGCAACCGCCAAGCCCGCCGAGGCTTGTGTCAAAAGTGTAAAAACCCAAATCCAGGCTGGTGACGATGTTTGCAATGGCTGTACCACGGGTGTCGTGAAAGTGTAAGGCCACTTTGGAAGTTTTTGTTATTTTTAAAACTTCAATCAGCAATTGTCGGACCTGTTTGGGACTGGCCACTCCGATAGTGTCACCAAGGGAAATTTCATGTATTCCCATATCCAGGTATTTTTCCACAAGTCTGAGAATTTTGATTTTTGGAATTCTGCCTTCATAGGGGCAGGCAAAAACAGTGCTTAAATAAGCTCTGGTTTTAAATTTTTCTTTTTTGGCTGCCAGTATGACATCCTGAAAAATTTTTAAACTTTGTTTAATGGAACAGTTGATATTTTTTTTTGAAAATGTTTCTGAAGCCGCTCCAAAAATGGCAATTTCCCTGATACCGGAATCTTTGGCATTGGCAAAACCTTTCATATTTGGAACCAGGGCCGAGAGCCTGAGATTTGATTTGATTTTTTTTTGTTTTTTGGCCTGAAGGGATTTTTTTACCAGTTTTCCTGTTTCACTCATCTGTGGAACCCAGCGGGGGGAAACAAAAGCTCCAACTTCAATTCTTTGAAGTCCCGTATCGCTGAGTTTTTTTAAAAGTCTGAAACGTTGGGATACTGAGAGATGAACCGCTTCATTTTGCAATCCATCCCGCAAGGCCATTTCAACGATAGACACTTTACCCATATTTTAAAATTCTCCGTCTATTTTCACCAGTTTTTGCCCCAATTTCACAGTTTCATTTTCCTGACATAAAATTTTTTTAATCACTGCAGGGCAATGAACTTTTAAGTTGTACTCCATTTTCATAGCTTCCATAACCACCACTGTGTCCTCGGGGTTGACCAGGTCTCCCTCCTTTTTTAGAAGTTTTATGATTTTCCCCGGCATGGGAGCTGTGATTTCATTGAAGTTGTAAAGGATAGTTTCTTGATCTGTTTCACGGGTTTCCTGGTTAGGGTTGTAAGTTTGGGTTTTCCCATTCACATGGTACCAAAGTGTTCCATTTATTTTCTGGGCTTTAACTCTTATAAATTCTCCATCCATTTCCAGAAGAAACTCTTTCATCTATACATTGCTCCAGTTTTTGTTCCAGGGGGATAGGAGACAGTCAGGTGGAAAATTGACATTTTCAGCAATTTTTTGGTAACAGATTTCAGCAATTTTTTTATCCCTTGGATTTTTTTCCGGTTTTTTTGCCCCTTGGCTGAAGTGTTGGTTAATAAACTGAGTGTTAAAACTCCCGTCAATAAAGTCGGGATGGCTGAGAATTTGCTTTAATAGGGGAATATTGGACTCAATTCCAAAAAGGATTGTTTCATCCAGGGTTTTTAACATTTTTTTAATAGCCCGTGGACGGGTTTCATCCCAAATAATAATTTTAGCCATCATGGAGTCATAAAAGGGTGTGATTTCATCTCCCATTTCGTATCCGTAATCAAATCGTCGTCCGGGTCCGTCGGGCCACTCCTGGTAAACAATGGGTCCCGTTGAAGGCAAACCCGGACTGTAAGGTTTTTCAGCATAGAGTCTGCATTCTATGGAATGTCCCCTGGGTAAAACCAGATCCTGATCCCAGATCGTAAAACGATTCATGACATTTAGAATTTGGGCTTTTACAAGATCAATCCCTAAAACCCATTCGGTTACGGGATGTTCCACTTGTAGACGTGTATTCATTTCTGGTCAGGTTTCTTGAAAAACGGGGACTCATTCAAAGGGATGAGGATCAGGCTTTTCTATCAATAAACTCAGACCCCACGGCCATGGACCAGGTCCAATCCTCATCGATTACTTACCGAATTGCTCTTGGCAAGCACAAAGGGCAAAAGGCCCTGACACTGAAAACCCTTTCTGAAACAAACCACAGGGAAACAAAGCCTTTTCTGTCCAGATATTCCGGTTTCAGTCTCAATAAAGGGGTTTCCACAAAAGCTCACCAGAGGGAAAAGCCTGAAAGGATTTGTCGTTACATTTCAAGACCAGGTCTGAGTGAACAAAGGCTTTCAGTAAACTCTCAGGGAAAGGTGATTTATCAGTTAAAAACCCCTTATGAGAACGGAACCACCAGGATTATCCTTGACCCTCTGGACTTTCTCTCACGACTGGCTTCCCTTGTTCCAAGACCAAAAACCAACCTCATAAGGTTTCATGGAATCTTTGCCCCAAATTTCAAATATCGATCCTTGATTACTCCAAAAACAAAAAGCCCTGAAAAACAAGCAACAAAGTCCGGAAAATCCTCTTCCATGAACTGGGCCAGGAGACTTAAAAGGGTTTTTGGAATGGACATTGAGGTTTGTTCGGAGTGTGGGGGGAAACTCAAAGTCATCTCTTCCATAGAGGGACCTGAAGTCATCAAAAAGATTCTCAACCACTTGGGACTGGAGTCAGGAATTCCAGAGCCCTGTTCTCCAAGGGGGCCGAAGAGGAGGAGGTTTTCCATTTCTCATGAATCTTGTTCATTGAAGAACTCTGACGGAGAACCCGGGTTTTCTGTGATGGATTCCCTTATTCAAAAATTCACTTTTCTGGCCAAACCAGACTTGGAGTCATAAATTCTCAATCAAAACCCCATTCAAATGAACACAAAATGGGAGTCATAGAATAAAAAAATCAGAAAAAACCTGGAAAACAAGAATGGGAATATCTCTCAATTTTGTGAAAAATGCCTGCTTTTATTCTTCTTATACTTTACCCAAATGGACTTTATGAGGGAGATAAGCGGATTTGACTTTAATTTCAATTTCAAGGCCCACGGAGTTTAAAAGTTTGTTTATGTTTCGAATGCTTGGATTCCCGTCTTTTGAGATTATGTGATAAATGGCTTGTCTTGTAAGACCTGTGATTTCCGAGATTTTACTGACTCCATGGGCTTTAATAACATCACCGAAAGCCACTTGTAAAAAATCGGGATCATTTTCCTCCAAAGCTGATTCAATATAAACAACAGCATATTCAGGGTCTTTGAGTCTTTCCAACAGATCGTCTTCAAAATTATTCATTTCTTTTCCTCCATTCTTTAAGACGGCTTTTTGCCAATTGAATATCCTGGTCCTGAGTTGATTTTTCCCCTCCAACGAGAAGAATAATAATTTCATCATTGTTAACAACACTCAAATAAACTCTATACCCCGGACCTTAGTTTCGATAACCATTTCCTAAAAGGTTGTTTTTTTCGATAATCTTCAAAATACTGAATCCGTCTCTTTTTAACCTTCACTAACCAAACACTGTAAATTATTAAACAACATTTGTCAAATATATTTTACATAAAAATAATGAGCTGATTCTATATGGCCGTTAGGCGGAGATCGCAACCACTCAAATCTTGTGTATTTTCAATCAAGACTCTTCCAAACCAGGTTTTACAAGATAAAAGTCTAAAAAACAGATTAAATTAAACAAAAAAATTTTTAATTTGTTACAATTTAATCTGTTTTTCTAGAGCTTTTCCAGTCAGACTTGTGTGTGAAAGTATCTCTGAAAAAATAGATTACCACGGGCAAGCCCGGGGTGTCCTAACCTTTTAAGGAGGAAATCATGATTCAACAAAAAAATAAATTCAATTTTTGGAAAAGATTGTTTTTTACAGGACTGATTGTTTCATGCCCCTCTTTGTTTCTTTTTAACTGTTCGACTTCTTCAAAACACCAGGAAACAACCATGTCTTCGATTCCGAATCGGGGATTGGCAGGAATTGTAAGAGAAGAAATATGTCAAGTACCTGGTTTTTTGTTCACCATAAGTGCAGGATCTTCTTTTGGTGGGTTTTTTTGTGGGAACGACGGCAAATTAGTGAAATTATGTCAAGAAGAAGATCAGTATCTATGTTACATCAATGGAAAAAAGACCTGTTGTCGTTACAATATAGTTTCAGAGATGTGCCAGAAAGATTATGTACCATGTGGTAAGGGAAGTGGTCGAAAATGTTGTCTGGCGAATAAGAGGAAGAAGTGTACTGCTGCCGGGGGAATTGTTACGGTAAGAGCAGGCTTAACGTATGGTAAGCTTATTTGTAATAATGATGGTCAATTGGTAGAATTTTGTCCGGGAGATCAATTTCATTGTAAAGTCGGTGGAAAAGACTCCTGTTGTCGTTACAATATAGTTTCAGAGGTGTGCCAGAAAGATTATGTACCATGTGGTAAGGGAAGTGGTCGAAAATGTTGTCTGGCGGATAAGAGGAAGAAGTGTACTGCTGCCGGGGGAGTTGTTACGGTAAGTGCAGGCTTAACGTATGGTAAGCTTATTTGTAATAATGATGGTCAATTGGTAGAATTTTGTCCGGGAGATCAATTTCATTGTAATGTGGATGGGAGAAGATACTGCTGTGAACACTACATAATAGGTGGTGGTCAATTTCCAGATGATGATTCACAAAGTGGTGATGGAGTTTCCCAATAGTCCAAAAGATCATTTGTTTTATGCTGGATTTTTTATTGAGAAAGTCTGTCTTAAAAACAAGTGGTCTTCAGTTTGAATAAATTTTTTTCATGGATTCAAATTCTTTGAGAATTTGTTTACGGACTTTTTCTTTGAGAGAGGCGGTATTGTCTATAGTTAAATCAGAGGTTTCAATAGGGGGAAGAATATGAACCCCCACTTTTCTTGTCAGAAAGTCCGTGTTGATAAAAATGGAACCTCTTTTCAAACAGAAATCCACTCCGTAGAGAACAATGGGAACAAGGGGGGCTTTTGCGTTGAATTTCAATGAAGGATCTTGTTATCCAAAAAAACGGAGTTATTGATTTAAAGCCTGATGTTAAACTGGAAGTGAGTTGTCATTGATCCGGTTTTCATCCTTATGTTGGATGAGAATATCGCTGTTTGTTTGTGACTTTGGTTTCTATTTTGCCATCAGTTTCTTTGGTGGCCTTACTCAACCCCCATTTCTCCAATCCCCCCGTCAGCTACAAACGACATCAACCACAGGAAACTCTTCTCTACAAACTCATCCAGGAAAATCTTTTGACTTTTTACCAACAAATGGACCGGGATTATGAAAAAGGACTTCCGGAATTTGTCAGAAAGGAATTTGACGAGTTTCTCAAGTGTGGAGTTCTGGCCCATGGGTTTCTAAGGGTTCAATGCATCTCCTGCAACCATGAAAAACTTGTGGCCTTCAGTTGCAAGAAACGGGGATTCTGTCCCAGTTGCGGGGCCAGGAGAATGGCTGAAAGTGCTACCCATCTGATCGATAAGGTTTTACCAAAAAAACCCATGAGACAATGGGTTTTAACCTTTCCTTTCAACTTGAGATTCCTGTTTTCAAGAGACCCCAAGGTTATGGGAGAGATTTTAGGACTTGTTAACAGAACCCTGTGTACCTTTCTTATCAAAAAAGCAGGATTGGTGTATAAGAAGGATAAAAGATATTTTATGGTCATTTGACAGGAGTTTTTCTTGAGGATTTATGATTCCAAACCTGATTTGGTTGGAAAAGTGAATTCTTGAATAAGAGAATCC
This sequence comes from Bdellovibrionales bacterium, assembly GCA_965218815.1. Taxonomy (GTDB): domain Bacteria; phylum Bdellovibrionota; class Bdellovibrionia; order Bdellovibrionales; family JAGQZY01; genus JAGQZY01. The sequence goes on along the minus strand of CBDCLX010000002.1, from coordinate 2,682,836 downwards.
ATCACAGAAAACCCGGGTTCTCCGTCAGAGTTCTTCAATGAACAAGATTCATGAGAAATGGAAAACCTCCTCCTCTTCGGCCCCCTTGGAGAACAGGGCTCTGGAATTCCTGACTCCAGTCCCAAGTGGGTGAGAATCTTTTTGATGACTTCAGGTCCCTCTATGGAAGAGATGACTTTGAGTTTCCCCCCACACTCCGAACAAACCTCAATGTCCATTCCAAAAACCCTTTTAAGTCTCCCGGCCCAGTTCATGGAAGAGGATTTTCCGGACTTTGTTGCTTGTTTTTCAGGGCTTTTTGTTTTTGGAGTGATAAGACGATGGTGTTTGAAATTTGGGGCAAAGATTCCATGAAACCTTATGAGGTTGGTTTTTGGTCTTGGAACAAGGGAAGCCAGTCGTGAGAGAAAGTCCAGAGGGTCAAGGATAATCCGGGTGGTTCCGTTCTCATAAGGGGTTTTTAACTGATAAATCACTTTCCCCCGGGAATTGAGTGAAAGTCTCTGTTCACTCAGACCTGGTCTTGAAATGTAACGACAAATCCTTTCAGGCTTTTCCCTCTGGTGAGCTTTTGTGAAAACCCCTTTATTGAGACTGAAACCGGAATATCTGGACAGAAAAGGTTTTGTTTCCCTGTGGTTTGTTTCAGAAAGGGTTTTCAGTGTCAGGGCCTTTTGCCCTTTGTGCTTGCCAAGAGCAATTCGGTAAGTAATTGATGAGGATTGGACCTGGTCCATGGCCGTGGGGTCTGAGTTTATTGATAGAAAAGCCTGATCCTCATCCCTTTGAATGAGTCCCCGTTTTTCCAGAAACCTGACCACTCTGTGAACAATGTTTGCCAGGAGTTTGTCGAGTTCCCGGTTTGAAGGAGGAGTTGTGAAGTGAAACTTTGATCTTCCATTCTCAAAGCTATACACTCCATCTGGAAACATCATGTGGAAATGGATATTGAGATTAAGACTTCCCCCGAAGCGTTGGATGAAGGTCACAGAACCTGTCTTTGCACCTGATTTCTGGTCAGTCCCGCTTTTTTAATAAGGAATGTGGAAAGAGTTCTGTTGACAAGACTGAGAACCTCTCCCATGATTTTTGGCTCTCTGGCAAACAGAAACCTCAACTCCCTCATGGCCTGAGTACGCAGTTCCGTGAGACTGGACAAAAGCCCCTTTTCATGGGCCATAAACTTTTCAGCCAACTTGACCACATTGGGAATAAGGTCATGACGTTTTCGTAACTGGACATCAATTGAAGACAAAGACTCCAAAACCCTGTTTCGACGGCCGACGGCTGATAAGACTGGCAGCGTTTTTCCTGAATTTTTGTTTCACAAAACCAAGTTATTTCAGTCAGTTATATGTGCAACAACGCCGTCCGGAATTAAAAAATTATTCTCAAGAAAACACAAAAAACAATCTTTGATAAACTGGATTTAAACCGGAATATGGGAAAATGTTTTTTATCATAAAGTTGCCAGACTTTAGTGAATGATAAAACATCTCGAATTGGAGATCAAAACATTTCGGTTGAAATGGGGGTCGGGAGCGGGTACTCTGTGACTGTTTAAACACACTCGAATTTTCATGTTTTTTGGGAATTGAGGGTCTCTGATAATTCAAGACTAACCAGCCTGTTTTCAGAAGGAGTTTTGAGGGAGGAAAAATGAAATTAGCTTTAATAATACTATGGATGATCTTGCCATCCTGTGCCTTTTTCAGCAAAAAAGCTGATAACAGCACAGCCATTGACAAATATGAAAAAAAGATGAGGAGTCTGGCCTTTTTCCCAGTTTCAAGAAGTTTCGTAAAGCCTTATGTGAATATTTCCGAAGTTCCCTTTGTTTCCGTGAAGGCTGGTGAATTTATGATGGGCAGTCCGGGCAGTCCGGGTTCGGAGAAGGGCCGGGATGGGGATGAGTTGAGACACAGGGTGATTTTGAAAAAGGATTTTGAAATAAGTCCCATAGAGGTAACACAATTTCAGTGGTTTGATTTGATGGGTTCTAATCCATCCTATTTTAAGGAGGAGAGGTATTGTCCAGGGAGTCACATGGAAAGGGATGGTTTTTCAATGTGTGCTCTTTTCCCGGTTGAGAGTATTTCTTATAAGGATGTGAAAGAGTTTTTGAAAGCGTATAACGAGAGGGCGGAACGAGAGGGTGAAGGTTATGAGTATCGTTTGCCAACAGAAGCGGAATGGGAGTATGCCGCAAGAGGAGGAACGACAACGGCATACTCATTTGGTGACAATATTTCAGATTTAAAGAAGTATGGCTGGTATTCAGAGAATTCCGGTGGTCAGACGAGAGTGGTGGCCACAAAAGGCCCTAATCCATTGGGTTTGTATGATGTTCATGGGAATGTGTGGGAGTGGGTGGAGGATTGGTATGAAAAGTATCCGACAGGTCCACTCACTGATCCAAGAGGGCCGGAAGGTGGCTCTGACCGGGTTCTGCGTGGCGGAAGTTGGAGCAGCATCGCTCGTAAGTTGCGGTCGGCCTATCGTAACTACTACAGGCCGTTGTACCGCTACTCGTATGTCGGTTTCCGCCTTGTGAGGACACCCAGGTAAAATTTTTTTATTTTTAAAATAATAACTTTATTTTTCTCAGTTTTAAAAAACTGTTTTTCAGACATAAGGGGTCGTCTGTTTACAGGCTCCACCACAACAATTTTTTCCTGAAACTGATTATTTCCCAGTTGATCTGTCACAGTCAGTCTGACTGTGTGGTTGCCAATAGAAGTAAAGGTTTGGTTGGCACTCATTCCTGTGGCAGTGTTTCCACCGCCAAAATCCCAAGCGTAAGAAACAATGGGATTCTTTGCAAAAGACTCACTGGCATTAAAACTTACCTGGCCTGAAAATCTTGGATTTACAGGAGAAAATGAAAATCTTGGATAAACCGGAGCTGCACTCCCGCCAGTATCTGGAGAATTGATGTTCTGAAGAGTTTCATTATCACCAATGATGGTTGTATGTCCTAACCCCAATTGCCCGTAACCATTATAGCCCCAGCATTTAAGTTGTCCGGTCGTTAAAACAGCACATGAAATCCTGTCCACTGCCACTTCCAAGTCTTAAAGCCTGACCACCTGAAGAAAGACTTGGAAAAGTAGATGGTAACTCATCATCTCCAGTAGTCCCTCTGTGAGTTACACAGATTTCTATTTGGAGAGGATGGATGAGGCTTATGGACCTCAGCCTACTTGCTCTTGCAAGAGAAAGGATGTGGGTAAAGCTAAGCCCTTAACCCGGTTAAGGGGGTTAAAAATTTATTTTAGATGTAAATAACAAAAATTATAATAAGGAGATAAAAAAGGATTTCATTTGCGATATTTAACAAGCAAAAGAAATCCTTGGTATAAAATTGAAGAGAGGCAGCCTGCTCCAATTTTATTCGGAGTTTTTTCAAGAAGCTACTTTTAAGATTATTCGAAATTATAGTTCTGCTTTGAATCTTACCTGTTATCACGGGTTTTATCCGAACATTTTTGGGCAAGCATTTATTGATATGTTATTTTTATACTTTCATTCAAAAGCTTGTTACATGGTTTTACAAAAAAATACTAGAATTTATGGTGAATATCCAAAATTTATGACTCCAAGTCTGGTTTGGTCAGAAAATGGGATTTTTGAATAAGGGAATCCATCACAGAAAACCCGGGTTCTCCGTCAGAGTTCTTCAATGAACAAGATTCATGAGAAATGGAAAACCTCCTCCTCTTCAGGTGAAGCTCCTGGAGAACAGGGCTCTGGAATTCCTGACTCCAGTCCCAAGTGGGTGAGAATCTTTTTGATGACTTCAGGTCCCTCTATGGAAGAGATGACTTTGAGTTTCCCCCCACACTCCGAACAAACCTCAATGTCCATTCCAAAAACCCTTTTAAGTCTCCCGGCCCAGTTCATGGAAGAGGATTTTCCGGACTTTGTTGCTTGTTTTTCAGGGCTTTTTGCCCTTTGTGCTTGCCAAGAGCAATTCGGTAAGTAATCGATGAGGATTGGACCTGGTCCATGGCCGTGGGGTCTGGGTTTATTGATAGAAAAGCCTGATCCTCATCCCTTTGAATGAGTCCCCGTTTTTCAAGAAACCTGACCACTCTGTGAACAATGTTTGCCAGGAGTTTGTCGAGTTCCCGGTTTGAAGGAGGAGTTGTGAAGTGAAACTTTGATCTTCCATTCTCAAAGCTATAGACACCATCTGGAAACATCATGTGGAAATGGATATTGAGATTAAGACTTCCCCCGAAGCGTTGGATGAAGGTCACAGAACCTGTCTTTGCACCTGACTTTCTGGTCAGTAATAAGGAATGTGGAAAGAGTTCTGTTGACAAGACTGAGAACCTCTCCCATGATTTTTGGCTCTCTGGCAAACAGAAACCTCAACTCCCTCATGGCCTGAGTACGCAGTTCCGTGAGACTGGACAAAAGCCCCTTTTCATGGGCCATAAACTTTTCAGCCAACTTGACCACATTGGGTATAAGGTCATGACGTTTTCATAACTGGACATCAATTGAAGACAAAGACTCCAGAACCCTGTTTCGACGGCTGATAAGACTGGCATACCAGATATAACTGACAACGAGTATAAGAACCATAACGACTATGGCTGTTACTCCCCATGGGGGAAGCCGCCATTAAGAAGTATTAAGAAAAAAGAAATTTATATTTTTCTAAAAATCCTTTTATCTTCATCTTTCCTCCTCTTCAACACGACCTGTTGTTCCTGGAGCCTCCGGTTCATCATCGGTTGTTGAAGAAGAACCACTTCCATTACAACCAAAACCTTCACCAACCAATTGACCGGTAAGCGTATTAAAATCCTTATCACATTTTGACATATCTTCCCTTGCATAACCTTTCAGTGTTGGTTCTTGGTCCCCTTCTTTATGAAGAACACCACAGGGTCCTTCCACCGTATCAACTATTGAAATAAAGACCTCATCATTCTCTCTTTTACAGTTCAGGCTCATTCGCACAGCTTTTTGCTCAAACTCTAAAAAATCTGATAGGCTCGGAAACTGTGGAGTGGGGAGATCATCTTCACCACCGGAAGCATCCCCTCCCGGTTCAGTATCTCCAGTATCCCCTGTTCCATCATCTCCTGAACCTTCAGTAGTAGTGGCAGGTTCACCATCATCGTCAGAGGAAATATCCTCAGGAAGATCCCCCTGACATTCAAAATAACCACTGTTCCTCAAATTGTTAACAATACCTATATACACCACTGTGCAGGCATCCATGTCATATTTGGCATAGGCTTCTATGTACTTCTTACCAAATTTCCAGTAAACACTGGCACAGTGACCCTCTTTGGTATCAATCACTGAAACCTTTCGTACATCCACGCTATTGGTTTTGTTTGTGCAAACAGCTTCAAATCTTTCTGTACCCTCCACATCGGGAAATTTTCTGTTACCTCTGGCGTTACTTACATAATCACCGCTGTAATCACCTCCCACATTGATAACTTTATCTGGTATGGTAGCAGCACCGCTTTCTGTCTCCGATGAAGCTGTCCCCCGATTTGCTGTTTCGGCACTTGTCTGTTCCGTTCCACTTTCCTCCTGGCCCGATTTGCTGGAGGATTTTGCAGTTCCACCGGATTTATTAAAATCTGTTTCTTTTGAAGAACAAGCTCCCAGAGCCAAAAAGACAAGTGTTAAAATCAAATACTTCATTATTGAATCCTTTCCTGATTTTTTTTGAAATACTAAAGAATTTTTTATTTCTACAGAGAGACCCTTTTTATTCCAAACGAAATTTTTTCAAAATATCTCTAAAAGAAATGATCTCCAGGGAAATCCTTTAGAACTCAGAGACAACCAGTTTGTACGAAACCTATTAATAAAATTTCCAGAGGTTATCTTATCACAATTATTTGAAAATTCAGAGATTTTTCGCTCAGCATTATTTTTGATTCCAAAAACCATACGTTAGCCCGAACTTCTCATAAAGTTTGATTGAAGTCCTAGATCCTGTTCTCCATATCTCTCCACGGGCACAATAAAGCTCCTCATACAAAGACTTGCCCTCATACTCCTGTTTGCAAAGATTTCTCACTACAAAACGGGGATTCTCCCCCTTGGATAAATACTCTGCCTTACCCACAACACAAGGACATAAGTCAATGAAACACACTTGGAAGTGCCCCCTCCCTCAATGTTGGCAAAAAACATATAGGTTCCATCTCTGGATAGATCCAAAACATCACCCAGGTTGTCAACGATGAACTGGCTTTGTAAAGCTTCCACGGAAATGGGTTCTCCCAGAGGAATCAGATTGGAGTCCCCGCATTGAGATGAAGGAAGGGGTCCCTGATAAAGGGAAATGACAACAGGATAATTGGGTAACTGCCCAATAACAAAAACCGGTCTGGTGGCATTGCCTGGCGACACAAAAGGGTTAATGGAAAAACTGGGGTCAGGAACATCAGGTTTTTTCACGTTCCCCACAGAGTGGGCACTTCCTGAACTGTTACTACAACCAGTGAAAATTAAAAAACAAAGACCATTAATTCTGGCAAGATTCAATTTAGGTATGATTACAGCCCTCTGAAGATTCTTGAAAGATTGGATTTTATACATGAAATATCTTATGATCCGGAATTAAAACAGCTTTCCTTTACCTTTTACAATGCAAATCCTTCTGAAATAAAAACTTCTTTTGAGCTTTCTTCTTCAAAACTAATTCAGACCAGGAGAGAAATCCATGAAGCTGTTGAAAAAGGAGATATGAAGTCGATAATGACTTTCTTAAAAACCAGTGCAAAGATTGCTGATGCCGGAGAGGAAATGGACACTACACTTTTGCATAAGGCAAGCAAGGGAGGATATCTGAATGCAGTAAAATTTCTTATCGAAAGCGGAGCTAAAATTAATGCAAAAATGAAACCCGAGAAGTATAAGAAGTGGATAGAAAAAAACACATTGTAATGTTATAATTTTTAACATATACAGTTCATGAAATTTTATACTTAGAGTGTAGAGGTCAACACTCCTTTGGCAACCGGAAAATCAAATAAAAGCTGATTTTAAAAATAAAAAATTGGTTGGTATAAGCGGCAGCGAGATTCTGTTTTACAAAACCAAAAGAAAGCACAGGGCTTTCGCAAAAAAACCTTCTATTGGGGAAAACCACCAAGTCTCTTTCTTTGGGATTCCCGTCTATTCCCGCAAGTTCCCGATAAATCACGGATCAGTTCACGGATCATTTTTCACACTATTTTACATCAAAGTTTTTCATTTACTAAAGCCTGCTGTTAATTTTTCCTATACTCACATTTTTGAGCCCACCTACAGGCACCTGAGTCTGTTTGATGGGATTGACACCGGTTACAAGAGGGATGAGAGCAATGAACTGTTTAAGGAGATGGTTCTCTTTTTGTAAGTTCAATAAGAATGAGGAGGAGGAGGGGGATGTCTATGTTCAATTGCCTATTTCGGTCTATCCGGCCATTGTTTCGTTTGAAGGCGGCCCAAGCTGGTTTTTGTCGGGTTCGCCCCTCAACGGCAACGGCTTTTGGATATTCCGTCCTGCCAATGGCAATTTCGTCTACGACTACCGTGTCAACCTCCACTTTTTCGTCCGTTGTGTCGGTCTCTAGGCGTGGGGTGTATGATTTGAATGATTTAAAATTTCCCAGTCGATCCTGAAAAAGGACCTTTTTGCTCTCTGAAGAATTTTGACTGCCATCTTTTTTCCGTCAATTTTTCTATTGACTGAAAAGCAGTCATGACTGTATCATAGTATATATGAATAAAGTCAGGTATCTGAACTCCCTTGTTTCCCAGGACCTTCTCCAAAAGATGGTTTTTATCGGAGGCCCCAGACAGGTGGGAAAAACAACTCTGGCCAGACAGATTATCAGTAAAAAAAAATCCTATTTCAACTGGGATAATTTTGAACATCGTCAGCTTATCATAAAAAGGCAACTTCCAACTCATCTGAACAAAATTATTTTTGATGAGATTCACAAATTTGGAAAATGGCGTGATTTCATAAAAGGTTTCTACGACACCTATGGAGACAAAACAAAAATCATTGTCACCGGATCGGCCCGATTGGATCATTTTAAAAAAGGGGGGGATTCCCTCTTTGGACGTTATCATTATTTTCGACTCCACCCCTTCAGCCTCAGAGAGCTTAATAAAAAATCAAACTCCAATGATGTGGATCTTTTATTGAACCTGGGAGGTTTCCCTGAACCCGTCTTAAAGGGAAGCAAAAAAAATTATCGTCGCTGGTCTCTGGAAAGACTCAACCGTGTTGTTTACACTGACATCAATGATCTTGAAAATATAAAGGAAATTTCCTCTATTGAAGTCCTGGTTCATTCTTTAAATGAAAGAATTGCTTCAATCCTGTCCATAGAAAATTTAAGGCAGGACCTGCAAGTCAGCCATAACACTGTATCCAGGTGGCTTGATATTCTCCAGACCCTCTATGTTTGTTACAGGATTGCCCCTCTGACCGGTTCCAGAATCAGATCCGTTAAAAAGGAGAAAAAACTCTACTTTTGGGATTGGGCCCAGGCCACCCAACCAGGTTCCCGGTTTGAAAATATGGTGGCCTCTCAACTTCTCAAATACTGCCACTTTATAGAGGACACTGAAGGTTACAAAATGGATTTACAATACTTGAGGGACAGGGACGGAAGGGAGATTGATTTTGTGGTGGTTAAAGAGCAAAAGCCCCTTTTCGCCGTGGAATGTAAACTTTCAGGGGAAACGCTTTCCAAAAATATAAAGTATTTTAAGGAACGAACAGACATACCCGAATTCTACCAGGTCCACCTTGGAAACAGGGACTATGGTTCGCCGGAACGGGAAGGCCGATGCCTCCCTTTTTGGAAATTTTGCCAAATCAAACAAATGCCCTAATGGTTCGTCCTATAAATCTTACTTGAAAATCTATCTCATATATGAGATAGATAAAAAGTGCTGTTTCGTATCCAGGAACTCCTATTGGAAAACGGTCAATGCCCCTATAGAGAGTGGTTTGATTCCCTGGATCGCCAGCTGCAACTCCGTGTGGACTCCAGAGTGAGCCGATTTAAAAACGGAAACTTTGGAGATCATAAAAATTTGAAGGAGGGACTTTTTGAGGCGAGATTGTTTTTTGGATCCGGATATCGTCTCTTATTTTGGAAGAATGGACCATAATATTATTTTGTTATTGTGTGGTGGTGACAAATCATCACAGGACAAGGACATTAAAAAAGCCAGGGGCTTTTTAAAGAAATTTTTGGAGGAAAAAAATGCCAATGAGAAGTCGTGATTGGAATGAAGGGCTTTCTGAACGTTTAAAGGATCTAAGCTATGCCAGTGATTTTATTCTCGTCCTTATGGAAGAGGGTCATTCCTTACAGGAGGCTTTAGGGATTACAATCCGGGGATATGGAGTTCGTGAGTTTGCGATCCTGGTTAATCTCAATGAATCCTCCATACAAAGAGCCACTGATCCAGATCACAACCCAACAAAAAGCACACTGGAACAACTATTGGCTCCTTTTAATCTTTATTTGACAGTTCGTAAATCAGACGGGGCTGCCTGATAAAAAGCTTTAAGATGGTTTTTCCATTTATAAATGATCCAATCAATCCGTCACAGCAAAACACCAACAAGAAACTGTATGGCCGGTGCATTAATATCACCTCCCAGGTTTGTACTGTAGATGACCTGGAACAAAAGTCGTGCCTCTCTGGAAACAGGCATACTTCCGCCCAAACCCAAAGCCGCATTTAACCCCACATCATCCTTTTGTCCTCCTATGACCCTTAATTAGGGGGTATAGGAGGGGTCGTTAATGATGCACTGTGACCGTCATTTTCGCTCGGTAATTAAGGTGCGACATTTTCGCTTGGTAGTTACACGGCATGGAGACTGAAACCGGAATATCTGGACAGAAAAGGCTTTGTTTCCCTGTGGTTTGTTTCAGAAAGGGTTTTCAGTGTCAGGGCCTTTTGCCCTTTGTGCTTGCCAAGAGCAATTCGGTAAGTAATTGATGAGGATTGGACCTGGTCCATGGCCGTGGGGTCTGAGTTTATTGATAGAAAAGCCTGATCCTCATCCCTTTGAATGAGTCCCCGTTTTTCCAGAAACCTGACCACTCTGTGAACAATGTTTGCCAGGAGTTTGTCGAGTTCCTGGTTTGAAGGAGGAGTTGTGAAGTGAAACTTTGATCTTCCATTCTCAAAGCTATACACTCCATCGGGAAACATCATGTGGAAATGGATATTGAGATTAAGACTTCCCCCGAAGCGTTGGATGAAGGTCACAGAACCTGTCTTTGCACCTGATTTCTGGTCAGTCCCGCTTTTTTAATAAGGAATGTGGAAAGGGTCCTGTTGACAAGACTGAGAACCTCTCCCATGATTTTTGGCTCTCTGGCAAACAGAAACCTCAACTCAAAGGGAAAAGTCAAAACCCATTGTCTCATGGGTTTTTTTGGAAAAACTTCATCAACCAGATGGGTGGCACTTTCAGCCATTCTCCTGGCTCCGCAACTGGGACAGAATCCACGCTTCTTACAACTAATAGATTAACCACTTCCTTAACCACGTTTCGGAGAGTAATTTAAAGAGAGAATGGTGATATCATCAAACTGATTGGTATCCCCAATAAAGTTCGTAACGTCATTGATAACAGATTTAACCATGTGATGGGGAGAGGAAAATATCTGTTTTTCAAGAAGATTTTTAAGGCGAGAATCCTCATAAAACTCCTCTTTTGAGTTTTGGGCCTCCGTGACACCATCCGTATAAAGGAACAATGTATCACCTGGTGAAAGCCTGATGGATTGTTGCTGAAAGGAGATATCCTCAAAGGTTCCAACCATAGGGCCGTTGACTTCATCCAGTAAAACCAGACCTCCATCGGCCTTTTTAAGGTAAGGGGGGTTGTGACCTGCATTGGTGATATAAAGCATCCCTGTTTCAATATCCATAATACCCACAACAAGAGTCACAAACATACAGCTCCCATTGTTTCGGGAAAGCTCTTTATTGACTCTGGAGACCAGCTCCCCAACACCCCTGTCCGGATGAAGAGTCTTATGCAGTGAAACCTTGGCCATGGACATGAAGAGAGCCGCACCCACCCCTTTTCCGGAAACATCCCCAATACAAAAATAAACTTTTTTGTCACCCCCAAGAAAAGAAAAATCATAAAAATCACCGGAAACCGTCTGGGCAGGACTCAGATAGGCATCCAGTTCAAAATCCTGGCCACTGATCTTATCAGGAAGCATATCCATCTGAACCTTTTGTCCAATAAGAAGGTCACTGGCCAATTTTTCATTTTGAGTTTTAATGGTCCTGTAAGATTCCCTCAATTCCGAGTTGATTTTGGTAACCTTCAACCGGTTCCAGATAAAAAAAGCCGTCAGTATCAGGATAAGGACAATGGTGATAAAAGTCCCTATCACGGTTTGATTTTCGTAAAACATTAAAAAGCCATAGGCTTCCCTTCTCGATATCTCACTGATAACACCAAATTTATAACTGTTATTCCAACGCCAAAGCCCCAACACTCTGGTCCCCAGATAATTTCTGTATCCGGTCAAATCCCCGGCACTCTTACCCTGGATCACCTGATCCACAGAGTGAATCAAAGGAGACTGGTCTTTTTCCGGAGTTTCACTGACTCTGGTGCCTGCCAGGGAATCCTTTTCTGATTTCAACCAACCTCTTTCAATAAGTTGATCGGTCCATCGGCTTTCACTTATAAATTGACCCTCTGAGTTAACCATATACACTTCTCCCGTCTCACCTGAAAAACTGCGGGTAAAAACAGGGGCCAAAGACTTTTTGGGAGAAGCCAGTAAGAACAAAAATCCAGGCTTTCCCTTAAGGGGCGAAGCAAAGAGAATATTTTCCCTGACAAGAGGATGAGCAGGCCCTCCTTGTGGAATATATGTCCCCCAATGGGGAGAGTTTTCCATTCCATGGAGGACCTGACCGGGGACTTCAAATTTTTTTCCAATCAATTCGCCCCGATTGCTTGAGATCACAATCAATTCTGAATTTGTTAAAACATAGTCATTAAACCGGTGTGAATCCAGGATGCCGGTTTTTTTTAATTTCTTATGGAATGACTTATTTGTATGGAGCTTCAGATCATCAGCCCTGAAATTGCGTGCCACCATCTCCGCCAGAAAGACTGTTTCCAAATTCATTTGATCTATCCAGTCCACAACGGCATTGTAAGTGGCATTGAGATCGTGACTCATTTCCCGTTTTAAGTTTCCCCTGGCAAGAGAACTTGCCTCCATGAAAAACCACCAGGAAAAACTGACTATCATAAAGATAACCACCAGAGAGGAGAGCATAAAAGGCCAACTGGTCCACAAATTTTTTCTGAATAAGGTATAAAAGCCCTTGATCTCTATCCCCACCGATTCTTTTTTAAAATGACTCATCACCATGAAAAGAGACATAAACACCAGTAATACAGAAAGAATCATGGTGGCTGCCAAAACAAGGCTGAGTCGTCTTTTTTTGCCTTGATAAAAAGCAATTTCCCCTTTTGTTCTGTTGTCAATGGATCTGAAAAACTCCACCAGAGGTCTCATAATTCTTTCTTTGGCCTGGTGGTACTCTTCGCCATGAAGCAGTTTCATGGCCAACTCCTGATTGGGTGGAGCTTTTATTGTGTAATCCCCCTGTTCATTCTGATAGAGACCCACCATGGCGTTCATAGCCTGATTCTCCAGTTGAACAAGGTCATTTGAGTTGATTTCCGCTTCTCTGAGAAGATTAAATTCCCTGGTGGTGAATTCAGCCTCTTTCATCAGGGTTTTGAGGGCTATAGTTTTGGTGGTTATCCGTGGCTCCTGATCAGTGGCAGAAACAAAATCCCAATAAATGCTATGGTATTCTTTGGGTCTTGGAATTTTCCCACCACGAATATCCAAAATTTTCTGAAAGTATCTCCTGAAGCGGGGATTTCCCGTGACCACATAGGTTCTTGCCATGCGGGTGAGATCATCGGAACTTTGCCTCAATTCATCGGCAAGCAGATAGGAATGGTATCTTTTGGTTTCTCTGACGGTGAGAATCTTCTCATTTTTAATGATTTGAAGAAACACGCCTAAAGACATAACAATGAGAGCAGTGATTGATAAAAAAATTAAAAGAAGTCTTTTTTTCAAAGACATACTCTCACCCATTGGTCAGAACACTTTTACTTTTTTAGATTTCAAGTGTCCGCAGCAGGTGAACCCACTGGAAAACCCAATCCATATTAGTAATCATGTTATATGACCTGTAAAGTTCAAGTCCAGGAAAATTCACCTGATGCACTGATCGTGCTTGAAAATCCCTGTTTTTAACATTTTTAAAAACGGAACTCCCGTGAAAATCCAAACCGGATCAATACAGATGTCGCCCCTCTCCAATGGGCTTTAAAACCAGATCATTGTGTGGTATTTTTACCCCTCACACGATAAAGCATTGAAGCATCGACAGACAGGACGATGGAAAAGAGAGACAGTTTTTATGGAAATTCAGCAGTTAAATTCGGATGTTATAGACAAAATTGCAGCAGGTGAAGTGGTTGAACGTCCGGCCCATCTTCTTAAAGAACTGATTGAAAACAGCCTTGACGCAGGGGCCACTGAAATTTTCGTGGAAGTGGATGAGGGTGGCAAAAGCATCCATGTGACCGATAATGGACGGGGAGTCGTCTCAGAGGATATGCCCCGGGTTTTGGCCCGTCATGCCACCAGTAAAATTCACCACTCAGAAGACCTTTGGAAGCTTTCCACTTTTGGTTTTCGGGGGGAGGCCCTGGCCAGTATTTCCTCTGTCAGTAAAATGAACTTTGTCAGTCACCGGAGAGGGGAATCCAGGGCCTACCGTCTGCAATGTGATTTTGGCCAGATGGGAAAGGTTTTGGAGACCTCAGCGGGAGAGGGAACAAAAGTTCATGTGACAAAACTCTTTGAAAACATTCCCGCCCGCCTTAAATTTTTAAAATCAGAGGCAGGGGAGTTGGCACAAATCAAAAATGTGATGAAAGCCCTGGCTTTACAACACCCCCAAGTGGAGTGGAGGTTTAAAAACAAAAAACAGCTCTTGTTTTTCTGGCCAAAGGAAAAGTCCTTTCTGGACCGGGCCAAAAAAGTTCTTGAAACCCCCGGACTTCATGAAAACAAAATGGAGCTGGATGCCTTCAAAACCCATGTTGTTTTTGCTGACCCTTCCAATGTGGTCAGGGTCTCACGCCAAATATGGATCTTTGTTCAGAACCGCTGGGTTCAGGATCGTGGCTTACAGGCGGCGGTCATGGAGGCCTATCGCAGTTTGTTGATGCACGGCCAGTATCCCATTTGTTTTGTCTCCCTGAAATGTCCCCCTGATGAAGTGGATGTGAACATTCATCCCACAAAATCCCAGGTAAAATTTGTGGACTCCAAAAAAGCTTTTCGAGTGGTCCACCACTGTCTCCGTCAGGCCATCGAACAGGCCCCCTGGCTTGGGGTGGAAAAACCAGACTCTTTTAAAGCCCCTCCCACAGTAAAAACCCAAAACTTCTCTTTTGGAGACAGGGAAATGAACCACACCCAATTTCAAAAGAAAAGTTTTCATTTCAAAAGACAGACCGAACCCCGGGACCTGACATCCAGAGGAATAAATTCCGGAGAAACAACTCCCAGGGTGGGACTCAATGAATTGCGTTTGGCCGCCAACCGCTCAACCTTTCCTGAAAATCAAAAAACCAGTGACTTCTGGTCCCGGTTTCAGGTGATAGGTCAGGTGGATCTCACCTATATTGTTGCCCAGGGACAAGACCGGATGCTGCTGGTGGATCAACACGCAGCCCATGAACGGGTGGCTTTTGAAAGACTCATGATATCCTGGAAGAAAGGTTCCATGAAGGTACAAAACCTTTTACTCCCTCTCACTGTGGATATGGATGAATCAGAAGTGGAAACCCTTATGACTCTGGTTTCCGATCTGGAAAAAATGGGGGTCAGGGCAGAACAGGCGGGACCTGCCACGGTGGTCATTCATTCACTACCAGGCTTCATTAAGGAAAAAGCCCTGGTGACAGCCCTTAAAAAACTGGCCAGGGATGTGAGAGACAAAGGAGGAAGTTTTGCCATGGAAACAGCCATTGCTGATATTTTTGCCACTATGGCCTGTCATTCAGTGGTCCGGGCCGGTCAGGCATTAAGTCCTGAAGAAATGAAACAACTCCTTGTGGATATGGACGAATTCCCCCTGTCCGGTTTCTGCCCCCACGGGCGATCCGTGTCCCTTGAATTCCCCTTCAGTCAACTGGAAAAAGACTTCGGTCGCCGTGTCTGATCCCCATTTTCCAAAAAAGACCTGTTGCCTCTGTGAAACCTCTCACGGGGAAAGTTCATAAAAAATGAAGGCCAGGGCATTTGTGTACCTTCTGGGTCCCACAGGGGTTGGCAAAACAGCAATATCATTGGACATGGCAGGACAATATCACTGGCCCATTATCAATTGCGACAGTGTGCAAACCTACCGCCACCTGGACATTGGAAGTTCCAAACCCACCCGGAAAGAGCGTGATGAAGTGCCCCATTTTTTATTTGATTATGTGGAACCACCTGAAAGGTTAACGGCATCTGAATATATAAAAGATGTGGTGTCCTGTCTGAAAGAACACAAATTACAACAGGTCCTGTTTGTCGGAGGCAGTGGTTTTTATGTTCAGGCCCTGGAAAAAGGACTTTACCCCCAATCCAACACCTCTGAAGAGGTCAGGAAACAGGTTGCAGAATGGATAGAAACTGAAGGCTTTGAATCCCTCTATGTCTGGCTGAAACACCGAGACCCTGAATGGATAAAAAAGGTGAGCGACAGGGACCACTATCGGTTGCGAAGAGCCGTTGAGATCATGAAATCCCAGGGAAAAACAATCACCCAGCTGAAACAGGAGATGGATTGTAAAAATCACAGCCCCCTTCCCACACATCTCTCAATAAAACTGGGTCTGAAAATGGATAGGGAAAAGCTTGGAAAACGCATCGAAAAGCGAACTGATGAAATGCTTCGCCGTGGATTGGTTGAAGAGGTGGCCTCCCTTATGGAAAGAGGTCTTGGTCAATGGCCTCCCATGCAAAGCGTGGGTTACAGGGAAGTGCAGGATTTTTTAAAACATGGAGGAAGTCGTGAAGATTTAAGATCAAAAATCATAACAGGCACCATGGGACTTATTAAAAAACAGATGACCTGGTTTAAAAGAGATAAAGACATTTTCTGGTTTTCCCCGGATCAAAAACAGAAAATACTGGATCATATAAATATCCGGCTCGAAAAAACCCAAAACATTGACTGAAAAAATAAAAAGTTTAATGATAAACCTATGAAGAGCATAACCGGTTTTGGCAGGTCCCAAAAAATAAAAAGAGGTCATGTGGATATATTCATCAACCGGAAGTATTCAGAGACCTCACAACAGATTCATTTTAATGAGGAACTGGCTAAAAACTGGCTGAATGGCTTTCACGGCATTGCCAAAAGACTCAAACTGGAACCAGTTAAGAATGCCCAGGTCCTGCTTCAAATTCCTGATTTTATAAGATCAGAGAATGAGGTTTCCCTGAAGCCCGGAGAAAAGGTGACCTTGTTCAAAACCATTGATCAGACCCTAAGAGGAGCGATGACATTTATGAGAAACACCAGGGATATGAGTGATTACAAATGAAGACAGTCAATATGATTCTTATTGCAGCTCCCAGCGGAGCCGGAAAAAACAGTTTTATGTCCAGAGCAATAGAGGAATTTCCACAGCTTGAGGATATCATCACTTACACCACCCGCAATCTGCGTCTTGGAGAAAAGCAGGGGGAACCCTATCATTTTGTCAGTCGTGAAAAATTTCAGGTTCTTGTCAACCAGGGGTTTTTCGTGGAATGGTCCCTTGTTCATGATGCTCTCTATGGAACGTCACATCAGAGTCTTACGAAGACCTGGGAACGGGGGAAAGTGGCCATCCTGGATATTGATATTCAGGGCGTGGGTAAAATCAAAAAAGTTTACAAAGATGCGGTGAGTGTTTTTATTATGCCCCCTTCCATAGAAGAACTTAAGAAAAGGATCCTGACCAGGGACAAAACCCCTCCAGCCAATATGGAACTGCGGCTGGCCAATGCAAAAAAGGAGATTCAGACGGCCCGTGAACACGATTATCTGGTCATCAATGATAATTTTGACAAATCCTACGGAAAATTTAAAAAAATTCTTGAAGAACTGCTATAATCTGAATATCTGTAAAGACAGGGAGGTAAAATATGGCTCGTGTCACTATTGAGGATTGTCTTGAAAAAGTGGATAATTACTTTGCTTTGGTTCATCTGGTATCCAAAAGAACCAAACAACTCTTAAATGGCTCCAAACCCACCATCTTAAACCTTAAAAACAAATATGTAGTCACCGCCCTCAGGGAAGTGGCCAGGGGTTCCGTTCGGTTTAAAAGTCAGGAAGAAGAAGCAGAGGATATGGATTCGTCAGAAAAGGATCACATCCACTGAATAAAACCAACCCTTATATAAATTATAAAAAAAATTTATAGAGATTGCAGAGGAGATTGTGTGGACTGTGTGCAACACCTCATGCGGACTAGCTGCTGTCATACGATTGTGTAAGATGTGAGTGGTTACAGCTATGGAAAACGAAAAAAAACCGGAACCAGCAGCAAAAATCCTCCAAACCCTTTTTGAGGACAGTCGGTCCTCCCTGTCCCAGGGTTTTCAACGCTATCGTCTGGAACAGCAATGGATTCAAGTAGTTGGACAGGAGCTTGGAGTCTCTACCCGCCCCATAGACCACCACAGGGGTCTGTTAATCATTGCTGTAACAAATGCCAGTTTGCTTACGGAACTCCAGTTTTTCAGACAGGAGATCATCAGTAAGGTAAATAACCACCTTGGATTTCTCTGGATAAAAAAAATCCGTTTTGTCAGTGAATGAAAGAATAAAAGGAAAAAACTTTACAAATTGACATTAGCCATGATACGCCCCAGCATTGTTTCAGGCAATAAGGAAGAAGATGGCACTCTTCATCAGGTGGTTCAGGAAATTTCCTTATCACCAGCACCAGGGTAGCTTCGTCAGGGTGCAAGCAATTATATTTCTTTTTTCCTGACTTTTTCCCAATACCTGTTAAGTTCCTCTTTCACCTTTGGCACAAGAAAATAAACACCAAGGATGTTTGGAAAGGCCATCCCCATAATCATAAGATCACCAAAATCAAGAACATGGGTGGCCGTTGTCACGGATCCCAGAAAAACAACCACACAAAGACTCAATTTGAAAGCCAAAGAGTATTTTTCCCCAAAAACATAGCTGCAACAACGCTCTCCATAATAAGACCAGGAAATAATGGTTGAAAAAGCAAATAAAAAGACGGAACAGGAAAGCACATAAGTAAACCAGGGAATCACCTCTCCCATAGCCTTTGAGGTGAGAGCCGCTCCCTGATCGGAATGAATCCATGCAGTATAATCCGGATTGTTATAGGCCCCGGTGATAATAATCACCAAAGCCGTCAGGGTGCAAATAAGAATGGTGTCAATAAAAGGCTCGAGAAGGGCCACAAGACCTTCCTGAATGGGGTATTGGGCTTTAGCCGCAGAATGGGCAATGGCAGCCGACCCCACTCCGGCTTCATTGGAAAAGGCAGATCGTTTGAAACCTGTTATCAGAACACCCCAGAACCCTCCATAAGCGGCATCCGGCGTGAAAGCATTCTTAATAATAAGGCCGAAGGCATTTGGAATCTGATCCGCAAATCTGGTTAAAATAAAAAGACAGGCAAAAACATAAATCCCGCACATAAAAGGCACAACACGTGTGGCCACCCCGGCAATGCGTTGAATACCTCCAATAATTACAACCCCAACCAAAATGGACATTATCATTCCATAAACCCATGGGTGATCGTTAAAAAATGGAATGGATTCCGATATGGCATGAAGAGACTGGTTCACCTGAAAAGCCCCTCCCCCACCAAAAGACCCGCCTATGGCAAAAAGGGCAAATAAAATGGCCAGGGCTTTTCCAAACCCTGCTTTCCCTTGCTCGGCCAGTCCCTCTGAAAGATAGATCATGGGACCTCCCATAATCTGGTTGTTCCTCTTTTTTCGATAAATCATGGCAAGAGAACATTCGGTAAATTTTGCGTTCATTCCCAGGAAACCGGCCACGATCATCCAGAAAGTGGCTCCAGGGCCCCCTAAGGAAACAGCAATGGCCACGCCCGCAATATTACCAAGACCAACAGTGGCGGACAGAGCCGTGATCAGAGCCTTAAAATGACTGACCTCACCCACATTGTCAGGGCGATCAAACTTTCCCATCGTAATATCAAGGGAATGTTTAAAAGCTCTGACATTGACAAATTTAAAATAAAAAGTGAAAA
This sequence comes from Bdellovibrionales bacterium, assembly GCA_965218815.1. Lineage (GTDB taxonomy): Bacteria > Bdellovibrionota > Bdellovibrionia > Bdellovibrionales > JAGQZY01 > JAGQZY01. Next base: position 2,663,440 of record CBDCLX010000002.1, on the reverse strand, counting down.
AGAGGGACCCCGCAATGAGCCACACCACCACAAGAGGCAGACTCACTCCCTCCACAAAAAACAAAAGGTCAAAAAACAAAAAAGAGGCAATGATCTGATTGACCTTTCCAAAGGCGTGGTTGATAAAATCACCACCAAGAAAGGTCAAAAAAATCCAACTATTCCACTGAAGGTTTATTTTTGACCTCCCCATGATCTCTATAGACTTTTGTGTGACAACGATTGAAGAATATGAATCGAATCGTTACATTTTTAACATATTTTTATTTCACAAAACTTTTAAAATCAGATCCAGGACGAAATTTGGGGTACCATGCAGCAGGGATTTTGATTTCTTTACCTGTTTGCGGGTTTCTTCCGGTACGGGCTTTTCTTTTTTGTCTTGAAAAAGTACCAAAACCAACCAGTTTCACTTCATCCCCTTTTTTAACAGAACGACGAATAATATCAAGAGTGGCATCAAGAAAACCCTCTGTATTGGTTTTTGTACTTTTTGTTGTGTGTGCTATCTTCTCAATAAGTTCCGCTTTATTCATTTCAACTCCTCTATAATGTTATTAGTTAACGATACACTTACAAAGTTGATTTTATTGTTAAAAAAGGGTTAAGTCAAAAATATTATAAAGATTGGCATTTTGAGTCAAAATGATCATTGCGAAACCTCACTGATCCATTTATTATTAGTCCAGTTTTTTTATGGACTCATTCAGTTCCTTTTCTATTTGGTCTAAATCCTGCGGTTTTGAGAGGAGCAGATGTCGCCTGACAGTGAAAATATGAATGGCCCAGTAAACAAAGAACACCAGATAAAGAGTCACGATGAGACGTGAAGCCAGTTTTTGTTCAATCTCAAAGTTTTCAACAAGACCCACTGTCATCAGTAAAGCCGACAGACCCAATCCAACGAGATCAGCAGGTGGAAAGAAGTAGGAGGCCAGGTGAAAGATGGCAAAAGGAATATGGGCAAACAGAACCAGGGAAAAAATTTTAATAAAGGGAATAATCCTTTGACAGATTATCAGAAAGAAATAATAGAGGAACAGTGATGCCAGGGCTATAGCCACCAGGGATGAAAAAAGGGAAATAATCACATGAGTTACGGAGATGGCAAAGGGGGCCAAAAGGTTGGAAGAAACCACCGAGACAAGACTTAAACAAAATTGCAAAATGAGTAAAGCTTTCCACCCAATATCATCAGGAAGATATTTGATCTCTTCCAAAGGATGTCTGAGCAAAGCAATGATATAGTGAAAGAGTGCTCTCAATTGTTGTTTTGTTTCCTGTATTGAAACTTCCAGGTCAAGTGATTCCTTCATTTGAATTTTACACCTTCACCAAAGACTTTGTATGCCTGCCAGGCGGCTTTGTTCGTTTTGGAGTGGTTTTTTTCTGAAATTGAAAATGGATTTTATTTTTAAGCATTTTGATTTTCACTTTCCCTCCTGAATCCAGTTTTCCGAAAAGAATTTCATCGGAAAGAGGTTTTTTGATCCATTCGTCAATCACTCTTATCAGAGGTCTGGCTCCATAAACAGGGTCAAAACCTTTTTTGATGAGCCACTTTCTGGTTTTTCCATCCATGTCCATAATGACTTCCTTTTGTTTGAGTTGCTCCCCAAGTTCCATTAAAAATTTATCCAACACCCTTTCACAGATCAAATCGTTTAATGGTGAAAAGTGGACCACCTGATCCAAGCGGTTGAGAAATTCAGGTGAAAAGTGACGCTTAATGGCTTCATCAGAGATTTTGTCCATCCCCGTGGGATTGATACCAATGGATCCTCTGGCCGCCTCCCTGGCTCCACAATTGGTTGTCATAATAATAATGGCATAACTGAAATCAGCCTTTTTTCCATGGGGGTCCGTAAGACTGCCACTGTCAAAAACCTGTAGAAGAATATTTATAAGATCCGGGTGGGCCTTTTCAATTTCATCAAAAAGAAGAACACAATAGGGGGACTTGCTGACAGCTTCAATGAGAAGCCCCCCTTCCTCATAACCCACATAACCAGGAGGAGCTCCAATGAGTCTTGCAACAGAGTGTTTTTCCATGCATTCACTCATGTCAAAACGGATGAATTTGTTGCCCAGGTGATCAGAGAGTTGTTTTGCCATCTCGGTTTTTCCCACTCCTGTGGGACCGGCAAAAAGAAAAGCACCCACAGGACCGGTTTTTTTGCCAAGTCCCACCCGATTCATCTTAATAGCTGAAACCAGACTGTGTATGGCCGGGTCCTGACCAAAGATCAATGATTTTAGCCGAAACTCCAGATTCTGTAATTGCCGGACAGCCGTTGATGAAACTGTGTGAGAGGGAACCTGTCCCATTTGGGCCACAATGTCCTCAACCTGAGTCCTGGTCACAGAAAGGGTTTTGGAGTCTGTTCTGTCCAGGTTGATTCTGGCCCCCACCTCGTCAATAACATCAATGGCCTTATCGGGAAGACGTTTGTCAGAGAGGTACCTTTCAGAAAGATCAACAGCCAGTTTTAAAATTTCAGTTTCATAGTGAACATTGTGAAACTTTTCATAGGACTCCCTGAGACCTTCCAGTATTTTGTGAGTTTCCTCTCTGGTTGGTTCAGAGACATCAATTTTCTGGAAACGCCTCACAAAGGCCCTGTCTTTTTCCAGGTGTTGACGACACTCCTTGTAGGTTGTAGATCCGATAAAACTGATATCTCCACTGGCCAGCATGGGTTTTAAAAGATTGGAGGCATCAAGACTGCCTCCTCCAGTGGCACCGGCTCCCATGAGGCTGTGAATTTCATCAATGAACAAAATAGCGTATTCCTGATTGTTCAGGTCAGTGAGCACTTTCTTAAGTCTCTGTTCAAAATCCCCCCGGTACTTTGAGCCGGCAATCAGGGAACCCAGATCCAAAGAATGGATAACGGCTTTTTCCAGCACCCTAGGCACCTGTTTTTGAATAATTTTAAGGGCCAGACCATCAACCAGTGCTGTTTTGCCAACCCCCGGTTCCCCCACAAGAAGGGGGTTGTTTTTTGTTCTCCTGGACAGAACCTGAATCATCCGATCCAGAATATCCTTCCGGCCAATGAGAGGATCAATCTTGCCAAGACGTGCCTTTTCATTAAGATTCACTGTAAATGCACAGGTGTTTTTGTCTTTTTTTGGATTTTCCTGTGCTGCCGGGGAGGTCTCCGCAAGGGATTTTTCATTCAGACGACCATGGGCAATGAAACTGATAAGTTCAAAGACATCCACCCCGGATTTCAAAAAAAAGTAACAGGCATGGGACTGTTTTTCCTCAAGAAGGGAAATGAGAATATGTTCCGGAAAAACGACATTCTTGCCGGAGTTTTGAACCTGAATCACAGCCCTTTGCAAAACCCGATGAACAGCCATTGTAAACTCAGGTTTGTTCTTCCTGTTATCAGAATTTCGGGGAATCCTGTTTTTCATAAAAATAGACAACTCACCCTGAACCTCCCTCCATTTGATATCAAGACTTTCACAGAGATGAACAATAGAGGGAAGTTTGAGGATAAAATGGAGGAGATGTTCAAGAGTGACATACTCATGACCCTCACTGCGGGCTGTAATGACAGATTGATTGAGAATGGTTTCCACTTCCCGGTTGAACATATCAATCCTGCTCCATTGAACATTTCAATGGGTATTTGTTTTGTTTTGACAGATTATTGGTCAGAAACACCTTGGTCTCTGCAATTTCAAAACTGAAAACTCCGGCAACAGCCTGACCGGACTGGTGGACATCCAGCATAATCCTCTGAGCCTCCTCGGAAGATTTATTGTAAATTCTCTGTAAAACATGGGTCACAAAATCCATGGGGGTGAAGTCATCATTAAAAAGTATCACCTTGTAAAAAAAAGGCTCCCTGACTTCCACCTTGTCCAAAAGATCGGAGTCAGGAGTTTCCTCAGTTGGATCATTGCTATTGAGAACAGCAGGACCGACACATAGGGCTTTAAAGTCATTCATGGAAATCACCATATCCAATATATAAGACTTTGAAACACAGGACAACGTGGTTTTCATGTCATATCTGTCAGCCCTGTTGAGAACAATGAACAAACTCATGGAAACCATTATAATTGGTTTTGTCTGATTTTTCCAGAATCAGTCGTTTTGATCTTCCCTCGAAAAAACCCTTTAAAATCAAGGAGTTTAAAGCTCATGCCGAATGAAAATTTTTTAAAGCTTCTTGAAAAGTTTAAAAATCTATACATACAAAGTTAATGACATTTTCTAAAGTGTGGCATTTTACGTTGTAAAATTTAGTGATTATAATAGGTTAGTGGGTGTGCCATCGCTCCGGGACAGATATTGTCTTTAGAAAATATCTATGCCTATAATAAAAAACCTGGAGACAACCATCAATGAATCCCAGCCTTCTTGAAGCTATTGCCACAATTCTTTTTGGTTGTGCGGTTTTGCACACTTTTTTTGCCAACCCGTTGGGGATGCGGGCAAAGAACTATCCTGCAGGTTCCATCGGTGAAAATCTTTTCCACCTTTTAGGAGAGGTGGAAGTTGTTTTTGGTATTTGGGCTGCTTTTTTCATCTTTATTTACACCTGTTTAAAAGGCTTTACAGTCTATGATGGTAACCACAATCTGGTGGGCGGAGCCATCCATTACATGGAATCCCTGAATTTTAATGAGGCCGTCTTTGTTTTTGTGATTATGTGCGTGGCGGGCACAAGGCCGATGATCCTGTTTGCAGAAAAATCAATAGCCTCTGTGGCAACACTTCTGCCCTTCCATGAAAAAATGTCTTTTTATATTTCATCTTTGATTATCGGTCCCCTTCTGGGTTCCTTCATTACAGAGCCTGCAGCAATGACAGTCACGGCTCTCATCCTTCTTGATTACTTTTACTCCGATAAAATGAGTATTCCATTCAAGTACGCCAGTATAGGTCTGTTGTTCGTAAATATCTCCATTGGAGGCACTCTCACCAATTTTGCAGCCCCTCCTGTACTTATGGTGGCGGAAAAGTGGAACTGGGATATGATTCACATGATAAGTCACTTTGGTTATAAATCCATTATTTCCATTGTTGTCTGTACCTTTGCCACAGCTTTTTGTTTTAAAAATGAATTGTCAGGAAAACTGCAAATAAAATACAAGCATGACAACATCATGAAACCCACCTGGTGGATCACCGGTGTTCATCTTGTCTTTCTGACTCTCATTGTTTACAGTGTTCATCACACAGTGTTCTTTCTTGGACTCTTTCTGCTGTTCCTGGGTTTTATCTCAGTCACCAAAGAGTATCAGGACGAACCAAAACTTAAAGAATCCCTTCTTGTGGGCTTTTTTTTGGGGGGACTTGTAACTCTGGGTGGAATGCAGGGCTGGTGGTTAAAGGAATTACTCACCCAACTGGGAGACCTCACCCTGTTCTTTGGAGCCACGGCACTGACTGCCATCACTGACAATGCAGCCCTCACCTATCTTGGTTCCCTTGTGGATCTCACAGAAAGTGCCAAATACAATTTAGTGGCAGGGGCTGTGGCTGGTGGTGGACTGACTGTCATAGCCAATGCACCCAACCCGGCAGGTTTTGGAATCCTCAAAAATTCCTTTAAAAACGGAATCAACCCTTTAAAACTCCTGTTGGGAGCCCTTCCCCCCACCCTGGTGGCCTGTCTTTGTCTTCAACTTCTGGTCTAAAAGACGGATGTCTCCATTTTTGATTGTAAAAAGTGACATTTTGGGTCTCTTTTTCAAAATATGAACAACCTGTTTCAGGATGAGATTTCAAAAAATCCAATGATTATAATTATTTAAAAATTGGCATGAAAAAACGAGGTTGGTCTGATACTTGCTCTATCAAGAGCTTGAGAGGCAGTCACAAAAATCACAAGGGGGTAAAAAATGATTCGCACAATTCTTATAACCAGTGTCTTTGTTTTCGGATGGCAGGCTCATGCCAAAAATAAAAGAAAAGTCGCAAGCTATCCTGTCCACCATGAATTTATAAAAATACACACTGAAAAGAAAACTTCCCTGAAAAAAAATATTTGTATCATCAAAACAAAAGAGACTGGAAAATTAAAAGTCAAAGCTCCAAGTTATAAACAAGCCTTCTCCCTGGGGATAGAATCCTGTTTCCAAAAACAAAACCAGTTTTTCATGAAAGGAAAGAGCAAATATCCCAGCCAACATGAACAGATTAAATTCGTCAACACCTGTGTTGATAACATCCATTGTATTGGCGTTGTTGCACATAAGCCCCATCCCCACTGATCTGGGAAATAGAACCAAAGAATGCCTCTTCACCAGAATTTGTGAATGAGTGGAGGTTCCGGGAGCTTTCCAAGGTTGTGATACAAGGCAATCTTTATCGCTTTAAAGGTCCTAAATCCATAAGATTTTCTCATAGTCAGTTTTACTTTGTTGTTTAAACCCTCCACAATCCCTGAAGAATGAGCCTTTTTAGCCTTAAAATAATTTAAAATAAGACCCTTGTGCTTGCGTATTGTTCTGGCCTCCTTCTTCATCGGTTCAAGCTTTGAAAGCATCACCCTTCTACCCCACTGATCTATAAACTTCCCCGCCCAAGCTGGTGACACATACTCCCACAATTGCTGAAAATCCTCCTTCAATAAATAAGCCCGAATACTCCTCAAATTATACTGAATCAAATCTCTCAACTTCATTTCCTGTTTTTCTGTCAAATTCTTCCTACGCTTCAATAACAACCAACGCGACTTTGTCAACAAAGGCTCATATCCCTCCTCTTTCATTTTTCTATGTTCCCAGGCTCTCACCTCATCCAACGCCTTGTTCAAACGATCCACAATATGAAAACGATCCAAAATATGAACCGCCTGACCCATTCTCTCCTTTATAACCTTCAAATAAGGCTTCCACATATCCGAACACACAAATTCTATTTCTTTTGACCTTTCTGCCAGTATGTTGAAAAACTCATTGAAACAGACCTCTGTTCTCTCCAAACCAATCCACAACAGACGCACATATCCCTGATTTATCTGATAAACCAGTGTTAAATACTTATGGCCCTTCCTCCATTGTATCTCATCCACTCCAATGGCTGTGATACCCTCTAAACTCCTTTGCTTTAATCCCCATTCCACCACCCAACGAACGGACTCAAAGACTTTATGCCAACTTGTATGAAACTTATCGGCCGTCTCCTTCCAGGATAAATGTCGGCACCAATCCGCCAAGTACTTCATGTAGAAGGTGGTCAGTTGATGTTTGCCATCAGCCCAAGGCAGAAACTCAGTTTTTACACCACAGGAAGAACACTGAACTCTTCTTCTGGAATATAGAAAAAACACCTGATACTTTAACACAGGAACAGATTCAAACTTCCGTGGAGTTTGACGGGTATCATAAACAGGAGCTTCTTTTTTACAGATTTGGCAAAGAGGTCTTCCGTTTTTTCGGGGCTTGATGAGAACTTCAATGGATTTTCTGTCTTCAGAAAAAAATGCCTCTACATAAACAAAAGACTTGAATTTACAGCAATCATTCAGGATAGTTGTTAAAAGCATCTGTTTTCCTCCTTTGTTTTTTCTCCAAAATTTTTACTGAAATATCACAATATCAGGAATAAGAAAAGAAATTTGTAATATATTATAAAAATTTTTTATTTTACACTGATCGTGTTTAAAATCCTGTTTTTCAATTACTGAGAACAATTGTAATTTACCTGGTACTGACCGGGGCCTCCAATCCCTCTGTCAGTTACAAACGGCACCAACCGGAGAAAACTCTTCTCTACAGGCTTATCCGGGAAAACCTTCTCAAGTTTCTACCAGCAAATGGACCAGGATTATGAGAAAGGCCTTCCGGAATTTGTCAAAAAGGAGTTTGATGAGTTTCTCAAATGCGGAGTTCTGGCCCATGGTTTTCTAAGGGTTCAATGCACATCCTGTGGGCATGAAAAGCTTGTGGCCTTCTTCAGTTGTAAAAGAAGGGGATTTTGTCCCAGTTGCGGAGCCAGGAGAATAGCTGAGAGTGCCACCCATTTGGTTGATGAGGTTTTTCCCGAAAAACCCATGAGACAATGGGTTTTAAGTTTTCCCTTAGTTTGTCCAGGCGAAAATGCTGTAAAAGGTGCTTATTAGCTTCCTTACAAGTCTAACCATTCCAACAGGTTATATGTGCAACAACGCCAATTGAATCAATAAATTGTCAACTTTATTAACAGAAAATCAGGCTGGTTTTGAATTTTTTACAGAAACTTGAAAGGAACTTTACTAAAAGGCCTGATTCCTTTAATTTGTTTTTTAAGGATTATTATGAGTTATCGCTTCAATATTTTATTTATGTTTTTTGGTCTATTCCCTGTAAACGCTTTTGGAGTGGATGACATTAAAGCGGAGATTCATGATATTGTAAAAAAGTACCATAGAAGGAGCTTTTTTCATGGAAATGTCATGGTTAAACAGGGTGATGAGATTGTTTATCAAAACAGCTTTGGACTGGCCAATGATTCCTTTGATATACCCCATACAATGCAATCCCGTTTTATGATTGCCTCTGTAAGTAAGCAGTTTACAGCCGCCTTGATTTTGATTCTGGCTCAGGAAGGCTTGATTGATATTTATCAGCCCTATAGTCATTATGTTGATTTTTCCAAAGAAAAAATGATACCCGAAAACCGGGAAAAATGGGATCAGTTTACAATTTACCAACTTTTAACCCATACAGCCGGTTTGTATAAAGATGTCAGGAGAACGGACTTTTATAACCCGGCAGTTTTCGAACCCTTTATATCCAGTATTTTGGGTGCACAGTTGAGTGCTCACGATATTTTTGTCTCTTCAGGAGAAGGTGTGAGATATTCCAATTTTGGTTATATGCTTTTAGCCTATCTCGCCGAGAAAGTTACTGGCAAACTCTATGAGTTCTTGTTACGGGAAAAAATCTTTATTCCCCTGGGAATGAAATCTTCAGGGGAGTATCATCGGATGAAAAATATCAAGTTGATGGCAGAGGGTCATCTTTATCCAGGGGGTTTCGGTTTCGGTAAGTTGAAAAGAAGATGTTGTCATGATGCCACTTCCTTTAAAGGGGGTTACAGTCTTTATTCTGATGCCAAAGACTTGATGATTTGGCTTGATAATTTAAGTTCGGAAGAACCAAAAGTCTTAACCAAAGAATCTATTGCAATGATGACAAGGGCTCACTTTGAAGTTGAACTTTATGAAAAGGGAGTCAGCTATGGATTTGGTCTTTATATTAATCAGTTTAATGGCAGCCAGCGGTATTGGCATGACGGTTTTGAGTACGGTTATGTGAGTTTGGTTTCCGTCACACCTGAAAAAGATCTGAAAATTGTGATCCTGGGCAACCGTCATGGAGGAATTGATGATTTTTCCTATGGTTATACCAGAGAGATGAATGATGAAATCTCACAGCTTTTCCCTGGGACATAAAAAGCATGTCTCCGTGACCGAGAAGTTTCTCGGCTCCGAGTTGACCGAGAATGGTTCTGGAATCAATGGAGGAGGAAACCTTAAAGGAAACCCTTGTCGGGAAATTGGTTTTGATAAGTCTCGTCTGGTAGATTTTGCCATAGGCGTAAGTTTTCTCTTATATAACTTATTTGTTTTCCATTCTACAAATATTTTTTATTGTAAGAGAGGAAGGGTAAAAGGTTGTTTGGTTGTCTTATAGGGGTTTTTAAAGATACTGTATGATTCTGAATGGATAATATAGGGTTTCACAGGGGAAGAGCAGGTTAAAATATCTTTTGCCAGTTCAAGCTGATAGTCGGCCACAAAAGGTCGGTTATATCTTTCCTCCTGTTGTATTTTTCTTTTAAAGGTTGAACTGACTTTATGATCCTGATGAATACAGTTACTGAGGCTTGCCACCTCGTCAGGACGATTTTGTTCCCATTGGGTATCAAGGTTGATATTTTTAAAATGGGGTCTGCTCTTCATGGAAGGATTATCCTCAATGGGTTCACCAGTGTTGGAAAAAAGAAAATCGGGAACAATTCCCACATCCTGAATGGCCCGGCCACTGTTGAGAGTGTAAATGCTTTTAGTTTGACGTAAAATAGCAGATTTGCCAATGAGTTTGTTTGTAAGAGCGACGTATGACACATTGTATGTACTTCCTTTACCAGCGGTGCGATTACCAATCACCCACCCACGTTTTTTATCCTGAAGGGTTCCCGCAAAAAGTTCAGAAGCACTCATGGAATGTTCATCCACAAGAACAACAATGTTTTTATTATAAGACAAAAGCAAGGAGGTGTGTGGAATTTCTTCCTTAAGGTCCATAGCCATAGTGGTTAGACCTACATCTGTAAAATAATAATGAGTGGAATCACCACCATCTGCAATCTTACCAAATTCAAAGGGTATTTTCCTTAACATGATATCCGTGTCGGAAATGATAGTGTTCAGCATACAGGCCATTTCATGCAACCTTCCTCCTTGGTTACCACGAAGATCAATAATCATTCCAAGACTTTTGGGGTTCCCAAGGTCTTTTTTCTGTAATTGAATGAATTCATCACAAAAATGCAAAGTATCAGTAGAAAAATTCACGGAACTTTTCTCCACTGGGGACAGAAAGGTTTTTAAAGGAACATAGAGGGCTTGAAGGCCTTTTTCATTAGCAGGAGGAGGTTGGTCACAACTCAGAGGTTCGGGTTGTTCAATATTTATAAAGTAACTGTCTTCTGTTATATTAAAAGAGTGAGCCCCTTTTTTACTGGTGATTGTAATATCTTTTGTTTCACCCTCACAAAAACTTTGAACAGTGAGTTTTACAGAATGTCCCTCTGGAGGTTGCGTTTGGTCCCTGATTTCATCCAGAAGTTTTCCTTTAACAGACATCCCATTAACAGCCAAAAGGAGATCCCCTTTCCTGAGACCTGCTGATTGGGCAGGTGACCCCTTAAAAGGATTGATTACTGGAATCCCGTTGAGATATTCATCCCTTGTTTTATAGGGAGCAAGCCTGACCTCCACTCCAATATATTCAAAATTATCGGCTCTGTTCGACAAAGATTGTGGAAATATCTTAATGTAAGGGTCATTATTATTCTCTAAAAAATATTGATTGTAACTCATACCCAGATAATAAGATTGATCCTCAATGGGAATACTTTTCCCCAAAAGGTCCAGACTTTGTTCCAGGATATCGTCAAACCCTTCAATAGAAATAAACTGATCCATTGATTTTTCCTCTGTTTGGGATAGAAAAAATGCGATAAAAGATTCTCTTCGTTTGTTCCAGGGTTCATCTCCAGGGATTTCAGGGGTCTGTCCGTCAGGATAAGGAACAATTTCCAACTTGTTGGAGGGAGAAACCCGCACCTGCATGGGTTTGTCTTTGGTAATGCTGGAAACCAGATAGTGGAGGGCTATCATGCAGGAACTAAAGGAAACTTTTTGTGTGTCCGTACTGCTTGTATAACATTGGCGTTTCATGCGAAGACGGAAAAACATTGAATTAAATCCTGAATCTCTCCATGCCTCTTTGAGTTCCCTTTTTGTAAAGTCGTAGAATGCTTTTGAAGATGAACTAAAAGTAAAAACAATAAGAAAGAAAAGAACTCGGATCATTTTTCCCCCTGGATAGTCATCCTGAATATACTATTTTTAACATTACGTCCAGCTTTTTGGAGTTTTGAGTTAATAAGCATTTTAAATTTTTTTTGCCTCTATTTTGGTTCAGGTGTTCAAATTTTATAAATGAATTCGGATGGGGTTCAAGAACAGATTAAAGTTTTATCTATACTTGCTATAGTATTTCATAATACATTTGCAAGTGCTTATACTGTGAATAACCTCAAAGGCCAGGTTAACATTTTGGCCTTGACGAGAATTATTTTTCCCATAACGGTTTTGAGTGTATTCAAATTGTTGAATAGCATTTCCAGCAATACAATTATGAGAGTTCACCACAAGTTCAGATCCCCTTTCTTTAAGTAAGTATTTCTCACAATTTTTTGCTGACATTCCCTGATTTTTTGGAATGTCTTTCCTCCATTTAACTTTTAGGTACGCCATAGCCGTAATGAATTTGACTCGTTAAAATTCTAAATTGTTCCAAAACCAGATCCAAAGTGTTACTCCAACCATGTAGTAAACCAGAATTTAGTCGTCTGGCGATTTGATTTAAATTATTCCCGATGCGGTTTAAATCTTTTCTTAAAACATCTAAATCATTTTCTTTAACAAGCACTTTTACTGGAGGCTTTCCGAAATAAGAGTTCCTCAAAAGTGCAGGAATGGACTTTCCAGATTCCTTACTTTCCTTTTTAATTTGTTTGTATTCGAGAGGGGAGAGTCTCACATGGCTTCTACCCCCATAGGTCAACTTTAATTTTGTGTTTTCCTTCATTTGGTTCCTCCATTTTCTTAGTTTTAATTTTGTGTTTTCCATATTTTTTTATTTTTTTTCAACTTTGTGGTGCTTTTCCCAGGAGCCCCATCCTTGTACTGAAAAACAGGAAACTTCAGTGAAGGATTAGGATACTTTCAGGTGACCAGCTTTTTCGATTTACCGGGAATACATCTTGATCTCTGAAAAAATATCTTTTATCCTGCTTATACACGGAGTGATAAGGGATCGGTGTTTGAAATTCGGGGCAAACACCCCATGAAACCTTATGAGATTGGTTCTGGGTCTTGGAACAAGGGAGGCCAGCGGGCCACGGGAAGCAGTGCCTCCATCATCAAACGCAAAAAACTTCAAACCCAAAGTTTTTGCCTGAAAAAGATCGTAACTGCTCACACCAATATCTCCCAAAACTGTAGCAGTGACAGAGGGAGTTTTGTCAAGGTGCAAGCAGTTACGTTTATTCTATTTAATCTTAGTCCTGAAAAAAGTCGAAACTTTGGATGATTATAGACAATCATAAAGTTTTCGCTACACATTGTATAAAAGAGGGCATTTATATGTGCCTGATGTGGTAAAATTTTTATTGTTATCTTAATGTGTATTGGTTACGATGTTATCTGAGTTATCTGACACTTTGCAGATAGTCAAAGAACAGGATTGCCGTTTTTGTCAACAGACAGACAAAACAAGCGGCCATTTTCGCTGAAGGAGAAGAGTAATGATTTTACAAGCTTATGGTTCGGGGAAAAGAAAAACTCTTTTTGGAGTTTTGACAGTTATGATTTTTCACTTTTTCTTTTTCGGTTGTTCAAGTCGTCCGAAGGCAGACTCATCCGTTGAGTTTTCCTCTCCGAAAGTTTTGGTTGATTCCAAACGGAGGGTGGCCGCTTTCAGGGATTTTGGAGAAGTTATTTCTTATGTAAAGGCTTCAAACACAGGGGCTTGGGATTATTTTGGTGTTTCCCTGAGTTTCAGTGGTGATGGGAACACCCTGGCTGTGGGGGCTCATAGGGAAGACAGCAAGGCCGGAGGAGTTGGAGGCGATCAGACAAACGATGAGGCAGAGGAGTCAGGTTGGTTTTCAGGGATTGGGAATTGGATTGGAGAACAATTTTCAGGGAGCGATCAGGAAAACGATGAGGCATTAAACTCAGGGGCGGTGTATGTCTTCGTGAGAGATACAGAGGGGACATGGAGCCAACAGGCTTATCTCAAGGCTTCAAACACAGGGGCTGAGGATCGGTTTGGTTATTCCCTGAGTTTCAGTGGTGATGGGAACAGCCTGGCTGTGGGGGCTTATAGGGAAGACAGCAAGGCCGGAGGAGTTGGAGGCGATCAGACAAACAATGAGGCAGAGGACTCAGGGGCGGTGTATGTCTTCGTGAGAGATACAGAGGGGACATGGAGCCAACAGGCTTACCTCAAGGCTTCAAACACAGGGGCTGTGGATTATTTTGGTGTTTCCCTGAGTTTCAGTGGTGATGGGAACACCCTGGCTGTGGGGGCTCATAGGGAAGACAGCAAGGCCGGAGGAGTTGGAGGCGATCAGGAAAACGATGAGGCAGAGGACTCAGGGGCGGTGTATGTCTTCGTGAGAGATACAGAGGGGACATGGAGCCAACAGGCTTATCTCAAGGCTTCAAACACAGGGGCTGAGGATCGGTTTGGTTATTCCCTGAGTTTCAGTGGTGATGGGAACAGCCTGGCTGTGGGGGCTTCTTGGGAAGACAGCAAGGCCGGAGGAGTTGGAGGTGATCAGTCCAATGATGATGCAAGGGATTCAGGGGCGGTGTATGTCTTCGTGAGAGATACAGAGGGGACATGGAGCCAACAGGCTTACCTCAAGGCTTCAAACACAGGGGCTGGGGATCTTTTTGGTAGGTCTCTGAGTTTCAGTGGTGATGGGAACAGCCTGGCTGTGGGGGCTTCTGGGGAAGACAGCAAGGCCGGAGGAGTTGGAGGCGATCAGACAAACAATGAGGCAGAGGAATCAGGTTTGCTTTCAGGGATTGGGAATTGGATTAGAGAACAATTTTCAGATGAGGCAGAGGACTCAGGGGCGGTGTATGTGTTCGTGAGAGATACAGAGGGGACGTGGAACCAACAGGCTTACCTCAAGGCTTCAAACCCAGGGGCTGGGGATCTTTTTGGTAGGTCTCTGAGTTTCAGTGGTGATGGGAACAGCCTGGCTGTGGGGGCTCATAGGGAAGACAGCAAGGCCAGAGGAGTTGGAGGCGATCAGTCCAATGATGATGCAGAGGACTCAGGGGCGGTGTATGTCTTCGTGAGAGATACAGAGGGGACATGGAGCCAACAGGCTTATCTCAAGGCTTCAAACACAGGGGCTGAGGATTGGTTTGGTAGGTCTCTGAGTTTCAGTGGTGATGGGAACAGCCTGGCTGTGGGGGCTTATGGGGAAAGCAGCAAGGCCGGAGGAGTTGGAGGCGATCAGACAAACGATGAGGCAGTATGCTCAGGGGCAGTGTATATTTACCTGCAGTAATAAAGCCGAAAAGAAACGCTGTCAATTTCATCAAATTCACATCTTTATGGTAAAATGAAAACCAAGCCCGGATGACAAACAGACCTCTGTTCTCTGGAGAGTTTCTCTCTGTTCCCTCATTGGTGCTGGAGTCTACAGCTTTGAAGACGGAAGACCAAAGTTTCAATTGACACCTCCCCCTTCAAACCAGGAACTGGACAAACTCCTTAAAAGTCTTGTTCAGAGAGTGGTCAGGTTTCTGGAAAAACAGGGAGAAGCCTTTTCTGTCAAAACACTTGGGGCTTCAGTCCCAATAAAGGGGTTTCCACAAAAGCCAATAACAACATGGCCGTATTCATGAATAAAAAAGAATTTTTTACATCTGCTGAGAATAATCTCCTGCTCAAGAAATTCCATGAAAAGATCACTGTCATCAGAGTGTGTGCCAACATCTGTCATTGATCCGGTTTTCATTCCTATATTGGATGAGAGCATCGCTGTTTGTTTGTGATTTTGGTTTCTATTTTGCCATCAGTTTCTTTGGTGGCTCTACTCAATCCTCATTCCTTATTTAAAAATAAAAAAATTTTACCTGGGTGTCCTCACAAGGCGGAAACCGATACCCCTGAAGCGGCCCCCCGGCCCGTGGCTGTTACGATAGGCCGACCGCAAGCTACGAGCGAGGCTGAGCCAACCCCCGCCACGCAGAACCCGGTAAGAGCCATCTTCCGGCCCTCTTGGATCAGTGAGTGGACCCACAGGATAGTCTTCCTTATACCAATCCTCCACCCACTCCCACACATTCCCATGAACATCATACAAACCCAATGGATTAGGGCCTTTTGTGGCCACCACTCTCGTCTGACCACCGGAATTCTCTGAATACCAGCCATACTTCTTTAAATCTGAAACATTGTCACCAAAGGAGTATGCCGTTGTCGTTCCTCCTCTTGCGGCATACTCCCATTCCGCTTCTGTTGGCAAACGATACTCATAACCTTCACCCTTTCTCTCAGCTCTCTCGTTATACGCCTTCAAAAATTTTTTCACATCCTTATGGGAAACACTCTCAACCGGAAAAAGGGCACACATTGAAAAACCATCCCTTTCCATGTGACTCCCTGGACAATACCTCTCCTCTTTAAAATAGGATGGATTACCACCCATCACATCAAACCACTGAAATTGTGTTACCTCTATGGGACTTATTTCAAAATCCTTTTTCAAAATCACCCTGTGTCTCAACTCATCCCCATCCCGGCCCTTCTCCGAACCCGGACTGCCCATCATAAATTCACCAGCCTTCACGGAAACAAAGGGAACTTCGGAAATATTCACATAAGGCTTCACAAAACTTCTTAAAACACTGTATTCAATACCCGTCTTATCCCTTGAATAACTTAAGTGAGGAATCTTATCCCCCTCAACTCCAATCACATTATCCACTAAACTCTCAATAGCGGAATTTAACCCCTTAACAGCACCACTCAATCCTTGACCATCATTGATCTTTTTATTGAACTCCTCAATTCTCAATCTCAAATCTGACAACTCTTGTGGATCCGGAATGCTTTCCGCTTCACAGGTCTTTGAGGGATCCAGGCAATTCTTAACGATCTCAGGATTCTCATACCTTTTAACAAAACCCAGAATTCTATTCTCCTGTCTTTGGACTTCGTCCCTTTGTCTTTCCAAATCCTGAACTTGGTTTTGATAGGATAGGCTATATGCTTTCAATTGCTCCGCCTCCTTTTGCCCCAAAGTGTCGAAATCAGGGACCCTTAAAGCAAGTTTAAGCCTGTTCTTGAAATCCTCAACGGAAACTCTTATCGAAAGGTCGGACTGACAATCACTCCTCTTATCAATAACAGAGTACCTCTCACACACTTTAATAACAATCTCGTCGCCGTCTTTATAAAAAAGAATAACATCAGCATCAGGACCGACAAGGGTCAGACTGGTTTTGTGCAGTTTGTAACCGTATGGGAAAGAGGCCAGACTCCTCATCTTTTTTTCATATTTGTCAATGGCTGTGCTGTTATCAGCTTTTTTGCTGAAAAAGGCACAGGATGGCAAGATCATCCATAGTATTATTAAAGCTAATTTCATTTTTCCTCCCTCAAACCTCCTGAAAACAGGCTGGTTAGTCTTGAATTATCAGAGACCCTCAATTCCCAAAAAACATGAAAATTCGAGTGTGTTTAAACAGTCACAGAGTACCCGCTCCCGACCCCCATTTCAACCGAAATGTTTTGACCTCCAATTCGAGATGTTTTATCATTCACTAAAGTCTGGCAACTTATATGATAAAAAACATTTATTCTACAGACTTGAGTTTCTCTTCACCAGACTTGGAGTCATAAATTCTCAATCAAAATCCCACTCAAATGACCACAAAATGGGAGTCATAGAACAAAAAGATCAGAAAAAACTCAGAAACTCAGAAAAAACCCGGAAAACAAGGGCGAGAATATCTCTCAATTTCGTGAAAAATAACTTTTATCCTACCTATACACCCGGATTACCTTGATCTTAGAGCTATTTCCCACTATGACTGTTTCTCAAACAGCAAAGAAGTTTATCGAAATCATTGAATAGAAAATATGAGTGAACGATCTGTTGAAACAATAAAAAAGCAACTTGAGGTTACAAAGCAACTTGAGGTTCCCCAAAAGTACTGGACATTTTTTAATGAGCGGTTAAGCCCTAAAAAAGGAGGTAATCGTGGAAAAAGAGAAAAAAAAGCTTCTTTCTGAACTGTCTTTATTGCAAACTCAGAGAAACCTTGAAGAAGCCAATCATCCTTCAATTGGAGATAGAGTATCTTCAAAGGTTCCAACAACACCAGATGAAAAAATTGATCTTTTTTTTATTAAAAAGCGGGACTGACCAGAAAGTCCGGGGCCGGAACAGGTTCTGTGACCTTCATTCAACGCTTTGGGGGAAGCCTTAATCTCAATATCCATTTCCACATGATGTTTCCAGAGGGTGTCTATAGCTTTGAGAATGCGAGATCAAAGTTTCACCTCACAACCCCTCCCTCAAACAGGGAACTGGACAAACTCCTTAAAAGTCTTGTTCACAGAGTGGTCAGGTTTCTGGAAAAACAGGGACTCATTCAAAGGGATGAGGACCAGGCCTTTTTGCCACAGGACTCAGCCCCCCCGGCCATGGACCAGGTAAGGTTTTCTTTCATCACCTACCTGATTGCCCTTGGAAAACACAAAGGGCAAAAGGCCCTGACACTCAAAACCCTTTCTGAAACAAACCACGGGGAAGCAAAGCCCTTTCTGTCCAAATATTCCGGTTTCAGTCTCCATGCAGGAGTTTCCACTAAAGCCCACCAGAGGGAAAAGCCTGAAAGGATTTGTCGTTACATTTCAAGACCAGGTCTCAGTGAACAAAGGCTTTCCCTAAACTCCCGGGGAAAGGTGATTTATCAGTTAAAAACCCCTTATGAAAACGGAACCACCCGGATTGTCCTTGATCCTCTGGACTTTCTCTCCCGCCTGGCTTCCCTTGTTCCAAGACCCAGAACCAATCTCATAAGGTTCCATGGTGTGTTTGCCCCAAATTTCAAACATCGACACCTCATCACTCCAAAAACAAAAAGTCTTGGAAAACAAACAACACCGCCCGGAAACTCCTCTTCAATGACCTGGGCCGGGAGGCTTAAAAGGGTTTTTGGAATGGACATTGAGGTTTGCCTGGAGTGTGGGGGAAAGTTAAAAGTCATCTCTTCAATAGAGGAGCCTGAAGTCATTGAAAAGATTCTCAACCATCTGGGGTTGGATTCAAAAGTCCCGGAACCCCATTCTCCCGGAGCTTCCCCTGAAGAGGATGATTTCGGATTTTCATGAGTCTTCTTATACCTGATCAGTTATCGAATTAAGAAAGATTGTACATTTGTGATGTATCAAGTTTTCCACGAGAACGGAAGGTCTTTAAACACTATTGAATTATCCGGACACTGGAAATCAGTGTTACTCTATTGTTTCCATTTTCTTCAAATAAGGTGGGGACAAATAAGATGGCAATATCCTATCAGAACGGGGAGGGGCACACATAAGAATATCCTTTGCCAATTCGAGAGAATAATCACCGATGTAAGGACGACCGTGTCGTTCATCCTCCTGAATCTTTTCCCTGAGAGCCTTGCCCAGACGGCCTTCTTTGTTGACACACTCACTCAATTGGGCAAGTTCTTCGGAACGGTTTTGTGTCCACTGACTGTTTTCAAGTTGAATATTATTAAAGAATGTTTGATCCTCAGGAGAAACATCATCGGAATTTTTCCCAACAGGCTCACCTGTCCTGGAAACATGAAAATCCGGAATGATTCCATAACCCTGGGGTGAGCGTCCACTGTTTAAAGTGTAAACTCCCATAGTGACGGATATCTGGAGAGGTTTTCCGTCAAAAAGCGTGTAAGGGGTCAGTGGCTTTTGTATAGTCCCCTTGCCAAAGGTACGGCGACCCACCACCCAACCTCGTTTCATCTCCTGTATGGTCCCTGCAAAAATTTCAGAGGCACTGATGGAATTCTCATCCACAAGAACAACAATATTTTTATTGTAAATAAAGGGAGAGGAGGACGGATCGACATGAAAACCACCGTCAGTAAAATAATAAGTCCATACCTTTATTCCATCGGCTTTTTTCAAAAGTTTTCCTTCTCTGAGGGGCAATGAGCGAACTATAACGTCATTACTCTCAATAACAGTGTTTAACATACAGGCTGCTTCTCTAAGGAATCCTCCCGGGTTGCCACGAAGATCAATAATCATTCCACGACTATAAGGATCTGACATTTCAAATTTCTGTAAAACAAGAAACTCGTGACACAGGGGATGTTCCATGCGGTAAAAAGGGCCACCCCCGATAGCCTCAAAAGCTTTCAAAGGCACATAAAGGGCACGAGGTCCGGAAACAGAATCAGGAACCGGGTAGGCGACCATCGACCCATCTTGTTTGCTCCGGGATGCAGTATATAAACTTGTTGTGATTGCCTGCTCTTTAGTTTCACAGTCCGATGTTTCCTGTTCAGTGAGGTTTACAAAACGATTGTCATTAAGCCAATTGGGAAAATAAGAAGTGTACCCCCGGGTGACCACAATTTCCTTTTCATGATCGCCATTGTCGCAAACACTCTGAATTTTCAATCTGACCTGTGTTCCCTCCGGGCCTCTGATTCTGTTGGACAGATCATTCATGGTTTTGCTATTGATGGCCAATCCTGTGATATCAAAATCATTAATGCCAAGAATCAAATCCCCTTTTTTAAGCCCGGAAGCCTCAGCGAGAGAACCTTCATGGGGGTCAACCACCAAACCAGTCATTCCGTTCTTTGTTCTGTAAAGTTGGGTTAAAGCCCCTATTCCAAAAAACTCGTGAGGTCTTAGGGTGTGTAAGGCCAAAGGATAAAAGCCACTGTATGGATCAAAAGCCTCTTTCAGATAAAAATCATAAGTCATGCCTGCCATGTAACTCTGATCCTTCTGAGGGATCTCTTTTGTCAACTCAATAATCTGTTGAACAAGATTATTGAATTCCTGAACATGGGGAAGTGATTCCAAATGGGTGAAGGATTCTCTGCGTTTTTTCTTCCATGCCAAAAGGTTTTCAGGTTCCTGAAGTTCCTTTTTGGAAAAGGGAACAATCTTCAGTTTATCAGTATCAGACACTCTCAATTCATAAAATTCACCCTCCTGGCCATTCCTGCTAATGGATGCAAGCAATTCATTAAAAGCCATCAGACAGGCGGTGAATTTTCTTCTGGACTGGTAACAATAATCCGCATTCAATGTTTCAAACAGGAATTCAAAATTGTAATTTGTGTCTGCCCATATCTTTTTGATATCATCTTCTGTATAGTTTCCCCATGAATTTGAAAATGAAGATATAAAAGCAATAAAAAAGAAGACAAATCGACTCATTTTCCCCTCTGATTTTCACTGGACTGATCGTGTTTGAATTTTCACGGAATTTCTCTATGGACATCACATGAAAATAACGGGCCTTTGGTTATCTGAAAGGCTTATATCAAAAAAATACTTTTATCCAGTTAGATTTTTTTTAATACAAAGTATTAATTACTCTGGGGAAAAACAAGGGATAAAGGCATCCTCCCGGTTTTTTTTGGGGAAAAGTGAATTTTTGAATAAGGAAATCCATTACAGGGAAGATTGATCCCCCGTCAGAGTTCTCCAATGAAGAAGATTCATGAGAAATGGAAAACCTCCTCCTCTTCCGGTGGCCCCCTTGGAGAACAGGGCTCTGAAATTCCTGACTCCAGTCCCAAGTGGTTGAGAATCTTTTTGGCGACACTGATGCCGTTCATAGTTCCATTAATGAAAAAGGCTATCATGTCAATGATGTGGTGGTGGAGGGGGACACAGTGGGTGAAGTGCTTTCTTATGTGCAGTACAATCTTGAAAAACTCACCAATAGAATACGCAGAGCTGCTGAAAAAAGCATTGTCCGTGGGCAAATGACAAAGACTGAAGCCCGAACCCTGATCCGTTATTACCAGCAGGGTCTCAATGGTTACACTTATCTTGAAGAGTCGGAGAGTTAGTCCTGGTGGTTCATCCTATAAATCTTTTCATCCGACTTGCTCTTTAAGATAATAAACCGGTTTACAAATACAGACTACACAGGGCTAGTAATGTATGTGTAACCCCTGGGCCATGGGCTGTTCCCGCAATGATCAATCCGGAACCGGGTTGCCTTATAATTGTATATGCCATTGTCTGATCCCGTTGACGTGCGGCTTCTAAAAATTGATTTACAGATAAAAAATAGTTGTTTACAAGTGATTTTAACTCCTCATTCTCTAATACTTTCAGTTGGTTTTCTGTTTGACCGGGGGTAACTTTTTGAAAGTTTCGTAATGCAGTGTCCACCATGTCTTCAATATTTTTAAAAACAGCAAATGGAAGCCCGATGGCTTGTGCCTGTGTGATAATCTGCTGTCTTATCTCCATGGACTGTTTCATTGCCAGGAAAGCTTTTTCCTTTTCAAGGTCGTCATCAATAGGAATAAACCTGATCTTTCTGAAAAGATCAGGTTTTTTTGCCATAGCTATGATATAGGTGCTGTACATTAAATGCAATATTTGATCTGTTTCCTGTGGATTTAATTTGAAGGTCGTTTGCAGTGCGTTTTTGAAGTAATGATAATCTTTCACCTGTTGTTCTATAGGATATCCATTCTGCATTTCTTTTTTAGAAGCTTCAATTCCAACCCATTTCATGTCTGGTCTTTGGCTAATCAGTTTTATTATCTTTTCAACATCCTGTTTTTCACTTCTGACTATATGTAGATTTTCCTGAAGGAAATTTTTCAACTTCTTGATACTATTCTCCAGAGAGGAGTTTTTGTCTCCTATAATAGAAAGCACTTTCTCGGAATGATTCATAAGGTGGGCGGAAAAAAACCCGTAAAAAAATCTTTTGTCTATTCTGACTTCGACTATATTATCAGATATTTTTCTTTCAGAGCAGTTATTTTTTGGGATTTCAAAAGCAAAAGCATCTGGACTGTTTATCCAAAATAATAAAATATAGATTATCAAAAAGTGTGTCACATTTTTGCCATTCAATCCGGCATGAAAAAAATGTTCCCATAAAGATGAAAAACTTTTCATATTCTTCTCCTTTCTTCTTATTATTGATGTATTGACTTTTATTTTTTTAAGTATAACATAAAACATTTTCATTTAAAAATTCGGATTAAAGTTTATTTTTAAAGAAAGGGAACTGTTCTCTGTATGAGGTTGGTTTTTGGTCTTGGAACAAGGGAAGCCAGTCGTGAGAGAAAGTCCAGAGGATCAAGGACAATCCGGGTGGTTCCATTCTCATAAGGGGTTTTTAACTGATAAATCACTTTCCCCCGGGAATTGAGTGAAAGCCTAAAGTTCACTCAGACTTGGCCTTGAAATGTAACGACAAATCCTTTCAGGCTTTTCCCTCTGGTGGACTTTTGTGGAAACCCCTTTATTGAGACTAAAGCCTGAGTGTTTTGACAGAAGTTGAAAGGGAAAAGTCAAAACCCACTGTCTCATGGGTTTTTCGGGAAAAACCTCATCAACCAAATGGGTGGCTTCTCTTTTTCCACGACTACCTCCTTTTTATATTCTCTAAACTTTGTCATATAAACAAAATCGGCCATACAGATGGCAAGCCTTTTAATTTGAGTTGCATACCATTTCTTTTTAGTTTTTTTCTCATTATCTTTTTCTACTAACTCAATGTTTTCTCTTTCAATTTCCTCTTCTGTTTTAATTTTATCTTTTTCAAGTTCAGCTTTTTTCTTGGCATCTTTCCCAATTTGAATAAAATCGTCAATAGAACCAGCTTCCTGAGTTCTATATCCCTTTACATTTTTCAAAGCTTCATAGAGATGGGGATGCTCTTCCAATAGTGCTAGAGAAGTGAATGAAACCAGCATATCACTTGTTATCCTTTTGGCTAAGGCCACTTTGGCACCTTCACTGGCTACCGCTTCAAAAATTTCACGGGATTTGACAGGGTTACTTTGTAGGCTTCCCTCATAAAACGTTTTTATATTTAATTTGTCACAAAATCCGTCAATAATCCTTTTTAAATTTATCTCTTACAAGGCTTATTTGTTGGTGGCTGTCTTGTTGGTCCTGTTGATCGGTCAAGGCTTCTGCATATTCATAAGTGGTTCTAAGACACCGGGATATGGCGAAGTCAAAAACCCATCCTTTTGGTTTCAATATTTGCCCAGTGTTTTTATTAACCCATGAAGATTGAACTCTAAAAATAGCCTGAAAATAACTCTCTGCTGATCCAATATCATTAAGAATCAAAATAGAATCCCAAGGTCTGATCGTAACTCCTGTCAAAAATTTTTTAATCAATTGTTTAAAAGAAGTCATTTCAGAGACAAAAACCCAGTTGGAAAAACATAACTTGACTTTAAGTATGGATAGAATTATCCTCATATATAGATAAATGAGGAGAAAATTATCCGATGGGTCTTTCTAAAGAAAAAAACGCCATTCGCATTATTAAGGCCAACAAAGGTATTATACGCACAAATGAAGCTATTAAAAAGCGTATTCATCCACGAACTTTATACAGCTTGCGGGACAAGGGGACTTTAGAGCAGGTTTCCTATGGTCTGTATAAGTTAAAACACAATAAGATTGCAAACCCTGACTTTGTAACAGTATCCCTGAGAGTTCCCAATGGGGTTATTTGCTTGATTTCCGCTCTGGCCTTTCATCATTTAACAACGCAGATCCCCCGTAAAGTCTGGATAGCTGTTCGCAGAGATACCTTCAAACCAAGGATAAAATACCCTCCTGTTTCCATCCATCAGTTTTCAAATAAAAGTTTTTCTTCAGGCATTGAAAAACATATTTTTGATAAAATTCCCGTTAAGATATACAGTCCTGAAAAAACAATAGCGGATTGTTTTAAATTTAGAAATAAAATTGGTATGAACATTGTCCTGGAGGCTCTGTCCTTTTACAGGGAAAGAAAGGAATTTAATCCGTCAAAACTGTTTAAACACGCAAAAATCTGCCAGGTTGAAAATGTCATGAAACCCTATGTGGAAAGCATAATATGACAAAAAAACAAGTTAAAAATATTCCCGCCTCGGTGAGACAAAGGCTTTTGAATATATCCAGAGAAAACAACCGGCTTTTTACCGATTTGGTCCAACATTATGCTATGGAACGATTTCTTTATCGTTTATCCCAGTCTGATTATGCGGATTCTTTTATTCTCAAAGGGGCCTTGGCTCTACAGGTCAGAAAAGTGGCGAAATTTCGTCCCACTATGGATATTGATATATCGAAAAAAGAAGATGATGAAATTTCTGAAATAACCAAACAGATAAAAAATATTCTCTCCTCCAAAGTGAATGAGGATGGCATTGTCTTTGACACGATAAGTATCCGTTTTGAAAACATAAAAAGAGACACACCTTATAAGGGTGTACGGATTTTATTCTTTGGAAAATTGGATTCAGTAAATATCAATATGCAAATTGACATAAGTTTTCATGATGTGATTTTCCCTGAACCAAAAGAGAAAATGACTTTTCCCTGTCTCCTGGATTTTCCTCCTCCCAGGCTCTGGTGTTATAGTTTGGAAAGTATTATTGCGGAAAAATTTGAAGCTTTGATGAAACTAGGGGATTGGAACAGTCGGATGAAAGACTTTTATGATTATAAAAGGGATTATCCTTGCCGCACCAGGGGGACCAATCACTCAAGAGCTTGGAGAGCATTATCAATTGATTTGTACAAATGGTCAGTTTCTGAAGAATATCGAAAAATATAATGTCAAATTATGCAAAAAATCCCGAGAATGGATGTGGTCTATTCTCAGTGAAAAACCTTATTCTGATAAAAGATCGTTTTTGAATCCCGCTATTGTGCTTCGAGGAATTGATGACGATTGGAGTACTTCTGAAATGGCAAAAAAGTTAGCAGAGAAATATAATATGGGAGTTTTTAAAGAGTGTCCTGCTGATCACATTAAAACTCTTACCGCAAGAGGAAAAAATGGCAAAGAGGGAACTCTGATTTTAGATCTCATTGAAGATATCCTGCCTGTCGGCCCTGGCATACCTTCACACAAAAACGAGCTAAAGAGAATTTGTTACCTATCCCCATTGGCAAATTCCTTTCTCAAAGAAATTGGGCTTTACCAAGATCAATTTTTAAATTTAAGTGATGAGCTTCAAAATAAAATAAATCAGATCTGGGCAGAAAAACAAAATCAATTTTTGTGTCAATTAGCATCTTTGTTAGAGATTTCCAATGTGGGGGATAAAATTTCTTTAAGCTCAGCAACACAAATTTTAAAGAAAACTATCGAAAAGTTGGATCCTGTCTTAGTTTGGACTTCTTTCTCTCACACCAGGCTCTTACAAACCGGTCTACAACCCTGTTGACAAAAACTATGGACTCACTCCACATACAGGGAGAGTGATTTGACTTGTTCTTCCGCCTTCCCTTATAAATTCTTCATTTGCAAACAGATCCCTGACCACGACATTTGAAGACTTCAGATCCTCTATTTGTTGAAGGGCCACATACAGTTCCAAACAATGTATTTTAAAAGGAGAGGGAAGACAGGCTGAAAACCTCATCTTTTTTTGATTTATCAATTGATTCACCAGGGTTTTCAACTCATCATCCATTTGGTGTAATTTACCGGAAAACTGATCATGATCCTTATCGTATTTCATTTCAAACCGTAAAAAAGAAAGTTTCAAAGGAGTCTCAAAACGACCTTTGGTACTGATTTTCAGTGCAGCCAGTGAAAGAGAGCCATCTCCCAAAAACCCATTGTTTTCATCATTGATTTCCAGTGCAGCCAATGAGGGGGACAGATAGGGAATAATCAGATCAAAAGGCTCTTCCGCCTTTTTGGAGGAATGAATACAAAAAGGGGTTTTGGGAAACCGCATTTTCAGACTTGGGGGAAGAACAGTGTCCAGGATGACAGAGGAAGAGGGAAATAAGGGTTCCCCGTTAAAAGCCTCATTTTTGGAATAAATCCGGGACATGAAAATTTCATTATGGTCTTCCCATTGAATTGTTTTATCTTTTGCAAAGATTGCTTCCAACTCATCAATCAGTTCCTCATCCAGGGTCAATCCATAGGTCTTTGAAGCAAAAAAACCTATGGAATTCATCTGGATGCTTGCCGCATCAAAGGCACAGGCCGGACTGGTATTTTCATTAAAGGGGGAAATACAATGGGCGTTCATCCCCATCAGAAGTTGTCGGTAATTAGAAAGCTCATGAATACTTCCCATAAAGTAAATATAACCTGAATCAAGATTCATACCGACAACCCCGGAAATCTTTCCTTCCCCGGAAATCAGACCTGCCCCTGAGTTGCTTTTCCGGCCAAACCAGACCTGGAGTCATAAATTCTCAATCAAAACCCCATTCAAATGACCTCAAAATAGGATTCACAAAACAAAAAGATCAGAAAAAACCCGAAAAACAAGGATGGAATATCTCGGAATATCTCTCAATTTCGTGAAAAATGTCTTTTATTCTTCTTATACCCAAAGATTATTTATATTGTTGACAAACATAATGCTTTGCATCATTTCCAATGGCTTAACTTGGTCCAGTATCTTCAACGGTTCTCAGATGATTACCGAGGAAAACTTACCAACATATCAGTAAGCAAAGTAAATATAATTATTTCAAGCACTTATGTTATTATGCATTCTATATCCCAGACTTTTATTTAGTATTATCTTTACTACATAATTAAATCGTAGTATCTTTACTACATAATATAGTTGTGGTATAAATACCATAATGAGGAGTGGCTGCGTGAACCAAATTTGCTATATGTGTAATCAGCAAATTCCAGAAACTGATAATAAACTTCATGGCCTCCATGTTGGTTGTTTCCAACACGAGTTCTCCATTGGTGAAGGAGTAGACTTTAAAGACGTATCACTAAGGCATCAAGCAAGTAGTGGGAACCCTACTGGCACAAATGAGTCTAAGCACAAAACCAGTTTTTTCCATGGTAAATTTAGAAAGTATTCCGCCACTCTTGGAGGACAAAATTATATCCTAAAAATGCAAGAGGAAGGCTATAAAGAGCTTCCTGTAACAGAGTTTCTGTGTAACCAAATAGCAAAACAATTAAGATTTAAGGTTCCAAAATTCAGCTTAATAAAATTTCAAAATAACATAATCACATTTGTAACACGAAATTTCATGCAAGATTATACAGCAAGTAACTTGGTCCACCTCTATCACTTTGTTGAAAATGAAAAAGATTGGAACTGTGAAAAAATCATAAAACAGTTAGAGAAAACAACTAGCAGGCTTTCTGAGATGGAAAAATTTGTTAAAATTTGTTTGTTTGATGCCCTTATAGGCAATAATGATCGACATGGTCGCAATTTGGGTTTAATAAACCGAAAAAACCGATATCTATTGTCCCCTTTTTATGACAATCCATCAAATATTGGGGTTGAGATAGAGAGCCTCCTTGGTGCACAACTGGAACCAAAAGGATCCATTGCTACAATGGCAACAACTGAGCCTTCAATGAAAGATTATGTAATCGAATTTAAAAGATTAGAGTATGGGGATGTTTGTAAACAATTTCTTGAAAATGTTCAGAAAAACAAACTCGCAATCAAAAATCTTATTAATAATTCTTTCTTAAGCCCAAATAGGAAGAAAGCACTGCGAGATCTTATGAATCGAAGATATAAGGAGTTAGTAAAAAATGTTTAAGTCAAAGTTTGCTTCGCCAAAAGATATTGTTGGAATTTATATATATTTAGAGTTCAAGAAAGCAAGAAGATATGTTGGCAAATTAGAAATGTTAAATTCTGAATATAAATTTTATGTTTTTACATATGATATAAACTATATGAATCAGCCAAACTCAATAGAGATTGGTCCAGACTTATCACTCACAAGAAGAGTTTATAAATCAAAAACCTTGTTTAAATCTATAAAAGACAGGATTCCTTCAAAGGGTAACCCAGCTTATAAAGAATACTGTGAAGATGCTGGAATTAATCCTACAGAAAAAGATAAAATAATTCTTTTGGCTACAATTGGGAGAAGAGGGCCGTCCTCTTTTGCTTTTGAACCAATTTACAGAGAACTTATATCTCAAGAAGATCGAAGTTCCTTTAGGAAGAAGTTGGGTCTGACAATTCGTGAGTTTTCTTCTGCTTTCGATTTTTCTACCAAAACAGTGCAAAAAATAGAAAAAGGTGAATCCATAGCGAGAGACTCACAAAAGAGGTTTGATACTTACATAATCTTTCCAGAGGTTGCCACATTTGATTTAATACGCCTAGGTGGAAGCCTAATGCCTGAAAAAAGAATGGAGGCACTCAAAGTCTTAAACAAAGGAACCTTTCCATGAATGGTTCGATAGCCTTGATAAGAGAACTCAGGCAAAGATACACACTTTTATTGATCGGGTGGCTTTTGGTGGTGGAAAGAAGAATATAAAGGCTATAGGAGATGGAGTTTTTGAAATTAAGATTAATTTTGGTCCTGGTTATCGAGTGTATTTTGATGAAGATGGAAAGTGTATTATCTTACTTCTCCTTGGGAGTGCGGGGAATTCTGTCATGCTCGAAAACCTATACTGGTCCGGTTTGAAATTTCATGGAATTTCCCTGAGAGATCATTTATTCTATGCTGAATTTCTTTAGCCAAAATCCGCTTAAAACAAGTGGTTTCTTAAAAAAACATGAAAAATAAACGGTCTTCAGTATAAGTAGGTTTTCGGATTGGTGCCCCACGTTCTAAAGTGGTTGAACACCCTAACCCCTTAACAGTAGTCCGAGAAGTGGGGGTTCAGTGGTGGCGACCCAAAGTTAACCTTGCGGAACTGGCAAAACTCCACAAGGATGAGGGGTGGTCCGTCAATCAGCTTGCCGACCACTTCCAACGCAACCCGATCACTATTGATCAGATGTTGAGGAAGAATGTAAAATAAATATGGTAGACTGGGAAAAGTTACTGAAATTGCATCAGTTTAAATTGAAATTATCTGACCATATAGTTGATTTTACAGATGCACATATAGCCATCACCTTTTTATTTTATTGTAAATCGTTTAAATTCCTCCAAAGCTCTCTCCATGTCAGTGTTGTATTTATAAGGCTCTTGAAAAAACAATGCCTTATTTATAAACCACTTATCATCGGAGTCAACAATTGTTCCTAAACCTATCCATGTTTCTTTTTTAAGGTCATATTTCTTAATTTTACTATAACATATCATTTCTTTTTCAAGTTGATTAACGTTACGATCAGAATGAAATGAAATGCCATAGTCCTTATATCCAAGTAATATTTTGTGAGGTTTTCCATCTTTTTTTGTTTTTTCTATACAATTTTCTATTTCATCAAATAATTTTTCTAAGTCATTAGAGCTACTTTTCAAGAGCCAGTTAAAAATTTCTGAATGACCTTGAACGATACCTTTTTTATAAAGAAACTCAAATTCTTGGATAAATTTTTCTAGCCTATGGTCTATGTTTAATTGAGGAGGTTTTTTATTCTCTCCATTATAGAAGTTATCGAAAATTTCAAGGAAATCTGGAGTAATGAGAGCCATAGAATAATTAGATCTAAAATTAAATCCTCCAGCCGGACCATCTTTTAAATACAGGCCAAAATAACTCAATTCATCCGTTGAGAGAATATCCTGACTCTCATTACTTTGTGCAGTTAATCGAGATTCAATATAATGAAGGAATAACGATGGATATTTTATATGATCTGAAATAACTTCTAACTCCAGCAAATTAACGGCCCAAGGATATTGATTCTGATGAAAGAAGTCGTCTAACTTTGCATATTTTAGATTTTGTGTAATAGCCATCAGATTTTCTATGGAAATACAAATAGGTAGTATTTTTAAATGATCATTTTTCTTTATCTTTAAAATTTTTCCACCATCCATTTTTCCTTGAACAAAAGATGGTTCATTTGTATTCGAGATATATTCTGATGCCTTCTGTGTTTGTTCATAGGCTTTTTTTAAAACTTGTTTTAATCGTTGATTGGGCTTATTCTTGAATAGAACATTTCCAGATTTTACTTCCACTAAGATAATTTTACTGTCATACTCTATGAGGGTGTCCACCTCATACTCTTTATTTTCATATTGATATTTTATATTTTTATATACTTTCTCTTTGCCAAATATTTTTTGAAAACACTTAAAAGATAAATTCTCAGCATATTCACTCTTTAATTTCGCATATTTTTCTTTCAAAGAACTAGTTTTCTTTAATAATTCCTCTATTTGTACGAACAAGCCAAATTTGATCTGACGTAAATTGACAGCTAAATATCCATTCTGGGTTTTTGCAATAGGTTTCTTCCATGAAAAATCTTCATCTAATAGTGATGTGTAATTCTGATTCCCTTGTCCAAATTCAATTGAGATATTGTTAAGATATGAAGATAGCTCGTCATTCATTTCTTTTTGGTCAGAATGTTTTAACTTCTCTGCCCTCTTCTTATTCAACCAGACCTCTATCTCACTTTCTGTTAATAGATAATTGTCTTCATTTTTAGAGAATCTTTCCATATATATCTGAATAATTAAATCAGAAAACAGGAAGGCACTTAATGGAGAAAACCCGAACTTTTCTTTGAAATCTTCGTTTATATCTGGGAAAATTTTTTCAAATTTATAACAGAATTGATGTTCATATATTTCTGGATTTATTAAGCTAATCAAACACTGCTGTTTAAGTATTCTCATGAGCTTATTTTCTTCTTCCATAAAAATTAAGTCTTTGAAAGAGTGGAGGTATTCAGTGGAATTTTTTATTAAATTATCAATATCCTCTTGGGATGGGTCAGATCTTCCATCAATAAGTCTCTTCAAATAAAGATTAAATAAAAAGTTAAGAACTGGTTGCTGGTCACAAATTTTATTATTGAATTGATAATCCTTGGATATATAAAAAAGAGTTTTAACAGGATCATATTTTAAAATAAAATTATCTATTTTTTTTCTTAATTCAATATTATCTCCCATACGCTTTTTTTTCATCTGTTCCAAAATCATTTTAACTTCCTATTCTTTTGACCTTCCCTCTTATTTTATCCAGAGGGGAATCTAGTGTTTGGTTATTGAGACGTTAACATCATTTCTTCCTTTTTTGCAGACTCTTTTGGAGCTAAATGTTCACTCATCATTGCGAGGGAAAGTGTTAGCCCCCTGTTAGGGGGGCTAACACCCTAACAAAAATACTATAAGTAGGGGGGTGTAAAATCTGGGGCGTGTGCTGATGCCGCTTTGTTTTGCCAGTGTACTCTTTGATTATATAAATAGCCGAAATCTCAAAGGGTTTCTTCCTAGTTCTTTGAAATGGAGCAAAAAGAAGTTTTTTTGTAACCTCTGGATAGTGAAAAATCTTCTCAGGAAGACCATAAAAATTTTAAAAATTGTCCGTATCAAAAAAAATTTTCTTTATTGGAAAAAATATTTTTCGGAAAATTATTTTGATGGAGAGTTTCTTTTTTCATCGTTTAGTATGTCCATCTGAGATTCCAGTTTTCGTAAGAGTAGCCTCACCATCCGTCCTACACCAAAAAGCTCACTGGACGAAAGATAACCCTCTCCTGACTGCCATTCTAATAAGGCGGCTAGTCCTTCAAAACTGCTGGAGATTTCAAAAAGCTCACCACAGACTTCATTAAGCTGGTCTTCGTTTAAATGTTTGATTCTTGCCATTACCTTTATCCTTTTTTAGGGGCATCCATGTTCTTTGTGAAAACTCTACAAGAACACTTGTTGGAAACTTGGTTTGTCACAAAGAGAATGAGTCATTAGTCATTCTTTACCTTTTTATGAAGGCCACGGCCTACACCTTTTTCGGCCGTTTTGAAAAGGGCTTTTGCAAAGATTGCTTCCAACTCATCAATCAGTTCCTCATCCAGGGTCAATCCATAGGTCTTTGAAGCAAAAAAACCTATGGAATTCATCTGGATGCTTGCCGCATCAAAGGCACAGGCCGGACTGGTATTTTCATTAAAGGGGGAAATACAATGGGCGTTCATCCCCATCAGAAGTTGTCGGTAATTAGAAAGCTCATGAATACTTCCCATAAAGTAAATATAACCTGAATCAAGATTCATACCGACAACCCCGGAAATCTTTCCTTCCCCGGAAATCAGACCTGCCCCTGAGTTGCTTTTCCGGCCAAACCAGACCTGGAGTCATAAATTCTCAATCAAAACCCCATTCAAATGACCTCAAAATAGGATTCACAAAACAAAAAGATCAGAAAAAACCCGAAAAACAAGGATGGAATATCTCGGAATATCTCTCAATTTCGTGAAAAATGTCTTTTATTCTTCTTATACCCTGTAGCAAATTATCTTTTAAGGCTTCTCAAGAATCTAACCCCTTTATCAAAGGCAAGCCAACCGGGACCGGCAAGAGATGTTATATTCACAATGAGCTGCTCACCCTTATTACAAACTGGTGCAACCCGATGTAAAACCTCATCCCCTCCTTTTTCTTCCAGCAACTCCATCAAAATGGCTCTTCTATCCTCGGCGAAAACAATTGTTTTGACTTTAGAACCAACATGAGAACGGCAGACTCGACCATGAATCGTATAAGATTCTACAAAATCCCGTATTGTATGAGAAATATAAAGCTCTTCGTCTTTATGGAGTGTGAATACAGAAAAAACAGAATCTATATCTTCATCAAAAACATATTCAGCAAAAGGGGGCTCTGGTTTGAGTTGACCCTTTAAAACGAAAACCTCTTGATCTCTTTCGCAGGCATCATAAGGATTGTTAAAAGAAATCCCTTTGTCATACCAGTCTCCTTTCTCATACATACGATCTCTATAAAATCGACCGTCCTCAAGGGCACCTGTAGGCAGAATCTGAGCTAAAACAAAGTGTGTATTTCTGGAAAAGCTTTGAATCCTTAGTTTTTCCCCATATCTGATATTACAGAATTGTTTGGCATTATCAACATCACTGTCATTTGAAGTGGCTACAGGAACCAAAATATAATGAAGATCATGGTAAACAATCTGGTCTTTATGAAAATCATCTACTTGATGTATATTATCTTCCAAAGCAAAGTCTTCAGGTACCAGCTCTTCTTCTACTTCTTCTGGTATAAGAAGGAGTTCTCTTTTATTGCAAGAAAGTGATAATGAATAATCTCTGTCTATCACCGAAACCCAAGTAGAGTGATCGTTTTTGAGTTGTATCTGCACCCGATCTCCATACTGTATAACACATTTGCCATCAAAATCGTTGATTCGATCAACCGTTCTATTAGTCCCTTTATAGTAAGCATATTGGCCTATGGAAAACTCTATACTTTTACCATGTTCTAAAATTTCTTCTGTCATTGTTGAATGTGGTGTTTTAGGCTGTGCAAAAATATTAAAACTGAAGAGCACTGTGAAAGGTAAAAAGAATTTAAAAAGTTGTTTTTTCATGAAAAGCTCCCTGCTTTGCCTCTTAAGTCGATGAACAAAATTCCACTGTCCTTTTAAGGAAGTAAAGTGGAAAAATCAAGTCATTTTTCTTTTTTTTCAGAAAAGTGAAAATTTTTCCGACGGATACCAAACTGATACCCTACAGTTTTGTACCAATCCGGCTTGATCCCTTACTACCTGAATTCCCGAAGAATGGTCACCATGTTCTAGCCTAAAGCCTTGATCCCATGGACTTCCTCCTGGGGGGACTCTAAAGATAATAGCTTGAGAGGATTTTCGGGATCATTACAAAGAGTTCGAAAATCTGAATACGGAGATTTTTGGAATTTCAAAAGATTCCATGGATTCCCATGAGAAGTTTAAATCCAAATTTCAGTTTCCCTTTGAGTTAATCAGTGATCCTGACGAGGAACTTTGTCAGATGTTTGATGTTATCAGGGAAAAAAATATGTATGGTAAAAAATACATGGGTATTGAACGAAGTACTTTTGTCATTGATGAAAACGGGAAACTGATTCATGAATGGCGAAAGGTTAAGGTTTCAGGTCATGTGGAGGAGGTTTTGGAGTTTATTAAGGGTTTGTAAGTGAATATTATTGATATCAGTCCTGAAATTTCAGAGGAGATCGCCGTCTGGCCGGGAGATACCCTTTATAAGAGAGAAGTTCTTATGGATGTGAGTCAGGGGGATTCTTTTGGTCTTTCAAAGATTACAAGCACTTTACACCTGGGAGCCCATACGGATGCCCCTAATCCCTACAGTACAGGGGAGGGGATTTCAGAAAGGTCTTTGAATTATTATTTTGGTCCCTGTCAGGTTGTTTCGGTTTCTGTTTCAAAGGGGGAAAGGGTTGTTGTGGATCATCTTCCTGAAATTAAAGCTCCAAGGGTTTTGTTTAAAACAGGATCTTTTCCTGATCCCAATTGCTGGAATAATGATTTTTGTTCCCTGTCTTCGGAGTTGATTGATTTTCTCGCAGAAAAAAATATTTTACTGGTGGGAATTGATACCCCATCCATTGATCCTTTTGAAAGCAAAGAACTGGAAGTCCATTCCAGAGTGGAAAAACACAATATGGCCATCCTTGAAGGTGTTGTTCTCGATAAGGTGAAGGAGGGACTTTATACCCTCAGTGCTTTGCCTTTAAAACTCAAAGGGGCCGATGCTTCCCCTGTGAGAGCTGTTTTAATAGAGAACTTTTCATAATCTTCATTTTCATGACTTAGTTTTCTTTCAAAAAGATTTTTATAAGTGTTTTTATTGTGTGTTTGTTTTTTATCGACAATGCCATGGCTGGTGTGGGGAGTGCTCTTTTAAGAGGAGTTGTAAAACATTTTCAACCCAGGACAGGCGAACAAATGGTAAAGTCTTTGGAGAATCTTGAAAAAAATCTCTGGGGTAAATCTTTGGGAGAACTTTCTGAATCTGATATAAAACAATTGATGAAATCCGGTTTTGATCCTGAGAAAATTATCAAAGATATGGAAAAATTTAAGAGAGAGATTCTTCCGGAAGGTATTGGAGTCTTTTTACCCGAAGAAGGCAGGTATGTTTTAGTAAAAACTTATCATAGAATGTCAGAATATATTGATTCTCCGGTTTTTTTGAGATGGTGGAGTCAGGATGATTTTAGGAGGTATGCGTTTTTTTACATCCAAAAAGGAGATCTTGCGGGGAATTCTGAACTTCTTTTAAGATGGTGGGATGAGGCCAAGGTCACAGGAATGGAGGAACAATTGGAGTCTTATATGAGATCTTCTCTTAAAGAAGTTGTGGATAATTTTTCCCCTGATGAAGTTATGGAACGACTGAATGTAGATCCTTTTTTGGACACGGTTTTTAAGACAATAAAGGAGAGTGAATTTTTTTCCGACGATATGAAACCTATTCTTGAAAGACTATTCAAAGAGTTTGGTATTGAAAACGGTAGAGGAATTGGAAACGCTGTGGATACCGAGTGGGCATGAATGGGGCAATAGATGGTATTTTTCAACAGTCCGATTAATTTGGCAAACATGGAGTGTGTCTAAAGAAGAATATCTCAATTCATAGGGAATGAAAGTGAAAAAGATTTCCGTAACTATTATATCTTTGATTTTTTGACAATGCTCTGGCCGGGGGAATGGGGATTGCTCTCAAAGATTACTCAGTAAGAGCTTCAAAATATTTACGGCCCAGGAAGAGTAAGAAAAAAGAAATGACAGAATCTTTGCAGGAACTGGAGAGAAAGCTCTGGGGTGAGTCTTTTGGAGATATCTCTAAACCTGATATGAAGGGACTGGCAGGCTCCGGCTTTGATCCTTTGGGTATTATCAGTGAAATGGAACGTTACAGGCATAATCTCTCCCAACACATTATGCAAAATAATGACAGGCCTCTGGACTTTCTCTCCCGTCTGGCTTCTCTCATCCCCAGACCCAGAACCAATCTCATAAGGTTCCATGGTGTGTTTGCCCCAAATTCAAATATCGACACCTCATCACTCCAAAAACAAAAAATCTTGGAAAACAAACAACACCGCCCGGAAACTCCTCTTCAATGACCTGGGCCAGGAGGCTTAAAAGGGTTTTTGGAATGGACATTGAGGTTTGCCCGGAATGTGGGGGAAAGTTAAAAGTCATCTCTTCAATAGAGGAGCCTGAAGTCATTGAAAAGATTCTCAACCATCCGGGGTTGGATTCAAAAGTCCCGGAACCCCATTCTCCCGGAGCTTCCCCTGAAGAGGATGATTTCGGATTTTCATGAGTCTTCTTTTGCTTCTGACGTGGAACAATTTTCCCTGTAATGGATTTCCTTATTCAAAAATTCACTTTTCCGGCCAAACCAGACCTGGAGTCATAAATTCTCAATCAAAACCCCATTCAAATGACCTCAAAATAGGATTCACAAAACAAAAAGATCAGAAAAAACCCGAAAAACAAGGATGGAATATCTCGGAATATCTCTCAATTTCGTGAAAAATGTCTTTTATTCTTCTTATACCCTCTGCCCACAGAGAGCATTTATCATAAAATAGACTTTTTAAGACAACTGAAGTTCAGTGATAAAGACACGTTATTTGACAACATTCAGGCAGGTGTTCATGATGTATTCAGATTTTTTTCCTGAGTATAAGGGTAAAAAATCCTTTTGTAGAGATGGAGTTCGGCAGCTGCAGTAGGAAGTTTGTAAGAAATGCGGGTTAGAGGTTAATACAATAGCTTCATTTAATTCCCATGACCTGGCCAATGGAAATGTGGGATCTACCTGACCGGAGGGCCAAACCGGTTTCTTCCGTTGTCTCCCTTTTTGAGAATGAGATAAAGGAAGAAAAGGACATTCAAAAAAGGAATATGGAGGAGTAAAGAGAACCATCCTGTCATATCTATATCATGAAGACGCTTTATGATGATGACATAAGCCCCATATGTGCAGGCCAGGGCGTAACCAACCAGGATAAGGCCTTTAAGGGTTCCAAGAAAAGAGAGAGGAGGGCAGAACAGAAAGGCAAGAAGTATTGACAGTTTGATACCGATTACGGCAATGACAAACTGGCTTCGTGAAAGTCTTCCCCTGCAGTCAAAATAAGTGTCTTTTATAAGATCAGAAAAAGACTGATTCATGGTTGATGAGTGCACTTTTTTGTCCTTCTTTTTTGGAGATTTAAAAAGTAAAGTTATATGGATATTCTTTGAAATTTCGTGGATTTTGTCTGAATGGTAATAACACCTGTGATGATAAGTCAGTAAAAAACAGGAAATTTCAGGTCAGTCTGCCCTCCTGTTTTGTATTGTAAACCGATAAGGATTTATCGTACAGAAAGAAATCTGAATTTGGAGTTTTTTTTGAAAAAAGTCCGCTTTTGAGAAAAAAAGTATTCCATTTTGAGTCACATTTTTTTGACGATCCTGGCATTCACTTTTCTCATCCTTTCAAACAGCCTGTCCTGTAATTCAAACATGATCTTTGCTTTTTTTCGACTCTTTTCGTGTTCATGGCGAGTATAAGGAGGATAGCAGGCATTTCCACTGGGAAAATAGCTGAAACTGTTGAGAATTTTTTTGGCAGGGGTTCAATGGGGTTATCGCCATCAACCATTAGTAAACTCATAAAGATATGGGAAAAAGATTTCAATTTTTTCAAACAACGACGTATTGACAGGAAATACGTTTACCTATGGCCGACGGAGTCCATGTTAATGTGCGTCTTGGAGATGATAAGAAAGTCTGTCTGTTGGTTATTATTGGTGTTACAGAGACGGGAGACAAGGAGCTTTTAGCCGTTGATCCGGGTTACGGGGAGTCAAGGGAGGGTTGGCTGACAGTTCTGCGTTCTCTGTTAACAGAGGTTTTGAGTCTCCTTTGGTGGCTATTGGAGACGGTGCCCTTGGTTTTTGGTCAGCGTTGAATGAGCTTGAAGAGTTTAAGGATGTCAGGGGTCAGCGATGTTGGGTTCACAAGGTGTCCAATATTCTCAATAAACTTCCCAAGCGTGTTCAGTTTGAGGCCAAAGCCCTTTGTCATGAGATGATGAAGGCCCCGGACAGGGAGTCAGCCGTCAGGGCGAGGGAGAGTTTCAAGTCTGTTTTTTCGGTGAAATATCCTAAGGCTTATGAGTGTTTGGCCAAAGACTGGGGGAGTCTGACAACTTTTTTTGATTTTCCCGCACAACATTGGATGAGTTTGCGTACGACCAATCCCATTGAGTCGGCATTTGCCGCAGTGAAGTTGAGGACAAAGACGAGCAAGGGTGCGGGGAATTGTTCTATGGCAGGGATAATGGCTTTTAAGCTGTTATCTGAATGTGAGAAAAAGTGGAGGAAGATACGAGGTTGGCAGGAGATCCAAAAATTGTTATCTGGTGTTGAATATAGAAATGGTCTTGTGGTAAACAATCAAAAAGATCAAATGGATGCTGCTGCTGGGTAGCTTCATCCACAACTTTTCAAAATATCTCTTACCAATGTGTTTACTATCTACAACAATAGAAATTTGGGTCTCCTTTTAAACGGGAATTTGTTGCAAATATGTTGTTTATCTACAACAATAGAAATTTGGGTCTCCTTTTAAACCCTTCAGTCGCCTCGCTGGTTTTCCTTGGAGATCTACAACAATAGAAATTTGGGTCTCCTTTTAAACAGATAACAGAGCTAAATCATTGATTTTACAGAGGTTAAATTTTTGAAATATCACCTTCTGTGCCATTTATTGCCCTCTTTTCCCGATTAAGACCTTGGTTCGCAGAATAAACTGTTATTCCATAAAAATCAAGTCCTTTCCTCTTTTTTAAATTTTGATTGTGTTGTCTGCTTTTGT
Organism: Bdellovibrionales bacterium; assembly: GCA_965218815.1. GTDB lineage: Bacteria > Bdellovibrionota > Bdellovibrionia > Bdellovibrionales > JAGQZY01 > JAGQZY01. The sequence goes on along the minus strand of CBDCLX010000002.1, from coordinate 2,624,334 downwards.
TATTCCATAGATGATTCCTGCTCTGTTTTTATTTTGATTCGAGGGCAATGGTAATCCCATTTTCCAATATCCTCAACTTTGATAATTTTCTTTGCTATATTGTAAGCAGCCACTTTATCAGGATCGTCAACATCCTTTAGAAATTGAAATTTTTCTTTTTCACCATCTACTTCTGGATTGGGATCCTCCACCTGTTTTTCTTGAGGATAAAAATAATAGGTGTCAAAACCACAGGATTTACATATAAAACGATGTTGTCTTAGCTTCATATCAGGATTGTTATGTTTTGTTTGATTCTCTCCACAGCAAGGACAGTTTTTGCTGGTACAAGATGGATCCACAAAAATAATCACTCCAAGCTGTGAGGATTTAATAATGGATTTATCTGACTTTTGTTGTTCCCGAACACTCTTTCTTAACTGAATGACATCTTTAATATGAGGGGGAATCCATCCCAAAGCCTGAAATTTGTTATAAAGAGCCGATTCCAAATGTTTATTCATCTCCTCTTTGTCTAAATCCTCTAAAATAATAAATCCCTCATAAGTTTTTTGAAGATGGACAACCACACCAACCATATTGGCTGTGATAGCATCACGAAGGTGATTGATCTGTAAAATACTGGGGGTATGATTTTCATCCTTATTTTTTAACTCTTCAAGGTAACGATTCAGATTTTTTTCAATATTATCCTTTGAAAGGACATCCTTATATTGCCCACAATACTCATAGATAGTTTTTTCTTCACTACTACCATCACCTGTTTTGGTTTTGACATTCAAAACCTCTTCTGGATGAGAATGGTCCTTCTTTTATTACTGATATCATAGGTTACAATCAACATAGTTTATATTAAAACCCTGTTCTATACGGTGTATGGATAAACCCACCTGAAAATTCAGACACAATCAATCTGTACCGGCCTTTTTTAAATTTTCACGGGTTTTCCAGAGATCAAACATGACAAATCAAACCGATCAGTTTATCTCAAAAACAGGGTATTCACTCATGGGTTTGTCTCTCATAAAAGCTGGCTTCTCTCATCCCCAGACCCAGAACCAATCTCATAAGGTTCCATGGTGTGTTTGCCCCAAATTCAAATATCGACACCTCATCACTCCAAAAACAAAAAATCTTGGAAAACAAACAACACCGCCCGGAAACTCCTCTTCAATGACCTGGGCCAGGAGGCTTAAAAGGGTTTTTGGAATGGACATTGAGGTTTGCCTGGAGTGTGGGGGAAAGTTAAAAGTCATCTCTTCAATAGAGGAGCCTGAAGTCATTGAAAAGATTCTCAACCATCCGGGGTTGGATTCAAAAGTCCCGGAACCCCATTCTCCCGGAGCTTCCCCTGAAGAGGATGATTTCGGATTTTCATGAGTCTTCTTTTGCTTCTGACGTGGAACAATTTTCCCTGTAATGGATTTCCTTATTCAAAAATTCACTTTTCCGGCCAAACCAGACCTGGAGTCATAAATTCTCAATCAAAACCCCATTCAAATGACCTCAAAATAGGATTCACAAAACAAAAAGATCAGAAAAAACCCGGAAAACAAGGATGGAATATCTCGGAATATCTCTCAATTTCGTGAAAAATGTCTTTTATTCTTCTTATACCCATCCAGACTCCCTGAAACCTACAGGAAAATCAAAAAAAAATCATTAAAGGGCCTGAATGTTTATCCCGGTTTTGTGGATTGCCACACCCATTTGGTCTTTGCCGGTGACAGGAAAAATGAGTTTGAAATGAGAAATCAGGGAATATCCTACCAGGAAATCGCCCAAAAAGGAGGGGGAATTCTGTCCACAGTAAAGGCCACAGGAAAAGCCGGTCTGAAACAATTGATTGATTCCGGCCAAAAGCGGGTCAATCAACACCTCAGACAGGGAGTGACCACCCTTGAAATAAAAAGCCCTGTCTCTGGAAAATAAAGTGGGAGCCCTTTTACCGGGTTATCAGGCGGATTTTTTCACCAGTCCCTCTTCCTGGGAGGACTTTTTCTATGATCCCAGTCCCCTGCCCGTTTCAGACACTTTTGTAAAAGGAAATAAAAGTTGACGTTTACACCCTAAAAATGACCCAAAAACACCAGAGAAATAACTCACCGGGTTTTATAAAAGCCTCCTACGAGGGAAGCGGATGCTGTTCAGTAAGGACTGAGAGGATCACTTTTCTTTCACTGGATTCAGCCCCGTATAGACATACACAGCTCCTGGGTTCTCTGCCCTGTTGTTTTCCTGATTGCCCCCAACTTTTTTTGAACTGCTGTCTTCTCCAATAGCTCCCACAGCCAGGATGTTCCCGTCGGCACTCAAACTCAAGGAATTACCAAAAAAATCCTTGACCCCTGTGTTTGAGGCTTTGATATAGGATTGTTGGGTCCATTTTCCATTTTCGTCTCTGGCAAACATATAGGCTGCCCCTGATTCCTTTGCCTCATTGTTTTCCTGGTCGCCTCCAACTCCTCTGGCACTGCTGTCTTCATAAAAGGCTCCCACAGCCAGGATGTTTCCGTCAGCACTCAAACTCAAGGAATTACCAAAACGATCGTAAATCTCTGTATTTGAAGCCTTGATATATTCCTGTTGGTCCCACTCGTTCCCATTTCTTGTAAACACATACACAGCCCCTGACTTGCGTTTCTCATTGTTTGTCTGATCGCCTCCAACCCCTTGAGCCTTACTGTCTTCTCCAATAGCTCCCACAGCCAGGGTGTTCCCGTCAGCACTGAGACTCACTGAATAACCAAACACGTCACCATCATCTACGAATACAGAAGAAGCCCCCTCATTATGGCCCTCTGCATTTGAAGCCTTGATATATTTCTGTTGGTTCCACCCATTCCCATCTCTTGTAAACACATACACGGCTCCTGTATCTCTTGTCTTGTAAGGAACTCCCACAGCCAGGGTACTCCCGTCAGCACTCAAATTTAAGGATTTACCAAACATATCAAAGGCCTCCGAGTTGTAAGCCTTGATATATTCCTGTTGGCTCCACCCATTCCCATCTCTTGTAAACACATACACAGCTCCAGAGTTCTTTGCCCCATTGTTTTCCTGGTCGCTTCCAATCCCTTGAGCCTTGCTGTCTTCATAAGGAGCTCCCACAACCAGGGTACTCCCGTCAGCACTCAAATTTAAGGATTTACCAAAGCAATCGTCAGTCTCTGTGTTTGAGGCTTTGATATATTCCTGTTGGCTCCACTCATTCCCATCTCTTGTAAACACATACACAGCTCCAGAGTTCTTTGCCCCATTGTTTTCCTGGTCGCTTCCAATCCCTTGAGCCTTGCTGTCTTCATAAGGAGCTCCCACAACCAGGGTGTTCCCGTCAGCACTCAAACTCACTGAATAACCAAACAAGTCATGAATCCCTGCATTTGAAGCCTTGATATATTTCTGTTGGTTCCACCCATTCCCATCTCTTGTAAACACATACACAGCTCCAGAGTTCTTTGCCTTATTGTTTTCACTGTCTTCATAAGGAGCTCCCACAGCCAGGGTGTTCCCGTCAGCACTGAGACTCACTGAATAACCAAACTCATCCTTGACCCCTGTGTTTGAGGCTTTAATATAGGAAATGAGTTCTCTCCAATCCCTGGTGGCCACCTTCCGCCCATGATCAACCAAAGTCTTTGAAGAAGAAGGAGACTCAACGGATGTGGTTGTTTTTGGATAACTGGAACAACCACAAAAGAAAAAAGGAAAAATCAAAATGACAAAAGCTCTAAAAAGAATTTTTATTGTTCCTGGACTATAAGATTGTGAAATCATCTCTCCCCTCCCCTTTAAATGAAATGTTGTTTTTTCATTGAATTAAAACTGATTCCAATTGTATTTCACAAATTTTAATTCACGAATAAGAAACTGTTTCTTAAACAATTAACTGGCTTTTGGTCTTAAGGATTGTGGGAATTGTTATTATCGGCCTGACTGTAAAGACTGAGGAAAAGTATGAATACAATTTTATTTAAGAGGACTTTCGTGACAATTTTTTGCAAGAAATCACACCTTATGGCTTAAAAACTTGCCATATTCTGTCCCAACACAATTCTTTTATTTTCTCACGAAGTTCTTGAACATACGGCGATTGCTCCACCAATTCCTTCTCCGCTTTCTCATATTTTGTCCTGGTTTCTTGATATTTCTCACTGATATTTTTAATAACCGGTCTTCGCTCTATTAACATCTCCCAGTTTGTGTTAAAGTCTCTTTCATATCTTTCCTTGGCTGTTTGATATTTCTCACTGATATTTTTTAACATTAAAACCTGTTCATTTGTCACAGCTTTTAAAGCTTCTAGAGTATCCAGTAATTTCTCAACAGCTTTATCATATTCCCCCAAGGTTCTTTGATATTCATCCCAGAGATTTTTAATAATCGGTGTCTCCCTTAATTCCTCCTGGGCACGGTTATATTCATCCCGAGCTTTACCATATTCCTCCTCCCAGAGCCTCTGAACATCCGGTGATTGCAGCCTTAATTCCTCTACAGCTTTGGTATACTCTACTACAGCTTGTACGCAGTCTTGGGCATTAGCTCCAAAAGACAAGAAAATGAAAGAAATTATTATGTTCATAAATTACATTCCTAATATCTGAACCCCTAAACTATAACTATAATGCCAAACTGTCAACAAAGAACCGCAAAATTCAAACCGGACCAGTATAGATATCAGTTTATGATGTATTCACAGAAATAGAGGAATTAAAAACAAATATAACCCTGTTCGTCGGGCCATTCGGCCCGACAATAATCAAATATTCAAATCATTCACCCCGTGCCTGGAGGCTAACACAACGGACCAGATTCAAGCCGTACTGGTAGTCGTCGAAGTAAACGACACGGTCAGGATGGAACAACCAAGCACGGTAGTTGATGTCGAGCGAACCCGACCATAACCAGTTTCGGCCTTGATAAACAACAGACATATAGTTCAAATGCTCCAGCAATTGAAAATTTAAAGGATTATTAATATCCGAACCTCCTGTTCCAAAACCAATCTCAGGGAGAGTCATTTTTATCTGGCGAGTCCCTCCATTAAAAACAATCTCCTCTATCCTATCCGTCCCATCCTTATTCCTGGCACAGACTTTCTCTGCTTCATTAAAAGTGTAAAAACCATCCTCAACATATCCCACATAAATATGTTCAGGTCCCCATCTCAGGGTATGGGCTGCCCAGATTTTCCTGCTCCCCTCTTTTTTCACCAGGGTCCATTGAACATAGACATCCCCATCCTCTTCATTCTTATAACCTCGACGTTTTTCAACAGTGGGAACCTTACAGGTATAGCCCACTTTCAGAGCTTCATTACCATTCACTTCTTTTGGTGCCATTGGATTGATGACAGTTAAAGGTTTGGATGATTCAACAACAGGAGGAGTCTCCGAAGAATTGGGATTGGGACATATCTCAAGATCTTCAAGATTAGCAGCCTGGACTGGGCTTAAAAACAAACCCGCCACAAAAAACAGGGATGAAAGAATGATTTGTTTTTTCATTGAAGAACCTCCTATTAAAAATTAAAAAATAAGTGATCAAATTCAAAAAATCAGACTTGAGAACAATAGAACAATAATTTTGACGCAATATAACATTAAAAAGAACTTTATACAAGTAAAAAAATTACTTTTCTTCCAGGCGTTGCGTTGCCTTCCCGCTTGTATGTTATTAAGAAGTATTTACAAACTTTGGTTTTTTAAAAAAAAATCATTCCTGAAATTGTAAGGGATTCTTTAAGAGAAAGAAAATTCAAAGAGGACAGGTTGGAACGTCTTGAAAAAGAAGTCAAAGCCTTAAAAATCTGCAAATCCTGACTTAGAGTCAATCCTGCCACTCTTTACTGTCAAATGTTTTGACAGTTATGGAATAAACTCTGTCTTCAGACCCCTCAAAACAAATTTACCCATGCCAGCTTTGGCCTGTTGGTTGCATTAACCTGTTCCATATTGATACGTTTGAGATTTTTTAACAGTAAAATTTATGCCTCTTTTATTATACAACAATCGTTTTTGAAATCTCGTGGATTTTCCCTTTCGGAAAGACTTGAAATTTCAGACACAACCAAATATATACTGAAGACCATTTGTTTTTGAAGTCAAAAGGGATCAGTTAGGCCTCAATCAGGAACAACTCATCAGTCAAATTGATGAAAAGAAAATTGTTGACCAGAATTTGCTCTCAGAAATTATCCTTGAAATTCACAAAGGGGAATTTTTAAGCAGTGGTTTTCAAACACCAGGGTCGGAGATAAATCCTCCTCTTATTGGTTATTTTGACTCCCTGTTGGACTCAATGTCTCCAGACACAGGCCCCCATGGGTTTAAAACAGGTTATGAAAAAAATCTCCTGAACCTTCATAGTGGACAATCCATGAAATACAACAAGGCCCATACCAGTGTGTTTTCCCCGGTTTTTGCCAATCGTATGCAGTGTTATTCAGGAACTGTTTTCTTTAATCTTCTTTATGGAAGATTAAAAAAATCAGCTTTCTTTGAAGCCAATCAGGTTTTCATCTATGAAGACGGACACGTTTTACCCGGATATATGTCAAAAGTTAAGAGGTTCATATGCTTTGTGGTGAAAACAACCACTACGTTGTTCTGAGAACAGGTAGAGGAAGGCGTTCCACCTGGAAGGAAAATAAAGATAAAGCTTGGATGGGTGTCATATCGGGAAAAATCATTTTCGACGTTTCTGGTGAAAAATCTTCAAAAGCCGACTTATTCATTTTCGACAATTCCTCTTATTTTCAATCAATCGAATAAAGACAGATTAGAACGTCTTGAAAAAGAGATCCGAGTCTTAAAAAAGAAAACAGCATAAATTGGATGTTTTGGCCCGTCTTCAGATGAAAAAATGGATATTTAATCCTATTTTTTTATAACACAATTATATAGTGTTATTATTTTCTGTAGCTTTTCCCGACAAAAAGAAGATTGGTTTAAAGCATACCAATCCACAGGACTCTCTGTATGTCCGGCATCCAACTCACAAAGATGGTTTTCAGAATCCATACCTGGTTCATGAAGAGTATAAGACCTGCCTTCATCACACATATAATTCACCCCGGCTTGAACGGAAACGGCGGAACCGGCACTGTCAGATTCCTGATTAACGGCAGCAGGTTTTTCTTCAGCAGGTTGCTGCTCCCTCTGCTTTTCCTCAACAGGCTTTGTTTCCTCCGGCACTTGCTCTTCTTTAGCAGGTTGCTGCTCCCTCTGCTTTTCCTCAGCAGGCTTTGTTTCCTCCGGCACTTGCTCTTCTTTGAAAGGTTTGGCATCCTCTGTCACTTGTTCTTCTTTAGAATCTTTGGTCTTTTCAGACACTTGTTTTTCACTAGAAGAGGTTCCCTCTGATACTTTTTTTTCTTCAGAATCGGCTTTCTCAGAAGCCTCTTTTGTTTCAGAAGATTTGGTTTCTTCCTTTTTATCAGATTTATCAGAAACTTTAACTTTCTCAGAAGCCTTTTCTTCCACCTGTTCCGCAACCACTTCTTGTTGTCCAAAAGCCGGAACAGAGAAAACACCTAAAAGAACAAGAATAAATAAATTTTTCATAGAATCTCCAAATAAGAAGAATTGCACTTACGAAAAGATAACCTGAAAAATTTCACCATGTCAAGCCCCATCTTGCAGATGAGTTTCTTACAGTTCTTTTTTTTGTAATAAATTGATAAAACTGTTAAAGGTGTGAATCTCAATACCTTCCCTGGTGACTCTGTTTTTTCTTCCGCAGTAAACCAACAATCTTCTTCTGACACCCTGTAAATCAGAGATGGCTTTCAGACCTTTGAAATGTTCAGGACGGATTTTTTCCGTGGCTTTGGTCTCAATGGCCACCAGTTCCTTTCCTTTAACAAGGATAAAATCGACCTCAGTTTTCCTTGCTTCTGCCGGTGACCAGTAAAAAATATCATCAATATCTCCATAGGTGTCTTTTTGAAACATAAGAAGGGTGAAGATAAATCCTTCAAACAGGGAACCTCTTTCTTCTGCTGTCACAGGTCCATATTGATTCTTTATGGCTCTGACAAGGCCGGGATCAATAAAATAGCATTTTGCTTTTTTCCGTTCCCTTACACGAATTTTCGCTTCATAGGCTCTCAGGGTCTTTAGCAATAAAGTGTCCTGTAATATCTGAAAAAAGCCCACGACAGTGGGTCTGGCCACTTCACTGTCCCGGGCTACATTAGAAAAATTGGTAACCTGACCATGAAAAAGAGCCGTTACGGGAAGAAAACGTGAAAAACCACCAAGATTGCGGACAAGAGCCTCTGCCTGAATTTCCTCTTTCAAGTAGGTTTGGACATAACTTTTTAAGGTTTCCCGTTTATCTTCAGATTTACAAACCAATGGAATAGTTCCTGTTTTAAGAGCTGAATTGAGGGAAAAATCCTTTTCCATCTCCATGGGAGTCAAAGGATAGAGATAACGGTTTATAGCCCGTCCGGCCAGGAGATTGACCCCTGATCTTCGCAATTTCCGGGCACTGGAACCTGTGAGAATAAAACGGAGTTTTTTGTCTTCAATCAAACGGTGAACTTCGTTTAACAGGTTGGGCAGGCGTTGGATTTCATCCACAAAAACCCATTGTCTTGGTTTGAGTGAAACCAATTCCTCATAAAACAATCCCGGTCTTGCCAGATAACCCTGATAACTTTCCTCATCCAACAATGATATTTCCCTGGAAGCCAGACCCAATTGCCGAACCAGGGTGGTTTTCCCTGTCCCCCTGGGACCAAACAGGAAAAAACTGGATTTTGGACATCGGAAAAGCCGTTGATATAAGGAGTCCTGCATAGTGCTATATTATATAACGCCGTTATTTAATGTCAATATATAAAAAAACCTTCTGTACTATGGGTAATCTTTAAAGGGTTTCCCAGGTTTCACGGGTGGGAGGGGTTCCCTCAGGGTAGACATTCACATTATCAGCCAGCCAGGAGGAAACATGACCGTTTTTATTGTACAACAGATTGTAGAGAGTGTAATAGCGAACCACTTTTTTAACGTATCTCCGGGTCTGCCCGAAGGGAATATGTTCAATAAACTCATCCATTTCCAATTGGCCAAACTGATGCAACCACTTGTGAACCCTATGGGGACCTCCATTATAGGCCGCAGCCGCCAGAGGAATCTTATCCTGAAACTTTTTAAGAACTCTTTTCAGATAACGGGTGCCTATTTCCACTCCCACCGAGGGTCTGAAAAGATCGGGGTCTTTGATATTCTTACCCATCAGTGAGGCCACCTTGCGACCAGTGTGTGTCATAACCTGCATCAAACCCTTGGCCCCCACAGGGGATATGGCATCCGGTCTGAAATTGGTTTCCGCTTTCATAATACTCCAGACAAATTCAGGGGGAACACCAAAGTCTCTGCCATTTTTCAGAACCTCCTTTTCAAAAGCCCTCGGATAGACAAACTGCCATAAAACCGCCCCCAGATGAAGCCCAAGGTGCCCTCTCGCATTGGCAAAATACTGAGTTCCTATATAGGCTGAGCGATGAAAAAGATTGTTGCGATAATATTCAAACATGAGGGTTCTCAGGTATTCCCTGTTTTTTGTCCGCTCTTCAAGACTGTAGAGTTCCCACTTGGCCAGATTGGTCAGTCCCACCAGGGAGAGATCTTTGGCCTTTTTAATATGTGAACGAAACTCAATTTCATCAACTCCCGAATAAGTTGAAACATTTCCCCCCGTTCTCCCCGGAGACTCTCTCATAAAGGGAGGTTTTTTCCACTCATTGAAGGTTTTTACCTTACTTTGACCACCAATCTGAAGCGAACCGGGAAATCCCTTTTTCCGGTTCAGATAGGTTAACCAGTTTTCACGGAGAACAAAAGAGTCATCGTAGTGAAGACTGGCCAAAGATTTGGGAGACAGCAATTCCCGCAGTCTCTGTACCGCCGCTATGGAATAATAACCAATGAACTCGTCCTGGGAAACCTCCAGAAAAAGTTCCCTGGCCCCTGTCCTCTGACCAAGTCTTTCCAGACTCATGGCCATCCAGTACTTTAGCCTCTCCTGATTCAGCCCCCGGATATTTTTCTCCAAAGCCACCTTCATAAGATCAAAGGATTTTTGATAATCCCCTTTCAGGTAATAAATCCGGATATTCACCAGAAGATGTGGATAAAAAAAGCCCTTTTTAACTTCTAAATGTCATTTCGTGGAATAAATAAGGACAGCCATCCTGGCTGATATGGGGCTCTGCCCCACACCCCAATTCGTTGAGCATCCCCGCTCAACGAATCACATTTTTAGTGCATTAAGATTCATATTGAAATAGCATCTCCCGCCAGATTCCAGTAAATCATAATTTGAGAAAACAACAACCAAAAAAGGGCGAAAAGATGCTGGTAAAGACTATCCTAAATAAATGTTACAAATTCAAGTCTTTTGTTTACGGGAGAATAACTTTATTCACCGAGGGCGGGGAAACTTGTATTCATGTTCAAATTCACCCTCGAAAAAATGGTATCCCCATTTGTTCGGGATGCCATCAGGAGGCTTCTATTTATGATACATCCCCGAAGGCACGAAAATTTGAATTTATTCCTATCTGGGGAATTCCCGTGTTCTTCTGTTATAAAATGAGACGAGTCAACTGCTCTTGGTGTGGAGTTAAAGTTGAAAAAACTCCATGGAGTGATGGAAAAAACCAATTAACCAAAGTCTATATGCAATTTCTGGCAAATTGGGCCAAGGTGCTGTCATGGAAAGAGGTGTCAGTTCGGTTTAGAACAAGTTGGGGGAAGGTTTTTCGCTCTGTGGAGTTTATCGTTGAGTGGGGCCTTTCCCATCGCTGTTTAGAGAGTGTCAGGGCTATTGGAGTTGATGAGATTCAGTGGAAAAAGGGGCATAAATATCTAACTTTAGTTTATCAGATCAACTCCGGATGTGTCCGTTTACTTTGGATTGGAAAAGAGCGGACAGAGGAAACTTTTTCAAAGTTCTTTGATATGCTGGGGACAAGAAGAACACAACTTATTGAATACGTTTGCTCAGATATGTGGAAACCTTATTTGAAGGTTATAAAGGATCGAGTGTCTCAAGCCACTCATATCCTGGACCGTTTTCATATCGTTGCTCGGATTAACAAAGCAATAGATAAAGTGAGAGCGGGAGAGCATCGTCAGATGAAAGCGGATGGATATGACCCTGTGTTAACAAACTCCAGGTGGCTTTTATTAAAGCACTCAGAGAATCTGACAGAAAAACAGGAGGTTGGTTTGAAGAAACTTTTACAATACAACCTCAGGAGCGTCAGGGCCTATTTACTAAAAGAAGAGTTCCAATTCTTTTGGGATTATTTATCCCCCTCATGGGCGGATAAGTTTCTGGCTCGCTGGACAACCAAAGTCATGCGTTCCCGGATAGAGCCTTTGAAACATGAAGCCAAGATGATTCGACGACATAAGAATCTCATTCTCAATTGGTTTAGGGCCAAAAAACAATTTTCATCGGGGATTGTAGAGGGTTTAAACAACAAAGTAAAACTGACTATGAGAAAATCTTACGGCTTTAGGGAGTACAAATCCATTAAAATAGCTTTATATCATTCCCTTGGAAGATTACCTGAACCTCCACTCATTCACAAATTCTGGTGAAGAGGCAATTTTATAGAGAAAATGATTCGAAGGGGTCTTTTGATTGAAACAAATGGGCGTATTAGAGTAAGGCATAGACTTATTGCACAAAAAATATCAACTTACCTGTCAAGAAATAATAATTTAGTAAAATATTATTCAAGGTTGGCATATATAGCATCTATTAGATCTTTAGATAGAACTTCTGAGCAAAAAAGAATGAAGCGATTATTAAGATATGTTACTAACCACGAAATTTTATTGAGAATAAGTCAAGAGCCACATAGTGAGGTTGAAGAATTATTTTGTCTAATAGAAAATTTTCAAAAAACCAATCATCATTTTTGGCTACAGAGAGGTTGTTTCCAATTAGCTGTTGGAAATTTAAATTTAGCAGAGAATTATTTAAAACAAGCAGAGGGTTTAAATAATGATGATCCTCTTGTTATTCTTTCTTTAGAACATCTAAAATTTAAGAAAGTTATTCTTAATCCAAATGTAAGGGATTCGCTTTTACAGGCAAATGAAGCATATGAAAGTATCGTCCAGATAATAGAAAATAGGGGAAAGAAAGACCCTTATCCTTATCATATTTTAGGTGTTCAGGGCTTAAAGTGGGCGAGAAAAGGAATTAAGGATATTGACAAAAGAAGGAAATATTTAGAAGAATTACACTCTATAATTGAAAATGGTTTGAAATACCACCCAAGATCAAGAGAAATTAAGGACATAAAAGACAAATTGCATCGTGAGATTTTAAGTTTTGCAATTCAGAACTAAAGTGTGAAGTTTCATGACATATAATAAATAGAAAAACAAATATAGTGGAACTTGGAAAAGTTCTTGGAAATATCTCTGAGGCCTACCGAAAGCTTGGAGCTATAGTGGCGGCTGTTATTGAACTCCTCAGAAGCAAGCTTGTCATGGCAAAGGTGGGCCTGAAGTTTTTAACTTTACCAGCCCATTGGGATCATCTGATTTATAAATTTGCCAACCCAAAACTCGGAGGCATTCCCTTAAAGGAACTCACCATTGGTCTTGACAGTTCCATTGTTATGATGGGCACAGGGATGCTCATGTCTATAAAAGCCACAGCCTCCATGCTCCTTGGAGCCTGCATCAATTATTTTATCTTTGCTCCCATCCTTATCAACAAAGGCATTATTGTTGGCACCGGTTTTAAAAACATCACTATGTGGGCCTTATGGGGAGGGGCTGCCATGATGACAACCTCCTCCATCTTTTCTTTTCTGATTTCCGGCAACACCTTTTCAAGTATTACCGAACTTTTTAAAAAGAAGGGAGAAAAGAAGGACAAGAAACATCATTCTGATGTTCTGGCTTCCATAGAATTACCAAGAATGGTTTCCTATATCGGGATTCCCGTTCTTGGAGTTTTTGTGATGATTATGGGAAAATCCTTTTTTGGTATTGATTACTGGCTCTCAGCCGTTGCTGTTCCCCTTGTTTTTGTTTTTTCAATTATGGCGGTGAAATCCACGGGAGTGACAGCCATCACTCCCGGAGGGGTTTTGGGAAAAATGACCCAGGTCACTTACGCTATCCTGGCCCCCGGACATATGGGAACAAACTTAATCACAGCGGGAATCACGTCTGAAACCTGTCTGAGTGCTTCAAATCTTCTCATGGATATAAAACCGGCCTATATGTTGGGAGGAAAACCCAGGCATCAGGCTATGGGACACGCCATTGGAATTGTTTGTGGGGGACTTGTGGCAGTGCCTGTCTTTTATATGATGTTTCAGGGGGATATTTCCCTATTCACAACGGAAAAGTTTCCAATGCCTGGGGCCACTGTCTGGAAAGCCGTTGCCGAGGTTCTCTCAAAGGGTCTTGGTGCCCTTCATCCCACAGCCCAGGTGGCAGTCCTTGTGGGGGCCGTGATGGGTGTTGTTTTTGAATTTTTCAATCACAGAACCAGAGGGAAATTCCCTCTTTCCCCTATAGCTTTTGGGATCGCTTTTGTTTTGCCCTTTAATATTTCTTTGGAGTTTTTTATCGGTTCCCTGATTTTCTGGCTTATGGGAAAAAAACCTGAAGAAAAAAGATCTTTCCGTTTCCAGACAATTTTTGAAAACAAAGAGAGCATTGGAGCGGGGATTATTGCCGGTGGTTCCATTGTGGGGATTGCACTGATGATTATGGAAACAGTGTTTTAAATAATGAACTGAAATCAGAAAATTTGGTTGTGGAAAATTGATCCAATTCAGTATAAAATAGGCAAGGAGTTTGCTTCCAGTCTATTTTTATAGGAGGATTCTCTGTGAATCATGGGATGGAAAGATTCTCGACTTTAGTGTTGACTTAAGAGACTTAGACACATAAAACTAAAATTCAGAGCTATTTAATATCAAAATAAAAGAACAGAGGAGACTATTGGATGGAAGAAAGAGCATTTGATTTTCTATTTGCAATAGACCCTTTGGAAGAAGCAATCGCTTATGAGATTCTGCTTGCCCTCAAGGGAGCCACGGAAATAAATCTTGAAAAATCCTTTCCTTATTCCAGCATGGGACCCATACTGCCATCAGGAATATTGGAAGAGAAAAAACAAAATGGACAACTGGAAGAAATCAAAACCCTCTACCCAAGGATTGAAGAGTTTATAAAAGCAAGATGGGGAAAATTTTCAGTTTGCACTCAAGAGGATTTTCATTACCCTGAAAGTTTAAAAAAGACAGACCAGCCTTTAAAACTTTTTTATTATAAAGGGGATATTGGTTATCTTGAAAGTCCATGTGTTTCTGTTATTGGTTCCAGGAAGGCTACAGAGGAGGGGCTTAAAAGAGTGGAGAGAGTCACAAGGATTCTTGTGGAAAACGATTTTACAGTGGTTTCCGGTCTTGCCCGTGGAATAGACACAAAAGCCCTTGAAACAGCTATAAGTTTAAAGGGTCGGGTTATTGCTGTTATCGGAACCCCCATTGACCAATGTTATCCAAAAGAGAACAAGGGCTTACAGGATGAAATTGCCAGAAACCATTTGTTAATAAGCCAGGTACCCTTTTACAGATATGCCAATGAAAGTTTTAACAACCATAGATTTTATTTTCCAAAACGAAATGTTACCATGTCAGCTTTATCCCAGGCTTCTGTCATTATAGAGGCTTCTGACACCAGTGGTACACTTTCTCAGGCAAAAGCGGCTATCAAACAAAAACGAAAACTTTTTATATTAGACTCTTGTTTTCAAAAATATCAATGGGCTTTTAAGTTTGAAAAAGATGGAGCCATTAGAGTCAAAGATGAAAAAGATATTTTAAATCATCTTAAAAAACCATAGAAAATGGCAAAATGGAAAAAAATTTACCCGGACTCGGAAACACTTCCTCATATTAAAGAATCTGACAAATGTCGTCATCTTATGGAATATATAAAAGGTGGAGGATATAAAGCATCAACGGCTAATGATTTAATTTCTAATTTTAAAAAAGGTTACTATAATTCTAATGGAGAAAAGAGAAGCTCTACAGAACTCAAATACAGAGAAAAAGCCATCAAACAATTTGCAGATGATTTGTATGAATTTTTAAAAAGAGCTCCTCAAGGGAAATTAGTAAATATATCCTTTATTCCAACTTCAAAATCAAAAAAATATCCAAAATATGATGATAGGTTTGAACTTGTTTGTGAGAAATTGTCGGAAAAATTTAAAGGTGATTCCCGTTTTTTGTTTAAAAACCCTATTGAGATTCTTAATTCAAGAGAGCAGTCTTCTAGGACAAATGAGTTTAGAGGAGAAGACTATATTCAAAAATTAAAAGACAATTTTTCCTGGGTTTG
Source organism: Bdellovibrionales bacterium (assembly GCA_965218815.1). GTDB lineage: Bacteria > Bdellovibrionota > Bdellovibrionia > Bdellovibrionales > JAGQZY01 > JAGQZY01. Next base: position 2,608,930 of record CBDCLX010000002.1, on the reverse strand, counting down.
GAATTATTTTAAGATCCCGGATTTCTTTTTGGTTTTCGATGATGTAATAACAACCGGGGCACAGTTTCGAGCCTATAGTGACTTTATTTGTGATAATATGAACACTTCTCCAAGAGTTGGAGGTCTTTTTTGGGCCAAGGCCATTGAAAAAGAAATTCAAGCTGATTAGGGGGTGTTAAATTTCCAATAACCAGATTTCCAAAAAATCAATACAGAAATTTATGAAACTGGTAGTATTAACTTTGATAATAACAGGTTGTTTTGCTCTTCTTACAAGAAAAAATGAAATAGACATTAAATACAACCGTGATAAATACCAATACGGAATTGATGAAGATGGAGATTGCCAAAATACAAGGGCTGAAATTCTTATAAAAACAAGCCTTGTTGAACCGAAGTTTAAAACAGAAAAGCAGTGTATTGTACTATCTGGCAAATGGCTTGATCCCTACTCTAGGAAATATTTTTACAAAGCGAAAAAACTTGAAATAGACCATCTCATCCCCCTTAAAAAAGCACATACAATGGGTGGTCATGATTGGAATAAAGAGAAAAGAAAACAATTTGCCAACGATATGGAAAACCTGATTCCTGTTTCATCAGCACTGAATCGACAGAAGGGATCAAAAGGACCGAGACGGTGGTTACCCCCTAACAAAAAGTTTCAATGTGAGTATTTAAAAAGATGGTTAAGTATTGGGAAAAAATACAATCTCAAAGACAGGCTTAGTGGTTCGTATCCAAAATCACTTGGTTCTGTTAGAGATGATCTATGTGAAAAAGCTGGAAGTTAATTTTTAAAAGATGAAGTAAAAATTAACTTCCTTTCATTTCTTGTTGTCATTGTCGATAATGACTTTCTATCCATGATCTTTTCGGAACTTTTCATATAAAGAATGGCATGCGTCTACTAAAAGATTGTCTCCCCTACAGGAGAATTTTTCATGAAAATCTTCTGGATTTTTGAAATCCTTGTGGTTGCTCAAGCTGTCCTTTGGAGGGTCAAAGTTAAATGATAAATATGCATCTCTTGTTGATGAGTAACCTTCAATTGTATCTTGAATGAAAGTTTTTTCATCGCTGTTCGACGGAATTGCTTTGTTTCTAAGCCAGTTGCAAAAGGGTGTTTTTTTATAGTAGCTATTCCAACCTTTGCGTTGAACACATATAAGCACATTGGGATTTTCCTTTTTTATATTCTTTAATTTCAAGCCCAAGTCGAGGGCAGCCTCAATAAGTGCCCCGTTTGAAATATACGCCTCTTCTTTTCTCTCGATTATATGCTTTAGGCCATAGCTTCCCTTCCCGCTTTGACATTTCTCTCCATATTTTACGAGAAATCTCTTGGCAGTTTTTACTTGGTCTATATCCGCATCGTTTTCTTCATCCCAAAGTCCTCTTGCACCAACTATTAGAGTGGTATCTGCCATTTCCAAAAACCATCTTTTTAGGGTGTATAGGGTCGTATCAATCCAGCTTGAAATCTGAGCAATCCTTGGATTGGTTAGAGAATAGGTATCAATTAGGTCTTTTTTTACAATTTTCAAGTCATCAGTCATTTTTTCGTGTATAGTTTGAGGAATTTTTGCATTGATCCTTTTAGGTCTGCTTCCATATTTTTCTGAAGAATCATAGTAAACCTGTCCTAGATAACCTTCACCCCATCCTTCAAAACCCACCATTTCGGATTCTTCAAAAAGTAGATCATCCAAGGAGGAGCGAATTTTGTTTATGGTTGATGTGATGCCCTCTCTTTCTTGACCCGAAGAAAATTTATAGATTCCACACAAAATACTTCCTATCATTTTGTGTTTATCAAACGATAATCTTTTCCCTCTATTACTTGTATTGTGTTTAGTTGTTGAGATTATTTTTTTGGGGAAACCCCGTTTTGTTGAAGAAATTTTCGGGGTGTTCATTGGCTTTGAGTTGAGAAAATGATTATAGTTGGCAAATCCTTCTTTTTTAGATACGGTATCAAGGGCTTTATGGTGAGGGATTCCCTCGGTTTTCTTTAATTTTTTGGCATTTTTTTTGATTTTTTTTTGTAAGTGAATTTTCGATATTCATTTAAAACCTCTCATGTTCGTTCTTATGAAAATTTGTCACCTACTACCAATTCCCATAAAAACTTGAAAAGTTTAAAATGAAAATTAACTTAGCTTAGAAATAACGGCAATGTCCTTAAAGACTTCGCAAATATAGGTGGCAAGCTTTTGCCAAAGCTGAATTGCTAAAGATTTCACAGTTTCTATGTGAAGTCAAAAATTTGAAACAGACATTGCGTGGTGTCATTTTTGAAGTTCAAAAGTTTTTTTCACTATCAAAAAATCAAAAATAAAAAAGAATCCTCCAAAAGTTCACGGGTTATGACGCAACTTCGACACCTTGTAAAAATTTTTAGGATGAATACTATATTTTTTCATATCAAAAATCCTTTCAGATCATTTTAAGAATCCTCTACAATTTTTATTTCCTCTTCAGTGAAGTCATAGAGTTTATAAACAAGTTGGTCAATTTGGGTTTCGTATTTGGAAACTCGTTTTTGTTTTTCCTGATCGTTTTGATAATTTTTTGCTTTTGTAAGAGCCAGAATTTTATCAACAAAATCAATAAGTGGTTTTTGTTCTTTTTTAGAAATTTGAGGAACAGGAAAGTTTTTAAAAAATGTATGCTTCATCCTCACTCCTTTGTTCCCCAGACCTCCTCCGCTGTAAAAATGTTTTATTGAGTAAAAAAACAATTTTGAGTTTAAAATGGAGAGTAGAAATTTTAGATTTTTACCTGTTATTATTCTGGCTGTATCAATGCAGAAAAAACTCTTTTCATCATAGGCAAAGGAAGGTTTCTGCACTATTTCTTGAAAAATAATTTTCTCTTTTTCAAACTCAATGTGATAAGCACAATTACGCAAATTATAAGGTGTCAAACCTTTATCTTGCCTATTGTTGATTTTTAACGAGTAACAATCTAAATGTTTTCTAATTGGAGTGTATTTGTTAATATCAATCGGTTTCACGGAGTCATACCCGTTATGTGTGTCAATCAACCATAGATTTTTCCAGCTAACATTATAACGTCCAACATTTTTGCCTTTTAAAACAGGTTTTATTATCTCAGAGGATTTTGAATCTTCCCTAATCAATTTTTCCTTGATTTCATCATCAATGATAAAGGCTTTATTAAATCCTGTTTTTATTCCATAGTTTATGGATATATCCCATTTTTCCAATGGAATACCAATTTTTTCTATTTTGGATTTTATATTTTTTTGAGTGGAATCAATGATTATCCAGAGATCTTCTTTTTTGAAAGGTAACATCTCAATGCCATGTTGTTTGAGATACTCCGCTAGATTGTTATTATTTCCAAGTCCGTGAATTTCTCCCATGCAGGAGTTTTTCATACTCATAGCTCTAAAACTTTTAGATAAAGGAGCCTTTGTATTTTGTACCAACAGAATATTGGTATCCACAGTAGCCTCATCAAATACATCCGATCCCATATCCAAAAGATTTAAAACTTGAGTGTTTGAAGAAAAATAATCACGAAGTTTTTTTCCATAATCTGCCCGCATCCATTTATTGGATGTAATAAAAGACAATATTCCATTTTGTCTTAAGATATTTAAGCTCTTTTCATAAAAGAGTACATAAATATCACCAGTTCTTGTAAAAGTATCATAATTCTGTGATTCATAAAGGTTAGCAAGTTTTCCATCTTCTTTTTGTAATTGAACATAAGGGGGATTAGCAATTACCACATCAAAACCCTGTTTCTTATGGAAGACTTCAGAGAAGTGGATTTTAAAATCAAAGTTTTTCTGTCCCTTTGTCATTTCATTTTTAAGCTGTTTGATTTTCTCTTCATATTCTTGCTTCTTTTTGGAGTTTTTTTCTATGGAAAATAGAGCTTCCAGTTTTAAGATTTCTCTATAGATTTTTTCATTAAATTGTACTTTCTCTATTATTTCTTTAATGAGATGGTCTATTTGTTGTCTGTATTTTTCCTTTTCCTTAATTCGTGTCTCATTAAAATAATCACTTTTTAATCTTTCAAGTTTTTTAAATTGCTCCTGATTTGATAAATCTATTTCCACGGATAAAAGAGAATTACCACTAACAATTTTATAATCCAGGTTAGGTAAAGGTTGGATGGTTTCTCTTTCCTCTTCATCCACTACAAGGGAAAGCCAAAGTCGAAGTTTTTCAATCTCTATGGCCCCGGGATCTATATCAACACCATAAAGGCAGTGTTCAATGGCATAGCGTTTGAAATTGTAGGATGTTCTTTCTTTTTTATTGGATATATGGGGGGTCAGAGTGTTTCTGCTCCTTACAATTTCAGTCATCATCCCAACAATGAAAGCCCCAGAACCCACAGCCGGATCGCAAACCCGAATATCTTTGAGTTTTTGGTCTATGATTTCTGCATAATTTCGTATGTTTTCCGAGAGCTTAAAGGAATAGGTGTCTGTTTCTTTTTCTTGCTTGAGTATATGACTTTCATTTTCAATGGTGGATTCTCCGTGTCTGACCAGCCTTTCAATATCTTCTTTACTGACTTTGTTTTTAAGCTCTGTTGCCAGATAATTTATCAGGCTTTCCTGGCACATATAGTGAACAATCTCACGGGGAGTGTAATAGGCTCCTTGTTTTTTGCGTTTGATCTCCTCCAGAAGATTCTCAAAAACTTTTCCCAGCATTTCAGGGTCAACGGCCACCTCCTTTTCTAAAGGTTCATCCTCTTTGACTGTAAAATTATAGCGATCAAAAATATCCAGGATTCCATCACCAATATCACCTTCTCCGGTGAGGTTTTGATTTGAAAAAAGGGAATCTGGTAAAAGAATTTCCGTATTCACCCAGTCATAGCTGTTTACAGGATCGAACAAACCTCCATTCAAAAAGGGAATCCGACAATCAAAACGACTGTAATAATCATCTTCCCGTTCTCTTTGTAAAGCCTCGTAAAATAAGGGTTCCAAAACATCGTTAAAGAATCTGTTCTCATTTTTGTTTTTTGAGTGACTCTGGATCACATCTTTTTCTTTTTGTGTTTTCATACTCTCTGAAATTTCAAACCGCCTGTTAAAAAGTTCTCTCAAAAAACTTTTTGACCCTGTTCCCCATTCTTTACCTCTTTTGACCCCAAACCAACCTTTTTTCTGGAGAAAGTAAAGAAATACAATCTGTCCCAAAAGTTTTTTTGTAAAATCAGCAGACTGAATATTTTTAGATTCAAAGTCCTTTTTGATTTTTTTATCCTTTTTAATAATTTCATTTAGAGCGTCTGTTAGTTTATGAAAAAGTTCACGGTATTTTTCAAAAAACTCTTTGGTGACTTTTTCAACACTAAAAGCGTTCTCCAAGTCTTCAAGTGTTGGATTTTTATCATTTTGCAAAAGAGGTAAAAGTTTGCTTTGGGCTGTGTGACTTTTTTCATTTTGGCCAACGAGAAAAGAATAACGTCTGGCAGGAGTGAACTCCTCCTGGACTTTTCCTTTTTCATCAAATTTATATTCCATTTTTATAAAGGAAAAACGCCAGTTTTCCTGATTTGGAGAAACAAAAGCAACCAAGGCTCCATCTTTTAATTGTCCTCCACGACTTCCTTTGAGATATTTTGCAATATAGTTTCTTTGTTTTGTTCTGGCCCGATCCAAAGTTGTTTCATTTTTTAGTTGAACAATGAGAATGTCCAAAGTTTTTTCTTCTGAATCCCTGTACTTTCCTATACGTTCCAGAGTTTTTATGGAATCAGAAAAATCTCTATGGATGTAATTCCCTCTACAAATGAAAGGTTTTTCTTTAAACTCATTGAGAAGATTTTTTATCAGATTAACAAACTGTTCTTTATTAAAAGGATTTTCAAAAGTGTTTTTGACTAAATTTTTGGCTGGTTCTTTATCCATATTTTTATCGTCCCTGATTTCTTATGGAAAATTTTTATTATTATAGATTTTAATCTTTAAAGGCTGATCTTGTTTGAATTTTCCGGTTCTTTCAATAGAAAAAACCCGATTAAAGTCCAAATAAGACTGGTTTATTGGCTTTTTCGCCTTTTCTGTATTTTACCCTGATTATTTTGTAATAAAAGCAAAATCAGCCCAATCATCTTCTCTTTGTCTTTTGGGCTGCTTTCGGCCACCAGAAGGGTTAAGGCTGTCAGGGCTTCAGGTGTCAGGTTTTCCGGGAGTTTTGAGGCTTTTTTCAAAAACCAGACGAAAGTAAAGGCCCCGCTTCGTTTATTGCCGTCGGTAAAAGGGTGATTTTTAACCATGAAATAAAAAAGATGGGCCGCTTTGTCTTCCACAGACGGGTATAAATCCTTTCCGCCAAATGTTTGAAAGATATTTCCAACGATTCCACTGACAGAATCTTTCTCTTTTTCCTGTGCGAACAAGGCATTTGCCTGTTTTTTGACAATGAGGTCTTTTTTAAGTTGATTTAAAGAGTTGTTGAGTTCTTTGGCGGTAAAAGAGACTTGTTTTTTTGTCCATCCCTTTTTTGGGAAACTGGACTTATCATAAGCATCAAGGGAAAACCAGGTGTTGGCAAAAACACTGATAAGGTCAATGGCCTCTTTTGTAGGGAGAGATTGACCTTCCGGCAGCAGAGCTTTTATGCTTTCCAGGCTTTTTTGAAATTTCAGGTAATTTTTAACAAGCTGTTTTTTATTGAAGGTGTAACCTTCAAGAAGATGCTGTTTTAAGGTTTTTGTGGCCCATTTTCTGAAATCCATTGCCACCTTGGAATTTGTTCTGTAACCTACTGATAAAATTGTATCCAGTGAGTAAAAGGAGACAGGTTTGTCTGAATTTGCAATATGCATTTTTTGCATATTGCTTTTTTTGTTCACTTCTCCATTTTTAAGCCTCTTCACCAGAATTTGTGAATGAGTGGAGGTTCAGGTAATCTTCCAAGGGAATGATATAAAGCTATTTTAATGGATTTGTACTCCCTAAAACCGTAAGATTTTCTCATAGTCAGTTTTACTTTGTTGTTTAAACCCTCTACAATCCCCGATGAAAATTGTTTTTTGGCCCTAAACCAATTGAGAATGAGATCCTTATGTCGTCGAATCATCTTGGCTTCATGTTTCAAAGGCTCTATCCGGGAACGCATGACTTTGGTTGTCCAGCGAGCCAGAAACTTATCCGCCCATGAGGGGGATAAATAATCCCAAAAGAATTGGAACTCTTCTTTTAGTAAATAGGCCCTGACGCTCCTGAGGTTGTATTGTAAAAGTTTCTTCAAACCAACCTCCTGTTTTTCTGTCAGATTCTCTGAGTGCTTTAATAAAAGCCACCTGGAGTTTGTTAACACAGGGTCATATCCATCCGCTTTCATCTGACGATGCTCTCCCGCTCTCACTTTATCTATTGCTTTGTTAATCCGAGCAACGATATGAAAACGGTCCAGGATATGAGTGGCTTGAGACACTCGATCCTTTATAACCTTCAAATAAGGTTTCCACATATCTGAGCAAACGTATTCAATAAGTTGTGTTCTTCTTGTCCCCAGCATATCAAAGAACTTTGAAAAAGTTTCCTCTGTCCGCTCTTTTCCAATCCAAAGTAAACGGACACATCCGGAGTTGATCTGATAAACTAAAGTTAGATATTTATGCCCCTTTTTCCACTGAATCTCATCAACTCCAATAGCCCTGACACTCTCTAAACAGCGATGGGAAAGGCCCCACTCAACGATAAACTCCACAGAGCGAAAAACCTTCCCCCAACTTGTTCTAAACCGAACTGACACCTCTTTCCATGACAGCACCTTGGCCCAATTTGCCAGAAATTGCATATAGACTTTGGTTAATTGGTTTTTTCCATCACTCCATGGAGTTTTTTCAACTTTAACTCCACACCAAGAGCAGTTGACTCGTCTCATTTTATAACAGAAGAACACGGGAATTCCCCAGATAGGAATAAATTCAAATTTTCGTGCCTTCGGGGATGTATCATAAATAGAAGCCTCCTGATGGCATCCCGAACAAATGGGGATACCATTTTTTCGAGGGTGAATTTGAACATGAATACAAGTTTCCCCGCCCTCGGTGAATAAAGTTATTCTCCCGTAAACAAAAGACTTGAATTTGTAACATTTATTTAGGATAGTCTTTACCAGCATCTTTTCGCCCTTTTTTGGTTGTTGTTTTCTCAAATTATGATTTACTGGAATCTGGCGGGAGATGCTATTTCAATATGAATCTTAATGCACTAAAAATGTGATTCGTTGAGCGGGGATGCTCAACGAATTGGGGTGTGGGGCAGAGCCCCATATCAGCCAGGATGGCTGTCCTTATTTATTCCACGAAATGACATTTAGAAGTTAAAAAGGGCTTTTTTTATCCACATCTTCTGGTGAATATCCATTTTTAAATATGTTGTTGATATGTCGGGATACAACAGGTTGACTGATATTGAAAAGCTCGCTTATCTGTGCTTGAGTTGCCCATACCGTGTCTTTTTTTAAATCCCCACGAAACTCTATTTTTCCACTTCTGGCCTGGTAAATAAGAATATCTTTATTCATAATTTTCCCTCACTCTCCAATCAGGTATTCGGACAAAATCACTTCCCTGGGGCCGGAAGTGTCAGCAGAGCTTTCTGAAATATGGTCTTTCAGAAACTCGTCAGGGATGTTGTTTTGCAGTATGGCCATAATTCTTAAAGGTTTTGGCTGACCGGTTTCTTTTAGTTCTTTATTGAGAGCCTGTAGGGTGGCTTTGACTGTTTGCTTGGGCAAAGCTCCATTTTCAATACATTTGATGATTTTTTTAAGGTGTATTTCCTGCTCTTCCGTGTATTGTCTTAAATCTCCCTGAACAGCTTTGAGAATTTTTAGTAATTTTAAAGAACTGTCCTGACCTTTTCCCTGGTGCTGGGTGAACTCTTTTTCCTCTTCATTTGTGGCGTTTAAAAACAGTTCTTTATTTCTTTTGAGTTTGTCGTAAAAGTCACTGGGGAGGTTTTCCTTTTTGGTTTTGGTCTCTGTTTCAATGAGAGTGGCGGCAAGGATAAAATCAAGCTCTCTTCCCTCGTTCTGATTTTCTGTGAGAAAAAATTTATTTAACTTTCCTTTTCTAAAATAGGTTAAAAGACCGGATTCCTTTCGGTTGTGTTTTCTGGCTGTTCTGGATTTTTTGGGAAGTCTTTTAATTCTATCAAATAGATTCTGATCCTTATCCCTGATGTCTTTTATGACTTTTAAATATTTTAATTCACTTTGTTCATCTTCATCTTCACCGAGGATTGTTTTTTTTGAGTTCATCCGGCCAAAAAGTTCGTGGGATTCCACCTCTTCTCCATCAGTTAAAAGACGGGCATCAGCCCCTAATAGACTGATAAAAGTCCGTATCTTGGCTTCTGCGGTTTCTTTAAGCTGGATAATATCATTGGATTGCTCCGTGGGGAAAAAGTTAAAAGTGTGAATCCTGTGAAATTCCGTATCCACCCGATTGATCCGTCCCACCCTTTGCATGAGACGGGTGGGATTCCAGGGAATGTCATAATTGACAACCACATTGGATCGGTGAAGATTCACACCCTCTGATAAGACTTCTGTTGTCACCAGAACCCTGTAATCATCCTTTGGCTGATAGGCACGGGCATCAAAGTTTTCTATAATAGTATTGCGGACATTATGGCCTGATGCCCCCGTGAAGACCACAACCCCACCTGAGAGTTTTTTGTTTAATTCTTCTCCAATGTACTCAGCCGTTTCCCTGGATTCCGTGAAAACAATCAGTTTATTTTTTTTTAAAACGGATTTATTGGACGCTTCCAGAATAAACTGATCGAGTTTGGGGTCTCTGTGGACTTCAGACCATAAACTCTGTATTTCCTTTAAAATTTCAAGATCATTTTCCAGGTCTTTTTTCAAACTCTCTTCAAAGTCTTCTGCCGGATACTTTTTAGCTTTTCCACTTTCCAGAAGTTCCTGGATAGCCTCGTCATTTTCACTTTCCAACCAGTCAAAAATCTTATTGATGTACTCTTTACTGATATAAACATAACCATTATTAAATTCTTTAAGGAATTTCTCATAAGATAGAATAAAACGGCCTATGCTGTTTTTAAATGCGTGAAAGCTGCTCTCAAGTCTTTTTATAATTAGAACTTTTATAAAAACCCCCATATTCTTTTGGGATTGAACTTCTATTTGTTCCAGTTGGGTTTGGCCTTTGTAATAAGTTAAAGGCACATAACGGGCGTATTTAAGTTTCTTCCCAATGAGTTCCACTGTTCTGTGGAAAACCTCGTTTTCCTTTTCACTGAATTGATAAAACAGGGGTTCAGGGTCCATAACTTCTGGAAATTTTAGATTTTGACTTTCTAAATCATCGGAAAAGTATTTTTCAATCTCTGTTCGGGTTCTTCTGACCATAAGATATTTTAGAACGGATTCACGAATCTTTTTGGCGTTTTCCTTAATGGTTTTCATATAAAGAGAATAATCATCCTGTTTATCCAGTTTTTTTATTTTTCTTTCCAAATCCTTAAAAAAACCTTCAAGATTTGAAACATTGGGTATTGTGCTTTTCTTTGCGTTCTGGAAAAGTTTGATCTGGCTTAAAATATCCCAAGGGGTGTTGTTTAAAGGGGTGGCTGTGACAAGAATGACCCTTTTCCCTCTGCATATCCGGGCAAGTTTCTCATAGGTGGTGTTTGATTCTGTTCTGAACCTGTGGGCCTCATCTATGAAAATATTTTTATATTTCTCTGTTCCCTGGGAGATAAGACGATCCAGTTTCCCAAGGGATTCAAAGTCAGCAGCCACTTTAAAATCGGAAAAAACATTTTTCCATGATCCGGGGTTTGTTTCATCAAGCAAAATAGGGGGAGCTATAACCAGAATCCTGCCATTTAACTGGCTTGCAAGCAGGGCTGAGACATAAGTCTTTCCAAGCCCCACAACATCAGAAACAAAAACCCCTCCATATTCATTGAGGATCTTTTTGGCGTTTAAAACAGCTTGTTCCTGATACTCCAGTTCCTTAAATCCCTGGGGTATGTATTTGAACAAAACCTCATCCATCTGGTGAAGTTCGTCCTTAAAATATTCATAGAGAAATTTCAAGTAAAGCTCATAGGGAGTGATACTATCATTCAACCATGTTTTTTCTCTGATGGTTTCAAGATACTTGTCTTTGACATCCACGGCGTTTTCCCAAAGCTCATTAAATTTGTTTTTTGCAAACTCATAATCCGCTCTGTTTTTAAGTTCCACGTTAAATTCCAGATTATCCACCAGTCCTGATTTTGTGAAATTGCTGGAACCGGTAATCACACGACCTGCGTCCCGGTCCCCTTCAGGAAAAGACATAATATAGAGCTTGGCATGAAGGTTTTCTGTGGGATAGGCTTTAATTTCCAATTTGCCATTTCTCAACCAATCAACAAATTTTACGATCCCTTCTTCAACAGTTTGGCTGTCCTGGGAGTTTTCCATTTCACTGATAAGGAGGCTTGAGAAATGCTTTTTTGTCTCCGCATGGGAGAATTGCATCTCAAATTGTTTTGATTTTTCAACCTGGCTTATTATGTCCACTGTTTCTTTATTTGTACTAATGCCGATGAGAATACGGATTTTCTTTGTACTCTCAAGGGACCTATATAAGGTATGAAATCCACTGGTGTAAAAATAACCTACCAGAACATCAAAAAGCTCTGTGTCCTTGATTAAAACCTTAAACCTTTCCAAAAGGTTTTGGTTATTTTCATTGGTGATAAAGGTCAAGTCCGAGTGGTTGGTCATTGTTTTTTAATATCCCTGGTATTTCTCGCAACATCTTAATATCAATGGAAAGTGGAAACAGGCAAGAGTCATCCAAGTTTGAAGTTTACTGACATCAAATGATTTTGTCATACCTTAATTACTAATCCAAGGGACTGGTAATTACAGTCTTCCTTTCTTATTGTCGTCCTGCTTCCAGCCCGCAATGCGTCCCTTTTCCTGCCCTCAATTCTCATGCCTTACGGCCCCCTTTGGGGGCACTTCAGTCATTCCAATTGCCGCTCTGCTTGGCAGGCAGGGGGCCGCACCGCAAGATTCCAGCAGCTTTTCCTTCTTCCCCCTTCCCTTTCGGGGGGGAGGCTCGGTTGAGCCCCCCGAAAGGAGGGGGAAATTTTTAACACTGCACAAAACAACAAGGAGGAAAAACAAAGTGCAATCCAAAAACAACAAACAAACGAACATAAACCATAAAAACCCCAGTCTGAAATCAAAACGGGGTCTTTTAACTAAAAAGGAGAAATTATCATGAATATTTACGATGCCATCAAAATTTTAGGAATCACCGATTTAGAGGAAATCACTCAGGAAGATGTTAAGAAAGCCTACAGGGAAGCCTCAAAAAAATACCATCCCGATTGTAACCCTTCAGGTAATGAGATGATGAAACTTGTCAATGAGGCCAACTCTGTCCTTGAAGATGCCAGGTACCCCATCATTGTCAATTCAACTGACAACTATGACTATGGCTCTGAGATCAATTCAGCCCTTAACGCTATAAACAACCTCAAGGACTTATTTATAGAGGTCTGCGGGGCCTGGGTTTGGGTTTCAGGTGAGACAAAAGTCCACAAGGACATATTAAAATCCCAGGGCTTTATGTTCTCAGGGAATAAAAAAATGTGGTATTTCCGGCCTAAATCAAAAAAGCATTTTTTCAGGGGAAAGAGTGAATACTCCATTGATGAAATCAGATCCAAATACGGGAGCCAGAAAGTAGAGAATAATAAAAACAAACACCATTACACTTTAAAGGCCCACGCTTAACGTGGGTCTTTTTTTTGGAGGTTTATCATGAATAAAAATTTAATCACTATGAAAAACGATCAATTGAGAAAGAGAGTTCCACTTGTCCCCATGCCCCATCGGTTTATGATGACAAGTTCTGTTGCCTCTCTTCCTGAAAAGAAACTCATATCCTTATTTTCCAAGCTTGTAAATTTTAATGACTTTAACCAAGACAATGACCCTCATGGGGAGCATGACTTTGGAACTATCTTTCAGGATGGAGAAAAGTATTTCTGGAAAATCGACTACTACGACAAAGATTATAAATTTCATGAAGAGGATGGAAACAGGGTCATCCTATTGATGAGAGCGAGTGAGTATTAAGGAAACTCAAAAGTGGCCGCAAATGGATGTGGCCACTTTTTTTTTAAAAATTAACAACCAACAGAAAGGAGAAATAACCATGACAGACAAAGAGATGAAAGACGAAGAAATTTTCAAACTTGTAAAAAACCTTGAACCCTATTTTTTCGGTTACACGGCCAAAGAAAACAGACTGAAAAATGACAGTGGTCTGGAGTTTTTGTTTCAGGATATTTGGGGAAAGACAACAGTCAGTGGGCTTGGTGGAAAGAATTATCATAAGATTGGCTGTTCTTTCACAAAGCCACTGGACAGAATTGCAAAGGATATAAAGCGTCGTCTTTTGCCAAAATACCGGGATGATTTTTTTGAAAACAAAAAAGAACAGAATCAACTCAGAGAAAAGGAGGTTTTTAATAGAAAAAAACTTGAAGCTCTGGCCCAGGCTTCCGGGGGAAAGGTAAAAAACCAATATTCCAGCTACTGGAGAACAGACAAATATGCCACTTTCAAAGACGGATCTGTTGCCCAGAGCTATGATGGAAAGTACAAGATCAAGGTTGAAACCGATTTTGGGAAGGCTTTAAAGGTTGTTTCCTTTTTAAAGGAAATGAACAAAAGTTAGGAAAGAAGTAATGGATGACTCCAAAAAAAAGCCCACTAAAAGGTGAGCTTTTTAATCGGGTATTTTTGATAATAAAGCCATAGAGTGGAACCTGTGGATGATCCTTGAAGAACGAGCAGTTATCCAAAAAGTCTCACTTATTCATAAAGAACTAAGGATTATTATTAACAGGCAAAAAAGTGGCCGCAAAAGCGGCCACTTTTTTGAAGCTCCGGTTTTACTTCGCTTCAATTGAAAAAACTCCCTTGTCGTCCAAATCATGATTTAAAGTTCAATAACAATGGATGAACAGCTTTGAGATTTTTTTCGGGCAAACCCCTTATAATGGATATGCACTCATCCTGAATTTCTGTGACCAAAACATCGGCTTTCATGTGACGTTCAAAATCTTTCATCGTGAATCCATAGGACTGTACAATATATTGAATCCGAGACTGAGGAAGCTGAATCCGACCATTCTCAATATAACCAATAGCCCCTTTATGATAACCACAAACAAGGCTGGCCTTGTATTGACTGAAATTTTTTAATTTTCTCAACATCTGTAAAACACGGGCTTCTTTGGTGATGACTTTTTTAAGAAACCGGTCCCTCCGTTTAATGGCTTTCTTTCTTTTATGACAAAACCTCTGCTGAATTTGCTTACTTTTTCCCTCACGACATAGCAAAAAGTCTTCATAAGTGAAGCCATAGGCCCTGACGGTTTGTTCAATCCGGCTTTTGTTGAGAATCGTTCTCCCGTTTTCAAACTTCTCAACGCTTTTGTGACCTATGCCCAAAAGAACAGCCACTTCTTTGCGACTGAGATCTCTAATTTCACGCAATTTTCTTAAAGTAAATGCATCAATCTTTCGTTCGTTTTCCATACTTTTTCCTCCTGGGGCTTTGACTTTTAACCCCGGTTGAGCAAGCAACCCACTTGCTGGCTGAGTAGCCATTTTTGCAAGCAATGTGCTGTGAATTTTATTTAAAAAATTCAATAGGATGACCTGGAAGAAGTGCTACGATACGAGCAAAAAAATGACTTGCTACTCTGGTAGCCAAATGGGTAGCCAAGAGTAGCTGTTTAAAGAAATTCCGGGAAAACTTGAGAAACTTCTGAAGCTGAACTAATGCGTTAAACGACTGAAACCATTAGTTTATAAATTCTAATGACTTAATCGGGATTTCTGAAAAACGGACTCTGACTACGGACGTAAAATGGTCGGCCCGACTGGATTTGAACCAGCGACCTCCACCACCCCAAGGTGGTGCGCTACCAGGCTGCGCTACGGGCCGACGGGAATAAACAGACTGTGATCCTGTTTCATTTTTATGGGGTGTTCATGGGGGTCAGTCTATGAGGTCCAGAGGGGATCAACAAAAACCAGTCCCACATGAGGGTTAAAACCGGATCGTTCTGAAGAAAGATTATGTTGAAGGGGTTGTGAAGTCAAACAGAGACTACAGGTTCAGGGAGGTTCTGGCCTGGCGGATGGACTCAAGCAGGATGTGGGCTGAGGACTTCAGGCCTTCTTTGTCCGGTTCTGTTTGTGTCCTTTTTGTGTTTAAATCCTTGGTTTCGTGGATCGGGGGTTTTGCTATTTTGTTGGGTGTTTCATTCTTTGGAGAAGGGTCAGGGGGGGTCTTGGTGGCATGGGCTGAAAATTTCATTTGTTTACGCAGTTTATTAAGGGCGGATTTTGCCCCTTCAATGGAAAAACGGTCTTCATGGAGAAGTTTTTTTATAATGAGGGCTGTTTCCATATCCCTTTTTGTGTATATACGTTGACCGTTCTTTGATTTTTCGGGTTGGAATCCATTAAACTCTGACTCCCAATAGCGAAGAACATATTGTTTCACTCCAACGTGGTCAGCCACTTCACCAATCTTAAAACCCAGTCTGTCGGGAATACTCTCAATTTGATTTTGCAGCTTCCGGGTGGATGAAATCCATCCCATTTTGTCATTTTTCTTTACGAACTGAAAGTCGGGATGGGTTTGTTCAAGAAGTCTTCTCCATTCAATCATCTTTTTGGCCCTCCTCCACTTTCTGGTCATTGAGCATGGTTTTAAGAACCTGACTGGGAGTGAAGTTTAAAACCTTTCTTGCACTGATGGTGATTTGATCTCCTGTTTGTGGATTACGGCCAATACGGGGTTTTTTTTCCCGGACTTCAAATTTACCAAAACCGGAAATTTTAACCTTTTCTCCATTGATGAGATTGTCTTTAACAGCTCCAAAAATCATTTCAACAAAATCTGAAGCCTCCTTTTTTGAAAATCCAATTTTCTCATAAACTTTCTCCACAATATCCGATTTGGTCATCGTGGATTTGAACACATTTTTTCCTGCCATGGTGAGTCCCTCCGTTGGTTATCGGCTGTTAATGGTAGCTTCCAGTAGAAGAAAACCACCAGAAATTTACAGTCCAGACCAGTGTTTCTAATCATAGGCTAACAAGTTACCGAAAACTTTCAAGTTTTATCGAATTTCCAGACCCAGTTTTTTGCAGACAGATTGAATCACCTCGCTGTGAAGCCCATTCACCCTTTCATCACTGAGAGTTTCCTCCTGACTTTGAAAGCGTAAGCGGAAAGCCATGGACTTATGTCCAGTGGCTTTTAACTCTTTGTCCTGATACACATCAAAAACTTCACAATGGGTGAGTAGGGGACCGGCAGTTTTCTTTATTTCCAGACTGATGGTACGGGCTTCAAGTTTTTCATAGGCCAGAAAAGCCACATCCCTTTCCACCGCCGGATATTTTGGGAGAGCTTTAAACTTTTGGATGGAAACCTGTCTTTTTTGCAGTCCATCCAGATTGAATTCAGCCCAGGCCACCTGAGTGCGAATTTTGTTTTCCTCTTTCAGAGCCGGGTGCATACTCCCCAGGAAACCAATAGGCTGTCCCCCATAAGCAAGAGACAGGCTTTGGCCTGGATGAAACCCTCCGGGGCATTGGTCCCTGGAAACCGTTTCAAAATGCCACTTTCTGTCCCCGGAACTTTTTAACAGACTCTCCACAACACTCTTCAGTTCATAAATCACCTGGTTGTCTTTTTTCAGACTCCATAACCCCTGAACCTGTCCCCAAAAAACAAGAGACAGACGTGTTTGTTCACAAAAACCCTCTTTTTTCTGATGTTGGACCTGATACTGGATGGGACTGATTTCAAAAAGTCTTCCATAATGATTGCCATGGTGATGATTAAACACCATGTTTTTGAGAAGAGAGGGAAGCAGGGATTCACGCATCACAGGGAGTTCTTCATTGATTGGGTTGACCAACTCAATGGGGGAGTCTGACATTTTTAAACCAAAAACATTGGGAATATCTTTGGAAGTCCAGATTTTTTGGCATTCATCCCTGCCAATAAAGGCATGATTCACGGACTCATTGAGTCCAAGACCCACCAGGACCTCCCTTATATGATGGTTGAACTGAAAGGAAGAAACATGATTTGTTGGTTCAGTCATCAAACAGGGGAAAAGTTCAGGAGTGGCATCATAACCATGAAGGCGTGCGTATTCTTCAATCAGATCCTCTTTAATACTCAGATCCCAACGGTAGGTGGGAGGAAGGATTTTAAAATTCCCGTCTGATTTTTTAACTTCACAGCCCAGACGCTCCATCCAGCTTTGAAAATCCCTGCCCTCTACAGGATAGCCCAGACGCTCACTCACATAATCAACAGAAATGGAAATTTCACTGGATATCAGTGGTTGGGGGTGGATATCAATGCTCCCCCTTTGGATTTCCCCTCCGGCCACCTGCTGAATAAGAGAGGCTGCCCGATTCATGGCATTAAGTGTCTGGGCTGGATCAACTCCACGGGAAAAACGATAACAGGAGTCTGTTTCAAGCCCCTGGCTGCGGGCTGTGCGTCTGACCCCCTCAGCCCGAAAGAAAGCAGATTCCAGAAAAATATCCCGGGTGTTTTCAGTGATGCCGGAGTTTTTTCCTCCCACAATTCCAGCCAGAGCCACGATTCGGGTGGTATTCTCCTGGCCATCACGAATCACAAGATCCTGATCGCAGAGTTTCACCTCTGTTTCGTCCAGGGTGACAAAAGTTTCTCCAGTTCCGGCTTTGTCAACAGTGATCTTTGAATTATTGATTTCCCGGTAATCAAAGGCATGGAGTGGTTGACCATACTCAAAAAGGACATAATTGGTCACATCAACCACATTATTGATGGATTTGAGTCCGATGGACTGAAGAGCTTCCTTTAACCAGGGAGGGGAGGGGCCAACCTTCACTCCTGAGATCACCCGACCACAGTAACGGGGGCAGGACTCTGTGTCTGTTACCTCAACTTCAATCCAATCATTAATTTCTTTTCCCGTCTCATTGAGTTTCACTTCAGGTTTCTTCACTGGCCGGTCCAAAAGAGTGGACAATTCCCTGGCCAGACCAATGTGGCTGAGGCAGTCAGCCCTGTTGGGGGTGACATTGATTTCCAGGATAATGTCTGTGGGACAGGCTTCTGTAAAATTTTGCCCTGGAAAAAGGTCTCCTTTGAGAATCATGATTCCCCGGAATTTTTTATCTTGTCCTTGGTCCTGTCCCTGTGTCAGTTCCTGTCCCTGTTCCAATTCCTCTTTTGGTTCCAGTCCCAGTTCCTGTTCTGAACAAAGCATACCAAAGGATTCTGCACCCCTGATTTTTGTTTTTTTGATTTTAAAATTCCCGGGCAGTTTTGTCCCCACAGTGGCCACAGCCACAAAATCCCCCTCTCTGTGATTTTTGGCTCCACAGACAATTTGCAGGGCTTTGCTCTCTCCCACTTCCACCTGGCATAGAGTGAGTTTGTCGGCATTGGGGTGTTTGTCCACCTTGAGGAGTTTTCCAACCACAACCCCTTTCCAGTGTTGGGCCGGATTGGCCTTGTTTTCAATTTCCAGACCGGTTTTGGTCAGTAAACTGTAAAGTTTGTCCAGGGACTCTTTGTAATCCTTAAGATCAATATATTGACTCAACCAGTTCAGTGAAATTTTCATAAACCAAACTGCCTTAAAAACCGTAGATCATTTTCAGCAAATAAACGAATGTCATTGATTCCGTATTTGATAATGGCCATTCTCTCAATACCAAAGCCAAAAGCAAACCCCTGCCATTGGTCGGGATCAATATTCACCTGGCTTAAAACGTGGGGATGGACCAGACCACTGCCGCCAATTTCAACCCAACCCGTCTGACCACACAGTGAACAACCCTTTCCATTGCAGAGGGGACAGGAACAATCCACTTCGGCTGAAGGTTCTGTGAAAGGGAAAAAGCTTGGACGAAAGCGGGTTTTGATTTCAGGTCCAAAAAATTTTTTTACAAAAAAAGAAATGCTTCCCTTGAGATGAGCCATGGAAACCTTTCTGTCCACCAAAAGAGCTTCTATCTGGTGGAAATGGGGGGAGTGGGAGGCATCACTGTCACATCGGAAAGCCCCTCCGGGGACCAGAATCCGAATGGGTGGTTTTTCCTGTTCCATGGTACGGATTTGTACGGGACTGGTATGGGTTCTTAAGACAAAGCTTTCTTTGACGTAAAAAGTGTCCTGCATATCACGGGCTGGATGGTTGTCAGGAATATTAAGGGCTGTAAAGTTGTAGTGATCTGTTTCAATCATGGGGCCTGTTCTTACAGAAAAACCAATATGGGATAAAATCTTCACAATTTCATGGATGACTTTTGTTGTGGGGTGAAAAGTCCCCCGGACAACCTCGGGACCTGGCAGGGAAAGATCAAGATTTTCTTTTTCAAGTTTTTCGTTCAGTTCCCTTTGTTTTAAGAAATTTTCCCTTTGTGAGTATTGGTTCTGCAATTCCTCTTTGGCCTGATTGACCTGCCGACCAAACTCAGGACGTTTTTCCTTTGGAAGACCACCCACTTCTCCCATGAGCAGAGACAATTCCCCCTGTTTCCCAAAAAACCGAACCTTCACCCCATAAAGGGTTTTTCTGGAATCCGCCTGATCTATGGCAACATGGGCCTGTTCTTTGATCTTTTGCAATTTTTCCAATAACATTGTTTTTATATTTAGTGATTCAATCTGTATATTCAACCCATTGAGTGATGGCATGGTGCATAAAAATTCAGGTAATCAAAAACCTCACAGAGGAAAACACAACTTTCGGAGAGGTCGTCAACGGCGATCCACCCGTATTTTTAAATTTTCTGAAGCCTCTGACCGTCTGGAGGATCTTTTTTACAACCACGGTTTTGGGGAAAAGATCAATCAGACCACAAGAGAACTTTTTGTGCAGTTTTATATTCTGTTAATGAACAATCAGAAAAAAGAAAATTTGACCCGTCTGGTTTCCATAAGGGACGTGGCCATTAAGCATTTCATTGATTCAATGATGGTGGACAAACTCACTCCTCTCAGGTTTCCCCTGATTGATATGGGAAGTGGAGCCGGTTTTCCGGGTATTCCCTTAAAAATCATCGTGGGACCGGAAAAGAGGATCATTCTCAGTGAAGCCGTTCACCGGCGGGTGGTTTTTTTAAAAATGGTGCGACAGGAACTGGGACTCAAGGGTTTGGATATTATAGGACGCAATATCAGCAGAGATTTCACTTATCCTGTCCAGGGGGTTATCACCCGGGCCGTGGAAAAAATTCCAGACACTCTTGGTCGTGTGATGGGCTGTCTGGAGACGGGTGGTTGCGTCTATTTTATGAAAGGCCCCAACGTGAAACCTGAAGTGGACAGAGCCTTTAAAATCTGGAGTGATTATTATAAACTTGAAAAATACAAAAATTATGATCTTCCAAACACTCCCCATAAAAGAACATTGATTGTCTTCAGAAAAATAAAGAACAAA
Organism: Bdellovibrionales bacterium; assembly: GCA_965218815.1. Lineage (GTDB taxonomy): Bacteria > Bdellovibrionota > Bdellovibrionia > Bdellovibrionales > JAGQZY01 > JAGQZY01. The sequence goes on along the minus strand of CBDCLX010000002.1, from coordinate 2,588,385 downwards.
CAACAAAACACAAACAAACAACAAAACACAAACAAGCAACAAAACACAAACAAACAACAGGTGGATCAATGGTAGTTGGCTTATGGCTTATAAGGTTTTTCCCTCTCTTATTAAATGCCACAATTCCGGAGATTATTGAAAGACCAAACAGGGATTGGAGGTTGACCGGTGATTATTAAAAGTTCCAAAAATCCTGTTTTCAAAAAGCTTTTGTCTTTGACAAAAAGTAAAGGTCTGAAAGAGGAGGGTCTGGCTCTGGTCAGTGGGGAAAAGATCACAAAAAAGATTACAGGCTTCAGTCATCCCAACCCTTTCTGGATCACAACTGAAGACAGAGTGCCTTCCCCCGGATCACAAGGGGTTCATGGACAAACAGTCCGTCTGTCAAAAGAACTTTTTGATTGTCTTGATGTTTGTGGAACCTGCAAACCTCTGCTTTGTTGTCAATACCCAAGGTCAAAAGTTTTTTCAGATTTAAATTCAAATTTGGCCGCATTGTATGTGGCTGTCAGTGATCCTGGCAACCTGGGTGCCCTGGTTCGAAGTTGTGTGGCCTTTCATTGGTTCCAGATTGTTTTACTGTCTGAATCATCCCATCCTTTTTTGCCAAAAGTCATCCGTGGTTCCAGTGGAGCTGTTTTTAAAGCGACCTTCTTTGAGGGGCCGTCAATCCGGGATCTGTCTGACCCTGAGATTGTGGCTCTTGATAAAAATGAAAAGGCTTTTCACTTCAATGAAAAAAAATTGAAAAAAAATCTCAAACTTCTTGTTGGTGAGGAAGGTCAGGGAATCCCTGAAAACTTCAGTGGGCAGAGATTGTCAATACCCATATCCCGGGAAGTGGAATCTCTCAACACCACTGTTGCTGCAAGCCTGGTCCTTTATGAGTGGAGTCGGAACAACAAAGTTTTATAACCCGGGGACGACATAGACTGATCGTGTTTGAAATTTCACGGCTCTTCCCTTCCAACCCGCATTTCTCATAAACTTTCGGAAGCGTGAAAGCATCGCCACGAAAGTTTATGAGAAGTTCGGGTAAACCTCTCCTGAAAACCCACTTGTCTCAGGATGAAACTGAACCCACTTGTCTCAGGATGAAACTGTGTTTTTTTTTGGAAGGGAAGATCAAATTGACAGAAGAATTGTTTTCATTTTCTGTTTTTTTGTGTTTCAATGGATTTATGGGGTATAGGGAAATCATAATAAGAGCGGGTGACAGGGCCGTGACTGTGCTCTCTCTCTCTCTCTCTCTCTCTCTCTCTCTCTCTCTCTCTCTCTCTCTGCATAATATATAGCAAAAAATCTGTTTGTTCCTGTCTTCTTTTTGACAGGATAAAAGCAACAATGACAGAGATAAAGAAGACCCTTTTTGTACTCCTGCACTGTATTTTCCTCCGGTTTGGGTTTTTCCACGGGTTTTTGTCTTTCAAAGCCGGAAAGATCCCCTGTGCTTCATTCAATGAGCGGGGTTTCTCCTTTCTTCCGGTCATTGCTGTTTCAGGGGTGGCCTTACTGGCGATTTCCCTTTTGGTTTCCTCGTTTTCCGGTTACCAGAAAGAGGTTTCACACCTTCAACAGCAAATTTCCTCAGACATTTTAAACCACGGACTCATCCAGGTTATTGAAAACGAGCAAAATTGCCTTTGTATGCTCTCAGGCAAGTCCATTGACACTGACCCTTTAATACAAACCCCACAGAGTTTCACTTTGTCTGAGATCAGAAGCGGTTGTGAACCAACGGCTGACCTGCTGGTCTCCACAGGACAGGGTGGAGACATTGGCTATGGGGTGAAAGTGGACTCCATTGTGATGGATAAGATTGTCAGAAAAACAGGGGATCAATACTCAGGGGAATTGGGTGTTGTCTATGAACGGGGAAGTCTGATTCGTTCTGTAAGTCTGGTAAAAATCCCTCTTGAACTGACAGTGGACAGTTCCCAGGGGGACATTCATTCAAGACCTTTTTCAGGGTGTTTGTTATTCAGCCCCGAACAGCCGGACCCGAACAAATGTGGTTATGGCGTTGAGGGGGCGGCCCATGATAACGGGGGAGGTTTTGTGGCTTCCACAGCCACCGTGGCTTCCACAGCCACCGTGGGTCCCAATGCCAGGGTTTGCAAGAATGCACGGGTGTTGGATACGGCGGAGATTTCAGGGACTGCGGTGATCCTGGAGGATGCCGTGGTTTCGGGCAGTGCCAGGGTTCTTGGCAATGCCAGGGTTCTCAAAGGGGCCAGGGTTTCCGGCAGTGCCCGGGTTTTTGGCAATGCCAGGGTTCTTAAAAAGGCGGAGATTTTGGATAGTGCCCAGGTTTATGGTGACGCAGTGGTCTCTTATCAGTCCACAGTTTCAGGGATTGCCCATGTTTTTGGCAATGCCAGCGTGGAGCGTTCCACAATCACTGATAATGGAAAGGTTTCAGGTTTTGCCCAGGTATTTTTATCCACAGTTTCAGGCAAAGCGGAGGTGAACGACTATGCCATGGTCAGCGGGTCAGAGCTTGCAGGATCAACAGACCAGACCCGGCCAGGGGTGTTTGTCATTGGCTATTCAAGAGTTTTGAACGGAGCGGTTATTTCGGAAAATGCCAATATTTCAGAGAAGGCCAGGGTTTATGATGGGGCCAAGGTTTATGGCAATGCCAGGGTTTACGGTCAGGGTCAGGTTTACGACAGGGCAGAGGTTTTTGAAGATGCCTGGGTTTTTGAAGAAGCCCATGTTTACGACAGGACCAGGGTTCACGGCGATGCCCGGGTCAAGGGTTCTGTCCAGTTTGGTGGCGTGGACAGGGATATTGATTCAGGGGTGTACCAATGAGGTTGTTTCACTGGAATCAAAGAGGTTTTACCCTTATTTCGGCTGTAACCTCAGTGGCCCTGTCAGCGGTACTCGGTGTGTCCCTGGTGTCCCTGATGCAGCTGACCCAAAAGGAGGTTTTGTTTATCCAGCAGGAGCTTGCCATTAACACATTGAAGTATGGGGTGTTAAGGGTTCTCAGGGATAAAAAGACCTGTTCCTGTCAGTTTGAGAGTCTTCATGTGGATACTACAATCGAGGCCACCCAGACTATTGATCTTCCGAGTTTAAAAAACAGCTGTGAATCAGACAGTTATATTATACTGGCTTCATGGGATCAGGATTTGGGTTTTGGGACAAAAGTGAATTCCATAAAATTATCAGATGTGCAGAAGACAGGGGTTGAGAACGAATACTTTGGAGACCTGATTATATCCTATGATGAGGCAGGTTTGATTCGTCCGGTTGTTCCGACCAGGATAGCCTTTCAGTTCACCGTGGATTCCGGGAGTGAGGTTTCAAGACAGGTGAAATTCTGTGGCAGTTTTAACGACAACCCCCTCAATACGGAAGAGCCGAAGGATGACCTTATTGATAAAGGCTGTGGTCCCGGCATTAAGGGGGCTACCCATAACAACGGGGGAGGTTTTGTGGCTTCCACAACCATTGTGAGTTCCACTGCCTATGTGGGTCCTGATGCTATTGTTTGTCAGGGAGCCAATGTTACCGACACTGCCCGGGTTCTCGGCCATGCCGAGGTTTCCGGCAATGCCCAGATTTCCGGCAATGCCCAGATTTCCGGCAATGCCGTGGTTGCCGGCAATGCCACAGTTTACGAAAGTGCCAGGGTTTACGACAATGCCGAGGTTTTCGGCAATGCCCAGGTTTACAACAATGCCGAGGTTTTCGGCAATGCCCAGGTTTACAACAATGCCGAGGTTTACCTCGATGCCCAGGTTTATGGCAATGCCAGTGTTTTCGGCAATGCCAATGTTTTCGGCAATGCCCGAGTTCACTACAATGTCCAGGTTTACGGCGAGGCCCAGGTTTTCGGCAATGCCGAGGTTTCCGGCTATGCCAGCAGGGTTTACGGCAATGCCGAGGTTTCCGGCTATGCCAGAGTTGTCGGCAAGGTCCAGATTTACGACAATGCCCAGGTTTCCGACGGTGCCGTTGTCAACAATGCCCAGGTTTACGGCGAGGCCAGTGTTACCGACGGTGCCAGAGTTGCCGGCAATGCCATGGTTTACGACAATGCCGAGGTTTCCGGCGAGGCCAATGTTTTCGGCGAAGCCAGGATTTACGACAATGCCAGGGTTGACGGCCATGTCAGGGTTGCCGACAATGCCAGAGTTTTCGGCGAGGCCGAGGTTGTAGGCGGTGGCATGGACACCAATCCTATCAGTGTTTACGGCAATGCCTGGGTTTACGAAAATGCTTATGTTTCCGGCGAAGGCAGGGTTTACGACAATGCCAGGATTTATGGCGATGGCAAGATTTCCAACAATGCCTGGGTTTACGAAAATGGCCAGGTTTACGGCGATGGCAAGGTTCAAGGCAGTGCCAGAATTAGTGGCGACTGCAGGGTTATTGCCACCGCATCCTCCAACTGCACCAGTGGAGTTATTGAGTGATTTGGGAATATGAAGGTTTGAGGACTTGAAAGTCATGAAAATCAAGGAGGTCATCCATGAAATCAGGTCATAGGGACAATGGGACAACAGAATTTCATAAAAAATACAGGCGGAAACTTCTGAATTCAAAGGGGTTCTCCCTTCTGTCAACAGTGATGGCTGTTGGGCTTATGGGAGTGGTGACCTTTGGTGTGGTCTCCGCTCTGAACATCCCTCAGAAGGAAACCCGATTCCTTAACCAGCAATTCTCCAGTGCCTCTTTGAGATATTCCATACTCAAGGCCCTTGAAAATCAGAAAATCTGTCTTTGTCAGTTTGACCAGCTTCAAATAAACACGACAATATCCAGTCCACAGGAGTTCACCCTCACGGAGTTAAGAGGAGGCTGCAGGTCCATCAATCGTGCTCTGGCTTCCAGTGGACTGGATGTGGGCTATGGACTGACAGTGCAATCCGTCAAATTGTCCAATATCAGAAACACAGGGGGAACCCAGTCCCCTGATGAATACTCCGGAAATGTCATTGTTTCCTATGATCTGAACCCCATGCCCCGTGCCATCAATTTTATCCGAATCCCTTTGCTGTTCACCGTGGACAGCAGCCAGGGAAGTGCTGAAGCAAGACCTTTTTTACGCTGTGGTTCCATGGAAAGAGAACAGGCCCAACAACAGCCACAGGTCATCCAGGAGGGAGTTCCCCTTGGTGAAGTGCAAACAGGTTGTGACGGGCAGGAGGGACAGACCCATGACAACGGGGGAGGTTTTGTGGCTTCCACAGCCACAGTGGCTGCCACCGCCTTTGTCGGCCCTCTGGCAAAAGTTTGTGATGCAGCGAAAGTCTTAGGCAATGCAAGAATTGAGGACAAGGCTGTGATTTCAGGCACAGCCCGGGTTGAAGGCAATGCCCGGGTTTATCACGAGGCCCGGGTGGCCGCAGGACAGGTTAGTGGGTATGCCCAGGTTTACAACATAGCCAGGATATTTGACGATAATGATGGTGATTCCGGCACTTACGCCAGGATTTCCGGCAATGCCAAAGTTTATGACAGTGCCCAGATTTTTGGGGGAACTCTTCTTGAAAACGCTCTGGTCTTTGGAAAAGCCAGAATTCTTGGAGGAAAAATTTACGGCAATGCCAGGGTTTTCTGTGATGCACAGGTCTCAGATCAGGCCGAAGTTTATGGGAAAGCCGAAGTTTATGGAGAAGCCCATGTCTATGGCCATGCCCATATTTATGGGGACAGGACTCGTCTTGAAAACACTGCCGAGGTTTTTGGATACGCCAGGGTTCATGCTGATGGAGACACCGGCCCCAACCTCTATATTGAAGACAGAGCCAAAGTCTTTGGAGGGACAGCCGATTCCGATGGAAACCCTGTCAACTACCCGGAGATTCAACATGGAATCATTAGTGGGGAATCCAGAATTTCAGGGGGACTGGTTAAACAAGACACTGATTATCCGGACCAGAGGGTAATCATTCACGGTAAAACAGAGATGACAGGGGGAACGGTCTCCAATAAACGGATTGGATCGGGTATGGATATTTTGATGGACAGAGTGACAAAAATCATCGGAGGAGTGATTTCAGGTCATTCCATTGTTGACGGTGCGACTGAAGTGTCAGGGGGAACGGTGTCAGGAGGCAGAGTTTCCGGCAATGCCAGGGTTTCAGGAGGGAGTGTGGAAAAAGGATATGTTTTTGACAATGCCCGGGTGACAGGGGGAAGAATTTACGGGGAACCCCATGAATTTCCAAGAATCTACGGGGATGCACAGCTTCAGGATTCAGCAGAGATTACAGACTCGTCCAGGGTTTCCGGAACAGCTGTTATTTCTGACTATGCCAAAGTTTCCGGCGGTGCCGAGGTTTTTGGGTCTTCTCAGATTTCAGGGACTGCGGAAATCACGGGGGGATTGTATGAAAACGTGAACCATTCCGAAGGAACCCACTCATGGTGAAAAATTGTGGAATCTCTCACTTATGGGTGTCAGCGACAACCGGAAAAGACAACTTTTTGACTATACAAGGTGTCTGATGAAACGGAATAAGGGGGAGGTCAGGCAGACTGTGTTTACAGAATCATCTCCGCTTCACGGAGACGTTTAAAATAGAAGCGTTTGCTCTGTTCCGGTTCCTTTGGATCAAGTGCCACCATAAAATCCCCCCTGGGATTGCAAACCACAGACAGTGGAGTCACTTCTCTTTTTTGTCCTTTCAGGCTTCCTCCGGCATAAATGATTTCAAGATTTTTCTTATTTTCAATGGCCTCTATCACCTTTTGCCAGATTTGGGACTGCAATCTTTTGCCTTTTATGGAAAAATCCTGCCACCAAAGGGGGGAACCCTGGATTTTAAAGGCATCAGCAAAGGTCTTGACCTTTTTTCGTCGAAAGCACTCAAGGAGGATCTGCAGGCTTGATTTTGCGTCATCCAGTGCTCTGTGGGCTATTCCACCATGAATCCCAAGGTACTTGACCAGTGTTTGCAGTTTATGGTTGGGTGGCCCCTGAATGGCATTGAGCGAAATAAGACTGCTGCAAAGAACAGGCTGATCGGGTAAGGGTAATTTTTGTTTTTCAAGATCATGGACCAGAAAGCCAAGATCAAAGGGGGAGTGGTGGGCAACAACAACCCCGTTTTTAATAAATTCAAGGAAATCCCCTATCACCTGATCCACCCCTGGGGCCTGGGTCACCATTTCATTGGTGATACCATGAATTCCAATAACAAAGTCACTCATTTTATTACGGGGTTTTACAAGTGTCTGGTATGTTTCAATCTGTTCACCGTTGATGGACTTCACTGCCGCTATTTCACAAAGATCGTCCCTGATGGGATATTGTCCACTTGTTTCAGTATCAATGGCAATGATGGGGTGATCCGTCCATTTTTTTTGTAATACAGCTTGGTCTTTCATGGTAAACTTATATCCTTATAAACCCTGCCTGTCATTGTCCTGACAGTCAGGAAAGGGCATCTTGTTAACCATGCGTTTTTTTTTGGTTTTTCTGATATTCTTATTTCCGTTTTTTTCAAAGGCTTCAGATAAACAGGACATTTCCCAACTCAATCCCATGAGAGTTCGCCGTGTTTTTCTGGAAGAGGTCACGCCGGGGAAGTTGACTCATTTTCAGGTGGAAGTGAGCCTGGATGAAGGTTTTTTTGCTTATCAGAATCAGTTTAAATTAAAGGTGAATCATCCCACAAATGTCCAGGTGGGTGAACTCTTTATCTCTCCTGTTGTTGAATTTGATGATACCATTAGTAAAAAACGAAAGAAGGGAGTGAAGGATTCCGCCACTGTCGCCACACAGATACAGATGGGCTTGGAGAACAAAGTTGATAAGCTGGATTTTCGTCTGACTTACATTGCCTGCACCAAAAAGTTCTGTCTGACCCCAAGAGTCATTGACTTCAAAATCCCCATCAAATGGAAAATCCCTGAAAAATCAAAAACCGAAGTGGCCGGGTCATTCCGGAATATTGAAAATCGTATTGAAAGAAAGATCAAAGACAATTTTATTCTCTCTCTTTTTTGGATTTTTCTTTTTGGTTTTCTGACATCCTTAACTCCATGCATTTACCCTCTGATTCCCATCACTCTGGCTGTTTTGGGAGGGTATAAAGAAAAATCCAGGTGGACTTCCTTTCTGGTCAGCCTGTTGTACGTCCTTGGTATTGCCATCACTTATGCTCTCCTGGGTCTTGTGGCCGCCCAAACGGGACAACTCTTTGGTTCTTTTATCAGTCATCCGGTTGTGGTGATTGTGATGAGCCTGATCCTCTTTGCAATGGGTTTAAGTCTTCTGGGTTTGTTTGAAATCCAGACTCCGGCTTTTATAAGGAACTCCATGGCTCTCCGTGGAATCGGGAAAAATTATCTCAGCGTTTTTGTTTCAGGCTTATTGGCCGGAGTGATTGCCAGTCCCTGCGTTGGCCCTGTTCTGGTGGGAATTCTTGCTTACATTGCCCATCACCAGGATCCTTTTCTGGGTTTTGTCCTCCTGTTTGTCTTTGCCATGGGCTTTGGCAGCCTCTTTATTTTATTGGGAACCTTTGGCCAATTGGCGGACAGACTGCCACGTTCAGGCTGGTGGATGAACGGAGTTAAAATTCTTCTGGCTTTTTGTTTGTTTGGTCTGTCTTTTTACTATGCCTGGCCCCTGATTAAAAGCCGGGGATGGAAGTCTGGCCTGGAAAAGACCGGTATGGAATCCGTAAAACAACCTGCCTGGGAAAAGTACACAGTCCAAAAAGTGGAGGAAGCCGGGGAACAGGATCAACCTGTTATTATTGATTTTCACGCTGACTGGTGTCTTTCCTGTACGGAACTCGATGAGTTCACTTTTTCCAGCCCTGAGGTCATTAAACGCAGCACTCACTTCACCATGCTTAAGGTGGATGCCACTTCCCCTTCAAAAGAACTGAAAAAAATCACGGATAAATACAAGGTCTATGGACTTCCCACCATTATCTTTCTCAACTCTCAGGGGGAAGTGGTTAAAGAACTGACTCTCACAGGTTTTGAAAAAGCCTCTCTCTTTGCCAAACGTATGGACCAGCTGCTTGAGTAAGGGGGTAACCTCAACTTCTGGTTAAAACATTTGAGATGAAAAGATATATGCTTCCAGATGCCTGGACACCAGTGGCGATGTTTTTGAAATTGTGTCCAGGAGTTTATCCAGTTCCGAATTTGAGGGAGAGGTTGTGAAGTGGAATTTTGTTCTTCCATTCCCAAGGCTATTCTGATCTTACCCTTTACCCCTTACCTCGGCTTTTTGGAGAATAAAGAAACTTCTGTAAAATTTCCTGAAAATGTGGGGTTAAATTTCAGACATTTGAGCCGATAAGTTATTAAGATGAGACATTACTCTGTCCCCGTGATTTTCCTTATAGGAACCATGTTTATTGGATATCTTTATTTACAGGAGCCAAAAGAAAAGGATATTTTCCCTTTAACCCATTCAAAAGGGCGGTTGATCTATGGTGAAATACAACAGTATCAAAAAGAGACAAGTGTCAAAACAGATCTGCAAAGAAAACAGGCTGAAATGAACAAGAAGTTAAACAACTCTGAGATAGGTCCGGGTTCAGAGAACACTTTTCATCAGACCAAACTTCTGGGTCCTGATGATCCCCGTATGGATGTCCTGATTGAAGAGAGCATAGAGGAGACAATGACTCTGGATCAACGTATGGATCTGTTTCTTGCCAAACGCCAACACTATGACAATATGGAATGGGCAACCAAAAAGGCTTATGTGGATCGGTTTATCCGTGAGGCCTACAGGATGGGTTTTATTGTCAAGGTCAACGACGAAATGGAAATTGAAAGTGTGGTGGAGATAAAAAATCAGTGAAAAAACAGTCATTGCTCCTTTTTACTGTCATAGAGTTGTTCATTCACATGGAAAAAGTGTAAATACTGGAGTAGTTGCGTCCTTTTTCCTCAGAATCCATTCCATAGCCCACCACATAGCGATCATCAATGGTCATCCCCACATAGTCGGGTTTCAGGGGGATTTCCCTGAGAGCCGGTTTGTCCAGAAGGGTGACAGTTCTCAGGGAGGTCGGTTTGCTGGCCTGGAGTCGCTTTAAAAGGAAATCCAGGGTTTTCCCGGCATCAATAATTTCTTCTACAACAAGAACGTACTTCCCTGTAATGTCTATCTCGATATCTTTTTTTATTTCTATGGTTTTTCCGCTTTTTATGGATTTCAGATAGACATAGTCCATGAGAACATTTTCGTTGTGTATATGACGTGCAAGATCAGTCAAAAACATAAAAGAACCTTTAAGGGGGGCTATTAAAACCAATTCCTTTGCATGGTAATCAATATCTATTTCCTTGGCCAAACGGGAAACAGTCTCCTGAACCTCCTCTTTTGTGATGTGGGTGGTCATGTTGTCTTTAAGCCGGGACATTTTAAGACAAACCCATTTGATGACGAATTTTTATGATCTTTGAGATGACATTCCAATTTTGTTTGTAACGGATTTCCAGATTTTGGACTTCTTTCAGAGCCTGGTCCAGGAGATTCATTTTCATAAGACAATCAAGGACTTTCAATTTGTATCTTAAATCCTTTTTGGAAAAACCAGAGGCTTTATTGTAATTTTCCAGAGCCTCCCTGTATCTCTTATGGAGAAAACAGAGGTCACCCAATTCCCCGTATTTCTTAGCCAGATCTTCATTTATGTCAGGAGTGGAGGATTTTTTTTTCTGTTTCATCAATGTGTAAGCTTTTTCAAAAACCTGTCTTCCCTCCTCGTATTGACCAAGATCATTGAGAATGACGGAAAGACCGATACTGGCATCCGTGAAACCTGGATCAATTTCCAGGGATTTTCTAAAGGAATTCATGGCCTTTTTCAATTGGCCTTTTTCCAGGTAGAAACTGCCTGCCATATAGTGAACTTCAGGGTTGAATTTGTCTGTGACAAGCAACTCTCTGAGCATGGGTTCAGCCACCCTGTAATGACCTTCATTAAGGTATTCCCTGGAGGCTTTCAACAAATCATGATTCTTTTCCGTTATCATTAAAATGTCCTTCTGGCACGATGGGCCTGATCACTTTGAGGATAATCTTTTATCAGTTGTCGAAACAAGATGTTTCGTTTTGAAGCATCCTTTAGTTTTTCAGCCGAAAGACCTCCATTATAGAGGGCATGGGGAACAATCCTGTGTTTTGGATATTCCCGCAGGTATCTTTCATAACGGGTCAGTGCCTGTCTCCAGGCTCTGGTACGGAAGTAAAAATCAGCAATGGAGATTTCTTTTTGGGCCAGTTTTTCAAGAATCTCTTTTTTCCGTTTTTTTGCCTTTTCAACAAATGAAGATTGGGGATAATCCCTGATCACAATATCAAATTGTTTTATGGCCGATGGAGCCATTGAAAGATCCCGATCATTGGACAAGGGGAGTTGATGGTAAATGGATTCTCCAGTCTGAAAGGTGACATAGTCAATTCTGGGATGTCTGGGGTGGAGTTCCTTAAAAATCTGATAGGCCCCCTGGGCTTCGGCAAAAGTTTCTCTTTGAAAATGAACTTCCGCGATCTGAAGTTCAGCAGAGGTTGCCAGTGGACTGTAGGGGAAACGGTTTTTGACATCTGCGTATTGTAAAAGAGCCTCCTGAAAGAGCCTGTCTTTTTCCATCTGTTTGGCTAACTGGAAAGATCCTGAAGCTTTTGAGGTGTCAAACCTGTTGTAGGAGGTGCAACCGGAAATAAAAAATAGTAGTAAAATTGAATATTTCCAGACCGCCATGAATTCCGGATTTTAAGACTTTTCACAAAGTTTGTCAATTTGGGGTTTGATGTCCCTTATTTTTATAACCTGTTGAAATCACTACATGAAAAATCAAGGTGCCGAAGTTTTTTTCTGTAATGACATTTCCAAATCCGGGCAGTCTTACAAATTAAAAAGAATCAGGCTGGATGCAGGGACCCAGCCGGGAGAACCACCAGGGGTGAGAATCTGAACCCAATCCCCATGAAATTTTTTCACAGACACCAATTCCCCCTCTCTCAATTCAGAAAGACTGGGGGACTTTGGGGAAGGACTGGTATGGGTGAGTCTGTTTTTTTGAATGACAGTGGCTTTGGTTTGGTTCCTGTCCGTGTATATAACAAAGGAAAGGCTGGAGGAGAGAATCATCAGAGGAATGAAGGTATAAATCCAGAAAGGCCACAATAAAGGGGATTTTTTCAGTCTGACTCCGTATTCAAGGACAAACCAGAAAAAGAGAAAAGCACTTTCCAGGCTTAAGAAAATCCAGAAATGTAAGGAAAGCTCTGTGGCCCAATGGTACAGATTTTTGGAAAGGGAGAGTCTTTCTCTGTCAGGAAAGAGGCGGTCTTCAGCATAACTGACAGCCTTTTGGGCCGGAGAAAAGCTTTTGTCCAGAAACTTCGCCTTACGCCATAAACCAAGGGCCAGGCCAGGACGTTGAAGGTGAAATTCACTCAAACCAAGATTGAAAAGAAGATTGGGATTGTCGGGATATTCCCTGGATAAGGATGCAAAAATGCTTTGGGCTTTTTTGTAATCCTTAATCTGGTAGGCTTTCGCTCCATCAAGAAAGCTGGTGGGCTTTGTTTCGGTGAGTCCCACGGTTGAGAAAAGAAGAACAAGGCTGAACAACATGATCTGTCTGGCTGTCATTTTTTACCCATTCTGTAAAATCCACCTTATACCGGAGTTTTTCCGGTCGTTCAAACAGGCAGGTAACTCTCCATTCTTCCTTTTTTTTCGAATACAGAGAATATTTTCATCTTCTTATTTTAAATCAAAGTGACCTGTCAATCAAATGACCGGAAAGACTCTATACTACACCAAAAACCATTTGCAAGACCACTTGTTTTTTATATGATTTTCATGGAGAAACCCGTGAAAATTCAAACAGGATCAGTGTGAAACACATAAAATACAATTTGTACTGTTGAATTGTTGAGTATACACTGAAAACCATTTATTTTTTATATGAATTTGTTTTTTATATGATTTTCATGGAGAAACCCGTGAAAATTCAAACAGGATCAGTACAACTTATAAAATCAATGAAGGATCAGAACAGGAACCAGAACGGGGAGATTGGATGAAATCCGGGGAAATTTCTCAGGGCATTGAAAAACTGCTGACACTGCAACAAAGGGAATGTGAAACCATCAGGGGGATTCGGCCCTCTGATCCCCAAAAAAAACCCGAATATAAGGCTCTGATCCATGAATATGCCAAAACCAGGGGTCGTCCCCTTTTCTATAATTATGTGGGAAGTGGCAGGGGTTATGGTCCTTATGTGGAGCTTCTTGACGGCAGTGTCAAACTGGATTTTATCAATGGAATTGGAGTCCACATTTTTGGCCACAGTCATCCCACTGTTTTAAAAGCGGCTATTGGAGCCGGTCTGTCAGATTTACTGATGCAGGGTCATTTGCAAATGAACAGGGAATACTTGTGGTTTTCCCGCAAAGTCCTTGATCTGGCCAGGGGAAGTTCTCTGGCCCATGGCTGGATTTGTCCTTCAGGTTCCATGGCCAATGAAAACGCATTAAAAATACTTCGTCAGAAAAACTCTCCAGCCCGTAAGATCCTTGCCATGAAGGACTCTTTTGCCGGACGGACCACCATGATGGCCGAAATCACGGACAATCCCAAATACAAGGAAGGTCTTCCCGATTATCACGAAGTTCTGAGAGTTCCCTTTTATGACAAAAAAGATCCCAAAAGCGGAGAAAAAAGTCTGGCCATTCTCAAAACACATATTGCCAACAATTCGGAGAACATCAGCTGTTTTTACTTTGAACCCATGCTGGGGGAAGGGGGATATAAAGTGGCTCCAGGGGATTTTTTCATTCCCCTTTTTGAGGAGTGCAAAAAACACGGGATTGGAATCTGGGCCGATGAGATTCAGACCTTTCTCCGTACAGGTCAGCCCTTTGCCTTTCAGACCCTTGGTTTTTCCGAATATGTGGATGTCTGCACCATAGCAAAAACAGCCCAATGTGGAATGACCCTGTACACTGAAGAGTACAATCCAAAACCCGGTCTGGTGGCCGGAACTTTTGCCAGCTCTTCACCCGCCCTGGCCTCAGGGCTTGCCATTATGGAGGAAATGGATACTCAAAAATACTTTGGTCCCCAGGGGAAAATTGCCAGGATTCACGAACAATTTATCAGTCAGCTTCGGGTCCTGTGTGAAGGCCCCTGTAAGGGGTTGCTCTCTGACCCTAGTGGCCTGGGACTTATGATTGCTGTCACGGCTTTTCAGGGGGACCGGTCCAGGACCCTGAAATTTTTAAAACACCTGTTTGACAGAGGTCTCATGGCCTTTGGTTGTGGCAAAGAACCCTTTCGTCTTCGTTTTTTGGTTCCGGCCATTGTTAATGACGACCATCTTAAAAAAGCCTGTGAAATCATTGAAAAATCCATTATTGAAATCTCTGATGAACTTTATTGATGCCTGTAAAGAACTTATTTCCATAGACACATCCCCCTCCAACGGAACAGGGGAGGCCGCTCTTTTTATAAAGGAACTGGGGGAGTCCCTGGGTTTTCAGGTCCGCCTGGAAGAGGAAATCCAAAAGGGCCTTAAGGAAGCCAATGTGATCTGCTTTCCAGGGGACATAAAAAATCATGTTCATCTCATGCTGCAAACTCACCTGGATACGGTGGACCCGGGTTCTTTTGCCCTCTGGAAGGAAAACGACAAAAACCCCTTTCATATAAGCATTCATAATTCCCGGCTCTATGGTCTGGGAGTGGCTGATACAAAGCTGGATTTTTTATGCAAATTGTATGGAGCCTTAAATTTTGTGGGTCAAAAACCCCTCCGGGATTTTGCAGTGGTCGGAACTTTTGGCAAGGAATACAATATGAATGGTGCCATTCGCCTGGTCCGTCATAAAGTCTTAAGACCTGAGAGGACTCTGGTGAGTGAACCCACTCATTTTGATCTGGTCCATTCAGGCAAGGGTCTGGCCAATATTGAAATCACCCTTCCTTTTTCACAGGAGGAAATGCAGGCCCGTCAGGTTCACAATGATGGGGAGGGCCAGAGCACTCAATCAAAAATCTTCAAGGGTCATGCGGCCCACAGCAGCCAACCTCACCTGGGAGTCAATGCTGTGGAGTCCCTGTTTCATTTTCTGGGTCAACTTCCTCATCAGATTCTTGTTCTTGAGATGGACGGTGGGACCAACCACAATACAATCCCGGTTCAGGCTTTTCTTGAGTTTGACCTTGTCAGTTTGCAGGGAATGACCATGAACCGTAAAATTCTGAAGGTTTATGAAAAAGTTCAGAATCTGAAAAAAGAATTTAACAAATTCCCGGACAAAAATTTTGATCCACCAACCACCACTTTGAATATTGGTATGATTCGCACTTACAGCGATCATGCCAAACTCATGGGATGTGTGTGTTGGCCTGTGGCTGTTGCAGAGAATATTTATCTGGAATGGATGAACGATCTTAAACTTTTTTGTGAATCCCTGGGTGGGGTTTTCAGAGTGAGGGATTACAAAAAACCTTTTTTGGAAAACAAAGATTCTGAGTTTGCCAGGTGTTGTTTTGAAGTTATCAGAAAAAATCATCCTGATTCCCGGGTGGTGACCCAACCGGTCACCAGTGAAGCCAATGTTTTTCATAAATTCGGTATGGAAACCCTTGTGTTTGGACCAGGAAAACGGGAGGGCAATTCCCAGACTTTTAAAGAGTCCATAGCCATTGAGAGTCTCCACAAAGCAAGAGCCATCTATGAGGGCATTATTGACAAAATCTGCTTCCAATAAAAACAGTCCTGAAAAAAGTTCTATCTGAGAAATGCGGGTTAGCCCCATCTAAAATTGAGTTCGTTGCGAGAGTGATCGTTTCCGCACTGTATCATTCGAAACTTCTTTTCAATTAGAGAAAGGCTCTGTTAAAAAGCCAAACAGGATCAGTATTTAAGGGTGCCTGTAAGGAGGTTGAGATGAAATTTTTGTTATTTTCCTTATTCTTTATGTCATCAGTCGGGGTTTATTCGGATGAAGGTGAGAGTGCCATTCCGGTTCAGCAACCCTCGGCACAACTTCCACCATCTGCTGCTGGAGAGAGACAGCAGGTTGAAGAACAGCAGGTTGAAGAACAGCCTGGAGTCAGTGAAAGCCAGGCAAGAGCCAGATATGACAAAGTGATGAGTCAGGAAGCGGATCACCCGACAAGCTGGACAGAGGAGCATAGAAAAGCCGTCTGCACTGTTTTGCAGTATGATAGGGAGTTGAGTTCCTGTTTCCCGGGAGCTGCCACCAAAGGGCCAAAATGTGCACAAATGGTGTTCTACAAAGAAAGTTTTACACCTCCTTCTATTCCCAAGGAAAACCCCATTGTTGCTGTCTATGTGGAGGAACATCGGGCCTGTTCGGGCATCTGTACGAATGAGGAACAGGACCAAGAGCATGACAGGGGAAAGAAGAAACTTGCTGAGGACCACAAAGCACTTCAAAGTCGTATGGGCGAATGTGGTACGGATAGAATATGTCAGAGAGGTGCTATCATGGAATTTAATGAAATTCACAGACTCTGGGAAGGTCCCTGTATTACTCATCAAAAGCTTTGCTATGAGGAGAAAGGGAGACAGTCTTTACAGAGATACCAGTGTCAGGATTATTCGTGTGGTTTTCATGAATGGAACAAGGAAATTGGGGCCACACCCTATCAGTGTCGTGCTTTAGCTGACAATCAGGATTGACAAAATCTGTTTTCAGTAAAAACAGGAAAAACCGGGCGGTATGAGTCTGATAATTCTGGATCCCATCCCCTTTAAAGGGGATTTCATTAACGGTGAGTTTGTGGAGCCAAAAAACAAAAGTGGTTCCTTTAAAAGGTTCAGTCCTGCAAACCTCAATGAACAGGTCATGGAAATTGACTTTCAGAAAAGTCATGTGGATGAGGCCTGTTTTTCCGCCAGGAAGGCTTTTAAGGAATGGTCCGGGCGGTCCATGGAAGATCGTATGGAGGCCCTTAACAAAGTCAGGGCTTTGTTTATTGAGAGGCAGGAGGAGTTGGCTGTGACCATTGCCCGTGAGACGGGCAAACCCCTTTGGGAGTCAAAAACCGAGGCCAAAGCCATGGTCACAAAATTTGATGTGACTTTTAAGTATTCTCTCGAGCTGATAAAGGAAATAAGGATTGAACAGGTTCTTCCCAACACAGAAGGTGTGGTTCGTTTTCGTCCCAGAGG
Organism: Bdellovibrionales bacterium; assembly: GCA_965218815.1. Lineage (GTDB taxonomy): Bacteria > Bdellovibrionota > Bdellovibrionia > Bdellovibrionales > JAGQZY01 > JAGQZY01. The sequence goes on along the minus strand of CBDCLX010000002.1, from coordinate 2,571,228 downwards.
TGTTTTTGCCGTTCTCGGTCCTTTTAATTTTCCCGGTCATCTTCCCAATGGCCACATTATCCCTGCTCTTGTTACAGGCAATACGGTGGTTTTCAAACCTTCTGAATTGACTCCGGCCACAGGTCAAATCATGGCCCGATGCTACCAACAGGCTTCCCTGCCTCCAGGTGTTTTCAACCTTGTTCAGGGTCAGGGTGAAACAGGTCAGCATCTTGTGACCCATAGGGAGGTGGATGGAGTGCTTTTTACAGGCTCCTATGAAACCGGCCTGAAAATAAAAAAGGCAACTATCCACGATTATTGGAAAATTCTTGCCCTTGAAATGGGAGGAAAAAATTCCACCATTGTGTGGGAGGATGCCCACAGGAACAAAGCTGTCCATGAAAGTTTAATAGGGGCTTACATCTCCTCAGGCCAACGTTGCTCCTGCACTTCCCGCCTCTTTGTTCATAAAAACATTATCCGGGAATTTGTTCAGGAGTTTCACAGGAGAGCAAAAAAACTCAGTGTCGGGCACTGGTCAAAAAATCCGTTCATGGGACCTCTGGTGAGTGAAAGGTCCAGGGACAATTATCTCCACTTTATGAATAAAGCTGTGGATGAGGGTTGTCTGAAAGTCATGGGTGGAGAGTCTCTGGAACTGGAAACCCCCGGCTTTTATGTCACTCCCAGTCTTTATCAGGCTTCCCATTTTAACCCTGATTCCTCTTACCAGAACACAGAGATTTTTGGACCCAGTGTGGTCATTTATGAAATTGACAGTCTGGATGAAGCCCTCACAGCATCCAGGGCCGGTGGTTATGGTCTTTCCCTGGCCATTTTCTCCAAAAACCGGAAGAATTATCAGCACTGTCTGGAGGAAAGCCGGGTGGGCCTTCTCAACTGGAACCGCACCACCAATGGAGCCAGTTCCCGTCTGCCTTTTGGTGGCCAGGGCAAATCCGGAAATGACCGGCCCTCCGCCCACTTTGCTGTCTATTACTGTACAGTCCCGGTGGCCAGCCTTGAAGACCACAACGACTTTGATCCCAGGAAAACCCTTCCGGGCATGAATGGGATGATGACTTCGGGGTCTTTGTAGTTACAGTTTGGCAGTCATACAGTTTATGAGAAATGCGGGTTAGGGGGGATCATGAAAATCATCCAGGCTGAGGAGGAATACCGACCAACCGGAAAGGGAGTGGCTCTTGTCACAAGTCTTTTTAATGGAGAACTGACCAAAAAACTGGAACAGGGAGCCCTGGACTGTCTTGCCAGCCATGGGATAAAACCCATGGTTCAGGTTTATGTCCCGGGAGCCATGGAAATTTCTCTGGCCACCTGGACTTTACTGGAAAAAAAAAATTGTGATGGAGTGGTTGTTCTTGGAGTTGTCATCCGTGGAGAGACTTCTCATTATGACCTTGTCTGTCAGTCTGTGGAAAGGGGCTGTTCACAACTCCAGTTAAAGTTCAGTAAACCTCTGGGTTTTGGAATCCTGACCACGGAAAATCGTGAACAGGCCAAAGCCCGTTGTGGGGGGGCTAAAGGCAATCAGGGCTTTGAAGCCGCCCGGACCCTGTTGGATATGCTCCAGGTTTTGGATAAAATGAAAAGCAATCAGGGTTTCTATGGATTCTCAAAAGAACACGCAAAATAAAAATCCATTTATGTCTGTGCAAAGAAAGAATGAAGCTCAGAAAAAGAAACGGGAGATCACTCTCTTTGTCTTCCTTGCCCTTCTGTTTTGTTCTCTCTTTTGGGTTGAAATAAGGATATTCAGTTTCAGCCGGCAACTTCCCCTGAATCAGTCCATTTTTTTCTTTGGTCTCATTAATTTTAATCTCATTCTTCTTTTGTTTCTGTGTTTTTTTATTCTGCGAAACTTATTTAAAACATTTGTTCACAATCCCGCCGGACTTATTGGTCGCTCCCTTAAATCCCGTTTAAGTGCCACCTTTCTTGTATTCAGTCTTGTTCCCACGGCCCTGATGTTTATGATTGCACTTTTTTATATCAACTCCAGTTTTGATCGCTGGTTGAGTGAGAAAATGCAGGGGGCACTCAAAAGTGCCCTTGTGATCCAAAACGAATATTACTCCACAGCAAAGAAGAAAAATTTTAACGCTGCTTTTGTCCTGGATCAGCGTTTTGTGGGGGTCTTTGGTCTGTCCCGCAAAAAAAAGATGATTGAAGCCTTCAGGAAAGAGCAAAGCCTTGACGCAATTGAATACTACCAAAGCCTTGAAAAGGAGAGAATTATTGCCATGGTTGAGGACACCACAGTTCCCATCATTCCCCCACCATCCATGGAATTGCTGAAATTGGTGATGGATGACCGGGTTGAAAAAAGTCAGGTGGAAAGTTTCAGTCAGGGAAACCTTGTCAGGGTTTTCATTCCACTCTCCCATGAAAAAGGTATCATTGCCGTTTCCAGTTTCATTCCCATTTCCCTTATTTCGAGGATGGACGATGTGTCCCTGACTTATGAGGAAATCAGGGACGTAAACAGTTTTCAATACCCCCTGAAATCCATTTATTTAATCAGTTTGGTTCTGACAACCCTGATGATTCTCTTTTGTTCCGTCTGGTTTGGGGTTTACATTTCAAAACATCTTTCCTTTTCATTTGAAACCCTGGGGCAGGCCACCCGGAAAATTGCCGAAGGGGATTACCAGAAGGTTCATATAGATTCCAGGGAAACTGAAGTGGTTCAACTGGCTGAAAACTTCAATCTCATGGTGTCAGCCCTGGATCACTCCCGCAAAGAAGTCCTGGATGCCAATAACAGTCTGAAGACCACGCTGGATGAACTGGATCAGAGACGACGCTACATTCAGGTGGTTCTTTCCAATGTGAATACAGGAGTGATTTCACTGGATTCCCAGGATAAAATCACCATGGTCAATGAAAAAGCTTCTCAGTTGCTTCAGATCAACCCCCAAAACTCCATCAATAAAAAAATCCATGAGATTTTGGAGCCTGAATATTTAAAGCTGTACCGTCAGTTGGTCAGAAAAATGAAAGTTCACAAACTGCACAGCATACAAAAACAAATGATCCTGGATGGTCAGGATTCAGGAATCCCATCCATGCTTAAAATTTCATCCCTTTATAATGATAAAGTCGAGGATATTGGTAAAGTGCTGGCTTTTGAGGATTTAACGGATGTCATCCAGGCTCAACGGGCTGAAGCCTGGAAAGAGGTGGCCAAAAGGATTGCCCATGAGATAAAAAATCCACTGACCCCCATAAAACTTTCCGCCCAGAGACTCCAAAAGAAATTTTCCGGAAAAATCAAGGATCCGGCCTTCACTGATTGCACCAATATGATTATCACACAAACAGACTCCTTAAAATCTCTCATCAATGAGTTCAGCCAGTTTGCCCGGCTGCCGGACATCAACCCCTGTCTCAGTGATTTAAACAATCTTGTGACAAAATTGATTTCTCTTTACAGGCAGGCTCACCGGTCCATTGAATTTAAAACAGATATTGATAAAACCCTGAATGAATTTTACTTTGATCCTGAACAATTGAGTCGGGCCGTTTTCAATCTGGTCGAAAATGCTGTCGATGCCGTTTCCAAAAGAGAGAACCCATGGATACTGATTAAAACCCGAATGGACAATCAGGGGGAACGTGTCACATTCAGTGTGATTGACAACGGTCGAAAAGTCCATCCTGGTGAGATGAAGAGAATGTTTGAACCCTATTATTCCAAGAGACCGGGAGGGTCAGGGCTGGGTCTGACCATCGTCAAAAAGATCATTGCCGATCACAACGGTTATGTTCGCCTTTTCCAGAATCAGCCGACGGGCTTGGTTGTTCAAATGGAGTTGCCCTTTAAAAAACCAGATGGCTAACCCGAACTTCATTGATCGTAACTGCTTGCACCCTGACGGAATTCAAAAAATGACTGGACGTATTATATAAAAGTGGTGTACATCACGAGCAGAGAAGACAAGTCTATGTGTGGATCTCCTATTATTGAAAGCACTGAAATAACTAGTCGCATTATCACGGTATCGGATGACTCTGTCTTAAAAAGATTTTAAAAAGAGACTGGTTTTTCATGGATTTTCCATGGCATGATCCGGTCTGAAAACCCACCTGGCATTGGTCTGGTATTGGTGTAGAATCAAAGGATTTTATTATGGCAAAAAAAGGCAAAGTCAGAATTATCACTCTGGAATGCACTGAAGCCCGTGGGTTGAGTCGTCCGCCCTCCCGTTACACCACCAAAAAAAACACCCAGACCCACCCGGAACGTCTTGAAAAAAAGAAATACAACCCCTTTCTTGGCAGACACACCCTGCACAAGGAAATCAAATAGGAAGGAACGACAATGAAACAGAAAACCCACTCAGGTTCCAAAAAGCGGTTTCGGGTGAAAGGCCGCCAACAGATCAAACGGGCCCAAAGGGGCTTACGCCATATTCTCAGTAACAAGAGTTCAAAAAGAAAAAGGCATCTTGGCGATAAGGTTTATGTCCATTCAGCCAATCTCAAAAACATTCAGAAGTGTTTGAATCTATTATAGAAGGAGATTTGAAATGCGTGTAAAAAGAGGTTTTAAGGCCCGGAGACGGCGGAACAAGATCTTAAAAAGAGCAGAAGGTTACCGTGGAGCAGGAAGCCGGGTGTTTTCTGTGGCCAAAGAAAAAACTGATCGGGGCATGGCTTATGCTTACCGTGATCGCAAGGCGAGAAAAAGAGAATTCCGTAAACTGTGGATCATTCGTATTGCCGCTGCGGCCAGGCTCAATGGAACCAGTTACTCAAAATTTATGGGTGCTCTCAGCCGGTCCAGTATGGAACTGGACAGAAAAGTTCTGGCTGATATGGCTGTTCACGACACAGAAGGTTTTTCTCAAATTATAAGACAAACTCTTTCGGCCACCTGAAAATTGAAAACAGACAAAAATCTTTCCTCCCGGACTTTTGGACAGAGGAAAAAAGATCATATCAATATCTCTTTACAGAGTCAGAGTCAGACTTCAAGCGATCAGTTCTCTCTTCTGCAATTTCAGCACAACCCCCTTCCTGAAATTGATTTTCGGGAAGTTCAGCTGAAAACCGGGGTTTTTGGTCAAAGCCTGGACTCACCCCTTTTTGTCAGTTCCATGACTTTGGGTCATGAGGATGCTCCTGCCATCAACAACAGGCTTGTCTCCCAATGCCAGAAGAGGGGATGGATGATGGGGGTGGGATCCCAGAGGAGGCAGCTTTTTGACCCATTGGCCTTTAAAGAGTGTGAATCACTGAGGTCAGACTTTCCTGATGTGGTGCTTTTTGGCAATCTGGGACTCTCCCAACTGATCGCAACTTCAGTCCGTGAGGTCCAGAATCTTGTGGACTCTTTAAAAGCCCGGTTTATGGTGATACACACCAACCCCCTTCAGGAAGTCCTCCAGCCGGAAGGCACCCCCCGTTTCAGGGGTGGGTTAAAAGCTCTGGAAAAGCTTTGCCAAACACTCAATTGTCCTGTGGTTTTAAAGGAAACCGGTTGTGGTTTTTCCAAAGAGAGTTTTAAATATTTGACAGGACTGGGTCTGGCTGCCATTGATGTCGGTGGTTTTGGCGGGACTCATTGGGGACGGGTTGAAGGTTTAAGGCAAAAGGAAACGGATATGGGATATAAGGTGGCCAATACTTTTTTTGACTGGGGTTTGTCCACGGTGGAGTCTCTGGAAAATGGTCTTGAGTCCGGGTTTGACGGAGAACTCTGGGCTTCTGGGGGGGTGCGAAGTGGTTTGGATGCTGCTAAATTATTGGCCCTGGGAGCCTCCAAGGTGGGTTATGCCCAACCTATCCTGAAAGCCGTTCTCAAGGGAAGCCAAAATCTTTCAGAGAAAATGGAGCAATTGGAGCAGGAGTTGAAAGTGGCTTTGTTTTGTTTGGGTCTGACCCATGTTGAATCTCTTATTGGTCGAAGGGAGTTATTATCGTGGCAAGCATAGAGCATCTGTTTAAAGGTTTTTCCAAACTCAATCGGGATCAAAGGTTTCAACGTCTCCTTGAGATGAAGGCTCTCACAAAGGGTGATATTGAATATCTCAAAACCGGTGGAGTCCATGACCTGTCTTTGGCGGACAATTTTATTGAAAACTCCATAGGTTATTTCCAATTGCCCCTGGGGGTGGCCACCAACTTCAATATTGATGGAGTGGACCGGATCATTCCCATGGCTGTTGAGGAAACCTCCATTATAGCGGCGGCCAGTAAGACCGCCAGATGGGTTCGTCAGAACGGAAAAATCATCACATCGATCAAAGGACAGACCATTTTGGGTCAGATCCAGATTGGAAAGGTTAAAGACTTTCACAACCTGCAAAGACTTTTGACCGATCAAAAGGAGAAATGGATGAAACAGGCCAATGAGCAGGTGACTCCATCCATGGTCCATCGTGGTGGGGGTATTGAGGATATTGTCCTCCGTTCTGTGGACTCCAAAGATGGTTCGTCCATGGCTGTGTTTCATGTTCACTTCAACCCCTGTGATGCCATGGGGGCCAATGTTATCAATCAAATTTGTGAATATCTGAAAACTCCTATTGAAGAGGCCAGTGGAGAGAAGGTCACCATGTGTATTCTCTCCAATTTAGTGGACAGTAAACTCACCGAAGCCCGGATCGTCCTGGAAAATATTGACAGGGATATGGGTCAGAAAATTGAAGAGGCCTCCCTTTTTGCTGAAAGGGACCCTTACAGGGCCGCCACCAACAACAAAGGTGTTCTCAATGGTATTGACCCCATACTGATTGCCACAGGTAATGACTGGAGAGCTGTGGAGGCGGGTATCCATGCTTTTGCCAGTCGGGACGGTCAATATCGTTCCATCACAAAGTGGCATTACAGGCATGGAAGTCTTTTTGGAAGTTTTAAGGCCCCCCTCATTGTGGGAACTGTTGGAGGGGTCACCTCTCTTCATCCCACAGCCCGTTTGTGTCTTGAAATGCTCAATGTGAAGGGGGCTTCTGAACTGTCTCGTATTTGTGCAGCCGTTGGTCTGGTGCAAAATCTGGGAGCCATTAAAGCCCTGACCACTGTAGGTATTATTGAAGGTCATATGAAGCTTCATATTAAAAACCTCACCATGGGGGTGGGTGCCTCCAAAGAGGAAAGTCAGCCTTTGCAAAGAAAACTGGAACAGCTTCTGGCTGTAAAAAAGCGGATATCCCATAGCGATGCCTGGAAGATTTTACAGAGAATCCGCAAGCTGCAATTGGCCCGGGACAGTGGCCTGGTTAATGATTCTTCACTTTGAAATTCCCAGTAAAACTTTTGTGATTGGAGAGTATCTGGCTCTGGGGGGTACGGCCTCCATGGTTTTGGCCACAGAACCCTGTTTTATTATCAGGACCACCGGTTCATCCTCTGAATTTCACCATGAAAAAAACAAAAAAGGAGATGGGGAACATTTTCCAATAAAAACTGCCGGGGACCTGCCCGCTGGATTTCACCCTGACAGCCCAGCAGGTCAGTTATATAAGCAAATGAAGCAAAAAGTGGGTTACTCCATTGATGACCCCTATGGGGGCGGTGGAGGATTTGGCCGTTCCACGGCTGAGTATCTGTCCGTATTTGTTTATGAACTTGTGTTAAAAACCAAAGACTCCACAAGAGGAATTTGTGAGAAAGGGGAAATCAGGAAACTCATTCTCAGCGATTTGAAAAATTTTATCAACACCTACCAAAGCTGTGTTTTTGACTATAAGCCCAGCGGGGCGGACCTTGTGGCCCAGGTTTGTGGAGGGCTTTGTTGGTATGATGGCATGAATTTTTCCTGTGAAAAACTGGCCTGGCCCTTTCCGGGCTATGAAATTTACATTTTCAATACCGGTTATAAACAAAAAACCCATGAGCACATCAGGAGGGATGTACAAGATAAAAACCTTAAACTCCTCATACCCACTTTGGTATCAGCCAGGACTTCCCTTGAACAGGCCAGCTTAAAAATATTCTGTCAGTCCCTGAACCATTATTATGACATTTTGGGTGGACTGGGACTCAGTGACCACAAAGTGAGAGCTGATGTGAGCAAATTGAGAGAACAGCCTGAGATCCTGGCGGCCAAGGCTTGCGGGGCCATGGGTATGGACACTGTGCTGGTGGTGGCCCGTTTGTCTGACGGGGATAAAATCAAGGCACTGGGAGAGGATCAGGGTTTTTCACTGATTTCCCGATTGAGCCGGAGTCACTCGGGTGTCCGTTGCTCTCACCCGGTTTGAAATTGACTCATGACCAGATATGTTATACATTGGTCGTGTTTGAAAATTCCGCCATTAATAAGGGAATTCCCATGAAAATCCAAACCGGATGAGTATATGCAGAGCGGTGTACACGCCTCACAAAAGAAAGGTGGCAATTACATTTTGCTTTTATTTAAAATTGAGGATAGAATATAAAAATCTTTTGGAAGCAGCATCTTTAAGGATTATGGACTTTGTCGCCTGAATTTATTTTTGATGCCCTTTCAAAGGTCAATTAAACAGAAAAGGAAAAACAAATTATGACAGGTACCGTAAAATTTTTTAATACGACAAAAGGTTTTGGATTTATCACAAGAGAAGATGGATCAGATATTTTCTTTCATATTTCAGAGGTTCAGGGCCCTCAACCACAGGACGGCGACAAAGTAGAGTTTGAAGTGGGTGAGGGCAATAAAGGGCCTTGTGCTGTGAGTGTCAGAGTTATAAGCGATTGAAGTCGCTGCTCTTCCTCCGGCTTTTACAGAGCTTCCAGATACAATTCCAGTTTCTGTCTTAAATCCCCCGGGAGGGCTGTCTTTTTCATTTTTTGCTTTTCACAACAGACATGGATAGAGCGGACCTGACAAAAGATATGGTCTTTCTCTTTGATGTCAAACTGTAATTGAAAAGCGGACTCTGAGAGACTGCAAACCCGGATGGTCGTCTGGTAAGTGTTTAAAACTGAAAGAGGCTTGAAATACTCAGCCTCCATACGACGTATGGGATAAATAAGATCAGTGCCCATAAAGAACTTTTGGCTGTTTTGACCAAGAGCTTCAATAAATTCCTCATAACAACGGTGGATTTTGTTGAAGATATGACCGGCAAAGACCATTCCCGCAGGGTCTGCTTCATCAAAATGGATTTTAATCCGGGTCTGAAACTCCATGACCTTTTTTGCCATGGCCCTGCCCATTGATAAAGACCTGTTTTTGACTCAAAGCAGAAACAATGCAAATACTTTTTCGCCACCATTCTGCTATACTCGCCCGTTTAGCCCGAACTTCTCATTAACTTTCGATGAGGTTGGAAGCGGCAGTAGAAAGTTAATGAGAAGTTCGGGTGAGTGATGAACATTAAATATTATTCTGAAAAAGACTTCCCATCTTATCTGCCCAGGCTGGTTTCCCTTTATGATGATCTTTTCCAGGGGGGAAAAGGGTTCCGGTCCCAACTCACCCGGAAAGTGGCCCTGCCCCTGGGACATGACAGGAACACCATTAAACTTCTCTGTCAGAGTATTGAGTTTATCCATAACGCCAGCCTCCTCCATGATGATCTTGTGGACCGCTCCCCTCTCAGACGAGGGAAAACTTCGGCCTGGCTGAAGTACAGTCCTGAGTACTCCGTCCTGGCTGGAGATTACTTACTGGCCAGGGTGATGACAAATCTCTCCTCTTTTGGAAACATTGAGCTGGTGCAGCTGACCAGCCAGACCATCGCTGAACTTCTTGAAGGGGAATGGATCCAGGATTCCCTTACAGGTGATTTTCAATTAAAATTTGAACAACTCACCCAAGTTCACAACCTGAAAACAGCTTCTCTTTTCAGGTGGTGCCTGCTGGCCCCCTTTATAGCCCTTGGTCATTGCAATGAGAATATAAAAAATCTGATTGTGGAACTGGGAACAAGCCTTGGCCTTTTGTTTCAGAGAAGTGATGATCTTTTGGATTATGATATCCGAAATAATGAGAATAAAACCATTTTGGGGGATCTTCGATCAGGTTATCTGAATTCTTTTGGTGCTTTTCTTTGTCAGGATATGGATTCCCAAACCCGTTTGCAGTTTAAAAACATTCAGAGCCTGGAGGAGGTTTACCGCATTGTGGGTGGGGAGGATTTTTTTCAAAAAGCTCTGGGCCGTTTTGACAGGATCAATCAGGAGGAAATTGATCTTTATCAACACAAGCTGAAAAGTCTGTCCGGGCACCTCAGAGAGGATCAACGGAAATTAGTGGATGATCTGAAAAACATCCCGGAACTTTTATATTGGCGACAAACACCTGAAACAAGAGATAAACATTGAGTGAATTTGTCACTCTTTCCAGAAAAAACAAACAATTTTGGCCCACCCTTACAGGGCGTTTTTCCAAAACCCATTTTGCACAACCGGTCCGAAGTCTCAATATCAATTGTTCTGATGAGACTGTCACTTTTAAAATTATAAAAAAAAAATCCCTTTCCCTGTTTGGAGCTTTGAGGCAGTGGTACTCTCTGCCCCGTAATATTTACCTGGCTTTTCCCGTTTTTGGGGGACTTTCCTTTTTGTTTTACAGGTATGGGTGGGCTTCCCATAAACTGGTCCTGTTTTCCTTCCTTTCCCTGGAGTCTTTTTTCATGGCTTTGACTCTCTATAACGATTACAGTGATTATGTGAATGGCGTGGATCGGGTCAATGAGTACAACACAGGCAAACCCCTTCTTCATGGATTCATACGTCCTTACCAGGCCTGTCACCTGGCTGCTGTCTTTTTATTCCTCTCATTTCTCTTTGGAAGTTATTGCTTTTTTAAAAAGCCTTTAATCATGGTGCTTGTTCTGTGGGTTCTTGTTGTGGGTTTTACCATGACATCCATGGCTGTTAACCGCCGTCATAAAGGGTTCAATCTGTTTAACACTTTCTGGATGACAGGTCCCCTTCTGATTTTGGGTTATGAATTTCTTCTTTACAACAGGTTGAGTCTGGCTTCAGCCCTTTTGGGTGGAGTTTTTGGTTACCATGCTCTCAAGTATGACTTTTGCAAACAGGTTCGGGACATTTATTACAACAGCAGAGCCAGAATCATCACCCTGTCCACTCTGGTGGGTTTTGAGAGGTCAAAATCCGTTTATTCCTTTTTGTCTTTGGGGCACCTTCTGTTTCTTGGGTTGTTTGCCTTTATGATGATGCAAAAGGAGATCATCCTTCTGATTGTGATCTCACTTTGTTTTGAAGTTTATATCAATCATCGGCTTTACAGAGCCACTTCTTTTCTTTCCTCCCATATCAGCGACTGTCTGAGTCTGCAAAAACTGCACTACATTATTGAGTCCAGTCTTCTTGTTTTTATTTTTATGAGTCCAACATGGTTGTCCTGGTTTTAGACAATCAATGGAGACAGGCCTCTCTGAAGCTGGTGAAAAAATTTAACTTCACCAGGATCCACGAACCCATTGAAGATTACTATTTTGTGATTGAAAATGGAGTGTTAAAAGTGCGAAAGCCCAAAGAAAGCACTCGCTTTTCCATTCATCTGGATTTTAAAAAGGAGATCAGCCGTCTCCAAAAACAAAGACAGGGTTTTGGGAAGGACATCCTGTGTCGTTCTCTTGGTTATGAAGGGCAGAAGAATTTCAGGGTCATTGACGGAACCCTGGGTTTGGCCGGGGATGCCCTTCATCTCATTTCCTTTGGTATCCATGTCCTTGGTTTTGAAATCAATCCCATTCCCTTTTGTCTTGTGGAAGAGGCACTGAGTCGTTTCCCGGATCTGAAACAGTTTTTAAAAATCAGACTTTTGGATGGACTTAAGGGAGTTTCCCTTTTTTCAGAAGGGGTTCAGGGCCTCTATCTGGACCCCATGTTTGAAAACACAAAAAACAAATCAAAACCAAAAAAGTCAATGGTTTTTTTAAGGGAAATTGCCCATGAAACCTGTAATGTGCAAAGAGTCATTGCTCAGGCCTTAAACAGGGGTATTAAAAGAGTGGTTGTCAAACGTCCCATAAACGGGGATTATCTATATGGAAAGCCGGATTTTTTGTACAAGGGAAAACTGGTTCGTTACGATGTCTATAGGTCCTGTGACAGGGGGATCCGTTTAACTTGAATTCTGAGATTCTTTTACCATACGTTGGAATATTTCTTCCGGTTGTTTTTGTTATTCTCTCTGTTTTTATCAACTCTCTTTTGGATTCCTTCTCCGTTCGTCTGTCCATGGGGCCAGGTTCCCTGCAATCATGGATGTTCAATCAACTGGGTCAGAGTCTTGTCGGTGATTTTTTTATTGCCTTTGGTCTTCAGTTTTTCAGCTTTCGGAAGAAAGCCTTTTTCACTCAGCTTTTATCCTTTATCAATGTGGGTTCCTTCACCAAAAATCAGATCCTGGTTTTGTTTTTGGGCAGCTTTATTGGTATGGGCTTTTCTGTTTTGGTGCTGGCGGCTATTGATCTTGTCGTCGGTTTGGTCTTATGTTTTTTGGGAATTATTGTCAGCCTGCTCTTCAGAAAAAAAACCTTCTGTCATGCAGGTCCGGCCATGGGGATTTTGGGCTTTATTCTTCTCTCGCTGGTTTTTTTTGACCAGGTCATCCTGAATTTTCCTTTTGGCATTCAACAGGATTCAGGGGGGGGTCTTTTATTTTTCTGTCTTGTTGTTGTGACCACACTGTTTTTCAGAACGCCCATTGGTTTTTTAATAAGCCTGTCCGCATTGCATTCCTTTATTGGATTGGATATTCTCTGGTTTCCCCTGTTTTTCTTTTTCCATTGGTTGTTTTCTCTTTTTGGGTTTTACAGGGCTTTGGTCCGGGGTCATCAGCGACTCTATTTTGCCATTTGGACCATGGGAATTTTTCAGGTTTTGCAACTGATCTTTTGTCTGATTCTTTTCTCCTTCATTGGAGAACCACTTGTTCTTTTCTTTCAGGGGAATCCGTTTCTTTCAGGTTTTCAAATCTGTATTCTGGCTTATTTTATTTACTTTTCCGTGGTTCCTCTTTTTGTTTTACCCTTTGTGTGGATGGTCATTGGTTGTTCCCTGTTAAAACCGGATAAATATGAAAAACAGGTCAGTCAGAAAATCATATTTCATAAATATCATAGTGGTGAGTTTTCAATTCACCTTTCTCTGTTTCTCCTCAAACAGGAGTTTAAAAAGTATGTCACCACGGTACACACTCTCCTTAAATTAGTTCGGGAAGCCAATCATGAGACAAGGGAAATCAATAAACGATTGAGTCATTACCAGGGAATTTCCACCCGGGTGTCCCATGAAATCAAGCAACTCTGTTCAGCCATTGGTTGCCAATATTCCTGTGACTGGCAGGCCAGGGACATTCTGAGACGCTACCATCAGGTGAATCTCATTGAACAGCTGACAAAAGATCTTTCAGCAATCACATCATCACTGAAAGAGGGCCAATGGGATACGGAATGGGAGCGTGAATGTCGTTTCTGGTTGGGTTTGCAATTGAAACTCTTTGAGTTTTTTCTTAACATTGTTATTGGTATGGACAGAAGGAACAGTGACAGGGTCCAGGCCATCACTGAAAAGTCTTATGGAATTTTGGAACGCTTTTCCCCCGGTAAAGACAATTCCGGACGAGTCTCTCTGCGAACTTTTTACCGTGTGACGGAAAATATTGAGAGCCTTTTACGTTCCATGTCTCCGTCAAACCAATACTAGCCCGCATTTCTCATAAAAAAAATAAAAATAGGGAGTGACTTTCAGTTTTTCCTCAATAAAATTGAGGTATTACAACAAAACGAAAGGACTCCCTATGAATACAGAGGGTTTTACAAAACAGATTGAATTTCAAGGTTTGAGACAACGCAAGGTGTTGCTGATTTTTCAGCAGGCCATGTGACCTCCGATGCCGGATCCCTGCTTTTGGCAGAAGTTGATAAGAAGCGAGGAATTCTTCAAAGCTTCTCAAATTGTTTCACCGACCATAAAGATTATGTGGAACACCATCTAAAAAAACTCTTAATAGATTTATAAAGAGAAATCTGAAAACAAGGTCAAATGAGACTTTTTCAGGACCGACTAAGTATAAATGATTTTTTAACAATAAGGATTGTTTATGAAAACCAGAAATAGAAAGAGTTGGTTAAATTTGTGTGATTCTGGTATTTTAAAGTCGTTGTGAAATACATCCTTCTTTTTTTTATAATTATTAATTTTTCAAAAACCGGTTTTGCCAATTTCTGTGAAAATCCTTCTATTATTCCTTCCCATACTGATGAAGACCTGTATGCTATTTCCCGTTGGGCTACTGGGCTGGCTTACGCTAATTATGCTGAAAGAGCCGGGTTTGTGTTTAATAATGAAACTTACAATGAGGACAATCCCTACCCGGAACTGTCTAGGATTGGGTTTTATGCACACATAAGTTGTTTTAAATATTTCGATATTTTGAGCGAGTGTTTTTCTAAAATGTGGGAATTAAACTACTTTTACAGGAAGTCTTTGGGTTCCGGGATTGAGTCCGGAGAAAGTTTTTCTGAAGTTTTTTTGAGAATGGCCAGGGAATCAGGGATAGATCAGTATCTCTCACCTCTTGCAGGTGATCCGTCAGGAGATGAGACTCTGGCTGAAGTTCAAAATATAGATCGGTCACCCATTGTGGACAATTCATTTCCGGAAAGTGGATTTTTAGAAAAACCGGAAGACAGGAGATAAAAGTCAGGCAAACTATGTTTTTGTTGAGGTGCTTCTCAGACCGTATCCTTCAGAGTAAGATTTATTTTCAAATGAATTGAGATATAAAACATCCACATTCCTGAAAAAATAATCTTCAATAACTATGCCTTTAGTATAATCAAAGTCATGACTCATTGGTTCATTTCTAATGAAAACAGCACATAGAGGTGAATATGAAAAAGTTCATTAATCTGAAATCACCCTCTTCAGGTGAAGCTCTGGGAGAATGGGGTTCCGGGACTTTTGAATCCAACCCCAGATGGGTGAGAATCTTTTTGATGACTTCAGGCTCCTCTATGGAGGAAATCACTTTCAACTTTCCTCCAGCATTGGCGGCATAAATACAAGAGTTTTAGTGATGTTTCTGTTCCAGGAGCCAGCGAACAAAATCTTTTTGTTCCAAAGGGGTTTCATTTGATTCAAGGAGTTTTTCCAGGGTTTCTTTGATCAGGGGAATGGGAATTATATGGGATGTTTCTCCGTATAATCTCTGTGTTTCAAGGGTTCCATCCATGACACTTGAGGCGAGTTGTGGAAACGTGTAGAGGCTTGTGGTAGTGACCATTCCGATGTATTTCCCGGTTTGTTTTTCAAAAACACCGTCACCTGAATTTCCCTTTGAAACATCGCAACCCATGGCCAGACGATAGTTTCCCGGAAAACGTTTGTCGGGTCCATAATATTGGGCTTCCGTCAGGGGGACCAATGACCGACATTCATGACTAAAATCAATTGTGATTTCAGTTTCACCGGATGGATTGTGGGAACCAGTTCCAAGAGTTATAAGTTCAATCTGTTCATGGAAATCCTGACTCCAGTCAATTTCTGTGGCAATAAGATTATGATCCGTATCTCTCAGATCCAACAGACAGAACACGATATCCACAGAGGGTAATGACAGAATTTGTCTGTGGCCAGGAATTTTTTTCTTTTTGATAGCTGGTGAGCTAAATTTAAAATTATTACAAGTCACTATTTCTTCGGATCCCTCTTCAATTAAGGCATGATAGGGGAGAGAAAAAACCTCATATTTGTCAAAAGAACCAAAATAAACAGAGCCTGTCCAATAGATATATTTCTCTTTCCCATCTGCTAGAGGCTTATAGTATTGGGCCAGAATATAGCTTTTTGAGAGTTTTCCAAGAATTGGGTTTGGGTCCTGTTCCAATACGGTTTTCAGAGGTTTTCGATCCCATGATTCACCAATTTGGTATTTTAAGGCGGGCAGTTCGGCAACTTCTGCCTGATGCAATCGTTTTTTTAAGAACTGATTCATTTCAGAGGGATCAAAGCCAATTTTTGACAAATGGGAAACAACAAGATCAAAGGATTCCATGATTGGACACCATTTGATCTGATCAAAGAAGATATGGGGGTAATGCTGAAAACGCGTGCTTGAATCAAGAACTTCAGATGAAAGTTTGATAATCTGACCATCATCTGAAATCTCCAGATCCCCTTCACTCACGCGAATATTCAGATTTTGCTGAAGGTTTCTCTTCACATGGGGAAGACAGGTCTTGATTCTATCTGCAGAAGAGGAATCCGCTTTTGCTTGAGACTGGAAAATAAAAAACAGAATGAAAAAAATTTTTTTCAGAGGAAAAATGAAATATTTTTTATTCATGAACATGGGAAGAATACAGTAAATGGAGAGAATAAATAAATTTTTTGGAAAAGAGACAAGGTTTTTTTCATCTATAGACATAAAAATCATCCAATCCATTTTTGTGACCAAGAGAACGTCAAGGTCACAGTATGCCATTTTCCCCCAGGAACCAGTAAATGGAATAAGATTGAACATAGACTTTAAGGACAGTTTACTGATTTCATTGGATTTTTATTCTGACAAACGTTTGAAGTTATCGCATCCTATATCGTTTCCTCCCTGGCAGGCTGTTTCGTAGAGATTTTTGGCCTTGGAAGACTGACCCAGCGTTTGGGCCAGAAAGGCACCCTCAACACAGGATGGGAGCATTCCGTAATTGCAGGCCCTTTCATAATGGTCCATGGCCTGGGGAAAGTCCCTCTGTTTTTCAAACAGGACTCCAAGCCTATGGCAGCTTATCATAAGACCACCCTCACAGGCTTTCTGATAAGAATCCCAGGCTGCAGGAATATCCTTCTGTTTTTCAGCCAGCAATCCAAGTTTGTGGCAACCCTGTAGCATTCCGGTATCATCTTCACAGGCTTTTTGATAAGAATCCCGGGCTATGGAAAAATCAAAGTCTTGTTCTGCCAGAGAGCCGTAATCAACACATCCTATCATAAACTTTCCCTCACAGGACTCTTTGAAAAGTTTTCTTCTTCTTTTGTGGACATTTGTAAACTTCCAGTAAGCCCATTGGTATGGGGCCAGGGGATTGCTTTTGATGATTTTCTCAGTGTCTTTTTTGGCCATTTGTATGCAATCTTCCACGTTCATGGTTTGAGGACTTCTTTCTTTAAAACAACTTGTCCCTGTTGTTCCTGAAATAAAATTTCTTAAAGAATCCAGATCAATGACACCCATCAAATTACTACTAATTTGCATAAAGATCACTCCGATAACATCTCCCTTTGTATTTAACAGGGAACTTCCACTGAATCCGTAGAGGTTGGAAAGGTGAACCGGAAAACTATAGAAATATTGACTTTTGTAAACATCTCCCCTGATCTTTCTGGCTTGTTTAAGATTCTTTTTAGGGTAACCGAAAACAAACAAGTCTTCACTTTTGTGTGCAAAGGAGTCAGCAAGGTTTAAATGGTTTGGCACACTCTCCACTGTTTCAATGAGAACCAGATCAAATGGAATGGAAATGGTGAGAATTCTGGAGATTCGCACTTCATGAGGGCTTCCTTCCTGTGACAGAAAAAAATCTTTGACACCCTCGTTTTTTAGGAGCTCTTCTTTACTGAAAACCACATGGAAATTGGTGATAAACCAATTGGGGCGTATGGCGAAAGCTGTACCCGATCTTTTTTCGTTGGAAATTTTCCATACGGATTGTCTGACTTTTTCGTATCCTGACTGTGATATCCGGGGTTCCTGGGAAAACTCTTTATCCTTGCAGTTTTCATCTTCAAATGAGTTACAAACCGGTTCCGTATCATTATTTGGACTTTCACAGATAGCCACATAGGAGCAAAACAAGATTATGAAAAATAAATATTTCATGTATTTGATAAGATTATCACGAGACAGGGAAATATTAAAAGAAGTTATTTGGTTGTTTTTTATAGGATTAAATAGATTCAATCAGAAATTTTCGTCAAAGGCCACTTCACCGGGAATTCCGACCTGGTAGGCCGAGACCTTTCTTTCAAAAAAGTTGGTCAACTCCTGCACATCCTGAAGCTCCATGAATGAGAAAGGATTTTTGGAGTGAAAGCGTTTTGGAATGCTCAAAGCCTCCAGACGTTGGTCGGCCACAAATTCAAGATAGGAACGCATATCCTTCATGGTCAGACCGGCGATTCCCTCGGAGAGAACATCCTCGGCAAAAGCCATCTCACAATCCACAGCATCTTCCAGCATGAGTGTGACATGGAAATAAAGTCGTTGAGGTGTGGGGTGTATTATGATTTGAATATTTAGTTATTGTCGGGCCGAATGGCCCGACGGATATGGTTATATTTGTTTTTAATTCCTTTATTTCTGTGAATACATCATAAATTGAGTCATGAGCTTATAAAAATAATGAGACAAGCGATCCGGATATGAGGTCGGCGATTATGGAAGCTGAAAACCTGGTGGATGTGTTTAAACCTATACTGATTCTGTTTGAAAGATAAAACCATGAATTAAATTTATGAAATTTCAAACACGATCAGTATAAAAGGAAAAAATGAAAGTATTTATCCTTATATTTTTTATACTCTTGTTTTCAAATTCATGGGGGATTTTCTCGGATGATGAAATCAAACAGGCCTGGAGGGATACGGGATACAATTTCAGGGAAGTTTTCAAAGATCTGAAAAAGGAGAACTGTTATGAATCTGAGAAAAAATTCAGTGCCTGTCTGATGGTTTTTCACAGGCTGCTTTCAATTGGCAGAGAAGATGAATCTTACCAATTAAGAGTCTCTGAGACCGATAAACTGGAAATTATTCCCTATTCCAGACCGGATCATCCAATAAACCGGGAAGAGTTTTCGGCAATGCAGGCAAAACGGAGGGAGTCCTTTCGTTTGCTTTTCAAAACGCAAACCCCCGGCATACAGACTTCCAACACACAGGTTCCCGACCGTGCAGACGACCCTCTGGAGTTTAATAACATTGTTCAACAGGTTCTTGAGTTTACGGAAAAAGTTCCCCTGGAAGATCAAAGTGCCCTTGCGGGAGAAACATATAACACTTATTTGGGTGAGGCTTTTGATCCCCACAGCTCTTTAGTACCAAAAGAACTGATACTTACATCGGAATTTGACAAAAACTCCGCTTCAATAGGGGCTGATCTTAGATTCTATAAAACAGAAAGTGGAGAAATCACTTTAGCGGTCTTTCCATTTAAGGACTCTCCGGCCAGAGAGGCAGGTTTGAGAAAGGGAGATCTTATTTTTAGTATTGATGGTTTTGATATCAGAGGATTGGCTTTCAACGAAAAGACCGAAGAGGACATTCGCTTAAGAATCAGAGGCCAGGCAGGGACCCAGGTAAAGATTGGAGTTCTCAGTTTTTGTGACAATCAGGAAAAAGAGATTGTGGTCTCCAGGGGAGGGACTAAGTCTATCCTTGATCATTGGCTGATAACTCATTATTTTGTGGAACTCAACCAACAGGAGCCCCTGGATTGTGACTCTGGGGAATCATCCTCTGAAACTCCATGGATTGAACATACCAATCAGGGGGGAATCCTTGCCAAAATTCATTCTGTACAACCCCAGGCTATTTATTTGCCTTTAGAAAGGTTTCTTCCTCCTCTGGAAAATGTGGCAACCCAGAGTTGGGTTCAGTCGTTACAGCCTCTTTTACCTGGAATTTCAGATTTCCCCCTTTGTGCTGAGTTTATGTATCTACAGGGTTGGGATATTCGTAATTCCCACAGTAAAGGAATGATTATTGATCTTCGTGGTAATGGCGGAGGTTACCTTCACGAGGTGGCCTGTATGCTGAACACCCTCATTCAGGACAAGGGTGCCCTTTTACGTCGTTTACCAATTAAAGATGGTGAAGTCAGCCAAACCCCCGATGAGACCGATGCCATTTATTTCACTGAGGGTGGTTTCTATGTTAGTTCCCGTCTTCCTTTAATAACCTATAACAAAAATATTGTTGTTCTTGTGGATAAGTATTCCGCCAGTGCTTCAGAAATCTTTGCAGGGACCATACAGGATATGAAGCGTGGTTGGGTGGTAGGGGACCGCACTATAGGCAAGGGCAGTATGCAGGAAATCACACCCATACAAATGCCACCTGATCCGGAAACCAATGAACCCATGAAACCTCTTCAAAGGAACCAAACTTCGGGAATCTATGTTTTAAATAGTGGAAGATCACCCCAGGGGTATGGAATCATCCCTGATTTTCATATTTCAAAAACCGGTGAATCTATTGACTTGGGTGACTCCATTTCTCTTCCGGAGCAGTTGTTTTTTAACAGTATTCGATTTGAAAACACTCCGTGGGAACAAAACCGTCCTGAAGAACTGGCCCAACTAAAGGATTGCATTAACAAAGAGGGACGTTTGGGTTTTGCCCTCAAAGAGAAAATCCGGAAAGAACAAAAATACAAGCGGACCTACGCTGTTGATTATCAACTTGAATTGGCAAAAGATATTTTAATATGTGCCCAACCACGTCCCGCTATGATCCCATCGTCTGATTTGTCCCCTCTTTATGATTACAGATTTAAAAGTGATTGAACAATTCTCTTTAAATAAGAGGAAGTGGTTAGTTGAGAATCTTCACCAATAACCTTCTTTGTTCCCTGCATTCTAGACTTGTACTCACAAATAAAAAAGGCTGGATAGTTGCCACTCGCAGTTCATTGTTGGAAGGGGGGAAAGAGGTTTTGTTTGAAAAATATTATAAAACAGGTTTTCATGCTGAACTATACCTTAGGTTGTGGAATAGACTTTCTCATGGAAGAATTAAAGAATACGAAAATGTAAAGTACACTTTCTTTAAAGATGGCGACAACATCAAAATTTCGTAAAATTTCAACCCGGATCAGGTATGTCAGTTGTGTTTGGATTTTCAGGTATTATAAGAGTGATCTTCCCCCAAAAAATGTGAAAAAGAGTTGTAAACTACCTCATTTACAGGTGGATAATGCGGACCCCACTTATTGAGGTACTCTCACCGCTACAGTGGACTCTTTCACTACAATATCCGAACTATTTCCACCAGTCCGCTCAATTCGCACTCGACCTGTGTAGGTTCCTGAAGGCCATGAATCTTCGGTCAAACGCTTCCCTGAATAACGGAAGTAACGAATATAGTTGCGATTTAAAGTGATTCTGTCCCCTGAAAACACCTGTTGTCCATTGGGATCGGTGATTTCCAGTTGAAAAACATCTCCTTGTCTGACTCCTATAATAACAGCCCATAAAACCATGGCTGGAGAGTCCGAACTCAGGGTTTCCGGACTGGAAGCATTCTTCTGAATAGAAGGCATTTTTACAGGACCCGTACTAAAACCGGTTGCTATGATGATAGGGTGTACGTCATTGAAACGTACGCTACTATGCCATAGATTCTGTTCAGTGGTGTTTCCACATCCTGAAAACACCTCCTCTCCCGTAAAAGGGTCAAGAGTATTACCATTAAATCTTATGGTTATATGAAGATGGGGAAACACTGTATTCCCGGACATACCCATGAGTCCAATGATCTGTCCCTTCTCCACTTGATCCCCAACCTGAACATTGAAACTTCCATTTTTGAGATGACAATATTGTGTTTCCCATTGGTCCCCGTGAGAAATCACTATACCATTTCCACAATCCTGTCCCTGGGGGAAGTTTCTTGTGCCATTAAAGTCATCCTGAATTCCATCTCTCAATCTTAAAACTTCTCCAGAGGCGGCAGCAAGAACCGAAACCCCCTGTCTTATAGCCGCAACGTCACGGACCGCAATGTCAGTCCCTTTGTGATCATTGTAAGTCATGTGATGGCACCTGAAGTCTTTGACAATGGAATCCTCTCCCGCATCGGGATAATTAAATATCCAACAATCTGTTCCATAGGTGCATTGGACAGGAAGTCCAAACCCTTCCCCCGGGACCCCGTTGTCGTCGGACTCGTCGTCATCAGATTCGTTGTCGCTAAACCTGTCTAAAGGATTATTATTTCCAGGATCTCCGAGATTATCATCATCCACTGAGGAATGTTTTGAAGATTCAATGGAAGTTCCGCAGTTCTGGAATGATGCCACCACAACCAAACCCAGGATAATGACTATCCAGACAATAAACTTCCGGTTATCGGGTTTAATAAGTAATTTTTCCATTGGATTCCCCTCATCCCTTACTTCTCTTATCGGCTTAACTCAATAAAAACTTAAATTCTTATTATGGTTTAAGGCTTCAAATTGAATTTTTAATACAATGGCCTTACTCAACCCCCATTTCTCCAATCCCTCTGTCAGTTACAAACGACACCAACCGGAGAAAACTCTTCTCTACAAACTCATCCAGGAAAATCTTCTGGACTTCTGTCAACAAATGGACCGGGATTATGAAAAAGGACTTCCGGAATTTGTCAGAAAGGAATTTGACGAGTTTCTCAAATGTGGAGTTCTGGCCCATGGGTTTCTAAGAGTCCAATGCACATCCTGCAACCATGAAAAGCTTGTCGCCTTTAGTTGCAAAAAACGGGGATTCTGTCCCAGTTGCGGAGCCAGGAGAATGGCTGAAAGTGCCACCCATTTGGTTGATGAGGTTTTTCCCGAAAAACCCATGAGACAGTGGGTTTTGACTTTTCCCTTTCAACTCAGATTCCTGTTTGCCAGAGACCACAAAGTCATGGGAGAGGTTTTGGGTCTTGTCAACAGAACTCTTTGCACCTTTCTCATCAAAAAAGCGGGTTTCACTAAAAAGTCAGGAGCCAGAACAGGTTCAGTGACTTTCATTCAACGCTTCGGTGGAAGCCTTAACCTCAATATCCACTTCCACATGATGGACACATAGATCGTCAGGGATCATCGAGAATTCGTAAGACTCTGGTTGAATGTGCGTGGAGGGCTGTTTCATTGGACGAGGCTCTTGAGGAGAGCTTTAATCGCATAGCTCATCGTCGTGGGAAGAAGAGGGCTATTGTGGCAATTGCAAGGAAGCTACCTGGTCGAATGAGGGCTTGTTTTGTTAATCAGTCGGAATATGAGTTGGGAGTTGTTGCATGAGTGATATTTTGAGGTTGAGGGATGCAAACGAGAGTTAAGAGAAGGGGCAGCCCTCAGGCCTTTATAGGCCAGTTCTGCCCTCTGTAAAGTGGAACATGATATGATTTTACTTACAAAAGCAGGTATTTTTCATGAAATTGAGATATATTCCCACCCTGTATTCCGGGTTTTTTCTGAGTTTCTGAGTTTCTGAGTTTCTGATCTTTTTGTTCTATGACTCCCATTTTGTGTTCATTTGAATGGGGTTTTGATTGAGAATTTATGACTCCCAGTCTGATTTGGTCAGAAAAGTGAATTTTTGAATAAGGGAATCCATCACAGGGCAAATTGATTCCCCGTCGGGGGATCTCATAAAAGAAAACTCAGTATTGTGGGTGGAAAAGTCTGGGCCACACATATTAAACACCTTCAAAAAAGATCTGACAAAAAGGATTGGGTTTAGATCACCCTCACTGAGGGTAAAAATCGACAAGTCAGAAAAATGTTCCAAAAAATCGGCTTTGATGTTGTCAAGCTCAAAAGGGTTTCCATTGGTCAATTAAAACTCTCCGGCCTGAAACCTGGGGATTACCGCCCAATGAACCAAAAAGATATGGAAAAACTCTTCCATCAATCCTGAATGAGACTTTTTCAGGATCGACAAATTCTTTCAGAACCAATTATTTTATAGTGAATAGAACTTCATTGTCATCATCAACCTGTGTTCTCATCAAATTCATGACCTGGATAGTGGAACGGGAGTGAATGAAAAGTCTCCACTTGCCCACTCCATCCCCCAGTTGACCTGTAATTGAAGAATCACCGGACTCCAATTGCTGTGCTGTCAACGACTTGGATTGCCCTGCCGGTATGGTCAATGTTACATCCGTTCCAGGGCTTGCTCCGGTATCATCCATTGCTATGATTTTTACATCCACATTATAACTCTCTGGATTAACCAGACGCAACTCACTTTTATATAAAGTGTTGCTTGCCGGATTGAAAATATGGATGGGTGTCAAGTAATTATAATTTCCCTCTTTGAGATCGGTAATTCCCCTTGTTGCCCGAAGATTAGGTATTCCCATGGCACCGCGAGAATAAACCTCAGGCAAGATATTAAGGCCGTCTGGATCAAGTTTCAAACGCAGAAAGTTCTGACCGGCTCCACTGAGAGCATCCCAGTTCAAATCAGTATCTCCATTGATGAGTTGAGTGGAAGAAAAATGAACTGTCGCATTGGCCTCTACAGAAAGAAAGCGGGTTCCCAACTCATCACCATTATCATTAAAAAAGGTGATGGACAGTGTTCCGGAACGGTTGGAAAAATTGGAGATCCTGGCAAAGGTCTCTGTATTTTCCACAGTCCCCGGAGGTAAGAATAAGGGAAGTGAAGATTTATTCAAATATATAGAGTCATCATCCCATTCCTGATCTACGGTGAATATAACCTCATTGTCATCATTGACCTGTGTTCTCATTAAATTCATGACCTGGATAAGGGAACTTGAGTAAACAAAAAGTTGCCACTTGCCTTCCCCATCTTCCAATTGGCCTGTGATTGAAGAATCACCGGACTCCAATTGTTGTGCTGTTAACAACCTGGATTGTCCTGCCGAAAGGGTCAATGTCACATCTCCTTCAGGGCTTGCTCCACTATCATCCCGACTTCTGATCTTAACACTCACGTCATGATCGTTGGGATTGACCAGACGCAATTCACTTCTATATGAAGTGTTGCTTGCCGGATTAAAAATGCGGGTGGGCGTTATATATTGATAATTACCTATTTGGTAATGAAAGGTTTTTTCTTCATGAAGGCCGAGTATACCCCCGATACCACGGGCGTAAACTTTGGGCAAGATATCAAGACCATTGGAATTAAGTTTCAACCGCAAAAAACCCTGACCGGCTCCACTGAGAGCCTGCCAGCTCAAATCAGTATCTCCATTGATAAGTTGAGTGGAAGAAAAATGAACTGCCGCCTTAGCCCCTATAGAAAGAGAGCGGATCCCCAATGGGAGACCATTATCATTAAAAACAGTGATGGACAGTGTTCCGGAACGGTCAGAGAGATTGATAATTCTGGCAAAGGTCTCTGTATTTTCCACAACCCCTGGGGGTAAGAGCAAAGGAAGTGAGGATTTACTGAGAGCCTTTATGGGATCGTCATCATCATCATCATCATCGTCATCATCATCGGGATCTTCCGGTATTGGTGGTGATTCTGGATCTGTTTGACCGACAACTTTTGAAGCCTTACTAACCTTTTGTTTACTACAGTTTTGATAGCCCATCATCAGAATAAAAATGGATAAAAAAATAAAAATAATTTTGATTATACTTTTTTTCGCTCCGATCATATTTCCCCCTCCAAGACCTGGTAATATTCAACAAAAATATTCTTTCCCATTTCGTCATCTTTTTCTTCTGAAAAAATGATTACGATGAAAACCAATAATACAATTTATTATATCAATTTCCCCCTGAGCTTTCCAGATATTTTTAAGAATAAAAAAACTTCACAAACCAGATCCACTTATGTTTCAAAACGACACACTCAGTATCCTACAATGGAACACTCAGTATCCTACAATGGAACACTCAGTATCCTACAATGGAATTATGCCATGTTTTCCCTATAGGCAATCAACTCCGTTTCTTTGGGATGGAGTATACTGGACTTCCCCAAATTTTCTGGAGAGCATTAATGAGCAATGTTGTTAATTTTTCTATTCACCTTTCTCTGTTTCTCCTCAAACAGGAGTTTAAAAAGTATGTCACCACGGTACACACTCTCCTTAAGTTAGTTCGGGCAAACTTTCAGAAGCTTGAAAGCCGCAGCAGAAAGTTTGTGAGAAGTTCGGGCCAGCCCGCATGGACAGCCTCGTTACGAAAGTTTTTGGGGAAATACGGATCAGGAAACAGGACTTTGATCCAAAAATAGATAATTGTTCAGAAAACTGTCTAAAAATGTCAGAAACGTGATTTTTCATAATTTCTTTTTTTATTCTCCTTTGTTTTTTGTCAAAAACCTGGCCAAAAATCCTTTTTTTCATTCTGAATTATGGACCTTTGGTCTGAAATGTTGATTGAATTTCAGGTGACATCACTTCTGCAAAGTCAGTTCCCATTTGATTTTTAGGGAATTTGACCGAACAATAATATACTGGTTGTGTATTGGGTTTTCGCGGAGTTTCTCTTTGGAAATCAGGTATGAAATATAAAGCAAATGGTTTATCAATAAGCGTGAAATCCTGGGAGGATGGAAAGTTATGAAAGCTTTTATGAGGATTTGTTGTCTGTTATCGGTGGTTTTGTTTTTTGTTGGTTGTGGGAAGATGGAAACCAACCGGCAGACAGCAGGGGATATTTTCAGGGAGATGCACAGAAATGGTGAAATCGGTGATGAACATCTCGCTTATCTGGAGGCAAATGTTAACCCTGCAACTCTGAATCAGTCTGTTAAGATTATTCAAATCAGTGATACCTCCCTGATTATGCAAGTGGGGGACAGACGCACCACCATTGATATTGAAAGGGATTCCGGGGAAAACGCTCCTGTGACAGCCATGACTGTGAATGGCACAACACTCAAGCCCAAGTCAGAAGAATCCCGTCGAAAAAGCAGAAACCTTTTGGAGACGCTCCTTGGTTTATTCGAGCCTGATGAAAGGGATGAAATTGAGGGCAATTTGGGATTTAATCTTGGGGATTTGATTGATTTGGGTTACGCAGAGGATCGTGATGACGCTGAACTCATTGCCCTTGGAACTCTTATTATCAATGCCCTCAGGAAATTCAGAAAGGATAACCCTGACAAACCTTTTGTGGCCCTCTATGCTTTTGGGAACAGTGCTGAAGCTATCCTGCACAACAAATCGGCATCAGGGAATACGCAAGACAAAAAAGATAATGGGAATAATGTGGCCCAGGTTATCAGTGGTGTGGGACTGATTGTCGCTTTTTTCAACCCCTTTGTGGGGATTCTCATCAGGGCCTTGGGTGCCCTGGCCTCCTGAGAATTTTCTCTCCATGTCCCTGTTTAAGAGGATCATTGATGGTGATATCCCCTGCGATTTTGTTTTTGAAGATGATGTGTGCCTGGCATTTAAGGACATCAACCCCCAGGCCCCTGTTCACATTCTTCTGATTCCCAAAAAGGAAATTCGCTCCATGAATGATATTGATATAGACGGGGATAGGGAAATCCTTGGTCATCTTATGGTGAAAGCCCATGAGATTGCCAGGCAACAGGGCATTGGAGATGAAGGTTATCGTCTTGTTGTCAACACCAATGAACAGGCCGGGCAGAGTGTGTATCATCTTCATATCCATATTCTCGGTGGTCGGGCTTTGGGTTGGCCTCCAGGTTAAATCAGGGCAGCATCAGGACACAGTGTGTGTTACAGAAGGTTGTAAGGATCTATGTCAATAATGCACTTTGAACTCCTGATATGATCGTGGATAAAGCGATCAGCCTGGTTGGCAATGTGGTGGATCACTTTGTAGTCTTTTCCTTTTATCAGGATCTGATGGCGATAACGGTTTTTAATACGGGCCAGGGGGGCGGAACCTGGACCCAGGATTTGGGAATCCCCAAGATCTGAAAATTTTTGAATCAGTTCCCTGAGGTGATTCGCCAAAAGCCTGGCTTCCCTGACAAGTTTTTCCTTGTGGAGACCCGTGATGCGGATGACAGCCAGTTTTCCAAAAGGTGGATATCCAAAAAGTTTTCGATGTTCCAGCTCTTTCTTTGCAAACTCCTGGTAGTTTTGGGATTTTGCGGACACCAGGCTGGGATGTTTCACTTTGTAGGTCTGGATGACAACCTCGCCGGCTGTCTGATGACGACCGGCTCTGCCACTGACCTGGGTGCAGAGCTGAAAGCTTCGTTCACTGGCTCTGAAATCGGGAATATTAAGAGACACATCGGCATGGATGATTCCAACCAGAGTTAATTTTTCAAAATCCAGCCCCTTGGCAATCATCTGGGTTCCTACCAGAAAGTCAATATCATGGTTTTCCATTTTGTGAATCATGGTCTCCAGGGCCTCTCTATTGGTGATTTCATCGCGGTCTGCCCTGAAAATGGAGGCTTCGGGAAACAATTCCTTTAAATTCTCCTCCACGGCTTCGGTTCCAAGCCCATAGGCCTTGAGTTCTGACTCTTTACAGTCAGGACAGTCTTTGTCCAACCGATGACAGTAGTTGCAGTAATGGCACAGAAGGTGGTGTCTTCCATGAAGGGTCAGGGAAATATCACAATTGGGACAGTGGTAAACGAAACCACAGGCATAGCATTGCACTGATGGAGCCATTCCCCTTCGATTGAGAAAAAGAGCTGACTGGAGTTTGTTCTCATAATTTCTTTTGAGTTTTTTATGGAGAGTTCCTGAGAGCCAGTAAGGGAGTGAGGGGTCCCTGTCTTTTTGTGGGTTGATGATCTCCACTTGTGGCATAGGTCTGTTCAGGACCCGTTTGTTCATTGAAATCAAATGATATTTTCCACTGAGGGCGTTTTGCCAGGATTCCAGACTGGGAGTGGCTGAACCAAGAATAATGGGACAGTTTTCAAGATTTGCCTTCATTACAGCCACGTCACGGGCATTGTATTTAAGTTTTTCATCCTGTTTGAAACTGGTTTCATGTTCCTCGTCAACAACGATGAGTCCTATATTCGGAATGGGACAGAACAAAGCAGATCTGGCTCCAATAAGAAGTCTTTTTTTTCCATCCACCACTTGCCACCACTGGTCGGTTTTCTCCCGTTCCGTCAAATGGGAATGGATCACGGCGATTTCCCTCTGAAAGCGTTCAGAGAACCTTCGGATCAGTTGGGGAGTGAGGGAAATTTCAGGGACCAGTACCAGAGCGGCTTTTTTATGTGCCAGAACTTTTCCAATCATCTCCATATAGACTTCGGTTTTTCCTGAACCTGTCACACCGTGAAGAAGATAGACTCCAAAGTTTTCCGGTTTTATTGCAGCCAGGGCCTGCTTTTGTTGTGAAGTCAGGGGCAGGGGATCCACAGGAATCACTTCTGGAACAACAGGGGTCTTGCGACTTTTACGCCTGCTGTGTTTTTTTAAGGGAGGATAGATCAATTGCTGGATTTGTCCCAGTGGATAGATGTAGTACTCTGAAATCCACTTCAACCATTTTAAATTTTTTTCTCCAAGGGGAGGTTTCTCTTCATCTTTTTCAAGGATCCTTTTGATTTCAAATTCCTCTTTCGGATTCAAGGAGGTTCTTTCCACTACAAGTCCGGAAACCTCTTTGTTTTTTGGACCAAAGGGGACTTTTACCGATTGTCCTGATTTTAAGTGAACATCTTCAGGAGACAGGTAAGTGAAGAGGTTTCTCAAAGGGGTGTTGACGGCCACGTTCCAGTATTGCTTCTCCCTGGCGGATTCGGAATTTTTACAGATGTCTGTGGAAGGGGTGGAGTTTTCGGCAGACACTTTATGGGGAGGGGGGACGGATTGAGAAGTCATTAACGAAACCTGGAATAAAATTCCTTTATCAGGGGATCAGAGGGAAGGGGTTCCTGATCTGTTTGTTCCAGGGCCCAGTCTTTTTTTCTTATATTCACTTTTTCCACTTTGAGAAGAGTTATATGGGCCACACCCTTATTCCAGCTGAGACTTTGTCTTCCAGGCAGTTTCAGTCCGTCACTAAAGCTTTGAAAAGGCCCGTTCAGGAGTTCGGTTTTTGAACCCAGTCGGATTTTTCTTATAACAAAAGAGTCCTGTTCCACCCACAGTCGTGGCCCGGGTCCTCCACTGGTGGTCTGATTGGTTCCGATGCTGTAGTTGACAGCACCCTCCAGGGGTTCCAGGAATATAAAGGGTTCAGGTGTCAGTGAAGTCTGATTGTTGGAAAAATTGGGTGGAGGTGAATTCCATATCCAGGATGGCATGAAATCGAGGGATATGAGTCGTTTCATCAGTTTTCCGGAATTTCTTTCGTGAAAGAGGGGTTCCAGAAATTCCCTGCTTCTTTTAAAGGATTTTGTTTTTTTTCGACTGGTTAAGGTTTTTCGGTCCCTGGGTCCGTAAACAATGACAAACTTCCAGGGCCTGTTGAGATTCAGGCTGCTGACTTCAAGTTTCATTTGGTCACTGTCGGCAATGAGCCACTTTTCCCGAACTTCTGTCTGTTTGTTTTCAGATTGTAATAAAACCTTTCTGAGGATTCTGTACTGTTTTTTTCCATTGTTGAGGGTCATTTTTCTCACAATGGTTTTGGACCTTGGGATATAGGACCGGGCTGGGGGGTTAAAGAGTAAAAAAAAGAAAACAAAAGTTCCAAAAAGTTTCAAAAATCCTCCTGAATAAAAAACATTTACAAAAATCTCTAAAGTCTCAGGTTTTTCAAATAATTTCTCAAAGCCTCTCCCACTTCAGGGTGCTGAAGGCCCATTTCAATATTGGCCTGAAGATAACCAAGCTTGCTTCCAGCGTCATATCGTTGGGCGACAAAGGGGGTGGCATAGAGTTCATGGTTTTGGGCCAGTTGGGTCATTCCATCTGTGAGCTGGATTTCACCGTTTTTACCCGGAGACAGGTTTTCCAGATAATCAAAAAGAGAGGCTGTGAAAATATAACGCCCCGGAAGAGCCCAGTGACTCGGAGCCTCCCGGATGGCCGGCTTTTCCACGACAGACCGGACTCTCATGGGGCGGGCCTGTTCATCCTCAAGACTCACGATTCCATATTTTGAAACTTCAGAGGGGGGAACTTCCATGACAGCCACAGAGGAGGACAGGGTTTCCATGTAAAGGTCCCTGATCTGTGAGGTCACGTTTTTCCCCCTGGAAACCATGACTTCATCACCCAGCAGAAGAGCAAAGCTCTGATCTCCAACAATGGGTCTGGCACAGTGAACCGCATGACCCAGGCCTCTGGCCTTTTCCTGGCGAACAGGAATAATATTGGCCATGTTTCTGATCTCTTTTATTGTCTGATAAATCTGTTCTTTGCCAGGTTTGGCCAGAATCTCTTCAAGCTGACGGTTGTCATCAAAAAAACTTTCAACAGATTTCTTGTTCTGATTGGTGATAAGAATAATATCCTCACAACCGGCTTCCACGGCTTCTTTGACCACATACAGGAGAATGGGTGTATCCACAATGGGGAACAATTCTTTTGGAATGGTTTTGGTGGCGGGTAAAAAACGCAGTCCCAGACCGGCAGCGGGAATCACCGCTTTTCTCAGGTTCATGCTCCTCCTTTCTCAAAATGAGACATGGCTTCTCCCCCTTTGGCGAGACACCCACTTCCCTATCTCTCCCCGTGGTGTCCAGGTTCCCTGTTGTCTCATGTCAGTGTCGCCCAAAGTTAAGTCTGTTACAAGGGAGGTATGAGTGGTTACGATGGGATTTTACCAAAATGAAACATAAAACTTCAATCCTTTTTAATGAGTTTTGGTCTGTTTTCTGTTATAATTACGCAAGGGGGGTTGCTTTTGAGATTTCTATGGATCCGCCTGACAATTCTTTTTTCCGTTGGGCTTGTTTTGGGCCTGTTCCAGAATTGCACATCCTCTGTGCCTTTTGGGCAGACCAATTATTACTCCGGCCTTGTGGAGTCTTCTGTCTTTCCATACGAAGTGGGTTTTGATCAGGTGGTTTATATGTCCTGTTCTGAACAGGAAAATGTTCAGAGTGATGGAGGGACTTTATTCACTTTTCGGATAGGAGCTTACCGGAATATGGGAATAAGAATCACGGAAAAATACCGTGACAGCATTGAGAAATTAACGGATGAAAATATTATCAGTGCCCTGCAGGAAAGTCTGATCAGTTCGGGAACCCGTCTCCAGTTTGCCATTCGTTCCATGGACGATTTACAGGCGATGTATTCTTCGGGCACCAATGGTTCGGAAAGTCTTGAAGGTGTTGATTATTACAACTTTTTTTCACAAATGGGAAGCGAGGATCTGTCCCGTCTGCTCTGGTTTGTGGAACCGGGGGAGTATTTGCGTAATTATGTCAGTGGTCGTCATGCCAAAGAGTATCGTTTTGAAGGTCAGTTGAGTTTTATGGCTTCCCAGGTTATGGAAAGGGGACTCCGTAATTTTTTTGGTAACCGGGGAGTGATTGCCCTGACTTTTGCACAATATGGTGAGAACAACCCACTGGGACCGGGGTCTTTTGTGAATCTCCAGAGGGAAATAGGCAATGACATCAGTGATAACCCTGATATCAACAATATTCATCAAAAAGTGTTTGGAATGGCCATACAACCCCGTTTTAAACAACCCTCCCTTTCCAATGGTGGAAATCCTGGTCCTGATATGCCTCCCCGGGTGATGGCTTCCATCACTGAGTACCTTATTGACAGTCGTAGAACGGTTTCTGATATGAGACCATGGGAGTGTCCCCAAGATATGCAGTTTATGATTGTGCTTCCTGATTATGCCAGTTACCAACCCCTGGATGATGAAGGCAATCCCATTGGAGGGGAAGTCATCCGATGTGCCACATTGCCCGACCCCATCTATCCCGGTCCCCGGCTGCAAATCATAAGGCAAAGTCTTTTTTCTGAGGAATGGTATGTTGATTTGGAGAGGGGCTGTGTGGTTCCCAAGGGAACTGTGGTTCAGGGAACCTGTTATGGGGTCAATTCCAATACTCAGAGAACCCACAGGATCAATTATGACACTTTTTCAGAGGACTGTGGCTTCCAGTCAGAAGGAGGTCTCTGCCCTCACTATGCAAGCATTTGTTTTCGTCAGTAAAAATCCCTTGATATTTCCCACGAAATTTTATAATAAAAGAATTGGGTTTTACAGTGATTTTTTATAGGGTTGAGAGATGGCTGTCCACATTTTTTATGATAAAGTTTCATCACAGGTTCAACAGGGGATTTCACAATGCGGATATTAAGAATCATATTGACAGTTCTTTTTGTTGTTTTTATAGTGACCCCTTCCCGGGGGAGGATCAACTCTCAACAGTTTTCTTTGACCCGTTTTGAAGCCAGAGATCACAAAGACTGGGACATCCTGATTTCCAGGACCCGGGGGATGGTCGTCAGTCATCTTCTTCTACAAAGGTCTGAAACAGAATTTTGTGTTCTTGATGTCAGGGGGAGAGACAAGCTTGTTCCTTTCTTTGTTCCATTGGCAGGCCGGAATTTTCATTCTTCCCTGTATCTGGAAGAATTGTCTGTTTGTCATTTGGAGGAGGAGGCTTTTCTTCAGGCTTCTGCTGAGAAAAGTGTTCCTGGTGATTCAGGGGTTCAGGTGGCCGCAGCAGTGGCTGTACCAGTGGCCGCTTCAGTCATTACTGGTTTTGGCAGGGCTGTAGGAGTGGGAACCTTGTTGAGTGGTGCTGTTGGATGTGGGTTTGGGATATTTGGAGCTGATAAAGACAGTCTGACTGTTGGGGAGGCTCTGGTCGTTCTGGAACAGGAAAATGTGATGACTTCTGGAGAGGTTCAGGAGTTCAGGCAGTTTATGAGTGGTTTTGAAGGTTTTGAGAATCTTCATTTTAACTCTTTTTTTGATTCCGCTCTAGTCACTCCCTTTGTCGGAAGTCATTCTGTTCTTTTCTCATCGGCCCGCTCCTTTCTTAAATCCACCCGTGCTCTGTTCACTGCTGTTTCAGCCTCTATCATTGGCATCTTTGGTTTTGCTACTGGTCTTCTCAGTGGAAGTATAGGGGCTTTGACTTGCGAAAACGGAGTCCATTATCTTTTTGAAAAGAATCTTGTGGACGAAGGTTCTCTGTATATGGATAAGACTTATGAGACTCTCAATGAGACCGGGCAGTCCGTTTATGACAAACTGAATAGAGCTTATGACGCTTTAGAAGACATAACTTTGGGAGAATAGAGACCATAGATTGGTGGTAACAACGGTACTTGTCCTTAAAATTCTTCCTTTATTTTTTGTATGCTTTACAGCTCACAGCCATTTTATGGCCGGTTCCATTTCAGCCTCCATGGGGGGCACCGGTCGGGCAGGGGTTCAGGGGAATGAGTCTCTTTTTCTCAATCCGGCGGCCCTGGCTTTTTTGGATCATTTTTATATGGGGGTTGGTTACCAGTCGGGTTTTCTACTCAGGGATGTTCATCGGGAGAGCTATGGTGGAATTTTGATCGACAGCACTCCGGAATTGATTGCGTCAGGGGCTTTGGCCTACCGTCGTCACCGCATCCGTCAGGGAAAGAAACAAAGGTTCATGGAAGATGAGTTCAAACTGGGTCTGGCTTATGCCCTCTCTGCAAAATTGAGTCTTGGTTTGGCAGCCACCCATTTGAAGGCCAAAAATGAAACAAACATGAACAGGGAGATTGAGCAAACCAATGGGGATGTGGGTTTACTGTTGGCTCTGACTCCCCATTGGAATTTATCACTTGTTGGTGAAAATATTCTGGATAGAGACTCTAAAGTCCCTGTTGCCCTGATAAGGGAATCCCTTATTTCCCTGGGAACCCAGTATATTTATAAGTTGTTCCTGACTCTTCGTTATGAGATTTTACATCCCATGGAGAAAAACAGCAGTCTTTTCAGCCATCGGATGGGTTTGGGTATGAAGTTACAATCTTATTTTCACCTGAATGTTGGACTGGCACTGGATGAGCACTCCGGCCAAACCCGGGTGACAGCAGGTTTTTCCTGGCTTGGCCCCCGACTGAAACTGGCCTACGCATTTCAAAGTGAAAGAAAACAGAGGTTGGGTGACAGACATCTTGTTGACTTGTGGTTTGACATTTGATACCTGATAATTCTTCTCTACTGAAGAGCATTTGTTTTTCATGGGGGTTTCACACCAGAGAAATTCCTTGAAAATTCAAATATGATCAATATAATATCCTTGTTTTTGGAGGTCTGTCTTGGCATCACCAGCAAAACGAACAGCCGTTATTCGCAAACGTAAAAAAACGAAAAGTGGTCGGAAAAGGAAAGCCCTTTCAGAGAATCAGGGAACAACACCCTCTACCGCCAGAATTTTTGGAGATGAGCAATAGTTGTTTCTCAAAAATCTGACTGTGGATGAAAAGATGTATGGGGACAGGGCTATTGAAAATGCCCAATTGGAACGCTTTGAAAATCGAAGCAAACATCGTGATTATGAGATTAGCTTTACCTGTCCGGAGTTCACCTGCCTTTGTCCCCGAAGTGGTTTCCCGGATTTTGCCACCATTTGGATCAACTACACACCCGGCCAGTGGTGTGTGGAGTTAAA
This sequence comes from Bdellovibrionales bacterium, assembly GCA_965218815.1. Lineage (GTDB taxonomy): Bacteria > Bdellovibrionota > Bdellovibrionia > Bdellovibrionales > JAGQZY01 > JAGQZY01. The sequence goes on along the minus strand of CBDCLX010000002.1, from coordinate 2,536,090 downwards.
GTCCCTGAAACTCTATATCAATAAATACAGGAACCAAAGGGTTTTTCATGAAGATGTCACCAACAGGATTCTGGATGATCTGGTTAAACTTCTTGACCCGAAACAAATCACTGTTGAAGCTGATTTCAACGTCAGGGGGAATATTCATACAGTGGTGACAGCCTCTCACAAACAGGAAGAAGGGTGATTATTGAATTTTGTTATCGCTTTGAGGCAGCCCATCGCTTTCTCAACTCTGAGTCAAAAGCCTGTATGACTCCCCATGGGCACAGCTGGATGGCCACTCTGGTTTTGGCCTTTATGGGGCAAAAGTTGGGTGAGTCCCAAATGACAGTGGAGTTTTCCAGGATAAAAAAAAACTGGAAAACACTGATCCAGGAAACATTTGACCATTCTTTTATGCACAACATTAATGATCCCATTGTTGAAGTTCTTAAAAACTCGGAGGTGGAAATGAGACTTATTCCCTTTCCAGGGGACCCCACCACTGAAATCATCGCTCTTTTCATGTTCCGGAAAATGGATATCATCTTCAGTCAGCCTTACTTTAAGGATGTTGTCCGGGTAAGAGCCATTAAACTCCGGGAAACAGCCACAAACTCTGTGATCTGTGATCGTGATTTCTTTATAAAGCAAATGCCTTTCTTTAAAGGGTATAGAGGCTGGTGGATGAGTTTGAATACAGAAGACAGGTCTTTTGAGGCACTGATGTCACCCACTCACTTTCCCAATCAGAAAAAGCGGGGATCACAGGATTCGGGTTAACCCGAACTTCTCATAAAATTCATAACCACTCATACTTTGTTTTCTGTCTGTTCTCATTCCACGGTGTAGTTCAGGGTTTTGGGTTCCCCATTTCGGCCAATTTCCAGTTGAATCTCATCAGAGTTCTTCAGAATCTGATAAAGTTCCATGGCTTTCTGGGCACTGTTCACCATTTCCCCATTCACACCTTTGATAATATCATCTCTTTTGAGTCCCAGTTTTTCGTAAACACTTCCCGCTTTTATGGCTATGATTTTAAATCCACCCACTTCCCCTCCGGAACCAGGGGTGATGTAGGGAACGGCCTTGGCATCCTGTAAGACCTTTGGGAGATTCTCCAGGTGTTTGTTGATTTCATCCCTTTTGAACCTGAACTCGGTAGGTTCAGAGGATACAACAGAAGAGGTGGGGGAGGAGGGCTTGTTTTTTAATACACCGATTTTTAACTTGTCCTTTTCCTTGATTTCCATGTATTCCAGTTTTTGGTTTTGGAGATTGCGAAAGACCACCTTGTGTCGGCTGATTGTATGGGTTTTGAACATATTGTCCACCTCTTCCCCTTTCATAATGGCCCGGATGTTTTTTCCACTCACCTGAACTGTGGCAACAGACTGATCCTCAACACTGTGAATAATGGTTCCCAGAAGTTTCAGGGGCAAGCTGGTTGGAACAGGCAGATCATCCGTCTCCTGAAAATTTTCCCGGCCAATACCAAAAGGTTTGGGAATAAAATGATCCTCGTTGAAAATATTCTTTTCACTGATGCCGGGAAAAACAGAAACTCTTTTTGGAAGGGAGTGCTTGGGTGTTCTGTGGGCTTTTTTGCCTCCCACGCCTTTGGGCATCATTTTGTTGCGAACTGAAGTGGTCATAAAATCAGCAATCAAAAAAGAAATAAAAAAGAGGAGAAAATAAATATAGTAATTTTCAAGGGGAGGGCGGGCTTTTTTAAACCCCAGTTTTTCAAGAAGGTCTGAAATGCCTGAAAGACAGAAATCCAGTTTGAGTTTGATAGACACAATAAAAGCCTATCAGAATCCTTCAAAAATGATTAGAAAAATTTTTCTTTGACATACACATAGCGGATGGACTTCCCTTTTCCTTTATTTCTCACAAGCCTTTTTTGCCCTTAAAAACCGGCGGCAGGACTCACAGGAACCACAAATTTCCTGACCTGAATCATAGCATGACCATACTTTGTCCATGTTAATCTCCAATTTCAGACTCTTTTCCATAATCTGACTTTTATTGAGATGACTGGAAAAACAGTGGACTCTGATTCCATTGGAGGTGGACAATTGCAGGCAGGCATTCACCCTCCGGATGTATTCCTCTGAATTGTCAGGAAAAGTGGAGGCCTCCTCCCTGTTAAATCCTGGAATAATCAATGGAATTTCAAGGGTTTCTGCCAGACAGGCCGCTGCATTAAGAAAAACCCCATTACGGTTGGATACCCATACTTTTTGGGCCGATTGTCTGGAGGCCTCATAGTTTGCAATATTCACATTTTTTGGGATGGGTTTTGGAGAAATCAGGGTGCTTGAGGCTCCCCTGAAAATGGTGGAAATGTCCATGATCTCCAAAGGGATATGTCTGTCCCCGGCAAAAAACCGGGCAGCCTGTTTTTCACTGTCCCAGGCCTTTTGGCCGTAATTAAATAAAAGGCCCATGACTTCATCCGGCCATTTTTTGCAGGCTTCATAGAGGTTGTAAACGGAATCAAGACCGCCAGAAATGAGAACAAGAGCCTGTATATCCGTCATAATGTTATACAACAAGGGATGGTTTTTATTGGATTTCTCTTAATTTTCAGTGATTTGACTTAAAAAACAGCAAAATAGTAAAGAGATTGTCATAAAAAGACAAGCTGTAAATTCTGTCATTTTTGACTTTTTTCGGATCGGAATCCATTCATACATAAGTGTTCACAATGGGAAATATCAGGAAAATTCAGACTGGACTCAATCCCCAGGTTTTCTTATATTGGTTGAATGCAGAATAAAGATGGATTCAAAGTCTTTGTAAAAGCGGCTTTAAAAGACCCCATGAATGTCTCAACCATTTTTCCGAGTATGAAAGCCCTGGGCCGGTCTCTCATTAAAAATTCGGGGATGGAGGCCGGACACAGGGTTTTGGAACTTGGTTGTGGAAGTGGGGCTGTCACCCACTATATCATGGAACATCGGAAAAACCTGCACTCCTATGTAGGCGTTGAGATTGACCGGAACCTGGTGGCCTTTCTCAGATCCAAATATCCAAAGGAGATCTTTCTGAATACATCGGCCAAGGACCTGAGGGATATTGGGAGTGAAAGTATTGACTCCGTGATTTGTACACTGCCCTGGACTCTGTTTCCCCTGAATTTACAGGAAAAAATCCTCAGGGAGATTCTTCGGGTTCTCAAACCGGATATGAAATTCAGCACTTTTCTCTGTCTTCACGCCCTGGCTTATCCGGGGGCACCAAGAGCCAAGAGACTTTTTCAAAAACATTGCTCAGAGTTTAAAAAAGTTGAAACAATAACCATTAATATTCCTCCGGCCAATGTCTATATGGGGGTCAAATAGTGCTGCCATTTTCCAAAAAAATGTTCCCATGAATCACCTGTTCATACAAACAGCTTTTCTTGGTGATCTCCTTTTGTCTGTTCCCTTTTTAAAACAGGTGAGAAATTGGGATCCTGACTCCAATCTGAGTCTTGTTTGCCGACAGGGGTTTGGTTTCTTTATGAAAGAACTGGGTCTTTGTCATCAGGTTTTTGAGTTTGACAAAATCACAAAAAGTCTGACTGATCAAAAAGTTTTAAAGGAGGAATTTGATTATGTCTTCTGTCCCCATCAGTCTTTGACCAGTCACCGCCTTGTTCAGAAAATAAAGTCAGGACACAAATTGGGATATCACAAATTCTGGAATGCTTCTTTTTTCAGTCAACGGGTCCACCGGCGTTTGGATTGGCCGGAAGCCGTCAGGCAGATGCAGCTACTGGGACCTGTATGCAAGTCCATTGAAAGAAAACTGAAAACATTTTCCCATACAAAAGAAAGCATTCCCTCCTGGTCCCGGATGGATATGCCCTGTTTGAGCTGGAAAGACAGTGAGTACTGTGAACTGGTTCAGAGAAAAAATATGGACTTCAGAATACTGGAGGAGAATTATATTTGCATGGCTCCCGGAAGTGTGTGGCCAACCAAACAGTGGCCATTGGATTCTTTTTTAAGGGTGGCCAACCAGCTTTACAAAAAGGGTCTTGCCATTGTTCTTATTGGTTCCTCCGGTGAAAGGTCATTGGGGGAAAAATTAAAATCCAAAGCCCCCCATTGTTGTTCTGTTATTGGGGATCTGAGCCTTATGGAGTCAGTGATGGTTCTGGCCCGATCCAGAGGTCTGGTGTGCAATGATTCAGGAGCCATGCATATGGCCAGTCTGCTGAGTCTGCCAACCCTGGCTCTTTTTGGCCCCACAGTGCCTGAGCTGGGCTATAAACCCTGGAATCCCAAAGCCCGTGTTTTTGAAACCAGGGAACTTCTCTGTCGCCCCTGTGGTCAGCATGGAAGTCATCACTGTCCCATTGGAACCCATCAGTGTATGACATCCATTGACCCGGACAGGGTGGTCTGTAAGGCTTTAAACCTTTTTTCCCAGGATGTGTCAGGTGGTTATCATTAAAGGAAATATCAGAGAACTCAAACCTCTCAAGGAGCCAGTGGCATTGACATTGGGAAATTTTGACGGGGTTCACAGGGGTCATGTTCATCTGCTTGGAATTTTAAGGGAAAAAGCCCATCATCGGGGTTTGAAAACAGCCCTTTTGACCTTTGCCCCCCACCCCTGTTCCCTGCTTGAAAACCCCCATTTTAAACCCCTGCAAACAGAAACAATGAAAATGAAACACCTGAAAAAACAGGGAGTGGACTACGTTGTGGTTCAGGATTTTGACCGGGTTTTTTCTGATGTCTCAAAAGAAAACTTTTTGGATCAGTATCTTATGTTTTTTTTTGAACTTCGTTTTCTGCTTTTTGGTTATGATTTTTCTTTTGGTCGAAAAGGGGAGGGGGATTTTGACTTTGCCAGACATTTTTTTAAAACCCGGTCTGTTGAAATCTATAAATCAGGGACTTTTGGAGAGGGTGACGATATTGTATCCAGTTCAAAAATTCGTGATCTTTTGGCAGGAGGTGAGATTGAAAAAGCCAATCAAAAGCTTGGCTATTCATTTTCTCTGGAGGGGAAGGTGGTCAAAGGAAAGGCTTTGGGGAAAGAACTGGGTTTTCCCACGGCCAATCTGGAGGAAATTCCCTGTCTCATTCCGGGTCAGGGGGTCTATGCCGGTTGGGTGGACCTGTTTGATGAAAAAAAACTGGCAGTTATGAATATTGGCCAATGCCCCAGTATTCAGGACCAGGGGAAAATCTCTGTGGAATGTCATATTCCGGATTTTCATGGTCACCTTTATAATCAGAAGCTTTGTTTTTGTTTTGCGGGGAAACTCAGAGATGAAAAGAAATTTTTAAATTGGGATGATTTGAAAAACCAGATCAGGCAAGATGTGAATCAAGCCCGAAGAATTGTCAACCCGCATTTCTCATGATGTGCTGGATTAAAGTCCTGTTCACTTTCGGGGGAATTGCGGTAAACTATATCAATGGACAAGCCATCTATAACCGCAGGGGGGTCGGTGTCAGGCAAAGCTCTTATTAAGACCCTCGTGGAAGAGCAACTGATAACCCAGGCACAATTGGAACAGGCCAAGGTTGAGCAGAGAAGAAGCGGAGAGAGTTTCACTTCCATTTTACTCCGTCATGGTGCTTTGGATTATGATACCATGCGAAAAAAGGTGGCCAGTATCTATGGGTTGCCCACCATTGATCTGAGATCTTTTGAGCTGGATAAGGAAGCCCTGAAATTACTATCGGGAAAGGAATGCAGAAAACACATGGTGATCCCTGTATCGAAAGCAGGGAGCAGTCTGGTGGTGGCCTTTGCCGATCCAACCAACATTGTGGTTAAGGACAGAATTGCCTATATCACCCACTGTAAGATTCAAATTGTGGTGGCCCTTGACGTTGAGATCAATAAAGCCATTGAAAAATATTACGGTCTTGAAGAGGAGTCTGCCGGTGATATTGTCACGGAAATGCACGCCCAAAGTGAGGATGAGGCACAGGGGACGACTCCCATTACTGAAATGGAGGAAAGCAGTGATCCTGTGGTTCGTTTTGTGAGAACCATGCTGGTTGAAGCCATTCGCTCGGGAACCTCAGACATTCATGTGGAACCCAATGAAAATTATTTGCGGGTGCGGTTTCGAAAGGATGGGTCCCTTATTGAAAAGTATCGACCCCCAACCCAGATCGCCAGGGCTCTTTCCAGCCGTTTAAAGATCATGTCAGGACTTGATATTACGGAAACAAGAAAACCCCAGGATGGTCGTCTTAAAGTTCAGGTCCCGGGTCGGCCTCCCGTGGATTTTCGTATGAGTGTTCTCCCCACCGTCAGAGGAGAGAAGGTTGTTCTGCGTATTCTGGATAAATCCAACTTGAAACTGGACTTGCGTGACCTGGGTTTTGAAACAGAAGAGTTGGAAAAATTTTTATCAGCCCTCAGACGGCCCCAGGGTTTGATTTTAACCACCGGACCCACCGGTTCAGGCAAGACCACCACTCTTTATTCGGCTCTCAATGAAATCCATGATGTGACCAGAAATATCAGCACTGCTGAAGATCCGGTGGAATTCAATATTGATGGAATCAATCAGGTGCAAATCAAACCTGATGTTGGTTTTGGTTTTCCCGAAGCCCTTCGTTCTTTTCTCCGCCAGGATCCTGATGTGATTCTGGTGGGGGAGATCCGGGATATGATCACAGGGAAAATAGCCTTTGAGGCCGCTTCCACGGGCCATTTGGTTCTTAGCACTTTGCATACCAATGATGCCACAAAGACCATTGACCGTTTAGTCAATATGGGAATTCCCGGTTTTCTTATCACTTCCACTGTGGAAATGGTTCTGGCCCAGCGTTTGATTCGTAAAAATTGTGAGTCCTGTACAGCACCCGACCGGGTCACACCGGAGGTTCTCAGGGAATTGGGCTTGTCTCAGTCTGAAATTCACAGTTTTCAACCCATGACAGGGACGGGTTGTGCGGCCTGTGATGGAACAGGAAAATCCGGTCGACTGGCTATTTATGAGGTGATGCCCATGACCGATGAACTTCGCGATTCCGTTTTGTCCAAAAGCAGCGAATTACAAATGAGAAGATCGGCTTTGGTCGGGGGCATGACCTCCCTGAGAATGTCCGGAATTATAAAGATCAAAAAAGGACTGACTTCAATACAGGAAGTTCTGGCCAAAACCATGAAGGATCCTGAGCTTTAATGAATCTGGTTGAACTCCTGAAATTTGCCAGCAGAAAAAAAGCCTCTGATGTTCATATATCAGCAGGGACCAGTCCGGGGATCCGTATTGACGGGCAAATTATAAGAATAAAAGGAGTGGATCTGTCTTCTGAAGAATCCCGCCGTCTTTGTTATTCGGTTCTCAATGACCAGCAAAAAGCTGATTTTGAAAAAAATAAGGAACTGGATTTCAGCTTTGAGGTCAAGGACGTTGCCCGGTTTCGAGCCAATTATTATTTTTCAAAAGGTGCTGTTTCAGGGGCTTTTCGACAGATTCCCGCTGAAATCCCCTCTTTTAGAACACTGGGATTACCCAAATATCTTGAAGCTCTCACCAATCTTCCCAATGGCCTTGTTCTCGTGACTGGTCCCACAGGGTCTGGAAAAACGACCACCATAGCCTCTCTTTTATCAATTATCAATAAAAACAAATATGGTCATATACTCACTATCGAAGATCCCATTGAATACAATCACAATCATGAAAAATGTGTGGTCAGTCAGAGAGAAGTTGGTTCAGACTCCATAGAGTTTATTAATGCTTTGAGGTCTGCTGTCAGACAGGATCCGGATTATTGTCTTATTGGTGAGCTGCGGGATCTTGAGACCATTAAAACAGTCATGCAGTTGGCTGAAACCGGCCATTTGGTGTTTTCAACCCTTCACACCAACTCCGCTATTCAGACAGTCAACAGGATCATTGGTATTTTTCCCTCCGAACAGCAGGAACAGGTTCGTGTGGTTTTGAGTTTTATTCTCCAGGCTGTGATTTCCCAGAAACTTTTACCTCGTCTCAATGGAGGAAGGGTTCTGGCTTTTGAAATACTTTTATTGAATCCCGGGATCAGAAATCTCATTCGGGAGAACAAACTTCACCAGATCACAACCATGATGCAGATGGGACAGGGACAAAGTGGTATGATAACCTTGAATCAGAATCTTGTGGATTTGCTGAGAGACAGACAAATCACCAGAGACCAGGCCATTGAAAACAGTCTGGATGTTGAGTCCATGATGAATCTTCTGAAGAAGGAAGGGCTGTAAAACAAAAACAAATAATCTGTGGAAAAAACAAATAATGTGCAGGAGGGAAAAATATTATGCCCGTTTATAAATATGAAGCTAAATCTTTTTCGGGAAAAATCTCCAAGGGTGTTCTTGAAGGGACTAATGAATCTGACGTGAGACATCAGTTACGCAGTAAAAAACTCATCCCCGTTAAAGTGGAGGTTGGTCAGGTAGTAGAAGAGATCAGTGCTGCAAAGAAGGCTATCAGGATCAGTATCGGTAAAGCCAGAATCAAGGATATCCAGATATTCACCCGCCAATTCTCAGTGTTGATTTCTGCGGGGATTCCCTTGGTTCAGAGTCTTGAGGTTTTATCAAAATCTTCGTTGGGCAAACCCATTAAAATGGCCCTGAGTAAAATCGTGGTTGACATTTCAGAGGGGAAAAAACTGGGAGATGCTTTCAACGCCCACCCCAATGTTTTCAATAATTTTTATGTCAGTATGTTAATAGCAGGTGAGGAAGGGGGGATTCTGGATAAAGTTCTCAACCAGATGGCCATCCACATTGAAAAGTCAGTGAGACTGCGAGCCAAAATGAAAGCCGCAGCCACCTATCCTGTTGTGGTTCTGCTCATTTCCGTGGCTGTTATTATTGGTCTTCTGGTCTATGTGGTTCCCAGTTTTGTGGGTATGTTTCAGAGTTCCGGTCAAAGCCTTCCAGCCCTAACCCAAATGGTGATTTCCATGAGTGAATTTGTCACTGAGGAATGGTCGGCAATGTTGCTTGCTATTGTTGGTCTTGGATTGTTTTCCAGGATTTATATCCACACTACAAATGGACGAATCTATTTTGATACAGTCGTACTTAAAACTCCTGTGTTTGGCAATTTTATCATAAAAAGTGCCATGGCCAAGTTTGCCAGAACCCTCTCCTCCCTTTTGTCGGCAGGGGTTCCCATCCTTGATTCTCTGGATATTGCCGCCAACACTTCCGGAAACAGCCTCGTGGAGAGAGCACTTATGAAGTCAAAAACAGCTGTGGCCAAAGGGGAACAGGTTTCCACCTCCCTTGCCAAAACTCCTTTTATTCCCCAAATGGTGATTCAAATGATGGCTGTTGGAGAGCAAACAGGGGCTCTTGATGAAATGCTTGATAAAGTGGCTGAGTTTTATGAGAATGAAGTGGATGCAGCAGTCAGTGCCATTATGAGTCTTATGGAACCCGTTATGATTGTCTTTCTTGGTGGTATTGTGGCTTTCTTTGTGATTGCCATGTATTTACCCATCTTTAATATGGCTGGTACTATTGGTTGATCCCACGGACTTTATCAGGGGATTTGATTTTTCAAAAAGGCGTAACCTGACTGTTGTCGTCCATCTGCTGCGGTTGCTTTTTCTTCTTCTCATTCTGGCTATCATTCTGTTTTTTCAGTTTATGGAAACCAGGATTGATATCTCCGATTTTTTTTATCCGGTTTACTGTCTTATTGGGGTTTCTTTTGTTTTCCATGTTTTGTTTTTTGTTTTTTTAAAAACTCTTTATAAGAATTTCTGGATTCATTCTTTTTTATTTTTCTTTGAAGCCATTTATGCGACAGGACTGATTTATTTTATTGGAATTCAACAGTCTGTCCTCATCTTTCTCTATCTGGCAAATCTCATTTTCCACGGAGTTTTATTTCACAGGAGGATGGTTCTGGTTCTGGCTTTCTGGACCTCTGTTCTTTTTTCCTTTATTGTATCCATGGACACGAGTCTTGCAGGGAATACGGTTTACCTGGCCGTGGGAGTGAACAACCTTACTTTTTTTACAGTGGCCTGGCTCTCCGGTTTTCTGGGTGAACAGTTTACCCTCATGGGGGAGAGACTTAAGAAAAGTACCAAAGACATAAAAATTCTTAAAAATCTCAATGATCTTATTTTAAACAATATGAGTTCAGGACTTGTCACCGTTGATCACAATCATCTGGTTTTGCAGGCCAATCCCGAAGCCCTCCGTCTTCTCCGGCAGGAAATGGGGGACATGAAAGGAAAAGACGTAAAACTCCTTATTCCCGGTTTTGATCCGGAAGCCTGTCCCCCCGGGAAGAGACTGGACCATGTCTTTAAAAGGGGAAATGAAAAAAGACTGTGGGCCATAACTGTTAATCAGTTGTTTGATGAGTCCCGTATTTCCAAGGGGAAAATCATAAATTTTCAGGATGAAACCCATATAAGACTTTTGGAAAAAAGATTGAGACAGAGTGAAAAAATGGCAGCCATTGGTCAGTTGGCTGCCGGCATTGCCCACGAAATACGAAACCCTTTGGCTGGTATCAGTGGCAGTATCCAGCTTTTACAAAGTGATGGAGATAACAGTGAACAAGACAGAAAACTCATGAATATTGTGACCAGGGAGATTGACCGGCTCAATCATCTGATCACTGAATTTCTGGATTTTGCCAGACCGGAGGCTCCCATGGAGGATCAGATAAAGTTGGGATCACTTTTAATGGAGATTGTTCAACTTGTAAAAAACGACAGTCATACGACAGACCTTGTGGATTTATTGATTGACTGTGATGAGAATATTATCATCAGGGGGAATCGGAATAAGTTGAAGCAGGCTTTTTTCAATATTGTCATGAATGCCTTTCAGGCCATGAAGTCGGTGGAATCACCCAGACTTCAGATGACCCTCGGACAGGAAAAGACTTCTGTCTGTGTGATTCTGAAAGACAATGGTATTGGTATGAGCGATGAATTGAAGGAGAGGATATTTGAACCCTTTCACACAACAAAACAGAGGGGAACCGGACTGGGACTGGCTATCACTCACTCCATTCTGGAAAGTCATGGAGCCGGGATTCAGGTGGACAGCGAACAGGGTCTGGGGAGTGAATTTCAGATTCGTTTTCCAAATGGACTTGCTTAAAAAACTGATCCAAGTCACAATGGACAATGTCATTGGATGGGTTTCAGATTTTGCAGAGAGGAAAAGCCATGAAATTTCAAACCGGATCCTGTAAACTGATCCTGTTTGGGTTTTCAGGCTTTTAAGGGAAGTCACGGAAAAAAAACAAGATGGATGAACCAATCCAAAAGGGGAGAGATGAATGAAACCACGCATTCTTGTTGTTGATGATGAGGAATCCATACGGGAATTTCTTGAAATTATGTTGAGAAAAGAGGGCTATCAGGTCACCTGTGTTGAAGACGGTCAGCAGGCCATGGACATCCTCATAAAAAAATCCTTTGATATGGTTATATCGGATCTTCAAATGCCCAATGTGACAGGGATTGAACTTTTGCAATACATCCGAAGTAATTATCCGGATCTTCTTTTTATGATGATTACCGCTTTTGGAACTACGGAAACTGCGGTGGAAGCCATGAAAATGGGGGCCTATGATTATGTGACCAAGCCCTTTAAGCTGGATGAAGTTCGTATCAATATTGCCAATGCTCTCAGAAGCCAGCATCTGGAAATTGAAAACAGAGTCCTGAAAAAAGAACTGAACAGGGAATACAGTTTTCAATCCCTGGTTGGGAATTCCCCGGCCATGCACTCCATCTTTGAAGTAGTCAAGAGAGTTTCAGGCACTCCCACCAATGTTCTCATCATCGGTGAAAGTGGAACAGGTAAGGAAATGGTGGCAAAAGCCATTCACTACCATGGACTGTTAAAGGACAAACCCTTTATCACCATCAATTGTGGGGCTATCCCGGAATCCCTGATGGAGTCAGAGATGTTTGGGCATAAAAAAGGATCTTTCACCGGTGCTGTGACTGACAAGGCAGGGCTTTTTGAGGTGGCCGATGGAGGAACTCTCTTTCTGGATGAAGTGGGTGAATTACCCCTCACCATTCAGGTTAAATTACTCAGAGTTCTCCAGGAGAGAGTGCTGCGCAGGGTGGGAGCCATAGAAGACACTACTGTTAATGTGCGTCTTATTGCCGCCACCAACCGAAATCTGGAAGCCATGGTGCAGGATCAGAGTTTTCGGGAAGACCTCTATTATCGTTTGAATGTGATTCAGATAAAAACCCCTTCCCTGAGGGAACGCAAAGAGGACATTCAGTTACTGGCGGAGTTTTTTCTTAAAAAATACAATGAACGATTAAATAAAACGGTGAACTCCATCAGCACGGATGCCATGGCTGTTCTCAAAAAATATGATTATCCCGGAAATGTCCGGGAACTTGAAAATATCATTGAAAGAACAGTGGCTCTGGAGGCAGGAGCCTCCATACTTCCTGAAAGCCTTCCCCCCTTTATTAAAACAGCCGGGGGTTCAAGAAAAATGGCTTCCAGTGAAGGGATTGAAATCACCGATGAGGGCATTGATCTGGATAAAGTCATTGGACAGATTGAAAAGGAATTGATTATTAAGTCTGTTCATGCTGCCAGCGGTGTGAAAAAAAAAGCGGCAAGGCTGCTTGGGATCACTTTTCGTTCCATGCGTTACAGAGCGGAAAAATACAACCTTGGCTCTGTTTCTGATGAAGAGGATGATGTGTGAATTTCAAAAATGAGCACTTCAATAGACTTTTTCTTGTGATGATTTTGTGGAGTTCCTGCGGGGCTGTTGGGGAAACCACACAAAGCCCGGAGAACCAGTATCGAAACAGTGGTTTTGGAGGAGGGATGGGTCAGTTGGATTCTCCATCAACGATTGATGATCCCGACACTCAGGTGAAACCATATGTCCCTGACCAGCCTCTCAGTGGTGGGCAGGGCTTCCCATTTGGAAGGATTCCAAAAAGCCATCAGAGGGGCCCCATATTTCCAAAGTTTAAAAGAGTTTTTTCAGACTGTGCCCCCATTGGCTGTGATACAGGTCGGGGACACACCCATGGAACCCGTGGAAAGGCCAGCTGTCACACAACGGGAGATGCCATTGACCTCCACTCCATTCGTTGTGATGGTCGGGAATATGATTCCAACTATCCTCTTTTTGTGGAACTGGTCAAATGTGTGCAGACCAGATTCCATAAGGGACGGCGGTGGAAAGTTCTCCATCAAGACCATCGTGGAAAATGTGCCGGGGTGAATTCCCACTCAAGGATCAGTCAGGTTACTTCCTGCCACTGGGATCATGCCCACTTCAGTGTGGGTTGTCGACGTAATGGAAGCATCATGTGGTGAAAGACCACTGGATAAGGAGAAAAATGTTAAGAAACTTAATGTTAAAAAAAATTCTGTTTTCCTGTTCTATTGGCTTGATGATTTTTGGAATCTCTTTTTGCACTCATCAGCAGAAAAACCGCAATGTGAGCTCTTCAAAAACCCTGTCCGATTGGGTGGGTCCCAAGATTGTCCAGACTCCCACAGGTGGTTTTTATGTGTATCATAAAGTCATCAGTCATGAACCGGCGAAAGTGACTTATGTGGATGTGAAATATATATGTAAGGGATCAGTTCTGAAAGATTGGAAGAGATTTAAAGTCCAGTGGTTCCATGGAGTGGACAAAACCCTTTCAGGGAGTGTGATTCCCCTGGTTTATGACCCCATTGCTGAATTGAATCTGTCGGGTGGGGATTCAGCCGTTCCAGAACAGTCGGATGATACAAAAAAGACAGTGAGTGAGGAATTCAATCTGGAAACCCGTTGTCTGCGGGATCGTGGATAAAAATTTTGGGGGACCGCAGAGTTTTGAAAGCAGTTGATTTTCCACTTAGCCCGCATTTCAGTCTGTCTGACAAAGATTTTCCAGAGAGAACACCCTGATTGTGGTGTCTTTGGCACATTGGGGTTTTATATTCACAATTCCTGATGCCACCTGATTGTTGTAATTATTCATATCCACTGACTTTGTTTTCATTGCTATTCCTGTTTGTTCCAGGTTCATCACAACACTTTCTGGATCCATATTACAGACAGAAAAAGAATCCTGAACGGGGACCTCCATGATATCCACTGTGGGTGCTGTGTCTGAAGAAGGGTGACACTGGACTTTCAATTCCACCTGAAAAGGCTGACCCATCATATGTCCCACTTCACGCACAATCAGCCAGACGTGGGCATTGGAATGGGAAAATTCCATGAGAACCCGGTATTCCTTCTTTTCGTCGGAAGACTCAGAAGAACCATGGGGGGAATGGGAACTGTCACCTGAAGATGTCTTGTATAAAAAGATGATAAACAACACAATAAATACTCTCATTTTAAACTCCTTTCAAATTAAAAACGTAACGAATGATATTCTCTGTTGCTGCCACAATTCCGGATGAGACTGGCATGAGACAATGGGGAAGACAGGTGCACTTGATGGATGCTGCGGGCAGAGATGGGGAAGGTGAGTGCCAGTATCGCCAAAAGGGGGAACAGTGACTTAAAAACTTCATTAAACCTCCGTTGCACAAAGTGGAAATGATAAATGAAGATGATCGTTATGAAGAGGGTCTCCCCCCAGTCTTGATGCCGGATGACCAATGGAACCCAGATACTCACCTCTTTGGGAAAAAGCACAGTTGTGAGGCAGAGAGCTTTTCCAGCAATCCCGAAATTCATCGTAAAAAACCGCCTGACTTCCCTGATAATGTCGTTTGTAGGTGGAAATTGTGCGTCTCTTACCGTTCTCATTAAAAAGGTTGAACCTGACAATATCCATGGCTCTGGCCCTGGCATGGAGACTCAACCTCCTTCCGTTGCGAATCCGTCGATTGGAATAGGTTCCAAGATGATGAATAAAAACCTTAACAGGTTTGGAGTATCCGGCAGCCGTTGCAGCCTCCCGAACACAACTGCTAAAAACAAGATTCAGGTTTTCATGAAAGGATTTGTGCAGAAAGGCCATTCCACAAAAGCTGTCATTGTTGGGGCCTCCCATGGCCTCTTGGTCTATGAAACAACCGTTCCAACGCAAAGCCCTATCATGAGCCAGCTGGAACTCTCCAGCATCCACTTTGAAGGTTATTGCTGCCGGTTTTCGCAGACTTTTTTGAAATAATTCATTGGAAATCCTTTGAGCACGGGGGGTTTCATTATCGACAGAATAAAAATTCAGGGGAATGTTCAAATCGTTGTAATCATGATGTTTTCCCAAACCATCCAGTCTGGACTGAAAGGGATTGCAGGCGGACAGACCGGCCAGCAATAAAAAGAAAATAACAGTCTTTTTAAAAACCTTTCTGTGGAAGACAGAACATTCAAAGTCATGATTTTTCATTGTTTCCATATTTTTTTTTCGGGAATCAGACAGGAGAAGTAAAATTAAAAAAACAAAAAGAAACCCTGGTGAAGCGTTCTGCCCTTATTTTTCAGGAAATCCCAAAAAAATGTTTAAACTTTATCCGGGCCTGAAAAAATGCTAAAAAAAATGACAAAAAACAAAAAACCCATTAGACTATTGGTCCAGTACACTGTAGAATGAGCAGAACTAACCCGGACAAAACAGAATGTCTGTTGTGTTCAATCTGTCAATGAGAGGAGGAATTATGTCCTTTATGAAACGAATTTTCTTTTTCATGCTTGTCAATATGCTGGTGATGGTTTCAGTGACCATTCTCACGGGGATTATTTGTACCTTTATTTATGGTTCACCCACCCCACCCCAGGGGTCCCTGATTCCACTTATTTTATTTTCAGTGATCTTTGGTATGGGCGGTGCCTTTGTCTCCCTTTTCATCTCCAAGTGGATAGCCAAAAAAACCATGGGTCTTCAGATGATTGATCCCAAAACAGCAAAGGATGGGGAACGGGAGATACTGGAAATGGTCCACAACATGGCCCGCAGGGCAAGGCTTCCCAAAATGCCCGAAGTGGGTGTTTACCAAAGCCCTGAGATGAATGCCTTTGCTACAGGTCCTTCCCGATCCAATTCATTGGTGGCTGTCTCCAGTGGGTTGACCCGGTCCCTGAACAAAGGGGAACTGGAAGCTGTCATTGGTCATGAGGTGGCCCATATTGCCAATGGTGATATGGTGACTCTCACTCTTATTCAGGGAGTTATCAACAGTTTTGTTATCTTTTTCTCTCACATTCTTGCCAGAATCATTGCCTCTTATTTTGAAAAGAACCGTTACCTCATCCAGATGGTTTTAACAATTGTCATGCAAATTGCCTTCACCTTCCTGGGTCATATTGTGGTGGCCTATTTTTCAAGAATCCGGGAATACAGGGCAGATAAGGGGGGAGCCAGGTATTCAAGCCGTGAAAACATGATTGCAGCCCTCAGAAAACTGTCCCTCCAGAGTGTTCCCCACCAAAAGGGGGATAATCTTGCGGCCTTTAAGATATCAGGGACCACCTCCATAGCTGCCCTCTTCCGCACTCATCCTCCTTTGGAAGAGCGGATTGCACGTCTGCAAAAAGCCTAATAGAGTCAGGGGATGAAAACTCCCCTTGCTTTATCCCCTCGCCAAAAAGGTCTGATTGCCGCCATTATAACAGCCACCTGCTGGTCCACTCTGGCTTTGTTTTTAAAATACGCCCTGAACTATTCTGATTCACAGACCATTGTCTGGTATCGGATGCTGGTGGCTTTTTTGTTCTTGCTGGTCTGGTTTGTTTTCAGGGGGGAAACCAGACAATTGGAAGTTTTAAAAACCAGACCGGGCTTTCTTCTGGTGGCCGCTCTTTGCCTGGCTTTCAATTATCTGGGATTTGTTCAGGGCATCCATTACAGTTCACCTGCCAATGCCCAGATCTTTATTCAGTTGGGTCCCTTTTTACTGGCCCTTTCCGGTCTGCTGTTTTTTGGGGAAAAACTCAGTTCAAAACAAATCCTGGGGGCTGTGATCTGCACTGTTGGTTTTAGCCTCTTTTTTTGGGACCGAATGACTGTCAGTCAGGAAAACTCCAAACGTTTTCTCCTGGGGTTTGTGTGGATCATTGGAGCCGCCTTAACCTGGGCCACCTTCGCCGGTCTCCAGAAAAAATTGCTGACTTCGTGGAAAAATTCTCAAATCAACATTTACATTTATATGATTATCACCCTTGTCTGTCTTCCCTGGGTGAACTGGTCTTCTTTGGCACAAATGTCACCAGGTATTCATCTGTTTTATATTTTCCTGGGACTCAACACCCTTGTTGCCTATGGTTGTTTTTCTGTGGCTCTTCGATATCTTCCAGCCACACAGGTGAGCCCCATAATCACTATGAACCCCTTGTTCACCCTGGTGTTTATCAACATTATGGACTGGCTGCACTGGACTTTTATTCCCCCTGACCCTGTCACTGTCACTGGTTACATGGGAGCTGTGGGGGCCGTGATCGGTGTGATCCTTGTTTTGTCCAAAAAACCCCGCATCTCCCATAAATCCTCCGGGAGGTCCGGACTCAACTCTCTTGTTGTTTTTCTTTTTGCAGGTCTGACAGGCTTTTCCCATAAACTTTTTGCCTCAGATATGAAAGGGTCAACACTTTATGAGAAATACGGGCTGGAGGAATCAATCCCCCTCTCTCATAAAGTTTCCCGGACCAAACCCCTTTCCACAAAATCAGGAGATGGGTCGGGAGCATCAGGAACATCAGGGACAGATGGGTCAGGAACATCAGGGACAGATGGGTCAGGAACATCAGGGACAGATGGGTCAGGAACATCAGGGACAGATGGGTCAAACCCCTTGAATTCAGGAAATCCGGTCAACGAATATAAACAGGCCCTTGAGTCTGTAAACCGGAAGGAAACCTGTAAAACATTAAAAAAACTTTCTGAAAAATCCTCTTTTGTTTTAAGGGAATTGGCTTTGATTCGAAGGAATCAGCACTGTAAGACCTCCTCCCAATGGGAAAGTCTTGGAATTGAAAATGACATTCTCATTCCTTTTTTCCATCAGGCCTTGTTTGGAAATGAAATGGCCAAAAAAAACTTTAAGACAGCCTATCAGATTTTTAAAAAAAACCGAAAATGGATACAAATCAGTCATGAGGATTTTGAAAAAATGGCGGTCGGGGCTCTCAGGACCGGACTCTCTTCCAATGAAAAAAAACAACTCCTCCGGGAATTGCACAACAAATCCCCCCGTTTCATTCCCCATCCCGGGAAAAAGGATTTTATCAGGGTGGCCAGGGACTATCGCAGGCACCGACAATTTAAAAAAGCCCTGTTCTATTATGAAAAGATTAAAGGGGATTCCAAAATGGATGAAAAAACCCGCTGGCAGGCTTTTAAGGGAATTCGACTCACTTACAAACTGGAAAAATGGACAAAAACAACAGAGTACATCAGAGCATCCGGGGAGTGGGCTGATTTTCTCAGAGGTCAATATCTTCAATCCAAACAACTCACAGACCTTCACCATGATGCCAATATTGAATACATTCGCACTCTCTGGACAGAAGGACAGGATCAGGCCAGACTCGTCCTTGAACAATTAAAAAAAGAACTCAAAGGCCATCATAGTCTTCAACTGGTCTATTGGCTGAAGGGACGGATGGCTGAGGAAAAAAAGCAGTATGAACAAGCGGTTTCCTGGCTTGAAAGGGCTTCCAGGGAAGAGAGTCTCTCTGATCGTCACAGGGAAAGGGTGCTTTGGTCCCTGGCCTGGAACCAAAGACGTGTAAAAAAATTCAAAGATTCCCAAAAAACTCTGGAACTTCTCAAAAAGAACCCTGACATCACCCTTTTTGCCAAATCCCAGTATTTGTATTGGCAGGCTGAAAATCTGGCATCCATGGGTCACTCCCTGGAAGCCAAAAAAATTTTAAAGGATCTGGCGGAACTGGACCTCTATGGCTACTATGGTTCCCTGGCCTATCGAAAATTAAAAATTCCTTTTCCTTCGGTCCCTCGGGTTCAGTGGCATAAAAAAGATCTTTTGAATTTTTTAAAAAAAGAGGATCAAAACTTTTTTCTGGCTTTAGTGGAGAGTGGGGAGTGGGAAGTGGCTCAGGCCATGGTTCTGGGAAAGGTGAAGACAGACAGAAACTGGACAACTCTGAAGTGGGCCCATTACCTGGCCCTTCTCCAAAAGTCCGGGGCTTATTCCAAAGCTTTTGAACTCTACCACAGACTTTCAGCCAAAAAGCAAAGAACCATTCTTGAAGAATATGCCTTTCTCCTTTTTCCACGGCCTTATGAAAACATTGTCACGGATTCAGTCATGGAAACAAAAATGTCACCCTCTTTGATTTATTCCATCATGAAACAGGAATCGGGATTTAATATCAGGGCCCGCAGTCCTGCCGATGCCTTTGGACTTTTACAGCTGATTCCCCGGATTGCAAAAGAAGTCAATCGGAAGGTAATCTCTGTCAATTATAAAACCCCGGAGGATCTCTATAAACCGGAAGTGATTATCCCCTTGGGAGCCAAGAAACTGAGTCAGCTTTTTTTAAGGTTCAAAGGGCATTTTATTCCAGCTGTGGCCTCCTATAACTCCACTGAAAAAGTGGTTTTGGGCTGGGTCCAAAACAGGTTTCAGGGGGATCCCATTGCCTTTATTGAAGATATTCCCTATCATGAAACAAAAAACTATGTTCGCCTGGTTATGAAAAATTACATTGCATACAATCGCTTTCATTTGGAACAAAAGAATTTTGAGTTCCCTGAAATTTGTTTGCAGGGTCTGGAAAAATTTAAAAGTCCAGTGATCTCAGACTGAGACAGAAAAAGAACTGGAAAACAGAAACCAAATCAGTATATCCTATAATCATGATTGTTCGAATTTTTTTGGCAGTGGGCACTTTTCTTTTGCTTCTGGCTCTGGTGACCCAGACTCCTATTCCCTTTCTCAGTAAAAAAGTGGCTTCAAAACAGAAGAACAGCAAGCTGTTTGGACAAGGACGATGGATGGAGTTAAACACCCCTACAGCGGGTCAGGTTCCATCCAATAAACAATCCATCATCATGAACGATCCTGAAATTTATAAAAAATGGGGTTTGGCCCAGTCCAATGCACTGAATGCCTGGCAGCTCACAACCGGCAGTCGGGACATTGTGGTGGCTGTTGTGGATACGGGTATTGATTCCAATCACCCTGATCTCAGGAACAACATTTGGAAAAATCCCGGGGAGACAGGACGGGATAAAAGAGGTCGAAAGAAAGAAACCAATGGAATTGATGACGACAGAAACGGTTTTATTGATGATGTCCATGGCTGGAACTTTGTGAATAATAATAATCATCTGGCTGACAATCATGGCCATGGAACCCATATCGCCGGTATTATCGGAGCCGAGGGGGGGAACCGTGTGGGTGTTGTTGGGGTGGCCCCCAAGGTCAGTTTAATGGTCTTAAAATATTTTGACCCCAGGTTTCCCGGCAATAATTTGGTGAACACGATCAAGGCCTTTAATTATGCCGTTCAGATGAAAGCCCATATTATCAACTACTCCGGTGGAGGTCTGGAATACAGTCACCCTGAGTTTCAGTCTGTCAAACGTGCAGAAAAGGCCGGAATTTTATTTGTATCCGCCGCAGGGAATGAACACACCAATTCAGATTTTAACAGTTATTATCCTGCTAATTACAAGCTGGATAATATTATTTCAGTGACAGCACTGGACCCCAGTCTCCAGGTTCTCAATTCCAGTAATTACGGAGTGAAAAATGTGGACCTTGCAGCCCCCGGAGAGAATATTTATTCCACAATTCCAGGTGGAGGAACTGGCAGACTGACAGGGACCTCCCAGGCAACGGCCTTTGTCAGTGGAGTGGCCGCCCTTCTCATGGCTCACAACCGGGATTTTGATGCAAAAACTGTACGGAGATACATTTTACGCACAGGAGATCGACTGGATCAATTAAGATCAAAAACCAAAACATCCCGAAAACTCAATGTCTTTCGGGCCTTATCCATGCTGGATCAGGGAGTTGGGGCCTCTGGAGTCATGGCTCATAACACATCCAACCCTGAATCCAATGAATTTAACACAGGTGGCAATAAAGGGGGGAAAACAAGCCTCAGTCACTTTGGTCAATCTCTTAAAAAAGCTCTTCATAAAAAAGAAAAGCAAGGCCCATAAATGACATCTGGGTAACAAAAAAAGTCACTTTCATAGGACAAAAAACTTCCAGAATACCCTATGAACATTTCATGGTACTTTTTATCAGGGCTGTGACTTTTGGTTCAAATCCTCTGTGACATTGGTGTTTTGGCAGTGTCGCTATGAAGCTCCATGAAAAACACAGGCCGAAAGCAGAGGTTTGAAAAACTGGCATAAATCTTGTTTACATTTAAGGACGTGTTACTGCTTCCATTGTTAAGTTTATTTTATCGTGGTTCCTTAAAAACAACCTGGATTCTTGCCTTGGTGACAGTGCTTTTGCTCCCTGCCCATCCGGGTTTTGCCAAACAGAGCCATAAGTCTTCCAAAAACAACTGTGAGACAATTCTGATTCATGCGGATATTGAAAATCGCTACAATCGGATCAGAAAAGATAAGGACAGTCAGAATCAGGAGATCAAAGTCCAGAACAGTGGTAACATTTACAAGCAGCTTACATCTGAACTCAATCAACTGAACCAGGAGCTTTACAAGCTGGAAACCACCGATGTTGAACGTTTCATTTTTTAATATAAAGTCATTTTGACTTTGGAAATTGTCCAATTTTTCTCAGTCTGACAAACAGAATTTGTCACTGTGACTGTTTAACAGGAGAGATTCATGATTCAATTTTCCAGACAACTGTTGGTATTGATGGTTGTTCCCTGTTTTTCCCTGTTGATGGGTTGCAGTTCCGATGACGGGGGTCATGGTTCCGGTTTTGTAAAATTGGACGGGGTTTTTGTCGCCGAATCACACAGTGAATATGTCAAAATGGTCTCCATTAAAACAAATCATAAGGAAGTGGGGACTTTTGCCATTATTTGTCACCAGATTCCCATGATTGATTTCAAAGTGGGTCTCCAGACCAACCTCATGATCAGTCATACCGGGGGGGTCATAGAAGGTGCAACTTCTTTGCCAGTGGGTTCTGATATATCCGGTGGAATCACTTTTAGCGGTCATTATGTTTCAAGTATTGATTTTATTGTTGAAAGTTCAAATCGATTAAAATATGTGGTGAAAACCTGGAAAGACGAAGCAAATTACTATAATAAAGCACCTATCAGTATGATGAGCGGGTATTTGGTCAAAAAAGACTCGCCGGGGGTTTTGTCTTTTTTTGAAAAGGAAGTGGGAAGTCTCAAAAAGCGAAACATTGGTTATACCCTGGATGTTGTGAACCAGGAAATCCTTGTTTATGATGAAAAGCGAAAACTTGATGAGTCCTACTGTCAGAGTCATTTTTTAAACAGTTGTTCGGAGCTTGTGAGACTGGGACTTTTGACCACAAATACAGGAGGTTTGAACAAACCCATTTCAAATTCTCCGGTCATTCCCAATTCCGGTTCAATACCTGGTTCTCCTTTGGGAGGAACCCCCCAGGTCTATCCGGGAAACCCCAATAAACAACAAAAGGATCCATCAGAAATTCAACAACCCCCTTTACTGAAAAAAGAGTGGAAAATGATTATTGATCCTCCCGGTTCTCCCGATGAAAAACCCTATCCCTATATAAAAATTGAAAAAGAAGTTGATATTAAAACCTTTGTTGATAATGCGACAATCCAATGTGAAAATGAAGACGACTGTTCTGAAAGTGTGGCCCTCCTTATAGGCTACGATCAGTCTTCTGTTTTTCAGTGTTCGGCAACACATATTGGCAACGGTTATTTCACCTCCAATGCCCACTGTGTTCCCTCCAATCTGGTATTTGAATCAACATTATCCTTTAGTAAAAACTGTTCCGGGTCTCTTTGGGTCAAATTTCCAAAAACCTCTGTTTCAGAACCTGCGACCTATGAATGTGAAGAGTTGGTTATGGTAACTCTCGCAAATAAGAACCCTGCTTCAGAGGATACATTTTCAGAGGAGACAATGGATATGACGATTTTTAAGGTCAAAGGGGAGGTCAACCGTGAGTACCTGGAGATCAACTGGGATGATCAATCTGTTGATGGGGAGCTTGTCACTTTCTGGCCCTCTGATCCCGATCAAAGCCAACCGGGAATTCATGGAGTGATAAGAAAAAAAACCTGTGAGGTTTCAGATAAAAGAGAGCTTTCTGAAATCCTTGAATCTTTTGGATGGGGCTATCCCATATCCTATTTACGAAATTGCAGCCTCGATATCATAAAAGGAAACTCCGGATCCACAGCAATGAACGACAATCATAAAGGAACCCTTGTCATCAGTCATACATACGGCAGGGGAACCGGTCGGGGTTTTGGTTCCAATTACATTTGCTCTTACAATAAACCGGAAAACGAAGAGATGGTTGATAAATCCACGGATCATTGTTCCTGGATTTCCGATGAGCATAGGGGTTTACTGAAAGAAAAAATAAAACAGATGTTGGCGGTAGAGAGGGATAGGGAATGGCGTAAACAAAATAATGAGGTTGAGAGTTTCCTGCGTACCCTTTACAAAGTTCAGGATGATTTCTATAAGAACAATGAAGAAAACAGGGAAAGAATTTATGAGGAATTCTTCAATGAGTCTTATTATGATTTGGTTGAAGGTCATGTGTCCAGTGAGGATATTGAAAATTTAAAAAAATATTTAAAGAACTTCGATAATACAGGATATTATACCAATGTTGTGGGATTTGAATATGGGCTTACCACTATCGATGGAGTGTATTTTGAAGAAGGGCTGTCATCGGATTTTGAACCCATAGAGTTAACAACTTCCAATGGAAGTAAACACAGGGTTGAAAACCCTGGTTCACGAACAGGATTAAAGGTGGAGTATGTGACTCTTCCCTCCTGTATAGGTCCTTTAAGTGAAGAGACTTTGGAATCTTATCGAAGTGATAACACCTGGAACCCCTTTGATTCTGTAGCCTATCATCCCATAAAAATCCGGTTTCCTATAGTTATGGTCAGACAGGCCCGCTGGGAAAACAGCCCCAGGGATTTAAATTGGAATGAGCTTGAAAAGCTGCATCTTGAATTTAAAGACAACAGACAAATTCCTGTCAGCACGGTTTTTGAAATTGAACTCTCAGACTTTTATGACTCTGAAAATGACCGGATAAAAACCCCCACTGTCACGATCACTGAAATCAATCCAGGTAATACCAATTCCACGGAATCGGATTCCAAAAATCTTAAAGATTTTAAGTTTTACGGAGGAGTGAAAGAAAAATTACAATCCCTGGATTTTTGTCAATAGTTTGATTTATTTATTTCAGGTCTCAAGACCGATTTTTCCCTTAAAATCCAAAACTTGTTCAAACTTTTTCGGGATCGGCAAAAAAAGAAATTTCAAAATACGATCAGTATACCCGGTTGAGTAAACTTTAAATTTTTTCCACCTTTAAAACCCATGCAAGGCCATTTCAATGGCTTTTGCATAAGGAAGAACGGTGATTTTACCCATTTTCAAGGCCCGATCCCCCCGATACACACCAAAAGCCCGATGGATGTCCCCTGAGTTTAACAAAACATTCAACCCTTTGTTGAATTTTTCTTTCCAGAGATTTGAGGATTTTATTTCAAATCCAATGGATCTGGATCCCTTTTTCCATATAAGGTCCACTTCATTACCCGATTCCGTCCGCCAGTAAAAAAACCTGGCTCCATGGGACTTCCATGAATTGATAGCTTTAAACTCATTGAGAACAAAAGTTTCAAACAAAAGCCCTGTTTCATTTTTTATGTAAGACTATCGGCCTGTTTTAGAATGAACTTGAGGGATTTTTTTATGGTTAAAAAAAATCCTTGTCCCTGATTGATTTGTTTTGAGACACCGATCCCTGATCACTCCAAAAGCAAAAAATCCAGAGAAACAGACAGATTTTATTTAATTTAATACAAACTATATATCAAGTAATATCTTTCTACATCTTTCATTTGATTTTAAAGAGATTAGGTCTTTATGTTCATCAATTAACTTCACTAGACAATCACGAATAATCTTACAGACGAAATTTTTTGTTTTTTCCGCTTCTGAAGGATTGTTAAATGGATTAGACTCATCACCATGAACAATTCTGCTTCTTATAGAATACACATTTTTCAATTTTTTATAGAATTTTTCATCTTTTGGTTTAAGTAATTTTAAAATAGAACCACATACTTTAAATGATGTATCGCGTTCTTCTCCAAAAAGTGATTCCCAAGCGATTACTCCATCAATTATTGCATCAATAGAATTTTGGCGTTCAGAAAGTATTAGATGCAATCGATCAAATGCAATTTGAAAATGTTCATAAGTAGCATCGGTGTTGTTGCACATAAAGCAATGAGTTTTCACCAAAGTCCAGGGAGCAAAAATAACATAAAAAAACGCCTCCCCATAGTTTAAAGTCAACTTGAAAGCAAAACTTAAACAACCAAGGATGGTTTTAACCAAGGATGGTTTTTATGGGAAAGCGTCTTAAAAAGATTAACTGGAAACCCTACAACAAGGAACTCATTAAACGGGGTTCCATCACTTTTTGGTTCTCAAAAGATGTAAAAAATGATTGGTTTGCAAATTCTGAGGGTGGACGGGGCTTTCAACCCGTCTACTCAGACACGGCTATTGAAGTTATTTCCCTGATCCGTTTCCACTTTGGCCTGACTCTTCGCTCAGTCCAGGGATTTACCGAAAGTCTGTTAAAACTCATGGGAATCTCTCTGCCTGTTCCCGATTATTCCACTCTGAGTCGTCGTTTGAGGAAGTGTTCCATAGACCTGGGCAAAATCAACTCGAAAAAGCTGGGAACTCTCAGGAACTCTCAGGAGTAGACCAGCCTGCGAAGATTAAGATTGGTGATAAAGTCTATCCGGCCACACTAAGGCAGGTCATGGTTGCAGAACATGAGCTGGACTGAGCCGAAATGGCCATTGGCAGGACGGAACACCCAAGCGAGGAGGTCGTCGTAGAGCGAACCGCTTTTTCAGTGGTGGAAGTTTGGGTTTACTTGCAGATCCGGTTTTCATCCTCACTGAAGTTGAGGACACATCCTGTTTTTCTTTGATCTGGTTCTTGTCTTGCCATCAGCTTCCTGGTGGCTCTACTCAATCCCCATTTCTCCAATCCCCCTGTCAGTTACAAACGACATCAACCGGAAAAAACTCTTCTCTACAAACTCATCCAGGAAAATCTTCTGGACTTCTATCAACAAATGGACCGGGATTATGAACAAGGACTTCCGAAATTTGTCAAAAAGGAGTTCGATGAATTTCTCAAGTGCGGAGTCCTGGCCCATGGGTTTCCAAGGGTTCAATGCACATCCTGCAAGCATGAAAAACTTGTGGCCTTTAGTTGTAAAAGAAGGGGATTTTGTCCCGGTTGCGGAGCCAGAAGAATGGCTGAAAGTGCCACCCATCTGGTTGATGAAGTTTTTCCTAAAAAACCCATGAGACAATGGGTTTTGACTTTTCCCTTTGAGTTGAGGTTTCTGTTTGCCAGAGAGCCAAAAATCATGGGAGAGGTTTTGGGTCTTGTCAACAGAACTCTTTCCACATTCCTTATTAAAAAAGCGGGACTGACCAGAAAGTCAGGTGCAAAGACAGGTTCTGTGACCTTCATCCAACGCTTCGGGGGAAGTCTTAATCTCAATATCCATTTCCACATGATGTTTCCAGATGGAGTATATAGCTTTGAGAATGCGAGATCAAAGTTTCACTTCACAACTCCTCCTTCAAACCGGGAACTCGACAAACTCCTGGCAAACATTGTTCACATAAGGGTTTCAGAAACCACCTTTTGTGAAACCCCGGCATTGTCACCGGCACTGGAAAAACGGGGACTCATTCAAAGGGATGAGGATCAGGCTTTTCTATCAATAAACCCAGACCCCACGGCCATGGACCAGGTCCAATCCTCATCGATTACTTACCGAATTGCTCTTGGCAAGCACAAAGGGCAAAAGGCCCTGACACTGAAAACCCTTTCTGAAACAAACCACAGGGAAACAAAGCCTTTTCTGTCCAGATATTCCGGTTTCAGTCTCAATAAAGGGGTTTCCACAAAAGCTCACCAGAGGGAAAAGCCTGAAAGGATTTGTCGTTACATTTCAAGACCAAGTCTGAGTGAACAGAGACTTTCACTCAATTCCCGGGGGAAAGTGATTTATCAGTTAAAAACCCCTTATGAGAATGGAACCACCAGGATTATCCTTGACCCTCTGGACTTTCTCTCACGACTGGCTTCCCTTGTTCCAAGACCAAAAACCAACCTCATAAGGTTTCATGGAATCTTTGCCCCAAATTTCAAATATCGATCCTTGATTACTCCAAAAACAAAAAGCCCTGAAAAACAAGCAACAAAGTCCGGAAAATCCTCTTCCATGAACTGGGCCGGGAGACTTAAAAGGGTTTTTGGAATGGACATTGAGGTTTGTTCGGAGTGTGGGGGGAAACTCAAAGTCATCTCTTCCATAGAGGGACCTGAAGTCATCAAAAAGATTCTCACCCACTTGGGACTGGAGTCAGGAATTCCAGAGCCCTGTTCTCCAAGGGGGCCACCTGAAGAGGAGGAGGTTTTCCATTTCTCATGAATCTTGTTCATTGAAGAACTCTGACGGAGAACCCGGGTTTTCTGTGATGGATTCCCTTATTCAAAAATTCACTTTTCCAACCAAATCAGGTTTGGAATCATAAATCCTCAAGAAAAACTCCTGTCAAATGACCATAAAATGGAGTTCGTAAAGCAAAAGATCAGAAAAACTCAGAAAAACCATGAAAAACGGGGTGGAAATACATCTTGATCTCTAAAAAAATATCTTTTATCCTTCTTATACACACAAGGTTTGTGACATAATCATTGAGATTGTAGGAATAGGTAAAAGAGGAATGGGTTGTTGTCACAGTTTCCCCAGGGGTTCCGTCTTCATAAAGGGGTTACTATTTTCTTGTGAGTCAGTGTTCTTAACCGATTGGGTTTTGCGGGGGTGTAGAGGTAGGAAGAGACAATTCCATTGGGATAAATGGTCTGTATTCTTTGATCCAGTTTACTGTAGGCAAATGTGATAGCCAGAGGATCAGTATCTGAGCTGTGTCCCATTCTAGTGAGTCTGTTACTGTCATCATAGTCATAGAGAATCTGTTTTGATGCGGATTCTATACTGGTATCTAATCATACTAATAGTACAACATAGTGTACAAAATGTTACTGGAGTCAATGGAGGAATAATGATAGAGAGAAGAAAACCATAAAGAAAAATTATTAACGCAAGGATCATACTAACCAGAATAAACATCTCTTTTAAAATATTCAATCTATGATTTTTATTCTGATAAATTAAAAGTATAACCTCATAAGAGTATAAGGAGGATAAAAGTTGCTATGTAGAAAGATTGACATCGAGTGTTAATGTTCTAAACAAGGTATTTTTTCTGAAATCAAGATCTATTCCCACCCTGTTTTTCTGATTTTTCTGGTTTTTCTGATTTTTCTGATCTTTTTGTTTTGTGAATCCTGTTTTGTGTTCATTTGAATGGGGTTTTTCTTGAGAACTTATGATTCCAAACCTGATTTGGTTGGAAAAGTGAATTTTTGAATAAGGGAATCCATCACAGAAAACCAGGGTTCTCCGTCAGAGTTCTCCAATGAAGAAGATTCATGAAAAATGGAAAACCTCCTCCTGTTCGGCCCCCTTGGAGAACAGGGCTCTGGAATTCCTGACTCCAGTCCCAAGTGGTTGAGAATCTTTTTGATGACTTCAGGTTCCTCTATGGAAGAGATGACTTTGAGTTTCCCCCCACACTCCGAACAAACCTCAATGTCCACTCCAAAAACCCTTTTAAGTCTCCTGGCCCAGTTCAAAGTCAAAACCCACTGTCTCATGGGTTTTTCGGGAAAAACCTCATCAACCAAATGGGTGGCAGCTTCAGCCATTCTCCTGGCTCCGCAACTGGGACAGAATCCCCGTTTTTTGCAACTAAAAGCGACAAGCTTTTCATGGTTGCAGGATGTGCATTGGACTCTTAGAAACCCATGGGCCAGAACTCCACATTTGAGAAACTCGTCAAATTCCTTTTTCACAAAACAGGGAATTCCCTTTTCATAGTCCCTGTCCATTTGATGGTAGAAGTTCAGAAGGTTTTCCTGGATGAGCTTGTAGAGAAGAGTTTTTTCCGGTTGGTGGCCCCTGTTCTCCAAGAAAACCTGAGAATTTATTGAGAATCACTACGGGCAGGATAATGTCAATAATCAGATTGGCCCAAAGTTTTTTTATTATTTTTTTCGTTTTTTTACTGGGTTGATACCTGAAAATTGGAAGTTATAAGTTCATAGATCATCTGAAAAATTAGCTTCCCAACAACTCAGTTGATTGGGTGGTTAAAATCAAATATTTGAATAAAGAATGTTCCGTTTTGTCGGTATTTGTTGACAATTACCGACATTTTGGAACATCATAACACTATGGGAAATCACAGCCAAAAAATCCTAGACCTCGCTTGTTCGCATGGGTTGGTCCGTCCAAGAGACCTTGTTCAGCGTGGACTTCCCCGCATAGCCCTGACTCGCCTTGTACGCCAAGGTCTTCTTACTCGTGTGGGAAGGGGGCTTTATGCTTTGCCCGACAAACCTATCACAGAAAACATCTCCCTAGCTGAGGTTTCTCGTAAATGTTCACAGGGGATAATATGCCTGCTATCCGCATTGAGGGTCCATGAGTTAACCACCCAGTCTCCCTTTGAGGTCTGGCTTGCTATTCCCAACAAATCCAGACCTCCAAAAATGGAGTACCCACCTCTGCGTATTGTGCGATTTTCTGGATTGGCCCTCACTAAAGGTATTGACGAGCAGCAAATTGAGGGTGTTCCTGTTCGTATCACAAATGTGGCTCGCACAATTGCCGATTGTTTCAAGTATAGAAATAAAATTGGTCTTGAGGTGGCCCTGGAGTCTCTCGAAGAGGCTTGGCACAGCAAACGAACAAATATGGATGAGCTTTGGCATTATGCCTCAATCTGTCGGGTGACTAATATCATGCGACCTTACTTGGAGGGGTTAGCATGAGCCAAAGAAACATAGCGGCTTCTGTAAGGGATCGCTTACTCAAAATTGCCAAGGCAAATCAACAGGACTTCAACCTGCTTGTCACCCGGTACTGTATCGAACGACTAATATATCGTCTCAGCGTCTCTGAATATGTTGATCGCTTTCTGTTAAAAGGAGCCCTGTTATTTGACCTGTGGTTTGACATTCCTCATCGCCCCACACGGGATGCAGACTTTTTGGGCCTTGGTCCTTCTGACATAACAACCATCAAAAACAATTTCAAAAAAATCTGTGACATTGATACAAAAGACGGAGTTACATTTAAATCGGAAACTGTAGATGTGAAGGAAATTCGTAAGGAAGCCAATTATCCGGGCTTGCATGTGACTCTTCTTGCAATGATTGAAAACATGAGGTGTTCCATTCAGATTGACATAGGTTTTGGGGATGCCGTTACACCCAGCCCGGAAGATATTGAGTATCCCACAATCTTAGAGGAGTTCACAGCACCCAGACTACAAGCCTATCCACGTTATACTGTTGTTGCAGAGAAACTTGAGGCTTTAACCAAGCTCGGAATAGCCAACAGTCGTATGAAGGACTACTTTGATCTATGGATCTTAGCTCACCATAGTGACTTTGAGGGTGGCATACTTCTCAAATCTATTCAGGCAACATTTGAACGTCGGCAAACAGAGATACCTAGTGAACTTCCTTTTGGATTAACTGATGCTTTTGCTCAAGATAATCAAAAACAAATACAGTGGTCTGCTTTTTTACGAAAGAACTCTCTTGAGGCTCTTCCCTTGAAAGATGTTGTACACTTTCTTTCTGATTTCCTGTCACCAGTCATCCAATCGGCAGGCACAAATCACCCTTTTGACCTATTCTGGAAACGTGGTGGCCCTTGGTTATTGAAGATCATGTCTAATGATGGAGATTCTTATGAATGATAAATTAAAGAGTACATTCTCCACTCCCAAAGACTATATGCGAACAACTAGGCCAGAGCTATTTTCATTTGAATAACAATACAAGAATCATTCCGCTCCGTGTATAAGAAGGATAAAAGATATTTTTTTAGAGATCAAGATGTATTTCCACCCCGTTTTTCATGGTTTTTCTGAGTTTTTCTGATCTTTTGCTTTACGAACTCCATTTTATGGTCATTTGACAGGAGTTTTTCTTGAGGATTTATGATTCCAAACCTGATTTGGTTGGAAAAGTGAATTTTTGAATAAGGGAATCCATCACAGAAAACCCGGGTTCTCCGTCAGAGTTCTTCAATGAACAAGATTCATGAGAAATGGAAAACCTCCTCCTCTTCCGGTGGCCCCCTTGGAGAACAGGGCTCTGGAATTCCTGACTCCAGTCCCAAGTGGTTGAGAATCTTTTTGATGACTTCAGGTCCCTCTATGGAAGAGATGACTTTGAGTTTCCCCCCACACTCCGAACAAACCTCAATGTCCATTCCAAAAACCCTTTTAAGTCTCCCGGCCCAGTTCATGGAAGAGGATTTTCCGGACTTTGTTGCTTGTTTTTCAGGGCTTTTTGTTTTTGGAGTGATAAGACGATGGTGTTTGAAATTTGGGGCAAAGATTCCATGAAACCTTATGAGGTTGGTTTTTGGTCTTGGAACAAGGGAAGCCAGTCGTGAGAGAAAGTCCAGAGGGTCAAGGATAATCCTGGTGGTTCCATTCTCATAAGGGGTTTTTAACTGATAAATCACTTTCCCCCGGGAATTGAGTGAAAGTCTCTGTTCACTCAGACCTGGTCTTGAAATGTAACGACAAATCCTTTCAGGCTTTTCCCTCTGGTGAGCTTTTGTGGAAACCCCTTTATTGAGACTGAAACCGGAATATCTGGACAGAAAAGGCTTTGTTTCCCTGTGGTTTGTTTCAGAAAGGGTTTTCAGTGTCAGGGCCTTTTGCCCTTTGTGCTTGCCAAGAGCAATTCGGTAAGTAATCGATGAGGATTGGACCTGGTCCATGGCCGTGGGGTCTGGGTTTATTGATAGAAAAGCCTGATCCTCATCCCTTTGAATGAGTCCCCGTTTTTCCAGAAACCTGACCAGCCCTCCTTAAAAAAGTGACGTTAAATAATAAGTTGAATGGAGTAGCTGTGCTTTGTGAGCAAGATGTAATCTTTTTAAGTACGAAATGATGGATCCGAAGGGAAACTTGCTTGACTCAAGTAATGGCAAGCCTGTGGCCATTGTTGAAGATTTTTTGGGTCCAACACATGCCATAAGAAATCTTGAAGCATCAATTGCGATGTACGAGTCCCAGTTCTCCAAAAAAATCAATATCGAAACCACTAATATTTCGTCAAAAGGAGAAGCATGACAACAAATAGAGAACAAACAGCACTAATATATTGTGAGGGTCAGTTCGGCTATAGCGACGGTAAGACCGCAGAAGGATTAATTAGGCATTCGGAAACATATAAAATAGTAGGGGTGCTAGATAGTCTTCTCTCAGGAAAAGATTCAGGAGAAGAACTAGGCTTAGAAAAAAACGGGATTCCTATTTTTAAAGATCTTGATGAAGCATTAACCACCTGAACTTTTGACCAATTTTATACACAACAGGCTGCTATCTCAAAATCTACCCAATTAAGTCATAATATGTTTTTTAAAAGCTTTGGGTCCACAGACCTCAAAATTCTTTCTTGGTATTTACTCAATGTAACCGTTTTAATGAATTGTGTCTTTTTCTTTTTATCGGAGAAATAGACATTATACATTGTTTCTAAATCTTCAATGGCTTTCTCTGGAGAAATATCGATACCTTTTGATTGCAAATCTAATTTAAGTGCTGATAGCAAAAGATAAGATAGATAACATATAAACACATGAGCCTTAACTTGCTTTGCTAGCCAAAATCTGATGGGACGTATGTTAGACACACCCTTTAAAGTTCTGAATGCCTTTTCTATAATGTCCTTGTCAAAATATAATCTCACCACGTTTTTATCTGAGATATTTTTTGTACAAAAGATACATGAGTATCCGTCGAACTCTTCTTCTTTTTCAAGAATATCATCTCTTATTCTTCCTGTGGGGGTTAAATAGATATCAAGACTTTCTTCTATCTTCTTTCCCTCTTTCTTCAATTTTTGGGACTCTAAAATCTTTCAGATTGTATGGGGTCAGGACTGTTTTTTGAGAATTTAAGAACAGTGGTCAGGGAAATTTTTAAAGAATCCCCTAAAACTCCAAAGGTTTTAAAGGCTTTTAATGAGTTTGAAGGGGAATGCAACCATGTGGAATTTCAATACGATTTTCAGGATTGTGAGGTGCAACATGACTTTGAGTCTTCTTGAAAAAGAGATATTGACTTTTTTTAGTCTATTAGGAATTTTGGGCCATCTGTCCGGCGATAATGTCATGGTTGAGCCAAAGCACGGGTTTGGTTTTTCTTTGCTGCCAGGATTGATGAAGGATTAGAGAGCCTGTGGCCTTGAAAACCTTCTCAGAAAGGGCAAAGGTCATCAGATTTTTTGGATCCCTGTGCATGGCAATGAGTTTGTCTGACAGATCCAGCATGGAGGTCATCTGTTCCATGGAATTATGCTGGGGCCATTTGCTGTAATCACTGAACTTCAAAGTCAGGTCCTTTGTCATATATTCTTCAGTCAAGTCCATGATTTCCTTAAAGTCATGTTCCTCCTTAAGAAGAGCACGACAGTCATTCAGAACTTCCCGGCAAAGGGCTGTCTCCCCCCCTTCCTTTTCAATGGCTCCAAGGAGAGGATAGAGGGAAACCTCCACCCCCTGAAAAATACCTGAGGAATTAGTGAGAATTTCAGGACAGTTGAAAACGATGCAGGCAATCCCCTGTTCATTAAAATCCCTGGAATGTTGTTCCAATTCCATTTTGGCCCAACCTTGAAAGTAGGGGGTGTAGGTCTGCCACTGATACTGATCCCCCATAAGAATCTTTGCTCCATGATAACTGTAGGCCACATAGGAGACATATCCTCCCCGGGCCTGAATGGACTCCCTTAACTCCTGACTCATTTCCACCAGGTGTTTGAAACTGTGGGCTGTCACTTCAGAGAAGTTGAGTTGACTGAACTTTCCCAGTTGGGAGAGAAATAATTTTTCAGAGGGAATAAACCGGTCTCCCCGTCCTTTAAAAACCCTGTTCATCACCGGCATGATAATTTTTGCCCGGGGAACACCTCCAGCCATTGTGTGAACAAAAAGAACATTGGCGGTCTTTGGAATGTATGATTCCAGTTCGTTGAGATATTCATTGAGATATTTTTTAAAACGGATGATTCCATTTTCCCTGGATTCCAGAATAGAATCCCAATTCAGGTTCTCCCCCTCCCAATCCTTCATTTTAAGACCTTTGAGTTGGTCACAGGGGGTTTGTCCCCTGGAGTCCGGTTCCCTGTCAAAACCCGCTTCAAGGGGTTTGTTAATAAAGGGTTTGGGTATAAGGGCCGCCTCTTCCTCTGTTAAGGGGCGAAGTCCGCCATCCTGATCCCTGCGGCCCACAGTGGAGTAAACAACAGTCAGACCTCGTTTTTTGGCCTCCTCAACAACTCCGTTGGCATAACCTTTGGAAAACAGTTCTCCAAAGATGACAACCACATCCCCTTTTTTATAACCGGAAAGTTCTGGAACTTTTGACAGTGATTCCACCATTGTTACCTCCAAAAGGGTCTTTCAATCCCCAAAAGCACCATATAATCTTCATCACTTGATGGAAATCAATCAGACAAATGACACAACCAGGCATAGGCTGCTGTGATGAAATGGAGAATCACAAAGCCAACAACCCATTGGATTCCACCTGTTCCAAAACCGTAGGAATGAAGACCGGCCCCGAGAATAAAATTCACTCCGTACCAGGCCATAATAACAAGACTGAAAGCCACAACAGCACCGGCGAGCATTCCGAAGTCTTTCACCCAACCCACCAGACGGGCGTGCAAAAGGGCAATGTAACCCATTAAAGCGATAAAGGCCCAGGTTTCCTTGGGGTCCCATCCCCAAAAACGCCCCCAGGAATAATCGGCCCAGACTCCTCCCAAAATGGTTCCTGCTGTCAAAAGAACCACTCCCACCTGGATGAGGTGGTAGGTGACTTGGGCCAGATCCCTGATTTTTGATGGATGTTTTCCCCTGATTTTTAAAAACAAACCATAGTCCCCCACCCCAAGAGCCAAAAAGAAGGCGGCATAACTTAGAGTGATGGTCATGACATGGATTGTGAGCCAGAGGTTACTCCGAAGGACTGGTTCCAGGGGATTGAGGCGATCATCCAGAATCACCGGAGCAAAGTCCGCCACCATCATGCAGAATGTAGCCACAAAGGCTCCAGCCAAAGCCACAAAGCGATGCTTTTTCAGAAAATAAAAAACTCCGGTAAAGAGCATAACACCCCACCCCACCCACACCACAGTTTCGTACATATTGGAGACCGGAGGTCTTCCTGTAATCAGACACCTTAAAATAAAACCATAGGTGTGAAGCAAAAAGCCAAGAACCAAAACCACAGAAGCTGTTCGGGGGATCACAGTCAAAATAAAAACATTCAGAGAGGTTGATCCTTTTGGATTCAAAAAAGACAGGGCGTACAAAAGGGTTGCCAGCAGATACATGATCCAGGTCCAGAAAAAGGGATTAAGCTTTTGGTAATGAACTTCAACGGCCATGTCTGAAGATTTGGGGTATTTATCATTCATCCTTTTTGCTTCTTCGGTGAAGTCCTTTATGGCCTGTTTTAATTCCTTTTCCCCTTTTTCCCTGGCTGAAGGTTCCTGTTCCACAAACCGGGTGGTATAGGATGACATCACTTTAAAAAACTTTTCTGCTGTGGCTTGGTCTGTCTCTCTCAGACTGATCCAGGTGTCATTCCCGTTTTCAGGGGGAAAAACATGAAGGCCACCACCTCGGCTGAGTTCATAAAAAGTGAAAATCTGTGCCTTTAACCTCTGTATGGCCTGATAATAGGGATTCAGTTTTTCTTTTCTCTCCAACCGGCTGTGCAGGTCACTGAAAAGAACATTCAGGTGAGGGTGTTGATTGATCTGACGCGGGGAAAAGTGTTTTTGGTTTTTTTCAAAGCCCAGGGCCTCCTTGAGACCATGATGATTGATTTCCACAATTTTTTTATCCTCCCAGGCTTCAGGGACCAAAAGCCAGGTGGTGAAAATATCCAGAGCCGGTTTCCCTTCAAATTGGGAGCGACCATGGATCAGTTGCAGGCTCTCCCGGGCCAGGGTGATAAGGGGTTTGATCCTTCCATTCTCCTGAACGGGAAGGGACTCATATTCAAAATCCCGGGCCAGTGACAGGCAGGACCAGCCTGACAAAAACAAAATCAAAAGACTTTTAAAATTAAAAACCATGGTTAAATCCTTTTATTTCTGAAATAAAAAAGATGAACAATTCCAAAGACAATAAGAAAACTTCCCAGATATTTCCAAAAGCGACCCGGGTCACGGTTTACGGATAATACCGATAAAATGGGACGGCCCATTTTATCTTCCTTAAAGCTGGACTGATAGAAAGTAAAACCCTGGTGTTCCAAAGGTTCATTCATTGCAATGGTGGTGTTTTTTGGTTGTGCCTCTCTGGAAATCACTGAAACATCACTTTCATATGAAGCGGCTTTTCGGGTTCCCTGTTGGCGGCCCACCCGGAAGTCATTGAGGCGTAATGAAAAATCCAGTTTCAGTTGCCGGTTGGCGTAAACCAGGACATGGTAAACCTCATCGGAAAAAAGACGCACTGATGAATTCAGACCCATCCAGTACTCCTTTCCCCTGAAGCGAAAGCGAAGACTCTGCACACTCTGGTCAGTGGCTCTCCGGATGGGTTCGTAGGTCCATGTTTTTCTGGCTGACTTTAAAAATTTAAGTAAACGAAATTCAAGCCCCATCCATCCAGTCTGAATGGACTCACCTGCCTTGATAAATCCTGTTTTAAAGGGTCTTCTCTGTTTCCATCCAGGCTGGCCGGATTTTCCGGACTTCATTGTTGTGGACTCATGGTTGGAGTTATCATCGGGGTTGAAAAGACTGTACTCAAGTGTTTCTGAGTTTTGTGAACTTTCCAGCAAAAGTATATGACCATCACTCTGATAGCCGGAATGACCTTTTGTCATTGTTGGGTTTTGTGTTTCAGAGGGTCTTTCATCCTGATCCGCAAAGTGATTTCCGGTGGATGGGCTTTTGGTCAGGTGACCTTTGCGGGCCAGCACAATTTTAGCCGGTCCCATGTCTTTTTCCTGAAAATCGGACCGACCCAGAAGAAGCCAGTCGGACTGACTCACTTTATCGTTTGAAATCTGAAACCTGAGACCAGGTCCCTGTTCTTCTTTATCCAAAGCCTCCACCTCTTCCCGGGGGATAGAGTAGGGTCTGAATCCATCAATCACAATTTCATCCCCGCCAAGGTGGATGACATGGGGTTTGTCAGTGGAAGGTGGGTTTGTGAGAAAGTGTACTTCCTTCTCATAAATCTTTCGCATTTTCCCTGTCATCAATCCACTGTAAGCAACCATATCTGTTTGTCCCACTATGACATGGTTTTCGGATTCCCCAGGCTTTAAGGCCATGGAACCATCAATCCCCATAAAACGGGTGGCCAGGGAACCCAGCATGAGGATGATAATTCCTGTATGGGCTGACAAAAAACCAAGATGCTTTTTTTTCCAGGGCCATCGATCCACGATAACAGCCATCAGATTGACACCCAATAACAGAAAGACACTGTATGAGTACCAGGAATGATAGACAGTTTCCTGGGCTCTTTTGGCATCATTATAGAGGGATTCCACAATGGTTCCCCAGGCGGCCACAGAAGCCATGGCCAGAATCACAAAGACAGCCAGCCTGATGGAGGCCAGGGGCTTTATGATTTTTCCCCCCAATGATTTTTGTTCAGACATTCCTTGTGTCAACATTTCTGTTCCTGTATATATAGGAAGTTCATGAAAGTAAAATGCAACTGCTTCCCTTTTGGTGATTCCGGCACTCGTCTTTCCTTACGGCGTACGTTAAGCGGGCTAACTCGCACTTCTCACAAACTTTTAGCGGTGACACAAGAAGTATGAACGGTTACGTTAAAATCAACAGTATGAGTTTTTATTGCAATGGTCTGTTTTCAGTGGTTTAAGCGTTTTAAGTGGTCTGTTTTTGTTTTTGTCATACTGGCAATCCTGACAGGTTTGTTTTTTTTTGAAAGAGGTCAGATGAATCAGACAGAGGAATTGTTACCCGGTGTCAAACATTCAGATCCCAAACTTCTGACTGAATTTAAAGAAGTAAAAGAGGAAAAAGGTCCCTCTTACCGTCCCCGTACCCGTCACCTGGACTCCAATGGATGGGCTTTGTTCACAAACAGGTTATTTCTGGAAAAAAGCCCCTACCTTTTACAGCACGCCCACAACCCTGTGAACTGGTACCCCTGGAGTGAGGAGGCTTTTGAGGAGGCACAAAAGAAAGACCGGCCTGTATTGCTCAGTGTGGGTTATTCCACCTGTCATTGGTGTCATGTTATGGAAGAGGAATCTTTTGAGGACCTGGAAATTGCAAGATATATCAATGAAAATTACATTGCCATTAAGGTGGATCGGGAGGAGAGACCGGATATTGACTCTGTTTACATGAGTGCAGTGCAGATGATGACAGGGCGTGGAGGCTGGCCTATGACAGTCTGGCTGACTCCCCGTAAACAGGTGTTTTACGGGGGCACTTATTTTCCCCCAAGGAAAGGGGACAGGGGTTCCCCCGTGGGCTTTCTGTCTTTATTACAGGAATTGAAGAGGGTTTATGAACAAAGAAAAGAGGATGTAACCAAGACGGGAGAGGAAATACAGAAAGTATTAGAGAAGAACTTCTCCTCCAATTCTGTGAGTTCTCCTGATATTCCGGGCAAAAAGGTTTTTGAGAATTTGTATTCACAGGTCAGGGAAAGGTGGGATCCTGTGTATGGAGGCCTTAAAGGAGCTCCAAAATTTCCAAGCTCTTTCCCCTCTCGTTTTTTGTTGAGATCTTACCTGAAAACACAGGACAGGGAAATTTTAAAGACCATACACAGTTCTTTAAATGGAATGCTGAAGGGTGGAATCCATGACCAGGTGGGAGGGGGATTCCATCGTTATTCAACAGATGAAAAATGGCTTGTCCCCCATTTTGAAAAAATGCTCTATGACCAGGCCCTGCTGGCTCTGGTTTATCTGGAAGCTTATCAGCTTTTTAAGGAGGAAAATTATAAAGAAACTGCCATTGGGATTTTGGATTATGTCATAAGGGATATGCAGTCAGAAGAGGGGGGTTTTTATTCAGCCACAGATGCGGACAGCCTGTCCACTGAACCGGAAGAAACAAAAAGCACTTCAGCCGGGAATGCAAAACCGGAAAAGGACCACCCACACGGGGAAAAAAAGGAGGAGGGTTTTTATTTTACATGGACACCTGATGAAATTGATCAGGCTTTGGACAAAGAACAGGCTGAGCTGATAAAAAACCACTATGGTGTCACTTCGTCCGGTCATTTTGAAGGAAGAAATATTTTCCATGTTTCAAAAGAATTGTCCGAAACAGCCCGGGAACTGAAAAAGGATCCGTCCAGTGCAAAAAAACTTCTTGTTTCGGCTCGAAACACCCTTTATCAGGTCCGCCAGCTCCGTCCTCTGCCTTTAAGGGATGAAAAAATTCTCTCCGGGTGGAACAGTTTAATGATTTCTGCCTTTGTTTACGGTTATTTTGTCTTAAATGAAAAGAAATACCTCCTGCAGGCGGAAAAATCAGCCCGGTTTATTTTGAATAATATGCGTAAGAAAGACCGGCTTTACCGAAGCTGGAAGGATGGAAAAGCCTACGTTCCGGGTTACCTGGATGATTATGTTTTTTTTATGTCCGCTTTGCTGGATCTGTTTGAGTGGACCGGTGATTTCAGTTGGCTGAAAGAGGCCATGGCTCTGGATCAGATACTGAAAAAAAATTTTGAAGACAGGGAAAAAGGCGGTTTTTTTATGACCGGTCATGATTATGAACCTCTACTGGTCAGGGAAAAGCCCTTTTACGACGGAGCGGAACCTTCCGGCAATTCCGTGGCCATTATGAATTTACTGCGTTTCAGTCAGTTAACCGGAAACAGTTCCTATGGGGACAGGGCGGAAAAGGCTTTTAGAGCTTTTGGTGTCATGTTGGAAAAAAATCCTTTTTCCTTTTCAGAAGCTTTACTGGCTCTGGATTATTATCACAGCCGCACCCATGAAATTGTATTGGTTTTGCCCGATGGTGCTGAACCGGAAACGGATCCTTTTTTTAATGAACTGAAAAAATGGTATTGGCCAAACAAGGTTTTGACCGTGATTCACCATTCTCAAGTGGAGAAACAACAGGAACTTTTACAGCCTGTTAAAAACAAAAAAGCCATGGATGGGAAAACCACTGTATATATTTGTGAAAAAGGAATCTGTCAGCTTCCCTCTTTTGAATTACAGGAACTGAAAAAACAATTAAAAAACATGAGAAATGGGATATAAAAATATAAAATTAACATCTAACGCAATTGACTTTAATTTTGTCTCTGATATATTTTTAATAACTTAAAAAAAGGGGGAAACTCTCATTGAGACATCTATTCCTAATCACTATTTTAGTGATTCTTCATTTCAGAGCTTATTCCAACGAATGTCTCTTTGAAGCAAAAGTTCACCCCCCTGAAAAGACAGAAGCAACAAAGGAATTATACCATGAAGCCTGTCGCTTTTTCACAGAAACTTTTGGTGTCAAACTCAATCCAAAAATCAAGCTAAACAATGTTCATTATATAGAAAAAGAAGAAGACTGGAAATCTATCATTGATGCCGGTATTGTTGATGATATTGCCCATGGTGTTTTTTATTCTCCATTTCACGACCCTGAGGTAGCGACAATCAATGATATTTATATAAATACGGATATTCCTCCTGAGCTTGCATCTCTCACTGAGAATGAAATCGCAAAACAATCCATTGTTTTTCATGAATTCATTCATTTCTTTATTAAGTCCGCAAAATTTGAATATGTTCTTGAAAAGAATATAAAGAGAAATGGACTGATGGAAGAGGCTTTGTGTTACTGGGCTCAGAATAAATATATAGAAAGAGCGACCCAGGGTCTTAATAATATAACAGATTATATGACAGCTAATACTGAAGGGCTTACTTTAAGAAATAATTTTTCTTATGATATACATCTATACTATATGTTCTCAATGGAAATTTTTATTTACAATTCCATTTATTTCTTCAATGATGATACAGAAGCCAAATATAGAAAATTCATAAATAATGCATATTTCATGATGCCTCTTCACCAGAATTTGTGAATGAGTGGAGGTTCAGGTAATCTTCCAAGGGAATGATATAAAGCTATTTTAATGGATTTGTACTCCCTAAAACCGTAAGATTTTCTCATAGTCAGTTTTACTTTTTTTTCATAATATTGGTTTTTTTGACACTTGTCAAAGATATCCATGAGTTTTTTTGACACCTAATAAAAAAGACGATTTCTGCAAATCTTGTTCAATAGCCCGATCCGAAAGGATCACTGTTTAAGGGTGTGCCTGATTCTTTTCAAAGTGTCCAGAAGGTCAAATGATCCCCTTCCTGATTTAAACCACTGAAAAGTTACAGCCAGAGTAAAAAATACCGGTAAAAGGCATTTTTTGTAAAATTGAGATAGATCCCGCCCCCTGTTTTTCTGGAATTTTTGGATAAACAAGGTCCAGCCTTCAGCCCATTTTCTAAATTTTCCCTTTAACTTTCGAAAGCTTGAAGGCCTCTAAGCGGTGTCTTCATTCCCATTCCATGGGGCCACCCAAAAAAGGAGAAACATTCCAGGCAGGGCCATGAATCCGCAAAATATAAAAAAATGGGTGTAGCCCAGACCCTGGATGGTTCCAAAGCTTTCATGGAGAAAGCCATCTTCCGGTCCAATGCCCTCAATAATAAAGCCACAGGTGGCATTGGCAAATGTTCGTGGCAGGGTGATAAGACTTGAAAACAGGGCAAACTGAGTGGCCGTGAAATTCATATTGGTGGCTCTTCCCATAAAAGCCAGAAGAGCAGAAGCTCCCAATCCAACTCCAAGATATTCAAAGGCAATCACAGAAGCCAGAATCCACAAGACCGGACCACTTTCATTGAGAACAGCAAAGCCAAAAATAGAGGCCATTTGCACCAGTCCGAAAATCCAGAGACATTTATTAATGCCGTAGCGGTAAATGGCAAATCCTCCAATAAGGGAGCCGAGAATCATGGATAGAAAATTGACGGTTTTTATTGTTGAACCAATCACCGTTTTTGAAAACCCCACATCGAGGAAAAAAGGGGTGGACAGGGCTGTTGCCATATTGTCACCCAATTTGTAGAAAAACAAAAAGGCAATAACCAGCAGACCTGTCAGGTAACCCTTACGGGAAAAAAACTCTTTAAGAGGTTCAATGACTGATTCCTTCAGGCTTCTGGGGGGACAGGTTCCTTTATTCAGTTCTTTGATGAGAAGAGTTTTGGCAATCCCGATGAACATAAAGGCACCGATGATAAAGTGGACCCATGACCAGGGCAGTTGGTCGGCCAGAATAAGACCCAGGCCCCCGGGGACAAAGGTCATGACGCGGTAACCATTCACATACATGGCATTGCCCAGTCCCAGTTCGCGATCCGATAAAAGTTCTCTGCGGTAGGCATCAAGAACGGTGTCCTGACTGGCTGAAAAAAAGGCAAGAGCCACTGCTGAGATGGCAATAAGGGAGATGGATTGTTGCGGGTTCCAAAAAGCCATTGAAAACATAAAAAACAGACAACCCAGTTGGGTGACAAGCATCCAGCCCCGCCTGAGGCCCAAAAAGGGAAGAGTGTAACGATCAAAGAGGGGGGCCCATAAAAATTTCCAGTTATAGGGGATGCCCACCAGGGCAAAAAGGCCAATGGTCTTAAGATCCACATTTTCTGATCGCAACCAGGCCGGGATGAGATGATAAATAAAAAAGAGAGGGAGTCCGGCACTGGCTCCGTTGAAAAGGCAGACAAGCATTCGGGTGTTGAAGATGGCTTTTTTGAAGCTCAGATTTGGTTGGTTGGGTGTTTTCTGATCGTCTGACATTTTAGCAGCCTCGCTACAAAAATTTGTGAGAAACACGTGCCAGCATAACACCCACTGAAAGGTAAAAGCAATATTATGATTATGTGGAGGGTGACCGGAAGGAGTGTAGGTTTTCAGTGATATACGGGTATGTCGATATCAATGCCGACAGGGTTGGAATCAGTACGCTCAAATTCGATTCCTGTTGGAATCGGCTCTGATAAAATTTTATATTGCTGTTCATTTTGATATGTCCAAAAATCATTCAGGTGTTTGCGGAATTGACAGGATTCTCATTGTGATTCTCTTTTATTGTCCCCATTCTGGTATGGGCTTTGCTTTAATAAAATGTCGGGATAATGAGGGGTTTTATGAGTTTGGCTCAAAGAATTATTATTGTGTTTTGTCTTGCAGGCACTTTGACTGCCTGTGGGAAGTTTTCAAATAAATCTGAATCTGAGGAACTTTATAAGCCTGGAAGTTCACAGACTGAACGGGAAGAGCGTTTGGGAAACCTGTCCATTCAGATTGAAGGCATGGAGATCAATAAACCCATATATATTCAACTCCAGGGAGTGGAGGGAGGTCCTGTTATCGCACAGAAGGTGTCCGGTTCAGGGCAGTTTTCCATGGAGGAACCCCTTCCTGCCGGTGACTATATTCTCACCACAGAAGCTCCGGGGACCGGTTACCGTTCTGTCGAAAGGGAACAAACAGTTCATATTGATTCGGACTCTGTTTCAGGAGCGGTTGTCCGTTTTGAAAAAATAGCGGATGACTCATTCCACTATCATTGGGAGAGTGATCTTAAGGGACATGAGTACGAATACTCTTCTGAA
Source organism: Bdellovibrionales bacterium (assembly GCA_965218815.1). Classification (GTDB taxonomy): domain Bacteria; phylum Bdellovibrionota; class Bdellovibrionia; order Bdellovibrionales; family JAGQZY01; genus JAGQZY01. The sequence goes on along the minus strand of CBDCLX010000002.1, from coordinate 2,492,127 downwards.
ACGGGTTTTCAACACACTGTTGAATTTTTAAATCAGGAAGTTGCTTATTCCTTTTCCAGTGCCTCTGAAGTTTTACTTCAGGAATACAATATTATACTCAGTGATGAGGGGGACGCAGCCTGGACCAGTTTTTATGCCACAGGTCTTCTGAGAACAGTCAAGTCCATTCCCCATCATTCCATTTCAGCAACCAGGTTTATTCTGACAAATAAGGAATTGGCCGATGATATTCTGATTGAAAAAAATGATCAGGGATCGACAGTCACTTTGACTGCGAAAGCCTTTCACTATGCCAATCCGAAGATGGTGAAACTGGATGGAAAAGTGGGTCATTTTTTCTCCCAACGTTTGTTTCACGGACTGGTTCAGTTTTACACGGATTATGGAAAAAGCAGAAGAGCCGTTGGAAAAATTCTACAGGATAAATTTGCTCTGACAACAGAGGTTTCCGGACAGGTGATCCGTGAACTCACGGGGGAACACTGGGATCATTATCAGAGTTTTAAACCCCGGGAACTGGTGGAAGTGATTATGGCTCTGGCTGAAACCCCTGAAGGTTATTATAAAATTCCCGGTCTTCGCTATCTTTTGCGTCGTCGTGATGGACAACCCCATCCTGTCCTCAAGGAGGCAGTGGCCGTGGCAGCTCCCCGTGGAGCTGAGGTGGACAGTTATATAGAATTTATGGAAACGGCTTTTACCAATGGTCGAACCAGGGATGATGTCCATAAAACAGTTCTTCACGAGAAGTCTCATTTTTTATGGGCTAATATTTTCAGTGAAGAATTAAAAGCCAATTGGATAGAAGTGGGTGAGTGGTATAAGAACCCGCAGGACCCCAGTGGCTGGTCAACCCAATCCACCACTCATTTTGTAACGGCCTATGCCCATTTGCTTGATCCCAATGAAGACATGGCTGAATCCCTGGCCTTTTATATTCGCAATCCTAAAAAGCTCCAGTCCGTGGCTCCTGATAAATACGAGTTTATCGAGAAATATGTTATGAATGGTTATAAGTATCTCACCAAAATCCGTTCGGATCTGCAATTTGAAGTTCTCAACCTTTTTCCAGACTATGATTATCCCGGAAAGATCAACAGAGTGGATGTTTATGCCAGAGGAAGGGGGAACGAGGACAAGCAGGTCACCATTGAAATTGAATTGCAACAGGTTGAAGGCTTTCAGACAAATGCCACCCGTGCCTTTATGAGAATTCAAAGCTCCATTGACACTTTCACAGACCTCTATCTTTATCCGTTGGACGACAAAAAGGAGGGTCATATTTTAAGGGGGCAGACCACTTTGCCAAAGAATGCCAAAAACGGTTACTGGATCACCCAGCAAATTGTGGTGACGGACCGGGTGGGCAATCAGCGTTTTGAAGATTTGGATGATTATGGTTTTAAACTTTTTATTAACAATGATGAGGAGGATCTGATTGCTCCTGCCTATGTGCGGGACTCCATGGAACTTTCCGTACAAACAGTCCAAAAGGAAGGCCGTGAGGTGTTTCAGGTGACAGCCCACTGGCAGATTGATGAAAACATGAAGATGGATGACAGTGGAGTGTATGCATCCCTTGCCTTTCAGGGAGAAGACAGGGTTTATTCCCTGCGTGAGTGGGGGAGTGTGGATACAGAAACCAACCGTGCCACGGTGGAGTTTGAGGTCAATGAGTATTTTCCAACAGGTCAGTACGGCATTTCCTATATCAAAATGGTTGACCGTGCTCTGAATGCCGGAGACGAATACTTTTCACAGGATCCTGATGATGAAGAAATCACCACTGTTTATATAGCTCCTCCAAACAGGGACAGTGTCCCCCCTGAACTGGATGTGGAGGCCATCACCATATCGGCTGTGCCCGTAAACCCGGAAGTCCCCAATGGGGAAACCCTGGTGGATTTGTCCATCAGAGTGAAGGATAACAGTTCGGGAACAGGTCATATTTCTTTCAGGCTTGAAGATCCAACGGGAAAAACCCATCATTTCTATTTTTATCATGATAACTTCAGCACTCTGTTCTTTAAAGGAGGTTCACCCACAGAATGGACAGATATGAACATCACAGTCACTCTGCCTGAAGGTTCTGCTCCGGGAGTCTGGGGACTCAGGGAAATTTATCTTGAGGACAAGGGGGGTAACTTCAGGACCCATAACTTTGTCGAAGTGGTGCATTTTCAACTGGCTTCTTCCTGAGAAGTTCGGGCTGGTACAGATCACTTTGACACCGTGTATTACCAGTTTTCTCTTTACTGTCAATCCATGAGATGATTTGTCCCATGAATCAGCAAAAATTTTTAATATTTTATGGTCTGATTGCCATTGCTTTTACATTGCTGTTCGTGAGATTGAAGTTCAAAAAAAACCGGCCCACACCCTTAAATCTGCGTAAGACCCGATCTTCTTTGGTAAAAAACATGGACATTGATTATGAAGAGGAACTCAATGTTTATTTCAGGTTGCATGGTCAGATGTGGGATGCCTATGAAATCATCGGACTTCCTGCGGGCAGTTCCATGGTTGAAGTGGAGGAGGCTTACGCCAGAGAATTATTACGGCAGGGCCAGCAAGCCAGGGAAATGCTGGATAAAGCCTATGAAGCCATTCATCGAAAACTGTCCCGTTCCACCTAACCCGAACTTCTCACAAACTTTCTGCTGCGGCTTCCAATCTCCTCAGTGGATCACGTCAGGTGGGAAAGATCTTTTTATCCTTCTGTCGCGGGGGCAGAAATGTTGCGGTTGTTACTGTGGACAGTATTTGCGATTGTCAGGAATGTTATTGGTTCGGGTGTAATGGTCATAATGCTCACACATTTTTTGGAAAAGAGAGGTCTTTGGAGTCTCAAACTCCAGACTGTGGGCGACACCTCTTTTCATATGTCTGTTAAATCTCTCCCTTAAAATGTCCGCAGGGGTTTTTAGTTTTTCCTTATTTTGATTCTGAGCCAGTGCCTCTCTTTTTCTCTGATTGTTATAGGTGCCAGAACCATGGTAAGAACCACCACTTCTTCGGCTTCCAGTGGACCCAAAATAACGGCCAAGACCAAGGCTTGATGCAAGTTTTGAAAAGAAACCTTTGGGTTTTTGGGTTTTTCCGGAACGGGATACGGAACCCTTACCCAAAGAGGGGCTTTTGGATCTGAAGGATCCGCCGGGCCTGGAAGCTCTAAGGGCCTGCCCCCCCCTTCTTTTGGTGTTATTGTTGCTGTCTGTGTTGTCCTTTAGAATGGTTAACCTGTTCTGTTTATTAAGAAAAGCCAGGTTTGTATAAGAATTGGCTCCACCTTCTGTGTGGATGTCTCCTGCCTGTTGACTCACCCCATGGATAGAACCTTTTAAACGACTCCCCTTGATTTGCGAGGGATTTCCACGATGGTTTAAGAGACTTCTGTCACTTTTATGACTGCCATACTTCTGTCTGGAGGCCTGTTGTTGCCCTCTGAAGTTTGATGATGTGGAATAGGCCTGCGTTCCTGGTGTTGTTGCTGCTCTTCCTGCTGGCTCTGTTGCTGTTGTCCCTGTTGCTGGCCCTGGTGTTGTTGCTGTCTCTGGTGTTGTTGCTCTTCCTGCTGGCCCTGTTGCTGTTGTCCCTGGTGTTGTTGCTGTCCCTGCTGTTGCTGCTGGCTCTGCTGTTGCTGTTGTCCCTGTTGCTGTCCCTGCTGTTGCTGCTGGCTCTGTTGCTGATGTTGTCCCTTGTTGCTGCTGCTGTCCCGTTGCTGTCCCTTCTGTTACTACTGGTTCCTCTGGTAAAGGTCTTTCCAATGGAATCTCCTGAGAAATATTAGGAAGATCAACGGTTATTCTTGATTTCTTTGGTGTAAGATCAATTTGTTTTAATTTATCGTCAATACCTGATCGACCAGTATCTGGACAAAACAACTCATCACACTCTCCGAGGTTATTATTCGCATTAATATTAATAGTGGTGTCGTTGGCCCATGTTGAAGGTTGTGGGCTCCCCCATAAAAGGAAAAGGAGGCACAGAAAAAAGCTTTTGCTGTGTTTGAATGCATTCAAAATCCAGTCTTCCTTTAATATCACTGTGCCCCGTATTCTGTAAAATCCAATAAAAAAACACAATTCACATATGTTTTGGATACTTGTCTCTTAGCCCGAACTTCTCATAAACTTTCTACTGCAGCTGCCGAACTTCTTTCTACAAAAGGATTTTCTCTGAAGCCGTTTCGACATTAGTGTCAACTATGTCTTCAATGACCTTCGGTCCGCTTCTCCTTTTGTAAAGGCATTTCGACAGCCTCGCTACGAAACTTTATGAGAAGTTCGGGTTAGTTATAATTATAGACTGGTTTCTTTTAAAAACTCCAGAAGATTTTTACTCTCAGGAAACAGGAAGATCGGCTTCTTAAAATTTTCTTAATAAAATTAAGATATTAGCTGTTTCCATAGAGAGAGTGGGCAGGAAACTATTTTTTTATAAATCACGACTTTGTTTCAAATTGATAAAGTTCCCTGTGTGACATCAGTATGCGTGAGATTCCCGATCCTGTTTGCACCACAGTGACAGAAGGAAATTCAGTGAGTGTGCAAGTAGTTACAAAAGCGGACTGGTCACTCCCTGCGTTTTTCGTTGAATTCAACCAGGGCCCTCATTGTCTGGCTGTCCAGGTTCAGAGTTTTCAGGGAAGTTCTGATTTTCCGGTTGAGGGATTGAAAACAATCAAGGGTTTGGTCCATGCCAAGACAGGACACAAAGCCAGAGGATTCATCCTCCTTAAAATCAAGAAGATCATCCTTGATCTGAAAAGCCAGCCCCAAATCAAGCCCCAGTTTTTTCAGGGATTTCATGTCCGCAGTGGAAAGTTCACGGAAGGACCGGGCCAAAACAGCGGGGCCCTCAAAACAAAGAGCTATGAGACAGCCGGTTTTCAGTGCGTGGAGTTTAATCAGATCATCCAGTGACCGGATGGGACTTCCATGACCAAGATCAATGACCTGACCACGAATCATACCGTTGAGTCCACTGCTGTTGGCAGCCCGTTGGGTCAGCTCCCCGGCTTTATCAGGATAGAATCTGGCAAGAATGGCAAAACTTTCCGTGAGCAGGGAATCTCCGGCCAGAAGGGCCAGGTTTTCAGAAAATTTTTTGTGGGTTGTGGCCTTTCCACGCCTTACTTCATCATCATCCATACAGGGAAGATCATCATGGATCAGGGAATAGGTGTGAATGCATTCAACGGCCAGGGCAAAGGCATTGATTTTTTCAGGGGAAAGTTTGAGAGCTTCGGCCACGGCATGGCAGAGCAGGGGACGAAACCTTTTTCCACCACTGAAAAAGGAGTATTCAATGGCATCCATCAGGAGTGACACGTCCTGAACAGAGGCTCTTTTTCCGGAAAAATACTGACGGGCAAAAGCCTCAAACAACAATCTTTTATTTTCAAACCACTGGTTCATTGCCAAATCCATTTTTTTATCCATTGGATTCGGGGGAAAGTCCCATGTGTTTTAAAACAGGATTCATATTGGATTTTCAGGCGTTTCAAGAGCGAACAACCGTGGAAATTCAAACACGATCAGTGTCTTTATGGGTTTTGCGGGTTAAAGTCTTCAACAACCGGTTCCCCATTGGCATCAACACCCACAAGTTTTTTTACCTTTTGTTCCGCTTCACTGAGTTCCCTATGGCACTCGCGGGAGAGTCTGATGCCCTCTTCAAAGAGTTTCAGGGATTCATCCAGAGACATTTCCCCGCTTTCCATTTTTTGAACAATTTCCTCAAGTCGGGACAACTTTTTTTCAAAACTCATGATTTCTCCTTTTTTCTTGTTTTTAAAACCCGGGTCTCCATGAACCCGTCCTTTAATTCCACTTCAATTTGTTGGGTTTTTAACTCCTGTACTGATTGGATCACCTGACCCCCGCTTCTGAGAATTCCATAACCCCGATCCAGAACCCGCAGGGGATTCAGACTGTCAAGCAAATGGGTTTGTTTTTGAAAATCATTTTTCAACTGACTTGTTTTTTGTTTCATGGCACTCAGCAGATGCTTTTTGAGAGACATTCCCCTGTCCCTGTTTTTTTGAATAATAAAGAGGGGGTCCTTAAGGGCCTGTTGTTTTAATTGGGTTTTGAGTCTGAGGTTCTGAATAAAACGCAGACTCGTCTGTATAAGACGCTGGGACCAGTCATCCAGTTTCAGGGAACAGTCCAGTAAAAACTTTTCAGGATTCACAAGTCCCTTCTCAAGAAGTCTGATCTGTTTTTTATAGTCAGCAATGCGTTGGTAACAAATCCGTTTTAGGGATTGATTGTGGAATTTCAGTTTTTCAGTGAGTTCCTGTTCACTTTGGGCCACCAGTTCTGCGGCAGCAGAAGGGGTGGGAGCCCTTCTGTCGGCCACAAAATCAGCAATGGTGAAATCAATTTCATGACCAATGGCTGACAGGACTGGAAGCCTGGAGTGATAGATGGCCTTTGCCACCTCCTCTTCGTTAAAACACCAGAGGTCTTCCATGGAACCACCCCCCCGTCCCAGGATAATCACTTCAAACTGTCTGACCTGATTGGCCAGTTCGATGGCTCTGACAATTTCCCTGGCGGCTTCCACTCCCTGGACCCGTGTGGGGATCACTGTCACCTGGACTCTTCTGGATCGACGGGTCAGAATGTTGAGAATATCCTGAATGGCCGCCCCCGTGGGGGAGGTGATAACGGCCACTTCTCTGGGGTGGAGGGGCAGGTTCTGTTTTTTGTCTTTGTCGAAAAACCCTTGGGCACTTAACTTTTTTTTCAATTGTTCAAAGGCCTGGGCCAAAGCTCCGGCCCCCACTGGTTCCATGCTTTCGCAAAAAACCTGGTACTGCCCCCGTGGTTCATAGACGCTGATCTTTCCAAAGACAATCACTTCCATTCCGTTTTCCGGCTGAAAACGCAGTCGGGAATTGTAGGATTTAAACATCACTCCATTGATTTGGGATTTGCTGTCCTTGAGGCTGAAATAATGATGGCCTGAACTGTGGGCCTTGAAGTTTGAAATTTCCCCTCTGAGCCAAAGTCGAGGATGCTGTCCTTCCAATTGTTTTTTAATAACCCGGTTGATCTCAGAGACACTGTACACCTGTTGATCCGGCATTTCTGTTTCTTTGGAATCTTCAAAAAAAGTCTGACTTTTTGATTGGGAGCCGGAAGAGCTGAGGTTGTCATCCGGTTTTTTTTCAGAAGAAGCCTGTGTGTTTTTTTTGGTTTTTGACTGGAGGGACCTTTTGGGGAAAGGCGGGTTTTCCAATGGGGATGGGGGGCTTTTTGAGGGTCCGGGAAGCTCTGTAAGCAGATGATCCCAGGAATCCTGGCCAGTGGTTTTTGACATGATAGTCTTTGACATAAAGACAATTAAACAAAACTTTTCAGGAAAATAAAGAAAAAAGTGTTCTGTGTGTGTTTGGAGAATAGGAAATCCCGATTTCACCAGGTGGGTGGCCATGTTAACAACTTTAGGCTTCCCGGGTCAAAACCGGGCCTGCTCACCATCATCAGGGACAGCCCCCAAAATTAAACTATAGGATTTCTGTTATTCAACAAACGCACCACAGAACAAGATTCACTATAACAAAAATCAGAGGAAAGGTCATCTGTTTTTTAATGTCTCACTTTAAGACAAAGACACAAGTTGTCTTTGTTATTTTGACTGGTCTGGTGTATAATAAATCAGTAGAGAATGAGTGTGTTTTGTCTGTTAAACGTAATGTGTAATGGATGATCCTGAATTGATCTTTGTTTATGGACTTTAGTCATATATATCGTGTTTGAATTTTCGGGTCTTTCAAAAAGGAGAACCCGTGAGATTTCAAACACGATGAGTGTATAAAGCCATGGAGACATTATAAAAACCTAATCCTTTTAAAGTGGGGGTGAATAATGAAGTTTTTATTGTTTGTTTTTGTTTTGTTTCCTGCGAGTTCATGGGCAGCAGAGAGTTCTCATGGAGCTGGAGTGTGTTTCCGAAAAGGTATGGAAGGTGAAGAAAAAAACCAATGTCTAAAATATTTCACAGATAAGGCAAATGCAGATCGAAAACTGCAGCGAGAACTGCAGATGGAACCCCAACCCAACTGTTTTGAGAATCTTGGCAAGAGTTTTACCGGAGGTCTTGGCAGAAGTTATGAGCATGACAAAGAGAAATCCAGGGAATTGCTGGATGCTTCTCAAAGCCGAATGGAGGTTCTTAAAGACTGTCGTCAGGAATTGCGGGAAACCTGGGTCTCTTTTCAGGCAAAAAAAGCGGAACGACAAAAGCAACAAAATCTTTACCCCGTAAAATTGCGTGAGGCTGAACTCGGATATCAGAGGGAAATCAATCGGATCAATAGAGAGTGTCGGGGTAAAGCCAATGCGGATTTCCTAAAATACAGGGAAATGATCCAGGCAAAGGGGGCCATCAGTCCCGACCAACTTCATGGGTTTGGTAATAGAGTCAACAGTCATCGTCATCGTTTTTTCAAGGCCTGTTATCAGGCTTCTGACAATGTCAGGGCCATGCAGGTTGCTGAAACGCAACTGGCTATTAACATGGACAAGGCAAAGGCGGAAATGAGATCCGTTGATGATATGGTGAAATCCTTTTCTGATCAGACGGGAGTGATTCAGGATGATATTCTTAAAGACTGTGAAGATCGGAGAAAACTGAACGCATACAATGAGGCTCTTGCCAAACGCAATACCTCCAAAGCTGACTTTAATAACAGGATGCAGACAATGGTGGAGTTTGGTTTATCTGCTGGAAGCTGTATGGACGATTTTAAAGCTTTAGGTGGGGATGGGATCGATATGGTAAATCCCATTGAAAGTGCCAGGTAAGTTGGATCCATGACAAAATGGTCACACAAATTTTTGGACACTTCTGGATTTATGTGACTTATTTTTTGAATGACTGGGAACCCTACCTTATTCTTTGTAGTGTTTTTTGGCTGAGTTTAATGTTTTCCATGGCTGTTTCAGTGAGAACCTTTAGGCATCCATCCATGACAGCTTTGGCATCAATCCCCTGATAACGGTAAATGTCAACCGGTCTTCCGCACTTGGAGTGCTGGCGAACAGCCAGAGCTTCATGGCGAACCCCCACAATGGAACCAATATTATCCAGAAGCCCTGGTTCCCCGTCATGAACACTGACACAGGGAACTCTTCGGCCCGCCAGGGTGACAATTTCCCCTGCTGTGCTCTGTTTGTCGGGTGCCGGTTGCAAAAACAGGTCACCGGTTATTTTCAAACCTTCTTTGAGGTGAGAGTGATTGTTTTCATGTGCCAGGTTTCCAACAAGAAGGTCTGTGGAAGTGACAACAATCACATTGGCATAAATGCCTTTTTCCAAAAGTTTTTCTGAAGCTTCCACGGCTTCTGTGATCAAGGAACCCAGTGAGAGGATATGAACCACATTATCTCCCGGGTCATAACCGGCATAACCCCTGTAATCAATGAGATAGTAGGCTCCTTTAAGAACATCCTGACGTAAAGCCTCCATGATTTCAGCTTCAGGAAGGTTGGGAACAGAGGATTCATCCGTGGCCCCATTAAAGGGATAATCCCTGAGGGCCATTAAAATCTGATTTTCTTTATAGCGGACCTGACGTTTCAGGAACTTTAACAGTAATTTCTGATCAATTCCCCGGGTCACTCCACGGATAATCACTCCACTGCGACCTTTATTGTCATTTGTAAAATGCCGTTTGATGGATTCTGAAAAAATCCAGTCCATTTCCTGACAGAAAGCAGGCTCCCAGATGATCTGATTGGGTATCTGGATGTCTGACTTCCATCCGTGTTGGGCCCCTTCAGGGGACAGGGTCACCCCTGATGGGGTTCCCACCAGAATAAAACTGGACCTCCAGTAGAGATTATAAAAAAGCTGATCCAAAGCCCTTTTCAGGAAAAAATCATAAACAGTCATCAGGGGCAGTATGGGAATTCCCAGAATATCACGCATCCGACCATAGGAACCCATGCAGGACATGGTGTTGGCCTCAGTGATTTCAAAGCGAACAAAGCGGTCACTGTTTTCCTCATTGGGAATAAGATCCGGTACTTTGGAGTCCTTCACTCCATATTCATCCTCCAGATCTTCAGTGACAGGTGCACTGAAAACTTTTCCATCCATTGAAGGGTTTAAATTGGTGCTTGTTCCCACGTCAGGAGACATGGTGGTGAGCATTTCACCGGCCACAAGCCATCTTTTTTCCTTTTCACTCAAGGGTTTTTGATGAATGTCCCCCCTGGTGTTGGCAATACGGGTGAGTTTTGCAGTGCACTGGCCCAGCATCCATTGGGTGTGGGGGTAGCTTGCCAGTTTCAGATTGATATCAAGGCTGTCTGGAAAGCCTCCGTTTTTGGCGATCTGTTCATTGAAAAAAAACTGATTTTGTTTTTTAAGTTTAAACTGTTCCTGTGTTTCCCTTTCAATCTCTTCTCCTCTTTTTTTGAGAAATTTTCTCTCAACACTGGTCGGATCAAAACCTGCAAACAGAGTTTTCCCGTCAAGGCTCTGTTTTTTCTGAAGTTCCTCCATCTCTTTTTTTCCGGGTAATGAAGAGTGGTTTCCCTGAAGGGCCTCCATTTGGAGCCCCCAGCCTTTTAAGGTATGGGCGATCACAATGGTGGGTTGTCTGCGGTTTTTTTTGGATTGGTTGAAGGCATTCACAAGGACATCCACGTCATGACCGCCAAAATCCCTGAGGGATTCATGGAGAGATTCATCAGAAACCTGTTTTAAAAAAACTTTGAGATGAACATATTTTTTTATTATCTCATCTTTGAGTTGTTTTGGATCTTTGATAAGGAGAAGAGCCTGGAGAGCATAATCGCTGAGCTCTTTTTCCAAAAGCCTCTGAAATTCCCGTCCTCCTTTTTTCTCAAAAAGAGCTTGTCTTTTCTGACCATGACGGGCCTGAATCACCTCCCATCCGTTGGCGGCCATGGTCTTTTCAATACGGTCACTGTCTGTTCCACCCATGATTTTTTGATTGGTGATCCGGTGACCGTCAAGACTCTGACGGTTGTAATCAAGAATCCAGGTGAGGTGACCAATTTCCCTTTCCGCAAAATCAGGGGTGGCTTCAAAAAGGGACCCCTCACGAAACTCTGAATCCCCCATCACACACCAAAAATGGGCTTCCGGGACTTTGTAACCATGTTTCCCCGCAAAGCGATAGGCCAGAGCCAGGTAACCTGCATGAACCGGTGGAATTCCCACGGTTCCCGAGGGCAGGAAATTGTAATGATCGGGGTCCAAGACAGAGTGGTAACTCTGAAAGACATGGGGGTACTCCTTATTGGCAAAGGCTCTTAAACGCATCATGGCCTTATTTTTTTCCTGTTCACTGAGTTTTGTTCCGTCAGGCTTGAAAAACAAATCCAGAAGATAATGGAAAGCATGATCTGTGGGGGAGGCGTGGGGTTTGTTACAGATAAAATCGTAACCCTTTCTGACAAAGAGATGAAGAGATCCAAGGATATGGAGGGCCGAACTGCTCGCAGAGGCATGACCTCCCACCTTGGGGTCCCCTTTATTTTTATCTTTGCGGATATTGGCCTGATAGATCATTTGTGTGGCCAGATAATGGGCTCTGGAAAAAATGGCATCCCTTTGAGTTTTTGAAATTTTATCTTTTTTGCTCATAACCTGACCTCATTCTGTGTGTGTTGTGTATGTATTGATCCTTGTTTGAGTTTCCCGGTTGGTTGTCAGGATTCCAAAACAAAATCCCAGTTTATTTTAACCTCTCCAAGTTCATTCACCAGACCCGTGGGCGGATTGGGAAAGGGGGAGGCCTCCCAAAAAGCCTCTATAGCGGCATCATCCAGTTCATTGAGTCCTGAGGAACTTTTTACCTGGACTCCTGTCAATTCACCAGAGCGGTTCAGAGTTATAACAAGACGAGTAATCCTGTCATTCATACTGGCTATTTTTCGTCCTTTCCCCAAAACCCCCATGATTTTTATTTTAAGCCTTGGCTTCCAAGACTGTCCCAACTTTTTTTTAATACGACTGTAATAGGAATAATAAACAAATTCCCTTGTTTTGAGAAGAGTCCGGTCTCCCAAAGCCAGCCTTTTAAGATAGTCATCAGTCTGACTGATTTCAATGCCGGAGGTGGAACTTTGTGCTTTCAATGGCCTGGAAGGGTTCAGGGGAGGGACTTCAAAGTTATTGGTTCTGCCGGTTTGGGGGGAAGGTTTCCCCATTATGGCCTTGGGTCCAAAAAATCCCGGTTTGAGATCATCCAAAGATATCCGACCCCGCTTTTCAACTCTGATCCTCTTTGGTTCCAAAGCCTCTTCCTGCCTGTTTTTGACGTTCCTGAAAGCTCCTCTTTTTTTGGCTTTGGTTTCCCTTAAAATGTCCTGATGGGATTGGCTGAGTCGATAATTTTTCTCCGGGACCTTCCCATTGGTTTTTTTTTCCTGGTCAACAATCTGGATCCGTTCCCTGTTGTCAGTCTGAATGGGTATCAATTCCACCCATTCCACCTCCATTAATGGTTTTTTGGACTTTTCCCTGTCTGACTTCCAAACAGGTAACAGTAAAACAAGACTTATATGGAGAAAAAGAGACAGGGCCAGGAAAAAACCTGTTTTTTTATGTTCTTTCATTATAAGGTTTTATCGGTGATATTTTTTAGATCATTGAATCATAAAATACATTCTTTGCCTGGAGCAAAAATTTGCGTAAACTTATGACCATGAAATTTTCTGCTTATGGTCGTACGGACCTTGGCCTTGAGAGAAGTAAAAACGAGGACAGTCTTCTTATAGACAGGGATATGGGGCTGTTTGTTATTGCTGATGGTATGGGGGGGCACAGAGGTGGGGACCTGGCCTCCCAACTGGCGGTGGCTGCTGTTAAGGATATTTTCAGGACCCACCATCGGGAACATGACTTTGTTTCACCTCGGGTGATGCTGGAGGAGGCTTACGTTGAAGCTTCCTCCCGGATTTTTAACCGCAGTCTGGAAGACAATCACCTGCTACAGGGCATGGGAACCACACTGGTTACAGCTTACATTCACAGGGATGAAATTTTCATGGGCAATGTGGGTGACTCAAGATGTTATTTTTTCAACGATCAGTATATGTGGCAAATGACTGAAGACCATTCCCTTGTGAACGATCATATTCGGGCGGGCCTGCTGAAGGATAGTGAGATCGAGGACTTTCCGGCCAAAAATGTGATCACAAGGAGTGTGGGTTTTGAAAAAGGTGTCTGTTGCGATGTGATTCGTAAAAAAATAAGCCCCGGGGACAACTTTCTGCTCTGCTCGGATGGGCTTTCCGGTTTGGTTGAGGATCAGGATATTTATAAGATCTGTAAAAAAAATCCTGCCAAAAAAGCTGTTGAACTTTGTGTCGAGGCAGCCAAGGAAAATGGCGGAGACGATAATATCACAGTCATTGTTATCAATATTGAAACGTGATGACTCATGAGGGCCTAACCCGAACTTCTCATAAACTTTGATTGAAGTCCTGTTTTTCTGAAATTTTGGTGGGATTTTCAGTCATTCCCATGTTCCATGATGGTTGTTGAATAAAATTCTTCATTTTTTGATAGTTTTCAACTTTTTGTAGAGAGGAGTTCGGCAGCCGCAGTAGAAAGTTTATGAGAAATGCGGGCTAACCATCCCCATCTTGATTTCATCAGGATAATCAAATAATGTTATTGGTTCAGTGATTCATCCGAAAAGCTTTTTATTAAGGAAATTTGTTTTTTGGCTTGTGTTGATCTATATCCTGTTTCCTCTGATTTACATATTCAGTCATTACTCCTGGACGGGCTGGGACTGGGACCCTCTGCTCCACAGGGTTTTGACAGGAGCCTTTATTCAGGCTGTTTTAAGCACCTTTCTGACTTTGTTTTTCGGGACGCTGGGGGCTTTTGGTCTATTGGCCTGTGAGCCTGCCAGAAAGTTCTCAGGTTCTTTTCGGTTTGTGATTTTTCTTGCTCTTATCCCCTGCCTGCTTCCCCCTTTGTTTGTGGTTCTGCTCTCCTCCAAGGCTGTTGGTTTTTTCCCCACAGGGCTTGGAGGCGTGGTTTTCTTTCACTGTCTGATGAATGTGGGGCTATCCTCCCTTTTGTTATTTAAAATTATGGAAACTAAAATTCTCCGGTTTTATCCATTGAGTCTTGTCAATGGAGTGTCCTCTTTGAAATTCATCATCAGGGGACTTTTGCCAGAGTTGCGGTCTGACTTCCTGACCCTTGGCTTTTATTTTATGCTTCTCTATTTTTTCAGTTTTTCCGTTCCCCTTCTGGTTGGAGGGTCCCGTTTTGGAGGCGTGGAGGTTTTTATTTACGAAAAGATTATTTTACTGGGACAGTGGAATCAGGCCCTGCAATATTCTCTCCTTCTTTTTCTGTTTCTCCATATTCTGTCCTTTTTTATCCCGGACTTTCATCCTTCAGAGATTTCAAAAACCCATGGAAACAGAAAACTCCTGTCCCGCCTGGGTCATCCCCTGCTCTTACACATCGGCCTTTTACCGACCTGGCTTGTTTTTCTGGGTTTTGGACGTATCCTTCTGGGAGGGGGCTGGAGGACGACCCTCTCTCTGTGGCCGGAATCCATCCGGGGCACTTTGATTATGGGTTTTACAACGGGGATTTTTATTTTTGTTCTTCTCTCCATGGTGGGTTTTTCCTTTCTGAACAAAAAATTTTCAAAACTGTTTTTAACCTTTATTAATCCAGGTTGGGTGGTTGTGGGTTTTTCTTTTTTGCTTATGGGGGGAGAGGGAGTGGCCGCAAAGTTTATAAAATCCTCCATGGCCCTCAGTGTTCTTTATCTTCCTTTTTTATTTCGATTGTCTTTTCAACAAACACTGCAGGACCTGGGAGACCAGGTGAACATTTCAGGTCTTTTTCCGGTGAGTTGGTGTAAGATACACAAGGAAGTGATTTTTCCCCAAATTCTCTCCCTTGTTTGTTTTTTAAGTGGGTTGGCCGCTCTTTGGGCCTGTGGTGATTTTGCCCTCACAGGTTTGGTTATGAACAGTGATTCTGTGTCCACCCTGGCCTTGGATATTCAGGCTTTGGTCAATAACTATCGTCTGGAGCAGGCTTTGGTCTTACTGCTTCCTCTGATGATTGTTTCCTTTTTTGTATTTTTTGTATTTCAGGGGCTTTTTTATGTCAGTAATCGAAAGTTTTTATCGTCAGCTCAATGATTTTTCAGTGTCCATAGACCACTGGGAAATACCGGATAAAGGATTCACCTTTTATGGGGTCCCTCCGGTTCCGGCAAGTCCACAATCATCAAAGGTCTTTTGGGATTGGATCAGGAGGCCAGAGTGAAATGGTTTTCCAAAAACCGGGAGATTAGCCAAAAGCCCCCCTCAGAGCGTGGGTTGGGGGTGGTCTTCCAGGACCTGGGACTCTTTCCCCGAATGAGTGCCGGAGACTTTTTCCCTAAAAACTTTGAGGGATTCTATTTTCTTTTGGACTTGTCTTTGAATCAGTTTCTTCATATATATTTATTAAAACATATTTTATAAAAAAGTCAAATGTTTAAATACATAGTTTTTTAATTAAAAATATGTATTTAAACAGAATTAAATGACTATCCTATGACCAGTTAAATAAAATACAGGCATTTAAAGCGTTACTGTGAACAAGTCATTAAAATCGCCTGATTTTTTGTTTTCAGAGGCAAAAGCAATGAGGAGTTCCTGCATAATCTCTTCCCTGAGATAACAATAATGGGTAGACGACTTACATACGACCAGTGTAAGTATAAACGAGTTTAAGCCAATCATGAAAACACTACTGTCAATATGGATTCTTTTCATTGCACCAGGTCTTTGTCTTGCCCAACAGCAGACAAACGATCATTCCGTGCCTGCAATTGTCGTCAATGTTACGGATGTTAATGCCGGTATCATGTCGTCTGTACTGGAAGGATTCTCAAAAGCGTTCAATCCCTGGCAGGACAATGTAAACTGGCCTCTTTACGCATACGATGTAAGGTCTCTGGGATTGAATTTCTGTGAACAACATGGTCAGAAACTTTCGGATAGTGGTGTTGCCTTTGTCGGTCGTGTATCGGGTGATCTGATCGGCAAATCACCACGGTATCTGGGTATACAGGCCACAGACATTTCCTGGACTCTTGATACCTGCAAAAAATTGATAGAGCCACAGGACAGTTTTAATTTTATGCGGAGGTTAGACGACTATATAGGTAATATCGAGGATTCCCACGAATATCTACACAGTGGGCGACTCGAAAAAATTCATCTGTCAGCGAAATTGCAGGATGTTGCAAGCACCGGAAACTTCGCGTGCATAAGACATCTTAAATCAGGAATCCTGACCCGGGATCAAGAACCGATGGAAGACCCATCAGGGGAGCGGGTGTCGGTAAAAACAGGTTCAATGTTCGCCATTCCATCAGAGGGTCTTCAGTGGACAGGTCGGGTCGGGAATGCAGAGCATTCGCCTGTGAAGCTGATCTGGAGCAAGGGTTCCTATTCAGTAAGAAGCATAAATGATATGATCGACAGTTTGTCCAGGGACATGGAAGAAATATGGCAATTTACGCCAAACGATCCGGGGCAGATCGGCGGTCATTTCCTGATTACCTACAACAACAAATCGCAGAGACACCAGGACAGGAACCGCTCAGTCACCAGCCTGTGGAATGATGATGATATTGAATGGGAGGAAATGTCAGGTGGTGCAAATGACTATGGAATAGGGAGCTTTGATATGTGGTATTTGCCTCCATTCTGCGGTAAAAGTGGCGAGGATCCTTGGTACCTTGTCAGCAAATATATGCTTGGATTTGACCGTGAACAGGAATTTCGAGGCAGGATTGTTTCGCTGAAAGCCAAATAAGCAAATCCCAAGGTGCCTCAGTGTCCAAGCAGATTTTGTTAAATAAGGCATTTGGAGTAAAAGTAATGATCTTTTGTTTTTAAAATATGGAGAAAAAGAATGAATCCATTTATGTTTTTTATTGTTTTTTTACTTTCTTTTCCAAACCCCTCATGGGGAGGTTTTACACAGGATGAGATTAAAAGAGCCTGGAAGGATGTGGGTTACAACATTGAAGTGTGGTTTTTGGCCGTGAATGCGAATTATTGTTATGAGTCAGAGAGAAGGTTCACTGGTTGTCTGATGAGTTTTAATCAATTGCTTTTGACGGCCATGGAGGATGAACCTTACCAATTAGCGGTTTCTGATTCCAACAGTTTGCAAATCACTCCCCTTTCAAAATCAGACCGATTGGAGTTTGAGAACTCCATGGAATTAAAGGCTGAACGCAGGGAATCCTTTCGTTTGCTTTTTAGAACCCAACTTCCGTCCACTGGGCATTTTAATGACACTATTGAGAAAATTCAGGAGTTAACCAAAAAAGTTCCCCTGGAGGATCAGGGGAGACTGATTGGAGAGATCAATAATTTTTTCTTGAAAGAAAGTTTTGATCCCCATAGTAGCATGATTCCACTGGTTCTGGCGAAACCGAAGTTCAATGAAAACTCCATTGGGATAGGGGCTGATTATCAACTTTATAGAATGGAGGATGGAAAAACCAGTCTGGCTGTTAGGCCTGTCATAGGTTCTCCGGCTGAACAGGCGGGATTGAGGAAAGGGGATCTTATTTTGAGCATTGACGGTTTTGACATCAGGGAATTGCCTCTTAGTTTGAAAACTTTCAAGGATCTTTTCAGTAGAATAGAGGGGCCGCAGGGATCCCATGTGGAGCTGAAAATTTTAAGTCTTTGTGATAATGAGGAAAAAGGCGTGACAGTAACCCGTGATCGAATCCTTTACCCTACTCATTGGATATTCAACAGACGTTTTATGAGCCTCATTCGCCCTGAAGAGCCTCTGGGTTGTGAAACAGAAATTCAGATGCAAACTCGGATTGAGAGTCTTGAAGCACAACCTGGAAGTTCTGTTGAACCCGCTGCTCTTTATGTTCATCTGAGGCAATTTGAGACTGAGAAAAATCCAGAGACCGATAAAATGATTGCCTCTCTTCGCCCGTTTATCCAAAATATCGGGGAATTTCCCCTGTGTGCCGAATTTATTCATTTACAGTTAAGGGATCTCACCAACCCTTACAGTCGGGGGATGATTCTTGATCTTCGGGGTAATCATGGGGGATATCTCCATGAGGTATCCTGTATGCTCAATACCATTATCGAAAGTAATGGTATTATAATGGACCAGTTGCCTGTCGTTGAAGGTGAAATTATAAGCGAAACAGTTTCTGAAAATGAAACAATAGCCTATTATTTCACCAAAGGGGGAGTTCCCATGTTTCCTCTGTTTTCCTCCCCGGTGATTTATAACAGGAGTATTGTTGTTCTTGTGGACGAGATGTCTGCCAGTGGTTCTGAACTTTTTGCAGGCACTATACAGGATATGAGGCGTGGTTGGGTTATTGGAAGTCGCACTGTAGGCAAAGGCAGTATGCAGGATTTTTTCAATTTTCAAATGGAAAATCCTAATACTGGAAAAACCTTTGAATACATTCATTTTATTATGACCACAGGAATTTTTACTTTAAACAGTGGACGCTCACCCCAGGGTTATGGGATCATTCCTGATTTTCATTTTTCCCCCACCGGTGAACCCATTGAAAATAAGGGGAATTATGTTTCCATTCTGAGTCAGACGTTTTTAAATGATATCGAATTTGAAAATCCCCCGTGGGAACAAAATCGTCCTAATGAGTTGGCCAAAGTCAGTGAATGTGTTCATAAAGCCGATCGGATGGGGCAAATTCTTAAAGAGAAAATGCAAAGGGATAAAAGATATGCAAGAACTTTTGCCGGTGATTATTATCTTGAGTTGGCAAAAGACGTTTTAATGTGTTCTGGGAAACGCTCCGATACCATACCGCAACCTTATTTGATGCTTCCTTTTTTAAACAAAGAAATGAAAAAACACATCGATGACAGAAAGGCTGAAGATACATAAAAATAATAAGTGGTTTGCCTTATCTTGCCACAAGATTGGGCCTTGCTTACAAGGCAAACCAGGTTATAGATCTTGATGTTTTTTCCAAAGAGTTTGGGGAAGATGTCTTTGAAATTGATGTGTTTCAAAATGTCATCAATGATTTATGCTCTCGTGGATTCCTTTCTGTCTGTGGTTTAAGAAAGTATCTCCCGACTGCTATTGGGGAACATTTCCATGAAGAAATAATATCCATGTTGATTCACAAAAAGCTTCTCTCTGTGTAACTGTTTCAGATGAACCTGTTTTTATTCCATGGTGAACAGGGTTGAGAGTTTAAGATTTGCAGCCATGAGTTTTGAGTGATTGCCTCCACTTCTGTCAATCACGGCCAGCACGTCACTGACTTTGGCACCTGCCTCCCTTAACATCTGTGTGCTAAGGACCACCTGACCCCCTGTGGTTATCACATCCTCAATGAGACAGATTTTTTTATCCTGAATATCAGGGCCTTCGGCAAATCGACAGGTGCCATATTTTTTTGCCTCTTTTCTGATGAAAACCATGGGACTTCCGGTTTTTAAGGAAAGGGCTGTGGCCAGGGGTATGCCTCCCATTTCCATAGCTCCCAGAAGATGATATTCTCTGGGAAGAAGGGGGATCAAGGCCTCTGCCACAGGACCCAGAATCTCAGGTCGGGCTTCAAATTGGTATTTGTCAAAATACCTGGTAGAGATATTGCCCGATCTCAATAAAAATTCACCTGTGAGATAGGCCACCTTGAAAACAGTTTTCTTTAAATCGCCATTCATGAAACGGATCCGTCAATATTCCTGAAAAACACCTGAAAAAAACAAACAGGACCAGTATAACCCGCCTTTCCCTCTCAGAAAAGGGTTAATATGGAAAGAGAAGCTTGCCTGAAAGTCCAAACAGGATCAACATGGAGAAAGGAGGATAAAAATGGATCAACGCACCAAGATGCTTGCCACCACCATGGGTAAACTTCTGAATCGTGGGGCTGAGAGAAACATTTGCCGTATTTTGGAGAAAACCCATGATGCCGATGTGGCTTCCGTGCTTGAAGCTCTGGATACAGAAGCCCGAATTTCAATTTTTCAGTTGATTCAAGACAAGCAAAGACAATCAAGCATACTGAGTCATATGAGTAAGAGCTTTCAGTTGGAAATAGCCCATATTTTTGAGATTTCCGATTTGCAGCAACTCATTGGCAATATGGACAGCGATGATGCTGCGGATCTGCTTGGTCATCTTCCCGATGAATTGTCCCAGAGGGTTCTCAGTGGCCTCCATAAGGATGAATTACAGGAAGTGGAGGAACTGATGAGCTACCCTGAAGATTCAGCAGGTGGTTTGATGAGTTCAGAGTTTTTAACCATCCACGAAACTTTGAGTGTACAGGAGTCCATAAAAAAGATTCAGGCCATTGATGAAGACCTTATTTCCTTTTACATTTATGTGGTTAATGATGACTCCCAATTGATGGGTGTATTGAGCCTTAAACAACTTTTGTTGTCCCGTCCGCAGGACACCCTAAGGGAGATTATGTCCACGGATGTGATTGCTGCTGACATTGCCACAGATCAGAATGAAGTGGCAAGGATTGTGGAAAAGTATGATTTTCTCTCCTTGCCTGTTATCAATAAAAAACGTGAACTGGTGGGTGTCATCACCGTGGATGACGTGATTGACGTGATTCGGGAGGAAGCGGCGGAAGACATTCAGGCCATGGGTATGGGGGGAGCTGATCTGGATGAATCCTACTGGACTCATATGAAGGCCCGGATTCCCTGGTTGCTGATTGCCTTTGCCGGTGGTGCCTTTTGTTACTTTTTGATGTGGACCACTTTAAAACCATTTAAACTGGATCATGGATTGCAAAATGCCCTCTGTCTTCTTCCATTGAGTTTTTTTCTGGTCTCCACTCTTAGCAGCCAGACAGTGACCATGTTGGTGGGCTTTTTGAGAACCCATGTCACCAGTACCCAAAAGTCCTGGTTGGATCTTAAAAAGGAAATCACTGTGGGTTTCAGTCTCATGATCCTGTCAAGTCTTTTGTTTGTGGGTTTCAGTTATGCTATCAGGAACTTTATCCCCGTCCCTTTGACTCTATCCATTGTTCTGGGGTTTCAGATGCTGATAGCCCTGTTGCTTGCCATTGCCTTACCTCTTTTTATTCATCGACTCAATTTCAATCCCATTGTGTCAGCCCCTTCACTGAGCACCATTTTGTCCAATATTTTTTCAGTGACCATCCTGATTTTCTATTATGCCATCTGGTAAGTTTATCAATCTTCGCAGGAAAGTTTTTAAGGAAGCGGATATCATTATTGATTCCCTGGACAGGAAGGGTGAAAAATTCAGTTTCACAGCAGGTCATGCCTTAAAAAGTCAGCGTCGTTTTTCTGGTGGGGTTCTGGAACCCCTCAACTTTGTGGAATTGTCTTATTCCCAAACCCGATCAGGCTATCTGTATCTGAGAGAGGCCAGACTGATTGACGGCTTTTATGGCCTTCGTCAGAATTATGGAAAACTTGAAGTCGGGTTTCATTTTTTAAAACTGGTTGCCGGTGGAAGCCGTGAGGGGCTTTCTGATAACAAAGCTCTCTTTAATCTTCTTGGCAATGGTCTGAAAACCCTGGAAAAAGCTGAAAGCCCGGAACGGCTTAAACTGCATTTTGAAATCAAATATCTGTACTGCCTTGGTTTCCTGTCTCCGGACTCACACACCAGAGAGTTTCTCAGTCTCCCTGTAAACCAATACCATCAGATCAAATTGACAGGGGGTGAGTTTATCTCCCTGAATCAGTGGATTTCCCATCAACTCAAAAGCATTCTTGACCAGTGAGTCATGAGGGACCACAATGGAAAACTTCATGAGAAATACAGGTTAAGAGGGAACAACAATGCCCCCACAGGTGTCAGTCATTATACCCACATACAACCGGGCCTCTGTTATCCAAAGAGCCATTCACTCGGTTTTCAATCAAAACTTTGGTGACTGGGAACTGGTTATTGTGGATGACGGTTCAACAGACAACACCCGGGAACTTCTGGCAGCCTACGCAAATTGCTCCAAAATCAGGCTTTTTAAAACAGCAAACAGGGGGGTCAGTGCCGCCAGAAATCTGGGAATCAGGCAGGCCTCTGGGAACTGGATGGCTTTCCTGGATTCTGATGATCAGTGGCTTCCCACAAAGCTTGAAAAACAGATGGAGGAATCCCGAAAACATCCAAAAATTTTCATCATCCACGGTGATGAAATATGGATTCGTCGGGGAGTTCGGGTCAATTCCATGAAAAAGCATCAGAAAAAAGGAGGGGATATTTTTCACCAGGCCCTTAAACTTTGTTGTATCAGCCCTTCTACAGTCCTTATAAAAAAAGATCTTTTTGATGAACTGGGCGGGTTCAGGGAGGATTTTCCTGTTTGTGAGGATTATGATCTCTGGTTACGGGTCACCAGTCGTTATTCAGTGGGTTATATTGATGATTTTCTTATAAAAAAATATGGAGGTCACCAGGACCAGTTGTCCGGACAATACAAAGCCATGGATTATTGGAGAGTGTTAGCCCTGTCTCACTGTCTCTCGTCCATGGGGCTGAGTCGGGAAAAACAAAGGCAGGCCAAAGCCGAACTCCATCAGAAAGGAAATATTTTTCTGAAAGGCTGTAGAAATCATGGAAATCTTAAAAATTTTGATAAGATCTTTGCCATTCTCAATGTTTACAGCAATGATAGTATCAATGAGACAGACTGATTTCAGCAGGTTTATTCTGGGTATTGACCCCGGTTCCATAAATTCAGGTTATGCTTTTATCAGAGGCCGGGGGAGAGGTTTTCATCTGCTTGACTCAGGAGTTTGTGAGTTGGATTCCAAAACTGATTTCTTTGACAGGCTTTCTCTTTTATCAGATTTTTTTTCAAAACTCCTGAAAAATCTTCCTCCCTTTGAGCTTGCCATCGAGTCTCTGGTTTACGTTAAAAATGCCAATTCCTTTGGAAAACTGGCCCAGGCCCGTGGGGTCATTATCACCGTGCTTCAGCCCAAGGCTGTAAAAATTCATGAATACCCCCCCAACCTGGTAAAATCCACAGTCTCCGGTTACGGTCATTCCACAAAACAAAACATAAAAAAATCTCTGGGCTTTTCAGATATAAAAAAAGACTTCAAAACCCATGATGAAAGTGATGCTCTGGCTGTGGCCCTTTGTCATCATTTCCATGGGGGATACAGAGTCAGGGAGATTGGAAAATCCCCATCCGGTCAGATGAAGTCAGTTTTTAAGGGAAAAAACCCATGATTGGAGTTCTTTCTGGAAAAGTTTTATTCAGTGATGGACAGGAGATTATTATCTTTACAAATACAGGGTTGGGTTACCAGGCTTATTGTTATCACATACTTTCTGAAGGAGGGGATACTGCTCTTTATGTTTCCCACATTATAAGGGAAAACAGTGAAGATCTTTACTGTTTTAAAAGTCTGAGGGGGAAAAAACTCTTTGAACTCCTGACCACAGTCAAGGGAGTGGGCCCCAAATCCGCTTTCAATCTGGTCTCAGGAATACCCACCGAAGAAACTATCTCTGCCATTGGGCTGGATCAGAAAAAAGTTTTGACACGGGTTTCAGGTGTTGGCACAAAGGCCGCTTCCCAGATTGTTCTTGATTTGCAACAGAAAATCAAAAAGCTGAAAATGTATTCAGAGGAACCTTTAAAAGCCCTGAAAATTATGACCCATACAGACAAACCGGCAGCTTCTGACAACAAGGGGAAATCAGGGGAAGACAAACCGGAAAACAAACCAGAGGGTGAGCTGGAGCTTCCACCCAATCTTCTTGAAGACACTGTCCTTGCCTGCCAGAATCTCGGCTTTCAAAGTAATCGTATTATTCCTTTGGCACAGAAAATTTTAAGGGAAAATGGGATCAAAAAAACCGAACAACTGGTTCACCTTGTTTTAAAAGAGATATAACCGTAACTGCTTGTTTCACTTTTTGGAGGACAGGTTGGTCTGATAATGTATTAATAAGTGACATGATGGCTGATGGATTCATGGATGCGGGGGTCTTTGACAGGCACCAGATGATTGCGACTTAAAAATCCTGCTATGGAAAAAATAAACAGTCCCAAAAATCCAAGAAAAATTCCAGACTCCAGCCATGAAAAATGCGTAAACTCTTTATAATTGGGATAAACGATCCAGTAAATATCCACATACTGCATAACCAGAATCAGACTGCAGATGATGACCAGATGTTTGGGATTTCTTTTGGCCCAACGGGGAAGAAGGCAGGCAAAGGGAACAATAAATTTAAAAATAATAAGAGCCAGGGAGATTTCCATCCAACCACCATGGGACCGATGAAGAAAAAACAGGGTTTCTTCTGGAAGATTGGCGTACCAGATCAGCATGAACTGGCAAAAAGCAATATAGGCCCAAAAGACAGTGAAACCCTTTAACATTTTTGCCAGATCATGGATGTGTTCAATGGTGATCAGACCTGTGACCCAGCCCTTTGACTGACAAAACAAAGACATGAGAATCATGAAGGCAAGGCTGGACTGAAACAGGCCGGAAAAGCAGTAAACTCCAAAGATGGTTGAAAACCAATGAGGTTCAAGACTCATCAGAAGATCCACACTGAAAAGGGAATAACTGAGAGCAAAGAAAATGAGAAAGGCCACAGACCAGGGGACCAGTTTACGGGTCCAGGATTCATCCCCATCAAAATCCTGTCTTACTGAATAACCAATGATTTTTTTGGCAAATAGAATCCAAAGACCTGTGAAAACAAACAGGCGAAGAGTCCAGAATGTTCCATTGAGGTAAGAGGACTTACCCTGTAATACAGGGTCTGAAGCCACCACGTCTTTATCAAGCCAGAGATAAAGATCTGATCCGGCGAAAGAGAGAACCAGACCTGAGATAAGGACTATGGGTAAAAAGGAAGCCATGGATTCGCTGATCCGACGAATGTTTACACTCCAGCCGGAAGACACGGCGTGATGAATGGCCGTGAAAAAGAGCCCTCCCAAAGCCAAAGAGGCAAAGAAAAAATAACTGGTCAGATAGGAGTGCCAAAGCCTTTCCTTGTCCACAACAAGACCGGCTCCAAAACTGGCAACTCCCAGACCCATCATGACAAACAAAGCCATATTGGTATTGGTTGAGAGTTCAAACTTCCTGGGTTCCACCTGCTCCACTGGGATATCATTCATTTTTATTTCCCGCCTGCTGAAAATCAACCATAAAAAAACTGTCATTTTCAATGAGGTTATGACACACTTTATTTTTCATTTATCTTCCGCCTTTGGATTTTGTAGATGCCTGACGTATTTCACAACAGCACAGCGGTCCTTTTCTTTTGGCAGATGATTAATGTAAGACCCCATAATCCCCTGACCATCGGTGATGATATGAAAAATTCTTCCATCAGAATAGTTCCGCACTTTTTCTGTTAAAAGAGAGGGAGGTTTGACTCCCTGAAAATCATGGGCCACAGGGCCGTCTCCGACCCCACCTGTTCCGTGGCAAACCATGCAAAAGTTGTTGTACTTGATACGTCCCAGGTGATGAAACTCAGCATCCCATTGATGCTCACAAATGTTTTTCAGTTTTTTTCCGGCCTCCACAGGTTTGCCTTTGTACATATAGGGTTTTATGTTTTGGGGCCAGGAGCCTTCCGGTGGAAGGAGCATGGAACTTTTTTCCCGATTCCCGGGATGGAAATCCTGGGCTTTCAGGGCCGGTTGTTCCATCATGTCCTGGATGATCTCCACATTGGGTTGGTTCCCTTTGGGACCGCAACCCACAAGACCACAAACCATAAGAGGATAAATCATCAGGCGGATGTTTGCGGTGAAAAGTTTGTGAAAAATGTGGACTAACCCCATATCAGTATCCCTCAATCCTTTTCACCTCTTCTGCCCCCAGTTCTTTTAAGAAAGCTTCCATCTTTTCCACTGAATAAGCCTCTTCGGTTTCAGGCACCCAGAGGGCAAACTTATGGGAAGTGAGGTCTTTGTCAATCACAGGGGGATTGATTTTTGGAAGACCGTTAAAATAAAACATGGCCCCCACTGAAAATAGGGCGGCAAACAAAATAGTGAGTTCAAAAGTCACGGGTATAAAGGCGGGAAGGGAAAACAGGGGTTTTCCACCCACGTTGATGGGCCAACTCACGGCACTGGTCCAGTACTGAAAGTAAAGACCCAGAGAACATCCTGTGAGTCCGGCAATAAAGGTCACCCAGGGGATGCAGGATCTTTTTAAACCCATGGCTTCCTCCATTCCGTGGATGGGAAAGGGGGTTATGGTGTCAAATTTTTTGTACCCGGCCTGTCTCATTCTGGTGGCAGCCATGAGAATTTTTTCCTCATCACTCCAAAGACCGGCCACACCTTTCTGTCCTTTTGTTGCCATCAGTGACCCCCTTTCTTTTTTCCGACATGGAGCATCGGCTTCACTTCGGCAATGGAGATGGCCGGAAAGACTCGTAAATAGAGCAGAAAAAGAGTTAAAAACATTCCAAAACTGCCAAACAGAATGGCCGTGTCATAGAAAGACCATTGATACATTCCCCAATTGGAGGGTAGAAAATCCCGATGAAGGGAGGTGACTGTAATCACAAAACGCTCAAACCACATTCCCACATTCACGAGAATGGAAATCACAAACATAATGGGAATACTTCTTCGGGCGGCTTTGAACCAGAATATCTGGGGCACAAAGACATTGCAGGAAAACATGATCCAGTAAGACCACCAGTAAGGTCCCATGGCTCTGTTAAAAAAAGCGTATTGTTCATACTCCACCCCGGAGTACCAGGCCATAAAAAGTTCTGAACAGTAGGCGTAACCCACAAGCATTCCCGTACACATGATGATCTTGTTCATAGCCTCCATGTGGTCAATGGTGATGTAATCCTTGAATTTGGGAAAACCAATGCGGACCAGGGTGAGGAGGGTCACCACCATACCAAAACCGGAGAAAATAGCTCCGGCTACAAAGTAGGGCGGAAAAATGGTGGTGTGCCAGCCTGGAAGAGAGGCCACGGCAAAATCAAAGGACACAATGGTATGGACAGACAGAACAAGGGGGGTGGCCAGTCCTGCCAGTAACATATAAACTATTTCATAATGACTCCAGTTTCTGGTGGAACCCCGCCAACCCAGGGAAAGGATTCCATAAACAATGCGGCGAAATTTGTTTTTTGCCCGGTCCCTGAGAGTGGCAAAGTCGGGGATCAGACCCACATACCAGAAGACAATGGAAACTGTTGCATAGGTGCTTACCGCAAACACATCCCAGAGAAGGGGGGAGCGGAAGTTCACCCACAGAGGCCCCCTTTGGTTGGGGTAGGGAAGAAGCCAGAAGTCAAGCCAAGGTCGTCCCGTGTGAATGAGTGGAAAGATTCCCGCTGTCATCACCGCAAACACAGTCATGGCTTCAGCAGACCTGGCCACTGATGTTCGCCATTTCTGACGAAATAAAAAGAGGATGGCTGAGATCAGGGTTCCGGCATGTCCTATTCCAATCCAAAAAACAAAGGTCACAATATCTGTTCCCCAACCCACCGGATGGTTGGTTCCCATCAGTCCCATCCCGGTAAAGATAATCACTCCCACACTGCAGAGATAAAAGAGAAAGAGAAACTTTGCACTGAATACAAGCCCCAGCCAGGACTTGCCCGGAATGGACTCAACAGGTTCACAAATGTCATCAGTGATGTCTTTATAGGTTTTGTCACCCAAAACCAAGGGTTTGCGATTCATCATTTGTGACCTTCCCCTTGTTTGGTTTTGTGTTGGGTTTTTTGCCTGGTTTCATGGGTGGTCCCGTGATCATGATTGGTTATTTCCCGTTCCGTGTTTCTGATTTTGGCAAGATAACGCACTCTTGGGGCGGCATTAAATTCCTCAAGGAGTGTATAGTTTCTTTGACTGGAAAACCACTGGCTCACTTTTGAACTCTTGTCATTGAGGTCACCAAAGACAATGGCATCAGCGGGGCAGACAGACTGACAGGCGGTTTGGATTTCTCCATCCTCCAGTTTTCTGTTTTCATCTTTGGCTTTGTTTTTGGCTTCTTTGATCCTCTGGACACAGAAAGTGCATTTTTCCATAACCCCACGGGTGCGAACAGTGACCTCCGGATTAAGAGCCATCTGGAGAGGTTCTCTTTTGTGATGACTGTCATAATAAAACCAGTTAAAACGTCGGACCTTATAGGGACAATTGTTTGAACAATAACGGGTTCCCACACAGCGATTGTAAACCATGTCATTAAGTCCCTCGTCACTGTGGACGGTGGCCAGCACAGGGCAAACTGTTTCACAGGGAGCATTTTCACAGTGTTGGCACATGACAGGTTGGAAGATGGCATCCACGGACTTGTTTTCGTTACCACTGTAGTAACGGTCAATACGGATCCAGTGCATCTCCCGTCCGGCCAGCACATATTTTTTTCCAACAACCGGAATGTTGTTTTCTGACTGACAGGCCACCATGCAGGCGGAACAACCGGTGCAGGAATTCAAATCCACGGCCATGGCCCACTTATGTCCCTCGTACTTATGATCTTTCCAGATGCTAAAGACCTTGTGTTTATGAAGACCTATGGAACCGGTTTTTTTGTATTCCTTCTGACTGGTTTCAACAGCCAGTTTGCGTCCTTCCATACTGTGATGTCCCTGGGTTTGGGCCAGACTGTGAAAATCACCTGTCTTTTTAATTTCCACCGGAAAGCCGGCATGAATAAAACTTTTTCCCTGGGCCACAATGAAATCAGAAACATCAAAACCCACATTTTTTTCCAGTCCCCCTCCTTTTTTATGACCATATCCAACGGCCACAGCCACAGAGCCTGGATGAAGACCTGGAGAAATGTAAATGGGAAGTTTCATTTTGTGATGGGCTGTTTTGACTTCCACCATGCTGCCATCACGCAAGGTCCTCTCTCTGGCCAGAACCGGTGAGATCATAAGGTAGTTATCCCAGACAATTTTACTGACTGGATCAGGCAACTCCTGGATCCAGGACACATTGGCCAGGGTTCCATCCCGGACTCCCACCTTTTCATAAAGGGAGAGTTCCAGGGGGGCTTCTTTCAGAGTGACTGTGATTTTTTCAAGAGCTGAAAGCTTAAAAGGTTTTTGGGAGGCTTTGTCAGGGTCATGGCTTTTAAAACCTTTTTGGAGAAAATCCATCCAGGCTTTCCCCCCTCCCAGTTTTTTTGTCCAATGGGACTGAACCAGAGAATAAAAATTTTCTTCAGTGGTCAGTGGTTTTCCAAGAGCTTTGGACCAGGTTATAAGACTGTCAGCAAAGGAACGGGTGTTGTGCAGAGGTCTGATGGTGGGTTGCTGAATGGAGACAAAGCTTGATCCAAACTCATTGTCTCCCCAGTTTTCCATGGGGTGGCCGGAAGGGGCTACCAGATCAGCCAGGCAGGCTGTTTCATCCATCCAGTTGTTTGTGACAACAAGCAGTTTCACCTGACTGAGAGCTTCTTTAAAGGCTTTGGATGAGGGAAGGTTAAAAACAGGATTGAGTTCATTGATGATAAGGGTTCCCACTTCACCGGATTGCATGGCAAAGACCAAATCAGAGAGATCACTGTCACGACTTTGGTCAGATTGAATTTTTTTGCGTTCAATGGTCACTCCTTCATTATCCAGAAGGCTGTTGAGATAATTCACGGCAATTTGTAGGGACAGGGCATCTTTGGTTTTGGTCTGGAGGCCACCGGCAAGGACAACACTTTGACCCCTGTTGTTCCAGAGTTCAGCCACAAGTTTTTTGAAATCTTTATAACTTATGGAAAGACTTTCGTGAAGATTGGAAAAAGAGTCTGCCAACTCAGACACTTTGTCATCAGGAGGAATTTTCTTTTGAACAACAGTGAGTTCATGGATGATGGCCAGAATCAGAGGCAGTTGCTGGGAGGCTTTGATTCCATAGTTGTCGTCGGCATTCAGTGAAGTGAGGCTTGTGACTGATTGAAAGGACACCAGGCGGGACATGGTTTTTTTTTCGGAGTTGCGTTCCATGGAGAAAAGCCTTGTGGATTCTGTGGGGTTGAGGTGGGTTCCCAGAAAGTCGGCATCCACGGAGAGGATCAGTCTGGCCTTATCGTAACGATACCTTGGGGTGGAGGCTGTTCCATAACAGAGTTCAGAGGCATTAAGAATTTCAGAAAAATTGATGGGATTCCAAAAGTGTATTCTGGCCCCTGTTTTTTTGGCAAAATCTTTTAAGAGTTTTCCAAGGCTGGGTGAGTGGACAGAACCGGTGAGAATATGGATTCCACCCTGGTTTCTCTCAGACGGGTTTGCGGATGAATTTGTTCCGGACAGGTCTGATCCCTTTGTGTTTATGGCAGTGATACCTGTTTCCCCGGATGAGTTTGTTTCAGGTGAACCCACTTTAGCCGGAACTGTGGAATCGGCCAGGGATTTTTTGAGTTCCCTGACCATTCTTTTATCCAGGGTTTCCCAATCTCTTGGAATACTTAATTTATTTCCCCGTTTTTTTGGATCCTGGGAATTGATGATGGAGGTTCGCACCCGATCAGGATCATAGAGGCTGAGGAGTTGGGAAATTCCCCTCACACTGAGTCCGGGTTTCTTAAGTCCGGTTCCATGAGAACCACCCCCATAGGCTTCAGATCCATTGGATTCGGGGCCATAACCTGGGAAAGAGGGGTTTCCCTGGACAAAAAGAGGTCGGCCTTCCCGGGTTTTCACGGTGACAGCACAAGTCTCCCGACCATCGTGAAAACTTGAGGCATAATAGTTGGGAAGCCCTATGACCACCTCAGGTGGCCGCTTGTTGTAGGGAATGATTTTTTGAATAGGGCGGCGGACGCAGGCTGTTGAGGACAGAGCGATACTGGCTCCCATGAGTTTCATAAACTGACGACGTGCCAGGCCATCTTCTTTGTCTGCCTCTTTTCCGGGAGAAGACTGGAACTCTTTTTCTGCCAGGGTAAAAAAATCAGGAGTCCTGTATTTTTCATCCAAGCTTTTCCAGTGTGAAACCTTTTCTGCCTGTTTTTGTTTTTCCTTTTGCATGGCTCTCCTTATTCCTTTTCTCTGTGCTGTGACAGATTAATGATGACAGGTTGAACAGTTCAGTGGTCCTTTGGGGGTTTGTGTTCTGTGACAGTTCACACACCAGCCCATGGACAGGCTGCTGTGTTGTTCAATCACGTCCATCTTTTTGACCTCACCGTGACATTGGACACAGGAGGGGTAACGATCCTCAGCCTTGCTTAACCGGTGGACGTGTCGCTTGTGATTGAACTTCACATGATCCGGCAGGATATGAACTTTCACCCAATTGATTGTTTCACCATCATAGTATTTTTTTTGCAGCTTTTTAACAGGCTCCCTGTCTGTTGCCACCATGATATGACAGTTCATACAGATATTAAGACTGGGTACGGCAGAGTGTCTGGCCACCTCTACTTGGGTGTGGCAGTAGACACAGGGTATTTTGTATTCTCCTGCATGGAGCTTGTGGGAAAAGGGGATGGGCTGTTCAGGTGTGTAACCTTTGTTGTAGCCAATGGAACTGCATTGACAGTTTGTCAGAAAAAGAAAACAGAACAGAAGAAGTTTATGAGTCATCCAGGTCAGACCTCCTGGCTTGCCCTTTGGAAAGTTCCACTGAGAGCCTGCAGGAGATTGGAATAAAACAGTCGTTGCCACCCATTATCCTCATTTTGTAAACCACACTGGTCGTGTCTGAAAATCCTGGTTCCTTAACAAGGGAACTCCCGTGAAAACTGGACCAGTATAAAAAGCCAAATCTGTCAGTCATTCCCTGATTCTGATTCAGTTCAGATAGATGACAATGACAGTTTATTTTATTTGTAACGGATTTCAGGGGATTTGTTAAGGATTTTAAAAAGTTGCAAGAATTATAGGCAGAAAAATGATGCCTCTTATAAAGGGTTATGGGGATTTAGTTTTTACAGATTGACAAAGCACTGACTTTTTTGTTAAAAGGATGAGTTTTTTACATAATAAAAAATGTCGGTGAAGAGGCTATCTTTTTAACAGCATCATAAACAGAATGCCTGATGAGGGAGGAGGGGTCAGGGCTTTGGAAGTGAACATTGTGGAACTGATGATATCGGTTTTTTCTGAAACCTCCATGCATAATATGGCAAGCCTTCAGGGTGTGAGGGAAACCGGAGAGCCAAAAGAGGGGAAACCGGAACCGAAAGAGGAATGGCTATGACAATTTGTCAAAAAAATCAAAACATATTTTATTTTCTGATGAACTGCCAAAAACATGGGCAGTGACCATGAATATCTGATGAATTTATTGGTATCCCGGAGAGGATCAGTTATAAACAACCATGGAGAGAAAAAAAGTGGTTCTCAGTGCCAGCACCACCACAGGGGACCTGACCATTGGAAATTACATTGGAGCCATTAACCACTGGACCTGTATGCAGGAGGAATACGACTGTTTTTACATGGTCGCAGATCTTCATTCCCTGACGGTTTACCAGGATCCGAAAGAACTGAAGCAGAGAACGCTGAGTTTCTTCGCCCAGTATCTGGCCTGTGGTCTCAACCCTGATAAGAATGTGATTTTTGTCCAGTCCCATGTCCCCCAGCACTCTGAACTGTGCTGGATTTTAAGCTGTATCACTCCCATGGGGGTTCTCAACAGGATGACTCAGTTTAAGGAAAAATCCCAAAAAACAAAAGAGATCAACAGTGGTCTTTACACCTATCCGATTCTGATGGCCTCTGATATTTTGCTTTATCAAACAGACAGGGTTCCGGTGGGGGAGGATCAGAAACAGCATCTGGAAGTGGCCAGGGATCTGGCCCGGAGTTTTAACAAAAAATACGCTTCTGTGTTCAGGGTCCCGGAGCCTTTCATCGGGGAACAGGGGAGCCGGATTATGTCCCTTCAGGATCCGGGGAGGAAAATGTCCAAGTCTGATGATAATCCCAAAAACATTATCTCCATTATTGACAGTCCCGGGCAAATCGTCAAAAAAATAAAAGGGGCTGTTACAGACTCTGACCCTCAGGCTCAGGTGATTTATGACCCTCATAAAAAGCCAGAGCTTGCCAATTTAATGGTGATCCATTCAGCCTTCAGTGGCAAAAACCACAGTGAACTTGAAAAGGAGTTTGAAGGTCAGATGTATGGTCATTTTAAGTCCTCTTTGGCCGAACTTGTCTGTGAGGCTCTCAGACCTGTGCGGCAGAAATATGAAGATCTTATGAACAATCCTGATGACCTTATCAGTATTATGAAGAAAAACTCTGAACGAGCTTCCCAAAGGGCCTCACTGACTTTGAAAAAAGTCCACAGAGTATTGGGATTGGTCCATTCAGGTGCCTGAGTGAACAGATCATGGCCATAGGAACTTTTCTCAACCCGTCTGAAAAAGCCATGGCCATTGAGAAGCTGACATGGCCCACCACAGATGGGAGTAAAAAAAATATCCTGGGTCAGGCTTTGGAGTTTTCCAGATGGTTGTCTCTTGTTATTGAGAGGCGTTTGGCTGGAATTCCCCATTGGGAGGAGGCTTCTCCCATTGCCCTGGGCTCCTGGGGTCGGGGGGAACTTTGTCCGGCCTCGGACCTGGATATGATTTTTTGTGGTCAGAGTCAGGCCATTCTGAAGGTGGTCAGAGAGGTGGAAAAACTGGGTTTGAAATTCCGCTATCGCCAACCCCGGGACATGGAGGATTGGACAGAGAATGTGAAGGTCATGGAGGCCAATGCCCTTTTTTCAGCAAGGACTTTCACCGAACAGGGCTTTGAGAAACTTGAATTGCAGAAAAACAGGATTCTTAAAAAGAGAAAAACCTTCCGCTCCCGGTTACTTAAAGCCATGGAGGAGGAAAGAAACGCCCGTTTAAAACGTTATGATTCCATTGTCAATTTTCTGGAACCCAATATCAAGTTTGGGGCTGGGGGTCTCAGGGATATTCACCAGACATTGATTCTTTTTCACTGGTTTCCTGAACGCTTTGAAGCTGAAACCCATACCCTGAAAGTTTTAATGGACCACAAGGCCCTCCTGTTACTCATCAGGCAGAGGCTTCATTTGACAAACAGTTTTGATATTCTCACAGCAGGTGATCAACGTGATATGACTGGCTGGCTTGGACATAAAAGCAGTGATGATTTTACAAAAAAGATACAGGAGACCCTGTCCCGGGTGAATTTTTACTCGGACTGGGCCAACGAACGTTGTGGCTTCAGTCAAAGACAGTGGGAAGGACTTAAAGTCAGGCAAATCAGAAGCTGGACAGGGGTTTTTGATCTTTTATGTAAAAACCCCTCTTTACAAAACCAGGCTTTAATACAGAAAACGCTTCACAGGACCCGGGGTTTTCAGGAAGAGGAAATCAGCGGGAAAAAAACCGGCCGTTTTCTGAAAAAGATTCTGGATATCAGTCAGGATAAATCTGTGACCTCTGCAGCCTTCCGGTCCCGGACAATTTCCTGCCTGATTCCTGATTTTAAGAAAGTGATGGGATTGGTCCAGCACGATCAATACCATCGTTTTTCCGTGGATGTCCATTTGCTCAAAACCATTGAGGAAACTCAATGTATTTACAGGGAACCCGGAAAACTGGGAAGCCTTCAGTTTCTCAGCAAAAAATTAAAACTGTCTGACTGGAATATTCTTCGATGGTCGGCTCTCTATCATGATCTGGCCAAAGGGCGGGGAGGGGATCATCACAAAAAAGGGGAGAAGCTGGCCCGTCGGGATCTTACGGCTTTTGGTTTTTCCAGAGGGTTTGTTGATGAAGTCTGTTGGCTTGTGGAAAATCATCTGGTTTTATCCCATGGAGCCTTTAGAGAGAGCCCCCACTCTGTTGAAACCTGGCAGGAGCTTTTTTCAAAGGGGGTTCTTGGAGACAGGCTGTATCGTCTTGCTATTTTTACAGTCATTGATATTCGGGCCACAAACCCCGAAGCGTGGAGTGTCTGGAAGGAAAAACTTCTCAGGCAGTTGGTTGAATATTTGATAAACCCCGGCCGTCAACAGTCTTTTTCCTTTATCCGGAAAGTGAAAGAAAAAAAAATCAAAATTCAGGAGGGTTTTTTATACAGGCTGGAACCTCTGCTGGCAGGGGGCCTGCCCCATTCCCTTCTTTTAAAGGATTTACGGAATATTCTGGAAAAAAAAGAAAGGGATCCCATGGTCATTCGTGACAGATACAATCAAGTCTGGGTTCGGTTTCACAGTCAGAGGGATAACAGGGGGCTTTTGTATTCTTTCACCGGAAAACTGACGGGTCTTGGTTGTAATATTCGTCAGGCTTTTATTCACACTCACAAAAGTTTAGGGGTTTATGACTGGTTCCAGGTAAAAACCAGGAAGAAGCTTTCCATTTTAAAAAAGCAATTACTGCATGATATAACTCTTACTGATAGATTTTTGGTTTCTTTTTCAAAAATTGAACTGGTAAAAGCCAGTGAGAAAGAGTGGGTTTTTGGTTTTCGAGCCAAAGACCAAAGAGGTCTTTTATTGGCAGCTATCAAAGCCCTTTATAAAGAGGAACTTGAAATTGTGTGGGCAAGGGTTCATACTTGGGGAAACCAGATTGATGATGTTTTTGGAGTTTTGCCAAAAGAAAAAAAGGAACCGGAACAGATTCTGGAAAATTTTAAAAAGGAACCCGGGTATTCACAGTAAAAAATCCGGATTTAATCCGCATTTCTCATAAACTTTGATTGAAGGTGTATAGGTAGGATAGCAGGTATTTTTCACGAAAAGTTCTTAAGTTCTATTTAAATTATAACAAACTTTTAAACGGTGATATACTGATCGTGTTTGAAATTTCACGGACTTTTCCCTCTGGAAACACCGGACAACTCAAACACGATCAGTATATCTACCTTCTTGGCAGAGGGTTTGATTATGAAGCTCCTGTAGGTTTTAAGGGAAAGGAGTTTTCATGAATTCAAACAACGATCAGTATATATATGAATTGCCCGGTATTTTGGAGTTGGAAGGGACAATTTTTGTTCTGTTTTTTGGAAACTTGATAAACAAATGTCGTCTCTACGTCATTGATTTTTTGGATTGACCGGAATACGAAAAGGAAAGGAGGCAAGATTAAAGAAGGTCTTCGGGTAAGACGCAGGGTATCCTGACAGGATCCTCCTATTGGTCATATGCAATATATGATATATGAGCTTCCAGGATATAAAGTGATGTGGGTTTCAAGTCATAATATACTGGTCGTGTTTGAAATGTCCGGGTTTTCGAGAGTGAATATTCATGAATTTTCAAACACGATCAGTATATATCAGCCCTGATGCAGGGGAGGTCCTTCTGTTCAATAAAACAAATGATTTTTCCATAGGCATTGCCACAGTCAATGGCAGTGGAAGCCAATCATCCAATAATATTTTAATGCGATCCATTTTCAAAATGGGCCTTCCAGTCAGCGGCAAAAACCTCTTTCCCTCCAATATTGCCGGTCTGCCCACCTGGTTTTTCATACGGGTGAACGAAAAGGGTCATCTGGGAAGACAAAAACAAAATGACATTTTTGTGGCCATGAATAAAGACACTGTATTGCAGGATGTTGAATGGCTTAAAGAGGGTGGGGTTCTTATCTACAACTCAAACCTCAGGTTTGACAAAGACGCACTCCCCAAAAAACAAAACCTGATTGGCATTCCCTTTAATGATCTCGTTAAAGAGGTGAGTCCGTCCATTCAGTTAAAAAAACTCCTCATCAATATGATCTATGTGGGGATCTTAAGTGAGTGGCTTCAACTTCCTGAAGACGTGGTTTTAAACACCATTAAACAACAATTCCGATCCAAAGAATCAGTTTATGAAATAAACAAACGGGCCATCCAGACCGGCTTTGACTATGCCCACTCCAACAGGCAGGCCTGGCCCTATCTCCTTGAGAAAAGGGAAGTCACTGAAAATCAAATTCTCATTGACGGGAATACTTCAGGAGCTTTGGGGCTGATTTATGGCGGTTGCAGTTTTGGAGCCTGGTACCCCATCACCCCCTCCAGTTCTCTGGCAGAAAGTTTTGAAAATTATTGCCAAAAGCTGAGAGTGAACAGTGAGGGTAAAAAACTCTATTCCATGGTTCAGGCAGAAGATGAGTTGGCAGCCATCTCTATGGTGGCCGGAGCCGGTTGGGCTGGCAGTCGGGCCATGACTGCCACTTCAGGGCCTGGCATCAGTCTTATGACCGAGACCATCGGTCTTATGTATTTTGCGGAAGTTCCAGGGGTGATTTGGGATGTGCAACGAATGGGGCCCTCAACAGGGCTTCCCACCCGAACCTCCCAGGGGGATATCCTTTCAGCAGCCCACTGTTCCCACGGAGACACCCGACATCCCATTTTCTTTCCCTCTTCTCCCAGAGAATGTTTTGAATTCGCCTTCATGGCCCTGGATCTCAGTGAAAAAGTCCAGACCCCTGTTTTCATTCTGAGTGATCTGGATTTGGGAATGAATTCATGGATCAGTGATCATTTCAAATTTCCGGAAAAGCCCTTCGATCGGGGCAAAGTCCTCAAGAAAGAAGATCTTGAGAAGTTGGGTGAGTTTGCCCGTTACAGAGATGTGGATGGAGATGCCATCCCCTATCGTACCCTTCCAGGAACAGAGCATGACCTGGCCGCTTATCTGACTCGTGGAACAGGTCACACACCTGAGGCCAGGTACTCAGAAAGGGCAGACAATTATCAGGCTCTGATGGACCGCCTCAGTCGTAAATGGGAAACTATCAAAACCCTGATTCCCCCTCCAAACATTCACAGGGAATCCGGAGTTTCCACAGGACTTGTATTTTTTGGAAGCACAGGTCAGATTGTTGAAGAACTGCTTTTGGAACTGAAAATCCCTTTGAATCTGATGGATTTAAAAGCTTATCCCTTTCATCAGGCTGTGGAGGTTTTTCTTAAAGAACATGAAAGGATTTTTGTTGTGGAACAAAACCAACAGGGACAGATGGCCCAACTCCTCTGTGGCGATTATCCCCAATGGGCAAACAGAATCATATCCATCACCCACTGTGATGGTTTGCCTCCATGCTCGGGAGTTTTTGCCAACAAGATAAAGAAGGAGGAGGGTTCCATTGCCACTCAATAAACTGGGTTATGATCGTAAGTCTTATGGAGGTTCCCCCTCAACCCTGTGTTCCGGTTGCGGCCACGACAGTATCACCAGTCATATTATCTCAACTCTGTTTCAATCATCAGTCAATCCTCACCATCTGGCCAAAATTTCCGGGATTGGTTGTTCTTCCAAAACACCCACTTATTTTTCAGAAAAATCCGCCGGTTTTAACAGTGTCCACGGTCGTATGGCCCCACTGGCCACAGGGGCCAAACTGGCCAACAGACAACTGAAAATTGTGGGTGTATCGGGAGACGGTGACTCGGCCAGTATTGGCCTTGGAGGCTTTTCCCACCTGCTAAGAAGAAATGTCCCAATGGTCTATATTGTTGAAAACAATGGAGTTTATGGTCTGACTAAAGGGCAGTTTTCCGCCACAGCCGAAGAAGACTCCCGTCGCAAATCAGGAAAAGTCAACGACCTGGCCTCCATTGACCTCTGCTCCCTGGCCATTGAAATGGGTTGTGGTTTTGTGGCCCGTTCCTTTTCAGGGGATGCAAAACAATTGATTCCCCTCCTCAGAGCAGCTTTTGGTTTTGAAGGAACAGCGTTCATTGACGTGATTTCCCCCTGTGTGACTTTTTGCAACCATGAAGGGGCCACAAAAAGTTACGACCAGGTAAAAAAACGAAAGATTCAATTACAGCAAATGGGCTTTATTGAAAGCAAAGAGGAAATCACAGTGGACTATGAAGGCTCCACCCTCGTTGAAATGCACGACGGCTCCCATCTGGCTCTGACCAAGGTGAATAACCACCACGATATCTCTGATAAACTGGCAGCACTGGGTCTGCTCTTTAAGGCCAGAAACAATCATCAGTTTCTCACCGGCCTTTTTTATTTCAACAGAAACCAGCAGAATTTCATGGAAAAACAAACACTGACCGGCCAGAGCCTCTGTTCCCTGGGTGAAGAGCATTTAAAACCCAGTGCGGAAAAACTCACCAAAATTCTTGACGGGTTTGCCTAGTACAGCTTTTTCCATTATGTTCAAAGTTGTTAGACCGATCTTATTTGGGTTTTTTCAGGCAAATTGTTCTATTATAAACCTAAAAGCTCAAAAAAAGACCGATTGACAGTCCAGGTGGTGGCGTAGCTCAGCTGGATAGAGCAACTGCCTTCTAAGCAGTCGGTCGGAGGTTCAAATCCTCCCGCCATCGCCAAATTTTGCATAGTTTCCAATAAGCCCACTCTGTCCCTGCGTTAGAGTAATGGACAATGTCCGGCCTTCTGTAGTCTCCTCCCCTATTTTATCAATGGAGAGTATGGTTTCTATGTGGATCACCTCATCCACGATCCCACAAGGGAGAGCCATGCCCTGTCCTATCTAATTTCCTTTTTAATAGGATCTCTCAGAAAAAGCGGAATCGTCGAGTTAAACCTGGGTCTGAATCCCTTTGCTCAGGTGGACAAGGACCATCCCATGGGACGGGTTTTTAACTTCCTCTACAATATTTCTTTTTCATATCGACCCAAGGGGCTTCATTTTTTCAAGAGCAAATTTGACGGTATCGAGGACAGAGAGTATTGTTTTTTTCAAAATCAAAAAGGCCAGTGGTCAGGTCTTGCCAACATGGCCAAAGTCACTCTGGGAAAAAGCTATACTGAATCCACAGTTTAAAAAGTTTCTCGACAATTTAGTGGTTATTTAATTACCTGCCTGATTTGCGGTGAGAACCAATGACTTTTTCCAGCTCATTGTTCATAAAACCCAATCGGGACTGGAGATCACCAAGTTTAAAAACATTGGACTTGAGGCGTTCAATAATGTCTAATTCAACATCTTCAGAATCATGATCCAAAAACCCATAGCCTAAAGAAAAGCTGCCGTGTTGACTGCTTAATAAACTTGCATTTTCGATTTCCTGATTTTTTTTTCTTAAGCCCATGTTCATCCTTCTTTGCTACGCCAAAATTAACATCTTGACTAAATCCTGACAAATTAAATTATCTTAAAAACCATCAATATTTTTTATTTATACTCACAAAGGAGTGATTCATAATCAGAATCTGTTATAGTTGCCCGATATTCTCCAAAATTCAGACGGGGGAACATCACAGATTTTGCATTCTCCTTAATATGGTTCAGTCCCAAAACATGACCCAATTCATGGACCATAAGACTGAGAAAGCTCACTTTATGGTGTCTTTCCATGAGAGTGGCATTACCTGATCCATAAAAAAATCTTTCGGAAGAATCAATAAGAATATCAGCTTCGTAAATATTGTCCCCACTGTAAGAAAGACTGGTCCGGGCCTGCTCATCCTCAGTGGGGCTGTTGTTAAAAATATCCGCTGAAGCCAAATAAATACCATTGTAACCATCAGGAACTGTTTCACCTTCATCATCAATTATGACATTGGGAAGGGCATTGGTGCGACCTATCATTTCAAAGACAGGTTCATCGAATTGCTTGTTCCATATCTCCATAGCCTTCAAAATATCATTGTATTGGTTGGAATTAATGGAATCATCCACATAAAAGCGAATGGGGGTTTCAGCCCAGGAAACACGGCGATGAAATTTATTCAGAATGAAGTTACAGGATTCCTCAGAAGCCGGAGGCTTTGCACAACCAGCCAACAACATCAGGGTCAACGAAAAAA
The DNA here is from genome assembly GCA_965218815.1 of Bdellovibrionales bacterium. Taxonomy (GTDB): domain Bacteria; phylum Bdellovibrionota; class Bdellovibrionia; order Bdellovibrionales; family JAGQZY01; genus JAGQZY01. The sequence goes on along the minus strand of CBDCLX010000002.1, from coordinate 2,451,428 downwards.
GAGTGAACAGAAGTTTTTTTGTCATCATGCTCTTTTGTATTTCAAACTCCGGACCATTTTTAAAAAATTGCCCAAATTATTGAAAACAAAGAGCTATTTCTTCATTCCCGGCTTTTGAATTCCTTTGAAGATTTTGATTGAAAGCTCTCCAATTTTTAGACACCAGGAGCTAACCACTTAAAATCAATGAATATTATCTGTCTTTATTTTTGACAGGGAAATCAGACACTTTTCGGCCTCAATCGCTTTATCTCTATATAACATTGTGGCAGTTACAGAGGGAGCTTCGTCAGGGGACAAGCAGTTACAACAGAGTTTCCATTAAAAAAAAATTATGAGAAGTTCGGGTTAACCATGGTCAAGAGGGTTGACCCCCTCTTCTTTCAGCTTTTCCCACAACCCCTCCAGGGGCTGGAGATTGATCTCTCTGCTCCTCCATTGGGAGGTCATCGAATTGTCTTCCAAAGCTTTGGAGTAAAAATCAGATTCCTTTACACTCCAAAAGATCTCCAACCCTCCTGCTCCAGATTTTGCCTCCCCAAATCCCTCGCTTGTTTGTCCTGCTGACCTCTGTGATAATAATTGCCATCACATTCAACAGTCAGCTTTTTACCGGACACGGGGTCCATAACAACCAGATCAACTGGATAGCCATTGATATCTGTGTGAAACTTGGGCAGGACTATATAACCTCTTCTGTGTATTTCCAGAAAAACCTCCACTTCAAACCAGGAATCAAAGACAAAAAGTCTGGTTTCAGTGTTTTCATTCCCATTATTTTTCCAGGAGCCTCCGCAACTGCTATTCTCACAGCAGGATCGGAATTTTGAAGCCCCTCCTCAGAAAAATCTCTTCCATGAAATCCCTCAATATCCTGAGAGAGGTCTGTTCCATGGCCTGTATTATCTGATCTCCTGACCAGGATCCTTTAATTTGACCAGAAAAGGTCTCTTTTCTTTTTGAAAAATGGAGATGCATAACAAAAGAACCACTTTGTCCATTAAAAAATGGAAGCCTGTGGTCTGTATCCGGTAAAAAAAGATGGGAAATTTTTACATACCAGCAAAAAAAGTGTGCCCATAAAACCTCCTGCCAGAAAACCAAAGAGGTGAACCAGATGGGCAACCCCACTCAAATAAATAGAGGGCTGGGCCAGCCAGCCAGCCATATCCTCAAGGATGCAGAACCAGACAATCCAATAACAAGTGGGAATCCAGACAAAACCCATGGCTCTTCTCAAAGGCAATAACAAATAAAACAAACGGGTTTTCTCACTCCAGTGTGTCACCATTAAAAAACCAAAGAGGGCTGAAAGGGATCCACTGGCCCCCACCAACGGGATTCCACTGGGGTGGGCAACCCCACAGATTGCCGCAAAGCCCCCCCCCAACAAATAAACTGAAAAAACCAGAAAACCGGAATGACGGTTTTCAAGAAAACCCGCAACCAGCAGAATGAGTAAAAGGTTTCCCAGAAGGTGGAAAAAGTTTTCATGGTAAAACTGGTAACTGATAACAGAGAAAAAATCCTTCTGGAAATCACTCATCCCCAGGATGGTTGGAGGATAATAAGCTCTCAGGGATAGAAACTCAGACAGACTCTGTTTCCAGGAGACAATGGCTATCTGGTCCCCTTCCCAGGACTTTTTCAGAGCCAGATCAAGAAAAGTCTGATCCTGGAAGGCCAGTCCCCCCAACATTTCCATATTTCCGGCACGGTTTAAAACCCCATGACCTTCATGATCTCCATATTGTTTGTAAATTCTTCCCTGGGTGTGAAGAAAAGTCTCATTCCCATACCACCTGGCCAATTGCGACTGGCAGTTTTTGGAAAGTTTATAACTCTGAAAAAAAGAGAAAACATTGAACAGAATCAACAACCAGGTGATCGGAGCCTTGGTGAAGCTCAAAAAACCATCAAGAAATGGAACAATCATTGGGAATCCGAAAGCAGACCATAGGTTTCAACGAGGTGTGAATCCAAAACCTGTGATGAAGATGGCCATCTGTTGGTTTTTTTATGATCCCTTAACTGCGGAAAGAAAAAATCAAACATGGCCAGTTTTTCCTTTCTGTCAAACTCCCTGTTTCCTTTTTCCATTTCCAAAAACCTGAGAATATCCCTGGAATCAATGGAAGCCTGACTACGATAAATCCAAAAAGCTTCTGACCATTTCTTCTGACCCAGAAGTGAATGAAACAAAAGACCCGCCACCAGAGGCTGCAATACCTGGTTGGACTGAAGAGGTTTCAGAACCCGGGTGGTTCTTTCAAACTGGCCCCCTGTGCGAAAAAAACCCGCTGCCATCACTCTTAAGGAATTATTAAAATCAAATTGATTGACAAGACTGTAAAGCCTGTCAAGAGACTGGCGGTCCACCTGTTTTAATTCCAGAAGCCAGGTGGAAAAGGCACACGCAGAGTCCGCCGCCGACTTCCCCTGACAAACATCCTCTAAATATTTGTTTGAAAGCCGACTGTCATTTCCCAGAGCAAAAGCCAGGGAAAGTTTTGCCAGACCCGAGTTCTCCTTTTTCCACAGAGAGGCCCTGGCCACCTCCAGCAAACAGGGTCGGCCCACCTTATGACTCAGATAAAGTTGTAAAACAGTCTCAAGTTCAGAACCATTCTGCTTTTTCATGGCCCGACAACGATTTTGCTCCCCCAAAGCCACAGTATCCGACTGCTGACCGCCTGTTATGATTTCATGGTTAAGACCCAGGGCAACAATTAAAACCAACTGGATATTCCCCACCAGATAGCTTCGCCATTTCTCTTTTGGCCCCGGGCAGGATATGGGATTTTTTAAACCGATCACAAGACTGTCAGCCACCCGGTCATGAATGGGTCTTCTTAAAGGATGGGAAAAAAGGGCCAAAAAAGGATAACCCATTAAGAAACACTCCATGACCATAGCCAGACTACGGGAAAAACAACAGGAAAGGTCCAAACGACCATTGTTATAAGGAATAACCCGGATCTTAAAAAACATTTTACCCAGAGTCTGCCCTTTCCAACGGATCATCAGGCTGTGATACAGAACAAAAAGAACAATAAAAGAACCAAGACTGAATGGCCAGTAAAGCCAGGGGTTGGGATCACCTCCCAACAGGAAAGTCTCTGTCATCCCCCTTTTCACAGGAGCCTGAATCAGATGAACCAGTGGAAACAGAAGAACGACATCCAAAATGGCAGCAGCCAGACGGTCCTGGGGGGAGGCCAGCCCAATGACAGTTTCTTCAGGGAATCCAGAGAAGGAAAGCGGATCAGAATGCTTGTTCATAACAGTTTATCGGCTGATAAAAACTTTTATTTTAGCCCGAATTTCCGGACTTTCATGGAGATGAGATTTTGATCCTTATCCAGTAAAAACTGAACCTGACCAAGGCTTCTTCCGGAACGGGACAGAAGATGAAATTTTTCATTGAAGGTTTTCTTCCCGGAAGCATCATCATGTTGACCACTGATTTTTATCACTCCTGAAGCTTCATCAGAAAAAAGAACCAGGTTTTTCTCCAGAAAACCCTGTCTGTCCGAAAGATTTTTTGGTTTAAGAGAAGGTCTGGCAAAATGAAGTTCCACCACTTTGTCATTCTCCTGACGAACCTGATACCGCCCCCTCAAATCACCAAAAATAAAATGATCCAGGGGCCCTGGTGATCCCCCCCTGGCCACCAGATCCCCCTCCTTTGCTTTTTTGAGGTCTGTAAAGGCCTCATCCTCCCACGAAAATTTAAGGATGGAATCTGTTTCACTGGAGTTAAAACTGGCAACAGCACGTTCGGAGTGACTGGTGTCAAAAGCACTCACCTGAACCCCTTCCTGTCCTGAAAAGAGAAAGAAATCAACAATAACATTTATAACGATGACCATGAACAAAGCTGCCAAAGCCATCCATCTTGTCTTGGACACCTGCATACACCATGATTTTACTTTTTTTTGGAAAAAAAATCAAATAATTCAGTAAACAAACTTTATTTCCTTCGATTGATGAGGTCTCCAGCCCATGACCACTAGCCTGCATTTGAGTTTTCACGGGGTTTTGCAAAAAATCATATAAAAAATACGCAGTCTTTAGTATAAAATCAGGAGAAACAGGGAAGGGGTAAAATGAATCTCTATGTGATTCGACACGCTATTGCTGAAGAAAGACATATTTTTGCCCAAACCAGTCAGTCCGACGAACTTCGCCCCATCACAGCCAGGGGAGCAGAACGTATGAGAAAAACCATGGCTCTGTTGAAAAAAACCGAAAACCCCATAGAGACTGTTCTGCAAAGCCCCCTTATTCGATGTCAGCAGACAGGAGATCTGGTCAGGGAATATTACCCGGAAGCCAGCTGTTTAAACACGGACAACCTGCGTCCCAGCTTCTCATCAGACAAACTCTACAGGGAAATACAGGGTTTTGAAGGAAATTCAATGGCCCTGGTCGGACATGAACCGGATTTGGGGCAATTTATAAGCTGGCTTCTCTTTGGTCAGGCCAGTGAACGCTTTCCCATGAAAAAAGGGGGAGTCGCCAAACTGGACCTCCACAGGAATGGCCGTTGTTATATGAAATGGTTTTTAAAACCCAAACTGATCCTGAACTAACCCGAACTTCTCATAAACTTTCGTAGCGAGGCTTTCAAGCTTCCGAAAGTTAAAGGAAAAACAGCGAATCAGGCCACTCTTCTGCGGGCACTGGTCGGATCGATATTATACAATTTCACCTTGCGATAAAGTGTGGCCCGGCCAATTCCAAGGGCTCTGGCCGCTTCGGTCAGATTGCCACTGTAAGCCTGGATGGCATCGCGAATGGCCTTGGCTTCAAGATCATTGATTTTGGACACTTTATTTCTTTTGGAAGAAGGGAAAAAGACAACATTGTTATTATTCTCAGTTGCACTCTCTTGACTCAAGGGGTTAAAGTCGGATGTGTTTTCCAGTTTGTAAAGGCGACCTGTTTTAGGCTTTTGGATTTCCCACCCTATTCCACAACCATGAGCAAAGTTTTTGGTCTTTTCAATCAAAACCGGATCTTCGCTGACAATGATCAATTTTGAATGTGCCATAATCGGTTACCTCCCAGCCGTACAACTTTAACAGACCCTATTCTGATTTGAACCTCCAAACAACATCCTGAAAAATGGACAATATAAAAGTTCAAACCAGAACAGAGGGAATCAATCAATAGAACTGACTCATAATGATCTTTTCGGCGATTCAGTCTGAAAAATTAAGTCTTTTTTTGAAAATTTTAATTTCCAGGGTTATCCCTTTAAAATAACTCAATTTTATATTTGTCATGTTTAAATTTTGAACACCATTGTCACGGACTCAATGACAGACCGATGAAATATCTTGACTGGTTAACACCTTATGAGATTATGCTGGAACAGCGGTTACACTGGAAAATTGCAGTCAGGTTATTAAAAATCTGAAAAGTAACCGGAATGGTACCGGGTCCATTTGAACTTTCAGGTGTTTCAGGAGAGAAAAAACCGTGAAATTTCAAACCCAACCAGTATCACTTAAAATATCACTCAAACAGGGGGAACACAATGAAATTACACTATCCACTCTTTTGCCTGCTCATTTTGAACACTTCATGCCAAAGTCTTGGCTTTAAAAGGAAAAATACTTCCCAATTTCTCAATGAAAGCAACTGGAAGTTAAAGGAACAGGCCCACTCCTCCAGCCTGGCCAGTTGGGTCCACGCCAATTTTATCACCCCGGACACCACTCAGGTGGCCTCTGAATCCAATGCCCGCTTTTCAGCCCTGGCCACCCAAACGGCTCTGAAATCCAAAAAATATCAGGGCCAAAACAAAGACCAGAAGCGAATGCTCGAACTTCTGGGAAGGGGGCTGACCGTGCCCTCACCCAGTGATCCGGCCAAAAACAGGGAACTCTCCAGATTGAAAACAGAACTTGAAAGCCTTTACGGCAGTGGCCAATACTGCAAAACAAAAAAGAAATGCCAGTCCCTTGAAGACCTGGAAAAAGTCATGGCCCAATCCCGCAACCCCAAAAAACTTCTGGAGGCATGGAAAGGGTGGAGAGAAGTCTCTGTTCCCATGAAATCCAAATACAAAAGAAGCGTTGAACTGGGCAACCAGGGGGCCAGGGAACTGGGTTATAAAAATATGGCTGATCTCTGGCGTTCCAACTACGATATGCCCTCGGAGAGCTTTGAAAAGGAGCTGGATCGCCTCTGGATGGAGGTCAGACCTTTTTATGAACAACTCCACTGTTTTGTAAGGGGCAAACTCAATAAAAGATATGGAAACTCTGTGGTGGATTTAAAGTCCCCCATTCCCGCCCATCTCTTTGGCAATATGTGGGCCCAGTCCTGGGAAAACATCAGTGACATTGTGGGGATCAAAAAAGACTCCACTGATATCACCAAACTTGTAAAAAGAGCAAAATACGATTCCCAAAAAATGGTGAAGACAGCAGAAAACTTTTTCGTTTCCCTGGGTATGCCAAAGCTTCCGAAGTCTTTTTACAAAAGCTCCCTGTTTGAAAAGCCCAGAGACAGGGAAGTGGTCTGTCATGCCAGTGCCTGGCATGTGGACAATCAGGATGATGTTCGTATTAAAATGTGCATTGAAACGGACGAGGAAAACTTTCGGACCATTCACCACGAACTGGGACACATTTACTATTACCTGGCCTATAAAGATCTTCCCTTTATTTATCAGACCAGTGCCAATGACGGCTTCCACGAGGCCCTGGGGGATACCATTGAACTGTCCATAACGGGGGAATATCTTAAAAAAATACGTTTACTGAAAAATCGAAAACCACCAAAGGCTGATGCCATCCATGGTCTGTTGAAACTGGCCCTCAGCAAAATTGCTTTTTTACCCTTTGGACTGATGGTTGATAAATATCGCTGGCAGGTCTTTGACGGTCGTACTTCCGCTAAAGATTACAACAAGCACTGGTGGAAACTCCGTGAACAATATCAGGGAGTGAAAGCCCCTGAGAAAAGACCCGATGGGGCCTTTGACCCGGGAGCCAAATACCATATCCCCGGCTACACCCCCTACTCCCGTTACTTTCTGGCCCATATTCTCCAGTTCCAGTTCCATCGTTCTCTCTGTGCCACTGCCGGTCACAAGGGGCCACTTCACGAATGTTCCATCTTCAAAAGCAAACAAGCGGGGCAAAAGCTCTGGAAAATGATGAAAATGGGGATCAGCCAACCCTGGCCTGAGGCTCTGGAAGCTGTCACCGGCAACCGAAAAATGGACGCATCGGCCATCCGGGATTACTTTGCTCCCCTTGAAAAGTGGTTCAAAAAGAAAAACAAAGGGCAAAAATGCGGGTGGTAGCCAAAGGGTCGCTGCTTGCACCCTGACGAAGCTCCCTATAAAACCAAGTGGTTCCAGTCATTTATAAGTGCAACAACAAGGCCTTTGTGACAAGGCAATGAAATCACTTTAAAAATGTTCTGATAGCCTTGCCAAGACGGCTTAGCAGGGTCTTTGGCTTTTTGGCTTTTTGGCTTTTTGGCTTTTTGGCTTTTTGCTTCCTTTTTTGTTGATAGAATTTTCCTTTTTTATCACCTTTGTCCTGTTTGTCCTGCAGGCTTTTTTTGGGAGAACTCCGGATCACTTTCTTCTTTGATTTGTATTTTTTCTTGTCTTTGGTCTCTTTACTGCTCTGGTGACGACCTAAAGACCTGTCACGATGGACTCTTTCCCCTGGTTCATCCTGATCCCTGTCTTTTTTCTTGTCCTGTTTTGTGTATTTCTTCCTTTTCCCTGTTGAGACGGACTTATGACTTTTTTTCCTGGAAGACTGGCCTTCCCCCCGGGTACGACTCTTACGCATAATCAATTCCCCTTTTGGAAAAGGCTCATAGTCAACGGGCAGGTCTTCATCATCCATCCACTCGGCCCCAATGGAGCGGTCCAGATAAGTCTGTATCCGGTCCAGAGCCTCCACGTCCTTATCAGACACAAAGCTAAAAGCCTGGCCTCTGGCCCCTGCCCGACCGGTGCGTCCAATGCGATGAACATAGTTTTCCGCATCCTCCGAAAGCTCAAAGTTAATCACCATATCCACTCCCCGGATATCCAGACCACGAGCCGCCACATCAGTGGCCACCAGAATATTTTCACCCCCCTCATCACGAAAACGGGTCATGACCCTTTTCCTTTGGGGCTGGGGCAAAAGACTGGATATTCCCACAGCCCTGTGTTTATTTTTATTTAAAAACTCTGTGATTCTTTCCACCTGAGTTTTAAAATTGGTAAAAACAATGACCTGTTCCGGTTTCAGTTTATTGAGTAAAGCCAGAAGGTGGGGTGGCTTTTCATCCCCGCCCAAATGAAAAAGCCGGTCATCCACATTTTCCGCTGTGATCTGATCCTGTGAAATTTTGATTTCCACTGGATTAGCCCCAAACTGGTAAGCCACATTGAAGACATCCAGATTCAAGGTGGCACTGAATAAAAGCATCTGACGCTCCCCTGAAATGCGTCTGAGAATGTACTTCATATCATCCTTAAAGCCCATATCAAACATACGATCAGCTTCATCAAAGGTCACAGAACGCACCTGTTTAAGGTCCACTTTGTGACTTTTATAAAGGTCAATAAAACGCCCGGGGGTGGCCACCAGAAAAGTAAAACCCAGGCCCAATTGCCGGATTTGCCTTTCAGGGGAAACCCCACCGTAAACCACAACAGTTCTGTGTTCTGTCTCCTTAAGAAAATCAACGGCACAGGTTTTAACCTGTTCAGCCAGCTCCCGGGTGGGAACAAGAATCAGATTGTAATGATTGGGCTGCCAGTCGGGAAAGGCCCTTCTATCCAAATCCTTGTCACCACTTGGTTGTTCTGAACGTAAAACCCTCTCAATCAGGGGTAACAAAAAAGCTGCTGTTTTCCCTGTCCCCGTCTGGGCAAGACCTGCCACATCCTGACCTGACACCACAAGAGGGATCATCTTATCCTGAATGGGTGTGCTGCGTTCAAAACCCAGTTCCTCCAAAGCCTTGTTGATTCGTGGGTCAAAATGATACTGACTGAATTTTTTTCCTAAATCCATCATTGATACATCAGTGATACCATGAGTTGCCCCCATGGGCAATCGTGATATCAATAAATTATAACTGCTCACACTTTTGACGATCCTGGCATTCGCCTGCCTCGTCTCATCACCCTGACCTATCAGGTTCCTGTCTTTCTGTACCAGAATACTGTCTCTGAATTTTCTGCATAGTCACTGTTTGAATTTTCATTGGATGATCTCTCCAATAAGATTGACAGTGCTGGCTCTGTAACTGTGCCCAAAGATCACAAAATGATTGAGAATATGAAACAGGTTGTAAACGGACTTTCTTCGTTCATAACCTTCAGAAAGCGGGTAAGCCTCATGGTAAGCTCTGTAAAAAACAGGATCAAAGCCTCCAAAACACTCTGTCATTGCCAGATCCACCTCCCTGTCTCCATAATAAACAGCAGGATCAATGAAAAAAACCTCCTGCTTTAAACCGCACAAAACATTTCCACTCCACATATCTCCATGGACCAGGCTGGGATGACAGGAATGTCCTGATAAAAACCCATGAACTCTGTCCCTGAGTCTTGAAAATTCATTTTTGTCCAATCGAAAATTGTACTTCCCGACAAGAGTTTCCAGTTTATGTTCAATGCGGTTTCTCCAGAAAAACCCGGGCCAGTCAAGATCATCAGGGTTTGTGTTTTTCTGGATAGCCTGTCCAATAAAATTATCCTCATGAAAACCAAAGTGTTTTTGTCTGACCCTGTGGATCCGGGCCAACTGAATGCCAAGGTTTTTCCAGAAAAGAGGTCCAGGAGTCCCTGTCTCAATAAAGGGGAGAACCAAAAACTGATCAGAAAAGGCAATGACTTCAGGAATATGTTCACAACCTGTTTTTAATTCCTTCAGACCAGCCACCTCTTTTGCAAAAGAGAGCGTGGCCCCGGAATTCATCTTGACAAAAAATAAGAGTCAGGAAATTTTTAGTTTATGAATGTTTATTTGATTTCTAATCGTTTTGTTGAGCTTTTTTGAGTTCAGAAATTTCATTCATTAGTCTCTCATCCTCTCTCCTTAGTGCCTGAAGCTGCTCCATTAACCTCTGATCACTTTCCAGCAACTTCTTTATGTCATCACTCAATGCACGCATTTCTTCAAATGGAATCTTTAAAATCATCTTTACCGGAATTCATATTTATGGTCATTTGACAGGAGTTTTTCTTGAGGATTTATGATTCCAAACCTGATTTGGTTGGAAAAGTGAATTTTTGAATAAGGGAATCCATCACAGAAAACCCGGGTTCTCCGTCAGAGTTCTTCAATGAACAAGATTCATGAGAAATGGAAAACCTCCTCCTCTTCCGGTGGCCCCCTTGGAGAACAGGGCTCTGGAATTCCTGACTCCAGTCCCAAGTGGTTGAGAATCTTTTTGATGACTTCAGGTCCCTCTATGGAAGAGATGACTTTGAGTTTCCCCCCACACTCCGAACAAACCTCAATGTCCATTCCAAAAACCCTTTTAAGTCTCCCGGCCCAGTTCATGGAAGAGGAAAGTTTCCATTTTTCCTGAATGAGATAATCCCGACAGGAAATCAATTTTCCATGTCATGGATTCCCTTATTCAAAAATTCACTTTTCCGGCCAAACCAGACCTGGAGTCATAAATTCTCAATCAAAACCCCATTCAAATGACCTCAAAATAGGATTCACAAAACAAAAAGATCAGAAAAAACCCGAAAAACAAGGATAGAATATCTCGGAATATCTCTCAATTTCGTGAAAAATGTCTTTTATTCTTCTTATACCTGATAACACAATCTTATCTTTTACCACCGTAGTCTGTAAGATCATTTTCATCGCCTTCCAATTCCTCGTAGATAGCTTCATTATACACGATCAGGGGCGTTTCTAGAGATATAGAAAATCTCGAATATGCGAGTTGGCTTACCAGAGCAACTAATACGGGTCCATCTACAGTCATTGCGAATAATCCTCCCCCAGAACATCCAGATATAATGGCCGAGGCTTCTGATGTTATTCCATCATCATCAAAATTGACATCTTCCACAACAATTTTAGCTCTTGAGGCTCTATTTAATGAATCCAAATACGTGCAGTGAACCTCATATCTCCTGGCTCTCGCATTCCCATCAACAGGAAATATCTCGTCTGTAAATACATCGTACTTTATTTTAATCTTTAACGGGTAATCTCCTTTTGATTCTCGTTCCGGGTTAACGATCCTCTCAAATTTGGATGTGTATCGGGTCAAATTATTTTCATCTGTTAGTATAAAGACTATAACTCTTGTGGCTTCGTCCGAGACACAGTGTTTTACGGTATAAAACGTGTCTTTTGCTATTGGAATACCGGAACACGTCGCTCCTGTGTCTGTCACAAACAGAATAGAATTATTGGCGTAAACTAAAGGACTCATTATAAGTGTGAAAAATATTAGTAAATACTTCATATCCCTCGTTCGTTTCAGTACCTCGATAATCTCGTCGTACTGATGAAGTTCTCTTGTGAAGTTCTCTTGTTTGACTACAGATAAGCTTAAAGCAAGTTTCAGTGTCTGGATAATGATTTATATTGATAGGAGCTATAACCGTCATTTCAAGAGGACAATTATAATTGTTTCAGTGTCTCGGATAATGGGTTATAATCATGGAGGATTTTTATTTGCTCAGGTTCCACTGTTTTATCCATTGGGACAAACTTTGATTAAATTCCTGGCTTAAAAAAAATGAAATTGTCTTCATTTGTATAAATTATAATACCATAGTCTTGGTATGGGAATTGTGCCATCTAACAGGCGATAGTTTTGCAATTGGGTTTTTGTAGCCAGAGAGACAGTCTGGGATAAAGAATGACTGAAAGGAAGTTTTGTGGTTTGGAGTATCATCTTTGATGACATTGAGAGCGGTTTTTGGAACTACCTTCTGCTTATACCTCCTGTTTAAAGAAGAGATTTCGAGTCCTGACTTCCGCATTTTGCATTTGCGTTATTCAATGATTTTGATAGCTTACGAACATCGGGGTCACTAGGATTTTAATAATTTCAGAGATTAAGTATTTTAACTTTTTGGTCCAATCTTATGTTCAAAGCCTTATAAAGCTCCCTCTGCTTGTCTGTTATTTTTGAAGGGATAAAAAACCTCCTGCCTGTTGCCTGATCCCTCAAAACACTGGCCTGACGGTAACTCAACTCCTCCCTGATAGCCCGAAAACTCATTTTTATCCCTGCTCTATGAAGTTCATACCTGACAAAGCAAGCCAATGCATAAGCCACAAAACAAATCAAAATGTGGGCTCTAACCCTCCTTGGTGTCCAATGATAAATGGGACGCATCTTCAAATCGTGTTTGTTGACTCGAAAAGCCTGCTCAATCTGCCACAACCCCCTGTAGCGTTCCATAATTGACCACTGAACTTTTTCCTGTCATTGCAAATCACCCCAGTGTATAAGAAGGATAAAAGATATTTTTTTAGAGATCAAAATGTATTTCCACCCCGTTTTTCATGGTTTTTCTGAGTTTTTCTGATCTTTTGCTTTACGAACTCCATTTTATGGTCATTTGACAGAAGTTTTTCTTGAGGATTTATGATTCCAAACCTGATTTGGTTGGAAAAGTGAATTTTTGAATAAGGGAATCCATCACAGAAAACCCGGGTTCTCCGTCAGAGTTCTTCAATGAACAAGATTCATGAGAAATGGAAAACCTCCTCCTCTTCCGGTGGCCCCCTTGGAGAACAGGGCTCTGGAATTCCTGACTCCAGTCCCAAGTGGTTGAGAATCTTTTTGATGACTTCAGGTCCCTCTATGGAAGAGATGACTTTGAGTTTCCCCCCACACTCCGAACAAACCTCAATGTCCATTCCAAAAACCCTTTTAAGTCTCCCGGCCCAGTTCATGGAAGAGGATTTTCCGGACTTTGTTGCTTGTTTTTCAGGGCTTTTTGTTTTTGGAGTGATAAGACGATGGTGTTTGAAATTCGGTGCAAAGATTCCATGAAACCTTATGAGGTTGGTTTTTGGTCTTGGAACAAGGGAAGCCAGTCGTGAGAGAAAGTCCAGAGGGTCAAGGATAATCCTGGTGGTTCCGTTCTCATAAGGGGTTTTTAACTGATAAATCACTTTCCCCAGGGAATTGAGTGAAAGTCTCTGTTCACTCAGACTTGGTCTTGAAATGTAACGACAAATCCTTTCAGGCTTTTCCCTCTGGTGAGCTTTTGTGGAAACCCCTTTATTGAGACTGAAACCGGAATATCTGGACAGAAAAGGCTTTGTTTCCCTGTGGTTTGTTTCAGAAAGGGTTTTGAGTGTCAGGGCCTTTTGCCCTTTGTGCTTGCCAAGAGCAATTCGGTAAGTAATCGATGAGGATTGGACCTGGTCCATGGCCGTGGGGTCTGGGTTTACTGATAGAAAAGCCTGATCCTCATCCCTTTGAATGAGTCCCCGTTTTTCCAGAAACCTGACCACTCTGTGAACAATGTTTGCCAGGAGTTTGTCGAATTCCTGGTTTGAAGGAGGAGTTGTGAAGTGAAACTTTGATCTTCCATTCTCAAAGCTATATACTCCATCTGGAAACATCATACTGACAGAAGCTGGGACGATTATATGAAGACAAAAAAAGAAATTTTGGCCACAAGTTCCGGGGATTTTCAGAAAATCAGTGAAATCCTCAACCAGGCCCTTAAAAAGTCAAAGAAAGCTGTGTCGGGAAACCCTGGGAAATTAAAAAAAGAAGCTCCTTTTTTAAAGCGGACATTGTCGTTTCAGTGATTTGATTATGATCTTTCTGTCGTGTTTTTACTTTTTCTTTGATTTTGTTTTTTTATCAGCTTCTTTTATAGCTTTTTGTATTTTTTTTATCTCCTCTTCAGCATTAAGCTCAGCGTACACTTTAGTTCCTTTTTTTATCTTGAAATGATGGGGAATGGATTTTCTTGGAACAGTGATTTTTTTTCCATCCTGGGAAAGGGTTACGGTTTTTTTGTTATAATCAACTATGACCCCTTCAGTTGTCACTCTTGTTTTTGTATAACCGGTGTAGGGCGATAGTACAAAAAAGAAAAACACTGTAATGATGATTAAATTTTTCATAAACAATTCTCCTCTCTCTTACTTCAGATTATATTATACTGAAGATCATTTGTTTTTCATGAAGAGGCTTTGTTTTAAGCAGTCCTTCTTAATAAATAACTCCAGCTTAGAATAAATGATCTTTGAGAGACCACTTGTTTTAAGCGGATTTTGGCTAAAGAAATTCAGCATAGAATAAATGATCTCTCAGAGAAATTCCATGAAAATTCAAACCGGACCAGTATAACCTTCATTGATCGCTTGGAGAAACAGTATCTTCTTCTTGTCCATTGCTTCCATCTTGTAAATCCGGAAAAATAATTTTCGAGTCCTGAAGAATTCTTTCTTGTATAGCTTCGGAATTTCTTGATTTTCTGGCTTTTCCGTTTAGTATTTTTTCTTCAGAGACACATTTATTAGAACCTAGTTTTATCCTTTGTGCTACACACCCGGTGGCACTTACAGGACAATGGTCTTCAACTGTTTCACATAATACGTCTGCAAAAGCCCATACTTTACCTTTGTATTTACAGAACATATTGGTTCTACAGATTTTTAAATTGCAATCGGAGGCAAGGTGAACAATATGGACTATTTCCGGTAAAACAGTGGTGCGTTGATTGACTGACAGGGAACCCAGTGTTTTGCCAGCTTCTTTAAGAGGTGCTGTTATGGGATCTGGTTTTCTACTTTCTTTTGAAGGAAACATGGGATGTTCCAGATTGTAATATATGCATACTGGTAATTCTCTTTCATCTGCCATGACAGAAATGGAGAAAACCAAAAGTGTTGAAAAACAAATATTTTTTATCATAGATTATGCCTCCAAAATGGGGTTCAAGAATATTTAGGATATTCAACAAAAATTTTTCTTGCCAATTTTTGCTAAAGATTGTTTTTAATACTATTGAATCAGTCATATAAGTCAAATAAAAATGAATCAGTTTAATATTTAAGTCGAGTTTGAAAAATTATTAAATCTGAATAGGAGATAAAACGAGTCAGACATTATGTCTCTCAACTTTCTGTAGCCTTCCAATGGGGGAGAGAGAGATCAAAAGATATTTAATCCATGCAGGTGATTATAAGGATTCACCGTAAAACTTTTTCAGAGTTTTATTAAAAAAATCTCCAAAGCTTTCATTTTCAAAAAAAGCTCTGAAAAGGGCTTTTACAAAGGGATTGTCACTGTTACTCATTGCATCCATGGCAAGCTGTTTTGATCCTTCTTTTCCAAGGAAAATATCACCGTACTCATAATCGAAATCACCTATTGTTCTTAAAAGATGTCTCTCAAGAATTCTTTTTTTCAAAACTATGACATGATCATGATCCCCCTCTTTACTCCATAGACGACTGTTCCATCGGTTTTGTTCTATCCACTCCAGATCCTTCCAGGCTTTCAAAACAACCTCTCTGGTTCCAAGATTGGCCCGGTCCTGAATGATGGGAACTGCGATTTCATCCCAGTGAAAATGGTTGGGATCCAAACTAAAATGGGGATTGGTATAGATTTCAGTAAGCCTTTGTACCTCATCTTCTGTGTATTGGTAAGAGGTTTGTAGCATTTCCCTTTCCACTCCGTCTTCCGGACTTAAATCGGGTAAAAAACGATATCGACCGGGTTTAGAATCCTCTCCCCAGACAATAAGATTAAAAAGGATTCTGGGTTTTATGTTATAACCAGAGAGGTCTGCGTTTTTATCCAGAAGGGTTTTTACCCCATTGGTGTCAAGTGTTCTATGACGACCTATGGGCGTGACATTAGCTGAGGTGTTTCCATTGGGTCTAAGAGCTTCTTGCAGTGTATTTTGAAGATCAAATTGTTCGTAGGGATTACGCACGATTCTGTTGTCATGAAGTTCGTACATACGGAGTCTGTCTGTATCCTGATGGACGGGTAGGCCCATATCCGATTCGGTTTTAAAGACACTGAGCATGGCGGCTTGAAAATCAATCTCGCATCTCGATTTTATTCGGCCAGCGGCAACTTCTTTTCTTAGTCCGTCCATGAATTTCGTCCAAACCTTATACAGGGATTCAATATCAGTTTTCTCTGAGAATGTTCTGAATGCCGATGGATGAAAGGCTGCCTCCATATCCAATAATTCAGCTAATTTTTTCATTTGTTTTTCATTGGAAAGATTAAGGCGGGAAAAGAAAAAAGCCCTGAGAACGTCTGATTCCAGAACAGCATCCAGATTGGGACCGGTTTCCGGATTAATATCAACCAGTTTCAAAGGGTCTTCCAGTGCATTTTCCAGATTCTTTAAGGTCTGTTCTGGAATGGATTTTGGGTTTATTTTTAGATCTTCAAAAATTTGAACCAATTCAGGTTTCTGAAGTTGTTTTAAGGCATCGACAACATTTTTGCCAATTCCCTGAGCTAGGTTTGGAATCAGAACTATAAAAAAAAATAAGCACTTCATTATGAGGTTTTCCTTAAAAAATCAAATGTCTTCTTTTTGGAATCGAGTTTAAAAAATTCAGTGAATTTTCTTAATTACAAATGGTGTTTGTAAGTTTGGTTATATAATAAAAAACAGGGGCTTTCATTTTTTTTCTACACCTTTGTAAAAAAGAAAAATGTGTAAATAATTTTTACACTCAGATTGATTATTTGTAAAATTTACATTTTTTAAAAATATTGATGACTTTGAATCAAACTTAAAGGTAATTGTAACAGAATGAATAAAAATTTCCTTATGTTTTTCTCTCTTTTTTTGTTTATTTACTGCTCTTTTGCTTCAGCAAAAACTATAGATGTAGAGACTGAGACTTTAAAAATTAATGCTTCAGTAATTTATAGTAATGAGGCGGAAACCGGATGGGGAGTAGTAATGTCCAATGCATTTTCTTTGGTTATTTCCGGGAGGGTTGATGAGTGGCCTTTTTATGGTTATAATTTAGACGAGGTTAGAGAAGCCAGTATTTGCGACAGAGAGTCTCCGTATGCTGATTCCAAAGCAGGGGGTAGTGTATCATTTGTCATGCCAGGGGATGAAGATCATCCATATATTGGATGGAATATTCACTTACGAAAAGGGGATAAAAATCATTCGGATATGAGGGTTCGTGATCTTTGTTCTATTATTCAATCCCAAAGCGTTATGGAACTCATGGCTGAGGAATTGTATAAATTTGTCGGACAAGATATGCAAAACGGAAGAGAGTGGTACCTGTTGATTGATGAACCGATGATGGATTTCGATCTCACGATCTTATATATGGCCCCACCACAGCCGGTTATAGACAGTCAGACATAGTGTCATCCTAATTTGTTACCATGTGAATGTATCTTCTTTGTGGCCGTCAGGCCGGGTAACTCTGGGTTTGCCCCCCGTGGGAATCCATGCCAATTTTACACAATGTGTCTTCAGTGATTCTCTTTTTTAAAGAGTTTTTATGCTTTTTTATGAAAAAATTAAAATTACTTATGAGATGGTGTATAAAACCCATGGAAGAAAAATAAGTCCACTGGAGGTTTGGGTGTTTCATTTAAATTTTTGGATGAAAATGGATCTTTGGTGATGCTCATGGACATTGTAAAAGAAATTCAGAAAGCTGACAGTAGTGAAATAGCAAGAAAATATAGTGAAATGGCTGGAAGATATACAGACGAAACAATCGGAGCGACACAAGAAGCTAAAGCGACTTTGTTTCGTAAAACAGTCTGTACAAGAAAAGAACTCTCCACTGATGGAGATACAGGGTCGTAATTTAATATTTATAAAAAGAAATCTAAAACAAGGTCAGATATGACTTTTTCAGGATCGACTGTTTAGAAAAGGGTTTTGGCTTCCCTGACAATGTCTTTCACTCCCAGGCCGGATTTTTTGTAGAGTTCACCGGCACAGTGGGCACTGCGGCCAAAATGGTTTTCTATTCCAAGACTTTTTAATTTTTGAAGGTTCAAAAGAACAAACTGTCAGGATTTGTCAAGAAACAGAAGTCCACATTTGTCTATTTCAATATCTGTTTTCCTATTTTTCAATAAAATCATTTTTCCGATTTTAGTTTTATGATTGTAGGTTTGTATCCTTCTTTTTTGATGGGAAAGACCAGACCAATGACTTGTTCAGACATAAGGTCTTATCCCGTATAGATGATAAAAGGAAATACTTGGTCCAAAGTCCAAAAATACTTACTTACTTAGTTACTTCTGTTATACTGATCGTAGTGTTTGGTTTGTCCGGTTTCCGTCAGAGGGAAAGGGCAAAATTTTTCAAGTACGATCAACCACAAAAGGAGAGTTTGCTATGAGATTTTTTCTTTTACTATTTCTTACGTCCTGCACAGATTTACAGAACCGGTCAACTTCCAACTTGGAGAATACATTTCAAGATAGAAAACCTGCAGCAGCTCAAGCAGAGCCTACTTTTTCTGTGATAGTTAGAGATGCCCCTAAAGGTGAGAATATTTCTCATGTAAACACTTCCCGTGTCCATCCGGAGATGGAAAAGTACAGACATTTGATGTCACCTCAGCATTTTGAATGTGTAACATCATTTGCAAAAGTGTCATTGGATTATAAAGAAAAATTTCGTGAAATTGGAATGATTTACAGGGTACCTCGTATTGTATTAGTCTTTGATAAAAAAGAAAGACCACATAAAATAACTTTATCTGAGGTTTTTGGATATAGTCCATCAGGGTCTGGTCACAGGCCTGCTCCTCCTCTTCCCACTAATTGTACTGAAAGAGATGTGTTAGCCAATATGGAGGAGACGTATCAGAGATACAAAAGAGCGTATGAAGCCAGACAAGAAAAGGATGCTTCTCTTTCGCGTTTAAGGGAAGAGTTGGATTCTGCTATTCAAGAAGCTAATCAGTAATACTTTTCGCATCATGGATAGCTATCTCACTAGTGGTTCATCCTGTAAATCCTTGCACTCTTGACTTGTTCTTTTTGACTCTATTCAATTTTCTCCTCCTTGAATTGGCTATTGGCCAGTCCTTCGTTGTCGTGCATTGAATAGAGTCAAAAACTCTTGCGTCAAGTATGAAAAGATTTGAGGTAGAATGCATATTTCTCTTTCCAAATTTTATAACTTTTTAGATAATAAAAAAATCTCAAGAATTGTCTTATTCAAGCTCTTTATAAAGGAGTCATCTTAAGCCGCACCCAGTCATATTCTAAAACTGCATTTCAGCTTTGCGATGTTTTTTACGAAAATAACTCTAAACAAATGGGATAAACAATCAGCTTGTTCGAGTAGGTAAAGTGGGTTTTTAGCCACTAATAGAATTCTTGAAAACCAATGCAAAATCAGTCATATTGAGTAATGATGTTAGACTTAAAGATAAAAAAATCATTTGATGGACTCAATGTTCGCTCCACTTTTCGTAAAAATGCCAGGATTGTCATTTATCCTGGAAATTGCATGGAACTTCTCAAAAAAATTCCCGATGAATTCATACAACTTATCATCACCTCCCCTCCTTACAATATTGGAAAAGAATATGAAAAAAAATTAAAACTGGACACTTATGTTGAGCAACAAACCCAAGTGATTAAAGAATGTGTAAGGGTTTTATCCCAAAAGGGAAGTTTGTGTTGGCAAGTTGGAAATTATGTAAATAAAGGCTCTATTATTCCTCTGGACACAGTTCTGAACCCTGTCTTCATGTCTTTTGATTTGAAAATGAGAAATCGTATTATCTGGCATTTTGAACATGGTCTTCATTGTGCAAAAAGATTTTCAGGACGATATGAAACTATTGTGTGGTTTACAAAATCAAATGATTATACATTTAACCTGGATCCTATAAGAGTTCCTCAGAAATATCCCGGGAAGAAATATTTTAAAGGACCAAAAGCCGGTCAATATTCTTGCCATCCTCTTGGGAAAAACCCTGGGGATCTTTGGGTGATTCCCAATGTAAAGAATAACCATGTGGAAAAAAGTGTATAAGAAGGATAAAAGATATTTTTTTAGAGATCAAAATGTATTTCCACCCCGTTTTTCATGGTTTTTCTGAGTTTTTCTGATTTTTTGCTTTACGAACTCCATTTTATGGTCATTTGACAGGAGTTTTTCTTGAGGATTTATGATTCCAAACCTGATTTGGTTGGAAAAGTGAATTTTTGAATAAGGGAATCCATCACAGAAAACCCGGGTTCTCCGTCAGAGTTCTCCAATGAAGAAGATTCATGAGAAATGGAAAACCTCCTCCTCTTCCGGTGGCCCCCTTGGAGAACAGGGCTCTGGAATTCCTGACTCCAGTCCCAAGTGGTTGAGAATCTTTTTGATGACTTCAGGTCCCTCTATGGAAGAGATGACTTTGAGTTTCCCCCCACACTTCGAACAAACCTCAATGTCCATTCCAAAAACCCTTTTAAGTCTCCCGGCCCAGTTCATGGAAGAGGATTTTCCGGACTTTGTTGCTTGTTTTTCAGGGCTTTTTGTTTTTGGAGTGATAAGACGATGGTGTTTGAAATTTGGGGCAAAGATTCCATGAAACCTTATGAGGTTGGTTTTTGGTCTTGGAACAAGGGAAGCCAGTCGTGAGAGAAAGTCCAGAGGGTCAAGGATAATCCGGGTGGTTCCGTTCTCATAAGGGGTTTTTAACTGATAAATCACTTTCCCCCGGGAATTGAGTGAAAGTCTCTGTTCACTCAGACTTGGTCTTGAAATGTAACGACAAATCCTTTCAGGCTTTTCCCTCTGGTGAGCTTTTGTGGAAACCCCGGCATGGAGACTGAAACCGGAATATCTGGACAGAAAAGGCTTTGTTTCCCTGTGGTTTGTTTCAGAAAGGGTTTTCAGTGTCAGGGCCTTTTGCCCTTTGTGCTTGCCAAGAGCAATTCGGTAAGTAATCGATGAGGATTGGACCTGGTCCATGGCCGTGGGGTCTGAGTTTATTGATAGAAAAGCCTGATCCTCATCCCTGCGTTGGATGAAGGTCACAGAACCTGTTTTTGCACCTGACTTTCTGGTCAGTCCCGCTTTTTTAATAAGGAATGTGGAAAGAGTTCTGTTGACAAGACCCAAAACCTCTCCCATGATTTTTGGCTCTCTGGCAAACAGAAACCTCAACTCAAAGGGAAAAGTCAAAACCCATTGTCTCATGGGTTTTTTAGGAAAAACTTCATCAACCAGATGGGTGGCACTTTCAGCCATTCTTCTGGCTCCGCAACTGGGACAAAACCCCCTTCTTTTACAACTAAAGGCCACAAGTTTTTCATGCTTGCAGGATGTGCATTGAACCCTTGGAAACCCATGGGCCAGGACTCCGCACTTGAGAAATTCATCAAACTCCTTTTTGACAAATTTCGGAAGTCCTTGTTCATAATCCCGGTCCATTTGTTGATAGAAGTCCAGAAGATTTTCCTGGATGAGTTTGTAGAGAAGAGTTTTTTCCGGTTGATGTCGTTTGTAACTGACAGAGGGATTGGAGAAATGAGGATTGAGTAGAGCCACCAGGAAGCTGATGGCAAGACAAGAACCAGCCTTATTGAAGATGAGGGGCGACGATTTTTATTAACCGGAAGCAGTGCCCGTAAACTTAAGAAAGAAGATGTAAACCTTTTGGCTGGACGGGCTTTTAAAGCCAATATGTTCCCCTTAACCTGGTGGGAAATCTCACAAAACCAAGACTTTAACTTAGAATCTTACCTTCAATTTGGAGGCTTACCCTTAGCTTGCCTGGGTTCACATAACCAAGAATACCTTTACAATTATGTAGACACTTACCTTAAAGAAGAGATTCAATCTGAAGCCCTTGTCCGTCACCTTCCCAATTATGTTCGGTTCCTGCAAAGTGCCGCTCTCAATAATGCCCAGTTACTCAACTATACAAAAACAGCCTCAGACGCTCAACTTTCACCCAATACGGTAAGAGACTACTATCAAATTTTAGAAGACACCCTCATTGGCTTTTCCGTTCCGCCCTGGACTCAATCTCTCAAAAGAAAAGCCATTCAAACCGCAAAATTTTATTTCTTCGATGCAGGTATTGTAAATACCCTTTGTGAAGTTCAACACCTCCCCCAAAAAAGTGACTTGTTTGGAAGAGCCTTTGAACAGTTTATAGCCTGTGAATTAAGAGCTTACCTGTCTTATAAGACAAACCACACCCCTCTCCGATACTGGAAATCCAAGTCAGGATTTGAGGTCGATTTTATTATTGGAAATGAAGTGGCCATCGAGGTAAAATCCAGCCAAAAGGTGACTTCCAGAGACCACAAAGGCTTATTAGCCCTTAAGGAAGAAAATGAGTGGGAACAACTCATCGTTGTTTCCCAAGATCCCTTAAAAGCTCAGTTTAAAAATGGAATCCAACACTTGCACTGGGAGGACTTCTTAGCCTCTCTATGGAGGGACAAATTCACAACGAGCCTGAACTCGAACCATTAAAACTTCATTTTTCTGTCTTTTTGGAGTTTTTAAATGTAACCCGGTTTCAAAAATTTCCTCCACACTATCACAGAAAATCCCTACCCCCCCTGGAACAGGTAAAACTTTTGATTTCAATACAATGTCCAAAAGGGTCTTTGAAAAACATGGTTTTTTGCTCTCCGGTCTGATCCCTGAACCGGGTTTGGGGTTTTAAAATAAAATCCGTTCCGGCCTTTTCCAGGAGTTTCCTCAACTCCTCAAATCTTTTGGAATCAACAACAGGACCGAAATGGGGAATGGGAACAGATTGTCTGTCCACCGGATTGTAATGAACAGAGGGAACCGCTCCCTCAATAAGATGACAGGTTAACTGATGACCAAAAAAATCAAAGTCCACCCATAAAGAGTCAGACCGCCCTTCTTTGGCTCCCAAAAGACCCGTGTAAAAATCCCTGGCTTTTTGAAGATCACTCACTCCAAGGGCCAGATGAAAAACTGTTTCCATGGATAATTCCCCCTGTTTTCTATCGGTCCATCCTCTATTGAGAAGATCATGACTCATCTTCTCAAAAATGCCCGTTTTTGAGAAGATAAGATTCAGAGTTAACCATTTTCCCCACTTTTAGCCTGATTACAGTATTTTCTATCAGACCAAAACAAACCTTTCAAGACCTCTTCGGACTGTTGAAAAAGATCCCCCGTGGTGGTACTGGCACTGAGAACAATTTTTTCTTCATGGTTTTTTATAACTGATTCTCTTGCCTTTGTACAAAGATTTTGTAACGAATGATTGGACTTTTCTTAACCCGCATCTGAGAATTATGTTATACTGCCAATAACATCCAGGACTTGAGTTGTCATCAATGATCAGAATTCCGCTCTTTTTTCGTGCCCTTTTTCTTATTGTTTTTATTCCAGTGCATACCATTTTTTATTCCATTGTCGTGATTATTCTGCTTCTTATCCGTTTTCACCGTCTCTCTATCGAACGGCTTATCATATCCTGGGCTCAACTTATTTTGTTTTTATCAGGAATCCAAATTCAGGTCTGCGGAAAGGAAAACAGACCACAGAACAGGGGTTTTATCCACCTTTTTACCCATAGCAATTACCTGGACATTCCTGTTCCTGTTTGCAGTTCCAGGAAATTTTTTTTCCTTTGGAGCAAAAAGTTCCCTGTTTAAAATCCCGTTTTTTGGATACGCCATGACCCTTTTAAAAATTCTTCCCATCACCCGGGAAAATCGTCAAAAGGCCATTCAGGTTTACAATCAGGCTGAAAAAAGACTGGCCAATGGGGAAGTCTTTGTCCTTTTTCCCGAAGGGGGAAGGCGACGAAGCAATGAAATCGGAGAATTTAAATCCGGCCCCTTTATTTTTGCCATCAACGCAAAATCCCCCCTTGTTCCCATTGTTCTCTGTGGAGTGGATTTTTGTTTGAAAAGAGGTTCCATTTTTATCAACACGGATTCCCTGACAAGAAAATTGGGGGTTCATATTCTTCCCCCTATTGAAACCTCTAATTTAACCATAGACGACACCGCCTCTCTCAAAGAAAAAGTCCGTAAACAAATTCTCAAAGAATTTGAATCCATGAAAAAAATTTATTCACACTGAAGATTATTTTGTTTTTCACATAATTTCCGGGAAATTCTTTTTTTATCCTGAAAAACAAAAAGCCCTGAAAAACAAACAACAAAGTCCGGAAAACCCTCTTCCATGAACCGGGCCGGGAGATTTAAAAGGGTTTTTGGAATGGACATGGAGGTTTGTTCGGAGTGTGGAGGAAAACTCAAAGTCATCTCTTCCATAGAGGACTTGAAGATCATTTATTCTAAGCTATTTTCTTTTTGAACAGATTCAGCTTAAAACAAAGGGTCTCCTATCAAAAAGATTCTCACCCATTTGGGACTGGAGTCAGGAATTCCAGAGCCCTGTTCTCCAAGGGGGCCGAAGAGGAGGAGGTTTTCCATTTCTCATGAATCTTGTTCATTGAAGAACTCTGACGGAGAACCCGGGTTTTCTGTGATGGATTCCCTTATTCAAAAATTCACTTTTCCAACCAAATCAGGTTTGGAATCATAAATCCTCAAGAAAAACTCCTGTCAAATGACCATAAAATGGAGTTCGTAAAGCAAAAGATCAGAAAAACTCAGAAAAACCATGAAAAACGGGGTGGAAATACATCTTGATCTCTAAAAAAATATCTTTTATCCTTCTTATACACAAAAAAAGACCTTCCAAAAGTTGGGGTTACAATATAACTATGAAAACAAATGGGGTATTATAGGTTACTAACACCAAATATATCCAGGAACCGCAATTCATCTGAACCCATTTTTTCCTGCCAAACTGTAAGAGTGGAATCTATAAGTTCATTTAACATATCTTGTGCTTCTCCTCCCAAAGAGCGGTACAATTCTTTAGCTTCTTGCTCTATATCATAGAGTACAAAACCTGTTACGGTGGAAATTATTCCTATAACGAGTATGACGAAACCGCCCACGGCGGCGACGGATGGAACCACAAACATAACTATTGTTCCTATGAGTATTGCATAAGCTCCTCCTAGTGTAAATCCTTCTCTAGGAGTATCAAGATAATAATCCTCCTTATTCAGATAATCAGGATCATCCGAGTTCATAACAGTTATATTATAACCTTTGTCGCTAAAAAATTGTTCAATTTCTTCTGGGGTTATATGATCGTTTTTAGATTTTATATAGGCATTAATTTCCTGGTGAAGATGGTGGAATTCATTTTCTAATGAAGGAGGAAGAGCTCCATGATCCAGTGGTTTTTGTAATACAAGGCTCTCGTGATCACTTATATGCTCAAGATGAATAATAGTGGATTTTCTGTTATCAGGGTCAAATGTACCATAAGTAAGCCAAGGGATTAAAATTAGCGTGCAAGATATAATTATTAAAAAATGTGTATTTTTCAAGTTAGTCTCCTTTATTTAGGGATTTTTATGGTTAAAGTAACATATAATAAATCTATCTCTGTCAATCTCTCCCTTTTGATATTCTCAAAAATGAGGATAATTTGGTCAGGAATCCAGTATTTTTTATTTAGTTGTATTTTTATGGTTAAAGTAACATATAATACTATCTCTGTCAATCTCTCCCTTTTGATATTCTCAAAAATAGAGGATAATTTGGTCAGGACTCCAGTATTTTCACACTGGAATCAATCTCAAGGTCTAAAGCCTTATAAAGTTCCTTTTGTTTGTCTGTTACATGGGAGGGAATCATAAATCTCCCTGTGACCAGATCCCTCAACACACTGGCTTGACGATAAGATAACTCCTCCCTGATAGGAGAAAACTCATTTTTATTCCCGCTCTGTAAAGATGAACTCTCGCTTAATCTTCATAAAGATAAAGATGGATATCCTTGTTCAGGAAGAATGGGCTATCTTGTATGAAATTGATTTGAAAAGATTCAAAAAAGTCCGAAATTGAAAAAATATTAAAATTTATGCTGATATGGGTATTTTTATGACCAAATTTACGCAAATTCAGGCATTTTCCTTGATTTTCCTGAAAAACAGATGAATACTGTACCTGAATCCCTTTAACGGATATTCAGGAGCGGTCATTGCATATTCAACGCTTGATTAAGCGGGAAATACAAGAAAGGCTTTCATTTGAAAAAACAAAGATCTTTGTTCTCTATGGGGCCAGACAGATTGGAAAAACCTATCTGGTTGAGGATATTTTAAAAACCTTGAATCAAAAAGTCCTCAAACTGAATGGAGATGAGGAAAAGACAATTCAGGTTTTTTCATCCAGGAACCTGAACAGAATGAAAGATGTGGTTTCCGGTTATGATATTCTTTTTATTGACGAAGCCCAGAGAATTGAAAATATTGGTCTGAATTTAAAAATTCTTCATGATAACCAACCTGGATTAAAAATTATTGTTACCGGCTCCTCTTCTTTTGAACTGGCTTCTTCCATTCAGGAACCTTTAACGGGAAGAGCCTGGATCTATCACCTTCATCCTGTTGCCCTCTGTGAGTTGACGAATAACTGGAATCTTTATGAATTGACTGATCAGTTGGAAAACCATTTGGTTTTTGGAACATATCCGGAACTTTTTTCCCTAAACAGGGAATCTGATCGAGTGGAATATGTGAATTCCCTATCAAGGGATTATCTGTACAGGGATGTTTTGGAGGTTGAGGGAATCCGGAGTAGTCAGAAAATAAAGAAGCTTTTGCAGTTATTGGCTTTTCAGGTAGGGTCAGAGGTTTCCATGACAGAACTTGGAAAACAATTGGAAATAAACAAAAAAACGGTTGAAAGGTATATTGACTTGCTTGAAAAGTTTTTTGTTATTTTCTCTCTGACAGGTTTCAGTCGAAATTTGAGGAAGGAAGTCACTCAAAAGCCAAAAATTTATTTTTGTGATTTGGGCATTAGAAATGCTGTTATAAATAATTTTAATTCATTGGAAAACAGAAATGATCTTGGAATTCTATGGGAAAATTTTCTCATAGCTGAGAGGATAAAATACAATAATTATTACAAAAGATTTGTTTCTTCTTACTTCTGGAGGACCTACACAGGGGCTGAGCTTGATTATGTGGAGGAATATCAAGGGAGACTCCATGGATATGAAATCAAATGGGGTGAGAAAACATCATCAACTCCAAAAGCCTGGATAGAAAATTACAAATCCGGTTTTACCTGTATTAACAAAAACAATTTTTTTAAATTCATTTGTTCTGATAAGGGGTCATTGCTTTAACAGGTCATCTGTTTTATGTGTCAAAATAAGAACAATATAATGGAGTAGAAAACTGATCTGAGTCCACTCAAGATGATAATCCTTGTTGTTGATAATGATTCTTGTCTTTTTTGAATCCAAGAAAGCGATTGAAAAATTTCTCTTCTAATCAAGAATCCTTTATTGTAGATAAATCTACGAATATTCCAATAACTCTTAGTGATTTGAAAATCTCTCCATATTTCTCTGAAAACTGACAAAATATCTTTTCCTTTTATACTGATTGTGTTTTCACCTCTTGAAAGGCTTGAAAAACAAAATGGAATCAGACTCTGATTTACAACAGATTATTTTTCACTTCAAACAACTTATTTATTTAGCCCCTCTTCTAATTTTTAGGAATCACCGATTCAGAGGAAATCACTCAGGAAGACGTTAAAAAGGCTTATAGGAAAGCCTCAAGAAAATATCATCCTGATTGTAACCCTTCAGGTAATGAGATGATGAAACTTGTCAATGAGGCCAATTTTGTCCTTGAAGATGCCAGGTATCCCATCCTTGTCAATTCAAGCGACACTTACGACTATGGAGCAGAGATCAACGCAGCTCTTAACGCTATAAACAACCTCCAGGATTTATTTATAGAGGTCTGCGGGGCTTGGGTCTGGGTTTCTGGGGAAACAAAGGCCCATAAGGATATATTAAAATCCCAGGGCTTCCTATTCTCTGGAAATAAAAAGATGTGGTATTTCAGACCAAAGTCCCAAAAGTGTTCCTGGAAGGGAAAGAGTCAGTTTTCCATTGATGAAATCCGGTCCAAATATGGAAGTCAGAAAGTCGAGAACAAACAACCTTATGCTTTAAAGGCCCACGCTTAACGTGGGTCTTTTTTAAAAAAGATCACATATTCTTAGCTGGCTTTTTGATGAAGAAATCCGGCTTAAAAGTGGTCTTTTGAAAGGAAATAATTATGACGGATAAAGAGATGACAAAAGAAGAGATTTTTAAAATTGTAAAGAATCTTGAACCTTACTTTTTTGGTTACACAGCCAAGGAAAATAGGCTTAAAAACGACAGTGGTTTGGAGTTTTTGTTTCAGGATATATGGGGAAAAACAACAGTCAGTGGGCTTGGTGGAAAGAATTATCATAAAATTGGTTGTTCTTTTACAAAACCACTGGACAAGATCGCAAAGGACATCAAGCGTCCCCTTTTTTTCTTTTTTTTTTGAGAAGTTCTTACCCTCAGAGAGGACAGATACTTCATGTTTTCCAGTATCAGGTGCGTACCATCGCCTTTAAAAATTTCTGAAGAGAGGTCACTTTTACGCCATCTTTTATTTTGTAGTTTGAGTCTACAGGAGCTATCAGGTATTTTTCTGTGGCCCGAACATCCTCCACTGCTGTCCAGAATCCCTTACTTAATGCAGGGGCCTTTCCTGTTTTTATCTCAATAGCCAGTCGACGGGATCCTTTAACCATAAATAAATCTATTTCCGCTCCGACTTTGGTTCGATAAAAATAAAACTGCCAGCGAGGGAGGGAGGAAATAATATTTTCAATAACAAAACCTTCAAAGGAGCTTCCAAAAACAGGATGACCAAACAGTTCATTCATGGAATCAATTCCCAGAAGAGTATGTAAAATCCCACTATCGCGAAGATAGATTTTAGGGGATTTTATAAATCTCTTTTTCAGATTTGTTGCAAAAGGACGTAAAACTCGGATAAGAAATGTTTTTTCCAATATGTCCATGTAAGAGTTGATAGTGTGGGAACTGACTCCCAATGATCCGGCTATTTTTGAGGTGTTTAAGGTTTGTCCCTGACTGTAAGCCAGCATACTCCAGAGGCGGCCAATGGATTGGGTGGGGATACGCAGGCCAAGCTGGGGGATGTCCCGTTCTAAAAAAGTGCGAATATAATTTTCTCTCCACTCCACACTAGCTATTTCACTTTTGCTTAAAAAACTTTTTGGAAAACCTCCCCTCAGCCACAAATTTTCCATCTTTTTTTCAGACAACTCCAATAGGGTAAAAGGAGTCATTTCCAGATAGGAAACACGACCAGCGAGGCTTTCACTGCTTTGTTTTAATAAATTTTTTGATGCACTTCCCAATATTAGGAACTGTCCGTTTTTTTTTCTTTCGTCCACAAGACTCCTTAAAAGGGGAAAGATTTCAGGTGATCTTTGGATTTCATCCAGGCATATTAAAGAATTTTTGTTGTGTGTGAAAAAATACTCCGGGTTTTCCAGTTTGCGTAAATGGCTGGGTCTTTCCAGATCAAGATAGACTCCCTTGGAAATTTTGCTGACAATTTGTTTTGCCAGGGTGGATTTTCCCGCCTGTCTGGGGCCAAGGAGAGCCACCACAGGGTATTCCCTGATATGTCTGGAAAGTTTTTCAGAGAGTTTTCTTTTTACATAACCGTCCATATTTGAAGTTTATCTTTAAATATGGACGGTTGTCAAGTTGTTGTCATGACTTTGTGGTTATCTCGGTTTCTTTTGGAACCTGAATTTGGATGAGAAAAAAGAAAGCATGACTTTGGAACCATTTTTCAGGATGAAGAAAAATATTTCTGGAAAATCGACTATTACAATGATGATTATAAATAAATGTTCATCAATCCTGAAATTGTACTTGAGACTCCATATCTACTTCCTGATACCTTTGGCGTACTTCCCATAAATTGATCCAGAATTTGTTTTCAATCAATTACAGTTTTTATATCTTTTGTTTTTTGCCTGATTATTGTATTTATATGACAATAATAAAGTTCTGTTTGGTTTCATTAACAGGTTTGTTTTTTCAAACAGCTTTCGGGGAAAACTGCCCTCCATTGCCTATTTCGGTCTATCCGGCCATTGTTTCGTTTGAAGGCGGCCACTGAGTCCTAGAAGCAACACTATTTTTTAAGTTTCTCACAGTGACCGTCTTGAGTCAACTTTTCGGTTTTTGTGTATAAGCAGGATAAAAGATATTTTATCAGAGATCAAGATGTATTCCCACCCCGTTTTCCATGTTTTTTCTGATCTTTTTGCTTTACGAATTCCATTTTGTGTTCATTTGAATGGGGTTTTTCTTGAGGATTTATGATTCCAAACCTGATTTGGTTGGAAAAGTGAATTTTTGAATAAGGGAATCCATCACAGAAAACCCGGGTTCTCCGTCAGAGTTCTTCAATGAACAAGATTCATGAGAAATGGAAAACCTCCTCCTCTTCCGGTGGCCCCCTTGGAGAACAGGGCTCTGGAATTCCTGACTCCAGTCCCAAGTGGGTGAGAATCTTTTTGATGACTTCAGGTCCCTCTATGGAAGAGATGACTTTGAGTTTCCCCCCACACTCCGAACAAACCTCAATGTCCATTCCAAAAACCCTTTTAAGTCTCCCGGCCCAGTTCATGGAAGAGGATTTTCCGGACTTTGTTGCTTGTTTTTCAGGGCTTTTTGTTTTTGGAGTGATTAGAGAGCGGTGTTTGAAATTTGGGGCAAAGATTCCATGAAACCTTATGAGGTTGGTTTTTGGTCTTGGAACAAGGGAAGCCAGTCGTGAGAGAAAGTCCAGCTGAAAAATGCATAGCCAGAGGATTTCAGGTGGCTTTTCATATTGATCCCATGATCTGGCATCCTGACTGGAAAAAAAATTATGCTGATCTTATTGAAAACATCTCACAACGCTTTTCCCCAGAACAGATTCCCTACCTGTCCGTAGGTGCCCTCAGGTACCAACCCCACCAGAAAAATATCATGAGGGAACGTTTTAAAATGAATAACCTTGTCAATCAGGCCGAAACTTTTCCAGGTCAGGACGGGAAACTTCGTTATGATGCCGGACTTCGTCAGGAAATGTTTGGTTTTGTAATGAAAACCTTCCACAGGCATAACAGTCACTGGAAAATCTTTATGTGTATGGAAACCCCTGAAACCTGGATTCAGACTCTTGGACACAGCCCCCACAGGGAAAAGCCTCTCAAGCCCCTCTTTCAACCCATTGTTTAACCCGTATGGCAACCTCTGCTCAACTTTTTTGTCGCGATCCCATTTGCGAGATATTTCAGAAAGTTGTGGATTGAAAAATGAAGCATAGCGACATAACCTTTTGGTTGAAACAAAAGTGCTTTGGCCCCCAATTGACTAGACAGCTCCAACCAGGAGGATTGAGTTGGGGAAGTTACTAAAAGTCAAGCGAAGGTACTTTACAAAAGCACAAAAAATAAGTATTTTAAATGAATTGAACATCAATGGCGTGAGTCTGTCAGAGTTAGCCAGAAAGTATCAAATCAGTTCAGTTACTTTATATAAGTGGAGGAGGAAAATGGACAAAGAGATCACCATGTCATTTTCTAATTATCAGTGTGCTGTGTCTGAGTTGGAAAAAACAAAACAGGAAAATGAGAATTTGAGGAAAGCTTTAAGTGAATTGGTACTGGAAAAACAAGTCTTAAAGACAGCCAATGAGATTTTAAAAAAGAAAAACAGAACACAGGAACATTTAAAAATTCGCCTCTTCACCAGAATTTGTGAATGAGTGGAGGTTCAGGTAATCTTCCAAGGGAATGATATAAAGCTATTTTAATGGATTTGTACTCCCTAAAACCGTAAGATTTTCTCATAGTCAGTTTTACTTTGTTGTTTAAACCCTCTACAATCCCCGATGAAAATTGTTTTTTGGCCCTAAACCAATTGAGAATGAGATTCTTATGTCGTCGAATCATCTTGGCTTCATGTTTCAAAGGCTCTATCCGGGAACGCATGACTTTGGTTGTCCAGCGAGCCAGAAACTTATCCGCCCATGAGGGGGATAAATAATCCCAAAAGAATTGGAACTCTTCTTTTAGTAAATAGGCCCTGACGCTCCTGAGGTTGTATTGTAAAAGTTTCTTCAAACCAACCTCCTGTTTTTCTGTCAGATTCTCTGAGTGCTTTAATAAAAGCCACCTGGAGTTTGTTAACACAGGGTCATATCCATCCGCTTTCATCTGACGATGCTCTCCCGCTCTCACTTTATCTATTGCTTTGTTAATCCGAGCAACGATATGAAAACGGTCCAGGATATGAGTGGCTTGAGACACTCGATCCTTTATAACCTTCAAATAAGGTTTCCACATATCTGAGCAAACGTATTCAATAAGTTGTGTTCTTCTTGTCCCCAGCATATCAAAGAACTTTGAAAAAGTTTCCTCTGTCCGCTCTTTTCCAATCCAAAGTAAACGGACACATCCGGAGTTGATCTGATAAACTAAAGTTAGATATTTATGCCCCTTTTTCCACTGAATCTCATCAACTCCAATAGCCCTGACACTCTCTAAACAGCGATGGGAAAGGCCCCACTCAACGATAAACTCCACAGAGCGAAAAACCTTCCCCCAACTTGTTCTAAACCGAACTGACACCTCTTTCCATGACAGCACCTTGGCCCAATTTGCCAGAAATTGCATATAGACTTTGGTTAATTGGTTTTTTCCATCACTCCATGGAGTTTTTTCAACTTTAACTCCACACCAAGAGCAGTTGACTCGTCTCATTTTATAACAGAAGAACACGGGAATTCCCCAGATAGGAATAAATTCAAATTTTCGTGCCTTCGGGGATGTATCATAAATAGAAGCCTCCTGATGGCATCCCGAACAAATGGGGATACCATTTTTTCGAGGGTGAATTTGAACATGAATACAAGTTTCCCCGCCCTCGGTGAATAAAGTTATTCTCCCGTAAACAAAAGACTTGAATTTGTAACATTTATTTAGGATAGTCTTTACCAGCATCTTTTCGCCCTTTTTTGGTTGTTGTTTTCACAAATTATGATTTACTGGAATCTGGCGGGAGATGCTATTTCAATATGAATCTTAATGCACTAAAAATGTGATTCGTTGAGCGGGGATGCTCAACGAATTGGGGTGTGGGGCAGAGCCCCATATCAGCCAGGATGGCTGTCCTTATTTATTCCACGAAATGACATTTAGAAGTTAAAAAGGGCTTTTCTTACCCACATCTTCTGGTGAATATCCAAAAATTCGTACTCTCAAATTGTGCAATCAAATGGATTTTCCTTTGGGCAAGCCTTGGGAACTCTGCCTTACAGTCATGGAAAAACACCCTGTTCTTAAGTTTTCCCTTTTTGTATTTCTGTTCCATTTGTTTTTATGGGAAGTTCCAGGTTATTCCATGATAAAAGACCCTTTTGAAAACCCACTTTCACAAAATGAACACCCCAGCTTCCCCGCCCCCATAAAAAAGATCCCTGAAACAAAAGAGGAATTATTAAACATGATAGAAAATCAGGAAGTGGTGGTGTCCAAAGCTATTTATTTTGAAAATGGGGAACCTGCGTGCTTTATGGATGTCAGAGGCCGGGAGGAACTGGTTCCCCAGTCTATAAACCCCGGCTCTATAGGGACCCCTTCATCTGTGGCCCTGGAACAGTTTTTTGATCCCTGCGGAGAGAGGGAGGAAAACATAATGATGGCCATGAACATCCAAAATTTTGTTCTGGAAGGAACCCAGGTGGCCCATCCAGGTATAATGTTTGGAGCAGGCTGTCTTTTTGGCTTTGTAGAAGAAGTTATAACACTCCAGCATTATCCTGATGATTCAATTGTAATTAAACCCACAATGTATCTTGGCATGGGAGGTCTCTCAGCTGCCGGAACTCAATTGGAATCAGTAGCAGCAACCAGCACATGGAGAGGATTAAGTGCTGTTTTTGCCCGTATGCTTGGATTTGTAACTGTCGGATATGTGAGTTGCGGGGAAGCGATGGGGTTTCTCCTTGAAGGGGTAAGAGATTCAATTGATGGGGTGATAGAGCAGGAGGAGCAAGAAAGGAAACTGGCAGCAGAGCTTTCCCTCCTCCGGGAAATCCATTTTACAACCAATAAAGAGAAAGCCGAAAAAATAACGATTATTGCAAATTCTGAAGAACAACAACTTAGAAAAAGTGGCAGAATTTGTCAGCAGTTTGTTTCACAGAACTCTCTGATGATGGTTGCCTCATTCAAAGAGTCAATATGCCAACCCTCTACCACAGGTTATGAAGGAAGTGGAACCTCTGAGTGCTTGTGTACTTACAATGATTCAAGAAACGGCGGGAATATGTTGTACTGGAAAGAGTTTTAAAAGAATTCTCATTGACATAAGTTACGCCACTATAGAGGATGTTCGTGACCCCCATTTCGACTAGACAGCCCGTTTGACCGATTCCCTGTCATGGATTCCCTTATTCAAAAATTCACTTTTCCCACCAAATCAGGTTTGGAGTCATAAATTCTCAATCAAAACCTCACTCAAATGACCACAAAATAGGATTCACAAAACAAAAAGATCAGAAAAAACCCGGAAAACAAGATGGAATATCTCTCAATTTTGTGAAAAATGTCTTTTATTCTTCTTATACCTAGGCGTTCAACCAGTGGCAAAAACAGCAATGACACTTCTCCCATTGTTGTGGGTGTGGAGGACAGCCCCCTGTCGGGAAGATATAAAGTGGACTCCTACAATGCTTTTATTTCCCAGTGGATTGACCAGGTGAAGCTGGCTTTTGAGATTGGAGTCATGACAGGCAATATGGGTCTGTTTCAGAACTCTTTTGAAATTGAGCAGGATGGATTGGGTGCAGCCATGAAATTGTGGTGGACACCTGAAGGGTCCAGATGGGGAACCACATTTGATCTGGGTTATGCCAGCGGGGACAACCCGGCCACCAAACAGGTTTATGAAGCCTATATTTTTGATCAAAACCATGATGTGGCCTTTCTTTTGTTTAATCATCCCATGGGGACCCGTGATTTTTTCCGGACAGCCCAACTTCGTAATGTGGCCACAGAAGGGGAAGCCGACACTTTATCAGCTCAGGATTCCTTTGATTCTGAGGCCATCAGTAATACCGTTTACGCCTCCGGGGCTGTTCATTACAATTGGACTGAGAAACTCACTTTGGAGAGTCGTCTGACTTATGCCATCCTTAATCAGGATCCATTGGGCACAGGAGTGGCTTCCAATGTGGGTTTTGAACTGGATTTGGGGTTCAGCTACAAACTCTTTAAGGGATTTCAGTGGATGAATCGCACCGGAATTTTTGCTCCGGGAAAAAGTTTTCAAGGGGGAAGTGCCAATCTTCCCACAAAGACAGCTTTTGGCTTTGAAACCAGGGCAGCTATCAGTTTTTAAAGAATTGTTTTTTGAATTTTTTAGTAAAATTCAATAAATGTGAAAAAATTTAAATATTCAAAACATTTGTAAAAACTTCAGAGGTAACAGAAAGTTTCCCGATGTGGAGGGTGTAAAAAGATTTAAAGCTGTTTGCACAAAGAACCCAAATAAGATCATTTGTCTTTTTGTTCAACAGGGTGTATATTGCCTTTGTCATGGTTTTTCATATCCCGACCGAAAAGGTCCGTTTGGTTACAATTTTCTTTTTTCTCCTCTTTGCCGGCAACAGCCTTCCGGCCCGCAGTCCCCATGGGATGGAAACCAGAGGACAAACAGAAGAGGGGCAAGCTGTTAAGCGTTTCGTAGAGTTTAATATTTCATGCCTTGACCTGGAGAATTGTCCCGATTTTGCGGGAGTTCTGGCCTTTCCCATAAAAGAAATCAAGGAGGGTGTTCTTAGCCATAGGACGGGTGTCTGTTCACAAACCCTCATTGCTTCAGACAGGATACTTACCAATGGGCATTGTCTCCCTGAAGGTTTTTTTAAAACTGATTTTTCTTGTGAGGATATTATAGTGGCTTTCCCCAAAACAAAACAGAGTCCCTATGAGAGTGTGACCTGTCAGAGTGTTTTGGACTGGAAAGATGACCCGAATGAAAAAGTAACCCTGGACTGGGCGATTCTTCAACTCTCTCGTCCCGTTAAAAGAAAGCCCGTTGTGGTGGATATTTCCGGGGTTCCCGATAAGACCCTTTTAAGGGCTTTCCCTTTTTATCTTGAAAGCATTGAAAATCTTGAAGTTGGAACCAATGCAATTAAAAGCTCAGTTAAAGGAAGCATAGGGAAGAATTCCTGTCATTCTTATATGGATATCTTTAACTCTGTTTACTACAACCACCCCCAATCACCCCTATTGAACCTCTTTTGTGATAATGATGTTATACCCGGCAACTCAGGGACAGGTTTGATTTCCAGGGAAGGAAAGCTTTCCGGGATTGCCGGTATGAATCTTGATTCAGGTCGTATTTACTTTATGGGAAGTATTCATGAACTTTCTAATTACAGACGACTTATGGCGGGGATGAACGCCCATTGTATTTCCCCCTTTAATGGAAACACCAGTCCGGCCTGTGCCTTTGATGCGGCAAGTATCCAGATGCATTCCATAGGTTTTTTTGCTTCAAACACCTATGGATTGACTCCGGATGAGAAACTGATTGATGAGTTGGAAGCAAGCTTTGCAAAAGATAAAACAATTCAATGGGAAGATCATAATGAAAACTTCATATCCCGGATTTATTCCAAAAATGAGGCTTTTAACGGGGAACCCTTATTTCCCTCTTCCTCTGTCATCCTGGACACTGTTCTTCCCCCAAGCCTGAAAATGCGGTTTCTCAAAACCCCTTTTTGTATTCATTCCTCCAGAAAGGCAGAAGAGCCTTTTGATCTGATTA
Source organism: Bdellovibrionales bacterium (assembly GCA_965218815.1). GTDB lineage: Bacteria > Bdellovibrionota > Bdellovibrionia > Bdellovibrionales > JAGQZY01 > JAGQZY01. The sequence continues at coordinate 2,414,657 of CBDCLX010000002.1, read as the reverse complement.
TTCCCTATCTGTCTCCCTCATTGGCTGTACTGGAAATCAATGATGAAAACAATGGGTTTTGGGGAGACGACTCTCTTTCATTGGCTGCACTGAAAATCAGTGCTAAAGGTCGTTTTGAGACTCCTTTGAAACTTTCTTTTTTGCGGTTTGAAATGAAATACGACAAGGATCATGATCAGTTTTCCGGTGAATTACATCAAATAGATGATGATGAGTTGAAAACCCTGGTGAATCAATTGATAAATCAAAAAAAGATGGGGTTTTCAACCTGTCTTCCCTCTCCTTTTAAAATACATTGTTTGGAACTGTATGTGGCCCTTCAACAAATAGAGGATCTGAAGTCTTCAAATGTCGTGGTCAGGGATCTGTTTGCAAATGAAGAATTTATAAGGGAAGGCGGAAGAACAAATCAAATCACTCTCCCTGTATGTCAATGAGTTCATGGATGGTCATATTGAAAATAAGGTTCCCTGTTGTGTATAAGAAGAATAAAAGACATTTTTTTAGAGATCAAAATGTATTTCCACCCCGTTTTTCATGGTTTTTCTGAGTTTTTCTGATCTTTTGCTTTACGAACTCCATTTTATGGTCATTTGACAGGAGTTTTTCTTGAGGATTTATGATTCCAAACCTGATTTGGTTGGAAAAGTGAATTTTTGAATAAGGGAATCCATCACAGAAAACCCGGGTTCTCCGTCAGAGTTCTTCAATGAACAAGATTCATGAGAAATGGAAAACCTCCTCCTCTTCCGGTGGCCCCCTTGGAGAACAGGGCTCTGGAATTCCTGACTCCAGTCCCAAGTGGTTGAGAATCTTTTTGATGACTTCAGGTCCCTCTATGGAAGAGATGACTTTGAGTTTCCCCCCACACTCCGAACAAACCTCAATGTCCATTCCAAAAACTCTTTTTAACCTCATGGCCCATATCATGGAAGAGGACTTTCCTGGTTTTGTTTTTGCTTCCTGTTTTTCAGAATTTTTTGTTTTTGGAGTGATAAGACGATGGTGTTTGAAATTTGGGGCAAAGATTCCATGAAACCTTATGAGGTTGGTTTTTGGTCTTGGAACAAGGGAAGCCAGTCGTGAGAGAAAGTCCAGAGGGTCAAGGATAATCCGGGTGGTTCCGTTCTCATAAGGGGTTTTTAACTGATAAATCACTTTCCCCCGGGAATTGAGTGAAAGTCTCTGTTCACTCAAACCTGGCCTTGAAATGTAACGACAAATCCTTTCAGGCTTTTCCCTCTGGTGAGCTTTTGTGGAAACCCCGGCGTGGAGACTAAAGCCTGAGTGTTTTGACAGAAAAGGCTTTGTTTCCCTGTGGTTTGTTTCAGAAAGGGTTTTCAGTGTCAGGGCCTTTTGCCCTTTGTGCTTGCCAAGGGCTATTCGGTAAGTAATCGATGAGGATTGGACCTGGTCCATGGCCGTGGGGTCTGAGTTTATTGATAGAAAAGCCTGATCCTCATCCCTTTGAATGAGTCCCCGTTTTTCAAGAAACCTGACCACTCTGTGAACAATGTTTGCCAGGAGTTTGTCGAATTCCTGGTTTGAAGGAGGAGTTGTGAAGTGAAACTTTGATCTTCCATTCTCAAAGCTATATACTCCATCTGGAAACATCATGTGGAAATGGATATTGAGATTAAGACTTCCCCCGAAGCGTTGGATGAAGGTCACAGAACCTGTCTTTGCACCTGACTTTCTGGTCAGTCCCGCTTTTTTAATAAGGAATGTGGAAAGAGTTCTGTTGACAAGACCCAAAACCTCTCCCATGATTTTTGGCTCTCTGGCAAACAGAAACCTCAACTCAAAGGGAAAAGTCAAAACCCATTGTCTCATGGGTTTTTTAGGAAAAACTTCATCAACCAGATGGGTGGCAGCTTCAGCCATTCTTCTGGTTCCGCAACTGGGACAAAATCCCCTTCTTTTACAACTAAAGGCCACAAGTTTTTCATGCTTGCAGGATGTGCATTGAACCCTTGGAAACCCATGGGCCAGGACTCCGCACTTGAGAAATTCATCGAACTCCTTTTTGACAAATTTCGGAAGTCCTTGTTCATAATCCCGGTCCATTTGTTGATAGAAGTCCAGAAGATTTTCCTGGATGAGTTTGTAGAGAAGAGTTTTTTCCGGTTGATGTCGTTTGTAACTGACAGGGGGATTGGAGAAATGGGGATTGAGTAGAGCCACCAGGAAGCTGATGGCAAGACAAGAACCAGATCAAAGAAAAACAGGATGTGTCCTCAACTTCAGTGAGGATGAAAACCGGATCTGCAAGTAAACCCAAACTTCCACCACTGAAAAAGCGGTTCGCTCTACGACGACCTCCTCGCTTGGGTGTTCCGTCCTGCCAATGGCCATTTCGGCTCAGTCCAGGGATCAAGGCATCCATTATAAACTTCCTGACCGTTCAGATGATGTCTTTGGACAGAGTGGGGGAACATTTCAGGGGTTTGATTGGTCAGAATCTTTCCCAGTCAGTGATGTTAAAGTACAGCACCTATTTCGTTTCAAGGCGGCACCTGTGGGTCAAACAGACAAATTCGACCACTCTGTTGTCGTTGAAAGCAGGATAGGGGAACAGACCTTTCTTTCCTCTTTGGATCTCAATAATAAAATGGGATTGACTGCCTTTGACTGAAAGAGGGGTCACCCCGACAACCTTCTCATGGCAAGTACCAGCAGGATATGAAGGCTTTATTTGTTGATTTTATGGCCCAACTCTGGCCTTGCACATGGCTTGCGGTTCCAATTTATTTTTACAGTGAAAATAATCTTCAAACCAGGCAACTTAAAGAAATCATAAATCGTTATGAAAAGAAAAAACAAAGAGATCTTTGGATTTTGTCTGACGGTCACTGTTTTAAAAATCAGGTTCTCAATTTTTGTAATATGGATTCCATGGAAACTTTTAAAAATGTTCATTTTCAGAGTGGAACTCTTGAAACTCTTAAAGCTCTGGTGGAAAAAGTCCATGGATACACCTTTTTGCCACAATTGAATATTGATAATCTCAGTGCCGGTGAAAAAAAGCAGGTTCGCTGCTTCAAACCTCTGTCCCCTTCAAGGGAGGTGAGTCTTGTTTTTCTTCGCTCCCACTGGAAAAAGGATATTATTCAAAGTTTAAAAAAAAGTGATCCGGGACCAACTTCCCCCTTCGGTAAAAAAAAATCAGGGAGTCAGGGTTCAGGGTTATAGGAGTTGATGGAAACAGTTTTTGTTGAGTTTTCCTGATAATGTTTCTTCCTCCGATGAATGAATACCAGTGGTTTGTCCTACAGATTTTTTCATAGAGTCGATTAAGGATGTTGCTCTTAGTTGTAGCGTTATTCTAATTGTTGTAAGCAATTTCACCGCAAAGGATGACAGCCCCTACAGTTCCTCCTCCGGCAACTTTGACGGCCTTTGGTGTGTTTTGACCTAGGGTGAGGGCTGTAGAAGCACCAGCTGATATGGTGGCATTAACCATGGGAGATGTTTCTTTTTCCCTGGTAGGAAATAATGCCTTAACTGTGAAAAAACCCGTTGCACAACCGGATGCGGCTGGTAATATCATTTTCAATAAAGACTCTCCAAGAACTCTTAATCCTGTTACTGCCAGACTTCCAAGGTAGTAAGCGGCTACCGGGGCTGCAGCCACTTGTATGGGTTCATCAGAAATTATTCCGGAAAACTCTCCAATGAAAACAGCGTCTGAGTTTTTTTCGAGCAGGGCTATTTCCTCAATTTCACAGGCAGGCAGAGGGTTATTATCACTGATTTCATTATCAAAAGACAGGGGTTCGATTTTGTCGAAACCGACGACTTCCTTAAGGTGTGGAAGTTGTTTATAATCCTCAGGGCCTGGTCTGAATTCACAAATATGATCTTCCCATACATAGATTATTTCACTCACGGGTTTTTTTTGGAGAATTGTTTCAATATCTTGTTCTGATAAAATGTCTGTGGAAGAATCAAGCGGTTTGTAAGATGTGTTGCCGTCAAAGGAATGCAGAATTATTAAACACAGGATGGTTGTAAACAGTAACATTTTTTTTCGCATACAGAACCCCTTAAAAGTTTATAATATAATATTGGTGTTTATCAAAATTTTATAAATAAGTAAAATTCATTTTATAATTTGTAGTGTAGAGGGTAAAGGAATAAAGACCATGGGCTGGCAATCAGCCTGTTTCCTGAATAAAAAGGACTGAAATTATTAAAATCCTGACTCCGATACCTATAAACTATCAAAATCATTAAATAACGCAAATGCAAAATGCGGAAGTCAGGAGTCAGAATAACACTTGACATACTTTTTCATAGACGGTTTGAGGGAGGGGTTGTGAGGTGAAACTTTGATTTTCCATTCTCAAAGCTATAGACACCCTCTGGAAACATCATGTGGAAGTGGATATTGAGATTAAGGCTTCCCCCGAAGCGTTGAATGAAGGTCACAGAACCTGTTCCGGCCCCGGACTTTCTGGTCAGTCCCGCTTTTTTAACAAGGAATGTGGAAAGGGTCCTGTTGACAAGACTGAGAACCTCTCCCATGATTTTTGGCTCTCTGGCAAACAGAAACCTGAGTTGAAAGCCAAACCAGACTTGGAGTCATAAATTCTCAATCAAAACCCCATTCAAATAACCTCAAAATAAGATTCACAAAACAAAAAACTCAGAAAAAACCCGGAAAACAAGGATAGAATATCTCTCAATTTCGTGAAAAATGTCTTTTATTCTGCTTATACTTCCTGCTTATACTTCTGCTTATACCCGATTCCGCACCTGAAGGAGGTAGGTTGGAACTAGGAACACAAAACTTCGCTCTATCTATTAGAATATTCATAGAGTAACCTTGACAAACTACTCTAATTGAAGTAGTTTGTACTAAATTAGTGGGAGAAGCCTATTAAGCAAGTTAAGTATTTTGTAACAGAAAAAGGCGACTCTCCTTTCGAGGATTGGTTTGAAAGTTTAGATAAGTTAGCTAAAGCTATTATTATCCGAACCATTCAAAGAGTCGCTCAAGGTGGAGCAAAGAAATCTATAAAGGCACTAAAAGAAGGTGTTTTTGAAATAAAAATACCTCATGGCCCAGGTTATAGAGTTTACTTTGCTGAAGATGGAGATACATTGATTATTCTTCTTATTGGTGGAGATAAAAGGACTCAGAGTCGTGATATTAAAAAGGCTAAAGAATATTGGAGGAGTTATGGCAAATAGACATAAAGACTTTAATAAGTTGGTTGCTTCTCAATTTGAGGATGCTGAATTTGCTCAAATGTACATTATGAACTTAATCAATAATGAAAAGAGGGGCCTGGAAGATGCCTTGAGAGAAACCATTACTGCAATGGGGTTACAAGCCTTCTCTAATAAAGCAGAACTTTCTATCCAAAATGTGTCGGATTTCGTTAGCAAACGTAAGAAATTTTCTGCAAAGTTAGTTGATAAGTATCTTCAGAAAGTGTTTGGCTTGAAAGTAAAAATAAGTGTTGAGACCGTTAAGCGTGAAGTTGCCTAGGATCGACCTTTCCGCCAACTCAGAGAATAATATGAATTAGGCTTTCGGATGGTGTGCCAGAGAGGACTTGAACCTCCACGGGGAAACCCCCACCAGGCCCTCAACCTGGCTCGTCTACCAATTCCGACACTAGCACAGAATGACAACTCTTTTTGTTAAAAGATTTTGGACTCTAAAGTCAATTTAAATCAGGTTTTTTACCAGATTTGTTCTTGACCAAACTCATTTATCACCTTTACCAAAATCGTCTGCAAAACCGGAGCCAGAAGAATGGCTGAAAGTGCCACCCATCTGATTGATGAAGTTTTTCCTAAAAAACCCATGAGACAATGGGTTTTGACTTTTCCCTTTGAGTTGAGGTTTCTGTTTACCAGAGAGCCAAAAATCATGGGAGAGGTTTTGGGTCTTGTCAACAGGACCCTTTCCACATTCCTTATTAAAAAAGAGGGACTGACCAGAAAGTCCGGGGCCAGAACAGGTTCTGTGACCTTCATTCAACGCTTTGGGGGAAGCCTTAATCTCAATATCCATTTCCACATGATGTTTCCAGAGGGTGTCTATAGTTTTGAGAATGCGAGATCAAAGTTTCACTTCACAACTCCTCCTTCAAACCGGGAACTCGACAAACTCCTGGCAAACATTGTTCACATAAGGGTTTCAGAAACCACCTTTTGTGAAACCCCGGCATTGTCACCGGCACTGGAAAAACGGGGACTCATTCAAAGGGATGAGGATCAGGCTTTTCTATCAATAAACCCAGACCCCACGGCCATGGACCAGGTCCAATCCTCATCGATTACTTACCGAATTGCTCTTGGCAAGCACAAAGGGCAAAAGGCCCTGACACTGAAAACCCTTTCTGAAACAAACCACAGGGAAACAAAGCCTTTTCTGTCCAGATATTCCGGTTTCAGTCTCAATAAAGGGGTTTCCACAAAAGCTCACCAGAGGGAAAAGCCTGAAAGGATTTGTCGTTACATTTCAAGACCAGGTTTGAGTGAACAGAGACTTTCACTCAATTCCCGGGGGAAAGTGATTTATCAGTTAAAAACCCCTTATGAGAACGGAACCACCCGGATTATCCTTGACCCTCTGGACTTTCTCTCACGACTGGCTTCCCTTGTTCCAAGACCAAAAACCAACCTCATAAGGTTTCATGGAATCTTTGCACCGAATTTCAAACACCATCGTCTTATCACTCCAAAAACAAAAGCCCTGAAAAACAAGCAACAAAGTCCGGAAAATCCTCTTCCATGAACTGGGCCGGGAGACTTAAAAGGGTTTTTGGAATGGACATTGAGGTTTGTTCGAAGTGTGGGGGGAAACTCAAAGTCATCTCTTCCATAGAGGGACCTGAAGTCATCAAAAAGATTCTCAACCACTTGGGACTGGAGTCAGGAATTCCAGAGCCCTGTTCTCCAAGGGGGCCACCGGAAGAGGAGGAGGTTTTCCATTTCTCATGAATCTTGTTCATTGAAGAACTCTGACGGAGAACCCGGGTTTTCTGTGATGGATTCCCTTATTCAAAAATTCACTTTTCCAACCAAATCAGGTTTGGAATTACACGCTGTTTCAATAGTTCCCAAGAAAGGTTTCAGACACCAAGAAAAACTCCTGTCAAATGACCATAAAATGGAGTTCGTAAAGCAAAAGATCAGAAAAACTCAGAAAAACCATGAAAAACGGGGTGGAAATACATCTTGATCTCTAAAAAAATGTCTTTTATTCTTCTTATACACTTCAACTGAATTATAGCTACTCTACAGGTTTGTATTTTTTACAGGGTCTTTAAAAAACCCTTATTTTTCGAAAATTTTTATGCTAAGTTAAAAAACTTTCAAATAAAGATCAATGAATGGGAGGTCAAAATGAAATCTTTATTGTTTTTTCTGCTTTTAGTGCCGGGGGTTTTGAGTTTTGCTGATGACGGGTCTTCTGATCTGAACTTCGTGGAGGTATTGGCTCTTGTACAAAAAAATGATCTTTTGGAAAATCAACAGGCGGTTTTTTCACCCGATGGTCTCACACTTTATTTTATTTACGAAGGTAATATTATGAAAGCCATGCCTAATATGCCGATTTCTTCGGTTACTACATGGTTGGGAAGCTATGGATTTGAAGCTGTCTTGATGTATGAAGACTATTTGTTATCTGTTTACAGAGATTATAATAGGGATAGGGGTGATTTTGGAAATTTGATAATAAAGGTCCCTTCATCAATAACCGTTCGTATACCGTTTTTTTACAATCTTAGTGATAGATATTCATTTGATGAAAATATAGACAAGGTTTTAGTGACTGACGAAGGTGATCTTGTTGTCCTGGCACAAGGTGTTTTAGGGGGAAAGAAACTTTGGGCTTTTCCAGGACCTAAAAGAGATGAGGAGGTTAAGATTACTTTTACTGAAAAAAGACATTATGATAATATATTTCTTCTGCCTTTTGTGAATGAAAGACCTCTTGTGCTTGTCGAAACGGGAATCAGGGGTGTCAAAGAGATCAGACAGGATAGAGGAGGCACTGTCCTTATTGAGTATCATGATGGAGGGATTGTCGATTACAAATCATTGGGTTTTTCCCTTGAACATTCGGAGCAAAGATTTGTTTATTCAAAAAACATGGACCAAATGGATATTGGGTGTGAGTACAGTGACGGATCCAGAAAAAAAATACTTCGATTCAATTTGAAAAAAAGAGAAGGAGGATTGTATGTTGAAAGTGGCTTTATATATGATAGTGATAATGACAAAGGCATATATATTTCTTTGCCCATAGTATCACTGGCTTCCTATATGGATATTTTTAAAAAATACAGTTGGAAAAAAGATGATGAACAAAGAGGCGACGATGATATGAACGCCCAGGACCTGTTATCTGTTTTAAATAATGTAATCAAGCCTCAATACAATTTGCGGGGGGGAAAACTGACGATAAAAAATTGTTTTATTGGTGATCCTGTTCAAAGCGAAGTCTCCCCCAATACGGAGCTGATATCAAAAGAGCAATTTAAGAGACTCCAATACGAATTAGAGAGACAATAGAACTCAGGAGGCTGATTGGGTTTTAAGAAGAAATCTGAAAAATAGTCAGATGGGACTATTTTTCAGGACTGGCTGGCGACTTTTTAGAATGAAAATGTTTTGGAATACTTAGTCGGTTTCAGTGTTTTTTTTCATCATTTCGGTGATCTTCCGGCTGTCCACCCTTTGGGAGAGGTGTTCAAAGGGCTTTAATTTTTTTTCTTCCATCAGTTCCTGAACGGAGTTCCATGAAAAGTCTTTTTCACCGAACAGGGATTCCACTTTTTGAACGTAAACAGGCATGATGGGTTTAAGATAGATGCTTAAAATTCTGAAAATGTTGAGAACATCGGTGAGAATCTTCCAGGCGGCCTTTTCATCTTCTTTAATAAGCTTCCAGGGGGCTTTTTCATCAAAATAGCGATTGGCCTGATCGGCGATTTCCCTGATTTCAATCATGGCCCTGGAAAAGTTCAGTTCTTCATAAAGTCCGGCGATCTCTTCGGCTTTGCCTCTGGCTTTTTCAATGATTTTAAGTCCCTCTTCAGAGACTTCCGAAAGATGACCATTGAGTTTTTTATTTACAAGTTGTGCCGCCCGGGAGCCCAGGTTGGTGATTTTACCGATAAGATCGGAGTTGATTCGTTGGGTGAAATCCTCAAAGTTCAAATCAATGTCATCAATTCCCCCTAGTTTGCAGGCATAGTAATAGCGGAGGTGGGTTGGGTCCAGGTGTTCTGAAAAAATTCCGGCGGAAAGAAATGTTCCCCTGGATTTGCTCATTTTCTCCCCATTGACTGTTAAAAAACCGTGGACAAGGATTTTACGGGGAAGATTAAATCCGGCGTTTTTCAGCATGGCTGGCCAGAAAAGGGCATGGAAATAAATAATGTCCTTACCTATAAAGTGATAAATTTCAGTTTTATCGTCATTCCAGAGTTGATGGAGGGTTAAGTTGTTTTTTTTGCACCATTGTTCGGTACTGGCCAGGTATCCGGAGGGGGCATCCACCCAGACATAAAAATATTTTCCCGGATAACCCGGGATTTCAAAGCCAAAATAGGGGGCATCCCTTGAAATATCCTAGTCCTTAAGTTCACTGTCCAGCCATTCCTTGAGTTTGTTTGAAACCTCTTTTTGGCTGTGTTGGGGAACCCATTTTTTCAAAAAATCTTTAAAGTGATTGAGTTTAAAAAAAAGATGATCACTCTTTTTTTTCACCGGTCTGTTTGAACTTCTATCAACAAATGGACCGGGATTATGAACAAGGACTTCCGAAATTTGTCAAAAAGGAGTTTGATGAATTTCTCAAGTGCGGAGTCCTGGCCCATGGGTTTCCAAGGGTTCAATGCACATCCTGCAAGCATGAAAAACTTGTGGCCTTTAGTTGTAAAAGAAGGGGGTTTTGTCCCAGTTGCGGAGCCAGAAGAATGGCTGAAAGTGCCACCCATCTGGTTGATGAAGTTTTTCCTAAAAAACCCATGAGACAATGGGTTTTGACTTTTCCCTTTGAGTTGAGGTTTCTGTTTGCCAGAGAGCCAAAAATCATGGGAGAGGTTTTGGGTCTTGTCAACAGAACTCTTTCCACATTCCTTATTAAAAAAGAGGGACTGACCAGAAAGTCAGGTGCAAAGACAGGTTCTGTGACCTTCATCCAACGCTTCGGGGGAAGTCTTAATCTCAATATCCATTTCCACATGATGTTTCCAGATGGTGTCTATAGTTTTGAGAATGCGAGATCAAAGTTTCACTTCACAACTCCTCCTTCAAACCAGGAATTCGACAAACTCCTGGCAAACATTGTTCACAGAGTGGTCAGGTTTCTTGAAAAACGGGGACTCATTCAAAGGGATGAGGATCAGGCTTTTCTATCAATAAACTCAGACCCCACGGCCATGGACCAGGTCCAATCCTCATCGATTACTTACCGAATAGCCCTTGGCAAGCACAAAGGGCAAAAGGCCCTGACACTGAAAACCCTTTCTGAAACAAACCACAGGGAAACAAAGCCTTTTCTGTCAAAACACTTGGGGCTTCAGTCTCAATAAAGGGGTTTCCACAAAAGCTCACCAGAGGGAAAAGCCTGAAAGGATTTGTCGTTACATTTCAAGACCAGGTTTGAGTGAACAGAGACTTTCACTCAATTCCCGGGGGAAAGTGATTTATCAGTTAAAAACCCCTTATGAGAACGGAACCACCCGGATTATCCTTGACCCTCTGGACTTTCTCTCACGACTGGCTTCCCTTGTTCCAAGACCAAAAACCAACCTCATAAGGTTTCATGGAATCTTTGCCCCAAATTTCAAACACCATCGTCTTATCACTCCAAAAACAAAAAGCCCTGAAAAACAAGCAACAAAGTCCGGAAAATCCTCTTCCATGAACTGGGCCGGGAGACTTAAAAGGGTTTTTGGAATGGACATTGAGGTTTGTTCGGAGTGTGGGGGGAAACTCAAAGTCATCTCTTCCATAGAGGGACCTGAAGTCATCAAAAAGATTCTCAACCACTTGGGACTGGAGTCAGGAATTCCAGAGCCCTGTTCTCCAAGGGGGCCACCGGAAGAGATGGATTCCCTTATTCAAAAATTCACTTTTCCAACCAAATCAGGTTTGGAATCATAAATCCTCAAGAAAAACTCCTGTCAAATGATCATAAAATGGAGTTCGTAAAGCAAAAGATCAGAAAAACTCAGAAAAACCATGAAAAACGGGGTGGAAATACATCTTGATCTCTAAAAAAATGTCTTTTATTCTTCTTATACACAAAAACAAGATGGAATATCTCTCAATTTTGTGAAAAATGTCTTTTATTCTTCTTATACTCCCCATAGTAATGTAGTGGTACAAAACTAGACAATAGGCGTTAAGCACTCAAAATCACTGATTTAATGCAACTGCTGCTGTCAAAGTCGGGAAATGATAGCCCAGACTGGCCCAAAGGCTGTTACTCCACGGTTTTGCCTGAATAGGAAACACAGGTGGCAAAAAAAAGACCATCTCTCTTGAAAAACAGAAGCCTTGATTCTTAATTTTCCGATGAAATTTCAAGTTTTCTAATCCCCATCACGGAATTTTCTTTGGAGCAAAAAAAGCAGTTTGTGGAATAATTGGTTTTTTTAAAACAAAAAGTCTAAAAGATACAATTTCTTCCAGGGTAGCACAGGAACAGGGGATAACTCTAATATGTTCACATTTTGTATTTAACAATAAATCTTCCTCCCGACTCCAAATTGAGATCCCGGGATAAACGGATAATACTGGTTTTTTCATCATACATATACATCCAACCTTCATTAATCCGCTGTTTGTTATTTCCATGCTCGTAATACACTTCTATAGTGTCAACATCAGGTAAGCGGGGAATGGACACAGAATCTAAGCGACCAAGGGGAATGGACAACACGGAATCCACCAGGTGATTGGCAAATCGACCGAGGTACTCCTCATGATGATGGTATTGACAAAGATCAAAGGAGTAACCGCGATCACCAAAAAGTTTCACCATCTCTGTAAGCTTCCTTGGTGGCACTGCAACTGGTGATTCACTTTTACAATTTTCCCGCTCTGAATGAATAATTTTAGCAGCATAATGCAGTTTTTCTTGAGCACCATTTTTTAAGAACTTTAAATAATCATAAGCTGCTTTAGGAGTAAACTGACTTTGATCATCTGTATCTGTTACGACAAAAATACCCAAGTGAGCTTCAGAACGATAAAAGGAAGGTTGAGGAGATGAAATCATTGGCAGCAAAGTAAACAAGGGAATGTTAAGAAAATGTTCGCTCCCACCCACTTGAGTTTTACTAGCCTTTGTCATCATCTCTTTGAAACACTCATCATCTTTTGGCATGCTTCTTTCCACATAATTTGAATAATCACGTTCTTGTTTCTCAGCCAGGTCCTCACACCGAATCAAAACTAAAGGATAAACATAATCCGATCTCAATGTTTGAAAAGACAGGTGATCAGTAATAAAACCATTAGTTGATGAGGTTGTAACACCAATATGATAATCCAGGAATTTTATATCTGAAAAATGATCAATGAAAAAACCAGCATTTTTCGCAAGAATATCATTAATATTTGAATATTTATATTTATGAGTCATACTGTACGAATTGTCCATAACAAATAAAAAATCAAGAGATGGATTGTAAGTTTTCTCAATTGTATGCCCCGGATGAGCAAAAATGGGGGTGAAAGAAATAATGAAGATAATAAAAATGCCTGTGAACAATCGACTCATTAAAAACCTTTCTTGAATCAGACTTAAAATAAATATTAAAAATTTCATAACAAACCCCCAGTAATTAAATTAACACTTTCAAAACCATATATTTGGTACAACAAAACAAAAAAGAAAACAAGGATATTTTGAAGAAAAAAATATTGTTTGAAAATTTTAAAATGTATACTAAAGACCACTTGTTTTCTCAGGAGACCACTTGTTTTAAGGGTATAAGAAGAATAAAAGGTCTTTTATAGAATTGCGATGTATTTCCGGGTCGTTTTCTTCTTGTTTCCTTGTTTTTTCTGATCTTTTTGTTTTGTGAATCCTATTTTGTGGTTATTTGAATGGTGTTTTGATTGAGAATTTATGACTCCAAGTCTGGTTCGGCTGGAAAAGTGAATTTTTGAATAAGGGAATCCGTTACAGGGAAAATTGATTTCCTGTCGGGATTATCTAATTCAGGAAAAATGGAAACTTTCCTCTTTTTCAGGAGGACCTCTTGGAAAACAGGGTTCAGGAATTTTTGAATCCAACCCCAATGAGTGAGAATCTTTTTGATCACTTCCCGCTCCTCTATGGAAGAAATGACTTTAAGCTTTCCCCCACACTCCGGGCAAACTTCAATGTCCATTCCAAAAACCCTTTTAAGCCTCATGGCCCAGTTCATAGAAGAAAGGTTTTTTGATTTTTCTTTGTTGTTTTTAGGTTTTGGAGTGATGAGGTGTCGATATTTAAAATTCGGTAAATCGAAAAAGTTGGTCACCTGAAAGTGTCCTAATCCTTCACTGAAGTTTCCTGTTTTTCAGTGAAAGGATGGGGCTCCTGGGAAAAGCACCACAAAGTTGAAAAAAAATTATATAAATAAATCTGAAACCAACGATTCAAAGGAGGAATCAGATGTACGATCATTATATAACTGTTGATTGGGCACAAAGTAATATGGCCATTGCAAGGATGACCACTCAATCAAATAATATTAAAACAATTGATACAAAAGCTGATGTCAGCGATCTTCGAGCTTTTCTTTTTGAACAGATTCAGCTTAAAACAAAGGGTCTCCTATCAAAAAGATTCTCACCCATCTGGGATTGGATTCAAAAGTCCCGGAGCCCCATTCTCCCAGAGCTTCCCCTGAAGAGGATGATTTCGGATTTTCATGAGTTTTCTTTTGCTTCTGACGTGGAATCAATTTCCCCTGTAATGAATTCCCTTATTCAAAAATTCACTTTTCTGGCTGCAAAGATTCCATGAAACCTTATGAGATTGGTTCTGGGTCTTGGAACAAGGGAAGCTGGAGGTATTGATTTGCAGATCCGGTTTTCATCCTCACTGGAGTTGAGGGCACATCCTGTTTTTCTTTGATCTGGTTTTTGTCTTGCCATCAACTTCCTGGTGGCTCTACTCAATCCTCATTTCTCCAGTCCCCCTGTCAGTTACAAACGACACCAACCGGAAAAAACTCTTCTCTACAAGCTTATCCAGGAAAACCTTCTGAACTTCTACCAGCAAATGGACAGGGACTATGAAAAGGGAATTCCCTGTTTTGTGAAAAAAGAATTTGATGAATTTCTCAAGTGCGGAGTCCTGGCCCATGGGTTTCTAAGAGTTCAATGCACATCCTGCAAGCATGAAAAACTTGTGGCCTTTAGTTGTAAAAGAAGGGGATTTTGTCCCAGTTGCGGAGCCAGGAGAATGGCTGAAAGTGCCACCCATCTGGTTGATGAGGTTTTCCCTAAAAAACCCATGAGACAGTGGGTCTTAACTTTTCCCTTTCAACTCAGATTCCTGTTTGCCAGAGAACCAAAAATCATGGGAGAGGTTCTCAGTCTTGTCAACAGGACCCTTTCCACATTCCTTATTAAAAAAGCGGGCCTGACCAGAAAGTCCGGGATCAGAACAGGTTCTGTGACTTTCATTCAACGCTTTGGGGGAAGCCTTAATCTCAATATCCACTTCCATATGATGTTTCCAGATGGTGTCTATAGTTTTGAGAATGGAAAATCAAAGTTTCACTTCACAACTCCTCCTTCAAACCAGGAACTCGACAAACTCCTTATAAACCTTGTTCAGAGAGTGGTCAGGTTTCTTGAAAGAAGGGAACTCATTCAAAGGGATGAGGATCAGGCTTTTGTTTCAATAAACTCAGACCCCTCGGCCATGGACCAGGTAAGGTCCTCTTCCATCACCTACCGGATTGCCCTTGGGAAAAACAAAGGGCAAAAGGCCCTGACACTGAAAACCCTTTCTGAAACAAACCACAGGGAAAAGCCTTTTCTGTCCAAATATTCCGGTTTCAGCCTCCATGCAGGAGTTTTCACAAAAGCCCACCAGAGGGAAAAGCCTGAAAGGATTTGTCGTTACATTTCAAGACCAAGTTTGAGTGAACAGAGGCTTTCTATGAACTCACAGGGGAAGGTGGTTTACGAGGTTTCTGTTTGCCAGAGAGCCAAAAATCATGGGAGAGGTTTTGGGTCTTGTCAACAGAACTCTTTCCACATTCCTTATTAAAAAAGAGGGACTGACCAGAAAGTCAGGTGCAAAGACAGGTTCTGTGACCTTCATCCAACGCTTCGGGGGAAGTCTTAATCTCAATATCCATTTCCACATGATGTTTCCAGATGGAGTATATAGCTTTGAGAATGGAAGATCAAAGTTTCACTTCACAACTCCTCCTTCAAACCGGGAACTCGACAAACTCCTGGCAAACATTGTTCACAGAGTGGTCAGGTTTCTGGAAAAACGGGGACTCATTCAAAGGGATGAGGATCAGGCTTTTCTATCAATAAACCCAGACCCCACGGCCATGGACCAGGTCCAATCCTCATCGATTACTTACCGAATAGCCCTTGGCAAGCACAAAGGGCAAAAGGCCCTGACACTGAAAACCCTTTCTGAAACAAACCACAGGGAAACAAAGCCTTTTCTGTCAAAACACTTGGGGCTTCAGTCTCAATAAAGGGGTTTCCACAAAAGCTCACCAGAGGGAAAAGCCTGAAAGGATTTGTCGTTACATTTCAAGACCAGGTTTGAGTGAACAGAGACTTTCACTCAATTCCCGGGGGAAAGTGATTTATCAGTTAAAAACCCCTTATGAGAACGGAACCACCCGGATTATCCTTGACCCTCTGGACTTTCTCTCACGACTGGCTTCCCTTGTTCCAAGACCAAAAACCAACCTCATAAGGTTTCATGGAATCTTTGCACCGAATTTCAAACACCATCGTCTTATCACTCCAAAAACAAAAAGCCCTGAAAAACAAGCAACAAAGTCCGGAAAATCCTCTTCCATGAACTGGGCCGGGAGACTTAAAAGGGTTTTTGGAATGGACATTGAGGTTTGTTCGGAGTGTGGGGGGAAACTCAAAGTCATCTCTTCCATAGAGGGACCTGAAGTCATCAAAAAGATTCTCACCCACTTGGGACTGGAGTCAGGAATTCCAGAGCCCTGTTCTCCAAGGGGGCCACCGGAAGAGATGGATTCCCTTATTCAAAAATTCACTTTTCCAACCAAATCAGGTTTGGAATCATAAATCCTCAAGAAAAACTCCTGTCAAATGACCATAAAATGGAGTTCGTAAAGCAAAAGATCAGAAAAACTCAGAAAAACCATGAAAAACGGGGTGGAAATACATCTTGATCTCTAAAAAAATGTCTTTTATTCTTCTTATACACTGTTGTGGAGTGGGTTTTTTGGGTCAGGTTTCCGTTATCCACGAAAAATCCACCATATTAAAAAAGATGTAAAAAACAAGGAAACAATAATTTTTTAACCAAAAACTTAAAGTCTTCTTATACTCCTTGTAATTTTCCTAAGAGCGTAAGATAATGATGTTTTATGAAAATTGTTTATTTTCTCTTTATCATAAATCTTATTGTACCTCATTTTTTAGAGGCTGGGGAATGTAATGACTGGTTTAAAGACCGTGGACTTTCACAAGGTAAAGATTGTCTTCTCAAGTGTGCTTCCACAAAAGTGGATATGAATACATTCAACTGCCCTGATATGTGTTCTCAGCTTTGTAAAATTTCTACAAAAGAGTCTTTTATTTTTGAGCTTTCCAGTCTCTATCCCGGTTTAACTGCTGAAGAACGCGCTCTTTCTGGGAAGTATCCCGTAAAAATGCTTAAAGCATATGATCTTTCCTGGAAAGCTGAAAGATTATGTTCTCAATTATTTAAGAACAGTCAAACAAATGATAAAAGCGATGCTTGTAGACACTTTATTTGGGCAGCACTCTTATATAAAAAATACGGCCTTGACTTTAGCACCCAAGTCTTAAGCACCCATGAGCAAAACCCAAGGCAAACAAAAGCTGAAAGAGCCATGGATCTTGCCAACAATCGTCTTGGCCAGCTATCGGCTGAACGTCTGACTCGAAAGAATAAGTTTAATGAAAAAAACTTGCTGGATTCATTTAAAACAAATTTAAAATTGAAACGATTTATTATCCTTAAAGAAACAGAGGGGGAGAATAAATGAAAAAAGTCATACTAATTCTTACAACTCTGGTATTCATGATGCCCATTTGTTATTCGATTGCCAAACATTTTTGGCGAGGAACAACAATGAGTCTTAATAAGGTTTGTCAACGATGGGGGGGGGCTCCATTAAGTATTGAAAAATTCAAGAAGGCACCTAATGACTCAATAAGGGCAGAGATGGCCTGTTCCCTTCTTAAGAAGAAAAAACAATTTATTGGAAAACATGCAAATGAAATAAGGGAATTATTTGGTCCCTCTGACGGACACTATTTTAGTGAGATGTTTCCTACATATATGATTGAGATCGCCCGGAAGCAAGGACAAGATGCCTGGCAAATTGTTTTCTTAATCGACAGAAATGAAAAAATATCTGAAATTATTGTTCACAAGAATTGTTGCAATTAGCAGGCCCTGAAAAATGAAGTTATTGAAGAGGTGGATTGATGATTATAATCATGTAGCCCCTCATTCTGGATTGGGTATGAAAAGCCCTGTAGAATACAGGGAATCGGTCAAACGGGCTGTCTAGTCGAAATGGGGGTCACGAACATGAATGATTGCATGGCTTTTAAAAAAGGATATTCACCAGAAGATGTGGATAAAAAAAGCCCTTTTTAACTTCTAAATGTCATTTCGTGGAATAAATAAGGACAGCCATCCTGGCTGATATGGGGCTCTGCCCCACACCCCAATTCGTTGAGCATCCCCGCTCAACGAATCACATTTTTAGTGCATTAAGATTCATATTGAAATAGCATCTCCCGCCAGATTCCAGTAAATCATAATTTGTGAAAACAACAACCAAAAAAGGGCGAAAAGATGCTGGTAAAGACTATCCTAAATAAATGTTACAAATTCAAGTCTTTTGTTTACGGGAGAATAACTTTATTCACCGAGGGCGAGGAAACTTGTATTCATGTTCAAATTCACCCTCGAAAAAATGGTATCCCCATTTGTTCGGGATGCCATCAGGAGGCTTCTATTTATGATACATCCCCGAAGGCACGAAAATTTGAATTTATTCCTATCTGGGGAATTCCCGTGTTCTTCTGTTATAAAATGAGACGAGTCAACTGCTCTTGGTGTGGAGTTAAAGTTGAAAAAACTCCATGGAGTGATGGAAAAAACCAATTAACCAAAGTCTATATGCAATTTCTGGCAAATTGGGCCAAGGTGCTGTCATGGAAAGAGGTGTCAGTTCGGTTTAGAACAAGTTGGGGGAAGGTTTTTCGCTCTGTGGAGTTTATCGTTGAGTGGGGCCTTTCCCATCGCTGTTTAGAGAGTGTCAGGGCTATTGGAGTTGATGAGATTCAGTGGAAAAAGGGGCATAAATATCTAACTTTAGTTTATCAGATCAACTCCGGATGTGTCCGTTTACTTTGGATTGGAAAAGAGCGGACAGAGGAAACTTTTTCAAAGTTCTTTGATATGCTGGGGACAAGAAGAACACAACTTATTGAATACGTTTGCTCAGATATGTGGAAACCTTATTTGAAGGTTATAAAGGATCGAGTGTCTCAAGCCACTCATATCCTGGACCGTTTTCATATCGTTGCTCGGATTAACAAAGCAATAGATAAAGTGAGAGCGGGAGAGCATCGTCAGATGAAAGCGGATGGATATGACCCTGTGTTAACAAACTCCAGGTGGCTTTTATTAAAGCACTCAGAGAATCTGACAGAAAAACAGGAGGTTGGTTTGAAGAAACTTTTACAATACAACCTCAGGAGCGTCAGGGCCTATTTACTAAAAGAAGAGTTCCAATTCTTTTGGGATTATTTATCCCCCTCATGGGCGGATAAGTTTCTGGCTCGCTGGACAACCAAAGTCATGCGTTCCCGGATAGAGCCTTTGAAACATGAAGCCAAGATGATTCGACGACATAAGAATCTCATTCTCAATTGGTTTAGGGCCAAAAAACAATTTTCATCGGGGATTGTAGAGGGTTTAAACAACAAAGTAAAACTGACTATGAGAAAATCTTACGGTTTTAGGGAGTACAAATCCATTAAAATAGCTTTATATCATTCCCTTGGAAGATTACCTGAACCTCCACTCATTCACAAATTCTGGTGAAGAGGCTTAAAAAAGAAACCGGAAAATTAAAGAGGGGCTGCAAACTGTTTTGTCTTTTTCTGTCCTTTGTTTTGGCTCTTTCTTTCATTTCGACTGTGGCTTTTGCGGGTTCCGGAAAAGCTAAAAACAAGAATCTGACAAGTCGTGAATCACAGATGACTCTTGAATACTTTTTTTGGAAAGTCAAAACCTATGGTGAGCTTAAAAAGCTCTATGAAACTTCAAAGCTTTCAAAAAAAGACAAAAATTTTATTTTAAAACGGTTTAAAGGAATTTCCGATGATACCGGGCTTCCTTCTGTGACTCTTTCTAAGGACAGTGTTTTATTTAAGGATTCCAAAGTGACGTTGGGTTTTGGAAGGTTTCCGGAAAGTGCCTTTACTCTTAACGGAAAACCCCTGAAGATAACAAGCTTTCAGGAAACAATAAGAACCATTGAAAAGAGTTTAAGTGATTCACACAGGAAATCGGCATCAGGAAATGGGTCTGAATTTGAAAAAATTGTATCAACCCTGTTTTTCCCCCGGGCTGAAGCCGTAGCGGTGGAGACTGTCGTGGCAGTGGTGGTGGGTCTGTTGGCCTCTCTGGTTGGATATTCTTGTGTTAAGTGGTCTTTAAAGTGTTCAGGTGGACCTTTTGGTGCGATGGTGGATGTGGCGGGTACGGCGATTAAAAAATTTACGTTTATGATTTTGGGTCTTATCAGTGATGCCTATGCGAGAGAAATTGATATTAAATGTCCAAAGGATAACAATGGCAAAATTACACTGGCTGTAACGGATTCACATTCCAGGATTAGCACCTATGAATGGGAGAAGGGATCTATGAGTTTACCAGAGGATGTTGAAAAGGTAATAAAGGAAATGGAAAGTGCTGGACCAACTCTTAACAGAGGGGACAATTCTCGTGCCAGGAGATATCTTCATAGAGGGTCAGGAGAGACAACGGTTTCCCAAGAGGATTTGAAGAGGAATTTGGCCGATTCTTTTAAAGAAACCGGTAAGCTTTGTGAGAAGTCCCCTGAGGAAATGGAAAATCTTGTCAGGGATATGAACAATTTTCTCAAAGAATCCAGGCCAACATATAATAAGGAGGACGATAAAATCTTCTCCGAAAGTGCAGCTTAAAGGGTTTTTGGAGTGGACATTGAGGTTTGTTCAGAATGCGGGGGAAAGCTTAAAGTCATCTCTTCCATAGAGGACTTGAAGATCATTTATTCCAAGCTATACCAAAAGACCATTTGTTTTTCACACTGTTTTCATAGAGAAATTCCATGAAAATTCAAACACGACCAGTATATTTTCTTTTTGAACAGATTCAGCTTAAAACAAAGGGTCTTCTATCAAAAAGATTCTCAACCACTTGGGACCGGAGTCAGGAATTCCAGAGCCCTGTTCTCCAAGGGGGCCACGAACACACGAACAAGACGAGAGACAACAGATATTTACACTCTTAACAGTGGACGATCCCCTCAGTATCATGGAATTATCCCTGATTTTCATTTTTCAAGGACAGGTGAGCCCATTGACGATGGAGCCGACTATGTTTCTTTTGGAAAGAGGACTTCCTGAGTTTGCCCTTTCAGATTTAGTCACTGCATTATCTATTTGAAATAATTCAATTTACGCAGGCAATCAAATTCAAAGACATACTACAAAATACTAAACGACACTAACCTCCCGGACATTTGAAATCATATCACTTTATCTCGTACGCCCTCGTTGGAAACTCCTGCCCAAAAACTTTATAAATTTTCTCAGCTTTCTCGGATAACTTACGGGGAAGACCATAAACCTTAGAGGGAATCTTTACCCTATTTCGCAGAATCGTTGTCTCCACATTTTTAAGGGTGTCAATGAGTTCCTGGGGGCTGATTTTTAATCCATGCTCTTTCAATGTTATTTCTGTTGTCCTGAGAACAACATAGGATAAAAAGCTAGCTCATTTCATAGTTATTACTTTAATATACCTTCTTGAACTATATTTTAGATCAATCAATACATGGACTCCTAATTCTTTTTTCTTTGTCTGGGCACCTAATGACCACTTTTATTTAAGCTGGCACAGTAAATAAAGAGCGGGTACATGGGAAGCCAAATCTTCTGTATGTTTTGCAACGGCCATATCGTTTGCCTCTTCAACCAATCTGTTGCATCCCGGATTGAACCAGGTTCTTTGTTATTCCCAAAGAGCATTTAAGGGAACAGCATACAAACCATCTCCAAAACCAATGCTTGTGTCACCACTATAAAGAATCACACCGCAAACAAAGCGTTTTCCAATCACTGTTTTAATTTTACGCAAACCTTTAAAGTCTGACAAATTGACCGTGGCAGAAGATTTAACCTCCACTCCAGCCACCAGAGGACCCCGTTCAATAACAATATCCACTTCATGTCCTTTCTTGTCACGATAATGAAAAAAAGTGTGAGACTGATTGTGATAACTGGACTGTCTTTTTAATTCCTGAAAGACAAATGTCTCAAGTAACTGACCTAATAAAAGGCGATCTTTTTTCAGGGATGAAATATTAACACCAAGCAGGGCACAGGCCAGCCCCGTATCACACAAATGAAGTTTAGGTGTTTTAATAAATCGTTTTAACCGATTGTTGTACCAGGGTGGTAATTTTTCCAAAAAAAACAGTTTTTCAAGCAAAGTGACATAATCGCAAATTGTGGGGCGACTCACCTGAAAAGCAGAAGCTAAATTGGTGAAATTGACAAGATGGGAAGTTTGTGTTGCAGACAAAGCCAAAAGCCTTGGAAGTATCTCAATGGAACGGGCTTTTGACAGATCCAATATGTCCCGGTAAACCAAAGTTTCTATGTAATCATGATACCAATTCGCTCTTCTTCTCTCAGAGGGCCTGGTCAATGCCTCCGGGTATCCGCCTTTGACAATTTTGTCAATAATTTGGTTAAAAAAGGAGTTTTTTATTCTCCCGCTTTTGAATTTGCCTTTAAAAAGATTATCAAGAAAATTTGACTTGTACTGAAGCATTTCCCCCTGGGATAAAGGATGAAGTCGTAAAATCCGCATACGTCCTGCAAGTGAATCTGAAAGTTTTGGCAAACGCAGGATATTTGCAGAACCGGTCAATATAAAACGACCGGGTGTCCGATACCTGTCAATTTCTCTCTTAAGTGAAGAAAAAAGATGAGGTGTTCTTTGAACTTCATCCAGAATCACCCGCTTTGGAAGATTTTTTACAAACCCCAGGGGATCCGCCCTGGCCGCTTCAGCGACCATATCGTCATCAAAACTGATATATTTATATCTTTTGGATTTTTCCACCATACGGGCCAGTGTGGTTTTACCGCATTGACGGGGACCATGAATCAGTACGGCTGGTGAATCTTTTAAGGCTTCCAAAAGAAGTGATTTGATATAGCGTGGATATAAAATAACTTCAGGCATCTGTTTAAGGGTATTGGTGTAAGATCAGGTTGTCAAACAAAAAGGGGCCAATCGTAAAATTTAAGGGGGCCAATTGAAAGGTTCAGATGGGACCAATCGTAAGGTTGAGATTGTCCGAAATTTCAAACACGATCAGTATAACAACATTTTTTTTGAATAAGAACCTCTTTAACCTTTTCTGAATTCTCTTCAGGAAGGAATATAATTTGCCAGACATCCCTGATTCTCTGACCTCCACTTTGGATAACATAAGCGGGGATTGATTCACTAAAAAAGTAACCTGTGGATGGACCTAAATCTGAGAAAACTTTTTTTATTGAAACCCCAACATACTTTTTATTTTTTACCAGAGAATGGGTCATTTGTACTCTCAACCTGATACTCCCAGACTTGAATTTTTTTGCATCAAAGCTCCGACTTCCCCATTTCTTTTTTGCTTCACTCAGTTTCATATATTCATAGGTTTTTAATAGATCCTGTGCAAAACAAGGTTCAATCGGGTTTATTATAAGAATAAAAATAAAAATTTTTAAAAGGACTGATTTCATTTTTTAACTCCATTGGGAATAGCCAGACGTTTTTTCAATACAACCAGCTTTTGTTCTCTTAAGTATTTAAGGGCTACTTTCTCCAGGTTTTTGAGATTCAATTTTTTTTGTTTCTCAAGCCTTTCAGATTCCAATAATCCCGCACGATTATTTGCAAGATCCATGGCCTTTTCAGTTTCTGTCTGATAGATATTATTCTCGTGAGCATCTAAAAACATTTGAGCAAAACTCAATCCAAGTTCCTTTCTCAATAGTCCAGCCCAAATAAAATGTCTAAAAGCATCACTTTCATCATTAACCAAACCTCTTGGAAAATAAAAATCTGTCCGACTTGTGGCTAAATGTTTTTGTTTGTAGGCTATATAGGCTTTTTTTGGATACTTTGCTATCAAAGCCCTTTCAGCTTTTGTCAAAGCCGGATAATAAACATATCTGAAAAGCAATTTTTCCCTGGTTGAAGAACGACACAAATTATCACATTCATCAGGACAATGAAAAGTCCCCATATCTGTTACAAGTGAGGCACACTTGATAAGACAATCAGATGATTCAGTGGATATTCTGCCTTGCTCAAACCACTGTTTGCACGAGTCATCTGAAAAAGATGGAATGTGGATGAAGAAAAGCAAAAAAAAACAGTAAATATTTTTATCCATAAATTAATCATCCACCAAAGGTTCATTAAGGTTTATTTTATGATCTTTGGCAAGAAGACCTTTTTTAAGCATCATGGTTATATTGACAGCAAATAACTCCTCAATGGGTTTTATGTCCCCGGCATCGGAAAACTGTATGGCTTTCATGTATTCCTTCCTGTCATGGATAATGATAGGAAGAAAATTCAGGCGAACAAAAACATAGCCCATCAAAAGCCGAACAACTCTCCCGTTTCCATCATCAAAGGGATGAATCAGTATAAAACGCTTATGAAGTTCAGCCAAAAAAGAAACAAGGCTTTTGTATTGATCCTCCAAACTCTGCTGAAGCCATTGTTTCATCCATTGAACAAGTTCCGCCATCAGTAAAGGCGTTTCTTCAGGGGTGGCGAATTGAAAGATTTCCCCAGTTTCTGTAAGAACATGATTGGGTTGTGTTTTGTACTCTCCAGGGATAATTTTTTCCGTGTGGATTCCCCATCAGGAGTCCTGGCCATCTTATAAAAAGGTTCTTTCAAACAAATTTTATTTAAGTTCCTAATATCCCCCTCGTTGATGGGTCTTTTTTCCTGAGCCAACCGGACCATGTGGTTAAAGGCCACATTGTGGGCTTTCATTTCCTCATACTCCCGGAGCTTATGATCCCCTGAAGCCCGACCATGAATAAGGAGCAGTTGGGTTTCACTATAAGTGAGAGTGTTCCCTTCAATATGGTTTGAAGTGTGGTTAAATTGCATACGGATCCACTTCCACAGAGCCTTATGGTTTTCTTCAGGTAGAGGGCAAACTTTAAGCCACTGGCTGTGGAGTTGGAGGATTTTTTCTAAGCTGACCATCGACTGTTTCCTTTTGGTTTCTATCTGATTAGTGCTGTTTTTTAGCTTCTTCTAAAATTCTCTTTATACCGAACTTTATTACCGAACTTTATACCGAACATCATAGACCCTGTGACTTCTTTTTCAATTTTCTGGAAACAAACCTCTGATCTTCCAAACTCTGCTATAGTTTTAGAGAAGATCAAGGACTCAATTTCTCTTATAAATTTTTTCATGCAAAAATTCCTTTTCATAACTTCAACTTCCTGGCAAATTTATAGCTGATGGGTTTGAAGGCTGGGGGGTTTTTGTAGGCTTCTTCATGGGATTTTTCAAATAGTGTTCTTCCATTATCTTCTTTTGTGTATAAGAAGGATAAAAGATATTTTTTTAGAGATCAAGATGTATTTCCACCCCGTTTTTCATGGTTTTTCTGAGTTTTTCTGATCTTTTGCTTTACGAACTCCATTTTATGGTCATTTGACAGGAGTTTTTCTTGAGGATTTATGATTCCAAACCTGATTTGGTTGGAAAAGTGAATTTTTGAATAAGGGAATCCATCACAGAAAACCCGGGTTCTCCGTCAGAGTTCTTCAATGAACAAGATTCATGAGAAATGGAAAACCTCCTCCTCTTCAGGTGGCCCCCTTGGAGAACAGGGCTCTGGAATTCCTGACTCCAGTCCCAAGTGGTTGAGAATCTTTTTGATGACTTCAGGTCCCTCTATGGAAGAGATGATTTTGAGTTTCCCCCCACACTCCGAACAAACCTCAATGTCCATTCCAAAAACCCTTTTAAGTCTCCCGGCCCAGTTCATGGAAGAGGATTTTCCGGGCTTTGTTGTTTGTTTTTCAGGGCTTTTTGTTTTTGGAGTGATAAGACGATGGTGTTTGAAATTTGGGGCAAAGATTCCATGAAACCTTATGAGGTTGGTTTTTGGTCTTGGAACAAGGGAAGCCAGGCGTGAGAGAAAGTCCAGCAACGCTTCCCAAAAACATTGTTCGCATTGCGGAGAAGTACCTGAATGATCCTGTTCGTGTGGCCGTAAGTGCAACATTAGCACCCGCAGCAAATATCAAGCAGGATATTTTGCGTATCAGTGAAGCCGAAAAATACCCTAACTTGCTTTCCCAACTGGACGAGCGCGAAGGGTCTATCATTGTCTTTGTAAAAACTAAACATGGGGCAAAAAAGATGGCTGCCAAGCTGTCGAAAAAAGGCCATAGTGCTGATGCGATCCATGGTAACTTAAGGCAAAACAAGCGTAATTATGTGATGGCTGCGTTCAGAAACAAAAAATATCGTGTTCTTGTGGCTACAGATGTTGCCGCACGTGGACTGGATATCCCGCATATTGAGCATGTCATTAACTATGATTTGCCTCAATGTGCAGAAGATTACATCCACCGTATTGGGAGAACAGCAAGGGCTGGTGCTGACGGATCAGCTTTAAATCTTGTAACACCTGCGGACAAAAGTAAATGGCGTGCGATTGACTGTCTTCTCAACCCTGACAGTTACAAGTCACAACCCAAGCAAAGTGATAGAAAGCGAAAATTTAAGGGGAAACGCAAGGGCGGTTTTGTGCATAAGCGTAAAAAGTCCAAGCGTTCTGCTTCTAAAAGAGCAGCTTAGGACCTGTTAAAAAATAACTTAGACGTTTTAGTAAATTTGTATCAACTTATAATTAGTAAAACTATACTGATCGTGTTTGAAATTTTATGAATATTCACTCTCGAAAATCCGGACATTTCAAACACGACCAGTATATATAGCCATGTAAAAGTTATTTTTTGACAGGTCCTTAGTCTTTACTAGCCTGGGTGGCTCCAACACGTTCAGCCAGTTGTACGGCCTTGCTACCCCCAGGCATTCCCCCCATCCCCCTTGACTTTTGTTTTTGAGAGGAGTTTAACAGAGAGTGTAACGCATCGTGACCGACAAAATCGCTCGGTAATTAAACCGCCATTTTTTCTTGGTAATGACAGGAAGTCCAGACATACCAAAAGAGGATGAATATGCCAGATATGACAAGACTGGAAATTTTGGGCAACAGGACATCCATGGTTTTTGGATTTTGTTTTCTTTTATTCAGTTTTTCCGCTTTGGCTTTCTTCCTTTTGGTTTTTGGTCTGACCTCCCGGGCCTGGGGGCAGGAGATGGTGAAAGAAGTTCACCCGCCAGCGGCTGTATGGGCTATCCATAATAAGGAGGACATGAGAGCGGAACTGAAAGAGAATGAGGGCTGTGGGATGTGCTTTTCTGTGGATTCCGGTCGTTTTTTTGTAACCAATTTTCATGTTTTTCGTAACCTTTTAAAAAAGGTCCGTTCTTTTTCGGATCTGACTTTGTCACAGGAGGGAAACCCCTCTGAACTTAAGGTGCATCGGGTTCTTGTCGTGTCCGGCCTTTATGATCTGGTTCTATTTGAAGTCAACAGGGAAGATGGGGATTATATGAGTGTTGCGGAGAGCTTTTCCCCTGATTCAGGTGAGACATTGTTTTCCATGAGTCCTGACAGGTGTGGTTTTACAAGGATGGTGGAAGTAACAAAGGCAACCTATGAAGATATCTTTTTCTTTATGATTGCTTTTGACCAACGGAATCTTTTTGGGAGTAGTGGTGGTCCCGTTTTAAATTCCAGCAATCAAGTTGTGGGAGTGATGCACACTGCCAATGAAAATATGTCTTATGTCACCAAAGGAAAATATCTGAAAGAACTTATCGCAGGTCAGGGGGAGGGTGTGTTCACCTGTCCGGACCCTTTTTCTCCCGCTTCCTGCATCAGTCAAGAGGAGGAAAGGGTCAAAAGACTTTCCGATCAGGGAAATGTTCTGGCCAGGTACCAGGTGGGGCGTACGCAAAGTCATATTGTGGAAAGACCTCCAGAGGAGTTGACTTCAGTGGAGATGGAACAGGCCGCCAATCAGGACTTTCCTCTGGCTGAATACTTTCAGGGAATTACTGAATATTTGAGAGGGAACAATAAAAGGGCTTTTTACTGGTTACACAGAGCTGCAAAAAAGGGGCATCCTATAGCTCAATACAATACGGGTGTTTTCTATCATTTTGGATTGGGAATATCCGTGGATACGGAGCAAGCCGATTACTGGACCGATTACTGGATTGGACAGTCTGCAGGCCAGGGTTATATCCGTGCCAAAGAGTTTATGGATAAAAAATGAGGTCTGTGACAGTGATCTCTTGTAAAAGTCTCATTTGACCCTGTTTTCTTTTATCCTGCTTATACACTTACAAATAGTTGGCCTCATGGCTACAAATCAAAGAAAGAGGGAATTGATCTTCCCCCGAAAAAACGGACACGTTATCAGGTCTTTCAAGCCTTAAGCATAGGAAAATAAAAATCTGATTGAGAAGAAACAAAAAAATTGTAGAATAATTATTGTGAGGAGGAAAGAATGACGTTTATTTTTATTCTGGTATTTGGGTTTGCTAGAGCTGATGTTGAAACAGATGTTTATAAGCAAGGCAATATGGAATGTCATGTAATCAAAAAGCTAAAAACTGGCTCAAGAAGAAATGTTTCAAAATTTGCACTAAAAGTTCCAAATTGTGCAGTTAAAGTAAATTTGTGTGTTTATCCCATCACTTGTTCTGCTCCTAGGTTTGGAGGGGAGCCTTCTTTTACCAATCCAATGACGGAAGTGGCAAAAACGATGGTTTTCTGTAAAACTTATCCGGATGGAAGTTGTCCAATGATGTCTGTATGTGCTGGAGAAGATTCTGATTTTGAAATGGAGAGACCTGTTATAAATGAAAGTCGAAGAGATAGTCCCGCTAAAGCTGGTGGTGGCTATCCTAAGGTGACACAATGAAAATAAAGATATTCACTTTTTTCTTTATGTTGATTTTTTGTTTGTCGGTAAGTGCAAAAATACATGGAGACATAGTTGGAAATTATGTTGGAACTCAGGACGAGTATGTGTTGGTGAAACAAGGTTTAAGAACTATCAAGATAGATATCAATAAACTTCGAAAAGATCAAAGGGATAAAATAGCCAAATACAAGACAGGGAAAAAAGTGACTCTTTATTCTGTTGATATGACATCCATTCATATTGTGAAAGAAAATAAAAATTAAAGAAGAGCAATTTATTCCTCCATAGTCCACAGAAAATGTTAAATAATGTCCTGACAACAAAGAGCGGGGATCATAGCCTCTAATAGGAAAAACCCTCACTTCACTGGTTTTAAGATAAAAATAGTTGATTCCAGCCATTCCCATTAAAACCAAGATAGGGAAAACAAAGGCCATTATTAGTGATTTTTTAGATTGAAGCATAAAATTCCTTTTGTTATTCCAATTTTTTTATCCATTGTGTGATTTTTTCCTTATTTTTTTGAAATAATATAAAGAAAAAAACAATAACAAGGCCAATAAGAATCAAACTAACACCGGTGTGAATAAGATTTTGAAAGACTTCTATATAGAAAAAATACAAGCGCAAAATGAGGTCAATGATAGCCAATTTGAATAAAAATTCGCTTTTAAAGCTTAAAGCAAGAAATCCTGAACAAAGTAAAATTGACAAACTGAAGAGTAAATTGATCAAACTGTTGCTATCCAGCGCAGTCCAAGAAGCTATAAAAAACAAAACATATAAAAATAACAGGGTGCTTAATAAAAATAAAAGGCATAAAAGCCAACAATAAGAGTCCAGGGTTTTAAAGCCTCCATTTGATGGAGCAAAATCTTTCTCTTGTGAAGAATAAGATATAAAAGAAAATTTTAGTAATACTCTCATCTTCACATTCTATACGTTTCAACCATAATAAATATGGATCATGACAAAAACGCAGTATCGGAGTGATAAATCGAATATCTACGGGTTGATAGAATGGATATGGTCCATATATACCATCTTCTTTTTTTTGTAAATCAAAATCGAGAGATTCATTCCATGAACCATGAATAGACTCTGAAGACATTCCATACCAAAGTATATAAAAATCTTCAGGCTCACCACAAGATTTAAAAAGATCAAAAAAAGTCTTACCTTTTATTTTCCATTTATTTTTCTTTTGTACTTCAAATGATTTTAAATCTAATGACTCATCTCTCATTTTTCTTTTTATAGATTCAAGTAGGCGTTTACCTGGATGTTTCTCAAGAAATTTTGGATCAACCGTTCCATCTACAATTCTAACTCGGTTCTTATAAGAACATTTTCTATAGTCTTCAATGACATCATTTCCTTTGATAAGTAAGTACTTAGCGACTATAGCAGACTCTGCGATTGGTCTGTCTAATAATGAAATAATCTGTCCATTATTTTTTTCATAGTAATAAATTGCTTCTTTTAAAAGTTTCCATATTCTGACAAGTAAACCTAAAATAGGTGCATCGTTTAAATCAAATCCATTTGGATTTCTTTCAATATTTTTAATACGCGTTATAGCATCGTATATCTCAGCAACATCTTTATAAAATTGGGTCGAAAACTGTCTAAGTTTATGAGAATCTGAAAGTTCAGAAGTTAAATTAATTTCCTTATATTTTTGGATATTTTTTTAGAGATCAAGATGTATTTCCACCCCGTTTTTCATGGTTTTTCTGAGTTTTTCTGATCTTTTGCTTTACGAACTCCATTTTATGGTCATTTGACAGGAGTTTTTCTTGAGGATTTATGATTCCAAACCTGATTTGGTTGGAAAAGTGAATTTTTGAATAAGGGAATCCATCACAGAAAACCCGGGTTCTCCGTCAGAGTTCTTCAATGAACAAGATTCATGAGAAATGGAAAACCTCCTCCTCTTCGGCCCCCTTGGAGAACAGGGCTCTGGAATTCCTGACTCCAGTCCCAAGTAGAGAAGAGTTTTTTCCGGTTGATGTCGTTTGTAACTGACAGAGGGATTGGAGAAATGAGGATTGAGTAGAGCCACCAGTTGGATTCAAAAGTCCGGCGAACCCCATTCTCCCAGAGCTTCACCTGAAGAGGATGATTTCGAATTTTCATAAGTTTTCTTTTATGAGAGCTTCTGACGTGGAATCAATCTTCCCTGTCATGGATTCCCTTATTCAAAAATTCACTTTTCCGGCCAAACCAGACTTGGAGTCATAAATTTTCAATCAAAACCTCACTCAAATGACCACAAAATAGGATTCACAAAACAAAAAGATCAGAAAAAACCCGGAAAACAAGGATGGAATATCTCTCAATTTCGTGAAAAATGTCTTTTATCTTCTTATACCCTACCCTGGATAAGAATGAACCATGGAACCAAGCCCGGAGAAATTATTGATCTTAAAAAAGAGTCCCTTGTTATATCCTGCGGTCAGGATGCTCTGGAACTTCTTGTTGTTCAACCGGAGAACAAATCAAAAATGGGAGTGAAGGATTTTATCTGCGGTTACCATCCTAAAAAAGGGGATTTTTTTAATTGATGTCTGTCATTTTTTTTTACATCACCATGACAATTTACTAAAATCCCTGCTCCGATAAACCCGGAAACTCCATAAAATATCAAAATCAAACTCCTTTTTCTGTCTCATTTTGGCACACTTTTTGAACAAACCAGTAATGAATCTTAATCAAGAGAGGTGAAAATGAAACAAAAAATAACACTTGGTCTTTCTATTTTCTTTCTGGGAACCCTGATCATTTCATGTGGTCGTAATAACGAGAATGGAAATGGAACTTACCGGGAAGATGACAATACTTACAACAGACCGGGAAGACCCGAAAGACCTGATGGCAGAGGAAGAGGATCCACTGTGATGATTGCCAAATCTGACGAAAGTTTACAATGTCGTCCAGGTTCCGGTTGGAGTTTGTCTGAAATGGCCAGAACACAATTGAGAGGTATTCATATTCTTTCATCTTCAAGGCAACACAATGGTCAAATTGTGAAAGCAGCCTGCAATTATGAGACAGGGATGATGAATGTTTACGAAATTTACAGTGAAGATATGGGAGAGGCACTGCGAGAAGGATTTTTCTTGCTCTGATCTTAAATCTGATCTTAAAAAAATTGTGAAGGTCGAGGGACTGACCTGAACTCCTTAATCATTACATTTGAACTTTTTGGATTTTTTCAGACAAAATTCAGTGAAACACCCACTCATCTTTTAAGATTCTGTCATTATTTTTAAAAACCCGTCATTAATTTTGATTCTCATTTATTATATTTCCAATAATTTTCATTTTCTTAAAATTTATTTTCCATTCATTATTTTCCATTATTGACATTGTGTTTCTAAACTTATTTGGTGGTATAAATTCATGTTTTATGCCAGCATGCTTTTTGTTTTTAAATGTCCAAGCCTTTACTGGCTTGTGAAAGGAAATTACAGTTTTCCGATTTGCAAATCCCGGAAAGAAGAAAAGGAGATGTTATGAACATATTAAAAAACCATATTCTTGTTTTGTTGATATTTGTTTTTTGGTCTTTTGCGGGTTTTGCCCAATCCGGAGAATCCCAAGAAGAAAAACCGAAAACACCGGAAAGCAAAGAGTCAGTGAAAAAAGAAGAAACAAAAGCGAAAAATTCGAATGAGAAAAAAACTGATAAGGATAAAGATAAAAACATCAAAGTTTCACTTCACAACTCCTCCTTCAAACCGGGAACTCGACAAACTCCTTACAAGCCTTGTTCAGAGAGTGGTCAGGTTTTTGGAAAGAAGAGGACTCATTCAAAGGGATGAGGATCAGGCTTTTGTTTCAACAAACTCAGACCCCTCGGCCATGGACCAGGTCCAATCCTCATCGATTACTTACCGAATTGCTCTTGGCAAGCACAAAGGGCAAAAGGCCCTGACACTGAAAACCCTTTCTGAAACAAACCACAGGGAAACAAAGCCTTTTCTGTCAAAACACTCTAAGCTTTAGTCTCCATGCAGGGGTTTCCACAAAAGCTCACCAGAGGGAAAAGCCTGAAAGGATTTGTCGTTACATTTCAAGACCAAGTCTGAGTGAACAAAGGCTTTCTATGAACTCACAGGGGAGAAGGTGATTTATCAGTTAAAAACCCCTTATGAGAACGGAACCATGCGGATTGTCCTTGAACCCCTGGATTTTCTCTCTCGCCTGGCCTCCCTTGTTCCAAGACCCAGAACCAATCTCATAAGGTTCCATGGTGTGTTTGCCCCGAATTTCAAACACCGTTGCCTGATCACTCCAAAAGTCCAGAGAAACAGGCAACAAAGTCCAGAAACTCTTCTTCAATGACTTGGGCCATGAGGCTCAAAAGGGTTTTTGGAATGGACATAGAGATTTGCTCGGAGTGTGGGGGAAAGTTAAAAGTCATTTCTTCAATAGAGGAGCCTGAGGTGATTGAAAAGATTCTCACCCATCTGGGGTTGGATTCAAAAGTTCGGCGAACCCCATTCTCCCAGAGCTTCCCCTGAAGAGGATGATTTCGAATTTTCATGAGTTTTCTTTTATGAGAGCTTCTGACGTGGAATCAATCTTCCCTGTCATGGATTTCCTTATTCAAAAATTCACTTTTCCGGCCAAACCAGACTTGGAGTCATAAATTCTCAATCAAAACCTCACTCAAATGACCACAAAATAGGATTCACGAAACAAAAAGGTCAGAAAAAACACGAAAAACAAGATGAAACATCTCTCAATTTTGTGAAAAATGTCTTTTATTCTTCTTATACTCTAAAGCTTTGAATCTTGAAATTGATTCTAAAATCAAAATATTGAATTCCTAAACCTCTTTGACTGTAGTGACCCTAGGTCTTTCTAAACTATTGAAATTACTCATAACGCAAATGCAAAATGCGGAAGTCGGGAAAAAATGTAAAAAAAAATATGTAATTTTTACACTGTTGATTTTTTTATTTGAACTCCCATGAAATTTACATTAAAACCATGAGTACAAGACGTATATTGATAACTTGAGAATTTTAGGAGTATCTTATGAAAGTAAAACAATTCATAATTACATTTGTTTTTGTTCTTTTACCTTTAGCATCTATCCAAGCGGCGAGAAATCAGTTTTGCAAAAAATTTCAGGATTTTGCTGGATGTGTACCAGAATCACCCCAGTCCACTGATGATTATTCTGCAAGTGGCCCTGACTATCCCTGGCAAAATAGTGTGGGAAATGTGGGAAAAACTGTTATTGTTGGCAAAGCCGATGGCAGTTTACAGTGCAAACCGGAGTCCGGTTTAAGTCTGGAACAAATGGCTGAGGAATTGGAGGAAATCAATATTTTATCATCATTCAAAAAACGTGATAGTTTAAACAGAATAGCTCTGAAATGTGGCAATGAAACAGGCATGATGAATGTCTACGAAATTTTTATTGAAGATATTGAAAAAGCCCTGGAAAAAGATTTTGTTTTACTGTTTGTTTCATATAAAAAATGTGAAACAAAGAACCCACAAATAACTATTTTAGATACAGGTATGGAACCCGTTTCAGAAGTTTCTCCTCCTTTTTTTGTTTCGCCTAAAAATTTTGGTAATTATGGTGATAATTGTGCATTAGACCCAACCCGTTGTTTGAGTGAGGAGATGGACTAATAACCTGATCCAAAAGAGTCACTGTTTATGGAAGAACTCTGATGAGGTTCTTCCAATCCCTCCTTGTCTGTATCATCCATTGAATCAGACGGGTGATCCACAGACTCTTCTTTTTGGTCCTGACTCTCATTATCTGACTGAACTCCCAACTCCTCGGCTTTATCCGCATCATCTCCAAGGGTTTCCAGATACTTTTTGTACTCGTCTTCGCTGAGAGACAGACCCATTTTAAAAATTGATTTCAAGGAGTCGTTCATATTACAGCACGCAAGGTCTCTGAGTTGTTGGTACCCATAACGAATCCTCGATCTCGCCAATCGGTGCTCTGAGAGTATCTCTCTTAATTTTCTCCCAATTCACATTACCCTTCATTACTAAGATGGGAAACTTGAATTTCATACAAAATATACTCACTAGGTTTCTCAATATCCTAAACTTTAGTAAAGCAAGCGACGATATAATAAAAGTAAGACTCGTGGAGGAATTTATGACAATCAAAAAGAATATTTCCTGTTTTATTATTTTGTATCTGTTATTCCCAATTACGGAGAAGACCATCAGTGGCTTTGGGCGGATACGCTAAGAGTGCCAAGAGACCTCTTTTTTGTCGGTTGGGGGCACAGTGGTTTCGCCATCAGCGGAGTCGATGCCGCCGAGACCGCCCGTTCGGTTCTATGCATTGGTCTCTAGGCGTGGAGTATATCATTCGAATATTTGTTTATCGACATTATGTTGCCTCAAGAAATTCCAAACTTGTAAAGCATTGTAATTATTTAGTTGGCCCTGAAAAAGTCTGAATGTTGCTATATTTCTTGGTTTTAAGAGGAAAAAGGTTATAATTTTTTGCAAGGAAAAGAAGTTTAACCCCCTAAAAGCTTGCAAATTATGAAACCAAAACATTCAGGATCTTTGTCTGCTTAATTTTAAAATGGTGAGTGAAGTTCGCTTTTTATTTTTGATTCTCCAGGAGTGTGGTTTCATAATGAAGATGGCGGGGGTTCGATTTGGGGCATCTCTTTATTTGCCTTTCTTGAAATTTCCTTAAAGCGTTCCACTTTTCCCTGAAGTCCTTGTCTTCCAGCCAAAGCCCTGACCGCTTCATTGTAATGGCTGCTGACTGTGCTTAAGGTATTGCCCAATTTTAGGAAACGATCGGACAAAGTGCGTCCTGAAGGACAGAAAGATATTCTTTTTTCATGAATCCTCTTTGCAAGGGGCACTGACGGGTACTCTTTTTGCCTGTAATAGGTTCTTTTATTCAAAGATTCAATCTTCCAACCAAATCAGACATCTTCAATTCCAAATTCCAAATTTCTTTTCAAACAGGACAATAAAATGGATTTTTTTAAATCAAAAACATCAAAAAAAAACCAGAAAAAACAAAAGATAAAGGAAATTTGGATGAAGAATACATCTTGATTTTATAAAAAACACCTTTTATTCTTCTTATACCTTATCAGAAAACCCTGATTTTGCCCAAGCTCTTAAAGATCATAATATTCTTTTTTTTATTTAAAATTTTTCTGGCAAAGAAGAGAGGAAGCTTTAAGTCTGTATCGTTTGATAACAAAGCTATAGATTGTATATTTTCCTTACAGCAATCATATATGATATGAGTCGCTATATTCACATCCGTTTCCTTTTCTTCATGTTTGGTTAATTTAATACTGGTTTTTCCAATGATTTCGTATATGTGTTGGAGTTTGTCAGAATCTTCTTTGGAGATGGGTAGCTTTTCCAGGGAGCTTTTTGTTATCCTTATGTCTCTTTTTAAATTTGCCATAAAATATTTCAACCTCTTTCAAAGCCTTTAAAGCTCTCAAGTACACATCTTGTCTCTGTGTTGATTCAGAAAAGGGAGTTCTTGCTGTAAAATATTTATTTTAACTATGTGATTCCGGGAGGAGTCTAAAACAGAATGAACCAGTTTTACTATATTAAGCAACTCAGACCCCACGGCCATGGACCAGGTCCAATCCTCATCGATTACTTACCGAATTGCTCTTGGCAAGCACAAAGGGCAAAAGGCCCTGACACTGAAAACCCTTTCTGAAACAAACCACAGGGAAACAAAGCCTTTTCTGTCAAAACACTCTAAGCTTTAGTCTCCATGCAGGGGTTTCCACAAAAGCTCACCAGAGGGAAAAGCTTGAAAGGATTTGTCGTTACATTTCAAGACCAAGTCTGAGTGAACAAAGGCTTTCTATGAACTCACAGGGGAAGGTGATTTATCAGTTAAAAACCCCTTATGAGAACGGAACCACGCGGATTGTCCTTGACCCCCTGGATTTTCTCTCTCGCCTGGCCTCCCTTGTTCCAAGACCCAGAACCAATCTCATAAGGTTCCATTGAAAAGATTCTCACCCATCTGGGGTTGGATTCAAAAGTCCGGCGAACCCCATTCTCCCAGAGCTTCACCTGAAGAGGATGATTTCGAATTTTCATGAGTTTTCTTTTATGAGAGCTTCTGACGTGGAATCAATCTTCCCTGTCATGGATTCCCTTATTCAAAAATTCACTTTTCCGGCCAAACCAGGCTTGGAGTCATAAATTTTCAATCAAAACCCCATTCAAATGACCACAAAATAGGATTCACAAAACAAAAAGATCAGAAAAAACCCGGAAAACAAGGATGGAATATCTCTCAATTTCTTGAAAAATGTCTTTTATCCTGCTTATACCCGATTAAGGAAATCCGTTATGCCTCTCTCCTCCATGACTTTGGGAAAATCGGAGTCAGGGAATCCATTCTTCTCAAAAAGAAAAAGCTGAAAGATCGTGATCTGGAATCCATCCTTATGCGTTTTGATAATATGTCCCACAACGAAGAAAAAACAATCTGGAAGAATCTTTGTGAATCCATCATCGAACAACAACGTAAAAAATCACTCTCTTTTGATGCTGATAAAGCTTACCAAAAAGCTATGAATCAAATTGAAGGTCTTCAGCATCATATCAAAAACATGCGTCGTCATGTTATAACTGCCAACGAACCACCAGGGGAAGCCTCAGTTACGAAGAACGACAGGAAATCCAATCCCATGTCAGCCACACTTATGAGTTTCTAAAACAGATCGCCTGGACTGATAATCTCAGTCATGTACCAACCATTGCTCATTTTCATCACGAAAAACTTGATGGTAGTGGCTACCCTCTTGGAATAAAAGCTGAGGCTCTATTCCCATACAATCAAGAATGATGACCATTGCGGACATCTATGACGCTTTGACTGCTTTTGACAGACCCTATAAAAAACAAGTCTCACAAGCCCGAGCTCTGGAAATTCTCATTGGAGAAGCCAGAACCAACAAAATTGACGGCCACCTTTTGAAAATCTTCATTGAAGCCGGAGTTTTTCACCGCTCCACCATGGGAGCTATCAAAAAAGCAAGTTGAAATTTCAAAAGACTATTTCGTGGAGTTAAGCTCTTTTTATAGACAAACATCTTTATGAAAAACGCTTTTTATTCTTCTTATACCCAAAAAATTTGCTTGCGTCTCGAGAAGTTCAAATCTCTCTCTCCACCATTATTTTGGTGGGTTAACAGTGATCGGGAAGGCAGTAAGAGCGAACATCTGATGGGACACAGTAAAAAGTGCCTGTTATTTTGAGGGCATTAAAATTCTCTGCTTTCTCTTCTATATTTACTGTATAATTTCCTATTCCACCATAAGTAAAACCGGAGATATAGCGATCAAAATACAATCCCCTATCTTTACAAGTGGTTTCCACTCTAAACGATGCAATGTTAGCTGTCCTTTCTGTTATCTCCAACGCATTAACTCCGTAAATAAAATCCTCTTCTTCCACAAAAGAACAAAGTAACTCATCATTCACAGGCTCCACTGTATTATTTCCTGTCCGTGCAAAAAGCTCAGTTGGATGACATTCAACGGAGCTTTCCGCCAGGGAGTCAGCAGGTAGAAGCATGATTCCCAGAATAAGTGTCATAATGTTTGTCAGACGGAATTTTTTCATAAGACGATAAGGAATATTAAAAAAACACCAACCCATTGTGTCTCTCCTTTTTTTGATTCACCATTTGTAAATGGATAAAAACCGAGTGTCAATCTTTTTATATTAGTTGTTTACAGTTTTTTTCTGGTTTTCTTATGTGATCTGTTTTTTCATTCTTTTTCAAGTTTCTCAAATCCTTCTTGGAGTAATTTTGCATCTTTTCTAGTGTATAAGAAGGATAAAAGATATTTTTTTGGATCAAGATGTATTTCCACCCCGTTTTTCATGGTTTTTCTGAGTTTTTCTGATCTTTTGCTTTACGAACTCCATTTTATGGTCATTTGACAGGAGTTTTTCTTGGTGTCTGAAACCTTTCTTGGGAACTATTGAAACAGCGTGTAATTCCAAACCTGATTTGGTTGGAAAAGTGAATTTTTGAATAAGGGAATCCATCACAGAAAACCCGGGTTCTCCGTCAGAGTTCTTCAATGAACAAGATTCATGAGAAATGGAAAACCTCCTCCTCTTCCGGTGGCCCCCTTGGAGAACAGGGCTCTGGAATTCCTGACTCCAGTCCCAAGTGGTTGAGAATCTTTTTGATGACTTCAGGTCCCTCTATGGAAGAGATGACTTTGAGTTTCCCCCCACACTCCGAACAAACCTCAATGTCCATTCCAAAAACCCTTTTAAGTCTCCCGGCCCATATCATGGAAGAGGATTTTCCGGACTTTGTTGCTTGTTTTTCAGGGCTTTTTGTTTTTGGAGTGATAAGACGATGGTGTTTGAAATTCGGTGCAAAGATTCCATGAAACCTTATGAGGTTGGTTTTTGGTCTTGGAACAAGGGAAGCCAGTCGTGAGAGAAAGTCCAGAGGGTCAAGGATAATCCTGGTGGTTCCGTTCTCATAAGGGGTTTTTAACTGATAAATCACTTTCCCCCGGGAATTGAGTGAAAGTCTCTGTTCACTCAGACTTGGTCTTGAAATGTAACGACAAATCCTTTCAGGCTTTTCCCTCTGGTGAGCTTTTGTGGAAACCCCGGCGTGGAGACTAAAGCCTGAGTGTTTTGACAGAAAAGGCTTTGTTTCCCTGTGGTTTGTTTCAGAAAGGGTTTTGAGTGTCAGGGCCTTTTGCCCTTTGTGCTTGCCAAGAGCAATTCGGTAAGTAATCGATGAGGATTGGACCTGGTCCATGGCCGTGGGGTCTGGGTTTATTGATAGAAAAGCCTGATCCTCATCCCTTTGAATGAGTCCCCGTTTTTCCAGAAACCTGACCACTCTGTGAACAATGTTTGCCAGGAGTTTGTCGAGTTCCCGGTTTGAAGAAGGAGTTGTGAAGTGAAACTTTGATCTCGCATTCTCAAAGCTATATACTCCATCTGGAAACATCATGTGGAAATGGATATTGAGATTAAGACTTCCCCCGAAGCGTTGGATGAAGG
Organism: Bdellovibrionales bacterium; assembly: GCA_965218815.1. Classification (GTDB taxonomy): domain Bacteria; phylum Bdellovibrionota; class Bdellovibrionia; order Bdellovibrionales; family JAGQZY01; genus JAGQZY01. The sequence goes on along the minus strand of CBDCLX010000002.1, from coordinate 2,375,017 downwards.
TCACAGAACCTGTTCTGGCCCCGGACTTTCTGGTCAGTCCCGCTTTTTTAATAAGGAATGTGGAAAGGGTCCTGTTGACAATCCCCAAAACCTCTCCCATGATTTTTGGCTCTCTGGCAAACAGAAACCTCAACTCAAAGGGAAAAGTCAAAACCCATTGTCTCATGGGTTTTTTAGGAAAAACTTCATCAACCAGATGGGTGGCACTTTCAGCCATTCTTCTGGCTCCGCAACTGGGACAAAACCCCCTTCTTTTACAACTAAAGGCCACAAGTTTTTCATGCTTGCAGGATGTGCATTGAACCCTTGGAAACCCATGGGCCAGGACTCCGCACTTGAGAAATTCATCAAACTCCTTTTTGACAAATTTCGGAAGTCCTTGTTCATAATCCCGGTCCATTTGTTGATAGAAGTCCAGAAGATTTTCCTGGATGAGTTTGTAGAGAAGAGTTTTTTCCGGTTGATGTCGTTTGTAACTGACAGAGGGATTGGAGAAATGAGGATTGAGTAGAGCCACCAGGAAGCTGATGGCAAGACAAGAACCAACAAAGTCCGGAAAATCCTCTTCCATGAACTGGGCCAGGAGACTTAAAAGGGTTTTTGGAATGGACATAGAAGTTTGCTCGGAATGTGGGGGAAAGTTAAAAGTCATCGCTTCAATAGAGGAGCCTGAAGTGATCAAAAAGATTCTCAACCACTTGGGACTGGAGTCAGGAATTCCAGAGCCCTGTTCTCCAAGGGGGCCACCGGAAGAGGAGGAGGTTTTCCATTTCTCATGAATCTTGTTCATTGAAGAACTCTGACGGAGAACCCGGGTTTTCTGTGATGGATTCCCTTATTCAAAAATTCACTTTTCCAACCAAATCAGGTTTGGAATCATAAATCCTCAAGAAAAACTCCTGTCAAATGACCATAAAATGGAGTTCGTAAAGCAAAAGATCAGAAAAACTCAGAAAAACCATGAAAAACGGGGTGGAAATACATCTTGATCTCTAAAAAAATATCTTTTATCCTTCTTATACACGAATTCAGTTTTTATGGAGACGTTGAAGCTGTCAGAAGACTTTTGAAAATACCTCTTGTCAGGGAAACCATAAATGAGAAAGACCGCTTTGGTGAAACGGCTTATTTCATGGCTAAAGAACGAGGTCATAGGGAGATCATAGATATCCTTGTGGAAAACGGAGCAGATTCCACACCATGACTCATCAGAGCCTGTGGATTTGAGTGGCTCCATCCTTACATTGATCCCTTCTTTCCAATCCAAAGAGATATTCCCAGCCTTTTCAAAAATTAAAATCAACCCGGAGGGGTTGAAAATAGAATCAAATATTTGAATAAGTACACACAATTTGCAAATGATATGGAAAACCTGATTCCTGTCTTATCAGCATTGAACCGAAAGAAAGGGGCCAAAGGGCCAAGACAATGGCTTCCTCCCAATAAAAAGTTTCAGTGTGAATATTTAAAAAATGGCTTGCTATTCAGAAAAAATATGCTTTAAAGCAAAAAAATCCAAATAACTCAATGTCAATTCATTCTCTTAAAAAAATTTATGTGAAAATCAGAGAAGACTCAACAACCCTTAGTAATTAGACCATAAACTTCTGTTGAGAATGATAATTTCAGTTTCATTTCAAATCTTTAAAGAAAAAATGAAAAATGTTTCACTTTGATAAAATTGAAAAAATAAATTATTTTATTGTCTCAATTTGATTCTATTATTAAAAATAACTTGCAAAATTTTTTTATATCTCCTAAAATTTTATTTTGTAATTTAATGAAGGACATTTTGTATAAGGGAACAAGAGATCCTTTGTTCTAAGCGGATCAATCGACTTAAAAAAAAATCAGCCTGGAACAAAAATCTCTTAACAAAAGCCTCTTCTGTTAAATAAAAACTTAATTCAAGGAGGCCTCTATGAAAACAAATTTAATTCTTTTCTTTCTTTCATTTTTCTTTTTTTCAACATCATTGATTGCTGCTGATAACTGTCCTATCCCTGAAAATCTCAATGATTCCATGTGTTCAGGGACTTTTGTCGCTGAATCCCTCACTGAGCTTCAAACTTACCAAAGCACCCGGGGGCTTGAAAATGGAAAGCTCAAACATCTTCTTATCAATTTTAATCATACAGGCTCATCAAACTTAAGTGTCTCAACTCCCTGCCAGATTAAGATCGCCTCCGCTAAAAATATCACACTCACTAATAGCAATCTTTGCCTGACAGGAGCGGAAAGAGTGGAGATGGAGGATGGGGTTGTTCTGGATACAGGTACTGGTGACATTGAAATCCATTCTGAAAAAAGTATTGTGGTCAAACCTGGTTCTACCTTTGATGGAGGTTATATTACCCTCCAGTCCTATGGACAGGATGATGAGTCCAGGGTTCATTTGAGGGAAAGAACTACAATGAATGGGGGAGACTTAAAAATCCATGCTTATTACAGGACTTCTGTGGATAAGAATTCCAATCTCTCAATAAATAATTCTGTAAAGATTTTCACAGGGAAATTGAATAGGCCTGATGGTTACATTCAAATAAATTTTGACAAAATTTTCTCTCTTCCAGTGAGTCAACTCCATATTGGTCGAAATGTGATAGTTCAAGCCTCTTACATTGACCTTCAGTCCCATTACCATCTTCTCATTGAAAAAAATGTTCAGCTTCTTGGAAGCAGTAGTATTCACTGTGATAGCAGGAGTTTTTCCGTGGATAACAGTGTTCAGTATCCGGAATCTTCTGATAAAACAGGTTATTACTTTGATCCTGTTGGGAGTTTGCATTTTCCAAAAGTTGATTATACAGTCACAGCTTCGGAGTCCAATCCTTTGGAGATTACGTTTCAAGTAAACGATCTTTCCCCTGAGGCTGATAGTGATGAAAATGAGGATGAAGAAAGTCATTTGACTCGATATTACTGGGATTTTATGGAGGGAAGCAGTGAGATTCTTGAGGCCAGTGAGGGTAATAATAGTACCACATTTACTTTCCCAATGCCTGGGAGGTACCATCCTCTTCTGACAGTTGTTAACAATTACAATAGGGTTGCAATCAGTAATAAGGGTGTTGAAGTGAATATGCCGGACATTCGCCCCCATGAGATGGTCTTGTTTTATTTCAGGCACGGTAAAGATAAACCAAATCAAATAGCAGCCACCTTGGGGACAACGAATGTGACTCTTTCAAAGTCAGAGTTGGATCCCAAGATTTATGGTTTTCTGGTTCCGACAACCATGACCCAGGGGAGTTATGAGTTCAGTGTTCCCAGTCTTAATTACTCTTCAAGTGTTGAAGTTTTATCGGCTCTGACAATTACTGATGCTTCCACCTATATGAATGGACAACTGAATAGTCTGGAAACTCATATAAACAATGTTTTTGACGATGATGAGCAAGCGTCGTTCAAACAGTGGGGAAAAGGAGTTGTTCAGCATATAAAGACAGAGTTTTCCAAGCTCAGTGCAGAGGATCAACAACAGACGGCTCTTCTTCTCAAAACCAATATGCAGAAAGTGAATCTTCAGGAGCTTTTATCCAGCCTTACCAGTAGTTCACAAAGATCAGGTGAGGATTTTGGTCAGAGTGAATTGGGAAAATTAAATATCAATAAAGGATTAGCATTTTCTGGTTTAGGATTGATACTTTCAGGTGGTCTTATATTTAACCCACAACCTTTAGCAGGAACAATTCTTATAGCTAGTGGTGTAGCTTTAGCAGGTTTTTCTGTTAAAAATTTAGTTCTTAGATTACTCAAAAAAGTCGAAAAAGCAATTTCATCCTTTGTTTTTAATTATCAAAATGAAGATTCTATGGAAATTCTTTCAAATGTTTCTGTTCCCTTCACTTCCTCTGTAATTGTTCAGACTCTCTCCTTTAATGATAGAAATTCTCCATTCAGAATTCCAAGAGAGGGAGCGACAATTGTCAGTGATATGAATGATCTTATAGTAAAAATTAACAATGCTATTGATCCAGTCCGTAATATTCTCGATCTTTTGAATTTACCTGCCCCAAGATTTTCTCTTTTATCCTTTCCCAATCCACCCGTAGAAGATGATATCTCCACAGCAGAGCTAAATCCTTATAACTTGCACTTCTATGTTCACGAATCAGAATTTGATGATGTTGACACTTCTATTGATTGGGGGAGTGGAACTTTTAAATTATCATCTCCCCAAAGCCAGACAGTCACAGTAAGATTTGGTTACTACAACCCGGAGGTGGGTGAAGTTTATAAAGACGTGGAATTAGATCTGGTTGCCAGTTGTTCTGTAGAGGATTTTGTTTCAGTGAATCCAAGAGGAACTTATCTTTTTACTGACCCCAGACATGATGATCAAAACCTCATAGGTCCTGCAAGCTCTTATACCCTGCCTTCTGAAATTGAGTCTGGAGATTTTATTGAACTTCGCATGACAGGAACCTATGATCCCGATGGGGATGACACCAGTTATGGGGATACCCTTAAGGGGATGGTAGCAGTGCTTGTCAACCAAACGGGAACTTTTTTATCACCAGGAGAGTCTTCGGGCCATGTAGGCTTTCTAGTGACTCGCCCCACTTCTCCAGGTGGACTTCCTACTGATATTCCACAGGATTTTGCTCTTTATAAAGAAAATGTGACAGAACTCCAGGTTCCAGAGGGAGCCCATAGGATACTGTTCAGTGCTGATGATGTTCATTTTTCAAACAATATAGATCGCAATGGAGACTATGGTGCTTATGTTCGTTACCACGTCCCAATAACAAACCCAAGGTGTAGTGATGGAGAATAGTGAATGTAAAAGAGGTTCAAATCTGGTGATTTTTATTGATTAAGTTCCTGGGGTTTTCTATTCTTTAAAGAGGAAGGAAGATGAAAAGTCAAAAAGGGCAAATTTATCAGACCAGTTACTATCCATACATTTTCAACTTTTCCCTGTTTTATTTCACTGTTCTTGGTTTCATTGCTTTTCTGTTATTTATCTGGTTTGATGATTTTAAAATTATTTCCAAAGGGCATTGGCCATCTTCATCCTTGTATTTTCTTTGGTCCACGTTGATGCCCAATGTTTATTTCTTTTTGGTACTTATTGGTTTTTTATCTTTATGGATTGTGAATTTTCTTTTTGGAAGACGTTACAGGTTGACTGAAGAGGGTTTTTACTACAGATGGCTTTTAGGAAGAGAATGTTTTATTTCCTGGGATGAGATCAAGTTCATCCATATTGAAAATGATTTTGGTTTTTGGCGTGTTATTTTAAGGAGAAACCCCTCAGAGAGTCTTTTTTTACCTAAGAAATCTTTTTTCTTTCGAGTGAATGTTCCCATGAGTTGTGAGTTTAAAAGGGAGATGAAAAAATATGTACCCATTGATCTTCAACCTGAGTTTCCATCAAAATCTTTAGAATCCATAATATCAGAAAGAATCACTGAGATTGTTTGGAATTTTATAAATAAATTTTCAAAGGTTAAAGAAAAAAATAACGAAAATTCAGATGTATTTTATTATAATATGGATCTTTTTTATAATTTCAAATCTGGTTTACGATTATGTGGTTTTTCTTTGATTGGAGTTTTATTATTTGTTTCTATATGGACCGCATTGACTTATAGTCCTGGCAAAACAGATCATGGAGTATTTTGCATTTTTATAGATGCCTTTATGGGTGGTTTTATATTTTTTGTTTCTACAATTCCTGGTATGCTTATACTTGCTTTCTTAATAGGGTTTACTGCTTTATTTTTTCTTACAAGTAATTACACACTAACCAATGATGGTTTCTTCTGCAGAAATATTCTCTGGGGAAAAGAGAATTTTTTTTCTTGGAAGGAAATTGATTCTATCATATTTTTTTACGAGTTTGGTTTTTTGAATATTTATATTTTTCTTGACAAAAAAAAACCTTTTAAACAAAACCATTTCTGTTTCATGGTAAAAAAAAATATAGGTGAAGAGCCTGAATTGGAAATCAAAAAATACATTCCATTAAATGTAAAATTAAAATATTCCACAGCTATAAGTACCTGGCATAATTTGAAAATATCTATGAAAGAATGCAAATCTCTTTTTTTGGACTTTTTAAAAAACAAAAATCTTGAGGATTTATAATAGACTGTTTGTTTTAATTTATTTCCTTAAAAATCTTTTCACATCACCCACAGTCGATTATGTGTATAAGAAGGATAAAAGATATTTTTTTAGAGATCAAGATGTATTTCCACCCCGTTTTTCATGGTTTTTCTGAGTTTTTCTGATCTTTTGCTTTACGAACTCCATTTTATGGTCATTTGAGAGGAGTTTTTCTTGAGGATTTATGATTCCAAACCTGATTTGGTTGGAAAAGTGAATTCTTGAATAAGAGAATCCATCACAGAAAACCCGGGTTCTCCGTCAGAGTTCTTCAATGAACAAGATTCATGAGAAATGGAAAACCTCCTCCTCTTCCGGTGGCCCCCTTGGAGAACAGGGCTCTGGAATTCCTGACTCCAGTCCCAAGTGGGTGAGAATCTTTTTGATGACTTCAGGTCCCTCTATGGAAGAGATGACTTTGAGTTTCCCCCCACACTCCGAACAAACCTCAATGTCCATTCCAAAAACCCTTTTAAGTCTCCCGGCCCAGTTCATGGAAGAGGATTTTCCGGACTTTGTTGCTTGTTTTTCAGGGCTTTTTGTTTTTGGAGTGATAAGACGATGGTGTTTGAAATTTGGGGCAAAGATTCCATGAAACCTTATGAGGTTGGTTTTTGGTCTTGGAACAAGGGAAGCCAGTCGTGAGAGAAAGTCCAGAGGGTCAAGGATAATCCGGGTGGTTCCGTTCTCATAAGGGGTTTTTAACTGATAAATCACTTTCCCCCGGGAATTGAGTGAAAGTCTCTGTTCACTCAAACCTGGTCTTGAAATGTAACGACAAATCCTTTCAGGCTTTTCCCTCTGGTGAGCTTTTGTGGAAACCCCTTTATTGAGACTGAAACCGGAATATCTGGACAGAAAAGGCTTTGTTTCCCTGTGGTTTGTTTCAGAAAGGGTTTTCAGTGTCAGGGCCTTTTGCCCTTTGTGCTTGCCAAGGGCTATTCGGTAAGTAATCGATGAGGATTGGACCTGGTCCATGGCCGTGGGGTCTGGGTTTATTGATAGAAAAGCCTGATCCTCATCCCTTTGAATGAGTCCCCGTTTTTCAAGAAACCTGACCACTCTGTGAACAATGTTTGCCAGGAGTTTGTCGAGTTCCCGGTTTGAAGGAGGAGTTGTGAAGTGAAACTTTGATCTCGCATTCTCAAAACTATAGACACCAGCTTATACCCTATGCACATAATATTCTTCTTTGACGTTCATTTAGTAACGCAAGAACTGTAGATAGCTTAATCTTAAGTTGTTGATCTTTTTCTGAAATCATCAACTAAAATCTTACCCTAATTTTAAATCATGTAAAAGTTATTTTTTGATAAATCCTAAGAACAATTTAAGTGAAGAAATAAAAAAATTTTCTAAAAAAATGAATCTTGATTGTGATAAATGTCTTCTTGATATTTGTAAGGACCTTGAAAAACAAGGGGATGAGTTTGTAGCTCAATTTTTAATAATTTTACTCCGGCAAAAGTCAGGAGCTTGTACAAATTAGATTTCTTTTATTTTATTTCAAAGAATAAAAACCAAACAATTAAATTAACCCACTAACCATAGGGAGTGAATATGTATTCATTTTTATTGGCGGTCTGTTTTTGACTGACCACTTGTATTTTGCCGATTCAAGCAAGAGTTCGCCATGTGATTTTAAAGCCAGATCAAATTGTTACTGTGAAGACAGCTTTAGGGCTTGCCACCATTGTTCAGGTTCCTGATGTACCCACAAGGCTTGTTATCGGAAACCAGTCTGCCTTTAAGGTGGAGTACCTGGATAAGGCTATAACGATTAAACCCCTGAGAGCCTTAGTTGGAACAAACCTGTATATTTCACAAATCACAACAGATACAACGTGAGGCTTGTTTCAACACAAAAACACCTGGCTGATTATGTTGTTTACTTAAAGCCCAGGGTTTCTTTAGCATCTGGAGTTGAACACAAGCCAAGAGATAAATTGAAAAAAGATTCAGAAAAACAATCAGACGTTTTAAAGAACATCCAATGGAAAAAGTTTAAAATCTTTTTAAACAATGAAGAAATACGTTTGATTGTCAATAAAATTGGTTCCACGAAAAACGGAATCTATGCCATAGACTTCACTGTCTATTCCATAAAAGATGAAAAAGTTAATCCTTCATGGATTAAAATCAAACAGAACAAAAAGACGATTCCCATTTATAAACTTTTCTTTGACGGATTGACTCTGAATTTTCAAAGAAGTGTCTCAGGACTTATTCTTTTGGAAAGAAAAAATCTTTCCACCCGATTCCCTATCAGAATGGAATTTCACAGAAACAGAATATCACACCTAACAATCAAGGAGGTTGGAAAATGGTAGAAAAAATAAAGAATTTTTTCTTTGAAGAAGAAAAACCTTTTACAAAAAAAAGAGATCTTAAAGCAGAAAATATCAAAAAACTGTTTTTTATCTGCATTGGGGGTCTTGTGCTTTTACTGCTGATTATCCCCGACCAGAGAAACTCACAGAGTGAAAATGAAACCTTTAGAACAACTGAAAAACTCCATGAACCAGACTCGTCTGGATCAGATTCATTTGGATCAGACCTGTTTGGACCGGATTCTGAACTTGAAGCCATCAATCAACAAACTCTGAAAACTCTTTCTGGAAATAACGGCTTCAGGAAAACAGGTATAAGAAGAATAAAAGACATTTTTCACGAAATTGAGAGATATTCCAGATTTATGAAGTACTCTCATTTTTGAAAGAAGAAAATAATAACTCAATTCCAAATGATTTGATGTCGGTACTCATAAAGACTTTACTTGTTCACGGAGCAAAACATAATAATTTGGTAACAAATCAGCTAAAACAAGCACTTGACATTTCTGGAAGCCAACAAAAAAGGAAAATATCCCGTTATATTGGTTATGGTGCGGTTGATATTGAACGGGTTTTAGGTTGTACAGAACAAAGAACAACTATTATTGGATGCGGAGAAATTAAAGAGAATGAATGTCATGAATATAATTTCCCCTTGCCAATAGGGTTGTCAAATAAGAAAGTTGGAAGACGAATGATTGTAACTTTGGCTTGGTTTTCACCAATAAATCCTGAGCATCGTAATTTAAGAGAAGCAAAACTTGAATTAAAACCTTCAGAGAATTGGGATAAAACACCTTTAACAGAGCTGCAAACAATTTGTAATTTTTACAAACTTCCTTGTTTTTTCATGTTTTCATTGACATTCTGTGTTCTTTTTGAAAATTTAAAATCCTTACAAACAAAGTAACAACAGGAGTAGAGAATGATTCTATACATTTCAAACACGATCAGTATAAATAATAAAAGTTCCATTGGGATTTGTACTCTCTTTCTATTATTCCCTATATGGGCTTATGGTGGCGGTCTGGGAGGACTTACCCGGGCACTCAAAACACCGTCAGAAAAAACTCCTGATATCAAAAGGGCTGTCACTTTTCCAGCCCAAACGATTGATGAACATTTTAACCGGACTCTGGATGAAATCCTGGAAACAAAGGGGATCAGTCGTGGAGATATCCCTGAACACGTTATAAACAAACTCAGAGATGCCACAGAGGATCCTCTCAAACTGATTGACGGCAGTCTGGATATAAATATTGCCCGATTTTTTGGAACCCGGGTTCATGATCCCAATTTCAATAAATACATGGATATCTATAGAGCCTTTTTTCAAAAACGATTGGATCTCAGTAACACAGAACAGATGGAAAGACTTTCAGACCTTGTGGATGATCTGTGGAAGAGGCTCATGCCGAAATCTGATGATCTCAATACTCCCCATTACAGTGTTCTTTATGCCCTGACCAAACATTCAGGTCTCAGCCCCGATGAATTTGATGTTTGGTATGCCGACCTCTACACAGCTCTTTTCAACAGAGACAGGTTTTTTAAAGAAATCGCAGAAAAGGCTTTGAAAGAAGGCTTTGATGGAAAAACATTTTTTCATCACTGGGAAGACGAGGCTTTTAGAAAATTCATTGTTGATTCCCATTTTATGACAAAAACCCATTTGACAGGAAACCCGGATCTTCTTATTCGCTGGACGGATGAACTTGAACAACAAGAACAAGGGTTGGAACAGTTCTCAGCTCTTATCAGATCCTCGTTTGAAGGAACTGACAATCTTGATGATGTTGCAAGAATCGTCGATAATGATCCCTTTTTTGTGACAGTCACACAAGCCTCCCGTGAAGACACTACTTTTTCCCGCAGAACTCAACCCCTATTGCGAGAGAATATCCCTTTCAATACAGAGCGGAAGGGGGAGAAGCTCTCTTTTATGCGTCTTATGGGGGCATTTAATGTGGGAGAATGGTCTTGATAAAATAGTTGATCCTGAAAAATGTGGAATTTAATAAAATTTATCTTAAAAACTTGCAGATTCTGACTCAATTTTCGCATAAACCAGAAGCTGAATCGGTTTCCGGATTTGGAGTTTCATCCCTTCCCTGCTCCCCCGAAGCTGACCCTGAAATGACATCTTTAAGTGCAGCCTTCCCGTCAGGGGTAACCATCAGAACAGCAACACCATCATGACGCAACTTTTTTTCAAAGTCCAAAGCTTTCTCTTTGGGAGCAAAGAAAGCTTCAATTCCATACCTGACTGAATAGCAGCTATCATAAACCCTCTTAGCCACACGTCCACGAATGAAAAGTCCATCAGGAGGAGGTTCAAGGGAGACTCCTCCAAACTCATACACATGATCCCTTCGGGTATAAGAAGGATAAAAGGCCTTTTTTGTAAAATCGAGAGATATTCCATCCTTGTTTTCCGGGTTTTTTCTGAGTTTTTTGTTTTGTGAATCCTATTTTGTGGTCATTTGGTCATTTGAGTGAGGCCAAACTCAAGTCCATGGGAAAACAGATTCAGGAGCGGATTCTCACGGATGTGGGAAACAAACTCAAAGAGAACGAAAACATTAAAGACTGGATGAAAGAGTATGAGTATGAGGGAAGAAGACTGATTGTCCATTACAATCTCAAAAGGGCAGGGAAAGACATAAGGGACCGGGAAAGGCTCATTGAAAGAGTTGAGAAGAAGATGAAAGACTCCAGGGTGAGAGTTACTAATCTTGTTAATAACACGGGAACAAAGAAATACCTGAAAATGGGGAACAAAGATAACGGACAAGCAAAAGGAGCTTTATAAGGCTTTGAATCTTGAAATTGATTCCAAAGTTAAAATACTGGATTCCTGAAACCACTGCTTTTGTAGTGACCCCCGCCTTCTGCAAACTATTGAAATTACTCATGACGCAAATGCAAAATGCGGAAGTCAGGAAAAACATTGAGATTGACTTGCCAAAGCGGTCAAGAGAAAAAGCTCATTGAAGTCAAACGGAAAAGCAAAACATTTTCTCCGAACTTTAAACACTTTGTACCTCATTTTAAGAATGTTAAATGCGTCCAGCTTGTCAAGCAATTTCAAAGAGCTAAAACCACGGTGGAAGGTCACAAACTGGTCAGAGCTTCGGATTGGTTAACTGATTTTGCCTTCTCAGATTGACTTCTCAAATTGATTTCTCCTTTCACCCCTTTGAATCAATAAATCACAGGTTGAACACGGATCAAAGAAAAACTTTGTACATTATTATTCAAAGAAAGAGTTTTAGCTTAAATCAGGAGCGGGAGTCAGAGGGTTTCTCCCCATAAATACTCCAGATTGAACTCCATGGGTTTAAATGGAGGTGCTGATGTTTTGTCATCTCCTCCAAAGCCAGCAGTCAAAAAAATCAGGACCTTTCAAACACGATCAGTATAATACCGTGAAAAAATTTCAAAGTCACCATTAAGGCTTTACTTGTCATGGGAAATACACTACAAAAAAAAATCAAGTAATTGAAAGACCCTGGATAACATAGTCAAACAAACTGTCCATTTGAAATGGAATCCAGGAAGACAAAAAATCAATCAAACAGATTTACTGAAATGAAGCACAGGAACCTTTGTTTTAGAGAAAGGAGGCATAAAATGATTCCGAAAAAGATAAAGATAATTCAATGGAATAAAAACGCTCTTTTTTATTTTTTAATTTTGTTTTGTTCACCTAATGCTTATGGTGGTGGTCAGAGTCTATGCCGAATGAGGGACTTGCATTGTAAAGTCTATATAGGGGCAAATCCGGATGTACTCGGTGAAAAATCAGCTTGTTTTGTTATCAATGAAGAAAACGACAGGAACAGTCCCTCATTTTTCTCTTATCTTGAAGAGTGTGAGGTTGTTGATAGTTCCAAAATTTCAGCCATAACCCCTTTTAACCTTGGGGAACATCAGGAGAAATATGTGGCCAATCAGGTTCTTTCTTCTTTCGGGATGAACCCTTACAACTATCTGTGTAGCATATACTCAGACATAGATTTTGTTGGCTTTGGATTCCATGAGATTATGGATATAACATTAGGTGATTGGGAAGGGTATAGATGCTTACTCAAAGAAAATGATTTAAAGATCAGATTAAAAAGATTTAGTGTGGATATCGGTTTGTTGCCCATGGAACCACACGCAGAAACAGATATAAGTATGAAATTGATTAATAGGATAGCCAATTGTGCTACGGATGTGGCACTTTACGAGTTGAGACGTGCCGTCCATGGAGAGAAGAGGGGTTCTGTGGAGTTTTTTGAAGAACTGGATTTTATAGGCAGGCTTTTTGAATTGCCTACAGGAGTTTATAGACCCAGAAATCATAGAAAATTGCTGTATGACCCTGCTAAAAAGCAGAAAGTCACCTGGAAATCTAATGGCCTGCTTTCCGATGAAAAAAACACTGTTAGTTCTCGTTACCCCAAGTCTAAAAATATCAAGGCACGTTGCCAAAGTGCTATGAAGAGTATTGTAGAAACAATTCAAGAACAGAGAAAGAAGAAAGGAGAGTGTTCTCTCTTTAGAACCAGTTTGTTTCTCGAAGATATGGAGAAGTACGACAGGTTCATGAATGGTGATTGGAAGGGACAACAACATTATAATGCCAGGGAAGATGGCACTCTCAATGCCATAGCTGTTTCCACAGATTTATTTGATGCCATAAACACTCTTAAAAATATCCATAAGTGTTTTCCCCTTAGAGAGAGGGGGATTTTTAATGAGGATTTTCACCCATAGTAATTATAGTTTAAAGGAGATTCTATGGCTTTAGGAATTTTCAAAACTACTTTTTTTTGCCACAGTGGTCTTTCCGGATTGTCTGGGACCCAAAATTGCCACAACGGGGTATTCCTGAGCAGATTTTTTTATTTCTTTTGTAAGGAGTCTTCGTATATATTGACTTTGTTTGGGTTTTTTTTGTGACTTTCATAATTCCAGTCTATGGCCTATTATTCGAAAAGTCCAGAAAATATGGCCAAATATGCATTCAGATTGCTTATTTGGCCAAACTTGTCACAATCCCCCTGTCAGTTACAAACGACATCAACCACAGGAAACTCTTCTTTATAAACTCATTCAGGAAAATCTTTTGACTTTTTACCAACAAATGGACCGGGATTATGAAACTGGACTCCCTGAATTTGTCAAAAAGGAATTTGATGGGTTTCTCAAGTTTTGCCCCAAATTCCAAACATCGTCATCTTATCACTCCAAAAACCAAAAATCTCCAGAAACAGGAAACAAAAACAGAGTCTAAAAGGTCTGAAAAAAGGAGGGGGAATACATTAAATACTTCTTGATTTCATAAAAAACGCCTCTTATCCTTCTTATACTCGTCCAGAAAAAGTCTCATCCAGCCCTTCTTTTTATGGGCTGGATGTCACGTCTTTGTTTGCTTTTAAAAGTTCCCTGGTTCCATTGGAGGAGTACTATTAGTCGTGAGGTGCTGGTTCACTTGGAACACCAATGATACCCCCATCGCCAGGAGGATTATCAATTGGATACTCTGCATAACCCACACATAAATTAGATAGCCACTTCAACTTTTCTATTTCCTCTTCTGTGTCTGGAAGGCAGCCCTTCATGGTACAAAACCATTGATTGTCAGGTTGCAGGGAACATATATTACACCCTTGCGAATCATATTTTTCGATGCAATACTCATTTATCAAGCTGTCTCCAAGCTTGTCGCCTTTACGGTATAATACACATTGATTAGCCCTGTTGTTCAACTCTTCTTTTTTCTCTTTTGTGTCTGGAAGGCAGCCCTTCATGGTACAAAACCATTGATTATCAGGTTGCAGGGAGCATATATTGCACCCTTGCGAATCATATTTTGCTACACAAAACTTTTTTTGTTCAGAAGGACCACCGGGATGGCCATCAGGTGGTTCGGGTTCAAGAAAAGAATTATTATCAAGAAGAGGACTGTCGGGGTTAACAGTTATGGAGTTAACAGTTATTATGTCACCTTCTCCGAAAGAACCATCATTCTGATCTTGTATAACTTTGTTGTTTGAATTATCCAAATCATAAGAAGAATAGAGATTATTTCCCTCTTTTTGATCGCAGTTTTGATAACTTCCTATAATAATGAAAATTAAGAAAAAGTAAGAAAACGACCGAAAGACGTTTCTCTTTGTAAAAAATTTAAGCATAATAATTACCCCCTGTTTTTTTGGTTACAACCCTAATCATAAGAATTGTTCATTTAACTTTTAAGCAAGACTGATACCAATAAAGTGAATGAACTGGTTTGGATACGAATTCAAAAATATCGGCAATAGACAAAATTAACAATTGTAAACACTGAGATATCACTGTTTATAAAAGGAAAAGATGTCAGATTTTTTTACGATCCATTTTGATACACGGGTGGTTAATAGGGGTCAGGGTTTTTGGGAACCCATGAGTTCATTCAGACTTAAGTGGGTCAGTTTTGAAAGGTTTTTCAGACAGACCAGGTCTCAGTGAACAAAGGCTTTCCATGAACTCACAGGGGAAGGTGATTTATCAGTTAAAAACCCCCTATGAGAACGGAACCACGCGGATTGTCCTTGACCCCCTGGATTTTCTCTCTCGCCTGGCCTCCCTTGTTCCAAGACCCAGAACCAATCTCATAAGGTTCCATGGTGTGTTTGCCTCGAATTTCAAACACCGCTCTCTAATCACTCCAAAAACAAATAAAGTTTTGTCACCTCCTTTTCCTGGTTTTGTTACATATTTTTTACCTGTTTTGGTTTGGAGTCTTTTGGGGTCATTTGGAGTCATTTGCGTGATGCAAGTATGGTCATTGCTAGCAATGTCCCTCAAAAAATCTCCAGGGTAGGGAGCTTCGCTCTTTTTTTGCTTGTTGGGGGCAAGCACCCAAACCCCCATAAAGGCCGCCACGGGGCCTGTAAAAGTTTTCATGACCTTTTCCCCGTGTGTGTATCCAAAGCCAGGAAGAGGTCCTCAAGGCTCTTAAAGTCAGAATCACCGCTTTTTTAGGCAGAGAGATTTTTCTTTTATTTGTTATTTTTTCGTGTTTTTTATAGAGATTCTTAAGACTTTTTCACTTTGTTATGGGGATTTAATCAAGCTTTATATTCTGGAAAAAGCAAGTACAGATTTTGGTTTAAAACCTCAGACCCGGTTTAAGGATCAGACTGGAGAGTAAAAGACAATGTTTTTCAAAGACCCTTTTGGACATTGTATTGAAATCAAAAGCTTTACCTACTCCAAGGGGTTTTAGGGATTTGCCAGGTAGACCTGATTGATTTCTTTCCATGGGAGAACTGTTGTCTCATTCCTGATTTGTTTTTCCTTTCCAGAATAAATTAAATAGGATTTTGTTTTGTAATTAGTGATGTTTTTGAAATAATTTATATTTTTAAAAGCATCCTGGGAAAGCGTTTGCCCTGATTTGGCCTCTATTATTTTTAAAACTTTTTCATCAATTAAAAAGTCAATTTCATACCCTCCCTTGTCTCTCCAGAAGTAGACGGGAGGTTTTTCCCCGAGATTAAAAAAATGTTTTTCCAGCTCTATAAAAACAAAGTTTTCAAAAAGAGATCCCTTGAGTGAATGAATATTTATTTCTTCAGGTTTTTTTATGGACAGAAGGCGGCAGAGAAGCCCGGTATCGTAAAAAAATATTTTTGAGGATTTTGTCAGTCTTTTGTTAAAATTTTTATAATAAGGGGACAGTTTTTTAATAATAAAACTGCTTTCGAGGAGAGACAGCCAGGATTTTACGGTGTTTTGGGAAATGCCAGAGTCATTGGCCAATGCCTGGAGATTGACTAATTGTCCAACTCTACCGGCAAGCATTTTTAAAAGAGTGTTGAATTGTCCCAGATTACTGATATTTTTAATGAGTCTTACATCTTTATTGACATAGGTGTCGATGTAATTGTCAAACCATTGTTTTACTCTTATCTCTTCCCCGTGTAATTGGGGGTAAAAACCTTTGAAGATAAGATGATTGAGGCTTTTTAATTCCTTATGTGATATTAACTCTTTCATAGATAAAGGGAGCAGGCGTAAGAGGGAGACCCTTCCGGCCAGGGATTGGGTCAATTTTTCTTCCAGTAAAAACTGGTTAGATCCTGTTAAAATGAATTGTCCTTTTTTTTTCTCTTTATCCACTTTTGTCTGGATGTAAGATAAAATTTCCGGAGTTCTTTGAACTTCGTCAATAATGACGTTTGAACCATAAGTTTCCAAAAAGCCTTTTGGATCCTGTGAGGCAAATTCTCTATTGTCCAGATTCTCCATGGAGATGTATTTTCTGTTGTGAAAAGTTTTTTTTGCCACAGTGGTCTTTCCGGATTGTCTGGGACCCAAAATTGCCACAACGGGGTATTCCTGAGCAGATTTTTTTATTTCTTTTGTAAGGAGTCTTCGTATATATTGACTTTGTTTGGTTTTTTGTGTGACTTTCATAATTCCAGTCTATGGCCTATTATTCGAAAAGTCCAGAGAATATGGCCAAATATGCATTCAGATTGCATATTTGGCCAAACTTGTCACGAGCTGTCAGTTTTGTTAAATCGTCGATCCTGAAATTATACGCACGTTTTAAGAAGAAATTTTTTAAAAAACCAATGTTTGTAAATAATTTACAGTTTAGGCGAGAATATCTTGTTAGCAGGAGATTGCTTGATACGATGTGCTAATTGATATGTAAGGGGAAACAAACAGAGTCATAGGAGTAGGGGTCATGAAAAAAATCAGAGGCATTTATATTGATCTACGCATGGGATAAAACACAATCTTATCTTTTACCACCGTAGTCTGTAAGATCATTTTCATCTCCTTCCAATTCCTTGTAGATAGCTTCATTATACACGACCAGGGACGTTTCCATAGATATAGAAAATCTCGAATATGCGAGTTGGCTTACCAGAGCAACTAATACGGGTCCATCTACAGTCATTGCGAATAATCCTCCCCCAGAACATCCAGATATAATGGCCGAGGCTTCTGATGTTATTCCATCATCATCAAAATTGACATCTTCCACAACAATTTTAGCTCTTGAGGCTCTATTTAATGAATCCAAATACGTGCAGTGAACCTCATATCTCCTGGCTCTCGCATTCCCATCAACAGGAAATATCTCGTCTGTAAATACATCGTACTTTATTTTAATCTTTAACGGGTAATCTCCTTTTGATTCTCGTTCCGGGTTAACGATCCTCTCAAATTTGGATGTGTATCGGGTCAAATTATTTTCATCTGTTAGTATAAAGACTATAACTCTTGTGGCTTCGTCCGAGACACAGTGTTTTACGGTATAAAACGTGTCTTTTGCTATTGGAATACCGGAACACGTCGCTCCTGTGTCTGTCACAAACAGAATAGAATTATTGGCGTAAACTAAAGGACTCATTATAAGTGTGAAAAATATTAGTAAATACTTCATATCCCTCGTTCGTTTCAGTACCTCGATAATCTCGTCGTACTGATGAAGTTCTCTTGTGAAGTTCTCTTGTTTGAGGGTATAAGAAGGATAAAAGGCCTTTTTTGTAAAATCGAGAGATATTCCATCCTTGTTTTCCGGGTTTTTTCTGAGTTTTTTGTTTTGTGAATCCTATTTTGTGGTCATTTGGTCATTTGAGTGAGGCCAAACTCAAGTCCATGGGAAAACAGATTCAGGAGCGGATTCTCACGGATGTGGGAAACAAACTCAAAGAGAACGAAAACATTAAAGACTGGATGAAAGAGTATGAGTATGAGGGAAGAAGACTGATTGTCCATTACAATCTCAAAAGGGCAGGGAAAGACATAAGGGACCGGGAAAGGCTCATTGAAAGAGTTGAGAAGAAGATGAAAGACTCCAGGGTGAGAGTTACTAATCTTGTTAATAACACGGGAACAAAGAAATACCTGAAAATGGGGAACAAAGATAACGGACAAGCAAAAGGAGCTTTATAAGGCTTTGAATCTTGAAATTGATTCCAAAGTTAAAATACTGGATTCCTGAAACCACTGCTTTTGTAGTGACCCCCGCCTTCTGCAAACTATTGAAATTACTCATGACGCAAATGCAAAATGCGGAAGTCAGGAAAAACATTGAGATTGACTTGCCAAAGCGGTCAAGAGAAAAACTTTTAAAACTAAAATTTTTTTAAAAGGTAAAAAAATGAGGTCTCGTTAACGGCTTCTTTTAAGGTACCAGCACGCACTGTTGAGTTGTCCGATCCAATGTATGACCAATTGGACACCTACACCGCCGGTCTTCTTGAACCCAGGTTCTTGCATCTGGACAATTACCTGGGCCAACAGGAACGCAACGCATAGTCAACGTATTAAGTTGTCTTCCAGTAGGACACAAACACCGTCCGAAATTAGGACTCCATATCCTGTCTTCTGAGCAAGGAAAGCTGTTCTTTGCTATACACTCATTGCCGTACCAGACCTCACTGGTGGGACAGGTTTTCTTGTTCCCACAAATAGTTGCAGAGGTTGAAAAGGCGTTACCAGGACACATACACCGGTTGACGAGTGGGTTATATAGAAGGTCCCCTGTACATCGAAGTGCTGGGTTTTCCAGGTCTTCAATACGGTCTAATAAGTCTTGGATTGTTGAATCATAAGCACCACAGGATTTTATGGGCCGGGTCTCGGCTGTTCCCGAAGTGGAATCCACAGTCAAGATCAAAGGAATGACCAAAGGATTTAATCCCCTTATCTGACTTTTTATATTGAATATTAAGTTTCCTTTAAATTCGTCGGTTGTTGCCTGTTTCGGAGTAAGGCGGTCACCCTTTCGGAGTAAGACGGTCATCGTTTCGGAGCAAGGCGGTCATCATTTCGGTATGAAGGCGGTCACTTTTTAGATTTTCCGAAAGGGTGGCCGTGATGCTCCGAAACCAAGCAGGTTTAAGCGACACTAACCAAAAAAGCTGCAAGATACTGCC
The DNA here is from genome assembly GCA_965218815.1 of Bdellovibrionales bacterium. GTDB lineage: Bacteria > Bdellovibrionota > Bdellovibrionia > Bdellovibrionales > JAGQZY01 > JAGQZY01. The sequence continues at coordinate 2,355,633 of CBDCLX010000002.1, read as the reverse complement.
TCCAACAAAGGAGGTAACAAATGGCAGCAAGAAGGTTAGTTATGAAAAACATCCGAGAACTCTTTCGACTCCGTCTGGAAGCGGGCTTAAGTCAAAGAAGAGTAGCCAGAGTACTGGGCTGTGGTCAAACCACGGTCTATGAGTATGAAAAGAAAGCATTAACAGCCGGGATTAAAGAGTTCCATCAGATAAAGGATCTTTCAGATGAGCAACTTCCTTTATGAGGCCATAAGGGTTTGTCTGGAGACGATCAATAACAGGAAGATGAGACATTTTGGGAAATCAGGGAAAGAGCTTTTTGAACAGATTGACAGGCCTGTTTTAGGGAGGCTTCCGGTCAGGCCCTATGAGTTGGCCTTTTGGAAGAGGGCCACAGTGAATATCGACCATCATATTGTCTTTGAGAATCATTTTTACAGTGTTCCCTATGATCTTGTTAAAAGAAGTGTGGAGATACGGGCTACAGAGAGACTCATAGAGGTTTTCTTCAGGAACACCCGTGTGGCCTCTCACAGGAGGAGTTTTTCAAGGGGAGGCTACAGTACGGAAACAAGTCACCGTCCCCCCTCCCATCAGAAGCACCTGGAATGGAGTCCTGAGCGTATTATCAACTGGGGAAAACAGAAGGGGAAAAACACGGGGCTTTTCATAAAACTTCTCATTGAGAGTAAAAAGCACCTGGAGCAGGGTTACCGATCTGCTCTTGGAGTGATCCGTCTGGCCAGGAAATACGGGGAGGATCGTCTGAACCTGGCCTGTGGAAATGCCATAGCCATTGGAGCCATTAAGTACCAAACGGTTAAAAACATCCTGAAAAACAGGATGGAAAAGGCCAATGTCAAAAAAACAGAAAAACAACAACAAAGTTTTTTTACCTCAAACACGAATGTCCGGGGCAAGGACTGTTACCTGTAGAAACAGAGAAAGGAATAAAACAAATAAATAAGGAGGAAGAGCCCATGCTTGTAGAACAAACAGTGGAGAAAATGATCCACATGAAAATGTATAAAATGGCAGAGAGTTTTAAACAAAGACTCAGTCAACCCGACCACAGGTCCCTTGAAACCTCAGAGTTTGTGGGACTGCTTGTTGATGACGAGTTCCAGGAGCGTCAGAACAGGAAAATGACCTCCCGTCTCAGACAGGCTCAGTTTAAGGAAAACTCAGCCTGTGTTGAGGACATAGACTACCACCACTCAAGAAACCTTAAAAAAAAGATAAGATAGATAACATATAAACACACATGAGCCTTAACTTGCTTTGCTAGCCAAAATCTGATGGGACGTATGTTAGACACACCCTTTAAAATTTAAAATATCTACCTGTTGTTTTTGAAGGTCAATCGTAACCCAGATTTTTTCACTGTCTTTTTTCTGGTCTTTTGTTTTAACAACCTTACCTGGCAGTGATTTGATGGAAATTTGTCTGAAAATTCGTTGATAAACGGTTTGCTTGTGTAAAAAGTAAACTTTTTTGGAATGTTTAGATAAAAAGGTCCAACACAGAGAAAAAGAAATCTCTGTCTGGATATCCCCAAAAATGACTGGGCACGTCATATAGAACGCACCACTAACCATTAAGGAGGAACTATGGGTGTCACCAGAAGATATTACACAGATGAGTAACAGGAGGCTGTGAAACTGGCTGAGAGTGTCGGAAGGGCCCGTGCGGCCAAGGACCTGGGGATCAAATTAAGTGATTGACACGAGGAGATGTAGAGATGTAGTCAGCACAGAGTCATGGTTGAGTGCCCCCCAATTAAGGGATGAACTAGGGGGTGGTTCAATCCCATGCGAATGGGTGGTTCAATTGATGCGAACCCACAAGTGAATTTTAACTTACCTGTAGGAGGTATAAATGAAATCGAAATTGTACGTAGGAAATCTTCCTTTTGATGTTGAAAATATGGACCTAGAAAACTTGTTTTCAGAAAGCGGAACAGTCCAATCAGTCAATATCATAAAAGATAGAGATTCCGGGAGAAACAAAGGATTTGGATTTGTTGAAATGAAAAATCAACAAGAGGCAGCTGGTGCGATTGAAAAATTTAACGGATTTGATTTTAATGGACGTACAATCAAAGTCAATCTTGCAAAAGATAAAAATAGTTAGTTATGCAAAGTGGCCAGTTTAAGTATGCGGTCATTACTCATGGTGGAGCAAGTTCAAGCCCGAATGATTCTGATGGACCTAATGTAGCAGCATTAAAAAGTATGCCTTTTAAAGAATGGCAGTTCCACCCTTGAGGCCTCTGTTATAGCGGTAAAAATTCTTGAAGATGATTCCCGTTTTAATGCAGGAGTCGGCTCCAATCTTCGTAAGGACGGGCATACTGTCCAATTTGACGCTGCCTGTATGACAAGTGAGGGGCAATTTAGAGCAGTTGCTTGTGTTGAAAACATTAAAAATCCTATTGAGTTAGCACAAGAAGTTTTATTCAACTCTTCACATACTTATTCTTGGTGGAAGTGGGGCCTTCAATTTTGCAAAAGAACGAAATATATCGCTCTTAGATTCTATAGTTGTAAATGATCATCAAGAGAACTCAGCAAAGTGCGATACAGTGGGTGCTCTAACTTTTGATGGAAAGCACTTTTCTGCTGCCTTAAGCTCTGGAGGCTTAGAAAACTCATCAGTTGGAAGAATCGGAGATGTGCCTTTACCTGGATGTGGGCTTTTTTGCGGTCCTATTGGAGCAGTTGCCTGTACAGGAAATGGAGAATTCATTGCACTTAAGGTTTTGGCAAAAGAAGTCTATAGCTGGTTAGTTGGTGGAATGGGGCCAAACACAGCCGCTCTTAAAGCAACTTCGTTGTTTGAGGACACTGTTGATATTGGTCTTATTTATATCTCTGGCTTCTCTCCATAAGGGAAGTGATCCACCTCTCTTGTGCTTGGTCATCAATGTCATCAACACTCATCACAGCCTGTATTTCCTGAAACCCTTTGAGAGTCTCCATAAAACCCTCATAAGCTTTCACGAGAGCAGTGTCTCCGTCACTGTCAGAAATACCTGGGTCGGCTCCCTCTGCTAACAACAGATCCACAACCTCCACATAACCGCTTGCAACAGCCTGTAAAAGTGGAGTTGTTTGTATGTATTCCAGGCCAAGAAAAGATTTGTCTACCGAACGCCACTCATTGATGGAATCCTTCACCTCCGGTATTGCCAAAAGCTTTTCAACAATATCCAGCCGACCCATACGACTGGAGAGCATGAGAAAGGTCCCATCTTCCTTATGAGACATGGATATTGAGATTTGCTCGGAATGCGGTGGAAAGCTCAAAGTCATTCCAAAGGGTCCACAAGCGTATGTTTTTTCAGGGATATTCTGAAATTTCGGTTGATGACAGGCCCAATGGGTTGACTCCATCCGATGTTCCCCATAAAAACAGGAAGTAATCATGACAGATACCGCCTGGCTTCATAATCTTGACCCTTTCCTGCTCAGGTTTTCAGAAAACATTGGGGTTCGCTGGTATGGACTGGCCTATGTCACAGGCATGATTATCTGCTATCAGTTTATCCTCTGGTTTTCCAGAAAGAAAAATTCACCCATGAGGCCCGAACAGGTTTCAGACTTTATCACAGGCCCCATTCTGGGGGTTCTCATTGGAGGCCGACTGGGCTATGCCCTTTTTTACAATCCCGGGCTTTTTATTGATTTTCGATCTGAATTTCCCTTCTGGGGGGTTCTGGCTGTCTGGGAAGGGGGAATGGCCAGCCATGGAGGCTTTATCGGGGTTCTTCTGGCCTGTGTTTACTTTTCGAGAAAATCAAAAATCAGCTTTTTTCATCTGGGGGATCTGGTGGCCGTGGGTGGCACGGTTGGCATCGCCTGCGGTCGTGTTGCCAACTTTATCAACGGAGAACTCATGGGAAGAATCTGCAAACCTGATTTCCCCCTGGCTGTCAAATTTCCCCAGGATATGTACCGCTGGATTGGCTATGAACCGGAAAAACTTCAGAGTCTGAAAATCCCATCCCGTCTGCTGGGAGTTCCAACAGAGAAATGGCATCGCTGGATCGACCACACAGAGACCTACAGAAGCCAGTTCTACAACCTGGTCGATAACATCATTTCCCGAATTCAAGACGGCAACCAACAAATGATAGAAGCTGTCAGACCTCTGCTTGAGCCCAGACATCCCTCCCAGCTTTATGCCTGTCTGACAGAAGCCCTGATCCCACTGGGTGTGACCCTTGTTTTTTGGAGGAAACCCAGAAAACCGGGGATTGTAGGGTCCCTTTTTCTCATTATGTACTCCATTGGTCGCATTTTTAATGAGCAGTTCCGGTTGCCCGATGCCCCTATTTCCAACCTGGCCGAACAACCCCTGGGGATCAGTCGGGGACAGTTTATCAGCCTTTGGTTGCTACTCCTGGGAACCCTTCTTCTCATCTGGTGCCTGAAACAAAAGACAGAACCCATAGAAGGCCTTTCCCGCAACAGAGCTGCCAATAACTCTTAATTGATTTTATTAAAAAAAATTATTGTTCAATAAACACCGTCTGTGTTACAGGTGGACAGCTTTTCACTCTTCCATGTCATTGACACAATTTTATGCTGGATGAAATTGGTAGTGAGACAACAAAATGGCCAGTTCACCCCAAAAAGGAAACCCAGCGGATAACTTAACTGTCACAGGGAGGACACATTGAGTCGGAATTTTTTCTTTTTGATTATTTCTATCTTCTCATTTCAACAGTCATTGGGAGGCTGGACTGGAGATGAAACGAAACAACTATGGAGAGAGTCGGAGTTTGATCTGGATCTGTATGAAAGAATAAATCAAAAGCTTTGTTATGAATCCAGGAAGTCTTTTGTCAACTGTCTGGTTGCCTTTCACAATCTGCTTGGATCACCCAATGACAATCCCCACCAGTTAGTGGTTTCTGATCTCAATGAACTGAAAATTATCCCTTTCCCTGAAAAGATGACTCCGAAGAAACTGGAAGAATTGCTGGAGTCTGAAAAGCAACGCAAGGAATCCTTCCACAAGTTCACCCTTCAATGGGGATGGACAGAAAAACAAGCCCAACCACCACAGGCGACCGTTCCACAACACATTGTTGAACGGTTTGATGATATTTCAGGACAGGTCCGTGAATTTGTCAAAACCCATATTCCGGAACCGGATCAACCCTATTATCTGGGCATGAGTCATAACAAGTACCTGAAAGAGACCCTTGGCCCCCATGCCCAACTCTTCCCCCCTGAGCTGATGAGAAATAAATCCACGGAGTACGTTGGAGTGGGAATGATTATCCAGTCTTACAAGACGGATCATGAAGATCTCAATGGACTTGTGGTCATAGACCCTTTTGACGGATCATCAGCCCAACTTTCCGGTTTAAAAAAAGGAGATTTTATCACGGCCGTTGATGGTGTGTCCATAAAAGGACAATCCCTGAAGGATGTGGTCAAAGCCATCAAGGGATCTGAAAATATCCAGGTGAAGCTGACCGTCCGGAGTTTCTGCGATAACAATAAGGAAAAAGACGTGTTTGTCACCCGCAAACCCACCACCTCTCCCACCACCAACTGGACAGAAACCAGCCGTTTTATAAATCTCCGTCAACAGGAACCCCTGGATTGTGAAGAACCCGTGGACAAGGGAGGCCCCCAGGCTCTTTACCTCCCTTTAAAATCTTTTATCCCTACAAAAGATTCAGAAAACAGTGATGACAATGGTTTTCGCTTTTGCGGGGAGTTTGTGGATTTACAGCAAAAGGATCTGGGAAATCCCAGAAGCTTTGGAATGATTATTGATCTTCGCGGCAACCCCGGAGGGAACCTCTTTACCGTATCCTGTATGTTAAACACCATCATCGGGGGAAATGAGATCATGGTGAAAGAAATTCCCGTTGAAGACGGTCAGGTTATTCCCGGCAGGAGTCGCAACTCTTATTTTACGGATAAGGGAGTCATTGCCATGCATTCCTCCAACGGCGTTCTGCCCATGTCTTACAACAAACCCATTATTGTTCTGGTGGACAGGAATTCCGCCAGTGCCTCTGAAATCTTTGCGGGAACCATACAGGATATGAAGCGGGGCTGGGTCGTCGGGGATCGCACTTTTGGCAAGGGAAGCGTGCAACAGGTCACCCCCTTTTCCTTTGGCGGCCAGATTTCCAGCAAACTGCACTTTAAGCAGACCAAGGCCATTTACGTTCTTAACAGTGGCAGATCACCCCAGAATTTTGGCATCATACCCGACTTTCGTTTTTCCCATAAAGGAGAGCCTATTGCCATGGAGGATGAGACCTCCAAACCCGTTTCTCTTTTAAATTTATTCTATGACAGCATTCCTTTTGAAAACAATCAGTGGGAACAAAACCGTCCGGATGAGGTGGCCAAACTGACCGCCTGTATCCACAAAGACAACAAAATGGGTTCCGATTTCAGACAGAAAATAGAAACTGACGAAAGATATAACAGGCCCTTTGTGGGGGATTACCCCCTTGAACTGGCAAAAGACGTTATCATGTGTTCGCCCATAACGAACATTTACAAAGAATATTCGGAGTTCTACGATCCCTATCAGCACCCCTATGTCCGTCATGAAATCAATGAGGCACCAGGATTATGAAAAAAAATAAAACAAAAAAACTTTATGATTATGAGAGGTTTTCATTCAGACTCCTTTCCGGAAAAAAACTTTGATTTTAATTTTTCCACGTCGTGAACCAGCTGTTCTATAATTTCCCGATAGCTCATCAGGTTCATCTCTTTTTCAGAGACTGTACTTTTAAGAGCTGCCAGTTTGTTTTCAAATTGAGAGATATTGCCGTTAAAACGTTCAATAAGACTCTGGATTTGTTCATCCACATCGTGTCTTTCCTTCAAACCATGATTCAATCGCTCCAATAGGCGTTTTTGTTCCAGACTCTGTTGCTGAACAGTTTTTTCAATGTCGGCTATGGCCTTTGAAAAAGCCTCTGCCCTTTTATTTTCATTCTCACTCATGGTTTTTATCTGAGACTGAAGAAGTTCAGCCAGACTCTCCGCAGTGGAAAGCTTTTTTCCAGTCTGTTGAACCTCTTTTTGTAACTGACGGAGAGCCAGTTCATTGGATGGGATCAGTTCTTTTTCCGGTCCCTTTTCTACAGGGTTAAAAAGTTCAGGGTTGAGTCGTCTGTTCACAGGTCCCCACTGGTGTCTGGATATTTTATACTGGACGGGGTTTCAAATAAATTCTATTCTTCTCACAGCTTATGAACACCACGACCCATCTTGCAAGGCATATGTTGGCCATGAAACCCAATAAAGATGCATCGCGTCTATGTCTCTATCACTATCTCATTCACCATTGTCCCCCTGAAACTCCCTTAACTCCAGGACTTTTTGAGAATTTTTGTCGGATGGCACTCATGCATAAGTTCTGGCAGAAGAACACTTTTGTTCTCAGCCAGGAATTGCAGTTCACCCTTCAGCACTACAATGAAACTTTTATGCTGGATTGGAAACTCAGTGACTTTGTCTTTCCTGACAGTTGGCAGATTGTGAGTATTAAAAACAGTGTTGAGGGGATTTATATTCTGGAAAAATGGGCCGGAAAACATTTTGAACAGGGACAAAAAATCCGGGTTTTTTGTACAAAAGATCAAAACTATATTGTTCTGGTTCAAAATGTTTCCGGCGAACTCAATGTTATCCGGACTTCACCACAAATGCTTGTTCATAAGGCAGAGTTTCGGCCCCTGAGTACAGATATCCGGCTGCAATACACGGAAAACCTGGACCTGAAACCCGATGTGGCCCAGTATCTCAGGGTGGAGAAGAACACCTATTCCCGTTTTCAGATTCATGGGAAAAATTTAAAGGGAATGCTTATAAGAGGCTATGTTTTCAAAAACCATCTGGAGATAAAAGGGACACTCAATGAGTACCCCGACATTTATTACCCCTTAAAGAGAATGGAGCAGTTTTATATTGATCGTCAGTCAGATCCTGATTATAAGGAATTGGTCAGCATTCTGGAAAAGGCCATTGAAATTCTCAGGATGGGGCATCCTGAAGCCAGGAGTTTTGGAGAGACAGCCCTGGATCGGGGGCAATCCGCCCTTGAGAATATTTTTATCAATGATAATGTTCTTCAGGTTCTCGTGGATCAGCTTGCACGGGAACTCGTATGATAGACCGTTTCACTTCCTGTGGTTTTGGCATTTGCCTTTTCCTGTCTCTCCTTGCGGTGTGTATTAGTATGCGGGTTAAAGCTGTTTCCCCTTGTCTCAGTTTCATCCGGAATTGTGGCAGGTGAATAAGGAGTATGAGTCGTTATCTGTTATGAAAAAACAAGTCCAGACTGAACTTTTACGGTTGAACAAATATCTGGCCCATCAGGGAATAACCAGTCGAAGAAAAGCTGATGAACTTATTGATAAAGGTCAGGTTCAGGTTAATGGTCGCAGGGTTTTTGAATACGGCCTTAAAATCAATCCTAAAACTGACAGAGTGAAGGTGAGCGGAAGATCTGTGGGAACCAAGCCACAATCCGTTTATTTTATTTTTAATAAACCCAAAAGTGTTGTCACCTCCACATCGGATCCACAGGGTCGTCCCACTGTTCTTGATTTTTTCAGGGGAATCAGAAAACGTATTTTCCCGGTGGGTCGTCTGGACTGGAACACTGAAGGTTTATTGCTTGTCACAAATGACGGGGATTTTGCCTGGAATATAATAAATCCAAAATCAAACATTCCCAAAACCTATCACGCCAAACTGAATGGGTTGGTTCCGGCACACAAGCTTGAAAAGTTAAAAAAGGGGGTCAGTATCAGAGGGGGAAAGGTTCAGGCCACACATATTAAACATCTTCAGGGAAGATCTGATAAAAAAGACTGGGTTCAGATCACTGTCACTGAAGGGAAAAACCGACAGGTCAGAAAAATGTTTGAAAAAATCGGTTTCGATGTTGTTAAACTCAAGCGGGTGGCCATTGGTCAATTGAAACTTTCAGGTTTAAAACCCGGAGATTATCGTCCAATGAACCAAAAAGACCTGGAAAAATTATTCAAATAGTCTGTGACTGCAATAGGGAAAATTTATGAGAAATGCGGGCTAAGGCTCCTCGTCAGGAACAATCAGCACCCCCACGCTGCCGATTCTGTAAGGGGAATAACCACCCACATAAGACCCATCGTCATTAATACCAATCAATTCCAGTGTCACTTCATAACGACGATTCATGGCAAAGGTTCTTTTATTGGCAATAATGGGAATCTGAAACTGGCCCGTATTGCATACATTATCGGTAGAACCACGACCAATAATTTCTTCAACTCCAAAACTTTCACGCATTACCCAGTGAAAGCGGTGCCTTGGGAAAGTACCCACTCCACATTGACCACCCACTGTGAAATGGGTTTGAATATCTGAAATTCTGATGGTGTAAGGTTCAAACTCCCTGATGTGTAACCATAGCAGATCAGAGGAACGGAAGCATTCAAGGGATTCACACTGGGTATTGGTGTCAGGATAGGAAGAGGACCCGGAAAAGAGAGCTCTTTCGGAAAGGTCTCCGCAATTTTGAAAACCCATCATTACAATCAGAATAAGACAAAGAATCCAAATTGCCTTCACTTTCCCCCACTCTCAATGCGAAAATTCATGGTTTTTCCAGAGGATTAAGATTCAACGTGAAAACTCAGACTGGACCTGTACTTTTATAGTATGCATCTTTTTCAGAAAAAAGTCGAATACTTTTGGTGTTTTTGGTTTTAAGAGTCAAAAAATTTTTCGAAATCAGGCAATAAGTGAATCAAAATGATACAATCAATAAAAAATTCAAATGCAACCTGGAGAGCAGTCACCAGTTTCCCCCTCAGGAATAATCGCCAAGTATTACTACCAAGATAGTGAAAGTACAAGTTTTAACCGGAGTTTTTTCCTTTTCGGCCCCAACTCCTTTATAAAATTCATTAAAAATCCGAAAACTTTAAGAGCATACTTATGGAAAAAAAAGAACAATCTTCAGAAAAATTATACAAACTTATTGAGGTTGGCATGGCCCTCTCCTCGGAAAAGGAGTTGAGTTGTCTTTTTAATATGATTCTGGAAAAATCCACAGCCATGACCCGGGCTGAAGTCGCCAGTATTTATCTGGTAAGGGAGGAACCCAGGCAAGACACTTCCAAAACGCTCTCTTTGGAAAAAGAATCTGTTTTTCATCTCATCAGGTCTTACAGCCAGAAAGAGCAGTTTGTGGATCATGATAAGTTCTTTCCCACCAGGACCCGGGAACTGCTGGATTCTGTTGCTTCCAGCAGGGAGATTTTAAATATTGCCTCATGGAATCAGGAAATCAATGACAATGATCAGGTCTTTAAAAATCATTTCGGAGATGATTATAAATTAAATTCCCAGCTTTTTATTCCCATGGTGACAGCCGATAGTCAGACTTGTGGAATTTTACATCTGGTTAACAAACAGAAAGGGGATAAAAATATTCATATTCCATTTGACCGGGAGGATGAGGAAACCATGAGGATTTTTTCCACCTATGGGGCCATCGCCCTGGAGAATGCCCGATTGAGTGAAAACATTGAAAATCTTTTTGAAAGTTTTGTGCGGGCCTCCATTAAAGCCATTGAATCCAGAGACCCTTCCACAAGTGGTCATAGCGATCGGGTGGCCATGATGACAGTGGAACTGGCTTTGGCCACCCATAAGGTTGGTGAGGGTCCCTTTAAAAATGTCAGCTTTTCAGAACAGCAGATCAAGGAGATTCGTTATGCCTCTCTACTCCATGATTTTGGAAAAATTGGAGTGAAGGAATCCATTCTCCTCAAGAAGAAAAAACTAAGGGATCGTGATCTGGAATCCCTTCTCATGCGTTTTGACAATATGTCTCATCATAAGGAAAAAATCATCTGGCAAAATCTTTGTGAATATCTGATTGAACAACAACGGGAAAAAACCCCCTCTTTTGATATTGACAAAGCCTATCAAAATGCCATGGACCAGATTGAAAGTCTTCAGCATCGTATTAAAAATATGCGTGGTCATGTCATCACAGCCAATGAGCCACAGGTTATGAGTGAGGATTTTGATATCAATGAGCTTATTGAAAAGATCACTAAAGCCAATGAGCTGTTAAAGCATCCTATCAATCAAAATGAGATCAGGAGTTTGTCCATTGCAAGGGGAAGTCTGACCAGGGAGGAACGGCAGGAAGTAGAATCCCATGTCAGTCACACCTATGAATTCTTAAAACAGATTGCCTGGACAGACAATCTCAGTCATGTCCCCGTCATTGCCCATTTCCACCATGAAAAACTTGATGGCAGTGGTTATCCTTTGGGGATCAAAGCCGAAGCCATTCCCGTACAATCCCGAATGATGACCATTGCGGATATTTACGATGCCCTGACGGCCTTCGACCGACCTTACAAAAAACAGGTTTCACAGGCTCGTGCCCTGGAGATTCTCATTGGAGAGGCTCGTTCGGGAAAAATTGATGGTCATCTCCTGAAAATCTTTATTGAAGCCGGTGTCTTTCATCGCTCCACCATGGGAACCATTAAAAAAGCGGGTTAACTGCTCACACTTTTGGCGATCTTGGCATTCGCCTGCCTCGTCTCTCCTTGCGGCGTACTTTATGTACGCCTCAGTCGTTCCTCGTTGTTTCATTCCAATCTCATCCAGAATTGTGGCAGTTAATTCTTCCCCGCTCACATTTATGGCTGTGGCGTGCTTACAGTCTCCGGTGAGAGGGGGGCCTATCCTGTCGATTGCAGATAGGAACATAAAAGTGCAGTTCGTGGTCAGGATCCAGTCCCAACAGATCGGAAAGGGAACTGGTTTCTGTTTCAATCATTGTCACTTTGTAATGATGATCCTTCTTTTCTTCAAGATGACAGGTGCCACCCCCGGTGGGACACAAGATGTCGTAATTATGCTTCTTTTCAAAAAGGAAAGTCTGTTCCCCTGTTTTGCTTTCAACATAAATAGAGTTATGTTCGTCTTTTTGACCCATAAGAGATGTGTTATCAAAATAATCGGGGACCCAGGTTCCCAAAACCACTTGGAAAGAGGAAGCAATTCCCTGATGCACGCATTCAGGGAAGGAGTTCATAAAGTATGGAAGGGCCTGATTGACAAAGTCACTTTTTAATGCGGCCATTGGTTCTTTTATTATGTTAAAGGAAAAATCTGGTGTATAGTTCAGCCGTTCAAAGAATGTGAATCTTATTTTGGAGCTGTGCTGGAGAATGTTTTTTCTGTGGGTGTCCAGGAGTATTTTATAGTCCTGGGGATCCCACTGCAACCGCAACCAGTAGGCGTATCGGATGGCCAGGGAATGATATTCTGTTTCATCAAATTTGCAGCTTTCAGGAATTTTATGATTTCCAAAGGGAATACAGGCTCCATTGGTTCCACCACCCACATCCCTCTCCTGGTTGAAGTGATGGGGAAGATTGGTTAACAGTGGAGCAATAAAAGAAAAAAGCCCAATGAGTTTTCCTTCTTTATTTATGACTGCTGAACCTGAATTTCCAACAATCAGTTTTTCGGTACAATCACTGATATTAAAGAGGGCACTGACAGAACCAATAAAGTGGGTGGCCTGTGCGTGATGAGTGTTGATCAGGCAGTGTGTTTTAATGACTGTTCCACGGGCTGGAGACAGATCGTTGAATTTAAAATTGATTTTATAAAGAGTCACTGGTTCCATGGTCTGAATTCCACTGTGGTCAAAAGCCAGAGGTTCTCTGACAGAAACCCTATCCAGTTTGAGAATAACCCAATCCGGGTTTTCGGGGTTTTCTGGTACAGGGGATATGTTCAGAATCTTCTGACAGGCAAACGTCTCCAGAGGGTGCGTGTCTGTTTTCGGAAAAACAACACGAATATGTCCCTGGCAGAGATCCCCAATCCTGGAAATATCTTCAGGAACACAGTGGGCATTGGTGAGAATCTGATCGGGACCAATGAGGGAAGCTGAACAGGCACTCACATCGTATTGTTTGGTGGTTTTATTCAGGGAGATATTGTAGAGACCTCCAACAAAGCCAGGGCAGTCCCCCGTGGGACAGTCAACAACGGATTGTGAAAATATTCTTCTGGCATGGAGTTCATCATCAAACTGGAGCTTGCCATTATGGCTTTTAGTACAACCTGCAAAAATCAATGGAAAAAGAGAGAAGATGAAGAGCCAATGGGGTTTCATGGGTTGTTTTACAGATAACTTCAGTTTTACGGGCCATTTCATCAAGACTGTAATTTATCATGATTGTCACTTTATTTTGTAAACAAAAATCAAAGCCTGTAAAATATTCAGGAATGTCTGATTTCTTAACATGAAAACTTGACCCGGGTTCAAAAAAATGAAAATGTCAGTTCCATTATGATCTGCATTTTTTGCTCAAAAAGGCCATGAAAAGGCGGGAAAAGATCCAACTATGAGAGAAAAAGTGGCTATTATCATGGGAAGCGACTCGGATTGGAGGGTGATGAAGGGGGCGGGTGAAGCCCTTAAGAGGTTTTCAATCCCTTTTATGGTGGAAGTGGTTTCGGCCCACCGGACTCCGGACCGCATGAAAGCTTTTGCCCGCCAGGCAGAAAAAAAAGGAATCCAGATCATTGTCGCCGGAGCCGGTGGAGCTGCCCATTTGCCAGGGATGATAGCCACCCAGACTTCTCTTCCAGTCATTGGAGTGCCCGTTAAACTGAAACATCTCAACGGACTGGATTCACTTCTTTCCATTGTTCAAATGCCCCGGGGAGTGCCTGTGGCCACGGTATCCATTGATAATGCCTTTAATGCCGGAGTACTTGCGGCCCGTATTCTGGGCTTAAAGTCAAAAAAAGTGGAAAATCATCTGAAGAATTACCAAAGATCCTTGAAAATCAAGGTTCAGAGCATGAATCGCAGTATGAAAGATCTTTTAAAAGATTGATCCTAACCTGAACTTCTCACAAACTTTCGTAGCGAGGCTTTTAAGGAGTTGACTTTTTTAATGCAAAGTGGTAAAAGCTTCCGGACATATTTGTTTTATTAAAATGTAAGGAGAGGGATATCCATGAAAACAACCGCCACATATGTAAAAAGCCTGAAAGCTGCCAGCCACTTAATGGTTTTTTTCATCCTGTTGGGTTCTTATCCAAAATCTTTTGGGACTTCCCATGAAGCGAACTCCCAGGGAATTTCTTCCAGCCCCTATAAGACCTTGGGAAATTTCCAGTTGGCATTTCCCATGGCACAGATGGTGGAGCTTGAACATATTCAGTCCGGAGCCAAACTGATTCTTGTTAAAAACTCTGACCCCGCCCGCACCTTTACGGTCTCCTTCAGAACTCCACCTTATGATGATACCGGGATTTTTCACATTTTTGAACACGCTGTTATCAAAGGTTCAAGGCTTTATCCCTCCAAATCAAACATTAACAGGGTCAGAGATGCTTCAGTGGCTAGTGAAGCCAATGCCTACACCGGCCCTGTGAGTACCTTTTATCCTTTTGTTACAAAAGATCCCAAGGATTTTGAAAATCTTCTCTCCGTTTATATGGATGCCGTTTTCTTTCCAAAGGCCGTGAGTGATCCCCGACTCATTAAGAGGGAAGGATGGCGATATGAGGTGAACCCCAACACAAAAAAAATGTCCCTCAATGGTATTGTTTTCAATGAGATGAAGGGACTTTTTGCAGGTCCTTACAAAAACCTTCTCTTTCATCTCAGTCGTTCTGTTCTCCCCCAGACCCCCTACGCCAATGAAAGCGGTGGTTTGCCTGAAAAAATAGTCACTCTCCAGTTTGACCAGATAGTGGAGACCCATAAAAAATACTATCACCCTCAGAACTCCATGATTTATCTCTATGGGAATATTGATTATGAAAAGACCCTGGCCACCATTGATGAACAGTTTCTTCGTCATTTTCACAGAACTCCCGGGTTCACCCCTCCTGAGATTGCCTTGCAAACGGATTTTAACTACTCCAGTGATGTTGTTGAAGCCACTTATCCAGGTCCCCCGACTCCCAATAATGATTTTGTGGTTAAAACCTATGTTTTAGGCCCTCTGCCAACAGACGCTGAAACCAGTGCAGCCCATGTTCTGACTCAGGCCCTTATTTCATGGCCTTCATCCCCTTTAAAACTCCGTATTCTCAGAGAAGGTCTTGCTCAATCGGTTTTCCAGACAAGTCTTCGCAGTGAAGATAATGCCTTTAGCTTTGTTTTCCATGGAACGGATGCTTCACAGAGGGAAAGGATTGGTGAAGTTTTGGACGAGGAACTGGATAAAGTCATCAATCAGGGACTGGATCAGGAATTTTTAACATCCATCGTCAATCACTACGAATTCACTTACAAGAACAAAAACAGCAATGGTTCCCATCGGGGTTTGACGATTGGGGAGTCCGTGAGGGAACACTGGCTTTTTCCCGATCAACCCCTGGAAAGAGATATGGATGTTGCCCGTGAGTTTCGGGAACTTCGTGAACTGTTAAAAGATGAGTCCTTTATTAAGGACTTCTTCAGGAAACATTTCAGAGAGAACACCCATTCCCGTTGGCTTGTGATGAGGCCGGACCCTCATTTCTCTGAAAAATTCAACGCAGTGATTGAAAACCAAATTGAGGAGGCTTTAAGGGCAAAACCTCTGGCTGAATATGAAAAAGAGGACAGAGTCTATCAGGAGTGGGTCAGTGCCAAAGAACCCCCTGAAATTAAGGATAAAACCCCCTTACTTAAACTCTCTGATATCAAGCCGGATGAAGAACCTGCTCCTTTTAATAAATTTAAGATGGGTTCCACTCAGGTCATCGAATATCCCCAGGAAACCAATGGTATCTCCTACATCAAGCTCTTCTTTGATCTCAAAGGGGTTAAAGAGGAAGATCTGAAAAACCTTAAACTTCTCACAACACTTATGAGGCAGACAGACACCACGAATTACCCATTTCAGGATTTATCCAGACAGATAAGCCTCCATACAGGAGGATTTGAATTCCATATTTCCTCTTATCGTTCAGTCAGGAACCCTGAAAATTTCAAGCCCACACTCTTTGTTCGTACGGATTTTCTTGATGAAAATCGTGACAAAAGCCTGTCTCTTTTAAGAGAGCTTTTAACGGAAAGTCAGTTTTCACCTTTTGATCATGTGGATGCTCTTGTCAGGCAGCTTAAGCTGACAATGGCCAGAAATGTTTCTCCAGACACAATGATGGGTTTTGCAATCAGTGGGGCCACTAAAAATCTTTTTCCGGCTTATGGGGCTTTTAATGATGAGACTGATGGAGTGATATTCAGGAAATATGTGTTGGAGACAGAGATTGATCCACAACTTTTATCTTCCCGTCTGAAGACTATGGTCAGAAATATTTTTAATCAGAACAGACTCTACATGGTGACTCTCACAGGGGAACAAAAAGAACTCAAAGAGCTTGGAACGGAGGTGGAAAGATTGAGAAATGCCCTTCCTTCTGAAGGTTTTCCGGATCAGACCTGGGCCTTTTCTGACCAGCAAACCTATGATGGGTATGCCATTCCCGGAGAGGTTCAATACAATGTGGAAATGGTCTCTCTCAGGGATCAGGGGTTGGAATATCATGGGTCCATGCATGTTTATTCCCAATACCTGGATGCTCGCTTTATGATTCCACAATTGAGGGAACAGGGGGGAGCTTACGGGGCGGAGGCTTCCATGGGTCGTTATTCTTTTCTTTTGCTCTCCTACAGGGATACCCATCTCAAACGGACCTTTGATACGTTTTCCCGTGCTGTGGATTTTATGAAAAATGAGAATCTGGATCAGGAAACATTAACACCCTTCATTATTGGTTCCCTGAAACCTTTTTACTCGGATTTGTCTGTTTCACAAAAAACAGGTTTAATAACACAGTTGCATTTGACAGATAACAGCTGGGAGGACCACATGAGAATTAAAAGGGAGATTTTATCCACAACTCCTGAGGATTTTCACAGAATCACTGAAGTTCTGGATTCAGCTCTTGAAAATTCCACAAAATCCGTGGCTGGAAATCCCAAAAAATTAGCGGAGGAGGCTCCTTTTTTGCAAAACATTCTGTCTTTGCAATAAAAAATCGAGTTGAATCTCATTGAATAAAAAGAGGATTGGGCATAATCCGGTGTGGATGGGATGGGAAGGATGAAACAGGCATTGTGCTTTTTAATCTGTTTGGGATTTTTATGGTCAGCCCATGGGGACCATATCACCATGACGGGAAAACAGATTATTAAATCCGACAACCAAAGAAACGCCCGCCATCAGGCCATTGACAAAATCACCGATACTGTAGCCCTTGAAATGATCAAAAAGGAAATTGGAAACCGGAGTTTTCAGGAAAACTCAAAAAAAATCAGGGAGGATATGGATCTTTTGAAAAAGAGATTCATTCCCTCTTTTAAAATTTTAAAATCTGAAAAGGCCCAGGACTCTTATCACTTTGAAATTGAGCTTAAGGTTTCCCCTTCCGACCTCAGGCAGGTTTTAAAGGAAAGAGGTCTGTTTGTGGGTTACAAAAGAACGGGAATCATATTGCCTTTTATTGAGGTTAACAATCAAATCAATGGTGAGTCTTACCATTGGTGGTCCTCTGTCCTGAATGTATCAGGGGAACTTCAGGCACTGGCCCATAATTTTGAACGGGAACTCTATCATGGCTTTCTTGATAAAGGTTTTTTTATGTTACGTCCTCAGGCTTTTAAGATGGTTCATATGATTCCCAACTTTTTGAGAAAAGTTTATCTCACCCAGACGGAAATGGTTCAGATTACAGATTTTAAAAAAGGACAACTTTATCTCAGTGGACAGGTGAATGTTCTGTCCAGCCCTCTGAGGGAAAATGCTTATCGTATTCGGGTCCAGATCGTCTGTAAGCAGTCATCCAATGCCAGAACTGTGGCTCAGGTGACTGTTTCCCTGGATACGGTTTCAGGAAAATCATTGGGTCAGATTTCAGGGGATATAAGGAAATTGGCCCTGGAAGCGGGTCGGGACCTGGCTGGTCAGATCTATGATCTTTGGCAGGAGGGGGCTTTTGACAGCCACATCCTGCAGCTGGTTGTTACAGGGAATCTTAATCATCGACAGGTTCAGGAGTTTAAGAGGCTTTTTGGCAGACAATTTGGTATCAATAACAATGGCCCCACTGAGAGATTGTTTGAACCAGGACGGGTGACTTTTGAAATGAACTACGCAAAGGGGGTTGAAACTCTTTTGGGGAGGTTAAGGAAAACCAAATTTAAAGGTTTTATCAGTCAGGTGGTGTCCAGTCAGGCCAATCGGATTGTTCTTGATGTGAGACCGGAATAACGGATTGATGGTCAGGGAAACGGAAATTCAACAGAGAGCAGCCAAAAGTGAATCCCATTGGATGGGCCTTGTGCCTTTTGGAAAAGCCTTAAATCAACAAAAACAAGCCATGGAAAAAGTGAAGCAAGATCACCAACCCTGTTTTTTGGGTATGGAACATCCCTTGGTTCTGACCCTTGGTTTAAGGTCCCATGGAGATCCTCTTATTGAGTCCTTTAAAGAGCTTTTCCCTGAAGTGTTTCCAATAAGAAGAGGTGGACATCTGGTGATTCACAATCCGGGCCAGTTGGTTGTCTATCCCATTGTTCATATAAAAGAGCTTGGGTTGAACGTTCGCACTTATGTGACTTTGTTGACGGAAGCCACCAGGAATTTAATGGCCTCATTTGGTATTGAGACCTTTGAGAAGGGGGAACCGGGGCTTTTTACCAAACAGGGGAAAATAGCCATGTTTGGGGTGGGTATCAGACAGGGAATCACCTGTCATGGTCTTTGTATCAACGTCACCAATCAGCTTGAGGATTTAAAAAAAATTCCAATTTGCGGGGTTCAGTCCCAGCCCATGGATCAAATGGCTTTTCACGGTCAGACCCCTTCCATGGAGACACTTTTTAAACTGTGGATTCAGACTTTCCTTATTTTGAATTTTAAATAGTTACATTATTTTGCGGTAAGAAATATCCCATAAAAAATCAGAAGTGATGTTGCCTGAAAACCCGGGTTACGATTAAATTCATTGGTCAATTCTCTGGTCAATTCTCGTTGTGATTCTCCTGGCCAGTTCAGAATAATCCTGATGATCCTCCAGACAAATACTCTGCATTTCCCCTTCTGTTTTTTTAACCAGATTGGCAATCTGGTAGCCGTAATCGCCGAAGTGTTTTTTTGCGGGATGAGAGACATTGCGATAGAGATTCTCTACATTGTAGAAACAATTTGTATCCCCTGGAAGAACAATCAAAGCCCACACGGACAGTCTTTTATCAGGGCCGTAAATATTTTCAAATTCACGAATGATATCCTCTGCGTTGATCTCTTCCCCTTGTTCATCCCTGTTGCTGACAATAATGGCCAGAAAAACAGCTTTTTTTCTCACAAGATGCCTGTTGGCTGCAAAGGAGGCCTTAAGTGCTTTTAAGGGATGTCCGTAATTGCAATTGAAGGGGGAGTTTGTGGAAGAGCAGCTGTATGGACGACCATACCTATCCTCCCCTCTCAGTCCTCTGACTATCATTTCTGCAAAGACATTTGCGTTGTCGGGTACGGAACGATCCAGAAAAGCTGTATCCGGCAGGGCCTGAGTGTTCAGATTCATGGCTTTGCCACTTTGACCGTCACTGTTTGAATAATGGGACTTGATAAAAAACACACGCCAGTCTGTGGAGGGATTATTCATCGTTGGAATGAAAGACTGAAATCTTCTTCTGATATTGAAATTCGGATACCAGGAGGGTGGCATGGTATTGAGTACAAATAAGATGTCCAGTTTGTTTGGAACATTTCCGGTGGGGCGTTCAGTTCCTTCCTGAAGGATTGGACAGCAGGATTGTTGATTCTGACCGCAGGGTTTGTGATTGCGGGGACAGGCACTGGCCATGTCCCGGCCTTCAGTCAAAGCCTTTGATGGGGGCTGTGAATGGTTTGTCTGACTTTTTGGGGAGCTTGAACAGTTTAAAAACAGGAAAAGGGACAAGATGAGGGATAAAGGAAGCAGGAGTCCTAAAAGATTCTTTGTGGTTTCTGAATTATCTTCCTGTTGACTCACAATAACAACAAAAATACCTTATTCGATTTTCTGTGTCAAATTTTTATAAAGAGCAGTCTGTTGAGACCAAGGTCCAGAGAAATTTTATAGGTACTGAGTTTTTGTCAATACTGTGTTTAGACTGGGCTATGGCGTTTCTGTCCATCAAAAAAAAATTAACTTTTCTTCTTTTTCTTCTTCTCTTTTTCTCTTTTGGAATGAGTGGTTGTACATCCAGTGATAAGGATGACATTTCAGTTCTTGAGGATGGACTGGAAAGTATTGATGGGGAGATTGATTCGGATCTTTTTGATGATGAAGATGATGAGTTTGCTGATGAGGATGGTGAAGTTGAAGACGAAGAGGATGAGGAACTGGCTCAATTGGATGAGGAATTTGCTGACTCAGAGGATGAGGATGATGATGATTGGGACGATGAAGATGATGAGTTTGCTGATCTGGATGAGGACGATGAAGATGACGATGATGAGTTTGCTGATCTGGATGAGGACGATGAAGATGACGATGATGAGTTTGCTGATCTGGATGAGGATGATTGGGACGATGAAGATGACGATGATGAGTTTGCTGATCTGGATGAGGACGATGAAGATGTGGCCCAGAATGAAGAGGCTTTGGGAGAGGAATTAAAACAGGGGGAGGAAGGGTCATCCGAGTTTCCAGAGGCTGTTGTCGGACAGGAAGGGGCTGAAGGAGACCCCGCAAATACAAGTGAAACACAGGATATTACAGTGGGTCAGACAGGAGAGGAGGCTTCCCTGCCTCAGGATGATCTGGGTCAGGCCGATCCCATCTCTCCTGATAATGAGGATGATGCTTCAGTATGGGTTCCTGTTGTCAAAGTCAAAACGGATTCTTTTTACAAGAATAATCGTTTAATCAATGCGGTTTACATTGTTCGCCCTCAGGACACCATGGACAGTATCAGTCAGAAGATTTATGGGGACATAGGTAAAGTGGAGGAGCTCAACGCAAACAACTCCCATTTGGCCAAGGGAATTGATCCTGGTGACAAGGTTTATTACAACTCTCCCAACCGTCCTGATGATAAAAGCCAACTCAGGTTTTTTTATGATGATGTGGGTCTTGAACCCCAGATTTACATAACCAAAGAGAATGACAATATGAGACGACTGGGATCCCGTCTTCTGGGTTTTGCCGATGGCTGGAAAGAGATTTGGGCCATCAATCAGAATGTGGATTCAAAGACTGTTTTGCCTGGTGGTTTACAATTCAGGTACTGGACAGGAAGTGAACCCACTGTGGATGTTGCCAAAGGGAATGGGGGTTCATCAGACGAGGAGGATATGATCGTTAACCAGGAAACAGAACAGGAAGTCAGTAAGGGTGGAGACAAGGAATTTCCCGCAGAACCTGAAGAAATAGCTTTCATGGGGACAGTTGGAGACCAACCCGCACCTCCTCCTGCAGAACCCAATCTTCCCCCTGAGCCACCTCTTCCTGAACCCCAGATGAATATGCTGGAAAACGATCTGGAGCCTTCCGAGGTGGCAGATGTGGAGGTTTTTCCAGATCTGGAGACAGACTCCCCGGCGGTCTCTGCCACAGACCCTGAGTCACTGGTTTCTACTGGAGCTTTGGCTCTGCTTTTACTGGCCGGTCTCGTGTTGGTGGTGATTCAAATTAAAAAACGTTCCGGTGCTACGGCTCTGAGTCCTTCCAGCTTGGAATATACCCAGGTCTGAGGTAAAGTACAGGAGAGGGGGTTTTAATGGAAAAAGGAAAAGTCAGTTTAAATAAGAAAGTGCCGGATTTTAAAAAATCCGCAACCGACAACACTACGGTCAGACTGGCAGAATTCAAAGGTCAGAAACTGGTGTTGTTTTTTTATCCCAAGGACGACACCCCGGGTTGTACCCTGGAGGGTGAGGACTTTCGCGATCATTACGAGAAATTTAAAAAACTGAATACGGAAATCTTTGGAGTCTCCAGAGACTCCATGGGTTCCCATGAAAAATTCAAGTCTAAATTCCAATTCCCCTTTGGACTGATCAGTGATCCTGATGGGGAACTCTGTGAGAGTTTCGATGTTATCAGGGAAAAAAATATGTACGGCAAAAAATATACAGGCATTGAACGCAGCACTTTTGTGATCGATGAAAATGGAAAACTCATTCAGGAGTGGCGAAAGGTCAAGGTTCCGGGTCATGTGGAAGAGGTTTTGGAGTTTGTTACGAATTTGTAAATGAATATCATTGATATCAGTCCTGAAATTTCAGAGAAAATTGCTGTCTGGCCAGGAGACACTCCTTATAAAAGAGAAGTCCTTATGGATGTGAGCCGGGGGGATTCCTTTGGTCTTTCAAGAATCACAAGCACTCTGCATTTGGGGGCCCATACGGATGCTCCCAATCATTATGGTCCTGGAGAGGGTATTTCACAGAGATCCCTGAATTATTATTTTGGTCCCTGTCAGGTTGTCTCAGTCTCCATTTCCAGAGGGGAGTCTGTCACTGTCACTGACCTGCCGGAAGTGAAGGCCCCAAGGCTTTTGTTTAAAACAAGATCCTTTCCTGATACTGAGAACTGGAACAATGATTTTTGTTTTCTCTCACCAGAGTTGATTGACTTTCTTGCCAAAAACAATGTTCTGTTGGTGGGGATCGACACCCCATCCATTGATCCCTTTGAAAGTAAAGATCTGAAAACCCACTCAAGAGTCAGCAAACACAATATGGCCATCCTTGAGGGCATTATTCTGGATGAGGTGAAGGAGGGACTTTACACCCTCAGTGCTCTTCCCTTAAAACTCAGGGGGGCTGATGCTTCTCCTGTGAGGGCTGTTTTAATAGAGGGTTTTTTGGACGAGTCTTCACCTCCATGAACTTTGTGAAAAATTTAGATATTGCAATTGACGGTTCTTTTTATTAGCCTGCTTTTTTTGTGGGGGGGGGTCTTGGAAATCAGGAGACTGGATAATCTGCAAACTTTGGTGTCTCTTTGCAAAAGACGTGGTTTTATCTTTCAAAGCAGTGAGATTTACGGGGGGCTTAATTCCTGTTGGGACTATGGTCCTCTGGGAGTGGAACTCAAGCTCAATATCAAAGATATCTGGTGGAAGGCCATGACCCAAAGATCGGACGTGGTGGGTCTTGATTCCTCCATTTTAATGCATCCTGATGTCTGGAAGGCTTCAGGTCATACAGACCATTTTTCTGACCCCATGGTGGATTGCAGGGACTGCAAGGCCCGTCACAGAGCCGATCATCTTAAAGAGGGCATCTGTCTTCAATGTGGTTCCAAAAATCTCACTGAACCAAGGGATTTTAATCTCATGTTCAGAACCCATATGGGACCTGTCAGTGATGAGGCCAGTCTGGTTTATCTGAGACCGGAAACAGCCCAGGGTATTTTTGTCAATTTTGAAAATGTACAAAGCACCCAACGTCTTAAACTTCCTTTTGGGATTGCCCAGATTGGGAAATCCTTTCGCAATGAAATCACCCCGGGTCATTTCATTTTTCGCACTCGTGAGTTTGAACAGATGGAGATGCAGTATTTTGTTCATCCGGAGGCGGCTGCCCGTTTTTTTGAAGAGTGGAAGAGGCAGCGTCTGGAGTTTTACAGGAATATGGGATTGGATCTGAAAAACATTCGTTTCACTCCCCATGGGCCTGAAGAACTGGCCCATTATGCCAGACAGGCCGGTGATTTTGAATACAATTTCCCCATGGGCTGGCAGGAACTTGAGGGTATTCACAATCGGGGGGACTTTGATTTGGGAGAACATGAAAAGCAAAGTGGGAAAAGTTTAAGATATTTTGACCAGGCCAGGGGGGAAAAATACATCCCTTACGTCATAGAAACAGCCGTTGGTTGTGACCGCCTGTTTCTGGCTGTCCTTTGTGATGCCTACAGGGAAGAGTGGGGAGAGAAGGAAAAACGGGTGGTCTTTGGTTTTCATCCCCGTCTGGCTCCTGTTCAGGTGGTTCTTTTGCCTCTTTCAAAAAAATCCGAATTGCAGGAAATGTGTCACCGCCTGGAAGCCCAAATGGCCAGGGCTGGTTTTCGTGTTCAGTATGATGAGTCCCAGAGCATTGGAAAACGGTACAGGAGGCAGGATGAGATCGGAACCCCTTTTTGCGTCACTGTTGATTTTCAGAGTCTTGAGGACAAACAGGTGACTGTTCGTTCCCGTGACAGTATGAAACAGAAACGGGTGTCCCGGGATCAGTTGCAGAACCACCTGGCTGGTGAATTGGTTTGAAGAGGAAAAAACCGTGAAATTTAAACAGATCGGTGTAGAGGAGACTGGGGTTTTTATGAATTCATCTGAAAAGCAGGTTTATCTTTTTGCCAGTGGGGAAACCCAGGGTAATGCTTCAATGAAAGAAACACTGGGGGGAAAAGGAGCCAATCTGGCAGAGATGACAAATCTTGGTCTCCCTGTTCCTCCAGGTTTTACGATAGCCACTTCTGTTTGTGGGGATTTCCACGAAGGGGGAGGGAAGTTTTCTGAGAATGTCCGTTGTCAGATTGAAGAGGCCCTTGAGGCTGTTGAAAACAAAATGGGCAAAAAATTTGGGAACCTCTCTGATCCCCTTCTTGTGAGTGTACGATCCGGGGCCAGGGTCTCCATGCCGGGGATGATGGACACGATTTTAAACCTGGGACTCAATGAGGAAACAGTCCAGGGACTGGCCCGGTCCTCAAACAATGAATGCTTTGCCTGGGATTCTTACCGGCGCTTCATACAGATGCACTCCAATGTTGTTCTCGGGATGAATCTCTCTCTTCTGGAAATGAGTCTTGAAGATATGAAAGACGCAAGGGGTTATAAAAAAGACGGGGATTTAACAGTTCATGACCTCAAAGAACTTGTGGAGCAATTCAAAAATCAGATTGTTCAGACCACGGGAAAGAGTTTTCCCATGGATCCCAGGGAGCAATTATGGGGAGCCATTGGAGCTGTGTTTGCCAGTTGGAACAATGGTCGGGCTATGACCTACAGAAAACTTCACGGCATTCCACACCACTGGGGAACAGCCGTGAATGTCCAATCCATGGTTTTTGGTAACAGAGGTGAGGATTCCGGAACAGGAGTGGCTTTCACCCGTGACCCATCCACTGGTGAAAAACTCTTCTTTGGAGAGTATCTCATGAATGCCCAGGGGGAGGATGTGGTGGCCGGAATCAGAACCCCCCAACCCCTCACCAGGCTTTCCGCAGAGGGAACGGAGAGGGTTTCCCTTGAGGAAGTCTGCCCTGAGATATTTAAAGAGTTGATGGGTGTCCGTGAAAAACTGGAGCGGCATTATCGGGATATGCAGGATATTGAGTTCACCATTGAAAAGGGCCGCTTGTGGATGCTTCAGACACGGGCGGGCAAGAGGACGGCCAGGGCCGCTTTAAGGATTGCCATGGATATGGTGGATGAGAAACTCATTGATGAAAAACAGGCCCTCATGAGAATTGATCCCTCCAGTCTGGATCAGCTTCTTCATCCCACCCTGGATCCCGGAGGTGAGAGAACTTTGGTGGCCAAAGGGCTTCCGGCCAGCCCGGGAGGGGTGTCCGGCAAAGTGGTTTTTTCCAGTCAGGAAGCCAGTTTGTGGAATGAAAAAGGGGAAAAGGTCATCCTGGTCCGTATTGAGACTTCTCCTGAAGATATTGAAGGAATGGTGGCTTCTGAGGGGATTTTGACTTCTCGTGGGGGTATGACCTCTCATGCGGCTGTTGTGGCCAGGGGCATGGGCAAGTGTTGTGTTGCCGGTTGTGGTGACGTGAATGTGAATGAACCTGAAAAGGAATTTCGGGTGAATGGGTATGTGGTCAAAGAGGGTGAAATGATCACTCTGGATGGTTCAACAGGTGAGATTTTTCTTGGTGAAGTCAGGACTTTGCCTCCCTGCCTGGATGGTCCCTTTGAAAGGGTGATGACCTTGGCTGATCAGTTTAGAAAACTTGGGGTGCGGGCTAATGCGGACAACCCCAAGGATGCACAAACAGCTATAAAGTTTGGGGCTGAGGGGCTTGGTCTCTGTCGAACCGAGCATATGTTCTTTGCTCCTGAGAGGATTGATTGGGTGAGACGGATGATTCTGGCTGAAAACAAGGAAGAGAGGGAAGAGGCCCTCAGGACCCTTCTCCCCATACAACGTCAGGATTTTTATGACATTCTGAAAGTGATGGGTGAGTGTCCTGTGACCATTCGTCTGTTGGATCCGCCACTCCATGAATTTTTGCCCCATACCGATGAAGAAGCCAAAGAGTTATCCCGGCGTTTGGGAGTGCCCTTCAGTGAGCTGCGTAACAAGGTCAGGGTTCTCCATGAGTTCAATCCCATGCTGGGGCACAGGGGTTGTCGTCTTGGAGTGACTTACCCTGAAGTCTATGGGATGCAGTCCCGGGCCATTGCCCAGGCCACAGCCCAATTGACAAAGGAGGGGCAAAAACTGGTTCCCGAAATCATGATTCCCCTGGTGGGGGAGGCCAGGGAACTCTCCCTTCTCAGAGAACTGGTCACAGAGACTGTTGAGACGGTTAAGGAACAGGAAAAAGTGGACTTCAGATATTTGATTGGCACCATGATTGAACTGCCCAGGGCGGCTGTCACAGCAGATGAAGTGGCTCAATTTGCTGACTTTTTCAGTTTTGGAACCAACGATTTGACACAGACAACCCTTGGGCTGTCCAGGGATGATTCAGCCCGCTTTCTCAACACCTATGTGTCCAGGGGAATTTACAAAAGTGATCCCTTTGTTTCCCTGGATCAGAGGGGGGTTGGGAAACTGGTTAAAATGGGTGTTGACCTGGGTCGGAGAACAAAGACCGATTTGAAAGTTGGTATTTGCGGGGAGCATGGGGGAGATCCTGCAAGTATTGTTTTTTTTGCCTCCCTGGGTCTGGATTATATCAGCTGTTCCCCCTTCCGGTTGCCTGTGGCCCGTCTGGCAGCCGCTCAGGCAGCCCTTGGCATGGGAAGCGTTTAACCCGCATTTCTCATAAACTTTCGAGGAGATTGATTTTGATCAGATTCAGAACCCACGGCAAGTGGATACTCAGTGGTGAACACTCTGTATTAAGAGGGGGACAGGCTTTGGCTTTTCCAACCCGTCACCATTATCTTGATTTTGAATATAAAGCTTCAGAAAAACCTTTGAGCCTTAAAATTTTTCACCCAAATACTGATCTGGAGAGGACTTTTTGGGATCTTTTGGAAAGAGCTTTACAGAAACTCAATTTGGATCGGTCCCGTATTCAGGGGGATATTAAACTTTTGGGCAATATTCCCGTGGGGGTGGGGATGGGGGCCAGTGCCACACTCTGTGTGAGTCTGTCCAGGTGGTTTACGGCTTTGGGTTATCTCCCTGAAGAGAGTCAGTATGAATTTGCAAAGTCTTTGGAAAATCTTTTTCATGGTGAGAGTTCAGGAGTGGATGTGGCCGTGGCTTTGACAAACCAGGGGATAGAGTTTCAAAAACCCGATTTAATCCGGGCTTTCAGACCTTCCTGGATCCCTTTCTTTTATCTGTCCTATTGTGGTAAAAGAGGGGTGACTGCCAATTGTGTTCGGCGGGTTCAGGAGTTTATTGAAAAGGCACCTGCCATGGGAAGGATGGTGGATGAAGATATGCAAAGGTCTGTGGATATTGCCAAAAAGGCCCTCAATGAAGAGGCACAGGTTTCAAAACTCATCACAGCCCTTCATCTGGCTGAGTCCTGTTTTGAACGCTGGTCCCTTATTGGAGAAAAACTTCGTGAACACATCAGTTTTTTAAGACAAAAAGGAGCTTTGGCTGCCAAACCCACAGGAAGTGGGGATGGGGGGGTTGTGTTAAGCTTATGGGACAGTCAGCCTCCAGTGGAACTGTCCAAAATTCTGATTAAAGCGTAATTTCTTCATAAGAAATGCGTGTTGGCATAGGGGTGTGTATGAATCAAATCCATGGAATTGTTCTTTTTTACGTTGGTTTTTTATTATTGTTTACCAACTGCCGGAATTTTATGGAACACAGGGGGTATGAAACAGAACCTGTTCCAATGGGTGATTTCACCACCCGCCCCGGGTGGGTTTCTGTTTTCCAGACTTTCACCTCTGACAGGGAAACATCCATCAATATTTTAAGGCCACGTCTGACCAGGCTTGGTTATTATGTGGAGGTTGACCAGGGGCCTGTTGGGTGGCAATCCAAAAACCGGCAAGAAGTGATTCAGACTCTCTCCGGTCCCCATATTCACTGGAAGGTGGATCGGATTCATATTAAAAATCTGGACCCGGGACAATCCTACCGTCTGGTGGTCGTTAATGAAAAAATAAAAAAAGCTTTGGATTGGAGACGTTTCAGAAGTCTGGATATCAGTCAAAAACAGGTTCGCTTTCTTGTTGGATCCTGCCTGTCTGACTCACACGCCTTTGAACACATACGAAATAAGATCTGGGATCAAATGCTTACCCACGGGGCGGACTTTCTCATTCTTCTTGGAGATCAAGTCTATGTGGATGATTTTGATTTTGTTTCACGGCGGAAGGCAACAGAGTTTGATATCTGGACCCGCTATATAGACAGCTTTCGAAAAATCCCTCTCTTTCAGAACAGGAATCTCATCCCCATACTGGCTGTCTGGGATGATCATGATTACGGCAGTAATAATGCGGATAAAAATTTTCCCTCAAAGAAAGCCGCCCTGAAAGTTTTTTCAGCTTTTTTTGGAGGGCAGCCTGTTCAGGACGTTTATGAAGTTTCCAAAAAAGGAGTGTATTTCAGTTTCAATGGTTTTGGACAAAAGTTTTTATTGATGGATAACCGTTATTTCCGGGAATCCGGTAAAAAGAAAATGTATGGACAGTGGGGAAAAGTTCAACACGAGTGGTTCCGGGAACAACTCAAAAAGACCAAAACCCCTTTGTGGTTGGGAAATGGTGGTCAGTTCTTTAAAAAAGCCAAATTTATTCAACTTAAAAATGGTTTTAAAAAACAGATCAATGAGAGTTTTGTGGATGACCAGTCCACTCATTTTGAAAATTTAATCATGGACATTAAAAAGGCTTCCCGGCCTGTGGTTTTTCTGTCAGGAGACAGTCACTATTCAGAAATCACTTCTATTGGAAAAGAAGTGTTGGGTTATGAGACTTACGAGATCACCTCAAGCCCCGTACACAGTTTCATCTATCGCAACAATACAAACAGCAACAGGGCAAACAACGGGACAAATGACAATAAGACAAACAGTAACACGATAAAACAAACATCACACAGGCCGGACCCGGGTCAGGTGGCTCAAATCAGGGAACACAATTACGTTGTCATTGACAGCCGGGTCATGGAAAAACAGATCAGTTTTAAGGTCTTTTCCATGGGGGTCAAACAGGAAAAACCTTTTTTCAGAAAGACATTGAAGGTGGACCTGTGAAACTTCATGGGAAATCGGGACACTTGCCAAAGTGGGGGCAGTGGTTGTGAAAGTTTTATTGGTTCGATTCAGTGCTCTTGGGGATGTGGTTTTAACCACAGGTCCATTGAAGAGATTAAAGGAATTGAAACCTGATATTGAAGTGGACTTTCTGACTTCAGAGACGGGATTTGAGGTGTTGAGAAACAATATTGAACTGAATCAATGCCTGATTATCGAAAAAGGACTGAAATTTGGAAAGTTAATACAGTTTTATAAAAATTTACCTGATTATGATATTATCATTGACTGGCAGGGAAGTCTTAAATCCCAGCTGTTAAGATTCTTTTCAAAGGCCCGTTTTTTGACAATTCGAAAACACTCAAGGGAGCGCCGGGCTTTTGTCAAAAATAGAAAATTCAGGGCACAACTCAATAAACACACTGTTGAAAAGTATTATCAGGTTCTGAAAAAGGCTTTTGACCTGAAGGATCAGAGTCCTGAAGCTTTAAGGCCGAAACTGTTTGCCTCAAATCTTGTTTTTGAGAAAAAGGATTTTTCAAATTCCATTGTCATCCATCCGTATGCCAGCCAGAGAAACAAAGTATGGCCTTACATGAATGAATTGATTGAAAAACTTCATGAAAAGCAATTTTCAGTGATTGTCATTGGACAAGACAGCAATCCCATGGAATTTAAGGAATCCAAAAAAACCATGGATTTAACCAATAAGACCACTTTCCATGAAACCTTGGCTGTTATCAGGCAAGCAAAGGCCCTGATAAGCACGGATTCCGGTCCCCTGCACCTGGGGGTGGCTCTGGGAAAACCCACACTGACCCTGTTTGGGCCGACCACAAAAGAGTTTGGTTTTGCCCCTGTCTTTGAAAATACAGAGGTTCTGGAAGTCCAGGGTCTGGACTGCCGTCCCTGTCATATCCATGGTGGGGATGTCTGCCCGGAAAAACATTTTAAATGCATGAAAGATCTTTCAGTCAGTCAGGTCTTTGGGAGATTTGAGAAATTTTTGATGGAATAATATTGAAAGACTGGGAATTCCAAGCACGACTTTTTACGCATTTCTCAGGAATCCGGTCTTTTCTACAGTATGGAATCCAGAAGTTTTTTTGTGTAGTCACTTTGGGGGTTGTTGTAAATTTGACTGGCTTTGGTTATTTCCACAATCTGACCCTGGTTCATGACGGCCACTTCATCGGAAATGAATTTCACCACAGCCAGGTCGTGGGAAATGAAGATATAGGTGAGATTCATCTCCTCTTTTAAATTCATTAACAGATTGAGAATCCGGGCCTGTATGGATACGTCAAGGGCGGACACAGATTCATCGCAAACAATAAATTCAGGTTCAATGGCCAGGGTGCGGGCAATACAAATTCGTTGACGTTGACCACCTGAAAACTCATGGGGGTAACGGTTGAAACAATCGCCAGTGAGTCCCACCTTCTCCATCAGGGAAATGGTTCTGTCAAAACGATCCTTTTGGTTGTTTCCCATCTGGTGAATAACCATGGGTTCCATAATGGCTGAACCCACTGTTATACGGGGATTCAGACTGGCGTAGGGGTCTTGAAAAATAATCTGCATTTTCCGACGCATTTGACGCATTTGTCTGGAATTCAGAAGACCAATATCCTGCCCTTCATACAGAACCTGTCCTGATGAGGGCTGGATCAACCGAAGGAGGCTTCGACCCAAAGTGGTTTTGCCACATCCGGACTCACCGACAAGTCCCAAAGTGCGTCCCCTGTGAATACTGAAACTCACATCATCCACAGCCTTGATCCAGGTTTTCACTCTCCCGGGCAAACCGGATTTTACAGGATAGTGTTTCTTAAGATTTTTAATTTCCAGAAGAGGTTTTTGCCTTTTGTCCAGGGGACGATCCTTCCGAAAACCCAATTGGATTTTGTCAAAGTTTTTGGCTTTTCCCTTTTCGTCCATGAAGTCGTTGATGATGGCCAGCCTTTTATAAACCTTGTTCAGCGGTGGACGGCAGGCCAGAAGTCCTTTTGTGTAAGGGTGTTCCGGTTTTTTAAAAAGAGACGTGGCCTTTTTCTGTTCCACCACCTGCCCTCTGTACATGACCACAACATGATCGGCAATGGCCTTGATAATGCTCAGGTCATGGGTGATAAAAAGCAGACTCATGTTGTGTTGGCTTTGTAAATTGACCATGAGTTCAAGAACCTGTTTCTGGATGGTGACATCCAGGGCCGTGGTGGGTTCGTCAGCAATTAACAAATCAGGCTCACAGGCTATGGCCATTGCGATCATCACCCTTTGATTTTGTCCTCCACTCATTTCATGGGGATAGGATTTCGCTCTGGACAGGGGATTGGTGATGCCCACCTTATCCAGTAAATCAATGGCCTTTTGCCATGCCTCTTTTCTGTCGGCTTTTTGATGAAGTCTGAGAACTTCGGCAATCTGGTACCCCACGGTGAAAACCGGATTGAGACTTGTCATGGGTTCCTGAAAAATCATGGAGATACGATTGCCCCGGATTTTTCGTATTTCTGGTTCTGAAAGTCTGAGAAGATCTTTTTCTTCAAAAAAAATTTCTCCGGATTGGATATGGGCTGGTGGGGAGTGAAGGAGCCTCATAATGGAAAGGGCTGTCACACTTTTCCCGGAGCCGGATTCTCCCACAAGGCCCAGAGTCTGCCCTCTGCCAACATTCAATGAAACATTGTTCAGGGCCTGCACCCTTTCCTCCCGGATTGTGAAATAAAGGCTTAAGTTTTTAATCTGTAAAATGTTTTTCGCTGAATTGGAGAGTTCTTTCATTAATTCAGACCAGTCCTTTCTCCGAGTCAGGAAACCCCTTCATTGAGCCGGACAGGTTCTTCTCTTTTCGTTGCCAGAAGGAAGCCGTCTTTTGTGGGTATGATGGAGCTTTCAAAGTTCTGATCCCTGAAAATGTTTACTAAAAATTCATTCATCACCTGCCACATTTTTCCCGGAATCTCTTTGGGGCATTGGTCTTCAAACAAACTGCCAAAGAGGTAAATATTATCAGCCACAATCATTCCACCCGGGACAATATTTTCTCTGGCCCAGTTGAGATAATCCAGGTAACCGGCTTTATTTGCATCAATAAAAACAAGATCAAAAGGGCCTTGTTTTTTAAGATCATTTAAGTTTTCATGGGCCGGCCCCTCCAGGAGGTGAACCTGACAGCCAAGTGCCAGAAAGTCAGGGTCTTTAAAGCTGATTTCTGCCTGAGCCACACACCCGGAATCTTTTTCCAGAGTCCAGATATGTCCTCTCTCCCTTAAACCCATGGCCATCCATGTGGTTGAACAACCGTATTGGGTGCCGATCTCAACAATTTTTCCGATATGTTTCAGGGAACAGAAACTTTTTAACAGAAGACCTTCCTGAAAGCCAATGTTAATACCCAAAAGCCCGTCCTTCTTCAGGCGGTTTTCGATTTTCCGGATGAGTGAGGGTTTTGTCAGAAACCGGTTTAAAAAGTGTTCTTCCCGGGGGAGTTCCATGGAATTTAAAAATACTTCTTACGTTTGCCTGAAGGGAGGATCTTCAGAACATCCCGGTATTTGGCCACTGTTCTTCTGGCAATTTCAATGCCTTCTGCTTTCAGAAGGTTGACGATTTTCTGATCGGACAGGGGTTTTTTGAGGTCTTCATTGTCAATCAGACTTTTGATTTTCAGTTTCACTGATTCACTGGCCAGGGTGCCACCACCGGTTTTGCTGATTCCTGAGTTAAAAAAGTATTTTAATTCAAAAATTCCCTGAGGGGTATGCATGTATTTGGCTGTTGTGACTCTGGAAACAGTGGATTCATGCATATCAATATCGGTTGCGATGTCTTTTAAAATCATGGGTTTGATGAAACCAGGTCCTTTTTCAAAAAAATCTGCCTGGTGTTTGACAATACTTTCAGCCACTTTGTAAATGGTTCTTTGTCTCTGATGGATGGACCTGATTAACCACAGTGCCGAACGGAGTTTGTCCTGAATATAATCCTGGGCTTTGTCTGATTGTCCTGCCTGCCTGTCATCCTGGTCATTATTCTGTTTGTCATCCGGTTTGTTGCTTTTGATATTTTCCTTTGCCAGCATATTTTTATAAAAATTTGAAATTCTTAACTTTGGAAGACCGTCCTCGTTGAGGGAAATTTCATATTTTTCACCCACCTTGTAAACATGTACGTCAGGAGTCACATAGTGGGTTTCATTGGATGAGAACTGATGGCCTGGCTTTGGCTCCATGGTGTTTATGATCTCACACATATCCGCAACTTCATCCACTGTGATATTCATGGCTTTGGCAATGGCCGTGTAATTTCTCTTCTCCAGATCATGCATATGGTTTTCAATCAGGTGAACGAAGTCGTGGGTGTCCTCCTGTAAATGCTTTGCCTGGATCAGAAGACATTCTTTAAGGTTACGGGCTCCCACTCCGGGAGGGTCAAATTCCTGCACCATTGCCAGAGTCTCTTCCATATCCCTGGCCTCTACTCCACATTCGTGGGCAATGGACTCAATGGATGTTTTCAAATAACCATCATCACCAATGGACTCGATAATGACCATGGCCTGGGTAAGCTCCTCTTTATTAAAACCGTGGAGGCTGGCCTGCCATGAAAGATAATCGTGAAGGGTTTCCTTGCTGGCAATGATATTTTCATAATTCATGATTTCTTCATTGGTGCGGCCAAAATTTGTTTCTCTGGATTTTTGCTGGGCTTCAAAGTAGCTGTCCCACTCAAACTCGTCCTGTTTCCTTGGGTCTTGTATTTCCTGATCCTGTCCGGGGGTTTCCGATTCCTTGGCCACTTCCGTATTGGAAACTTCCAGCCCTTCTTCAAGAACCGGGTTTTCATCCATCTGCTTGCGGACTTCTGTTTCCAACTCCAGACGGGAGAGCTGTAATAATCGGATCGCCTGCTGGAGCTGCGGGGTCATTCTCAGGGTTTGTTTAAGAGCTAGGTTTTGCTTTAAGTAAACAGCCATGGGTGGTTCTCCAAAAAAATAAAGTCACGGAATTCCCATGTCCAACAAAAAAGTTTTGAGAGATGCATGGGAAATGCAGTTAAAGACGAAAATTTTTGCCGAGGTAGAACTTTCTGGCAAGACTGGACTCAGCAATTACTTTCGGGCTTCCTCGTACCTGTATAATTCCATCTTTCATTATATAACTAAAATCACAAATGCCGAGTGTTTCCCGAACATTGTGGTCTGTTATGAGGATTCCAATACCTTGGTCCCGCAATTTTTCGATAATTTTCTGAATATCATAAACAGCAATGGGGTCAATACCTGCAAAGGGTTCATCAAGCAGGAGGAATTTGGGTTGACCAACCAGGGATCGGGCAATTTCAACCCTTCTGCGTTCTCCTCCACTGAGAGCGTAACCCCGGCTGTGAACAATGGCATTGAGATCAAAGTCACTGATGAGGCGATCAAAGAGTTCCTGTCTTTTGTTGCCTGTGATGTTTTTGGCATCAAGGGCCACCTGAATGTTCTGGCCGACTGTCAGGTTACGAAAAACTGAGGGTTCCTGGGGCAGATAACTGATTCCCTTTCTGGCCCGCCTGTAAATGGGCAGGTTTGTGATATCCGTTTTATCAAGTTCAATGTAACCCTTGTCGGGGGAGACCAGTCCCACCACCATATAAAAGCTTGTGGTTTTACCGGCTCCATTAGGCCCCAGTAAACCCACAACGGACCCTGAGTTGACCTCAAGGGAAATCCCCTGGACTGCATGACGGTTTTTAAAACTTTTGTAAATATTTATGGCAATCAGTTGACTCAAAAGTGTGGATTCTCCTTAGTCTCAGTATTATAATTATATCTTGTTCTTGCTTTTTTCACTCTTATCCGGTTCCCCCCGTCGAGAAAAATGATTTCCTCCCCAATGACATGGTCATTGGCCTGGGTGACTTTCGGGTCTTTCCGCAGGACGTATTTGTCTTCTTTAAAGAAAATTTCAACTTCACCAGCCTGTCCCCACCGTTTCATATCATTGATTTTGACAGTTCCGTCCATAAACAGGGAGTGAAGTCTGTTGTTTTCATATTTGAATCGGGCCTGGGGGCCAGTGATTACCAGGGGCTTTATGGTTACAACAACAGAGCCTTTAAAGAGGACATCCTTTGTTTGACCATTAAAAACAGCCTCTTTGCTTGTTATTTTCATGGAACGATTGCCACTCATTTTCTTTTTCCCCTGAATGTTTTTCCTTAAGTTGATGATGTTGGTTTCCAAATGAGCTTCAAAAAGATCCCCTTTTACGAACAGAGAACTTCCCTTCCCCTCTTCCCGTTCTTCCTGCTGTTCATTAGCATCGTCCTCTTCCTCCTCAAAAAAACCCTGTAATTCAACAGGTCCTGGTCCGATAACACTATGAGTCTTTGCCTGGTAGTGAATGGTGGAGGTGTCCATGATGTAACCATTGGATGAAAAAATCCGGGTGTTGCCATCTATTTTTAAATATTTTTGCTCATTATCAAAAAAACCGGTCATTCCTGTCACCTTGTAAATGACCTGGTTTTCTCCAAAAAGTCTGGCTTCCACCTGGTCCAAACGCCACTCTTCACTGTTTTTCTCTTTATACACTTCATTGGCTTTCAGTTCCCATAGCTTTTTGGAACCTCTGGATTTTATCAGGTGAGTGTCAGAGAGAAACTGCTCCACTCCGCTTTCCACCTCTTGGCTTTCCCCGCCCTCCTTTTCTGTCCGGTTTTGATGATAATAAAAAAATATTAAATTAAAAATGAAGATAGATGCGAGTGTTATTGATCCCCATTTCCACACAGAAAGACCCTTTCCCGTTGATGTAAATGGCAGGTTAACACAATCTTTATCTTTCTGTCACTGCCATAATTTTTGGGTTTGACGATTATTTTTCGTATTCCACACGAGGGAAATACAGTCTCCTCTCCACGGCCTTTTGAGTGGGTGTGTTGTATGGACCAGTTGTGTTGTATGGACCATAATACTTTACGATGTCATCCAGATCGCGGAAGTCGTTGCATGGCAGATAATGGAAAACATCCCCATAACCGCAGGATTCCTCCCGTCCATCCACATCCGGTTGGTATGTCTTCCCTCTACTGGTGTGATAAGTCACAAAATCACTCAGTGTGTTCCACTCCCTGATATAAACCTGGATGCGATGTTTCACTTCAAAGGCTTCATCAAGACAGGTGAAATGATGTGCAGGTCTTCCAGGTCTTAACAGGGAGGATCCATAAGGGGTTCCGCTGAGATCATCGCCCGGGTTAATGGCGTACGGAAGATCCAGTTCTTCAGTGGATACATAACCACTATGTCGATGGGGGGAGGGAACTTCAACTTCGGAAACTCCAGGACCTGCAGGAACTGTGGGAGTGTAAAAATTGGCCAGGGTGGAAAACCTTCCATCATTGTTGGTACCAATGTTGGAAGGCAATTCATAAACGGCGTTCAACCCAACAGGATCGCCTGAATCATCCCTGTTAATGGTTGTGAGTTGACTCATTGGATAGCCTTGCTTGTCAAAATGTTCCCAGGCCACCCTTGGAGCTCCACCAATGCAGGATTTTGCGTTACTCCCCCAGGAGCGTTCATGGGATTCATTATTTTTGATGAGAGTGTATTCGCCAAAACAGCAATTGGATTCTCCATCTCCCAGTTCAGAACGGTCGTAAACACAGGAAGGCCCGTTGATGTCAGATGTGTTTGTGAGTTCCGGGTGTGATAAGCATGATCCAAAGCCTGGCACTTCACAACTTTCAACTCTCTCATCCTCTTGATCATCAGCCTTTTTCGTTGTCAAATGGATGAGGGGGGGGCCAACCCCACTGGACTCGTTCCAAAACCAGGCAGGTATCAACCGAAAATTCTCACAAAGCCCTGGAGGGATATTGTACTGCATTTCAAGTTTATGGGTGTAGAGAACCCCTTCGGGGATATCCACGAAGCAAACAACATTTTTACTTTCCTGTTGCTGACCGGGAATAAAGCAGTCTTCGCCAAATGTTTCACTGCTGTTCACATAGAGTTCAAAGGGTCCCTCAGGTCCATAGGCTCTCACGTTCACCCAAAAACCTGTTTTATCAATAGTTCCTATGGGAGTGTCCTGAACAGGGTCTTTTGGCTCAAGAGTAGGAGGGGGAGTGGTGGTAGGAGGAGGTGGAGGTGGAGGAGGGGGTGTTTTGATGCTGGAAAGATCTTCATCACTGCCATCTTTTTTTGAACAATTTGTTATCTGAAAAAGGGAAAAGATCAGTAGAAAAACCAAAAGCTTCTGTATTATGGGTTGTTTCATTATGGGTTGTTTCACTAAAAATCCCCCTGACAACAAGGTTTCAACAGGTTTGAAGTTTTATTTTTCAAACTGTTCACGCTTTTTTGGAGAGCCTGGCATTTGCCTTTCTCATCTCTTATTGTGGCGTATATTATAAATATCGGTCATGGAACGACTTTCTTTATAGCCATTCACCTATCTCAGACTTCAGACACCTGATTTTATCTCTCCCTGAGACAAATGATTAAAAGTTGTTCAGTTTGTGAGAAATGCGGGTCAGATACACCTCAGTTGTTTCTGAAGTTTCTTCATGATAGGGTTCTTTGAATATGAAAACCCTGAATTTTTCTCCAAAGAAATGTTGTTTCTCAAAGGTTCTGATAAAATGGAAAGGACTTGCTCTCAATGGTCTTTTGGCATTCCACCAACCGGTCATTGATCTCAGTGGGGAGGATATTACCGAACTTCTTCTGGAGCTCTTTGGTTCCCTGTCTTTTGTTGAAGTGTGTTTCCTTTATCAGGCCGTCGGAAAACATCCTGATCTCTTTGAATCTGTTGACTGGAAGCTTTTCTTCAAAAAGCAGAAATTTCAGTTAAATTCAAGGAACCTTGAGTTGTTTGAGAAGTTGGAATCCATGACCCGTGAATTTCTGATATGGACACAGGAGAGGCAGATGTCCTCCGGTGACTTAATGCCAATGAACTGTCTTGATGACCTGGATGCCCTGAAAATTCTTACCAGCCACTTCCAGGACATGAAGCTCAGCAGAAATGAAGGGAAAAAAATACTGGATCTTCTTGTGGATCTGATTCTCATGGGTAAAACAACCCGGGAACTCATGCCTCTCTCAGACAATTGGTATCAACAACTCATGGCCAAACGCTATCCAAACACTCTGAACGCTGACAAATCCCCACAAACAAAAAAGACCTGGCCGACTTATGTTCAGACAAAGAGCTTCAGACAGGGGGACAGAGTTGTCCACCAACTCCATCTCACCTACAGTAACGAAGATGATCTCAATTCCAAATTAAAACATCTCAGTCAAATGGATGGTCATGTTTGAACCTGGAAAAGATTCCACATTAACCGCAATCTCCCAAGTCCTCTGAACACAGCTGGGTAACGTGGACAAACGGCTTCCCTGAATACTGGCAGCCACAGTCTGACCATTTTCAGAACACTCTATTAACAATATCGTAGTAGATAAAAAATAAAAAACCCACACACTTTCTTTTGTTTCTCCGGAAAACCCGGGATAAGATCACAATGTGCGATTATCCATAAAATCCAAAGTTGAGGATCTTATTAAAGAGAAGGTTGTCGGGGTGACCCCTCTTTCAGTCAAAGGCAGTCAATCCCATTTTATTATTGAGATCCAAAGAGGAAAGAAAGGTCTGTTCCCCTATCCTGCTTTCAACGACAACAGAGTGGTCGAATTTGTCTGTTTGACCCACAGGTGCCGCCTTGAAACGAAATAGGTGCTGTACTTTAACATCACTGACTGGGAAAGATTCTGACCAATCAAACCCCTGAAATGTTCCCCCACTCTGTCCAAAGACATCATCTGAACGGTCAGGAAGTTTATAATGGATGCCTTGATCCCTGGACTGAGCCGAAATGGCCATTGGCAGGACGAAACACCCAAGCGAGGAGGTCGTCGTAGAGCGAACCGCTTTTTCAGTGGTGGAAGTTTGGGTTTACTTGCAGATCCGGTTTTCATCCTCACTGAAGTTGAGGACACATCCTGTTTTTCTTTGATCTGGTTCTTGTCTTGCCATCAGCTTCCTGGTGGCTCTACTCAATCCTCATTTCTCCAATCCCTCTGTCAGTTACAAACGACATCAACCGGAAAAAACTCTTCTCTACTTGGGACTGGAGTCAGGAATTCCAGAGCCCTGTTCTCCAAGGGGGCCGAAGAGGAGGAGGTTTTCCATTTCTCATGAATCTTGTTCATTGAAGAACTCTGACGGAGAACCCGGGTTTTCTGTGATGGATTCCCTTATTCAAAAATTCACTTTTCCAACCAAATCAGGTTTGGAATCATAAATCCTCAAGAAAAACTTCTGTCAAATGACCATAAAATGGAGTTCGTAAAGCAAAAGATCAGAAAAACTCAGAAAAACCATGAAAAACGGGGTGGAAATACATCTTGATCTCTAAAAAAATATCTTTTATCCTTCTTATACACCTTTTATCCAAAAAATTAAGGACAAATTCAAAAAAAACATTGAAAAGTACAAGGAATAATGAGAATAATTCGATGTTTGCAACATATAAAATTATTAAAATCAATTGATTTTATAGGTCAAAAATCTATAGATTATATGTGCAACAATGCTGAATAATTCTATAAAAAGGAAAACATCATGCATGATACCGCTAGGGAAATAGGAAATAAATTTATAGAACTCTATTGTAAAGATAATTGTCAAAAAATATTAGATGTGGGAGCTATGAATATAGGAGGAAGCTTAAGAAATTATTGTCCATCCACAGTGGAGTATATTGGCGTGGATATAGAAGCGGGGGAAGGAGTGGATATTATTCTTGAAAACCCTTATTCTTTTCCTTTCAAAGAAAATTCATTTAATATTATTGTTACCTCATCATCATTTGAACATAATCAGATGTTTTGGTTGACGTTCTCCGAAATGAGTAGGGTTTTAAAAGATGGAGGCTATATCTACATAAATGCTCCATCAAATGGTTTATTTCATCAATATCCTTATGATAATTGGCGATTTTATCCTGATGCCGGAATTGCTTTGGAAAAATGGGCAAATAGAAATGGCTATCAGGTAAAGCTTGTCGAATCTTTTATATCATTAAGAAAAGATGATGGGTGGAATGATTGTGTTATGATTTTTCAAAAAGGAAAGTTTTCAAGACAGGAACAATACCTTTCTGAAGCACTTACTCATCCAGTAATGAATGTAAGACGATGGGACAAAAGCTCTATTGGTCATTTTTCGGAATTGACCGAAGACATGATGTTGTTGGAAAACTGCAAGAAAAAAATAGAAAATCATAAAAAAGAAATTGAAGATTGGAAGAAAAAAGTCGACGGGAGTGAAAAAGTAATCAAAGATTTATGCTCATCAAAAAGTTGGCGGATGACAGCTCCATTAAGAACTTTTAGAAGATATTTGCCTCTTCACCAGAATTTGTGAATGAGTGGAGGTTCAGGTAATCTTCCAAGGGAATGATATAAAGCTATTTTAATGGATTTGTACTCCCTAAAACCGTAAGATTTTCTCATAGTCAGTTTTACTTTGTTGTTTAAACCCTCTACAATCCCCGATGAAAATTGTTTTTTGGCCCTAAACCAATTGAGAATGAGATTCTTATGTCGTCGAATCATCTTGGCTTCATGTTTCAAAGGCTCTATCCGGGAACGCATGACTTTGGTTGTCCAGCGAGCCAGAAACTTATCCGCCCATGAGGGGGATAAATAATCCCAAAAGAATTGGAACTCTTCTTTTAGTAAATAGGCCCTGACGCTCCTGAGGTTGTATTGTAAAAGTTTCTTCAAACCAACCTCCTGTTTTTCTGTCAGATTCTCTGAGTGCTTTAATAAAAGCCACCTGGAGTTTGTTAACACAGGGTCATATCCATCCGCTTTCATCTGACGATGCTCTCCCGCTCTCACTTTATCTATTGCTTTGTTAATCCGAGCAACGATATGAAAACGGTCCAGGATATGAGTGGCTTGAGACACTCGATCCTTTATAACCTTCAAATAAGGTTTCCACATATCTGAGCAAACGTATTCAATAAGTTGTGTTCTTCTTGTCCCCAGCATATCAAAGAACTTTGAAAAAGTTTCCTCTGTCCGCTCTTTTCCAATCCAAAGTAAACGGACACATCCGGAGTTGATCTGATAAACTAAAGTTAGATATTTATGCCCCTTTTTCCACTGAATCTCATCAACTCCAATAGCCCTGACACTCTCTAAACAGCGATGGGAAAGGCCCCACTCAACGATAAACTCCACAGAGCGAAAAACCTTCCCCCAACTTGTTCTAAACCGAACTGACACCTCTTTCCATGACAGCACCTTGGCCCAATTTGCCAGAAATTGCATATAGACTTTGGTTAATTGGTTTTTTCCATCACTCCATGGAGTTTTTTCAACTTTAACTCCACACCAAGAGCAGTTGACTCGTCTCATTTTATAACAGAAGAACACGGGAATTCCCCAGATAGGAATAAATTCAAATTTTCGTGCCTTCGGGGATGTATCATAAATAGAAGCCTCCTGATGGCATCCCGAACAAATGGGGATACCATTTTTTCGAGGGTGAATTTGAACATGAATACAAGTTTCCTCGCCCTCGGTGAATAAAGTTATTCTCCCGTAAACAAAAGACTTGAATTTGTAACATTTATTTAGGATAGTCTTTACCAGCATCTTTTCGCCCTTTTTTGGTTGTTGTTTTCACAAATTATGATTTACTGGAATCTGGCGGGAGATGCTATTTCAATATGAATCTTAATGCACTAAAAATGTGATTCGTTGAGCGGGGATGCTCAACGAATTGGGGTGTGGGGCAGAGCCCCATATCAGCCAGGATGGCTGTCCTTATTTATTCCACGAAATGACATTTAGAAGTTAAAAAGGGCTTTTTTTATCCACATCTTCTGGTGAATATCCAGATATTTGAATAGAATTTTATCAAACTAAAAAGGTAAGAGCCAAGAAATTTCAGGGTTACTCATGCTAATAATACTTAAATTTTTGGATATTCACCAGAAGATGTGGGTAAGAAAAGCCCTTTTTAACTTCTAAATGTCATTTCGTGGAATAAATAAGGACAGCCATCCTGGCTGATATGGGGCTCTGCCCCACACCCCAATTCGTTGAGCATCCCCGCTCAACGAATCACATTTTCAGTGCATTAAGATTCATATTGAAATAGCATCTCCCGCCAGATTCCAGTAAATCATAATTTGTGAAAACAACAACCAAAAAAGGGCGAAAAGATGCTGGTAAAGACTATCCTAAATAAATGTTACAAATTCAAGTCTTTTGTTTACGGGAGAATAACTTTATTCACCGAGGGCGGGGAAACTTGTATTCATGTTCAAATTCACCCTCGAAAAAATGGTATCCCCATTTGTTCGGGATGCCATCAGGAGGCTTCTATTTATGATACATCCCCGAAGGCACGAAAATTTGAATTTATTCCTATCTGGGGAATTCCCGTGTTCTTCTGTTATAAAATGAGACGAGTCAACTGCTCTTGGTGTGGAGTTAAAGTTGAAAAAACTCCATGGAGTGATGGAAAAAACCAATTAACCAAAGTCTATATGCAATTTCTGGCAAATTGGGCCAAGGTGCTGTCATGGAAAGAGGTGTCAGTTCGGTTTAGAACAAGTTGGGGGAAGGTTTTTCGCTCTGTGGAGTTTATCGTTGAGTGGGGCCTTTCCCATCGCTGTTTAGAGAGTGTCAGGGCTATTGGAGTTGATGAGATTCAGTGGAAAAAGGGGCATAAATATCTAACTTTAGTTTATCAGATCAACTCCGGATGTGTCCGTTTACTTTGGATTGGAAAAGAGCGGACAGAGGAAACTTTTTCAAAGTTCTTTGATATGCTGGGGACAAGAAGAACACAACTTATTGAATACGTTTGCTCAGATATGTGGAAA
Source organism: Bdellovibrionales bacterium (assembly GCA_965218815.1). Lineage (GTDB taxonomy): Bacteria > Bdellovibrionota > Bdellovibrionia > Bdellovibrionales > JAGQZY01 > JAGQZY01. The sequence continues at coordinate 2,312,299 of CBDCLX010000002.1, read as the reverse complement.
CCTTATTTGAAGGTTATAAAGGATCGAGTGTCTCAAGCCACTCATATCCTGGACCGTTTTCATATCGTTGCTCGGATTAACAAAGCAATAGATAAAGTGAGAGCGGGAGAGCATCGTCAGATGAAAGCGGATGGATATGACCCTGTGTTAACAAACTCCAGGTGGCTTTTATTAAAGCACTCAGAGAATCTGACAGAAAAACAGGAGGTTGGTTTGAAGAAACTTTTACAATACAACCTCAGGAGCGTCAGGGCCTATTTACTAAAAGAAGAGTTCCAATTCTTTTGGGATTATTTATCCCCCTCATGGGCGGATAAGTTTCTGGCTCGCTGGACAACCAAAGTCATGCGTTCCCGGATAGAGCCTTTGAAACATGAAGCCAAGATGATTCGACGACATAAGAATCTCATTCTCAATTGGTTTAGGGCCAAAAAACAATTTTCATCGGGGATTGTAGAGGGTTTAAACAACAAAGTAAAACTGACTATGAGAAAATCTTACGGCTTTAGGGAGTACAAATCGCTTTTCATTGAGAGTTGGCTTTTGATTTTTCTCATTAGGTATGGTCACATATTTTTTATATCCTTTGTTGGATACAAAGGAAGAGGCCGTGACGCTTTTCGTAGAGAGCTTCTTTTCAATTTTTTCGAGAAGCGAGGCTCTGGCCTTTTGATCTCTGTCTGCTCTTTTCTTAGACCAGGTGATAATACATCTATTCCCTTCATGCTCACTTTCATAAACAGCTAATTCTTCCGGGATGACCCAGTGGAAATTGTCCATGTTGTAAAACCCCTCTTGCTTATCCTTAGCCAAAGAGCCCAACTTCATGCCAATTATAAATTCTCCTTTATCCTCTCCAGGCTTTTCCATATTCCCTCTTGATAGAAGACCCCTGTCTGCAACAAAAATAAAACGGCGGACTTTAAACTTCTTCCTCATCTTATCAACAATATCTGAAAGGGTTTTACCTTCAAAAGTATTGCCAGGGTAAACCTCAAAGCCCAGTGGAATCCCATCCCTGTCAACCAATAAGCCAAACACAACCTGGGTACAATCAGATCGCCTCTCCTTGCTATAGCCAAACTGACGAAGTTCGCCCAGGTCCGTTTTTGTACTCTCGAACCGAAGAGTCGTCAGGTCATACAAAACAATATCAACCTCCAAATTGAATAAATCCCGACCATGCCAATACAGCGACTTCTCTATCTCCTCTTTATGGGAGCAAAGCAAATCCATGGTGCGATAAATATGTTGAAGGTCCAGGTCCCCCTCTATCATCTCCGGGTAGAGGGCCTTCTGCCAATGTTCAAAAACCTTTAGCTTGGAACTTGGGTGAACAAAACGGCTGACAACCAAGGTGAATATAATCTTTTTGAAATCAAGGCTGAGGGTGGGCTTTTTGAATCCGCTCAATCACCTTGTTAATCCCCAAGTCCTCAAAGAGTTTTTCCAGGATTAAAAGGGGGCCTAAAATAAAAGTCTTTTCAGTGGAAAGTTCTTTGGCTAATTGAGTGACTGTGAGAATATCCCGGTGGCGGCTTACCGCTTGGACCAAACGATCAATTTTATCCTCTCCAGCCTTACCTAATGACATCAGCATACGTTTTTTAACTTTGCCACCGTCTCGATAAGACTCAACGAGGTGATAATAGCACTGGCCTTTTGGATTTTTTGTTGTTTGGATATACATGGATTTTATTATCTATATTTTTGATAAAAATCAAGTGTTTTTAGATAAGTAATTTGATTTTGTTTTCTACACTTTTTTGAAAAACAGACGTTTTTGACTCCTATACCCTCTCATTTTGAATTCAATACTTCTAACGCATAGGCGGCTGGTAAGCTCTTGTTTTTGTTAAAAAAATCCAATTCATTATCGAAACTTTAAAACCATTTTGCCTGTTGACCCACTCAACAGGTCACTCAACACCCTAAAAGCCCTTTTTAGGCCTTTGTTTCCGGGCTCCAGGGCCTGAAAACTTCATGGAGTCTGTGGGACTTGTTTTCACGATGGGATTATCGGCCTATCAGGATAAATAAGATTTAAAATAATTATTAACGAATTGGAAAGCCTCCTGTATCCCCACTGTTTCGTCAATGGAATCCATCATATCCTTAAAGGGTTTTTCCCAGAATTTATCCGGAATCGGAAGCTCTGAGGGAACTTTGTGGGTGTTCCTTTTGACAAAAGTTTCCTCCATACAAACTTTAACCTTCTCATCGGAGAATTTTTCAGAATTAAAGATCAAAAATAAATCAACCAAATCCTTGACTCTGGAATTGGATCTATCACGGGGAAGTGTCAAAGCGTGTATTTTTTCGGCTATATGATGCTCAACAGGTATGACCTTTACCGTAAAACTCTCCAAATTCAATTCTTCCAAATAGCTTGATAATCGGAGAGTATCCTGTGGCTCTATCCATGCGTCTCCAATACCAATATCCACTAAAAACTTGCTGAATGTTTTACCGTCAATCACTGCCTCAATATGAAATCTGGTTCCACCATACGGAGCATTATCCAGAGATAAAACAGGTTCAGAAATTCTAAATTCAAAATAATCCCCAATATCTATTTGAGCTTTTTCAAAAAGCAGTTCCCTGAGAGCCGATGATTTTTCCTCTGTTCTGGAATGGATCCATTTTATATCTCTCATGGCTAAATCAACATCTTTTGTTGCTCTGGATTTTTTAAGCCTTAATTCCAGAGCATGACCTCCTTTTAAAACCCAAGGGATGTTATCATTTAAAAATAATCGGGCTAAAAACTGAGCATAGGCCACCTGACGATAAAGTCTTTGAATATCCTGTTCTGTCCTCTGACTTATTTCATGGAGTTTGCTTTTTATAGCCATGCGAAAACTCGCCGCACTTTTATATTTGTTCACAGGTTTCAAAGGGCATATCTCGCTAGTTCAGGGTTTTTTTTCAAATCATACTTTCTGATAAAACCTTTTGCCAGGGCCTCCTTCACAGCTTGCTCCATAAAATCATCAGACAAGGATCCCTCCTCATAGAGATCAAGCAGTGTTCTTATAGGTGTTGTCACAGGAAGCCCTTTAAACTGTTTGACATCTTTTTTCGGCAAATCTCTTTTATATATCCTTAGCGACTTGAAAGGTCTGGATCGTTTATGAAATTCTTTTGGAACTGTCATTGTTATTTTACCAGGATTGACATCAGAAAGTTCATAAAAACCTAGGGCTGTTTTATGGGAGAAAACAGCAGTGGGTTTTTCAAACCCTTTGAAATCTTTTTTTGGCAAATCCTTTTCATGCATATTTGGTGCTTTTGCTCGGCACATCTTTGATGCTTTTTTACGCATACCCGATGTTTTAAAAGGTTTGGATTTTCCACCTGCACTGCGACTCCACAACAGCAATCTCCAATAGGTCGTCATTTCATCCACTGGAATATGAGAGAACCGATAAATCCCCCATCCTTCTTTAGTCCAGTTTCCTGCTTTAATATGGTAGTGATGGTTGCTTCTTGCGTAACCACAAGATTCAGCCTGCTTGGCTGTAAACAGTCCACCCTGTGTAAAAGCCATTTGATTGAGTTTATGTCCTTTCATCTTTAAAATACCTTATATTTTAATGTCATTAAACTTCATATAAACATTATATCGTCAAAATACCTTAAAAATTAAGGTATTTCCACAAAATAAAGGTTTTTTGAGTCAAAAACCTATTCAACACCCTAAAAGCCCTTTTTAGGCCTTTGTTTCCGGGCTCCAGGGCCTGAAAACTTCATGGAGTCTGTGGGATTTGTCCCTATGATAAATTGTGGCCCCTTTCAGATTTGAGATTGTCCAAAGATTCGGTGGAATTAATGTTTAAAAAATCAAGCAGGATAGGGCTCCCTGATGGATTTTTCAATCCATCTTTCAGACTCTCAGCTATACCATTGATTGTTATAAAAAAAGATAACTCCGGAAAAAAACTTTTCAGGGCTTTGGATTTGGAGTAAAGCCACCGGGATCCTGATGACTGTTTGAAAATCAGTCAGGCCAGTCCATCATCACCAAAACCACCTGATGGAGGTTGATCTTGTTTAACGGGGGTTATTCTTTGCAATCTGCGTTCAAAGTCCCAAGAAAACAATGATTTTTCACGGGCTGCTCTTACAAGAGTCTTCCAAAAAGGATCATTTGAAAGTGCTTTGTTTACATCAGTCTTCAGAGAGGCCTCATGAAGTGAAGACCGAATAAAAACATCCAATTGATCGTCCGCACCTATGAACAGGTAATGTGGAATTTCCCTCTTCCACTCGATAAGAAGATCCACGTTGCCTGTGAGATGGGCTTTTGTCATGAACTTGGAATCAATAATAAATTGCCTGAAAGATTTATCCTCCCAGAGAGCAAAAAATGTTTTGCTATCAAAACCGTCCTTAAAACAATAATCAGCCAGTTTTTTAAAAAACTCATCTTCATAGAGAGTTTCAATAAATTTGCTGGCCCAGTGTTCATAGGCACTTTTTTTAAAACCATCATGTTTGCAAAGAAAACGGAGAACTTCATAAGGATCTGTTTCAAGCTCTTTGGCAAGTCTTTCCAGAAGGTTTTTAAGGCGATACATCTGTTGACTGTTATTGGGATCAAGTCGTTTTTGGAAAAAAGCCCGATAAATATCCCTGTAAGCAAGCGTATCTTCTATGACCCGACCGGGAAGTGGAAATTGTGGAAATTGACTATATATGGAATCATGGAGCCCTGTGCGGTTAAAATTCACAGCATTTGCAACTGGAGAAGGATTGTCAGGATCAAATAACCTCAGAGGATCTGTTGTGGCGGCTCTCAATTCATCCAGCATGGCTTCGGGAACTTCTATTTTTTTTATTTCTAAAATTTCACCCAGAGTTCGGTTAAACTGTTCATCAATGTCTCTGGCTAAATGATGAACGGCTCTTTCGGAGATTCCATGGATATTTTCTATTTGTTCTCCATGTCTTTTTCTGGTCAAGAGGCCTATTTCTTCAGGTGTGGGGGGTTGATAGGGGTTGTCAACGGGAGGGGGATTTGTAGATTTTCCTCCACGAAAGAGTCTAAGGAGACCATTACCTATCGCAAAGCTGTTAAAAGAAAACAGTAAACACAGGGTAAAAATTCCAACCGGAAGAAGGTTTTTAAATGGTGGTTTGTAAAAATCTTTGATTCCCAATGGATTAGACAAATTCTTTGAAAAGAAATCAATGATTTTCAGTTTATAAAATAATTTTTTAGAGTGATGCATTTTCTTCTCCTTAAATTTAAATTCCCTGTCGTATTGTTGTATTTGTTTTTGAGTCCATAATCATATAGTATGATTGACGAGTTTTAAACAAAAATTTTTAACTATGTAAAAGTTACATACTTATCCAGATGTTTCAATTTTTCTCTCCAATTTCAAGAGATTGAGTATCTGTCCGACATGGAAATTCCAGGCATCGTCATTTGAGTCATCTGCCACCACAGGAACCTCCACTCATCCACAAATTCTGGTGAATATCCTTATTTTTTATGCTATTCCATAGAGACCACTTGTTTTAAGCGGATTTTGGCTAAAGAAATTCAGCATAGAATAAATGATCTCTCAGGGAAATTCCATGAAAACTCAAACACGATCAGTATAACATAAATTCCTGCTATAAAGTATACTAAAGATCATTTATTTTTATGCTATTCCATAGAGACCACTTGTTTTAAGCGGATTTTGGCTAAAGAAATTCAGCATAGAATAAATGATCTCTCAGGGAAATTCCATGAAAACTCAAACACGATCAGTATAGTTTAACAAGAAAATAGTTTTCTGATCAGTCTTGAAAAAGTCTCATCCAGCTATATTTTAATTTTTTTACAGGTATTTTTTCTTTTGACACATCACAGACAAGAACTCTTCCTGCGAAGAGTCCTTTACAAGATGGACCACTAGCGGTTTGTCCTGATTCTCATCTTTCCTGTTAAAGCTTTCGGGTGCTGACACGGGAGAGCCCCTGAAAGACAAAAAATACAAAAAAAGAAACAATCATCAGGGGGACCAGTAAGACCAGGGCCTGTTCCAGACGATAATTGCCAACCAGGTTCTGAATATCAAGGGCCAGGGTGGAAACTGACTGGTTGTTCATAATAAGTCCCGTGAGGGCAAAATCCCCGCAGGCCCAAAGGGCTCCCAGTCCGCTTAAAAAGCAGATCAGGGGAAGACTTTGTGGAAAAATCACCTCCCTGTAAATTTTAAACCAGCTTACGGGGAAAAGACCTGAAACTTTGACCTGCTTGTTGAGGTCTTCCAGTTTTTGCTGGAAAGAGAGTCGGAATAAAAAAGGAAGGTAAAGAAGACTTAGGGCCATGGATGATTTTGTAAATTCCCGGAAAAAAATATTTTCCCCCATAAGCAAAAAGGAAAAACCCACCACCACCCAGCCCGGGTTGATAAAAGTCAGAAAGAATCTTGAAAACTTTTTATTGAGAAAGGAAAAACCAATCAGGGATAAAAGAATAAAAATCAAAAGCCCTGTCACAAGACCCATGATCAGAGTGCCACGGATGGAGTTCCACCATAAGAGGGGGTTTCCCCGGTTCCATTGAAAAAGAATGCGGATCAATCCAAAAAGGGCGAGATAGGTGGGAAAAAGACAGATGTGGGAGAAAAGGGGCGTGTATGTCGCACCCTCAAATACCTTGAAAAAAACATTCTCTCCAGAATGCCAAAAAAACTCATCACGGCTGCTTTGCTTTTAAAACCGGCTGCTTTCACAACCCAATGTCAGGTGGACTATGTGGGTTTTGAAATAGAAAACCGTTTTGTTGTGGGATACGGACTGGGCTATCACGATCACTACTGGAACTTACCCTACATCGCCCAAAGCTCGGATTTTAATTAAATAACTCCCACTGAGTACAGGTAAAACAGATCCTGAAAGAGTCTGAATACCACTATAGCTCCTGGTTTATGGTTGGACGGTCACAGCAGGAAGTTTGTGAGAAATGCGGGTTAGTGTCTTTCCAACTGGCTTATTTTAAAAACTCCAAAAGAACTTTTCAAAAGGTTTTCAGCACTGACTTTATAGTGGATAGGTCGGGAACCCAGGCTGTCCCGAATCAGAAAATAAGGGCCTTTTCTTAAAGTAAAAGGATCTATATCCTCTGTTCCATATCCCACCACAACAAATATATGTTCAAAGCGTCCGTTTCCGGTAATCCTGATCCAGTCTTCCACTTCCTCTCTGGCATCAGAGTCAATGTGCAAAATAGGAGGCTTTTTGTAGTCAATCATGGTTTTTAACAAAGAAAAAGTGATTTCACCCTCATATTTTTCAATATTCTTTATAGATACATAACCCGTATGTTTCAATTTATCTTTCCAAACAGAAGCAAGGCAAAAATCCGTCTTTGTTACAAGATCATAAAAAGATTCAGACTCAATACCCAAATCCCCTTCCCAGCCTCCTCTGGCCATTATCTCAGAAGAAACATATAATTCCAAACACTTAGAAGATTGCATTCCACTTTCCTGATAAAGAAGAGAGGCATAAACCAAAAAAGGGGATAGAATTTCATTCTGTCTTAATTGACGTTTTTGTTGCAATTCAACCTCCATATCAGCGGCCAGAGCAAACCCGACACAGGCTTTTGATTGTCCCTGGGAAGAAGAAGCTGTTCTGTAGAAGTTGGACAAATCCTTTTGTGCAAAATAAGGTGTTGGACCACTGATTCCCAAACGGTTTAGAAAATCAAAAGCTTTTTCCGATAAAGGATCCTCTCCTTCCCCTAAATCCACTGTTTGAGAATGCAGAAAACCAGCCCCTCTTTGAAAGTTCAGAACATCCGTTGGGACTGTAGCAATAAAAGAATGTCGTAGTGACTCCTCAAAAGATGAAGTCATAACAGCCCAGAGGTCCCGGCCCCGTCCATATCCTGCTTTTGAAAAACTCTTTGAAAAGGTGTTTGCCGTATATCCGTTTGTATTTGTAAATACCCCCATGTTTACCAAATCACTTAGGGATTCAAACCTATCTTTATGATTAAAGTCTTCAGAAGAAACAATTTCCAAAGCCTGTTTTAAAGCCTCCAGCTGATTTCTTTTTATTGTTAATCTCTCCATGAGAGCCTGGGTTTGCCATTCATGTGCTGTGAACATAAAACGTCCGTTAACACTCATCTGAGACATTTGATGCCGGATTCTGGCCATATGAGTGAGTACAAAAAGTCTGTTATGAATTTTATAGAAAGTTTTTCGTGTTCCTGGTTCCCCATCCTCCACATCATCAGACTTTTGAGCAAAAAAAACATCCGTCAGAGCCAATAAAGCTTCTATTCCTTCTTCATAAGAAATTGCATCCTGGTTGGAAAGAAGAGTGATCTCCTCCAGGGAGGAATCATCGAATTTGGCTACCGCATTGAAAGCTATGGTCAGCAATACCAGAATTACTTTATGTTTCATCAATCCTTCTCCTGACTGGTAAATATTTTTGTAAAATCTTAATGCAAAATATATACCTCGATGAGTTGCCTTGAAAAAATCTCAGATTTTATTTTCAGATTTCTTTTTCGATGATTTCGGTTTCCTTAAATTTTTGCTGCCAATGTGCTTGACATTCCTGGACTTATTGACTTTAAGCGGCTCCCAAAAAGACCTTTTGATTTGAGCCAAATCTGTTTGATAAAAGCATTCAGCATAGAAATATTTCCAATGGTTACAAATTAAAAAAGAGGTCAAAGTCTGTTAAAAATAAAAACAACCCATGTAAAAATTACATGATCCCCTGATTATTCAGACTTTGGAAGATGATTTACCGTGGCTTTCTGCAAACTTCGGTTTTTTTCAAGAAGAGATCGGCTCAGTGTATAAGAAGGATAAAAGATATTTTTTTAGAGATCAAGATGTATTTCCACCCCGTTTTTCATGGTTTTTCTGAGTTTTTCTGATCTTTTGCTTTACGAACTCCATTTTATGGTCATTTGACAGGAGTTTTTCTTGAGGATTTATGATTCCAAACCTGATTTGGTTGGAAAAGTGAATTTTTGAATAAGGGAATCCATCACAGAAAACTGCTTCTGTTTCCTTATTTTTGCTATCCTCCTTCTAAAGATCTTTAAGAAATTTGTCCAGCATTTTAATTTCATACTAATTGTGTTAAAATTCTTGAGGTTTTTGTTTGCCGGAGAGCCAAAAATCATGGGAGAGGTTCCAGGTCTCATCAACAAGACACTTTGCACTTTTCACAAAATAAAGTCCAAAATAGATATCCTAAAAATTTAATGAACCGCTAAAAGTTTACCTGTTGATGAATGATAGACTATAACACCAGTCACTTTTTTTTTGATCTTATAGCACAAGATTCTTTTTATAGAAGAATCAATATGTGTCTTTCTCTGTAATCGGTTACACTTGGTGAATGAGATATCCTTTCGACTATGATTTGTGATATGTAAGGATCTTTTTGCCACTCCAAAGTGAGCCTGATCCGAAAAGTTTTTTAAAATACAGTTCGATATAGGGTTAGAGTTTTTGCATTTAAAAATAGAATCAAAATAATATTTTGCCTTCTCATACACTTGTTTTTCTTCCAAATCTTTCCCGGCAACAGCTTGGTTAAAAAGTGGAAAAAGTAATAATAATATTATTTTCATTGGGCAGCACCACTTTCTTTTTTTATTTTCCATTCCTCCTGTGGCATAGAATCACCAATATTGAAGCAACCCGGATGAATTGTGGAAGCCATAACCTCCTGGCCTGAAGGGAAATATCGATATTTTTCTCTTATTGCATGACAAGCTGATTTTTCCACCGGACATCTGACCCCGTCCTTATGAACATCCAAATACTGCTCTATTTGCCTCTGCATAGAACTTTTATATCCAGAGCAGTTTATAGCCTCGTCCCAGGAATCATCGACAAAGTCTCTCATATCTATCGGACGAACAAGTTTATATTCTTTTATTCCGTCTTCACCCATAACACATTTTATATAAGGATTATCTCCATCAAGTAAAACTTTCCAAAACTTGAGACCGGCAAAATTTGCACTTAAATCAGCAAAGGAGTAAACTCCGTTTGTAAGTAACCCTTGCATTCCATTTTCAAGATTCTCACCTCTCTTTAAAACAGCCTTTATGGCTGCTCTTTCATTCATTCCACTGTCAATTGCAGACTTGTAAATTTGGTAATATGTATGTCCTTCGGCAAAAAAATGTCCAATTTTATCTATCCCGATCAGATGGCCTCCCAAATTAATAATAGGAGCACAACAACCCTGAATCTTGCCATCTCTACCGTCAATAGTCCTTTTAATTGAAACTTTTTTCAGTTTAAAATCCCATAGTGATGCTTCAGCATAAATAGTATTCTCCGGAGGTACATTTCCAGTACCCACAATGGAAGGTCTGCTCATAAACTGATATTCAAAATGACTGAATGGACCACGGCCCATATTTTCATAAAGAGCTCTATCAAGTCCTTCCCGATCACAAAGATCATTGGGTAGTGATGAAATTTTTCCTTCAGCGAGGTCGTATTCAGCAAATTCCCGTTCCCAGGAAAGCAAATCCATAATTTTCTCATTAATTACGCTATTAACTTTTCCAGAGACTTCCTCCCGAGGTCTTCTGTCAAAATTATCCACCTCAGCTCCATGAAGAGGAAAAAAAACTATTATTTGAAGAAAGATAAATTTATGGGATATTTTCACACTTAAAGAATAACATCAAACGGTAATGGTGTAAATACAACCTATTGATATAAACTGAATTCGTACAGAGGAAATTACGTTTTTTATGATTTTAATCCGGTCAATTAAGACCAAAAAGCTGAAAAAACTTTCTTTACAATGAAATACCAACACGATCTGTTAATAAAAAAAAGAAACTGTCTTAAAAGTTATTGGTTCAGTTAAAACATCTAGTAAGGATCGAATTGACAAGATATTTATTGATAAGTTTTTATATTCAAAACTCACCGATACTTATACCCCTCATATTGCAATCTTTTTAAATGATGTTCAAAGAAAGAAAACAAAGTCACATCGCAAGTATAGTGTTAATTCCACTTTTTTATCTGGTCATTTTAAGGGATATACAATCAAGTTAAACCCTTTGGATGGTGTCTACTATTGTGATATAAGGCCAAATATGATCTCTGAAAACTTTTTAAAAAAACATATAAAAACCATTGACTACCTTTTTTGTGAAGACCTATGGAGGTTAATGGAATAAAAAATAAATGATCTTTAGTATAAGATGTATCAGGAGGAAAAATGCAGGAGAATCTTTTTCTTTTGGCTGAACAAGTGTTGTCTTTTCTCTTTATCCTTTGGGGACTTTCCTTTGTAATCCAGACAAAACTCTGGATAAAACTGGTGAAATTTCTCTATTCCAGGGATGAAGAAACATTCAGTCTTATCTGCCTTGTCAATGGTTTCCTGTGGTTACCCTTCGGTCTGTTCTTTGTTTTGACCCACAACCATTGGAATATGGGTGTTTCCACAACTTTCGTCACTGTTATGGGCTGGCTTATCGTCACCAAATGTTTCATCCTTCTCTTATATCCCAAAATAGCTCTTGGGGCCAAAGTGATCTACAGCAGAGAGGAATCCTTTTTAAAAAAATACATGAAAGTCTGTGGAACTCTCTACATCCTGATAGGCTTATTGGTTTTTTCCAATACATTTTAATGTCTTTTTATCGGAAAGTGTGTTATACTGGTCCGGTTTGAATTTTCATGGAATTTCTCTACGAAAAACAAATGGTCTTCAGTATAAAAAATGTCCGCCTGGGATAGAGTTATATCATGACAAGAAAATTAAACTGCACTCTTCTTTTTTTTATCTGCGGCTTTTTCTTATCCTGCACCAGTTTCCCTCCAGGCAGGAAAAAAGAAGCAGATAAGAAGAAAGTACAGAGTACAGAAAAAGTAAATAAGATAAAAATCATTGATTCCAACAATGGAACCTTTGCATACCAAAACGGAAACCAGATATATTCAGCCTTGAAAACTGATAAAAAGTATCTGTTATCACTGAAAAAGTATGCTGAAAATAACGGTCTCTCAATTGGTAAAGGTGGAGAATTTCAAACTATAAAAAGAATACTCAAATGGTCTGGTTCCCAGTGGGAACATAATGGCATGAATGCTCCACCCCATGGATTTAATGCATTGGATATACTAAAAAGTGCCCTTACCAAGGGGGAAAGATACCGTTGTGTTGAATACAGTATCGTTACATCTGAGTTACTACAATCCCATGGTTTTGTGGCCAGGAAAGTGAATTTACGGTCTAAAGATGTTGCCTATGGCGGGTTTGGCCAGGGTCATGTAGCGACAGAGGTTTGGAGCAATTTGTGGAATAAGTGGTTATTCCTTGATCCACAAAACGGTGTTTTTCTCACTTATAATAATGAAGTCTTAAATATTTATGACATCTATAAACTGAAAAATCAAAGAAAATGGAATAAGATAAAAATCAACTGTGTTCTCAAAAAAATCAATGATAAGGAGAGAAAAAAATATAAAAGATTCCTGGCTAATTATTTGGGACATATGAATGTGCATGGTCCGGAAAAAAAACTGGGTTTATCTTTATTTCTTGAAGCAAAAACACCCACTTTAACTTTTCAGGGTATGGCCAATAATAACCCAACCATCTTCACAAGAAACTTATGGGAAGTTTATCCTGAAATGAACAGGGTTACGATTCTATTGGATTTTAAAAAAGAGGGGGGGGGTCAAAAGATCAATAAAGACTTTAAAATTAAAACAAATGACGATTACCTTAAAAATATGCCTCACTTTGCTCCTAAACCAAACTTTACTGTCTTACTAAGAAATAATATGCCAAACCTTTCTTTTTATGAATACCGAACATTGAAAAACAGTCTGTGGAAAAAGGTAAAAGGTGATCATTTTGACTGGAGAGCAAAATCAGGAGAAAATCTATTGGAAGTCAGAGCGGTCAATGGATTTGGGAGACCTGGACCTGTTACCTTTATCAAAATGTTCTATGGACAAGACGGGCAAAATCCCCAGCGGTTTGTCCAAGTGGATTTTTTCATATCTTTGATGCATATGCCAACAAATTAAAGAAAGATTTTAAGGTTTTCCCATTGGGGATTTTCCATGCAGTGTTGATTCAGACGAATCTTTGCCAGTTCGTACAAAATAAAGGATTTTTTTTTCGAGAGTTTTTCAAGGTTTTCACAGCCCTCTTTTTGGTTTGTCCGGTTTGTCCGGTCTGTCCGTCTTGTTCGGTTTGTAAGGACAGGGGACTGTCTGTGTTCTTTGATTACAGTTCTGAAATTAAAATTATTAACTGCGAGATCAAGAGCTTGTCTGTACTCTTTAATCAGGTTTTCTGAATCCGGATTTTGCGTGTCTCTGACTTCTGCGGCAAAAAGTTTATGACAAATGCAGACTGGGTTGAGAAAAAAAAGAACAACAATAAGTTTATTTATATTCATTTCTGCTTTCCAGTGAGCAATCATACTTTCATACAGTATTATGAGTGATTACTTTCAATTCAAGGGGTTTATTGTCAAATTGTGAATTTTCTTTGAAGCTATTGTCTTTGGGACGGTGACCTTCTGAGCCATTATAGTTATTCTGATCGTGTTTGAGATTTCCGGTTTTTCAAAAGGAAAAAACCCTGAAAATTCAAACCGGATCAGTATATTTATTCACATGGCAATGAATTGAAGAAAAAATGGTGCGGTTATCGAAAAAAACAATGATTTTGTAAAAATTACAGGGTCTGAAAAAGGTCTTTCAAAGTGTGCATTGGTTTGCTATATATTGTGTAAAAATTTTTTGGGAGAATAAGAAACCATAGCAGGAGAAACAGTCATGAAAAAAAGAATGTTAACGATAATAATTGTATTTTTATCCGTTTGTGGAACAGTGGAAGTGGTCCGGGCAAACATAATCAGCAGAACTTCCGAGATTGTGAAAGGCTTCAATAATCTGAACATTGTACCAGGTGGTAGTGATATGCATTGGATAAGATCAATTATGTATGAGGAGGCTTTATTGGGTGATAAGGGTACGGAAAGGTGGTTGGAAAAACTGACAACAAGAATAAAAAATGGGGAAATTGATCCTATTGACACCTTGAATGAAATGACTGAAAAAACGATAAGAGAAATCGGCGGGGAGCGTTCCAAAAGGCGAGACAAAATTGTAATCAGGCTGATTTATTTTTCAGCCGGGATCGATCCGAATATTTCAAGAGCTATGCTTCAGGGACTGGATTCCCGTATCAATGCAAGTTCATTTTCTGATTTGAGACTGTCCGAGATGATTGATCCCGATGACATTGAGATCAGACCGGCAAAACCTTATTTTAAGCTGACTTTGGGGACACTGGATAATGCCTCTGATGTTGTTGGAACTTCTCGGGGTATGAAGGAGGCTGCAATCAAATCCATAGAAGATGGTCATGCCATGTTCACTGCGGCTGATTATGAGGCAACCGCTTTAACCCGTATGGATAATCTTCGTCCTGACAAATATGAAAAAGCCGTTGAGTCCCACGCAAATTTGTTTGATGGGGGATTTTACAATCCTGAAGTCAGTGGTCCCGCTTACAGGGTTGAAATTCTTTCCAGTCCCTATTTTGAGTTTTCAGGAAGAACCAATGATCCCTCCCGTTTGGCCTCACAGTTGGTTTTAACAGTTCTGGAGGATGTTTCCAGAGGTCATACTGCGGGATTTACAAGAGAATCTGTTTTGAAACTCTGGGAGACTGTTTATAAGGGAGGTGAGAAAATGAATCTGGCTTTCCGAAAGGCTGTCGGGGAAATGATGTTCAGAGATATCTTGGGTGACCTGAGACCTGAAGGGGCGGAGCGGGTTGCCGGTGGTTCGTTCATGAATTCTCTTATGGAGGCAGCCAAAGAAAATGAAGTATTGAATAGACTGTGTCTTGAGGTTTCTGAACAAGTCAGTCCTTCGTCTACAGTGAGTCCTTCGGTGATCTTCCAGTAATTCTCAGTATTGCCGAATTTTTTCAGGACCGGCTAAATGTCTGAAGAGAAGATTGATTTTTAAAGTTTTAAAGATTATATTGGTTTTTGTTTTTTATACCGATCCGGTTTGAATTTTCCGGTTTTTTAGGAAGGGAGAATCCGTGAAAACTAAAACACGATCAGTATAATCCAGAAGAGGTTCAATTATGAAATTATTAAAATGTTTTCCCTTGTTTGTCATTTTTACTTTCATGGGCTGGAGTCAGAATATTTTGGGAGAGACTTATTCATCATATGGAATAGAATGGCCTACAGAACCGATGACTGAAGAGGAACGTCTTCGTACTTATTTTACAACTGATATTGAACAAGCCATGTCAGCATATCCGTCAGTCAGTTATGGTAAAGAGGATTTTGAAAAGCGTTTTGGCAATATGGATACCCTCTCTGATTCAGAGAAAGAAAAAGTGTATGAGGTTATTTTCAATGAAATCCGGGCATCGGGAATGCCAAGATGTCAATATGTTGCAGAAGGGGCCGGGGTGTTTCTCGATGCTGCATATGAGATGTCTTGTGAGGATATGGAAGAGATAAATCCTATGGAAAAATATGAAGGAGTGTCCTGTTATTGTATTTATCAGTCTGCCTCTGATGAAACTTTTTATGTAAAAGCATTTCCCCCGCCATCAATAAAATGTCTTCTGGGTGAACAATCATGGGATGAGTGTTATGGTCGCCCTCCTTATCAATATCAACCAGGGAAAACGGAATTATCTCTTGGGCCACCAAAATTTTGGAAATGGAGATCCCTTTGGACAAAAAGTGCAATTGACAGAATTGATGATAGTCGTCATAGTCATGGGCACCAACATTAGAGATATTAAAGCCAAATGAGTTACTCCAATCCCGATGACGCTGAAGTGGCATTAGGTTTTTTGGATAAAACCAGGATCACCCCGGTCACAGCCCCCACAGCCCCCACATAACCAATAAAAGTGACAGGATCAGGGGGGATAAAGGTCCAGCTTAACCAATCCATGATATTGATAAACACCAGTGTGAATAAGGGGTTCATGGTGATAATAGGACTGACCTGTGTGGCCGGAAGGTGTTTGAGAGCCACGGAAAAACAACCGTAGGCAATGAGGGTGTTGAGTCCCAGGAAAATAAAAAACAAATGCATACCTGGTGACATTTGTCCCAGGGAGTGCCAGTTCACCCAGGGAAGATAAACAAGGGTGATAATCATATAAATGTAAATATTGATCTGGGAACTTCTCCATAGAGTTAATAATTTTTTCTGAAGACCGGCAAAAACAGCCCATGTTAAAGCGGCCCCGATGACCCAGGTCAGCCCCAACAGAAAGCGTTTGGGGTTTTCGTGGCTCATACTGATCTGATCCAGAAAAAAGAGACTGAACCCGAAGGTGCAGACAAAAGCCCCGAAAATTTGTTTTCGATTGAGTTTTTCCCCGAAAAAAATCAGTCCGGAAAGGGCCAGTAAAAAAGGACCCAGTTGAATAAAAATCTGGGCATTGGCCGGTGAACTGTAATGAACCCCCTGGATAAATCCCAGATAATTAAAGGCCAGACATAGGGCGGCCACCAGAAGGAAACCGGGTTTTGTTTTTAAAACGTTCAGTTGTTTTGTTTTTCCCTTAAAACCAAACCAGGCCAGTAAAAATAAAAAAGCCACAAACATCCGATACCAGACGATGGTTTGGGAATCGGAATAAATAAGGGCGTATTTTAAAAACAGGGCCAGAGTGGACCAACAGGTGGCTGTTGCTATAGCGGCTATTAAACCTTTTTGACGATGGGAGAGATTAAAGACCATTTGTTTTCCAAGGGGACCAGTTGTTTTCACAGAATTTTTTCCAGGAGAAATCTTTGCTTGGAATAAATGATTTGTATGGAATCCTCTGTTTCAAGCAAATCCTTTTAAAGGAAAACTTCCTCAGGATAAATGATCTTTTATGAAAATTCAAATGCGGTTTGTATGAATCAGGAGATTTTATTATCTCCTGATTTTAGTCATTGATTTCAGTAACCCTTTTGCAGACGTGCAATTCTGGCTTCCAGAGGGGGATGGTTCCGGAACAGAGCCGACAGGGAGGTGGTCCCTGAAATTTTAAAGGAGTTGAGAATTTATTTACATAAAATAAGCCTCTTCACCAGAATTTGTGAATGAGTGGAGGTTCAGGTAATCTTCCAAGGGAATGATATAAAGCTATTTTAATGGATTTGTACTCCCTAAAACCGTAAGATTTTCTCATAGTCAGTTTTACTTTGTTGTTTAAACCCTCTACAATCCCCGATGAAAATTGTTTTTTGGCCCTAAACCAATTGAGAATGAGATTCTTATGTCGTCGAATCATCTTGGCTTCATGTTTCAAAGGCTCTATCCGGGAACGCATGACTTTGGTTGTCCAGCGAGCCAGAAACTTATCCGCCCATGAGGGGGATAAATAATCCCAAAAGAATTGGAACTCTTCTTTTAGTAAATAGGCCCTGACGCTCCTGAGGTTGTATTGTAAAAGTTTCTTCAAACCAACCTCCTGTTTTTCTGTCAGATTCTCTGAGTGCTTTAATAAAAGCCACCTGGAGTTTGTTAACACAGGGTCATATCCATCCGCTTTCATCTGACGATGCTCTCCCGCTCTCACTTTATCTATTGCTTTGTTAATCCGAGCAACGATATGAAAACGGTCCAGGATATGAGTGGCTTGAGACACTCGATCCTTTATAACCTTCAAATAAGGTTTCCACATATCTGAGCAAACGTATTCAATAAGTTGTGTTCTTCTTGTCCCCAGCATATCAAAGAACTTTGAAAAAGTTTCCTCTGTCCGCTCTTTTCCAATCCAAAGTAAACGGACACATCCGGAGTTGATCTGATAAACTAAAGTTAGATATTTATGCCCCTTTTTCCACTGAATCTCATCAACTCCAATAGCCCTGACACTCTCTAAACAGCGATGGGAAAGGCCCCACTCAACGATAAACTCCACAGAGCGAAAAACCTTCCCCCAACTTGTTCTAAACCGAACTGACACCTCTTTCCATGACAGCACCTTGGCCCAATTTGCCAGAAATTGCATATAGACTTTGGTTAATTGGTTTTTTCCATCACTCCATGGAGTTTTTTCAACTTTAACTCCACACCAAGAGCAGTTGACTCGTCTCATTTTATAACAGAAGAACACGGGAATTCCCCAGATAGGAATAAATTCAAATTTTCGTGCCTTCGGGGATGTATCATAAATAGAAGCCTCCTGATGGCATCCCGAACAAATGGGGATACCATTTTTTCGAGGGTGAATTTGAACATGAATACAAGTTTCCCCGCCCTCGGTGAATAAAGTTATTCTCCCGTAAACAAAAGACTTGAATTTGTAACATTTATTTAGGATAGTCTTTACCAGCATCTTTTCGCCCTTTTTTGGTTGTTGTTTTCTCAAATTATGATTTACTGGAATCTGGCGGGAGATGCTATTTCAATATGAATCTTAATGCACTAAAAATGTGATTCGTTGAGCGGGGATGCTCAACGAATTGGGGTGTGGGGCAGAGCCCCATATCAGCCAGGATGGCTGTCCTTATTTATTCCACGAAATGACATTTAGAAGTTAAAAAGGGCTTTTTTTATCCACATCTTCTGGTGAATATCCTAAAATAAGACCCCATTTGGCCGGGGAAAATGAAACTTCCATTGTGGTCAACAATCGGGGAAAAAGACCTTCAAGGGTGGACATCTGGCGTTGGCTTGACAGGTGGTCCAAAAAGGCCGGTTTTGAAAAAACGATTCATCCCCACCAGTTTCGCCACGGGTGTGCCACGGCTCTTTTGGAATCGGGGGCTGATCTTCGTTCCATTCAGAAACTTCTGGGATACTCCAGCATCCAGACAACCCATATCTACACCACAGTGAGTACCAAAAAATGCGGGAAACAGTGAAACGTCACCACCTCCTTTCCTCTGTTAAATCCGCCTGATCATGCTTTTTTGAAGTGGCTAAAGTGTACAGGAGATCAAACTTAATGAGGGTGACTGTTGTATGACTCCAAAAAGTGGATTTTAATTGATTGACATTTTGTATCATATATGATACAAATAAAATGTGATTGATGTTGAAAGGACTTTTGAATTTCAGAGGTGGTTTGAAAAAGAAACTTTAAAATCCCAATCACAGATAGAAAGCAGAATTGTCAGAATTCAACTTCATGGTCATTTCGGAGATGTCAGGAACTTGCGTCAGGGATTGGCCGAACTCAGGTGGAAAAATGGTAGAAGGGTTTATTTTTCAGTAGTCAATAATAAACTTATTTTACTTCTCATTGGAGGTTATAAAAATGCCCAAAGCAAAGAAATTAAAAAAGCGAGAGTTTTGCTTGAAAGATATGCCCAAAATGAAGCTTAAAAAAGGAGTAAAAACCTTAAAGGATACCTCTATAAAAAACTTGAAAAATAAAACAAGAGTCAAAAAGGTCTTATCCGAATGCCTGTTCTCTGATGATATGGAATCTTTTAAGGAAATTCTAAAAGCTCATCTTGAAGTGAGAAATATCAGTCATTTTTCCAAAGAAGCGGGACTTTCCAGAAAAACAATCTATAGAATTCTTGAACCCGACAGCAATCCCACTCTGAAAAATATTACAAAACTTTTAAACAAACTTTGTGCCTGATGGGTTGTCGTCATCTTCAGTGTGAATAAATTTTTTTCATGGATTCAAATTCTTTGAGAATTTGTTTGGACTTCCCCAAATTTTCTGGAGAGCATTAATGAGCAATGTTGTTAATTTTTCTATACCTCACCGGGCTACAATAGCCAAGTGAAGAATGTCTTCTTTTCTTGTTATACCAAACCTCAATATATTCAAAAACCAGGGCCTTAAGCTCTTCCTCGGTTGAATAAAGCTTCCGGTAAATCCATTCCTTTTTCAGTGAACTGAACCAGGACTCCACATACGCATTGTCATAACAATTGCCCTTCCTCGACATACTGGGCCTGATTCTCTTGTTTCTCAGAAAATTTCGATAAGCCTTGCTTGCATATTGGCTCCCCCGATCTGAATGAAAAATAATCTCGACATCCGGTCCCACTCTTTTCATGGCCATATCCAGTGCTCTCAAGACAAGCCTGGTTTCAAGGCTTGCACTCATTGACCAGCCCACAACCTCTCTGGTGAAAAGATCCAACACAACGGCTAAATATAAAAAAATATTCCCCACACGAAGATAGGTAATATCCCCCGCCAATAGCTCACCAAAAGTCCAGCCTCACGGAGGTCTTTATAAATCCGGGGGGAACCGTAAGTCCCCTGGCTGGCTTTAAAGGATTCTCTTATTTTCTTGCAAATCCCTGCTTTCCTGACAAATCGAAGGCCTTCCGCCTTCTTTCTCCAAAAGTAATAACCACTGGAACTCACACCAAAATGGCGACATAAGAATCCAACGGGAATCTTCTGGGATGAATCTCGAACTTCTTGAATCATTTCAAACCTCCCATCTCCTTGCTTGAAAAAATGGCGGTACTTTTTTTTCAAAGCGAACCTGAAACCTTTCATCAATTTCACATAAAGCAATTCTTTAATTTTTAGGATGATCAACATATTGCCGGGCGACTGTGATTTCCTTTTTCCGGTTATCGCAGATACTTAGGATTTTGAGTTTTACCCGGCTTCCTATTGGACCCCTGATTCTCCGGATCAGATCGGATTCAGTTGGCGTTTTTATTGGATATTGGAAGCGTTAACTTTTGAAGCTTCAGGGAACTGACAGGATCAATGGCTTCTCTCAAGTAGGCATTGTATGTGTAACCCGCCATTTTACTCTGTTCTTGCCGGGGAATTTTTCGGGCAAATTCAAGGATCTGTTGAACAATGCTTTCAAACTCTCCACCTCCTGGACTTTTCTACGACAAATCGGGGAAAACCGTCAGGTCCTTGAGCAGATAATAATCCCTGTCCTTTTTCCACTTTCTTTTTGTTAAAGGGTTTTCCGTACAACGGCTGGCCAGTGATTTGTCAACAAAACGAAGCATCAGGTGTTCATCCCGACCTTTGGGAATACCCAGTCTCCGACACTGGATGATCTCCTCCATCAAAACCCCTCTGTCTTCAAGTTGCAGGCGGCCCTTTTGAAGATGGCGATTGTTCCAGTCGGGCACCTTGATCCCAAGACTTTTACATAAAAGGGTTTGACCGGAACAGAGACGTTTAGGATGTCGGAGACGGCTTTTCAGAGGATTGAGTCTTTGCATGATGGGAAGACATTGAGTCAGGGGGGAACGTCTGTCAAAATAAGGGATGGCTGATTTGATGATAACAGCATTTCCCTTTCCTTTACAGGAAAAGTTCAAAGAATCCCCTCCCCTAGCATAGTACATATAAATGGTTCCGGGAGGAGCAAACAAGGCCCTTCTGGACCAGGTGTACCCAAGAGAGGCATGACTTGCTTTTTCACTGATATAATAGACTTCGGTTTCAATGATCTGAATGGACAACCAATGATTCTGATACCGATGGCGTAAAACTTTTCCAAGCAGTTTTTGAGCAACCAAAGCCGCATCCTGATTGAAAAAATCAAAACCCGAAAGTATTTTCATAAAACGCAACAAAAATCCTGCAAAAAAAAGATTATACCCCTAACCCGAACTTCTCATAAATTTTCGTAGCGAGGCTTTCAAACTGGCTGAGAGCATTGGAATTTTGGCCAGGCAGCCAAAACCTTGGGGTTTGAATCCCAACGACCCTGGAAGACAGGGTCAGGGATCGTTTTTTTCCTTTATCTTCTTACCAGAAAACCTGTCTGTTGTTCTTCTTCGGGATCATCCTTATTTGCAGTGGAGACAAAAATTTTGTTTTCTTCTTCACAACTGATAACTTCAAGAACGTAAGTGATTTTTTTTGTCACTTCACATGGATTGCGATGATGGATAACTTCAATGGCTACAAAAAATTGTTCTTGATCAGGTTCTTGCTCCACTGAAAGAGAAATAAGAATTTTATCAACCCAGGAGGGCTCAGGTGAAAAAACTTTAAGAATTCTTAAAGTTTTATTTCTTGTCAAATGGCAACTTTTTGCTAAAAATTTAATCAATCTCTCTTTATCTGCCGGAATATCAGGAATATCCAGATTCTTTTTTTCATCAAAACTTACTGGATTTGTGTATCCTGTCTTATTTTTTCTATCATATCCTATACCTTTACCTGAATACGTAAAAAATTCCCCTTCATTCAGAGAACAGGGAAAAGGAGTCCCATTGTTATCATCAGCCGTGGCTTGTTTCAGGTTTAAAAAAGAAAAGGAAATAGTAAAAATTATGGATAATGTCTTTATAAGCATCTGACCTCCCATCGTCTTCAAAAATGATATATCCCATTATATAACAATTTAGCTAATTATTTTTTTTAATGGAAATATCCAAAATTTTTATGGTATCTCTACCCCTGACGACAAAACAAGCTTTGGAATTCTCATTCACTTTTAAAAATTCTATCCTGGAATTTTCTGGCACAAATTACTGATTTTATTCCGATGATCTTATCAATGATTATTTTTTCACATCCTTATACCAAGGTGAAGTTCCTGGAAAGAGAGATGAAAGTTTTCCTGGTCACAGCCACCCGTTATCCCGATACCCGTTATCCCGATACCCGTTATCCCGATACCCGTTATCCCGATACATTGGCTGGCCCGAACTTCTCATGAACTTTCTGATTGATATTTTCACCCTGAAAAAGGCCATGACCGCCCCATACAACCAGGTTTTGAATCACTTGCAATATGAAATGAACTCTTGTATTGGTACTAAACATACTGGAGACACCGTGGTGGCCAGTATCCCAGTCGCCTCTGAGTGACAACTGAACACAAGATAAGGAGAACTCTATGAAAAGTGTGATTTTCTTTCTAACGATCTGCTTCAGCCTCAATGCCCAAGCGGATTATGAAATACAGAAAGTGCAAACAGAAATCTACAACAACCCAAAAGAAACCGGAGAAGTCAAGGAAGAGTTCAAAACAACGGGAACAACCGACAGGATACAGAAGGTCCAAAAACAACAAACAATCAAAATAAAAGAATTCCAAAAGCATCTCTTTACAGCGAATCTGGGTACAACCTTTTCCCTGATTGAGAAAACCGGAACTAAACCGGGTTTAATGCTGGGGGGGAAATATTCCTTTTATTTCAGCCCGGAAATGGGAGTGTTTATCGGTCTCGATTACATGGAACGAAGCTTCTCCAATAATTTCTCAACACACATATCAGCACACAAGGCTCTTAATCTTAAAATGACTTCCATAGATATTCCTTTTGGTGTGACGTTCAGATACGGAAATCCTTTGAGTGCCAGTGGAGCGAGCTTTTTGGGTCTGTATTACAGTTTACCGCAAAATGGTAAATCCGAACTGCGGGAAACTTTCAGATACAGAGGAGAGAAAAGTTATTCCGGAGATCTGGAGGGAAAAAGTTATTTGGGTTTGTTACTTCATTCAGAAACTTATTTTAAAATCAATAAAACTTTTGCTCTCGGCTTCTTTTTTTCTCTGAAATTTGGTTTTGAAAATGCCATAACGAAAGCCTACATTAACGGAAACAGAAGAATGGGAAAATCAATCTATGTCAAAAGAAGCCGGAGAACGAGAAACAGAAGACCCTATTCCACCCCGGGCCATTTTATAAACTTTGATGAAAATGAAAAAACAATGGATATCATGTTTGGTATAGCCACAGCATATCTCTGATTCGGTTTTCAATTGTGTTTTTCTGTTTTTTGATCCGTTCCGAATCCCTATCCATTAAATATCCACTATCATTAACACCAACAATCAACCACCCTCCCTGTTCTTTGTTTGGACCCTCTCTGTTTGGACCCTCCCAAAATGACTAGATACGTCATATAAGAGCAGTGTACCCCACTAATCAAAGGAGTCAAATACGGATTGTTGAAAAAGTCAAAGCGACTGTCAAAAAAAGATGAATGTGATTTAAAAATGTCGTACAATATTAAATCATGTATGAAAGAATTTCCAAACCTTTAATATCACGCAGCTTTTTTTTGTTTGGAGCCAGGGGAACAGGAAAATCCACTCTTCTTAAATCCCTGTTTAATTCCAAAAAAGTGATCTTGTGGCTGGATCTTCTTGACCCAAAAATTGACTGGGAAATTCAGAGAAACCCCAACTATTTGATTCAACATTTATGAGGTTGAAAACTCTTCCGAAAAATTTTCAGATCAATGGATTGTTATTGATGAAATCCAAAAAGCCCCAAAGCTTTTGGATGTGGTTCACCGTCTCATTGAAACAAAAAAATATAAATTTGCCATGACAGGTTCCAGTGCCAGAAAACTAAAACGGGGAGGAGCTAATTTGTTAGCTGGACGGGCTCTCCAAAACTTTTTATTTCCCCTGACTTCAATGGAATTAAGAGGTGATTTTAACCTGTCTGCTGTCTTAAAATATGGAAGCTTACCGGAAGTTATCAACAGCCTTTTTTTTATATTAAAAAACCTGGATTAGAAAATACGTTTTTGATATTTTCCACATTATGGAAGTGTTAAAGAAGGACAAACTCCCAAAAATAACAACTGCCCCTGCTTAATCGGGCAGGGTGCAAGGCTATAGCTCACGCTATAGCCTTTGCTTTTTTTTAGGTTTCCATTGAAAACAATTGTTTATATAGACGGATTTAATCTTTATTACGGATGTGTAAAAGGCTCTTCTTATAAGTGGCTTAACTTATTGGAATTATCCAGGCTTTTACTGCCAAAACATGAGATTTTGACAATTAAATATTTCACTGCAAAGATTTCACCCCAACCTTACAAGAAAAGTCTTTCCACCCGATTCCCTATTCAAATGAAATTTCACAGGAACAGAATATCACAACTAACAATAAAGGAGATTAGAAGATGATAGAGAAAATAAAAAATATTTTTTTAGAACATGAAGGGTTTTTGCTTTCTTCTTTTTTTGGCATGGCTTGAGGGATGTCGTTTGATATCCTTGAGTTTAAGAGGAACCAATTCATCCACTCCTCTGAACAGGTCAGTAACTTCTGTTTGTGTGATTTACTATAGCAGTAAACCTGTGCCGGATTCAGACATTATTGATCAGCAGTCTGAGTGGCGGATTCCAATTCTCTCATTAAATCCGAATAGTTTTCATATTTGTCTTTTCTTTCCTGATAAATTTGCTTCAAATAGGCTAAGATATTTTTTTCATTACACTCATTGAAAAAATAAATCATTGAGACTTCCTTAGCATAACGAACCGGTTCACCTTCCATTCCCGATTCAAGATAATAACCACTAACCTGAATATTAGCTACGGCTAATTTATATGGTTTCCTGTCTTTATCAAATGACATTTGAACGTAATATTCGTCTCCGGTATATTCTATACTTTTAAATTTTTCTCTATAACCTTCCAATGATTCTCCAAACAGTGTCAGGCATCCAAGAGATTGAGGTGACATCAACTCACTGTATTTTTTCAGACCTTCAATAAAAGAAAAGGAACCGTCATACTCCTCACTTTTCAACGTTTTACTTTTCTCACCTGAATTTCCGGGATCAGTACCTATATTTAACAAAAAAGTGGTTTTTTTAGCATAATAATCAAAAATAGTTTCTGTTACAGGATTGTCAGCATCTGCCTGTAGATTTGTACAGGGCACAAGGAAAAAAAAGAAAAGAAAGAAAAATCTCATAAAACCTCCCTAAATTTGTTATACTGATCTCACTTGAATCATGGACTTTCTCTAAGGAAGTCATTTGTTTAAACGAGACCAGTATAAAACACAAGAATTTTCTGAAACAAACAGTCTTCAGCAAAAGTATCCTAACATTGCATTCTTCATTTTACATAACAGCCCGCATCATAAGCTTTGAGTCATCAATCCTGAAAAGGTCTCTGTCTGACTATGTCCGAGTGATTTTAGTTTACTGACGGACTCTCTGTATCTGATCATCCCGTGGTGATGGAATATGAACTCCTTGGGCCAGTTGAACAACGAAATTGTTTTCTGAGTGATGATGACTTTTGCATCTGTGGGCTGATTCCTGATCCGGCAGCCAGACATTGAGGTTGTCCATTGATAACAGCAGTGTAACTCATTATTTATGTAACTCAATCCTCATTATATTTGATATTGAATGTGAAAGCTTAATTTAGATACGCAAATACAAAAAACATGAAATAAGGATTTGTCCATAAATACTTTCAACTGCGAACTCCGCGGTATCCGAAGAGGTTCCTATGTTAACCCATCCTGCATTTCTGGCAATATCATAAATACCATAGGGGACTGCTTTAGAAGTTTTGGGGTCCGGAAAATCATGAGTCAAAACCTTCAAAGGGTTTCCTTCTGTTGGACTGAAGACTGTAGTCCAGTTCATGAAGAATGGTTGCAATCGTTTGCCGTCCAACTAAAATATTTTTCTTTTTCAATTAATCACTTAAAAAAAGAGACTCCGTGAAAATTCAAAAACGATCAGTATAGCAGCACTCTGCCAAAGTCCAGTTTTTAAATTTTCTCTTTAAATTCAGGGGGGATTGGAAGTCACAGCAGAAAGTGGATGAGAACTGCGGGTTAAAACAAAAAAAAAAAGTGAAAAACTCTAACATTTTTTTTTCTTGCGGTGGCTTGATGTTTTATATTGTTTGTGCTACTTAGCTGTTAACGAAAACGAAAGGAGGTCGTTATGAATATAAATGCAAACAAAATAAAAATGAAAAGTATCATTGGTATAACCGGTTTTTTTATAAAGCTTTGTGGTTTCCTTGTGTTTTTTGTTTTCCATTTTAACGTCTTTGGTAAAACTGTTTATTCTGAATCAGTGGAAGTGACAAGAAGATTTCCCAGTGGTGAAAGTGTTACCTTATCCAAAAATAAAATGATTGATGAAAAATTTATAGAGGCAATACTGACTCAATTGAATGGGATGGGCGTTGATTTCGGGAATGTTGATAAAACAACTTTTGATCTTCTGAAAGAAGCCGTACACCAGCCATCAAAACTGATAAAACCCATTGACGATGTCCGAATGGGGTTTAAGGATGATTTCCCCCAATCAAAACTTCTTAAAGAGTTTTTTGTCTTATACTTTGATGCCGGTAATGAGGCCCATGTTCGTGACTTTATCGTTGAAAAATACGCCCTGTTTCAGGACCAAAAGTCCTCAAGGGAGGGGTTCAGCGATAGAATTGTCAATTTTGTGGACTACGTCAATGGGGATTCGATGATGAACGGCCTGGATTTTGGAAGATTGAAGCCGACTCTTTACACTGTGGCAATGAAAAATATGGGAGCTGCCGATGTTGAAAAGGAACCTTTTTCCATGCTGATCGACAACATGAGAAATGATATTGAAAAAGGAGAGAGTGATTTTATCTTAAGCACAAATTTTCAATTGCCTTCCAGTGAAATTGACAGAGAAGGTTACAGAAACGAAGTATTTACTCATATTAAAAATAAGTTTTTTCAGGATAATGATGATGTTATTTCTGATCAGATGCAGACTGCGGGCATACCATCCGTTATTGAGACTGGAAGTGGTCGTGATTTCTCCAATCAGGAGACTGCTTTATTAGTGGATGCCAATGGAAATCATCAGGCTTTGAGTAAAATAGATATTCTTATGCGGTGGTGGAAGGATGAGGATTTCAGACAAATGTTCTTTGATGAAATTTTAAAAAAAGATTCTCAATTTTTTTCCAGATAGTGGGTGTAAAAAAATCAGAAGATGGATCAGATTAAAACCCCCGGCTTTCAGGTTTTTTCAAAAAAAACCTGAAAGCTTTTATCCATGACAGCCACGCACCAAACCCATTTGTCTTTCATGTCGTCTATTGATTTGGTGTCGAAGTTGAGAAATTGTTGATATCTGTTTTTGTTTTTTCTATTTGCTTTCGTCCATCATATCTTGATTTGTTACGAATCCCTTCTTATTTATTCAATTTATAGACAGTCAAAACTAATAAGCATTTAATTGTATAAAACTGTATCTTTTTGAAACAAAACTCTCATTCAAATCTTAAAATTCCATTGCCTGTCTATTGGATCACAAAAGTTTCTCCGATTGTTTATTGTTGCTCGGGCACTCTACCCGGAGCCACAGCGTGTTTATATGTTTACATAATTGATTGGAGGAGAGATGAAATTTCTAATATTGGCATTAATGTGTTTTCTGTTATTAACCATCAGTTGCAAGGAAGGTATTGATTTTAGAAACACTCTGTCTTCGGGTAATAATGGTGGACCTGTAGTGAGAATCATTCAGGCCCCACGGAACCAGCATTTTGGTGATGATAATCCAGTCTCTTACGAAATCATCAGAGGCAATAATGATATTGATCAGGTTCGATGTTTTATCAATAAAGAGGAATCTTCCCTATGCACTCAACATCATGGCACTTTCAATGTGGGCAACTTACCACTTGGATCCCATGAACTTGAAATAGTCGCTACTGATGTGGAAGGTCTTGTCGATCAAGCTGATGAGAATTGGTCAGTTTATAACAGTATCCAAACACAAAGAGAGAGGGTACAGATGGCCTCCAATAAGAGTCAACTTGATATTCTTTTTGTGATTGATAATTCGCTATCAATGGTACCAGAACAGAGAAAAATCAGTCAACGCTTTAGCGGTTTTATTGATAAAATTAAAGATCTGGACTGGCGTGTGGGGATCACGACAACAGACCTGAACTTGTTTAAACAATGGAGCGATGGCCGATTGATTGCCATGGGCCAGGGGTATCCTGATCACAACAGTGGCCAAGGGTATTATTATTTAACACCTGCTATTGATCTTAAAGAGGCTCAAAAGTTTTTTTCTGAAGGCATTCACAGACAAGAGGAAGGCTCTCCGAAAGAACAGGGAATTCATGTCACCTACCGGGCCATTGCACGGGCTGTTGCTGGTGGCAGTGAGGAAAACCTGAGGCTGACCCGGTTCTTCCGCAATAATGCCGACCTGGCTGTGGTGGTCGTGTCTGATGAGGATGAATCAAGAAATGGTATTAAAAATGATCCTGACAATTTAATCAGTTATGTGAAAGAAAGTTTTGGTCAAAGTAAAATTTTTCAGTTTCATTCTATTATCGCTCACACCTGGATATGTGTTAATGCCCGTAGAGAGGGTCACATATATGGTCAGAAATATGAAAGTCTGTCGAAAAAAACAGGAGGTATTGTGGGCGATGTTTGCTCCGATGACTATACGGGGGTTTTAAGTGAAATTGGGCAAAGAATGCATGAAACACACAAGATTCACAACTTAAAGTGCAAACCACAGGACATTGATAATGATAATGTTATTGATATAGAAGTTATCGCAAAAACACCTGGTATAGAAGTTCCCGGTTACATTATTAATGGGCACCGTGTGGAGTTTGATACAGACCTGCTCAACGGCGAGTATGAGTTTATCTACCACTGTTTTACCTGACAACCAGACGCATATTTCACAAACTTCCTACTGCGGCTGCCGCACTTGCTCTCTACAAAAGGATTTTCCCTGAAGTCATTTCTATTCCACACATTGAAAGTTCAATTGGTACTCACCAGGCTCAGGGTAATTATAAAAGATAATTTTCTGACCTTCAATTCTATATTCTTTCAAAGTAAAAGAGCAGGTAACTACTTGCACACTCACTGAATTTTCTTCTGTCATGGAGTTGCGTGGACATGACACTGTGACCTTTTTGAAACCTCATGAGAAATGCGGGTTAGATGCTTTCAAAAGTTCCAGGCTTGGATGGGGATTTGGTTTTTTTTTTAATTTCCTCTTTAATGAGCTTTCTCAGTTCTTTTTCAGAAATAATGGGACTAATGATGGGGCTGTGGAAGGGGTTGTCTGTTTCCGGAATTTCCACCTCACCTGAAGATGTGTTCTCACGATAACCCTTATCCACCACTTTGTTGTTCTCAAAATAAATAATCCTCTCTGTTCTCCTGTCATGAGGATCCATATAATAGAACCAACGATCCTGTCCGTTTTTCCAATCAGACCAGTGAGGAGGGCCGACCGTACCAAGAACTTCCGATTTTGTCATACTGTTTTTAATGTTTCCAAGTTCCTGCTTCCGGATTTCAGCAAGGTTACAACCCGCAAGAAAACAAAAAAAAAGCCTCAGCAAAAATCCCATTACTCTATTATCCATTGATCCATTATCCTCAAAAAATGCTCAAAACAAAACACCTGTCCATTTTAACACAAATTCTTTTGTCCGGAGTTTTTCCCAAAACCCAATTGCGTTTTGGATTTTTCAGAGAGTTCCCTGCCACGGGGAGTGCGGATAATGTAACCCTCCTGGAGAAGATACGGTTCATACACATCCTCAATTGTGGAACGCTCTTCAGAAAGAGTGGCACAGAGAGCATCAATACCCACAGGACCTCCATTGTAATAATCAAAAATAACACCGAGAATTTTTCTGTCCATCTGATCCAGCCCCCTGGAATCAATATCCATCAGTTCCAAAGCCCTTTCAACAACATCACAACTGACAAGTTTCTCCTTGTTAACAAGGGCAAAGTCCCTGACCCTCCTTAAAATTCTGTTGGCAATTCTGGGAGTGCCACGAGAACACCTGGCTATAATTAACCTGGCTTCTTTTGCAATCTCAATATTGAGTTTTCCAGCATTATTGGTCACAATCCGCTCAAGCTCTGCCGGTTCATAGAATTCAAAATGAAGATGGGCAATAAAGCGATCCCTCAAAGGCGTGGAAAGAAGGCCGGAACGGGTCGTAGCCCCAAAAAGTGTGAAGGGGTTCAGATCAATGCCCATGGTTCTGGCGGCAGGCCCCTCACCCAACACAATATCCAATCTGAAAACCTCCATGGCTGAGTAGAGAATTTCCTCAATGGCAATATTCATCCGGTGAATTTCATCAATAAACAGCACATCCCGGGGCTGTATGTTTGTCAGCAGTGAGGCCAGATCCCCTTTTTTTTCAAGGGCCGGCCCCGACACCACATGGAGATGTGTGGAAAGGGTCTTTGCAACAATCATGGCCAAAGAGGTTTTACCAAGCCCTGGAGGTCCTGAAAACAGGGCATGATCCATGGCCTGCTTCCTGATTCTTGCAGACTCCACCATGAGGCTGATATTTTCCACCACCCGCCTTTGGCCAATGTATTCAGAAAATCCTTCGGGTCTTAACAGAACCTCTGATTTCTGATCCTCTTGATCAGAAAAATGGGTGTCCGTCAGAAGGTTTACTTTAATATTGTCCTCCCAACGAAACTAAGTCTGCTCTTTGTCAACCTCGGTTGTAGTCACTTTTTCACCGGATTCACCAGGGTTCTGATCCAACTTCTCACGTTTTACAGAATAGGTGACATCTGTTTCATCATCAGACATACCCTTTCTAAAACCCCGAATGGCCTGGGCCAAAGACTTGCCAACCTCAGATATCCTGGATGGTGCAAAAAACAAAACAATCAATATGATTGCAATAATTAATAATTGACCGCCACCAATGCCCATATTTCCCCCCCATGTTCTTTTTGTTTTTCAAAACCTCTCCTGGTGAAACCCTTTCTCCAGAAAATGCTCAAAAACACAAACAGAACCAGTATAATAACAATACTAACAGAAAACAAGACTGGAAGCCACCCCACAATGAAATTTCCAACGCAACCGAGAAGTTCGGGTTAGCCCACAGTACCAGTGGGAAGGTTTTGTTGTTGTGGTTGGCCTTTATAAAGGGAGGTGAGTTGCCCACAGGCGGCAAATATATCACGACCCATGGTCCTTCGAATAGTGACGTGAAAACCCCGATCCAGCAGATACTTTTGAAATAAAAAAATCTGATCCCTGTGCGGACGTTGGTGACCGGAATCAGGATGTTCATTAAAAGGAATCAAATTGATTTTACAGGGAATGTTTTTTACGAGATCCCCCACTTGCCTGGCATGATCCCTGTGGTCGTTCACATTCTTTAACAGCACATACTCAAAGGTCACCCGATCCTTGGTTTTATCAACATGGGCTTTACAGGCTTCCATCAGATCTTTGATGGGGTACTTGAGATTAATTGGCATGATCTGCGTGCGAATTTTATCGTTGGGAGCATTAAGACTCACAGCCATTCGAACCCCCGACCGGGAGATTTCCTCCATTTGGGGAATGAGTCCCGATGTGGATACAGTGATCTTTTTGCGACCAATATTCAAACCAAAATCAGACTTGAAAATCTCAATGGCGGAAAACACTCCGGGAATATTATCCAAAGGCTCCCCCATTCCCATAAAAACAATGTTTGTAATTTTTTCATTTTCCATGTCTCTTTGAGCTTGCAGGAATTGACCCACAATTTCCCCTGCTGTGAGTTTGCTTTTGAGCTTTTGCTTGCCAGTAAAACAAAAAGTGCAGGCCATATTGCAACCCACTTCCGAAGACAGGCAGAGGGTGGTGCGGTCTCCAGATGGAATCATCACAGCCTCCACCTGTTCCCCCTTGCTTATACCAAAGAGATATTTACGGGTTCCATCACGACTGATTCTGCGATCCAACACCTCGGGAAGTTCAAACTTAAAAAGCCTTGTCACCTGCTCTCTGAAACTCCTGGAGAGATTGGTCATCTGTCTGCTGTCGGTTACATTTTTTTCATAAACCCATTGAAAAAGCTGTTTTGCACGAAATTTTTTTTCATTTTTCCGTTCAAGAAAAGCCTCCAGTTTTGAAAGAGGGAGGCTGTAAAAATCAATTCTTCCTGCTGACTCCATTGCTATTGAAATTCTTTGATTTCAAGTTCACAATAAAAGATATCTTGACCCATCTGATGTTTAAGAAAGACTTTGCTTGGATCCTGATGGTCCTGAGTGAAACGATATTCAATGGTGTATGTTTTTACCTGCTCGGGTGTTGGAGTCACGTTATCCATGTTTATCTCCATTGACTCCTGGATTATTGACTCTATGTCTTTGCATTTTGCCCGCCTTATTAAATTTTCTTTTTCACCAGAAGATGCAAGAAAAAAGCTTGAGTTTATCAGTCTTGTAGAACTGACTGTTGTCCGGAGATTTTAGTCCTGTCCAATTTTTTAGGCAAGCTTTTTATACAATTTTTTTATGCAAAAACAGAAAGATCATCCAGAGAACAGACCACAGCTCCCACCTTAAGCTGAGTTTTACTATCCATTATGACCATCCTTTGCGTCCTCCTTTTGACTCTAAAATGAGTGTCAAAGGATATTTAATAACGCATTGTGACCGTCAAAACCGCTGTGTGTTAATAACTTCCAATGATCTTCCCCCGATTTACCGGACACGGAATTTAGCTTTAACCCGCATTTCTCATAAATTTTCCCTTTAAATTTCGGAAGCTTGAAAGCCCCGCTACGAAAGTTTATGAGAAATGCGGGCTAGTGCAAAAAGGTTAAATGTTTTCTATTAAAAAAATGATTGGTTAAAAACAGTTTTTTCCAGTAAGTTTCTTTCAAACTAAAAAGGAGAAAAAATGAAGCCGCTTATCCTTTTTATTGCTTTCATCTTTTTATTTTCAAGCTCATGGGGAGATTACACAAAAGATGAAATCAAAAAGATGTGGGCAAACACAAATCACAATTTCAAAGTTCTGTTTTATGTGCTGGACGCAGAGAATTGCTATCGATCCAAAAAAAAGTTCAGTGCCTGTATGATGGCCTTCAATAATTTACTCTCACAGATCAAAAAAGATGGTAAAGATGATGGATGCCATCAATTAAGGGTTTCTGACACCAATAAACTGGAAATTGTCCCTTTTGCAAAAAAAAGATCTCCCAAAATCAGAAAAGGAAAATCTGGCATTCATGAAGAAACTCAGAGAATCCTTTAGATTATTTTATCAGAAGACTTCACTCTCATTCACCCACTCTACTGAGTCCAGTTCACAACCACCCCACATTCAGCAATTCAATGATCTTGTTCAACAGATGCTTGAATTAACCAAAAAAATTACCGAAGAAGACAAATATTATCTGGCAGGTAAAGCACATGATTTTTACCTAAAAGAGGCTATAGGCCCTCATAGCAGTATTCATCCTTTAGCATTAAACACTCCAAAATCCGAGTCTTTTTATTCAATAGGAGCTTTTAGTAAATTCCATGAAACAGAAAATGGAAATACCGGCCTGGTGATTCAGCCTACTAAAAAATCACCAGCCGAATCCGTTGGTCTCCAAAAAGGAGATATGATTTTGAGCATTGATGATTTTGATATCACAAAATCGCCTCTCAACACACAGACCATCAATGATATAATCAATAGACTCAAAGGCCCTGATAACTCTCAAATAAAACTTAAAGTTCAGAAAATTTGCGATAATAGCGACCATGAAAGGGAAATCACTGTCACCTTGAAACCGGTTTTCCAGCTTTCCAACTGGTTTAGCGGAAAACGTTTCGTAAATATTGATCAACTGGAACCCCTGGACTGCAATGAATCAACAACTGCAAGTTTAGTTCCTGACTCTAACTCTGAACTTGCTCTTTATATCCCTTTAAAAGCTTTTCAAGCTATCCCGGGTGGACCTTTTTCCAATACAAAAAACCCATTATGCTTTGAATTCCTTTATTTACAGCAACTTGAAATCCAACAACCTCAAAGTCAGGGAATGATTATTGATCTTCGGGGCAATCGGGGAGGATCTGTTAATGCAGCGTCCTGTATGCTAAACACTCTTATTGAAAGCAACGGTCTCATCACACGAATATTACCAATAAAGGATGGGGAACTTGAACAAACATCTGATGGAATAGAAGTCACAAGTTATTACTTTACCGAAGACGGCTTTGGCCGTGGTCGTAATATGCCTTATCCCGCTATCTATAATAAAAACATTGTTGTCCTTGTGGATGAAAACTCTTTAAGTGCTTCTGAAATCTTTGCGGGAACTCTACAGGATATGAAACGCGGTTGGGTGATTGGTCGTCGTACCTCTGGTAAAGGGACTACACAGGTAAGATATCCCGTTTTATTAGATGAGAAAATAACTGGTAAGACCAATCAATCAACACATCTTGAAATAGTCTTCACCGTAGGAATTTACACATTGAACAGTGGACGCTCACCCCAAGGTTATGGAATTATCCCTGATTTTCATGTCTCCAGAACAGGTGAACCCATTGAATTGGATCCTGATTATGTTTCTCTGAAAAATCAATTATTTTTTGATAATATTTTATTTAAAAATAACCAGTGGAAACAAAATCGTCCTGATGAACTGGCTCAATTGATTGAGTGTGTTCACAAAGAGGGTCGATTGGGTGAAGTTTTCAGGCAAAAAATTCAGGAAGATAAAAGATATGCCCGTCCATATGTCGGTGACT
The DNA here is from genome assembly GCA_965218815.1 of Bdellovibrionales bacterium. Taxonomy (GTDB): domain Bacteria; phylum Bdellovibrionota; class Bdellovibrionia; order Bdellovibrionales; family JAGQZY01; genus JAGQZY01. Next base: position 2,277,032 of record CBDCLX010000002.1, on the reverse strand, counting down.
ATCAACTTGAACTGGCAAAGGATATTTTAAAGTGTTCTCCCAAAAAGGAGGCTGTAATAATACGACCCCATGTTTCAAGTCCCTTTTTGAAAAAACAGGAAAAGACAGGAAGAATAGAACAATTCTAATCGGTTTTGAGAAACCATTTTCTTAACTGTAATAAGGATTTTGATCCTGTTTTTTGTAAAATATCAAACTCGGAATCAATGAAAATTGAATCAAAATGGGAAAACAAGACCCATGGTAAAAAAGCAGAGGTGTTTAAAAATTCAACAATTTACAATGATTTCTGTGAATGACCCTATAGGACGCTTAATCATGACGATTTATTGAGCACCTATGGAGGAGAGAGATATTTTGAAAAGTTGTGGATGCAGCTACCCAGATCCACGGCCGGACTCCCTGATCTTCACCTATAAAGAGATATCAATAAATTCCATGGTGCCAAAGTCACGATGCAAAGCCTCCAACAGGTCATTGGACAGACAAATCCCTTTTGGATCAGAAACATCGTAAATCACTTTTTTATTCAATGAGTCCAGATTCAACTCGATTGTTACCTGGGTTTCCCCCGGGTTATTATCAATTTTTTCCCGCAATCTGTCCAGTTTCTTTTCCATTTCAGAGTTTACCCTGAAAGTGATGTGTTTGACATTTTTTATCCCATCAGACAAAGTGATGATCTTATCAGCAAGAATCTTGCAGACTTCATCTCTGTTTTCAAGGGTTCCTGAAATAATAAGGGGTTCCTCCTGTTTAATCAGACTTTCGTACTTGCCGTACTTCTCTGGAAAAACAATAACTTCAATGGTAGTCTCCATCCGGTCCTCAAACTGAAGAAAAGCCATGTGGGTCCCCTTTTTGGTGACAACCTCCCGATAGCGATTCACCATTCCCGCCAGGGTCACCTCCTCCTTGTGTTTGCGTTGTTCAAGACTTGAAACACTGGTTCTGAACCACATTCTGCAAAGATCCTCATAGCCATTGAGTGGGTGATCACTCAAAAAAAATCCAAGAACCTCTTTTTCATAACGGAGCTTTATCATCCTGGACCATGGTTCACACTCATGTAAAGAGACCCTTGCCATCTTTTGTTCCTCATCACCGGCCATGGAAAACAGAGACCTCTGACCCACTTCCCTGTCCTGACGCTGACTCTCTGAACCTTCAACAAATTTTTCAAAACCTTCATAAAGCTGACAACGATGAAAACCAAAATCGTCCAAAGCCCCTGCCTTAATCAGAGACTCAATTCCTTTTTTATTCACACGTCTTAAATCCACAACTTCAAAAAAATGGTTTAAAGAATCAAATTTTCCATTTTTTGTTTTGTTACGAGCTTCAAGAATGGCATCCACTGCCGCCTGACCAAGTCCCTTGCAGGCTGCAAGACTGTAATAAAGGGTTTCACCCTTCACAGTGAATTTATAACCGGAATGATTGATATGGGGAGGGTGAATGTTGATTTTCTGATGACGACAGATTTTAATGTACTTAACCACCTTGTCCGTGTCATTCATCTCTGTTGAGAGGATGGCCGCATAGAACTCCATGGGATAATGGGCCTTAAGCCAGGCCGTCTTGGCGGCAATCACACAATAAGCTGCCGAGTGGGATTTATTAAATCCATATTTGGCAAATTCAGCCATGAGATCAAAAAGTTTTTCACAACGCTTTTGATCGTGACCGTTCTTTTTGGCTCCCTCCAAAAAACGTTCCCTTTGCTGGTTCATCTCTTTTGCGATTTTCTTCCCCATGGCCCGTCGAAGAATATCCGCCTCACCAAGAGAGTAAGAGGCAATGACTGAGGCAATCAACTGAACCTGCTCCTGATAAATAATCACCCCGTAAGTTTCCTTTAAAATATCCTCCAACTCAGGAAAGATGTACTCCACCTTTGATTGTCCATGCTTCCTCTTGGTGTACTCAGGAATCATGTCCATGGGACCCGGACGATAAAGGGCATTGATAGCCATGATATCTTCAAAACAGGTGGGTTTGATTTTTTTCAGGGCATTGGTGATCCCGTCTCCTTCAAACTGAAAGATCCCCGCAGAATCCCCCTGGGACATAAGATTGTAAATTTTTGGATCATTGATGTCAATTTCATGGGCCTGGATTCTGCGGCCACGATTTTCATGAATCAGATCCAAAGCGTATTGAATATAGGTCAGGGTTTTAAGGCCAAGAAAATCGAATTTGATGAGTCCGATTTTTTCAGCGTGTTTCATGTCATATTGGATCACGTTTTCACCATCAACCCCTTTGTAAAGAGGGGCGTGCTTGACCAGTTCACCATCGGCAATAATCACTCCAGCCGCATGAATCCCCGCATGACGGACCAGCCCCTCCACTTTCAGGGCAATCTCAATCATGTTACTGACCTGTGGGTTTGTTTCCATTTGTTCCCTGATTCGCGATTCAGTCTCTATGGCCTCTTTGAGAGTGATACCCAATTTGTCAGGGATGAGCTTTGCTATGACATCCACTTCAGAATAATCCATCCCCAACACCCGACCCACATCCCTTAGAGCCGCCCGGGCCTGTAATTTCCCATAAGTGATAATCTGGGACACGGAATCCTTTCCATATTTTTCAGTGACATATTTGATAACCTCGGGACGTTTTTCCTGGCAAAAATCAATGTCAAAGTCAGGCATACTAATTCTCTCAGGATTGAGAAAACGCTCAAAAATCAATTTGTAGCGAACCGGATCAATATCCGTGATTTTCAGACAATAGGCCACCAGAGAACCCGCTCCCGAACCGCGACCCGGTCCCACGGGAATGGCATTTTTCTTGGCCCAATTGATAAAGTCCTGAACAATGAGAAAGTAGCCAGTAAAGCCCATACTATCAATGACACCAATTTCATAGTCCAGGCGGCTGGAGTATTTTTTCTGTTCCTCTTCTGAAATTTCCTGACCCTTTTTTCGGGCTTCCTCAAATCGCTCTTTGAGACCCTTTTGAGTGAGGGATTTGAGTTCCTCCAGAATGCTGGCATTGTTCCTGGTGGGAAACCCTGGCAGATGATAAATGGTTTTTCCGGATTTATCCTTAAAACGAAACTCCACATTACAACGTCGGCTGATTTCAAAACTCTGCTGACAAAGCTCAGGACAATCCTTAAACAGCTCATACATTTCATCAGGGGATTTTAAATAATGTTCCTCACTGTCTGATTGCCGGATTGTTTTATCCTGAAGAATTTTGTTTGTTCCAATACAAATCAAAACCTGTTGGGCCAGTCTGTCTTCCTTATTAAGATAATAAACATCATTGGTGGCCACCAGAGGGACAGATTCCCTTTGACCCAGTTCGAATAAAAAAGGCTCAGACTCCCTCCACTCCCTGGAACCAACCCGATTGATTTCAATATAAAGTCTGTCGCCAAAGATATCCTTGAGTTTTACAAGACGCTCCCTGGCTGATTTCTCTCCATACCGCCTTAAATGATAAAACACATCCCCTGAAAAACCACCCGTCAAGGCAATGATATGACCTCCATATTCTTTCAGACAATCCCAATCAATCCGGGGTTTGTAATAAAAGCCCTCCTGGTACCCTATGGTGCTGAGTTTGCAAAGATTCTGATAACCTTTGTAATTTTGGGCCAGAAGAACAAGACGGGTGTTGGGTTTATAATCAGCACTGCGTTTGTAATTCTTTGTGAAACGGTCCTGGGGGGCCAGGTAAGCGTCAAAACCCAAAATGGGTTTGATCTGCATTTTTCTGGCAGCAAGATGAAACTCCATGGCCCCGAACATATTTCCGTTGTCTGTAAGAGCCAAAGCCGACATACCAAAGGATTTGGTTTTCTCCAGGGTTTCAGTGGTTCGACAACAAGCTTCAAGCAGAGAATACTGACTGTGTAAATGCAAATGGACAAAGTCTCTGGACATATCAATCATTCCCATTCAATAGTGCCTGGAGGTTTGCTTGTCACATCATAAACCACACGGTTAATGCCTTCCACTTCATTGGTGATACGATCAGAAACACTTTTCAAAAAATCGTGGGAAAAAGTAAACCAGTCGGCTGTCATGGCATCATCGCTGACCACAGCTCTTAGAGCCAAAACCCTGGCATAGGTTCTGGCATCCCCCTGAACACCCACGGTGTTCACTGGCAACAGGACGGAAAAAGCCTGCCAGATCTTATAATAAATACCCGCTTTTTTAAGCTCTGAAATATAAATGGCATCCGCCTCCCTGAGAATCTCAAGGGACTTTTTATCCACTTCACCTAAAATTCTGATGGCCAGTCCCGGACCTGGGAAAGGGTGTCGCCAAAGACTTTCGTGGGAAAGGCCCAATTCACGCCCCACAGCTCTCACCTCATCCTTAAAAAGTTCACGGAGAGGTTCAAGGAGTTTTAAATTCATTTGTTCCGGCAGACCACCCACATTGTGATGGGTCTTGATTGTGACCGACTCCCCACGGGGGGAAATACTTTCAATCACATCGGGATACAGAGTCCCCTGGACCAGCCATCGGGGCTGGGGTTTCAATCCCTTCACATAATCCTCAAAAATTCTGATAAAAATGTGGCCGATTTTTTTACGTTTTTGTTCCGGATCTGAAACACCTTTTAACTCCTTTAAAAAAAGGGCTTCACCATCAATCCCCGTCACATTGAGACCCTGGCTCTTGTAAGCATCAAGAACCTCTCCATACTCCCCTTTCCTGAGCAGACCATTGTTTACAAAGAGTCCATGGACACGTTCTGCTCCCAAAGCTCTGGTAACAAGTGTGGCTGCCACCGTTGAGTCCACTCCCCCACTCAACCCCACAATCACATGGTCCCCTGAGCCCACCTTTTGAGCAATATCTGATTCCAGATTTTTAACAATGCCCCGGGTCTGCCAGTTGGCTTTGGTTTTGGCCATACCAAAGACAAAATATTTCAGAACATCTGTTCCACAAAGGGTGTGACTGACCTCGGGATGAAACTGAACGGCAAAAACATCTTTTCCCTTTAAAACAGCAGGATGTCCTTCGCCCGATATTGCCAGTATTTCAAAGTCATCAGGACATTTTTCCACCACATCTCCGTGACTCATCCACACTGTCTGCTCCCGGGGAACATTTTCAAAGTTCTTTTCCCAAAAGACCTTTTTTTGACCATACTCCCGAATTCCGGATTTCCTGACAAGCCCTCCCCATTGATGGGCTATGAGCTGCATTCCATAACAGATACCCATCACAGGAGCAATCTTCAAAAGCTCTTTAAGATTTCTGGTGGGAGAGGTTCTGTCATTCACAGACAGGGGGCCACCGCTGAGAATAATGGCCCCGGGTTTTCTCTTCTGAATTTCATGGGTTGAAAAATTGTAAGGATGGAGTTCTGAATACACATGGAGTTCACGCAGACGACGGGCAATAAGCTGGGTCAACTGGGAACCAAAATCAAGAATAACGACCCCTCCGTCCATCTACTCCAACCTGTAATTGGGAGCCTCTTTGGTGATGGTCACATCGTGGACATGGGATTCCCTAAGTCCCTGGCTGCTCACTCTTATGAATCTGGCTTTTTGTTGAAGTTCTTCAATAGTTCCGGCCCCCACATAACCCATTCCCGATTTCACTCCACCAAGCAATTGATAAACAATAGTGCGGGCAGAACCACGATAGGGAACCTTGCCCTCAATTCCTTCAGGAACCAGTTTTTCATCCTCTTTCACATTCTCCTGGAAATAACGGTCTCTGGACCCTCTCTGCATGGCTCCCAGACTTCCCATACCACGGTACAGTTTATAGGTTCGACCCTGATACAATATGGTCTCCCCCGGACTTTCCTCCGCACCTGCCAGAAGATTTCCGATCATGACAGTCCCCGCCCCCAAAGCCAGTGCCTTAACCATATCCCCTGAATATTTGATCCCACCATCAGCAATAATGGTCTTATTATGCTTCTTTGCCACAGAAACACACTCTTTAAGGGCGGACACCTGTGGCATTCCCACGCCAGCCACCATCCGAGTGGTACAGATACTTCCCGGCCCCACTCCCACTTTCACCACATCAGCCCCCTTCTGACAAAGAGCCTCGCAACCGGAGGCTGTCACCACGTTCCCTGCCACCAACACTCCACTGGAAAATTCTTTTCTCACCCATTCCACCATTTCCAACACATTTTTTGAGTGACCGTGGGCTGTGTCCACGACCAGCACATCCACATTTTTCTCCATCAGGGCATGGACTCTCTCTCTGGAACTCTCATCAATCCCCACAGCAGCCCCCACCAGTAAACGTCCCTGACTGTCTTTTGACGACTGGGGGTGATTGGTGGATTTTTCAATGTCCTTGATGGTGATCAAACCCTTGAGTTCCATTGAATCATCAACAACCAGAAGTTTTTCAATGCGATGTTTTTGCAAAAGACTCTTGGCCTCTTCAAGAGTTGTTCCCTGACCGGTGGTGATAAGATTGTCTTTGGTCATAATATTGGAAACTGCCTGGGAAGTGTTGGTTTCAAAACGCAGATCCCGATGGGTTAAAATCCCAACAAGTTTTTTATTGGTTATTATGGGAACACCACTGATGGAAAATTGATCCATCAGTTTTAAGGCCTCCTCCACCTTGGCATCGGGAGACAGGGTGATAGGGTCAAAGATCACTCCACTTTCATATTTTTTGACTTTTTCAACTTCAAGGGCCTGGTCTTCAGGACTCATGTTTTTATGGATCACCCCCAAGCCCCCCAATTGGGCCAACACCCGGGCCATGTGTGATTCCGTCACCGTGTCCATGGCTGCCCCTATCACCGGGGCATTGAGACTGATCCCTCTGGCAAAAAAACTACGGGTGGAAATTTGAGAAGGAACAACTTCGGAATACATGGGAACCATAAGAATATCATCATAGGTTAAGGCCTCTTTCTGTTTTTCAAAATCCATGGCTCCCTCCTTTTCCAGTATTTATCATGCCATTCTGACTTCATTGCAATTTTTATCTGGCAGGCCACTCTTGATGTTATGCATCAATAGTGTGGGGAATATTGGTCGTGTTTGAAGTTTCCGGTCTTCCAATAGGTAAAATACCAAAAAATGGGATTATGAGAGTTTCCCTATCTGCAACAATCCGTTCTTTCATAAATTTTTATATATATTATTAAATAATAAATTTATGTATAAATATATTTTATTTTTTGAAAATATATGTTTTAATACTGTTATAAAGTCCCTGGTCCAAAGACAAATTCAAAAGATTAACTGGAAAAACTATAACAAGGAACTCATTAAACGGGGTTCCATCACTTTTTGGTTCCCAGAGAATGTCAAAAATCACTGTATCCAAGACTCCAGTGGTGGTCCAGGTTTTCAACCCATCTACTCGGATGGAACCATTCAAGCCATTTCACTGCTTCGTTTTTTAATTTCATTAAAAAATCTCTTCAAGAATTTGTTACCGGTTAAAAAATGAAGAATTTTATTCAACAACCATTATGGAAAATGGGAATAACTAAAAATTCCACTAAAATTTCATAAAAATAGGACTTCAATCAGACTTTATGAGAAGTTCGGGCTAAAGGTCAGAGCCTTGGACACCAAGGCTCTGGAACCTTTGACTCCAGGTCCAGATCTTTTGCTTCAGCGGGAAGCGGTAACCTGTATTTTCAGGAAGGGAAACTCCCGGGCTTTCCGTTAAAGTCGCCGAGAAATTGCGGGATGAACTTATCGACCGGGTCAACAAAACGAAAACCGGAGGAGTTTAACTTTATCATTTTGATGATTTAACCCGAACTTCTCACAAACTTTCTGCTGCGGCTTCCAATCTCCTCGAAATTTAAAGAGAAAATTTATGAGAAATGCGGGTTAATTGTTTTGTGATAGAAAGTCATAACAATTCATCAGGTTATTCCATTTTCCACGGCTGACTTGACTAACCTTTTAAATCGTGAGATTAGAAGAATAATTTGATTCGGATTATTAGTTTCCTTATTATTTTTTCTTTTTTCAATGCTTTTGGGAGATTCATTGCAGAGGAAAGACTCAAAATAGAATGGAGAGAAACGGGATTCAATCTGGATTTCGTTATCACAACAATGATAAGTCAATGTCATAATTCCGAAAAACTTTTTACTGCCTGTATGATGAGTTTTCATCAGATGGTATCCAACGCAAATGAAGACGACCCCTGGCAGTTGCGGGTTTCTGATCTCAATGAATTGGAAATTGTCCCCTACCCTGAAAAAAAAGACCTGGAGACCCAGGAAGATCTTCTTAAGATCAATTCAAAAACCATATATGATTTTCTGGCTTTCAGAAATGACCACACACAGGAACGCAGGGAATCTTTTCGGGCTTTCTTCCGTTTAAAAAAACCGAAGGGACAGGAAGGACAAGTTTTTTTCATCAAAGGATTTGGTGATATTTTACAAAAAAGTGTAAAATTTGTCCAGGATCATGTGCCTGAAGAGGATCAACCCTATTTTATGGGTGGAGTTTACAATACTTTGTTACAGGAAAGTGTCGATTCCCACGCCGCCCTTTATCCCCTGGCACTTCGGACGGAAAAACAATCCGTGAAATATGTGGGAATAGGGATGATGGCCATGAAGTACAAAACAGATAATAAAGACCTCAACAACTTTATTGTTATTGACCCCCTTGATGGTTCATCAGCCCAATCCGTTGGTTTAAAAAAAGGGGATATCCTTTTGGCTGTTGACAGTGTGTCCGTGAAAACAGAAACCCTGAACCAAGCAATGGACAGAATGACAGGGACTGAAGGAACCCAGGTCACTCTGACTGTTCGAGATCTTTGTTACAACAACGAAAAAAATATTTCAGTCACCCGCAAACCGGTCACTGATTCCTTTGATTTATTAAAAGACAGTCATTTTATAAATGTTCTGGAAGAAAAACCCCTGGGTTGTGAAAATGACCCCACTGTGGACAGGGAAGGCCCCCAGGCTCTCTATGTCCCTTTAATATCTTTTGAACAAACTGCCGGAAAAGAGCCTCTCCATTTATGCAGAGAGTTCGTTGAACTGCAAAAAAGAGATTTGCAAAATCCAGGAAGTCTTGGAATGATCATTGACCTTCGGGGAAACTTTGGAGGTCAACTCTACATAACCCTGTGTCTGTTAAATACCATTATTTCAGGAACAGATATCATGTTAAAAAGCTTACCCATTATTGATGATAAAGTGAAGGAAAACAGTACAAAAGCAACTTCCTGCCGTCTTACGGACGGAGGTCCAATTCCCCATCCTGATGACCCAACCATATCTGTGTCTTATAACAAACACATTGTCGTCCTGGTGGATGAGTTCTCTCTCAGTGCTTCTGAGATTTTTGCCGGAATCATACAGGAAAAAAAGCGTGGCTGGGTGGTGGGTCTTCGCACCTTTGGTAAGGGAAGTATACAGAACACCATACCCTTTAGGATTCCAAATCCCAACGGAAAATATCTTGCCATGAGAAAAACCACTCATATCTATGCCTTTGGCAACAATTGGTCACCTCACTATCATGGAATCATTCCTGATTTTTATTTTTCCAGAACGGGCCAACCCGTTGAGTCTGAAGAAGGTGACTATGTTTCCCCTGAACAAAAACTTTATTTCAATAATATTGAATTCAAAAACCACAATTCATGGACACAGAATCGTCCTGATGAGGTGGCTGAATTGAATGACTGTATTCACGGGAAAAACACAGTGAGTTCCGGGTTTTTGGATAAAGTCAAAAATGATGAAAGATACAATCGTCCTATCATTGCGGACTATCACCTTGAGCTGGCAAAAGATATTCTGACCTGCTCGGCTTCCGCAACACCCTATCGCATTCATCAGAAAACCCATGACTTTTTAAAAAATCCCTTTGTTCACGAAACCGGCGGCGAGTGATAAATCCAACAGCGATGGGGCTTGTCGGGGCCATTCCGGTTCTAAATGATGATCCCAACGCTCTGAGAGACGTTTCGACATAGTGTCACTATGCCTTCAACGACTTTCGGTCCGCTTCTTCTTTTGGGAGTCTTTTGGAAGAGTTTTGATTTGTGTGTGGATATCCCATTTCGTTGGTTTCACCAAAGCAGTCAGCAGTCATATTGGGTGTTTTTAGTCTGCGTTTGATAAAATCAGTCATCAGTTTGTTCTTGTTTTGATCCCCGGACAGATAATTTTCTAATAAGGAGGAGATAAAACCCGTGACAAAAGCACTGTTATAACGACCCATGAAACTTTCACTATTTTGCGTCATTTCCAGGTCATAGAATTTAAGGATATTGATATCCTTAAATTCCATTTTCCCATCCTCTGTTATGCTAAGCTTGATAACTCCAAAGGAATTGATTGTTCCCTGAGTGAACACCCCGTAAATATTCTTTTCCCTGTAATGAATGTCTGCGGCAAAAGGAACAAAAGAATCATCACATATAAGGGCGATACCGGGGGTGAATATATCAAAGTCCTGCAAAACCAAGTCTTTCATGGAAAGCAATGAAAACTCAGCATTCCAGATATTTGCGTCAATTTGCTCTGCAAGGTTCCATTTTATTTTTTTGTGTCTTACAATTTCCATGTTCTGCCAATCGGGGAATCGGACAAAATCAGAATTATTTGCCCGTTCTTCCCCTGTAGGAACAAAGGTATAGATGGGCTCTGGTAAGGAAGACCACTTGAAGGGATAATCACTTTCGGGTTTTTCCGTATCCGGTGTGTCCGCGAAACTGAAAGAAGTGAGTGAAACGATGACAGGAATCAAAAGAATCATTTTTTTTATCATTGAAAACCTTCTGAAAGACTGATCTGGATGGTTGTATGAAAAACACATTGAATTTTTCACTGGAATCCATTCCATGCAGTTTTTGAGTTTCACTTTTAACAGGCTTAATCCATAAAGTCAACTTAATCTAATACACTGTCCTACAAGGACTTTCCGTTTTTGGATGACTTAAATATATTCTTTTTTTTGGTGTACAAAGTAAGGAGAAAAAGGTTTTGAATGAAAATTTTTTAAAGGAGATGCATATGAAATTTTTATTGTTTTTATCCAGTGCTATTATAAATCCAAAATTATGTTTCCTGTTTTTATTGATTGGATATCCATTACATAAAAACAGTGAGTACATTGTCATAGAAAACCTGGATCGTTGCCCTACAGGACTTTATATGTGTGCTCAAAATGTCTGTTGTCCTGAATAATATTTGTAACGACTTGCACACCCACTGAATTCCTTCTGTCACTGCCACAATTTTGGATGAGATTGGAAGCCGCAGTAGAAAGTTTGTGAGAAGTTCGGGCTAAGGGGCTAATGTTGGAATTGCTTTTTTTGGGGCTTTTTCTGGAGTGATAGCGGTGGCCTTTTCCGAAGCAGCCGGGGCTTTTGGTGAAATCCTGGCAGCGGTCTCTGAAGAAGAAGAAGTGGTTTCCACAGGAGTTATGGCTGTGTTTTCTGGAGAAATTTCCGGTTCTGGTTTTTCCGGTTCATTCTTTTTCACGGACGTGGCAGCCCGAACCCCGGGCTCTCTTGAGTCAAAAATATCAAGGGAGTCTCTGGCATAACCATCAAAACAACCTCTTTTTTTGGGCTTTTCGGCAATGTGTGCGTAATTGGCGGCAAGACCACTTTCCACCCCTTGTTTCATCACATATTCCCCCTGATCATTGATTCTGAGAGTGTCTGTTTCAATCAGGCGGTTCTTTATGATATTGACTTCGTGAGTTTCAATGGCACAAACGCCCGGAGTGATTCCAAGACAGGAATGACAGCTGTTGCCATTTCCACCGCGGGAGAGTTCAATCTTTGGATCTTTGCCACAACTGGTTTTTTTAATGTTGAATTTGCACTCTTCAAGTGATTCCCCGGTTTTCCCCTGACATCTTGATGCGATAATATCATCAGCATTCATTCCAAGAAAGCAATGTTCTTCGGGGCACCAGGAACGGGTGATCCCCACTCCAAAACTGTTTCTTGGAAAAAAATTAAGGGACCTCTGGTGTCGTCCGTTTGGATTGTCCGGGTCATATTCATAGGAGGAAATCATGGAGCGGGGGATACCATTGTCTTTCTGCCAGGTTCGAAAATCAATGCGTCCTTTTGTATGATCCACTTTTGTGAAATTGCCCTTTTTCTGGTCTTCAAACATGGCTTTGACATTGGGATAGTTTTTGTCAATGGCGAAAATACTGGCTCCTCCATCGGGACTTAAGGATACCACGGCTTTCAGATAAGTCCTGCCTGTGCCGGTGTTTTTATAAGCCATGGGCAGGGGACTTGGAAATTGTCCACATTTATAAGGGTTCTTTCGGTAGGAGACACACCATTGTTCGGAATTGTGATTGTAGCGATAATGGGTGTGGTCTCCAATTTTAAAACCGTCCTCATTGGCTGAAAGATTGAAAAAATCGTGATCTTCCGTGGGAAAGCCCTCTTTGCTGACATTGATTTTGGGAAGAGTACAAAGCCCTTTTTGTTTACGGGTTCTGAAGACATAACGACTGTTTCTCCGTGCACTGTCCCTGATTAAAAGGTGAGTTGGATAACATTTTTTGGATTCGAATTTTTCGTAGGCATCCTTCAGGGATAAACGGGTGTGCAGTGTCTTTGTGTATTTTCTGGAACAGTCTGTCTGGTCATTTTTATAACGGACAATCATTTCCCCAATGGTTCCCGAAGCGGATTTTAAACCATCACTTTGTCCAAGATCATACTCACGGACCAATCGACAGTCTCCATCAGTGACAAGTTCAATGTTTTCCGGGTTTGGAGTGGGGTCACAACCATGATAGGTGAAATTCAGGTTGGTGCTGGCAGTCAGAGTGTCAATAAGAGTGGGATTGGCGTAGGAACCTTTCTCCAGACGCAGGGACGACCAGGTTTTTTGTGAAAACAAAAGAAATCCAATCAGGCAGAAACATTTTATTTTATGATAAAAATTCACGGTTGACTCCGGTAAAGGTTTTTTGATTTCATCATTGGTGCCATCATTTCCTTGAAAGCCTTATCACAGTATAACTTTTAAAAGGCCGGAGTGAAAGCTTTTCAGGACTTTTGTAAGGGTCTGATTTTTAAGGATATTCAGGAAGTCCAGGCTAGCCCGCATTTCTCATAAACTTTCGGAAGCTTGAAAGCCGCAGCAGAAAGTTTATGAGAAATCAGCCCTCCCTCCCCCCAAGACTGACCCATAGCCTGGATCATGCACGGGGTGAGTTCAACAGAGAATCAATCCGAATCGGTCTGACCTCTCCCATAAGGCAGTGACACATTGGGGGATAATTTATAATCGGAACGTGGTTTGGAACACATCAAAATATCTTTTGCCAACTCAAGATAATAGTCTCTGGCAAAAGGACGACCGTATTTTTTGTCTTCCTGAATTTTCTCCTTAAGGGCTTTGCCCATGCGTCCCTCTGTGTTAACACATTCCTTCAATTGGGCCAATTCTTCGGGACGGTTTTGTTTCCATGGAACATTTTCAAATTGAATGTTATTAAAAAACACCTGATCCGCAAAAGAGGCATAAAAAGAAATATAATTGGTCTCATTTTCAATGGGTTCACCAGTGGTTGAAAAACGAAAGCCGGGGATGATTCCATGTCTATGGGGTGATCGCCCACTGTTTAAAGTGAAAATTCCCGTGGTTATCTTCAGTTCAATGGGTTGTGGCTCATTGCCCCCTTTGTCAGGGTCGGGGGGCAGATGTATGATTGAGGCTTCCTGTGCACTGCCCTTACCCAAGGTGCGATCACCGATCACCCAACCACGCTTCATATCCTGTATGGTTCCGGCAAAAACTTCAGAGGAACTGGAGGAAGCCCTATCCACGATGACAACAATGTTTCTATTATAAGTCATGAAATTAGGGAGACGGTTTTTTAAAGAAAGAGGGAACCCTTCGTTTGTAAAAAGATAAGCCTGATCTTTGCTGGTGGCCTTGCTTCTTTTAATTTGGCCTTCTTCAAATGGTAAATAACGTGCGATGATGCCACCATTATCATGAATAATAGTATTCAGCATACAGGAGACTTCATGGAGGGATCCCCCTGTATTACCACGAAGATCAAGGATCATTCCCTGACTCTGGGGGTTGTCAAGATCCTTGGCCTGTAAGGCCATAAATTCAGCACAGACAGGGAATTCTCCAATCATTGGCATGACAGGCAGTAATGACCGGATCAGACTGGCGGTGACTGGGTTTGACTGGTAAGGTTCAAAGCTTTTTAGAGACATATAGAGAGCCTGGGGAGGTTCATCAAAATCGGATTCAGAGGCTGTGTCTGTGTCTTTTTCTGTCAGAGCAGCTTGCCTGACATCCAAACCTTCTTCAGTACCTCCTTCAGTGGATGCCTTCCGGGGTTCACAGTCCAGGGCTTCCTCCCGGGTGAGATTCACAAAATAATTGTTCATTTCTGCCAACCAATGGAAGATGGGGGATCTGACAGGTCCCCGGGTCACTACAATTTCTTTTTCCTGGTTATTGCAAACACTCAGAACATTGAATTTCACTTGGGTGCCTTCCTGATCCTTGATTCTGGAGATTATATCCTCCTGGGTTTGTGTTGTATTGGCAGGCAACCCACCGATACCAAAGTCATCGACGCTTAAAATCAGGTCTCCTTTTTTGAAACCTGCGGCCTTGGATGGTGAGGCTTCAAAGGGATAGACAGCCATGGTGGTCCTTCCATCCTCTGTTTTATAAATTTTCAGATGGGCTCCTATTCCAAAGAGATTTTTGCCTGATGATTTTGATATTGTTGTCGCTTTTAATTCCATGGGGAACATATAACTGTTGGGGTCATAAAGTTCCCCCAGGAAAGCATTGTAAGTGTCCGCAGCCAGTTTGCTCCTGTCTGTCTGTGGGATTTTTTTGGCAAATTCAAAAATCTGTTGGGTTATCCTGTTTAACTCCTGCTCCACGTTGGCCTGTGTCTTAAAAAACCGGCGGAAGGATTCCCTGCGTTCTGCCTGAAGTGCAAGATACTCCTTCGCTGTTGGATTGTCCGGCCTGGAAAAAGGAACAATTTCCAGTTTGTTGAGATCAGAGACCTTTAACTGATGGGGTTCCTCTTCCATGGCTGTTGAAAACAATCTGTGAAAAGCCATCAGGCAGGAAGTGAATGTCTTTTCAGACTCATAGCAGTATGACGGTTCCAGCAACTGGGCAAGTGTTTTAAAGTCATAACCCGTGTTGGTCCATGCCTGTTTGACTTCATCTTTTGTAAAGGACTGTCCCCATAAATTTGAAAATGAGAACGTAAAACAAATAACAAAAAACAGAAAAGGTTTCATTTTTTTCCTTGGCATAAATTAAACAGTGGTTTGTTCTGTTGTCCAGTCACTTGCAGGAAAACCCACTGAAAATTCAAAAACCAGTCAGTGTTAATATCCGGTTGATTCCTGTTTGGACCAAAAATATCCAAAGTTGATATATGCAATGAGAGGTCTTGATTGCCCGTTTAACCTGAAAAATACTTTTTAACCAATAGATTTTTATGATATAAAGTATTATCTATACTGATTCTGTGTGGTTGGTAATAGTATAAAAATAACAGGAGTTTTGTGGTGAGTGCCGGATCCAATCAATTTGGAAAACTTTTTCAGTGGACCACTTTTGGGGAAAGTCATGGACCAGCCATGGGTGTTGTCATTGATGGTTGTCCGTCAGGTGTTTCCTATGACGAAAAACTTTTGATAAAAAAACTGGAGCAAAGACGACCTGGTTGTTTTGACGGACAGGAAACCCCAGTCAGTGAGCGAAGGGAACCTGACAGACCTCATGTTCTCAGTGGTGTTTTTGAAAATAAAACCCTGGGCACTCCCATTGCCGTCATTGTTTATAACACAGATCAGAGACCTGAAGACTATGAATGGGCTAAAAAACAGGCTCGTGTGGGTCATGCCGATGATGTTTGGAAAAATAAATTTGGCCATTGGGACCATAGAGGGGGTGGTCGGGCTTCAGCCCGTGAAACACTCAATTGGGTCATTGTTTCAGCTTTTGCCCAAATGTTTTGCCAAAGTGAACATCCAGGGACAGAAGTCAGGACCAGACTTTTATCAGTGGGTGGTCAGACTGTTTCCGGGCCTGAAGATGAAGCTCTTGTTAAGAGACTGATTCAGGCAAGAGAGGACAAAGAGAGTTTTGGAGCCAGGGTTTCAGTAATTATAAAAAATCACAGACCTTTTATTGGTGAACCGGTGTTTGGAAAATTAAAAGCTGATCTGGCCCGGGCTTTTGTGACCATCAATGCCTGTTGTGGAGTGGAACTGGGGGGAGGCTTTGCCCTGGCTGATGCCAAAGGCAGTGATGTTCATAAAGAAATGGAATCCAATGTTTATGGAGGTCTTCGAGGCGGAATTGCCACAGGAGAGAACATGGAATTTTTTCTTGCCTTCAAACCTACGGCCAGTATCAGGGATATTGCCGGAACCGGTCGTCATGATCCCTGTGTGGCCCTTCGTGCCCTTCCCGTGGTGGAAGCCATGGCCTGGAATGTTCTGGCCGATCATAATCTGGCCTTCCGGCTCAATCGACTTTAGTATGGGAGGTTTATGAGAAGTTCGGTCTAAAGTTTGAACTGAACATTGACGAAGTTAAATTATGGGGAGCGAGTAACAAATGATGGAATTGTACTCCTGGTAACAGAAAATCACTTGGCAGTTACACTGCCCACTGGAGTTACAGGGCCAGGAGACTTAAAAGGGTTTTTGGAATGGACATTGAGGTTTGTTCGGAGTGTGGGGGGAAACTCAAAGTCATCGGGGGCCATGGTACACAGACATTCTTACCTTCGGTTCCACCTGTTTTTTTTGTTGATATCGAGAATATGAACCTGACCCAAAGTGGGCTGCATCTGCCCAATAAGGATACGAATGATGCTGGTCTTATCCGCTCTTATAAACTTCCCTCGAAGAATTTATCGTTTTCCATATCATCAACAGTATTTCTGATACGGTTCTCATTGGCAATATGTCTCGCCTCAACTTCGTCAGCAATATTATCCCAATAAGTCTCGATAAAATTTCGTGTTTCCGGTTTTAAACCCTCAATACTTAAAACTTTTATTGGGCTGGCAAAAGCAGTGGAAGTCATCACAAGAAAAACAGAAAAACTGATTATAATGTTTCATAAAAAATCTCCTTAACTTATAGAAGTACAAATCTTCATGAAGATATACAACAATCAAATAATAAAGAAAGCCTTATAAAAAGGTCCCATAAACGATTTTGAATTTTTGAGAGCCACGGATTTCCTGAATCACTCTTTCAAAGCCTTTACGGACAGAATTATGACTTCTATTGAACAAATCCCTTCTGCTTCTGAAAGATCAAGAAAATTTGCGGAACTGTACAAGAGTCCCTGTTTCAATCTTCCAGAGGGCAGTCCTTACAGAATGAGAGTTTTTAATATGTTGACAAAAGAGGATCTGACCGACAAGATTATGATTCTAAAATGGTGGAAGGATGCAGAGATCTTAGCCAAAGAGATATCAAATGAAATAGTCCGTGGATATAATGATCCATTTGAATTTTCCCTGGCTGAAGCCATATCCATGTTATTTCCGAATCAATATCTGAAGAAATACATCCAAGCCGCAGTGGATGCTATCAAAGAGAGAAACAGGAACAGAGGTGTTTACACAATTATTAATACAGCTGTTCTTCAACAGGACCCTTTTATGGTAGCCCTGTTTAAGGCACAAATGGAAAGTGATACACTCAACCAGGCTGTAAATGATGCTCTTGCCAGCGTTCTTGCCATTTAAATATTTCATTTCAAAATGAAATTATACTGATCGTGTTTGAAATTTCACGGACTTTTCCCTCTTGAAACACCGGACAACTCAAACACGATCAGTATATTTAAGAGATGGATTGGAAGTGGAGGGAAAAAATGAAACTGTTTATAGTGAAGATCCAAAAAATTTCATTATACTTATTCGGAGAAGAATCTTTCAACTGAGACAGTTGTCTTCTGATTCTTGTGATCCTTCTTATATCATTTCCAAAAGGACGGAAAGTATCTTCAAAAAACTTTTAAAAGAGTTGCTCTCTTTAGTGGCTCTAAAAAAAGTATTGGCAATATCCCAGAGTTTCTGTTCAAGTTTCCTTTTCTGTTCATCAGTCTACTTTTAAGAGACGGCCCTGGAGATTAAAACGCCGTCTTGTGTAATAGTATTACTGTGAATTCCATAATCATTGGGCCAAACCACGGTACTCAATTCAATAAATGCCTGTTTAAAATAGGCTTTTCACTGTGTTTTTTGAATTCAAAAGCCTTGTAATTTTTACAGGGGCTCTTGTTTTTGTTTTTTTCATGTCTGGAATAATGAACTCTTCAGAGAATTTATTGTGTCCTCCCGTTTCATGACAAAAGCCCATCTCACAGGTAATAAGGATCTCCTTATTGCCTGGACTGCTGAACTCAATGCACTGGGACACAAAGAACAGCTTGCTGCTCTTATCAGGGACTCCTTTGAAAGGGTCAGTGAAGTTGATGATATTGACAGGGCTATTACAAAGGACACCTTCTGGCAGACAGTCATGGAAGGGATAAGAGAGGACTCTTCCTTTAGCCGTACAGTGGAGGAGATCATGAGATTAATCACTCCTTTTGAAGGAGACAAATCTCCTGTTCGTGGATACTCAAACAGTGGAGGAGGACTGGCTTAGCCTTGGTTCATTATTGTTCCGGTTCACTGAAAAGACCAAATGTATTGTCATTTTCTCTGAAATTTCATAGTCGTCCAGAGCCTATGAATGAGACGAGTCAACTGCTCTTGGTGTGGAGTTAAAGTTGAAAAAACTCCATGGAGTGATGGAAAAAACCAATTAACCAAAGTCTATATGCAGTTCCTGGCAAATTGGGCAAAGGTGCTGTCATGGAAAGAGGTGTCTGTTCGGTTTAGAACAAGTTGGGGGAAGGTTTTTCGCTCTGTGGAGTTTGTCGTTGAGTGGGGCCTTTCCCATCGCTGTTTAGAGAGCGGTGTTTGAAATTCGGTGCAAAGATTCCATGAAACCTTATGAGATTGGTTCTGGGTCTTGGGATGAGAGAAGCAAGGCGTGAGAGAAAATCCAGAGGTATCATGGCGGCACAGAATTTTTTATTGAATTGAGTGAATCATGTTTTTATGCAAGATCCATCATCTCACCAAGGGTAAATTCCAATTCCAGTCCCGTCTGATCCATCCCGAAGTCTTTGGGGGACACACCAACGCCCTCTTCCATAAGATCAAGACCCTCTCTCGGATAAACCCTTCTCAAAGCCATATTGATTACGATGCTGACTTCGTTATGAAAGTCTTCACTTTCATTAACAGCTCTAAAAATCGTACTCAAAAACCTATCATCTTCTGTTAAATCAAAAACCTCATGACCACGAACATTGTAGGATTCCCCGGCTTTAAAGGAAGAGGCAATCCACTCCTCCAGCCTCCCGATCTCCTCTCTCAACTTGGCTTCCTCCCACCATTTTAAGAGAAGTTCCCAACGACCCGTAAGATGCTCTTTTGTAATACTGTCAAAAACCCTTTCCCTGAAAGCTCTGTTTCCCCACCATCTGAGAGTGAGAATAGAACCGAGAAAACGACTTTCCACAATCTGAAATATTTCATCACTGCTTTTAGAGTGAGCCTGTAAAGCCACGGGATTGAATCCTGCTCTCCTCAAAGAGAGAATTTCCTGGGGCGTAAGATTCGGTCCACTGACACCAAGAGCTTCTTCCAGTTCCCTGAAACCCTCAACAAATTTTTCATTCGTCTTTCTGATTGATTCCCTTGCTATTCCCGAAATAAAATTCTTAATGGTCCTGGATGAGTTTATGGCAAAAACATTGATGGAGAAAAACAAAAGCACTGTAAAAATAGTGGCTGTGGACAATTTCATCTTGGATACCTCTCATTACTTAACTGATTTTTTTATCGTTGCATCTGTTTTTTATACTGGTCCTGTTTGAAATCCCCTGTTTTTTTAATCATGGAGATAACATCTTTCAAAAACCGGTATACATAATCTGTCCGCATTTTTCAACAATTTTATAAACCATTGTAATTTTTACATGAAATCAGTGTTCTATAACGGAAAAGTGTTTGCCCTGACAGATTATAAGTGAGAAAATTTTTAAAGGCAATCAATGCATTAAGGGGTGATAAAAAATCTCTCTATTATCTTAATCCATGGAATTCATTATGTGTATAAGCAGGATAAAAGATATTTTTTCAGAGCTCAAGATGTATTCTCACCCCGTTTTCCATGGTTTTTCTGATCTTTTTGTTTTTGGAGTGATAAGACGATGGTGTTTGAAATTCGGTGCAAAGATTCCATGAAACCTTATGAGATTGGTTCTGGGTCTTGGGATGAGAGAAGCAAGGCGTGAGAGAAAATCCAGAGGCTCAAGAATAATCCGGGTGGTTCCATTCTCATAAGGGGTTTTTCTCTACCCTTCAGCACTAACCTGAACTTCTCATAAACTTTCGGAAGCCTGAAAGCCTCGCTACGAAAGTCTATGGGAAGTTCGGGCTGGTCATTTTGGGGAGGTCCAGAACTGTTCTGTTTTGAGACAGAGTCTAAAGTTTTTACACAGCAATGACGAATCTCTTCAAGAGAGAGATTGTGTATGAAATGAAGATGAGTATTGTCCTGCGTATTTGTTTTGAGAGAGATTGTGTATGAACCGAAAACTGACCATTTTGTTTTTATCCATTTTTGTTGTCTCTGTTGTTTCAGCGGGTTGCCAAAGGAGTACTGGAAGGGGAGTGTCCACAAAACTCAATCCGCCGCAGCCTCCTTCTCCTGTTCCCCCCGTTCCCCCGGTTCCCCCATGGGGGGAGATTGAATTTTACCTGAATCCCCCTTTTGTATCACCTGGCAATGTCACCAACCCAGGCTTTATCATAAGAGGTCTACCCAACCATAGTGTGACCATTTCCTTTTATAGAGGCCCCTTTCCAACGTCACAATGTGAGGATTCCAATCTGGAACTTATAAGGAGTTTTCCCAATGTGATTGCATCCCAGGGTGAAATCATTTTTGGAGATCTGGGTGATGTTGTTCCCGCCCAGGATGGTGTCTATAAATTTTTTGTCAAAATTGTAAACGATTTATCAGTAGCCTGTCTTGCACTGCCTTACATTCTGGACACCACAGCCCCAAGAGTGATCTCCAACACTTTGGACCAGGATCCCATGGAAAACGATGACACACCCAGAAAGTCAAAAACCTGGAATTGGAGTTGTATGGACAGGGATCCTGCAACCTGTGAGTATCGCTACAGAGTTGACAGCATCCCGACCACACAAGCCACTTGTGTGCCCCATAATTTCTCCTACAATAATGCTTACTCCAAGGTGGCTACAACAGCCACAAAGACAGGAGGGGACGGAAAATATTGTGTCCACATTCAGGCCAGGGACAGAGCAGGTATTGAGTCTCCCGTAACCAGCGTCTATGCCACACTTGATAACACGGCCCCCACAATTTCAGGAGTGACTGTTCCCTCTAAAACCTATTCCGGAGGGGATAGAATAGATATCACTGCGATATTCAGTGAACCTGTTACGGTGACAGGAACCCCCCGTATTCCAATAACTCTTGATGGAGGCGATCAGAGCCGGACAAAGTACGCCGGGTACTATAGTGGTTCAGGTTCAGCACAACTGGTCTTTCGTTATACAGTCGCTCAAACAGACAGTGACACAAATGGGATTGGTATGACAGGCTCCATTGACCTGAATTCAGGGAGTCTTATGGACATTGCTGAAAATCTCCCGAATTTTCTGACTTTCACTCTTCCCACAAATCTGTCAGATGTTATTGTCGATGGGAGTCAGGCCAATGTGGTGATTTCAAAAACGGATGTGGAGGTGGATGAGAATGGAGGGACAGAAGCCTACACGGTAAAATTAAACAAAGCTCCCTTAAGCCCCGTGACAGTAAGAGTGGTCAGTGGTGATAGAAATGTGGCTACTGTTTCCCCTTCCACTCTGACTTTTGAAGTCAATAATGACAATGGCAGGCTATGGAGTACCCCCCAAACAGTGACAATCACAGGGGTGAATGACGATATTGACAATGATGTGGGGGAAAACCCCCAACGAACCACAAACCTCACCCACACCGTGACAAGCCGTGATGAGGATTACAGTGGTTTGGCTGTGAGTCCATTGGGTGTGACCTCTTTGGATAATGATGAGATTGGTTCCATTCAGCTCTCCGTGAATCCGGATCGTGTGAACGAACATGATGACACTTCCAGAGCCAGACAGGCAAATAATAGACAAACAGTGACAGTGACAGCCCGATTTCAGGGAAGCCAAAGTGGAGGTCAACCCAATGGATCGGTTCGTCTGTCTGATGATGTAACACTTTCGGTTTCCGTGAGGGCGGGGACAGCCCAGACAACGGACTTCAGTCCTGTTCCAAATTTTAATATCACAATCCCTTCCGGAAGTTCTGTCGGGACGGAGGTGTTTCAACTGACAGTGATTGATGATGAGATCGACGAAGTTAATGAAACCCTTGAGGTGAGGGGATCAACAGTTTCCGGAGTGAGTGTGAATCCGGCCAGCCTGATAATCAATGACAATGATGGAACGGATGCGGTGATCGTAGGGCTTGAAAATGATGACGTTCCCGGAAAATCAAAAACCTGGAGTTGGAATTGCCGGAACATGAGTGCCTCACCCTGTAAGTATCGCTACAGGATTGACAGCACCCCGACCACACAAGCCACTTGTGTGGCCCATACTTTTTCCTCCAATGACACCTATTCCGAGATTCCCGCAACAGCCACAAAGACAGGAGGGGACGGAAAATACTGCATCCATGTTCAGGCCAGGGACAGAGCGGATAATGAATCGGAAGTCGTCAGTGTTTACGCCACATTTGATAACACGGCCCCCACAATTTCAGGAGTGACTGTTCCCTCCAAAATCTATGTTGGAGGGGATAGAATAGATGTCACTGCGACATTCAGTGAACCTGTCACGGTGACAGGAACCCCCCGTATCCCAATAACTCTTGATGGAGGAGATCAGAGCCGGACAAAGTACGCCGGGTATTACAGTGGTTCAGATTCAGAGGGAATTGTTTTTCGTTATACAGTCGGCCAAACAGACAGTGACACAAATGGGATTGGCATGACAGAATCCGTTGATCTGAATTCAGGTATTCTTAAGGACAGAGCGGGTAATTCTGTTAACCCTTTGACTTTCACTCTTCCCACAAATCTGTCAGGTGTTATTATCAATGGGGGTCAGGCCAATGTGGTGATTTCAAAAACGGATGTGGAGGTGGATGAGAATGGAGGGACAGAAGCCTACACGGTAAAATTAAACAAAGCTCCCTCAAGCCCCGTGACAGTGACAGTGATAGTGGTCAGTGGTGATAGAAATGTGGCTACTGTTTCCCCTTCCACTCTGACTTTTGAAGTCAATAATGACAATGGCAGGCTATGGAGTACCCCCCAAACAGTGACAATCACAGGGGTGAATGACGATATTGACAATGATGTGGGAAACAATCCTCAGCAGACAACAGGTCTGACCCACACCGTGACAAGCCGTGATGGGGATTACAATGGTCTGGCTGTGAGTTCAGTGGGCGTGACCGTTCTTGATGATGATGATATTGGTTCCATCCGTCTGACTCTGAAAAAAGCTTCTCAGAACACTTATTCAAACAGCCTCTCTTTGGATGAGCATGACCCTTCTTCCCGGTTGGAGGAGGCCGATAATACAGAAAGTATTGAAGTGCAGGTGGAGTTTCAGGGGAGCCTCAGTGGAGGATCTTCCAATCCGAATGTGATTTTAGGGGAGGATGTCACTGTTGGAGTGTCCGTGAAAGCGGAGACAGCCCAGGTGGCGGATTTCACAGCAGTCAGTGATTTTAATATCTCCATAGCCAGACAGCTTCGGTCGGGAACAGGAACCTTTAATCTGACTCTGATTGATGATGGTATTGATGAAATCCCTGAAACCCTTGTGGTGGACGGAGCTGCTGTTTTTGCCAGACAAGGGGGAACAGTTCCATCGGGTCTTCATGTGAGTGAGTCCAGAATCACCATCAATGACAATGATGGAAAAGGAGTGGAGGTTGTGCCCTCGTCCCTGTTAGTTCATGAGGGCAGTCAGGAGACCTACACCCTGCGTTTGCAGAGTGAGCCTACAGGACCTGTTGTTATCAGTGTGAGGAGTGCGGACAGTTCGGTTGCGACAGTGTCCCCTGCGAGTCTGACTTTTGAAGTTAATAACGACAATGGCAGGTTGTGGAGTATTCCCCAGACGGTGACCGTGACAGGTGTTAGTGACAATGCCCTCACGGGAAGGGATCGTGTAACAGGAATCACTCACACGGTTTCAGGTGGGGATTACAGTGGTCTGAGTGTTTCTGGTGTTCAGGTCACTGTTCCCGACAGGGAAAACAGACTGACCATCACCCAGGCTGAAAATATTCTTGCTGACAATCATGATGATTACTCCATCGGTGGAAGCTGTGTTCTCAGGGGCGGGATGGTGAGTGTTCAGGTAGATTCTCTGTCTTCAGTGAATGCGGATTGCAGGGATAGTTCCTGGTCTGTGACCGGTTTTGATACCAGTGGCATCACGGTCAATGGTCGTGTGACCATTACAGCCACCCAAACGGTGGACTCTGACACCTTCACTGAGAGTGTCGAAGTGGATCGATGCGTTTCCTCAGAAGATGATTCGTTTCCCAAGTGGATATGCAGTTACAGTGAATTGAATGAGATTAACAAAAAGGACAGTTCCGAACGATACTATGTTCTTGGAGTGGATATAGATGCCAGGGCAAGCTGGTCAGAAGGTGAAGATGGTTGTGAGCCTTACAATGGGCGTGTTATTTCAGGCACAAACCCCTGTTCCGGCTGGGAACTTTTGGATATGTCAGGTGGTTTTGATGGTCGGGGGCACAGTATTGAAAACCTGTATATCCATTCTTCAAGGCCCTATGTTGGATTGTTTGGCCAATCCCGGGCAGGAATCTCCAACCTTCATTTAAGGGAGGTTCGGGTTCATTCAACCATGGCCAAGTCCCTGGTTGGAGCTATCACAGGAAGAAACTATGGCAATATTGAAGGTTGTTCCGTAACGGGCGTTATTTCCAGTGCTTCCAATGGTATCACAGGGGGGTTGGCTGGAGATATTCAGGGGGACATACAGAACAGTTATGTGGATGTGGAAGTGAGAGCGGAACCGGGAGGGGATACAATAGCCGGAGGTCTGGCAGGACTTTTAAGAGGAGGAGGTCGTTTTGTCATCAGTTCCTATTCCAAAGGATCTGTCAGTATCAGTGGTGATCTGGGTGAAGCGGGTGGTCTTGTTGGCTGGCTTGTGGCCTCAAGTCTTTACTGGACCTATTCTCAGTCCCGTGTTTCAGGTGGAAGTCAAAGTGGAGGTCTTGCCGGAGACCTCGTGGGAGTGAAGCACATCAGTGTCAGTCATTCTTATTCACTGGGTGCGGGTTCACCTGATGATCCCCTTTTTGATGCCTTTAGTGTTTCTGAGAGTTCCCGTCTTTTCTGGGACACTCAAATATCCGGACTCAACACTTCCAGTGTCACAGGGGCCACGGGGTTGAGCACAGGAGATATGCAGGTTGCCTGTGAGGGGGAGGCCACAGGAATCTGTGCCCTCAGTGATGGTTTCAGTTTTGCTTCAGGCCATTATCCCAGACTGAAAAAATGCAACTCCTGTGATCCGGGATCCCCCGTGTTCAGTGATGAACTTCTGGATGGACAGTCCCCGGAATGACAGTTCTCCGAATAACAGGAATTTTGAAAATTAATTGGACAATGGATATTTTTTCTATGACTACCAGGTGATTTTGACAGTCATCCAAAATTGTGAGCAGTGATCCTGAAAGTTTTTAAAGCTTTTTAATAAATCACCGATAAGTAAGAAGTATAGTATAAAGGCTTGGGTTAGATCCAAGCAGGGAGTCGAGAATGTTTATTCAATCATGTACAAAAAAGCTTTCTTTAATGCTTACGGGAACAGTGTTTTTTTTAACATTCTTCTATATCGGCTGCAAAGACTCTTCCAGTGAAAGCCCCCAGAGTTCGGTTAATCCTCCGGGAACAACCCGTCCCGGAGACCCTAAACAAAATCCCGACAACACCTTGGTGACAGTTAATACAGCCCCCGAGGTGAATGACGAAAATGTGGAAAACTTCAAAGTCAGTGGTGAATGTGTTAATGCCATCGACGGTGGCGGTGATGTGATTATGGAAATTGAAGCCAGCAGGGTTGCCACCGGTCCTTGTAACAATGGAGTCTATACCTTCGTTGTTGACCTGACCCAATTGACACTTTCAAACCCTGTGATTATAAAAATTTCTCAGAGAATCAATGGGGTTACAGTTTCTGAATCCAGAATAGTTCCCAAGGGGTACAGAACGGATGATCCCCCCCCGGAAAATCCCGTTGTTTCCACCTCCATAGATCTGATTCATCCGGAAGTTTCTCCGAGTGATGTTTTAAGTCCCATTCTCAGGGTCAATAACAGGTTTTCAGGGGATACAGTAAAACTTTACACTAACAGACGTTGTACACCATTGTCCCTTGTTGGTACCACCACAGTGCCGATTTCCCAGTTAGATTCAGAAGACCCGGAGGAGGGCACATATGCCAGGTTTCTATTGGACTTCCTGACCCCCGGGAAGTACCGGTTTTATGAAACCTCCACAAACCACTATGGAACAACCCCCTGTAATATTGGATCATTGGAGTATGATCTTGAACCCAGTCCCGGGGCACCGAAATCCCCGTGGTTATTGTTGACCATAGACCCGTTACGTTTTGACAAGAGTCTGAATGGGACTCCAACGATCAGGATTTATGGAGTGGCCCCTGGTAATACGGTTTCCCTTCACATCACCAAGCATTGTAATGATCTTTCGATAGCCAGTGCTGTTGTTTCTGATAGTCAGTCCTATGTGGAGTTGTCAGGCGATAGAGGTTTGGCCCCTGGAGTTTATCTTTTCAGAGCCAGGACCAGAAACTTTTACGGCTGGTCCCGTTGTTCCCTGACAGGAACGTATTACACAGTTTTAAAGCCAAGTCCCATTACATCTGTATTTTTGTCTGAACCTACAAGTTCTCCGGGGACTGATTTGACTCCAAAACTCACAGTGACCAATGTTGAGCCAGGCGACACTATTCATCTTTACAAGAGTGATTGTACGAATTCATTGGGATCTGCGGTGGTTGAAGAGGACGAGGGTTCAGTGGATATAACAGTCAATGATGGAACCTTTACAGAGCCGGGGGCTCATAAGTTTTATGCAAGAGTCACAGGTCGGGAGGATTCTCCTGAGTTTGCCTGTTCGGACGTATATGCCGATTATGAGATTAAAAAACCCGATGCTCCAGTGATGACTCTTGAGAGTGGTCTGAATGTCATAGATACGGACACCACCCCCACCATTATTATGTCAGGTGTTCAGCCAGGTGACACGGTTCATCTTTACAAGGATGAGGATTGTTTGAGGTCCATAGGTTCCGGTGTCGTGGACACTGATAAAACCTCTGTGGAGGTGACCTCTTCCAGATTAGCCATTGATGAACACACCTTTAGATCTAAAATAACACAAAGAGAGGATGCTCTGCCCAGTGAGTGTTCCTCTGATACACTCACATATACAATCCGGCGGCCTTAAGCTGAGGTGGTTTAGAAAAGTCGACTAGCCCGAACTTCAATTAAAATGAATTGGGGGAAAGATTTTTTTGCAGGACTTAAAAAACTTTCAGGGATCCATTGAGACCCTTTTCACCGACATTGACGGCACTCTCACAGATGGAAGGTTTTTACCAGGCGAGAGTTATTCCATGCTCTGGAAACTCCATGAAAAAGGTATTCGGGTTGTCCCTGTCACTGGTCGATCAGCAGGCTGGTGTGAAATGATCGCAAGACTCTGGCCTGTGGAAGGGGTCATCGGTGAAAACGGGGCTTTTTACTTCCGTTACAAAAACAAAAAAATGGAAAGAGTCTTTGTCTTTGATGAATCCACCCGTTTAAAAAATCGGGAAAAACTCCAAATCCTGGGAGATTCCATTTTAAAGGAAATAAAAGGGACTGCTGTCTCTTCTGATCAGTTCACCCGTCTTTTTGATCTGGCCATTGACTTCTGTGAAGACGTAAAGCCCCTGGAAGAAGAAAAAATAAACAGGATTGTGGAAATATTCAGCAAGGGGGGAGCCACGGTAAAAATCAGTTCCATCCACGTCAATGCCTGGTTTGGTGATTACAACAAAAAGACCATGTGTGAAATTTTTTACAAAAACTGTTTTCAGAAAGATCTAAAAGATCATCTGGAAACTTGTGCTTTTATCGGGGACTCCCCCAACGATGAACCTCTTTTTGCCTTTTTCAAAAACTCCTTTGCCGTGGCTAACCTCCTTGACTTTAAAAAAGACCTTCTGTCTCTGCCCCGTTTCATCACTCCATCAAGGGGATCCCTGGGTTTTGTGGAACTGGGTCAGATCCTTCTGAGCAGGAAAAACAAAAGAAAACAGTAAATGTTTTTACCCATATCCACCGGCAGACTCAGGGGTCAGGGAGATCGTTTGAGAATGAGTTTAAGGGTTTCTAATGTTTTTTCCCAGGAATCTTTATCAGCTTTTTCGTTATAAGCCAGGGGAAGATTGAATTTTTTCCCCAATTCTGTGGCTTCTCTGTTGGTAAAACCATGTTTGGCTTCCTTATAGTTGATCAATTTGTAACGGATTTCTGCCTTTTTCAGGTTTCTGCGAACATGATCCAGAGTTTCTTTGGGAACCATGGGATCTTTCTCACCGTTAAAAATAAGCAGATGGGTTTTCATGGGTGGAATTTTGTTGATAACCAGAGGGGTGAGGTCGCCGTGGTAACTCACAGCTATTTTCAATCCCATTTTTTGACGGGCCATCTCAAGAACAATGGCTCCACCAAAGCAATACCCAATAGCTCCTGTATTCAGTGGATCCACATTTTCCTGTTTTCTCAGGGTTTCAAGGGCTTGACTAAAATTTTTTCGAGCCTCATCCAGATTGTTCATCACTCTGCCTGAAAATTCCCTGGCCTCCCTGGGATGCTTGAAGGTCACACCACCACCATACATATCCACAGCAAATGCGGCATAACCCTGTTTTGCCAGCATTCTGGCCCTTTCTCTGGGATATTCGGTCTGTCCCCACCACTCATGGACAACCAGAACACCAGGGAAGGAGCCTGGTCCCCCTGGCATGGCCAGAAAACCCTTCATTCTTTGTCGTCCCACTCGATAGGTGATTTCCTTGAAGATCACAGTTTCCTTGGGTCTGGCCATAAACTTTGGCTTTTGTTTGTAAGTGGAACAGGAAACAAGAAAGATAAGATTGCTCATAAGGATGAGATTTCTGATACGGATGAGAGTGCTCATAAGGGCAAACATCTTTAAAAACAAATTCATAATATTCCTCCTTTAAAGATATTTAACTGGTACTTTGGCACTTTTGCCACAAAAATTTGTGAAAAATGGGGGCCAATTTCCTTTTGATTCGTATTTTATCATGTTTAACAGTTTGTTATATGTTGGTTGTTTAGTATCGGTAATGGATGGGTTTAAAAGGTCCCTCCGGACTCACTCCAAGGTATTTGGATTGTTTCTCGGTGAGTTTGGTTATTTTCACTCCAATCTGTTCAAGATGAAGACTGGCCACCTTTTCATCAAGTTCTTTTGGTAACATATAAACTCCGACATCCTGGTATCGCCTGGAATTTTGAAAAAGATCGATCTGGGCCAGAACCTGATTGCTGAAGGAGTTGCTCATGACAAAAGAGGGGTGGCCTGTGGCACAACCAAGGTTCACAAGACGACCCTTGGCCAGCAGGATAATTTCCCTGCCGTCTTCCATTTTGTGAATATCCACCTGGGGTTTTACTTCATGGATTTCAGAGTGTCCGTTGAGCCATGCCATATCAATTTCAGTATCAAAATGACCAATGTTGCAGATGATGGCTCCATTCCTGATTTTGGCAAAGTGCTTTTTTGTGATGATATCGCAACAACCGGTGGCAGTGACAAAAATATCAGCCCTGGAAGCTGCATGATCCATAGTGGCCACTTCAAAACCCTCCATGGCTGCCTGAAGGGCACAGATGGGGTCAATTTCTGTAATAAGTATGCGGGCCCCGTAACTTTTCATGGAATGGGCACAGCCTTTACCCACATCTCCATAGCCAGCAACGACCACAACTTTGCCCGCCAGCATCACATCCGTGGCTCTCTTGATTCCATCAGCCAGGGATTCTCGGCAACCATAGAGATTGTCAAACTTTGATTTTGTTACAGAGTCATTGACGTTAATGGCAGGAACCTTGAGTTTTCCTTCTCTGAGCATTTTTTCAAGATTGTGAACACCTGTGGTAGTCTCTTCTGAAAGCCCCATCACATTTTCCATGATTTTGCTGTATTTTGGTAAATGCATTGTATTGGTCAGGTCTCCACCATCATCCAGAATAAGGTCAAAGCCCTCATCACCCCAACCCTCTATGGTTTGTTCAATACACCACTGATACTCTTCCTCTGTTTCCCCCTTCCAGGCAAAAACGGGAATTCCCGAGGCAGCCATGGCCACGGCGGCGTGGTCCTGGGTGGAATAAATATTACAGGAAGACCAGCGGACTTTGGCTCCGAGAAATTTCAGGGTTTCAATAAGAACAGCTGTCTGGATGGTCATATGCAGACAGCCCGTGATTCTGGCTCCCTTTAGAGGTTCACTTTCACCATATTCTTTTCTTAAAGCCATGAGTCCAGGCATTTCCCGCTCCGCAATTTTGATTTCCTCACGTCCCCACCGGGCCAGTTCTGCAAAAGTGTTTGGGTCTTTCATGGCCTGCCCGCAGACCCGGAAATCAGGTTTTCCAGCCTTGGTTTTTAGCTTGTTCATATCCTTTAAGGTTATTTCTTCTATCATCAGATAACTCCTGTGTGATTCTGTGATTTTCTCTCAGCATATACTCATCGCATTTGAATTTTCATGGGTTTCCCCTGTTGAAGTACCAGAAAACCCAAGCACGATCAGTATATACTGATTTGGGTGTTCAATACACAGCGATTTTGGTTTAAATTTCCAGTCAATATACACATTTTGTTTTAAATTTCCAGTAGGATATTCTGGAAGAACACTAAAAAACAGTGCACTGCTCCAATTTGGCTGGCCCGAACTTCTCATAAACTTTCTGCTGCGACTTCCAATCTCCTCGAAATTTTATGAGAAGTCTGGACTGGAGGTGTTGTTGTGGGAAGAACCAAAAGGCAAAGCTTGTGAGAAATGCGGGTCAGGGAAGGGTGAGTATCCGGTAGGATGTGTCAGTGATCAGAACGGTGTGTTCAAACTGGGCGGAAAGAGTTTTATCCCGGGTTTCATAGTAGAGAATATCAGAACCGGCAATTTTGAATTCAACAATGGGTTTGTCATTTTCGTTAATCATGGGTTCCACAGTGATGGTTCCAAAGGGAAGCAAAGGAGGCCCCTTTCCTTTCTTCCCTATGGATGGAACAAAGGGGTCTTCGTGGAACTTGCGACCAATCCCATGACCGCCAATTTCACGAACTGCAAAATAACCTTTACGGGTTACAAATTTGTTAATGGCAAAACCAATATCGCCCACAGTTCCGCCTGGTTTTATGGCTTCAATCCCTTTGTACATGGCCTTTTCAGCCACATCAGTGATTTTTTTGGCCTCCTCGGACACAGACCCCAAAAAAAATGTGGCTGAGGTGTCTCCATGAAAGCCATATTTGTAAGAGGTCACATCCACGTTGATAATATCCCCTTGTTTTAATGGAGTGTCGTTGGGCACTCCATGACAGATGCAGTGATTGACCGAAGTGCAAATGGACTTTGGGAATCCACGGTAATGAAGGGGGGCGGGTTTGGCTTCGTGGGACAGTGTGTAGTCGTGGATGATTTTGTCCAGTTCGTTGGTCGTGACTCCCGGTTTGATAAACTGAGTCACATATTGCAGGGTTTGGGCTGCCAGTCGGCAGACCTTTTCCATGGATTTGATATCGCTTGCTGTTTTGACAGTCATGATTGCCAGCCCTGTTTATTATGAAAGACCCCTCCCAGGCAAGGTTTGTCGGAAGAGTTTTCTGATTGACAAAGGGGGGGTGGGAGGGGTGCGGCAATTCCCATTAAAAACCGATGGTATGGACTGCATGGACCATAAGCTCTTTACAAAGTCAGAACTGTACTCTATTCCTTCAGGGAAGGATTCAAATGAATATCTTTGATGAACTGAAAAAAAATAAAATAACCACTCAAAAAGTCTGTGAGGTCGGAGTTTATCAGGCCAAAACCTGTTCATCCATTGATTTTATAAATGATGGTCAGGAAGTGATTCTCGTTGAAGCTGATCCTGTCTGTGTGAAAGATCTTGTTTCTCATTATGGCGGAAGGAGTCATGTTAAAATCCTGTCAAAAGCCATTTGGCATAAAAGGAAAACCCTGACCTTTTATCGGGTGAATGCCTCCACATTCGCAGGCGATATTGAAAAAAGTCCTGCTATTGTTAATGATAAGTATCATCCCTCTGAAAAAGACACTTTTAAGGTAAACGCCGTGCCCTTTGAGGACATTGATTCTGGTGATTTTGATGTTATTCTGGTGGATGTGGAAGGTGCTGAGTGGAATGTTGTTTCCCGTATGAAAAGTCTTCCCAAAGTTATTTCAATTGAGATGCGTGCCAATCTGTATATTAATCCAAAAAAAAAGGAAATCAATGGATGGTTAAGGAAAAACAATTATGGGTTGTTGTTTCATAACGATACCGACAGTGTTTTTATACAGAAGAGGATTAAGATAAGCTTTTTAAGGAAAATCCGTTACAGTCTCCATAATGTCCATGTGGATATTGATCAATGGTGGAAGTATTTTAGGAAAAATTTAAAGGAAAAGTTATGGATTTTCAGATAAAAGCATTACTTTTGGGAGCACTCAAAATTTTGGACACTCCCTTTGGATACTCCCCACTTTTGCGTTGGGCAGGGTTCGTCCAGCCACATACTTCCAGGCACTACCATGCCTGCTTCCAGCGTCTGTGAATCCACATCCATTGCTCTGGTTTGTCCTTTATCATTCTTTCTATGGAAGAATTAAACAACTGGGTGTTCTTCCTGAGGAGATCATCTTTTGATCCCACTGTTTCATATTTTATCGGATCAGAGACTTTAATAACATGCTGACCAAATTTCTTTCTGTAGGAAAACGCAGATAAGACTTCTGTGTTTGACCTCTGTGCGAACAGTGCCGGACCAAACGCTGTCCCTGTTTTTATTCCAAAAAATTCAGTCACAATTCCGTTTGGCGGTCCTGTGTACTGGTCCAATATAAAAACAACTATTTTGTTCCTTTTTAAGGCTTTTAATATTTCATAGGAACTTCTCCTGGGTGCAATAAATCTGGACCCATGCTTTTCCCTGGAACTGAACCAAAAATCATTTAACCACTTGACCTTGAATATCTTGGAGACCAGGCACATCTGAAACCCCAGGTAGGATAAAGCCGCTGTTGCCAGGTCTCCATTGCCAATATGTGCGGATAATAACAAAACCCCTTTATTCTTTTTTAAAGCCGTTTCAAGTTTCTCCCGGCCTTCAACTGTGAACATGGATTTGACAGATGATTCATCAAGAAATGGCATTGAGCAGAATTCAACAAGAGTGTATCCCATGTGAATGAGAGACTTCCTGGCCAGCTTTTTGGCCTGAACCTGGCTCATATCAGGGTAAACTCTCAATATGTTCTTGATTGCAACAGTGCGTCTAATCCTTAGGAGATCAAACCATATAATGCCGATGACCACACCCAGGAACCTTTTCACAAAAAGAGGCTGAATATGTATAAAAAAGGCAAAAGTTTTTATGGAAAAGACAATAAAAACGGAAATCAAACACACCTCGGTATCTTAAGTTTCTCAATTGATTAAAGTCCGCAAATCAGATACTTACCCTTACAACACATTACACTGGGAGGTCAGTTGTGACAATCAATTTTTTCCCAATGGGGTGTCCTGTTTGCGAAACCGAAACAGAATTTTCGGATGAACCCTTTGAAGTTTGCGATGGGAATTTTGTTGCAAGTCGCTATAAAGGCACAGTCGCCTGGCAGGTTAAACCATGACTCTTAAACACCTGCTTGGGATTCATGGTTCATTGGATTGGCGTGACCAGGCCCCCCAGACTCCGGTTTTTGATCTTTATTGTGATTCCAGAAAGGTTCAACCTGATTCTGTTTATGTGGCTGTTTGCGGTCATAAACTGGACGGTCACCGGTTTGTTGCTGAAGCCATTCAAAGAGGGGCCATGGCCCTTGTGGTTGAAGACCCTTCCAGGATTCCCTCTTCCTTTAGAGGGGCTGTTTTGGTGGTTTTGGATACAAGATGGGCGTTACAGCTTCTATCAGAACGGTTTTTTCAGAGTCCGGGGGAACAGATGACAGCCATTGCGGTGACAGGCACCAATGGAAAGACAAGTTCGGCTTTTTTGCTGGAGTTTTTTCTGAATCAAAGTCATCAGGACTGTGGTTTTATTGGAACCATTGACAGTCATTTTAAGGAAAAGGTCTGGCCCACAGAACTCACCACTCCTGATCCCATCACCTTGCAGAAGAGACTGAAGGATTTTCTTGATTTTGGGGCCAGGAGTTTTGTCATTGAGGTTTCAAGTCATGCCCTTTCCCAAAACCGCATCCATCAGGGTTTTGATGTTTGTCTGTTCACAAACCTGTCACGGGATCATCTGGATTATCATAAAAACATGGAGGATTATTTTTTAAGTAAAGCAAGACTTTTTTCTGACCGGATGATAAAAAAAGGCAGGGACACCTTTGCTGTTATCAATGGAGATGATCCCTGTGGGTTGCGGCTTAAGGGTTTTTGTCATCTCCGGAAGGTTGTTTTGTTTGGTCAGAACCGGGACAATGATTTTGTTTTTAAAACCAGGGGCCGGGGTCTGGAGGGCACAGAAATCCATCTGTCATTGCCTTCAGGGAAGAGGTTGGATTTTTTCAGCCCCCTCATCGGGGAGCACAATGCCTATAATGTTGTTGGCAGCCTTGCCTGTCTCCATGTTCTCGGTTTCAATCTCCATGGACTGATTCAAAAGCTTTCTTTTTTTCAGGGGATTCCCGGCCGTTTGCAGATGTGCAAATCCCCGGAGGGGATTTATTCTTTTGTTGATTATGCTCACACTCCCGAAGCTTTGAATCAGGTGTTGGGTTTTTTGGGTTCATACAAAAATCCGGATCAAAAGTTAATTACTGTTTTTGGTTGTGGTGGTGATCGGGATCCGGGAAAAAGACCTCTGATGGGCCAGGTGGTCCAAAGGCACAGCGATCATCTTGTGGTCACATCAGACAATCCAAGGACAGAAGATCCTGACCGTATTATTGAAGATATTCTCAGGGGACTCAGTGGGAAGTTCTCACCAGAGGACCTTTCACCTGAAAAACCCTCACCCGGTTTGGCTTGTTCCATTGGAACTTCTGGCGAAGTCCTTAAGAATTCAGAGGGGATCAGTGTGGAACCGGATCGGGGACGGGCCATTGAAAAGGCAGTGAAAATGGCAAACCCGGGTGATATTATTCTGGTTGCGGGAAAAGGCCATGAGGATTATCAGATTTTGGGTGATAGAAAAATCAAATTCAGGGATGATGAAAAAATAATGGAAGCCTTTGGCTTGGGACAAACATTTTGATCTGGACCCTTGATTTTATTCACAGAGCTGTGGGAGGGGATCTGTTAAGTTCACCCCATAAAGAGTTTTTGTCTTATTCCACAGACAGTCGGGACCCGAAGATCACAGGAAGTTTTTTTATTACCCTTATTGGGGATCATCATGATGCCCATGATTTTGTTCCCCGGGCCGTGGAGGCTGGAACCAGGGGGGTTTTGTGCCATCGTTGGGAGGAGTCATGGGAGCCTTTTAAACAAAAGGTAAGTTTTATCAAAGTTCCTGAAACCCTTAAAGCCCTTCATGACCTGGCCTCCTCCTGGCGTGATGAACTTTCGGCAAAAGTGATGGCCATCACAGGGAGCAATGGCAAGACCACGACCAAGGATTTTCTCTATCAGATTTTATCCTGTCCGGGAAAGACCCGGGCCAGCAGAGGAAGTTTTAACAATCACTGGGGACTTCCTTTTACAATCTTAAACACAGAGGCTTCTGATCAGTACTGTGTTTTGGAAATGGGGATGAATCATCCGGGGGAAATCACTTCTCTGAATCACATAGCCAAACCGGATCTGGTCACAGTGGTGAATGTGGGTCGAGCCCATCTGGGTCACTTTAAAGGGGGAATACAGGCAGTGGCCAAAGCCAAGGAGGAAATTTATATGTCAGCACCCGGGGAGGCCCGATTTGTTTTTAATATGGATAATTTCTGGACCAGGGAAATGTCCACCAGGTATGACAAGCGTCTGAACCTCTGTTTTTCCAATAAAAACCCTTCTGCGGATGTGTTTCTGGAGGTACAGAAAAAAACTGAAAGAGGTTTTATTGTCCAGGGGCATATTGGTGGGGTTCAGGGCCAGGTGGAAGTGAATTGCTGGGGAGAAGAGAATCTTGAAAATCTGGCGGCAGCCCTCTGCCTGGCCTATGGGGTGGGTGTTGAACCAAAAAGTCTTTGGCAATACTCAAACCGGTGCCGTACGGGCTGGGGTCGCAATCAGTGGCTGGAGTTGGAATCCGAAGCTCAGCTTCTCTTTGACGGTTACAATGCCAACCCCGACAGTTTTAAAAGTCTTCTTGAAAATCTTCAGAGCCGTTGGGATTACGGGAAGCAATACATTGCTCTTTTCAGTGAGATGCTGGAACTTGGAGACAGGTCCGGTCCTGAACATCGACAGCTTGGTCAAAGAGCCGGAAGTCTGCCCTGGTCCCACTGTGTTTTCATGGGGTCTTCAGGAGCCTGCTTTCAGGAGGGCTGGGAGGCTTCAGGAAACAAGATTAAACCAATAATATTAAATGGTTATAAAGAATTCCTTGATTTTAATCCCCCTTTTGTGTTAAATAAGAAAACTCAAGTCATCGTCAAGGGGTCAAGGGGTGGAACTTTGGAAAAAATCGTTGAGGGTTTGGATCCATTGAATTTTTCCCCAAAAATAATCTGATATGCTTTATCAATGGTTAACAGAACTTTCAGATCAACATGGGTTTTTTAATGTCTTCCGTTATATTACCCTGAGAACTTTTGTCTCCTTTTTTACGGCTTTTGTGATCTGTTATCTGGTGGGTCCCCGATACATTCGTCGTTTAAGAAGAAAACAGGAAAAATTGTCCAACATCAGGGAAGACACTCCCGGGAGACATCAGGTGAAAGCGGGAACTCCCACAATGGGGGGAGGATTGATTTTATTATCCCTTCTGATTCCCTTTTGTTTGTGGATGGATGTCACCAATGCCCTGGTGGTGTCCACCATGATTGTCACCATTGGTTTTTCGTTGATTGGATATATTGATGATCGTAACAAGGTTATGAGGGGAAACAGTGCAGGTCTTTCCGGTCGATTACGGCTTTTCCTGGAGTTTTTTGTCTCAGCTTCTGTTTTGTATTACCTGATTCAAAATAACTTTCTGTCCACCCGGCTCAGTCTTCCTTTTTTTAAAAACATCAGTTTTGATATGGGACTTTTTTACATTGCTTTTGGGAGTCTTGTGGTTACAGGGACGGCCAATGCGGTGAATCTGACTGACGGGCTTGATGGCCTTGCCGTGGGACCGGTGATTGTTTGTGCCGGAACTCTGGGGCTTTTCTCCTATGTGGCCGGTCATTATGAAATTGCCTCTTATCTTGGCATCCCTTTTATCAGTGGAGCGGGGGAGCTGACTCCTGTTTCAGCGGCTGTTGTGGCTGCGGGTCTTGGATTTTTATGGTTTAACACCTATCCGGCCCAGGTCTTCATGGGTGACCTTGGAAGTCTCAGTCTGGGGGGATTTTTGGGCATGGTGGCCGTTTTAACCAAAAATGAACTGGTTATGGTTTTGTTGGGGGGGGTTTTTGTGATAGAGGCTCTTTCTGTAATCACTCAGGTGATTTCCTATAAATTAACTGGTAAAAGGATTTTTCGTATGGCTCCCATTCACCACCACTACGAACTCAAGGGGTTGGATGAAGCTAAAATTATTGTTCGTTTTTGGATTGTTTCCATTTTGTTGGCTGTTTTAAGTTTAAGCACATTAAAGTTAAGGTGATGAAAATGTTTGATGATATTTCCCAATTGAAAGATCGTAAAATCATGGTTGTGGGGCTTGGCAAAACAGGTGTTTTCCTGTCCTGTTTTCTCTGTGAACACGGGGCTAAAGTCACGGTCACTGACCACAAATCCAAAGCGGAACTTTCCAATGCTCTGGAAAAACTGGAAAAGTTGCCATTGGAACTGGATCTTGGCGGACACACGCCCAAAAAATTTCTTCAACAGGAATTGATTATTCTCAGTCCCGGGGTTTCCTCCGGTCTCAAGATTTTTGATTACGCCAGAAATAATAATATTAAAGTCACAGGGGAGTTTGAGTTTTCATCCTGGTTTGTCAGGGAGCCTGTGGTGGCTGTCACAGGCACCAATGGTAAAACAACGGTGACTTTTCTGATTTATAAAATGTTGAAGGAATCCGGTGTGAATGTCTGGGTTGGGGGAAACTACAGTCAACCTCTTGTGAATTACCTGAGTTCAGGTAAAAAGTCGGATGTTCTGGTTCTGGAGGTTTCCAGCTTTCAGTTGGAACATTGTGAGAAGTTCAACCCCAAAAACATTGTGTTTACAAATCTGGCTGAGGATCATCAGGATCGTCACAGATCCATGGAAGACTATGTGAATGCAAAAAGGAAAATTTTTCTGAACACCAATCCAAAGACAACCAGTGTTCTTAATGCTGATGACAATGCCATTATTGAACTGGCCCGTGACCCTTCTGTTCAAAGAGGCCGCATTTTATATTTTTCCCATAAAAAGGCACTGGAACCCCAGATTATGGAAATCGGTGGTGTGGTGAATATCAGAAAGGACTTAAAGGTGAGGGATTCCCTTCTGGATGTGACAGAGCTTAGGAAAGGTGTGGTGAATATCAGAACAGGTCCTGAAGTGGAGATTTTTACCATTGGAGAAGCCAGGATTCGCTATCAACATATGGTGGAAAATTTTATGGCGGCCCTGCTTGCAGCCCGTCAACATGGTGCCACTTCTGAGGCTGTTCAGAAAGTCATCACCGAATTCAGGGGTCTTCCCCATCGTCTGGAATATGTGAGACGTGTTGGTGGAGTGCGGTTTTTTAATGATTCAAAGGCCACCAATGTTCATGCGGTGAAAAAAGCCCTTGATGCTTTTGATGAAAATGTGATTCTCATTATGGGGGGCAAGGACACCGGGATCAATTACGAGCCTGTCTTTGATTCTGTGAAAAAAAAGGTGAAATCACTGATTCTTTTTGGAGAGACCAAAGAGAAAATCAATCGGGATATCGGGGATGCCTCTGAAACTTTTTTAATAGGGACTTTTGAAGAGGCCATTTTGATTGCCTATCAGAAGTCCCGTATTGGGGATGTGGTTTTAATGTCTCCAGGCTGTTCCAGTTTTGATATTTTTGATAATTATGCTGAACGGGGCGACTATTTTAAGGAAATTGTCAAAAACTTTAAATGAGTCAAATAAACTGATCATGTTTGAAATTTCCAGTTTTTCAATAAAGAAACTTCCGTGGAAATCCAAACACGACCAGTATAAACTCTCCACTCAATTTGGGGAAGCCCAAGTCAAGGGTGTAAGCAGGATAAAATGACCTCTCCAGAAATGCGGGCTGGGACTTCAACGACTTTCGGTCCGCTTCCCCTTTTGTAGAGGTATTTTGACAGCTTCGTTACGAAAGTTTATGAGAAGTGCGGGTAAGATCACTCTATTGTGAAAGGGATTCTTTCAGTTCCCCTGACTCAAACATTTCCATCATAATGTCACTGCCACCAATAAGTTCCTGATTGACATAGAGTTGGGGAATGGTGGGCCATTGACTGAAGTCCTTTATTCCCTGACGAATTTCAAGATCTTCCAGAACATCCACGGTGTGATAATCAATATTTATTTCTGAGAGGATCGCTGAGGCTCTGGCGGAAAAACCGCATTGGGGGGATTCAGGGGTTCCTTTCATAAACAGGACAACACCATTGTCCCTGAGTAATTGTTCGATACGTTCACGGGTGGTCATTTTCAGTCTCCTTTGTTTTCTGTTTTTTCATCGGTTCGTATGGTCAGGGCGTGAACCTCTCCGGTTTTTAACTCCTGATCAAATGCCTTCATAACGTGTTTGTGTCTTTCAATGCGACTCATGTTTTCAAAAACCCGGGAGGCCACATAAACTGAGTAGTGATCCCGGGTGCCAGTCAGGTCGGTCACATCCACAAAAGAATCGGGATAGGTCTCCTCAAGTCTTTGTTTGATCTGTTCCGGAGTCATTGCCACCCACTGGCTAAAGTGTTTGTGTCATTTTGTACCATTGCTTGCTGCACCCTCTTCTTCCGTACCATTATACCCTCTTCTCTTGTACTATTATACCATTTTTGAGTATAAATAATTCTTTGCAATTCCCGAATTATTGTGCAACAAGTCAGAAACAGAGGTGAGGATTTTTATGATTGTCCATGGTTTTGTGAGCGAAAAACAGATAAAAAAAGAGAAGGAGAAAGCCAGACAGCTTCGGAAGACAGGATGGTGGAAACAGAAGCTGGCCACAGGTCATTGTTATTATTGTGGTCAAAGTTTTTCAGGAGAGGAACTCACCATGGATCACAAGTTGCCCTTATCCCGTGGTGGCACCAATTCCAGGGGGAATGTGGTGGTGGCCTGCAAACCCTGCAACAGCCAGAAAAAATATTACACCCCCGGGGAAATGCTTATGGGGCAGAATTCACAATAATTTGTCTCTTTGGCCTCTGCCGTATTATCTGTTTATCCGTGTATGGAATGATTTTTTATGTCCCTCTTTTGTGAGACACTGATTTTTCCTCTTCTTGCGGCGTATGTTCAGCAGATTCCAAGTCCTGATTCCCATTGTCCCACGTTCATCTCATCCAAAATCGGGTTTGTGACACATATGACACAAGAGGATGATTTGTTAATTTTCCACTTGCCCTGAAGTCAAAAATATGGAGTCATGTAAATACACTGGTCGTGTTTGGGATTTCACGGTTTTGTCTTCTGAAATACCTGAAAACCAAATGGAACCAGCATACACGGACTTATTTGACGGACTCATTTGGTTTGGGTTTCCATGAAGTTTCCAGGAGGGCATTATGAAAAGTGTTATGAAGAAACAAATTCTCAGTGTTTTTCCCATTCTTTTTTTTGTGAACCATGCTTTTGCTTCCCTGAATATACGGGGGGGCTATGGTCTTCAGGCCACTGAAGACAAAAAATACTCAACGGCTGATTTAAAAGATTTCAAAGGTCTCAATATTGATGCCTTTGTTCGTTTCCCTGAGAGTCCTTTTGGTTTGGGACTTCGCTATGAAGACATGAACTTCAAATTGAAAGACAAAAACTCCGGGGATAAAAAATCCAAGTTGAACAGACTGTCTCTTCTCATGAATTATCGTTTTGTTGATTCTTTTGTTTTTGTGGGAGCCACTGGAACTGTGGGTTTTAGCAATAAAGTGGATATTCATAAAAGTTTTGGGAATTTAAAATCCAGATCTGATTTCACTTACACTATTGCTGCCGAGACCGGTTTTCCCATGGATTTTGTGAGTCTTGTGGGAGAGTTGGGTTACACCATTGATCAGGTTTACAAGAACAGGAACAATGGGAAGACTATCAACCTCAGTGGCTTGTACTTTAAGATCATTATTGGCATCAGGTTTGACATCTTTTAATTCCACCGATTTATTTAAGAGCTGTTGAGATGTCAAAAAAAATAATGTGTGTCATCGGAACCCGACCTGAAGCTATCAAGATGGTTCCGGTGATTCTTGCATTGAAAAGTGAATCATGGGCCAAAGTGCGTGTACTGGCAACGGCTCAACATCGAAAGATGTTGGATCAGGTATTAAACTTATTTGATATTGAACCTGACATTGATTTGAATATCATGCAACCCAATCAATCATTGACAACTTTGACGGCACGTCTGCTTTTAGAACTTGATAG
Source organism: Bdellovibrionales bacterium (assembly GCA_965218815.1). Taxonomy (GTDB): domain Bacteria; phylum Bdellovibrionota; class Bdellovibrionia; order Bdellovibrionales; family JAGQZY01; genus JAGQZY01. The sequence continues at coordinate 2,234,910 of CBDCLX010000002.1, read as the reverse complement.
TCTTCTTGAAGAGGAAAGACCTGATATTGTGTTGGTTCAGGGTGATACAACCACTGTTATGACTCTGGCCTTAGCCTGCTTTTATCATCATATTTCTGTTGGACATGTGGAAGCTGGTTTGCGTACAGGGGACATTCAAAGCCCTTTTCCGGAAGAGGCGAATCGTATTATAGCGGGGCGTTTGGCACGTTGGCATTTCGCACCGACGGAGAGTTCACGCCAGAATCTGCTTCGGGAGGGAGTTCCGGGAGAGGCTATTACGGTCACGGGCAACACAGTCATTGATACACTGTTATTGATGGAAAGTAGAGGCTGCTCGGCAGAGTTGTCGGAGTTTGAGTTGGATCCTGGTCGACGACTTGTACTGGTGACAGCTCATCGCAGGGAGAATTTTGGCAAGCCTCTTCGTGAGATTTGTAGGGCATTGCAAACTTTGGCTGTGAATTATCCTGATGTTCAGTTCCTTTATCCCGTACACCCGAATCCCAATATTCATGAAGTTGCTCACAAGGTATTAATGGCACCTAACATTCATTTGTGCCCACCCTTGGATTATGAATCTTTCGTGGCGGTTATGAGAAGATCGTATATGATTATCAGTGACTCCGGGGGGATTCAGGAGGAAGCTCCTGCTCTGGGTAAACCCGTGTTGGTATTGAGAGAGGAAACGGAACGTCCTGAAGCTGTTAAAGAGGGTGTGGTGAAACTGGTTGGGTCTCATCATGATCGGATTGTGGAGGAGGCTCAACGCTTATTGGATGACGAGGAGGCTTATCTGGCCATGGCACGAAATATTTCACCCTATGGAGACGGACAGAGTGCCCGGAGAATCGTAAACGTGCTAAAAAAGTACACAATGGATCATTCAGAGACTCATCATTGGACGTGATTTTCGGTGTTGGTGACTTTTCCATGGACCCCATTTACTCTCAAAGATACGTTTGTTTCTCTCAAAAAGGGCCATGAACTTCTGTTCATCCAGTTTTTTGAAGGTCGCAGATAAGTGGTGATGAATAAATCCATCTTCCGCAACGGCTGTGATGTAGCCCTTTGATTGTATGGTTTTGCAATGATCGTCATCTTCAAACATACCGAGGCCATAATCCAAAGGTAAAAACCCAAATTTTAAAAGGGTGTGAGCAGTTACTAAAAAAGTAAGCAAAAAAGTAAATCCCTGAAGATGAGACTCACTGCCTTTCAGGGGCTTGGGAATCGATTTGTACTGGCGGACCGGCCCTTTAAAGGGCCTGGGGCCGCCTCTGTTCCTGGCCTCCCGGATTCTTTGTCAAGAATTTATTTAAGATTTTTTGATGACGCACCGATACCGACAAAATCGCTGTGTAATGACAGGAATTCCAGTTGAAACAGTTTTTGTGGTGGTGTAAGAAAAAAAAATGGAATTATTGAGACACCTTTTAAGAAGATGTGCAAAGCATTTATTGTTTTGTTGTTACAGAGTATTCTCTGTTAGCCGTTTTCTTTTTTATGAGAGGATATTTTTTAAAAAAAAGATTATTTTTGAAAAGAAGACATTAAGTCAGGCGAAGTTTATTGCCATTATTGCATCTTATCCTATAAAAGGATGTGTTTCAAAAAATTTAATGGACACTATCCAGGTACTGAATGACTATGGTGTTCAAGTCGTTTTTGTTTCAACCATTCCTTTGTCTTCAGAATCCCTTAAAGGACTTAAGGATGTGTGTGCTGTTATTATTGAACAAAAGAACTTTGGCAGAGACTTTGGTTCATACAAGACAGGTTTTGAGTACTTAAAATCCATGGAATTTTTTCACTTGGAAAGAGTTATCTTTATGAATGACTCCTGTTTGGTTATTCCTGATAATTTTAAGAAAACAATAGGTCAGGTATTGAAGAATAATACAGACTTTATTGGAATGACTGAGAATTACAAGAGCTATTATCATGTTAGCGCTTTCTTTTTTGTGGTCTCCGAAAAAGTTTTTCAATCAAAACACTTTCAGCAATACTGGGAAACATACAAAAGAATGAGTGACAGGATTTATGCAATCCATGCAGGAGAAATACGTTTGACGCAGTCTTTGGCATCCGAAGGGGTTTACCCCCATGTTTTATTTTCATCAACTAATATTCTTCAGAGGACTCTTGAAATCAGGAAAAATGTTGATATCAAAAAGTTAATAAACACTTTATCGGTAAAGAATAATACTCATTTCTTTGCTTTTTTCCTTGTTGAAGAAATGGGTTTTCCTTTCATTAAAAAGGACCTTGTTAAAAGAGATATCATACCTCCTGTGGAGCTTGATTTTTTTTTGAGACAACAAAAAACAAGGATAAGTAAAGAGTCTTGGTTTAAAATAGTTAAAGCAAATGACACCATAAGATCGGCAAAAGGAATAAAAAGAATTCTCATGAGAGATGGGATTCTTTAAAGCGGCGGACACCCCGCACATAAAATAAGATTGTAATATTGTTCTTTCATATCAACAAAATTTTTGTTTTTGAAAGGACCAGAGGTTTTTTGATGCCCTCTTGTTTCTACGTTTTCATACTCATCAAATAATTCTTCCGCTTTTAATCTGAATAATTTTATTACAGTAAGGTGTTAACAAATTTCTATTATGATTGGCCATAATCAGGATTTTGACTTTGCTTTTAAACTCATTGATACGGGCAAAGGCACGTTCCTGGAACTCTTCATCCCCTGCACCAATGGCTTCATCAATAATAAGAATGTCAGGTGAAATGGAGGTGGACAGGGCTAAGCTGAGTCGGGAGGCCATTCCTGTCGAATATGTTTTGATGGGGAGGTTGATAAAATCTCCAAGACCTGTGAAATCACAGATTTCCTCAACAAGGCTTTGAATTTTCTTTTTATTCATACCAAGGATATAACCTCTTAAATAAATATTTTCCACTCCTGTGGCTTCGGGATCCATTCCAGCTGTCATATCAATCAGTGTGCCAACAGAACCTCTTATAGTGATAGAACCTGATGTGGGTTTGTAGATGCCTGCCACAATCCTGAGAAGAGTGCTTTTGCCTGCACCATTATGTCCAGTCAAACCCACCCTATCACCCTCTTTAAGTTCAAGAGAGAAGGAGTCCAAAGCCTTCACAGTAATGGCATCCTTGTTATGATCTATAACCCCACCTGTCATTTGATTCAATAATTTGGTTTTAAAAGATCGGGAAGTTTGGCCATAAATTTTAAATTCCACGGATATATTTTTAATAGATATCTGAACCATCTTTGTTTACCTATACCCAGTAAGGAATACGGGAGTAAGTCCGTCTGTACAATGCTATAGTCAGAATGATACTGATGACTGCAAGGGTGGATACGATGACCCAGGAGACACTATCAGGAGTTTTTCCAAGAAGGGGAGAGCGTACAATATCTAAAAGATGGTGGAGAGGATTCCATGTGATAAAAACAGGACGGACTTTAAAGGAACTGACTGTCCAGAACACAGGTGTTATAAAAAATAAAACCTGTAACAGGTTAATTACAATCTGGTGGATATCTCTGAACCTTGTTGAAATGATCCCTATAAACAATCCAAGCGAGCAGCAGATCAGGAGAAACAAAAGAAAACCTGGAAGAAAAAGGAGATAGTTTAAAAAAGGACCTTTTTCCAGAAACACAAACACAACCAAATAGATCAACATATTATGCCCCCAGATGATAAGGTTTCTGGAAACCATACGATAGAAATGAACACTGATGGGGGTGGAAACATTGAGGATGTATCTTTGAGCCTCTACAAAGGTTGTGGCTCCCTCTGTCAAAATGCTGGAAAACAGACTCCATAATATAATACCAATGGCAATGGAAGGCATGGCTTTCATCATATCCTGATGAAAAAGCCTGGCATTAATAAAACCAAGGGTTGAAATCATTATTCCAAGACTCAGAGTTAACCAGAAAGGACCGAGGATTGAACGTCTGAATCTTTGCTTAATGTCGTGGTATGAAAGGTTCCACCATAAAGAGGGGGATAGTAATCCCTCCCACAGATCATTCATGGCCATCTTTTTAAAGTTTTCAGGGGAAATAATGGTTTCTTTCATAAAGTCACTTTCTTTATTCTTCCACAGTTAACTTTCCTGGATGCTTTTAAAATGCCAGATTTTCCATTTTCCAGGAGAAGTATCATAGAATTTTCAGAGCGGGTAAATTCCAAATAATGCCTATGTATACTGATCCGGTTTGAGTTTTCAGGTTCCTATAGCCTGAAAGTTATCAGTAATGAGTGTTGAGAGTTCATTCTACTGTATAGGTCACCCCAAACTCTTCTTTGACAAAATCAATAACAGACTGTGTTGTCGGGTAAACCTGAAATTCCAGCTCTTTTGCCAATTGCTTCTTTTCTGACTCATTCAAAAAACTGGTTCAGCCAATATAGTGGTCGTTAACAAGCTTTTCAAGTCCACCTTCCTCAAAACGCTTTTTATAGTTCCTCACAGAACCTTCATCTAAAAAAAAGAAATTTTGCTATATCGGCCACCTTTTCACCATTATCGAAAAGAAGGATGACCTTAATACGTTCTGCAAATCGACGATTTCTTTCTAATCGGAGTTCAGAGAGGAGTTTTTGGCGTTCATTTTTTCTCAAAAATCTTGACATAAAAATATGTTTACAAATTTCCAGCTATTTTGCAAAGCATGGTCTAGGTGGAAAACTCAAACCGGACCAGTATAAATGAAGAAATCATCTCTGTCAATTCCTGATAGATAATTATCATCAGTTTGTCAGGGGAACACTGGTGCGAAAAATCAGATACTTGATTTTTCTTATAGCCTTTTCTCCGATGAGTTTTGTTTGACCATAAGCGTTAATGGGATCCTGAGTTTGACAAACGATTATGTAAGCATCCTCACCAGAGTCTGTGGATGAGTGGAGGAAGATACGAGGTTGGCAGGAGATTAAAAAATTGTTATCTGGTGTTGAATATAGAAATGGTCTTGTGGTAAGCAATCAAAAAGATCAAATGGATGCTGCTGCTGGGTAGCTTCATCCACAACTTTTTAAAATATACTGATCGTGTTTGAAATTTCACGGATATTCACTCTCAAAAACCCGGATATTTCAAACACGACCAGTATATCCATCTCTAAGGGATGATTGCAATGGATAATCAAACTCAAGAGTGGTATTTTTTAGCTGTTGAAACAGTTTTTGTGGTGGTGTAAGAAAAAAAATGGAATTATTGAGACACCTTTTAAGAAGATGTGCAAAGCATTTATTGTTTTGTTGTTACAGAGCATTCTCTGTTAGCCGTTTTCTTTTCTATGAGAGGATATTTTTTAAAAAAAAGATTATTTTTGAAAAGAAGACATTAAGTCAGGCGAAGTTTATTGCCATTATTGCATCTTATCCTATAAAAGGATGTGTTTCAAAAAACTTAATGGACACTATCCAGGTACTGAATGACTATGGCGTTCAAGTCGTTTTTGTTTCAACTATTCCCTTGTCTTCAGAATCCATTAAAGGACTTAAGGATGTGTGTGCTGTTATTATTGAACAAAAGAACTTTGGCAGAGACTTTGGTTCATACAAGACAGGTTTTGAATACTTAAAATCCCTGGAATTATTTAACTTGGAAAGAGTTATCTTTATGAATGACTCCTGTTTGGTTATTCCTGATAATTTTAAGAAAACAATAGGTCAGGTATTGAAGAATAGTACAGACTTTATTGGAATGACTGAGAATTACGAGATATGTTATCATATTAGCTCTTTCTTTTTTGTGGTTTCTGAAAGAGTTTTTCAATCAAAACACTTTCAACAATACTGGGAAACATACAAAAGAATGGGTGACAGAATTTATGCAATCCATGTAGGAGAAATACGTTTGACGCAGTCTTTGGTATCCGAAGGGGTTTACCCTCATGTTTTGTTTTCATCAACTGATATTCTTCAGAGGACTCTTGAAATCAGGAAAGATGTTGATCTCAAAAAGTTAATAAACACTTTATCGGTAAAGAATAATACTCATTTCTTTGCTTTTTTCCTTGTTGAAAAAATGGACTTTCCTTTTATTAAAAAGGATCTTGTTAAAAGAGGTATCGTACCTCCTGTGGAGCTTGATTTTTTTCTTAGACAACAAAAAACAGGGATAGATCATGAGTCTTTGTTTGAAATAGTTAAAAATAAATAAATGACACCATAAGATCAGCAAAAGGAATAAAAAGAATTATCATGAGAAATGAATTAAAACATCTTTTTAAAAGATGTGTAAAGTTTTTACTGTTTTGTTGTTACAGAGCATTCTCTGTTAGCCGTTTTCTTTTCTATGAGAGGATATTTTTTAAAAAAAAGATTATTTTTGAAAAGAAGACATTAAGTCAGGCGAAGTTTATTGCCATTATTGCATCTTATCCTATAAAAGGATGTGTTTCAAAAAACTTAATGGACACTATCCAGGTACTGAATGACTATGGCGTTCAAGTCGTTTTTGTTTCAACTATTCCTTTGTCTTCAGAATCCATTAAAGGACTTAAGGATGTGTGTGCTGTTATTATTGAACAAAAGAACTTTGGCAGAGACTTTGGTTCATACAAAACAGGTTTTGAATACTTAAAATCCCTGGAATTTTTTAACTTGGAAAAAGTTATCTTTATGAATGACTCCTGTTTGGTTATTCCTGATAATTTTAAGAAAACAATAGGTCAGGTATTGAAGAATAGTACAGACTTTATTGGAATGACTGAGAGTTACGAGTTTTGTTATCATATTAGCTCTTTCTTTTTTGTGGTTTCTGAAAGAGTTTTTCAATCAAAACACTTTCAACAATACTGGGAAACATACAAAAGAATGAGTGACAGAATTTATGCGATCCATACAGGAGAAATACGTTTGACGCAGTCTTTGGTATCCGAAGGGGTTTATCCCTATGTTTTATTTTCATCAACTAATATTCTTCAGAGGACTCTTGAAATCAGGAAAGATGTTGATCTTAAAGAGTTAATAAGCACTTTGTCGATAAATAGTAATATTCATCTTTTTGCTCTTTTCCTTGTTGAAGAAATGGGTTTTCCTTTCATTAAAAAGGACCTTGTTAAAAGAGGTATCATACCTCCTGTGGAGCTTGAATTTTTTTTGAGACAACAAAAAATAGGGATAAGTAAAGAGTCTTGGTTTAAAATAGTTAAAGCAAATGACACCATAAGATCGGCAAAAGGAATAAAAAAAATTCTCATGATAGTTAGGATTCTTTAAAGCGGCGGACACCCCGCACATAAAATAAGATTGTAATATTGTTCTTTCATATCATTAAAGTTTTTGGAATTGTAAAAATTCAGTAAAATTGTGTTGTTTTTTAAAATGACTCCCTACAAAGGGTATGTACCCTATTAAAGCTTCTCTCATGCTTTTTCCTGCCTCATCTTACCTTGGCCATCAATTCACTCTTCTCAAAAGGCATGAAATGACTTCTTTCCTTCTGCTGATCTCCCTGTCGTCCTTCCCTCCAGCCCTTCTGTCGAGCATCCTCTCTAACTATTCTACGATAAAATTCCATTTTTTTTATATTTAAATTGGAACACTCAGTACCAAACGCAATATTTTTTACCCTTCCACCAAGGAGCCATCTTGGATTCAAGTCCACGGGGAGAATATTTGGGCCATTTTTTAACACGAACTTATACATTGCTTTTTCATTAAAGATTTTCTGATAATCATTTGTATAATAAATTTTTGACGCAAACCTGGTTTGGTCCCTGCATTTCAAATCAAGAACTAAAAGTCCTGCTTTTGTGCCCGTTATCGATTTTTCTGAGATATTAAAATAGGTAAAAAATAAACCCTTCAAGTTATCTTGAGCCTTAGAATTTATAAATTCGTTTTTTTGAATTCCAAAAGTTCTGTCAGCATCATTGTCTGTTACCATATCTTCAGGAGAAACGGTCCCGTTTTTTATGGCAATCATTATGTTTTTCAATTTATGATAAGAGTGTCCCCAGGATAATGGCATACTTTTTAAATCACTGGAATCCGTGTAGTTTTCAATTTTTGCCATTGTTTCCGCAACATCGTCTTTTTCCATAAAAAAAATTTTATAAATATCCTTTCTCAACATAAGAACAAAATTTCCCTCTTTCACTAACCTGTAATTCGACAAATACAACCACCTGTATATTGGATAAGCACGCATTGATATCGTTAAACCATCATGGAGTGTGTTGTTCCCTGAAACCAGTACCACTTTTGGAGGACGGGCATTCAGAAGAGCAACGGATCTTTTATGCTGATATTTATGTGCCATGTTATAAAAAGCACTGCTCTCAAGGGGCTGTTCCCGTTCAGTATAAAAATAGTGTGCGTTGTTGTTGGTCAGATCGAGATACCCATCATTTTTTTTCAGATATTTATTTAATATCCTGTTTAGACGATCAAGTTTTCTGAGATGATTTTTTCTTATGATGACCGTACCAATTCGGGACATACCATAATCCGTTCCATTGATTAGTTTATATTCCTTGGTATCATGGAGTTTGATTGTAAAGTTTAATTTCTTGAAAGTCATCTTTCCCCTTGAAAAAATGGATTGTTTTGAAATTATTGAAAACAAAATAACCCCTACTACAACAATGGCCATACTGTTGAAATACTTTTTTTTAAAAGAGCGGGGAAGAGCAAAAAGGATGGCGGGTATTACGAAGTTCACATAAATTGATGAAACTTCTCCCGTACGAGACATTCCAAGCGGATCGATTCGACCGAGAGAGTAGGGCATTATGAGTATGGAAAAAAGAAAGGCACTAAACATGGATATTGATAAAAAAATCATCTTCTTTCTGAAAAAGCATACTGATGTCATTATCATTATGGGTGAAATAAATATCCACAGACTTCTCAAGGGGAAGTCCAAGTTTGTTATACTTTTTAATAGTGATGGGACAAAGTGAACTTCCCCAAATTCAGCATAACCAACGTAAGAGTTCTTCCATGGTACTCCGAAAGCATCTAAATTTATGGAGGAGTTTTCCAATAGAATGTTAATTACACCAAGCGATATGTCAATTATTGGTACACGAACTATCAAGATCAAGGCCAACAAGAGAGACATGGCAAACAAGGTTATATTTTTAATTTTCAAGTATTTCTTTTGAATAATTATTTGGTAAATCATAAACAGTGCCAGAGGAGTCAGGGATAGTGCCATAGCTGCCCCTATACCTATTTCAAACAACACCATTGAAAACCCGACAAAGACATAAAGCACAATCCAAAGACACTCATTTTGAACTATTTTTTTACTGAAAAAACTGGCATAGAGCATATATGAAATAGGATTTCCAACACAGAGCAGAGAAAAACCTGAAGCTCTTGGGCTGAAAAGATTAAACCATATCCAAAACGATACCATTGTCGAAAAAAACAGGGAAAGGCTGTATCCATACAGTACACTTTGTGCCGTTATTGGATTTGCCGTAGTGAAGACATCCGCCAAAAATGCGGAGATCATATCTGAAAAACCATGAGCGGGAATATTATTGGTAACGTATGGAACCCTACCATAATTATTATACAAAAAATAAGGCATAAGTCGTTCTCCAAAATGGTAATCATCGCTGGGAAGAAATCCATGGGAAGTGAAATTGACCAATGGAAGAAGCAGGAAGGAGAGCAGGATTGATGACAGCACTTCCTTTTTTCCCTTTCCCTCCTGTTGTTTTTGATTAAAAATTTTTAAAACAATTTCCATTATTCCCACCAAGGAAAGAAAACCCATGAGAATATAAATAGAGCAAGTGACCTCTGTAAAGTGCTTATGAGAACCATCCCATTCGTTAAAATATTTCACTGGAAGCATAAAACTGAGCAACGGGATAAGTGATATCTGGAGGGCTGTCATGATGATGAGATGCTCATGCTCCCGTGAATATCTCTTCATTACTTGTTTAATGAGTATGGCACCCACAGCGTACCAGCCAGCCAGTGCTGCGAATTTCAAAAAAGGAGAAATATCAGGAAACATATAGAACAAGAGATTTGCTTTTCCATACACTCCCGCAATGATTAAAAGGGAATAGACGTAATAATGGTTCGCAATCTTATCGGTTATCGCTCTCTTAATCAATATGGGCACTTTTCTGACGATGCTGAAGATGTTCAGATGTCGTACTTTACTCATCGGTAAACTTATTTTTGTGAATATGGCAGACCCATGTAACCACATTGTGCTTAAGGTAAATATTATCATTGTGCAAACAGCAAAGAATATATCAATCTCTTTAGGGTATCCATGGAGTATTGCTTCTCCAATAGTGAATTGGTACAGGCTTACAGTAAAAAAATTTTTCGTTAAAACAGTTAGCAAAAAAGATATGGCTATTGATAAACCACTTGATACAAGGAAAATAGCCACAATTTTGGATGGCGTTGCATACAGTTTTTTCATAATATTCTTTTTTATCATTCCCTTCCTGATTGGAATATTATTGATCATGTTTGAATTTTTAGTTTTCCTATCTTGAAATGTCTGAAAACTCAAATTGAAATAATATTATCAATAATTTGTCATGGAAAAATTTCCGCTTTGGACAGACTTGTTCCCTGGGAATCTTTTTCAGAAAGGGAAATATCCTTTTCTTCTATTTTCCAGTCAATCCCTATCTGTGGGTCTTTCCAGTGGATACAGCGTTCAAAATCTTTATTATAGTAATCGGTGACCTTGTAAAGAAGTTCCGCTGTATCGGAGAGTGTGACAAAGCCATGGGCGAAACCTTTTGGAATCCAGAGTTGTTTTTTATTTTCTGCGGAAAGGATTTCCCCCACCCATTTTCCGAAAGAGGGGGAACTTTTTCGAAGATTCACAGCCACATCAAAAACTTCCCCCTGAATCACTCTGACAAGTTTCCCCTGGGCCTGGGGGTTGATCTGATAATGCAATCCACGCAAAACACCTCTGTTGGATTGGGAGTGGTTGTCCTGCACAAATGTGGGGGGAACTCCCGTCGCTTTTTGAAAAAGCTTTTGATTATAACTTTCAAGGAAAAATCCCCGATGATCTTTGAAAACTTTTGGTTCAAACAGAATGATGTCAGGAATGGAAAGTGGTTTGAAAATCATAGGATAAGTTTTCCTTTGGAATCAAATGATCTTTTGTGTCATGGATGGCCGTCCCGAAAAGACAATAAATGAACTTTGAAAAGTGATCTCCATGATTAAAAAACAGGAAAATTCGAACATGATAAACTATTCCACCAGACCCATTAAATATTGCCCATAATGACTTGCTTTTTTCTGGGTGGCCAGCTTTTTGACTTCATCAGCACTGATCCAACCTTTTTTAAGGGCAATTTCCTCCAGGCAGGCAATCTTTAGGCTCTGACGGTGTTCAATGGCCTGAACAAACTGATTGGCTTCAAGCAGACTTTCGTGGGTTCCTGTATCCAGCCAAGTATAACCCCTTCCCATCACTTCCAGAAAAAGTTTTTTTTCATTTAAATAGCATTTGTTTAGATCAGTGATTTCATACTCCCCCCGGTTGGAGGGTTTAAGTCCTTTGGCATATTCCACAACCTTTGAGTCATAAAAGTACAGGCCGGTGATGGCATAATTGGATTTGGGTTGCGTTGGTTTTTCTTCAATATTAAGAACTTTTCCTTCTTTGTTGTACTCAACAATACCGTATCGCTCTGGATCCCCCACATGATACCCAAAAATTGTGGCCCCCTCCTGGCGGTTATTGGCTGAATCCAGGAGTTTATTGATGGAATGGCTGTAAAAGATGTTATCCCCAAGGATTAAGGCTGATGGATTCCCACCTATGAAGGATTCTCCAATAATAAAGGCCTGGGCGAGGCCCTCTGGAGCATTTTGTATGCGATGTTCAATATCAAGCCCCCATTGGGAACCGTCACCCAAAAGCCTTTTAAAGCTGGGAGAATCCTGGGGGGTGGAGATAACAAGGATTTCCCTGATTCCCGTTAACATCAGAATGGACAGGGGATAATAAATCATGGGCTTGTCAAAAATGGGTAGCAACTGCTTGGAGACCACCTGTGTCACGGGATAGAGTCGGCTTCCATGTCCCCCTGCCAGTATAAGGCCTTTTCGTATCATGTTATTTCCTCTTCTAAAGCCTGTTTCCTGATCAGTTTTTGAACGTGGATTTGCCAGGGAGGCAGACTGATTCCAAAGATTTTTGATATTTTTGTGGAATCAAGTCGTGAGTCCTTTGGTCGTTCCGCCTGGGATGGGTCATTGGCTGCGGGAATGGGATTTATACCATTGGGCTTTATCTGTAAAGCCATTTTGTTTTCCCTGGCCTGACTGATGATATAGTTGGCAAATTCCCACCAGCTCACTTTTCCAATAGGGGTTAAATGATAGATTCCGCTGATCTGCTCCAGCCCGAATTTCCTGTGAAATTTTGCAGAGAGAGGTTCGGCAGGAGAAAATTTATGGGAAATGTGGGGAGAGTCTGTGGTCTGGTTGTCTTTATCTCCAAGGTCCTTTTTGTGAAGAAGATGGGATGAACTCCTGATACGGTCAAGGACCAAAGCCGTTGTGTCGGCAATAAATTTTGCACTGGTGGGAGTGCTGAACTGATCGCAGACCACCTTGATCTCATCTCTCTTTTTGGCAAGAGAAAGTATGGTCTTTAAAAAATTGGACCCGTGGGGGGAGTAAACCCCACTGGTGCGAAAAATCAGATGGTTGCCGTTGATTTTTTTGATAGCCTCCTCTCCAAGGAGCTTTGTTTTACCATAGGTGTTAAGAGGGTGGGGACTGTCTGCTTCCACATAAGGCTTTGCTTTTTTTCCGTCAAAAACATAATCTGTGGAGTAATGGATCAACCAGGCCTTTTGTTTTTTGGCTTCTTCCGCCAGAACTTTCACAGCCTCCCCATTGACCTGCCTGGCCTTGCTGAATTCATATTCAGCCTTGTCCACAGCCGTGTAAGCAGCTGCATTGACAATGATATCGGGAGTCTGGTCAGAAATGATGGTGCGAAGCTTTTGACTGTCTTCAAAATTGGCCATCCGGCTGTCATAACTTTTGATTTCTCCAAAAGGGGAAAGGGAGTTTTGCAATTCCCGACCAATTTGTCCATTTTTTCCAAAAAGCAATATTTTCATGTGTTTACCAAAGATATTTGCTTTTCATGTGACTGTTTTTCATGCGATTTTCATATCTATCTGTGAAAACTCAAATCCGATCCGTGTATTGGGTTCCCATCCAACTTTGGTAGGAATCACGGGTCATGGTTTTTTTTGCCCAATCCTGGTTATTCAGGTACCATTGAACAGTTTTTTCCAGACCGGTTTCAAGGTTTTCTTCAGGCATCCAATGGAGCTTCTCTTTTATTTTATGGCTGTTGATGGCATATCGCCGGTCATGTCCGGGTCGGTCTTTAATAAAGGCTATCTGGTTTTTGTGGGACTGTCCTTTGGACAGGGGCCTGTTTTTATCAAGGAGATCACATAAGGTGTGAATGATCTCAAGATTGGTTTTTTCGTTACCCCCCCCTATGTTGTAAACCTCACCCGGCCTTCCGGTTTCAAGGACACGGCAGAGGGCCTTGCAATGATCGATCACATAGAGCCAGTCGCGGATATGTTGTCCATCCCCATAGATGGGAAGCTGCTTTCCCATCAGTGCGTTTTGGATCATCAGGGGGATTAGTTTTTCAGGAAACTGGTAAGGGCCATAATTGTTGGAGCAGTTGGTGATAATCACAGGAAGTCCATAAGTGTGGTAATAGGAGTGAACCAGATGATCCGAAGAGGCTTTGCTGGCACTGTAAGGGCTGTTGGGTTTGTAGTTGTTTTCCTCCGTAAAGGCTGGATCATCAGGCTGGAGGGAACCATAGACCTCATCGGTTGAAATATGGATAAAACGAAAAGTCTCCTGTGTGGGATGGTTTTTGCCGTTTTTCTTACAGAGCTCTGGCAGTTTTTTCCAATAAGCCAGGCTGGTTTTTAGAAGCTGAAAAGTTCCCATAATATTGGTCTGGATAAAGGCATCAGGACCACGGATGGAGCGATCCACATGGGATTCTGCGGCAAAATTGATGATGGCTCCTGGACTGTGTTGTGCCAGCAGATTGGCAATCAAGGGAGAGTCATTGATATCCCCCTGAACAAAAATATGATGGGGATTGTTTTTCAGTGAGGAAATATTTTCCGGATTTCCGGCGTATGTGAGTTTATCGAGATTGATAATCTCTTCGTCATTGTTTTTTAACCAGTGATGAACAAAATTGGAACCTATAAATCCGGCTCCTCCTGTGATAAGAAGACTCATGGCTGCACTTTCCCGAAAAGAGTCACAACAGACATCCGGCATGGAATAAATGGTTTTCTGAGAGGATTCATGATTCTTATATTTTTCCCAGAAGTGTTGCCACAAAAAGTCCGAGGTTTCCCATAAAGGTTTGACGAAAGACCCCGGATTTCCAGACTCCCAGACAACGTCCCGGTAAGGCTGCTGTTCTTGCCCTGACAAATTGATTGAAGACCACCCTGTTTTCCGATGTCAGGAGATATTGGGATTCTTGAAGGAATTTGGTGTTTATGTCATTCAGGAATTTAAATCGTCCATGGAATAATTTGGCAATCCGTAAAAAACGGGCAGACCAGTTGAGGTTACTGCCTGTTATGTTTTCTTCGTGTTGACGGTATTTGAGGCTGGGTTTGGGGTCATAAAAGATGTGGCCGCCACAGCCTGCTATAACAATTTGTATCCACCAGTCGTGATGTCCTTCAACATTCACATTGCTACTGGCTTTTTGGATAATTTCCCTGGCTTTTCGGTTAAAAAGCATGGTGTTGCCCCCTATAATACTCTGAACCAATGCGTTTTTAAAACAGGGTTTCTTTGTAAAAAGGGTGGAAAACCCTATATTGTTTTTTTGTTTATCCACAATTTCTGTCCTGGAACCATAGACAACCGGTTCGGTTTCGGGAAACTTTAGTAAACACTCAATACTTCTTTCAAGCTTGTCATGATACCAGTAGTCATCCTGATCGGCAAAGGCAAAGAAGTCTGCGTCTATTTTATTATTGAGGACGAGGGACAAAAAGTTTTTACTGACACCCTGGGTGGATGGTTGACGTATCAGATGGACACGGGATGGATGTTTGGAGGCAAATCCCTGGAGAATGGCATAAGTGCGATCACTGGAATTGTCGTCAGAAGCATACAAAGACCAGTTCTTATGGGTTTGATTGCTGATTGAGAGGAGTTGTTCTTCAAGGTATTTGTCCCCATTAAAACATCCCAATAGGATAGCCACCTTTTTGGAGTTTTTGGAACAGGAAAGAACAGGGCTGTTTTTATCCAGAGAAGATTGGGAAAGCATCGTATTTATGTACTCCATGCTCTTAATATTTCAAGTGTTTATTCAGGGCCAACAGCCCCCTGAAGGATAACCCTGATTTTGGTACGGAAAAAGAAAACCGCACCGCATCAAGACCGATTGTAACTATTTATATCTCTCAAGGACTCATCAATCCAGGAGATAATAATCTCAATCCAGGAGATACATAGCGGCGGGGGACATCCGCCATTATGGACCTCCATTTTTGAATGACACAATCAATGTTTTCTGGTGTCTGTCAGCCGGTTTCCAAGAATAACAGTTCCAATAAGCAGAAGAAGAATCCATATCCAGTTTCCACAAAGTTTCATATAAAAGGTGGAGGGGGGGGTTGAATGATAGGGAACGTCAAAAATTCCAAACCACTCCCTGTCCAGTGGTGAGTGTTCCAGTATTGTTCCATCACTGAGGATCACTGTTGATATTCCGGTGTTTGTCACTCGTATCAGAGGTCTTCTGTTTTCAATGGCCCGGGCCAGTGTTATATACATATGCTGATAGGGTTCAGAAGTCCTGCCAAACCAGGAATCATTTGTGACATTGACAAAAATCTGGACCTTCTTTTTTTGCAGATGGGTTGAGAATTCATCAAACAGACCTTCATAACAAATCTGTCCTCCAATCCGTGCTTTTGGATGTTCCAGGATGGAAGGACCTGTTCCATGGGTCAGATCAGAAATCATGGGGAACATTTTTTTCAATTCCGGGAAATATTTGCCAAAAGGCATATATTCCCCAAAGGGAAGAAGTATGGTCTTCTGATAAGCACCCTGAATATCCTCTCCATCCATTAAGACCAGTGAATTGAAAAATTCCCCCTTTTCCTCCTGAAAGGCTCCGATGAGAAAAGGCACATTCAATTCCAGGGATAACCTGGTCAGTGTTTCCTGGTGACGGCCTGTGAAACCCGTTATCATGGTCTCAGGGAAAGCAGTTTCAGGCCAGATCACAAGATCAATGTCCTTTTTTGATTGTTCAAGAGATTGTTTAAAACCCCGGAGAGTCAGATTGACATGGGTTTTAACTATGGTTTTCATGTAAGCCTGTCCGACTCTGGCATGAACTTTTTCAAAATTTCCAATATTTCCCTGGATGACCAACACCCGCAGAGAGCTGTCAGGTTTTTTAATATTTTTGGAAATGATAAAACCAACTCCATTGATTATTAGCAGAACGGCCAGGGCCAGACCTGCAAAGCCCTGACATCTTCTCCTGTTTTTCCGGTGAATCCATCCCAGCCCTAACAAACTGTTGACAAAAAGTGTGGTGAGATTAAGCCCAAAAAAACCAATCCACTGGGCCGTATGAAAACCGGGAAACTTTGCCCAAAGCCAGGGATAGCCCAGATGCCAGTGAAAAATAAAGGGATAGAGTCTTTCAAAGAGAGCAAAAACAAGGGGCAGGAGAATCAGAGAACCTGTTTGACTCAGATTCAGTCTGTTGCAGAGCCATTTCCAGAAAATTCCGGCCAGTGGGTAATAGAGATGACCAAAAGCACAGAACAATAAAAGAACGCCCCCCCCTATGAACCAGGGCAGATGGCCAAACTCCACAACGGTGTAGGCAATCCAGTGGAAGCCAATGAAATTGAGGATGAATTGGGTGATCCATCCTCCCAGAAAAATTTTCTTAAAGGAGGATTCCCTGATCCAGAAGGACCAGAGGGGTATGAAGCAAAAAAACAAGGCCCAGGGAGGAAAGGGGATGTAGCTTGTTCCAATCAAGAGACCTGACAAAATAGGGAGTTTGTAAGAATAAAGCAGCTTTTGTTTCATGAACATGGCGATCCTCACTCCACAGTGACTGATTTGGCCAGGTTGCGGGGTTGGTCCACATCGTAACCAAGGGTGTCTGCCAGATGGTAAGCCAGAAGTTGCAGGGGAATGACCGATAACAGACCACTGTACATCCAGGGGCATTGGGGAAGGGACAGGTGGTGTTCACTGATGGACTCAAGGTGCCTGTCATGGCCCGTACCGATGGAGATAATCACTCCACCACGGGCTTTGGCCTCTTCCAGGTTGCTGAGGGTTTTTCGGTAATGATGATCTCCGGGACAAATGGCCACAACAATCATTCTGTTGTCGATAAGAGCCAGAGGGCCATGTTTCATTTCACCAGCAGGGTAACCTTCGGCGTGAAGATAGGCCAGCTCTTTAAGTTTCAAGGCCCCTTCCATGGCAATGGGATAATGATGCCCCCGTCCCAAATACAAAAAGCCTTTGTAATTCTTCAGTGTTTTTGAAACCTGTCTGAAAAAACTGTCATAAGAGAGAACCCCTTCCATAAGACTTGGTATTGCGAGCAAAGCTTCAACGGCCAGGGTTTCTTCATGAAGACTTATTTGTTGTCTGTTGCGGGCAAGGCCGATGGCAAGGCTGTTTAAAACAGCCAGACTGCTTAAAAAGGCTTTGGTGCTGGCCACCCCCACCTCCACCCCGGAACTCATGTAAAGATGGAGATGGGACTCACGGTCAATGCCAGAGTGTCTGGTGTTGCACAAACTCATGACCCTGAGCCCCTTTTCTTTGGCCAGTTTCAAGGCGGCCAGGGTGTCTGCTGTTTCACCACTCTGTGAAATAAAAAGAACCATGGCTTTGGGGTCAAGAATCGGGTTTCGGTAACGAAACTCGCTGGCAATATCCACTTCCACGGGAACCCTGGCCATGGATTCAATAATGTATTTCCCGTAGAGACCGGCATAGTAACTGGATCCACAGGCCACAATATAGAGTCTTGTTGTGGTCTTAAGTTCTTCAAGAATCAGAGGAGGGGGTGTTTTCGTAAAATCCGGCCCCCATTGGGACAGGTCCACGGTTTTTGTTTTAAGATCAATATAGGGTTCAAGGGCTGAGGCCACAGCCCTTGGCTGTTCAAAGATTTCCTTGAGCATATAGTGGCGAAAGCCCTTTTTGTCAGAATTGGCCACCGACACATTCACCTGTTCTTTTTTCCACGGCACTGCTTCACCATGGATATTGAAAACACCAAACTGATTTCCCCTGACTTTCACGATTTCAAAGTCATTGAGATAGACCACCTGGTTTGTGTGTTCCACAAAAGCCTGAACATCACTGGCCAGGAAGATTTCCTTTTCTCCAAGACCTAATATGAGAGGGGGCCCGGCTTTTATTCCAATGATTGTGTCCGGTTCTGTTTCACTGACCACCAGAATGGAATAGGCTCCCTGGATTTTAGGTATCAGGCTTTGAACCGATGTCATTAAATCCTGATCCTGTTCCAATTGACGGGCAATGAGATGAGTGATGACTTCAGTGTCTGTTTCAGAGGAAAAATGAGTCCCTGATTTTATCAGGTCCTTCTTTAATTCGGCATAGTTTTCAATAATGCCATTCTGGACCAGACTCACTCCATTGACCTTGTGGGGATGGGCATTGGATTCTGTGGGCAGACCATGGGTGGCCCAGCGGGTGTGACCAATGCCCATGGAACCATCAAAACAAACCCCCTTGATTTTCTCTGTCAGTCTGGAGAGTTTTCCAGGAGCCCTGTAAACCGAAAATTGACCCTTATCCAGAATGGCCATACCGGCACTGTCGTAACCACGGTATTCCAGTTTTTTAAGACCATTGAGGATGACATTTCCAGGGGGTTGTGTTCCTGAGTAGCCCACAATCCCACACATTATTTTTTTCCTCTCAATTTGGGGGCATAACCCTCTTTATTGATCTGTTTGGACCTGGCAATGGCCAGAGCCTCTTCAGGAATGTTTTTATTGATGGTGGAACCGGAGGCAATGATGGCGTTGTTCCCCACTTCCACGGGAGCCACCAGCTGGGTGTCACTGCCCACAAAAACATTGTCCCCGATTTTTGTTTTGTGCTTTTTTCTGTCAGCGGCATAATTGCAGGTGATAACCCCACAACCAATGTTGCTGTTTTCACCCACTTCGGTGTCTCCCAGATAGGTCAGATGATTGGCCTTGGACCTGTCTCCAAATTTCACTTTTTTCAACTCGACAAAATTGCCAATGTGGGCCTGATGACCGATTTCTGTTTCTGATCGCAGTCGGGCGTAGGGGCCAAGGACCGCTTCATTGCCTACCTTTGCCCTTTCCAGATAGGAGCCGGCCCGCACCTGCACACTCTGTCCCAGAATGGAGTCCTGTATAAAAACATGGGGTTCCACCACACAAAAGGATTTCAGCACGGTTTTGCCCTTGAGCCAGGATCCCGGGTAAAGGACAGAACCTGATCCCACTTTTACAGCCTCTTCCACATAGGTGTTTTCCGGGTCAATGATAACCACTCCCTGTTCCATGAGACTGAAAGCCTTTTCACGGAACAGGGCTTTGCCTGCCAGGGCCAGTTGCTTTTGGGAATTCACGCCAAAGGCCATGGGGGGATCTGTTTCAAAGCCCTCCACCTTATGACCCTTTTCAAGACAGAGGGAGACCAGATCGGTGAGGTAATACTCCCCCTGTTGATTTCCAGGTTGTATTTTGGGCAGGGATTCCTCCAAAAGTGTTTTGGTGACAAAATAAATTCCTGTATTCACTTCCCTGATTTTTTTCGTCTCAGAGGAGGCATCCCTGACCTCAACAATGGCTTTAAGGGATCCCTGATGGCGTACAATTCTTCCGAGGTTTCCCGGTTCATCCATGATGGAGGTCAGAACCATCAGTTGTGATTTTGAACGGACAAAGTGTTCATGGGCCTGCCTGAGACGCTTGCCTGAAAGGAGAGGGTGATCCCCATTGACAATGAGCACATGATCCTTAAGGCTTCCAATGTCTGCAGATTTCACAGCATCAGCAGTTCCTTTTTGTTCCTTTTGTTTATGGCAGGTCACCCCCTGGGGTTCCAGGAGTTGACGCAACAGACTTTCCCCGTAACCCACCACGACCTGTATGTCTTCGGTTCCAAGGGATATGAGGGCATTGATAACACGATTGATCATGGGTTCTCCAGCTACAGGGTGCAAAACCTTGGGGAGGGGGGAATTCATGCGGGTGCCTTTTCCGGCAGCCAGAACAATGGCGGACAGTTGGATCATGGAGTCTCCTCTTACACTGATTTTATACCAAAGGCATTTGTTTTACGCTGGATTTCATGTAAAAGGAAGCCCCGTTTGGAATAAATGATTTCCAGAAGTTCACGGCTTACACTTTTGGCGATCCTGGCATTTAGACAGCCTCGCTACGAAAGTTTATGAGAAATGCGGGATATACATTTTATCAATGATTTCAGAACGGTAATCAAAAATTTTTTTCACATCCCTGAAGACTTTCCAGCCGGCAGCGGCATAGCCCGGGACACCCAGGGGGATTTCCAGATACACCTGGTCAGTCATCAGGGTGCCACCTGCCAGATCTTTAAAAAAGTGAAGATGATACCATTTTTTGTAGGGACCCCTTTCCTGGTTGTCAGCAAAGTCATTGGGGGGATTCCATTGGGTGATAAGGGTTTCCCAGTTCACCCGGATTCCATTGATTTTCAGTTTATAATTGAGTCGGGTTCCCTTTTCCATGCTTTTGGTGGACACACTCAGAACTTTGAAATGAAAGTTTTTCGGGACGATTTTTTCAAGATTTCCGGCTTCTGAGAAAAAGGAAAAAACTTCCTCTTTTGTTTTTGGAACCCATTGTTCAAAGATCAGTCTTCTCTCCATTCTCCCGAGTTTTGCCACTCGTTTTTTTATGGAATCCTCCACATTGGGGTGGATAAATGCAAAACCTTTTTTTCTGATCTTTTGTGAACTTATTTTTTGATTTTCCACCAGGTAACAGGCCAGCTCTCCCATAAGGATTCGCAGGGAAATGTATGGGACATTCAAAAAAGTTTTTCTCTTTAGATGTTTGCCAATGGCCCTTGTCAGATATTTATTACTCACCGGATTGGGGGCTACAGCATTAAAAACTCCTGTGATGGGATTTTCAAGGGCGAAGACGTACATATTGACCAGATCTTCAATATCAATCCAGGACATGAACTGTTTTCCTCCTGAAAGGGGGCCGCCGGCACCTGACTGAATGGGGGGGGCAATTTTTGCCAGAGCCCCTCCCTTTTCACTGAAAACAACACCCACCCTGAAAATCACAGTTCGTCCTCTCTGGATGGTTTCAGTGGCGGATTCCCAGTCCCGACAGACATTGGCCAGGAAAGAAGAGGCATGGGGATGATCCTCATTGACTGGAGTCTCTCCTGTATTCCCATAAAAACCAATGGCTGAAGTGGACACAAAACTTTTCAGACCGGAGCAGCGATGATTGGCCAAAGTCACCAGTTTTTTTGTGGTTTCAATTCTTGACCGGCGGATTTTGTTTTTAAAATCCCTATTCCAGCGACGCTCAGTGATATTGGCTCCGGCCAGATTGATGATATGATCCAGTTCTGTCAATTCGGGATAATCTTCCAATTCACTCCAGGACAGGGCTGTGTGGGGAAAGGGACACTGTGTTCGGGCTTTCTCAGGTTTGCGGGTTAAAATAAAAATTTCATGATCTTTTGCAGCCAGGAGCTTGCCAAGTTCTTTGCCGACAAGCCCTGTGCCCCCTGAAATAAGTGTTTTCATATCTTTCATTATCAGGTTGTTCTTTGAGTTCAAGTCAATAATGATATTTGCTGGGATATAAGTCCAGTTTTCATGGGAGGCTTTCACTGTGTCAGTTTTTTACATGGTCATTGTGTTTGAAGTGTGAAAAATTCAAAATGGGTTCTGTTTTCCCCCTTAACGGACAAGACCAATGGATTCGGAGGAGGGATTTTTTGATTACAGCCAATGCCGTCCTGCTCTCCGATAAAAACCTGGATCTGTCACAGCATGGGATTGACCGGGTCAGTACCGGGGAAGCTTTCTCCTATCTGGACCGATCCAGTCCCTCAGTGCTTGGAATCCATTGTTGTCCGGCCAATTATCATCGCATCATGGGTCTTGTTGCCCGGGAAAAAAAGAAAAACATCCGGCAGTGTTTTATTGTTTTTTATGATGATTTAACGGCCAGACAGTTGATTGAAATCAATAATCTCATTCACCCTGTTTTCAGTCTTCCCTTTAGGATAGGTGAGGAGGATATACAGAATGTTTATCAGAAGTGTTTTGATCGTTATTACCAGTTGGAACAATCCCAAAAGCTCATTGAAATGGTCAATGAAAAAAATGATGAACTCAAAAGACTGATGGCAGAGCTTGAACAAAAGGTGGAGGAGAGGCAGAGTCAGCTGGAAAAATCAAAACAGAGAAACATTCTCGCACAAAAGGAATTGGATATTTTACACAAAACACTGGTTCATATCTATGGAGCCAGTTCCATTTCGACAATTGAAAGGGGGATCACCGATGCCCTGAAAGATGAATTCCAGGTTGACTGGGTGAAAATTGCAAGACCCTCCCAATCCAATCTTTCGGAAAAGAGAAAAGGGCTGAAATTTCATAAGGCAAATCTCAAGTCGGGTCATCAGGATTTTGGTCATCTTCTGTTTTTTAAAAAAACAGGTCGGGCCTTTGGCCGGAAGGAAAAACGTTTTCTGGATCAGATTGCCGATGCTGTTTTTCTGTCCATCCAGAGAAGTTACCAGTACCAGAGAAGTCAGGGGCTGAAAAGACAGTGGGAAGCCACCTTTGATGCCATTTCAGATCCCATTTGTCTGACTGATGAGGATTACAATATTTTAAGGATCAATGCCGGTTTTTTGAAGAAAACAAACACCAGTGATTTCAGCAGGCATATTGGTCAAAAGTGTTACAGGTCTCTGTTTGGCCGTGATCGGGTGTGTGAGGGTTGTTCCCGTGGTCAGGTTTTTCAGATTCGCAATCCCTCCCAAAACAAACAATCGGAGGTTTTTGATGTTTACAGCAATGATCTGGGGCAGAGCAATCAGGCTGTTTATTTCCAGATGTACCGGGATATCACTCAGGATCTGAATTTACAGCGTCAGGTGATTGAGTCGGCAAAAATGGCTGAACTTGGAACCATCAGCAGCAGCGTGGCCCATGAACTCAATAATCCCATTGGTGGTATGCTCAATTTTATTCAATTGATGAAAATGGATATGACCGGCGGGGAGGATTTTTTTTCTGATCTTGTTGAAATTGAAAAAGGTGTTGTCAAATGTAAAAACATTGTGAAAAATCTTTTGGGGTTTTCAAGAAAATCCTTCAACATGGATATAACGGATGTTGATTTGAATGAGGTGATTGAACAGGCTATAAAGATTACAGAATTGAAAACCAGGTCCATTGGAATTGAAATTCGATACCATAAACCAAAAAAGGGGATGATTATCCAGGGAAGATTCAATCTGCTCACCCATGCCGTCCGCAATATTCTTCAAAATTCACAGGAGGCTTTGATTGAAAAAAGAAAAAAGGACAGTGGTTTTGTGGGCTTTATTGATATCTCTCTTGCTGAAAGTGAAAGTGGCAAACATATTTTGATTGGTGACAATGGTGAAGGTCTTGATGAATCTGTAAAGTCCAGAATTTTTGACCCCCTTTATACGACCAAAGACCCAGAGGTGAACTCCGGTCTGGGGTTGACACTGGCCTTACAAATAGTGGAGGAACATGGGGGAAGAATAATCGTAAGTACTGGTAAAGACAAAAAAATATGGTTCAAAATTCAGTTTTTCAAGTCTGAAGTTCAGTCCGGTTAAAAATCAAAAATTTGACAGAATGAAGATATTTTTTTAATCTGATAGCAGGTCATGATGACCTGTCTTTAATCACGAAGAACATAGCCATGGAAAGGAAACTCTTTTAATGATGTCACAGAAAGTGCTTATTGTTGATGATGAACAGGCTTTGCGTTCAGCTCTTTTTCGTGTTTTTTCCCGCCGTAATTATGATGTGATTACAACCTGTAGTCTCAGGGAAACGGAATCCTTTGTTAATTCCAACTCAGAACTTCATTTGGCCATTGTTGATATGAAACTTCCCGATGGAAATGGTCTGGAGCTTATTACCAGGCTTAGAAAAAAATATTTTAATCTCCCTGTCATTGTGCTTACGGGTTTTGCCAGTGTTGATATTGCTGTGAAGGCCATAAAGATGGGGGCTTTTCATTTTATCACCAAACCTTTTAATCTTGAGGAGTTGGTTTCCATTACCAGCAAAGCCCTTTCCCATAAAAAGCTTGCCACTGAAAACAGTGAACTCAAATCCCGGTTAAAAAACAGGTATCGGTTTAAAAATATTATTGGAAAAAGCGAGCCCATTCAGAATGTGCTTGCCATGATTGAAAAGGTGGCTGATACGGATTCAACAGTTTTAATCAGTGGTGAGAGTGGAACAGGTAAGGAGCTGATTGCCAAAGCCATTCACTATAACTCCTCCCGCGGTGTCAGGGCTTTTGTCCCCATCAACTGTGCGGCCATTCCTGCTGAACTCCTGGAGAGTGAACTCTTTGGCCATGTCAAGGGGGCTTTCACAGGGGCTGTCAGTCATCGTCAGGGCCGTTTTGATCTGGCCAATAAGGGCACTCTCTTTCTTGATGAAATCGGTGATCTGAATTCCAGTCTGCAGGTCAAACTTCTTCGGGTTTTACAGGAAAAGTGTTTTGAACCAGTGGGGAGCGTCACCACTGTGGAATCGGATGTGCGGATTCTGGCAGCCACTAATGTTGATCTGCACAAAGCCGTTAAGGAGGGAAAGTTTCGGGAAGATCTTTTTTACCGGTTGAATGTTATACCCATCAGGGTTCCCTCTCTTAGGGAGCGTCCCACGGATATTCCTCTTCTTCTGGATTATTTTGTACAGAGATTTAACAGGAACAGGGGGACTCATATCAGAGGGATAGAATCAGAGGCCATGAACAGGTTGATAAAGTATTTCTGGCCGGGGAATATCAGGGAACTTGAAAATTTTATTGAAAGAATCAGTATTCTGAGAAAACAGGGAATGATTGAATTGAATGATATTCCCCGGGACTTTGAAAATGCTCAGGGCTGGAGACAGGGGAATCAATTTCCCACAGAAGTGCCGAAAGAAGGGATGGATTTTAATGTTATTATTGCAGCCTATGAAAATCAACTGATTGTGAACGCTCTCAGGCAAACAGGTTGGAACCGTAACAGGGCCGCCAGTCTTCTGGGATTAAACAGGACCACCCTGGTTGAGAAAATCAAGAAGAAAGGTCTGAAACCGGAAGTTGATCTGTAAATTCTGTAAAATCAGTTTTCCCTAAAAATTAATGTTGTCAGGAGGTTTCCAATGATAAAGTATTTTTCAGGTTATTTTGGTGTTTTTTGTGTTTTCCTCTTTTTGTCCTGTATCCAGGCCCCCCATTTAAGCCGGCAGAAAGATTCTTTCTTATGGCTGGAGGAAGTGGAGGGGGAAAAAGCCCTTTCCTGGGTCAAAAAACAGAATAAAAAAACATTGGGGGAACTGACCCGGGGAGAGAGGTTCAAAGATATGAAGTCTTCAGCCCTTAAGATTCTTCAGGCCAAAGACAAAATTCCAGATATATCCCTCCATGGCTCCCATGTCTATAATTTCTGGCAGGACGATCAGTCTGTCAGAGGTGTGTGGCGGAGGACCTCTGTTAAGAGTTTCAGGCAAAAAAAACCAAAATGGGAAACACTTCTTGATATAGACGCTCTGGCAAAAAAAGAAAAGGAGAACTGGGTTTACCAGAGGTGGAACAGTTTATGCCTTCCTCCCGGGATGAGGCATTGTCTTATCAGTCTTTCCCGTGGAGGCAGGGATGCTTCTGTTATCAGAGAGTTTGATACCCTTAAAAAAAGATTTGTTAAAAAAGGTTTTTATCTGCCTGAAGCCAAATCCTTTATGACCTGGCTGGACAGGGATCATGTCCTGGTGGGAACGGATTTTGGTGAGGGGAGCCTGACAGACTCCGGTTATCCCCGCCTGCTCAAACTCTGGAAGAGAGGAACAGATCTTAAAGAGGCCTCCATGGTCTTTGAGGCCGGGAAAACAGATATGATCGTTAAGGCCCATAATTTCAGACATCTGAAGGATCAGGTGACAGTGGTATCCCGTCGGGACAGTTTTTTTACGGCTTTCCACTGGCTCTATGAAAATGGAGTCCTGAAAAGTTTACCTCTGCAAAAAACAGCTGGCATTGTCAGTTTCTTTCACGGGTCTCTTATTGTTTCCCTGAAAGAACCCTGGTCGGTGGCAGGGCAGAGCTTTCCTCAGGGATCCCTTGTGGCTGTTGATAAGGCAGTGGCGGGGAAGAGGGAAATTCCAAAAGATCAGATTCAGCTTCTTTACATTCCTGATGAAAAATCAGCGGTTGATCGCCATACAGTGACCAAAGACAGGCTTCTTATCGGTGTTTTGGAAGATGTCAGGGGGAAGATTTTTCAGGTGACCCTTTCCAGAAAAACCTCTGAAAAAACCTCCCCTGCGGGGGCTTTGTCCCAAAAGAAATTCTCACAGGCCAGACACATGGATCTGATACCGGGAGCCAATCTGAATCTGTTTGCTGCAAGTCCTGATTCCCCTGATTTTTTTATTTCCAGGGAGAACTTTCTGGAACCACAAACCCTGTATTTTTACAACAGCAGAAAGAGCAAAATTGCAAAATCAAAAACCCTGCCAGCCCGTTTTGACAATAGGAATATAGTGGTTTTTCAGAAGTGGGTTACCAGCAGGGATGGAACCCGGGTTCCCTATTTTCTTGTTGGGAAAAAATCTCAGATTGAAAAGGGAAACGCACCCACTCTGCTTTTTGGTTATGGTGGTTTTGAAATTTCAGTAACTCCCAAATACAATGGATTTTTGGGCCAGGCCTGGCTTGAAAAAGGGGGGCTTTATGCAGTGGCAAATATTCGTGGTGGGGGTGAGTTTGGCCCCAGGTGGCATCGGGCTGCCCAAAAGATGAATCGTCACCTGGCCTATGATGACTTTATTGCTGTGGCTGAAGATCTCATTAAAACCGGGATTACAATTAAAGATAAACTGGCTATTTATGGGGGAAGTAATGGTGGATTACTGGTGGGGGCTGTCATGACTCGAAGGCCCGATCTCTTTAGAGCAGTTGTTTGCCGTGTTCCCCTTCTTGATATGATCCGTTATTCAAAACTTTTGGCCGGAGCCAGTTGGGTGGGTGAATATGGAGATCCAGAGGATAAAAAAATGAGGGACTATCTTCTTTCCTATTCTCCCTACCACAATGTCAGGAAGGATCGGAAATACCCGGAGTTGTTCCTGCTTACTTCAACAAAGGATGATCGGGTTCATCCGGGTCATGCCCGAAAAATGGCAGCCAGAATGATCCATCTTGGTCATCAGAATCTGCGTTATTATGAAAATATTGAAGGAGGCCATGGGGCTGCGGCCAATCTGAATCAAAAAGCCAGGATGGATGCCCTGATTTTTGAATTTTTATTTAAGACCATTGGTGGTGACCTGAAAACAACAGAGTCTCCATGAGAAAAAACTTTAATGGCTGGATTCCTGGATGATTTCTTCACCCTGTAAATTTTCACCCTGTCTGTAACGGTCCACAAGGTTGTCGTCATTTGTGGGAAAAGAAAAAAGCAGGGCATGACTGTGGCTGTTTTTGTCCTCCAGAGTTACTGCCAGGTAGAAGAGATATTCAGTTCCTTCTTTTGTAAAGTCTTTTACAAAAGTCACCAGAGTTTGGTTCTCCACGGCGGTGTGTCTCCAGATTTCGTCAGATTCCTCAATGGTTTTTTCCCTGAACTCCACATAGTTTTCAAATAAATTCTCTTCAATATCCTGGGGTTGGCGAAGGCTGAGCATGGCTTTATAGAGTCCAAGAGCCAGAGGATCTCCGTCATAGAGAGCATCCCCTTCAAGACCCGTGTGATTGTCCTCCTGTGGAATTTCACAGACTGGTTCTTCATGTTGTTTCTTACAGTCAATGATTGTGTTTTCCCTGTCTGTTTCCTTTGGTTTTCTTTTCATTATTCTTTAATAATACCCGATTTTTGTTTTTATGTATGACAGACAATGTCATGCATCGTATCAATATTTTTAAAAATAGACTTGTCACTGAGGCGGAAAACCCATGATAATGGAAACAGTTTTTATTTTATTTGGATTTTAAGGTTTTTTCGGAATAATGACTCATACTTCTCGGTCACTCTACCATAGTTTTGGATAAGATTGGCCCGACACGACGGGGAAGGGCGTACTTAACGTGCGGTGCTGCAAGTGGGGACGGGAAAGGTGAATGCCAGGATCGTCAAAAGGGAGAGCATTGCTTTTCGGAAAGAATTGAAACCAGAGGCTGAATGAGTCTGCTGGTTCCATCCGTTGCAGGGAGGCAAAGATGGCTGATCTCACTTATGATTGTCTTGAACAAATGGATAACCTGATCTTACAATCTTCAAAAGGGGTCCATATTCTTTTTGACAAAGAGGATATTATTGAGGCTTTTAATGAAAAACGCAATGAGGATGAAAAGGACTTTGATAAACTGAGAAAAATTCAGGAAGTTCTCTATAATTTTATCAGTTTGAGGGGTTACCTGGAAAAACAGAGCTTTCTCAAAACACTCAGCCGTAGTGAGTATTCTTTACTCATTCGGGCCTACTTTAAAATTGTGGAAAATTCCATGGTGGGAAAATTCAAAACCAGGCATTAACCCGCATTTCTCACAAACTTCCTGCTGTGGCTGCCGAACTCCTCTCTACAAAAGGATAGCTGCAAAACAGGAAACCATCACTGGACCCTACACATTGACAGATTCTAGGAAAACATACAGGAGTGATTAAGTATCGCCGTTTTTAATCCAGTTGTTATTGAATGATCAAATATTTTCTCATAACCATCTGAATATGTAACTGCCTGCACCCTGACGAGGCTCCATCGCTTATACTGGTCTTGTTTGAAATGTCCGGGTTTTCGAGAGTGAACATCCATGAAATCTCAAACACGATCAGTATATACTCATTATAGTTCTTGATCCAATGGGATTAGGGGAGTAACATCATTATCTTATGGAAACTATTATTTTACTCGCATTAGCTGTGGGGCTGGCTTCAATCATCACTTTTTTTCTTGTTCGCAGGCAGGGAAAAATTGAAAGTCTTCAGAACGCCAATGAATTCAGGGACAAATCCCTTCTCTCCGGGAAACTGGAAGACGATGAAAGGCAAATAAGACAACTGATTGCTGAAAAAGCAGGTCTTGAGAACAGCCAAAAGGAAAAATCAACTCAGATTGATGAATACAAAGAGAAGAATCAACTTTTGCGTAATAACCTGGATCAGGCGAACATAAAGATTGCCGATTTGGAGGCGGGCAGGCGGGAGCAACAGACTCAACTAAAAGCGGAAAGGGAAAAACTTGATGAATTGCAAAAACAATTTGAAAAGCAGAAATCTGAACTCAAAAATGAATTTAAGGTTGTTTCTGAGGAAATTATCAAAGAACGTCAGAAAGCTTTAACCAAACAGAACAAAGAAAACGTGGAATCCCTTCTGAAACCCCTGCAAGAGCAAATCGAAGGTTTTAGGAAACGAGTCAATGAAGTTCATACTGAAACAGTGAAAGGAAATACCAGTCTTGAGGCAGAAATTAAAAACATTATGGCTATGGGACTTAAAATGCGTGATGAAGCCAGTAATCTCACCTCGGCACTTAAGGGGGATTCCCAGAAACGGGGAGCCTGGGGGGAGGCTCAGTTGGAGCGCACCTTACAGATGAGCGGTCTTGTTCAGGATGACCACTATGAAAAACAATCTTCATTTAAAGATGAATTCGGAAAACAGAAGCAAACGGACTATCTGATCAGACTGCCGGACAACAAGCATATTGTTATTGACAGTAAAGTTTCTCTCATTGCCTACGATAAAGCCGTTTCCGCAGAGACTGAATCAAAGAGACGACTGGCCATGGACGAATATGTTAAGTCTGTGAAAAAACATATTGATGATCTGGCCTCCAAGGATTACTCAAACCTCAGTGGCATTCACAGTCCCAGTTTTGTTCTGATGTTTATGCCCGTTGAACCGGCTTATATTGAGGCCCTAAAACACGATAAGGCTTTGTTTGGATATGGGTATGATAAAAGTATTATATTGTTATCCCACACCACACTGATCCCCATTCTTCGTACAGTTTCCAACCTTTGGGTGATGGATAAGAGTCATAAGGAGGTCGGTAAAATCAGCGAAAAAGCAGGTGATATTTACAATTCAATCTGCACCCTTACCGAGCGTTTCAACAAGTTGGGTAACACCTTAAATACGGCCAGCAATCACTATGAGGATGTGAGGAAGGCTCTTGCGGGAAAACAGGGTTTACAGGGAAAAGTGGATCGTTTCAAAGAAATTTCAAACAAGGCAAACAAAGAGATGCCCCAATTGGAGCCTCGATACTTTCAGTGTGAGACTGCCCCACTGGAAATTCAAAACCAGAATAATTAAGACTATTGTCTGGCACGGAAGTGGTTCTGTTACAATGGGTTTTATCGGGGATACTGAAATACAGAAAGATTCTCAGGACCCCATGCCTGTTTAAACAGGATCAGAATAATACCGATAGACAGTTATGGGATTGAATTTGACAAAAAACCGGACCCTAGACTCCGGTCACGGGACTCTGAATCATGGCAAAAGACGTTTGGGTCGTTCGGGAATCATGGTGTCCCCCATTGGATTTGGAAGTTTACGTCTTTCTCCTGAAGACGGTATTTACAGGGAAACTCTTCACAAGGCCCTCCAGAGTGGTATTCATTTTATTGACAGCAGTGGATCCTATGGTAACGGAGCCTCTGAAATTGTTATTGGCGAAGCAATCAGGGAGTATCTCAGTGAACAACCGGAAGAGGAGAACTCCATTGTTCTTTGTACAAAAGCGGGTCTGGTTCGGGGTTCCGCTCTCCAGGAGATGAAAAGACAAAATCAGATGGGCCAGGACGGTTGTTACAGGGTTTCAGAAAAATTGTCCTACTGTCTCACGCCTGAATTCATAGAATCCCAGATATCCTCTTCACTAAGACGTTTGCAGAGGAATAAGATTCATCTGATTCTTCTGGAAAATCCTGAATATCTGATTCAACTGATGTCCAGGAAGGGTTTTAAACAGTCTCTCAAACGAGCCTTTGAACATCTGGAAGTGGAGGTGATCAGAGGGAGAATTGATCACTATGGAATCAGTTCCAGTGCCTTCCTGAACAAAGACATTTCAAAAAATTTTCTGGACCTTGGTGAGATCTTTGAACTGGCAGAAAGTATTTCAAGAAACCATCACTTTTCAGTGGTTCAGGTGCCGTTTAACCTCTTTGAGACCTCTGCCCTGTTTATCCAGAACCAGAGAAGACTCACTTTTTTTGAAGTGGCAAAAAAGTATGACCTGGGGATTCTATCCTGTCGTCCCCTCACCAGCAGGCATCGAAATAAAGTGTATCATTTCATTACTTTTTCAGGAAAAGATGAAGTTTCCATTAAAGGTCACCTCCATAAAACTCTCATGGAGGTCATAGATCTTGAAAAGCTGCTTTTAAAAAAAAGACCCCAAAATAAACACCTCAAATGGGGTCATCAGCTGAAAACCAATCTCAATGAAATCAGTGATTGGTGGCAATGGAAAAACTATATGAGAAAGCACATCCGGCCTTCCATTGAAAGAGGAATTAGCAGTCTTCCCGAGGATCAGGAGTGGAATCATTGGAAAATCCATTATATCAATCACACTCACAATCTTTTTACACTCATCACTAACAGTTTGCAGGGGATTGCCAATCTGAGAACGAATCAGATTTCCCATTACCTTGATGAACAATGCCCTTTACTTGTTGGAGACTCAAAACTTTCCAATAAAGTGATAAGACTCTACCTGTCTCTCCCCCAGATCAGTTCCATTGTCATGGGTCTTTCCCACCCCAGACATATTGATGATCTTATAAACCTTGGTTCCATACCAAAAGACACCAGAACCCGACAGATTTTGAAAAAAATAGGAATGCACTTTTGATTGGTCCAGAAAACGGAAAAAACCAAACAAAGGCACAGGGTTTAAGGGTGTTTTTCACTGACTGTCAGAAATCGTGATACACTGATCATGATGAAATTTCATGAATTTTTAATCCTCATTGTCCCGTATCCATCATTTCTCTTTTTCCCATGTCAGTCTCACCAAAACTGTGGCTCAATGGCAGAGGGGGTATGAACTGTTACTTTTGGAGATCAACGTGAAACGGATTTTAATTGTTTTGGGCTTTTTTCTCTGTACTTCCTGTTCCAGTCTCAGGAAAGAGGCGGGGCAGGGAGTGGCACCAGGGCTTTACTGGTCTTCGCTTTACTGGTCTTCTGATGATAGGTCTTCCATTGATTTTCCCCTGGTGAGGGCCCAACAGCAGGCTGTGAACCGGATATTTAATAAAAACAAAAACAATACGGAAAAGAGGGAAGATCAGAAGAAATCAGATTTTGTTGTCAAATACATCCTTGATACCCGGTCCACCCATCCTAAAGTGGCAAAGTGGATTGAATATTATTGTGAGAAAGACAGGGAACGTTTTCAACGCTTTCTCAACCGTGGGGTCAGGTACAAGAAAATGGTCCAGGAAATTTTTATCAGCCAGGGCCTGCCTCCAGACCTCTATTATCTGGGCCTTCTTGAAAGTGGTTATTCAGGGAAAGCGATATCCCGGGCCGGGGCTGTGGGTCTTTGGCAGTTTATGGCTCCAACGGGTCGGGAGTATGGTCTTAAGGTCAATAACTATGTGGACGAAAGAATAGATCCCATACGTTCCACCCTGGCCGCCAGCCGTTACCTGAAAGAACTTTATCGTCAAAAAAAGTCCTGGTTTCTGGCTCTTGCCTCTTACAATGCAGGACCGGGGAGAGTGCGAAAGGCCATGCGTCATGGAGCTTCCAAAAATTATTGGAGTCTGACCCGTCGTCGTCTTCTTCCCTATGATACCAGGGAGTATGTTCCCCAGTTCCTGGCCATTCTTTATATTGGAAAGAATCTTAAGAAGTTTAATTTTCGGGAGGAACCTGTTGAGCCACTTCCTCATCTTGAGTTGGTTAAGGTTCCAAGTCCCCTGAAAATAAAACAAATAGCAAAAATCACAGGCCTTTCTTCATTGGAGATTGAAAAGAACAACCCCCATCTATTGCAAAAAATCACCCCTCCAGGGAAGAAAAATTACTTTCTCTGGGTGAGACTGGTTCATAAACCACTTATTGTCAAAAACCACTCCCTTTTTTCCGGATATCGTCTCAAGGGCCTGAAAGTCAGACGTTTTATTTCCACCTACAAAAAGAAACGAACTGACCATCGTGTCAGGAAAGGGCAAAATCTCTCCACCATTGCCCGTCATTATGGTCTTTCTGTAAAAAAACTAAAAAGGATAAATCGTCTTAAGTCCAGCCGCATTTATGTGGGTCAAAAATTAAAATTGCGTTATGGTCGAAGAGTTTCCTCTTCCAGGAGTGACAAAAGGAAAGTGCGTTACCGCATCCGCCCCGGGGACAGTCTCCACAGGATATCCAGAAAATTTGGTTTGACAGTTCAACAGATCAAAAAAATAAATAACCTGAGAACTGATAAAATCATAAACGGCAGATATCTTTTTGTTGCCTCCAAATCCAAAAAATGATTGACTCCGGTTTTTGGAGAGGCAAATAAGTGTTTGGACCTCGCCGGAGGCTGAATTTATGAATTGTCCCATGATTGAGTGTCAGTCTTTGGGTTTTAAAAGAAAATCCCTGAGTCTTTTTGAAAATTTTAATTGTTCCATAGAAAAAGGGCATTTGGTGAGTCTTTTAGGGTCTAATGGGTCGGGAAAGACCAGTTTCCTGCGTCTTTGTGCCGGTTTTGAAAAACCCACCCGGGGGAAAATAAAGCTCAGGGGACAGGTGGTTGCAAACAGGGATATCTTTGTTTCTGCCAGTCAGAGAGGGATTGGCTTTGTCTTCCAGAGCCTGGCTTTGTTTGAAAAAGTCAATGTGGAAAAAAATGTCTTTTACGGTTGTAAAACGGGGAATCACAGGGATGAAGCCCGAAGATTGACGGACCTTATGGGTCTTCAGGGGCATTTAAAAAAATTTCCAGGTGAACTCAGTGGTGGAGAGAGACAGAAACTGGCATTGATCCGGTCTCTGGCTGTTCAACCTGATATTATGTTTTTGGATGAACCTTTTTCCAGTATTGATCGAAATCAGACAGAATCTCTCATTGAAGAGATAAGAACACTTTTTAAAAGTCTTGAAATAACAGCCATTATGGTGACTCATTCAGAGCGGGAGTCAAAATTATTCTCACCCCACACTTTAAATTTTGAGTGTTTATCAGAACTTTCTTAAACTTTTCCGTAACTGCCTGCACACCCACTGAATTTCCTTCTGTCACTGCCACAATTTTGGATGAGACTGGTATGAGACAACGAGGATCGCCAAAAGTGTGAGCAGTTACACTTTTCCCTGGACCACTTTGAGTGGCTCCATGGACTGATCCATGCTTTTAAAATGTAAATCCCTTTGGGGAAAGGGGATGATGACACCATTTGCCTGAAATTTTCGAATAATTTCATAGCGAAGCTCTGACAATATCAGATCGGAAAACCACAGATCGTTGGTCCATGTCCGCAGAGTGAAGTCAAGACTGGAGTCTCCAAAATCCTTGAAAATCACTGACGGGGGAGGAGACCTCAGGACTTTTTTATGGGAATGGGCTACTTTTAAAAGGATATCTGTCACCTGGTCCACGTTTGAGCTGTAGGACACTCCCACATCCACACTGATTCTGAGTTTGTCCCCTGAAAAAGAATCGTTAATCACCTGTTCACTGATAAAGGATGAGTTGGGGACAATAATCACCACGTCATCCCGTGTGAGAATCAAAGTGGATCTGGCTCTGATATCAAGAACCCGTCCTGAGATCTGGCCAACATTGACAATATCGCCCCTTTTAACAGGTCTTTCAAGAAGGATGATAATCCCTGATACGAAGTTCTGTGTGATATTTTGTAAACCAAAACCAATACCCACAAGAAGAGCTGTTAATGAATTCAGATTGATACCCATGGTGCTTAAACTGATAAAAACTCCAACCATGAGAACAAAATAGCGGGAGAATTTTTCCACTGAACCTTTAATACCATGGTCGATATCTTTATGCATCATGGTTCTGTGCATGAAGCGTTCTGTCCATTTGGACAGCCACAGGAAGCCCCAGAAAAGACCGACCAGCACAAAAATGCTTTTTATTGAGATGTCGTGACCACTGAGAGAAAAAAATGGATAACTGATCCAGCTGTTCAAAATTTCCAGAATTTTATTGAACACGATGCTTCCTTTCTCTTTAACAATAAGCCTCATTGTTTGTTCGGTTTTTTTGGAAAAAAAAGAAAGATGGCAGGCCATGACACTATCCTGTCAATTTCTCATCCCATGCGATATAAAACTTAAGTTAAATTAAACATTTAAGTTCTTTAAATGGGGGAAGAACCTGTGGGGCAAAAGTCTGTTTTGGCTTGATTATTTTATTCATACCATAATGGAAAATGGGGTATAAGAAAGATAAAAGTTGCTATGTAGAAAGATTGACATCGAGTGTTAATGTTCTAAACAAGGTATTTTTTGTGAAATTGAGATGTATCCCCACCTCCCTTTTTTCGGCCCCCTTGGACACCAAGGCTCTGGAACGAGTTTGTCCATCCTCTTCTATCACCTGCTGGATTTTTCAGTGGACGAAATGAGGACTTTCAGAACGGCAACAACTTCTTTTCTTGAATCCACTTTTTGAGTTCAGACAATGTGACACCCATACCAACAATGTTTCCTTCATGGAGACTGTTCATATCTGTGAGAATCATGGCGACAAATTTATCCTGATCGGTAATATCATGGTTTTGACAATACTTTTCCATCCAAAACCGGGCTTTATCATCATACAATCCATTTTTAATAATTTGTCCCATGACCTCCTTACGCTCATTTCGAAATTGTATACGAAAGGAGTCCACTTGACCTAAAGAATCCTGAACAACCGAATATTGGTCGCATGATCGCAGATAAGTCCAATGGAACAGGTTTTTCAGCGGTCCCGGTTCATTGAGTTCGTAGATGGCCAAAAGAGCTTTGTTGTAATCATTTCTCGGGACATCCACAAAACTCAGAGGGTACAGGTTCTTCTTTATAAATGGAATGTTGCAGGCCAGGCGAGACGTTCTTTTATTCACGTCTTCAAAGGCCTGTAAATAAGATAAATGGACGAGAACAAAAAAACTTTGCTCAAAGGGGTCTTCTATTTTTTGTGCTTTCAGTAATAGCAGTTCAAATAATTCCTTTAGGCGATGAGGGTTGTCCAAAGGTTTGTATTTGGATCCACCGATGGAAACCCCTGAGGTTCGAATTTGTCCACAGCTTGCGGGATTTGCCATAAGATCCTGAGACAACAGGTGATGAAGGTTTCGGATATAAAGGGGGGTTAATTGAACATCCTGTGCGTTTTCAACGAGAAATGAGATGGCTTCCTTGTGATTTATAATCATCACATCCTCTTCTTTGGTTTTACCCTCAGGGCTTATCCTCTCTTCAATGAACCTTTGGGTCTCCAAAAGTGAGTAAGTGTTTCCTTCAAGTCGGCTGGAATGGTGAGACAGATCAATTAACAGGCGGTTGTATATTTTTTGTGCGTAAGTACCCATGGCCATATCTTTCATTTGGTTTTTCTGACCTTTTTGCCAGAGGTTTTCTTTTTCTTCCCCTGAAATGTAGGTTGTCTTATTGGGGATGTAGTTGTTCAGAAGTTCTTCCTTATAGGAGACGGGCTTTCTTAAATGAATGGGTTTTTCGAGAAATTTAAAAACCTCTTCATGGTTTTTCAGTAAGAAGGCGGAGATGACTTCTTCCGTGAGATCCGGGGTTTTTGTTTTAAGGGGAAAGTACCGGGTGGCTCTCCTGGTTCCTGTTTTATGGATCTGTTCTGTACGATAAAGTTGTATGAGCCGTCTTTGCAGGGTTTTATCCTGAAGGGGAGTTGATAGATTTTTTGCGATTTCCTGACGAAACAAGCCCTCTGGATGTTTGGACAAAATCTCCACAATTTCTTTCAATTCCTGATCCTGTCTTTTAGCCATATTTTTTGTCCTTAGCCCTTAGTCCTATGTTCTTGTCTCTTTAATACCTCATTTAAGGACATTTTCAAATTATTTAGGGACAATTTTAGGGACAAAATGTTATTTTAGGGACAATTTTAGGGACAATTTTAGGGACAAAATGTTATTTTAGGGAGTATAAGAAGGATAATTGGAAAAGCCCCCATCCATTCGACCCTTCTCCGCTTCGTCCAGAAGTTTATTAGTGTGTCTTAAAAAGTCAAAACTATCTTTTTGTGCCGCCAAAATCGTTTCTGTAAAAGGGCTGTTCCCGTCTATAAAACCCAAAACAATCATTCGATTCAGTCGGTCTAAATAGGCAGGACCCCTTCCAACCATTCAAGAACAAGTTCAGGGTTACCCACAAGATGATGTTGTTCAAAAGCCCAATGCAAACTATTGCTGAGGTGCATATCTCTCCTCCAAATGGGATGACCCATATCTCAGTGAGTTCAGTCTGGAGACACTGTTGCTCTGGAGAAAAAATCAATAAGGGGATAAAACCTTTTCTGATCCGCCTCTCTGAGGGCTTTGATATAAATGGATCGTCGCTCTTTTGGTGGAAGCCAGTAAAGCCAATTTGGACCTGACTGGTGATTTAGGAGACAGAGATGATTTGTGTAAATTCTGGAAAATCGTCCATTCCCGTTTGGGAAAGGGTGAATGGAAACAAGGCGGTGGTGAAAGTGAGCCAATAGTTCGGCCCAGCTTTTATAAGACTCATTTTGAATCCAGTAGTTTGTATCGGCGATCAGTTTGTGGGTTTCTGTTGGGATTTTCCAGGCATCAATGCCAATATTTTTTTCAGATTTGCGGTAAGTTCCGGCCCATTTCCAGACTTCTCCAAAAAGCTTTTTATGAAGTGTCAGCATAAAACTTTCATTGAAATTGCTTCCATTTTTTTGTCTCTCCAGCCAAAGAAGACCCTGATTGATATTCATTTGTTCAGCTTCATCAAGCTCTGCCATATTGGTGATGTGTCTGAGTTTCAGACCTTTCATTTCCTGGGCCGATAAGACAGTATGGCCGTCACGATTATTAAATAAAACTTTTTTAATCTGATCCACGATCCCTTTCCCAGAGGTTTTTACTGTTTTTCAGAGTTTCCATGAGTTCATCGATCTGGTCTTTTAAATTTTTCTCTGAAACCGCCTGATCTTCATATTCCATTTGAAGATGGGATAACATCACAAGTTCTTTTGCTCTTTTTCCGGCCTGTTTGTGGATGATTTCGGAAAGAGGGTCATGGGGAATGAAAGCGTAAACCAAATGACATTCCATAGCCTCTGCCGCTTTTTTTAAACTCTGTAAGTTGGCTTTATCAGAGGCCTCCTGTCTTTCCAACTGGTAAAGGGAAGCCAGGGCAATCCCCATACGTTCCGCCAATTGCCGGGGTGTCATATTCAGGGCTTTTCGCATATAGCGAATCCAGCTGGGAACACCTGAAGCTGACTTTTTAAAAGCCCTTATGGCTTGCATTTTCTTTTGAATTTGTCTTTGGGCCAAAGATCTCACAATAGTATTAAAGCATATATTTTAAAAAAATAAAAGATATTTTATACATAATTTTAGTATTTAAAAATATGTATAATTACATATAATATCATTATTTTTTAGGAAATTGAGGCCTCCTGACTTCCGTATTATTCATTTATATCATAAGTGATCTCAATAATTTATATCTCCTTGGAGGTCACTACAGGAGACCTGTCTTGAAAAGTTCACAAAGCTGTGAGAAGCCAAGACCTCTGACCTGAAGCCCGTTTTTTGAAACCAGGGTTAGGGAATCTGTTTTGGTGGATGGTGTTATGTGGATTTGTTTGAATTGCTTTTTGTTTGGTTTTCGGACAACTTCTTTATTTCTTTCTCTCTCGTCATGAATGCGGACTATCCTAAAAAACAAGAGAAAAAAAGACCTTCCAAAAGTTGGGGTTACCAACAACCATCATGGAAAATGGGAATGACTGAAAATTCCACTAAAATTTCAGAAAAACAGGACTTCAATCAAACTTTATGAGAAGTTCGGGCTAGCCCTTCGTCGCCAATGCATGGAATCTGGACAAAAAACCCTAAGCCCTCTAAGGCACGAATTTATGTTAAGGTGTACTAGCAAAACTCCATTTGTCAGAGAGTCTTACTGAGCTTCCTCCTGATCGGACTGTTCAGGGGAGTCGTCATTTTCTGTTTTGTTTGTCACTTCAAGTTCATTGAATATCCTGTCGGCCAGATCCTCCAGTTCGGGAAGCTCATCCCCTCGACGCAGGCGGAGTTTGTAAACGTTTCCGTCAATGAAGTTGTCCACAAATGTCTTAAAAGCGTGGACAGGACCCACAATCCGATGGGAAAGGTGCAGGCCCACGACAAACAGAATCCCTGTAAAGGCCAGGCTCACCAATGAAAAAGTCAATAAGAAAGGTGTTAAAAACTGACTGAGGAGTTTTGGGTTATGACCGATTAAGTCAATCACAACGAATCTCAGAAAAGTATAGGAAAAGACCCCTGCGATCAGTGAAAAGCCAAGGCCACAGATGATGAGGATATAGCAGTAACGCAGCTGGAATCGGGGGTTGATCCAGGCCATTTTTCTTAAATTTTCTTTGGGCCAGAAGTTATCACTGTCCCTGATAATTGCATAACCCATGATCCCATAACCCAGCCATTGTAAAACATCAGCAAGATTAAAAACTCCAGTGCTTAAGTCCTCATTGCCCACGACTATAAAGTCCACCACATAACCCCAGACAATACGGTCAATAACATTGCCAAGAACCCCTCCGATGAGAATGGACATTCCTATTCTCAGGTTCAATGAACGGGTGGGAAGTAAATACTGGAGAATGACAAAAGAAAACAAAAGAAAAGCCCCCCCCGTGGACAGGGATACAATTCGGAGAATGGGGGGTAAATCAGAAAAAAGGCCAAGCATGGCCCCCTTATTGAAATGGAGAATAACGTGGAAAAAACCCGTATGAATACGGGGATTCCATTGAAGAATGAAATATTTTGAAATCTGATCCACAATGATCACAATGAACAGGGAACCCAGAACCCAGGACCAATCTCTTTTTTTCATGATTCTATTCTATAACTATGGAGACCATCTCACAACTTTCCTTTTTCCAATCTCGCCATTGATACTGATTCTGTTTGGACTTGCGTGTTGAACTCCCGCAATAGAAACTTTATGAGAAATACGGGTTGGCCAACTTCGTTACGAAACTTCATGGGAAATGGGGGCCGGAGTTCTCCCTTTGATGGTAATTATAGTTTCACTTAATTCTGGATCAAAAACCTGTTTCTGTGATAAGGAAAAAACAGGTGGTATTTGTGAAAGATCTGAAAGAGTATATATGGGAAATATAGGGCGTGTTGTCATGAAGTTTTTTATTGCTTTGGCAGGCTTTTTCAGCATTGACCCTCTTTTTGCCGACTCCTGGCAGAATAAAGCCCAAAAGACCGTGAAAAAGCTTCTCTCTGAAATCCCCCTGTCTGAAGATCACTTTGGACTTTGGTTGAATCATGGGGGGGGGACAGTGACTCTTAATGAAACAAAACTTTTTATACCTGCTTCCCTGTCTAAAATTCCAACAGCCCTCGCTTTTTTGAATGAAAGATCCATGGATCAGTATTTTCATACATGGATCTATAAGACAGGTGTTATTGAAAATGGAGTTCTCAAGGGGGATATTTACTTAAAAGGGGGTGGGGACCCCAGCTTTGTCAATGAATCCATGTGGATGATGGTCAGGGAGTTAAAGCGTTCCAATATCAGTAAAATTGAAGGTCAGCTTTTTGTGGATGACAGTTATTTTGATTTGGATCACTACTCCCAGGGTCGGCAAGACCGGCGAGTGGACCGGGCTTATGATGCCCCGGTCAGTGCCCTTTCCTTTAACTGGAACTCTGTTGCTGTTTATGTAAGACCCGGGTCTAAAAAAAGGGCACCGGCTTTTGTCCATATTGACCCTGATCTGGATTTTATAAAAGTTGAAAACAGGGTGAAGACCACAGACAGGGGAAAAACGGCTGTTCAGTTGAGCCGGGTTTCAAAGGGTCGGGAAATCATTATTAAAATCAGTGGAAAAATCCCCTTGTCCAGTAAGGAAAAAACCTTTTACAGAAGCCTGGGTGGTGATCCGGCTCTGTGGACCGGTTACAGTTTTAAGTCTTTTTTACGTCATTCAGGCATTCAGTACAAAGGATCCATTGAGAAAAAAAAGGTTCCGGATCAGGCTGACCTTCTGGTGGAACAGAACAGCTGGGATTTGGCTCGTATCCTGTCTGCTCTTTCAAAGTTTTCAAATAATTTTGTGGCTGAAATGTTGACAAAACATTTGGGAAAGGAGGAGGGGAAACCGGGAAACATTCACCAGGGCCTGCTGAAGATAAAAAATTACCTGAAAAAACAGGGTTGGCAGGATTCAGAATTCCACTTTGTGAACCCTGCAGGACTCACCCGTGATAACAGGATGAGACCGGATCGCCTGGGTACACTTCTTAAAAAAGCCATTGAAAATTTTCAGTTGGCACCGGAGTTTCTGGTCTCCCTTCCCATCAGTGGGACTGATGGAACTCTGAAGGGAAGAATGTCCCGGTTTATGAAGAAAAAAGTCAGGGCCAAGACCGGTCATGTGGCAGGGGTGGTGGGGCTTGCCGGGTACATGGAGTCTCCAAAAGGAGGGGCACCCATTGTTTTTGTTTTCTTTTATAATGGGCCTGGTCGGTATGACTGGAAGGTTCAGGCTCTTTTTGACAAACTTCTCTGGCACATTTACCTGATATCCCAAGCCTCATGAATTATAGTCAGAAGCTCTCCTCTATGCCAAACCAGAAAGAGTTTTCACGGTCATCTTCCTCTTCTTCTGTGCCATTGTCTTCGTCACCAAGAGGATCCACAGGTTCATCTTGAGGTTGTGTAGGGTGTTCAGTGTTATTGCTATCAAGAGAACAGACTTTGGAGATGTACCTGTCGGGATTTATGGCCACTGTAAAATAAGGTTTGATATCCACATCGCGGGCAACATATCTCTGGGTGTATGAACCAGAGCGGCCACCAGTTATGGATTCGCCTATTAAACCCATAAGAATCAGACCTTTAGGGCCATTTCCTACGCGACGAATGGCGGCCACCATTTCATTACAACGGGAGTCTGTGCATTGGATCATGACTTCATAACCAGTGCTGCGGCCAAGAAATAAAGAATTTTGTGATTGCAATTGGGTCAGTGTGATTTGTGAGTCTCTGATTCTGATAAGGTTGTCACAGGCTGTGAGAGAGGTTCCCTGACTGTTACGGGTGTTGGTTCTTGAGTGTATTCTCACCAGGACACTGTGAAGTTGGTCCTGTGTTCTGTCCACCTGAATTTCAAAAGATCTTATGTCACTGATAAGTTTTTGGATGTTCTCACTATCAAGACCATTAAACTCAGACATATAGTTGTCCAGTATTTGTTGGTCCACGGACTTTGGAGTGGTTCCCTCTGGAATATTCAAATTGGCGGCATTCACGTCCTTTTCAGCTTCCTGCAGACTCATGGAGTTGGCTTTAAAATGTTGACCACAGCCAACAAACACCAAAAAAGGGATAAAGCTTGTAAGTATGAGTTTAAACTTGTTCATAATAGTCTCCTTCTTCCAGAGAGTCACTGTTTGAGGTGGCTCATCTCTACTGATCTTCTTGTGGCGTGGGTTAAGTACGCTTTAAGTCGTTTCTTGTTGTCTCAGATCATCCAAAATTGAGTCTGTGACACAGAGAGTATGAGTTGTTTCCTTCCGGATTCGTTTACTCCTGGTTGGTGCAAAGGCAGTACCATTTTGAGACAATTTTTATCAAGTGATTTTAATGATTTATGAAAGTCAAAGATCAGTGGTTTCAGGGGTTTTCCATCATTTGTCACCAGTAGTGTTTAAAAAAGTGACAATTTTTTCGAGGCCATTATTGAGTTTGAGTCTCTCCAGTTTCTTCAAGGGCTTCTTCAACTCCAGAGTCTTCAGGCTGGAGACTGTCTTTTGGATCAACCCGGGCCACAAAGGTGGG
The DNA here is from genome assembly GCA_965218815.1 of Bdellovibrionales bacterium. Lineage (GTDB taxonomy): Bacteria > Bdellovibrionota > Bdellovibrionia > Bdellovibrionales > JAGQZY01 > JAGQZY01. The sequence goes on along the minus strand of CBDCLX010000002.1, from coordinate 2,191,549 downwards.
GTTTCCTGTTTTGTCACCCACTAAAATGGCTTCACTGGAGTTAAGCACGAAGGCTGATGCCACAGTCTCACTGGTATTGAAGATTTTAATATGGGCAATAGGAATGGGACTTATTTTTACGCTGGTGTTTTTGTAGCGTTTGCTTCTTTTGGAATAGATTCCAAGAATATCCCCTTTCCTTAAACCCTGCTGAGATCCACCATTGAGAAAGATGGTATCATTCTGACTGAAAATATTAATTTCCTCGCTGGTACCCCCTCCAACCACTTCCACTTCCTGATTTGAATATTGTCCTTTGTAATCATTGGAAAAAGAGGGAATATTTTCCCGGGATATCCAGGCTCCACTTTTGATTTCATTATGACTTTGAATAACTTCGGCCCGATACCGGTGATCACCCAATGGGTGGGTGATTTTAATGCGTCCCAGGTAACTGATGACTGATCCAAAAGACAGAAAAAGACCCTTAATAACATAGTTTTCGTCCATCACTGTCAACTCTTCACCAATGTTCAGATCTTCTTTGGATTCAATATAGATAAATTCGTTAATGCTCAATAAAACCTTGGATTCTTCGGATTCAAGCACCCTGCCAATTTTTTTGGGATAATCTCCTGCCCCCTTATCATACAGAAAAGCCTCCACAAGAATGGAGAGCATATGATCTGAGGTATGCATATCCATTTTGACTTTTATCTCATCATCATTGATCCTCTTTGGTCTGGTGTCTTTGAATGCAGGTGGTATTGGTTGGACTGGAACTATACCTTTCTGTGGTGGTGGAAGGGAAACCTGGGGCATGGAAGTGGTTGCGATCTGATCTTTTGGCATGGATTCCTGTTTTCCATCCGGACTTTGCTTTTCATCGGAGACTTTTTCCCCCCCTGACTGATTGTCACCGTTGGAGAGATCTTTGCCTTCATCAGATGGTTGACTCCCTTCCTGATTTTTGATGCTCAGGTGGGGAGGTTCTTCAATGGAACCGGTAAAAAACAAAATTTTTTGTCCTACAAGAATAAGGTGAGGATTGGTGAGTTTCTCGTTATAAGACCATATTTTTGACCAATAATGACCGTCACCGAAAAAAACCTCACTGAGAGACCACAGGTTGTCCCCTTTAACCACCTGGTAAGAACGGGTTCCGGCACTATTGACGTATTGACTCCAAAAATCATCGGCCACTTCATGGCTGTAGGAGCTTTTATAAATATTGTACATTTTTTCTTCAAAGTTTTCTGAGGAGGACCGGGCCCACAAAAATTGTGACCATAAAATGATGGAGACAAATCCCCATTTTGATAATAACACTTATTGTTCCTGTTGTTCCCGTTCCGGACTTTTGGAATTTTTGGCGCGTAAGTCTTTCATTCTCCTTTTTTCTTTAAGGGCTTGTTGTTTTAAACCAATTCTCTTTAGAATTTTGTAACGGTAATAATGAAGTCTGGTTGAATTTGGGTATTTTTTCTTCAGGTGCTGACTTTTTCTGAGAGCTGGTATCCAGTTCTTCTTTTTTATCAGTTCTTTCAGGGAGGCCAGTTCTTTTTTTTCACTCTCCAGATAAGATTCCTTAATCAAGTGTTTGACCTTTAACTGATCCACTTCCATGGACTTTTTTTGTAACTGGTGTTCAAGGGATTTGATTCTGCGTTTCTGTATGGAAATCAGATGATTTTTTTTTGATTGAAGAGAGCAACCGGACAATATAAGGAACAAGCCCATCAGAAGGCAATATTTCATTTGGTTTTTTTGTGATTTTTTCTTCATCCTTTAAATATTCTAACGGGATGATTTGGGTCCAGGCAAGCCAGGCTTTTGAGATTGCTCATAAAAGCGACATTCTTGACGGCATTCGTCAATTGTGAAATAAAAATTATGGGCCTTTGGCCCTCCCATCCAGACTTTATAATGATCTTTTCCACAGAAAATGTGGAAGGAAAAGGTTTTTGAACCCCAGACTCAAGGCCAGGAGTGAGTTTGAGCGGATTGCACAGTTATTCAACAGATATAAACTATTGAAATTACAAATTTATTTCTATTTTTCCGGTGGATGTATCAGAATCTGTTTTTAATTTCGGATAAAATTCCATGAATGCAATTTTATGGAGGTTTTGGCTGTGAGTCACTTTTGATGGTCTTTTTTCTTTATGCATTTATCTCTTCTGCTGGTTCTTGTTGTGGGATGGATTTGTTCCCCCATTTTTCTTTATTTTACTGATCTCAGTCTGGAAGCTCATGATTTTTGTTTACAATCCGCCCCCTCTTCACGGTGGCAGGATTTTTATCAGGCCATTGTTTGTGGCAAAAAATTACAGGCCAGCTCCCAATGGCAACAAATGAAAAACCTGGGGATGGTTCATATTCTTGTGGTTTCAGGGGTTCATCTGGCTTTTCTGTCCCAAACCCTCAGATTTTTGTTTTTTCGTCGTCTTCCTGAAAGTCTTGAAAACCTGCTCCTTTTCAGTCTGGTGGTTGTCTGTCAGTTTCAGGCTCCTGCCCTGAGAGCCTGGTGCTACCTGCTTATCAGAAGAATCAACAAAAAAAAGAAACTTTTTTTAAAGCCCTCAGGACTTCTTCTTGTCACTGTGATTTTTTGTTTAAGCCTCAATCCTCTGTTTTTTACCAGTCTGAGTCTGCCCATGACCTGGCTTGCCTGTTTGGGTATTGGCTTTGGAAGGAACAGCTTCACACAGGCTTTTTTTTGTTTTCTTTTTCTTCAACCCATTCTCAGCCAGTGGGGATCCCCCAGTCCATTGACCATTGGGGTTAATGCCCTTATCACCCCCCTTGTGGGAATGGTCCTGTTTCCAGCCAGCCTCTTCTGTTTTTTTCTTCCGTTTTTAATCCCCATAGTGGACAGTTTGTGGGAAGCTCTTTTTGATCTGACCCGGATTCTTTCATCCGGTCTGACTCTTTCAGAGGCCTGGAGTTTTTCAGGAGGAAAACTGTGGATATGGCTTTATGCCCTGATTCTGAATCTTGTTCTCATGGGCTGTGAACTTCGCAGGGATAAACAGGTATGAATCGTTTTCTGGTTTTCCTGTTCATATTCACCCTTGCCTCCCATCCCATAGGCAGGGAGGAAGTTCCCTATAACTTTGTCGTCTGGAATGTGGGGCAGGGTTCCTGGGCCACCTGGCTGTATTCCAATCGGTGTGTTCATTTTGATATGGGAGGGGAGACTTCACCCATAAAACAGGTTTACAAACTCTGTGGTCAGAAAATGAATCATGTCTATCTGACCCATCTGGATTATGACCATGTTCGGTTTTTAAAAAGATTTATATCCATCACACCAAAAGTCTGCCTCCATTATCCAAAACCCCTGAGAAAAACCTGGATGAGAAGAATAAAACCGTGTTCTTTTTCCTTAAAGGATGTTCGCCAGATCTCTTTGGGGGAAAGGAAGAACCACTCCAATGGGGGAAGCATTATTTACCTGATTGCCGGACAGGTTCTTATCACCGGAGATGCCCCTATCTCCCAGGAATTAAAATGGTACAGACGAGCTCCAAGAAAGTTGAAAATACTGATTCTTGGTCATCATGGAAGCAAAACCAGCACATCCGTCAGACTTCTGGATTGGACCCATCCCCAAATGGCTGTGGTCAGTGCCCGTAAAACAAAATACGGGCACCCCCATCCAAAGGTTATTCGCAAACTTAATCAAAGAAAAATACCTCTGCTGAAAACAGAAACCCTGGGTCACCTTTTTTTTAAACTTCAATAATCAGAAAAAAAGCATTGGATATTCATTATTGACAAATTTATTGTATTTTTCTTTTGTGTCGCCATTAAAAAAATGAATTGAATTATAAACAGTTTTCTCCCATGAAAAAGTGATAAGTGAAGGTAAGTTGGAAGGAAAATTTTCACTTAAAACAAGCCCTTCAGTATCAGAAGTGACATAATCCATCATGTTTTTGCGACCACTGGTCGCCATCTCTATGTATTTGTTTTGAGACCAGTAACACAGAGCCTCTTCCAGGAGGAAATTTCTATCTATTTTTGTTTCGAGGACGTATTCAAATATGGCAGACTTTGTAAGAAAATGAATGATCTCATGAAAGACAATGGATTGTTCCACAACTTTTTCCGGTCGGAGCAATGAAGATACAGAGTACAGAAAACTCGTGTTTATATACAGATCGTTTACTTTTGGGTCTCTAGAATTGTAAAACAGGCCATGAAGCGTGTCAGGAAAAGGCATATTAATATCCAAAATGTCCAGAACCTTCCAGTCTCCCACATAGTAAACATTGTTTAGGCTGATCTTTGGATCTAATTTGGTTCCAAAAGTGTCTATAAAGAAACGGCAGGCAATATTGTATAACTCTTTTGTTTCTTCATATAACTCTTTTGTCGCTTCCATTTTGTCAGGGGAGTGAACTTTTGCCTGAAAAATGCATTCATTGGAGTAAGCCTTGCAACAGAAAGCAAGCAAAATGCTCGTCAATACTGCGTATTTCATCTCGTTTCTCCCTCTCATTTTTTTATTGCTGTCAAAAATATCAGATATCAGAGCTAAGTCAAGATCAATAAAAATAATATATTTTTTGGCCTGATTTTGTGAAGTGTCTGAGTTATTTGTTGGACAGATATGTGATATTAACGGGAAGAGGGAAGCCTCATGAGTATCAGACCAGCCAAACGGGAAAAAGGAAGAGATTGCAGCCACACATAACCCGATCCCGAAAGAGTTGACATGAACAATCCTTCTCCTGAGAAAAGTATGGATTTCAAGCCCTTGGTAACTGTAATATTGAAATTAATACCCTTGGTAAAAGCCACAATACTGCCTGTATTCACCCGAAGAGTATCATTGTTGATTTTTTTTAAACATATTCCCCCACAACCATGAATAAAAGCCTTGCCATCACCTTGAATCTTTTGCAGTATAAATCCCTCTCCACCAAAAAATCCAGTCCCTAACTGTTTTCTAAACTTAATATCCACACTTGTTCCTTTAGCTGCACAAAGAAAAGAACCTTTTTCGGCCAATTACTTTTAAAACTTAAGTGATAACAGGCCTGACCCGCATTTCTCATAAATTTAAAATTTTAGTTAAATCAACAGGTTAACTCTATTAAAAACCGTAAGCCTTACAGGCCGTTTTTTTAAACTTCAATAAACCCCGTTTTTCGTATATTGTATTATATCCAATCCCGGAGTCCCGGGGAGGAACCATGAAGATTGCTTTAAAAGTTTTACCAAAACCGGAAGTTCTGGACACCCAGGGAAGGGCTGTGCAGGGGGCTTTGAAAGCCCATGGCTTTGATCTTAAGGGCTGTCATGTTGGAAAGTACATTGTCCTTGAAGTGGAGGCCGTGGATATGGAAACAGGAAAGAAAATGGCCCGGGCCATGGCTGAAAAGGGTCTTTACAATCCACTGATTGAAAATTACCAATTGGAACTCCTGACCTGAAAAAACGGGAATTTGTACATGGACCTGTTACAAGCCAAAGCCATTCCAAAAAGGAAAGTGGGCATCCTGCGTTTTCCGGGAACCAACTGTGATCGGGACATCCGGAAGTCTCTGGAACTTAAAAACAAAAACCCCCATTGGATATGGCACGGGGAGAGCTTTGATCCCCTGGCTTTTGATGCCTATATCATTCCCGGAGGTTTTAGTTACGGGGATTATCTGCGTTCAGGGGCTTTGGCGGCCCTGTCTCCAGCCATGGACAGTCTCAAAAAGGCGGCAAAACACAACAAACCCATTTTTGGAATCTGTAACGGGTTTCAGATTCTTTGTGAGGCCGGTCTGTTGCCGGGGGCTTTAATGAAAAATGAGTCCGGGCGTTTTCTGGATCAATGGGTGTGTTTGAAGCTGGAAAACAAAAGTCAGTGGTCTCCCTTTAAAAAAGACTCTTACTCAATGCCCATGGCCCATGCTGATGGCCGGTATTTTATCAATCAGGAAGCCTTAAGGGATATGAAGGCCAACAGGCAGATTTGGTTGACCTATGAAAACAATCCCAATGGATCTGTGGCTGACATTGCCGGAGTGATGAATCAACAGGGGAATGTGGTGGGAATGATGCCCCATCCTGACAGGGCTTTGTTTGACTGGATGGGAAGCATTGACGGTCTGGAATTTTTTGACTGGGAGACAGGGGTTAAGGAATGAATGGCATCATGACCGTAATGACTGGTTCTGACTGGAAGGTGAAAGAGCCGTGACACTTCAGGAAAAACTGAGTTTTTATCGCATGAATTTTTCAGAGTACCGGAAGATCAGGGAGCTTTTGGGCCGTGATCCCCGGGGAGTGGAGTGGGCCATTTTCTCTTCCCTGTGGAGTGAACACTGTTCTTACAAAAGCTCAAAGGTTCACCTTAAAAAGCTGTTTAATGAGTCTGACAGGGTTTTACAAAGTTTTGGGGAAAACGCAGGCATTTTGGATCTGGGAGAGGGGGAAAAGCTGGCTTTCAAAATGGAAAGCCATAATCATCCCAGTTTTATTGAACCCTATCAGGGAGCTGCCACGGGAGTGGGGGGAATTCTCAGGGATATTTTCACCATGGGGGCCAGACCCATAGCCCTTGCCAACTATCTCTGTTTTGGAGAACCGGAAGTCGACCGGATGCCCCAGTTGGTGGACGGGGTGGTCCGGGGCATCGGGGGTTATGGCAATTGTGTGGGAGTTCCCACCATCACGGGACAAACCAATTTCCATAAAAGTTACAACGGCAATATTCTGGTCAATGTCATGGCTCTGGGTTTATTCACGGAAAAAGACCCCATTTGTCTTTCCGGAGCCCGGGGGGTGGGTAACAGGGTGGTCTATGTTGGGGCAAAAACCGGTCGGGACGGGGTTCATGGGGCGAGTATGGCCAGTGAGTCTTTTGATGAGGATTCAGGGAATCAGCGTCCCACAGTTCAGATTGGAGATCCCTTTTTTGAAAAACTTCTTATTGAGTCCTGTCTTGAAGTTATGAAAAAAAGACTGGTGGTGGCCATTCAGGATATGGGAGCGGCGGGGCTGACCAGTTCCAGCTTTGAAATGGCGGAAAAAGGGGAGGTGGGTTTAACCCTTCATCTGGATCGGGTACCTTTGAGGGATTCCGGTATGAGTCCCGAAGAGATTCTGTTATCAGAGAGCCAGGAGCGTATGCTTCTCATTTGCCAACCGGACAAACTTGGAGAACTGATTTCAGTGTTTGGAAAATGGGGGCTTGATGCCAAAGACATTGGCGAGGTGATTCAGGAGTCTGTGGTTCGTTTACTCTGGAAGGGGAAAGTCCTCACTGAACTCAGCCCAAAAAAAGTTGTGGGGGAGGCTCCCCAATATCAGAGGGATTATGATCCCCGGGTTTTAAAAAGTGATTTAAAAACAAAAGAGATTTTTAATGAACAAAGCCGACTGGAAAACACTTCCTTAAAAAACCTTTTGTCAACAATTGAGGCCTGTGACAGGCAGTGGATTTACAGACAATACGATCAACGGGTGGGGGCAGCCACAAGTCTTGATTGCTCCTCCCCTGTGGGAGCCGTGGTGTTGCCTTCAGGACGTTGCCTGGCCGTGGTTCTTGGTTGCAGGCCCCATCTGATGAGGCAGGATGCCTGGCTTGGGGGTATGGATTCCATTGTCTATCCTGTCCTGGAAATGGCCATCAAGGGTTTTGAGGCCCTTGGGGTGACGGATTGTCTGAATTTTGGGAATCCTGAAAAAAAAGAGGTGATGTCAGAATTTGTGGCAGGACTGAATGGAATGAATGAAGCCTGTCAGGCTTTTAACACCCCCATTATCAGTGGTAATGTGAGTTTTTATAATGAAACTCTGGGGGAGGGGGTTTGTCCCACTCCAGGCACAGGGCTTGTGGGTTTAAGAGGTTCAGCCAGAGATATTCCAGGTTCCGGTTTTAAAAACAACGGGGATATGATTTTATTGGTCTCTTTGGGTGAATCCCTGAGTGCCGGCTATTTTGCGGAACTGAACCATGGGAATGGGGTGTTCGGAAATGAAGTCTCTCCCTCCAGTAAGCCTTTCACAAAAGAGATGGATGGGAAGGGGAGGGTCCGGTTTTTCTTTGATGAGGATCTTCATCTTTTCTCGAAAAAAGTACAACAACTCAGAGAGATTATCAACATTGAAAAGCCCCACTCCTCCCGTGCAGTTGGGTCCTTTGGCCTGGCTTACAGTCTGATTCGCATGGGATTTGAGAAGACTTTGGGGGCTGTCATCACATCCGGGCAGAATCCATTTGTCGAACCTCTCTATCAGGTGTTATTGATAACAGATCCCCGGGGTTCTTTGAGAATGCAGAAGAAACTCAAAGCCCATGGCCTGGGGGTTGAAGTGATTGGTGAGGTTCAGGGGGATCGTTTCAGGTGGGGGAAACTCGATTTGTCAGTTTTGGAGGCAAGGGAAATTTATGAAAATTCCTGGTCAAAAAATTTCCCACAGCTTTCGTGAGGAATGTGCTGTTTTTGGAATCTGGAATCATCCGGAGGCCAGCAGGCTTTCTTATCTGGGGCTGTATGCCCTCCAACATCGAGGCCAGGAGGCCACAGGTCTCGCCAGTCTTCACAAGGGGGGGCATATCCTTCACAAAGGCCGTGGGCTTGTGGCTGATGTTTTTGATGAAAAGGCTCTTGATACCTTAAAAGGAAGAGCAGCCATTGGTCATAACCGCTATTCCACTACAGAAGCTGATGACAGGTATAATATTCAACCCTTAAAGGCCAGTTTGTTCAATGGTCCGGTCTCTCTGGTTCATAATGGAAATATTGTAAACTCCGGACAATTGCATGATGACCTCAGAAGACAGGGTTCTATTTTTCAGGGCACCAGTGACACGGAAATTCTCCTGCACTTATTGGCCAAAAACCCGGGCAATGACATTATCAGTTGTTTGAAACAGGAGTTGCTCAAACTGAAGGGGGCCTACAGTCTGGTGATGATGACTAAAAAGGAAATGATTGCCGTTCGAGATCCCATGGGGTTTCGTCCCCTTGTTTTGGGTGAAATCATTCTGGATGACGGGACCAGGTCCCTGGTGCTTTCATCGGAGTCCTGTGCTTTGGATTTGATTGGAGCCGGTTTTGTCAGGGAAATTCAGCCGGGTGAGATTTATCACTGTGACAATGAGAAACAGAGTTCTTTTTTCATGGAAAACATTCCAAAAAACAAAAACCAGTGTGTTTTTGAGCATATCTATTTTGCAAGACCTGATTCTGAGGTGTTTGGCCAGAGTGTTTATCAGACCCGACGGGCACTGGGGGTTCATCTGGCCAAAGAGGACAATGGGCTTGAGGCCGACCTTGTTATTCCCGTTCCTGACAGTGGGGTACCGGCGGCCCTCGGTTATTCCCGGGAAAGTGGTTTGCCCTTTGAGTTTGGCATTATCAGAAATCATTATGTGGGACGCACATTCATTGAACCCAAACAGAGCATCAGAAATTTTGGGGTGAAGGTCAAACTCAATCCCCAGAGAGCCATTTTAAAAGGTAAAAAAGTGGTGGTGGTTGATGATTCCCTGGTCAGGGGGACCACCAGCAAAAAGGTCATCAGCCTTGTGAGGGGCTTTGGGGCCAGGGAGGTTCACATGAGAATTGCCGCTCCCCCCACCATCAGTCCCTGTTACTATGGAGTGGACACCCCCAGTAAGGATCAGTTGATTGCAGGCAATCAGTCTCTGGAGGAAATCAGAAAGTTCATCGAGGCGGACACCCTGAACTATGTCAGTATGGAAGGTCTCACCCGGGTTGTTCAGGATCAGGGGCAGACCCGTTTCTGCTTTGCCTGTTTCACTGATCGTCATCCCTCTTGGTAATGACAGGAACGCCACTATGAATCTGGCAACCGTTGAACAAAGTCATGCTATAGACCTTCATTCCCAGGATTATGGCTTGGGTGCTGAACTCCTGATGGAGTCAGCCGGGGCTGTGGCGGCAAGGGAAATCATCAGAGCCTTTTCCTCTAAACTCTCCCGGGGTTTGACAAGTATTCTTTGTGGTCCCGGCAATAATGGAGGGGATGGGTGTGTTGTGGCCTGCCATCTTTTTTCAGCAGGTTTTAAAAGACTTCGGGTTTTTGTTCTGGAGACAGGCAAACCGCCCTCGACTCTATTAAAAAAACAGCTGGATCGAGTGAAAAGACAGGGGCTTTCAGTGACCTCTTTATCATCTTTAAAGGAGGATTGTCAGAGTGAGCTGAAGTCTTCCACATTGATTGTTGATGCTCTTTTTGGAACAGGATCCAGGGGTTGTGAGGCTGAAGTGGGTTGTCTGGTTGATTTCATCAATTCACTGAAAACAAATGTTGTGAGTCTGGATGTTCCCTCAGGTCTGGATTGTGATCGGGGTGTTTTCAAGGGGTCTGCCATAAAGGCTTCAATGACTTTGACCTTTGGTTTGGCCAAACCGGGTTTTTTTATTGCAGAAGGTCCTTTGCAGACAGGTCAATTATGTGTTTTGTCCATTGGGTTTCCACGGAAAGTTTTAGAGGAGGTCTGTACCACTCACTTTTTATTTGATGAAAAGTCAGCCTTGTCCTGTTTTCCCTGCAGGAGGAATCGAAGTCATAAGGCAAACCATGGACGACTGTTGGTTTGTGCCGGGAGTGAAGGTTGCTGGGGAGCCGGAGTGTTGGCGGCATCCAGTGCCTACAGGATGGGGGTGGGTTATGTGTTATGGGCCAGTGAAAAGGAACCGTCCCGGCATATTATAGAGATTCCTGAAGTGATGACTTCAGGAATGGATGAGGCTTTGTCTTCAATGGACAAAGTGAACGCTGTGGCCTTCGGTTGTGGTCTGGGTGTTAATGAGAAAACGGCGGATGCCATCAGAAAGCTTAAAAAAACAGATTGTCAGCGTGTTGTTCTGGATGCTGATGGAATCACAACAGCCATTCAATTCGGTTTACTGCCTCTTTGTGAATCATGGGTTATCACTCCTCATTCAGGAGAGTTGTCTCGTCTGATAGATCAAAAGGCCAGTGAGATTGAAAAAGACAGGGTGGGAGCTGCCCTTGAAGGAGCCAGGCGTTGCGGGTGCCATGTTTTATTAAAAGGTTATCGAAGTGTTCTTGTTCATGGGAAGAAAGTAACAATTATTGATTCCGGAAACTCAGCTCTGGCAACAGCGGGAACAGGTGATGTTCTAACGGGAATGATTGGAGCTTTGCTTGCACAGGATATTGAGACAGAGTCAGCTGTGGCTACGGCGGCATACATCCATGGTCGTCTGGCTGATGAGTGGGTGAAGTCGGGACTCCATCGAAGTTCATTAAGTGCTTCGGATTTAAAGGAGAGTCTCCCCGGTCTTCTGGCCCGCATTTTTTCATAAATATTCGTAAGCTTGTGAGAAATGCGGGCTGGACTTTACATAAAAACATTTTTTCTTTATCATAAAAATCAAATGGCATTTTCAAACGAAAAAAAAATCAGTATTAATCTGGAAAAAACAGCCTTTTTTTTAAATAAATTTCTTTTGTTACTTATGGGAGGTGCTGCTTTTGCCGGTTTCTTTTGGAATGTAAAATGGTACTGGTTAGCTGGTTTTACATTGATCCTTAATCTTTTAAATGTCTATTATTTATATATCCAGAAACAATATACTCTTTTGGCCAACTTTGGCATTCTGGCCTTATTTCGATATTTTGTGGAAAGTATTGGACCTGAATTCAGACAATACCTTTATTCCAGCGACATAGAGGAAAAACCCTTTAACCGGATAGAAAGGGAGGATGTCTATAAAAAGGCAAAAAACAGGGAAAAATCATCTGCCTTTGGCTCCCTTTTGGATTTTGATAAAGCGACCTTAAAACTGAAACATTCTTTTTACCCTTTTGATAAAAAAAAATTACAGATTTTTCACTTGTGTTTTGGAGAAGAACGTCACCTGAAACAAACCTATACTATTAACAAAGCTATCATGATTGGAGGGATGAGTTATGGTGCTTTGGGGAAAAAAGCGATTCGAGCACTGTCTTGTGGAGCCAGAAAAGCGGGCATCCCTTTAAATACAGGAGAGGGAGGATATCCAAAATATCACCTTATGGATGGAGCTGATCTTATTTTTCAGATAGGCACAGCCAAATTCGGAGTAAGAAATGAAGATGGTTCTTTTAATCCTGATCTTCTGGAAAAAATTTCCAGGAATAAACAAGTAAAAATGATTGAGCTTAAATTTTCACAAGGAGCCAAACCGGGGAAAGGAGGACTTTTACCAAAAGAAAAAATTACAGAAGAGATTTCCGAACTAAGAGGTGTTCCATTGGGGAAAGATGTCGTCTCCCCGCCTGGACACGCGGAATGTGTGTCTGCTGAATCCACCGTACAGTTTATCAGAAAAATTCAGGAGATATCCTGCCTGCCTGTGGGAATTAAATTCTGCCTTGGATCCAGCAGGGAAATGGGAGAAATGTTCATGGAAATGAAAAAACAAAATATATATCCTGACTACATGGCCATAGATGGATCAGAGGGGGGTACTGGTGCCGCCCCCAAAACATTTATGGATGACCTGGGCTATCCTCTTTTTCCTGCTTTGGAAAAAATAATTGATTTCATGAAAGAACACGCAGTGGAGGATAAATTTAAAATAATCCCTTCAGGGAAACTTATCAGTGCCGGAAAACAAATGATGGCTCTATGTATGGGTGCTTCCGCAGTTTATACAGCTCGCGGTTTTATGTTAGCCCTTGGTTGTATACAGGCTCTTAGATGTAACAACAACACTTGCCCGGTGGGAATCACCACCCATTCTGAAAAATTGCAGCACGGACTGGATATTAAAGAAAAATCAGAGCGAGTAAAAAATTATGCCCTGAATCTGGATCACTATCACTATGAAATGCTGGCAGCTATGGGTATAATAAAATTCTCTGATTTGAGTCGTAAGAATCTTATTTTTCTTTAGCCCGAACTTCACATAAACCGCTATGCTTCTTTTTTCAATCCACAACTTTCGAACCTTCACCCTGGACTTTGTCAGAATCAAGAGGAGTTCTCGTGATAGTCTCCATGGCCAGGTGGCAAATTTCCCAGTAATGGTCAGGGTGGGGGACGATGTGTATTATCTCTTTCATTTTCATTTTTTTGGCTCTTTCTTTCCCATAAAGTCGTTCAAGTTTTTTTTTCATACTCATTGTATGAATATAGGAATTCCACTTATTGCCTAAGTCCTCAGTTTCACTAAAAACACAATTTCCATCAGCGGATGCATGAAATCCTATGTCATCTTCACTGTCTTCTTTGAAATTCAGTGGAGAGCGGGGTTGGTTGACCTGATAATTTTGAAGGGAGCATTCTTTTGAAAAATGAAATTTATGAACAATCGGTTGAGGCTCTTTGAGTCGATCAGGGATAGAGGAGGCTGATAAATTCTGAGGATTCATTTCAGCCATTAAAAACTCATAGCTTCCATCTTTCAAAATCCGACCCCTGAATAAGTAAGCATTCGTTACATAGGAATATGGCCGAAATCTAGGTATGCTGGTTAAAGCAAAAGGGACCTTAGCGGGAACTTTTACTCCTTTATTTATCCTTATAGGAGTTGTTTCAATCGTGAATTCCGGTTTCTCCTGGTTGAACTTTGTTAAATCGATTTCCCCCTGGGAAGAGCGGGGAAAGGACCTGCTTCCTGGTGCGGGGAATCCATGGTGTCTTAAAATACGTTGTACAAAGTCCTTGCACTTCCTGCTTTTGTAAGAATCAGCAGTCGCTTTTAATGTCGCAAACGATACAAATACGATAATGAATAACTGATACATTTTATCTCCTTTTATAAAAAAGCCTTTTATTCTCCTTATACCACAATCTTAATATCTCGATAACAAGAGAGTGAAAATATCTCGTGTATAAGAAGTTGCTATGCAGAAGATAAAAGTTTATGAGAAATGCGGGCTTGGCAGTCATGGTCTTTCAGCATCACTGGGCCAGATTTTCATGAACAGTCACCATGACTTTCTCCAGCTTTTGTTTTAAAGATTCCGCCTTGTCCGGGAGGATTTTCTTTGTCGCCTCATCCATGTAGAGAGCCCGATTGAGTTCCACCTGGAGGGTGTTGTGTCCCCCGGAGGGGTCTCCATAGGTCCTGGTTATTTTACCCCCTGTATAGGGTTTATTGTACTCCACCTGAAAACCGGCTTCACAATAAGCTTTGATAACAATCTCCTTAAATTCGGAAGCGGCACTTTGGCCATGGAAATCACTGACCACCACTTCAGCTCTTTTTTGGCCGGGATCCGGGTGAAGCTCTGTTCCCACTGAAGGCATACTGTGTAAATCCAGATGAAAAACCTGACCCTCCGTTTTTAGCTTTTGACCTGTTTTCCTGATGGCATCATGGAAGGGTTGGTAATAGTCTCTCACCAATTGCCGGTGGAGATCCATGGACAGGGGCTTTGTAATAAGAGGTTCACCCAGGGTGGTTTGGGACCAGTGAAGCCCCCTTGTGTGAAAACCGGAGCCTGCACCGGCAACAGTCCGGCTGTCAATCTCGTCTTTTCCCCGATTGGGGTCAACCACATAACGATGCCAGGGGGTGGTGATAGTGGGAAGATTGAGTTTCCTGATGGAGGGTTCGTAGAGCTGATCCACAAAACGATCCACATCACGAAAAAGAATGACTTCAGGTAAATTTTTTAACCAATGGGCTTCCGGTGGAATTTTTTCCCCTGAATGGGGAATGGATAAAAACAGAGGAGGGGGCATCTTTGGGCTCAACTTCTTTTCAGGGTCAGTCAAATTGTGTTGTCAGTTTTTTACTCTCAGACACCTGTTTTTCAATTTTGAGAGTCCATGGGGATCTGTATATGCTGGATGCCCGGGGGCGGATATTATAAGAAGGCACAGGGTCTTCACAGGTTAAAATATCTTTTGCCAGTTCAAGGGGGTAGTCTGCTACAAGGGGGTTCCTGTATTTTTCCTCATTTTGGGCTTTCCGTTTGAAAAGTGACCCCATTTTATTATCCTGATGAATACAGGTGTTTAACCTGGCCACTTTATCAGGACGGTTTTGTTCCCACTGATGATCGTTTTCAAAATCAATTTTGTTGAAATGGAGTTGCTCCCTGATGGAAACATAATGGGTTTCATTTTCAATGGGTTCACCTGTCATGGAGAAACGAAAATCAGGAATAATTCCTGAAAATTGAGGTGAGCGTCCACTGTTGAGGGTGTAAATGGCCGTTGTCATGCTTATCCTGAAGGCTTTTTTGTCCGGATCCCCTCCCTGGAAAGTAAAAGGGAAAACTGTCTGTACGCTGCCTTTACCCCCCGTACGATCACCGATCACCCAGCCACGTTTTTTATCCTGTATGGTTCCGGCAAAAATCTCAGAACCACTGGAGGAAAGTCTGTCCACAAGAACGATAACAGGTCTATTATAAGACACAGGTACAATGAGTGAAGAATGGGCGGGGAGAGCATCAATAACACCTGTATCTGTAAAGTAAAAGGAAATGATATCTCCATCAACAACCTTGCCATCTTTAACCGGTCTTTCCTGCAATAAGACATCTTTTTCTGAAATGATGGTATTTAACATACACAGCACCGGGCTAAGGGGGCCACCGGTATTTCCACGAAAATCAATAATCATCCCACGACTTCTTGGGTTGAGCAGATATCTTTTCTGTAAGTCGATAAATTGCTCGCACAAAAGGAAATGATCCTCCCTCCGTGGAAAGTGATGGAGGGGAACGTATAATGCCTGAGGACCCTGTTTATTAACAGCAGGGGTTTCATTCTCACAGCCCGTGGGTTCCTGTTGGAGGAGGTTGACAAAGCGACTGTCCTTCATCCAGTCAGAAGAAGAGGTCATAAGTCGGCGGGTGATCGTGACATCCCTTTTTTCGTTGTCACAAAAACTCTGAACAGTGAGTGTGATTTGGGTTTCTTCAGGGCCTCTGAGTCGTCTCTCCTTTGCGAGTGTTCCCTGAAGAGGCACACCATTAACAGCCAGAATAAGATCCCCCTTTTTCAGACCTGCCTTTTCAGCAGGTAAACCTTTGACAGGATCGATCATGATACCGGTACCAATGACAGAGGGATCCTCTGATTTGTAATTAAAGATTTTAACTCCTATTCCGGCATATTTGTTGGAGGCAGGGGTCTGTGGTTTATCCATTTCTAAGGGGTATACGGAGGCTTGGGGGTCAATGGCCTCTGACAAAAAAACATTGTAAGTCTCTCCCAGAAAGAAGGCAATATCCTCTTCAGGGACACCTTTATTGATAAGTTCAGTACTCTGTTTGAAAATATCATCAAGAATTCCCCGGATGGGGGTGGAACTGTCGCCCTGTTTCCCCTCTGTTTTGGAATGAAAGAAAACATGGAATGACTTCCTTCGTTCACTTCTGGATGTCACAAATGAGTCCAGAGTTTCCAAATCATCATTTTTCTCCGTGTAAGGAACGATTTCCAGTTCATTGAGATTGGAAACCCGTAATTGTTGGGGGTTGTTGCCATCTATACGGGAAAACAGCTCATGGAAAGCCATCATACAGGCACTGAAGAACTTTTCAGACTTGTGGCATTTTTTATTCATTTCCTGCAAAAAAGAATTCAAATCAAATCCTGTATTCCTCCACACCTGTTTGAGTTCCTCGTTTGTAAGATACCTCTGTCCGAGTGCCTTTGAAAATAAAATAATAAAAAAAACGAACACCAAAACAACACGGTTCACACTTTCCTCCTCATGCCTCATGGATGAATAATGGTGACTGCACATCTCTTTTTGTTTTCATTATTGCTGACCACTTGTCATTTATATTATGGCAGCCAAAGAGAAAATCCTGTCATCAGAGTGTGAGTGGTTATGGGCTTTTAACATGGCTCCTGTAAAAACTCAAAGAGAACTTTCAACCATGTAAAAAGTTCAGACTAAAAGTGTGAGCAGTTACTAAAAAAACTTGTATTCAACAGACAGAAGAGCGAGGACAAGAAGAATCAGAAGAACAAAAAAAGGTTTTTTGTCCTTATTGTCTTTTTGTCTGTAAAAAATCACGGGATAAATTCCAAGACTGATCCAGACAAGCAGTTTTATGTAAATCCACCCGTTGTCAAAGTGATAACCTCCTTTGGCAATCAGGCCAAAACCCGCCACAAAAGACAGGAAGAGACCGAGACCGTGGAAGCTCATAAAAAACTTTCTGTTTTTAAAGTTTTTCTTCCCTCCACCTTGGAAACGGTGGGAGGCTATGGCCCCCAGGCTCAACAGAATCAGAAAAATCCCCAAAAGGTGGATGAGTTTATAGAGAGTGTAGGACATGGGTTGCTCCTTTGGACAATGATCACTGGAAATGCGGGGTTTCCCCATTGACATTGACATTCCCGTAAAAATCAGAGACACAGGGAAACTACAACAAACATATCAGCCAGTCCAGTCTTAAAAAGGGGAGTTTCCACGGAGGGGGAGTGTCTTTTTCATGAACGTGAAACGAAGGACGGGTCTGGTTTTTTATGACAGATAAAAAAGGAGTTTGAAATGCCTCATATTATTGAGTCTATTGGTCTTATTGCTCCAGTGGCAGGGGGACTGGGATTGGCCTTTGCCCTGTTTTTGTATCTGAAAAACAGGAGTCTTTCCACCGGGGATGAAAAAATGACAGCCATTGGTGAGGAGATTCACCTGGGGGCCATGACCTTTATGAGAGCCGAATACAGGGTACTCTCTGTCTTTGTTGTGGTTGTTTTTGGTTTGCTGATTGGGGTCAAGGACTTTGCAACAGCAACAGCTTTTTTGTTTGGGGCTTTGGCCTCTGGAACCGCTGGATTTATCGGGATGAAGTCAGCCACCAGGTCCAATGTGCGGACGGCAACAGCAGCCAAAGAGGGGGGCATTGGTCCGGCTCTGCTTGTGGCTTTCAGAGGGGGGGCCGTCATGGGTCTTTCCGTGGCCTCCCTGGGACTGATCGGGCTTGGAATTTTCTATTACTTCTGGGGACAGTATGTTGAAACCACGGGGGTGATCTCCGGGTTTTCCATGGGAGCCTCTTCCATTGCCCTTTTTGCCCGTGTTGGAGGAGGGATTTTCACAAAAGCCGCTGATGTGGGTTCTGATCTTGTTGGTAAGTTGGAGGCTGGAATTCCTGAGGATGATCCAAGAAATCCTGGAGTGATTGCCGATAATGTGGGGGATAACGTGGGGGATGTGGCCGGCATGGGAGCTGATATTTTTGAATCCTATGTGGGGGCCATGGTGGCAAGCATTGCCATTGCAGCCACCCTGGGGTCTGAAGCTCTCAATCAACTTCACAGTGACGGTGAATCCGCCCGGGTTCTGCTGATGGGACTTCCATTGCTTCTTTCGGTGTTGGGTCTTATTTCCTCTTTTGTTGGTATTGTTGGCATGAATGCATTCAGGTCTCTGCCACCAGCCAAGGCTCTCCATGTCTCGGAGTACACAGCTGCTGGAGGATTTTTACTGCTTGCTGCTCTTTTTATTAACAGTCTTGGCTTTGAATTCTCCGTTTTCTGGCCCATCATTTTGGGAACCCTGGCCGGCCTGGCCATCGGTTATGTAACAGAGTATTACACAGCCAAGGGCCCCATTATAAGGATTGCTGAAGCTTCAAAAACAGGACCTGCCACCAATATTATCACCGGCTTTGCCGTGGGTCTTGAGTCTTGTGTTCTTCCCATTCTTATTTTGTGTGTCACCATTTACTTTTCTTACAACATGGCAGGGCTTTACGGGATTGCTCTGGCTGCTGTGGGAATGTTGGCCACAGTGGGTGTGACCATGACTATTGATGCCTATGGACCCGTGGCAGACAATGCGGGTGGAATTTCTGAAATGTCAGGTCT
This sequence comes from Bdellovibrionales bacterium, assembly GCA_965218815.1. GTDB lineage: Bacteria > Bdellovibrionota > Bdellovibrionia > Bdellovibrionales > JAGQZY01 > JAGQZY01. The sequence goes on along the minus strand of CBDCLX010000002.1, from coordinate 2,172,792 downwards.
TGGCCCTAATGTGCGTAAAATCACTGATGAGCTTGATGCCATCGGCAACACCACAGCGGCCATGGGAAAGGGCTTTGCCATTGGTTCAGCCGCTCTTACGGCTCTGGCCCTGTTTGTTGCCTACGGTTCTTCGGTGAATGCCATTCGATTGAAAGAGGGCCTTGAACCTCTGTCCATGGACATTACAGACCCCATGGTGGTTATAGGGCTTTTTCTTGGTGCTGTTGTTCCTCTCTGGGCTGGATCCATGACCATGACTTCTGTGGGAGAAGCTGCAGGGGATATGGTGACAGAGATCCGTCGCCAGTTTAAGGAGATCCCGGGTTTGTTTGAAGGAACAGGAAAGCCGGACACCACCCGCTGTATTGAGATTTCCACAAAGGCCGCTCTCAGGGAGATGATTTTTCCGGGACTTCTTGCTGTGGTGGCTCCGGTGATAGTGGGTTGGTTTCTGGGACCTGCTGCCTTGGGGGGAATGTTGGCCGGAGCCACTCTCTCAGGTGTGCTTTTGGCCCTTCTCATGTCCAATGCCGGTGGAGCCTGGGACAATGCCAAAAAAGCCATTGAAACAGGGAATATCCCGGGTGAGAAGAAGGGAACAGAGGCCCACAAAGCCGCAGTCATAGGAGATACCGTGGGAGACCCCTTTAAGGACACCACAGGTCCTGCCATGAACATTTTAATCAAGTTGATGTCCATTGTGGCCCTGCTTCTGGCTTCAGTGATTGCCATGAGGTGAACCGGAAGAACTAATCCGAACTTGCCTAAAGCAAGTCAGTATCAGTGGTAAAGGGAATGACCTGTGTACTTGGCCTTTAAACCCAGACTGGAATGTCCTCTGACCTTAAAAAGGTCTTTGGCATTTTTAATATCAAGAGCATGGATGAGAACCTGATCCACATGGTCCACCAGAACAATGGTCAGATCTTTGAGGACTTCGTCAGGAATATTCTTGAAGTCCTTTTGGTTTTCTTTGGGAGCAATGATGGTCTTGATGTCTCCACGATGGGCTGCCAAAACCTTTTCCTTTAAACCTCCGATGGGAAGAACCCTTCCCCGCAAAGTGATCTCACCTGTCATGGCCACAGTTTTTTTAACGGGGATTTTTGTCACTGAAGACACAATACTGGTGGTGATGGCACAACCGGCGGAAGGCCCATCCTTGGGGATGGCCCCTTCAGGAACGTGAATATGAGTGTCAATGTTAAAGAAAAACTGTTCATCCAGACCAAAGAGGGGGCCGCGGGACCGGACATAACTGAGAGATGCGGAACAGGACTCCTTCATGACATCACCCAATTGGCCTGTGATGGTGAACTTTCCGCGACCGGGAACCACTGTGGTCTCCACAGCCAGTAAATCCCCACCCACTTCTGTGTAAGCCATGCCGTTGGTCAAACCAATCTCATTATTGTCTTCTATTTTTCCATGCTTGAATTTGTGGGGGCCAAGAAACTCCACCACTTTTTTGGAATGAATAATGTGGGGCTTCTTTTTGTCCTGATTTGTTGTTTTTGTTTGTTTCTCTTTTGCTATCCCTGTTGTCCCTGTCTGGAGAGTTTTTATGTCATGTTTTGAAAGGTCAATCCCGCGGACAATCTCCTTGGCAATTTTTCGACAGATACTGGCCAGTTGTCGCTCAAGATTGCGGACTCCCGCCTCACGGGTGTAGAAATGAGTGAGGTCTTTAATGGCTCCATCCTTAAAACTGATGTTGTAATGATCCAGGCCATGATGTTTCAGTTGTTTGGGGATCAGATACTTTTTGGCAATATTGAATTTTTCACTTTCAATGTAGCCCTCCAGGGAGATCACTTCCATTCTGTCCAGGAGGGGTCGGGGAATGGAGTGGACTGAATTGGCTGTGGTGAAAAACATCACTTTGGACAGGTCGTATTCCACTTCAAGGTAGTGGTCCTGGAAACTGGCATTTTGTTCAGGGTCCAGCACTTCCAGCATGGCCGCACTGGGATCCCCTCTGAAATCATTGCTCATTTTGTCAATTTCATCCAGTAGTAAAAGAGGATTGCCATCATCCACTTTTCTTAAGGCCTGAAGAATTTTGCCGGGCATGGCTCCCACATAGGTGCGACGGTGCCCCCGTATTTCGGCTTCGTCCCGGACTCCGCCCAGGGAAATCCGGGCCAACTGGCGACCCAATGCCCGGGCCACTGATCTGGCCAGGGAGGTTTTACCCACACCTGGAGGTCCCACCAGACAGAGAATGGGACCATGGGTGTTTTCACTCAGACAGCGAACGGCAATATGTTCCAGTATTCGTTCCTTGACCTTTTCAAGTCCCCAGTGATCGTCATTGAGAATTTTTTCAGCATGATCCAGATTTTTTTTCTCTTCTCCGTATTTGGTCCAGGGAAGGGACAGGATCCAGTCGATATAATTTCGCACCACGGCGGCCTCTGCACTCATTGGTGACATCATCTTCAACTTTTTGATTTCCTTGGTGACCCGTTCTCTGGCCTCTTTGGTCAGTTGCTTTGTGCGGGTTTTGTCTTCAAGTTCCCGTAATTCGTTCTGATAATCATCTTTGTCACCCAGTTCTTTCTGGATGGCCTGCATCTGCTCATTGAGATAATACTCTTTCTGGGACTTTTCCATCTGACGTTTGACTCTTGAACGGATTTTTTTCTCAACCTCAAGAATTTCTATTTCACTGGTTATCAGACTCAGTAATTCCTCCAGGCGATGGGTGGAGTTAGTCATCTCAAGAAGTCTCTGTTTTTCCTCAACCTTCAGATTCAGCTGGGCCACGATAATGTCAGCAAGTTCCCCTGCTGAGTCAATGCTGGACACACGCATCAGAATTTCCGGGGGAATTCTTTTATTGAGTTTGACGTATTTTTCAAAGGTGTTCTTTACAGACCGGATCAGAGCCTGGGTTTCCAGGTTTTCGGTGGAGTCCTCTTCAATATAGGCCACCTGAACTTTATAAAAAGTGTTTTCATTTAAAATCTTTTTAACTTCAACCCGCCGTTTTCCCTCAATCAGAACTTTGACTGTCCCATCGGGCAGACGCAGTAGCTGAATAATGGACCCCACAGTTCCCACTTTGTAAAGGTCATCCATGTTTGGAGAATTGACTTTGGCATCTTTTTGGGCCACCAGAACAATATCACTTTGTCTGGTCATGGCCTCCCCAAGGGCGTTGATACTCTTTTCACGGCCCACAAAAAGGGGCATCATCATGTGTGGAAATATGATGAGGTCTCTGAGCGGTAGTAATGGCAACTCTGCTGTTTTCAACTGTTCCTGACCCATGGTTTTCTCCTCCCATTATGGAGCTGAATGATTCTCAGGCCAAGGGCAGTGCATTTGTACTAAGCACTTTCGGCTGAACCGGTGCCTTCCTTTCGGGTATTCAACCGCTTCCTGGATGATGTCTCCAAAACCAATTGAGGTTTTGCCTCTGTGCGAATCACCTCAGCATTGATTATACATTCCTTTACGTTGGGTTTGGAAGGAATTTCGTACATAATGTCCAGCATTGCATTTTCAATAACACTTCTAAGCCCTCTGGCCCCTGTCTTTCTGTCCAGAGCCTGCTTTGCAATTTCATCCAATGCCTCATCAGTGAACTCCAGGTGGACATTTTCATAGTCAAAGAGTTTTTGGTACTGTTTGACAAGGGCGTTTTTGGGTTTGACCAGGATGTCAATAAGAGCATCCTTTTCCAGGTGTTTAAGGACGGAGACAATGGGCAAACGACCGATAAACTCCGGGATCAGGCCATAGCGGGAAAGATCTTCGGGTTGTAACTGATCCAGGTGGTGACCAATTTCCTCTTTTTCCTTTGTTGTTTTGATTTCGGCCGTGATTCCCAGGGATTTATTGGACAGGCGGTATTCCACAATTTTTTCAAGTCCCACAAAGGCCCCACCGCATATAAACAGAATATTTGTGGTGTCCACCTGGATGAACTCCTGCTGGGGATGTTTGCGTCCCCCTTTGGGAGGGAGGTTGGCCACAGTCCCCTCAAGGATTTTTAAAAGAGCCTGCTGGACTCCCTCTCCACTGACATCCCGGGTGATTGACGGGTTTTCTGATTTACGGGTGATCTTGTCAATTTCATCAATATAAACGACCCCACGCTGGCATCTTTCAACATCGTAATCAGAAGACTGCAACAGGTTTAGAATCACATTTTCGACATCTTCCCCCACATAACCGGCTTCCGTTAAAGCCGTGGCATCAGCCATGGCAAAGGGAACATTGAGAATTTTGGCAATGGTCTGGGCCAGGTAGGTTTTTCCTGAACCTGTTGGACCGATCAGAAGGATATTGCTTTTTAAAATCTCCACATCATCTTTTTTCTTCCTCGAATTGATTCTTTTATAGTGATTGTGTACGGCCACTGAAAGGGCTTTCTTGGCCATTTCCTGACCGATCACATATTCATTCAGATATTCCTTGATCTCAGCAGGTTTGGGCACTTTAAACTGGGCTGATGAATTTTCCTCCCTGCCTTTTTCCTCTTCAATAATATCCGTACAGAGGGTTATGCATTCGTCACAGATGTAAACACCCGGGCCGGCAATGAGTTTCTTGACCTCGTTTTGATTCTTGCCACAGAAACTGCATCTCAGCAAACTTGAAGCACCTTCCCGACGACTCATTCAGGCCCCCTTTTTGTTGCTTTGGCTTGCTTTTCTGAATTCAACAACCTGATCCACCAATCCAAACTTTTTGGCTTGTTTGGCATCCATAAAATTATCACGATCCATGGATTTTTCAAGGAGATTATAAGTCTGATTCGTATGGGTTTCATAAATTTTAATCAACCGTTCTTTTGTTTTAATCAATTCACGGGCATGAATTTCAATGTCACTGGCCTGCCCGGACAGCCCTCCGATGAGGGGCTGGTGAATCATGACACGGACATTGGGCAGGGCATAGCGTTTCCCTTTGGTTCCCGCACAGAGGAGAAGGGAACCCATGCTGGCTGCCATGCCCATACAGGTGGTGGCCACATCGCATTTGACAAATTGTATGATATCATAAATTCCCAGGCCATCGGTGACACTCCCCCCGGGGGAATTAATGTAAAGCTGAATATCCTTATCCGGGTTATCGGCTTCAAGGAATAACATTTGGGCAATAACGCTGTTGGCAACCAGGGAATCAATGGGGGTTCCTATAAGGACAATACGATCCTTAAGAAGTCGGGAGTAAATATCGTAACTTCTCTCCCCCCTTGGTGTCTGTTCAACCACAATTGGAACCAGATGATTCATGATACTCCCATAATTATTTCTGTTATTATCCATTTTATCTCATTTTCATGATTTTTTCTTTTACAATCTTAAAATCCAAACTGGATGAGTACAAATTCTGTCATTCCTCAATGACTTACAGGATTAGGATCGGGATATTTTCTCCGGGACTTAATAAAAAAGCAAATATTTGGCAGGAACTGTACTGGCACTTTGTCCTGGTTTTCACATTTGCCTGGCCCTGTTGTCCACATCAAGAGCGGCTTCACGCATGACCTCCGCAAGCGTGGGATGGGCGTGAAAACTCAGGGCAATGTCTTCGGAACTGGCTCCAAACTCCATGGCCACCACAGCCTCGGCCACCATGTCTGAAGCTCTTGGGCCTACAATATGAACCCCAAGAATCCTGTCTGTCTTTTTGTCAGTCAGAATTTTGACCCGTCCTTCCGTGGAGTTCATGGCTCTGGCCCGTCCATTGGCGGAAAAAGGGAAATGGCCCGCAGCATAGTCCACGGCCTGCTCTTTGAGTTCCTCCTCGGTTTTTCCCACACCGGCCACTTCGGGCCAGGTATAAATCACCCAAGGCACTGTTGCATAATTGACGTGCCCCTGATGTCCTGCAATCTGTTCCATGATGGCCACCCCCTCCTCTTCGGCTTTGTGGGCCAGCATGGCTCCACCAATAGCATCCCCTATGGCGTAAATTCCGGGAACAGAGGTTTGGAAATGGGTGTTGGTGACAATCTGGTCCTTTTCATTGAATTCAACCCCCACTTCCTTAAGTTCCAATCCGTCAATAAAAGCCTTGCGACCAACGGCCACCAGAACCTTATCTCCTTTAAGGCTGTCTTCATATCTTTTTTTAAGGTTTTCAAATGTAATGGTGACCTGCCCCTTTTTCACCGAGCCGCCGGTCACCTTTGAGGAAAGCATAAAGTTCATACCCTGTTTTTTGAGAATACGGAGGAGGTCTTTTGATATTTGCCCGTCCATGGGGCCGCAGATCTTGTCAGTGAATTCAATCACTGTGACTCTGGACCCAAGACGCATCCAGACCGAACCCATTTCAAGACCGATGGCCCCTCCCCCCACCACAATCAAATGTTCAGGTACGGACTTCAGAGCCAGAGCCTCTGTGGAGGAGATAATATTCTGACCATCATATTTGAGGAAGGGAAGTTCCACGGGCACACTGCCGGTTGCAATGACAATGTTTTTGCATTCAATGACTTCTGTTCTGTCATCTCCCTTCACCTCAACCTGACCTGGAGCCTTGATCCGGCCCCAACCATGAAAGCGGGTGATCCCGTTTTTATCAAAGAGGTGTTTGATCCCTCCCGTCAAATCCTTAACCACTTTGTCCTTTCTTTTCATCATGCTGGAAAGGTTCAGCTTTACTTGTTCCAGTTCTATTCCATGTTCGGCAAACTCGTGGTTGACCTGATAATAGTGTTCACTGGAGTCAAGGAGGGCCTTTGAGGGAATGCAGCCAATATTCAGACAGGTTCCCCCCAGGTCCGGTTCCTTTTCCACCACGGCCACCCTGAGTCCCAGTTGGGCCCCGCGGATGGCCCCCACATAACCCCCCGGTCCTGAACCAATCACCACAACATCAAAAACTTCAGCCATAAAAACCTCTCTGAAAAAGTGAACTAAATATGAAGGAGTAAACGGGATGGTTCCTCGATACTCTCCTTGATTTTAACCAGAAAACCCACGGACTCTTTTCCGTCAATCATCCTGTGATCATAGGAAAAAGCCAGATACATCATGGGCCGGATTTTCATTTCATCCCCGATCACCACCGGTCTTTTTTCAATTTTATGCATTCCAAGAATGCCCGACTGGGGTGGGTTTAAAATGGGGGTGGACATAAGAGAACCAAAGACCCCTCCATTACTGAGGGTAAAAGTTCCATCACTCATGTCATCAATGGTGATCTTTCCCTCCCTGGACTTAAGGGCATAATCCCGTATGGTCCTTTCAATCTCAGCCAAGGTCATCTGATCTGCATTTTTAATCACAGGCACCACCAGACCCCTGGGGGAACTCACCGCCACGCCAATATTAAAAAAGTTTTTGTACAGAATATCAGTGCCCTCAATAGAGGCATTCACTGCCGGAAACTGTTTGAGGGCTTCAATGGCCGCTTTCACAAAAAAACCCATAAAACCCAGACGCACTCCATGTTTTTTTTCAAAAGTTTCCCTGTATTGGGATCGAAGATGGATCAGGGCCGACATATCCACTTCATTAAAAGTGGTTAAAGTGGCTGTTGTTTGCTGGGACTGGACCAGTCTTTCTGCAATCCTTTTTCGGATGGTGGTCATTTTGACTCGCTCAATTTCCCCTGTTTTTCCGGTTCCCGTCGGACTTTTTAAATCCCTGAACTGTTGGGTTTCTGTTTTGTCTGTCTGAGACCTGGTTCCAGTTGTTGACAGAGCGGCCTGTGCTTTTATCACATCCTCTTTGGTCAGACGGCCGCCCCGACCGGTGCCTTGAATTCCGGTGGGATCCAACCCTTTTTCAAGAATCATTTTTCTTACAGAGGGGCTGAAATCTTCAGGGGAAACCCGGGTTTGGCCGGGTGTTTTTCCTCCAGCGAGAGACCCGGGTGCAGCAGCCGGATCACCGGAGGAGATCAGGACTGAAGATTTTTCTGAAGAAAGGGGGCCTTCCGGTTTTCTTTCATCAGTCTGAGGGAAGGGAGTCTCCTTGTCCGCCGGTGCTGAAGTGTCCAGCTTTCCTATGACAGTCCCAATTTCAACAGTTTCCCCTTCCTTCACTTCAATACTCAGAACACCTGAGGACTCGGCCACCAGTTCCACGCTGGCCTTGTCCGTCTCAATGGCGAGAAGGACCTCATCCCTGTGAACGTAATCCCCGTCTTGTTTCATCCATTCACCAAGGGTGGCCTCTGTGACGGACTCACCCACGGCGGGAATCTTAATTTCCATCATTTCCTTCCTTGTTCATTGAAAACACTTCCTTCACAATTTGCATTTGTTCCCTTTCATGAACAGCCTTTGAACCTGTGGCCGGACTGGCCCGAAAACCCCTCCCCACATAATTCAGGGCACCCAAACCCCCGGCTTTTATCATGGTTTCCTTCAAACGGTCATTGATATAAGACCAGGCTCCCTTGTTTTTAGGTTCCTCCTGGGCCCAAACCACAGACTGACATTTTTTTGCCCGTTTCAGAACAGAGAGCAACTGTTCTTTGGGATAGGGGTAAAGCTGTTCCACTCTCACCAGGGCCACCTTGTTTTTATCCTTATCTTCCAGATTCTCCCGTCCTGCCAAAAGATCATAGTAAAGTTTTCCACTGAGAAAAACCAATTTTTCAACTTTTTCCATATTCACATTCCGGTCTGTCAGGACTTCCTGGAAGGAACCTTCACTCAGACTTTCCAGACTACAAACAGCTTTTGGATGACGCAACAGGGATTTTGGAGACATGATAACAAGAGGGAGGCGAAAGGGACGTTTCATCTGTCTTCTCAGGGCATGAAAGAACTGATTGGGAGTGCTTAAATTGCAAACCTGCATATTCTTTTGGGCACAGAGCTGTAAAAAGCGTTCCAGACGGGCACTGGAATGTTCAGGTCCCTGACCCTCATAACCGTGGGGCAGAAGCATGACCAGACCACTCATCCGCATCCATTTTTGTTCCCCTGTGGCCAGAAACTGGTCAATAATAATTTGGGCTCCATTGGCAAAATCTCCAAACTGGGCCTCCCAAATGGTCAAAAAAGTGGGGTCTGAACAGGAGTTTCCATATTCAAAACCCAACACTGCCATTTCTGACAAAGGACTGTTGTAAACACAAAACTCCCTGTTTTCCTTTAAGGTTTCCAGGGGATTGTATTTTTTCCCTGTATTAAAATCAAAAAAACAGGAGTGGCGATGGGAAAAGGTTCCACGGATACTGTCCTGACCGGAAAGACGAATGGAGGTTCCCTCAAGAATAAGACTTCCATAGGCCAGCAGTTCAGCCATTCCCCAGTCCAGGGGGCTTTTGCCATCGGCCATTTTTTTTCTGTTTTCAACCAGTTTTTTTAACTTGGGATGAAGCTGGAAATTCTCAGGCATGGTGACCAGAGGACGGGCCACCTTTTTTAAGAGATCCATGGGGACAGAGGTGTCCCAGGTTTCAAGAAAGTCCTCTTTTTTGGAACGCCTTAAACCTTTCCACAAACCTCCAAAGACCTGGACATCAGGTTTTGGTTTGTCCCTGCGGACTTTTTCCAGGACTTTTTGAAGACGGTCCACCTGCTCCTGTTCATAATTTTCCTTAAAAGCCTCATCAATCACTCCATCCCCCATGAGTTTTGCAGCATAAATCTTTTTGACAGTGGGGTGTTTTTTAATGGTCTTGTACATCATCGGCTGGGTGTAGGAGGGTTCGTCCCCCTCATTATGACCAAAACGCCGGTAACAGGTCATATTGATCAGGATATCCCTGGAAAATTCCTGCCTGAAACGAATGGCCATGTCCATAGCTCTGATACAGGACTCAGGATCATCCCCATTGGCATGAATGACCGGCACCTGCTGGGACTTGGCCACATCGGAGGCATAAGGGGAGGAACGGGTGTCTTCGGGAGAGGTGGTAAAACCCACCTGATTATCAATGATAATATGGATGCTGCCTCCCACTGTGTAACCCTGAAGACCGGCCAATTGTAATGTCTCGGAAACAACCCCCTGACCGGCAAAGGCCGCATCACCATGGATCTGTACAGGCACCACTTTTTCCCTCTTACGAGACCCCCATGGATTGTGACCTGGATTGTGACCGGAGTGGTGACCGGATTCTTCCAGAATATCCGGTACCCCATTGTGCCGTTTTTCATATCGACGCTGTTTGGCCCGGACCATTCCACAAACCACGGGATTGACTGCTTCCAGGTGGCTGGGATTAAAAGCCAGGGAGATATGACAGACCCCTTTTTTTGTTTTTTTGTCAGCACTGTAGCCCAGGTGGTATTTCACATCCCCATCGAAATCATCATTTTCATGGATCTGACCGTCAAAAGAAAACAGGGTTTGTTCAATAGCCTTGTCCATAAAGTTAACCAGGACATTGATTCTCCCTCTGTGGGCCATGCCAATGACAATGTCTTCCACCCCCAACTCAACGGCCTTTTCTGTCAGATATTCAAGCTGGGGAATGAGGGAATCCCCCCCCTCAATGGAAAATCTTTTGGCCCCCACAAAGCGGGTGTGTAAAAACTTTTCAAGAACTTCTGTCTGACAAAGTTGTTTGAAAATTTCTTTTTTCTGTTCAGGTTTGAGCTGAAATGATTTTTTTTCAATATCATTGTAGAACCATTGACGAACCTCCTCCACTTCATCAGAAACCTGAATGGACAGGGTTCCGCAGTAACAGGCTTTCAGGTGGGCAATAATGTCCTTCAGGGAAGCCCTCTCCATGCCCACCAAAGCTCCGACCGAGAAGTTTCTGTCCAGATCCGCCTCATTGAGATTGAACTGATCCAGAGACAGGTCTTTCCCCGCCCTGTTTGCACTCAGTGGATTGATCAGGGCTTCAAAGTGACCATAGTCCCTGTAAGCCTGGATGAGGTGATAAACATCAAGTTCTTTGGCTGAAAGGCCTCCGGTTAAATCCTGGTTGAAGTCAACACCCGCAAAAAAGGCCTGCCAGGACTCATCCAGTTTCTCAGGATTTTTTTTGTAAATCCCGTAAAGACCCTCCACATATTCCAAATTGGCTCTCTGGATGCTGAATTTCAAAGGGACCTCGTAAAAAAAGTGGAAAACATTGATGTTGCAGCCTGAACCCTCCAGTGTTTTCCAGTTTGGGGAACCCACCTGAATTTTAAAGCCAGACCTTTACAACATTCCAATTATACCCGGACTCTTTCGGTTTTCAAGTGGTTGCTGGATTTTTAAATGGTTGTGGTATTCGCCTGCTTTTCAGGGGGCCAGACGGCTGATTTCCCAGGGGGACTGAAGAGTCCTGCGGATGAACTTCAGCCGATCGTGGAGACGGAATTCCCTACTTTGCCAGAATTCAACACTCGGTGGTTTTAACCGAAAGCCACCCCAGTGGGGGGGACAGGGAATGTCCCCGTGTCCAAATTCTTTTTCTGTTTTCTTAAATCGTTCTTCAATATCCATACGGTCTTTTATCTTTTGGCTTCGGGGGGAGGCCCAGGCTCCGATCTGGTGGCCCCGTGGACGGGTTTTAAAATAACTTTCAGATTCCATGACTCCCAATTGTTCAACAAGGCCCTGGATTCTCACCTGACGATGAAGGGGTTTTTGCCAGTGAAAGCAGAGACAGGCTTTTGGATTTTTCGTTATCTCACGGGCTTTGGGACTCTGGTGGCTTGTAAAAAAACAAAAACCCCTGTGATCAAACATTTTAATAGGGGATTTAATCTTTTTTTTTGAGCAACCAATGGGAAAGCCTGTCAGATAAAATTTCGTTGGCAAAAAAACTATAATGACCCTCCACTCCGGACATAATTTTCAGTTTATTTTCTCCGTGAATGTTGACAGGTTTTGGCATCTTTCTGCAGTCAGGGCATGGGGTTTTCCATTGTCTTCTGTCGTCCAGGCGGGCATCTATAAAAGGGATAGCTTTTTTCACGAAGCATCTTTCAATGAATGGATCTTCAATGGATGAATTTAAACCAACAAGAACAACAAAATCGGATTTTGGGAATTGCTGTTCAACTGATTTTTTCATTTCCATGATAACAGCACATGTGAGGCTTATGGAATAATTATCTTCAAAAAAATCAATATGAAAATATTCCAGAAATCCCGGATAAATGACCTTAAGGAACCAGACATAAAAGGGATGGGATTTATAAAAAGACCCTTTATGCCTGAGTTTACCATCAATCAGCCGATAGTAGGGGCTTTTTGTATTCTGCCATGAAAAATAAGCCTCTTCACCAGAATTTGTGAATGAGTGGAGGTTCAGGTAATCTTCCAAGGGAATGATATAAAGCTATTTTAATGGATTTGTACTCCCTAAAACCGTAAGATTTTCTCATAGTCAGTTTTACTTTGTTGTTTAAACCCTCTACAATCCCCGATGAAAATTGTTTTTTGGCCCTAAACCAATTGAGAATGAGATCCTTATGTCGTCGAATCATCTTGGCTTCATGTTTCAAAGGCTCTATCCGGGAACGCATGACTTTGGTTGTCCAGCGAGCCAGAAACTTATCCGCCCATGAGGGGGATAAATAATCCCAAAAGAATTGGAACTCTTCTTTTAGTAAATAGGCCCTGACGCTCCTGAGGTTGTATTGTAAAAGTTTCTTCAAACCAACCTCCTGTTTTTCTGTCAGATTCTCTGAGTGCTTTAATAAAAGCCACCTGGAGTTTGTTAACACAGGGTCATATCCATCCGCTTTCATCTGACGATGCTCTCCCGCTCTCACTTTATCTATTGCTTTGTTAATCCGAGCAACGATATGAAAACGGTCCAGGATATGAGTGGCTTGAGACACTCGATCCTTTATAACCTTCAAATAAGGTTTCCACATATCTGAGCAAACGTATTCAATAAGTTGTGTTCTTCTTGTCCCCAGCATATCAAAGAACTTTGAAAAAGTTTCCTCTGTCCGCTCTTTTCCAATCCAAAGTAAACGGACACATCCGGAGTTGATCTGATAAACTAAAGTTAGATATTTATGCCCCTTTTTCCACTGAATCTCATCAACTCCAATAGCCCTGACACTCTCTAAACAGCGATGGGAAAGGCCCCACTCAACGATAAACTCCACAGAGCGAAAAACCTTCCCCCAACTTGTTCTAAACCGAACTGACACCTCTTTCCATGACAGCACCTTGGCCCAATTTGCCAGAAATTGCATATAGACTTTGGTTAATTGGTTTTTTCCATCACTCCATGGAGTTTTTTCAACTTTAACTCCACACCAAGAGCAGTTGACTCGTCTCATTTTATAACAGAAGAACACGGGAATTCCCCAGATAGGAATAAATTCAAATTTTCGTGCCTTCGGGGATGTATCATAAATAGAAGCCTCCTGATGGCATCCCGAACAAATGGGGATACCATTTTTTCGAGGGTGAATTTGAACATGAATACAAGTTTCCCCGCCCTCGGTGAATAAAGTTATTCTCCCGTAAACAAAAGACTTGAATTTGTAACATTTATTTAGGATAGTCTTTACCAGCATCTTTTCGCCCTTTTTTGGTTGTTGTTTTCTCAAATTATGATTTACTGGAATCTGGCGGGAGATGCTATTTCAATATGAATCTTAATGCACTAAAAATGTGATTCGTTGAGCGGGGATGCTCAACGAATTGGGGTGTGGGGCAGAGCCCCATATCAGCCAGGATGGCTGTCCTTATTTATTCCACGAAATGACATTTAGAAGTTAAAAAGGGCTTTTTTTATCCACATCTTCTGGTGAATATCCAAAAATAAAAATGTCTGGCTGTTCCCAAAACTCTCTTTCGGTGAAAATCAAAATATTGATAGATGACAAGACCGTCTTTTTCAAAAACCTGATTGGGGATGTTGGAAGTTTGTAATTGTCTTAGATTGTTGTTAGGCCCCCAACCAAAAAAGGCATAATTGTAGGAATGAAACTGGGGATTTTTTTTCTCAAAAAGGTAGGGGAGAGTTTCCGTTGCTGGAAGTCCCTCTCCAAAGGTGTTTGAACCGCCAAAGAAAACAGCAAATTTCCGAGCCATTGGATTGACTGATGGGTGTTTGCGCCTACCGTATTTATCAGTTGCGTATTCCACCTGATAAACGATTTTGTCTCCATAAGTTTTAATGTAGGTGTTTGAAACATTAGGGTGGGCATAATAGCCCAGTTCAGGATCATCTTTGTGAAGGGGGAAATCATACATTTGTGTTGTTTTTATCTGGGGTTTCCTCCATTTTTCTAACTGTATAAGGCCGATAAAAAAGCCATTAACCAGAAAAAGGAGAAGGAAAATTCCAATGAGATTGAAAAAGAATATTTTCCCGAATCCCTGATTTCTTGTCATATAAAATTATATGATAACTCGTTCAGATGTCAAGAGAAATTCAAGCTATTTTTTAGTAACAAACTATATACTGATTTTGTTTGAGTTTTCACGGATTTTCCAGGGAATTATAACATGAAAATCCAAATTGGATCAGTATAGAGTGGAATCCGGACTGACCAGGACCAAAGTCTGCTCGGTTGCTTTATGTTTGATTGTTTCAGGACTGTTCACTCCATTGTTTCTGTCGATCTTTCAGCAAATTTAAAAATGTTTTTCTTGGGATCAACCGACCTCCAAATTGTCTGGTCACGGGAGTCACCATCTGGATATCCATCCACTGGTGTCCCAGGGATTTTAAATGATCAACAAGATAAACCAGACACAGTTTTGAGGCTTCAGATTTTTTAAAGAACAGACTTTCTCCGCTAAAAACCCCCTTTAGAAGAACTCCATAAAGGCCGCCCACAAGCTGTCCCTCCCACCAGGATTCCACACTCATGGCCTTTTGCCTTTGGTGGAGTTTTTTATAAGCCTCTGTCATTTCGGGTAAAATCCAGGTTTCCTTTCTTCCCGGGGCTTTGGCACAGTTCTCAATAACCTGCCCGAACTCACAGTTTAAAGTCAGTTCAAAAGTTTTTTTCTTAAAAATCTTTCGGGTACTTTTTGGAATTTTAAATTCCTCAAAAAACAAAACCCCTCTTTGAGGTGGACAAAACCACAATACAGGGAATCCTTCCTGAGGCCAGGGAAAGATTCCCTGGCTGTAGGCCAATTCCAGACTTTCCGGGTTTAAATCGCCTCCCATACAGAGAAGCCCGCTGGAATCGGTTGATTCAGGGTTGGGAAACTTCAAAACAATTCACCTCAAATCTTATCAGGTTCAACAAGATATTTGTATTTTTCATCAATGTATTTGGGTTGTCTTAAATCCAGAGGATCCGTGCATCTTGATTTTTGGCAGATAACCGGTTTTTTGGGAGGCCTGAATGTTTCATTCATGGAATAAATATTGCCCAGTGATCCTCCCTGAAAACAATTGGCGATAAAAATATCCCCATTGGGTGCAATTTTCAGAAGTCTCACTCCCGCCTGACAAATCCATCCCGTGAATTGTGTTTTTCCCTGGTAATTAAGATCGTTGTAATAATACTCTTCCCTGAAAATATCCCCGTTATCCTTTTCCAGAAAACCAATGAGCCATTTACGATTGGGATGTATGGTTTTATAAAATTTTTCCATGGTTTTTCTGTCTTTTCTGGAATACCAGTTTCTTTCTCTTTCAATTAGATCTTTCATTTTTCTTCTATTGTCCTGGTTGGGGGCCACTTTGGTATTTTTGTCTATAACTCTGTTTTCCGGTCTTGTTTTCCATTTGTAAGACCCGGATCTTGTCTTGACTTTATTCTCAGTCACAAAACTTTCTTTTTGTGGGCGAATGACCCTGTATTCCACTTTTTCAAACCGGGAAGCCAGTTTGTGGGAAAGATTTTCAATTTCCTCTGAAAATCCGGGTACGACCATAAAACGCAGAATAAATGTTTTACGATGTGTTTGTTCTTCTTTATTCCCTGGATTTTCCGAAGGAATTTTTTGATTCCATTCCCTTCTCCACTTTTCAAGCTTCAAAACTTTTTCAGTGTACTCATCCAGTCTTTTGGAAATGTGTTCAAAATGAAGACTTAGAATCACATGATCCGCCAATTCATACATTTGTAGAAGATAATCAATGGATCGACTTCCATTTGTGCATATGGATATGTCATGTTTCTTGTCCTGTAAATATTCAAGAAGCCTTAAAAAATCCGGATTAATGGTTGGTTCCCCTCCAGTCAGACTCCAGTGAATACCTTTGCCATAAACCTCTGTGAGTCTGTCAACGAAGATTTTCATTTTTTCAAAGGGAAGATGATCTGAATAATTATCATGGATAAAATCAGCACAGTAACTGCATGAAAAATTACATCGTTTTCCAAGATACCAGTCCACTGTCATCATGTTTACGTCGTGTTTGTATTTAGTGGCCACCAATCGATTCATAACGTCAATACATCCCAATCATAATACAAACATCTTGCTGTTTTTGGAACCCGGTTTGCTGGTAAACTCGTAATCCGTTCCACAAGTTCGTCCACAGATAAAAAGTTTTGGGTTTTGATCTGTCATTTTGTTTTGCCAGCTCTGGACCAGATCAGAGTTAAACCACTGATGGGACAGAATTTCATCAAGAGAATGATGTCTCAGACTGTTAAAATTTTTTTCATATTTGTCTTTAAGCTCTTCAAATTGTTTTTTTTGTGGATTATCCTGGTCTGTAAAATAAGTTGGGGAACCCAGCCAGCAACAAGGCCAGACCAGAGCTTCAAAATCAATAAAAACCCCTTTTATATCTTTTTGGTATTTACAATGAACGGATGTTGCATCAATATATTTGTGAAAAGAACCATATTTTTTAAGAATCCCTTCCAGAGTTTTTTCATTTTCCGGTGGTGGGCTTAAAGTTCCCATAACTTTTCCTTTTTTATTGAAAACTTTTTCTGATTTGCGGCGATGAGTGTAGTTTCCCTTGACGAATCGCCGGGTCTTTTTTTCCTGAAAACTTTTAAAACCCATCTTTTTTGCAAGAATTTTTATTTCATCAATCTGATGATAATTGTGAGAAAAAACGAGAAAATCCCATCTGGCTATGCCTCCTGCCTGAATGTACGCAGTGGCATTTTCCATTATTTTTTTGAAATTGCTGTTTACACGGTATATTGAGTTGGTGTCCTCCAGTCCATCTATTGAGAAAATGACTTCATTGTTTGTTCCTGAAAACCTATCACCCATATCCTTCCACCAGGAAATGTTTTTTAAACTCCCATTAGTGAATATTTTTATTGAATTTACTTTGTTTAAAAGCCTGTTAATGACATAATCCAGATTTTTGGCGGCCATGGGGTCTCCATAACTGCCATTGAAAAAGACGTATTCCAATTGAGACATCAATTGATTTGTAAAAATATTGTCATAGTCATCAGGAGTGAGTTCTGTCAAAGGCAAAAGAGGGTTGACTTTTCCGTTGTCAACGCGCATGCATTGTGGACAAAGCAGATTGCATTGACTGGTGGGTTCAATCTGCAGGCCTTTGATTTCAGAAAATTCCATATACTTTTTCATAAAGAGATCTCCACAATCCAAAGACACACTGAAGACCATTTGTTTTTCACGGGACTTTCATGGAGAAGCCCTTTGGAAATCCAAACACGATCAGTCGTTGATACAGTATTGATTGAATGCTGCATTGGAATTCCATTTTAAACCATTTCAGGGCAATTAGTCAATATTCTGAGAAAACAGATCATTATATGCGATCGTCTTTAAAAAATCAGGCTTTTTAATAAAAAGTTTCCCGTGAAACTTCAAACAGGATCAGTATAAATCATAGAACCCGGAGGGTTAAGGGTATTTTCCATCATTACGACTTTTACTCTTTACAGAAAACATCTCTCCTGCCATAATGTAAAGGCAGGTGAATGCCAATCTCATCCAAAATTGTGAGCAGCTACCTTCAAACAAGACCAGTGTAACGTATGTAGCAGGGAGAAACGGGGCGGTTGAATTCTGATGAACAAAAAATATTTATTGTCGGCAATCCCGAATATGGTCTGGCAAAGAGTCTGGCCAGGAAGTTTCAGGCTCAGTTTGCGAGTCGGGCCAATGGTTTTGATCTTTGCAAAAGAGGTTTACAGGAAAAATGTGCGGATATAAGTCTGGAATTTGATGTTTTTATTAATTGCTCCTCACTTTATGACTTCAATCAGATTAAGTTACTTAAGATTGTTTATGAAAAATGGAAAACCCACAATCACAAGGGTCATATCATTTGTATTGGGAGTACGGCGGATGCCTTTGTCAAAAGCACTTCATGGATTTATCCCATAGAAAAGAAAGCTCTGAGAGCTTATTGCAAAAATCTTTCCGTGGCATCGTTGGGTGGTCCTGGGAATACTCCCTCGGGCATCAGAGTCACCTACATATCCCCCGGATGCATTGATACACCGCATGAGAATGAAAAGTATCCAAAGGTCAAAAAACTTGATCCTGACTATATCAGTGATATTATTGCCTGGATTATCAATCAACCGGAGTCTGTTAATATCAGTGAATTTGCATTGGATCCCATACAACCTTATCCCACTGATGGAGAAAGTTAAAGTTATGTCCAAAACCTGGTGTCCTGTCCCCTGGATATTTCAAGCAGTGAGAAACAATGGTGATCTGAGGGTTTGTTGTCAGGCCAATATCGCAAAAGGGCGGGGAACTTTAAAAAAAGAGGACGGGGGAATTTTTAATGCCGGATTTGATGACCTTGAAGAGGCCAGGAATTCACCCACGTTAAGAAGGATTCGCCTTGAAATGCTTGCGGGGAAAGACCCTGAAACCTGTATCAGGTGTCAGAGAGAGGATACTGCAGGAGTTGTCAGTCGTAGAAATTATGAAAACAAAAACTGGAAAAAGTTCTTTGACTTGACCAAAGCCCGACAGGTGACAAATTCTGATGGTTCCATTGATACAAAAAGTCTTCCCCTGAAACACTATGATTTAAGGTTTGGCAACCTTTGTAACCTGAAATGCCGGATGTGTGGACCCACTGATTCTGACTATTGGTATTCAGATCATGTCAGGATATGGGGGAACGAATTTTCCGATTCACACGGTACTGTCAGGCTTATCAGAAAGGGTCGTCGTGGTTACCAGACTGAAAATCGGGATTATGACTGGATTTCATCACCAAACTTCTGGAGACAAATAAAGTCAAATGTTGCAAATATCAGACACATTTACACTGTTGGTGGAGAACCCCTGCTTATTGACAGGCATTACGAACTTCTGGAGGCGATTATTAGATATGGGAACCCCGGAGATGTTATTGTGGAATACAACACCAATTTGACTGTACTGCCAAAAAAGGCTCTTAAACTGTGGAAAGAGTTTAAGAATGTGAAAATTGGAGCAAGCATTGATGGAGTTGGACCAATCAATGACTATATCAGGTACCCAAGCCATTGGGGGAAAATTGAAAAGAACCTGGATTTACTGGATAATGCCACTGGAAATTTTAATCTGTGTATAGCACCAACTGTGCAGGTGTATAACATTCTGCATCTCCCTGACTTTATAAAGTGGAGACTTGAAAAGAAATTTCAACACGTGAACAGTACGGGAGCCCGTCCACTTTTGACAACACATCTCCTGCATAACCCGGGTTTTCTTAATATAAGGCTTTTACCTCAATCCTTTAAAAAGCTTGTTGAAGACAGATTCAGATCTTTTTCCCCCTGGTTGCAGGAGTGGTCCTGTAAAAACAACCTGCCCAGAACAAAAAGAGAGAACCTGAAACAAAAGGCTGATGAGTTGCTTGGTGGTTATGTAAAATATATGAATTCTGAGGACTGGAGTCATCTGATTCCCAAATTCCTTGAATACACAAACAGGCTGGATGAAATAAGACATGAAAAAATGTCAGATGTCATTCCTGAGCTTTATTCCCATGTCACAGGACATCCCCTTTTGGAGGCCAATTGCCTGTGAATACGGATAAATTCATAAACTACGGGGACATTCAATGCATACAGGTTGACCCGACAAGTCGCTGTAATCTTCTGTGTCCACAGTGTTCGCGGGTTGAAAGGGGTCAGTTGAATTCCAAATTGCCACTGGCGGAATTGGAAAGGGAAGACTACATTAATATTTTTACCCCTTCATTGCTTAAACAACTGGATAAAATTGTTTTTAATGGGAACTATGGTGATCCTGTTATAAGTGCCGGTTTCACGTTTGCCATTGAGCATATTTTTTCCCACGGGTCGCCCTTCTTTATGGCCGCAACCAATGGCAGTCTGAGGAGTGAAAAGTGGTGGAAAGATCTGGGACAACAACTTAAAGGTCATCGTCATATGATTTTTTTCAGCATTGATGGCTTAAAGGATACCAATCACAAATACAGAGTCAACAGTCATTTTGACAAAATAATTGCAAATGCTGAAGCCTTTATCTCTGCTGGTGGCAAGGCCAGGTGGGACTTTATCGTTTTTGAACATAACGCCCACCAGATAGATGAGGCCAGGACTCTTGCAAAAAAGATCGGGTTTAAAAAATTTAATTTAAAACAGACATTTCGATTTAATGATGGAGAGGCTTATCGTACAAACAGGGCTTCTTCCCATTCTCTCGTATTTGATAAAAAAGCGAAATTAACCGGCAACCTGAAACCTTCAGGAGACAACAAAGCCGGCACAACTTTTAATGATATTGTCAGACGTTATGGATCCTGGAATAACTATATTGACAAAACCCCTATTCATTGCAAGTACCAGCAGGATATGAAGGCTTTATTTGTTGATTTTATGGCCCGACTCTGGCCTTGCACATGGCTTGCGGCTCCAATTTATTTTTACAGTGAAAATAATCTTCAAACCAGGCAACTTAAAGAAATCATAAATCGTTATGAAAAGGATTTTAACAGTCTGCGTAAGCACAGTCTTGAGGAAATTTTATCTCACCCCTGGTTTCAGTCAGAACTTACGAAAAGCTGGTTTAACAGGATTGATGACAAAAATTTCAAACTGATGACCTGTGGTCGGACCTGTGGCCGGGACTATGAATTTTCCAGTGGTGGAATATGGAAAAACAGTCAGGTTGTTGATCTCCCGTAAGGAAGCAGGAAAAAGCATGAAATACGGTAAGTTTTTGGTGATAGGAGGGAGTCGTGGTATTGGACGGGATATTGTCAATCATTTTAAGGGGGAAAGTCTCAGTCGGTCCAATGGATATAACATTACCGATCGCAATTCCCGCAATGAAATAGCTCATATCAGTCTAAACCATGATGTGGTGGTGAATCATGCCTATTGTGGGGATTTTAGCCAAACCCTTATGTTAATGGATTTGTGTTCCTTATGGATTGAGAAAGGGAAAAAAGGATATATTCTGAATACAGGAAGTATTTGCAGTTACAGATTTAACAGCAAAAAAGATGAAAAGTGGTGGTTGATGTCAGCCGTAAAAAAAGGGCAGGACGAGTACATAAACTATCTGAGCCACGGAGCCTGCTGGAGAGAGGATATTCATTTTCGTATTACGAATATTCGTCCTGGGATGCTGGATACGGAAAGAGGGAGGCGGAAAACCCACTTCAGGTCAGGAGTTAGAGGGGAGGATTATTGTCAACTTATAGAGTATTTGTTAAACACCCCCGAAGATTTGATTATCTCTGAAATTGTTTTGGAGAGCAGATGTACTGGTACAGCTTAACATAAATTCTTACCTCTTAAGTCGGATTGGTTAAAAATGTTGAAAGATAATGTAAATTCCCTGGAAATTCATGGCCAGCAGATTTTTTACTGGCATTTGGAATTAAGCAGCAAGTGTACTCTGAAGTGTTTGCGTTGTCCCCGCACTCTGGAACCAGGGAAATACAAGGTGACAGAAATGAGTCTGGATTTCGTCAGAAAAATACTTCCACCGGAAAAACTTTTTTATGTAAAAAAAATCCTCCTGAATGGAGGGCAGGGAGATCCTGTTTATTGCAGGGATTTTATAAAAATCATTAAATATTTTAAAGAAACGAATCCCAATGTTCGACTGGCCATCACCACAAATGGCAGCTATAAGAAAAAAGACTGGTGGGAAGAGACAGCCGGAGTTCTCCAGCCAAACGATACCATTACCTTCAGTGTGGATGGTTGGGACCAGAAAAGTAATGGGCAATATCGGGTAGGCAGTGATTTTGAAAGTATCATTGAAGGAATCAGAACATTAAGGCGGTGTAACCGGAAGATTTACATTGTATGGAGTACTATTATCTTTAAATTCAATCAGGCACGTTTGAATGATATAAGAAACCTGGCTGCAAAGATGGAGGTGAATGCCTTTAACGTGGTTCAAAGCCGTTTGTTTGGTTCCGTAAATGCGGATTATATTGATCCTGAATTGGGCTACGATCCAATAGAACCGGATAAGGATTTTGTTGAAAAGAGCAACACGAACAGAGGCTGCTATATTGAGTTTACAAAACGATCCTCCTATTACAGTCTGAAACCGGCTATTTTTCAACTTATGGAGAAATACCGAAATACCTGTGAAAACAGTTATATTATGCCTCTTTGTCGTATTGGGGAAAGGGGACTTTATGTGGATGCCGAAGGTATTTTATATCCCTGTTCATGGATCAGCCACCCCTTTAACATTCAGGTTAGCAAAAAAAGAAATAAATCCATCAGTTGGGAAAAAAGCCTGTTTGTGGAGTATAAAGACCTGTTTGACCTGAACAAACACAGTCTTGAAACCATTCTTCAAAGCCCCTTGTGGAAAAAACTTCAGTGTTCCTGGAAAGATTCCAAGACAGCTTTTGTGGAGTGCGAAAAACACTGCTGCCGTGAACATAGTATCAAAAAAATAGCAATATTGAATTCAGACACTTTTTATAAGGAAAATTCCATTTTGAAAACAGTTGATTTGTATAAAAAACAAATACAGGAAAAAACAAAAGAAATAAAGTAACTGCTCACACTTTTGGCGATCTTGGCATTTATTTATTTTTATGTTAAGGTATAGTAGCAGTTTTCAGGCAAATTCCCTTTCATAGAGGGTTTTGAACTTTTCATCAACAGTCTGTAAGCTGGTGCCGCGGAGGTCATTACAGAAAGCCAGCCATTTTTTGAATTTATCAACGGCTTTAATATTCAGTTTGTCATTTTTCAACTCTGAAATTAAAGGTCCGTATCCATCAAAAAAGTTGTTATTGATTTTTAGTTTTTTGACCAGTTTTTCAATGTCATTCACGCAATTCAGGCGTTCTTTCTTTGAGAAAACCCTGAAGCTGTTGTATTCCTGATGGGCCACTCCAAAAGTTGTTTTTCTCAGATGACTCATTGTTTTTCCGGTATTAAAGGCAAATTGAATAAAATCCGCAATCCGATGAAAGTTATAGGCACTGGCTGTGTAGTGCAGGTAAACATATCGTAAACCACTTAATGATTTTAATTTATCAAGATTGGCGATGATCTTATGGAAACTGTAACCTCTGATCCACTCATAATGCCGTCCCAGGCCGTCAATGCTGAAGCTGATCTCAGAGGTGAGGCCACTGAGAGCTTCCATAATTTTGTCATTGATCGTGGTTCCGTTTGTTTGAATATAGACGGTCAGGTTTTTGTTCTTATTGCCAAAAGCAGAAAGTCTTTTAAGGAAATAGAGGCACTGTTTGTCTATGAGTGGTTCACCCCCTTTGATAGCAATATGACGTAAACTGTCTGCGTGGGATTCAATTATCTGATCAATAATTTTGTTTGAAAGACTCCAGGGTTTTACGTTCCTGAAGTTTCTGAACTCCAGGCCTCGGGATTGGGCCTGTTCATCCGGGTGAAACCAGGAACTTGAGTAGTCACTGTCACACATGACACAATGAAGATTACACAAATTTGAAAACGACAAATCCAGTTCAACTGTTCGGGGTTTTTGGACAGCCTGGTGGCAGAGTGTGCTGCCATATATATTCAGATTTCTTTTGTTATATCGTGTTCTTTTGCTTGCTATGCCCTCTGACTCCAAAGAATGACAAGTGTTACAGGTGGGTGTCACTTTCTCATTTTCAAGCATTTTTCCTCTTACTGCCTGCATCTTCCCGCCGTTCCATACTTTGTGGAGATCATCCTGGTTGATTGATGAAATATCTGTTCTTGCTGTAGGACAGAGCCTGTAGGTCCCTGTCGGGTGAACATTCAGGCTCATAAATGGAATTAAACAAAGTTGATCCGGGAGTGGTTTTACTGAATCTGACAACTAATACCGTCTCTCTGAAAGCCATCTTAACACTGGTCGAACACCCACGGGAATCTCCAAACCTTCAGAATTTGTTTCATAAGCCACAAAAATTGTTGGAGTTGCCTTTAAACCAAGTTTATCACACATCTCATCATAATGTGTCCTGTATTTGTTTTGGAGATAGTCCGGGCTGAATTTTTCCATGAACTTTAATCCAATCCACATGACGGATTGCACATAATACCTGAAATCATTGATGACGGTGACTGGTCCGGGCACCCTCTCTTTTGAGTATCTGATACCGGCCCTGTGTTGGCCCAGACCAAGACCTTTGCTCAAACTGAAACCAATACTTTCAATGGCCGGATGATTATAATCAAAATGAATATCCCGGCAGGATCCAAACCACGCACTGTCAATATGTACAGGGATACTTTTATTTAAACAATCATCAAGAATGGTGGACATCCCGGGGTGGATTCCCCCTGTATGAGCAAAGGGCATTGAAATGACGAGGACATCCCCCCTGGAGAGCTCCCCTGGGGTTTTTTTCTTCATATTGGGTTTTATACGCCAGTGATATTTATACTCTTTATCAAAAGCGACCAGGTGTTCTCCAAAACGAATATGCAGGTCATCAAGATAGTGCGTGACACCCAGACAAAAATCCCTGGACGTAAAGGCATTTAATCCCTTCAGTTGGTTGAGTTGACTGCTTCTTATCCAGGTATCAAAAGAGTGCAAATACCTTTCAGCCAGATCGTCCCAGTCCGGGTAAGCTTCAGTCATCAGGGATTTTAAATATTTGTGCAATTCAGAGTTATACATGGGCTGCCATCTGTTATACTGTAGTTTTGCTTTTAAATTTTTCCAGTCTGCTGGACTTAATACTGCTTCATCTGTTTTTTTCATTAGTTTTTTCCAGCCTGCTTTTCAGTCATTTTCGTAAGTATATAGATACACAGTGATTCTCATAGATAGAGTTCCGTGAACATAGACAATCAGTATGCCTGGCAAATCCACCCACACCCTCATCCATTGTCATTGTAATATTAACACGGGCCTGACACAAGTTGCCCCGTTTTTACGGTGAAGAGGCACAAAAAGCTTTTTTTGACAAATTGAACATATTCACGAACAAATGACGCTTCCTGTTAGAGGCTTCCACTTGTTTGATTTTTCCTGCTGACTCCTGTCAAATTTCATATTGATCCTTTTGAAAAAATCATGAAAATGGAAGATGGAATTGTTTCTATGGAATTTCAGAATCATTTTAATAAGAATTCCCGTTTTTGTCCGGCCCCCTGGCACAGTCTTCTTGTGAACTGGACAGGGGATGTCACTTATGATTCCCAATTTGCCAGACCACTGGGTAATATTAAGACGCAGAGCCTCATGGATCTATGGAACTCTGAAACAGCTTTTTCAGTGAGACGTGATTTTCTACAGGGAGTGTCCTCTCCATTGTGTGCTAAATGTGACAGAAAGGAAGCATCCTCTGGTTCATCCAGAAGGAGATTTTTTCTGAAAAATATGATTCCTCTATTAAAAACCGATGAGTTTCACCTGGACACAAAGCCGGATATTTATTTTCTTGAAGTTAATTTTTCAAACAAATGCAATCTCAAGTGCCGGATGTGTAGCAGTGAGTCCAGTACCGCCTGGATTCCTGATGAAAAAGCTCTTGGCCGGATGGCAACCAAAACATTTCGGACAAGGGATACAGGAAATTATTCTCTGGACATTTCATCAGTGAGAAACCTGTTAAAGAGCAGGGAGGCCTTTGAAAATCTCTCTTACATCAGCCTTAAAGGGGGGGAGCCTTTTTTAAATGAGATCAATTATTATTTTCTTGACCATATTATAGGAATGGGTTGTGCTTCCCGTTGTGTGCTGGATATCACAACCAACGGAACAATTGTGGATGACCAGTGGAATGAATATTTAAAGCACTTCAAGGAAGTCAAACTGCATATCAGTATAGAGGCTGTGGGGGACCTGTATCAATACATCAGAGGAGGAAACGTGTTTACCATTGAGCAGTTGGAAGATCATATTGAGTTTTTTGGTCATTTGCCCAACACCCGCATTATTTTTGCGACAGTTTCCATGGCTTATACTGTCTTTGACCAAATCAATTTATGGAATTGGTATAAGAAGATCAGACGGTCAAATTACGAGATTTTTTTCAGAAATACGGTTGTGGAACCCCGTTGTCTGAATGTTCATGTTCTGCCGTTGGATATACGAAAACAGGCTTATCATCTTATTGAGCAGGGACTGGACAGGGAGTTGAGAGAAACAAAAAAACTGGGGATGACCTGGTTTCAGGAGGGGCTTCTCAGGAAGGATTACTATTCACCGAAGGAAGAGAGGAAGCAGAGAGAGGATTTTATCCGGTTCACCAGGGATATGGATAAACTCAGAAAGACACGGGTGACAGATTATGTGCCTCAATTGGAACCTCTTTTCAGATAATTTTATGATTGTCTATACCATGAATTTCAATTTATATATGCAACAACGCCAGTTTAAGCTATTCCGGCGAGGAGGTATGCTTCTTAATGGCATCCCGTAAATTAAGGCGATTGGTGATTCCGTCCCTTTTGTACGCACTCCATTTTTCTGAATGAGAGGTTGCAATATGAACACATGGACTTGGTTTAATGTCAAAAAGTTTGCAGACTTCCATTTGGGCTTGCCTGTATTTCAGGTATTGAGTGTCCGGGCTAAAGTTTTTCATCAATTCCAATCCCACTTTTAAATTCAGATGAACACTATGGTTCCACTGTTGATGGAGGCGAAGTCGGTCCGCAGGCCCATCATCCCTGTATGAACGATCCAGACGGAGGCCACAACGATAGTTTCCGCAGGACAGACCCTTGGTCAGGGAGAAGGCCACTTGGGTGATTCCCGGATGGGAGAGGTCAAAATCCAGCCCTCCACAGGTGCCAAACCAGGCCATGTCAATGAATACCGGAATCTTTTTATCCAGGCACTCGTTCAGAGTTTCCTCCATTTTTGGATGGTTGTCACCTGTGGCACTGAATGGGAGACTAATAACGACAGCGTCCTCTTTTTTCAGAGGATGATCGTCGATAAAATCAGTGCTAAAACAAAAAGGGTGAACATCCCTGTTGTAGGGGTATTCCCCCCGAAAGATCCTCAGACGACGTTTTTCAAGAAGAATGTCATAATGGAACTGATCCAATGCCTGGGTTACACCTAGGCTGACAGCGGCTTGTGGAAAGCTTTCTATTCCTTTGACTTTATTGAGTTTGCTGGACAGAATCCAGACCTTCATTTCATTCACAAAGGCTTTCATATTAACCATTTCACTGAATGTCCGACTGTCTTCAAACCACTGGCCAATGTGAGAGGCTATAAATTTCCGGATGTCATCGTTATAAACAGAGTTTCCTGTTTTATTTAGGATGGAAGGGGAGAGGGATAAGTCCAAAAAAATCTTTTTCTTTTTGTGGGTCATAGTTCATTCTCCATGTCTTTCTTATGAATGTTCATGAGATTTTTCAGTCCCTCTTTCCCATACCAGTTTCATCCAGAGTTATAGCAGTTACGGAGGGGTATGAGTCGTTGTATTAACACACAGCGATTTTATTACAAATAATCTTTAAATTCAGGAAAAACAGAGAAAAAGTTTTCATTTCTCCATTGATCCAGGATTTTTGTGTGTTCTTTCAATTGAGTTCTTAAAATCTGAATATCTCTATTCTCTCTGGTGGATTGCAGGGTTTTGACTAAGCTGTTTATATCCTCTTTTTCCGTTGGAAAAAGTTTTGCCTCCTTTATGATACTGTGAAGTCGTTTGATGGCTGTTTTTTTAAGGAAGGGAGGTAACACG
Organism: Bdellovibrionales bacterium; assembly: GCA_965218815.1. Taxonomy (GTDB): domain Bacteria; phylum Bdellovibrionota; class Bdellovibrionia; order Bdellovibrionales; family JAGQZY01; genus JAGQZY01. The sequence goes on along the minus strand of CBDCLX010000002.1, from coordinate 2,144,910 downwards.
CAGATATGTTGAAATTTTGGTGAATGGAGCATATCAAAATAAATGATTGGAGTATCTCCGCCTGATTTTTCTGCAACCTTTCTGGACCATATTATCAAATCCCGGATATACAATATATTATAGACACTGACTGTACAGTTTATGGAAATTTGCACGTTTCCTGAAAGACGCAGGACTGTTTTCATATTTTGATCAATTGCAGAGAATTGACTGGGAGATCTCATCCAGTTGTTTTTATTTCCATAAGCGTCAATACTCGCACTGAGGTGCAGTTTCCTGAATTTTGTTAATTTTTCCAAAAGAGATTTGTCCAGACAGGCCAGACTTGTGGTCATATTAATATCCATATTTTTATGAACTCCGGTTTTCAAAAAATAGTCCATAAATAAATGTTGATCCCTGATAAGAAAAGGTTCTCCTCCTGATATATAAAGAAGCCTTAGGTCTTTTCTGATATCTCTAATCAGATCGAGAAACACTTTTGTTTTATACCAGTCTGTAATATTGTCAGATATATTAAAGTCGGACTGATAAGTGTTTTTCAGTGTAATATTCCGATTCATATCCTTTTCATGTTTTTTAAGCTCCCTGTACCATGATGAGGAAAATAAGGGGTTGCAGGTCCGGCATTTAAGATTGCACTTGTTTCCCAGTCTTAAATCCAGGTAAGAAGGGTTTCCTGAAAGGTATCCTTTCTTTTTTCTGGCCTCTTTCAGACGGTCTTCATGGTTTTTAAGAAATCTTCTGTTTTCCCTGATTCTTTTGGACTCTTTTCCACTGTCCTCCTCATTCCAGCAGTTTTGGCATTCGGAAAGTTTTTTGCCATTGAGCATATTGATTCGCACATTTCGCATTTCATGTCCGTTCCATATTTTTTCAAGGGAATCCTTTCCAAGAAAAAGTTGTTTTCCATTTTCACCTTTAATGTATTTTTTGGAAAAACAGCACAATCTGGCGGCTCCATTGGGCTTTGACGTTAAATGGATAAATGGAATGACACACAGGTTTTGGGAGCAGTTGTTCATTGATGAAAGACCTCTTCAACAAGAATATTACAATAATCAGGGTTGTAGGGACGTGATATATAACTTCCCGCAGTTTTCCAAAAACATTTTTCAAGTGTCATTTTCCTGATAAATTCCAGGGTGTAAATTCCATTTCTGTTATTAAAAATGAGTTGGGACTTTTGGATTTTTCTGAGAATCTCTCTTATCCGGGTTTTTCCATCCTCTCCACGCTTTTCAAGCTCCCTGAGTTTGGAAAAAAGTTTCTGATAGGCCAATGGTCGAATTTCAGATTTTTTTAAACGTCTTTTCCTGTTATCCCTGTCTGTAACAAAAATGATTTCCCGTGTTATTGGTTCCTTGTCAATCCATGCGTACATGGTTGTTGTTGAAAAAGGATACAGGGATTTGAGTCTGTAGGGAGTGTAGATGGACATTGTTACGACAAAAAGGCTGGCCAGGGTTATTATTGAGACACCAATGATGTTCTTTCTTTCTTTTAATTTCATTTTAAACAGGTCCCGAAAAGAAGACCAGAAATGACCCTTAAAATGACCTGGCAACCCGGGTGTAAGGTTTCCCCAGGGAAATAAAAATATAAACAGAACCATAAAATGCTTGTCAAAATGGTGCCCGAAACTGATATCAACCATGATGTGAAACAGGGAAAACAAAGTTAAAAACAGGGGAATTGTTGCGGGATATATTATTGGCAAAAAGGAAAGAGCCTCCACGGCAAATCCCGTACAAGCCATGATTTTGGCGAGGGTGGTGAATCGGGACAAATAAAGGCCAACAGGATGCTCCATATGTATAAGGGAAATAGCCATATGATCAGATAAAAACCAATCGAATCCCGCCAGGCGGATTTTTTGGATCACTGAAGTGAAATAAAACAAACAGGTCAGTGTTATTATGAGTTTTACGGTCCAAAGGTTCCAGCATAATTGGATTGTTTTGTTTTCCGCACTGATACTCCTGTCCTTTTTCAGAAGATTGTCCACGGAGAGTGTTGATCCCATATTTGAAAATATCAACACAAACAGGGTTACAAGAAACAAACAATCTGAATCAAAGACAGTTCCAAAGTTGTTCGGGTAACCCAACAATAACAAGGCCAGAAAAAAGGAGATGATGGCAGAAATCCTTGTTATAAAACCAATCATTGCAAACAACAGGAAAACACAAAGTATGTTTGAGAGCATATGGGTCTGAACAAGGGAAAAAAAGATGTCTTTTGAGTAAAGGTTGAAGATACCCACGGGAGTCCATAATTCTTTTGGAATCAACTGAGAGTAATAAAAAAGTTCCACTCTGTAGCGATCAGCCCATAGTTTTTCCAGAAACACACCGTAGAAAAGGATCCTGCAAACACCCAGATTATAAGAAGGGTTTTTATTAAAAAAATGATTTTTTATAAAATTCAGGTTCATGGCTTTATACCGGTCGTGTTTGAATTTTCACGGAATTGCTCTATGAAGATCACATGAAAAACAAATATTAATGGTATTTTTCACTTGTATGCTATCATACTATTCTGATAGAGTAAACAGGTTTTCAATATTTAAGGATCCTCAAAAAATGCGGTGTTGTACGGAAAGGATGGCACCGGTAAAAAGGCTTTATCAGGCTGAATCATGAAGACAATCTATGAAAAAAATCACGACTTCATCTCTTGGCGGGCCGAACCTTCAGAGGTTATCCGGTACATACAGATTGTCTATGTTGTTTTGACTCTTCTCATATCTTTTTTTGTCATTCCCCATTTTAATAATGGTCGGGACATTTTTCTTTTTTCCGATTGGAGACTTTTTGCTGACCCTCCACAGGCATTTATTTATGATATAACCTGGGATGAGGGGCACAGTTTTCTTTTTCGGGATCACAGGAAAAGAGCCGGAGCTGTGGGGATTAAAATATATTCTCTTTTTCGTCTGACTCAAAATGAAAATATCCAAAGGATAAAAGTTGACCATCTGAAAATGTTAAGGAAAATGGGATCCTGTGAAAAACTGTGGCTCGTAAAACTCAGAGGTCCCCTTTATAAACATATTCTCTTTAATGAGAATCTGGAGAGAATCAGGGGGGTTAGAATTTGTGAAGACTGATAATTTTCGAGCTGTATTCTATATTCTTCTTATAAGTATTCTTTGTTATGAATCTTATTTCCTGGCAAGGCTTCCTGATTCTGAACCGGAGTTTGTATGGCTGGCTGATATTCTTTATTTTTTTATTCCCTTTTCCCCCTGGCACCCCCCTGTCTTTTTTCTGACCACACTTGTTCTTTCCATGTTCTGTATCTTCAGAGATTCCAGGACCCTGAGGGCTTTTGTCTCTTTTTTCCTGATCCTCCTGTTTTCAATAAAATTTTCTTTTAAGGATATTGGCCATAGTCGTCATATCTGGTTTTTCGCAAGCTTTTTTTTTATTTTTATTGATAGCCGGACCAGCCTTGAAAGTAAGGGAAACAGGCTTGTTCTTCGTCTCACCCAGATCACTCTTCTGCTTCAGTATTTTTCTTCAGGTCTTTGGAAATTCATGGCTTTGGAGAAAAAGCCCTCGTTGAATTATTTTAAAGAGGTGATTTATGAACATATTGCTTCTTCCATGATCGAAGGGTCAAAATTCGTAGCCATTGTGTCTGAGACTCTTGTTTATCAATATCCTTCGGTTTTGGCACTGGGTTTTCTTTTTATCCTGGTCTTTGAGCTTCTTTCCATAGTGCCTGTTTTGACTGACAGATATTTTTGTTTTTTTGGTTTCTGTGCGATTTTCTTTCATGTCATGACAGAGATGGTGATGGGTGTGTCTTTTGCACCAAATATAATAGCAGCTGTTTATTTTCTGGTTTATGGAGAGAGAGTATTGAAATTTTCCGGGAAAACTGACAGTGAGGCTCCCTGATAGGCCACAAAGCAAATCAAAATATGGCCTTATTCTTTGGAGTGTCCGTAACTCGGATTTACAGGATTTGGCGATAGAAACAGGTTGTGGGGCCGCCGTTCATATTGCCATAACGGGGGAGGCTCGCTTTTACAAGCCAGGATTTCATGCTGACTGATAATTGATCCGGGAATTGATGTATAAACAAGTCAATCCAAGCCACTGACTGACTCCCTTCACTTCTTGGCCGAAGGAGATAAGACTTGTCTTTGACAATAGTATTCCATAGCCAGACCATAGCCTCAACGAGGGTTCCACCGCCTGGGGCGATGGATGTCACATCATTTATCCCCGATTGGTACAATGCATAGGCTGCCACCAGTGCAGCACTGAAATTCATATTTGCGTAATAGATACGGCGTTTATAATTCTTTTTAATCCAAAGACGGTCCTCTCCACCTTTTCCGATGCTGTACAGGGAAAGAACGTATTGGTGATAGGCACTGGTAATAATTTCCTGATTGTTTGTGACATTTCCCCAGGAGGCCCATCCTGCTGCCTTGAGGGCCCGACGATCCATACCTTTTGACTGACCCTGAAAACTGTCACCACCATTTTGTGTTATTTTAAACAGCGTGTCACCCCAGTGCCTGATATTGGAAAGCAATACTTTGTCTTCGGGGTACTCCTCTTTAAGAATCAGGTATGAATGTGATAGTGGTACCATAAAATTGGCAGCTTGATAAACCGGCTCATTCATGGGGTTGTAACCTTTGTATTCAGATGAAAAATATGGAATCAACTCTGTAAAGGCATTGATTTTTGCACCTTCCTCCAGGGTGTTGCGAATAATCCTGGCAGCATGGTCTTCTCCGGCATAGTAAGCAGCAATATTATAAAAAAGAGCATTGCCGGCAACTTGTGCGTTGGACTTATAATTTGTGATCTGACCATGAATTATGACTTTACGATCAAGTCGGGCCTGCACCATAGATCCACGGCACCATTTGTCCCTGTTGGCTGGTGATATTCCTGCCAGTTTGATTCTGCGGGACTTGACATCAATGAGTGGCCTCATCGTTGTTGAAATGTCGGGGATTTTTTTACTGTGTTGGATACACCCAGTGAGAAAAAAGAAAAGGAGAGCGTATGCAAAAGTGAGACAAAATCGCTTAATATATATATATATATATATATATATATATATATATATATATATATATATATATATACTGATCCTGTTTGAAAACTCAGGTGTTTCAAAAGGAAAAAACCGTGAAATTTCAAACATGACCAGTATATATAATTTTATTATATATAATTTTATTTAATGTGCGTTGCCTTACAATCACCCTTGGTGGGTAAATCAATTTCTTTAGCTTGTCAAATACAAACTCAGTTTAAGGTGTGCTGATCCTGTTTGAAGTTTCATGAAATCTTGATATTGTCAGGTATGACTACCAAGCGATTTTGACGGGACTTTCATGGAGAAGTCCAGTGAAAACAAACAGAATCAGTATAAATCCGGAAAAAATCAGGAATTTCCCAGAGAACCATACATTTTTTCTTAAAGTCCTGGCAATTTTAATATAAGCTTTTAGCAGGTTAGAGATTATGTTGTGGTTTATTCCTTTCTTCTTTTTTAAACCCTGTTTTTCGGAAACAATGCCCTTTTTCAGCGAAATAGGTAAAAGACCAGAGAAGTTTCAGAAAAAAATCCTGGAACGCCGCCTCCAGTTTATCCTTGAACGGGGAATGAATATGGAAACGGAACATACAACCAGAACTTATCTTGAACTCAAATATGGGGACAATGAAAAGAAAATGGACTTTATTGTTTCCCTTTTAAACAGGGCGGGTGAAGAAAAAAAAGCTCTTGATATTAAAAGGAAAATTTTATCATCAGCTGTTCAGTCCTGTAAAACAACCCAGTGTGTTCTTCTTCTTAAATCCCTGCCAAAAATCAAAAATCCTGAAATTATTGATAAAAATCTAAGAACTGAAATACTGAACCGAAAACTCCTGCACCATCGATATTATTCCCCATCTGTTGCCAGAAGTTCTTTCCTCACTGAACTCTTTGATAAATTAATCAATGATGACAAAAAGAATTTGAAAAAGATTCTTTCCCGGTCCTTTCAATATGGAATGTATGGGTATGTGGATAAAAAAATAACACAACACAGAAAAGAATTTGGAAATAAATACTGGCTTAAATACAAAGAGTGTTATTCATTTATCGTAAAAAATCAATACCAAAAAGCAAAAGCCTGCTCCGAACACCGGCAGGGTGCCTGGCTTAATTTTGTGTATCTTTACAGTATCTTCTTACAGGGTGGAAAAATCACAAATAAAGACATAGAGGAATTGGGATCCATGTTTGAAGAAGATGAAGACGACAAGGTCTGGAGTGTGGTTGTTAAACTCCTTTTTTTAAAAAACGGAACAAAGGAAATGTTTTCCGGTTTTGATATGAACGAAATTGTAGAGATTTACGGCTTGGGTCACTGGTTTTTTGCCGTTAACAGCCGTTATCATATGTTCAAAGGAGAGGAGTTGGAAAAATTAATGAAAATATACAGTGAAAAGTTTAAAGGGTCCATGTTTGAACAGGTTTTAAACGGTCAGGTGAACAGAAAAAAACTGATTGAGTATTTTGGTAAAAATTCGCCCAATTATCGATTTTATAAGGATCCCTGATAGATCTTAAAAAACCCTTTTTCAAGAAGACCGACACCGTTTGGGGTTAACCCGAACTTTTCATAAACTTTCTGCTGCGAGAGCTTCGTCAGGGTGCAAGCAGTTACATTTATAGATGGTTTCTGAACTCACACTGACTTCACCCTCAAGTTCCAAACAACTGGAATCCCAACTTGTCAGCTATCTGAGTTTTTGATAGACTTAATCCAGGTTCGCCGTTATCACAAAGCGATCCCCTGATAGGTCACCCGACGGTAACTCATGTGTAACCTCCTTTTTGTTACAAACTGAGATTGCCATAAGCCCGTCAGGGGACGACTTTTAACTCGATCCGTCATGCCCCGGTTGTATTGGAAAGTTGTAGTCAGGTCTTTTTAAAGAAGACCAGTGGAATCAAAGGGTCTTTTAATGAGAGTAACAGAAAATGTCTGTTTTTAATTGCGATAAAATCCATGAAATTTCAAAATGGACCAGTGTAAAAAAAATCATTTCAGGGAGAACCTTAACCTGGTATCATTCTTTAACCGGACTGTTAAAGAAAAAACAATCAAAAACTTATTGTGTCGTCCCCTGGACTCAGCTTGCCATTAATTCCTCAGGGCAGTATCGTGTCTGCTGTAATGCACTTCCTGAAAAAAATCTTGTTCGCAATAAAGTCGGTAAGACTCTTTTGATTTATAAAAATTCAGTCAGTGAAGCCTGGGAATCCGAAACATATCAAAAAATACGCAGACAAATGCTCAACTCAGAACGTCCGGATATGTGTATGCGTTGTTTTCGGGAAGAGGATAGCGGGGTGGAGAGTGCCCGTCAAAAATTGAGTAAACGCTGGTCTTCCAGTCATGCTTATGATCCCGATCCCCCAATGGATATTAAATATGTGGATCTAAGGTTAGGAAATCTTTGTAATCTCAAATGTAGAATGTGTAACCCCTACTCCAGCAATAAATGGGTGGATGAATGGAACAAGGTAACCGGCAAAGCTGAACTGGATCCCAATTTTGCTCTCAGCAAAAATCAAATCAAAAAATTAAAAAATATGGACTGGCCTGATTTTGAAAAAACCTGGAGAAATTTGTATCCAATCCTGGAAAGCATTGAAGAACTTTATCTTACTGGAGGTGAACCCTTTGTATCTCTGAAACAGGTTGATTTGTTAAAAAAAATGGTAAACAGTGGCAAATCCAAAAATATCACACTCAAATACAACACAAATTTAACATTACTTCCTGAAAGACTCATTCCATTATGGAAAAACTTTAAAGCCATCACCATCAACGCAAGTATTGATGGTATTGGAGCTGTTAATGATTATATCCGTCATCCTTCTCAATGGGAGACTGTTCATGGTAATCTTAAAAAACTGTTTGAGTTAAAAAAACAGGGTCTTCCTCTTGGAATCTACATTCACATCACCGTTCAAATGTACAACATTTTAAGACTTCACGAATCCATAAGGTTTTTTAAAGACAACTTTGGTCTTGAAAGTTACCTTAACATTCTCAACCATCCTTACTGTCTTAATATCAGAACACTTCCTGATTTGCTCAAAGAAAAAGTCATTTTTAATTTATCCCCTCTTTCTTTCATTATAAGTGTTGATGAAGTGATAAAATATCTCAATCAGGAAAGTTTATACAATAAATATTATAAAGAATTCCTGGATTATACGAAAACTCTTGATAGATTACGAGAAGAAAGCTTTGAAAAGATAGCTCCTGAATTTTTCCAAAATTTATGAGAAATGCGGGTTAGTTCTTTTTTTTTGCCTCTTCACCAGAATTTGTGTAATAATTATCTCGTGTTGGGGAAAGTGCAGAAAAACAGGCTTTGGAGTGTTTTGAGTCTGTTATGTTTTTTTTTATTGGTATTTTTTATATTTTATCTGAGAATCAAAAGTTATTTTTCCCTGGACATTTATACGCAAAGAGATATTCAAAGGGCTTTTGACTGGCTTCATGGTAAGCCTTACTGGCCAGGTCCGGAAATGTCAACAGGAGGCAATCTTCCGGGGCCTTTCTTTTATTTTCTCCTTATTCCTCCACTCATTTTTGGAAAGACTGTATATAGTCAAAGTGTTCTTTGGTTTATCAGTTGGCTTTCTTTAAGCTGGACAGTGGCTTTTTATTTCGCAGGGAAAATTTGTAAAAATAAAGAATCTCTTCTGATTTTTGTTCTGTTCTTGATTTCCAGTGTGGGTTACAGTCTGTACGTCCCTTTAGGGGTATCCTGGAACCCTGGTTTTGCCATTATGTTTCATGTTTTGGCTTTGATGACTCTTTATTATTGGAAAGAGGAGGAAAGAGGTATTTACCTGTATGGCTTGGGTTTGGTTATAGGTTTTGGAATACAGGTTCATTTTCTTGTGTCCATTCACTTCCTGACAGCATTATCTTTTTTTCTTTTTCAAAGAGAAAAAAAGATAAGACCTTTTCTCTGTTTCATCACTTTGATTTTAATTCCCAATTTACCTTATTTCCTCATGCATACTTTTGATATCCTGGATACCACACATTATTCAAAAGATCATTTGTTGTATTTAAGAAGAAAAATCTTTTCAGAAAAATGGTTTCATAATATCAATAGAATAACAAGTTTCAGGAATTATGTTATAGGCCCCCTGCTTTATTTAATTTGTTCAAATGTTTTGTTTTTCAAAAGGAAAATCTTTATTCAAAAATCCACAACAAGTTTTTTGGTTATAATTATCATTCCTGTTTTTACAGCGTTTTTGATCGCAAAAACCTCCTGGTATCTGATTTTTGTTCCTATTTTTTTGGGCTTGCTTTTTTTAAAATTATATGACAATTTTAAATTTCCTAACTATAATTTTTTTGTTTGTGGTTTTTTGTTTACTCTTCCTTTATTGGTAAATTTTACAGACTCATATATATATATATATATATATATATATATATATGAGTCTGTTTTCTCATTCAATTTTATCATCTGTTTGATTTTGATGTTTTTATTTCTGTCAATAACAAAAACATTTTCTTGTAGTGCTTTGTTGAAATGCTTCTTCTTTTTACTTGTTTCAGGGACACTTTTAACAAAAAATCATTATAAAGGATGCAACCAAAAGCCCATACAGGCTGCCTTTTTTCATGAGTGGCTGGAATATCATGAAATGAAACCCCTTTTTAAACAGATTGCATCTGAGACAAGCTGGAGTCCCAGGACAGCTATAAAGCGAATGTTTTTAATTCATGGAGTAAGACTCAGGGATAGTGGATTGTTTTCTTATTATGCCCTGGCAAAAGAGGAATTTGAAAAAGAAAGTGAAGTTTCAGAAGATCAATTGAAAACCATGTCAAAACCGGATGGTTATTTTATTATACAACATCTACGAAGATTTAAGGGTTATATCAGAAAAGACTGGAAAGAGTACTTGTCATCCTCTCCTTATATTTTGGATATTATAAAAAACGAAATAAAAACAGATAAAATCATTATAAATCTTCCAGGATTTTATAGAAAATACTGGCTTATCCCCTATCAGACAACAGATCAATCGGTTTTTTATAAAGGTTTTTATAATATAGGACAGCCCTATTACTGGGAGGAGCCTGATTGGCTTAAAAACTGCAAATTGACCAATCATTTCAGAAAGGGAAATCAGGCTTATTATTGTATGGTTCTCTCTGGATATCGCCAAAAGGCCGGAGTTTCCATAAATTTTCCTAAGGATAACAAACAATTTTTGGAAATTGGCTTTTTTGGACCTCTTTTGGGTCTTAAGTCTGATTTTTCGAATTTTGATGGTTTCGCTTTTTGGTCGAATATTCAGATATCCTTATTTTGTAATGATAAAGAGTATTTGTATTTGGCACCAAATATCGGTTATAATCCAGTTATAAGGAGAGATAACCCCATATCAATAATGTCAAAAATTAAAGAACTTAACTCACCTTTAAAGCTCAGATTTTCTCATCCCTGCGAGAAAGTCACTCGTATAAAATTAAATTTTGATCATTTAAAAAGACAACCTTTTTATTATCCTGAAGTGGCTCCGGAGAAAAAAGAAATTGTCTGGGAAATTTAAAATTTCATTAAGTTATGTTATCTAAAAGAAGATTCTGGGATCAAAAAATCCTCTCATGGGAAAAAAGCAAATATGAGATAAAACACAGGTTTTATGACGTGAATCATTCGGTCAAACGACGTTTGCTTCTGGCCTCATCCATAATCCATCAGATGCCCGAAGAAACAAATCTATTGGAGTTTGGTTGTGGTAGTGGAAGGTTGTGGGAAAATATAAAATCATTAAAATTGAACTATAAAGGGGTGGATTTTTCTGAAACAGCCATAAAAGTTTTTAAGAAAAGAATTCAAAATTCAAAAGCAGTGAATCAAATTTCCCTGTTTTGTGAAGATTGCCTGGAGAATGGACATTCTACAGATGTTATGATTTCTTTGGGACTTTTGGATTGGTTGTCTTATGAAAAAATTAAAAAACTGGCTGAAAGTTATAAAAATACCTGGTATTTGTGCAGTTTTTCGGAAAAGAGATTTTCACTATCACAAATTTTGCACAGATTTTATGTCTCCATGTCTTACGGATATAAGACCAAATCTTACCGTCCCAATTATTACAAAACTGAATGTTTGTTGAGTCTTTTTGGTCCACAAGCTAAAATTTACCGAAATTCTGAGTTGAGTTTTGGAACTTTTATTTATAATTTGCCTGCTTATGTTCAGTTCAAAACCAAAGCTTAAAAAGCATTAAATAGGGATGAAAAGTGAAATGAAAAAGCGCCTTCTCTTTTTAGTTAATGGTTATGGTCTTGGAAACTCAACAAGAATCCACGGTATTATTCAGCACCTGAGCGACAGGTATTCCATTGATGTTTTTGCTTACGGAAACAGTTTTGAATATTTTAAACAGGTTTCAGAAATCGACAAATTGTTTTTAGGACAGCCATTGAAGTATGGAGTCAAGAATGGACAAATTGATCTTTTTGAATGCATAAAAAAAGTATTTCAAAATATTCTCTCCATATGTAAAAGCCGTCAGGATATAAAAACGATTTTAAAATCCCATAGATACAGTTTGATAGTCTCTGATTCCAGCTTCTCCACTTTCTTTTTAAAAAACAGACCAAAAATGATTTCCATTAATAATTCCGATATTATTTTGAAAAGATCTTTGAAAATAAAGAAAAAAGAGGCCTATGTGCAGTTTTTTATAGAATGTCTGGACTATGTGTATCAATATCTTGTGTCCGATTTGATTATAAGTCCTTTTTTTGAATCCTGTAAAGATACAAAAAAACACAAACACACTTCTTTTATTGTTCGAAAGTCTTTTCGGAATTCTGATTTGAAGTTTGAGAAACATCATGTTTTGATTATGCCTGGAGGTTCCAGGGCCTTGAATCGAAATGTTTCTCTCTCCTGGAACCATGACTTCTGTGATTTGTCTGTGTTAGGAGATCAAATTTACGTTTCAGGGAAAATAAAAAAGGAAACAAAAATCCTGGATACCAGCCATTTAATCAGTAGATCCACAATACTTGTTATAAACGGTGGGTTTAGTTCGATTTCTGAGGGACTGGCCATGGCCAGACCAATGGTTGTCATTCCTGTGGAAGGGCACATGGAACAGAGAGTGAATGCCCTCTGGGTGGAGAGAAATAAGATGGGAAAGATATCCTCGTGGAAAGATCTGGAAAGTTCTTTATTTTACATTATAAAAAACCATTGCTTTTTTAGAAAAAATCTGTTGTCTTATCTGAATTTCAATGAGAGTCAGGAACATAAAGGGGAAAAACTCATTGCTGACCTTATCATAAGGAACACATGATGAGGAGGATGCCTGATTATGCTGAAAAAATCTGATTACAATCATTTAATAAAGACAAGCTCCTGGTGTTCCATGCCCTGGTCTCATCTTTTTATCAATCCCCAAGGGGAAGTGAAACCCTGTTGTCGTTTTAAGATGGATACTGTTGAAAAAGAAAACTGGAAAGTGAGTGGTGGGAACAAAAGTTTTGGTGAGATATTTTTAAGTCCTTTAATGAATGATATCCGTGAAAAAATGCTTCAAAATGAAAAAATTGACGGATGTCTTCGTTGTTATCAGGAAGAAGCCAGTGGCAAGAAAAGTCTGAGACAGCGGTATAACCAGTCAGAGAATTTGCCTCCTGACAGAGTAATCATGGGTTTAAAAAAACCAAAGATAAAATGGATTGAACTGGCCATCTCCAATGACTGCAATCTGGCCTGTCGGATGTGTGACAGTCGATATTCGACAAAATGGTTCAATGATGAAATGGAGTTTTATGGATGGACTTTCAACAGGTATCAGAAAACAAAGTGTGATATAAACACCATCACCCCTTTTCTGAAGGATTTGGTTCATGTAAAATTCACAGGTGGTGAACCTTTAATGATCCCGGGTCACCTGACTCTGATAGACAGGATGATGGAACTCGAAAATGTTGGTGATATTTCCCTTGAGTACAGCACGAATTTGACGATTAAACCCTCTGAATCCCTCGTTGAAAAATGGAAGAAATTTAAATATGTGCAAATATCCTGTAGTTTTGATGGAGTCGGAAAAACCTGGGAACTTGTCCGGTATCCTGGTCGTTGGGAGAAGTCTGAAAAAATTTTACGCTGTTTTTTTCAATTGAGTCACACGCTTGATTGTCGGATTGGACTTCGTTCCACCATTAGTGTGAACAATATTCTTGGAATGGCTGACAGTTTTAAATGGTGGACCGAAAACTGGAGTCGTTATGCCTCAAATGCCAGTGGCAAACAGTTTGTCAATCCAACCCACCTGACTTTTCCCCGGTTTTTGAGTGTCACTGTTCTGCCAAAAAAATATAAAGACATTGTTGCTGAAAAGCTTTTTCGGGAGGGAAAAGATTTTTCAGTGCCCATGAGAACAGGCATTGAATCCCAGATCAACCATATGTTCAGTAAGGATGACAGCAAGTACCTGAAGGAGTTAAAGGATTACACTTTGCATTTTGACAGAAAAAGAGGGCAGGACTTCTTTGAGGCCAATCCAGAACTGAAAGGGATTTTTGATGAAGTGCCAATGGACTTTGCAGAGAGAACCTAACCCGCATTTAATGACCAGGGGAAGTTGATAGCCACAGTGCATCATCAGCTCTTTTGTAACTGCTTGCACACTCATTGAATTTCCTTCTGTCACTATCTCTTGAAAAATCCGTGAAAATCAAACACAATAGTATATAATGGTTGTGTCCGGTTATTTTCTGGGAGGACTCCCATGAAAATTCAAATAAAGTCAGTATAACAGGTATTTATAAGGGTAAAAACGATGTTACAAAAATGGGTTATGGATAAGGTTCGCAATATTGGAATTTCTGCACATATTGACTCCGGCAAGACAACTTTGACTGAAAGGATTTTGTTTTACACAGGTCGTATCCACGCCATCCACGATGTGCGGGGGAAAGACGGGGTGGGGGCCAAGATGGATTCCATGGAGCTGGAGCGGGAACGGGGAATCACCATCCAGTCAGCAGCCACCAATGTCTTTTGGGGGGACACCAATATAAATATTATTGACACTCCCGGACACGTTGATTTTACCGTGGAAGTGGAAAGAGCCTTACGGGTTCTCGACGGAGCCATTCTGGTTTTGTGTGGAACTTCGGGGGTTCAGTCCCAGTCCATCACTGTTGACCGTCAGATGAAACGCTACTCTGTTCCCCGTCTGGCTTTTATCAATAAGCTGGACCGGTCCGGGTCCAATCCTTTTCGGGTGACAGATCAGCTGCGTGAAAAACTTCATCACAATGCCATTATGATGCAAATTCCTGTGGGCACTGAAGATGACCACAAAGGGGTTGTGGATCTTATCACCATGAAAGCTTATATCTTTGAGGGAGCCAATGGGGAGAAAGTGGTTGAAGGGGAAATTCCCGAAGATCTTAAGCAGGAAGCCGTAAAATACCGTGAGATTATGCTTGAAGCGGCTTCCATGTTTAATGATGAGTTGGCTGAAAAATATCTGGAGGGTGAAGTTGAAAACATCTCACAGGACATGATCCATCGGGCTGTTCGGGCAGGGGCTCTGAGTCAGGAACTCACTCCTGTCTTTATGGGTTCTGCCTACAAGAACAAGGGGGTTCAGTTGCTTCTGGATGCCGTGACCCGCTATTTGCCCAATCCCACAAATATTGAAAACAAGGCTCTGGACCTGGATCAGGATGAATCCGAAGTCCTTTTGAAGACTGATGACAGTCAGCCCCTGGTGGCCCTGGCCTTTAAATTGGAGGATGGTCGCTATGGTCAGCTCACCTACATGAGGATCTATCAGGGGACCATGAAAAAGGGGGAATTTATTATCAACACCACCAATGGGAAAAAGTTAAAAATCCCCCGTCTGGTAAAAATGCACTCTGATGAGATGGTGGATGTGGAAGCGGCCTGTGCCGGGGACATTGTGGCCCTCTTTGGGGTGGACTGTGCCTCAGGGGACACTTTCACTGATGGCAAAGTCAATTATGCCATGACCTCCATGCACGTTCCTGATGCGGTGATCTCTCTGGCTGTGGCTCCCAAAAACAAATCGGGATTGAATCACTTTTCAAAAGCTCTTCAAAAATTTAAAAAAGAAGACCCCACCTTCCGGGTCCATCGGGATGAGGAGTCCAATGAGACCATCATCTCGGGCATGGGAGAGCTGCATCTGGATGTTTATGTGGAACGGATGAGGCGGGAGTTTAACTGTGATGTCATCACCGGTCAGCCTCAGGTGGCTTATCGTGAGACCATTGGTTCCATGGCGGAATTTGACTACACCCACAAAAAGCAAACCGGTGGAGCCGGTCAGTTTGCCAAAGTGATTGGTAAAATGAAACCCATTCCCGCTGAAGAAGAGGAAAATTTTCGCTTTAACAACAATATTGTCAGTGGGCGGATTCCAAAGGAATACATTCCCGCCTGTGAGAAGGGTTTTAAGGAGCAATTGGCCAAGGGGACTCTCATCGGCTTTCCCATTGTGAATGTGGAGGTGGATCTGGATGACGGGGCCTTTCACGATGTGGATTCAAGTGAGATGGCCTTTAAGATCTGTGCCATGGCTGCCATCAGACAGGCTTATGAAAAGGCCAATCCCACGGCCCTTGAACCGGTGATGAAAGTGGAGGTTTCAGCCCCCGATGAGTTTCAGGGTTCGGTGATGGGGCAACTCAACCAACGCCGCGGGATGATCGGAGGGACCACCACCCAGGAGGGCTTTGTGGTGATTGTGGCTGAGGTTCCCTTAAGTGAGATGTTTGGATATTCCACTGACCTGCGGTCGGCCACTCAGGGCAAAGGTGAGTTCACCATGGAATTTGCCAGGTATGCTCCCGTTCCAAAAAGTATTCAGGAAAAGCTTGCCAAACAATACCAGGAGCAAAAAGCTGCGGAGAAAAAATGATTCTTTCTGATGGTTGCCTCAGACAGAGGATGGATTCCGGGGACCTGGTGGTCAAACCCATTACATCGGAATCTGTCCAACCGGCTTCCATTGACTGTCGTTTGTGGAATCATTTTCTGGTGGTGGAAAATCAGGACAACAAAGTCATTTCCATGTCCCGGGAAATACAATACAGGGAGGTGATTGCCGAAAAGATCATTTTACCTCCCCAATCCTTTCTTCTGGCCACCACCATGGAATACATCAGGCTTCCCAATGATATGATTGCCTTTGTTGAAGGACGAAGTTCTGTGGGACGCATGGGACTTTTTATTCAGAATGCAGGCTGGGTGGATCCAGGTTTTGAAGGCCGTATCACCCTGGAACTTTATAATGCCAATGCCCTGCCCATTGAATTGGAGTCTGGCCGTCGGATTTGTCAGTTGGTTTTTGGCATGATGGACAAAGCCTCCCTTAACCCTTATCGGGGAAAATACCAGGGGCAAATCCAATCCATGGGGTCTCAGGTGTGGAAAGATTCTGAAAATCAATGACTCTGCTTTGCCTTTATTTGTTTTTAGCTGTTTTTGTATCTTTTATGTGTTCCCTCATGGAGGCTGTGATCCTCAGTGTGACTCCGGGTTTTATCAATACAGAGGTCAGTAACGGCAAAAAGTATGCGACAATTCTGAAGAAACTCAAAGAGGAAATTGATCGATCTCTGGCCGCCATACTGACCTTAAACACCATTGCCCACACCGTAGGGGCTGCGGGTGTGGGTTCTGAGGTCAATAAAATTTATGGAGATGAAGTGGTGGCTCTGGCCTCAGGGATACTCACTTTTGTGATTCTCATTTTTTCTGAAATCATTCCAAAAACCCTGGGAGCCGGAAGCTGGAAGAAATTTGCCCCCCTTGCCGCCTACTCCATCCGTTTTATGATCTGGATTCTCTATCCCATTGTCTCTTTCACCGAATTGATTTCTGATCTTGTGGGGGGTGGGGGAAAGAACAATATCACCCGGGAGGAAATGATAGCCACGGCTGAAATCGGGGTGGGTCACGGAGCTTTGAAGAAAAAAGAATCCAATATTATTAAAAATCTTCTGATGCTGGATAATATTTACATCCACGACATCATGACCCCCCGATCCGTTGTCATGGCTTTGCCTTTGGAGATGACTGTTAAGAAAATTATTGAAACCCACAAACCCATTCGCTATTCCCGCATTCCCGTTTTTAAGGGTGATATGGATCATATTGAGGGTGTGGTCCACCGTTATCAGATCCTTGAAGCTTCAAGCAATGACCAGGATGATTTGACACTCAGGGTATTGATGACAGGGTTACACAGTGTGCCTGAGGGCCTCTCTGTTTCAGCCTGTCTGGATCAACTGATCCATCGCAATGACCATATTTTTCTGGTGGTGGATGACTATGGCTCCACCACAGGCATTGTGACTCTGGAGGATGCCATTGAAACTCTTCTTGGAGTGGAGATTGTGGATGAATTTGATTCAGTGACTGATCTCAGGGCCTATGCTCTTGAACAATGGAAAAAACGAAAAAAACAACATAGTGCAAAGGTGGTTCCTCCATGAGAAAAGAAGACTTTCTTATTTTATTCTATATCCCCGTACCGGATCAAAAGACAGGTGAATTCATTGCCAAAACCCTTTTGAGTGAAAAACTTATTGCCTGTGCCAACATTCTTCCACCTCATGTTGCCATGTATGAGTGGAAAGGGAAGGTCACCAGACAATCAGAATCCATCATGATTTTAAAGAGTCGGCACAGTCTCAAACCAGCCATCCAGGCCGAAGTGGAAAAACTTCACCCCTATGACTGCCCCTGTATTCTCACCATTGACCCTGTGACTGCAAATCCCATGTTTTTGGAATGGGTGGAAAAACAAACGGAAACAGTTCAGGGGATTTTATAGTCAATAGACAACTTAATCCGGTGGTCACTGCTTGCACCCTGACGAAGCTTCCTCTGTAACTGCCACAATTTTGGATATAAGAAATAAAAGTTGCTATGTAGAAAGCCTGCCGCTGAGCATAAATATCCTAAACAAGGTTGGAACGATGAATACCAGAAAATTATTTTCCCGGTTTTTTGTAAAATTTACATATTAAAGAAAAAATCTTTATTTAGACATGGAAAAGTGTTATTTTTCAGGAACTCATTGGAACCAGTTTCAAAAACGATAAATCTGAGCTCATTTTATGGAAAAGGATCATGAACACCCCCCCAGCCCAGGGAGGGGTTATAGAACAGGATTTTGACGTAATTTTTCCTCATCGTGATGATCGTGACCTGATTACAGGCGGTTCTCAGTCCACAGGTGGTCTTGTTGAGTGAATCCGTGTTGAATCAGAATCACCGGGATGAACAAATCGGATGGACATTTTTTGGTTCCAATGACATTTCTTGACACTTTTTTTATAACTCAAGTACCATTGTATCCAGGTTTATCCCTAAATTTAATGGGCATAGCTTTTGCCATTGTTTTGGAAGAACATAAAATATTAACCCAGGAGATAGAAGATGAATATAAGAACAGTTGTTTTTTTGTTGGCATTGCTGGTTTCAAACTTTAGCTATAGTTTTGATTTTTCAGGCATTTTAGATGCTGGCAAAGGTATTTTAGATACCAGTACAGTTTTTGTTAAAAGAGTTGTCAATTTAGAGGAAGACGATGAAGAAACGGAAAATCGTCTTCGTGAACTCATGAAGCCGGGAGTTGAATTACAAATCAGTCAATTTACAGGTTTACAACCAACCAATATAGAGATTGATTCCATTTCCATGACTGATTTTAAAGGATTAACATCTCATGGTATACAGAGGGGCCAAGAAGCTACGGAGTTTACTTCTGATGATACATCCTCTCGTACCAGAAGAGCTTATGTGGATTTTGAAATCGACTTAAAGTTGGATTGTTGGTTTGTGTTTACTCTTAATGAAAGAACAGCAAACAGAATAAAAATTAAAGGTTGTAAAATGGTTTTTGAACCGGATTGGTCTGACGTGCCGAAAGTTGATAAAGATTCCATTGAAGAACACATGAAACCGGGAATTGAGTTACAAATCAGTCAATTTACAGGTTTACAACCAACGAGTATTGAAGTTACTTCTGTTTCTGCGACCGACATGAAAGGGTTAGCAACTCTTGGTATACAGAGGCTCTCGGAGTTAGAGTGGCTTGATACTTCCGCTAACGATGATTCTACTGATATAAAAACAGCTATAGTGGACTTTGAAAGTGGCTTGAAATTGGGTTGTTTGTTCATGTTCATTCTTCGTGAACACACCCCGAATCGAATAAAAATCAGAAGCTGTAAAATGGTTTTTGAACCGAGTGGGTCTGATGTGCCGGAAGTTGACGAAGTTTCAGGTGGTCAAACTCCAGATCAATAAATTAAAAATTATTTGAAATTCCAAAAAAAAAACAAATCATAGGAGTCTTTTTAAAAGGCTCCTTTTCCTTAATCTCTTAAAAACTTGCAAATTCTGATTCAATTTATGTAACCCCAACTTTTGGACCTTAGCTTTACCCACATCCTTTCTCTTGCAAGAGCATAACCAAACATAACCAACAAAGCCCTTGTGAATATCCTGCGTAAGGAATTCTGAATTCACTACCTTGGTGTTTGAAAGTTTACCTGAACTGTCGCCCCATACCAGGTGTCAGGTTTCCAATTGTGTGTTCTTTTAAGAAAATCACTGTAAACCGTATGAGCCAGTTCAAAACCCACCTTGGTTTTGGTGTTCCTTGTTTCATAAAGATCATAGGTCCAACCCAATCCAAAGGTGGTACTCAATTCATCAGTGTGGGTGACATGACCCAACAGGGTGGAGTTTTCCAAAACCTCTGCCTCAAAAGCAAGAGTCATGGCGTGTTTGGAATCATTCAGTTTTTGTCCCTTTCCAAGCCAGGGATTGTTGTCATAGAGGTGACCCTCCCAAAAAATGGAGAATCTGTCTGTGACATCCAACTTCACAGCCGTGACCACTCTTCTCTCTATTCCCTCGGCAAAGGGCAGATTTTTGTTCTTTTGCTGGAGAACAGAAGCCACAAACTCGGCATTGCCCACCCGTTTATCCAGACGTATGGCAATCCCAAGGCTTCCTTTTTCAATGTCAAGATCACTCTCTCCGGTTTCGTAAAGGGATATCCGTGCCCCATCCAGAATTTGGGTGGCCTGTTCAAGGGAAATATCAAAAGTGGCCCCAATAACCCCAAACTGATCCTGGAATCCCTCTATATGATTGCGGCCAATGGGCATAATATCACTTAGCCTTTGCAGGCCCAGAGCCACGTCGTGTTTCCCGGCCATAAAGACCACGGGGTGTCCTTGAAAGTCCTGAAACACTTTCACATAAAATTCTTTGAGAAAATACTCAAATTTAAATTTTTTATTCCAGTCTATGTTGTTGGTATCCGTGTACTGAAAAATGTGATCAACATAGGCACTGGCGACAAGTGCCACCTTGTTTTGGTAATCCAGACTCAGATCCATCTCGGAACCTCTGAGGGTGAGCCAATGGGTGTCACCGTAACCAACAGTTTTGTCCCTGATAATAATTCGATTGAGGCGAAGCTCTCCATCCACGGAAAGAGTAATATCATCCACAGGTTCCAGTTCCACGAAACAATCATCACATTCACCCGATGTGACAACCAATTCCCCCGAAACCTCCTCATCAGGGGACATGGCCACTGTTGAGTTTGCAAAGAAAATAAAAGACAACAAAGTTAAAAAACACACTATAACACCCCCTGGCTTCCTAAAACCCCTTAAAATTAAAACAAATTCACTGATCCTCTTTTGAGTTTTCTGAGTTTTCTGAGTTTTCACAAAGTTCTCATAATCTCAGAGTGGCGTGAAAAACAAAGTCTTCAATTTTATAAAAATCATTTCTTTAAAACTGTCAAGTACCGGCTCTATAATTGATACGCCATGGCAACTATACTGATCGTGTTTGAATTGTCCGGTGTTTCAAGAGAGAAAAGTCCGGGAAATTTCAAATGGAACCAGTACTATGATAAATTTTCCCTCTGGCTCCCCTTTGTCAGGCTCCCCTTTGTCAGGCCAAAAACCCGGTTATTTAACATTTTCATGAAATTTTCAAATCAAATTTCAATTTTTCATGAAAATACCTACTAACTTATGTTTATAAATAGCCTTGTTGCACATTCAAATTATTGAAATCACTTGATTTTATAATATAAAAATCCAGGCTCCATAACTGTACTCACAAAGATCAAAGGAGTATCCACGATCATTTTTCGGGAAACCAAAGGAATAAGAAATGCGGGTTAGGATCTTTGAGAATTGCGAGTGAGAATGAAGTTTTATTCCACAGAAACGGGAGTGTTTCTGTGAAGCCCGGAGTTGAATTGGAGTCTGATTTTGTGGATACTTTAAGGAAGACAAAAGGAGCGGCTTTATCTTCAGACAGGAACTCCAGTGGTAAGACTTAAACCGGGAAGCCGTATTCACCTGATGGGGATTTGTGGAACAGCCATGGCCTCTTTGGCCGGTCTTTTAAAGGAGAGAGGTTTCAGAATCACAGGCAGTGATCAGAATGTTTATCCCCCCATGTCCACTTTTCTTACAGAACTGGGTATTGACATTATGGAGGGTTACAGGGCTTCAAATCTGGACTCCCGTCCTGACTTTGTGGTGGTTGGTAATGTGATTTCAAAACACCATGAAGAAGCTACAGCTCTTTTAAAAAGTGGGATTCCCTACGCCAGTTTCCCTGAGACTCTGAGGGACAGGGTTATTGAAGATCGTCACAGTGTTGTGGTGGCAGGGACCCATGGGAAGACCACCACCACTTCCATGATGGCCTGGATCTGTGAACAGGAGGGTTTAAAACCGGGTTTTCTGGTAGGTGGTCTGCCAAAAAACTTTTCCAGGTCATTCCAGGATCCGGGGGGTGATTATTTTGTAGTGGAAGGAGATGAGTACGACACTGCCTTTTTTGCGAAAGTTCCAAAGTTTTGTTTCTATAAACCCCGTTCTGTAATTCTCACAGGTGTTGAGTTTGACCACGCTGATATCTATGACTGTCTTGAAGATGTGGTTCGGGCCTTTTCCTCCCTGCTGAAACTGATTCCTGAGCATGGAGGTTGTCTTGTTTATAATGCTGAAGACAAACAGATTAAGAAAATTCTTCATTTGTACAAAGGGCCTCAAATCTCCTATGGTTTGCGGGAGGGGGACTGGACAGCAGACTCCATTGAGCATTTAAACCATGGGTTAAGTTTTGATGTGCTTTACAAATCAAAAAGAGTGGAAAGACTTTTTGTTCCCATGTTTGGCTCTTACAATGTGCTCAACAGTCTTTCTGTCTATGCTCTCAGTCAACATTTGGGTTTTCAGTCGGACATGAAATCAGTTTTTGCTGATTTCAAGGGGGTCAGAAGAAGACAGGAGATCATTGGGGAGCCGGGTGGTATTCAGGTGATTGAAGACTTTGCCCATCATCCAACGGCTGTCAGAGCCACCATCGAAAGCTTTCAAAAAAGAAAGGGAAAGGATGACGGAAATGAAAATGAAAAGAGCCATGGAAAACTTTTTGTGATTTTTGAACCCCGATCCAACACTTCAAGGCGAAATATTTTTCAAAATGAGTACCTGGAGGCCCTGAAACTTTCCGATCATCTTCTTATCAGTGAGCCTTTTGGAGAACTCTCCCCGGCCTGTGAAAGTCTGAACGTGCAGGCCATTGTCTCTGAAGTTTCAAGAACAAAACCGGCCCATTCTTTCAGGCGGGTGGAGGAAGCCGTCAGGATTGTCAAAGACCAGGCCCGGGCCGGTGACAGGGTTTTGATTATGAGTAACGGAGGGTTTCAGGATATTTATAAAAAAATCCTCAAAACTCTTGGCAACCTGCATTTCCCATAAAATTTTCGTTTATGCTTCCCGATGTATCCCTTGACTCTTTACACAATTTTAGTGATATTGACCGGGTAAAAATAAACCACCTGCTGCATTTCTGACAAATTTTTGTTGCTGGCAGTCCTGTAGCTATGTGGAAAGTTTGTGAGAAGTTTGGATTGGAAAGGAGCAAAACCATGAAGTTCCATCCGAGACATTTTCGTCCCTGACTGAAAGACCTATGAATAAAAACAGCACCCCTCTTATGAAACAGTACTGGAGTCTGAAGTCGGCCCACCCCGATAAGATTCTTTTGTTTCGGATGGGGGATTTTTTTGAAATGTTCCATGAAGATGCCCGGGTGGCAGCTCCCCTTTTGGGCATTGCCCTGACCGTGAGAAATAAAAAATCAGGAGATCAGACCCCCATGTGTGGGGTTCCCCATCGGTCCATTGGCGGCCCGATTAACAAGCTTCTCGGGGCGGGGAGGAAAGTGGTGATTTGTAATCAGGTGGAGGATCCAAAGCTGGCAAAGGGACTTGTGAGACGTGAGATCACCCGGATTCTCACCCCTGGTATGGTTTATGATACTGACACTCTGGAGGGCCATTTCCCCAATTACCTGTGTGCCATGGATTTCGGGAGTCTGGCCTTTATGGACAGCACCACGGGGGAGTGTTTTTATTATTTAACCGGGAATTCTGAAAAACAAAAACAACTCATCGCCAGTTTGAACCCTGTGGAAGTGGTTTTGGACACAAAACAGCGGGAGTTTTTTTCCGGCAGACAGCCGACCCATTGGCAGGGTTTTGTGAGTCTTCACGATGGACTTTTTGATAAGGGGGATTTGCCCGTTTCAGCCCGAAGGCTTCTGGACTATGGAGTCTTCACCCAGGGTTCCGGCCTTGTCAAACTCCTTCAGGACTTTGAGGAACGGAGTGCTGACTTTGGAATGCAGATATCAATGAAGGTCATGAGTCATCTGGAGGTGTTTAAAACCTATAGGGGAGAGAGTCGGGGGACTTTGTTTTCATCCATCAATTGCACCAAAACCCCGGGGGGAGCCCGTCTCCTCAGAAACTGGATACTGTTTCCCCTCACTGATTTAAGGGAGATTCAAAAAAGGCAGGATCAGGTGGAACACTGGATCAGGGATATGGAAGCTCTTCAGGAAGTGCGTCAGCTTCTCTCCAAAGTGGGTGACCTTGAAAGAAGGCTGGCCAGGCTTTCACAACCCACGGGCCATCCCAGGGATATGCACAGTCTCTGCCAGTCTTTGGAATCAGCCCTGCAACTGATTCCCAAAATGCAGAACTTCCTGGAAGCTGAGTCTGTGTCCCGGACCGTTTCCCTGTTTGTCAGGGAGATTAACCAGGCCCTTGTTGAAGAACTTCCGGGTCAGTACCGTGAAGGGGGCTTTATAAAAAAGGGGTTTGATCCAAGACTTGATGAGTTTATCAACCTGGTTTCAGGTTCCCAGAATCAGATTCGGGAGTTGGAGAAAAGGGAGAGACAACAGACCGGTATCTCAAGTCTCAAAGTCCGTTACAACAGTGTCTTTGGTTACTATATTGAGGTCACCCATGTTCATAAAAACAAAGTGCCACTGGATCGTTACCAGAGAAAGCAGACACTGATCAATGCGGAGAGATATATCACCGATGAACTTGTGAATATTGAAAAGAGGATGATCACCGCCAGGACCCAACGGATGGAGCTTGAACTGGAGATTTTTGAATCACTGAAAAATCAGGGATTGAAAATGACCAGGGAGCTTTTGCTTTTGGCTGAGGGTTGTAAACAACTGGATGTGTTTTCATCCCTGGCCTGGCTTTCCCTGGAATGGAATTATGTGAGACCGGAGTTAAGACAGGAGGGGTTTTTTGAGATTCATGGAAGCCGTCATCCGGTGGCGGAACAGATTTCTGAAGGTAAATTCATTCCCAATGACATTGTCATAAAACCTCATCAATGTGTTCTCCTGACAGGCCCGAATATGGCCGGAAAAAGCACAATCATGAAACAGGTGGCTCTCACCAGTCTTCTGGCTCAGATGGGTTCTTTTGTTCCGGCCTCTTCAGCCGGAATTCCCATAGTGGATAAAATATTCACCCGAATTGGGGCCAGTGATTTTCTCACCGAGGGGCTTTCCACTTTTATGGTGGAAATGCAGGAGACTGCTGAGATGCTCAATGAAGCCGGTTCCAGGTCTCTGGTCATTCTCGATGAAGTGGGGCGGGGAACATCCACCTATGATGGCATGAGTCTGGCCCGGGCCATTCTGGAACATTTGATCACACAGATAAAGTCCTACACCCTCTTTGCCACCCATTATCACGAACTCACAGATTTGGAGGACAGAAACTCCCAGGGACTTGTCAACAGGCATATGACCATCAGCGAAAGTCAGGATGGGATTTCCTTTGGTTATCATCTGGCTGAGGGTCCGGCGGAAAAATCCTATGGTGTTCAAGTGGCAAAGCTTGCCGGTTTACCTGAGACATTGATCCGTCGAGCCTGTCACATTCTTAATCATCTTGAGGGTCAGGGTGGGCCATTCGGGCAGACGGATCTGAGTGTTCGTCAGGACCAAATTCATCCACAGACTCGCCTGGGACAGACTCGCCTGGGACAGACTCGCCTGGGACAGACTCGTCCGGAGCAAATGGACCTGTTTCAAGTGGACCTGGATAGGGTGGACTCAACTCCTTTAACCCCCGGCACTCAGGATCCAATCCATCCGTTGGAGGCAGGTCAGGGAGAGGAAGACAGGAAGGAAAAAATGAAAGCTGAACTTATGAATAAAATGATCACTTCCCTACGCCAACTTGATCTCAGTCAAGTCACTCCCCTGGAGGCCCTCAATCAACTGGATCAGTGGCAACAGGAGTTTTCATGATGGAACCTTTTCAGGGGACTTCATATTGTATCACTTTTTTCAGTTCATCACCCAGTGCCGGCAGAGAGGGGGGGTCAAAATGGGCGGAGACATTTTGGATTTCAGAATAAATCTGACCTGTCTTCTCATCGAAATCAAAGTTTATGGAACCCCTGTCTGTTTCAACAAACAGGCTCATGGTTTTTTTAAATGACTCTGGTTTTTTAAACTGATGACCATTGATCTGAAACTCTCTTAATTTTTTAAAAAAAGGGAACAGTTTTTCTTTTGGAATTCTGTGGTCCTGATTGCCAAAATGGACCAGAGCATGGGTCTGATCGGTTTTTGTGATTTCCCAGAGGGTTTTTCGGGGTTGAAGCATTTTCAGGGATTGAATCCTTTTTCCGGGAATGGGTAAATTTTTATGGAAAAACATGATTGGGGAATGGTAGAAAAACTGTCCAAAAACATTGTGAACCACAAAAACCTTTCCACTGTCCTTGTCGAGAACATAGAGGCTATTTCCGGGTCCCTGTGTGTCTCCCACAATCAGTCGTCTTCTTAATCCGTCAGCATAAACAAATTCCATGAATGCCTTGCCCGGTTTGAATCCAAAATGATCCTCTTTTAATGGAAAAGTGGAGAAAATCGGTGTCTGAATCATTATTTCAAAACCCTGTTCCACGAATTTTTGATCTGCGGGATAGGGGTGGGGAAAGACCAGGTGCCACAGATCATCCTCAAGCTTCATTTTAATTTCAGAGCGAGCCGTTGTCAGATGAAACCCCACCAGTTTTTGTCTTTTAACAAGAGAGAATTTTTCAGGGTTGTTTTCCTGTTTTTTAAGATAAATTTCAAAGTAAGCATAAGAAATCACCAAAAAAACAAAAATGGAAAAAATCAGAATTTTTTTCAAAAAAATCTTCGCAATCTGAAAAAAGCAGCCAATATGAAAAAGACAAAGGGGAAAGGTAAAATGAAAAATATAAAATAATGATTCATTTGGGTTTGAGTGAGTATCAGTTCAGTTTTTTTTGGCAAATTGGTTTTGATTTTCAATAAATCCTCGTCCTGGGAAAGGTAATAAAAAAGATTGAAGGCAAAATCAAAGTTGGCTTTTTTGGTATAAAACTGATTGGTCAGAAAATCACTGTCACCCACAACAGCCAGACGATAAGGTCTGTTTCCCCAATGTCCTTCACTGATGACCGAGGCCCATTGATGGCCCTTGCTGACCACCTGACTTGAGGAATCAATGTCTTTATGTCCCACAGAGGAGGGGAGGTGTTCCAGTACGGGAGTCACTTTCTTCACGGTGAGGTTTTCAGTGTTTCTCTTGTCTAAATCCAGAATGCTGACAGAAGAAGATATAAAGAACACGGGATTTTGCCCTTCCTCCAGCCCCTGGTTCACTCTGTGTGAATGCTGTCCCTTGTGGGTCAGTACCAGAAGTCTGGATTGACCGACCTGGGCCTGATCGGAGAAAATAAAATTATTGTCCACCTGAACACGATAGGGTTTCAACAGAGGATTTAAATTATGGTCTTCACCCGGGTCAAGAGCGACCAGAACAGCCCCACCCTGCTGTAAATAAAGATTGAGTTGTTTCTGTTCCTCTTCTGAAAAAGGTTTGCGGGAACCGATAAGAGCCAGGACCACCATATCCTTTGGAAATTTTTCCAGGGAACTGATACGGTCCACCTGATAATGGAGTCTTTCCAGTTGTTGTTTAAGGCCCTTGAGACCAAAGGTGGAATCGCTTTTAATACTTCTTTCATCCTTGAGTTCAAGAAAATATATTTTTTTTGGTTCTTTGGTGAGTTTGAGAAGAGCGTTCACAAAGGCTCTTTCCCTGAGTTCATGAATTCTCTGGACACGACCCTTGTATTTCACAAAAAGGGAGGACTCTTCGTCGCTCAATCCA
The DNA here is from genome assembly GCA_965218815.1 of Bdellovibrionales bacterium. Taxonomy (GTDB): domain Bacteria; phylum Bdellovibrionota; class Bdellovibrionia; order Bdellovibrionales; family JAGQZY01; genus JAGQZY01. The sequence continues at coordinate 2,117,238 of CBDCLX010000002.1, read as the reverse complement.
AATTTTTCGGCCAAATCCGGTCTTTTGAAAACAGAATGACTTTGAAAATGAACTTTTGGATTCAGAGCCTTGTACCTTTGGACTTCCTTTCTTACAAGTGTTTCATTGCCCCGAACCCTTTTATTATCGACGTGAAAATAATAAAAATCAATATTTTTGTTCAGGGAGCTGACCAGTTCTCTGGTCAAAGGAGACAGACTGTGAATCCTGTTGTCTGTGAGGTCAAAGAACAGGGGCTGTTGGGAGAGAATATAATTCAGGGCAGTGAGAAGAAGGACGGTCAACCCGACAACCAGAGTGTTTTTGGCCAGAAAATGCAGGGGCTTTAAACCCATCAGTGTTCTAAAGTAATGAAGGTTGATGGCTATTGTGAAGAACATAAAAAAGAAACCAAAGCCAAAGCCAAAGAACATAAAAGGCATCCAGCCTCTCAATGCAGCTTTAAAACCAAGAGTCAGAAGGAAACAGGCAAGGGAGAGAATCAGGGATATTTTTCCAAGAGGATTCATTTATCGCCACCTGTGGAATTCAACCAGTCTTTCAGTGACAAAACTCAACAAAAAAGACAAGCTCAAAAAATAAAAAACTGAGGAGAGACTTAAAACCCCTTTTCTGAAGAAATCAAAGTGATAATCCAGGGATAGGAAACTGAAGGCATCCTTTAAAAGTCCTGCTTCAGTGAATTTCAGACCGATTCCAGGGAGTAGCAGGAGCAGGATGCTGAAGATCATGGTCAAAACCACGCAAACCACCAGGGAATCGGTTAAGACAGAGGCCAGAAGACCAGCTGTCATGTAAACACATAGAAGAAGAAAAACCCCGAAGTAGGCCAATAAAAAAAGTTTTATGGGAATTTTTGTAAAAAAGAACAGAGACAGGGGATAAACGGCTGAAACTGAGAGAAGGATCAGCAGAACAGTGGCACCAAAAAGGAATTTTGCCAGAACAATCTCCAGGGAATGTATGGGACTGGAGAGTAACAGTGGAAATGTATTAAGTTTTTTTTCCTCGGCAAAAAACCGAAGACTCAGGGCAGTGATAATAAAAATCATGAAAGCGTGAACAAATACAATATAGTCTGCCACAAGATTCTGATGGATATTGATTCCGGCACTGGCCTTTCCGGCTGAAATCTGAAAGGACTGGTTCACAAAGGTATAAACCTTGAAAGTAAAAAAAACCCCCCAGAAAAAACAACAAAGACCGGTGAGAAAATAAAATATGGGGCTTTTCAGAAAAATTTTCAGATCTTTTTTCAGGATGGAAAAAACAGGAATCATCATTGAGTCACCTTTATGAAAAAATCCTCAAGACTTTTATGTTTGTTCAGCAATTCCATCAGGGAACACTGGGCTTTGACAGAGCCTCTGTCCAGGATCACCACTTCATCACAGGTTTGTTCCACTTCAGAGAGAACATGGCTTGAGAGAATAACAGTATGATCTTTCTTTAAGGCTTTGATAATGTTTCTGAGTTCAAAAACCTGTTGGGGGTCAAGTCCTGCGGAAGGTTCGTCAAGAATCAAAATGTTGGGATTGCCAATAAGACTCTGAGCCACTCCCACCCTCTGGCGAAAACCTTTTGACAGAATGCCAATGGGTTTAAAGGCCACCTCCTGTAAATTGAGTTTCTCCACTGATTTTTCAATTTGGTCTGCCCTTTTTTTGGAGGGGATTGACTTCAGACCACAGACAAAGTTCAGGTGATCGTAAACCTTCAATTCGTTGTAAAGAAAGGGATATTCAGGCAGGTAGCCAATTTTTTTTCGGGCAGCAAGAGGTTTTTTCAAAAGGTCTTCACCGTCAACAAGGATATTTCCTTCAGTGCAATAATAGAGTCCCATGATAAGTTTTATGGTGGTGGATTTGCCCGCTCCATTGGGTCCCAGAAGTCCCAGGGTTTTTTTATCCCTGACTGACCATGAAGTGTTCTTAAGAGCCCATTGGGTTCCAAATTTTTTGCTTACAGATTGTATTTCGACCACTGTCAACCCTGAATCAACGTCACTGATCTTCTGCCTGACTGCGATTTTTCAGTGCACTACCGTTCCAGCATAATCTCATAGGGTGTTGACCAGTCAAGTGTTCTTTGGAAAAGTTCGGGCTAATTAAAATCGGAGCTTTGGGCAATGTAAGGCAAATTCCAGTAGTGACCGTGGTAGGCCAGCCCATATCCGACGACAAAGCGGTTTTCTATCTCAAAACCCACATAATCCATTTGACATTGAGTTTTGAGAGCTGCTGGTTTTAGAAGTAAAGTTGTTGTGATGAGTTTTTTTGGCATTCGGGATAGAATGTTTTTTTCCAGATATTTCATGGTGCGTCCAGTGTCGATGATGTCTTTAACCAACAAAACATTTTTGTTTTCCAGGGTGTCCGCCAGGTCCAGGGTAACCCTGCTTTCACCGGAAGAAAGGGGTTCATCCTCATAATGGGAGATGCTGAGAAACTCACAGCGAATATCCAGATCAATTTGACGAATCAGATCTGCAAAGAAAAGGGAGGAACCTTTGAGAACACAGATAGCCGTCAGTTCCTCTCCGGAAAACTCTCTTGTTATTTTTCTTCCGATGTCCTCCACTTTTTTCTGAATTTCGTCGGGACTTATCAGTTCAGTAAGATGAAGAGGGGTCATGGGTGTCTTTCTTTTTTTAAGGTTGTATTCATAGTAGCCTGATTGTGTTTGAACTTTTGGAGTTTTTCTCTCTTGAAATGTCCATAAAAATCCAAACAGAAAAATCTGTTATGGTCTATACATCTATCTAATCTCCACAACAAGGATAATATCACTGATTTCGTCCTGAAAATTTTCGTCTCCCAGGGGTTTGAGGCTTCTGCTGGATTCAAAAAGCTGCATTTCCTCTCTTGTGAATGCAATATCATGAGCTTCAGGGTTGAGGATCACCAATGAAGAGGAGGCACTTATGGTACCTTCCCATTCCCTTCGTGAACTGGACTCACCGTTGGTTTTCAGCTGATACCAGGTTTTGGCTCCAAAGCGAATTCCCTCGGGGCGGCTCTCCTCAAACACGGTGACTTGCAGGTAAAAACCAAGATTGAAATTTGTGTCCAGGTCTTCTTCTCCGATAAACAGGGGGATTTCCTGATTGAACTGGTAGGTTTTAAGTGTTTGTCCCATGGTTTTTGTTTCCGCTGTGGGTTGGTTTGTTATTTGACGAAGAGACCGGGTTCCGATAATCAGGGCATTTTCCTCCAATCTTTGACCTTTTATTATTAACTCTTCAATGGCTCTGCGGTTTATGAGGGCTGCCCTGAAACTGGTTTTTTTGTTTAAGGTTTTGGTTATTGTTTCGTCTGCTGTGATCATGGTTTTTTGTTTTTCTGTCTGAAAATGGACAGAATCTTCAGGAAGTGGTTGAGGGGCTTGGGGTTCTATTGATTTTTCTGATTCTTTCGGGTTGATACCGGGGGCTTCCTTTGAAAAATCAGAGAAATTCCGGTTTTTAGTTCTGGATCCGGATTGTTTCCGGGCCAGAGCCGTGGGTTCCATTTCATCTCTGTTTGTCTGGTCTTTGAAACTGTCCTGCAAGACCACCAGGAAAATCACTGAAAACAGAATGGCTACCTGAAAGACCCAGTGTCCCGTCACTTCTTTCCAGATGGGTCTTTTTTTTGGATCCCAGTTTTTCAGGTCAATTCCACATTGGACGCAGTAATGGTCTTGGGGTTGAAGGAGGTTGCATTTTGGACAATTGATCATCATAATTTCAAACCTGTCTGTTTTACAGGTCAGTCTAACACAGTCCATCCCTGTCACAAAAGTTTATGAGAAATGCGGACTGGACACTGGGACTGATTTCTTTCACTGGTGTTTGACGCATTTTGTCGGCTGTTTTAAACTAAAAGGGGATGGAAGAGATCAAAATAAGTTTCGTTAAAGATCCGTCTGAATTCAGGCATGATCCGGTGATGCTCCATGAAGTCATTGAGGCTTTTGAACAGATTTCCATTGAAAAACCAAAAAACTATCTTGATGGGACCTTTGGCAGGGGGGGGCATAGCCTTGAGATCAGCAGGAGGTTTCCCGGACTTGTTATCCATGCTCTCGATAAGGACCATCAGGCCATTGACCATGCTGAACTGGTATGGAGGGAAAAGATAAAAAGCAGGAGATTTTTTATTGAGCAGACCGGCTTTTCTTATCTGAATGAGGTCATTGAACGGAAAGACTGGCCTCTTTGTTACGATATGATTTTATTGGACATGGGAGTGAGTTCCCCCCAAGTGGATGAGAGTTCAAGGGGGTTTTCCTTTTATAAAAGTGGTGTTCTTGACATGAGAATGGATCAGAGGGCTTCACTCACCGCAGGGGAAATTGTCAATGAATGGAGTGAGGAGAAACTGATTGGCCTTTTCAGGAATTACGGGGAAATTCATAAACCCCAAAACGCAGTGAAAAGAATTTTAAGGGAGAGAAAAAAAGCAGCCATCACCTCAACAGGTGAACTTTCCAGAGTCATAGCGGAAGCAGTGGGTTGGAAAAAAAAAGGCAAGCATCCGGCCACCCGATACTTTTTGGCTTTGAGACTTGTGGTTAATAGGGAACTGGAGGATTTGAAAGAGGGTCTTGAGGTCCTGATTCCAAGACTCAGTTTGGGTGGTCGTCTTGTGGTGATCACCTTTCACTCTCTGGAGGATCGCATCGTCAAACACTTCTTTAAGAATACGGATTATGGGCAACCTGTTAATAAGAAGGTTATAAAACCAACAAGGGGGGAACAGTTAAAAAACAGGCGTTCCCGCAGTGCCAGACTCAGAATTTTTCAAAGAACAGAAAAAACAGAAAGAATGAAAGGAATGGACAGAGGAGCCGTTTCCACTTAAAATTTTAATGGATTTTCCTGTGAAAGGCTGACGGTGACAGGAACAGGAATTTTTAGAGGAGGATAACTTATGGGTGAACAGCAGGTAAAAACAATCAAACCATTTTTGAGTGTTCTTTTGATGATGTGTTTTCTCTTCGCTGTTGCCTTTATTAAAATGGAAAACCGCCGGATGGGGTACTCCTTTGTCAAATTGGCCCGCGGGGAAAAGGAAATGAGAGACAGACAAAGACAAAGGGCTGTTCATCTGGCCAGGGTCTTAAGTCCTGAGAGGATTCAGATCCTGGTGACAAAAAAGCTTCCCATGAAAAAAGCGACAAGGGGGCAGATTATCCACATGACCAATAAGGATGTGGCTATTATCCAGCAGGTGGAGGATAAGTTCAGCCAATGATCAAAAGCCGTGTCATTCTGATTTTTCTTTTTGTGGCCGGACTGTGGGCTTTATTGCTTTTTCGTGGAGCCTATCTTCAACTGGTGCCCAATGCCCGGTTTGAAAAGATTAAAAAAAGACAATTCAACAGAATGGTGCGGTTGAGTTCCCGTCGGGGGGACATTCTGGACCGTCATGGTCAGGAACTGGCTGTTTCAGTCATCTCTTATTCATTGTTTGCCGATCCTAAAATTATCAGTGATCCCTACACTGTGGCGAAACGTCTTTCCAGTCACTTTAAAAAACCCTTTCGTCAGATGTATTTAAAAGTGATTGGCAGGAGTCGTCGTTTTGTGTGGATTAAGAGACGTTTGTCCCTTAAGGACTATAAAGAAATTAAATCCTGGAACATTCGTGGTCTGGCTTTTAAGGAGGAATACAAGCGTGTTTATCCCAATAAGACTCTGGCTGCTTCTGTGCTTGGTTTTGTGGGAAACGAACAACAGGGTTTGGGTGGTCTGGAGAAAAAGTTTGAAGATGTTCTCAGTGGGGCTGGCCGCAAAGTTCGGGTGCAAAGAGATGCCAGGGGACGTGTTCTGGTTGAAGACGGTCGGATTTTTGCTTCTCCTCCGGAAGGTTCCGATATCCATTTGACCATTGATAAGGAATTGCAGTTTTGGGTGGAGTCCCAATTGCGGAAGGCAGTGAAGGAAAACCGGGCAAAGGCCGCCTGGGCTGTGGTTCTCAATCCAAAAAACTCTGAAGTTCTGGCCATGGCTTCCTATCCTTCCTTTGATGCCAACAGGGCTTTGAAGGTTTATTCACAGAGACGACGGAACAAAACCATTCATGATGTTTATGAAACAGGCAGTGTGATGAAAACTTTTTCTGTGGGTGGAGCTTTGAACCATGGCCTTGTTAAACCCAATACAAAGATTAATACGGAAGGAGGGGTCTTCAGGATTGGTAACAGGAAGATCACTGAAGCTGACAGAGATCATGTTTTTAAAGAACTGACAGTCAGTGATATTCTTTCTTATTCATCAAATGTGGGAACTTCCAGGATTGCCCTGAAGATGACCGACAGACTTCTCTACCAGACTTTGTTGGACTTTGGTTTTGGTCAGAAGTCCGGAGTGGGTCTGCCAGGGGAAGCTCGTGGAATTTTGTCCCCTCCCCCCTGGAGGGATCATCTCACTGCCAATATCTCCTTTGGTCATGGAGTGGCCGTGACAGCTTTGCAGGTGGCCAATGCCTATGCTGCCATTGCCAACGGTGGTGAACTGAATCAACCTTTTATTGTTAAGGAGATTCAGGATGTGGAAAAGGGGGAGGTGACAAGAATCGGGAAAAAGACCGTTGACAGAGTGTTAACAAAGAAAAACGCCAATTTTCTTAAAATGATGTTGTCTTCGGCGGTGACCCATGGTTCAGGCACTCAGGCCCGTATTCACGGTTTTCCCGTGGCGGGAAAAACGGGGACAGCCCAGAAGGTCAGAACCAATGGTCGTGGTTATCTTCCAAGGGCTTATATTGCCAATTTTGCCGGCTTTGTTCCTGCCAATGACCCCACCTATGTGATTTATGTGGCCATTGATACTCCAAAAAAGAAAGGTTACTATGCCTCCACGGTGGCGGCTCCTGTTTTTCGCAGTATTGCGGAGTTTGCCTTAAGAAGGGATCACTCCACTCCTGTTTTTATGTCGGAAGCTGATCTGGTTCAGCAAAAACAGATAACAGGGGCTTTAAAACCTGAGAAAAAAATCAAACAGAGTCTTGATAAAATTTCAGATGTTAAAGAGAAGATCGCCCGGGTTCCCGATCTCAGGGGCTTGACAATAAAGGAGGTTCTCTCCCATCTTCATGGGAGCGACCTGGAGGTTCAGTTTTACGGTCGGGGGGGAGTTGTGAAAACCTGGCCAAAGGCAGGCTCTGAAATCAATCAAAAACTCAAAGTTTATCTTCGTTAGCCCGAACCTCTCATAAACTTTCGTAGCGAGGCTTCCCAGCTTCCGAAATTTAAAGGGAAAATTTAAAAAATGGGCTGAAAGCATGGTAGCACTCTGTCGAAGTCCAGTTTTTAAATTTTCCCTGTTGAAAAGACGGAAATTTCAAACACAATCAGTCTGTCCTCAAACCGGAATGACTTATGAGGCAGGGTCGGGTGAGGGGAGTTTGATCTCAAGGGGAAAGTCCACACGGATTTTATGACCTTTGTAGTTTTTGATTTGCACTCTTGAGGTCACCTCTTTTAAACACAGGTGAAATTTCGGATCATGGTAATCACTTTTTTTCAGAGTCACTTCAGAGAGCTGTCCGGTTTTTTCAATAAAGAAAGACAGAAAGACAAGACCACTCCGGGTTTGGCCTTTCTTTCTTTCATAGTGTTTGATGAAGCATTTTTTTATAAAACGATCATGAAATCCAAAAATCTTTGTTAAAAGTTTCTGGAGTCTGGACTCATGGGTTGTTTCAGGTTTGATTTTTTTAGACAATTTCCTTTTTGACAATGATGATTCTTTTTTTACCGGAGTCCTGATCCGTTTTCCATGGATCACCTGCTGGCCCACCAGAAACAGGGTGTTTTTGTCCGTTGAGTGTCTTTGAATTTCCCCTGACAGAAGTTGGACCTGGTACTGGTTACCCAGTTTTATAAGAAAAGCCAGACTCTCCCCCTTTAACAAAAAACGATCACCAAACTCCATTAAAACCTGACTGTCAGAACCGGTTCTTATTTTTTGTGACTGAAGAAGAGGGGAGTTCAGGTCCAGATTTTTAAAACTTTCCTGGTCTTCGACTTGACCCATCACCTGGCCTTTGATGAATAAAATCTGACCCAGACTTTCTGGTGGATTCTTTTTGGATGGGTACGGATTCTTGTTGAAGACAAAAAGGATAATCATTGAAATGGCAAGGACAGTGATGATCCATTTTACAGGCACAGGGAATTCAGGGTCACCCTTACAGAAGGGGTTGGTAAAGGCGTGAGGATGACAACCATCTTTACTGTTCCGGTTGTTTGGGCTGTGGTATGGATTGTTCCGGTGAGGTTTGATCGGATTTTGTTTTCAGGGAGGATTTATTGTCTTTTTCTATTTCCTGGTTTGGTTTTTCTCCGGACTCAGGAGAACTTTGACCGGTCAGGGCATTGAATTTGTTTTCAGGATTTTCTGTTGCTTTTGATTCCTCATTTTTGGGAATGGAAACAGTGTCCAGAACAGATTCCTCTTTGGGTTTGATGAAAATGGTCATGGCGATACACGAACCGGCAAACACAACGGCCATCCAACGGGTGACCTGGGCAAGAAAGGTGGGGGCTCCTGTGGCTCCAAAGAGGGAGTTGGAACCACCCCCACCACCTCCAAACATTCCCCCCACAGACCCCCCCTTGGGGTCCTGAATAAGAACCAGAAGGACCAGAAAAACAGATAGAACAATATGAATAACGGCAAGAATGGAAACCATAATCACTCCTTGGGGACGGGCTGCTGGCTTTGCTTTATTTATGTTCTTAAAATTCTTCTGGTGGTCCTGATCTCTTATTGATTGAATACACTGATTGTGCTTGAACTTTCACGGAAGTTCCTTTTTGAAAAACCGAAAATTTCAAAACACGATCAGTGTTATGTTATTGTTAAAACCCATTCTTAAAATTCTTTTTAAGAAAAGTCTGTGCCTGTGTCAAGTTTCTGTTAATGCTTTGTATAAAAAAACATGGTGACACCCTTTCATGTCCCATGCAATTCTGGAATCACACGAATCCGCATTTCCCGTGAAGTTTCGTAGTGAAGGCAGGGGGATTTCAGGTGGGACTCGCTGATAAGGCAGGGCGGATTAAAGTTTCATAAAGAAACTCCGTGAAATTTCAAACATAACCAGTGTATATCTATTGGTAAACTTATGGAAAACGGGGGCTGACAGCTGTGGGAAAATCACAATATGGCATTTATTGTTTTTGAAGGCCTTGATGCCTCTGGAAAATCCACTTTAATTGGCAATCTCAGGGATTATCTCCATGGGAAGGGAACCACTTCAGTGGTTTTGCGTGATCCGGGGACCACTCCGTTGGGGGAGAAAATTCGTAATATAATACTTGATGTTCATGGAGAGCCTCCCTGTCCACGGGCTGAAACCCTTCTCTATGAGGCGGCCCGGGCCCAGATGGTGGAAAAAAATATTTTGCCCGCCCTGAAAAGGGACTGCTGGGTGTTATGTGACCGGTTTTACTCAAGCACTGTGGCTTTTCAGGCCTTTGCCAGAGGTTTGGATATCAGGGACATAGAGCATCTTAATCAATTTGTGACTCATGATTGCCAACCTGATCTTTTTGTGTTTTTGGACATTTCCCTGGAGGAGAGCCGGAGACGTAAAGTCCAGAGAGCAAAACAGAGGGGCCTTGTTCAGGATCGAATGGAACGGGAAGACAGAGAGTTTCAGAACAGGGTGAGAGAAGGTTATTTGTACCAGGTGAAAGAAGATCCGGATCATTGGTTGTCCCTGGATGGAAGCAGAACACCAGAGGAATCACTCAACCATATCCTGGCTGAAGTCAGAAGGCGGCAATGGCTTCCATAAAGGCAAAACACCCCTCCCCCCTGATTGACCAGATAGTGGGCCATGAGGAGCAAAAACAGAGTTTGTTGCATAACATCAGGAATGGACAGTTGGCTTCTGCCTTTATTTTTCATGGCCCCGGTGGTGTGGGGAAAAAAAAATTGGTTCGGGCTTTTTTGCAGGTGGCCAATTGCCAGGAAACAGAACTTGCCTGTGGTCGTTGTTCCCCCTGTGTTCGCAGTCTTGAAGAAAAAAATGAATTTATCCATGAGATAAACCTGCAGTCAAAAAAGAACATTTCAGTGGATCAGGTGAGGGAATTACGCTATCAATTGTCCCTTAAACCCCTTCATCCTGTCCGGTTTGTTATTATTGATCCTGCTGACTGTCTGTCCGGGGCCGCAGCCAATGCCCTTCTTAAGGTTTTGGAGGAAACTCCTGAAAGAACCCATTTTTTTCTTCTGACCGATCGTTTAGGAAGTCTTCTTTTGACCATTCGTTCCCGTTGTCACAAAGTCCCCCTGACCTGTTTAAGTCGGGAGGAACTTCTTCAGATACAGGATTTTGGCACCAAAGCCCTTGATTGGTCCCGGGGGCGTGTGGATCAGGCCATTTTTCTGGAAGAGGCTGAGAGTCAGGAGAAAATCAATCAAAGCCTGGAACTTTTCAGATCTCTTCTCTGTGGAGAGCCCCGGGACTGGAAAAAAGAGGCCCCCTGGTTTTTCACAAAGAATGGGGAACAGGAGTTTTGTCTGAATCTCTGGAATCAGGCCCTTCAGAGAAGACTCCATGGCGAGGATAAAGATATCAGTTGGTTGCCTCCAACTCCAAAAACCATCAGTTTTATTTTTGAATGTTTACAGGACCTGGAAAAAGACCTTTGGAGCAATGTGGACAAATTACTGGCTTTGGAAAACTTTTATTATTCCTGCCACACTGCTAGCCCTCATTTCACCGTGTAATGCTGTGCAAAATTTTCTACAGCACTTATTGATGGACTATTATACTATACCTTTTATACCATTGGGTTGCGGGGATTCTTCGGAAACCCTCACATTAAATTGTTTTAGGTTGCAGGTGTAAGAATCAGGTCACTATTACTGCCAAGCGATTTTGATTCTGTTTGGATATTCATGGACTGTCGTGAAAATGGACATGAAAACCCCATATCCTGCCAAATTGATTGATGATAATTTTATTTTTTATGAAAGGATTATCCAATGAAATATTTGATTTTAACACTTGTTTTTTTTGTTTTGGGAGCCTGTGCTTCAAAACCCACGACCTTTACTGATGCTAAGTTGAAAGGTAAAACCGGAACGTCAGCCATATCTTCAGAAAACCCCCATGTGCCGGAGGGTGAAGTGGGCGGTGAGTCCAATGATGGTGAGTCCAACGGTGAACCTGACACCATAGAGAATGTGGACAAGGCGATTGACATGGGAGGTAAGAGCCTGCCGGATATTGAAGGTACGGAGAGAAGCGGGGCTGTTTGTAAAAGAGGTGGTGACGAAAGGACAATTTCAGTGGTTGATACCAAGGAGGGTCATTGCGGGGTTGTTTACACCAAGTTTGGTTATAAAAAGACAATGGCTTTTGCCAGATATGAGATGAATTTTTGTGATGAAGTCTATAACGGTATGGTCATTAATCTGGATAAGCATGGTTTTGACTGTGGTGATGCTGCTCCTGAAAAATCTGGTGGGATGGAAATCAAAGTGAGGAAGATGGATCCTTCAGAACAGACAGGACAGACTTCTGAACCGGAAGAGAGTGTCAATGGACAGGTTCCGGGGGAAGACACCGAAGAGAATGAAACTGAAGAGAATGGGATTGGGGAAGCAGGCACAGTGGTTGAAGAAGATCAAGCCACTGAAGCCTACAATGAAGCCCAGGTACAGGGTGATAATGGGCAGGATGAGCCTTCTGGTCAACTCATTGATGGAAAAACAGATTTTCCGAAAATGGAGGGTTATGAACGAAGTGGGGCGACCTGTAAACAAGGTAATGATGAAAGGATGATTTCAGTGATTGACACAAGAGAGGGCCCCTGCGGGGTTATTTACACCAAATTTGGTGTAAAAACCACAGAGGCTTTTGCAAAATATGATATGTCTGTTTGTGACAGGGCTTTTAATAAAATCATTGCCAATTTATTGGCCAAAGGTTTTGATTGCGGAGGAGTTGGCTTCTCAGCCACACAGGAAGACGACTAGTCCGCATTTTTCATAAACTTTCTGCTGTGCGGCTGCCAAACCCTGTAGATTTTATAACCTGTCATCGGTAACATACGCCAGAAGGAGAGAGACGGGAGGATGAGTGGTGGTGTGTGGTTTCAAGGGGGTAAAGGGTCCTTATGACTTCAGGGGCTTAGAGTCCCACAGGGCCAGGGATTTGTCAAAATCCTTCAGTTCCTGAACTGAACCGGATGTGATGAGGTGTTTATAGAGATGACAATTAAGTTCTGAAGCTTTGTAATCGGAAAGACCAAATATTTTTTTGGAGGGGTCTTTACGGTTTTCAATGGGAATTTTTTCCGCATTCACGGGATAAATGTACATACGGGTTTGTTCATTGAATATCCGGCTAAGACGATCCAGAGAGGCCAGGCGTTTGTTTTCAAGGATATCAATGATTTTTGTGGCCGGAAAGACAACGGCAATCTGGCTATTGGTCCACTGGGCCACATATTCAGTGAGTTTGTAGGCCCGGTCAAAACCGGAAACCATGACATTCTGTTGGTGTTTCTGTAAAATTTCGATCTGTTTCAAAAGATGTTCAATGTTTCTCTTTTCCGGGTTAAAGTAAATTTCATTGATAAGGTAGGGGTCGCAGAAATTCTTGGTCTTTGACCCACAATAATGTTTTCGGGCGGATCCCAGAATATCCAGATCAGTTTTCATGGGAGGATCAAACTCTCCACGATGAATAATCACCTGTTTGTCATAAAGTTCCTCTCCTCCGTGGGAGCCTTTCCCGGATTTTGGAATCAGAACAGCCCGGGCCAGTTTGTGTTTCACGAGTTTTAAATTCACCAGTTTGTGGTCAATGGGACCAAAGGTGGAACCTTCCGGTTGAACCATATTGATTTCAATGCGGTGCCCAATATCTCCATCCAAAAGGGAAGTGAGAAAGGTGTCAAAATCCTGGCGATGGTTGTAACAGGCATAAATCAGATTCACTCCAAGAATGCCAAGGGCTTCCTGTTGTTGCAGGTTGCCCTGATCCAGCATACGGACATGAAGGATCATCTGGTTTGGAACACTGCCGGGGTGCTCCTGAAAACGCAGCCCCAGCCAGCCATGACAGTCTCCCTGGCATCTGTAACTTTTTGCAGCCACGGTGTTGGCAAAGGCAAAAAACATCTTTTCATTTTTTTGGTTTTTGGCCAATCGGGATTCAAGGAGGGAGTATTCATGATCCAGCATCTTAAGAACCCGGGATTTTACGACATAACGGCCACTTTCCTCTCTCCCATAGATATCATCACTGAAAGTCATATCATAGGCAGACATGGCCTTGGCTATAGTGCCTGCGGCTCCACCCACTTTGAAGAACCATCTGGCCACTTCCTGTCCCGCCCCAATTTCAGCGATGGTTCCATAAAGAGGTTTTATGAGATTCAGGGAAAGAGCTTTTTCATCAATGGATTTTTTCATGTTCATTTTTGTGTTCAGGAGTTAATTATAAAGAGTTTCTCCTCTTAATTCAAATAAAAAGGGTTAACCCGCATTTCTCACAAACTTTCTGCTGTGGCTTCCAATCTCCTCGAAAAAAAGAAGACATTCTTCACTTGGCTATTGTAGCCCGGTGAGGTATAGGAAAATTAACAACATTGCTCATCAATGCTCTCCAGAAAATTTGGGGAAGTCCAATAGAGAAAATTGTAAAAACCTTCAAAAAAAGAAAAAATGTGGACAAATATGCTTACAAAGCCATTAAAATAGCTTTATATCATTCCCTTGGAAGATTACCTGAACCTCCACTCATTCACAAATTCTGGTGAAGAGGCAAAGAAATTAAAGAAAACGACTTTAATCTCAATATCCCAAGGTATGTGGACACCTTTGAAGAGGAAGAGGAGATCGACATCAAAGCCGTCCAGAAAGAAATTGAAGGTTTGGAAGCAGAGCTTACAAAAGTCCGCAAACAAATGGACAAATACCTCAAGGAGCTAGGGCTGTGATTGAGGGTGCCGGATTCAGTTCAAGGTGGCACTCATTTCAGTTCAAGGGGCCAGAGTCAACAACCGAGGAATTCTCGGTTGTTCAAAATGAGGGTATTCTATGTAGCTGAAAACATACAGTTTTAGTTGTGGATAGAGATATTTGTATTGAGTTGTCTGGAAAATCCGGAGAACTGGCCACCTGGTCAGTCTGTGCAAATTTTGCACATACTGATTTCAATGGAACTAACACAGGGGTCTATAGGATGGGAAAAATAATGGTATCATTTGATACCGATTTATGTTATTTTAGAGGTAATGGTTGACTCAAAAAAAGTGGTACAGACAAAAAAGACCGACAAAAGGGGAGTTGATAAAAAAACTGGAAAGTGCCAGCAGAGCACTTCAGAAAAATGAAGGCTTGTTTGCCAACCCGGTTAAAATGATTTGGGAATTAGAGGAATTAAAGATAGGAGAATCAAAGGAGATCTGGCCTTTAATCTTGACTCTCCTGTCGGAAATTTCACCTGATAATTACGTTGGTGGTTATCCACCACAGGAGTCTTATGAAGAAAGGATTGAAGGAATTGATCTCTTTTCATTTGCTTGGGAAAGTAAAACTTTTTCACAAAGGATGTATTTAAAGTTTACTTTAAAAAAAGGACGATTTTATTTGGTTTCACTTCATAAAAGCCGTCCAAAAACAAATTGAGGTGTAAGATGCAGTGTCTTTATTGTGAAAATACAGATTTTAAAGAAAAACCCGTTCGCTTCACCCCAAAGGTGAGAGAGGAAGAGGTCAAGGTTGTTGTGTCAGCTTTTGTTTGTACAAAATGCAAAAAGCCTTTGATGGACTCAAAGCAGATGGATCAGTTGAGAAAAATTTCATCTGACAAGTATCGTGAAAAACACGGACTTCTGACCTCTGAACAAATAGTGGCACACAGAAAAAAATTAAATATGTCACAAAGACAATTTGCCGATTATCTGCGTATTGGCATAGCCAGTATAAAGAGGTGGGAAACCAGTGCCATTCAGGATGCAAGTCAGGATGAGATCATCCGGTTAAAATGCGATCAGGCTTATGCCGAGAAGAATTCACTGGAAACCCAGTGGAAAAACCATACAGTGGATGAATTCAATGGAAATAGGGTTTTTGATTTTGAACGATTTAAAAATATGTGCCTGTATCTTTTACAAGCCACAAAGAGCCCACTTTATTTAAATAAGGCGTTATTTTACGCAGAATTCAAACATTATCAAAAGCATCAAAAAAGCATTGCCGGTACTTGTTTTGTACCCCTTGAGTATGGTCCCTGTCCCGATCAATACCAGAATATATTTAATTACATGATTGATCAAAATTATATCCGCAGGGGTCGTAGTCATAACCTGGTTGGACTGGAAAAACCAGACCTCAATGTGTTTGATTCCAATGAACAGAAAATCTTAAAAAAAGTTTTCAACATAGCAAAAAAAGATGGTGGGAGAATGTTATTTGATAAATCCCATGAAGAGGAGGCCTACAAAAAAACCCCGTCCTTCAAACCAATTAGCTACAAATTGGCCAGGAAGTTAAAGTTGTAAGAGGACATTTTATGAGAAATCAGATAGTGAAATTAAATTTTTTACCATTAATAAATAATTCTTTTAAACTTAAAGTCTTTTTGATTGATTTGTTGCTCTTTATCTTTGGGCTTAATAAACTCAATGCGTTTAATATCCGGTCTTGTTGAAAGAAAAATATGAAAAGTCCTTTCATTAAGACCTGTTAAAACCAGGATTCCCCTGGACTTTCCATTCAATGCTTTTTTTCCACTAATTCTTAGAAAATCGAGAAAATCGGTGTAAACTGTGAGACGACTCCCGTTTTTATAGGATTGAAAAAAGGGTAGGGGGGTGTCGTTCCCATAGTGGTTGGCTTTGTATTGACTTTGTTTTTTGGTTTTGTTGCTTTTATCCGAATCTAGCGTGTACTGTATGGCCTCTTTTTGGTTTTCATCGGAATAAAACCAAATATCTCCTTTTTTATCCACCTGGACTTTTTTTTCTTTGAAAAGGTCATCCACCAGGTCTTTATTGATTTTATGATGCTTTAGAAATTGTTTGATTTTCTTCTTTGCAATTTTTGGATTTTCTTTTTCTATTTTTGGAATGTAAAAAGACTTGTAGGGTCTTTTTACTTCCCCAAAATATTTTTCAAGAAGAAGGAGGTTTTTATTGTCTGTGATCTTTGAAATAGCTCCTAAAAAACTCACGTCTTCATGAAGGCTCACAAGTTCAATAAGGGATCCCGTGGTCTTGTTTTTTGTATTTGTCCACCTATTGCCACTTATAACAACGTGTTCTCTTCCCTTTAAAACAGTTTCTCCTTTTTGGTTTATTTTACAGGCTATGTTGTTTGTCTTGCAGTATTCCAAAATGTCACTGTTTGAGGCCCTTCTTATCTCACTGATGGGTATGATAGAGCCTTGAAGCACATGATCTGGAGGGAGAGGAGTCTTATTAAAGCGACGATCATTTTTTGTATAGAGATCATAATTTTTTCTCTGACCTTTTGTGTATTTCTTGCGAATGGAAATTGTGACATTGAAGTTTCCAGGGAGTCTCTTTTTCCATCCTGAAAATCACTGATTCCATCCCTGATTTTCCTTCTTAACTGTGGTTGTTTTTCAAACAATTCATTATTTGATTTGAACTTTTCAATGAGACCGGGTTTGTCATAATTACTACCCAGTCTTTTCCCCCTGATTCCTTTTTCATGACCTGTATAGTAATAGGAAATAGTCTTTTCAGTGATTCCTACCTGGACAAAAAGCTCGTTTAAAATACCCACATACTCATCAAAATTTGTGGCGTAACTTCTGGCAAAATCCGCTTTCTGAAAAAGGTCCAGTCGGTAAGAACTTCCACCCCGACGTTGAATTTCTCTGACCTCTTTAGGAAGGTTTCTGCTTTTAACTCTGTCAGTTTCTCTGATAATGGAAAGTCCATTTTCCCTTGAAATATCGTTAGAAATGGCTCTGAGATTGTAGAGATGTTTCTTTTTATCTGTCACATCCCTTTTTCCTGTCTTTTCATTCACCGGATTGACTAAAATATGGTTGTGGGTCTTGTTTGTGTCCGTATGGGTGATGACAACAAATTCATGATCCGGGAAATAGCGTTTTGCCAATTCTGTTCCCATGAAATTGACTTTTTCTGCTGATAAAAGTTTACTTTCCTGGGTAGAAAAACTGTGAATAATCTCAAAGGCCAGGTTAACATTTTGACCTCGACGAGACTTATTTTTCCCATAACGGTTTTGAGTGTATTCAAATTGTTCAATAGCACTTCCTAAAAGACAATTATGACAGTTCACCACAAGTTCAGATCCTCTTTCTTTAAGTAAGTATTTCTCATAATTTTTTGCTGACATTCCCTGATTTTTTGGAATGTCTTTTCTCCATTTAATTTTTAGGTACGCCATAACCGTAATGAATTTGACTTGTTAAAATTCTAAACTGTTCAAAAACCAAGTCCAGAGTGTTGCTCCATCCATGCATCAATCCTGAGTTTAATCTCCTGGCAATTTGATTTAAATTATTCCCGATGCGGTTTAAATCTTTTCTCAAAATGTCCAAATCATTTTCCTTGACAAGCACTTTTACTGGAAGCTTTCCAAAATAAGAGTTCCTCAAAAGTGCAGGAATGGATTTTCCTGATACCTTACTGTCGTTTTTAATTTGTTCATATTCAAGAGTGGACATTCTCACATAGCTGGCTTCCCTAGGGACCAGTTTTAATTTTCTGTTTTCATTCATTTGATTCCTCCATTTGTTTAGTTTTAAATTTATGTTTTCCGATTTTTATAAATCGTTTTTGCTGAGTTTATTTTCCAGTTTTGTTGTCTGTTTTTTTCATATTTTTTTATTTTTGATTTTTTTTGGATCGTTTGAATTTTTTTTATATTCTCTTTTAGTTCATTTTTTCTCACCCCCTATTAATAGGAAAATTTTCAACCCCTTCAACCGGGTTGAAAATGGAAAATATCGTTCTAAAATTTTCAATTATTAACCGGTGAAATCCTTAAACCCTTGTTTTTCTTGAGAAAGAAATTTTATGTTTTTTTTATGTTTTATTTTTTTAAAATTAGGGTCTTATTTCTGGATATTTCAGCAGATCTTAGACATGAATCTAGCTATGGAAAACTTTTGAATGACTTGTTCTCTTACTATTCTCTTGAAATTAAAACGATTCAATTGTTGCAAAAATTGCAACAGTTCAAAAGATTGTTTTGTTTTTAGAAATAAATCCACAAAACCACATCTTATGTGCTGGTCATATGATTCTACCCTCTAAACAAGACATTGTTTCCTAGTGATTTCAACAAGTTATGAGTGTTTATGTGCCAGTCCGTATTGGCGTGTTGGACCATAAGCAACACTTCTTTACTTGTGGATAGATTGGCTTTGATGATAGTATAAGGTATTACTCGCTGACAGCGTGCTGTTAGCTCAAAGGTTGCTTTTAAGTTAACCTTTGCTTTTTTTCGTTTTTTTATGAAGGTTTTAATCAGGCTTTTATATTTTTAGCCTTTTGACGTAACTCTTCCACTTCTTTGGGAGTCAGTCCGGTACATAGACAAATCGTTTTTACATCAAGGCCATTTTGAATCATTCGCAACGCCGTTTTTTGAGTTTCTTCTCTACGACCCTTTTTAATTCCCTTCTCTCTCTCTTCATCCAAGGAACACTGTAATGCTGACATAAGCCTTTGATCCTCCTCTATGGTTTCTTCTTCTATACTCCTGAGTACACTCAATGTGAAATTCGGATCATTCCGACGGATATAATCCACCGCCTTTTGAACCAAAAACCTCTGATCCTTTTCACCAAGAGTTGTACCCATCCGAAACAACTCCACAATGGTTTCCCGTCGGAGCCTCCAGACACTTCCCATTATAAGCAAAATGGGTCTGGAAAGCAAACTTTTGCCCATTCCACGATACAAGTCAATATCATGAATATTCAACAGTTTACAATGGAAATTCAGAATATTTTTTCCAAATCTTTGTTTCAAAACAGGGGTCAAGCCTTCCAGGGAGTCCTGGAAGCTCAACGGACCCCTCCAATTCTTTTGTCGCCCGTGATAGACAAGGATGGGGATTACTGGATAATTCCAGCGATTGTAAATACAGGTTTGGTATCCCAGAACCTGCCGGAGTAATTGGGGATCCTGATGGCTTTTGTGTTCAAGGAGAAAAAAAATACGCACCTGTTTTCTGGAGCCTTTGACTTGGACTGAGAATAAAAGATCAATGCGTTTTTCATTACCCTCTTCATCCATGAAGACAGTCATTTCCGGTTTAAGGGTTTTCCAGTCAAAGAGTTTGAACTCGGAGGGTTTAAAGACAAGTCGGAAAATGTCCAATCCGTATTTTTCGTTGATAAAGGTTTCATTGAACAGGGCATTATGGGCCTGTTGTTTTCGTTTTTTAGAAGTTTTCTTTGATGGCATTTTCAGGCTCTCAGGTAAGGGGGAGGACAACTGACTAAAGCGATAATTCCATCACAATAAATCAGAAATGGCTTGTCTGGTCAAGTCCGAATAGTTGACCCTAAATTTTCGAGTTGTTTGCGTTCTGAAGAAGCAGTAATTAAAGGTCCAGTTTTTATTCCTTTTATGCCCGTCTAAACTACCTCAAATAACCCTCAAAATTTTGAAAGACTATAGAGCCTTTACAAACTCAACAATGTGATGCAACTCATCTTTGTTATTTATATCCTTTAATAAAGAATCTCTACTTTCAAGTAATCTACCAATATTGAAATAATCAAATTTATAATAATCGGGATTTTTTATGTAATAATCAATAGGGTTAAAATGATGTGTTATTACTTCTTCTAGATTTTTAAAACTCCCAGCGTGTCCGTAAGGTGCTGTTTCTTTAACTGAGTTGAGAGGTGGGGTTCTAAATTTATATAAATCTTCAACTTTATTTGTTATTCCTGCTCTACCTATATCTCTTTTTCGACTATGGGGAGCAAAACCTCCTTGAGGGGATCCGATTGAATGGTAATCAAAATCTGAAAAGAATTTTCCAGAGTGGCAAGAGGCACAACGCCCTTTTCCATAAAAGAGAATAGCTCCTTTTTTTGTATATCATTCAGTGAATCCAAGTCTCCTTGAAGATACTTATCCCATGCACTTTCTTTACATTTAAATTTATTTTCAATATGTAATGCTAACAAATTACCAATATGAGAAAGTTCTATTGTTTCAATATTTACCCCAGCTTTTTTAAGACTATCTGCTAAAGTTTTATCCTCATCTGTTTTCCCATTCAGCAACCGCTCCCTAATTAGCTTACTTAAAACTAAGTATCTGTTGTAATACCAATGTTTTCCAACTTCTTTTTTAAACTTATTATTTTTTTCCAAGAAATTCATCTCTTTCAATAAGAGGTAATATAGCCGCCGCCGCAAGCAATGAATCAAATTTTCCATCAATTTTTTTCCCAAACTGAGTAATGATTCGATCCTTATCTAATTGTGCTTTTCCATCCCAGAAAAAGGCCTTAAATTCTGGATGTGATCGACCCCTTAAAGAAAAAGCGTTACGAGGTACAATTGCACCCAAGCCATTCTTATATCTAATCTTTCCTTCACCAACTCCTCCAACTCCAACAGATAAAGGGAGTCCATCCGCTGTCCCAAATCTATCAATATGACATTTAGTGCAAGAAGTATCTCGATTTCCACTAAGTGATACAGAACTAAATAGTGCTTCTCCAGCCTTTAACTCTTCATACTTTCTATGTTTTTTGGAGTCGTCATTACAGTTTTTTGGTTTTAAATTATAAACTTTTTGAACTAGCTCTAGTTTTTTATCTAAAGTTATAGCAAATATATTTGGAATGAAAAATACCAGACAAAAAAACAAAATTTGTATCATCATTTCTCTCTGAATCTATGTTGTTTTACAAACTCTTCTGGATTTTTTTGATATAAATCAAGGCTTTTTAAGCTTAAGTAAGATAAATAATATTCGGATAATCCAGACATTAGTAAAAGTTTTCTTACTTTGTCGTATTCGTGACAGTCTAACATTTGTATCAGTTCAGATTTTTCAATAGTTTTGTCTTGCTTATAATACCAACTAGATTCCATTGCTGTATCACACTTATTGACCAGTTTCATGAATTTAAATGAATAGAGTGACCCCACTCCAACGGGTAATATAATCTCTTTTAAAATCCAGAAAAAACAAAAAATAGATATTATTGATTTAAAGAATACATTACTTATTTTTTTTAGGATGATTATTTAAAAGTGAGTAATAGTGGGTGAACGGCTTTAAGTTTGTCTTCACACAAAGCTTTTATAATGGATATGCACTCATCCTGAATATCTGTGACAAATTTTTCAGACTTCATGTGGTATTCAAAGTCCTTCATTGTGAAGCCATAGGATTTTACGACATGAGCGATCTTGTCCCTGTAGAGTTCCACCCGGCCATTTTCAATGAAACAAATAGCTGTTTTGTGATAACCACAAAGATGGCTGGCTTGGCGTTGGCTGAGATTTTTAAGCTTTCTCAAAACCTTCAATACCTGGGCCTCTTTGGTGATGATTCTTTTGTTGAATCGTCGGTCTTTTTTTTGATAATGGCCTTGTCTGCTTTGTGACAAAATCTCTTTTGGATTTGTTCACTTTTGCCTTCACGACATAGTAAAAACTCCTGATAAGTGAGTCCATAGGCTCGAACAGTTTTTTCAATCCGGCTTCTGTAAAGAATGGCTTTCCCACTTTCAAGTTTTTGAATAGTCTTGTGGCTTAAACCCAGCAAAACCCCTGCATCCTTGCGACTCAACCTTTTTATTTCACGCAATGCCTTAAGAGTGATTGCATCGGTTTTATTCTCGATTCCCATCTTTATTCCTCCTTTGAGGCGGGTAAAACCTGCCACCTCCGTTGGGCAATCACCCGCCTCACTGAAAGGAGTCCCTTTCTGCAAGGCGGGTGCTGCAAATTTTTTTGAGAAAATTTAGTTGGTTAAGAGGAAAAAGTTGCTACGATACCTGGAAAAAATAACCCTGCTACCCGGACAGCCAGGCAGACAGCCAAAAAAAGCCAAACTGGGAAATTTCTTGAAATACTAAAACGGGAGAGATAGAAAACTCAGTGCTAAACTATTGAAACCACTTGTTTCTAATTTCAATGACTTACGCTGATTCGGCTTATTGGACCATTTTGCTGTTAAACTTGGCTAGAGTAAACTGGAGGTGGTGACCGGATTTGAACCGATGTAGATGGATTTGCAGTCCACTGCCTAACCACTCGGCCACACCACCTGATGGATTTATAATACAGCAATACCTGTTTGTATTTCCATTGAAGATGGTATTTCCCCAGGACAGTGGATGCAAGCTGGATTTTAATATATCAGTTTTTTTCCATATTTGGAAACTTGTTGTCAGAGTGATTATTACTGCTTCACAGTATTGTGCATAGTATAATTTTTTTATGTTTGTACTTATCCGATGTGGAATTTTCAGATTTAAAAAACCAATGGTGTGGGATAAAAAAAGAAGCCCGCCGGGGGAATGGCGGGCAGGAGAAAGAATAATGTTCATGATTTCTCCTTACCCTTACCAAAAAACTCCTTTCGTTTGGTAGCTGGCTGGTTCTCAACTTTTGGTATCAAACCCCTTTAGTTTTGCGTATCATCCTTGCTTTAAAAGATGATGTGCCTTTGGCAAAGAAAGAATACCACGAACTCTTTTAGTATAACTCACTTTGTGATTGTGTCCAAAGGTTTTTTTAAGGTTGTCTTAATATTATCCACTTTTTTTTTGTTGCCTGATAAAAGAATCAGAACTGTATTTCCTGTTAAAAAAAAACACAAAAAATCTTGTTTTTTCTCTTTTGGAAACAACTTTTTCAGATCGGTTCTTTTTGGTTTTTTTATCGGGAAAACTCAGTGAAAACATAAAACTGGAATAATATCAATAGACTGATCCGGTTTGATTTTCATGGGAATGCCTTTATTGCAAAAACGGAATTTTTAAACATGATCAGTATAAATCTTATAATGAATCAAATTGTCTGGTTTATTGTTTATTTTATTGCTTGTATGGTTTTTTGAAAAATAAAGAATTAACAATTTATATCCTCTGTAACAGACTCAATTCTGGATGAGATTGGAATTGAATGAGAAAACGGGGATGAAATTGGAAACCGCAGTAGAAAGTTTATGAGAAGTTCGGGCTAGGGGGGATGGGCCTCATCAACTCAGACATTGTTCTCTGTAATCGTGCTTGACGTGTCAGGGGGGGGTGACTTTGGATGAAAATCCAGAGAGATCAGTGGGAAAGGGTCATATCAGTTTTTTCAGAAGTTCCCCTTCAATGGCCACCACGGCTGAGCGTGGAATTTGACCGGAACCATCAGGCCAGATACTGGCGTGGTTGTTCATACTTGTCTTTAGTGAAATTCCTGGGTGTTGTACAGACAGGAAAAGGGTCCTGTAGTCCGGGGAAAACCAGGGGCCGGTGAACTCTGCATCTCCAGGTGCTGAAGCCACCTGTATGGGTTTTCCGGCTTCCTGGCCCTCCATGGGTATATAGAAAAGACCATTGTTGCCAAACTCTTTATAGTCCCGGGTTCCCATGACTTTTTCCTTCATATCCACTGTCACCCATAAATTGTCTTTTCTGTCGAAACAAAGATTGTCAGGACAGGCCAGACCGGAATCCATTCCACCACTGATCCAGGTGGAGGCTTTAAACAGAAGGCTGTCATGGTCTCCACTTTCCCTGATTTTGAGAATACTTCCATATTTATTATTGGTCTCTGGATTTTCTGTGAGAGTCACAAAAACCTCCCCGGTTTTCTTGTGAATTTCAATGTCCTCCGGTCGATCCTGAGCTGTGGCTCCCACAATTCCAGCAGACTGGTGGGCATAGGTAAGAACCTCCAGTTGGGATTGAAATGTCTTTTTAAGAGCCTGACTTTTTTTAATATCAAGGGGAAGCCAGCGTCCCTTGACTGTGTCCGCAGCATAGAGGGTGCCTGCTTTAAGATGATGACCTGTGGATACAAATTTATAAATAAAACCATCTGTTCGGTCTTCCCCCATGTAAACAACAGTTTTTCCGTTTCTGGTGACAACAGGAGTGGCTCCCTCATGGCGAAACCTTCCCAGGAGAATCTGTTTTTCGGATTTTCCGGTGAAGGGGTCAATCTCCACAACCCAACCATAGTGTTCTGGAGGAAGGGGGAAGTGTTTGTGCCATTGAAATTTTGTCCTGTTTTTGATTTTAAGATGACGTTTGCCTTTGTCCATAAAAACGTCTCCATAAAAATGCTGAAAGTTTTCCTCACAGCTGAGAAAAGTGTTCCAGGGAGTCAGACCTCCGGCACAATTGGCTAGGGTTCCAAGGGCTTTGTCTGAACCAAAAATTTTGTAATTATGACTGAAGGGAATGGGGGTTCGTCCATGGAGACGGCGATTGTATTCTGAGTTTTTCCGGAGAATCCACTTCCCCTCTGCTCTTTTAATGTGAATAATGGAACCGCCCACCAGTTTCTGTTCCTGAAGAACTTCCTCCCTGGAACCTGAAAGCTCAGAGCTTTTCTTATGGTGGATGAATTCAGGGATAATGGATTCATGATTCACCCAAAGCAGACCCTGTTTTTCACCTGGTCCGTATTTGCGGGCCAGGGGTAAAAAACAAGTGAAGTCATTGTTAAAACCAAAAATCTCCCCCTTCTGGTTGATGGGATCCCCCCAACGGCTGATGATATGATAGTGGAGACCCGGGGCCAGGACGAGTTTGTCTTCAGATGTGGGTTGAATGCCTTTAAAAATCAGATCCCTGGAGTGTCTTTTACAGGCACTCAGGGTCAGAGCCCCGGGAATCAGGGAAGAGAATCCAAGCCCCAGGGTTCCTCCACTCATGAACTTTAAAAACCGGCGACGGTTTTCTGAAAAAAAATTCAAAAATTCTCCAAAGACTGGGCACTTGGATCCGTCCTGTTCAGATAAAGGGTCCTGGTGGGATAGGCAAACTCAATGTCCAGTTTGTGGGCCAAATCAAAAATTTTAAAATAAACATCCTGTTTGCTTTTGAGTTCCTCCCCCCAGTCATCAGCTATAAAGAAGAAGTAGAGCATGATTTTAAGGCTGGACTCACCATAACCGGAAAAGTAAACATGGTAAGAGTCTTTTCTTGTGGAAGGATGCTTCTGAATGATTTCCCGGATACCGGTGACAAAGTTTTCTATTTTCTCTCTTGAGGTGTTGTATTCAATATCCAGGTGAGTGCTGACTCGTCGGTAGCTTCTTTTCCCCATATTGTCAATCTGGGCATTGGCCATATTGGCATTGGGAATGGTGACCAGAGAATTATAAAAGGTTCGTATGCGGGTGGACCTGAAACCAATGTCTTCAACAGTTCCCTCCACTCCATCCACCAGGACCCAGTCTCCGATCTTAAAGGGGATATCCGCCAGGATCATAAGGGAACCAAACAGATTGGCTACTGTGTCCTTGGCAGCCAGAGCAAAAGCCAGTCCTCCCAATCCAAGACCTGCCAGCAGGGAAAAGACATTGACCCCCATGTTCTGAAGGACCACTAAAAAACCAAAGAGAATCACGGCAATTTTCAGGGCTTTTTCCAGAAAGGGGATCAGTTGGTTTCCGAGAAGGGATTCTTTTTTGTTCATTTTCTTCCTGAAAAAAACACCGAAAATATCAACAGAGCAATAGACAGCCCAGGTGATGGCAACTCCAAAACCAATCTGAATCAGGCCATTGGTGATTCCAAAAGCCAGACCCTCCAGTTTGAGGTAACGAATCCATCCGTACCAGAAAAGACTTGCCATAAACAAACCAAGGGGCTTTTCCATTTGTTCCATGAACTCTGTCTTCCAGTTTTGTTTTTTAATAAAGTTGAATCTTCTATAAAAACCCGTAAGAACCTCGGTGAGAAATTTGATGAAGAGTCCAAGAAAAACCCCCAGAAGGAGTCCCATCCATTGCCAGTTTTTAAGGGAAAAGCTTTCTTTTTTGAACCAGTGGGGCAGGTAGGCTTCAAGCCAGGGTTGGGAGTAAAGGGCTCCCTGACCACTTCCTTCAATGTAGGGTCTGTCCTTGATTCTTTGGTAAAAGTTTCTGGCCCTTTTCCATGAGCTTTCTGTAATGAGCCACTCTCCGTCCCTTTCCCCCTCTTTTTCCGGTTTTAAAACAATCTCAGTATTTTTGAGCCGCCAGCGATGATCGGAAATGTTTTCAGGAATTTTTGAAAAATCTATCAGTAAAACCCGATCAATCATCTCTTTTAAAAAAATGGCTGCCATTTCCTTTTCCCTTTGGGAACTGATGACATTGGTGTTTTTTTCAGAAAAACAGCGGATGGCATCCAGAATTCTTTCCTTTTTATTCTGTGAGTCTTCAAGGATTCCCTGTCTGTAATCGTTCATGGCGGCCATAAATGTTTCCATGGTGTCCCTTGGAGAGTCTGTTTTGACATAGGCCAACTCACTGGCAGGGGAGGGAATGGAAACAAAAAAAAGAAAGGAAAAAAAGGAAAAACAGAAAACTCTCAGGATGATTCTTCTAATGTTTCTCACAATGTTTTTTATAATGTTTTTTATAATGTGTTTCATAATATGTTTCGTAATGCTTTGATGGTGTTTTTCATGGTTTTCACCCTAACAAAAAAACAGAAATCTGTGTACAATAAATGGTACATTGGATGATGACTTAAACCAAGAGCCTGGATAACAGACCTTCTCTTTTTCCTGTATTTGTCTCAAAAGAAAAGAACCTCATTGATTTGAAGAAGGTGACGATTCTCTTTTTTAAGCCTGAGAATCTCTTTATCCTTGTCTGTCAAAGAGGATGAAACAGGGGACTGATCTTCCTTCATTTTCAATCGTTTGATGTTCCAGGCACTGAGATCCCCCAGGTTTTTGGCCGCACGGGCCATTCTGACACTCTCAGCCAGTTTCACAGCCTCCTGTTTGTACTCATCTGTGTAATATCTTCTGGTGACACCCATATCTGCCTCCTTTGGTTTTTGTGGTGTACACCGCTCTTATATGACGTGTCTAGTCATTTTGTATAGGTCCAGATTTTCGGAAGCTTGAAAGCCTCGCTACGAAAGTTTATGAGAAGTTCGGGCTAATGGTTTTCCTGGCAGGGGAGGACTTGTCTCCCTTTGACGAAGGTGGCTGAAACCGGTAGAGGTTGTAAATCATAGAAAAAATCTTTCCAGGGGGAGGAACTTATAAAAAAGTCTGCCTGATAACTTGGAAGAAGGGCTCCCACTTTATTTTCCATGGACAAGGCTCTGGCTCCGCCAACAGTCAGGGCCACAAAAACTTCAGGCAATGACATTTTCATCTGGAGGCGGGCCAAAACACCCAACAAACCAAAGCTTTGGGTGGGTGAACTGCCTGGATTGAAATCAGTGGCCAGAGCCACACAGGCACCACTGTCAATCAGGGTACGGGCATCAGGATAAGGGCATTGTAAATAGAAATCAGCACAGGGTAAAAGAACGGCAACACTTTGGGATGCGGCCAGTGTTTTTTTGTCTTTCTGATTTAGACAGATGACATGGTCGGCAGACTTTGCATGAAGGCGGGTGGCCAGTCTTGTGGCCCCTGACCGGCTCAACTGATCGGCATGAATGCAAAGATCAAAACCAAGATCTTTGGCATAGCGGAGATAATCCTCTCCCGCCCTGCGACTGAAATAACCCTTTTCAATAAAAACATCCACCCGTTCACTGAGTTTTGATTTTTTGATTCTTAACAAATCCTTTTTGAGTTTTTCCAGATAGGAACTTTCGTTTTTAAACTCAGGGGGAATGGCATGAGCTCCCAGGAAAGTGGTGATAATATTGGCTGTCCTTAAAGCCTTTGCAGCTTTTAATATTTTCTCCTCGGTTTTTTGGTTGAGACCATAACCGCTTTTTACCTCAATGGTGGTAACCCCCTGTTTGAGATGTTCTATGACACGTCTTTGGCCGGAATCAATCAATTGTCTTAAACCGGCTTTCCTTGTGGCTCTCACTGTGGAGAGAATACCTCCCCCTTTTTTGGCAATGTCCTGATAGGATTTCCCCTGGTTTCTCATTTCAAATTCATTTTTCCGGTCGCCGGCAAAAACCAAATGGGTATGACAGTCCACAAAGCCTGGAAACACCTTAAGCCCCCCCAGCGATCTTTTTTTGGCCTTTTGGTAAATTTTTGGAAGTTTCATCTCAGGGCCGACCCATTGAATTTGACTGTCTTTTACAACCATGGCCGCCTTTTTTATAAGACTGAGATCTTTTTCAAGGACTCTCCTGCCCTGTTTCCCAACAGCTTTTTTAAGACTCATCAACTCGGAAATATTATGAAAGACAGTCATGGACACCCTTTATATTGATGCTGGAAAGGAGGGGTGATTCCAGGTTTGAAAATTTCTGCCTTTTGGGGCCTGTTATCATGTTATCCATTATTTTTTACGTTTTGGTTATCCGGTTGACTTTAAGAATTCCCTTGATTTTTGAAAGGTTCCTTATGGCTTTGGCCAGTTGTGCAGTGTCCCTGACTGCCACGTCAAAGAAACAAATGGCCTGACTGTCTTTGGTGGTGTGAATCTGAGCGTTGAAAATATTAATGCCCAGAGAATTAAAGGCATCACTCATCAAACGCAACAGTCCGGGAATATCCTGGGATAAAACCCGAATACGCACGTTTCTTTCAACACCTTTTGGAGCTGATTTCACAGTCCACTCCACTTCCACCTGGCGGTTTTGGTCGATGACAAAGCTTTTTTCACAATCGGATTTGTGGATGGTGATTCCCCGTCCCCGGGAGATGAAACCCTTGATGGGATCCCCCGGGATGGGAGTGCAGCACTTGGCAAAACGCACCAGTATATCGTCCATACCATTGACGCTGATAATGGATCGGACCTGCTTTTTTCTCTCGATGGCTGATTTATAGGCTCTGGCAAAAAAACTTTCCTTTGTTTGTTTGTTCTCTGTGGTTTTGGCATCGGGTTCCAGAGCCTGGACAACTTGTTTTGGCAAAAGTCGGCCGTAACCCACCTTCATATGGATATCCTCAATACGGTTGACTCCAAATTTTTTTAATTCCTGATTGGTGGAAATCACTTTGTCACTGAGTTGTCGATTCATGTTCATACCGTACTTGCGAAACTCCCTGTCCAGAAGGTCAGAACCAATCTCTTTGGCTCGTTTGCGTTCCTGTTCATGAATAAAAGCCCGGATTTTGGATTTGGCCCTGGAGGTGACACAAAAATCAAGCCAGTCCCTGGAAGGTTTTTTATTCTTTGCGGTGATCACCTCCACTGTGTCTCCGCTTCTCATTTTGGTTTTCAGGGCAACCATTTTGCCATTGATACGGGCAGCCACACAGGCGTGCCCCACATCCGTGTGAATACCATAGGCAAAATCAATGGGAGTGGCCCCTTCCCTGAACTCCCTGACCTCTCCTTTGGGAGTGAAAATGTAAATATGGGAATCAAAGAGATCTGTCTTTACATTTTCGAGAAACTCCCCGGAGTGGTCCACCTGCTGATGCAGGCTCACCAGTTCCTGTAACCACTCCATTTGTTCCTTCAGTTTAATGTCCACGGCATCGGAACTCTTGTATTTCCAGTGGGCGGCAATCCCTTTTTCAGACACAAGCTGCATTTCCCGGGTTCTCAACTGAATTTCAATTCTCTCCCCTCCAGGGCCAATGACTGTGGTATGAAGGCTCTGGTAGTTGTTTGCTTTGGGGAGGGCAATGTAGTCCTTGAAACGACCTGGAATGGGTTTCCATAAGGAGTGAATGTGCCCAAGAATCTCATAACAACGGGAAATGGAGTCAACAATAATCCGAAAAGCCAGAAGATCATAAACCTGATCGTAGTCCAGACTGGATGCCTCCATTTTTTTGTAAATGGAATAAAGATGCTTTGAGCGTCCCTGGATTTGAAATTGTCCTCTGAATTTTTCAGAAAGCTCCTGAATGAGAATATTTTTCACTTCTTCAATGTATCTGTCCCGTTCCTTTTTTTTCTTGGCCACTCTTTGGGCCAGGTTGTAGTAGTGGTCCGGTTGGGTGTAGCGAAAACCCAGGTCTTCCATCTCCACTTTAATGGAACTCATTCCCAGGCGATTGGCCAGAGGAGCGTAGATATCCAGGGTTTCCTGACCGATTCGTATTTGTTTTTCATAGGCCATGTGGCCAAGGGTCTGCATATTGTGGAGTCGATCCGCCAGCTTGACCAGAACAACCCTCACGTCCTTGCCCATGGCAACAATCATTTTGCGTACATTTTCACTTTGTTTGTCATGAGTGTTTTTAAAACTCAGCTGGGTGATTTTGGTGACTCCATCCACAAGTTCCGCCACCACAGGACCAAAATTCCCGGCAATGTCCTCCAAAGTCACAGTGGTGTCTTCCACTGTATCATGGAGAAGACCTGTCATGATCGTGGGTAAATCCAGTCTGAGATTAGCCAAAATCTCTGAAACCCCCAGAGGGTGGGAGATATAGGGTTGACCACTCCGGCGGAACTGACCTTTGTGGGCTTTTTTGGAAAACAAATAGGCTTTTTGGACAATGGAAACATCTGCAGATGGAAAATAGGATAAAATTTTCTCTTTCAGAGGTTTGATCTCTGTAAGATCGCCAGAGGAGTCAGTCTTTAATGGCAATTCTTTGGACATAAAAAGTCTTTTTCTCCATTCCTCCAGAGGCGACATTCAAATTCGAGTGTGGCCGGAGGGATACTCTTAAGAACTTCTGTCATAGAACCCTATCGGTTAAATTATGTTGAAAATAAAGTCAGGTCCAGTCCAAAAAATCCGAAAAAAGAGAAGTGGGGTGGGGAGACCATGAGTGTCTGGTGGGTTCATTGCGTGGAAGAGAGGGACAAATCCCCCTTTTGCAGGGGCTGGATTTTATGTGCTATGCGGCGTATGTATTCAAAGAGACACAATAGTTGATTTTTCTTTGACTTTGGACTTTTAGGCTCTATAAGTAAAACTTCATTTTTATGGAACTCTTATGGGAAATGGGGATCCGAAAGAGTGAAAATTCGGGAAAGACTCTGGACTCCGTTTGGATTCCGTCTGTCTTTTTCATCGGGGAGGTTTACCCATTGCATGAATAAAGTCAATCATCTTACCAAAAAACAGAGGGAGAAGCTGGAAGTTCTTCGGCTTTTCGATGAAGGGGAAGATCAGTCCCGGGACCAGTCATCCAGTGAATTTTTATCACTTTTTGAGCAAACATTGCATGATAATGAGGTCAGAACAGGGGATGTTGTCAAAGGGTCTGTCGTGGAAGTTCAACTGGATTATGTTCTCGTGGATATCAATTATAAATCAGAAGGTCTTATTCCAATCAGTGAATTTCAATTCTCTGAAG
Organism: Bdellovibrionales bacterium; assembly: GCA_965218815.1. Lineage (GTDB taxonomy): Bacteria > Bdellovibrionota > Bdellovibrionia > Bdellovibrionales > JAGQZY01 > JAGQZY01. Next base: position 2,085,877 of record CBDCLX010000002.1, on the reverse strand, counting down.
ATTCTGAAAAGATAAAGCCGGGGGATGAGATTGAAGTTTATGTGGACAAAATTGAAAATGAGAATGGCATGGTTGTTCTGTCAAAGGAAAAGGCGGACATGATGAAAGCCTGGTTGGATATTTCTGCGGCTGCCGAAAATCAGGAGGATATTGAAGGTACTGTTATTGCCAAAGTCAAAGGTGGTCTGAGTGTTGATATCGGAGTGAAGGCTTTTCTCCCGGGCAGCCAGATTGATCTGCGTCCCGTGAAAAACATGGATATTTACATTGGTAAAAAGTATAAATTCAAAGTCATCAAATTCAATAAAAAGCGTGGTAACATTGTTTTGTCCCGTCGTGTTCTTCTGGAAGAGGAAAGGGAATCCATGAGGACACAAACCAAAGATGTCATGAAGGCAGGTCATTGTATGAAGGGTCTGGTTAAAAATATCACAGACTATGGAGCCTTTATTGATTGTGGTGGTCTTGATGGTCTTCTCCATATTACTGATATGAGTTGGTCTCGCATTAAACATCCCTCTGAGATTATTGATGTTGGTGATGAGATTGATGTGATGGTTCTCAAGTATGATTCTGATAAAAACAGGGTGAGTCTTGGCCTGAAACAGATGACAAAAGATCCCTGGCTGGACACTGCCGGAAAATTCCCTGTGGGGGAAAGACTGAAAGGGCAGGTTGTCAGCCTGACTGAGTATGGTGCTTTTGTTGATTTTGGCGATGGGGTTGAGGGTTTGATCCATGTCAGTGAGATGAGTTGGATCAAGAGGGTCAGGCATCCCTCCCAAATTCTTAAAGTGGGTGACGAGGTTGAGGTCCAGGTTCTGGCCATTGATCAGGACAATCGCCGTATCAGTCTTGGTATGAAGCAATTACAGCCAAACCCCTGGAATGCACTCAAAGAGGCTTACCCCCCCGGAACAATCATCAAGGGTCCCATCAAGTCCATCACTGATTTTGGAATGTTTGTGGGAGTGGAGGATGATATTGATGGGATGGTTCATATTTCTGATTTCTCCTGGACCAAACGGGTGAAACACCCCTCCGATATGTTTCAAAAGGGGGATGAAGTGAGTGCTGTTGTTCTGAGTGTGGATGTGGAAAATGAGCGTTTCAGCCTTGGCATTAAACAGCTGGATGAGGACCCCTGGAATGTGGTGGATGAAAAGTTTACCATTGGAACCATCCATGAAGTGAAAGTGGTGAAAGTGGCTGACTTTGGTGTCTTTGTTGAACTGGCTGGTTATCTTGAGGGACTTGTTCACATCAGCGAGTTGGCTGCCAAGCGGGTCAATAACCCCGAGGAGATTTGTAAGGTCGGTGATATCATCAAGGCTGAGGTCATCAGCATTGATCAGGATGCCCGTCGGGTGGGTTTAAGTGTTCGTCTGGCCACTTTGAATGAAGAGAGCGGGAATATTTCTGAATATGTAGGGAAAACAGCCAAAAAAACCACAAATGCAACCATTGGTGATTTGTTCCGGGATCAACTCAAAGAGACTCAGGAAGGTAAAGATCAGGAGGACCAGGAAGGCAAAGATCAGGAGGACCAGGAAGGTAAAGATCAGGAGGACCAGGAAGGTAAAGATCAGGAGATCCTGGAAACCAAGGAAGAGACTCCGGAAAATAATGGGCAGAAAGAGGAGTGATATTGGGTCCCTTGTCTGGCCCAATGAGAGGGATGTGATAGAAGGTCCCCATCGTCTCAAGTATGTTCGCAGGCTTTTAAAGCCCAAAGACTGTGTTTTTTGTCAGGCGGGAAAAAACTGGAAAGATCCCCAGAGTCTTGTTCTTTTTAAAAGTCCACGCCTCATGGTTCTTATTAACAAGTATCCCTATAACAGTGGGCATTTGTTGTTGGCCCCACGTCGTCACTTGGCTGAATATGATAGGCTTGGTGATAAAGACCTTTGGGGGCTTCATATTCTTATGAAACATTCCATAAAGATTCTTAAAAAAAATTACAAACCCCAGGGTTTTAATATGGGAATGAATCTGGGGCAGGTGGCAGGAGCCGGTATCCCCAAGCATCTTCATTATCATCTGATTCCCCGTTGGGGAGGGGATACCAATTTTTTCCCACTCATTGCTGAAACAAAACTGGTTGTTGAAACTGGAGAGCAAAGTTACAATAGGCTTAAACCCCATTTCCAAAAACTGGAGAAAAGCATTGTCCTCTGAAATTGAGCTTGACCATATAGGTATCGCAACCCGGAATATTGAACAATCCTCCTTTTTCAGGCTTTTGGGCCTTGATTCCGGAGGTTGTCAGGAGGTTCCTTCAGAACAGGTGAAGGTGGGTTTTTTTAAAACCTCCAACAAAGCCAATATTGAACTTCTTGAACCCATTTCCGGGAATGGTCCGGTGGCTCGTTTTCTGGAAAAAAGGGGGCCTGGGATCCACCATATTTGTTTTCGGGTTCGGGATATTGACCGTACTGTGGATCGGTTGAAGCGGGAAAACATTGAATTTATTAATCAGGAACCAAGGCCCGGAGCCCATGGATGTCGAGTGGTGTTTATTCATCCCCGGTCAACTGGTGGAGTGTTGGTTGAACTCAGTGAAAGGACTGTCTGATAATGAATGGCAGACCGGTCCACCTACAGGTTGTCCCAATCAGTCCCCTGGTTAAAAAACTGATCATCATCAATGTGGGGATTTGGTTTTTTATACAGTTGATTCTGGAAAATATTTTTTTATCACAGGATTCTCTGACCCGTTTTTTCAGCTTCACCCCCCGTGACACCATTGAATATTTTTTCATCTGGCAGCCGTTCACCTATATGTTTTTTCATGCAAAGAGTGTCTTCCATGTTTTACTGAACATGATCTCTCTGTGGTTTTTTGGTTCTGAACTGGAATACCGTTGGGGGTCAAAAAAATTTCTTTATTATTATCTGTTTTGTGGCGTGGGTGCAGCACTCATTTATCTCATGGGAGTGCTGGTTGTTGGTCTGTTTCAGGGAGGACAACCTTTTGCCTACAGTCTTCCGGTTCTTGGAGCCTCAGGGGCTGTTTTTGGAGTTCTTCTTGCCTATGGAATTCTTTTTGGCAGTCGGATCATCTATTTTTTTGGTATGTTTCCCATGACTTCAAAAACTTTTGTTATGATTATTGGCGGGATTGAGGTGGTTTCTCTTCTTAGTGCCGGGGTGGGAGGATCCGGGGTGGCCAACCTGGCCCATATTGGTGGCCTTGTTTCCGGTTACCTCTATCTTCTGCTCTGGACACGTTGGCAACAGGGACGCTGGCGTGAACGTAAAGGAGTCAAGACTGGACATCACCTGAAATTGGTGATAGATAAAAGGACTTCTGATGATGAAAATGAAAATGATGATGAAAAACAAAGTCCCAAATACTGGAATTGACAGACTTTTTATGAGAGGGAGGTCAGGTGTCTTCTTATCTTGAACAGCAAATGAATTTGTTAAAGTTTGATAAACGTCTTCTTGAAATAAACTTTAAAAACGGACAAGTCAGTCAGGATGAATATAAAAAACATCTTGAGACTCTTGAAGATGATGAGGATAAGGCAGAAAAACTGGGTTTTCAGAAGGATATGGAAGCCCAAAACGAGCAGGAGTCCATGGATGATGGTTTGTCTGATTCAGTGAAGACTGGAGAAGCAGAAGAGAAGAGAGAAGAGGGGGTGGACTCCTCCCATTCCTCGCCCATTGATGATCCCTTTGGATCAGGCTATTAGCCCGCATTTCTTATAAGTTTTCTACTGCGGCTTCAGATCTCCTTGCAGCGTACATAAAGTACGCCTCAGTCGTTCCTCGTTGTCTCATACCAATTTCACCAAAATTGTGGCAGTGACAGAAGGAAATTCAGTGAGTGTGCAAGTAGTTACACCCTTTGTTTTTCGTGTCATTCTTTATGGAGAACCTCCGTGAAAAATAAACAGGTTATTGGCTTTTTGGGAGAATCCCTGAAAGGGTCATATTTGTATATCTGTCTCATAAGGAGTCAGTAAGTGTATCAAAGTAAGTCTTTTTTGGAAAACACTTTTTCTATTTGAAGAAGTTTTGATATTCTAAGGACTGAGGTATTAAACAGACTTATAAAGGAGAAGTTATTATGCAAAACATATTAATTGACTGGAGAGGCTTAACACCTTCTGAGAAAACCAGGGAAAGAATAGAATCAACACTGAAACCTCTTGAATACATCCTTCCACCAAATAGTGATATTCGAATTTCCCTGGAGAGATTTAATAAAAATTATGAAGGTCATGCCATTATCCGTTCTCCATTGGGTGACTTTGCAGCTCATACATCAAACACAGAGCTTTTGAGCCTTTGTAAAAATCTGAGAAAAAATCTGAAGCTCCAGATATTCAGACATCGTGAGATTCACACCTCATTGTTCCAGGCGGCCTGATTTTACATTTTGTATCATTGATAAGGCATGAAATAATTTTTGTTGTCGAAAATTAGAAAAAACGATAATAAATAAGGTTTCTTATTATCATGTGTGAAAATAAAAAACAGGAGGTCAGTGTTATCGGTAACGTTCCTTAAAGGAGATGAGTTTTTTTCTGGACTCATCCCAGAGGCGGAGATCCACACACTTTAGACTTTGCCAAAAAGTGACCCGCCCTACATTCCTGAGTTGGGGGTGGTCCTTTAAAATTTTTGGAAGACGGTAGTAGGGGATTTTGCTGTGAAGGTGATGAATATGGTGAATACCAATATTGGCCGTGAGCCAGTGGAGGATACAGGGAAGATCATAGTAGGAACTTCCATAAAGAGCGGCATATTGGGGATTCCAGTTTTCACCATCCTCCCAAAAAGTTTCCTCAAACTGGTGTTGAATGTAAAACATCCAGACTCCAATGGTGGCGGCAATGATAAGAATGGGCATATGGACAAGAAAAAAGGCTCCCACTCCAATGGTGTAGAGAAGAATGACAATAAAAACGGCAATGGCCAGATTGGTTCCCATGGTACTGGCCCAGGACTTGATTTCATTCATGTGCCCCAAAGGCAGACGGTTACGAATAATAAATAACCAGACAGGACCCAGTAAAAACATAATCAGTGGGGTGCGATAAATTCTGTAGGTGAACTTCTTTAAAAGAGGAAGGCTTTGGTATTCCTTAAGGGTGAGAGTGGTCACATCTCCACAACCCCTTTGGGCCAGGTTTCCGGAGGTGGAGTGGTGGGCGGCATGATCCTTACGCCAGACTTCATAGGGGGTGAAAGTGAAAATACCTATGATTCGTCCCACCCAATCGTTGGCCAGTTTGTATCGAAAGAAAGTGCCATGTCCACAGTCATGCTGGATACAAAAAAGACGAACCAGAAGAAAAGCGGCAGGGACGATAAAAAGTAGGGAAAGCCAGTAACTGTGATTATAAGAATAAACGGCAGCCAGCCAGAGAAGAACGAAGGGAATGGAAGTGATGATGATTTCAGTCACGCTTCTGAGGTGGCTGGGATTCTTATAATGGGCCAGAATCTGTGCCCATTCTTTTGCGGATTTTTCTTTGTTTGTTTGCAATATCATAATATAGAATCTATTTCATTTTAGAGAAAAAAGGAACCACCTGCTGCTGTTTTTAGAATGGCAGATAGAATTTTAAGAAGGAGCCTGAAAAACAACAGTCCAAAAACAAGACCCAGGAGAGAACCAAAAATCACATCCAGTGGATAATGCACCCCAACATAAACCCGTGAAAAGGCAATAAAGGCCGCTACAGGGTAATAAATCCATTTTAACGCAGGATAGCAGTGGCTGAGAAAAGTGGCTGCCGCAAAATTATTGGCAGCGTGGTTTGAAGGAAAACCGTAACCGGCAAAACGATCTGTTCTCAATTGGATTTCAGTTTCAATCGCTGGAGGTCGTTGTCTTTTAAAAAGGGGTTTGAGAACCCGGTAACTGACAATATCTGTGGAGGCCACACAAAATGTCAGTCCCAAAAACACAGGGAAAAATTTCCACCGTTTTCGATACAGCCAGATCAGGATCACACCAGACAGGACCATCAGAGCTATTGGGTTTTTATGAAGATCGGTCACCCAGGGCATGAATTGGTCAAAAAAGGGGTTAGACAGGGTGTCATTAAAAAAATGAAAGAGTTTTTTATCAATTTCCAGCATTTTTTGACTGTCTCATATCGGGGAGGATTTTGGCAATCACAGAAATTGGAATGTCACCAATTTATGTTATACAATTTTCTTGAATACAGGCAGCCGACACACAGGACCTGAAAATCACATTATTTCATAATTATGGAAACTCAGGCAGGAATAAAAATGCTTTCTGACAATTCAGAAAAATGGATAAAACTGGAATCTGGTGACCTGATTGATGTTGTGGCTCCGGGGATGAAACCCAGAAAGGGAACAGTTGGAAAAGCAAAAGATTTTATCAGATCCTGGGGGTTGCGGGTCCGGTTTGGAGAGAATATCATGGGATCTGATTTGCTCTGTGCCAACACCCCTGAGCGTCGTTTTAAGGATCTGAAAAAAGCTCTTCTGGCCAAAGATTCAAAGATGATCTGGTGTCTCAGGGGGGGCTATGGCAGTCTCCATTTGCTGAACAATCTGAGAGTCATGAAAAACCCAGGGCACTGTAAACTCTTTATGGGTTTGAGTGATATCACATCCCTGCATACCTTTCTGATACAGCACTGGGGCTGGTCCACTCTCCATGGATGTAATGTGGATCGTCTGGCCGGTGGGGAGGCCACAAGGGCGGAATTGAATCGTTTTAAAAAAGTTCTTTTTGGAATCACTGAAAGTCTTGATTATCCATTAAAGCCCCTGAACAGGGAGGCTCTGAAAATCAAAAAAATCCGGGCTTCCCTGATTGGAGGTAATTTGACAACTTTACAGTCCGGTTTTGGCACTCCTTTTCAGGTGGATGAAAAAGAGTCCTTTCTCTTTTTTGAGGAGATTGGGGAGAGGGCTTACCGGATTGACCGTGTCCTGGAACAGATCAGACAGATGGGCTTATTGAAAAAAACAAAGGCCATTGTTTTTGGTTCCTTCACAGCCTGTAAAGAACCCGGAGGCCGGAATCTTGTTCCTCACCTGTTAAAACAATTTGCCGGCTCCGTAAAGTGTCCTGTTTTTTCCGGTTTGAAGAGTGGCCATGGTCCCAACCAATGGCCTCTTCCCCTGGGAACAGAGGCCTGGATATCAGGAGGTTCTAAGGCCGGCATCACTGTCAAAACAGGTGTTTTTGATTCATGAAGAGTCTTCAGTCTCTTCTCCGCAAAAAGACCATGGAATCCGGATTCATGGATTTCCCGGGTTTTTGTTTGCAGGTTTTTTTTCGTGGAAAAAAAATCACAGATCTGAAAATGGGAAAAACATACAGGTTTTACGATCTGGCTTCATTGACCAAGATTATTTTTACCACCACTTATTTTATGGATGCCATGGATCAGAAAAAAATGACTCTGAACACTCGATTAAGTGATATCCTTCCCTGGTATTCAAAAAAACAGGTTCTGCTCCCACAGCTTTTAAACCATTCTGTGGGTTATGAACCCTGGTTTCCTTTTTACAAAAAAATTTCTCCAGATATGCAACCCGAACAATCCTTTCAACAGCTGCAGTATTTGTGTGGCAAAAGTCCCGTGAAAAAAAGGAAAAAGGCCATTTATTCTGATCTGGATTTTTTTCTTCTTGGGGCTGTTATGGAACAGGTTGAGAAAAAACCTCTTATGGGCATCTGGAAAAATCTCAGGGAAAAATTTTATGGAAAAAGCCGATTTCATTTTAATTATGAAAACAAAAGACAATATCCAAAGTCCTTCTATGCCCCCACGGAGAATTGTCCATGGAGAGGAGAGGTTATCACCGGTCAGGCTCATGATGAAAACGCCTTTGCCCTGGGAGGGGTGGCCCCCCATGCCGGACTCTTTGGGGGGATTGGGGATTTATCCTTCTTTGGTTTGTTACTGAGAAATTCTTTTCTTGGAGTGGACTGTTCTTTTGTCACACAAAAAACAGTGAAACAATTCACCCGAAGATCTCTGCCAAAAACCCGTGGGGACTGGGCCTTGGGTTTTATGTGTCCCTCAACCAAAGGTTCATCGGCAGGTCAATGGATGGCAGGAGACTCTTTTGGCCATACGGGTTTTACGGGTATTTCCTTATGGTATGATCCGGCCTTTGATCTGTTGGTCTGTCTGGTCAGCAATCGTATTCATCCCAGCCGGAAAAACCAGGGTTTTATCCACCTGAGACCCAAACTCCACGATTGGATTGTGGAGTTTTTGAAGGATATGAAAAACGGGAAAGACAAAATTATTGTGTAATCAGGATATAAGAAATATGCCTCCTCACCGGATTCTGTATTCGGAACTGGATTGCGGTAGTCAAACGTCTCTGATTTTCAAAAAATGATTCTCTGAAATTACTTAATTATCAACCATTTGGGAACTTTGTCTCATTTAAAGGTAAAGTTTTAATTTAAATAAGCCGATTAATAATCAGGCCTCCTTGAGTTTAATGGCATATCAATTTTATCTGAAATTGTCTAAATTATTTATTTATGGACAAGTCCTAAGTGGGGGAAGAGGGGGAGCTTATGAAGATCCTTAAATTCATTGCCATAATTTTTCCTCTTGTTATCATAAGTTATAATAACTGTGGCGAGAGTGCTTTTAGAGCCATTCAAAGTACCCATTCCTCTCCCCCTCCAAGAAGAAACAGTCTGGGTGTTTTAATCAATAATAATGATAAATACACAACAGAGTTCAGTGTGAACCTCACACTCAGTCCCCCTGACACCACTGCCAATGAAATGCTCATCGGCTTTGATCCCCATTGCTCCTCGGGGACCTGGGAAGCCCTGACAACCACCAAGCCCATTGAACTCAATCAACCCAATCGGACAAACACCGTCTATGTCAAATACAGATATCTGGGAGAAAATGAAAGCCCCTGTATGAGCGACAGTATCATCCACGATAATATTCCCCCGACAGTCCAATTTGAGAACCAACCGAGTTCCTGGGTTAAGGAAACAAGTCTGCGTATTGGTATTGATGTTGAAGACTCAGGCAGCGGCATCCAATCCACTGAATGTGATAAACAGGGCCATGGTCAGTTTGGTACCTGTGGTTCTGAGATGACGTATGACTCTCTGGTGGAAAATCAGAATTATGTTCTTGTGGTGAAAGCCAAAGATAGGGCGGGAAACTCTTCCAACCCCAAGCATATCCATTGGAGAGTGGATCAAACGGCACCCACTCTCACTCTCGGTATTGGCCCCTCCTCTGTCACGTCTGACATTAGCCCGGATTTCATTTTTATTCCCATTGACACAGGCTCAGGGATAGCCCGTCTTGAGTGTCGTTTAAATTCTGAAACTCAATTTTCCACCTGCCAGACAGAGTTCAGCCTGAATAATCTTTCTGACGGTTCCCATAGTATAGAGGTCAGAGCTGTGGATAACGTGGGCCTGGTTTCCCGGTCTGTTTCTCACTCCTGGAGACAGGATACCACAGCCCCCACCATCGATTTTACTGAAAAGCCCCTGGTTATCACCAAAGAACAGAGAGCGACTTTCCGATTTTCAGGGATTAACAGCAATCAGGGCATTGTTTCCTATGAATGTCAGCTTGACAGGGGAGCCAGACAGGCTTGCGGAAGTCCCCGGACTCTGACCGGTCTTTCCAGTGGTCAACACAGTTTTTCCGTGGTGGGTTTGGATTCTGCGGGCAATATGTCATCCCCGATCACCTACATCTGGCTTATTGATACAAGAAGACCCGGTCTGACATTGGTGGAAAAGCCTGAAGCTGCAACCAGATCCATGGAAGCCCGATTTGTTTTTCAGGCTGAGAGTCATGGGAGTGGAATCAGGGGGATTCAATGCAAGCTTGACAGTGGAACTTACGGAAGGTGTGAGAGTCCGAAAATTTTTAACAATTTGTCTGAGGGGACTCACACATTGATGGCCCGGAGTGTGGATCAGGCAGGGAATTTTTCTGATGTGATTCTTTATCCATGGATCATAGATCGGACCTTCCCCACAGTAAGAATCACCTCCAAGCCGGAAAATCCCACAGATAGCAGTGATGCTTCTTTTCTTTTTACTGCCCAGGATAGTGAAAGTGGAATAGGAAGGGTAGTGTGTCGTCTTGATGGAGGATCCTTTGAAATCTGTCAGGGATCAAAGAATTACACCAATCTCTCTAAAGGGGATCATAGCTTCTCAGTCAGAGCCAGAGACCGGGCTGGTAATTTGTCATCAGTGGTTAACTACAGTTGGTCCATTGATCCTGAAAGTTCTTCTATTCGTCTTGTTTGTTCCGAGTCATCAGCAATTTCAGAAAACACACCTTATCAGGTGGAATTGGCCACCACCTTAAATGAAAATGAAGAGACCAATGGCACTCTTTTCATAAAAAGCCGTGGCGATATAGTTGTTAGGAACATGGAAGGTGTTGTTTTACCTTCATCGGACGGGCAGGTGACCGAAGAGATTGTAAATCATGGGGGTGTTGTCAGGAAAAACAACAGCATTGAAGTCTATACTCCTTGTGAAGGTTCTAAGCAGAAATCTGTTCGTGTGTATTTTCGGAGCCCACGTAATTACATATGCAAGAACAACACATTAAACCAGAGGAACTATCAATTAAGAGTGTCTGTTCAAAACCATTCAGAAAATGAGGATATTGAAGTAAAGATTATTCGTTATGGTTCAAACCCAATGAATTTTAGTCGCTATGATTCTTCAGAAAACGGACAGGCTATAGATTACATTCTTTGTGCAAACGGTGCTATCAATCCTGATCATTGTACAAATCTGGACAAGTCATATAGAGAAAATAGGAGAGGAAATGAGGTGAATCATGTTCCGGGAGGTTTGAATTTTATTTGTGAAGATATCACTTATTCCCCTCAGGCTATCTGTCCATTAAATCAGGGGGTGCAGGGCACAAACAGAATAGAGCTTACAAAGGATCTCGTAAAAGATGCTCCCTGGAGTCGATTGGAACAGGCTTCTCTCACAGGAAACCAATCTCTTGAAAGAAGTTATCCTCTGGGATTGGATCAATATGACCCTAATTTTTACTTGGAACTCCGTGTGACGAATTTGAATAATAATCGCTGTGGCAGAAAACCTTTGATTATAAAATCATTTGCTCTAAAACGACATCGTGTTCGCAGACTTTATTCTGGAGTTGTGTTAACAAAGATTGGGCAGCGGAAGTTGAACACCACACAAATTAACCAGATAGTAGAATCTCTTAAAGAAGTGGGAGTTAAAAGATTGAGAACAAACATCAGAGGGTTTTACGATGTCATAGGATTAAACTGGAATCAAAGAAAGTGGTCAAGAGAACAAACTCTTGAATTTTTAAAAATTTCAAACAGGGAAGGTATAAAAACTGATCTTCGTATCCACCCCGCTGTTGAGGATTACTTATATGCAGACCGTGCTTATTACAGGCCCTGGCATCATAAGGGTTTTTTTTCCACACTTGATGTCTGGGGGCAAGATCCACCTGACTTGAACAGTGATCCTTTGAAGGTGGTCCCGGCTCTGACTCATTGGAATTCAGAGGTGATAACAGTGAATGGCAGAGAGCAAACCAGACTTTTTAAAAATTGCGGACACACCCCACCTTCCATCCGAAAAATAAATATTGGCAGGTATAAAGCAAGACTCACCAAGTGGCTCAATGCCATTAAAGAGCAGGGTATCAATATCAGTCTCCTGGGTGTTTTAAACGAACAAAATTGGACTTGTTTTAATGCGGATATTATAACACATTCAGCCACTTCTCCCCAGTCACTGGATTCGCTTCCTTCAAACGTAAGAGAAGAATTGTCAAGACAGGCAGGTCAGTGGCAGGAGGAAAGCACATCAAACTATGCCAGGATTGTAAAAGCAACCCTTGAGGTTCTGGATACTTTAGAACTTGGTCACATTCCCGTTGAGAGTTTTCCTTCATCTATCGGTAAACGCACAGTAGAGAGAATGGATAAAATTAGCAGAACCCCTGTACCTATGGCTGGTCATATTCATACCTGTGCCTTTATCAATAAAATGAAGAAATTACAATATAAGGGAAAATCTGTTTTTAATCATTTGAGTGCAGTTTCATTCAATACTTACCCTGCTATTACACCGGAGGATGATGTTCGAATTAAAACAAAAGAACAGTTGGAGGCTATTGTTGGTTATTTTAAACGCTGCACATCAGATAAACCTTTAAGCATCTCTGAATTTGGTTATCACCAGAAGTTCTATAGATCCACTTCAGGTGAAGAAAGAGAGATTCGCAATAGTCAACAAAGATATGATAGTTATAGGAGTTTTGTTGAATTGGTTCAGGAAAACAAAGAATGGAATATCGAGAGAGTTTCTTTATTTTCATGGAATTTTTTTCGCAATCCTATTTCAATGAGAATAAAAAAGTCAGATGGATGGACTTATCCTTCTGATGCTGTTTTCCCAGAAGCTGAAATCATGAGATATTCTCATTAACATTTCGAAAGTTAAAGAGAAATGCGGGCTAACCTTCTGTTCTAAAAGCAGGCGGTTCTTTTTTTGTACAAACTACTTTACGAAATAAAACTCCTTTGACTGTTCCATCAACATATTTTTTAACTCCATCACTGTCAGATCCGTCAGAATCAGCTTCACTGGGACCAACACTGTTAGTCCCTCCATCAGTATGACTTTTAGTCACAATATCAACTTCAATCACAAAATATCCATTTTCATCCAATTGATTTGTACTGATAAAAGTGTTTCCACGGTTATCTGTCATGACTGTTTTAAGCCATTTCTGACTGGAAGAAGAAAAAACATCATAACTCTCACCCTTAAAGGGGACAGGATGATGTTTTCCATCAGCAATAACAACTTGAGGAGCCTCATTCGGACTTGAAACATTGACAAAATTAAAAACACAAATTTTCTTTCCTGCAACCTCATCAATACTTTGGGAAACCTGAAGTTCAAAACTATATGTATCAAAACTTTTAAGTAATGAAGAGGTACCCATCTGATCCAGCAAGACCGCCCGTTCATAGAGCCGTCCTTCCTTTTGGAATGTACAGGAATACTTTCCACTCAAATCGACACATTCCTGAGCCCAAACATTTTCCGAAGAAATAAAAAGGGCAATAAAAAGAATTAAAAAACTCATATTAAAGTGAAACATTGGAAACCTCCGGGATGATAGTATTTTCCTTTACGGTCTTAATATACTGTTTCTATATCTTTTCAATCTGTTTTCTGAAAAAAACTAAAATCCTTTTAATACAAAGAATAATCAAAGATATGGATATATAGCTGTTTTATCTGTTAAAAACGGACAATCTCCATGTCTGGCTGCCAGACATGGAGTCCTCTGCCAAGTGCAAAGATCATCAACTCAGAAAATAATTTTGTCGCCCAATTGGCCCATGTGGATAACAGTCAATTGATCCAATCGGACGAAGCAAGATTCAACTCCGTTTATATTTAGAACAAATCACAGCACAGGAAACCGTTTCAAACCATCCGATCTTCAGAAATTGTACATAAGAGCGGCGGTGATCCTGTTTAAAGAGTCAGAGCCTTGATTATTGGCCTCAGACCAGATTTTATCCTTGGATTTATCCATTCGGTATTCAAGAAGAACATCAGTGTTCGCGGCAATTTTTGTTCCCGCAGCAAAAGTCACGGAACTTATGGTGTTATCTCTTCCCATCATAGGCAAGCCAATATGGGGACCATTGTAATAGATGACTCCTGACTGTTCTTCATCACTATCGGAAGACCAATCAAGATTATTATTTTTAAAATACTCGTATCGAAGGCCAAATCTGAAGCGACTGTATCTGGCATTGAGGTAAGCCGCAAGACTTTCATTTTTCTGACGTGCATCCTCAAATTTAGTTTCGCTGGAAATGTAATTCAGGGCCACATCAAACATTTCGTTAATTGTATAGGAAACGGAGGCATCAATGGTACTCACTGAATAATTCATATCAGCAAAGGGGACATCATCATCGTCATCGTCGTCATTACGGTCGTCAACAAATCCTGATAAAAAATCAGACTTATTCACTGCTTCCTTCCCCGTCACATAGTTAAGATCAATGTGAAGGTCTTTAACGAGGTCAAGATCAACAGTCACAGCCGCGGTCAGATTGTTATCAAGATAATCCGTATCCGATCCCCGTCCATTGGTGATCAATACGCCCACATTCCACATTTTTTGCCCATAATTGATTCCAAATCCTGTGGAAAAATACGGAGCCAGATTGAATCCATAACTTCTTGTGAACTGGCTGTTCATTCTATGGTTATAGGTCTCATGACCCACTGGAGACTCAAAGCGACCCAGCATGAACCCAAGACCATAAGAGGTTTTCATGTGATAGGAGGCATTGAGCAGTCCAAGTCTGTCATTTGTGCTGTTGTTCGTTGCGGCACCGGGATCAAGATCTCTGACTGTGGAACCATAACCAAATCCCAGATTCAGATAAGACAGACCCATGTCGGCTTTTACATTGAACTGGGCCAGATTGACATCAGAATCACTGTGTCGCTCTTCTGTCTTGGGATCAAAAAAAGCCATGGAACCCGCAAAATCCCCTGAAAACACAACTTCTTTGATAGCCTTGGCAGGCCCATGCACCCCGGGTGCCGTATCCTCCATCATAGGCATGACTGGAACCTCGGTCGATGTCGATGTTGTTGTTTTAGAAGGTGTCTCTGTTTCAGGCACTGATTTTTCTGATTTCTCTGTTTTTGCTTCTTCATGATGATCAGCAGAGGCACTCATTGAAAAGCCCAGACTGATAAATATGATCAGAAACATCTTAATTTTAGGATCCATAAAAACCTCCTTAATGGTTTATTTTTGTAAATATTTCGTCTTTATCTAAAGATCAATAAATCATTTATAAAATAATTCATTGCGTAAGAAGTTTTGTTTCCGGGTGGTCACCATATCCTCTAAAGCCTTGTTGATTCGTGAGTCAAAATGATACTGACTGAATTCTTTTCCTAAATCCATTATTGATACACCAGTGGTTCCATGAGTTGCCCCCGCTAGCAATGGCAGTTAATTATGATGGTAATAAAAATAATGGTTTCACTCCAAATCATCATCCCATAAAAAAAGAGCTTGCTTAATTCGGAAAATTGCATTACTTAAGATTTCAAATGTCATTTGTCCGCCATGTCTGCACTAGCGACAGAGAATTGAAAACAAACAGTCCTGCGGTCAAAAGACAGGTTTTGCTCCATGGAATGGACAGGATCCTGTTTGAATTTCACGGAGTTTCTCTATAACAGAGTCACATGAAAAACAAATGGTCCTCAATTAAGTAAAAAGCCAGAGAAATTTCCTAAGACAATCTGAAGGAGGAAGAACATGAATACACGATTTTTTTTGATAATACCACTCTTTTTTGGGGTCTCCAATCTATGCAGGGCAGAGACACAGCAGGACCAGGAATACGGAACAAGAGCCTGGCATTGGGCCACATCTACAGTTGTGTCGTGGAGGGCAGAGGCTCGCAAATTACCAAAGCCGTCGGATACAGCTTCAGACACTTCCGATTCACAACTGGAGCAACAGCAGGGAAGAAAAGTGGAGGAACAGAGACTTTTAAAAATCAAGGAGCATTCCGACCTTGATTATACAATGCTGGAAGCAGCTTTGGAGAAGAGGATTAAAAGCCTGACTCACATCACTGTCACATCCATGATCAGGGGAGGATGTGTGATAGGGGGAGTTATCTCCATAGATCAGAGTTCACTGGCCGATGATGATGTAAAATGTTACATTATGAATATTTCTGCGAATTTCGTGGAAAACCTTGATCTTCTGTTAGCAGACTGCCTGACAACCGACCCCGATTGTTACCAATTTTTTTATGAATCATCCAGTCAAATCCTGAATTGTACCATTACTGTTTTTGCCGGAAATCGTCCCAATCCAAACCTTCTTTTCCAAAAATGCGAAAATGAGGATTATATCCTGGTATTGGAAAAAGAATTTGGCCAAAATAACAACAAGATTTTCTTTGATGAACTTGGTATCATAAGCCTACTGACAAGAAAAATTATTCATTAGATTTTTTTTCAAACACGATCAGTATAGACAAATCTGTAATTGCGACTCTCCCCATTTTTCCCCTGTCGGATATGGACCTGAATTTTTTTCCAATCCAGGGGGAGTTGAGAAAGTTTCAAACGATCCGCCCATTCAATGAAAACAAGGCCTTTCTCATTACAGAAGATATCCCAGAAACCTGTACTCTCCACATCCTCATCATCACGCAAACGATAAAGATCCACATGATAAACATCCTTAAAAGCTTTTGTCCGGTAGTAATTTATCAGTGAGTAAGTGGGTGAAAAAGCCTTTTCTCCACCCATAATGTCAATAACAGTCTGGACAAAAAATGTTTTACCCACCCCCAAGTCACCAAAGAGAAGAATAAAAGTGCCCGGTTCAAGTTCTTCAGTAAATTTCAGGCGACACCAGGCACCCAGTTCACTGGCCGTCAATTTTTTTATCTCCACCCCTGTTCATTGAAAACACCTCACTGTTCCATTTTTGTCCATGTTATCACCTTTCCATGTTAACATGGTATCAGATGAAAAGTTGCTATCGTTATTCTTTTGGTAAACACAGTATCCTGCAAACCCCCACTCTGTGGCCCACTCACCAGAATTACAACTACATGATAACCAGGGATGACAGGGCCTGGATTGTGGACCCTGGAGAACTGGAACCCATCCAAAGGACTCTTCAAAACAATAAGCTCAGACCACAGGGCATTTACCTGACCCATCATCACCAGGACCATGTCGCCGCCGCCACTGCCCTTGCAAAAGACCATGGTTGTCCTGTTTTTGGTTTTAGGAAAGATGCACACCGTCTTCCGCCTTTGGATCAGACTTATATGGAAAATGAAGAGTTGGAAATAGCAGGACTCAAGACCCAGGTTCTTCTTCTCCCAGGACACACCCTGGGTCTCTGTGCTTTTTACATTAAGGAAAAAAACTGGTTGTTTTCAAATGATCTTGTCTTTTCCCTGGGGTGTGGCCGGGTTTTTGAGGGTTCTTTTAAACAGATGCACACAAGTCTGAAAAAACTCAGAGATCTCCCCTCTGAAACATGGCTCTTTTGTTCCCACGAATACACCCAAAACAATCTGGAATTTGCTCTGAGTCTCTTTCCTGAGGACAGAAAAATTCAACAGTGTCAGGAGGGAATCTTAGAAAAAGTCAGAGACGGGGATCCCACCGTACCCACTCTTCTGGGTTTTGAAAAAACACACAATCCCTTTTTAAGATGGGATGACTCTGACTTAAGACAACAACTGGCCCTGGGAAAAACCGGAGGCCCACAGGCTCTGAACCCGGAGATCATGGAAGACTGGAAAGTTTTTGCCGAGATAAGAAAACGAAAGGATCAGTTTTAACCCGCATTTCCTTCAGTATGTATCAGTCAGTTCCCTGAGATACCGGACCACCCGTGGCATCAAATCTTTATGGCAGGCAACCACCCCACCATTTAAATAATCAGGTTTTCCATAATTCATTCTCTGGAAATGATCCACATCATAAAGAAGACAGTCGGCTTCTTCCAGAAGAACCTGGGCAGCTGCCGTGTCCCACTCACTTGTTGGGCCAAAGCGGATATAAAGATCCACCCTGCCCATTACAATATCGCAAAATTTCAGGGCGGATCCTTTTTCCACAATCCTGTTAACACTCAATTTTTCAATAAGCTTTACAGCCAGGGGGTTCTTACCCAATTCCCCACAATAAATGGAAAGAGAATCATCCGGTTTTTTGGGATGAATTCTTTGACTTTCACAAAAAGCCCCAAGACCTTTTTTGGCCCAGAAGAGGCGGGAACCGATGGGGTCATAAATGGCCCCATAGTGAGGTTTCCCCTCCAGGAGAAGGCTCACGCAAATGGCAAACTCCGGTTCACCACGGACAAAATATTTGGTCCCATCCAGGGGGTCCACCAGGAAATAGGGGCTGTGGCCCGGAGGCGGCTCTTCAGGTAAAGATTCCTCACTGATAACAGGATAACCAAAAATCCCAAGATCCCGAACCAGACTTTCACTGATTTTTATGTCCGCAGGAGTCACAGGACTGCTGTCCGCCTTGGCCCAGGACTTTCTCATGGCTGGATCTTCCATTAAGCCCTCAAGAAGCTTTCCTGACTGACGAACAATGGCATTGACTCTTTCAATAAAATCTTCAGGGATCATCAGTTTGTGTTATTGGAAACCCCATGAAATGTATAGGAAACATATCCCCTTCTTATGTGGTGTGTCAAATTTCTCCTGACTTCCAAAGAAAGCAGAGAGTTTTTAGACTTATGATGAAAAAGAAACCTTTCCTCCAATTTCATTTTTCAGGAAAGTAAAAAGGATATTGAACTGATTTTATCAAAATTTGGTAAGATGAAACGGTTAAGGCCGGGGCTGTCCTGATGGTGGACAACAACACTTATCATGTTCAGATGGTAAGACCAGATCATTGTAATGCCTTTCAATTGAGAATAGACAGAAAAACAGCAAGTTTTTTAAAAAAACACTATGACTGTATAAAATTCCCGTTCGTTACGGGTCTGAGCGTTTTCCAGGCAAACCCCTTGTTAAAATTTTGGGCAAACCCATAATCCAATGGGTTGTTGAAGGAGTGTCCCAAAGCAGGATTATAAAAAAAATAATAGTGGCCACTGATGACAAAAGAATTGCTGAGATTTGTGCCCACCTGCCTGTAAAAGTGGTGATGACTGATTCAGAACTTCCCTCTGGTTGTGATCGGGTTTTTCAGGGCTGTGAAAAAGAACCGGAGTCTTTTGTTATCAATTAGGCGTTTACGGTTACAAAAAGACTTTTTTAAAAAAATTCTGTCAGACTCCTGAAGTTTTGATTGAAAAAATGGAGGGGTTGGAACAATTGCGGGCTCTGTATCTGGGGGCCTCCATAAAAGTTCTGAAAGTGGATTTTGAAAATCGGGGGGTGGACAGCCCTGAGGATGTTCCTGTGGTCGAAAAGCTACTGAGAAAAAGACTGGCCAAAAACCATCCCGGAAAAACACAATCTGATCACCTGTCAGAGTAAAATATCCTTTTAAAAACAACTCATCAAAAAAGACTTGACTTCATCGTGGTTTTTTGACAAAAGGGACTGTCACTCACTGCATTGAAAACCCACAGTCAGGAATAAACACAGGAGTCTTTCCATGAAAAAAATAATTTTTGCAGTTCTTATGATAAGTGTGATCACCCCCTCCCGGGCGGCTTCCGACTTTTATTCCTGCCAACCCACGGAAACCAATACGACCATAAGTGAATTGGAAAGTATTGTGGCCCAACCCATGAAAGTGGGTGACCAAGTGGCAACTCTCCCCTCAGTTTCATTTGACCTCACACCCTATCAGGGAAAAACAGTTGTATTTCTGGTTTCAGCCACATGGTGCGGTTTCTGCAAATACGATATATACAAAACAATGGAATGGAGAAAAAAGACGGACTGGCCAAAAGATGACCTTGTCGTGGTTCATATGCTGATCTCCCAATGGGAGCAGAGCCTGTCAGACGCTGAAAGCTTTGTATCAAACCCAATGCTGAGGGATTTCTCATTATCACTTGATGGTGTTGACTATTACCTCACGGATAATAACCTTCAAGAAATGCTGGATTCATCTGGTGAGCTTTTGTTTCCCAACTTAAGGGCCACCCCATATACCATTATTTTTGATAAGAATGGCTTGGCCAGATTCAGGGGATACTACCCCTCCAGTCCATCCAGGAATAAAAAAGGCCAGCAGAACTCTGATCCACAAGACCCCAACTATCAGCAAAAACTCATCAATCAAATCTATGATGAGCGTTATGAGTTTATTGGGAAAGTCGCCTCAGGGGAATGTGACTTACCACCCACCACTGTTTCCATGTAAATCTCAAGATTATCCATCAGCATGGTTTCCTGTGAGGAAAAAGTATTATGGCCAAAAACCGTCCTGAGAAAAAAAAGAGATCATCCGGAAGGTCAACCAAAAGGGGAATTGACCAGAAACTGATCTTTGTCACCGGAGGTGTGGTGTCCTCCATAGGCAAGGGTCTGTGTGCAGCGAGCCTTGGAGCCCTTCTTGAGGCCAGAGGTTTTAAAGTGGCTCTGATGAAATGTGATCCCTATATCAACGTGGACCCCGGAACCATGTCCCCTTTTCAGCACGGAGAAGTCTTTGTCACCGACGATGGAGCTGAAACGGATCTGGATCTGGGACATTATGAACGCTTCACTTCCATTGATCTCAACCAATCCAACAGCACAACAGCAGGCCAGATTTATGACAGTGTGATTCGAAGGGAACGTCGTGGGGATTATCTGGGAGGCACCGTGCAGGTGATTCCCCACATCACCGATGAAATCAAGTCCCGCATTTTCGAAGCTGCCCAGGGTTCAGAAATCTGTATTGTTGAAATCGGGGGAACTGTGGGTGATATTGAAGGTCTTCCTTTCATTGAAGCCATTCGGCAAATGCGGGTGGACCTGGGGATTGAAAACACCCTCTATGTCCATGTGACTTATATGCCTTATATCAAAGCCGCTGGAGAACTGAAAAGCAAACCCACCCAACACTCCGTCAAGGCCCTGCGGGAAGTAGGTATCCAACCGGATATCCTGATCTGTCGAAGTGAACGTGACATCCCCCATGAGACCAAATCAAAAATCGGCTTGTTTTGCAGCATCCGCCCTGAGAATGTGATCTCCGCATATGATGCTGACTCCATTTATGCCGTGCCACTGATGCTTCATAAGGAAGGCTTTGATGAAAAAGTGGTGGATTCCCTCAAACTGAATCCGTCCAGACCCAACCTTGAAAACTGGAGAAACATGGTAAATACCATTAAGTTTCCCCGGAAAAAGGTCAACATTGGAATTGTGGGCAAGTACACCCATTTGACTGAAAGTTACAAATCCCTCAATGAAGCTCTCACCCACGGAGGTCTGGCCAATGACTCCAAAGTGAATGTGACTTATATCAATTGTGAGAATCTCAATCCCGTCAATGTGGCAAAAAACCTCCTGAATATTGATGGCCTTCTGGTCCCTGGCGGGTTTGGAGAGCGTGGATCCACAGGGAAGGTGACAGCCGTTCAATATGCCAGAGAGAACAACATTCCCTTCCTTGGGATTTGTTTTGGAATGCAATTGGCGGCCATTGAATTTGCCCGTCATGTCTGTGGTTTGAAAAATGCCACCAGTCAGGAGTTTGAGGAAAACGTCAAGGGACAACGCAACTTTGTGATTCACATTATGGAAGACCAGAAGTCTCTTGATAAAAAAGGGGGAACCATGCGTTTGGGAGCCTTCCCATGCAGCCTGTCCAAAGCCTCCATTGTGAAAAGGGTTTATAAAAAATCCAATATTATGGAAAGACACCGTCACCGCTTTGAGTTTAACAATAAGTTCAGAGGAATTTTTAACAAACATGGCATGATGTTTTCAGGCATTTGCACTGAACGAAACCTGGTTGAGATCATGGAACTGCCAGACCACCCTTTTTTCATAGGCGTTCAGTTTCACCCTGAGTTCAGGTCAAAACCACTGAAGCCCCATCCTCTCTTTGTTCATTTTGTCAGGTCCTCATTGGAAAACAGAAAAGTCTTTGAGACAGACAAGACCATGGATATGAAAGGAAACGGGGGATCCATAAAATCCCTTTCCCTGTGAAGGTGTTAAAATATTATGTCCAGCCTGGATGAAGCAAAAAGAGTCATGACCATTGAAGCCAGGTCCATTTTGGATCTTGTGGACAAACTCGATGAAAACTTTGAAAAGGCCGTCGAACTGATTTGCCAATGCCAGGGCAAAGTGGTGGTGGCGGGGATGGGAAAGTCCGGTCACATTGGTCGTAAACTGGCAGCCACTTTATCCTCAACGGGAACCCCTGCCCTTTTTCTCCATCCTGCAGAAAGTTCCCATGGGGATCTGGGAGTGATTGCTGAGAGTGATTGCCTGATCGTTATCAGTTATGGGGGAGACTCCAGGGAATTGCATGACCTGGTTGCGTATATCAGCCGCAAGGGCTTTCCCATGATTGCCCTCACCGGCAACCGGGAGAGCCAACTGGCCCGGACTGCAACAGCAAGTCTTGATGTGAGTATTAAAGAGGAGGCCTGTCCCCTGAAGCTGGCTCCCACTTCCAGTTCCACAGCCACTCTGGCCATGGGGGATGCCCTGGCCATGGCCACACTCAAACAAAAAGGCTTTAAGGAAGAGGATTTTGCCCAATTTCACCCGGGAGGTAAAATAGGACGGCGTTTACTGGTGCGGATCAGGGACATTATGCACGAAAACGGGAGACTGCCTGTAATTAAAGAAAAAGATGATATGTCCCATGCCCTGTCCGTCATGACAGATGGAGAGGTTCGCGGTGTGGCTGGTGTGATTGATAATGAAGGTTTTCTGATTGGAGTTCTCACTGACGGGGACATTCGCCGACACCTGGAAAAGAATAAAAACCCCCTTCAGTCAAAGGTGATGGATCTCATGTCCACCCAACCAAAGACCATTGATCAAAATGAACTGGCTGTAAAAGCCCTGTTTTTGATGGAACAGTTTTCCATTCAATCCCTGTTTGTTCTTGATCTTGACACAAAAAAGCCAGTGGGACTGATCCACTTTCAGGATCTCATCAAGGCAAAAATCCGATAATCCTTTTCTGTGTTCCTGACCCCCATTTCAACTCCGGTGGATGCCATCCGTATGGAACCTGAATGACAGACTCCGGGGGAAAATGGTGATCCCTTTATTTATGACATATTTCATCAGATCAATCATTTGGGGTGGCAGCCGCCTGCCTTTGGGAAGAAGATATCCTGTTCAGAGTGGCATCCATACCAAATAAAGGAGCGTTTCAGATGAAGTATTTAATAATGGGTTTGTGCCTTTTTTTGTTTGCAGGTCAGGCTTTTTCAAAACAGATTCCCACGGGCTACCAGTTGGTTCGTTTTGTTTGTGAGGAAAAAGATTTGGGTTGGGGGAGTGAGTATATACTGATTCTGGAACAAATTTCCTCAAAAACCCTGAACAGGGATTCGGCCATTTCTAAGACCATAGACGGTTCTGCTTTCATTGATTCCGGGAGCGATGTGATACTCACTGATGATGGGGAGTTTCGTCTGAGGATTTACGATAAAATTGACGGGAAAACAAAAGAACAGATGATTGAGGATTTTCTGAAACGTGAGGCCGACCTGGATTTTTCCAATCGACCCATGGATTATGTGGGAAAAGGATATAGGAAAAAGGGTGTTCCTGCCTTTGAATCCACAGGTCCCCATTCCTTTATAAAGGGCATGAATATCTATCTGAATCATAATATGGATGGAGGGCTTGATACACTCAATGCACGCAGTATGAAAGGAGACGAATCCTATTTGTGCGATGAGCCTGTCTTTGTTCCTGAGATGACTGATCAGGAGTGATGGATCCGAATTTCCAAAAAAAACTCCATGAAAATTCAGACAGAATCGGTATAATGTATGAAGAATGAAAAATGAAGTCTTTATCCAATCCCCCACCCGTATTGATTTTGGAGGAGGCACTCTTGATTGCTGGCCTATCAATGTTCTTCTCAGCCCTGTCACCACCATCAACGGGGCCATCAGCCTTTACACCTCCTGCCGGATTCAAAAACGGGAGGATGAAAAGATTATTATTGAATCCCATCCCACACATGAGAATTATGAATTTTCCAGCCTGGAGGAACTTTTAAACTGTGATAAACTTCATTTCCGTTTTTTCAGGGAAATCCTCGCCCACTGGATGCCAGAGTATGGTTTTCATTTATTAACCCAAAGCCAAAGCCCCATAGGTGGGGGCCTGGGTGGAAGTTCCAGCCTCTGTGTTTCCGTTTCCAGGGCTTTTTGTGCCATGAATGACATCACCTGCGATGACCATGAACTGGTGGGCATCTGCTCTGCAATAGAATCCAGAATTTTAAACAAACCCACAGGCATTCAGGATTATTTCCCCCCCCTTAAAAAAGGAGTGAATATTATCAATTGTTCTTTGGGACAGAGTCAGGTCCAGCATTTGCCAGCAGAGGAACTTGACATCAACCGGAACATTTCCCTGTTCTTCACCGGACGAAGTCATCACTCGGGAATCAATAACTGGGAAGTGATTAAAAGTTTTGTGGACGGTGACAAAAACACAAGGAAATCCCTTGAAACCATAAAAACAGTGGCTGAAAAAATCAAAGAGGTTTTTTTAAAACGTCACTGGCGAATTCTTCCAGAGCTTTTTAAGGAGGAGTTTGAAGCCAGAAGAGGTTTAACTGACCACTTCTCATCACCGGAGATTGAAAGACTCACCCAGGTGGCCCTGAACCAGGGAGGTGAAGCCATCCATATCTGTGGAGCGGGGGGTGGAGGCTGTGTTTTTGTCTGGTCCCACCCGGACAGACGAAGCCAAATCATCAAAGCCTGCACTCAAGCCGGTTTTAAGCACCTGGATATGGTTCTCGTATAAACCAACCCACCTTGTATCAAAGGGATTTGAGAACAATTTCATTACCAATCTCTTAAAAAAATAGACTCACAGGAATATAAAATTTATATTTAAAAAAGAATGTCCCCACACCAACCACAAAACCCTGAAGAACTCATGTTCACCCGCAATATTGGCATACTGGCCCATATTGATGCGGGCAAAACCACCACCACAGAACGCATTCTGTACTATTCAGGGAAAAACTACAAAATCGGTGAGGTTCATGACGGGGATGCCACCATGGACTGGATGGATCAGGAACAGGAACGGGGGATCACCATCACCTCAGCAGCCACCACCACTTTCTGGAAAAATCACAAAATCAATATCATAGACACTCCGGGGCACGTTGATTTCACTATTGAGGTGGAACGCAGTTTGCGTGTTCTTGATGGAGCCGTGGCTGTGTTTGATGCTGTCAACGGAGTGGAACCCCAGTCAGAAACTGTCTGGCGGCAGGCTGATCGCTACAACGTGCCCCGTCTGTGTTTCATCAACAAAATGGATCGGGTGGGTGCTGATTTTGGAATGAGCATAAACAGTATTCAAGAAAAACTGGGTGGTTATCCCCTTAAGGTCCAGATTCCCATGGGTGTGGAAAACGAATTTCACGGTGTTATAGATCTTGTTGAATCCGTGGCCCTGGTCTGGATGGGTGATGACAAAGACGCAGCCTTTGAAAAGAAAGCCATTCCCCCGGACCTCCGGGCTGAATTTGAAACAGCCAGGGAATCCCTTATTGAAACCCTGGCCGACCATAACGACCACCTGGCTGAACTGTATCTGAATGGCGGTGAGATCACTCAGGAGTTGCTCAAAAAAACTTTAAGGGAATGCACTCTCCATTTAAAAGTCACTCCTGTTTACTGTGGCAGTGCCTTTAAAAACAAGGGAGTCAGACCCCTGCTTGACGGAGTCATTAACTATTTGCCAAGCCCCCTGGATCGTCCTGATATCTGTGGCGTGGATGCAAAAAGAACAGATAAAACCATCCAATGTAAAACGGATTTCAAAAGCAAGCCAGTGGCTCTGGCCTTCAAAATCGCAGATGACAGTTTTGCAGGTTCCCTCACCTATGTCCGTGTTTACTCAGGAGTGATAAAGGCGGGTTCCCGGATGCTCAACACCCGCCAAAACAAAAAAGAAAGAATCATGAAAATTGTTAAGATGCACGCCAATTCCAAAGAGGAGGTCAGGGAACTCAAAGCAGGTGATATCGGGGCTGTCGTGGGTCTTAAGTTCACAACCACTGGTGACACCCTCTGTGACAGTTCCCAACCCATCATTCTGGAATCCATTGATTTTCCAGACCCCGTTATTTCCGTTGTTGTTGAAGCCAAATCCACAGCCCAATCCGGAAAAATGCTTGAAAGCCTGAAACGTCTTATAAAAGAGGATCCTTCCAGTGCCCTGAAAACTGACCCTGAAACAGGACAGTGGCTTCTCAGTGGAATGGGTGAGCTTCACCTCGAAATTCTGGTGGAACGTTTAAAACGGGAATTCAAGGTGGAGGTGAACGTGGGCAAACCCCAGGTTTCCTATCGTGAGACTGTGGGTCAGGCCGCCTTTGCAAAAAAGTATTTTGAAAGGGATGTGGCGGGCAACAAACAGGCTGCCAGCGTGGGAATTAAAATTGACAAACCTGGTGGGGATGCCACCACCAGCACTCATCAGGTGAGCTGTACTGTTGAGAACAAAAAACTGGAACCTGAATGGATTCAGGCGGCTATCAGGGGGACCTCTGAAGCTTTGGAAAATGGAATCATTACCGGTTACCCCGTGATGGGGGTGAAAGCCAGTATCACAAGCCTGGAGTTTGAAGAAGAGTCAGCAAGCCCTGTGGCCTTCCAGATTGCAGGTTCCATGGCTCTTCGTGAAGCTCTCAAACAGGCCCACTGCCAGATTATGGAACCTCTCTTTTTTCTTGAAGTGATTTGTCCTGAAGAGTTTATTGGAGGTGTGATCAGCGACATCAACTCCCGACGGGGAAGGATCATTGCCACATCCATGAAAAACCATCTTCAGGTGATGGAGGCTGAAGTCCCACTGGCGGAACTCTTTGGATACACCACAGATTTAAGATCCCTGACCCAGGGGCGTGGAACTTTTGTCATGAAATTTCAGCGTTATGCTCTCCTGCCTGAACGCCTTCAAAAGGAGTTCCTCAAAAAGTTTACAACCACCTGGAATGATGGATAAATGGAGGTTTGATTGATGGATAAAACAATGAAAAATGAAGAGAGTCTTCATTTATTTAAAGACCCAAAAATTATGAACATGGGTTGGACGGATATTCACACTCATTTAAATATGTTGTCGATCACACCTCAGGAGGCACTGGACCAGGCCAGTGAAAAAGGTCTTAACCGGATAATAACCATTGGGACTGAGCCTGAAGACCTGCCACTGGTTCTGGAACTTGCTGAAAAACACGCCCCCAGGGTTTTTTGCACACTGGGTATTCATCCTCACCAGGGTCAGGTCTTTAATAAAGAAGTGGAGGACTTTTTACGGACCAGGCTTTCCCACCCGCGAGTGGTGGCCGTGGGTGAGATCGGACTGGACTATTATTACAATCACTCTTCAAAAGAGGATCAGAATCGGGCTTTTAGATCCCAGATGAACCTGGCTGAAGAGTTCAGGCTTCCCGTTGAGATTCACACCCGGGACGCAGAGGAAGACACCATTGAAGTTTTAAGGGAGTACAAGGGACGGGTCAGAGGGGTGATTCACTGTTTTACAGGAAGTCAGAACCTGGCCTTTCAGGCCCTGGATTGTGGTTATAATATTTCTTTCAGTGGTATTGTAACTTTTAAAAATGCTGAAGAGCTCAGAAAAGTCTGCACTCAGGTCCCACTGGACCGTCTTCATATAGAAACAGACGCTCCGTTTTTGGCCCCTGTACCCATGAGGGGGAAAAAAAATCAACCCCATTTTATGCTTTGGACGGCCCAATTTGTGGCTAAACTCAAAAGAGTGGAACTTTTTGATTTTTGCCGACAAATGAAATTAAATGCCGATGAAATGTTTCCCCGCCTTAACTAGCCTGCATTTCTCATAAAGCCTGTTTTCCTGTAAACTCTCAAATGTTGTTTAATGATTTTTTCAAAATAAATGCAGAATCTTTGTCATCATAAGGATCGTTCATCCTATGGTAAGGACAAACTCATAATTTATGATACAATCATGGAAATGTTTTAAGCAGCTCCGTCTTCAATATCTTTTATTCCCAAAGTGAGTCCAAAAGGTCTGAGCATTTTCTCAAGAGTTTCTTTGGTTGGATTGTATTCCAGGTTAATAGCCCGTTGGACTGTGGCAGGTTTTAAATCAACAAGGGAACAAAACTCCTTGACACCATAGCCACGGATTGTTTTTCCAAGAGCCTCCTGTAAGGAATCTCCCTCATCAATTGAATCCGAAAGAAAGTCCCTTGCAAAATCAAGGTCACTGAGTTTTTCAGCTAATGTTTCATTCCAATCAACAGATCTTTTAGGCATTTTCATCCTCCAAATAATTTCTTAAATAAACCTGGGCCATTTTAATATCTTTTCTTTGTCTTGATTTGTCGCCACCACATAACAACAACACAATTTCCCTATCCAGTTTTGCAAAATAAAGCCTGTATCCTGGACCAAAAAAGAATCGGGCTTCAAAAATACTTTTACCAATTCTCTTATGGTCTCCAAAGTGACCATCCTGAAATCGTGCGATACGGGCAAGTATTTTTGACTGACACTTCCTATCCAGTTTATCCAACCACAGCCTGAAGGGTCTTTTTCCATTTTCGTCCAGATATTCTCTGATTGTAAACATAACACTCCTAATAAATATCATATATGATATTTATTATCAAGCCTGTTTTTTAAACAAGCTTCTTTTTATACTTACCGGAAGTCAGTGACGAAGTGGAAGCTTACCTTGGTAAAGTTTATTGGACTTTGGGGCAAAAGGACAAAGCACGGGAAATTTGGAAGAAGGCCCCTGGCTCTAGTAAGAACCAAGATGGGAAGGAATACCTGCGAAAAACAATGGAACGTCTTGATCCAGAAGGTCAAGATCCTGCTGTTGATCCCGCTGGCACTGATCCTGCTAATTGATGTGTTGACTTTTTATTGTCGTATTCAGTCAGTTTAAAAAGTCGGTCCTGAAAAATCTCAGAGTTTCTTAAACACTTCAAGGTACTTGTTTTCAATAATTTGAATTTCATCCTCTTTCAGAGAGGAAAACCCCCTGTTTCTGGCCCGATCGGACAGTTGGCCATCGTTCTGGTTTAAAAATCTTATTAATAGATCTGCCGTTCTGTCAGACATATTGAAGGAATTTTTCCTGACAGGTCTTTTTGGAACCCCCTGGGAAAGCATATTGGTAATGAAAGTGGCCCTTAAATCATGGAAACGAATGGATGCAACACCAATGGACTTGCAAAAATCCCTTAAAACCTTGGACTGGATTCCTATCTCCCATTCCCTGAGTCTCGGTAAAACAAGATCATTGAAAAGGACTTTTGTTTTACTCCGGCTGTCCCAAAACTCCTGAGAATGATCTTTTCCTTCTGCTTTAAGCTCCTTCAGAAAAGCTCTCAAATCCTCATTGGTTGGAGGAAATATTCAAGGTCTCTTATTCTGAATTTCAGTCGGCTTCCAAGTTTGTAGGCTCTGATCCTTCCACGACAGACCCAAATGCGAAGAGCATTGAGACTGAGACCAAGATAATCAGCAGCCTCTTTTGAGTGATTTTAAGTACTTACAAATTTTGGGGTTTTCAAGGTTTTTTAGTCTTCGGGGAATAACCCTTCCGACGTTTGGTGGAGGAGAGAGGATTCGAACCTCTGAAGGCTAAGCCAGCAGATTTACAGTCTGCCCTCGTTGACCACTTGAGTACTCCTCCTTCACGCCTATAGAATATCCATCAAAGAGCCATTAAAGTCATCATCAGATCAATGGGGCTCTGCGTTTTATACAGGGTTTTGTTTTTTGAACAGGGCCGGTGTGTTTTTGAATTTTCAGCTTGTGAATGATGAGAACAATGATAAAAAATACTGCATACAACGGTTTCATAATGTTGAAAATTCCGGTTTTTTAATAGAGAAGTACCCGCAAAAACCAAACCAGATCGGCAGACTTTTTAGCTCGGCGTTGCTCAACATATAAACTTTTGAAATAATTAGACTTATATCAGCGAGAAGGGTATTTTTCATTTTTACTCATGATGGTTGTCTGGTGGTCCAAAAAGGAGAATTCTTTGAGTGATTTTATTGTGGCTCCAAGTCTTTTGTCAGCTGATTTTTCCAACCTGGAACTTGAAGTCAGGAGGCTGATGGAGGCGGGAACCCATTGGATGCACCTGGATATTATGGATGGTCACTTTGTCCCCAATCTCACTATGGGTGCCCCGGTGGTGAGGTCTCTGAGAAAAATAAAGGAAGCCTATTTGGATTGTCATTTGATGATAGAAGAGCCTCAAAAATACATTTCTGACTTTATTAGGGCAGGGGCTGACAATATCACCCTCCATGTGGAATCGGCGGGAAATATAGGGCAAATGATGGCCAGGATCAGACAGGATCATGTTAAAGTGGGTATCACCCTTAGACCGGGCACTTCCCTGACGGAAATAAAACCTTATTTGGAACAGGTGGATCTGGTGTTGGTCATGACTGTGGAACCTGGTTTTGGAGGGCAGACTTTTATGGAGGATCAGGTGACAAAGGTGAATGAACTTGCCGTGATAAGACAAAAAAATAATTTCAGGTACCGGATTCAGGTTGATGGAGGGGTGAACGGGGAAACAAAGACAAAACTTGCCCGGGCGGATGTGCTGGTGGCTGGAAGTTTTATCTTTAAACACCCTGAGGGCTATAAAAAAGCCATTGCGGAATTAGTGGGGAAATCATGATTGAACTGACTGGTGAGAATATAACAATGGAGGATGTCTCTGCTGTGGCTCGGGGAGAGTCTGTGGTTTTAAGTGAAGAGGCCAGAGAAAGAATGTTTGAATCCCGTCAGTTTGTTGAAACCTGCCTGAAGTCAGGGGATGTGATTTATGGGGTCAACACCGGTTTTGGTCATTTTAGTGATGTAAAGATCTCCAGAGAACAGATCACTGAATTGCAAAAAAATCTGATCCGTTCTCATTGTGTGGGAGTGGGGGAACCTTTTTCCAGAGAGGAAACCCGGGCTATTCTGTTTTTGCGGGCCAAAGCCTTGACCCGTGGTCACAGTGGTATCCGCCCAGTGGTGGTTGAGACCCTTTTGGATTACCTCAATCAGGATATTATTCCAATGATCCCACAACAGGGAAGTGTGGGGGCCAGTGGTGATCTGGCTCCTCTGGCCCACCTGGCTCTGGCCATTATTGGTGAGGGTCGGGTTTGGGGTGATGGCAATCAGTTTGTTCCGATTCATCAGATACTTGAAAAAAAATCAGTAAAACCTCTGGAACTGGAGGCCAAAGAGGGCCTGTCCATGATCAATGGTTGTCAGGTTATGACGGCTGTAGGTCTTCTCAATCTTTTTAAAGCCCAACGTCTGCTATGGATGGCTGATCTTGCCGGAGCCATGACCCTTGAGGCTCTTAAAGGTTCCCGCAAGGCTTTTGATCCTCTGATTTCAGCCAGTCGGCCTCACCCGGGTGAAGCCAAAACAGCCCGCAACCTTTTAAAGCTCATGGGTGAAACTTCAGACATTGCCAAAAGTCATCTGGATTGCAGAAAAGTCCAGGATGCCTACAGCCTTCGTTGTATGCCCGCTGTTCACGGAGCAGCCAAGGACAGTTTTCGCCATATTCTTTCAGTGCTTGAGATTGAGGCCAATTCAAGCACTGACAACCCATTGGTCTTTGCCAAGGAGGGAAAAATTTTAAGTTGTGGAAATTTTCATGGAGAGCCTGTAGCTTATGCCCTTGATTTTGCCAGTATTGCCATCAGTGGTCTTGGTAATATTTCTGAATGTCGCATCGAAAAAATGATGAATCCCTCAATCAGTGGATTGCCGGCATTCCTCTCCCCTGAAGAGGGACTTCATTCAGGGCATATGATTGTTCAGGTGGCGGCGGCCTCTCTTGTGAGTGAAAATAAAATTTTGTCCCATCCGGCCAGTGTGGA
The DNA here is from genome assembly GCA_965218815.1 of Bdellovibrionales bacterium. Classification (GTDB taxonomy): domain Bacteria; phylum Bdellovibrionota; class Bdellovibrionia; order Bdellovibrionales; family JAGQZY01; genus JAGQZY01. The sequence continues at coordinate 2,054,256 of CBDCLX010000002.1, read as the reverse complement.
CAGTATCCCGACTTCAGCAGACAAGGAAGACCATGTCAGTATGGGAACCATTGCCGCCAGAAAATTTGGTTCTGTAGTGGCAAACACAGAAAATATTCTTGCCATGGAGATGCTTTCATCGGCCCAGGCCCTTGATTGGCTCAAACCTTTGGAATCCGGAGTTGCCGTGAAAGCCGCATTCAGGGAAATTCGCAAACAGGTTCCCTTTGCCAAAAAGGACAGGGTGTTTTCAGAAGATATCCAAAAAATACAGAAGATGATCCGGGACGACACTCTTTACAAAACCATTCAGACAACAGTGGGGGATATGGAGTGTTAGCCCGAACTTCTCATAAACTTTCTGCTGCGGCTTCCAATCTCCTCGAAATTTAAAGGGAAAATTTAAAAATAAGGCAGAAGCGTGTGAAGTTTTACCGTACGGTTTTGACCGGTATCACAGAAGGCCATCTTAATGTACTTTCAACCACGGGAGAACAAAATAAAATATCTTTTGCCAACTCAAGCTGGTAATCAGTGACAAAGAGATTACGAGTGTACCTTTCGTCACTCTTGCTGTTCTCTTTAAGGGTTCTGCCCAACATTCCGGCCTTGTGGACACATTCACTCATTTGGGCCAATTCATCAGGGCGGTTTTGTTTCCATACATTGTTTTCAAACTGGATATTGTTAAAAAAGCGTTTGTCCATGAAGGAGACATAATCGGATTGTTCTTGAATGGGTTCACCTGTCCTGGAAAAATGGAAATCGGGGATAATTCCATAACCCTGAGGGGATCGTTCACTATTGAGAGTGTAAATTCCTATGGTCAGACTCTTATTAATGGGTCTCTTGTATCCGGGAAGGGTCTCGGAAGAAGAAGACTGAATGGTGCCTTTGCCAAAGGTGCGGTTGCCAACCACCCAGCCATATTTCATATCCTGTATGGTTCCTGCAAAAATTTCAGAGGCACTGGCTGATATGTTATCAACAAGAACCACAATGTTTTTATTATAAGATAAAAAAGAGGAATCATTAGCAGGAATAAACCCACCTTTGGTGAAATAAAAACTTGTCCTGGTGGTTTGGGTTAAAAGCTTTCCCTCTTTTATGGGAAGCTGCCTGACTATAACATCATTGCTTTGGATAAGGGTGTTCAACATACAGGACACTTCATAAAGGGAGCCCCCCGTATTTCCTCGAAGATCAATAATCATTCCAATGCTGGAGGGGTTTTTGATGTCTTTTAGCTGTAGTTCTATGAATTCGTTGCAAAGTTTTCCATGCTGTGAGGGATCGTCATTCTTAAAAGTTTTGAGAGGAACATAGAGGGCCTGGAAACCCAATATGGATGATGGGTTTTTGGAATTTGATGATTCTGTTTCCGGGTCTTCGGATCCCTGGGTTTCACAATGTTTAAAAGTTTCTTCTTTATCAACATTGACAAAACGACTTTCCTCATGCCAGTGGAAAGGGGGGATGATTGGCCCACGGGTTACGGAAATCTCTTTTTCCTGATTGTCACAAAACCCCAGAACTCCAAGTGTTACCTTTGTTCCCTGTGTTCCCGTGATCTGTTTCACTATATTTTCTATTGGCAAATCCTTGACATTGACACCATCAACACTTTTTATGAGGTCTCCGGATTTGATATCCGCGATCTGAGCGGGTGAACCTTTAAAAGGCGAGATCATAAGCAGACCATTGAGATCTTCATTGTCTGAATGATATTTCATAATGCGTGTTCCAATGCCAAAGTATTTGGAAGGCTGGGGAGGGTCCGGCATAGGAGAAATGTCGGAATTGGGATCAGAGGTTTCACTCAGAAATGTGTTATAGGTGTAACCGGCAAAGTAACTTTGATCTTCCTTGGGAATCTTCTTTGTGAATTCACGAAGCTGTTGAACGAGGTTATTGAATTTTTGAATATGCGAAGAAGAAGGAGGCTGGTCATCTTTTTTTGTCGTTGTCTGTTTGAAATCCGGAATATTTCCGGACTTGGAACAACTGATTATAAAAATTATAAATATGGAAATTGTTATTTTCAGAAAAGTTTTCATTTTTTCTCCAAAGTTGCGAGTGATTATACATTATTCGTTTCATGAATCATATCATTAAGTGGAAGGTTTGTTGGGTTTGAGGACAGTCTGGAAAAACAAACGGAAAGAGGTTCTGCGTTTTTTTTCAGACTCCACAGCTTCTTCAATGGTTTTTGGATATTCCTCTTTTGGATAGGGAACAATTTCCAGGTTGTTGAGCCCGGACACCCTTAACTGGTAGAAATTGTCTTTTATAGCAGAGGCAAGCAGTTTATGAAAAGCCATCAGACAACCACTGAACTTTTTTTCAGATTGATAACAGCGTTGGGCATTGAGTTCTTTAAACAGGATATCAAAACTGTAGCCTGTTTCTGTCCAGAGTTCCTCTATTGTTGGTTTTCCCCAGGAATTTGAAAATGAAAAAATAAAAATAACAAAAAAGACCCATCGAATCATTGCTGCCTCCGAAAATTATTTGGTTGTGTTTAAAAGTTCCTGTTTTTAAAAAGGAACTCCAGTGAAAATTTAAACATGATCAATGCCAAACGAGATCAGATTTATAAAAATCTGTTTAAATTTGATCTCTCTATATCACAAAAAGATTGATTTTGGGCATCATTTTTTTATATACAAGACATTACTTTCTTTTTTTTTCGGAGAAATGCGACAAAATCGCTTGGTAGTAATACTTGGCTGCCATGCTTGATAGTAATATGTAGGTTAAAAAGGACAGGGAAAAGAGGACGGACAGATATGGTCAGAAAACCAAAGGCTCCAGTGGGTGACAAACTTCATTGTCGGGGGTGGCTTCAGGAGGCTGCTTTTCGGATGATTCAAAACAACCTGGACTCTGAAGTGGCTGAAAATCCGGAAGAACTGATTGTTTACGGGGGATTGGGCAAGGCCGCCCGTAATTGGGATTGCTTTGACAAGATCCTGGACACTCTTAAAATCCTGGAAAATCATGAAACTCTTTTGGTTCAGTCGGGAAAACCCATTGGGATTATCAAAACCCATGAGGATGCTCCAAGGGTGTTGATTGCCAATTCCAATCTGGTTCCCAGATGGGCCAATTGGGACCATTTCCACGAATTGGATCGCAAAGGTCTTATGATGTACGGGCAAATGACTGCCGGTTCCTGGATCTACATTGGCAGCCAGGGGATTGTCCAGGGGACCTATGAGACCTTTGTTGAAGTGGGTCGGAAGCATTTTAAGGGTGATTTGAAGGGTAAGATCATTGTCACTGCCGGTCTGGGTGGTATGGGAGGTGCCCAACCCCTGGCTGGTGTGTTTGCCGGAGCTTGTGTTCTGGCCGTTGAAGTGGATCCGGCACGGGTTCAAAAACGCATGAATACAAAATATGTGGACGAGATCTGTTTTGACCTGGATGAAGCCTGGAAGAAGATCAATGATTATGCAAAGCAGGGAAAGGCCCGTTCTGTGGCTCTGGTTGGCAATATGGCTGAGGTCATCGGACAGATGGTGGCTAAAGATTATGTTCCTGATATTCTGACGGATCAGACTTCAGCCCATGATCCACTGGTGGGCTATATACCCAGGGGTTACAGCCTTGAAGCTGCTGGCTCATTGCGTCAAGAGGATCCTAAACAATATATTGAGTTGGCAAAGGCTTCCATCGGTGAACAGGTTCAGGCCATGCTTGAATTGCAGACCCGAGGGGCTGTCACTTTTGACTATGGTAATAATATTCGGGCTATGGCTCTGGATGCGGGAGTTCAAAATGCTTTTGATTTTCCCGGTTTTGTGTCGGCGTATATTCGTCCACTTTTTTGCAAAGGTAGTGGACCTTTTCGTTTTGTGGCCCTCAGTGGGGAGCCAAAGGATATTCATACACTGGATGAAGCTTTAAAAGAACTTTTTCCCCATAAAAAACACTTGATCCGTTGGCTTGAAATGGCTGCCCACCGTATTGCCTTTCAGGGGTTGCCTGCCCGTATTTGTTGGCTTGAGTACGGTGAAAGGGTTCAGGCTGGCTTAAGATTTAATGAACTTGTCAGAAATGGAAAACTGAAGGCTCCTATTGTGATTGGACGGGATCACCTGGATTGTGGTTCGGTGGCCTCCCCCAATCGAGAAACGGAGGCCATGATGGATGGATCAGATGCTGTGGGGGATTGGCCCGTTCTCAATGCTTTGGTCAACACAGCCTGTGGAGCCACTTGGGTGAGTTTTCATCAGGGGGGTGGTGTGGGTATGGGTTACTCCCTGCACGCAGGGCAGGTGATTGTGGCTGATGGGACGGATCAGGCAGCCCGAAGGCTTGAGAGGGTTCTCACTGCTGATCCGGCAATGGGCGTGTTTCGCCACCTGGATGCCGGTTACGGGGAGGCAAAAACAGTGGCCAAAGACAGGGGAGTGAGGAGTTTATGGCTTTAACCCGCATTTCTCACAAGCTTTCTGCTGCGGCCTCCAATTTTTCAAAGGGTCGTTTTTACACTGTTGAATTTTCCTTATTGATTGAAATTTCAAACGGGATATGGTATGTCCGTTCATTCTGTTTTGGAAATCATGGTGTTACTATCATTGATTTTTCGGGACACTGATAAAATTTTAGAGGGAACCAACCCGCATTTTTCATAAACTTTCTGCTTCTGAAGCCTGAAAGCCTTGCTACGAAAGTTTATGAGGAATGTGGGCTAATACCAATTGGAGTCAATGGAGAGAATGTTTTAAATGAGTTTTTGCCAATCCGTTTTTATTTTGATTTTTCTCATTTTTCCGGGCACCGGGATGGCTATCTGGGCTGGAAACGTAAGCCCTCTTAGCAGAGAAGCTCTTCATTATAGTTGTTCTCAATCCGCCCATTTTAAAGCTGAAGACAGTCCTGATTTGGATCCCATTGGAAATTCACAGAATGTTGCTTATGATTTCATGCTGGTTTATCCAAAGAATTTGGATAAAGGAGTATCTACAATTTATAAAGAAGATCGTCTCTCTATAGATAAATCCACTTATGGAAATTCAATGAAGCCGGCCCTTTTCATTTATGGACATTATTCACTTTCCAATCCTTACAAAAAAGGATCCTTTATTGAGAGAAGTGTTGGGCTTCAATATCTGAACTTAACGCCTTTGTCTGAGCTTAAAGGATTTCAAAGTTCCGAAGACAGTCCCAGAGTGACAGTAAGGAGTTATTTTGATATGATTGCCTATCGTGTTGGTTTGGAATCGTCAACTGTTCACGAGGGGATTCAGTCACAAATGGCTTACTATACAGGGGCCGGTATTTCCGATCATGGACCTCTTGATTTTAATGACCTTTTTAATGAAATATCCGGAAAATCCATAATGCAACCTGATTCAGGGAGAATTTTTATGTCTCTGGCGGTTCCTGTTGGCTTTGCAAAACGTGGAGAAGAACCGAAGTCCTTTTCTCTTGATATCAATTTTTATGATGATGATGATGCCGTGGATCCTGCGGTCATTGCCTCAGGTATTCTTGATTGCCAAAGGCAATCAGATTTATCTGATAATGATGTCTATGAAATTATGGCATTTTCAAATCATAAGACGGCTGAAGAGTGCTCTCACCTTATCCATAGAACAGGTTTGTTCTGGATAGAGGAAAATATAGGGAGATTAAAGGAAATGGCAAAGACGGTCAATCAGGCGGGAGACCTGATTTCCATGAATGAACCCACATGGAGTGTTGTTGTCGGAGCTTTGTTACTGAGTCTTTACAGGGTCCTGAATTTAAGGGTTACGGCAGGGATAGCCCCTGTTCCACCTGAACTTTATCAATGGGGTGTTGCTGGTGGTGACCCCGTTCCAGGTCATGAAAAGTACACATTGGAGGATGTGAAGGCTTTTGCCACTCAGATTGAAGCACAGCCAAATGAGAAAAAACTCAGGGTTTTTCTGGAAAGTAAGGATGAGGATTTTTTTGAGTACTTTCGGCGTGTGGTCGATCATATTAGAAACAGGAAAACCATTAAATTCAATGAGAACTGTCTGACACAGGAGTTTTGTGTTTAACCTATGAAATGTCTTTGGTTGAGTGAAGAGTACAAATACGATGGAAGTCAACTGTGCCCCCTTAATAATTATTTAAAACACGGGGTTTTGGGGGATTCTGTGGTGTCCTGGGCCGGTGCCTGTGAACTGGAGCCCCAAAACATTATTGATGGGGAGGATTTGAGATCAGGGGCCAGGATCGCAGGGGATTTCATGCTTCATTTTGTTTTGGAGCTTTTTCAATATCCCATTTCAGGGGCTGTGGCCCTGCAACGTCTTATGGGGGAAATTCTTATGGATCAGATCCAGGGAAATTCGGATAAGAAACTCAGGAGTGGCAACCCTGAACACATGAGATTGGCGGGTTTTGGGCTGAAACGAATGGGAGATGATATTTATCAGGGGCGGAAAAAGCTCAATATCAGTATAGCGACCTGTTCAGGGCTGTCTTCTCTGATCCACTTTGGGGTGAATATCACAAATAAAGGGACCCCTGTTCCAACCTGTTGCCTGAATGATTTTGGAATCACTGATGAGAAAAGTTTTGCCATGAGTTTTATGGAGGCCATCAAAGGGGAGTTTATGGGAATGAAACGGGCCCAAATGAAGGTTCGGAGTTTTTAACCCGACCTTCTCATTTCTTGCCTGATCGTGACTGCTTGCACCTAACCCGAACTTCTCACAAACTTTCTACTGCGGCTTCCGAGATCGCCAAAAGGGGAAGCAGTGACACCTGATCTTTCTGATGACAGGGTTATGCTTTAGGGGAATTGTTTTTCTCAAGAATCACCTGAAGCCTGCCCTTAAGTTTTGTGATGGCATGGGCATGAAGCTGGGAAACCCGGCTTTCGGTGACTCTTAATACCCGGCCAATTTGTTTTAGATTCAGGTCTTCATAATAGTAAAGGGAGAGAACAAGTCGTTGTCTTTCCGGTAATTCCTCAATAACTCCGGCAAAAATGTCCTTGATGAATTTCCTGTCCAGTTTGTTGTGGGGGTTTTTGTAGTCATCAATAATACTGAGAATGGATTCCTTGTCAATATTGCTGAAGCTTGGGGATTCGTCAATGGAGACGACACTGACAGGTTTGACCTGATTCATAAGATTATGAAGATTCTCAAGAGTAATACCAAGACGTTGTGCGATTTCATTGCCATCCGGTGCCCGTCCAAGTTCTAATTTCAGTTTGACAATGGTGCGATCAAGGAGTTTGGATTTGTCACGCACGGAGCGTGGAACCCAGTCCTGTGCTCTGAGTTCATCCAGGATAGCTCCACGAATTCTGAATTCAGCATAAGTTCTGAATTTGTTATCCCGGGTGGGATCATACTTTTCTATGGCATCCATCAGGCCGATAATACCACTGGAGATCAGATCATCCAATTCTATACTGGGGGGAAGACGGAGAGCAATTTTACGGGCAATAAACTTAATTACAGGGGCATATTCGGTAATCAGTTTGTCCTTTTGTTCTTTGGTTAATGTATTTGGTGACTCTTTATATTTTTTTGACAGGGTACTGGGCATATTGACTCTCTCTTTTTATGTTTAAGTTTCAATAAATTCTGTGAACAGAACCTTATTGATTTTACCTTTGGTTAAAAAAGAATTGATGGTCTCCTGTATTTCCATTCTTAAACTGTCCTGTCCCTGAATGGTGGAGATATCTTCATACTTTTTGCTTGAAACCAGGATAATAATAATATCCCTGATCTGTGGCATTCGTTTATTGATCTCAGATTGGATGGCCAGGTTATCCACGTTGAGTTTCACTTCCATTTTAAAAAGTGTTTGTCCCTGATTTTGGGACAAATTGATAAGAAAAGAGTCCAGGGAGACTGAATAACCGGGTCTGGGTTTCAGACTCTGCAGGATTTGTTTTTCTTTATGGAATCCATGGGGGACAGACGTTTCATTTTTATCCCCGTCCATGGGTTTATTCTGAAAGTCATGGAGAAAGACAGCAGGGCTGGGGGAAATCAGAGCGACCTGAAAAACCAGTGCCGGAAAAAGAAACTTTCCTATCCATGGAAGTCTGAATCTGATTTTATTTTTTTGTTTCTGACTTTTGGTCACAAAACTCCTCTCTTCAGTCTTTTAATAAGCAACCTGGGTGCCAACCGGTCCAATGGCAATGGGGGAGGTTTTCACAACCTGTTTTCAGGTGTTTGGCTCTTTCCCCAGCTCACAAAAAGGCCAGGGGCTGGTGCATGGACTCTGACTCACCTGTCACAATTTTGACTGATCGGTTGTTTTTCTCTATTTGAGACACTTGCATGGGAGTGTTTTTTGAGATAAGTTTTTTGTGACTGTTCCCCCTTTTGGTGACACTGGTATTGGTTGGTTCTCTTCGTTTCTCCTTGCGGCGTACATTAACACGCCTTAAGTCGTTCCCTGTTGTCTTAAGCCAGTCATCATCCAGAATTGTGGCAGTTGCAATGGAAGGTTGAATTGCTTTGGAGAAAGCCATGAGTGATAAGGAAAAATCAAAAATATCTTCAATGGGGGTTTTGCGTTTCTCTTTTTTCATGCTTTTTTCAGGACTCTTTTTTTTCAGCATGGGGGTTTTTGTTGGAAAAAACTGGAGTGACCGTCAGTCCCTTTCTGATACAAAAACACAAAAAACAGACAAAGTGACAAAAAAAGAGTTTTTTAAGCAGGAGAAAAAATCTCATTCAGGGACAAAGAAAATTGCAGACAAAACAGACAGGGAAGCCGGAAATAATGAAGGAAATAAAAAAGAAAGAAATAAAAAAGACAAAAAAGGGATGAAGCACCCCAAACGGGTTCAGAGGGAAACAGGGACAGGTCCTGTGGGGAGTTCTACACAGGCTTCTTACACTTCAATAGGGCCACCCCGGGCACGTCGGAACTCCGTGGAAAAAGAGGAAGGTCCTGATTTGAATCTGGGTGTATTGCCCAAAGGCCAGGGCCGCCTGTCCTATGACAGGGAAATGGTTTCCTCTCAGATGGAACTGAAACCGAAGAAAAAGCTTTTGTCCTATACCATTCAGGTGGCAGCCTATAAAACAGAAGGAGAGGCCAAAAAGCATACCCGGGACCTTATTGACAGGGGGTTTCCCGCTTTTTCACTGGAAAAGACCATTGGAGGGAAAAAGTGGTTTCGGGTGAATATTGGAAGCTTTAAAACAAAAAAAGAGGCCTTCAGGTATGGGAAGGCCCTTAAGAAACAGACCTGGATTAAAAAGTCCTTTGTTCGTAAGGTTGTCCATCCCGTGACAGGAAATGATTGATGTCCACAAGTTCTTCTGATTCACTTATTGGCAATCTCAATGCCTCCCAGAAGGAGGCTGTTCTGGATTTTAAAAATCCTCTTTTGGTTCTGGCTGGAGCCGGATCGGGAAAAACCAGAATGTTGACCGGTAAAATTGCCTTTGGACTCCATGAAGGTCAGTTTAGCATCCAGTCTTTTCTGGCTGTCACTTTTACCAATAAGGCAGCCTCCGAGATGAAACACAGGATTTCAGGGCTGGTGCCGGAGATCAATCTGAGGGAGTCCTGGGTATCCACTTTTCACTCCTTTGGTCATCGTTTGTTAAGAACCCATTCCTCCAAGCTGGGTTATGACCAGGACTTCACTATTTTTGACACCACTGATCAGATATCCATTGTCAAAAATCTTCTGAAAAATATAAACTATGACAACAGTTCAGCCCAGGCCCGTAAAATTGCACGCCAGATTCAATATTTTAAATCCGATATTAATGCCCAGAAAAATCCTGAGTCCTATAATTGGTTCCCCGTGGATTTTGGATTTTATGAAAACTATCAGAAAGAACTTAAAAAGCTCAATGCCTTTGACTTTTCTGATCTGCTTTTAAAAACCCGTGAACTGGTTCAGTCTTTTCCTGATGTGGTTCATGAACTGCAAAATCAGTTTGATTATATTTTTGTTGATGAGTATCAGGACACCAACCTCATTCAATATGAAATTTTGAAAAAAATCAGTCGTGACAAAAAAAATGTTTGTGTTGTTGGGGATGAGGATCAGTCCATTTATTCATGGCGTGGAGCCAACATATTCAATATTTTGAATTTTCACAGGGATTTTCCAGGAACACGACTGATAAAAATGGAACAGAACTACAGGTCCACAAAAAATATTATCGGAGCGGCCACCGCAGTGATTTGCAATAACTCCCACAGAAAGGGTAAAAAACTTTTTACTGAAAATTCCAGTGGGGAACTGATTGGAGTTTTGACGACCCGGACAGAATATTTTGAGGCTCAGGAGATTGCTGATAGAATTCAGAATCTGGTTCAGCAGACGGGATATTCTTATTCAGACATGGCTGTGTTCTACAGGACCAACGCTCAATCCAGAGTGATTGAGGAAAAATTACTTCAGGGAGGTCTTCCTTATAAAATTTATGGAGGTCTTAAGTTTTATGATCGCAAGGAGATTAAGGATGTCAGTGCTTATATGCGTTTGGTGGTCAATCCAAAGGATGATGTTTCCTTTCGCAGGATCATTAACACCCCGACCCGGGGATTGGGTAAAACCACATTGGATCATATTGGGAACAGAGCCAGACAGAAAAATATCTCTCTGATTGAAGCGTCCATTGAAATGCTCAAATCAGGTGACTTCACTGGTCGTACGGAGGATAAACTTCAGAAGTTTCTCAATATTCTGACCTTGTTAAGGGAGAGCTGTTCTGAAAAAGACCTCAATGGGTTTTATCAGGATCTATTGCAGATCACCGGATATCTTCCAAGTCTTGAAAAAGAAAATTCCATGGAAGCCCATAGTCGTATCCAGAACCTGGAGGAATTTGGCAATGCCATTGCCCGTTATCTGGAACTGAACCCGGAGGAAGGGCATATCACCCGGTTTCTGGATCATATCGCTCTTGTGTCTGACTCAGAAAAAGAGGATGATCCCGACACGGTCACCCTGATGACCCTTCATGTGGCCAAGGGTTTGGAATATCCTGTGGTTTTTATCAGTGGCCTTGAAGAGGGGCTTTTCCCCATTGGTGCTGCTATGGAGGATGGGGGTTCAGAGGATATGGAGATGGAGGAAGAGCGGCGACTTTTTTATGTGGGGATGACCCGTGCCAAGGAGAAACTTTATCTCTCCCATGCCAGACAAAGGAAAGTCTGGGGACAAAACAAAGCCCAGGCTGTCAGTCGTTTTTTAAATGAAATTCCTGAAAAATTTCTCCAAAGCCCTTTAAACTCAAGGAATCATATTTCTTTCAATCATGGGGATTTTCAGCCGGAAGAAAAAAAACAGGACTTTTTTCCTGATTACGAGGGAGATGATGACAACAAAAGTCTCTATTCCAGGGGAACTCGGATCCGTCATCCCCAATTTGGCAGAGGTGTGATTTACGCTGTGGAGGGTTCCGGATCCATGGAAAAAGTCAGTGTTCTTTTTGATGACCGGAGTTCAAGAAAGTTTCTTTCCCAATACGCCAATCTGGAACCGGGTTAGCCCAGATATCAGGGGAGGTCCAATATCCGGAAAACAGAGGCGGGGAGATATCTCGATTTGATAAAAAATAGCTTTTATCGGTTCTATACCCAAATCATTGGAAATCAAAGACAAAGAGCTTTTTTAAAATGGGGAAATTTTCTCTGTATGTTTTCCTTTTCTTTTTTTATCTTTGGCCTTTATACAGGGCATTCCATTTATTGGGATATATTCACATCCAGGGATATTCACAGATCTCTTGGCTGGCTGGAAGGTCGGCCTTATTGGCCGGGCCCGGAAATGAGCGGGGGGAACAATCTCCCCGGCCCTTTTTTTTACTTTCTTCTTTTTCCGGCATTGTTTTTCGGAAAAAATATTTATAGCCAGGCTCTTTTATGGTGCCTTGGCTGGTTTGCTCTGACTTACGCTGTGGCTTTTTCCTTTCTGGGAAAGATTATAAAACACAGGGAATCTCTTTTGATATTTTTACTCCTTTTTGTCACAGCAATGGGAGAACCACTGTTTGCACCTTTTGCTTATTCCTGGAATGCCGGATTTGCCGTTCTGTTTCATATCCTGGCTTTAACAAGTTTGTATTACTGGAGGGAAACCAATAAAAACAAATATTTATGCCTCCTTGGTCTGGTTATAGCTCTTGGGATACAAGTTCATCTGCTTGTGGTTGTTCATGTTATTACGGTTTTATTATTTTATGGCTTTGATACGCATAAAAAAAGTTTCCTCTCAATTTGTTTCTTTGTTTCTTTGGCAATTCTTCCAGTCTGTCTTTATGGGATAATAATTCATTTTTATGAATCTTCTTTTTTTGATCCTGTGGATCATCTGATTTTTTTAATAAAGGATGTGTTTTCTGGGAGATGGTTTAAAAATATCGGGAAAATATTTGACTTTCCTGTCATGGGGATTTTTTTGTTTGTTCTTTTCATGGTTTTCCAAAAAAGGGAAAAAAAATGGCCTTTTACAGGATCAACAGGAAATCTTTTTGCCATAACAGCTGTCCCTTCCCTTATGGGGATTTTGGGAGCCAGAACAATATGGTATATGTTTTTTATTCCTGTTTTTCTGATGCTGTTTGTTTCAAAATGCTGCGATGATCTTATGCCTGAAAATTCTGATAAAAGGTCAGATCATCTCCTTGTTTGTGGATTTATTCTTATTGGTTCTCTTTTTCTTTTTAACGGCGATATCACGTCTCTCCTGTCTTTCATCAGATATTTTGATGAAACAGGAGGCTATCTGGTTGCTTGGTTTTTCGGATTAATATTGCTTTTTTGGATGATAAATACCAAATGTGAATGGACTTGCAGGAATATGTGGAAAACTGCTTTTTTTGTTGTTCTTCTTCTTATTGCGGGACAAACACAAATAATAAGAGAGTTGTCTCCACGGAAGTCCTCCATTGAGAAGACTTTTAAGTCCACATGGCCAAGGTATCAGGAACTGTACCCTCTTATGAAGAGAATTTATCTGGAGACAAACTGGCAGGCAAAAAAAGCTGTTCAACGGATTTATTTTATTGGAGTTCACCCCAGTATCAGCCTGTTTTCCTATTATTCGATGACAGGGCAGGCCATAAAAAAGAAGGTTCAGAGTGAACTTTTAAAAGATGGTGGAGAGAGACAGGCTTTGAACGATCCGGTAGCATGGAACTCTCAAAAAGACAATGATATTTATCCGGGTTCTGGAAAAACAAAAGACAAAACCACTGGCTATATGATTATTCAGCATTTAAAAAAGTTTACAACTTATTCCAAAAAAAAATGGGAATGGTATTTGTCCCACTCTTCCTTACTTGTTGGCCTTTTGCGTCAGGAGATTCTGGAAGGTAAAGTGATTATAAAAAATCCGGAATTATATGATCGCTACTGGCTTATTCCCTATAAAGTGACAAAAGAATCCGTTTTTGTGAATGGATTCTATAATATAGGACAGGCATATTCTTTGGAACAGCCGGAATGGCTTGAAAACTGTGTTTCCACTCAAAAGTTTAAAAATGAAGGAGGATTTTATTACTGTATGGTTTTGCCCGGGCATTTACAAAGGGCCGGTGTTCGTATCAGTTTTCACGAGGATATTCAGAAAAGAACAGGCCAAACCTCTTCATTTCCAATTCTTGAGACAGTCTTTTTTGGATATCTTATTGAAGTCAGTTCCTGGGCATACAATCTGGATGGTTCTGCTTTGTGGTCAGACATTCAAATTAGTCTGTCGTGTGGTGGTACACATTACACTCATGATATCCCGGATATGGGGAATAATTGGATGAGAATAAAGAGAAACCCTGAACTTCAGGGACAGCAATTCACGGCTCCTTTAAGACTCCGGATTCCTGTCAGTTATTTCACTGCTCTTTCAGAGAGTGTTCCGAAAGAGGCTGGAGTTTACTGTAAGAGGAAAAACATAAAAAACATGGAATTAACATTTATTCATTCATATCAAAAAAACAGGAGAGTCAGGGATCCTTCACAAAAAATAAAAGTTATCTGGGAATAGTGATGAGTCTATTCCTTTTAACCTTGGTTTTTCAGGTTGGATGTGATCAAGGATCCAGTTTCGGGTTTGGAATGCAGCTTGTGGTCAAAGAGTTTCTTCTCAGAAGGACTGACGAGTGTCTGCTTCCCTTAGCAGGAGATTTCTGCGATGTAAAACCAGGTCTATAAAATCCGGGCGGGGAATAATATGATCTGTAAAAGGATGATTCACATAAAGAGTTTGATATAAACCCCTGTGGTTTAAACTCTTTAAATTATTCAAAGTGTCTTTTGAAAAAATTTTCGGTTTAAACAGACGATAAGTGATATGTGGTGCATATATCCAGTACTTGTTTCTGAATTTAACATATCCGTATTTTCCGTTGATAACATTTCGCGACCATAAATAATAGGGAGGCATCTTTTTCTTCATCTCAGAGACACTTGCATATTTTACTTTTTCGTATGGAAACTCCTCCGCATCCCTGATTTTAAATTCAAAATGCCTGGCCATATAATGGATAAAAGGGTAGTCTCCATATTTGATATAGTTGGGAAAATAGATGTGTTTGTCATTGTCAATGATAACCAGTTTTTTGCAGTTTTTGCTGATAATCATGTTTTTAAGTGTAAGATCACCGGCAAAAAAGAAGCTGAGAGTGTAAAAATCGCTCTTTTGCAGAGGAGGCAATTCTTTCATATATTTTAGCCTGTCTTTTTCGGAGGATACCTTATGCTCCTCTATAAACAAACGAACTGTTCCAATCCTTCCATTCACTGATCTTACAACTGTTGGAGGAATAAATCGTAAGTTAAGTCTTTTGGATAAAAGGTAAGATACCAAAGAGGAACTCATTTGCCGTTTATCACGACCATATTTAAACACTGCTTTTAAATTGTTATTAAAAACAAGAATCAGGGGATGTGAATCCTTTTTCTTTTTCAGGTTTAAATTCAGATATTCCGTGATTGGAATGATCTTCCTGATAGGTGCTTCAAGTAAAATTTTCTCTGTTTCCTCAAAATCAATATTGTCCCAGCAGACTGATGTTTGCTTGAGGTTGTTTTCCAAAATGGCTCTCTCTCCAGAATCATGTTTTGTTGGTATCGTGGGATGAGTGTGTTTTCTATGAATGAGACAACCTGGCAAACCCAAACCTGCACAATTTGTTAAACAGGCAATGAAAACAATTACAAAGCAGGCAATGGATTTCTTTGATTCTTTCATTTTGTTGTCCAAAGCTGAAAACCCTGTACTGATTTTGTTTGGATTTTCAGGTGTTGGAAAAAACCGTAAAAATTCAAATATGACCGGTATATTATGGAGATTAAAAAAGGTGAGTGATTTTTCAAAAAAGGTTCCAGGAAAGCTTGTGAGAAGTTCGGGTTAGATGTGTTCAAAACAGATAACTTCGACGTTCCACACTGGCCACAAGTCCCAGAGTGGCCATAAAGGTCACCATACTGGACCCGCCATAGGATAACAGGGGCAGAGGCACCCCCACAATGGGCAATAAACCTGTCACCATTCCCACGTTGGTGAAAATGTGCCAGAACATGAAGGCGGTGGTTCCCACACAAACAAGGGCTCCCTTCCGGTCTTTTGAATTTTGTCCAATGTTCAGAATCATGAATAACAGAATAAGAAAGCAGATCAGAGTGAGAGAGCCTCCCAGGAGACCGTACTCCTCACTCAGAACACAGAAGATGAAATCAGAATGTCTCTCGGGGAGAAATTGAAGCTGGTTTTGGGAACCTTTCTGAAAGCCCCGTCCAAAAAATTTTCCGCTTCCGATGGCAATTTTGGCCTGGATGCTGTTATAGCCTGCTCCTTGGGGGTCCTGGTTGGGGTTGAGAAAACTTTTCACCCTGTCTTTTTGGTAGGGTTTCAAAAACCGGTCCCAGGTTCCATATCCAAACAGGACTGCAAGAGCTAGAAGACCAATAAGAATCTTTTTTCTAACTTTTAAAAATAAAATCATGGAAGAGGGGATTGCCATCAATAGGAGTGCTGTTCCCAGATCCGGTTGTTTTGCGGTGACAAGAAAAGGAACAATCAGAATGAACAGGGGTGCGATCAGATCCATGAGTCCAAAATTTTCCAGTTTGCGACGGCCCAGATAACTGGCCATAAACAAAACAAGAAAAAACTTCATGGTTTCTGAGGGTTGGTAATTGAAAACAACAAGATCAAGCCAGCGACGGGACCCGTAGATCCGTTTCCCCACAAAGAGAACAAGAATCAGGGCCATGAGATTGAGTCCGTAGAGGGTGGCTGCATGGTTCAGAAAAACCTGATACTGGAGACGATAGACAAGATAAAAAACCAGCCACCCTATCAGAATCCAATAGACCTGGGCGTGAAACACCCGGCTGAGGTGTTCAGTGGAATGGGCTGCACTGTAGAGGTTGATTAATCCAATAATTTGTAAAGCCAGGATAATCAAAGTGTAATTCCAGTTAAAAAACTTAAAAACGGACCATGCCCTGGTGTTTATGTCAATATTCTCATTCAGTATTTTCATTCATCACCATGATATTTTTGGAAGTAGGCTTTAAAAACCTCTTTTGCAATGGGAACAGCAGCTGCTGAAGTGCAGGAGGATTCAGTAAGAACGGCTACAGTGATTTTGGCTTCATTGTGGACCAGTCCATAGCCTGCAAACCAACCATTGTGTCTTTCCCTCTCAGGTCTCTGAAAACAGGGTTTGTGGATCTGATCGGAGGAAAAGTTTATCACCTGGGCTGTGCCGGTTTTGCCTGCCACACTGAATGGTTTTTTAAAACGGGTCTGTCTGGCTGTACCTTCCCGACCATTGACCACCAGCCAGAGTCCCTGCTTTATTGTTTCAAAATATTTTTTGTGTATAAAGTATTCAGCTTCGGTGTTCTCTGACAGGTGACGGATCAGTATGGGTTTGAAGACTTCCTCTCCGGAATCTTTTTTATTGAGCTTCACCACTTTGTTAATGATTTGTGGTTGATACATGGCACCGTTGAGTGCAATGCCTGAGTAGACTTGGGCGATCTGGATTGTGGTGGCTAGAACCTGTCCCTGTCCAATGGCCATATTGAGGCTTTCCCCATCCTGCCAGGCTTCTTTCCAGCGTTTTTTCTTCCACTCACGAGTGGGGATATGACCTTCAGCCTCGCCGGAAAGGGGAACTCCGGTGATGGATCCCAGGCCAAAGGCTTTGGCATAGATGGCCATTTTATCAGGTCCCAGTTGTTTGCCCAGTTTGTAAAAGAAAACATTGCTGGAGCGTTCAAGGGCCTCCACAACATTGATAAACCCGTATCCCACTTTTCTGTGGTCATGCCAGGTTCTGGATCCCAGCTGGTAGGTGGCCGGGGAGTACACAGTTTCATGGGGCTGGATGATTTTTTTCTGGAGTCCGGCCAAAGCCACAATGGGTTTGAAAGTGGAACCCGGAGCGTAGTGATTCTGTATGGTTTTGTTTCTTAGTGGATGACCTGAGTCCGCCATCCACTTGTTCCAGACTCTGGTACTCACTCTCCTGGAAAAGAGATTGGAATCAAAGCTGGGATAACTGATCAAGGCCAGAATTTCCCCTTTTGGAGTCATGGCGATAAGAGAACCCACCCGTTTGAATTTTTTAAAAGCCTGAAAGGCTTTTTGCTGAAGTTCAATATCCAGAGTGGTGTGAATATCGACTCCGGGTTCTGGCGGGATGTTTTTTGGAAAGGGTTGAATGATCCGGTTTTTAATTTGTGACTGATATCGTCCCCTGGCATCCACAACCACAAAGGATTGGCCATTTTTCCCCCGAAGCTCAAAATCCAGGGTTCTTTCCAGTCCCTGTTTGCCAATAATGTCTTTGGGTTTGAATTTGATTTTATTCCCATATTGTTTTGTCAAAACCGGGATTTCCTTTTTTGAAATTTCACCCACATAGCCCAGGGTGTGTGCCAACTGGTCTGAATAAGGATAATGTCTCACCACAAACTCCTGGATATCCAGCCCCCCATAATCCAGTTTCATGAGTTCCACTTTAAAAATTTCATCGTGGGTCAGATGCTTTTTAATATCCACAGGGAGAAAGGGGCTGTTCTGGTGCCTGGATTTGTTGACCTTTTCAACAATGGCCCGGGTTTTAAGGTTCAGGGTTTGGGCCAGGCTTTCTGCCATTTCCTCCAGTTTGTCTGCATATTGAGGGATAATGATGACTTTATAGGCGGGAAGGTTTTCAGCCAGAACCCGGCCATGACGATCATAAATTTTCCCCCGAACGGAGTGCACGTCCAGGGTTTTAAGCCTGTTTTTGTTGGAAAACTGGCGAAATTCCCCGCCCTGTAGAATCTGAAGCTGCCAAAGACGGCTGGCAAGGATGAGAAAAAAGAGGATAATGAATATTTTAATGAAGCGATAGTTTGTTTCAATTCTCAGACGGTCCTTTTCGTCCTCATCGGTTGAATGGTCAATCATCAGGTCCTCAGACTTTTTAAAAGTTCAATCCGTTCCAGATGTATTTTTTTGTCAGTTTTATCAAAAACAAAAAGAATGAAGGGAGCCACGATGAGTGTTACCAGGCTGGTGCTGATCCACTGAAAAAACTGGGGATGGAAAAACCCGTAACTGATACACTGGACACACCATTTTAAGAGATGAAAAAGAAAACAACCGGCCCCGGATCCTATCACAATATGTTTATTGTTTATTGGAAACTTTTCACCAATGATTATGAAAAGGAAAGTCAGGATATTGATAAGGATGAGAAGAAATCCGATGAAAATGGAGGTGAATGAGCAGATAATAAAGCTGTGGAAAAAGTTGGTGATAAGAGAAAAGAACAGGCTTTTCTTAAAAGAGTAATAGGTGATGATGATAAACCAGAAGTGGGGAACCGGCAGAGGCAGAAACTGAAGATGACTCTGAAGGCCGGATAAAATGAAGCTTGTCCCGAGGAAGAGTAAGAGACTCATCAGAGATCGTTTCATTTAATCCTGTCCTTGTTTGTTTCTTTGGGTTTTTTATTTGTGTCCGCGTCTGTGGGCTTTTTGTTGACAATAATCAGAACATTTTCAAGCTGGTTCAGCTTGACTGAGGGTTCAAGTCTGGCCAGATAACTGAGTCCCGTGGGACTGGATGTTATATTTTTTACTGTTCCAATGGGCAGGCCCTTTGGGAAAAAACCATGCTGTCCGCTGGTTACCACCTGATCCCCCTGTTTGGCATCATCGCTTCTCATCATATAGCTGAACCGGTAAACTTTTTGGGAAAGCCCTGAAACAAGACCTCGTGCTCTTGTCCTCTGGATGATGGCATCAACATGGGCTTCCTGGCTGGATAGCAGCAACACCTGAGTGCTGTGGGTTTTCACCTCCAGGGTGTAACCCACCACCCCTTCGGAGGAGACCACCCCCTGGAGACGTTGAACTCCGTGAACAGATCCCTTGTCAATGATGAATGATTCCTGATCCAATAGAAGATCTTTTGAAATCACCCGGGCAGCCAGGGTTTTTTGTGGTAATTCCTGTTGAAACCCAAAGAGTTTACGCAGATGAATATTTTCCATACGATATTCTTCAAGACGCTGAAGTTCTGATGTCATCCTTATGATTTTCAGTTTTAGATCCCTATTTTCTTCATTGATTCCAACAAGATACAAGTAGTCCTTGAGGCCGGTCCGAAGGTCATGGGTGGCCTTGTCATAAATCTCCTGCAGCCAGTGGGAAGGGGTTCTCAGGGATGAAGCTGTGGAGTGCATGAGGGCTTTTTTTTGCAATGCATAAAAGATAATGGGTGGAAAGAAAATAAGAAAAAAAGCAAGAATTTGTTTCCAGGTCCACCGGTTTCCCATAGAATTTCAGGGTTATCAAATTGTTATGAGAATTCCAATTGGAAAAAGCCGGAACCCCATGTATGTTTTACCCATGGAGACTGGTTATGTTTGAAGCTCTGGAGATTGGTTGTGTTTGAGTCGGTTACAAAGAAAAGAAAAAACCCCATTATTAATATTTTTGGTTGGTTTTTGCTGAGTGTTGTCTGTGTGGTGTTTGTTTTTATTGGTTTTTCCCCGAATTCAGGTTTTTTAAGCAGTGGCGGCACAGCGGCTGAAGTGAATGGAAAGGCTATCAGTCTCAGAGATTTTAAAGATCTTGTGGATCGCCTGGACAGCAGAAACCAGTCAAATGGGGACAGCAGACAGGCAAGACGCAGAATGGAGGAAAATGCCATCAATATCCTGATCAGTCGGATTCTTATCACCCAGGAAGCCCGTCATTTGAATGTTTTTGTTGGCAATAATGAAGTGGCCCAATCCCTTCTTGATATTGAAGCTTTTTATGAGGATGGGGTGTTCAGCCGTCTTCGTTACAAGACCGCTTTAAAACAGAGTCGTCTTACAGAATCAGAGTTTGAGGACAAAATTCGTCATGATCTGTTGATACAGAAGATGAGTGATCTTATTGGTTTTGTTTCAAAGGATACGGATTTTGTTGATGAATTTGATGAAAAAATGGATCAGGCTCAGATCAATGTGAGCTATATTCTTTTGGATTCCGGGAAAATAAAGGCTTCTTCCGGGGCGGCCCGGGCCTTTTTGAACGACAATCCGAGTGAGGTGGAAAACTATTACAGGAGTCATAAAAGCGAGTTCACTGTTGCCCCAAAGGTTAAGGCCCGTCATATCCTGGTCAAGGCCAAAGATGAAACAAAAGAGAGCATGGATGAGGCTTTAAAGAAGATCAATGGTATAGCAGCCAAAGCCCGATTGGATAATTTTTCTGAAATGGCCAAAAAACATTCCCAGGACCCTGGTTCCAAATCCAAAGGGGGTGATCTGGGTTTTTTTGGTCGTGGTCAGATGGTTCCTGAATTTGAAAAAGCTGCTTTTTCAGCCTCTCCCGGGGAGATCACAAAGCCTGTAAAAACCAAACATGGTTATCATATTCTGCTGGTGGATGAGAAAAGAGAAGCCAGTGAAAAAAGCTTTGATGCAGTCAAAAGTGAGATTGCATTGAAACTTCAATCCAGAAACCACTATGACAAACTTCTGGAACAGATAAAAACCCACCTGAAAAACAAAAAATTTAAGGATTTGGAGATTTTTCTCGGGGAAAACAAACTGAAATGGTCTGACACTGGATATTTTGGAATCACAGTCAATGATATTCCAGGGATTGGGATGAATCAGGAGTTTTTGGACAGAGCTGTGGATCTTGGATCCCACAAACAGTATGCCACTTATCCTGTTTATAAAGGGGATCATGTTTATATACTTAAATTCAGGGGAGCCAGGATGGTGGATAAAAAAGAAGCCAAAGACAAACAAATGGATTTCTTTAAGCAGATCATGAAACAACAACAAGACAGTTTAATAGTTCAGAACTGGGCCTCGTTTCTGAGAACCAGGGCCTCCGTGAAGATCAATCCAAAACTCATCCGTTAAGCCGGTATAAAAGTACAAAAGTTTTTACTGGAATCTGTGCGAAAAATGGCGTAAACTTCAATAATGAATGGGATGAGGGTCTTACCGGATCATAAAATCCTATAATGAGACATATTTAAAAAAAATTTATTTTTTTGTGATTTTTGCTCAACTTTTTCTGAGATCTTCCGATACCTTGTTGTGCAGTTTATGCTTCAATGGATTTCTATTGTCTTTTTAATCTTTTTAACCCCATGGGTTTGTGCCTGGGCACAGGATTATGTGCCAGGAGAAGTCATCGTCAAAATGAAGAACTCCGGGGTTATTGACACCCAGAATGTGGCCAGAAAAATGTCAGTAAGCGGTCTTTCCCTCAAGCAAAGCTGGCCAAGACTCAACACCCTTCAGTTTAAGGTGAACACCGGTCAGAGTGTTGAAGAAACTATTGATGAATTGTCTGATGATCCTGGCGTGGAATATGCTGAACCCAATTATCTTCTAAGAAAACAGAGTTTGGGGATAGAAGGGGAACCCATGAGTTATTCTGAGCTTCAACAGCACTTTCAGGAAGCTTCTTTCTCTTCTTCTTCTTCTTCCGGAGTTTCCCAGCGAGTGGCTCCAGAACATATCCGGGCTGATGATACATGGCCCGTTTTGAGTCCAAATCTGGGGACTCCTGTTGTGGCCGTTGTTGACAGCGGTTGTGATCGTAATCACTATATTTTTAAGGAGTCAGGAGCCATTTGGGAAAATACAGACGAAATTCCCGGCAATGATTATGATGATGATGGAAACGGTTATAAGGATGATACCAATGGAGGTTGGGATTTTGCCAATGATGATGACGATCCCATGGATGATGACAACCATGGAACCCATGTTTCAGGAATTATTCTGGCTACAACTCAGGATATTTTCAAGACACCCATTGACCCGGCCATCATTCAAATCATGTGCCTGAAATTTCTGAATGATGAAGGTATAGGGAATACGGCTGATGCCATTGATGCCATTGAATACGCCATTAATAATGGAGCCCATATTATTAATAATTCCTGGGGGGGGCCTGGTTTCAGTCGGGCCTTGCTTGATGTTATCGTCAAATCCTATAATGGAAAACGGGTGTTTGTGGCTGCTTCCGGTAATTTCAGTCAGGACAATGACACGATTCCCAATTATCCCTCCAATTACAAGGTTCCCAATGTTATCTCTGTTGCGGCCACGACCAATGAGGATAGTTTGGCCAGCTTTTCAAATTATGGGGTGAAATCAGTTTACCTGGGAAGTCCGGGAGATACCATTCTCAGCACTCTGCCCAATAACAGTTTTGGTTATTCTTCGGGGACCAGTATGGCGGCTCCTTTTGTGTCGGCCCTGGCGGCTCTTATGGTTCGGGAACAACTCATCAATGGTTATCAGGTCAGAGAGACTCTTTTTTCCCATTCCCAAAAAGTCAGTGATTTGCCCGTGTTCAGCCAGTCCCGGATTGATGTTTTTAATTCTATTAATTTTGTTCAAAATAATGACATTTCCGAAGCCCAACCGGATTATGCGTATGATCCCAATGATTACAAGAATCGGGGACTGGCTGTTGATGAGGATTTTGAGTCCTTTGAAAAAACCGGTTGTGGCCTTGTCACAAAGGTTCTTCACGACTCCGGGAAATCCGGCAAAGGAGGTCCAAAAGGGTCATCCGGTACAGGGGCTGGTCTTTTTCTTGGTCTGTTGTTTGCTCCTCTCTTTCTTATCAATTTTCTTAGAATTCGTAAGAGAAGGGAACTTTATTCACGTCGTCAGGACTCCCGTTATAAAATGGAATCAGAGGTGCGTATTGATGTGAACGGTCAGCAGCTTGTTGGTCAGATGAGTTCTATTTCTGTGGGTGGAGCCAGCATTGATACCAATGCTCTTCTGGAACAGGGGGGAATTGTGACCCTCAACATTGCCAGTCCGGATGGTCAGCAGCAGGTTGAAGTCCAGGGATGTGTGGTCTGGAGCCAGGAGAAAAAAGCCTATGGTCTCCAATTCTGTAATGCCAGGGATGACACCAGGACAACCATTAGTTCCTGGACCAAAGCTCTTTCAAAAGTATAAAGTTATAACCTGGAGAAATGCGGGCTAAACCATCATCCATCAATCAGTGACCATTCATGGAGAATGGGAATAAGAATAGGTTATTGACATTCATAACAAACAGGTTGTATTGTCCGTGACACCTGTTCTGCAAATTTAAGTACTTGAGTCGTACATCGTTGTCTTATGCCAATCTCATCCAAAATTGAGTCTGTGATACAAGGAGTATGGATGGTTACGAAACAATAGGGAAATCTGGGTCAAGACCGGAATGAAATATCAGCGAAAACTGAATGAAGAACAAATTGACTCTCAGGCTCTGAAATTGGTGAAAAAACTTCAGAGCCGTAGCCACACGGCCTACCTTGTGGGAGGTTGTGTGAGAGATCTCCTTTTAGGACTTGTTCCCAAGGATTTTGATATTGCCACTTCCGCTCTTCCAAGGCAGGTGAATCGGCTGATCCGTCCTTCTTGTATTATTGGAAGAAGATTTAAACTTGTTCTGGCCAGACATTTTGGCAAACAGTATGAAATTTCAACCTTTCGGGGCCAATCCCCAAGGGAGGAGGAAGAACCCGAAGGGCCTATCACGGATGACAACACCTTTGGCACAGCCGAAGAGGATGCCAGACGACGGGATTTCAGTATCAACAGCCTTTTCTATGATCCTGTGAGCTTTGAATTGATTGATTACTGTGGAGGACTCAGGGATATGGAACTCCGGTTGATTCGAATAATCGGTGACCCTGTGGTACGAATCCAGGAAGACCCTCTGAGAATGCTCAGAGCCTTGCGTTTTGCCCATAGAACCAATTTTGCCATGGAGTCCGGTCTCAGGGAGGCCATCACACAACTGGCCCCTCAGTTAAAACTGTCTGTTCTGCCTCGAAGAAGAGAGGAACTTCTCAAGTTTTTACGTCTGAAAACAGCCACCCGCCTGTTGTGGGAGTGTCATGATCTCAATCTTCTGAAACACATCAGTCCCGTTATTGATGCAGCCTTTTTAAAGGAAAAGAGTGAACTCTTTATTCCAAACCTCAACCGGGGTCTGGAATGTGTTTCCAATAATGAAAATCCCAATGAATTGTTTTCTGTTCTTCTGTTTTCCCTTCTCTGTTCCCAAATATCTGATTTTTGCGGGAAATTGACAGTCACGGTTACAGAAAAAGAATCTTTGGAGAATATCATGAAAAATGAGCTGGGAATGTATCGCAATGAACAGGACCTCTTTTTTCAAAGTCTTGAATTTATTAAAGAGTTACAAAAAAACAGGGACACAGGGAAGGTGAGAACCCGTTATAAACAGCATCTTCTTAAAAACCCCTGTATTGTTCCTTCCCTCACCCTTTGTATGGCCTACCAGCTTTTACCAGAACCTGATCTTTATTTCTGGGCCAGGGAATATTGGGATTTTCATGGAAACAAACAATAAGTGGAGAAATTGGTTAATCCACTATGCCTTCAACGACTTTCGGTCCGCTTCTCCTTTTGTAGAGGGATTTCAGCAGCCTCGCTACGAAAGTTTATGAGAAATGCGGGCTAGGAGAAGAGAATCTTTTTTGTTTTCCTGAAGTTATAGTTGCTTTTTATATTTCCATAGTGTTGATTCAGGTAGGCCTTTCGAAAGACCTCCAGCTGGTTTTTTTTGTCGGGGAGTTCTTTCTGGCAACGACGTAAAAAGTCGCTGGGACCTTCACTGGATATTTTTTCAATCCCTTTTTTTGCCAATTGGCTTTGGAGAAGGTGGTAAGCCCTCTCTTCAGGACTTCTTTTTGGTGTGGCACCCCCGATCTTCAGGCGTACCAAAAAAAAGAAGCCTGAAAGTAAAAAAAAGGAAATTGTCAGGAGAATGTTCTGACTGATGTTCTTAAAACCCAGTTTTTCAAAAAAACTGATCTGTCCACTGTGATCATATTTTAACAGGAAGAGATTCCATTGGGTGGCCAGGGCATCCAGGGCCAGGCGGCTTCTGTTTATCCAGCCCACGTCAAAGTGTTTTAATAAATTTTCACTTTTGTTCCGGGCCTGTATCAGATCTGTTTCCGTTAAGGAATGAAAAATTTGTCCTCCCAGTTCAAAACGCAGGGGGGAAACCATAACAGTGGGATCAAAACGCAACCATTTTTTTTCCTCTTCAGACCAGATTTCTGTCCAGGCATGGGCATCCTTTCCAGTCACCAGGTAATAATTACTGAGTTCACTCTTGATTCCACCGTGAAACCCCACGATGACCCGGGAAGGCACCCCGGCCAGTCTCATAAGAGAGGCAAAACTGGTGGCAAAATGTTCACAAAAGCCCTTCTTTTTTTCAAACAGAAATTCGCCCAGACTGTTTTCCTTGAGGATCCCCGGGTTGAGGGTATAGAGAAAATGTTTTTGGTAAAAAAGCATAAGGTTTAAAGCTTTTTCCTTATTGGTTTTGCCCTCTTTTTTTATTGAATGGACCAGTTGACGAATGCGGGTATCACTAAAAGATGGAGATTGAAGATATGTTTTTTTATTTTCCGTGGTTAAAAAATCAGTGATTTTTTTTGATGAGTAGGCATCATAAATAAATTTCTTGCTATGACCTCCCTGCAAAACAAAGTTCAGGCTGTTTGTTTTTTTTGTCATTCTCTGGAGGTTTCTGTTTTTATGTTGAATCCAGTAAGACCGGTCTATGGCAAAAAGCCAGTCATTAAAAACCGGTTCCATAAGAATTTCCTGCTTCAGAATGTCATCGGGAAAGTTTCCCGGAGTGTTTATGTTTTTCCTGATTATGGGGGATTTGTTCCATTTCATGCCCTGATTGACAGTCAGTATAGCCCCTCTCCAGTACATTTCTGACAAGGCAGGGGGGGTTGTGTAAAATCTGGCGTGGAAAGCCACCTGGTTGTTTTTGACCAGACGGGCAACACTTCCCGGTTCAATGCTTTCACTGAAACCCTGTATTGAAGGACGACTGGTGTTAAGACCAATGAAGCTGGTTGAAAACCTGGGGAATACGAAAAACAATAAAATCATAAGAGGAGCAATCTGTAAAAAAAGCTTTGTTCCTGTTTTCAAAAGGGATCCCATGTTAAAATCAATGCGGGACCCGTTGTGAAGCTGCACCAAAAGGGCTGTAGTGATGATGAGATCAAAAGCGGCGAAGATCGTCATCCCCAGTGTTTGGGATGCAAAAAAACGGGCCAGTAGGAGCATAAAGTCAAGGAAAAGAAGAACCATGGCATCCCGATAACCAACCCGGTCAATCAATTTTAAGGAAACAGCACAGATGAGAAGGGCTGAGCCTGGTTCCAGACCCAAAATCCCTCCATAGTTTATATAAACCAGATAGACTGAAACTGTGACCAGTCCCAACTTTGTCCAGAAATGGGGAAGGGGAACAATCTGGTACTCATAAAGCAAACGCCAGCAAAGACAAAGACCACCCACGGCCAAAGTTGCAAAGGCGTAATCACTGATGTGGGGAATCAGATTCAGTGCCACCAGGAAAATGAGACTGAAATGAAAAAAGCGGTTTGGATGAGGTGTCAGGTAGCCTCCCTGGAATTGGCAAGGGCTTTAAGACATTCTGATTTGTGTCTTTCCCCATGGTTTGCCGGTAATACTTTTGTTTTTAATTTTAATGAATAATTCATGGATTTTTCCTCACATTGGTGGATCCATCCGGAAAGCCAGGCCATTCTTTTGTCTTCATTCCCACGGGTGTTGTTATAGTCAATAAGATAAACATCTTTATCACCCTCGTTGAATTTTTTTGTTAGCAGTAAGGAGTGTCGGGCATAAATTTTCCAGTCAATATGCTTGTGGGATTCTCCTTCCTGGTACTTTTTGTGTTCTGAAAAATCCTCACCTCTGGTTTGTCTGTGGCTCTTCCTTCCCCATTGGTCATGGTCAGTGGGGGGAAGTTCTGGCTGACCCATGGGCTTTGGGTAAATAAAATATTCTTTTGGATATAAAAAAGTCTGCCAGGCGTAAAAAAAACCAAAGGGGTAACGGGTGGACAATCTGATTTTTCCTGTTTTCTTTTTCCCCCAGGTTCCTGTCTTAAAATCAAAGTATTGGGAGTGAAGGGATCTTTCAAAAACTGTATCAATTTTAACTTCCAGCAGATCGTCATTGTCTTTGCATTGAAGATATATCTGATTGCATTTTTCAGAATTTCTGTTTTTAATCAGGACCATTCCATTTCCCAGGCTGTCACTTGGGGAGAGAAAAACAGTGAGTTTTTCCAGATGAATGTTTTTAATATTGTTATGGGTCTGGACCATCCCGATAAGAAACAGGGCCATCAGAAAAAAACAGAGCATAAAAGCCAGATTGTTGTTGTAAACAGCACCGCCAATGAGGCTGACAAGAATACCACCAGCGTACATCAGCCCGTAACTCGTTGGAATAATATAAATTTTTTCACGTTTTTTCATGGAATTTTCAAGGGATGGGAACGGAGTTGATAATTTCCAGGGAGAGTTGAATTGAACTTTTCCGGCCCATGTCCTCATGACTTTTCAGACGGTGATTCATGACGGCCACTCCAACGGCCTGATAGTCTTCCGGGATGACAAAAGACCGTTTTTCAATGAAGGCATAGGCTTTGGCAGCACAGTTAAAGGCCCTGGCGGCCCGGGGTGACAGGCCCCAGGAAAGGGTGCGGCTCTTCTCCACAATATCCTGGAGATATTCCAGAGCGGAATCGGAGACAGTGATATTCTGAACAGTTTTAATGATCTCCATGATCTCATCAGGGAGGAAGAGGCTTTCAAGTCCCTGAATCCATTGGTTGCGGTCAGGTCCCTTGAGAATGTTCTTTTCCGCTTCACGGCTGGGGAAACCAAGACTGAGCTTCATTAAAAAACGGTCCAACTGACTTTCCGGCAGGGGGAAAGTCCCTATATTTTCCTGGGGGTTCTGGGTGGCAATCAAAAAGAAGGGTTCCGGCAGGTTGTATGTGACACCGTCGATATTCACCCGATGTTCCTCCATGGCCTGCAAACAGGCACTTTGGGTTTTGGGTGTGGCCCGGTTGAGTTCATCGGCCAATACGAAATTGGAGAACAGAGGTCCCTTGTGAAACTCAAAGTTCTGGGTGTTTTTATTGAATATGGAGGTTCCCAGGATATCAGCGGGCAAAAGATCATTGGTGAACTGGATTCGTTGTTCTTTAAGCCCAAGGAGTCTTGAGATGGTTTTGACCAGACTGGTTTTCCCCATCCCGGGACGGTCTTCCAGCAAAAAGTGACCTCCTGAAAACAGACAGGTGACACAGAGTTTTGCTGTTTCCTCTTTGTCAACAATGATTTCATTGATTCCGGACAAAAGAAGTTTTGTTTTTTTCGCCGATTCCTCGATGAACTCTTTATTCTTATTCATGATAACCACATAAAAATTCACACAGGATCAGTATAAGCACTCCACTTTCATGTCCCTGATTAGAATCTGGAGATTTTTTTTACCCATGTAATTGTTTATTGAAGGTTCTCCTATCAGGCTGACCCTTTGTGAACTCCATTGCTTATTATCTGTGTTATCGGCAAAAAACCATAAAGCATCAATTTTATTTCCAATAATATCCTTAAGTACCATTTTAAGATGCTTATTCTTCAAAACCCTGACATTGGCCACAAACAAATGGTCCATACGGATCATTGGGGCTTTAAAACCTGTTCCATAAGGCTCAAGACGGGACAGCCAGGATATAAAATCCTTATCGACAATCTCGGCAAGGGTGGTTTGAAAATCATAGTGCAGAACCTGTTTTGAAGGGGAGGCTTGTCCATAAAACTTTGCCAGTTGATTTCTGAATTCTTCGGCTTTTCGCAGATCCATCTCAAAACCGGCGGCCTGGTGATGGCCGCCAAATTTATGGAGACAGTCCTTGGCAGACTCAAAGGCATTGAGGAGGCTGTCCTGGCTGGAGGCTCTGGCACTCCCAAGAATTTTTTGGCCAATCACAGAACCGATAAAGACAGGGACCCCATAGTGTTCGTTGGCATAATTGGCCAGAAGTCCGGCCACTCCTTTATAAAAGTGTTCAGACCACTCGAAGACAAAAGGCAGGGGGCTTTTGTCTGCCAGGACCTTTTTCAGCAGAACTTCCCCTTTTTTCTGGATATCCACCCTTTGTTTTTGGGCATTCAGTGTGGCCTGAACATTGGCTCTGGCTTCTTTGGGGTCATTGACCAGAAAAAGATCCAGGGCCGGTACGGGAGAATTCATGCGACCAAGGGCGTTGAGCTTGGGGGCCAGTTTGAGACTCACATCTGAGGAGTTCAGGTTTCTTTGTGAGAGACCCAGTTCTTTCATTAAAAGACGCAACCCCAGTCTCTCAGTTTGAGCCATTTGGATGAGACCATGGCGGACCAGAATACGATTCTCCCTGATAAGGGGAACCATATCCGTGAGTGTGGCTATGGCAAAACAGTCAAGGAGTTTTTTTGGATCAAAAGGGTTTTTCAGTAAATTTTGATCTTTCATTGTGGAACGCAGGGCAAGGATCAGATAAAAGGCCACACCTGTGCCACAGAGATGGGTCAGGCCCGAGGGGCAGTCCCCCTGGTTGGGATTGATGACCGCATGGGCCTGGGGACGATCTTTTTTGGGTTGGTGGTGATCGGTGATAATAAAGTCAACAGATCTTTGTTTTGCCACATCCACCGCCTTCACATCAGTCATGCCCACGTCCACGGTGACAAAAAGCTCAATGCCATGGTTGTTGATGAAGTCCTCAATGATGATCGGATGGACTCCATAACCGTCATCAAAACGATTGGGCTGGAAGGAGAGAAGGTTTTTAAAGCCCAGTGACGTTAATCCGGAAATGAGGAGGGCCAGACCAGGGGTGCCATCCATATCATAATCGGCATAGACACAGATTTTCTCTTTTTTTTTAAAAGCCCGGATCAGACGATCCACAGCTTTTTTTATGTCTTTCAGGCTAAAGGGGTCTGTGAGATCTTTTAATTGAAAGGATTCAAAGTCCTCAAACTCGGATTGGCTTTTAAACCCCCGGGTTTCCATCCATTTTTGAACGATAGGGGGATGCAGGCCGGACCAGGAACCCTGGCTTGCAGGAGAAATTTCAGATGATTTCCAGGATGCTGTTTCCAGTGGAACTCCTTTCTTTCCCCGTCATACTGATCCGGTTTGGATTTTCAGGCATTTTCCTATTGGAAGGCGGGAAAATTCAAACAGGACCAGTGTCTTTTTATACTGACCCGATTGGGGTTGGTTTTTCGGTTTGGGTCGGG
The DNA here is from genome assembly GCA_965218815.1 of Bdellovibrionales bacterium. GTDB lineage: Bacteria > Bdellovibrionota > Bdellovibrionia > Bdellovibrionales > JAGQZY01 > JAGQZY01. The sequence goes on along the minus strand of CBDCLX010000002.1, from coordinate 2,023,634 downwards.
GCAGTACGTAACCCAATAAAGCTCAGCAGGGAAACCAACAGGGAACCGGCCAGAAGCCCATAAAGAAGATAAGTGATTCCCTGATCTTTTTCAATGATATAACCAAAAAAAGCGGGAGCTGCTGCAGTGGAAAAAATCATAAAGGTGGCAAAGAGGCTTTTTAAGGATCCCAAATGCCGGACACCGTAGAGTTCCACCCAGAGAGCATCCTTAATGGGGCCTCCACTTCCCACTGTTAAACCGAATGAAAAAAAACAGACAAAGGGCACCCAATATTGATGGTTCCAGGCCAGGATGAGCAGTCCGAGACACATGGGGAGTTGGTAGAGGGGAAAAAGAGTGGTGGCCTTGTATTTGTCCACCAGGGGGCCGGTGGCAAAGGTGTTAATCACCCGTCCAAGACCAAAAAAGATAAGCCCTGATGCCATGAGGCTGAGGTTCCAGTTTTTAATTTCGGCAATGGCGGTTTGATGAAAAAAAAGACCTGTCAATGCAAAGGGAGGAATCAGGGCCTGACCAAGCAGAAAATAAATGGTTTTATCTTTGAAAACCTCTCCCCGGGTCCAGCTTTTTTGAAAACCCTCTTGAACTTTGTTTTTATTGCCGGAACGTCCGGAACCATGCTGAGGGCCTCTTTCTCTCCCAACTTTGTTGAATTCAGGGAAGGAGCCTGTCAGATGGAAACTGAGCGGAGAATAAACAACAATGACTATAAGCATAAGGATCATCAGCACAGTCTGAAACTCAAAGAAATTCAGCAGGAAAGCAAAAAGGGGAGTGACAAGGATTTCATAGAAAGGAAACCCCATTTGGCTGAGGCTGAGTGCTTTTCCCCTGTTTCCTGTGAAATACCTGGCTATGGAGATGGAACTGACGCTGGAACCCAGGCCCTGGCCAAAAAAACGCAGGCCAAAGAGTCCAAGCCCCAGGAAGAATAAGTTTCCGGCCAGAAGAATCTGTAAAAGACCCAAAAACAATCCCAGGCTGATAAACAGGCAGAAATAACGGATGTCGTAACGGTCAATAAGAGGGCCAGTAAAACTGATTACCACCCCGCTGATAAGGGTGATGAGGGAGTAGAGACTCCCATACTGACTGTGACTCAATGCAAAGGAGTCCATAATAATGGGATTAAAGATGGAGATGAAATGAGTTTGGCCCAGGCCTGCAAAAAAGGCATTGAGAAAGCCAAAGCCAATGATCTCCTGATTTTTTTTTAAAATCTGAAAATAACCCATAAAGAATGTTATGTTGGGAGTTTTTAAAATGCAACACGATGTCCATCGCTCTTCATGGACTGAGGTAGCCTTTTGGAAAAGGAGGAGACTGGACATCCCGCAGTGGAAAGTTTATGAAAAACACTGTATTATAAAAACCGGAAGATCCAAACAGTAAAATTTCAGGGAACCCATTATGAAATATCTCAGTGGTTTTGGAAATCACTTTGAAACTGAAGCACAACAGAACAGTCTTCCCAGGGGGCAAAACAGTCCCAAAGTTTCACCTCTGGGACTGATTCCTGAGCAGATATCAGGAACTGCTTTCACAATGGAGAGACAGAAAAATTTCAGAAGCTGGTTCTACAGGATCCACCCCTCCACTCTTCATGGGGAGTATGAAAGTTTTGAGCAGAAACACTGGCGGACCGGAGTCTCCCATTCCCAAAACACCCCCCCTTCCCAAATGCGTTGGAGAGAACCGGATCAACCCACTGAAAACCTGGATTTTGTTCAGGGGATGAGAACCATGGTGGCCACTTTCGAAAAACCGGGAGGGGCGGTTCATCAGTATCAGTTCAACAAACCCATGGGAAAACGTTTTTTCTACAATGCTGATGGTGAGATGGTCTTTGTTCCTGAAAAAGGTTCCATTGAATTACGCACTGAAATGGGAATTCTTGAAATATCCCCCCAGGAGATTGGAGTGATTCCAAGGGGAGTGAAATTTCAGGTGAACCCCCTTTCCCCGGGCTGGCATCGGGGTTACCTGGGGGAAAACACAGGTCAGCTCTTCACACTTCCAAATTTGGGTCCACTGGGAGCCAATGCCCTGGCCAATCCCAGGGATTTTCAGTATCCGGTGGCCTTCTTTGAAGATCAAAGGATGGAATGTGAGGTTGTGGCCAAATTCAGCCATGGCTTCTGGAGGTACACTCAAAACCACAGTCCTCTGGATGTGGTTGCCTGGCATGGCAATTATGCTCCATGGAAATATGATCTGAGAAAATTCAACACCATGGGGACAGTGTCTTACGATCATCCCGACCCTTCCATTTATACGGTTCTTACTTCGCCTTCAAACATCCAGGGGACAGCCAATATGGATTTTGTCATTTTTCCACCACGCTGGCTTGTGGCGGAACACAGTTTTCGTCCTCCCTATTATCACCGGAATATTATGAGTGAATACATGGGGCTGATTCACGGCACTTATGATGCCAAACAGGGGGGATTTGTGCCAGGAGGTTCCAGTCTGCACAATTCCATGTCAGCCCATGGCCCGGACACAGAAAGTTTTTTAAAGGGAATATCCGGCGATGAAAGTCCAAAAAAAACAGAAGACACAATGGCCTTTATGTTTGAGACTTGTCATATTTTTCATCCCAGTGAGTACGCTCTGCAAAGTTCCCACAGACAAAAGGATTACTTCAGGTGTTGGGAGGGGTTTGAACCCCTTTATGGTGGAGTTTCTGAATCCTCTGAATAGATCACACAGTGACACACTGGGATTTTTAGCCCGCATCTCTCATAAATTTTCCCTTCAACTTTCAGAAGCTTGAAAGCCTCGCTACGAAAGTTTATAAGAAATTCGGGTTAGCCCCGACCAGTATCAACTGTCTAAACTCTGGACATCACATCTTAGACAGGTTTGTTTTTTTTTCAGGGTGTCTGGAAAAAAGAGTCTGTAGCCTGTATAGTTCACAGAAATGTCTTCAATTTTAACCCGCATTTCAGGATTTTTTCTTATCACGCTGCTCTTTTGTCTGACGGCCTGTGATTCGGGCCGGGAATCCACCTTTAAAAGGGTTGATCAGGGTCAGGAGGACCAGGCAGAGATACTGAAAAAGCTCCCACGACCTCTTAAGTTTTCCTGGAGCGATCCGGATGAATTTATAAATTATTTTGATCAGCTTGGGTGCAGGGACTGTCCCCCTTCTTTTGGTCATATGATTACAAGAAAGGTGATGGGTGATGGTCCTGGGAGTCCTGTCGCTGAGGGCCATTGCCAGGGGAGCCTTATTGATGAAAATATTTTTCTTACGGTCCGTCACTGTCTGCCTGACAGTGTGAAAGCCCCTGGAGATTCCTGTGAAGACAATGTTCAGGTGATTTTGCCACGGGTCAGCGATGATATGTCTGTGGAAGTTCTCAGGTGTGATCAATTAATGGATGTTTCGGACACTTATGCAGGGTTGTCAGGTCGTACTTTTCAACCGGACTGGGCTATTCTTAAACTCAAAGACAAGTCCCCCAAACGATTTTTAAAGCCTGATGAAAACAATGAGGGGATCTCTGATAACGAAAGTCTTTTTGGATTTTTGCCTCTTGAGGATCCGCAGACAGAGGAAATTTCAATTGTTCAGACACACTGCAGAGCGATCCAAAACAGTCTTGGTTTTCCTGAATTCAATAATGATAAAAGTCCAATGGCTTTTTTAGAGTGTGATGTTTCAGCCATGAGGGGTTTTTCAGGAATGACTTTGTTTAGAAAAAACGGCGATCAGTACTCTCCTGTGGGGACTTTGTCTCATATCGTAGAGATAATGACAATGACAACAGGGAGTTATGCACCCCTGAATTTTTCAAAGCAGATTATTATCAGCCAGACTGTTTGTATGGGTGATGGGAAAAAACAGGCATCCTGTGAATTCAAACCAAACAGCAGGAAAGAACATGAAAAAAAATTACGTATAAAAATTCTTGAACAATCAAAAACTGACATTGATGAAGAACTCAGGCACTGGATAGACGATAAGAACAACCCCATCAGGTGGCAATTGGTGAACTCCGAAAATTGGAAAAATCTTCCAGAACCCTATCTTGCCTACTTTGATAAAAGTATTAACAATTTTGAGAAGAGTGTTGGGGGTGAGGTTGGAATCCACTATATGCAAAATCTGGTGCCTGTTTACGCTGAATGTGTTCGTAGGGACTTTGTGCCTGATCAGGGGCCGATGGCAAAAATTCCGGTTCGGATTCCCGTGATGGAGGTGACTTTAGGCGAAGGAGAGCAGAGGAGACTGGTTACCAATTATGAGATTTTCCCTATGAAAGCCAATCTGGTTTTGGGAAGCAATAGCCCCGAAGCATTGAAAAATGGTTTTACCAGTCCGGAAGACAGGACATTTGTCATCAAATTTGTTTCGAAAAACCTGTCAACCGGCTCTTCAAACGGGGCCAAAATCAGTAACCGGTACTTTCACTTTTCAGCGGTGATCCCGCTTTGCCCGAAAGAGTAACCCCCCTTATCAAATTGCAAGAATGAATGCTTTATGTGCAACAACGCCCTTTTCTATTAATAAGACATTAAATGTAAAAAATCAAAACAGTTCAGAAAAAATAATACGCTCGTTGGGTGACTACACTTTTTACAGATTGGGTGAAAAATTTTTGACAACCTGACAAAAAAGTTTTCTATCGTTTAAAGTAAAGACAATCGAAAAAATCAAACTGATACAAAAAATGTTTTTTAATCTATCAAATTGAGATTATAAAATTTTTTTCAAAAAAAATAAAAAAACCCCTTAAGTTCTCTTTAAAGATGTCGATAGGTATTTTTGGAATTAAAAATTATTTTTACTTCTATTGAAATTTCTTCTGTGAGTCTCATCCTGAGAACATCGCCTTCAATCTCACAGAAAGTTAATGAAAAAGAAAATAAGAATAATTTTGTACATGAGGTATAGGATTATGGAACGTCTCTTTGGAACCTCATCAAAAATTATGGATATTGAATCCGGGTACTATCACTCCTGTGCCCTTTTTGAAACCGGTCAGGCAAAGTGTTGGGGAAGGAATAGTTTCGGTCAACTGGGTTACGGTTTTACACAGACCATTGGAGATGCTGAAACCCCGGGTGATGTTGATTTTATTGAATTTGACCAAAGAATTATAGGCTTATCTCTTGGAAATAACCACACCTGTGCTCTGTTGGATAACAATGAAACCAAGTGTTGGGGTTATAACTATTACGGGCAATTGGGGTTGGGTCACAGAGGGACTATTGGAGATGATGAGTTACCATCTACTTTTCCAAGTCTTTCTTTAGGTAGTCAGGCTTTAAGACTTGGAAGTGGCAGTGGACAGGATTTTTCCTGTGCTGTTTTAACGACCGGACAACTTAAATGCTGGGGCTATAATGATTACGGGCAATTGGGTCTTGGACGTACAGGTAATATTGGAGACAATGAACTTCCTTCAACTGTTAACCCTATCAATCTTGGAACAGCGAGAGTCAAAAAAGTTTCTTTGGGCTTACGCTTTGCCTGTGCTTTGCTGGATAATGATGATGTCAAGTGTTGGGGTTACAATCGTTATGGTCAATTGGGGTTAGGCCATACCAATACTATTGGAGATAATGAACTTCCTGTTTCACAGAATGTGGTGAATCTCCCGGAAGATGTTATTGATATTTCGACAGGTGAGAACTTTGCCTGTGCCTTGTTAAAATCAGGGAGTCTTAAATGCTGGGGTTATAACTATTACGGGCAATTGGGGTTAGGACATACAACCATCATTGGTGATAATGAAACCCTTCAGGACATCAATTCTCCAGATACTGGCGGGAGTGCAGCTCCGGTTTATCCAAGATTTTCATTTTCTCCTGTAAATCCAAGAGTTTCAGGCCAGGTAAGTTTTAATGCCAGTGAGTCTTTTGCAAAGAATCCCATTGTTTCTTACGCTTGGGATTTTGGCGGTGGAAACACTGCCACAGGAATGAGTGCCAACCAAACCTTTACTTCTATTGGCAACCACACAGTCAGACTGACTGTGACAGATCAACTGGGAAATAATCAGTTTCAGGAAAAAATTGTTGTGGTGGAGCCTGTAAACAGACGACCCCTTATGTCTGAAAAACAGTTTTTTAAGACTGAGAAAAATAAAGTTATTATTTTAAATCTTAATGCTGGGAAAACCAGAGATGGTGTGACTTTAAGTTACTCTCTTGTGGATAGTCCATCAAGTGGGACTTTGACTGAGTGTCTAAACTTAAATGGAGCTAGTGGACTTTCCTGCAAGTATACCCCTGTTCAGGATTTTGTCGGAACAGTCGAGTTTACTTACAAGGCCAATGACGGATCTTATGATTCCATTAACAAGGCCAAAGTGGAAATTCGTGTCCTTGAACCAAGACCTTCAGTAATAAAAATAGCATCATCACAAGATCATGTTTGTGCCCTTTATGATAATAAAAAGATAAAGTGCTGGGGAAGGAATAGTTATGGTCAATTAGGTTATGGACACACTAATAACATTGGTGACAATGAGACTGTAGAGGCTCAGAATTTTGTCGATGTGGGCGGAAATGTTATTGACGTGGTAACAGGTCAGCAGCATACCTGTGTCCTTCTTGAAAACAAAAAGATAAAGTGTTGGGGAAGGAATAGTTACGGTCAACTGGGACTTGGGCATACCAATCGTTTATCGTCTCCTTTAACTGACCCCCTGGATTTGGGTTTTCCTGTTAAACAAGTGGCAGCTAATGAGTATACCACCTGTGCTTTAGGTGAGCAGGGTCAGGTGAAATGTTGGGGGTACAATAATTATGGTCAACTGGGGCTTGGTAACAATACTTCCTGGGGAGATTCCCAGTATGAGACTCTTAAAAAACTTCCTTTAGTGGCTCTTGGAAGTAAGGCAATAAAAATAAGTGTGGGAGTGAATCATACCTGTGCTGTTTTGGAAAATGGTTCTTTTAAATGTTGGGGTTGGAATAGTTACGGTCAACTGGGACTTGGGCATACCAACAATATTGGTGACAATGAATCATTAAGTACAATCAATGAAGTTTCTTTAGGGGCAGAGATTATTGACATTTCTTTGGGCTATTATCACACCTGTGCTTTATTGAGTGATAAGAATGCCAAGTGTTGGGGATATAATGGTTCTTATCAATTGGGTTATAATCATAGAAATACTATTGGTGACGATGAAACTCTGGCCTCTTTGGGAATTTTGGATTTTACTTTAGATATAGAACAACTTATCTTAAGCAATAGCAATACCTGTGCTTTATTAGCTGATCGTAAGCTAAGGTGTTGGGGTAATGGTAATGAACTTCCAAGAACCCATCCAGGATATGGTAGAGACACAATAAGCATCGCAAATTCTGTAGTCTTTGATGTGGATGATATTATTATGGTTTCAAGAATCAGTTCAGGAGCCTGTTTTTTAATCTCTTCCGGGGATGTTAGATGTTGGGGGTCTGGTTATTCCGGTCAGTTGGGCTTGGGATATTATATCAATTATCTTGGTGATGATGAGTCTATTTCCATTCCAAGACATTCAGTCTTTCCAAGTCAAGGTAAACCCCTTATAGCAAGATTCAGTTATCTAATAAGCAGTACAAATTTAAAAGCTGTAAAATTTGATGCAGGTTCAAGTTTTGTTCAAGGCCCAACGGCCACTTATTCCTGGAACTTTGGTGATGGAACGCTTGTTGTTACAGGAAAAGTTGTTAATCACACCTTTAGCCGGGTTGGAACCTACTCTATTCAATTAACTGTTACAAATTCGCTGGGTCAGACTGACACTATGACAAGAAGTGTGGTGATTGAACCCGATGATACTCCACCTTTCCTTGTGACTGAACAGGAATTTTCAGTGATTCAGGGAAAAACTGTTTTACTGGACTTAAAAACTGCCAAAGATTTTGACAGTACAGCTCTGACCTATAGTGTAGTCAGCAATCCCTCCCAGGGAACTCTTTCAAACTGTTCTGCTTCAGGGACAAGTTTTACTTGCAGGTATCAGGCCCCTATGGATTTTTCAGGGGAAACTCAGTTTACCTACAAGGCCAATGACGGAACAACAGATTCCAATTTGTCCACTGTAAAATTAAATATTCTGGTTTCTGACCCGTCAATTTTACAACTTTCAGCAGGTGATAATCACACCTGTGCCCTTTATAAAAACAAAAAGGTTCGTTGTTGGGGACAAAACTATTATGGGAAGTTGGGTTACGGTTTTACCTGGAGTGTTGGCGATGATGAGCCCCCGACAAACTATGGTTTTGTGGATGTTGGGGCCAATGTTATACAAATATCCGCAGGAGGAAATCACACCTGTGCTCTTTTGGAAGACAAATCTGTTAAGTGTTGGGGATACAATGGTTCCGGTCAATTGGGGCTCAGTGATACAAGAAATCATATTGGTGATAATGAGCTTCCTTCATCCATTGGTTCTATTGCCTTGGGAGAGTCTGTAAAAAAAGTTGTTGCAAGTTATGATTTTTCCTGTGCTTTAACTGAATCAGGAAAAGTGAAATGTTGGGGATCAAATAATTATGGTCAACTGGGTCTTTCAAGCTCTGAAAGAATAGTTCATACCAATCTTCAATTTTTACAAATCAGTGGGAGAGTTATTAACTTATTTGCAGGAAGACACCATACTTGTGCTTTGTTAAAAGAGGGGAGAGTTCGTTGTTGGGGATACAACCGCAGTGGCCAATTGGGTTTGGGGCATACAAACAATATTGGAGACGACGAGCATCCCCTTGTTGCAGGTAATGTCGATGTTGGTCAAAAAGTGGATGATATGGCGTTGGGAGTACTTCACACCTGTGCTCTTTTGGAAGACACATCTGTTAAGTGTTGGGGATACAATGGTTCCGGTCAATTGGGTTATGGGCATAGAAATACCATTGGTGATAATGAGCTTCCTTCATCTACAAACCCTGTCCGTTTTGAAGTGGATGCAAAGAAAATTATTGCCGGAGACAGTTTTACTTGTACTCTTTTGGTTAATAACAACATCAGGTGCTGGGGATACGGCTATTATTTGGGTTCTGGATTTAACACTAATCTTGGGGAAACCCTGGATATCACAGCTTCTTCAAACCATGTTTGTGCCTTGCTTAAAAATGGTCAAACCAAATGCTGGGGACAAAATAACCATGGCCAATTGGGTTTAGGACATAGAAACCTTGTTGGAGATAACGAGGATATTCTTTTTGTTGATGGTCCAATAATAGGGGGTGATGCCAATTACATTGTTTCAAGGTTTAAATACACAGCCCAGACAGCATCCATGATAAATTTTAATGCTTCCCCCTCATATTCAAACTCGTCTATTACAAGTTATTCCTGGAACTTTGGTGACAATACAACAGGAACAGGACTCAATCCCAGTCACACCTATACAAGTGCCGGAACTTACACAGTCACCCTGACTGTAACAGACAGCCTTAATCAGACAGACACTTTCTCAGAAAAAGTAAAAATAGAAATGCCAAACAGTCCTCCATTTTTTCTTAATTCGTTTCAGCCTCTCATTATTTATCAAGGAGAAACCAATGTCATTTCACTTGATCCTGGAACGGATAGTGAGAACACCTCCAACCTGACTTACACCCTGGTTCAGGCACCTGCAAACGGAACTCTGTCAAATTGTCTTAACGGGACTTCTGATTTAACCTGCGATTACACTCCTGATACAAACTCTACAGCCAATGTGGCTTTTACCTATAAAGTTAATGACGGAAGTCTTGACTCCCCTGATGTAACCACTGTGTTCTTGTATGTAAAACCTCCCAGGTCTCCTGTGATTGATCTGTCTTTGGGTAATAATCATAGTTGTGCCTTGTTTCAAAATGGCAAAATACGGTGTTGGGGGCGGAATAGTTCTGGTCAATTAGGTTATGGTCACACAGGCACTATTGGTGACAATAGAAGCAATGTTTTACTATTTCAAGATCAGGACATTGTTGATCTTGGTATGGATGCTGTACAGATTTCTTTGGGAAGGGAGAACAGTTGTGCTGTTTTAGAAAATGGTCACATAAAATGTTGGGGTTACAATCGTCTCGGTCAACTGGGTTATGGGCATAGAAATACCATTGGTGATAATGAGAACTTGAGTTCCGTCAGTTCTGTTTTTCTTGGAGAGAAAGTCAAACAAGTTTCCATGGGAGATTATCATTCCTGTGCTTTGACCGAATCAGGAAAGGTTAAATGTTGGGGTTATAACTATTATGGTCAATTGGGTTATGGTCACACAAATACTATTGGCGATGATGAAACTCTTGGGACTCTAGGTACTTTAGAGCTGGGAGGAAGGGCTGTTAAGGTAATAGTCGGAGGCCATTCAAGTTGTGCTGTCATGGAAGGTGGTGGTTTAAAGTGTTGGGGGTGGAATAGATATGGTCAATTAGGTTATGGTCACACAGGCACTATTGGTGATAATGAAACTTTATCAAATCTTGGAGCTATTAACCTCCCTGAACCTGTCATAGATGTTACTATTCAATTCTATAATATCTGTGCAGTCTTTCAAAGCGGAAATTCCAAGTGTTGGGGCTGGTCAGGGGAGCTTGGTCAAGCAATATCAGGCAATATTGGTGATAATGAAACTCCCTTTGCTCTGGCAAATTTAAATTTTGGAAGTTTGGTCAATAGTTTGTCTTCAGGGGCAAATTCAAACCACACTTGTGCTTTGTTGAGAGCTGGTTCTGTTAAATGTTGGGGATCAAATAATTATGGTCAATTAGGGCTTGGAAATTCCGGGACCGTGTCGTCTATACCCTATGTTACAAATACCACGGCTATTTCACTTGGTCAGAATGCTGTTGGTATGACTTCAGGTTATAACCACACTTGCGTTTTACTTACTGATGGCAATGTCAAATGCTGGGGATACAATAGGTATGGTCAATTGGGCCTTAATCACAGTCAAACCATTGGTGATAATGAAACTCCAGACCATATAACCCTTGTTGGCGGGGAAGGTCTCTCTCCCATAGCAAGGATCAAAACAAACTTTGTCCTGGGGGTTGAAGATAGAGCCATTACTTTTGATGGATATTCTTCTTACTCATCAAATCCTGAAATGGAAACTTACTCCTGGGATTTTGGAGATGAAACAACAGCCGTCACAACCCAGAATGCCCAACATACTTTTACGGAAGCTGGAACCTATACCGTATCCCTTACAGTCACCGATGAAAATTCCAACACTGACACAGCCACTAAAGAAATAACGATTCTGGAAGACCTAACCAGTAATGATGAAATGATGAGAGGTCCTGCCAATGAAGATGAAACTGAAGGGGAGAAAGAAAATGAAAACCAAGGGGGAGAATAAAGAAATGAAAGATAAATAACCAATAAACAAGGGATGTATGTTATGGAAACCAAAACCCAGAAAATAAAGAACCCTCTATTGATCGTGTTTGAATTTTTAAGAATTTTCTCCATGAAAATGGCACGAAAAACAAAGGGTCTTCAGGCTATCACAAACACTTTTCTGTCTTCATTGACTTATCCAATCCTCAAAAAATGTTACTTTAGACTTTTCCCTCTTAAAAAAACAAATTTTATACCCTCTTCGTGCCTTACCGTTGTTATTCTTGCTCTCATAACGCCAAACCTTGTGGCAACAGATGAAGGCACTGGGACCCTCTCTCCTCCAACAGGTTTTTGCCAGGCCAGAACCTATGATACAGCCATTACCTGTTCTGGAAATACCTTTGTCGCTGAAACCCTGGAAAATCTCAACGACTACAACACACGTTTAGGACTTGTCGATGGTGAGTACAAAAAACTCATAATTATGTTTCCCTTAACAGGAGAAACTATCCAGGCTCATTCCCCCTGTGACATCACAGTCAGATCAGGAATGACTCACACAGCAGTAAATATTTGTCTGAGTTCCAAAGGGAAACTAAAAATTAAACAGAACTCTATTTTTAATTCGGGAAAGATTCATATTCTACCTCAAGGAGATCTGAGCATTGATCGTTCTGCAAGGCTTATGGGCACAGAGCTTGAAATTTTTTCTTCAGGTAAAGTTCATGTCAATAACGGAGTTCGTCTTGATTTTTCAGGGAACACAAGAATTATTTCCACAGCAACAAACCAGAGAATCCGATTTGGACCTGGAAGTCAGGTCACCTCCGATTCTCTGACCGTCATTGGTCATGAAATCATAAACTTTACTGACACTCTTGTGACAAGCACAGGGGATATAACCATAGAGTCCAGGGGAACAGAGAGCAGAAACAGGGTGGGTTTTTTCAAAAACACCTCTCTAAGAGGTCGAAACGTAACCATCCGTGGCGGAAACCAGATAATTGCAAAAAGTATGACCCGGTTTAGAGCCTCTGGCAACCTTCATGCTGAAGCTCTAAGCTGTAACCTCTATGATGGGGTCAGCCTTGAGGGAAGCACTTCTTCAGGGTCCTGTGTTGGAACCACCTTTAATCAAATCCCCTCAGCCATTATCACAGCCAGCCCAAGAACCGGAGATGTTCCTTTTACCACAAGTTTTGATGCCTCTCTTTCAAGTGATCCTGATGGAACCATTGAGTCTTATAGTTGGGAGTTTCCAGATGGAACCACACTCACAGGTTCCAGAGTGTCAAGGGAGTTTACGCAAGCTGGAAGTTACACTGTTAAATTGATAGTGACAGATGATGACGGGGCTTCAGAGGAGGCAGAGGTTGTCATCAACGCCCAAAGAGTGCTTGTCTCCCCCACAGCCTCTGCCAGTTATACACCACAAAGTGGAGATGCTCCTTTAACAGTTTCTTTTGATGGTTCAGGGTCCAGTGATCCTGATGGAGATATTGTAACTTATGAGTGGCTTTTTACTGACGGGGAAACTCTCTCAGGGGAAACTGCCCAAAGGACTTTTGACAGGGCCGGTCAGTACAGATTTTCTTTAAGAGTCACGGATGCTGATAACCTAACCCATCAAACAGGAGAATTTGTCATCAATGTTGCAGAACCCAACAACCCCCCTGTCATGGTTGGAGATCAAACCTTTGAAGTTAAAGAAAACAAAGTCATGAATATCAGTTTGAACGGAGCCACAGACCCTGATGGAAACATTATCACCTATGAAGTTGTAAATAGCCCAAGTTCGGGAACTTTAACTGAGTGTCTTGGTGGAACCAATGACTTGAATTGTGTTTATACCCCTGCAAGTGATTTTACAGGGACTGTGATTTTCTCCTACAGAGCCAATGACGGAAGAAGGGACTCTGAAACTGTATCCATGGTCACTCTCAATGTCATTAGTTACAACAAAAGACCCATTGCCAACGCTGGATCAGATGAAAATGCTCTTTCAGGCACTATGGTCACCCTTGACGGTGCGGGATCCAGTGATCCTGAAAATGAACCTCTGACTTATTTATGGGAACTTTCAGGCAAACCTTTTCTAAGTCGAGCTCAGTTGGCTAATTCCAACTCTGTCACTCCAGGCTTCATTGTGGATAAGGACGGCACCTACACGGCAAGACTTATTGTGAATGATGGAAAACTTGACAGTGCCCCTGATGAAGTGTCCATCACTGTCACAGGGGAAACAAATACCCCCCCTGTGCTTAATTCCATCACAACTCCCCAGAACATTCCCATAGGAACAGAGTTAAGGTTTACAATTTCAGGCTCTGATGCCAATACCCAGGATCAGATACGGTTTTCCTCCCCCAACCTTCCAGCCAATGCTTCCCTCAATGGTGGAACGGGAGAGTTTCGCTTCACACCTACATTATCACAAGTGGGTCCTCATGCAGTGACCTTTCAGGTGACTGATGGAAAGGATATCACTTCTCAAGGTGTGATGTTTCTGGTTCAACCAGCAGCAGAAAATCAAGTGACAGTCCTGTCCTCAAGGGTCATTGATGCCAATGCGTTTTCAGGTGGTCAGACAGTGCCCCTTGCCGGAGTCAGAGTGGGTGTTGTGGGATCCACTGTTTCAACAACAACAGACAGTCAGGGAAGGTTCACTCTTTCAGGGCTTCCATCAGGTTCACAGATCATTACCCTTGATGCTTCCAGTGTGGCAGGATCCATCCGCTATGCCAATTTCAACGGCAGAATCAACATTATGGAAAATGTTTTAAACAGACCCTTAAGGGATTATATGCTTCCCCGTATGAGTTCAGGCACCACAGTGAGTCCCGCACAAACAACAACTGTTAGTAATACAAATATCGGGGTGACTTTAACCATTCCACCGAACACAGCCATGAACGCTGATGGAACCATGTATTCAGGACCTCTGTCCATTGACATGGTTCCAACAGATGCCACACCCAGAGAATTACCAGAAGAGTTTCAACCAAGTTTTATCATCACAATTCAGCCCACAGGAGTCAGGTTTGCTAACCCTGTGCCCATAACTTTTCCCAATACGGACAATTTACCAGCAGGAACAATTGTTGAGCTTTTCTCACTTTCAGAAAGGGGAGGTTTTGAGAGTGTTGGCTACGGAAGAGTGTCTTCTGATGGACAAAGTATCACCACAGTCACAGGAGGTGTAAGAAGTGCCAGTTGGCATTTTCCAGCCCCTGCTTCTCCAACTTTTACGGGAGGAGGAGGTCCGGGGGACTCCAATGGAGGGACTAACAATGGAGGAGGGGGAGGAGATGGCGGTGGTCCTCCATCAACTTGTGACGGAAGTATTTTGTGTGTGGTAACAGGATCACTGAGTGAAGAACATGAGCTTCCGGCTTTTATAAGTAAAGGAGTTCCTGTTGCAATGAAAATGGGTTTTAAAAACCCACCCTCCCTTCAGTTTGGTTCCACCCAAGCCACCTTTACTTATAGAGGTATCCCCCTGGGTGGCATAGACACTATTACCCAACCAGCTCCGAGAATGACTCTCAGTGTATCCATAGGTGGTGTCACTTCCGTAGGCACTTCCTTTGATGCCAGATATTTATTAAGATTCCCCAGGCAACCCTTTGATTTAGTCAAACACGTTGACACCCGTGGAATGGCTACAGGGATATACCCTATGGAAACTTCCATTCTCCTGGGTGCAACTTTTAATCTCAGTAGCTCGTCAAGAGTTATGAAAATAGATACTGATTACCCTGTTATTAATCCTGAAACTGAGTTTGGTACAGGCTGGAGGTTTGAAGGATTGCAAAAACTCTATGGTATAGAAAATGATCCTGTGAGTTCCACATCAAGAAAAATCATGCTCGTCTATGGAAACTTCAAATATTTGGTTTTTGAAAGAAATGAAGATGGAACCTATACCTCTCCCAGAGGGGACTATTCCACACTTTCCTTTATCCCTGAACCCTTTGGAGGATATAGTAGAACCACCAAAGATGGAACCAATTATCTTTTTGACAGAACGGGAAAACTCGTTGGTTCTCTGGACAGGTATCAAAGAAGAACCACTTACAGTTATAACACCAACAACAGACTGACTCAAATCACTCACAGCAGTGGAGGAAACACCCTTTTTATCTATGGCACTGACGGTTATATTGACACTATTACAGATCCCATGATGCGGGTCACCCGTTTCAGTCATGATTCCTCCGGTCATCTTTTACAGATTATTGACCCTGACAATACAACAAGAACCTTTGAATATGGAGCAGACCACAGACTCTTATCCCAACTTGATAAATTGGGAAGGGCAAAGAACTATGGCTATGACAGTGCTGGAAATGTCGTTCAGGTCATAAGACCTGATAACACCCAGGTTGAAATGATTTCAAAAGGGACAAAGCTTACAAAGATTGGATCAAATTCAGTCATGGTTGTCCTTGATGATGGTACTAAGTATTCAAGCTTCGTGGATGCCAAAGGAAACACAACAGAAATGGAAACCAACGCTTTTGGATCATCCATGAGAACTGTAGACCCCATGAATCAAATAACCAGTCATACAAGGGATGAAAACAATAACATCACATCAAGCACTGATAAAAGGGGCAATCGATATACAAGGGCCTATGATTCCATGGGAAATCTGACCTCTTTCACGGAAAACAGTATAAACAGAAGTTATAGTTACAGATATATGGCAAATCCAGCAGAGAATTATCATCAGATGACATCCAGTACGGATGGTAAAGGAAATAGTACAACCTATCAATATGACAGATTGGGAAATTTAACAAAAGTCATTGCTCCTCATTCCAGAATCAGTCAGTTTACCTATAATGGATATCTACTAACCTCTGCCTCTCGTTTAGAGGATCCTGTTTCTCCAATCCATCATTTTGAATATGATACCAACGGGAATCCCATTGTTATCAGGGATACCAGACGTGCAGTCATAGCCAGAATGACCTACGATAGTGCGGGGAATACTTTAACAAGGGATGATGGCCTGGGAAACGTAACCACTTACACCTATGATTCCATGAACAGACTTTTGACCCAGACAGATACCAGGAATGGGATCATTCGCTATGCCTATGACTTCATGGGAAATTTAACCTCTATCACAGATGAAAGAAACCATATCACATCTTTTGAATACGACAAGATGAATCGTCTGGTGAAAATCACAGACCCAAGGCTTTGCACAGAAGAGTTTGAATACGATGCCAATGGAAACCTCATTGAAAGAACAGATAAAAATGAAAATACTATTATCAGCCAATATGATGTGTTGGACCGACTGACAAGTAAAATCTTCCCTGACAGAACGACCTATTCTTTTACCTATGATGCCAATAACAATCTTCTCACAGCCACTGACTCTGATTCAGATCTTTCCTTTACCTATGACAATTCAGACCGCCTGACTCAAGCTTCAACAGCCAACAACAGGACTGTTCCCAATGTGGATGTCACCTACACCTATGACAATAATGACAATGTGACAGTTGTTCATGATTCCGTAACATCCTCTATAAGACAGATTCTCTATGATTATGACAACAGTGACAGACTCACTAGAATGGGTCACAGTTCACCCACTGACCTTTCTTCCATCAGGTTTACTTACAATAAACTGGATCAAAGAACAGGAACACTTTATTCCAATGGGGTTACCACCTCATACACTTACAATTTAGGAAAACCCAACCAGTTAAGACAACTGGCTCATCAAAAGATAACAACCCCTGTGAATCCACCAGGGGAGACTGTGACAACAACCCACTCCTCTTTTACTTACTTCTATAACCTCAATGACTATGTGACAAGTCTTACGACAACCAGATCAGAAATCACTGTGAACTCTCCACTCACCTATCTCTATGACACAACAAACCAGCTAACTTCAGTCACAAAGCCCCAGGGCACAGGGACAGAGACTTTTACCTATGACCTTTCAGGGAACAGACTCAGAAGGGATGGAGAGACCACAGATTCCACTTATTCAACCAAAAACGAGCTGACAAATGACAAGACCTATACCTATGTCTATGACAGGAACGGAAACCTGACCGAAAGAACCCATACCACAACAGGAGAAATCACAACCTACACCTGGGATTATGAGAATCAGTTAACTTCAGTCACAAAAAAGCCAAACGCCACAGCCGAACCCACAAGTGAAGTGACTTACAAGTACGATGCCTTGGGCAGAAGAATACAGAAGAATGTGCATGACACCATAACCATAACCAACTATGTTTATGACAGGGATAATATCCTCTTGGAATTTAATGCTCAGAATATATTGGAGGCCAAATACATCCATAGCGACCAAGTGGATGAAGTAATGGTGATGGAAAGACCGAGAAGTCCTCATACAGATGAGAGTTTTCCAGCCCAGAAGTATTATTACCACCACGACCGTTTGGGATCAGTGACAGAGGTTACAAATCTCATAGGGGATGTGGTCCAACGCTATGTCTATGATTCATTTGGAAACACCAGTATCTACAACAAGGATGGAACAGCTATTACAGAATCAAGTACGGATTACCTAAAAACCCCATACACTTTCACAGGACGTGAACGTGACTCTGAAACAGGACTCCACTACCACAGGGCCAGGTATTACAATCCGACCACTGGAAGGTGGATTAGTTCTGATCCTACTGAGTTTGAAAGTGGGGACAGTAATTTTTATAGGTATGTTTTCAACAATTCGATAAATTTTAATGATCCTGATGGGGAAAGAGTTGGACTAATAAAAGTAATCGTTTCTATAGGCTTTTATCTTCACGGAACATTTTGTGGTGCTCATCGTGAAGTTTGTGGACTTCCACCTAAAGTGCCAAAACCACCGAAACCTCCACCCAAACCCAATACTCCACATTGTGACCCCTCTAGGCAATCATGCCCATCTCCACCTAACAATGATCCACCAATATGTAAAGGTTAATACTTATGATAAATAAGCTTCAGAAATATTTCAGTCCATGAAAAAATCAGTTTTCAAATTTGTTGGATATTCACCAGAAGATGTGGATAAAAAAAGCCCTTTTTAACTTCTAAATGTCATTTCGTGGAATAAATAAGGACAGCCATCCTGGCTGATATGGGGCTCTGCCCCACACCCCAATTCGTTGAGCATCCCCGCTCAACGAATCACATTTTTAGTGCATTAAGATTCATATTGAAATAGCATCTCCCGCCAGATTCCAGTAAATCATAATTTGAGAAAACAACAACCAAAAAAGGGCGAAAAGATGCTGGTAAAGACTATCCTAAATAAATGTTACAAATTCAAGTCTTTTGTTTACGGGAGAATAACTTTATTCACCGAGGGCGGGGAAACTTGTATTCATGTTCAAATTCACCCTCGAAAAAATGGTATCCCCATTTGTTCGGGATGCCATCAGGAGGCTTCTATTTATGATACATCCCCGAAGGCACGAAAATTTGAATTTATTCCTATCTGGGGAATTCCCGTGTTCTTCTGTTATAAAATGAGACGAGTCAACTGCTCTTGGTGTGGAGTTAAAGTTGAAAAAACTCCATGGAGTGATGGAAAAAACCAATTAACCAAAGTCTATATGCAATTTCTGGCAAATTGGGCCAAGGTGCTGTCATGGAAAGAGGTGTCAGTTCGGTTTAGAACAAGTTGGGGGAAGGTTTTTCGCTCTGTGGAGTTTATCGTTGAGTGGGGCCTTTCCCATCGCTGTTTAGAGAGTGTCAGGGCTATTGGAGTTGATGAGATTCAGTGGAAAAAGGGGCATAAATATCTAACTTTAGTTTATCAGATCAACTCCGGATGTGTCCGTTTACTTTGGATTGGAAAAGAGCGGACAGAGGAAACTTTTTCAAAGTTCTTTGATATGCTGGGGACAAGAAGAACACAACTTATTGAATACGTTTGCTCAGATATGTGGAAACCTTATTTGAAGGTTATAAAGGATCGAGTGTCTCAAGCCACTCATATCCTGGACCGTTTTCATATCGTTGCTCGGATTAACAAAGCAATAGATAAAGTGAGAGCGGGAGAGCATCGTCAGATGAAAGCGGATGGATATGACCCTGTGTTAACAAACTCCAGGTGGCTTTTATTAAAGCACTCAGAGAATCTGACAGAAAAACAGGAGGTTGGTTTGAAGAAACTTTTACAATACAACCTCAGGAGCGTCAGGGCCTATTTACTAAAAGAAGAGTTCCAATTCTTTTGGGATTATTTATCCCCCTCATGGGCGGATAAGTTTCTGGCTCGCTGGACAACCAAAGTCATGCGTTCCCGGATAGAGCCTTTGAAACATGAAGCCAAGATGATTCGACGACATAAGAATCTCATTCTCAATTGGTTTAGGGCCAAAAAACAATTTTCATCGGGGATTGTAGAGGGTTTAAACAACAAAGTAAAACTGACTATGAGAAAATCTTACGGTTTTAGGGAGTACAAATCCATTAAAATAGCTTTATATCATTCCCTTGGAAGATTACCTGAACCTCCACTCATTCACAAATTCTGGTGAAGAGGCAATTTGTTAAATTTGAGCTTCTTGAATTATGGGACTCAAATTTACTAAGAGAATCATTTTATGAGCTTGATGGTAAAACCAGGAAAATTATTTATATCTATTTGTGGTATTCATCAGTTGACACTGTTATCATTTCTCTGATAAAATTTTTTTTTACATTAGCTCCACCCAATATAATTATTTCACAAGTAGTCACAAGTTCTGTATTTATTATTATCTTAATCTTTCTAAGATACATTCCAAATATATTATTTACTCTTGCTGTCTTACTTTCTCCTTTTGCAAATATCTTAATGGGGTTATTTGGTTGTTTCCTAATTGTAAGAGGTCAATATTTAATTGATGCTTTTGGTTCAATACTAAATGCAATCTTTGCATTATGGGTTTTAAAATATATACTACAATTATGGAAGTCTGCTTTAAAGAAGATATACTGATCGTGTTTGAATTATCCGGTGTTTCAAGAGGGAAAAGTCCGGGAAATTTCAAATGGAACCAGTATAATTTGATATTGACATTATTTTAGACCCCATTGTTTCCTATAATGCCTATAATGGAGAGCATAAAATATAATTGTAACTGTATTCATCGGAATCAAGATATTTTTTTCAAAATAAAAAGGAATAATGGGATTATATAAAACAGCAAAAAAAGTAAATATAATATTCCAAATTTTATTTTTAATGGTTTTCCCTGTACTTTTATAATATTGAGGTGAAATAAAAATGAGGCTTGTTCCACATACCACAAACCTTAACGTGTGACATCCATGGGGAAATAAAAAGAACGCTGATAGTAATATACCAATAGGAACCATCCAGATAGCCCAATGTAAAAATTCTTTGTTTTTAAAATTTTTCATCAACCCTCCATTAACCATACTGGTTTCATTTGGATTTTCAGGTGTTTCAAGATGGAAAAATCATGAAAGCCGATCAAAGGTTTTTGATCAACACCACTTATTAAGTCTCTCACAGGTGGTTATCTTAAGTCAACTTTGAGTATAATATATTGGAGGCCAAATATATTCATAGCGACCAGGTGGATGAAGTGATGGTGATGGAAAGATCCAGAAGCCCTCATACAAATGAGAGTTTTTCAAATCAGAAGTATTATTACCACCATGACCGCTTGGGATCACCTGGGATTATGAGAATCAGTTAACTTCAGTGACAAAAAAGCCAAATGCCACAGCCGAACCCACAAGTGAAGTGACCTACAAGTACGATGCCTTGGGCAGAAGAATACAAAAGAATGTGAATGACACCATAACCAACTATGTTTATGATAGAAGCAGTATCCTTTTGGAGTTTAATGCTCAGAATATATTGGAGGCCAAATATATTCATAGCGACCAGGTGGATGAAGTGATGGTGATGGAAAGACCCAGAAGTCCTCATACAAATGAGAGTTTTCCAGCCCAGAAGTATTATTACCACCATGATCGTTTGGGATCAGTGACAGAGGTTACAAATCTCATAGGAGATGTGGTCCAACGCTATGTCTATGACTCATTTGGAAACACCAGTATTTACAACAAGGATGGAACAGCTATTACAGAATCAAGTACGGATTACCTAAAAACCCCATACACTTTCACAGGACGTGAGCGTGATCCAGAGACAGGGCTTCATTACCATAGGGCCAGGTATTACAATCCAATTGCTGGACGATGGATCAGTTCTGATCCCATTGGGTTTAGAGGGGGAGATACTAACCTTTATGGGTATGTTGGGAATATACCTGTCAATGAAATAGACTCCTATGGTGAACGTGGTGGTGTCAGACCTCCTGGTTTTCGTCCTCAACCTATTCGTTACCCACCTACTTTTCGTCCTCGACCTATTCGTCGTCCAAAAAGACCTGGTAGTGGTGGCAGATACATTCCGCCTAATGATCCCAGTATACGACAAAAGTCTCCAAAACCACCCGTTACGCAGTGTACTCCAGATAACCTTCGTGGTACAGATCCCAATAAGAAACCATCAACGCCGACTATAAGCAATCCTCCGGATGTGATTTCTCCTAAAGCACCAATAATACCTCGTGCACCCAGGATTTGCTCACAACATCCTGATTTGCCTCAGTGCGGAGGAAGAGTAACACCATAATGAGAAGAAATATTTTAAAAAGGATTACATGGATTTGCATTCATTCTTTTTAAATCTAATAAAAATCTTTATCTGTGCGTTTTTTTTATTAGAAATTTCTTATGCAGGACCCTTTGAGGATCAGATCATTTTGTTTTGTAAGGGCCAGGATATTCTCTCCGATTTTCCCGATGATCTCTCTAAAGTTCAGCCTGATGATTTCCCCAGATTATATCTGAATTATCTATCATTCATAGAGAAAAGTAATAAATTCATAGAGAAATATTCTTCAAAAATCGACCTTGATAAACTAACAAAAGTAGAAAGAATATTTTCAGTTCTGTCTCTAATGGCTAAAAGGAGTAAGAATTTTAATCAAATGGAGCGATTGTTGGATTTTAAAACGGAATCCAATGATCTTAACAGTTATAGATTAGCTTATTTGGGTTATGTAAAAGCCTTACAGGGTCAATTTGAAATTTCTTACAATCTAACAAATAAAGCCTATAAAATCAGAACAGAATTAGATCCATTTCTGTATCAAATGTTATTATACACTTATTTAAATGATCTTTACATGAATATAAATACCAGTGATAAAAAAACAAAATATGTATTTGGAGAAGTTAAAAAAATCTCAAAAAACAATCCGTTGAAATTGATACTTGAAGCTTATATAAAAATTTTTCAAACCAATTATATTTATGACGAAACAACCCTGAGTTTAATTAAAAAAGCTTATTCTCAGTGTCCTGATTTTACCATATATGACTATGTTAGAATGCTTTATCATAAATACGAATTAGAAAAAGCATTAAAAGTATTAAATGAAATCATTCATAGTGATCCTTACTACTTGCCTGAAACTGATCTTCTGATGGCGGAAATTCTTGTTTTATTAAATGATTATGAAAAAGCTAAGATTTTTTTCAAAAAAGCCAAAGAGGCTAAACCTTATTTTCTAGGTACATCAGATTCTACTTTTGATTATATTGAATCGACTTTAAATTCTCATAAAAATAAGGACCAGAATCAAAAAAATCGGTACATATTTTGGATATTTATACTTATTGCCTCTTTGGTCTTTACATTTTTTTTAATATGGTGGATTCTGCGTGGGTAATAAGTTTGATGCTGATGGCCTGGGAAACGTAACCACTTACACCTATGATTCCATGAACAGACTTTTGACCCAGACAGATACCAGGAATGGGATCATTCGCTATGCCTATGACTTCATGGGAAATTTAACCTCTATCACAGATGAAAGAAACCATATCACATCTTTTGAATACGACAAGATGAATCGTCTGGTGAAAATCACAGACCCAAGGCTTTTCACAGAAGAGTTTGAATACGATGCCAATGGAAACCTCATTGAAAGAACAGATAAAAATGAAAATACTATTATCAGCCAATATGATGTGTTGGACCGACTGACAAGTAAAATCTTCCCTGACAGAACGACCTATTCTTTTACCTATGATGCCAATAACAATCTTCTCACAGCCACTGACTCTGATTCAGATCTTTCCTTTACCTATGACAATTCAGACCGCCTGACTCAAGCTTCAACAGCCAACAACAGGACTGTTCCAAATGTGGATGTCACCTACACCTATGACAATAATGACAATGTGACAGGAGTTCTTGATTCTGTAACATCCACTATAAGACAAATCCTCTATGATTATGACAACAGTGACAGACTCACTAGAATGGGTCACAGTTCACCCACTGACCTTTCTTCCATCAGGTTTGCTTACAATAAACTGGATCAAAGAACAGGAACACTTTATTCCAATGGGGTTACCACCTCATACACTTACAATTTAGGAAAACTCAACCAGTTAAGACAACTGGCTCATAAAAAGATAACAACCCCTGTGAATCCACCAGGGGAGACTGTGACAACAACCCACTCCTCTTTTACTTACTTCTATAACCTCAATGACTATGTGACAAGTCTTACGACAACCAGATCAGAAATCACTGTGAACTCTCCACTCACCTATCTCTATGACACAACAAACCAGCTAACTTCAGTCACAAAGCCCCAGGGCACAGGGACAGAGACTTTTACCTATGACCTTTCAGGGAACAGGTTAAGAAGAAATGGAGAGACCACAGATTCCACTTATTCAACCAAAAACGAACTGACAAATGACAAGACCTATACCTATGTCTATGACAAAAACGGAAACCTGACCGAAAGAACCCATACCACAACAGGAGAAATCACAACCTACACCTGGGACTATGAGAATCAGTTAACTTCAGTGACAACAAAAGCAAGTAGCACAGCCACTGAAAATACAATTGAGGTTTCCTATAAGTACGATGCTCTAGGGAGAAGGATACAGAAGGATGTGGATGACACCATCACAAAATATGTTTACGATAGGGGTAACATCCTCTTGGAGTTTAACAATCAGAACATCCTGGAAGCTAAATATGTTCACAGTGACAGGACTGATGAAGTGATGGTGGTGATGGAAAGACCCAGAAGTCCTCATACAGATGAGAGTTTTCCAGCCCAGAAGTATTATTACCACCATGACCGTTTGGGATCAGTGACAGAGGTTACAAATCTTATAGGGGATGTGGTCCAACGCTATGTCTATGACTCATTTGGAAACACCAGTATCTACAACAAGGATGGAACAGCTATTACAGAATCAAGTACGGATTACCTAAAAACCCCATACACTTTCACAGGACGTGAACGTGACCCTGAAACAGGACTCCACTACCACAGAGCCAGGTACTATGACACAAAAGCTGGAAGGTGGATCAGTTCTGATCCCATTGGGTTTGATGGTGGGGATACAAATTTTTATAGGTATACTTTTAACAATCCAAGAAATTATGTTGATTCAAATGGTAATATTCCAGTATTAGCAGTACCAATCATTACTGGAGGTATTGTTGGTGTTATATCTGGAATTGGGACAATATCCAGAGGTGGTAATGCTGGTGATGTGGCTGTATCAATTGGAATTGGTTTTGCCGGTGGTTTTCTCGGTGGTGTTGGAGCAGTAACAGGTGGAACAGCCGGAGCAATATCAGCAATAGCAGGTTCTTTATCAGGATCTCTTTTAGGAGGACTGACAACTGCTGCTGATTTATTTCCACCACCACCTAAACCTGAGACAAATAATGATTGTGATTAAAGATTGTATTGCTGTCATTAAGAAAGATATTTCTGCAATTAAACAATTTTTTGTAAAGCTATTTACAGTCACTAATCCAATAATTGATTATCCGATTATAATATTGACAATTCTGAACTTGATAAGTCTTACTTTAATCTTTACTCTTCAGGCATACTTTTTGAAACTCAATATACCAACAGCACATAGAGGTACTGGTTTTGGAAATCTACTTATAATGTTTTTAGGTTATTTCTCAAGTCTACTTCCCCTACTGCTTACGTCGTGCAGGAATGATGTTAACCTTTTAAAAATGGAAGAAGGATCTGAACCTTTTACAAGATCAGTCTGTATTGTTTTATCTATGGTTTTCGCACCAATGTTTTTTTACACTCTTTCTAAAGAGCTAAAATATTTTATTGGTCTTTTTATACAAATATTTTAAAAAGGATTAGTATGGACTTGTATTTACTCTCTTTAAATCCAATAAAAATCTTTATTAGATTCTTTAATAATACAAAAAATTGTTTTATTTTTGGAGTTTAATGCTCAGAATATATTGGAGGCCAAATATATTCATAGCGACCAGGTGGATGAAGTGATGGTGATGGAAAGACCCAGAAGTCCTCATACAAATGAGAGTTTTCCAGCCCAGAAGTATTATTACCACCATGACCGTTTGGGATCAGTGACAGAGGTTACAAATCTTATAGGGGATGTGGTCCAACGCTATGTCTATGACTCATTTGGAAACACCAGTATCTACAACAAAGATGGAACAGCTATTACAGAATCAAGTACGGATTACCTAAAAACCCCATACACTTTCACAGGACGTGAACGTGATCCAGAGACAGGGCTTCATTACCATAGGGCCAGGTACTACAATCCAACTGCTGGACGATGGATCAGTTCTGATCCTACTGAGTTTGACAGTGGGGACAGTAATTTTTATAGGTATGCTGGGAATAATTCACTGAATTATACGGATCCAGATGGTAAAAATCCTTTTCTTATAGGAGGAATTATTGCCGGTATTGGCATAATTTTTAATCCAACGCCTACAGATACACCTGGAGCAGGAGTTGATGAAATTATAGAAGGTGGAGGAATTATAGGTGGTGGTGCATTATGTTCAAAAATCAACCGTAATAGATTTATTAGAATTGGACCAGGAAAACGTCGTGGGCGGAAAACGATAAGGATAGCAATTGGTGGAAAAAAAGGCAAAAAAATTAAAATTACCCTTATTGATCTTGGTCCATTATAGAATGGAGTTTTCTTGTTTAGAATAGCTTTTGGTAAAATGGATTTTTCTGAGTCTAAAAAATGTGATGACTTAACCCGCTCCATGAAAAAAATAGGAAGAAAAGAAATTGCATTCATTCAAAGAATTAAATTATCAGATATAAAAGAACATGAGATTGTCCAGGAAAGAACGATTAATTATAATAACAAACCTATTTTTATAAAAACTTATCAGGAAAACATTAACGATTTTGGTATATTAATTGTCATACAAATTCAAATATCAACATTGAAATTTCCTAATTATTTTTCTTTAACTTTTATTGGTAAAATTTTTTCGGAAGGAGTAATTTTTCTAAAAGATGGTCAAATTCGAAAAGCTTCTGATGATTTTCTTTGGAATTATCGTTAGTAACCAGGCGGATGAAGTGATGATTATGGAACTTGAAAGAAATGAAGATGGAAGTTTAAAAATTGGTCCAGATGGCGATTTTATTGAAAAAAAACCTAAAGAAAAGCAACCTGAAATAAAATGCAATCCTGCACTTCAAACTTGTAAAGGAAACACTTCACCAAAAAATAAGTGTACGAATTAAATATGAAAATCAGTATTAAATATGAAAAGTTTTTTGTTGGAATTTTAGAAAGGCATTTCATATTTAAGCGACCTCGTTTCGTTTTTCAATGGTTTTTAATTTAAATTCTCTGTCATATTGTTGTGCTTCTTGCTTGGATTCCATAACCTTTATTACCTCCTCTTACGAAGGCTTTAAAGATAAATCTCGTGTCCGTTTTTTCGGAGGAAGCAAAGATAACAACCCCTGTGAATCCACCAGGGGAGACTGTGACAACAACCCACTCCTCTTTTACTTACTTCTATAACCTCAATGACTATGTGACAAGTCTTACGACAACCAGATCAGAAATCACTGTGAACTCTCCACTCACCTATCTCTATGACACAACAAACCAGCTAACTTCAGTCACAAAGCCCCAGGGCACAGGGACAGAGACTTTTACCTATGACCTTTCAGGGAACAGGTTAAGAAGAAATGGAGAGACCACAGATTCCACTTATTCAACCAAAAACGAACTGACAAATGACAAGACCTATACCTATGTCTATGACAAAAACGGAAACCTGACCGAAAGAACCCATACCACAACAGGAGAAATCACAACCTACACCTGGGACTATGAGAATCAGTTAACTTCAGTGACAACAAAAGCAAGTAGCACAGCCACTGAAAATACAATTGAGGTTTCCTATAAGTACGATGCTCTAGGGAGAAGGATACAGAAGGATGTGGATGACACCATCACAAAATATGTTTACGATAGGGGTAACATCCTCTTGGAGTTTAACAATCAGAACATCCTGGAAGCTAAATATGTTCACAGTGACAGGACTGATGAAGTGATGGTGGTGATGGAAAGACCCAGAAGTCCTCATACAGATGAGAGTTTTCCAGCCCAGAAGTATTATTACCACCATGACCGTTTGGGATCAGTGACAGAGGTTACAAATCTTATAGGGGATGTGGTCCAACGCTATGTCTATGACTCATTTGGAAACACCAGTATTTACAACAAGGATGGAACAGCTATTACAGAATCAAGTACGGATTACCTAAAAACCCCATACACTTTCACAGGACGTGAACGTGACCCTGAAACAGGACTCCACTACCACAGAGCCAGGTACTATGACACAAAAGCTGGAAGGTGGATTAGTTCTGATCCTACTGAGTTTGAAAGTGGGGACAGTAATTTTTATAGGTATGTGGGGAATAATTCTGTGAATTACGCGGATCCAGAGGGAGAAAAAAACATAAGACCAAGAAGAGGAAGGCGTGATCGTCGTCGGCGAATAGGTGACAGAAGGGGAGGATCTCCTTTAATTGTTCCTGGTCTTGAGCCGGTTAGACGACCACCTCCACCAAAACCACGACCAATATGTACTCCAGAAGCTCCTCTTGGTGAAAAGAAACCACCAACACGACCGCCAGATATTTTACGGCCAAAACTACCACCAATAGAGACAGTTCCTAGCCGCCCTCCTCAACGCCCCCCTAAAATGCCAATACCTCGTGCACCTAGGTCTTGTTCACAACATCCTTATTTAAATGAATGCAGAGGAAGAATATTACCATAATAAGAAGAAATATGTCTAAAAGGATTTGCTTGCACTCATCTAGTTTAAATCTAATTAAAATCTTTATCTGTGTATTCTTTTTATTAGAAACTTCTTATGCAGGCCCTTTTGAAGATCAGATTATTCTGTATTGTAAAGGTCAGGATATTCTTTATGCTTCTGATTTTCCAAATGATCTCTCTGAATTTAAGCCTGATGATTTTCCTAAATTATATTTAAATCTTATGGCATCCACAGAGATAAGAAACAAGTTCATAAAAGAATACGCTTCCAGAACTGATCTTAACAAACTAACAAAAGTAGAAAGAATATTTTCAGCTATGTTTTTAATGGCTAGAAGAAGTAAGAATTTTAATCAAATGGAAGAATTACTGGATTTTAAAACAGAATCCAATGATCTCAATAGCTATAGATTGGCCTATTTGAGTTATGTGAAAGCTCTACAAGGTCAACTTGAAGCCTCTTATGATTTAATAAGTAATGCCTACAGAATCAGGACAGAATTGGATCCTTTTCTAT
The DNA here is from genome assembly GCA_965218815.1 of Bdellovibrionales bacterium. GTDB lineage: Bacteria > Bdellovibrionota > Bdellovibrionia > Bdellovibrionales > JAGQZY01 > JAGQZY01. The sequence goes on along the minus strand of CBDCLX010000002.1, from coordinate 1,994,646 downwards.
ATCAAGCGTTATTATATACCTACTTAAATGATCTTGATAGGAAAATAAACACCACCGATAAAAAAACTAAATATGTATTTGGAGAAGTTAAAAGATTTCGAAAGGATAATCCATTAAGATGGATGCTTGAGGCTTATATAAGAGATTTTCAAACCAATTATGCTTACGATAATATAACTTTAAATTTATATAAGGAAGCCTACCTACAATGCCCTTATTTTGATACAATATATGATTATGCCAATGCTCTTTCATCAGAAGAATTATTAACAACAATTATTTATAATGATCCTTATTATTTTCCTGAAATTGACCTTGCAATGGCAGAAATTCTTGTTTTATTAAATGATTATGAAAAAGCTAAAGTTTTTTTTGAGAAAGCTAAAGAAGCTAAACCTTATTTTGCAGGTATGTCGGATGAGATATTTGACTATATTGAATCAACTTTAAATTCTCATAAAAATAAGGGCCAGAATCAAAAAAATCGGTACATATTTTGGATATTTATACTTATTGCCTCTTTGGTCTTTACATTTTTTTTAATATGGTGGATTCTGCGTGGGTAATAAGTTTGATGCTGATGGCCTGGGAAACGTAACCACTTACACCTATGATTCCATGAACAGACTTTTGACCCAGACAGATGCCAGGAATGGGATCATTCGCTATGCCTATGATTTCATGGGAAATTTAACCTCTATCACAGATGAAAGAAACCATATCACATCTTTTGAATACGACAAGATGAATCGTCTGGTGAAAATCACAGACCCAAGGCTTTGCACAGAAGAGTTTGAATACGATGCCAATGGAAACCTCATTGAAAGAACAGATAAAAAATGAAAACACCATTATCAGCCAATATGATGTGTTGGACCGACTGAAAAGTAAAATCTTCCCTGACAGAACGATCTATTCTTTTACTTACTTCTATAACCTCAATGACTATGTGACAAGTCTTACGACAACCAGATCAGAAATCACTGTGAACTCTCCACTCACCTATCTCTATGACACAACAAACCAGCTAACTTCAGTCACAAAGCCCCAGGGCACAGGGACAGAGACTTTTACCTATGACTTTTCAGGGAACAGACTCAGAAGGGATGGAGAGACCACAGATTCCACTTATTCCACCAAAAACGAGCTGACAAATGACAAGACCTATACCTATGTCTATGACAAGAACGGAAACCTGACCGAAAGAACCCATACCACAACAGGAGAAATCACAACCTACACCTGGGATTATGAGAATCAGTTAACTTCAGTCACAAAAAAGCCAAACGCCACAGCCGAACCCACAAGTGAAGTGACTTACAAGTACGATGCCTTGGGCAGAAGAATACAGAAGAATGTGAATGACACCATAACCATAACCAACTATGTTTATGACAGGGATAATATCCTCTTGGAATTTAATGCTCAGAATATATTGGAGGCCAAATACATCCATAGCGACCAGGTGGATGAAGTAATGGTGATGGAAAGACCGAGAAGTCCTCATACAGATGAGAGTTTTCCAGCCCAGAAGTATTATTACCACCACGACCGTTTGGGATCAGTGACAGAGGTTACAAATCTCATAGGGGATGTGGTCCAACGCTATGTCTATGATTCATTTGGAAACACCAGTATCTACAACAAGGATGGAACAGCTATTACAGAATCAAGTACGGATTACCTAAAAACCCCATACACTTTCACAGGACGTGAACGTGACTCTGAAACAGGACTCCACTACCACAGGGCCAGGTATTACAATCCGACCACTGGAAGGTGGATCAGTTCTGATCCTACTGAGTTTGAAAGTGGGGACAGTAATTTTTATAGGTATGCTGGGAATAATTCTGTGAATTACGCGGATCCAGAGGGAGAAAGGAATACAAATATAAATATAAGAAGAGGACTTGGTCAACGAATCCCCCGTAGAGGAATCAGAGGAATTCGGGGACCTATCCCTGGTTTTCCACGAGTAAAAAAACCACCACCACGACGACCAATATGTACTTCAAAAGATCCCCTTGGCGAAAAGATACCACCACCACCAGGTTTTTTACTGCCACCTTCTCCTCAACGTCCCCCTAAAGTGCCAATACTCCGTGCACCTAGGATTTGTTCACAACATCCTAATTTGCCCCAATGTGGTGGAAGAGTAACACCATGACTGAAAAAGAAAAAATATTTTAGGAGGAATACATAAACCTGCACTCATTTAATTTAAAGCTAATAAAAATCTTTATCTGTGCGTTTTTTTTATTAGAAATTTCTTATGCAGGACCCTTTGAGGATCAGATCATTTTGTTTTGTAAGGGCCAGGATATTCTCTCCGCTTCTGATTATCCAAATGATCTCTCTGAATTTAAACCTGATGATTTTCCTAAATTGTATTTAAATTACATGGGATCCACAGAGATAAGAAACAAGTTCATAAAGGAATACGCTTCCAGAACTGATCCTAAAAAACTAACAAAAGTAGAAAGAATGTTTTCAGTTCTGTCTCTAATGGCTAAAAGGAGTAAGAACTTTAATCAAATGGAGCGATTACTGGATTTTAAAACGGAATCCAATGATCTCAACAGCTACAGATTGGCTTATTTGGGTTATGTGAAAGATTTACAGGGTCAATTTGGGATTTCTTACAATCTAACAAATAAAGCCTATAAAATTAGAACAGAATTAGATCCATTTTTATATCAGATATTATTGTACAATCATTTAAATGATCTTGAAAGGAAGACGGATATCAATAATAAGAAGACCAAATATGTGTTTGAGGAAGTCAAAAAATTTCGAGAGGACAATCCCCTAATATGGGGATATAAGGCTCTCATAAGAAATTTTCAAACCAATTATTCTTACGATAATACAACTGTAAATTTATATAAGGAAGCCTATCTCCAATGTCCCTATTTTTATACAATGTATGATTATGCCTTTGTTTTTCCATTAAAAGAATTAGTAACAGCAATTATTTATAATGATCCTTATTACTTACTTGAAGCTGATCTTCTGATGGCAGAAATTCTTATCCAATCAAAAAATTACGCAGAAGCCGAATTCTTCTTTAAAAAAGTTAAAGAGGCTAAGCCTTATTTTCTAGGTATAGCAAATCCTACTTTTGACTATATTGAATCAACTTTAAATTCTCATAAAAATAAGGACCAGAATCAAAAAAATCGGTACATATTTTGGATATTTATACTTATTGCCTCTTTGGTCTTTACATTTTTTTTAATATGGTGGATTCTGCGTGGGTAATAAGTTTGATGCTGATGGCCTGGGAAACGTAACCACTTACACCTATGATTCCATGAACAGACTTTTGACCCAGACAGATACCAGGAATGGGATCATTCGCTATGCCTATGACTTCATGGGAAATTTAACCTCTATCACAGATGAAAGAAACCATATCACATCTTTTGAATACGACAAGATGAATCGTCTGGTGAAAATCACAGACCCAAGGCTTTGCACAGAAGAGTTTGAATACGATGCCAATGGAAACCTCATTGAAAGAACAGATAAAAAATGAAAACACCATTATCAGCCAATATGATGTGTTGGACCGACTGAAAAGTAAAATCTTCCCTGACAGAACGACCTATTCTTTTACCTATGATGCCAATAACAATCTTCTCACAGCCACAGACTCTGATTCAGATCTTTCCTTTACCTATGACAATTCAGACCGCCTGACTCAAGCTTCAACAGCCAACAACAGGACTGTTCCAAATGTGGATATCACCTACACCTATGACAATAACGATAATGTGACAGTTGTTCATGATTCCGTAACATCCACTATAAGACAGATTCTCTATGATTATGACAACAGTGACAGACTCACTAGAATGGGTCACAGTTCACCCACTGACCTTTCTTCCATCAGGTTTACTTACAATAAACTGGATCAAAGAACAGGAACACTTTATTCCAATGGGGTTACCACCTCATACACTTACAATTTAGGAAAACTCAACCAGTTAAGACAACTGGCTCATCAAAAGATAACAACCCCTGTGAATCCACCAGGGGAGACTGTGACAACAACCCACTCCTCTTTTACTTACTTCTATGAAGTATTATTACCACCACGACCGTTTGGGATCAGTGACAGAGGTTACAAATCTCATAGGGGATGTGGTCCAACGCTATGTCTATGATTCATTTGGAAACACCAGTATCTACAACAAGGATGGAACAGCTATTACAGAATCAAGTACGGATTACCTAAAAACCCCATACACTTTCACAGGACGTGAACGTGATCCAGAAACAGGACTCCACTACCACAGGGCCAGGTATTACAACCCAACTACTGGACGATGGATCAGTTCTGATCCTATAGGGTTTCAAGGAGGAGATACAAACTTATATCATTATACATTCAATCCCGACTTTGACAGCAGCAGATGCGTCAAAGGTATTCATCTTAAAATTAAGGGTGGCAGGAGGTGAAATCGGGTATTTTGCAAAAAAAGTGTAGTGAACAAAATTGGTTTTAATTTACTTTTTTTATTGATTTTTAGTATTTTTTGTAATGATATATATCTATGTTCATACGAAAAATAAAAAATCCAACCGGTCAAACCTACTACCACATCGTGGAATCCTATCGAGAGGGCAAAAAAGTCCGTCAACGCACCTTACTTTCTTTGGGGAGGATCGAGGATGGGAACCTGGAAGCCCTTGTCCAATCAGCTGGTCGTCACCTGGATATTCTCACAGCCTCCCAACTGGCTAAAGAACTTTCCACTGAAAAGACTTTTATTTTAGGTCCCCTTTTAATTTTGGAAAAACTCTTTGAGGATTTAGGGATCAACAAGGTGATAGAACGTATTAAAGACTCCCATTCCCGTTTGAGTTTTGATTTGAAAAAAATCATATTTACTTTGGTTGTCAATCGTTTTATCAGTCCCGGTTCCAAGTTAAAAGTGTTTGAGCATTGGCAGAAGGTCTTTTATCCGGAGATGATAGAGGGGGACCTGGAGCTTCAACATATTTACCGGACCATGGATTTGCTTTGCTCCCATAAAGAGGAAGTGGAAAAGTCGCTGTATTGGCATGGTCGGGATTTATTCAATTTGGAGGTTGATATTGTTTTGTATGACCTGACGACTCTTCGGTTCGAGAGTACAAGAACAGACCTGGGCGAACTTCGTCAGTTTGGCTATAGCAAGGAGAGGCGATCTGATTGTACCCAGGTTGTGTTTGGCTTATTGGTTGACAGGGATGGGATTCCACTGGGCTTTGAGGTTTACCCCGGCAATACTTTTGAAGGTAAAACTCTTTCAGATATTGTTGATAAGATGAGGAAGAAGTTTAAAGTCCGCCGTTTTATTTTTGTTGCAGACAGGGGTCTTCTATCAAGAGGGAATATAGAAAAGCCTGGAGAGGATAAAGGAGAATTTATAATTGGCATGAAGTTGGGCTCTTTGGCTAAGGATAAGCAAGAGGGGTTTTACAACATGGACAATTTCCACTGGGTCATCCCGGAAGAATTAGCTGTTTATGAAAGTGAGCATGAAGGGAATAGATGTATTATCACCTGGTCTAAGAAAAGATCAGACAGAGATCAAAAGTCCAGGGCCTCACTCATTGAAAAAATTGAAAAGAAGCTCTCTACGAAAAGTGTAAAGGCCTCTTCCTTTGTATCCAACAAAGGATATAAAAAATATGTGACCATACCTAATGAGAAAAATCAAAAGCCAACTCTCAATGAAAAGCAGATAGAAAAAGAGTCCGGGAAAGATGGTTTCTTTGCCGTTTTGACAAATGTCAAAGACCTTGATGCAAGCTCAATCATTATGAATTACAAAGAGTTATGGAAAATAGAGGATGCCTTCGGGGAACTCAAGGGCAATCTGAAAGCCCGTCCCGTTTTCCATTGGTCAGACCACAGAATTATCGGTCATTTGACCCTGTGTTTTTTATCTTACCTTTGTGAGGCCCACTTAACCAAACGGTTGAGGGAAAAGAAGCTGATGTTCAAAAGCCCTGCCCTTGGCAGGAGTCGGGTAAAGCCTCGCCCTCTGACTGTTGTGGAAGCCATGCAAAGCCTCAGGGAGGTCAGAGCCATACCCGTCAAAATCCGTGACCAAATTGTATGGACTCGTACTGACGTTACGGGAAATGCCCTGGCCTTGTTCAGGGCGGCTCGTGTGGGGCTTCCACCAAAAATCCTCAAAACCCATAGAATGTAGTGGTACAAAACTAGACAATAAGCGTTAAGTATCCAAAATCACTGATTTGATGCAACTGCTGCTGTCAAAGTCGGGATCTACAACAAGGATGGAACAGCTATTACAGAATCAAGTACGGATTACCTAAAAACCCCATACACTTTCACAGGACGTGAACGTGATCCAGAAACAGGACTCCACTACCACAGGGCCAGGTATTACAACCCAACTACTGGACGATGGATCAGTTCTGATCCTATAGGGTTTCAAGGAGGAGATACAAACTTATATCATTATACATTCAATAATCCTGTTAATTTGATTGATCCTGATGGTGAGATTCCATTATTCTTAGTAATACCAATCACTAGTGGAGTAATCGTTGGTGGTATATCTGGAATCGGTGCAGTATCTAGAGGTGGCAGTTTTGGTGATGTGGTTACATCAATTGATTGGATTTGGTTTTGCTGGTGGTTTTATTGGTGGTATTGGAGCAACAACAGGTGGCACCATCGGAGCAATATCGGGAGGACTAGGCTCTTTAACAGGATCTGCCTTAGGTGCACTTGTAACTGCTGCTGATCTATTCCCACCACCACCTAATCCTAAGGCAAATAATGAGTGTGATTAAAGAGTGTATTGCTGTTATTAAAAAAGATATTTCTGCAATTAAACAGTTTTTTTTTAACTTATTCACGGTTACCAATCCAATAATTGAGTATCCAGTTATAATATCAACAGTTCTAAACTTGATAATGCTTACTTTGATCTGTATTCTTGAGACACACTTATTAGGACTCAATATAGAGATACCTCAGGGTTCTATTGTTGACAAACCATTTATACTATTTTTAGGTTATATTGAACAATTACTTGGCTTACTCCTTATGAGATTAAGAAATGATGTCAATCTGTTAACAATGAAACCTGACGGGCCTGAACCTTTTTCACAATCGTTTTGTATTGTCTTATCTATAGTTTTTACATTGAGTTTGTCTTATGTTCTTCTTAAAACCTTAAAAAATCTTATTGTTCTTTTGTGAGAGAAGATGGGTTTTAAAAAGATGAAAGATGTAGAACAATTTTGAATATGTTAACAAAACCGCAAAAAGAGGAACTTTTTTCTGAACTTCAAATTGAAAGGGAGAAGAAGTTTGCTGATAGAATCCGGGTCATCCTCCTCCTGGACCAACTCATAATATTATCCCGACAAAAACCACTGTCTCCACGAACAATGATCCTCACTTCAGGCCACCTCTTACGAATCAAAATCACCAACCTCTCCAGTTCCTCTTTGGAACCATCGGCTGCATCACAGTTTGATGCCCTTAACTTCGACACCAACACATGATCCCCACAAAAAACATACAAAGGAAGATAACAATAGTTCCCATAATATCCATGGAAAAATCGACCCTCCTGATCCCCATGAAGAGGATCATCGGTGGCATCAAAATCAAGCACAATCTCCTTGGGGGCTTTATCATGGGAATTTAAGAAAGTGGTTGCAAAAAACTCCTCCACCTTATCGGGATGACAAACAATCTTCTTGTATCCCTTGACTGTATGGGCTTCATGAGAACCCAACTCCAAACGATTTAATGTGCTTTTCCCTGCCAGGGCCGCTCCCTTGTCTGACTCTTTTGGACGATCCAATCCCATGGGGTCTGTCTTTCCAACCAGAGTGTGGTGCCAACAAAGGGTCTTTTCTTAAAACTTCATGATCGTTAAGGTCCTCATAACCAAGGCAAATTCCATAGACTCTCTGTGCAAGAAGATTTTTTAGAGGGTGTTCCACATATCTTTGATCCCTGTGGTCGGTGAAACAGTCTGAAAAGCTTTGAAGAATTCCTCGCTTCCTATCAACTTCTGCCAAAAGCAGGGAACCGGCATCCGAGGTTACATGGCCTGCTGAAAAATCAGCAACCACCTTGCGTTGTCCCAAACCTTGAAATTCAATCTGTTTTGTAAAACACTCTGTATTCATAGGGAGTCCTTTCTTTTTTTTGTAATACCTCAATTTTATTGAGGAAATAATGAAAGTCACTCCCTTTTTTTGTTTTTTATGAGATATGCGGGCTAGGATTTGTTCACAACATCCTAATTTGCCCCAATGTGGTGGAAGAGTAACACCATGACTGAAAAAGAAAAAATATTTTAGGAGGAATACATAAACCTGCACTCATTTAGTTTAAAGCTAATAAAAATCTTTATCTGTGTATTCTTTTTATTAGAAACTTCTCATGCAGAGTGGTCCTTTGAAGATCAGATTATTGCAAATTGTAAAGGTCAGGAAATTTTCTATGCTTCTGATTATCCAAATGATCTTTCTGAATATAAGCCTCATAATTTTCCTATATTGTATTCAAGTTTAATGAGATCCACAGAGATAAGAAACAAGTTTATAAAAGAATATGCTTCCAGAACTGATCCTAACAAACTAACAAAAGTAGAGAGAATACTTTCAACTATGTCCCTAATGGCTAAAAGAAGTAAGAATTTTAATCAAATGGAAGAATTACTGGATTTTAAAACAGAATCCAATGATCTTAATAGTTATAGATTGGTTTATTTGAGTGGAGTTAAAAATTTAAAAGGCAAACGTAAACTTGGGATTCCATATAAACTAGCAAAGAAAGCCTATGAAATGAGAACAGAATTGGACCCATTTTTATATCAGATATTATTATATAATTATTTAAATAATCTTGATATGAATATAAATATCAGTGATGAAGAAACCAAATATGTTTTTGGAGAAGTTAAAAAATTTAGAGAAGATAACCCATTGAAATGGATATTTAAAGCTTCCATAAGAAATTTTCAAACCAATTATGCTTACGATAATACAACTTTAAATTTATATAAGGAAGCCTACTTCCAATGTCCTTATTTTGATACAATATATGAGTATGCCATTGCTCTTCCATCAGGAGAATTATTAACAAAAATTATTCATAATGATCCTTATTATCTTCCTCAAGTTGATCTTGCAATGGCAGAAATTTATGTTAGCTTCAATGATTACGAAACCGCCGAAGTTTTTTTTGAGAAAGCTAAAGAAGCTAAACCTTATTTTGTAGGTATGTCGGATGAGATATTTGACTATATTGAATCAACTTTAAATTCTCATAAAAATAAGGACCAGAATCAAAAAAATCGGTACATATTTTGGATATTTATACTTATTGCCTCTTTGGTCTTTACATTTTTTTTAATATGGTGGATTCTGCGTGGGTAATAAGTTTGATGCTGATGGCCTGGGAAACGTAACCACTTACACCTATGATTCCATGAACAGACTTTTGACCCAGACAGATGCCAGGAATGGGATTATTCGCTATGCCTATGACTTCATGGGAAATTTAACCTCTATCACAGATGAAAGAAACCATATCACATCTTTTGAATACGACAAGATGAATCGTCTGGTGAAAATCACAGACCCAAGGCTTTGCACAGAAGAGTTTGAATACGATGCCAATGGAAACCTCATTGAAAGAACAGATAAAAATGAAAATACTATTATCAGCCAATATGATGTGTTGGACCGACTGAAAAGTAAAATCTTCCCTGTGACAGTTGTTCATGATTCCGTAACATCCTCTATAAGACAGATTCTCTATGATTATGACAACAGTGACAGACTCACTAGAATGGGTCACAGTTCACCCACTGACCTTTCTTCCATCAGGTTTACTTACAATAAACTGGATCAAAGAACAGGAACACTTTATTCCAATGGGGTTACCACCTCATACACTTACAATTTAGGAAAACTCAACCAGTTAAGACAACTGGCTCATCAAAAGATAACAACCCCTGTGAATCCATCAGGGGAGACTGTGACAACAACCCACTCCTCTTTTACTTACTTCTATAACCTCAATGACTATGTGACAAGTCTTACGACAACCAGATCAGAAATCACTGTGAACTCTCCACTCACCTATCTCTATGACACAACAAACCAGCTAACTTCAGTCACAAAGCCCCAGGGCACAGGGACAGAGACTTTTACCTATGACTTTTCAGGGAACAGACTCAGAAGGGATGGAGAGACCACAGATTCCACTTATTCCACCAAAAACGAGCTGACAAATGACAAGACCTATACCTATGTCTATGACAAGAACGGAAACCTGACCGAAAGAACCCATACCACAACAGGAGAAATCACAACCTACACCTGGGATTATGAGAATCAGTTAACTTCAGTCACAAAAAAGCCAAACGCCACAGCCGAACCCACAAGTGAAGTGACTTACAAGTACGATGCCTTGGGCAGAAGAATACAGAAGAATGTGAATGACACGGTAACAAACTATGTTTATGACAGGGATAATATCCTCTTGGAATTTAATGCTCAGAATATATTGGAGGCCAAATACATCCATAGCGACCAGGTGGATGAAGTAATGGTGATGGAAAGACCGAGAAGTCCTCATACAGATGAGAGTTTTCCAGCCCAGAAGTATTATTACCACCACGACCGTTTGGGATCAGTGACAGAGGTTACAAATCTCATAGGGGATGTGGTCCAACGCTATGTCTATGATTCATTTGGAAACACCAGTATTTACAACAAGGATGGAACAGCTATTACAGAATCAAGTACGGATTACCTAAAAACCCCATACACTTTCACAGGACGTGAACGTGACTCTGAAACAGGACTCCACTACCACAGGGCCAGGTATTACAATCCGACCACTGGACGATGGATCAGTTCTGATCCTATAGGGTTTGACAGTGGAGATGCGAACTTTTAAAGGTATGTGGGGAATAATTCACTGAATTATACGGATCCTAACGGAGAAACTCCAGTTCCACCTCTTATTAGAATAGGTATTATAAGATATATAAAGTTTTGTCTTAAACCAAAGAACCGTAACAAATGGATTTGCAAACCATTTAAAAAGCCGAATAAACCACCTAAGTATGAACCTAAACCTAAAAAAGGACCAAAAGAACCTCCAAAACCAGAAGAAGGCAAAGAGCCAGAATGTGACCCTTCTAAACAATCGTGTCCTCCGCCACCAGATGATAAGCCACCAATGTGTCCAACGGAAGGTTAAATTAGTGAGATGTGTATCAAGATATATCCAACTTTGTAAGTTATATGAAAGTGTATAGATCATGCGGAAACCAATTCTTGTACCTACAGGTTTACTGAAGGAATCATTTTTTGAAATTAATAGAAAGTATAGAAGAAATATTTATATTTATTTATGGTACATATCAGGTTTAGGATACATAGTTTTCTGGGTAGAAGATGTTTTCTTTCTAGGCATAATTAGCGAGATTGTCTTTCCTCCACTTATAAGTTTTTTATTTACATTTCTTTTCATTATTAACCTTTTTGCATTAGTAAGTTTAAAATTGAACCTTATGGCAAATAGGATTCTTGAGTGGTACACTAAAGTATTTATTTTTGGGATATATATTCAAATATTACCGTTTTTATATATATTTTTGGGGATATCTACTTGCTTTGAACTTTTAACAGGCCAAGATCCAATTTATATTTTTTCATCGATATTAGATTTAATTGTTTCTTTATGGATTTTAAGGTATGTGCTGGTCCTGCGACGATATGCTTTAAATAAAATGGAGACACCGACCCTATAAGATTTGAAGTTTGAATACGATGCCAATGGAAACCTCATTGAAAGAACAGATAAAAATGAAAACACCATTATCAGCCAATATGATGTGTTGGACCGACTGAAAAGTAAAATCTTCCCTGACAGAACGATCTATTCTTTTACCTATGATGCCAATAACAATCTTCTCACAGCCACAGACTCTGATTCAGATCTTTCCTTTACCTATGACAATTCAGACCGCCTGACTCAAGCTTCAACAGCCAACAACAGGACTGTTCCAAATGTGGATATCACCTACACCTATGACAATAATGACAATGTGACAGTTGTTCATGATTCCGTAACATCCTCTATAAGACAGATTCTCTATGATTATGACAACAGTGACAGACTCACTAGAATGGGTCACAGTTCACCCACTGACCTTTCTTCCATCAGGTTTACTTACAATAAACTGGATCAAAGAACAGGAACACTTTATTCCAATGGGGTTACCACCTCATACACTTACAATTTAGGAAAACTCAACCAGTTAAGACAACTGGCTCATCAAAAGATAACAACCCCTGTGAATCCACCAGGGGAGACTGTGACAACAACCCACTCCTCTTTTACTTACTTCTATAACCTCAATGACTATGTGACAAGTCTGTAAAACGTCAACCTTCCCCACATTTTAAAATCTCTAAAATCTGCTACATTAAGAAAGTCAATCATTTACAGGTTTCCATAGACAGGAGGTGTGATGTGGATCATTCCCCGGATAATAGCAATTTAAAAAAGCGATTAAGTACATATCGGACAAGGGGAGGTCGTCTCAAAAATGTGAGCAACGATCTTTTAATTGATATTCTAAGTGCCTGGGAGTCCTGGCCAGGTACCAACAGTCGCTTTTACTCCTCCATTGGCTCCACTTATCCCCAGATGGCAACGCTGATTCACAAAGCCAAGGGACTCAAGCAATCCGGTATGATAACAGAGAGTGAATTTAAAGAGGTGAAAATCAAGTCTCCCCCTTTGAACAACTCCATCACAATGAGGTGGGATAAGGGCAGGATTATCCGCTTTCCGGATGTGGATCACCTGGTTGACTTTTTAAGGAAGATTGCATGATAGCCCTGAATCGCAGGACGAAGATATATGTTTGTAAGGAGCCCACCTATATGCGTTCATCTTACGATTCATTTTTTTGAATACAAAAAAGAGCAGAACCACCTTAAGGAAAAGGAAGCCTTTGACAGAAAGAAGCTTGCAGCCCTGGCTCAGGTTTCTGGTGGTAAGATAATGAATCAGTATTCCAGTTTCTGGAAGACTGATAAATATGTTAATTTCAAACAGGGATCTATTTCCCAGGGTTATGATGGAAAGTACAAGATCAAGGTTGAAGCTGATTTTGGTGAAGCCTTAAAGATTGTTTCCTTTCTCAGGGAGATGATGAATCAAACAGGAAATAAAAAAACCCCCTGAAAAGGGGTTTTGGAAAACTGGAATTTTGTCCTTTTTTGGATTATAGTAATAAATACCCAATTTTGGGAGCTTGCTCTGTCAGTCGGGCCACTGGCCGCCAGGCTCTGGTTTACCATCCTGGTAACTCCCATCCTTCAAAGCTTCTACATTCCAGGAATTTGGACTTTTCCATGTTACCCATCCAAAGAGGCTGCCTTTTATCTTCCATCCAGGGGCATTTTCCGTGAAGCCAAAGTGAAGACAAAATGAAGCCACCGAATGTGACTGGATGCGACTTCAAGTGACTCATCTTAAATCCCTTGGATTAGACGACTCTAAAGGTTTTCCTGTTATTTAAAATACTTACAAAATTTGAGAATAGAGCCATACGCTCGTTGGCGCAGCCGGGAGGACTCGAACCCCCAACCCTCTGGTCCGAAGCCAGATGCTCTATCCAATTGAGCTACGGCTGCGTTATTTTTGTCAGTATCAGTACAGTATCAGTACAGTATCAGTTCACAGGCTATCAGTTCACCATAAAATCCGGGTTCAGGGGATAGTAAAAATCAGCAGCTTCCTTGAGTTCGGGGCTGGTTGCCTCCGGCCAGGACCAGATTTCAACCCGGCAACCACGGGACTTTAAATACCAGATCAGAGGTAAAAAATCCTTGTCTCCTCCAAGAAGAATGACCACATCCAGTTTGTCAGCCATTGTCACTGCATCAATCACTATGAAACTGTCGGCATTTTTTTGGGGTCTTTTGATTTCTCCACCCAGACTCCACCAGAATTTCTGAAAATCCTGGGAGACTTCCTTGTATTCAGGTTTGTAGTAGAGAATGCGGGTGATTTCCCGATCCCCCACCCTCTCCAGGATTTTCTTATAATCCGTGCGTCCTTCATGGTGTTTTAAACCTGAGAGTTCAATGTTTTCAGCATCAATAAAAATACCCACTTTCTGGAAAAGAAGGGGTTTTTGGCTTTCTGATTCATGTTTGCGGCATATTTTTTCTTTGGTTTTCTTTTTGTTTGTAGTCATTTTTCACTCCTGAAATCATTTTTCCAGGAACCAGTACACTATTCCATAAGTTTTTTGTCAATATGGCCAGGGTTTATCTTCTTGCATATTTGTCGGGTTTTTGGCCTTGGTAGTCACGCTGCGTTATTAATGATCCTTTGACATAACGACTTGCACACTCACTGAATTTCCTTCTGTCACTTGACCTTATTCTTTTTGACAGGTCTGGATAATGAAGTGTTCAAGCCAGATGTGATTGGACAGGGGAGAGGACTTAAGTGCTCTGTCAGTGTCACATAAAAGGTTATATGTCTTTTTTATTTTTTGTTCGCTCCAGAATCGGGTTTGGGAGAGATACTCTTTTAAAAGAAAGGGCGGGACACCGGCAAAGCTGGCAAGCTCCCGATGTGGCAAGTCTTTCTTCTGCCCTATGATTGTTTGACGGAGCAGACGGATATGGCGGTGGACCATGGCCACAATTCCCACTTCATTCTGGCCATTTTCGATGAGGTCGGCCAGACAGAGCAGGGCCCGAGCCTGATCCTTTCTCCCAATGGCATCGGTGAGATCAAAAATATTTTGAAGTTTGATCCTTGAAGTCACTGTCATCACGTCAGGAGGTGAAACCTTTTTATTTCTGCCTGTGTAATGACCCAGCTTCAGAATTTCATTTTTGAGATCCATAAGATTGGGTCCCACAATCTGCAAAAGAAGATCAGGAACGTCCGGCTCGATTTCCACAGAGTGTTTTTTACAAATGGATTTTATCCATTTTGGAAATTCCCTTTCATAAGGTCTGGTAAAGTGAAAATGAGTCATGGATTCCAGAATCTTTTTAATGATTTTTTTTCTTCTGTCCGGCTTGTCACCAGTGAACACCAGAAAAGTGGAGGAAACAGGTTTAATTAAAATGGGGGAGAGGATTTTCCAGTCTGTGTCTCTTAACTGATGGGCCTGCCGGATGATAACCAGGCGTTCTTTGGCCGTGATGGGGAAGGTTCTGATGATGTTCAGGATATGGCCCATTCCTGTTTCATGACCATAAAAGACTTCATAATTAAAATCACGGGAGGATTCATCCAGTTTTTTGTCTTTAATAAAGTCCGTGGCTTCTTCTGTAAAAAAGGGATCATCGCCTGAGAGATAGCAGACATTTCCCTGATTCAGATCAATAAAATTTTTAATGTCGGTCAGAGAGGAGTTTTTGGCTTTCATTAAAAGTTTTCCACCAGGAGGTCAAAGGCCTCCTCCATCATATCCTGTGCAATTTTCCTCATTGTCTGCTTTCTCCTTGACTCATTGTAGAGAATATTTGAGGAACGGACACCCTGTCGGTTCAATTGGGATCCACGATAGGTCTTTTCCCCCCTGATCATGGTCTGCCAGAGAACTTTTTTATCACTGGCCTGAATGACTTTTATGTTTGTGTTGACCTGCATTTTATAGATAGTGAACATGGGAGCTTTGTAGGGCAGGGCCTGTCTGGTCTCATAGTTCACCTGGAAAAAAGTGGGTTGTGATCCGCTATCCAGGTTTGTAATGTTAATGATATGACCGGTGATAATGAGTTCAGCTTTTTCTTTTTGAGTGACATTAACAAAACCGGAGCGTTCCATTTCTTTTTTCAGGGCCTGGGTAAAACTGAATTCAGCCCCCAGTTCATTGGTGCTGTTTTTGAAGATTTCGATAAAAACATTTTTATAGCCCCCAGGGAGGCTTCTTTTCCCCGGTCCCCAATTGTAGCCACAGGAAGCAAGAACACCTAAAAGGAGAAGACATCCGGAACCATATATCTTATGATGTAAAGACCCCATAATGGTCATTGCCCCAATATTAGGGCAAACCTCCTGTTACAGATTAAAAACATCCCATATCCATTGATCGCTGTGATCTTCAATAGCATTGGTAATCATGGGTGAGACAGCTCTGGAAAACTTGTTGCTGGCTTTAATGGATATGGAAACAGCAATTAAAAACGGATCATCCAGTGCATCGAAAACACTGTCATATTCCTTGAAAGTTGAATGAATAAACCTTCCCATTTTCCCCTATTGGCCCCGTAGTCTGGCTTCCTTGAGCAGGTTCTCAGGGTTAAAGCCACTCTCTCTCAGGAATGCCAGTTCTCTGTCTTTTAGATTCAGGTTTGGACTGTTGATCCCAAGACTCCTTTCCAGATGTGTCAGGTCGTTACCAAAATCCTTGTTTGTTTTCCAGGACATCCTCACAGGAGGGATTGTATTTCTCATTAAAAGATGGGCTGGACCTGCAAAGACATTGGTTGATAAGGATACAAAGACAATGCAGACAATGCAGACAATGCAGATGGTTATTGTGGGTGGTTTCATTGGAAACTTCCTTTGTGAAGGTCATTATGTTTTGTTAAAAAATGATATAATCAGGTAAAGACAAAAAAGCAAGGGGTTTTGCGGTGAAACAGGGCATTTGAAAATTTTTCACGTTTTAATCTGTACTTCTTTCTACCAGTCTAAAAGCATATTCCGGGATAGATCATTTATTCCAAGAAGAACTCCCTTATACATCAAAAAATCTTTGCTTATAAGACAACAGGAGTTGGATATACTTTTCAAAAACATTTATAAAAGATACATCAAAAACAAAGGAATAAAATAGCAGATGAAATATCTGATCTTGACAACTGTTTGTAGATCCGTTATATTTACAGTAAATTTAACGGAATTGATGATATGTATCCACGACTTCTTACTTTACCCAAAAAAAGTTTTTTTCTGTTTGGACCGCGGGGGACAGGTAAATCCGTGTGGTTGCAACAATACCTGTCCCATGCGGCTTTAAGTATCAATCTGCTCAAATCCAGTGAATATTTAAAATACAAAAGAAATCCATCCCTTTTCAGACAGGAAGTCCTTGCACTGAAAAGTAAAAAAGTCTGGATCATCATTGACGAAATACAAAAACTTCCTGAATTGCTGGATGAGGTTCATAACTTGTTGTTTGAAAGTCAAAACAGTTACCGGTTTGCACTCTCCGGTTCCAGTGCCCGACAACTTAAAAGATCCCAAGCCAATATGCTTGCCGGTCGAGCCTTGTCAAAAAAGATGTTTCCACTCAGTAAACTTGAAATTGGTAAAGACTTCAAACTGTCAGAGGCACTCTGTTACGGACAATTGCCATTAAGTGTGACAGAGTCCACTTCAAAAGATAAAATCGAATTTCTGGATGCTTACGTCGAAACTTATTTAAAAGAGGAAATTCAACAGGAAGCTCTTGTGAGAAATCTTGATAATTTCTATCGGTTTCTATCCGTTACAGCTCTGATGAACGGACAAATTTTGAATATAGCCAATATTGCCAGAGATGTTGGTGTTGCCCGATCCACAGTACAGGGTTACTTCAGCATTCTTGAGGACACTCTTTTGGGTTGGCACTTACCCGCCTATCGTAATAAAGCCAAGGTGAAAGAAATTGCCCATGCCAAATTCTATCTTTTTGATTGTGGTGTTCAACGGGCTCTGGCAGGACTCCACAGGGATAAACCTTCAAAAAATGAAACAGGATTTTTGTTTGAAACTTTTATCCTCAATGAGTTCAGAGCTATTAATTTCTGGAAGTCCCATGGAGCCGGGTTTTCTTACTGGCGGACGGAATCTGGCAATGAAGTGGACCTTATATGGAAAAAAGGACACAAATCCATTGGATTTGAAATAAAATCCTCAAATCTCTGGAAAGAAAAATTTAACAAAGGATTGAATGTTCTGTTAAACTCAGGAGATATCCATCGGGCTTTTGGTGTGTATCGGGGGGATCGGGCCTTGAAAATGGGTAAAATCACCGTTCTCCCTTATGCAAAAGCCATTGAAATGGCCTTGCATGGGTTTTAAAGGTGGAAAAGATTTAAAGTTTACTCAACCGGGTATACTGATCGTATTTTGAAATTTCTTTTTTTGCCGATCCCGAAAAAGTTTGAACAAGTTTTGGATTTTAAGGGAAAAATCGGTCTTGAGACCTGAAATAAATAGAAAGACAAATATAGTGGAACTTGGAAAAGTTCCTGGAAATATCTCTGAAGCCTGTCGTAAACTCGGTGTCAGTTATCAACACTGTGTGAAGTTTCATGACATTCGCACATGACTGGCACCACCTAGGATCAATTTTAATTTTCTGTTTTTCGTGTTTTTCTAATAATTTTTTCTATGATTCCCATTTTTTGTAGTCATTTGGATGGGATTTTGCTTGAGGATTTATGACTCCAAGTCTGATTTTGGTCAGAAAAGTGAATTTTTGAATAAGGGAATCCATCAGCAACCTTGACGCTAAGGCTAAGGGGTCCCTGAGAGCTGAATCCCCCAGCCTGATAAATCTTCGCCATTGACTACAGCTGTTCCAAAGATTCTGGCTCCGTCACAGACCTTCCCACTTAAAACTTGAGCTTGGCCATAAACCTGTGCTCTATCACAAATTTCTCCACCGGAAACCTTAACCCTCCCGGTTATACCGGGACTGCCTGAAATAGTCCCTCCCTCAATTATTGTTTCATAGTTGTTTGCTATGTCAGACATGGATCCAATACGCAGTTGGTGCCCTTCGTAGGACTCCATTTTTATCGTTCCACCGGTCATCCTTGTTTTACCTTGAATGTGTCCACCCCAACTGTTTCCTGTTCCTAAAACTTTGGCGGTTCCTGAAATATGGGCCTCCCCTTTTATACTTCCACAGTTAATTAGTGCGTTTCCAAAAATTTCAGCTCGGCCCTCTAACCAGATTTTTTTTCCCCACGAACTCACGCCACAATTATAAGCGTGTATTTTGGCGTTTCCATAAATCTTGACTGCCCCTTCCACACGCACACTATCACCATAAACCTTGGCATTACCAAAAACCTGGGAATCTCCTGAAACATCAGCATGACCATAAACCCTTCCCCCGGAAATAACAGCATGACCATAAACCTGGGCCTCATCTTCAATCCTTGCAGCAGCTCCAACCTTAGCGTGGCCACAAACCACCGCTCCTGAATCCACAAAAGCTGTGGCTGAAACAGTGGCTGTATTGGCCACAAACCCACCTCCATTTGGATGATCGGACCCATCTTTTCCAGAACCACAACCACGATTGACAAGATTTTCCAGTTTGTCATGCCAGCCGCAAACCTTAATGGGTCTGTCTGTTTCTGTATTTTCATAAATGTCCACTGTGAAATAAAGGGGGATTTTTATCGGGCTTATAAAATAAATCATTTTTTCATTCTCATTTGCCATGCCTGGTTTCACAAAGGAAATTATTAAATCCCCTGAATACTGATTTTTTTTATTCCCTGTATTCTTAATT
This sequence comes from Bdellovibrionales bacterium, assembly GCA_965218815.1. Taxonomy (GTDB): domain Bacteria; phylum Bdellovibrionota; class Bdellovibrionia; order Bdellovibrionales; family JAGQZY01; genus JAGQZY01. Next base: position 1,975,078 of record CBDCLX010000002.1, on the reverse strand, counting down.
TCAATTAACTCCATGGAGTCCACAACCACGTTGTGACCTATACTTTCTCCAGGCTTGGCCATAACGTAAGCGTTTGACTCACAACTATTTTTTAGATTTAGAATACTGATATTTTTCGGGTTGGTGGTATCCACTGTATAGGTTTCAAACTGACAGGAACAAAACTTTTTATTTTTGAGAACAAGTAAGAGTTGACTTTTCAGGTCATTGACGGAAAGTTTTTGGTGAATGCCTTTAACCTCTTTTCCTGAAAAGATTATCATCTGAAACAATACGGCAATGACAATCATTGCAATAAAAGAGGAAACAATAATTGAGACAAAGGTCATGCCTTTTTGATTTAATTGATTCATTTTCATAATCCCTTAATATTCCACTCCATTGTTTATGGTTCCTGAGACCTGTTTGTCCCCGGAGACATCGGACGATCCAGTAATCTCTCCATGAGAGAAAATCCGGACTCCCTCTGAAACTTTGGCTCCCCTGGTTACTCTTGAGTAATTTTCAACTGTCACTTTCCAACTTGGGTTGGCAGCTGAGCCGCCATTGATAACCGCTCCCCCTTTCACGCTTGCATAATCTGTGACTGTACTTTTCCCTTTTACTTCTGAATTAAAAACATTCGCTTTTTTGGAAATAACAGCCTCCCCGGAGACTGAGGAGTTTATAACTTCGGCCTCCCCGGAGATTTTGGCAGTCCCGGAGACGATTGACTTATGGGAGACTTTGGCGTTCCCGGAGACTTTGGCGTTCCCGGAGACTTCAGCACTTCTTTGTATTTTCGCCCTGTCTGAGATTATGGCGTTCCCGGAGACTTTGGACTCATCAGTAATAATGGCGACCCCTTCAATCCTTGCGTTTTCCAAAACCTGGGCATCATCACAAACGCTGGCATCTTCTCCCACGAAAGCCGTGGCTGAAACAGTGGCTGTATTGGCCACAAACCCACCTCCATTTGGATGAGGGTCCCCGTTTTGAGAACCTTTACAGCCGCCACTCTCACCCATGTCATCAACAACCTTTGGCTGACAAACAGAAATTGGTTGTACGCCGGAAGCACTGGCCAAGGTGATTCTAAGGGGAATTTTAACGGATCCGATGGAACGAAACAAACCCTCCAATTTATAAGAAACAGTTAAATCTCCAAAATAAATCAATGAGTCCGTGCCAGAGGATTCAATATTTTCTAAGTTTATGGTTTTGACAATTAACCCATAAGCCATTTTATTTAGCGGGGGGTTTTTGGAGATCAACACATTTCCCCCACAACCTCCCTTTTTAATATCATCCAACTCAACGGGTGAGGGGTTGGAAATAGTTGTGTCAATGGTGTGACCTTGGAACAGGCAAGTACAATTTGAGGGGTTTTCAATAATTTTTTCTATTCCGTATTTTAAAAAGTCTTTGGAAAATTTTTTATTTAAATAAAGGCTTTATGTCCACCAGTGAGACACTTTTTTTTCCATGGGTTCTCGCCAATCATCCATAGGCTCTACAGAAAATAATGTTTACTTGAGGTGCATCGTAATGGAGTTTGAATGATTTCTTAGAAAAAACAAATTTTTTGTTATTATTCAAAAGAGGAGTCTCTCAGGTCTTTTGTCAAAAAAACCACAGATTAAACCCAAGACAGATTTTTACTTTATAAGTATTTGATTTAACTGAATAAATATTCTACTTTTATATATCCTTCTGTCGCTCATTATCCCGTCATTGTATTTTTTACAAGATTCCTTTTTTTACTTCCAATTTTGTGGTGTCTCAGTTAATCTTTTTCAAACAGAAAATGATGATTTTATGATTTTCTCGATAGCTGAAAACACGATCAGTATAAAACCAAAATTAAATTAAACTCCGGAGATAAAAATGCACCGATTACCCATAACCATTTTAATTGTATTTACGATCTTTTCTCAAAATGCCCTAGGGAGCCCGGTAGGAGTTGTTGATAATTTTCTCAGGCTTTTCAGAACTATAACCACCAGAAAACCAACAGATGTAGAAATTCTGGAGACATTGGTTAAAATTGAAGAACGACTTGGTTTTTTTAATCTTGATCATTTTTTGTCCGCAGAGGATATAGAGGCTCTGGCAAAATCCCGATTTAATCCTTTTAAAAGTAAAGTGATAAGAGAGGCCAGAGATCAGGACACTTTCAGAACAGCCATATTTGAGTATATAAGAGACAATCACCTTGATTCCCCGATTGTTCTCAGGTGGTGGGATGCTTCTCATGCTTTCAGAAACATGGTATTTAGTCGTCTTGGCAAGGATCATCTTTCAAATTCAGAGGGAGGTTCGAAACTTCTTTTAAAATGGTGGAAGGAAGCCAGATCAAGAGGTATAGAGGATCAATTGGAAGTATTTATAGAACAGGCCTTTAGAACAGAAGACCCAGGAAGTGATCCCTTCATGATTACAGCTTTTAAAGCTGCTCGGGACAATGGTAAATTTGCTGACCATATTGAACAGATACTTGAGAACCCTATTCCATGGAATGAATAATAAGAAAATAAACTACAAAGGAAAGTTTGTCTATATTGGGATTGATGTTCACAAGAAAAGTTATACATTCAGTGCTTTCTGTGATGGTCTTTTTTGCAAGACAGCCACACTTCCGGCTGAACCTGAGAGTTTTTCTAAGAATCTCAAAACAGCTCTCTTCTTTCCAGTTACGACATTTTATGGTCATTTGAGAGGAGTTTTTCTTGAGAATTTATGATTCCAAACCTGATTTGGTTGGAAAAGTGAATTTTTGAATAAGGGAATCCATCACAGAAAACCCGGGTTCTCCGTCAGAGTTCTCCAATGAAGAAGATTCATGAGAAATCGAAAACCTCCTCCTCTTCCGGTGGCCCCCTTGGAGAACAGGGCTCTGGAATTCCTGACTCCAGTCCCAAGTGGGTGAGAATCTTTTTGATGACTTCAGGTCCCTCTATGGAAGAGATGACTTTGAGTTTCCCCCCACACTCCGAACAAACCTCAATGTCCATTCCAAAAACCCTTTTAAGTCTCCCGGCCCAGTTCATGGAAGAGGATTTTCCGGACTTTGTTGCTTGTTTTTCAGGGCTTTTTGTTTTTGGAGTGATTAGAGAGCGGTGTTTGAAATTCGGTGCAAAGATTCCATGAAACCTTATGAGGTTGGTTTTTGGTCTTGGAACAAGGGAAGCCAGTCGTGAGAGAAAGTCCAGAGGATCAAGGACAATCCGGGTGGTTCCGTTCTCATAAGGGGTTTTTAACTGATAAATCACCTTTCCCTGAGAGTTTACTGTTTGTTGATTAAACAAACATACCAATTGAGGAGCTTTTTTTTAAATCTAATTCTCATCGTTCCAACCTTGTTTAGAACATTAACACTTGATGTCAATCTTTCTACATAGCAACTTTTATCCTTATACACAAACGTTACATTTCAAACACGATCAGTATAGCAACTTCTTATACACCTTTTTTGTTTTTCAATTTGTTTCTTTTTGAGATTTAAATGGGAGTCGAACTTTTTGACAGATGTTTTTTGGAAAATCGGCTGATTGTCGATCTATTAAACGTTTGTACAAATGGTTACTTTATTTTTTTGTTATCAGCCTGAAGTCGTCCACTTTTCTTAACTGGTACAGGGCTTGCATTTTGGAAGGTTAGGTTAAGAGTGAAGTGGGGAATCAAAATATGCAAATCTTTATTAAGATGCACTTCTCACATAATTTTATGACAGAGCTTTAAAGCACATTTCCAACAGGTTGTATGGTCTTAAAGCGTTGAAAGAATATTAAAAGGAATATAAACACTGTGTTTTGGGTAACACATTACAAGGGGGTTCTAATGGGCAGGAGATATAAATATATTGATATTATGACAACAAGAAAGGCTGGGAATATTTTATCCTCTTTTGTGTTAGCTTTAATGTTTCAGAATTGCGGTACAGGATTTCAATCTTCACCTAAAACAGTGAGTTCTTCCGTTCACCGAAATCCTTCAACGTCCTTACAGATTTCAAATTCCGGTTCAGGCACAAATACTGGCACGAATCTCGGTTCAGGCACAAATACTGGCACGAACTCCGGTTCCGGATCAACTGCAGATCCTGATTCCAACACGAATCTGGGAACAACTTCAACCTCAAATTGTGATAAGGGTGTGAAAGGAGCTCCTCATAGTAATGGAGGAGGATTTGTGGCCAGTACAGCCACTGTTGCGAGTACAGTCTGGGTGGCCCCTAATGCTGCTGTGTGCGGGACTGCGGAGGTTTTAGGAAACGTGAGGGTTGCGGGAAACGCAAGGGTTCGGGGAAGTGCGGAGGTCTCTGAAAACGCAAGGGTTGCTGGAAATGCAGTGGTTTGTGGAGAGGCACAGGTTTCCGGAAATGCCAGAATTTTTGAAAAGGCAAGAGTTTGTGAAGAGGCACGGATTTATGACAGTGCTACAGTTCATGGATCGGCGAATGTTTATGGAAACGCAAAAGTTTTTGGAGAGGCCAATGTGACGGGTCTATCAAGAGTGTATAAGTATGCACGGGTTTATCAAAATGCTGACATCAAAGGAACGGCAAAAGTGTACGGATATTCGCAGGTCTATGGAGAGGCAGAAGTTTTTGGATATGGAGAGGTTCGGATTTTTGAAGATGCTCGAGTTTACCAGGACGCAAAGGTTTCTGGAAAAGCAAAAGTTCATGGTGCGGCGAATGTTTATGGAGAGGCCCAGGTTTATGGGAATGCAAATGTGACTGGTGCGGCGAATGTTTATGGAGAGGCCCAGGTTTATGCTGATGCTCAGATTAAAGGTTCAGCACAGATCTATGGGAATGCAAAGGTTTATGGAGAGGCGGAAACTCATGGATACGGGAATGTTCGGATTTATGATAATGCTCAGGTTTACGGAAACGCGTGGATTTCCAGGGAGGCTGAGATTTATGAAAACGCATGGATTTTTGGAGAAGCCCAGGTTTACGGAGAGGCGAAAGTTTATGGAGAAGCCAAGGTTGCGGGAACAGCAAAGATTTCCGGAACTGCGAGAATTCATGGAACGGAGGAGGTTCTTTCCGGCGAGCAAACAGAGTGATGGAAGAATGCTGCACGAAAGATGGAAGATTAAAAGAGGAGAAGGACTCTTTTAATCTCTCCGTGTATAAGGAGAATAAAAACTATTTGGATGTTGATATTTTATTTAATTAATGCTAGGATATGGGAAAGTGTCTTTTTTTTTATCAATTCAAGACCAGACTTTGATGATGGTGAAACTGCTTATGTGCAACAACGCCATTATAAAGAAAGTCTGTGAGAGAGGGGGAAATATGATTCAGAAAAGATTCAATTTATGGGGTGTTTTTACTCTTTTGACTGTTTTTGTCATTATGATAAGTGGTTATCAAAACTGTTCTAAACAGAAAGATCAGGCCGGACCACCAGAGGATTTATGGACATCTATATCATGGAATGAGTTGTCAGGTCGATGGGGTCAGGCTGTTATATCCTTTGGCGGATCGCCATCAAATTCAATGAACAAAGTGGAAGTGGGCCTTTCATCTTCTCCTCCTTCAGACTCATTGGATGATATTTTAGATGGTCTCGGTCTTTTGGTTTCAGACAGTCGACGTTATGGTGTTTGTGATATATTTAAAATCCATTCTGTAGATGCCAATGAAAGTGTTCATGTCATAGATTGTGTGGACAATCAGGAAACATTCCCTGGTGACTATCATATAGCAGTTGGTTGTAACAAAGAGGGGCAGACCGTGTTTGAAAGTATGTTTCTAAGAACGGGTGAAAGTATTCCCAGTGGTAGCCCTGATCATGTGTCAGTCACACTTGATGGAACAGTCTATCAGGATTTTTATTGGCTGGGTCAGTTAGAGGGTTTTAATGTGAATGGGGTTCACTCAGACATGAGCAATTCCTCTCATACCCCAGCGGTATCTGCGTACTTGCAATCTATTGAAAGTGGATCTTCATTTACTTTTTCCATAGAAAGCGGTTCAACGGGAACTATTAATTTTCAAAGTAATGATCCGGCTGCTTTGACTGAGTGGCGAAGCCGTTGCTCTCAATTGTAGTTATACTGATCATATTTGGATTTTCAGGATTTTTTTCTTTGAAATAACCGAACATTCAAGCGGGACCGGTATAAATTAAATTTTTTTTGAGCTTTTAGACGATTCCTTTACTGGGACCAAAAATTCAAACACGATCAGTATAGAAGAATTAAAATGGAGATCAGTATGATTTTTATACAAAAAATATCTGTTGCTGTTTTTTTTAGCTTCTCTGTCAATTGTTGTTTTTGCCAATGAAAAGGGTCCAAAACAAAAACTTAAAATCGAGGAAGCGGAAGTTTTCTTTGGACAGTATGATTCTTTTATTAAGTAAAAGATAAATCTGTAGTTTTTTTCAACAGTTACTGTTTTTATAGTGGCCCTTCCGAAAAACTTTTTAACGACTGTCAATTCGTATCCTTTGTTTTTTTGATTTCATCATTTTTTATCTGTTTGGGAACAGGTTGGTCCCTATTTTGCTTTTTAATAAGTAAGGGGGGGAATTCTTAAAGTGAGACAATTTCATGATATTGTGTTGGTGAACTTATTTTGTTTGAAAGATCAGAGAGGTTACAAAATTTCTCTGGGTTTTTTGTTATTTTCTCTGATTTTTGTCGGATGCACGAGTGAGGATGTGAGACTTATAAGAAAGCCATATTCATCTTACTCAAAGGACAGTTTTTGTGTGACTGATCCTATTGCAGTTCAAGGGAGTGTGACAAAACTTCTCTTTGTTATTGATATGTCAGGAAGTAATAGCAAAACTGATAAGACAGGTTCCAAAAGAGCAGGTAATATAGATCGGTTTGTTCAAAAATTAAGTTTAAAAGACGAATCCTATCAATATGGAATCCTTCTTGGAGGAGGGTCTCCAATTAACTATGATAACAACACAGCTCCCATACAAGCACGCTTTACAGAAGATCCATCAGAGGTTTATCAGGTAACCCAAATGATTAGAACAAAGCCAACAGGGGGACTCAACGGATCCATGGATCCTGACTTTTCTAAAACCGTCTCTGTTATTCAAGGAGATATTGACAGATTTCCAAACCAAAGAAATTCTTACATTGTTTTTTATATCTCTGATGGAGAGAATGATAAAGCCACTGCCTTAAAAGGTGCAAGTCAAGTTATGAATATCAAAAGAAGTATTTACATAAGCACCGGTTTTTACGGAAGGGATGCAAGCTCCCTTCTTAAAGAAGTGGCTGAACTTGGAGGAGGGAAATTTGCCAACTTTGAAGATTCCAAAGAGTGGGATTTAGAAGGAATGCTCACAAATGGAAAACCCAATGTGGTTCCCTGGAGTTTGAAAGAATTTCTTGTCTATAATCTCAATGCCGGATTTTGTCTTGATGGGAAAGTGGATGTGGATTCCGATGCTGATGGAATGTGTGATCGTGATGAGCTGGAGATGAATCGTCTTTATGCCACAGAACTGAGTGCTGAGGGAAAGTCCTTTGATCCGACAAACCGGTTCAGTTTTGAAGATGGTTACGGGGATTTTTTTCATTGGTTGTGTTTCAGGTATCCGGGAAAAACACTTCCGGGATGCACGGATCGTTCTGATGAGGATTTTGATCTACTCACCGCCTGTGAGGAAAATGAAATTGAAAATCACATGGAGGAAAATATTTTAAGAGGGGACCCCGCAGCCTTTGACACAGACAGGGATGGTATTGTCGACGGAATTGAAACCTTTGTGTATTTTGGTTCACAAAACACAGGGAGAGCCACCCGTTATACAGCAGCCCTTGATCCTGAGAACTTGGAAGACAACCCCGACGGGGAGGAAAGTGTTCTGGTTCAAATCAAACAACACAGGAACCCCTGGCTCGAGGATTCCGGTCTCAATACCGCTTATGATACAACCATTAAACCTTATCAGACGACTCATAATGATTGTTATGAATTCAGTCAGTCATCCCTGCCTCTTTATAAAACTCTTGAGGTCAAGGAAGGGAACACTTTGCCGGGACTTGAACATGGAGCAGGTGAAAACTCTGTGATGGTCTATTATATTCAGGTCCTGCAATCAGAACCCGGGAAGCAGGGGATTTTAAAACATAGTGTTCAAAAACTCACTGAGGACTCAGAAGATTCAGGACTTAAAGTCAAAGATGGTGTGTTTAGTGAATACATTCCCCCCTCAATGGAATAAGGGACTGATTCATATAAAAGCAAATCAATCCTGAAATTATACCGGCACCTCGTCCAATAAATTTGATTTCAGACTGGGGTTTATGGTTTTTTTTATTGTGTTTGTGCTGCATTTCCTTTTTTTCTCCTTTGGTTGGTTGTTGCGTTGTTAAAAAATCCCCCCCCCTCGGATGACCCACAATGCAACAGCTTTTCACTGGACAAATCTAATCCTGCATCTAACCGGTGTCATCTGTTTGTATTTCCTGTTTGTTTTGCTAATCAAATGCAGGATACAGGCATTTTTTGCCAGTCTTTTGTTTGCTTTACATCCTATTCACTCCATAAATGTATTTTTCATTCTTGGCAGAACGGACTTGTTTTACAGTCTATTTTACTTGCTTTCATTACTCTTCTTTTTTTAGGAATATCGTTCCATTTAGCAAAGTCCAGTCGGGAAAAGATGAACTGCTACTACTGGCCAAGCCAGGAGTCACAGCAAAACTTTCGCAACAAAATGCGTAAGATGCTGAATATCAGGTGCAATCCTTCCATGCCTGAAATGATCGGTGCTGTTAATCCGGTCATCAGGGGTTGGGGGCAGTATTTTGTTCTCACGAACGCTGGGAAAATTATGTGGGACCTGGATCGCTTTGTCTTAACGAGAGTAAACAACGTCATAAAAAGAGCACGAAAAGTTCGTGGAGTTGGACGTGGATTGATCTCCGGTAAAGTTCTTTATGAACAACACGGGTTAATCAGTCTCCACGGTTTAACAAAACAGAAAGGGGGTAGCTATAATGTTACAAGATAAATCTACATTGGAAAGCCGTATGAGGGAAAACTTCATGTACGGTTTGACGGGAAGAGGTTGGGAACCTATCTATGATGAGTGCAGTCAGTCACTCTGTAATCGAAAGAGCAGAGAAAACAGGATCATTCATCTAAGGAAAAGGCACCAACCTTTTACCCTACTTGATCTGTTTGAATTGTTTTTTCCTTGATTTTTCAGTTTTTCCCTGCCAGCTTCTGATCACCGAAGGATAAATACCCGTGGCTTTGCTCAGATCAGGAACTCTCTTCCCAGAAGAAAGTTCACCAATAATAGTTTGTTTGAAACCTTTGGGCCAGAGAACCTGGAGACGATCTTTGTTTTCAAAACGAATCCTCTCACTCAACTCCTTCAACTCGTCCATTGTCATGAAAATGGAATAACAGAAAAATAAAATTAAAAAAAAGACCGTCCAAAAGTTGGGGTTACGAATATCTTCTACATAGCAACTTCTTATACCCTGAATACATTGCCGATTTTCAAAAAATACCGTTTATCCTTACTATCCTCAAAAGTTGTTTCGACGAGGATCACATAGATCCGGTAGGCGAGAAGCATTCTCTTCTGCCATATTTTCTTGAGGACCACCAGGAGCCCAGATCAAATAATCAGCCATTTGATCGAGACTCTTTTCACCAAATAATGTGTTATCGTAGGCGGCGTTAATTAAAGGTGAGGAAAAAACCTGGGGACCTAGTTGATCCTGAATAAAAGAGTGGAGAGGGGAAAGCCTTAGACCCATGGGGCTTGGGTTGGATTTGGTAAAGAGTCGGGGAATAACCGTCTTAATTGTATAAGACAAAGAAAAGGTATGCCTCTGAGATCTCTCCTCATCGGCTTCATCTATGAGAATGATTCCCAGATCCAATTCCTCTTCTGGATGCTCTCCCACCCACAGACTCAACCAATTTAGTGGGGACAAACCACGAGAGCTGATATGGTTCCGATTCGAGCCTGGAAGACAAGCTTCCAAGCCTTGAATGAGATGCATGTTGTGAAAATAGACAAGAGCTTTTTTATTGGGCGATATCTGAGAAATATACTCAGTCGCAATTTGTGATGTATCGTATTCCCTATCATAAGAAAGTATGTAGTGAGGTACTTCTAACCTTAATACCCCACAGTCTCCTCTTTTCCTCACTTCAGGTATAATATATTGATAACCCAAGGAAGTGCCATCAATGGGAACAATAATCAGCTTATCCTCCGAAGATCGGTTCTTATTAATTTTCTGAACCTCCTTAGCTATATCCAAGATCAAATAACTATTATTGGGAGAGCCCCAACAAAGACTATCAACAGCTTCTGAAGAGAGGTTGTCCCATATATTTTCTCCCCCTTCTGAAAGAGCTTCAAAAAATTCCTTTAACTCTTGGGAACGCTCGACAAAGATATATTTCAGGCTTTTATCATTGATTTTTTTTAGGTCAGAGAGGAATTGAGCAATTAGTCTCGGGGTCGTCGATTTAGTATGATTAGGCTCTCCAATGGCTAATAGTTGCGATTTTTCAAAGGCCTCTTTGAGTAGAACAACACTATCTTGTAAATTATGTTGAACTTTATTTTGAAAAGCCTCATCTTCGTAAATAGGAGCTATGTTGGTAGTTCTCATCTGAGCCCTTATATTGCTCCAGCGAGATATGCTAGCTATGAAAATGAAAGTAGTAAAAACGAGTGACCTTAAAAATATCTCCATTCCTCTGCCGCACCTCATCAAATTGAGGCTGTGTTAACTATGTCGGTGGCCTTTTAGGGCCTTGGATCTTCGGGCCTTTCACTTTTCGGTGTGTCTCATTCGATAAGTCCTTGCTTCCCCCTCTTTCTGCGAAAACCTATGAGAAATGCAGGTTACCTGAATTCCTCCAAATTATAACTAGATTTCAAGATCAAGGTCAAGCCACTGTAACTCCTATCAGCAATCCCCGCCTCTTTTTTTCAAAGTTGATGTGAGGAAAAAATGACTGATGATAGGGGGTAATTTTAGCCCATTTTGGTCAATGACGAGTTTGAGCTTGGCGAGCACCAATAAATACGCTAAAAATTGTTCCTAAAGAGAAAAAATCTTGACACAAATTTAAAAAATGATATTTAGAAGTTAGAAAGGGCTTTTCTTACCCAACAGATTCTGGTGAAGATCCAAAATAATCAATAACTCTTGTTTTCAATCAACCCCGTAAGGCTTAGGAGAACAAAATGAAAAAAACAATTTCAGAAGAATTTGAAACACTTCTGTCAACGTCAACAATTGTTAAAGCTGACAGAGATTTTGATATCCTCAAAACATCCAAAAACAATGTGATCTGCGAAACATTATTTCGGTTTGTTGCTTCAATAATCATGGCTTCGTTGCTCGCTTTTTCAGCCTTTGCCCATGACTCAGGCTCGAATTTCCTTTTATTATGTGGTGATGATACCCTCATCACCCCCGTGCCTGGGTTAGGGTCTATAGTTGAGGCTGCTGAAGGTGTGAACCTTCGCTCCAACGCTCCGTCAAAAAACACAGGAAACATCTTTAACGAAATAATTGCCAAGACCAAAAAAGAACAGACGTTTCGAGTCATTGGTATGGTCGTACGCCCATCCATACCAGGAAATCAGATATGGATAAATCTCGAAGACATTGATGAAGGCGGCAGTGCAAGTCCTGACAGCACAAAAAAGACATACTGGGCTTTCATGGGATACCACCCAAACGAAGGTGAGGTTGCAAAGTGGAATTTCTCAAAACCTCAGTAATGTTTCTGCCACATTATTACTATTTTCCTTCTTTGAGAGCTTTCTTGGCTTTCTTTTTTTTGTGCATAAAAAATTGTTATACAACAGTTTCCTGAATTGTGGCAATAAGGGTCCAGATTGAGTTTTCTGTTTTTTTTAAAGAAACAGTATAAATCAAAGAAATAATTGAAATCAGTAAAATCTTAGCGTAGAATTAAGATATGACTGGTTTAAAAAGACATTGCACAAGCAAAATTAAAGAGCTTTTAACTCAATTTCCAGCGGTTATTTTGTTAGGAGTACGCCAGTGTGGCAAAACTCATCTGTCAAAAGCTGTCTGTCCAAAATGGAAATATTTTGATCTGGAAAACTCAAAAGACAAAGAATTCATCTCAAGAGATTTTGAATTTTTCTTTCAAGAATATCCAAAAAATCGGATATTCACCAGAAGATGTGGGTAAAGCTAAGTTTTTGGACGGTCTTTTTTATCATAATCCTGCAAAATAAATCCATAAAGGGATAGCCCGATGACATCTGAATATAAACCCTGCGAACACTTACCTTTACCACAGCTCCTATCTTAAAAAAGTTTCAACCTGATTGTGGAACATTGAGCCTTGGCAGGGATATTTTCTTTATAACTTATTTTTTTCTTGGACACCATGTTTGCTGTTTGTTCCACCACTCAATAATATTCATAGTTTCAACTTCCTGGTAATTTTTTGCACCTTTGTGTATAAGTGCATAAGTTGCTTTTACATAGAGGCTTGGAGATTCTAATAAGACCGTAACTTTTGGAATTTTGTTTTTGCCTGTGGGTTTTGCAGCTGACTTTAAGGCTTGAATAAATAAAGGTTGATCAGTGATATGGGAGAACTCTATGTGATAATCTTCTTTTGGTGAGACGTATGTCGTATCTTCACGATAAATATCCACATGCCAGGATTCATTTTGTCTGCCGGACAGTTTAATTGTGCCTTTTTCATTAACATAAGGGTGACCTCTAACTACTTGTTTAAGAATGCGAAAAAGTCCTATAGGTGAAAAAATATGGGCTGCAGGCACATCATCAGGATGAGGACTTAGAAGAAGTGAAGCGTACAAAAACTGCGGACGAATATCTAAGGCTGAGCTTTTTTGTGCACAGGTACTATATATAATAAGTTTCATTGGTCTAAATTCTGTTGGTTTTTCAGAGAAATCTCCCTGAGAAACTTGGATAGGACTCATGCCTTTTCGCTTTGCTTCATAGTGGAGAGGGGACATATTAAGATAACTTACATTTCCACTGCGTGAAATTATCACTGATATAAGAGCTTCATCCGCAAATGCAGCAGAGCCGATGGTTAGAAGTAAAACTCCGCCAAACAGACCCAATCCTCTCCTCCAGAGTGCTTTTATTTTACATTTTCTAATAGAATAGAAAACATAGATATATTTTATCATAGTTCGTTTCGTTTTCATTAAAATAAGGGCCAGTTGTTTTAGAATGAGAAATAACTGGGATTATTTGGAAAATATCCTGAAATAGGCGAATGAGAATAGTTAATTCTGGGAACAAAGTCAATACAATTCCTTGCAAATTCAAGGAGAGTCCGCCCTGAGTTGAATCGAAAAAAACTGATGCTTATTACAAACAAATATCAAGTTCATCTGACAAACTGCCTTGTGAATCTATAATCTGAGAGTTTGTTGAAACAAACCAATAAGGCACAATTTCTTTAAAAAGTCTGCCACAATTTGTTCATTAACATTACCTTTTGAATCCTTTATGCTTATTCTGGCTGATTCAAATAAAAAAGATGTGGCGGTGATTTGATGGAAAGTGGAACTGTAAAAGGAAGATCAATCGGTTAAAGAAAAAAGATTTATAAAAAGGCTTTCTTTTTGTTGTGTAGTCATCACCTGCATTGTTAACAAAACAGATAAACTCACAACACCTAAACCAACAATAGCTTCAATCAGACCAAAGCCGCTTTGATTTTGGTTACATGGTACAGACAATTATAATCCACTCAAATAGTCGGTCACTGTTTTACATCCATTATAACTAATATCAAGCGGGGTCCTTCCCTTACTATCCCTGATATTCATATCGGCTCCATGGGCAACAAGATATTTTATACATAAAAGAGAATTTTCACTCGAATAATGATTATCATCACAAGTAGCTACTAGGTGAGCCGGGGTACTGCCAGGGACACGACTAGCAAAATGTGCTGTGGTCTTTGCATTCACATCGGCCCCATTATCAACAAGAATCTTTAAAATATAATTATTATCCCAGAGACTCGCATAATGAAGTGGAGTCCATCCTGCGACATTTGGGACATTTACATTGCCTCCCTCCGCAATCACTCTACTCACAGCCTCAATGTCGAAATCATTAAACGGAATATGCCAATGTGGTGTTCTTTTAAATAAATGAAGTAGGGTCTCTCCGTGATCCTCTACGACATTTATGTCAATCCCTTGGGCTTTATAGTATTTCAATAAACGAAGACTTTCATCTCTATATGCTTGGTTATGCCCTATTAGACTAACCCATAAATTATGAATCAGGCTCCGGCCCCATTTGCCAACAACATTCACATCGGCCCCATTATCAACAAGATATTGTACTTTTTCAAGGGTAAATACCTGGAAAAGCGAGTGATATGAGTTTATATCGTTTATATCACCCCCTTGGGTGTGAAGGTATTGCAATATGGAAAGAGGGCAAGTTCTAGCAGACCAAGAAAATACAGTTTTTCGGTCACACAAAGCATTGACGTTGGCTCCCTGAGTGACAAGCTGTTTTATAACATCATGACGAATACAAGCAGTACCTAAATAATTTTGCACCTCCTCGCAGAGTCTCTGATTCAGGCCCGGATCGCCCGGATTCTGTGTGTTTGCCGGGTTCTGTGTGTTTGCCGGATTCTGTGTGTTTGCCGGGTTCTGTGTGTTTGCCGGGATCCGGGGATCAGATGGAGGAGAATGGGTCAGAGAATGGGAGAGTTGTTCTTTTTTACAGGAGATGAAACTCCCGCAAATGAACAAAAAAGCAAAACATATTAAACAAACGCTGTGGAGTGTGGAAGAGAGAGAGAGAGAGAGAGAGAGAGAGAGAGAGATTTAAACATTTTCATAATATTCTCCTTAATCTTTAAATTCCTTCCTTAATTAAAAGGAATTGTTAACTAACCTATCGGCACCCCCTGTTCCAAACTAAAGGGTATAAATCCTATTTTCCTGACTTCCGCATTTTGCATTTGCGTTATTCAATGATTTTGATAGCTTACGAACATCGGGGTCACTAGGATTTTAAAAGGAATTGTTAACTAAGCCTATCGCCTATCGGCACCCCCTGTTCCAAACTAAAGGGTATAAATCCTATTTTGAAACAAAAATGTAGTGGTACAAAATCAGACCAGTAGCGTTAAGTACATGATTTTACAAAATTGACGCACTCGCTGCTGTCAAAGTCGGGGAGAGACGAGGCAGGCGAATGCCAAGATCGCCAAAAGTGTGAGCAGTTACATTTTCTGATGATATGATGACTACAGCCTGATGAAATCCTATCTCCATTTTTGTCCTGGACAATAGTCTGTTAAAGAAGGCCCCCTTTAAACAATTTTGTTTTTTCTTTACAAAAAAAATGAAGCCAACAATAATTAAATTAAAAAGGTTTGATTTCAATATGATTCGAGTTTCCATGAGAGATAAAGTAAAAAAAATAATCATCGCAGGAACCCTGCTTGTAATATCAGTTCAGGGATTTTCCAAAGAAAAAAGGGCAAAAAGAGATATGAAAAACGCCAAACAAATTACCTGTGTTTTTTTTGATAAAGAAAATCAAACATCATGCCTGAATGTGTTAGACAAAATCCAGTTTTCCTATTCTCTTTCCAAGAAAATAAAAGGCTGTTCCTGGTTTGATAAAGAAAATCAAATGCCATGCCTGAGAGAAATCAGTAAACCTGAATTATCCCATCTCACTGATAACGAAATATACATTTGTGCAGGTTTCCGAAAAGACAAGGAAATACCATGCCTGAGAGAAATCAACAAATCAAAATCGTCCAACTTCCCCATTAAAAAAGTAAGAGTCTGTGTATGGTTTCATGGAGAAAATCAAATGCCATGCCTGAGAGAAATCAGTAAACCTGAATTATCCCATCTCACTGAAAAAAAAATAAAAGCCTGTGTATGGTTTCATGGAGAAAATCAAATGCCATGCCTGAGAGAAATCAGTAAACCTGAATTATCCCATCTCACTGAGGCAAAAATAAAAGCCTGTGGACTGTTTCACGAAGAAAACGAGATGTCATGCCTGATTGAAATCAGTAAATCAGGACGATCCCATCTCAACCATGAAACAATATCTGCCTGTGCAGGGTTCCGAAAAGACAATGAGCTTCCATGTCTGAGAGAAATCAGTAAACCTGAATTATCCCATCTCACTTATGAAATAATATCTCCCTGCGGATGGAAGAAGAAAGAAGACCAAAGGTCGTGCTTAAATGGTGAATAGCAATTTTTTTAGAGAAAAATTCAGCTTTAATGGAGGTTTGAAATGTTGGGTCATTTCAACCTCTAAAATATGAACTAGAAGTCAGAAAAAGGGTTTTCAGAAAATGCCCGGAAATAAACCTTTTGTTATGATTTTTCCTATATGTTTTGTAACGACTGATCTATCAATCTCAAAGACATCCGCAATTTGTTTTTGTGTTCCCCGTATCGTGTCTTTTTTGAGTTCATACGATTAAACTGAATTATTCAGAAATAAGAGGCTTGAGCTATTCCCTCTTTTTTAGTGATTTTAAATACTTACAAATTTTGATTTTTTTTGGCCTTTTGGCCTGATCCGGTTTGGAAGTTTCAAACACCGCTCTCTAATCACTCCAAAAACAAAAGCCCTGAAAAACAAACAACAAAGTCCGGAAAATCCTCTTCCATGAACTGGGCCAGGAGACTTAAAAGGGTTTTTGGAGTGGACATTGAGGTTTGTTCGGAGTGTGGGGGGAAACTCAAAGTCATCTCTTCCATAGAGGAACCTGAAGTCATCAAAAAGATTCTCAACCACGTTCCAACCTTGTTTAGAACATCAACACTCGATGTCAATCTTTCTACATAGCAACTTTTATCCTCCTTATACTCTGGGACCCTGCATTTTGGTTTTTGAACTTGATGTTGTGTCACTATGATGAAATTATTTAAGAAATGGATTGATGATTATAATGATGTGGTCCTTCTGGATTGGATATAAGAGGTCCTTATAATATGGGAAATCAGTCAAACAAGCTGTCTGGTTGAAATGGGATTGCGAATTTTTCATTGGATTTTCTTATAAGAAGTATGAAAAAAGGATAATTGTTATAAATTGTTTTTTTAGAAGGTTAAATCAGTTTATAATGTTTTTTTAGGGATTTTGTTTTCCGATGAAAAAAGTTTTTGTTGTTTTTCTTTTGAGTTGCCTTTCTGTTGTTTCCAGAGGAGCTGGTCTCTGGGAAGACAAGGTGAAGTGCGTTGTTGAATTGGCGGGAGTTAAAATTGTCATAGACCCTTCATCGTCTAAATCGCCTTTGGAATTGGTTCAACTGATTCCTTTGGTTCAGGAAGAATCTTCTCCAGGAGTTTCCAGGGCTGAAGGTCTTTTTGATTTCGGTGATGGAATTCAGATTCTTTTTGAATTGGAATTTAAAAAAGGGGGCAGTGGCTGGTCATCGGGGGGAGATCGATTGCTTGTCAGATCCTGGTTCATACAAAAGGGGAATGATGGGGAGGAAGTAAAAGTTTACGATTTTAATGAAAAAACATCTGATGAGACGGACAACTTTTTTAGATTGGGCTTGGTCAGGGATCAGTACAGATATCTTCTTTCAGTCAACTATATGGTTAACAATCAAGTTGTTCAACTTCTTTTAAATAATGGTTTGAAAGAAGAGGAAATGGCTGAGCTTGTTCGTAATAAACTTCTTGATATTAAAACACCTTATTCAGCCCATTTATCTTGTGAGTTATGGCGACCTGGACTTCGTCCTAAATAATGAAAGTGTATTGAGTCGTCTCCGAAAAAATTGGATAAACTTTTAAGGGTCAACTATTTATTAGTTTGGCTTTGGTATCTCGTCATGAACAGTTCTCTTTGGGGCAGGCAGGACAGGATATCCTTTGCCAGTTCAAGGTGATAGTCGTTGACAAAAGGACGATTGTATTTTTCCTCTTCTCTGATTCTTTTCCTGAGATTTTTACCCATTTTGCCATCCTGATGGATACAGGATTTCAACTCTGCTTTTTCAGTGGGGCGATTTTGTTCCCAGGTTTTGTTTTCAAACTGAATGGTATTGGAAAGGGAAACCTCTCTGGAAACATAATCAGGATCATAGGCAATGGCTTCGCCGGTTTTTGAAAACTGGAAGTCGGGAATAATTCCGATGATTTAGTTCCCTTATGTCTGAAAAACAGTTTTTTAAAACTGAGAAAAATAAAGTTATTTTAAAAATAAAAAAATTTTACCTGGGTGTCCTCACAAGGCGGAAACCGATACCCCCGTTGCGGCCCCCCGGCCTGCTGCTGCCACGATTGCCCGACCGCAAGTAACGAGCGAAGTTGCCCCAACTTCCGCCACGCAGAACGCGGACAGAGCCACCTTCCGGCCCTCTTGGATCAGTCACTGGACCCACAGGATAGTCTTCCTTATACCAATCCTCCACCCACTCCCAGACATTCCCATGAACATCATACAAACCCAATGGATTAGGGCCTTTTGTGGCCACCACTCTCGGATGTTTCCTTCCAGAAGACTCTTTATATGAATTCTCTGAATACCAGCCATACTTCTTTAAAGTTGTCAGCCAGTTGTTTGGCCAGTTTCCTGGAATCTTTCTTATCTGTTTTCACTTTGTCTTTAGCTGCCACTTCAAGGCTGGCTGGGTTAATAACAATATTATTTATACCGAAAGACTCTAAAAGGTCCTATGAAGACCAAATCCACTGAATCCGGCTTCATAGACGCTCAATAGTTTCCCGCCGGGAAACCACTGCTTGAGGCTCCTGGAAAAACTCTCTGGATCGGCGGGAGTTGTCGCTGTTTTACAGATGAAGCCATCACAATAAGCACTAAACGTGTAGCTTTTCTTGTGAACATCAATTCCAATGCAGACAAATTTCCCTGTGTCAGTTAATTTCTTCGTATTCATTCTTCGCTCCTTGTTGGTGTGTTGTTTGTTGATTAAACAAACATACCAATTGAGGAGCTTTTTTTTAAATCTAATTCTCATCGTTCCAACCTTGTTCAGAACATTAACACTTGATGTCAATCTTTCTGCATAGCAACTTTTATCCTCCTTATCCTCTCTATGTCTGTGAAAAAGGGATCTGCCGACTTCCGGTTTCTGAATTAAAAGAATTCAGGAAAAACTTGAGAAAAAATTCAGACATTATTCACAATTTAGTCAGATAAGACTTTTTCAGGACCGACTTTTTAGGATCAACCGATTGACAGGGTTAGTTTGTAAAACTTTCACAAACCCGGCTAATTTTTTATTCTGTTTTTTCTATTGACATTTTTTTACAGTTTTTGTAACAGTAATTTTTGCGGAATCAATGATGATTTTTCAAATGGACAGGGGATACGAAAAGCCCTTTCAGACAATCATTTGCATTTGGTACTTTTGGACTTTATGAACAACTTCTTTGGAATGGAGAGAGGGAATGAATTTCTTAAAAATCACCTTTTTTATAATTATTCTTATCAGTTATTCAAGTGTTTTTGCCGGTTCGGTTTCCGATTTAAGGAGAAAATTTCTCAATATGGGTGAGAGGTATCAACGTCTTGATCAATCGAGGCTTGATATTCTCAGTGATAAAAGTTTTCGCAAAGCTTTGGATGTTATGGGGGTTGGTTATGATGAACTCCCCGAAGAGATGTTGGTTTATTTAAAGAATCACTGGGATGATCCCACAGTTGATTTTTCCCCGGGCAACAAATTCCGGGACTCCTTTGATATTCGTAATGTGTGGACGCAGGGTGTTTCTGATCCCGGTAAAAGTAGAGAGTATAGGGAGTATGAGATTTTACGAAGATTCTTTGTTTTAAGATTTGATTTAAACAATCAGGATCAGCTCGGAAATATAGTGATTCCTTTCCATGATAGGATGAATCAATCCGGGCTTGCTGAGGTTTCTCATGTTGGATTTAATAATTTTATGAGGTTAATGGGAGATGAATTTGGAAAAGGTTATACGGAGGTAACAGAACAGGACTTTGTGGCGGCTGTTTTCAATTTTTCCAGGATGAATAATTATCATAGAATTATCTCTCTTTTGGAAGCAAGGGGATGGATAAACTTAAGTTTACTCAGGAGTCCCTATGTTGATTTGTCCATAAAAGAAGTTTTTATACAGACCATGTACAAACATATTAAAAAACACCATCTCTCTGACAAGGATGTTCTTCTCAAGTGGTGGGAAGAGGTTAAATTCAGGGAAGAGGAACATAAGCTTGAGGAATTCATCGCTTCATCCCTTGAAGGTTTAAGACAGGGGTATGACCGTAAGAATATGGTTGGCCTTATGGAAAATGATGAGTTTATGCTGGCGGTTATGAAGGCTGCCAGTGAAAGTGATGATTTTTTTGAAGCTGTTGAAAAGGCCTATAAGAATATCCAATCATCAATGGAAACATCAACAGTCCGTTAGTTTGAGTTTTCAGGAAAACGTCAATATGTAATTATTTTTTTCCGGTGTTTCTACAGGTGACAACACCATTGCGATCTATTTCATCTCTGATATCTTCAAAAAATCTTCTGGACTTCTGTCAACAAATGGACCGGGATTATGAAAAAGGACTTCCGGAATTTGTCAGAAAGGAATTTGACGAGTTTCTCAAATGTGGAGTTCTGGCCCATGGGTTTCTAAGAGTCCAATGCACATCCTGCAACCATGAAAAGCTTGTCGCCTTTAGTTGCAAAAAACGGGGATTCTGTCCCAGTTGCGGAGCCAGGAGAATGGCTGAAGCTGCCACCCATTTGGTTGATGAGGTTTTTCCCGAAAAACCCATGAGACAGTGGGTTTTGACTTTTCCCTTTCAACTCAGATTCCTGTTTGCCAGAGACCACAAAGTCATGGGAGAGGTTTTGGGTCTTGTCAACAGAACTCTTTGCACCTTTCTCATCAAAAAAGCGGGTTTCACTAAAAAGTCAGGAGCCAGAACAGGTTCAGTGACTTTCATTCAACGCTTCGGTGGAAGCCTTAACCTCAATATCCACTTCCACATGATGTTTCCCGATGGAGTCTGCAGCTTTGAAGACGGAAGACCAAAGTTTCAATTGACAACTCCCCCTTCAAACCAGGAACTCGACAAACTCCTTAAAAGTCTTGTTCAAAGAGTGGTCAGATTTTTGGAAAAAGACGCATTTATACTGATCCCGTTTGAATTTTCATGGAATTTCTCTATGAAAATAACATGAAAAACAAAATGGTCTTCAGTATAAAATTTGAAAAAATTACAATTTTAATAAAAAAACTTGTTTTCTGAAAAAAAAATGCACTAAAAATTATACCCTTTTATTACGTCATGGTTATATTTGGATACAATACACCTCCCATGAAAAAATTATCGAGGATAATAAAGAAGACTACTATGTTTGTTTAAAGGAGACACAGTCCACGTTTGGAACGGATACACCAAAATATGAAAAGTGGATTGGCTTCTTTTTAAAAACTGTTTCAATTCAGGCTGACTTTTTAAACGGGAAAATTATTAAAGAGTCACCTGTCACAGTTATGAACAATAACGAGAAAAATGTTTACAAAATCATTGAAATATCCGGGGAGTGTAAAATTTCCCACATTTTGGAAAACACGGAGATGACCAGGCCGGGCGTTAAGGTTCTTTTAAAAAGGTTTGTGGACAGAGGTCTTATCAAAAGACGGGGTCGGGGTAAGGGAACAACCTATTTAATAGTCAAATAACCTCATTTTAATGCTCCCTGTGGGAATTGTGATTATTTACTTTAACAGTTGGCCAAATTACCAGTGAAGCGAAAGAGAGTATGAAATGGTCTCAGGTAAAGGGGATTATTTTAACTTCTGCATTCTCTGGAAAAGAGAAAAGTCATACCGGCCATCATTCTCGCCGAAAGAAAGATTATGTGCCTGTGAATCCTTATGTCAGAACTTCATTGAACAGCCATGCGTCTGATATTAATTTGGATGATAAGATGTCTCAATTTAACCAGGTTTCATCAACCAGTCTGCCGACACATAACAAACCCTGGAGTCATCATTGGATAATTAAAGTTTCCAATAAAGAATATGGCCCCTATCCTTAATGAGACTCTTCAGGTGAATACAGGCAGTATTGTGGCTTTTACCAAAGGTATTAATTACAATGTTACAGTTACCAAGGGTTTGAAATCCATACTTTTCTCAGGAGAAGGACTTTTCCTGTCAACTCTTTCGGGATCGGGTTATGCCGCTATGCTTCTTTTTTCAATCCACAACTTTCTGAAATAATTCGGTTATGAATAATTTACAGTTTAGGCGAGAATATTTTGACTTAGCAGAGATTATTTGACATATTGTATCAATGATATGTAAGGGGAAACAAACAAAGTCATAGGAGTAGGGTCATGAAAAAAATCAGTTCAATGGAAAGTTCACATATGTCAATAAATTCATATTGGAGGCTTACTTCCCTGTTAACGATCTCCCTTTTGATGGTGGTAATAACGGCTCCCACTTTTTTGGCTGCTCAAACCAGCAACGGGAGGTGTGAGCTAGAAGTCACGTCACCGGATGGCAACAGCAGCCATTACAAGCCAGAATACAAAAATCAGGCACTTCCGACCGTCCAAGGGATTTTACAAGAGAAAGGTTATAAGATTTTGGACCGAACCAACCAACCTCTTGGCATCCCCAGTCCTATTGCTTTGACTCTTGACCTTGATTGGAATTTTGTACTGAGCATTAGCACTCTTGCTATAGGGTCTGGTGCCAGTATAAAGTTATATTACAGAACCAGATTTGGACAAACGAGTCTCCGTTATGAAACGGAAGGCTCCCTGGATGTAGGTGCACACTACGCTTTAGATTTCTTGGAATCTCTGGTCAAAGAAGACATACCTACTTGTGAGGAGCTTAGATCTTCTAGCTTATTCCAAGAAGCCAAAAAGCTTGCAGAGTCAAAAGCTTCTTGGGGTAAGATGGTTTTAGCGGCCAAAGGGATTGGGTTGAAAGTTTATTGTGACACGGAAAACTTAAAACTAGAAGATTGTATAGAATTTATTCATGAAAGTGATTTCATTGATCTATTTAGCAGAGCACTAGCTAATGAATATAATAGGAGTAGTGAAGACGACAAGAGTTATAACCTGCGACTGTGGAATCGTGAAAACAATATCGTCAAGTTATCAAATAATTTCGGAAATATAGAATTTGATCCTAAAGCTAAAGATTTTGCTGATATATATGATCATATTCGCGAATTTAGAAATTATTCGATTTTCCGAAGAGAGCCAAATAGTGATCCTTACCCGAAGCTCTATGTCAATCTGATCCAAATCAATGTGAACAGTAGTTTGCCAGAGATTATGAAATATTTAAAAGACAAAGGAGGATGAGGAGGAAGAATTAAGTCGTTTACTCACTCGGACAAGAGAACAACTTGTTAAAGAACGCAGCCGTCTGGGGAACAGGATAAAGAGCCGATTGCTTGCTTTGTCAGGTATGAACTTCATAGAGCAGGGATAAAAATGAGTTTTCGGGCTATCAGGGAGGAGTTGAGTTACCGTCAGGCCAGTGTTTTGAGGGATCAGGCAACAGGCAGGAGGTTTTTTATCCCTTCAAAAATAACAGACAAGCAGAGGGAGCTTTATAAGGCTTTGAACATAAGATTGGACCAAAAAGTTAAAATACTTAATCTCTGAAATTATTAAAATCCTAGTGACCCCGACAGACCATCAGGGGTATCACAAAACACTTTTATTGTTACAGAATCAATTGATTCTAATTCTGAATAGTGTTTGTTTAAGTACTCAATAGGAGCCATGCGAGAGTCAAGAGAGAGAAAAAATGATGTGCCACCAGGTAGAACTTCTTCTTCGAATCCAATGACTCCAAAAAGACGAATGATTTTTAATAGGTCTTCTTTTGAAGCAGCCGCCTCATCAATTGATACCAATGTCTTTTCATCAGAACAGTCTTCTCTGGCTTGTGAGAAGGAAAAGCCTATCAACAGTGATAATATTACCGGGAACCTCATTTTTTAACCTTTCCAGAAAAACTCACTTCTAGTCCGGATTGGGCTTTTTGTCAACTGGATTATAGAGGTAAGGGTCATCAAACTTTTTAAGATTCTGTCATAAGTGTATGTGTATAAGCAGGATAAAAGATATTTCTTCAGAGATCAAGATGTATTCCCAGTATTCCCACCCCGTTTTCCATGTTTTTTCTGATCTTTTTGCTTTACGAACTCCATTTTATGGTCATTTGAGAGGAGTTTTTCTTGAGAATTTATGATTCCAAACCTGATTTGGTTGGAAAAGTGAATTTTTGAAGAGTAACTTTAGTGTTAATGTGTTGTTGATTTTTTTTGTAAAATTCAATTGACTGAGATAGCATAGCATTAATATTTATTTGAAATGTTGAACATACAGAAAGTACAACAATTTTAAATCAAGGAGTCTGATTATGAAGAACATTATTTTTTTTCTGATTTTTTCTTTTTTTTGTTTTAATGGGTGGGCGGACGATGAAATAAAAGAAGTCCAAACAGGTGATGAAATGAAAAAAGCTTTGGATAAATTTAAGCAGATGCAGGAAGAAATAAATGATAAAGTGAAAAGTATTCAGGAGAAAGTAGGTGGAATCGGAGAATTTCAGGTACATGTTGTTACATTAAATTTAGGTATGAATTTTTCTCAAATTAATAAAATTTTGGTAACAAGGGCAGGGCTTTTGAAAGAATTGAACTTTCCACTTCAGATGGCAAGCACAGTTTTTTTCGTAATTACGATCATTCAAAAACGTGGGATGTTATGTCTGGATTGGCCGTCAGATTTTAAATATTTGAATCTCAGTTCAATTTAAAACTTTGCTGTCACACCACAGGCATTAAATCAAAATAGTGTCGCTTATAAGCCAAAGTGACTGTTTTCATCTGAAACACTGACCGGATTCACCGAAATAGGCATTGACGATCTCCAGCTGGCAACTATAGTTTTCTAAAATAGCAGTTGCTGAGCGAAGTCGGTGGCTAATGAAGTAGCGGGAGATTTCTTTTGTGAAATGATGAGGACGAAGAGGGGCACAATTAACATATGCACAAACGGTGGCGTAAACCAGTTGAGCCTGGATGATAAAAGATAGAAAAACGAATACTTCATTGCAAATCTCCTTTTATTAGAAAATTAAAGTTTTAAACCAAACTGAAGATTGATTTTATAACACAGTTTATTTAAACAAGAAAAAACAAAAATCTGTGGATTTTCCGGCAGAATTGACGAATCAGGGTTTCACGATTCTGCAGACGTTGTTCCTGTTACCGGTATTCAGTTTCCCTCTTTTTACAAGCTCTAAAATAAAACTTTTACAAGCTCTAAAATAAAACAAGACCCTCCTTGACCAACATCTGCTCCTACAGACAACAAATTATCATCAACGGCAATGGCATTAAAAGGCTTGTCGTCATCGCATATTCCTCTGGCCTTGTTTGAATCCAGGGCAATACCGGTAAAGGGCAATTCCTCTGGATATTTGATTTTTACCTCTCCGGCATCTGGGTATCTTTCAGCAGCCGTCTTACCACTGATTGGTAAAAACTCAACACCGCTACTGTTGAGTTGGACCACCAATATTTTTCTGGTTTTAATATAACGACCATGAAGATAACTGATATAACTATGAAAATAATCAAAAGTCTGCTTTAATTCTGCATCCGTGGACGGGTTTTCTGCCAAATCCCACCTGAAGGGAGAGGTGGATGATGGCTCATGTTCTGCAACCATGACCTGCCTTAGTGTGGCCGGATAGACTTTATCACCAATCTTAATCTTCGCAGGCTGGTCTACTCCTGAGATTTTTATGAACAAATCCTTCTCTTCACCTTCAAGATTGATTTTGGAACCCAAAACCACAGTCTCAGGCTTGGAGCTGATCATGACAGGGTAATTATTTGTAATTGCAAACAACTTGGCGGAAGAAATGCGAATTTGTGATTCATCATATCAGGTCTTGGGTGGACAGGGCAGGGTTTCTTGTGAGGATTTTTATAAAAAGATTTTTTTCCATCGGTTCACCAGTTTTTGTTTTTTCTCAACAGGGAGAAGACTTTTTTCGGGGTTAATAAACCTGATCCCTTTGGGAAGTTTAAAATCACTGTCCTGAAGAGCCTTTGAGGATACGGGGTACATATAATTTTTTTTCATAATGATCTTCTGGACATCACTTCGTCTTAAAAATCCGGCAAAAAGCCTTCCCTTTTCGCATTGTCCACAGAGAGCTGGAACTCCAGCGTATTCCACCTGGACAGGGTGGGGGTTTTTGAAAAAAGCCACTCTGTAATTTTTGTTTTTTTCTTCAATTTGATGATAATAGGGCGATGTCATATAGGAAAACACCATGGTGGATTTTTGCATTTTAAAAAGACTGTAACTGCCTGACCAGGATGGGGACAGGATTCTTACGGAATCCCTGATCTGTTCAAGAAATTCAAAACCCTTATCTTCTCCCATTTCTGTGAGAACCCAGATAAGAAACTGCAAACCAGGGGAACTCATCCGTGGATCTTGCAGGATCAGGGAGTTTTTGTATTTGGGTTGGGTCAGGTCCTGAAGTCTAGTGGGTGCCTCAATTTCATGATTGCGGTAAACAAAGCCCAAGGGTCCCCAATTATAGGCTATAAAATTAAAAAATTCAAAACCTTTTGGGAGCAGTGATGAATCATCTGTATGATCGAGCCAGGGCTTTCCAATGTCCAGCCAGTCAAAGGATTTATTGGCTTCGTGGATGGAAAACTGATCAAAACCAAGGACCACATCAGGACGATCGGATTTGTTTTTAAACCTGAGACGCTGGATAATGAGACCGGCATGACCGGCGTTGATCCACTGGACTTTGATTCCCGTTTCCCTCTCAAAAAGTTTGGCTATTTCAGGACCTGCCCCCCATTTTTGGATAAAAGAGGAATAGGTCATGACCCGAATCCTGTTTTCATTATCCATGGGTTTTTGGTCAAAAGAAAGATGGGGGCGGAGGAGAATAAACACAGTGAGGATAATTAGTGACAGAGAAGCAAAGAAAGTCTTGAAATTCATTTTTTACCGGATATGATCCTTCAAGTTGATCCTGACAGCAATTTCCAGGGCAAATACTATCCTGACCATAACTTCATAAGGAGTTAACCAGTCAAGACGTTTCATTAGGTTGCACCGGAAAATTGATTATGGGTCATTAAAAACCGGGTGTTCATTGTGTTTCAAAGGTGGAGAGGATGGACTGTTATTTTTTCCTTCATTGCTGTAAAATGGGAAACCCATGAACTTTCATCTTTTTGACTGTAAGAGTTTTGCCCGCAGGAAACTGATGACCCCGGGGCCTGTTTCCCTGCCTGATCAGGTGAAACAGGTTTTCTCCCAACTGGAGTGTCATCATCGCAGCCCTGAATTCAGCACAGTGCTGAATCGTGTTTTTGAGAATCTCAAAAGAATCTTTCAGACCACACAGCATTGTTATCTTCTGGCTTCAACCGGAACCGGAGCTCTTGAAGCCTCCCTTGTCAATTGTCTGTCTTCAGGGGACTCCCTTCTTTTTATCAATGCCGGAAAGTTTGGACAGAGATGGGGGGAGATCGCAAAAGCCCATGGATTCAGACATAAGGAATTAAAAACATCCTGGGGCAGGGACATTGATCCTGGAAAGGTGGCAAAAGAGTTAAAGACGGGTTCCTACAGGGCCTGTGCCTTTCAGGCCTGTGAGACCAGCACAGGGGCTCTCCTGCCAGTGGCTGAACTCACTGAGATATGCAGGCAATACAATGTGCTCTCCATTGTGGATGGCATTACGGCCCTGGGTGCCGTGAATCTGCCCATGGATGATCTGGAAATTGATGTCATGATTGGCGGTTCCCAAAAAGCCTTTATGCTGCCCACCGGTCTTTCATTTATCAGTCTTTCGGAAGAAGCTGAGCAGGTCAGATCAGACAAACCCTGTTATTATTTTGACCTGAAGGCGGAAAAGAAAGCCAACCTGGAGGGAAAAACCCGTCACTCAGCAGCCACCCATTTCGTTTTGGCTCTTGATCTGGTGCTCGATGGGATTCTCAATCATACAGGGCTTAAAGAGCATTTTCAGAAGATAGAGGACAGGGCTGGAATCTTTCGGGATCATGTGAAGCTTGATCTTTATCCGCAAACCCCAAGCCCTTCTCTGAGCTGTTTAAAAGTGCCTGAGGGTGTCAGTGCCAATAAAATCAAAAACTCTGTGGCTGAGCAGGGCTATGTTATCATGGGAGGACAGGACCAACTCCATGACAGGGTTTTAAGGGTTGGTCATATGGGGAAAATGGATCATGGGGACCTGATGAAAACAGCCAGCCTCATTAATCGTTTTCTTTGAGGGGTTTGGATCAGTCTATGAAAAATCCTCCACTGATTCTGGTCACAAATCGTTTTGATTATTCCCTGGAAGTCCTGTTTCCCCAGATTGAGGAAGCTGATTGTCGCTACAGAAAGAACCTTTTTGAGGATGAGGCCCTGTTGGGAAAAGCCAGAGTTCTGATCATCCGTACCGGTACAAAAATTGACAAAAATCTTTTGAAAAAAGCCTTGTCCCTTGAGTTTGTGATCACAGCCACCAGTGGTTTTGATCATATTGATCTCCAGGCCGCAGGTGAAAGAGGTGTCAGGTGTTTTTATGTTCCGGAAGTTCAAGGCAGATCTGTGGCTGAATTCACTTTGTTGTTAATACTGGCTGTTTGTCGCAGGTTTTCTCTGGCCCGTACACAGATACAGGAGGGAATGTGGGACAAACGACTTCTTCTGGGTGAGGAACTTCAGAGTCAGAGCCTTGGAATCATTGGCCTGGGACGGGTGGGGCAGTCTGTGGCCCAAATAGCCGGAACCCTTGGGATGGGGGTCTCAGCCTTTGACCCCTATCTTGAAAAACCTCAGCCTGGGGTGACCATGCTTGGTTTTGAAGAACTTATGAGGTCTTCGGATATTGTGAGTCTTCATGTCCCAAAAACAAAAAGAACTCATCACATGATAAAAAGGGAAAGCCTTCAATGGATGGGTTCTGAGGCCAAACTCATTAATATGTCCAGAGGGGATACGATTCATCAGGGTGATTTGATTGAACACCTGAGAGAAAACCCTCGGTTTGGGGTGGGCCTTGATGTTTTTCAAAAGGAGCCCCTTCCTGCAGAGTCACCTCTTTTGAGGTTTCACAACGTGGTTCTCACTCCTCACATAGGGGGGAGCACACGGGAATCCCTGAAAAGGTCATCCAGTTCAGCTCTTGAGAAAGCCCTGGCTTTATTGAGGGGTGAAACAGTGGAAGGGGAATTGCCTCCCAAAGGATCCTGGTATGAGGGTTGACGGGGAGTGCCAGATTTGATTTTTATATAAATATTTTATGAGTCCTGTTAGATATCAGAAGGTGTCAGCTCTGGTTGTTATTGGTTCCCAATGGGGGGATGAAGGAAAGGGAAAATTTGTGGATGTTATGGCATCCAGGAGCGATGGAGTGGTTCGTTTCCAGGGCGGAGCCAATGCGGGACACACCCTGATTGTGGGTGATAAAAAAATAATTCTTCACCTGATTCCCTCAGGAATTCTTCACGACCATGTCTGTTGCCTGATTGGCAATGGAGTCAGCCTGGATCCCTTTGAAATCCTCAGGGAAATTCAGGACCTTAAAGCACAGGGCTATCTGAGCGATGACAAACAGCTTTGTCTTTCTGACGGAGCTCTCCTGGTGTTGCCTTTTCACCACCAACTGGACCGGATAAGGGAACTTAAAACAGGGACTGCAAAAATAGGGACCACCGGTCGTGGTATCGGTCCTTCTTATGAAGACAGGGCCTCCCGTCGGGCCCTTCTTTTCAGGGATTTGTTTTGTCCTGATCTGAAAACCAGACTGGCCAGATGTCTGGAGGAAAAAAACTTCCTGCTGGAAAAATTCTATGGTCAAAAACCTGTTGATATTGAAGCCATTCATGAAAAGCTTTTAAAAGTCTCTGAAGCGTTAAAAGTTTATCGTTGTGATCATATCAGTCTTAAAGTAACAGAGATGATTCAGGCGGGAAAAAGAATTTTGTTTGAAGGAGCCCAAGGGGTCCTGCTTGATAATTATCACGGAAGTTACCCCTTTGTAACCAGTTCCCAGACACTGGCTGCCTCTGCTTTTGGAAGTGTGGGGGTGAATCCCAAATTTCTCACAAAAGTTGTTGGTATCACAAAGGCTTATTGCACAAGGGTGGGTCATGGTCCCTTTCCCACAGAACAGAAAAACCAGGTGGGGGAGCGTCTCCAGAACAAGGGTCATGAATTTGGGGCCACCACAGGCCGCAAACGTCGTTGTGGCTGGTTGGATCTGGTGGCCCTTCGTTATGCTGTTTGTGTGGGGGGAATGGATGAACTCATTTTGACAAAACTGGATGTTCTCAGTCATTTTGATAAAATCAGGGTTTGCACCCATTATGAATGGAGAGGGGAGAAAGTGGATTGTTTTTCTTTTGTGAACCCTGAATTGGATAAGGTGAAACCTGTCTATGTTGAACTTGAAGGTTGGAAAACTGATATTTCCGGTTGTCGGAATTTTGAGGATTTACCTGAAAAAGCCAGACAATATATTGCTTTTATTGAGAATCAGGTGAATCTTGAGATTCCTGTTATCTCTGTGGGGCCAGACAGGATGGAGACCATTTATCGCCGGGATATTTTCATCCACCCCTGCTACAGTGGGGTTTCCGCAGCTTCACATAAAACTTCATGAGAAATGCACGGGCTGGGGATGACTTTTCCAATTTCCGGTTGACTTTAAAGTCCTGAAATTGGAAAACAAAAGAGATGGGCTGATCCGGTCTGTATTTTTATGAGTTTTCTTTCCCACAAGATATGAAAAAGCAAACTGGATTCAGTGTTTTATCTGATCCGTTAGCTCAGTCGGTAGAGCATCTCCCTTTTAAGGAGAGGGTCCTTGGTTCGAGCCCAAGACGGATCACCAGACCAATATCTGTCCCTATCGTCTAGAGGCCTAGGATACGTCCCTTTCACGGACGGGACACGGGTTCGACTCCCGTTGGGGACGCCACTTTTTTCTAAATTTTCTCTTTAACTTTCGGAAGCTTGAAAGCCTCGCTACGAAAATTTATGAGAAATGCGGGCTAACTATCCTAATTCCGATTCTGAAGAGATATATTGGTCTTTGACGACACTTTTCCATAAAGTTTCGCTGTGGGGATGTCGAAAATCTGGGTAAGGGCGGATGACAGGTATCCATTAAGTGTATGAGTAATTACTGAAAATTTATGGGAAACAAGGGTTTTAAGGACTTTATTAACAGTCAGCAATTCCATATTCAATGGGAATCTGTTCAGGCTGTAATGGTTTTGGTGTCAGAGGGGGCCACTGTTCCCTTCATTGCCCGTTATCGGAAGGACAAGACGGGAAACCTCAATGAAACCCGGATAAGGGAAGTGATTGCCATTCATCAGAAGTACAGGGAACTGGTTCAGAAGAAAGAGTCTGTTATCAAGTATATCCATGAACAGGGGGCTTTCACTGGAGAACTTAAAAAACAGATTGCCTCCTGTTGGGATCTCCCTGAGTTGGAAAAAACAGAACAGTCCTGTAAAAGTGGAAAAAAAACAAAGGTCGCTCTGGCCGTTAAAGCAGGTCTTAACCCCCTGGCCCAATGGATATGGGAACTTGGACAGGGACAAATTTTCAGTGACATCAGTCTTGAGGTCAAAGCCAGGGAATTTATCAATCCTGCCATTGGGTTTGCCACTTATCAGGAGGCTCTCAGGGGGGCTGCAAACATTATTGTCAGAAAAATAGCCGGTCATCCCCATTTGCGTGATCAATTGCGAAAAAGTTTTTTTCAAAAAGGGATTCTTCGGTCTGTGGCCGGAAAAAAAGTCAGGGCCGGATCAAAATATAAAGCTTATTTTGATTATGAGGAAAAAGTTGATTCTTTGCTTTTGAGGAAAAACCTTCATCATTACCTGACTTTGTACCTGGGTTGGAATGAAGGGGAGTTGACGGTTTCCATAAAAAATCCGGAGGAGGGGGAACTTTTGAAAAACCTTCAGGATTTTGTTTGTCCCGAGGAGCAGGCCCGGCCAAAGGATTTTCTGGATGCCGCCTGTCAGTTGGCTTTCACTGCTTATATGATTCCTTCGATAGTGACTGAAGTTCACGGAAAACTTAAAGACAGTGCTGATCAGTGGGTTGTTGGGGTTTGCTCCAAAAAGCTCAGAAAACTTTTATTGACCAGTCCCTTTGACAGGGGTCCTGTACTGGGTGTGAGTCCTTGTGGACGTGGTCTTTGTCAGGTGAGTCTGGTTGACAGGGAAGGCCGTTTTATTTCAAACACTGTCCTTAAAACCCGTGGGGACAAGGCTGTGACAAAAGCTGAGAATATGTTTTCCAGTCTTTTCAGGCAGATTGAAGTCCATGCTGTTGCCGTGGGATGGAATAAGATCTTTTACGAATCTGAAAGTTTTATCCGAAAGATTTTAAAAAATATTGACAAAAAAATTCCTGTGATTCCGGTTAACGGATCAGCAGCCACGGTGTATTCCGATTCTGAGGCCGCTGTTCATGAGTTTCAGGATAAGGATCCTGCTGTTCGCAGTGCCATTTTCATAGCCCGCAGTTTGCAGGATCCACTTTCAGAGATGGTCAGGATTGAGCCTGCAGACATTGATCTGGATCAATATCAGAGGAGTGTTTCCAGGAATCTGTTAAAAAAATGTCTGAACTCAGTGGTTGAGGATTGTGTTCATTTTGTCGGAGTGGATGTCAATAAGGCTTCAGAACACCTGTTAAAGTATGTTTCGGGGATTGGACCGGATCTGGCCCGGAAGATTGTCAATAATAGAAAGGAAAAAGGACTTTTTAAAAACCGTGATGACCTGACCAGGATTGTCGGGTGGAGTTCCATGTCTTGTAAACAGGCTATTGGTTTTTTAAGAGTCAGGGAGGGCCAGAGCCTTCTTGATACCACGGGGATTCATCCTGAGCGTTACAGGGCTCTCAGGGATATGGCCGGGGCACTGGGGGAAAATGTTTCCTGTCTTTTCGGAAAAGGGGCTGACAAACTTTTAAGTCTCAGGAAAAAGTGGTCACAACTGATTGGTGAATACACCTTTGATTCCATTGTTGAGGAACTTAAGACTCAGGGGAGGGATCCCAGGGGATATTTTGAGATATCCCAGTTTCATGAGAATGTTTTTTCAGTGGAGGATTTAAGGAAAAAAATGATTTGCAATGGAATTGTTTCCAATGTCACCCCTTTTGGTATTTTTGTGAATATCGGGGCAGGGCAGGATGGTCTTGTCCATATTTCTGAAATGGCCGGTTCCAATCCACTGGAAAAGTTTTGTTCGGGAGATCAGGTTTCAGTTCTTGTAAAATCCATTGACAGGGGAAAAAATCAGATCACTTTAACCATGAAATTCGGCAAACAGACAGGAACTTCCGGGAATCCCGGAAAATCAGGTAAAAAATCCATTTCCATGAAATCAGGGACCAAAAAACAAAAGAAAAACAAGAACAAAAATCATGGAGACAGAGGGAAACATAAAAAAAGTCGTTCAGGTCAGTCCAGAACACCTTTTAACAATCCCTTTGGAGTTCTTGAAAAATTAAATAAAAAATAAGTCATCGTTCCCCTTCAAAAAGAGTATGAGTCGTTACAAAACGGGGTCCATTCACAATTTTGGATAAGATTGAAATTCTTTTCATTCTTGAAATTTGATATTTTCCTCTGTTTGTGATAAACGTGCTTCTGTGAAAACCAAAAGGAGATAAAAATGGAAAACATAAATAAAAATAAAATGCATCCAACAGGTATTTTAAAA
The DNA here is from genome assembly GCA_965218815.1 of Bdellovibrionales bacterium. Lineage (GTDB taxonomy): Bacteria > Bdellovibrionota > Bdellovibrionia > Bdellovibrionales > JAGQZY01 > JAGQZY01. The sequence continues at coordinate 1,941,289 of CBDCLX010000002.1, read as the reverse complement.
AAAATCTTAAGCTTTCTTATGGTTTTCATATTTTTCTTTGATGCCCAGGCAAGATTATTCGACAGATCAGTAAAAATTATGAAAGAGGTTTTCAATATCAAAAATGAAGATGTTGTTCATGAAAGACTTACTGAAGCTAAAAGAATACTGGACAAATTAAATAGACAGCAGGGAATAACATCCATTGATGTGGAAACCCTGAGGTTTTTGGATGAAGTCGCACTTGATCCTGATCTTTTGGAACTCAAACCGGCCTTGTACAGTGCAGCCATGAGAAATATAAGTTCAAACATTGAAAGTTCCAAAGATGAGTTCTTTGATTCAGTCATTGAAAAAATGAGGAAGAGTCTGAAGATGAGACATGATACTTTTCTTCTGAGTACGGATTTCAAATTGCCTCCATTTAAATCCGATACAAAAGGCTATAGGGAGGAAGTGTTTACATATATCAGAAACACCTACTTCTCCGTGAAAGGGATGGACCCTGACAATGCTGTACCGGTTGGAACCTCTCCTGTCTGGGAAATTCCTGTTGAACAGCATCTCAGAGAGGATATGCTTATCAGACAGGCCATTCAGGCTCGGGGTGGTGGTTTGTCTCCTGCCAGAACACGCCGATTGGAAATGCTTTTGCGGTGGTGGGAAAACCATGATTTCAGATTTATGGTCTATGATTTGATTACCAAAAATGACCTTATGGATCCCAAGTTTCTTCTGGAGTGGTGGAAAAAGGCCAGGCTTGAAGTCGGTGACTCCAGATTGGAAGGATATATAAAGTCATCCATCCGTTCTATTTATGAAAAATATGATGTTGATGGAATATGGGATCATGATGATAGGTTTTTACAGGCAGTTTTCAGCGTGATCAATCGCAGTAAGGGTTTTGGAGAAGAGGCCAGACCTCTCATTAAGGAAGCCATGTCTGAATATAAACCATTATTGGACTGAAAAACTGTATTTGCCCCCCCCCGGTAATGTGTAAGGAGGAAAATCTGATGCCAATGCCACTTCTGAAAACACAGGCACAAAAAAAGGGGGAGGTGTTTTTTCTGACACTTCTCTTTCCTTTTGGCACATTTGAACTTTTTCTGTAATGACAAAGGGTTAGGGCATCCTTATAAACACCGGTTGGGCTTTTATGCCTTTTTTTGTCTCAAATATGTACACAGTATAGACAAAAGAGCTGTTTTATAACTGAAAAAAATCAGTTTGTTTTTTCTTTCATGTGTTTTTTGTCAAAATTTTTGTCATCTGTCTGATTGTGTCCTCAATCTTTTTGCGTTGGGCTTTTAAAACCCCTTTGGTCTCCTCATTGCTCTTAAATAAGGTTGGATACTTTAAGGAGGTATAAAAATGAGACAAACGATACAAAAAATAAAAAAAACAGGGTTCCTTTTTTTCCCAATTGTTATTTTACTGGGAATGACAAACTGCAGTCAGTTTCATTCTTTTTCAGAGACAGACAAAGCAAAATTTTTATCAGAAAATCCCGTTTTCAGAAATGGACAGGGTCATGACCCCCTGGATGAGACAGATGGTCCTGTTGTTTGTGTTCCAGGCTATATATTAAATCCTGAGCAAACTTCCTGTGAACCCATCACCTGTCCTACAGGCCAAAGGCTTGTTGGCAACAGCTGTGAACCCATCACCTGTTTTCCTGGATACAGACTTGTTGGCAACAGCTGTGAACCCATCACCTGTCCCACAGGTCAAACCCATAATGGCCAACGATGTGTACTCATCACTTGTCCCACAGGTCAAAGGCTTGTTGGCAACACCTGTGAACCCATCATCTGTCCTACAGGTCAAAGACTTGTTGGTAACACCTGTGAGCCGATCACCTGTCCTACAGGTCAAAGACTTGTTGGTAACACTTGTGAGCCGATCACCTGTCCTGAAGGCCAAACACTTGTTGGTAACACCTGTCGTATCACCACCTGTCCTGAAGGCCAAACACTTGTTGGTAACACTTGTCAACCTATCACCACCTGTCCTGAAGGCCAAAAACTTGTTGGTAACACCTGTCGTATCACCACCTGTCCTGAAGGCCAGAAACTTGTTGGTAACATTTGTCGGCCTATCACCACCTGTCCTTCAGGTCAAAGACTTGTTGGTAACACTTGTCAACCTATCACCACCTGTCCTTCAGGCTACAGACTCAACAGTGCCGGAACGGGTTGTGAACGTATCCCTCCTCCTACCAGACCTAACACTGGAGACGGCGGAGATGGTGGAGACGGCGGCGGTGGAGGAGACGGCTGTCCTCTCATGATCGACTCAGAAGGTGTTGAATACGCTGATATGAATGAACTTAGAAACTCTGATGACTCTTACCTGGAAAGTGGTGAACTCAGCCTCACGGCTCCCGCCGATGGCGTGAAGTTCAACCTTCTCGGTCAACAAAACACCGCCCAACTTGATAACGGAGAGTTCCTGCACATTCAACCTGAAGCCCATAACTTTAAATTCCAGATCAGCTGGACAAAATCCGATCAGTCCCGTTACCGTTGGCTGACTCTTCCCGATGCCAGTGGCCATGTGAATGGTATTGATGAACTTTTTGGAGACAACACCTTTGGTCCTGACTCTGAGAGTCCTTTTGCCAGAGATGGTTTCAGAGCCTTGATGAAATGGGATCGCGGGGATGCGGTGAACAGTGATCAGGACTTTTCCGACGATTATATTGATTCCAATGATGCGGTTTTTTCCAGACTTCGTTTGTGGCACGATCTCAATGGTGACGGTAACTGTGACACTTCCTCAGAGATATCCAGTGAGCTTGTGACTTTGGACGAGATGGGGATTACTTACATTCACCTGATGGCCAATGAGAACTTTTTTGAGACGGACGTTTATGGCAATAGCATCACTTACAAGTCTCTGGTTGGTTTCAGAGCTTCCAGTGAGGAAGCCACCCGTCTTGGAACAGCCTTTGACATCTGGTTCCGTTACAATCCCCGTGAATTGATTTCAACCGGTTACGCAGAAATCAGACCCAACCTTTAACCTTAACCCCAGTTCCAACCGGTGTTTCCCTCTCTTCACCGGTTGGACCTCCTTAATAAATGGTATGTATCCTCCTTGTATGTCGGGCAGTTACACTTTGTAACTGCCCTTTTTTTTGGTAACTCCTCCCCCTTTTGGCGATCCTGGCATTCGCCTGCCTCGCCTCTCCTTTCGACTAAAATCCAGTTCGCATCCTTTTCATATCTTTTTCAGTCATGGTTTGTCCCTGAAATTTATGAAGAAAATTCATTTTACCGATAATTTGCCTGGAGACTGAATTTATGAACATCTTGCTTGCTGAAGATGATTTGAATATTGTCAGGATTGCCCGAACGATTCTTGAAAAAGTGGGAGGGCATCAGGTTGATACCGCCAGAGATGGTGGAGAGGCCCTGGAAAAAGCACTCATTGGCGATTATCATCTTATTATCCTTGATGGAATGATGCCCGTTTATCCCGGAATTGAGGTTTGCAGACTTTATAAGAGAAAGCAGAGAGGAAATAAAGCCCGGATTATTTTTTTAACTGCAAAGTCTTCACAAAAGGACATCAATGAGTTTTTAACCATGGGTCATGGTTATATTCAAAAACCCTTTGAGCCTGATAATCTCTGCCACCTTATTGACAATATTATGGAAGGGGTAGCCTGATTGAAGTCCATAAAAACAAAAGTTCATATGATCGCCCTTTTTACACTGATTACAGCCTTTGGCTTTGGAGGATTGACTTTTAATAAAAGTCAGGAAGTTCAGAAAATAAGGCAGGCAGTAACAGAAAGTCTTGCCATTCGCATGGAAATCACAAAAATGAATCTGGGAATCCGGAATAATACAGAAGAAATGAAGAAAATCATGGAGTACAGAAAAAAACTTCCCATTGGGAATCGCCAGTATGCCTTAAGCAATTTGATTCAGGCCCACAATGTCGGTTCTCCCCGGATCTATAAAAATCGGGTGCAGGAATTCCAGAGACTGGAAGACTCTTTTATAAATCTGTCTGAATGGAAAATTAAAAATTATCAGCAATGGACCTGGTTTTATCTGTTACTCACCATCCTTTTTCCCCTGATGGGGCTCTTTGCTCTCATTCATTATGTCAAAAGGGGAGTGCTCTCCCCTTTGCAGAGCCTGTCCAGGAGAATGACGGAGTTTCTTATTGACCAGTACACCTTTCAGTTTTCAAGTCCTCCCAATAATGAAATTGGAAGCCTTGAGAGAACATTTAACTCCCTGGCACAAAAGGTTCTTCATAATATAGATCAACTTCACACCCTGGATCGTGCCAAGTCAGAATTTGTGAATATCGCAAGCCATGAATTACGCACCCCTTTAACGTCCATTAAGGGATCTCTTGGTTTGCTCAGTAATGACATTGTGGGGAAGCTGGACTCTGAGGCCAGGGAAATGGTTCTGGTGGCGGAAAATGAAACAGATCGTCTGGTTCGGATTATTAACGATATGCTGGATCTGGCCAAAATTGAATCCCGGTCTCTCACTCTTAAAAAAGACTGGCATTTTCTGGATGATCTGTTTCAGAAAACAGTCCAAAGCCTCCAGGGTTTTTCCTGGTCTGCCAGGGTTTATCTTGAAATCAAAGCACCCACGGAAAAATATGAAGTTCTTATGGACGGGGACCGTATTCAGCAGGTTTTGACCAACCTTATTTCCAATGCTATCAAATACAGTCCTGATGGGGGTGTTGTCACTTTGGCCTGTGAACCGGTGAGCGAAGCCAGTATTGAGATCAGTGTGAGAGATCATGGGCAGGGAGTTTCAGAGGAAAACAAAAAGCTGATTTTTGAAAAATTCAGACAGGCCACAGACTCTTCAAACCATCTGGTTAAGGGAACGGGATTGGGCCTGGCTATTTCCAAGGCTTTAATCGAGGAACATGGTGGTAAAATTGGTGTCCGTTCACAATTCAAACAGGGATCCACTTTTTATTTCACTCTTCATCACTGGAGAAAGGCAAAAATTTCCGAGGAATTGACAAAAAAAATGGCGGCCTGAATGGATCCTCTGAAACATACAGCCCTGATTGCTGAACTTCAAAAGGAATACCTGGGTGGTTTTAAGGAAAAGTTTTGCCGTATTCTTGGATTTCACAGGAAAAGAGAATGGTCAGCCCTGGAACTGGAGTATCACAATCTCAAGGGTACAGGTGCCACTTACGGGGTGCCTGAAGTGACCGAACTCTGTCAACAGATGGAAAAGCTTTGTCGTGGGAAGACTGAAATAGAAAAGGAATGGCTGGAAATATCCATAAAACTTCTGGAGAAGATTGCTGACAAATACAGTGACACAAAGCCTTTTGAACTTTCTGAAGATCCGGATTTTATTAAACTGAAATCTTTGTAGAGGCATTTCGACAGCCTCGCTACGAAAGCTTGTGAGAAATGCGGGTTAAATCCCTGCTGATGGTGATAGGGGCTTCTGTGCTTTTGATAATATCCTCCTCACTGAGACCGGGGGCAATCTCTTTAAGGACAAAACCCTTGTCGTCAAAGCCAAAGACTCCAAAATCAGTGACCACCTGATCAATACAGTGGGTTCCTGTCAGGGGAAGATTGCATTTTTTAAGAAGTTTTGGATTTCCCTTGCGATCTGTATGCTGCATGGCCACGATCACTCGTTTGGCTCCGGCCACAAGATCCATGGCCCCACCCATGCCTTTCACCATTTTTCCGGGGATCATCCAATTGGCAATGGACCGGTTTATGTCCACCTGCATGGCTCCAAGGACGGTCAAATCCACATGACCTCCGCGGATCATGGCAAAGCTTTCTGCCGATGAAAAAAAACTGGCCCCTGGAAGGGCTGTCACTGTTTGTTTGCCCGCATTGATGAGGTCGGCATCCACTTCATGGTCCAGAGGAAAAGGTCCAAGGCCCAAAAGACCGTTTTCGCTTTGAAGCATAACATTTTTATGGCTGGGAATAAAATTGGCCACAAGAGTGGGGATGCCGATTCCCAGGTTCACTATGAATCCATCTTCAATCTCCTCTGCAATTCTCTGTGCCAGTTGATCCCGGGATAAGGCCATGTTTCAATCTCCTTTATGGTTGTGGTTCAGTGATTTTTTGTATGAGAGTCAGTTTTCAGTCTCCCTTGTGGTTTTTTGTTCAATGGGTTTTTTGTATTGGGATCCTTTTATCAGACGCTGCACATAGATCCCCGGGGTGTGGATCTGATCAGGGTCCAGTTCCCCCAACTTTACAATTTCCTCAACTTCAGCCACGGTGATACGACCGGCAGTGGCCATCATTGGGTTAAAATTGCGGGCGGTTTTACGATAAATCAGGTTGCCAAAAGGGTCAGCCTTCCAGGCTTTAACCAGGGCATAATCTCCAACAATGGCTCTTTCCATGACATAACTGCGGTTGTTGAATTTCCGGGTCTCCTTGCCCTCGGCAACAATGGTTCCAAAGCCTGTGGGAGTGTAGAAGGCGGGGATACCGGCTCCACCCGCTCGGAGTCTTTCAGCCAGGGTTCCCTGGGGAGTCAGTTCCACTTCCAGTTCTTTGGAGAGAAACTGACGTTCAAATTCCTTGTTTTCCCCCACATAGGATGAAATCATTTTTTTAATTTGTTTTGTTTGTAAGAGGAGTCCCAGACCAAAATCATCCACACCAGCGTTGTTGGAGACACAGGTCAAACCTTTAACCCCCGTATTTCTCAAAGCCAGGATCAGATTTTCAGGCAGACCACAGAGGCCAAAACCACCAGCAAGAACAGTCATATTGTCTTTAAGACCTTTGAGGGCCTCTTCGGGGGAATTTATAATTTTATTCATTGGACATTCTCCACAATCATGGCCACGGCTTCACCTCCACCGATACAGAGGGAGGCCAGACCGTATCTTTTGTTATGGATTTTCAGAGCGTGAACAAGGGTGGTGAGGATCCTTGCCCCACTGCAACCAATGGGATGGCCAAGGGCCACAGCTCCTCCATGGACATTGATTTTTTCACGGGGAATGGATAACTCTCTCTGGGCAGCCATTGTCACAGCGGCAAAGGCCTCGTTGATCTCAAAAAGGTCAATGTCATTGATTGTCAAACCTGTTTTGTCACAGACTTTTTTGATGGCCTCCACAGGGGCTGTTGTGAACCATTTGGGATCCTGGGAGAAAGTGGACTGACCCACAATGGAGGCCATGGGGGTTAAGGATTTTTTTATCACATAATCCCTGCTGGCCAAAACCAGAGCTGCTGCCCCATCATTGATTTTTGAGGCATTGGCGGCAGTCACTGTTCCCTCCCTGTCAAAAGCGGGACGGAGTTTCCCCATTTTTTCAAAATTGACTTTTTTTGGCTCTTCATCTTCCAAAATTTCAAGGACTCCTTTTCGTTGTTGCACTTCAACGGGGACAATTTCATTCTTAAAGTTTCCTGATTTTTGAGCCTTAATGGCCCGTTCATAACTTTCTTTTGCAAATTGATCCTGTTCTTCCCGTTTGAACTGGTATTTTTTTACGCAGAGTTCAGCAGCCACTCCCATGTGGAAGTCGTTGTAGGGATCCCAAAGTCCGTCTTTAATCATGGAATCAGTAGAGGTGATATGACCCATGCGATAACCATTCCGTGATTTTTCCAGGAGGTGGGGGGCCAAAGTCATATTCTCCTGGCCTCCGGCCACAAGCACCTGGGATTCACCCAATTGGATGGAATCAGAGGCAAGCATGACACTTTTTAATCCTGAACCACAGACCTTGTTGATAGTCATACATGGAGTTGATGGGGGAAGACCGGCTTTGAGGGCTGCCTGTCTGGCGGGAGCCTGTCCTGCACCGGCTGTCAGAACCTGACCAAAGATGACTTCCTGCACCTCCCCTGGATCAATATTTGCCTTTTTGATGGCTGAAGAAATGGCTCTGGCTCCCAAATCAGGAGCAGGAATCTCTGATAATTGACCCTGAAAAGTTCCAATAGGCGTTCTTCTGGCACTTAAAATTTGTGTATTTTTCATAATGACCCCCTTTTTCTATATTGGTCCTGTCTGGATATCAAGTGACTGCTTCCATTTCCCATGGAATTTTTGAGAATGACTGAACACGTCAAGAGCTATCTTTGGAAATGCTTTATACTTGTTTGAATTTCATGGTTTTGTCCTTTTGCAGAACATGAAGATTAAACCGAATCGGTGTATATGTACATATGGAGGAACCTTGAGGTCTTTATTTTTTTTGATGTTTTTTTTATGGTTTTTTCCAGGCTGGTCTCAGAACTTTCAACCCATCACCCATCCCATCAATCTGGCTGAGAAAATCATTATTCGTGGCTATCGTGGCAAACTTCAGATTGTTTCCGGTGACTCTGATGTTTTGAAGGTGGAGGGAAAAAAGATGGGAACAAACCCCTCTGACCGGTGGACTCTCCAGATGCAGAAAAAAGAAAATGTGGTGGAGGTTTTGGTCAAAAGTCCTTCAGAGCAGGAGGACTGGGCAAAAATTCGTTCCAGAACCTCTGTTCCCGATTTTGAAATAAAAGTCACGGCTCCTTTGAAGCCCATGGAGGTTTTTTGGGATGAAGGTCAGGTTTTGGTGAATCAATGGAAGGAGAGCTTGTCTGTTCAGATGACCCAGGGTTATATAGAAGCGACAAAGGGAAGAGGTGTTCTCCTGTTGCAATTAATCAAGGGGCGGATTAAGGTTTCAGGTCATAAGGGAAACATCAGTGTTCAAAGCTTTAAGGGGAATGTTGTTATGAAAGGAACAGAAGGGGCTTTGGATATTGATAATCATTCAGCAGTCTATGAAGTGAGCAATCATCAGGGAACATTGGATTTAAGGAATTACAGTGGGTTTGTGACTGCCAACAGGACCCGGGGTCCGTTTCTGGTCAGGAATATCAATGGAAAACTTCGTTTGAGTGGCTTTGATGGCAGTTTTGAAGGTGATTTTGAGGGTGGTAGTCTTAATGCCAGAATGAAGAGTGTACAGAGTTTTGTGGTGAAAAGTGAGGACGCATCCATTTTTTTAAAGGTTCCGGGGAAATCTGGTGCCAAGGTGAGTTTGCTATCACAAAAGGGAAGGGTGGTTGGCCCTTCTCATTTGGAGAAAATAAGAAGGGGTCGCTGGATGGAACGTCGTGGTCAGATGAAAGGTCGGGATCAGGGAAATATTAAAATTGTTTCCAGATACGGGGAAATTGTGCTTAAATAATCTGATTTCGTTGATCCTGTTTGATTTTTTGTTATTTTCCCTCTATGACGGGGGTAGGAAAATTCGGACAGGATCAATGTATCTGAAGCTGACTGGAAAATGGAGTTCATGTCTATGGTTAAAAAAAGTAAAATGTCAAAAAAGAGGATATTGAAAAAAAATACAATTGGAAAAACAACCCGGAAAAAACCTTCCAAAAAAAATGTAAAAGTGGATAAAGGAAAGGTTGCAAAAAAAGCAGTGAAAGGCACAGGAAAAATCACTGCCAAAGCCACGGCCAAAAAGGCTTCAGTGGGGAAGCCATCAGGTAAAGTGTCAGTGAAGTCTGGTGTTAAGAAGTCTTCTGCCAGCAAAGCCACGGCCAAAAAGGTTTCAGTGGGGAAGCCATCAGGTAAAGTGTCAGTGAAGTCTGGTGTTAAGAAGTCTTCTGCCAGCAAAGCCACGGCCAAAAAGGCTTCAGTGGGGAAGCCATCAGGTAAAGTGTCAGTGAAGTCTGGTGTTAAGAAGTCTTCTGCCAGCAAGGCCACGGCCAAAAAGGCTTCAGTGGGGAAGCCATCAGGTAAAGTGTCAGTGAAATCTGGTGTTAAGAAGTCTTCTGCCAGCAAGGCCACGGCCAAAAAGGCTTCAGTGGGGAAGCCATCAGGTAAAGTGTCAGTGAAGTCTGGTGTTAAGAAGTCTTCTGCCAGCAAAGCCACGGCCAAAAAGGCTTCAGTGGGGAAGCCATCAGGTAAAGTGTCAGTGAAGTCTGGTGTTAAGAAGTCTTCTGCCAGCAAGGCCACGGCCAAAAAAATCACAGAAAAAAAAGCCGATGATTTAAAAAAAGAATCTAAAACTCTGGATTCATCAGGGAAACCTTCGGAAAAGGCAGGGAAAAGCAGTCAGAGCAGGAAGAGAGACGTTTCTGAGACAAAAATAACCATCCAGAAAGACATTATCCTGACTGATGCTGAAGGTCGCATTCTCTGTCGGGTCAGTGATTGTGATCAACCGGCCGATGTTGATACTTACTGTCGCTATCATTATCTGTTATACTGGAAAAAGATACAGGTTCGTAAAAAGATTCTTTCCGAGGGGAAACTTGGAAAGTATGTTGAGGAACTGACAGCAAGGTATCCCAACAAATATCTTGAATTGATTAAAAAGGATCTGAGTATGGAGATGGGCTTTCTCCATGCCATTCAGGAGTTGGAGATTGACGAGTCCTCAGGGGACGAGTCCCGGGATTATGATGAGGAGAAAAGTTTTATTGAGGAAGTCAGAGGGGTGAGTGAAAACTCTGACCATGATAAAAATGATTATTAATTTGTATTGAGGTGGTTTCTTCCATGATTGTAAGAATTTTAAAAACGGATAATGAGAATCAGAGAGGTTTTGAACTTAAAAATCCTGTCAGTGTGAGGGAAAAAACTTATGCCAGTTCTGCTGAAGCCGGAACTTCCCCTGTGGCTTCAAAAATATTTGGTTTCCCCTGGGCAGAGTCTGTGACGGTGGCTCCCCGGCTTGTGACAGTCTTCAAGCAGGAATGGGTGAGTTGGGACGTTCTGGAAGAGCCTTTAAAGGATCTTCTCAATGAACATTTCAGTGGTTTCCATGGAGACATTGAAGAAAACCCTGAATCCGGTAAGAAAGAGGATGTGTCCAATGTGCCCAACCATGGGGAAACTGACGGATTGATGACCAAAGCCAGTCACCTGGATTCTCCCGAAGCCCAAACCATAAAAAACCTTATTGACAATGAAATCAATCCGGCTTTGGCCAGTCATGGAGGTTTTGTAACCCTCCATTCTGTGGAAGGGGAAAAGGTGTTTATTGAGATGGGTGGTGGTTGTCAGGGTTGTGCCATGTCCTATAAGACTCTTAAGGAGGGCATTGAAGAGGCTATCAAACAGGCTGTTCCAGGCGTTACAGAGGTGATCGACACCACTGATCACGATGAAGGTGAGACCCCCTATTATACTGATCCTGTTTGAATTTTCACGGATTTCCCCTTCCAGAACATCTGAAAAGTCAAGTGAACCGGTATGACCTGGTTCCGTTGAAATTATTCTCCACGAATAAGGCCAATGGTTTTTTTCACAATGTCTTTGGCTCCCAGGCCAAATTTTTCGTAGAGATGATCGGCACGGTGGGCACTTCGGCCAAAATGATCCCCAATTCCAAGGCTTTTAAGTTTAAAGGGGACAGCCTGAAGACTCAGTGCGTGGCTGAGCATGGCTCCAAAACCGGCCACAAGACGGTGATCTTCAATGGTTAACAAACGCCCCTCTGTTTTTCCAAGGACCTCTTTGATGGTTTTTATGTCCGGTTGGTTGATGATGGATGGATTGACCACAACACTTCCGATTCCTTCAAGGGCCAACAGCCTGTGAGCCACCAGAGCCTTTTCAATCAAAGGCCCCATGGCCAGTAAAGCCACTGATTGGTCAAAAACAGGGGAGTTGTCTGCAAGAATCTGAGCCTGACCGTAACAGTATTTTACTTTTTTATTAAAACAGGAGGGATAGGTTTCCCGTCCAAGAAAAAAAAGGCTGGACCTTGGAGTTTTTCCATCTTTTTTGATTCGGGCAAAATTCTCAATGGCCTGACTGATAAGGGCTTTGGCTTCACTGGCACAACTCAGACATATCACATCCACATTGGGAATGGCTGAAACCATGGACAGATAGGTCAGAGACTGATGGGAAGCCCCGTCAGCAGCATCCTGAAATCCGGTGTGGGAGTAGATAGCTATGAGGGGGCCTTCAGAAAGACCACTCATAATCAGTGGCAGGGCTCCTTTGGTGACTCCAAATTGGGCAAAAGTGTCAACAACAGGGATAAAACCCTGTTTAGACAGGCCCACGGCCAGGCTGACCATATTGGCTTCGGCCACGCCCACTTCAAAACTGGCCTGTGGATGTTTTTTCCGAAAACCAGCCACACCGGTTGAACCCTGAAGATCTGCTGAAATGGAAATAATGGGATGGTTTTTTTCAAACATTTCACAAAGGGCTTCACTCACTCCCTTTTGAACTTTCACGGCTTCATCCTCTGTTTTTTTGGAGGAATTTTTTGGTTTTGGTGAATGAGTCAGGTCCTTGATCCACTGACTGATAATGTCGGGTATTTTTTCCTCTCCATAAATTTCCTCAATAAAAGACTGGAGTTCATCCGTTTTTTTCAGGGGAAACCCGTGCCCTCCTGAAGAAGATCTTTCCATAGAGGCCACCCCTTTTCCCTTCAGGGTTTTAAACCAGAGCATTTGAGGTTTTGAATGATTTTTTAAAAGGTTCTGGAAAGACCTTTCAATGGATTGATAAACCCGTTCAGGATTGTGACCCTCTTCAATACGGGTCACTTCCCAGCCCAAGGGTGAAAGGGATTGAAAGGTGGGTTCCATGGAAAAACAATCATCGTCAATACGTCCTGAAAGTTTGGTGTTGTTGTCACTGATCATGCAGATAAAGGGTCCCAGTTTTCCTTTGCCGGAAAGCCCGGGAATGGAGGCCAGGGCTTCTTTGGCTTCCCCCTCCATACAGGCTCCATCAGAGATGGTAACCACCGTTGTCCGCGGGGTTTGGGAAAAGGATTCAGCAGCAGCCAGCCCCTGGGCCTGAGGAAGACCCGAACCCAGGGGACCATTACTTATAAAAACCCCCTGGGGAAACAGATGGGCTTCACCATGACCCGTGAGAACACTGTCAATGGATCGAAACCCCCTGAGATGTTGAAAGTTTATACCTGCTACATGATAATTGGCTTTAAGAGCATAGAGGCCGTTTTCACAATGACCGGCATCGTTGACAAAGTGAAAAAGTTCATGCCAGTTTTTGTTTTGTTTTTCAGACCAGTGAAACATAAAGCCATGCATGGCCGACATGATCTCAGCAAAAGCTGATGGTCCTCCAAAGTGACTGGCTGCCCCGCCAAGGGCGGCCTGCATATCCATCAAAGCCACCATGGCTCTTGTGGCCCGGGGACAGGCCAGGTTGAGATTCTCTCCATGAATGGATTGGACCCGGATTCTTAACTTTGGGCGGTGACCCAGGCTTGAATAAAGATGCTTGTGGACCTTTATGGGTTTCATGGGGGAAAATTACTCCCTGCTTCCATGGAAATCAATGTTTCCGTTTGAAAATTTTCAGTTTGTGATTCCCGGTGTGGTGGCGGGCCGGAAATTTATTGAACTGCCATACAACATCAACTTGACCCTCCATGTGGGCGGTGGTAATCTTTCCCGTCTGATGATGAAATTTTTTGTAGGAGAGGTGGATTATGTTTAACCCTGCAAGCCAAGCTGTTTTAAAGATTCAGGAAGTGAAATCCTATCCTTCGTTTTCATCGGGAGACACCGTCAATGTTTCTGTGAAGGTTAAGGAAGGTGAAAAAGAACGAATACAGATTTTTAAGGGGATTGTTTTAAAGATTCAGGGTTCCGGCCCCAATCGCAGTTTTACGGTCCGCAAGGTTTCAGAAGGCATAGGAGTGGAGAAAACCTTTCCTTTCAGAAGCCCCATAATCAATAAAGTTGAGGTTCTTGCCTATGGAAAAATCCGCAGGTCCCGTCTTTTTTACCTCAGGAATCTTAGGGGACGGGCGGCCAAGGTGCGTTCGGAACTGGCTGTCATGAGAGAACAGCGTCAAAAGACAAAAACAAAAAACGGTTAGGCTTTCATGTTACAACCAGGATTTGACCCTTTCCCCTGGAGGGAATTGAGTCCCCAACCTGTTATTGGAGTGGATGAAGTGGGTCGGGGTTGTCTGGCCGGTCCCGTCTATGCCGGGGCTGTCATTATTCCACCGGATTTTGAAACTTCAGATCTGACGGATTCCAAAAAGTTGTCCGAAAAAGAAAGGGAAAGGCTGTCATCCCTTATTTTTGCAGCCTGTCCCGTTGGTCTTGGTTTTGCTACAGTTCAGGAAATTGAGGAAATCAACATTCTGTGGGCTTCCTTGCTTGCCATGAAAAGAGCGGTGGAATCCCTGCAACAAAGGGTGGCCCATGTTCTGGTTGATGGCCATAAGAAAATACCACAGATACCCTTTAAGCAAATCCCTTTGGTGAAAGGGGATTTAAGGGCTGAACCAATAGCGGCGGCTTCCATTGTGGCCAAGGTTTGCAGGGACCGGCTGATGAGGAAATTGGGGGAAAAATATCCAGGTTATGGATTCAGGGAGCATAAGGGTTATGGCACTCTCAAACACAGGCAGGTCATTAAGGAAAAAGGACCCCTTGAAATTCACAGAAGTGGTTTTGCAGGGGTCAAGGAATATCTGTCAAAAAAAAGGTCGTCACTGCGAGGATCTGGTTCTCAAATATTTTGAGGAGAGAAAATTTTGTCTGGTGGCCCGCAATATCAGGATTGCAGGCATTGAGATTGATCTTGTTTTGAAAAGAGAACATTGGTTGCTGGTTGAAGCCAAATCCCTGTCCCATTCTGACGGGATTCATTTTCGCCTGAATTTCAAACAGAGGTTGAGACTGGAAAGGGCCAGGCATATTTTTGAGGACCAAAAAGCCCAGTCCGTTGAATTGAGGGTCGCCTATGCTCTTCCTTCAGGGGAAATTATTGACTTGTCCCTGGAAGACCATGACGAGGGGTAACCCTTTTCAAAGACATATCCCGGTTTTCTTTTTTATGGGTAAAGACCTTTCCATCAATGCCACATTGATCGGGTTTGGGTTTTCACAAAAAAAAACAAATTCAAATAACTGTTATTACTTACTTTTTTCAAGAAATGGATGCATCGGATTTCTGGCTGCCTGTCAACTGATAATCGATACCCTGACATTATTTTCCCTTGTCATTTTTTAAAATCTTTCCGAAACAAGGATTTTCTGGAGTATAAGCAGAATAAAAGTTGCTATGTAGAAAGATTGACATCGAGTGTTAATGTTCTAAACAAGGTATTTTTTGTAAAATTTATATGACTTGAAAAAAAATCTTTGGAATGTCTTTTCTCCATGATATATTTTTCGAAATTTTAATGGAGAATGAATGAAAATGTGTCCCCCTGTTCATTATTCAGAATATTTAAAAGTTTCTGAACTCATAAAACTCCAGTCCCTGAGGAGTGAAAAGTTCGGTCAACGGGTTCATGATGAAATGCTTTTTGTCATAATTCATCAAACCTATGAGTTGTGGTTTAAGCAGATTCTCTTTGAGTTGGATTCAATTATAAGCTTGCTGAATCGGGACAGAGTTCAGGAACGGGATATGCTTACGATCAATAACCGACTTGGTCGTATCATAGAGATTCAAAAAATTCTTGTTTCCCAGGTGGATGTTCTTGAAACCATGACACCTATGGATTTCCTTGAGTTTCGAGATTACCTTTATCCCGCTTCGGGTTTTCAGAGCGGACAGTTTCGGCTCATTGAAAACAAATTGGGACTTAAACAGGTCCACAGGCTCACTTATAATAATCAGGATTACAAGAAAACCCTGTCTCCTGAAGATCAGAAAAGAGCCAGTGGCAGCGAGACCCAATCCTCCCTTTTTATTCTTTTGGAAAAATGGTTGGAACGAACTCCTTTTTTGCATCATGGCTCCTTTGATTTCTGGAAAGAGTATCGTCAGGCTGTGGAAAAAAGGATAGCTACAAGTCGTGAAAACATTGAAAACTCTGAAAATGATCAGCCAATCAAGGAACAACTAATTAAAAACACAGACGTGATGGAAAAAAGTTTTCAATCTCTTTTTGATGAAAAAACTTACACAAAGATGCAATCAGAAGGCCAGTGGCGTTTGTCCCACAGAGCCTTAAAAGCCGCTCTTTTTATTGATCTCTACAGGGATGAACCCATTTTACAGCTTCCCTTTCACCTTATACAGAATCTTCAAACTCTTGATGAGGGTGTTACCCAGTGGCGACACCGTCATGCTGAAATGGTTCACCGTATGATTGGTGGAAAAATGGGGACAGGAGGTTCCACGGGTCACAAATATTTAAGAGCCGCCAGTGATAAGCATAAGGTGTTTCAGGATCTCAATAATCTGGCCAGTTTTTTTATACCCAAATCCTGCCTTCCCGTTCTGCCGGAGGGAGTCCTGAAACAACTCAGGTTTCAATATTAGGTTCATCAGAAATTTTCGTCAAAGGCCACTTCACCGGGAATTCCGACATGGTAGGCCGAGACCTTTCTTTCAAAAATTTGTATTTTACTTTCCAAATCTATAAGTTTTTTGAAAATAAGATCGTACCATTTTAAGACAGAAACAAGCCCGTGGAAAGTTTATCACACTATATCTCTATATCGGCATATTCCCATCCTTAATCTCAATATCCATGAGTATAAGGAGGATAAAAGTTGCTATGTAGAAAGATTGACATCGGGTGTTAATGTTCTAAACAAGGTATTTTTTGTAAAAAAAACAGGGAACTTTGTTTAAGTTTTTTCTCTTCTATTCCGATATCTCAAATTGAGAGGTCAGATCCTGTTTGGATTTTTACAAGAGTCTTCTTGTCAGTTTATTTTCTGGAGGAAAGAGTATGAAAAAAACTATCAGTCTTTTTACTATATTTATTACTGTTTTTTTTACAGGTATCATATACCAGAACTGCAGCAAGAGTTCCAGTTCCGCTAAATCGGAACAATTCAGAGACAGACCGGAGGATGTAAATGTAGGAGGGGATGGAACAAGCTTTGTTGTGAATTTGAGTAACGGGGGGCATATTCTCTACAAAACAGCTGTTTCTGATTTGAATGTTCATCCTTCAATGGCAAGAGAGGATGTTGTTTCCTCCAATTTGATTTCAGTAAAGTTTGGTCATCATTTTTTGGAGAATACTATTTCTAAGGATGATGATATCAGTATCGATACCTCTTGTTCAGAATCAGCCTTTCCCCATTGTTTGTCTGTTAGAGAACGTAATGAGCATCAGAGTGTTTACGGTTATCTTTTTGTTCACGACCCTTTGGAGTGTCACTGGCAGCATCGTCTGTCCCAGAATGAGAGGACAATTCTCCTTGCATATATTCAATCCATTGAGCATTCATCCGTAACTGAAGCTGGAACAAATCAGCCCACTGACAACAAATGCACCCTTTCCACTCTTTCTTTTAATAATGGAACTGAAAGTCTTTCAGTTGTCCTGAACTACGATATTTACGAGGATTCAGTTTGTCTGCCTTCTGGAACCAAATATGCCAGTTCGGGGAATATTGGTGAGCTGAAAAGTTTCTTTGAAGATGAAATCAATGAACTGACTGCAAAAAAGGATGACGGAGGTTTTTGTAACAATTATTCCACTTATTCTGCGAATACAACAGATTGGAGTTATCATAGTGATAGTGGTTATAGTTTTAATCCTGGTTTTACAAATGCCAAATATAATAAAGAAAATTCAACGGTCAGTCTTCTTTGGAGGGAGGCGACAACCAACAGGCAGATCCAATGTGCGGAAAATGTTTCTCTACAGACGGATGAACTGGCTGTCTTCTTTCCTGAAGAGGGATTAAAATACAAATTTTATTATGCTGACAGTCAGTCAGGGAGGATAGTGGATTTGCCAAATCAGGATATCACTTATGAAGACCCTTTTGATGGTGGCAATAAATGGAAGTTTTATAAAAGTGAAATGTTGGTCAGACCGATTGGTGGAGCTGTGTTACAGAGCAGTCAAATGGAATCCATAAAAAACACCATTGAAGGACTTATCAATCGAGCCAAGAGTCAAAGCCTCCTCAATGCTAATTGCCCTGATTCATTATGAGTTTTCTCAAACCCCTCCTCGTAGATAAAAGGGGAATGGGCCAAATCAAAACCAAGATATCTAACCGGAATAGATTTAACTCCAAGAGCCGTTGAACATACACAAAAGAGGTTCACACTTCTTGGAGGTTACCCCTTTTGCCAGGGGTCAATTGAGTGGTTGCATACAACTCACTGATCTTCCATTATCATAGCAATCCTTTTGGTAGAATGTGGTGCCCATAAGAACTGCAAAAAGCTGATCTGGATTTATGGTTTCCTCGTCGATATCACATTCAGTGGGTTTTATTACATTATAATACCGTGTACAGGAAATACCTTCTATGACAGCATGACATTGCTCTTCGGCTCCAGCCTCCCCGTCAGATTTTTTTGCTTTCATACAGTTGACAACGGCTCTCTGGCTTTTCATGAGATTGCTGTAGAGTTCTTCCGGGTCCACATTTTCCCTGTCTATCTCGCATTCAGTGATTTCCTTGCCATAAATAAAATATTTTGTGCAGAAAATACCTGGGATATTTTTTTTAATGGTGGTGAAGGCTTCATTGCTGCTGGAGAATGTATTTATAGAAACAAGCATGGCGGTTCCAAGAAGTGAAACGGTAATGATCTTTTTTAGATGAATCATTTGAACCTCCTTAAAAAAATTGCATTCATCCTGATTGTGTTTAGTTTTCTGTGATGGTTTTCATTCAGACATCTTGATCTGCATGGCGACCACGTCGCATTATATTAAATTAATATTATTTTATCAAGCTTTTTCAGAAAAAAATTGATTATTGAAATTATTACATTGGTTTTTGTGGGGAATTGGAACTTCACCTTCTAAAAGCTTGCCTTTTATAAAAAACAAATGTGGTTATGATGTCATTTTTATAAAATCTCTTGATTGTTCTTCTTTTATTTTTTACTTGTGATAGAGGGGGTCTTGAGAAAAATGAGTGGGAGAGTGTTGAAAACTCTTATAAAATCCTGTTGTTTGTCTGCTTTTCTGACAACAATCAGCTATAGTAAGGAAAACATCCCTGAAGTTCTTATTCTTCAACAGGAAGACCGACAGGCCATTGATAATCTGAAAATTTCCTGCCAGGATTTAAAAGATTGTCCTGAATATGCCGGAGGTCTCGTTTTCCTTAAAAAAGTCAGAAAAATGAACTCTGTTTCCGGTTTTGAAGAGGAATATGTCATAGGAACCTGTTCACAGACCCTGATTGCCCGGGACAAAGTGTTAACCAGCCGACATTGCTTACCTGAGGAGAGTCTTGGTCAGGGCCTGTCCTGTACGAATATCACATTGATATTTCCAAAAACAGGGAAAAAGGAGGCTGAACGTATTGGTTGTCGTTCAGTGATCGATCTCAGCCTGGATTATTCATACAATAATATTGGTAAAAATTTTGACTCTGACTGGGCTGTTCTTCAACTGGAGCACAAAATTGACCGAACCCCCATTGAGATTGACATATCAGGGGTGCCCAATAAAACAAATCTGGTGACCTTTCCCGTTAATTATGAAACATCACGCATTGAAGAAACAGATACAGGTTCAGCCAGGCTGGTGGTTAATGGAAAGGTAAAAAAAATATCATGTCAGTCACACATGAATAATTATTTTTCCATATTTTACAATCATCCGAAATCCCATATTCTGTCTCTTTTTTGCGATACATCTATTATCGGAGGCCACTCCGGTTCAGCTTTTATTTCACAGGATGGGAAACTTTCCGGTCTCATCAGTGTCAGAATAGATAATGATAATGAAGATGATATCCACTTTATGGGTAAGAGGTATAAACCTGAGTATCTTGATCAGATTGCCGTTGGAATAAATGCCCAATGCATTTCAGCCTTTAACAACAACCACAACAATCCCATCTGTACTTTTGGTGGCAATGACGAATCCAAAATGGGCACTGGACTCCTGCTTTCATTTTTTTACGGAATAACTCCTGGGGACACGGCTGAACTTGAGGAGGTCATTGCCGCTGATGATACAATTCAATGGGAAGATCACAACAGGGATTTTTTTGAAACAATTTACGAGAATAAATCCAGGGACCTGTTATTGGATATGGTGGGTTTTTCCATTTATGATTACTTTTATTCTTTTTCTTACTCACTACAGTACCCGAAAACACCGGTTTGCATCAAAGCTTCAAAAAAGAAAGAGGGAACCTTTAAGGTTATGATCCCAAAAATGACAGGACTGTACAGGGAAATAATCATTGACAGCAGGGGGAATTTTGTTTTTCCAATGGAGCCTGGATTTTTGCAGTTTGAATTGAAGTATGATGCGACAAAAAACCATTTTTCAGGAACAATGCCCCGTCTTGACAATGATTTAAGGGAATACTTCATGAAATTGTCAGGTGATCTGGAAAGGCAATTCAGTCTTTGTATGGCTTCAAAGAACCCATGTCTTGATATGTACAGGGTCATGGACCAGATTGAAAGCCTGAAGTTTTCAAGTGGAGTGGATGAAAGTTTATTTAACAATGAAGAATTCATCAGTCAAAACAGGATGGGTGCAGGCAAAATGATTCTGCCTGTTTGTGACTGACGGCTTGTCACTTTTGGTTTTCACCGGGTTTCCCCATGGAATCTGTTTCAATATGAAACAGAAGCAATATTTTTATTTTATTCTTTTTGGCAAAGAGACTATAATAATATTAACAAAGGATTGGGGGTTTTTGTCTTTTTTTTGCTTTCATAAAAAAACCGGTTCAATCACAAAAAGGGGGGAAGCTGTTTCCAAATTTTCATTTTTTTTATTGTTTTTGCTGTGTGGATCTTTTGTTGCCCTGAATTTTAATAATTGTGGCGGACTGGCTCCCCGACATAAGCGATACACCAGAGCCAGTATGAATCAGAAAAATGAGGTCAGCCATCCCTGGCCAAATGAAACGACAACCCTTAAATACTCTGGTGTCATTGCCTCTGAGGTCCTTTTTAGTGATGTTGACGGCAACGGCGTTGAGAATGCTGTCTTCTTTTCCAAATCCGGTAACTCTGGTGATTCCGATGATTCCGGGGGGACAGCGACAGGTTCCCAGGATTATTTTACCCTGCGTCTGGTGAGATCCGGAAATTTTCAGGAAATAAACAATATTGACAATTTAACCAATGAACCAGCCCCTGACACTCCCATGCTTCTTATTGATGTGGATATGGAAGGAGGTGAAAAAGAACTGATATATCTGTCTGATATGTCTGTGTCTGATAATCGACAAAAAATAGTGATTCTGGATCTTGTTGGGAGACGGTCGGAGGTTCTTACTCCAAGAGTGAGGCTGCCCGCTGATAGCCCCTTGGGCTTTTCTGTAAGAAACAATGGAAAAAATACACTGGTGGAAATAGGTCATAATATTATTTTTATCAGCAGTGGGAGAAATTTCAGTGTTGAGTCGATCTTTGCTCCCATTGATGGGGATTGGGGTGATTTTTCAGACTGGATGATCTGGCCCAACGGGCTGAAGTGTTCCAAGATCTGTGGTGATGGCTTTAGAATCTGTTCCCGTATTTGTAATGAGCCTGTTCCACGCAATGGAGGTGCCCAATGTGCTGCCACAAGAGTGGCTGTTATTGGCACTGGTGAAGAGGCAAGATGTGAGGAGTCCTCCAGTGCAGAATCCAGATGGGCAGAGGGTGTTTTCAGAGCCAGTTGTCGTGAGAGGGACTGTGAGGAAACTGATTGTGATGACTACGAAAAATATAACGAAGATACCAGCAACTGTGATCCGGATCCGGCCAACCCCAGACCCGGGAACGGGTATTATGGCCCGGGGGCAAAGTGTTATTCCGGCAGTTCCAGCCGTGTTGTGTGCTATCCTCCCAACTTTGATCCTGATGATCGTGATCCCGACGATGATGATCCCAACAATGGTGATGGTGGTTCCGAGAGGTGTACTCCTCCGAAGATATATGATTCTTATAATCATGGTTGCTTCACTCCTGTGGTTTACGGAGACATTTATCTTGAATATACGAGAACAGAAACAAGGGGAGGTGATGATCAAATGTCCATTTCCATTACCCATAGGCACCGGATCAGTCTTTCTCATGCCAAATCTTTTTTTAGAATAAGACCGCAGACCGAGGCACAAAGGAATGAGTATGCACGTATGGTTGCACAGTATTATTGTTTTTTAAAAGACCAAAAGGGTGTGATTGACTTTGAAACAGACACATACAGTCCATCTAACACGGATGAACGAAATGTTTATGTTCTCTGTACCTTATATAACGGATTGGATATGCTGAAAGGATCTCAGTGTCGGATCCAGGTTTACGAGGATCCAGAGGAGAAGAAGGTTGTCAAGACTGCTTTTGGTCACAATGGAGTTACCAGTTTTGATAACAGCACTCATCTGGATGCAATCAATCATCCGGACGGGGAGACGATTCGCTATCTTAAAAGTGTCAGATGCCGGTCTGATGGGGGTTGATTCCAAAGTCATTCATTATCAGTACAAGCCCTCTTTTTCCAGGATTTTCAGGGCATTGGTGGTTTTTGAAGCCCCCTGTCTGATCCTGTAATCAAAGTAGAGATTGTTGTCCTTCCACTGTTCATTGAAGTGATAGTTATCAACGACCTCAGAACACTCTGAAAGTTGGGTGAGTTCCAGGTCATGGGTGCTTATGAGACCACAGGCTCCACTTTCTACAATGCGGTTGATGTAGCTCCTGTTACCCATGAGTCTTTCACGGTTGTTGGTTCCCTTGAGTGGTTCATCAATCAAGAAGAAAAGAGGGTCCTGATGGGCACAATTGATGATACTTTTCATCCTCTGGACTTCCGCAAAAAAGTAGGACTGGCCGTCTCTGAGGGAGTCGCTGACCCGAATGCAGCTCATGATCTTCATGGGTTTGAAACAAAAACTTCCGGCAAAAACGGGAGCTCCAATATTGGCAAGGCAGTAGTTGATTCCCATGGCCCGCAGGAAAGTGGACTTTCCGCTCATATTGGAACCGGTGATAATAAGAACCCTTTTGTTTTTTGGAGAAAAGGAATTGCCAATCACAAAATCCTGACTGATAAGAGGATGACAAAGATCTTCAGTTTCCACAAAGGAATCCCCCTCTGTGTTGATCTCCGCCCATTGGGTTTTATGATAAATCTTCAGATTGGCAAAACACCCCAGGCACTCCATGAGGATCCACTCTTCACTCCAGTGTTTAAAATGAGAGTCAAACTTCTTTCTTGATCTTTCGCTGAGTTCCGTGAAAAGAAAATCCAGAGGGGCCATGAGATTGAGAATATAAAACACAACGGGATTGGTTCTCAGGCTTATCAGGGAGATCAGTCTTCCCAGAGTTTTACTGTCTCCTGAAGCCTCTTTTTTTGACAGACTGTGGGTGAAGGAAAGTCGTTTGCCAAGCTTTTCAAAAGAGATCATCTGGACCTTGAGTTCGCTGAAGTCCTTATGAATATCCTGGAGTCTTGAAAAGAGGAACTGTGTTTTTTTAATGTAAACCAGAAGACTGGCAACATAAATGAACAGGGCTGTTTTCCAGAAGAGGCTTGTCATTCCCAGTAACAAAAAGAGAACCAGTACAGACCAGGAAAGGGGAATGATCCATTTCCAGGGGGTGTGGGGTAAAAAAGAACGTTCCACCTCTCTTTTTATTTTTGTGAACTCGATGAGATGGGTTTTTGATTTTCTCTGAATTTTTCTTAATATTCCCGGGTATTTGAGGATTTCCAGAATTTGTGATTGCCGGAGACTGCGATCTGAACCTTTGAACTGCTGACACAGCCATTGATTGAATTTTTCCCTGGATTCCACGGATGAACAGTAATCCATGTTGGCGTATAGAGCCCCCAGGTCAAGGTCTCTTGCAAGGTTTACGTCGGCCATCTGTTCCGGGTGACAAAAAGCGGTGGAACGTCCTTGGCTGAAAGCCTGTTGATTTTTGTAAAACCGGATCAGTTCATCAATATGATCCGTAAAATTTTTAAAGGACAGGCTTTTTCGAAAACAAAAAACAAACAGGGGGAGAATGAAAAAAAAGGCCACAAGTTCAAGATAAACCCCTTTGATGATCTGAGAGGAGATCAACAGGGCGAACAAAGCCAGTCCCAGTGTCAGGCGAAGATTCCGGATCTTTTCCAGCCGTTCCAGAACAGTTTTTTTAATGGTTTCCAGTTTTTGGATTCTTTTATTTAAAAGCATATTTTTACAAGTATAACGATCCTGTTTTATAAAGATCAATTGATTTTTCAGGGGGGGGCTGGTAGTCTTTCAAAAGACCTATGGAACAGATCAGCGATAAAGAGGAAATCAACAGAAGACGCACCTTTGCCATTATTTCTCACCCCGATGCCGGCAAGACAACCATCACTGAAAAGCTTATTTACATTGGAGGAGTTATCCACAAGATGGGGGAGGTGAAGGGAAAGGGAGGTAAAAAGCCAGCCACTTCGGATTGGATGACCATGGAGCAGAAGCGTGGGATTTCAGTGACTTCCAGTGTTCTGCATTTTGATTACAGGGGGAAACGGGTCAATCTTCTTGATACCCCCGGGCATAAGGATTTCAGTGAAGACACTTATCGGACTTTGGTGGCCGCTGACACGGCTCTGATGCTTATTGATGTGGCCAAGGGAGTGGAGGAAAGAACAAAAAAACTCTATGAAGTCTGCAATCACCGTAAAATTCCGATTTTTACCTTTATCAACAAATGTGATCGTGAGGGCAAGGTTCCCCTGGAATTGATTGATGAAATTGAAAGCACCTTAAAGATGAAATGTTTTCCTGTGAATTGGCCTCTGGGTCTGGGAGAACTTTTTGCCGGTCTCTATGATCGTCTGGATCGGTCTGTGATGCTCAATAATAAGACAAAAGGGGAGGTTGTCAGGATTCCTGTGGAGGGTCTTGATGATCCCCGCTGGAAACAGTGGATTCATCCTGATATTTTTGAGTCTGTGATGGAAGAGATCAAACTCATTGAATTGGACAGTCAGGAATTTTCCGTGAAAAAGTTTATGGCCGGAGAATTGTCTCCCGCCTTTTGGGGAAGTGCCAGACTGAACTTTGGAGTGGAATCCTTTCTCAATTATTTTGTCAGGTGGGCAGGCCCTCCCGGATCAAGGAGAACGGATGAAGGTCTTGTGAGTCCCACAGATTCCGGTTTTTCCGGGTTTGTTTTTAAAATACAAGCCAACATGGATCCCAGGCATCGGGATCGGATGGCTTTCCTTCGTATCTGTTCCGGACGTTTTGAGCGGGGAATGAAAGCCAGACATATCAGACTGAACCGTGAAGTTCGTTTGTCCCATTCTTCAGGATTTTTAGCCAGGGACCGTCAGACCCTGGAAACGGCTTTTGCCGGTGATGTGGTGGGGATCAATGATCCCGGACTTTTCATGATTGGTGACAGTCTGACTTCCGGGAAAAAAGTGATCTTTGAAAAAATTCCCCAATTTTCACCTGAACTGTTCACAAGAGTCCTTGTCAGTGATGCCATGAAGAGACAAAAGCTGCAAAAAGCCTTAAAGGAGCTTTCAGAGGAGGGGGTGATTCAGTTGTTTGTGGATCCTCTGGTGGGGGAGCAGGATCCTGTTGTTGGAGTGATTGGCGAACTTCAGTTTGATGTTCTCAAGTTTCGTCTTCAGGATGAATATGGACTGGGAACACAATTGGACCGGTCTTCCTTCACCCTGGCCCGTTGGCCAAGGAATGAGAAAGGGGAACCCGTGGAGCATTTGGAGGGCTCCCAAAAAATTTACAGGGATAGAGGGGGAAGGCCTGTGGTTCTTCTGGACAGTCAGTGGGATATAAACTGGCTTGAAAAGGAAAACAGGGGAGTGGTTTTTGGATCCCCTTTCTCAGAACAGGTGCGTTAGTGGATGTGAATTGTAAAATTCCCCTGAAGATTGATTCCCTGGTTAAAAAATACGGGGATTTTACGGCTGTTAACAGGGTCAGTTTTGAAATGAAACCCGGAGAGATTTTTGGTCTTCTGGGTCCAAATGGGGCCGGTAAGACCTCTATTATTTCCTGTCTTGTCACTCTCCAGGAACCCACCCGGGGTCAATGTCGGATTTTTGGTATGGACCCACTCAGGGAGCCTTTAAAAACAAAAATGCTTATCGGCTATGTTCCCCAGGAGATCGTTCACCATGGTTATTTCACTGTTAAGGAAATTCTTGGATTTCACTCGGGTTATTTTCAGACCTGGTTTAACCGTGACAGAATTCATTATCTTCTCAACCGTCTGGGACTCTATGAACACAGGAATAAAAAAGTCAAAGCTCTGAGTGGCGGTATGAAAAGAAGATTGCTTATTGCCAAGGCTCTTGTTCACAGTCCAAAACTTCTGTTGCTGGATGAACCCACTGCCGGGGTTGATATTGAATTGAGGGCCTCTCTTTGGGCCTTTGTCCGGGAACTCAGGGAATCCGGTATTTCCATTTTATTGACCACCCATTATCTTGAAGAGGCTGAAGAGCTTTGTGATCAGGTTGGGATTTTACAGGAAGGTGGCTTGCGGGCAGTGGCTCCCACCCGGGATCTGATAAAAAAACTCACCAAACGGCAGGTGACTTTGATTTTCAACGGAGACTGTGGAGAGATAAAGTCCTCTTATCTTGTGGACAGAAATGGCAGTCGGCTTCGGTTTGTCATTCCCCAGGACCTGGGTATTGGAGAACTGCTCACCAGCATTCATTGTGATATTCGGGATCTGCGGGACATTCGTATTTCAGAAGGCACTTTGGAGGAGGCTTTTGTCCGGGTCCTGGGTGAGGGTGAAAAGACAGGGGGAAAGAGTTGATACAGATTCCTGTTGGTTTCAGACCCTTTCTCACCCTCTATTATCGTGAGATCAGACGTTTCTTCAGGGTAATCCTGCAGACTGTCTGTGCTCCTATCGTGAGTTCCGGTCTTTATCTTCTCATTTTTGGAGTCAGCCTTGGGGAAAAGATTACTTTAAAGGACAATCTTCCCTATCTGGCTTTCCTGATTCCCGGACTGGTGATGATGTCTGTTCTCAACAATGCCTACCAAAACTCTTCAAGTTCCATTGTGTCCGGCAAGTTTGGAGGAGAACTTGAAGATTGGCGGGTGGCTCCCATGAGTCCCCGGGGGATTTTATGGGCTTTGTCCTTTGGAGGACTCACCCGTGGTCTTATTGTGGGTTTTGTTACTTTTGTCGTGGGGGATTTTTTTTATTTCATCAATCAAGGTCAGTTTCTGATCCCTGAAAACCCCTTCATTCTCTTTGTCTTTCTTGTCATTGGTGGCTTGAGTTTTTCCATGTTTGGAATTGCCATTGCCTTTTGGGCAAAAACTTTTGACCATATCAGTGGGGTGGGTTCTTTTATTATTCTGCCTTTGATCTATCTTGGTGGAGTGTTTTTTGGTTTGGATGGGCTTCATCCTTTTTGGCAGAGTGTTTCAAAAATAAACCCTTTGCTCTATCTTATTAATGGGGTTCGTTACGGGATCCTTGGTCTTTCAGATGTCTCCATGGGAATTTCTCTGTGTGTTTCACTGGTTACTTCATTTGCTTTTTACCTTATTGCCATCATGGCTCTGAAAAAGTCCAGCTATGGTCGCTGGTGACATGGGTCCGGCTTTACTCCATCAGGTTAAAAGATAGCTTCCTGTTTTCCGTGCGACTCAGTTTTTGGGGTTTGACAAATCAACAAAAAACGGTTTTTACTTTTGTATGGATTTGGAAAAGGCATTGAAAGTGGTTCCTGATTTTCCTGAGAAGGGGGTTGATTTTCTTGATATTTCCCCTTTACTTCTGGATCAGAGGCTTTTTAGTCAACTGATTTATGATCTGGCTCAGAGAGCTGGAAATTTTGATTTCAACAAGATTGTTGCCATAGAATCAAGGGGCTTTATCCTGGGGGCGGCCCTGGCTTTACATTTAAATAAGGGTTTTGTTATGGTCCGTAAAAAAGGGAAACTTCCTGGAGAGACTGTTGGTTGCACTTATGATCTGGAGTACGGGACAGACAGCATTGAGATGATCTCTTCAAGTGTCGGAAAGGGGGAGAGGGTTCTTGTTTTGGATGATGTTTTGGCCACAGGGGGTACAGCCCGTGCAACCTGTGAATTGGTTGAAAAAATGGGTGGCTGTATTGAGGCCTGTTTGTTTTTTATAGAATTGGCTTTTTTAAAGGGCCGCAGAGTTCTTGACTGTCCGGCAGAAGCTCTGGTGGTTCGGGATTTTTGATTATGGTACAGATTCTTGTGGGAACAAATCGTCCCGGATCACGCAGCCTCCAGGTAGCCCGTTTTATTGAACCCATGTATCAGTCCCAGGGTTTCGAGACCCATATTATGGAATTGGGTAAGATTGGAATGGATCAGCTCAATGGAACCCATTATGACTCTGAAAAACCGGAAAAGGTGGTTTTGGCCATTGAACAACTGATGAAGGCTGAGGGGCTTGTTACCGTTTGTCCGGAATATAATGGGTCCATACCCGGGATACTTAAGTATTTTATCGATCAATGGAAGTATCCTGAGTCTTTTGAACACCGTCCTTTTTGTTTTATTGGCCTGGGGGGTCGTTTTGGAGGGGTCAGACCTGTGGAGCACCTGCAGCAGATTTTTGGTTATCGCAATGGCTTTATCTATCCTGATCGGGTTTTTATTACCAATGTCTGGGACCAGTTAAAAGACGGAAAAATCCAGGATATATCCATCAGACAGCTTCTGGAAAAGCAATCCCGGGGCTTTTGTCTGTTTATCAGGGCCCTTCAATCAAAAAATCTTCATTTTTTATTGTAATTTTATTGTAAAAAAGAAAAATACCATTACAATAATCTTATGTTGTGGTTTTTTCCTTTAGTGATTTTCTTTATGGCCAATTGCAGCCTTAATAAAACGGATCGCCTGCCGGCTGGTCATTTTTCCTCTGTCACGGTTGAAACATCAGGGGATATCTATTCTGAAGAGGGAGGTGCAAACTCCCAGGTTGATTTTTTTGGCAACTGCCTCCCCGGTCAGTCAATTATCTATATTCAAATAGAAGGGAAAATGAAGGCTGCAAATTGCCGTAAGGGCCATTACACTATTTCTGTCAATTTACCAAAATCTTTTTTTAAGACTTCAGGTAAAAAAGGAGGACGATATCCTGCTTCAGCAAAACAGTTGACTAAAAAAATATCTGTTTTTCACAGAGGTGGTAAAGGCTCAAAAGTGACATCCTATCTTTCCATTGATCCTCTAAAAAAAGAAGCTGTTTTAACAAACAAATAAAAATTAAGAAGCCTGTGTAAAAACCAAAGTGGACAGTGTGTGACTGTTTTTTACTGGCAGGAAAAACCAGCTTTCTCCAAATTGACCTGGATACGTTCTTTGACCTCTTTGCAGTATTTGGTGCCAATATTGGCTGTCGCCACTGATTGGGTTTTTCCAAATTTCGTATAGAAAAGTTCACAACCACCCATTTTGGTTTTTTTGACCTCCATGATTCGAGTGTCCTGATCTGACACACAGGTGGATTGAATAACCTCCGGACGGGTTGGGACACTTTGTTGATCTTTACCCTCAGTCTCTTTAGTGTGTAAAACCAGGGGTTTGGATTCATTGGCTTCGGTATTTTTCACTTCTTCTTTATTGGGTGTTGTGCATGAAGTCAGTGCCAAAAATAACACCAAGAGTTTTAATGGTTTTTTCATAAATTCCTCCTTGTAGAAACTTTAATACTATTGACAGTTTCAATAAATATCAACACTTTTCAAGTAAAAAATCCTCCTGAAACCCCGCCCTGTGAATGGATGCTTCCCATGAATAGCAAGGGGTAGTTTTTTTCTTGCCATAGATAAGAATTATTTATAAATAAATAGTATTTTCTTTCATCTTTTGGCCTGGAGGCTTAATGGTTTTTAAAAATATCCGGAAATATGGGGATCATGAACAGGTTGTTTTCTGTAATGACAGGAAGACGGGTCTTAAAGCCATTATTGCCATTCATGACACTCGATTGGGACCAGCTCTTGGTGGGACTCGAATGTGGAATTATTCCAGTGAGGAAGAGGCTCTCACCGATGTTTTAAGACTTTCCGAGGGGATGACCTACAAGGCAGCAGCAGCGGGTCTTAGTCTGGGTGGTGGTAAGGCTGTGATTATTGGAGATCCTAAAAAGGATAAATCAGAAGGGCTTTTCCGGTCTTTTGGCTTATTTATCAACTCTCTCAATGGACGTTATATTACTGCAGAGGATGTAGGGACCACTGTCAATGATATGGAAAACATTTATATGGAAACATCCTGGGTGACGGGCATTTCGGAGGAGCTTGGTGGTTCGGGGGATCCTTCCCCTTATACAGCCCATGGGGTGCTTATGGCCATCAGGGCTTCCTGTAAGGAAAAATTGGGAACAGACAGTTTAAAAGGTATTGGTGTGGCTATTCAGGGTCTTGGTCATGTGGGGTCAAACCTTGTTAAATATCTGGCGGAACAGGGGGTCCGGCTGGTGGTGGCTGATATTGATTCCAAAAAGGTTGATTCTGTGTCCGGGAAATATCAATGTCAGGTATCAGACCCTGAAACCATCCACACAGTGGAATGTGATGTGTTTGCCCCCTGTGCTATGGGAGCCATATTAAATGATGAAAGCATTCCCCAACTGAAGTGTAAAATTGTGGCCGGAGGGGCCAATAATGTACTGGCTGAGGTTCGTCACGGTGACACTCTCAGGGAGATGGGTATTTTGTATGCTCCTGATTTTGTAGCTAATTCCGGTGGATTGATGAATGTTTTTATCGAGATGGAAGGCTATTCAGTGGAAAGAGCCCTTGAAAAAACCAATTCTGTTTACGACAATATAATGAATGTTTTTGAGGTATCCAGAAAAATGAACTGTTCAACTCATGCTGCCGCATTGAAAATAGCCTCAGATCGTCTTGAGACGATCATTCATTCAGGAAACAGGCATTCTGATCAAATATCGGGATTGTTGAATCGCACCAGGAAATTTCACAACTGACCGTCAGGTTGATTTAGGGGGTTTTGTGAGTAAAAAACAGGGAAATGATTTCATGGACTGGCTGGCTTTGGTGTCAAAATTTATTGAAGTCCATTTTAAAAAAGCTCTTGTTGTTTTTCTTGTGATGGTTGCAGGGGCCGGTCTTTTCATTTACAGGAATAGTGCCGAACTTCAGAACGAGAAAAAAAGTTTTGATAAGCTTTCAACAGTCATCAGGACTTATAAGGAAAAAAAAGAGAAATTCAGGGAGGCCCTGGAAACTGAAGGTAAAGAGTCGGATTCTGAAAACCCGGAAAAGAAAAAAAAGCTCTCACCTCCCAGTGGTGATCTGGATCAGGACTATGGTGATGAGGTGACAAAACTTGAAGAGTTTCTCAAAGACAATTCAGGTCACAGTGCCACGGCGGAGGCTGCACTGATCCTCTCTGAAATTTATTCCAAATACAGGATGAAGGACAAGGCCGTACAGGCCATGGAGTTTACTCTAAAATCCTGGCCGAATAAAAATCTTCTCTATCACATCATGCAGATGCGTCTGGGGAATTTGTGGGCCACCATGACCAATGGTTGTGAACAGGCTCTTTCTCACTGGAAGATAGTGGGGGAGAGTGAAATTTTTATGGCCGTACAGGCCCAAATGAAAATGGCCATTTGTTTCTGGAAAATCGGAAAATTTCAGGAAGCCGGGACCTGGTTTGAAAAAGTTCAGACAGACTCACCCCAATCCCCTGAAGCTGCCAACGTCAAAAGATATTTACGTTTTTTAAAATTTCAGTCACAGAGAAAAGAGGAGAAGAAAACAAAGACAGATGAAGAGAATAAAAGAGACCAGACAGTAAAGGAAAAAGAAACAGAGGCAAAAGCAAAGACAGACAGGAAATCCCAATGATAAGCGGAAAATACAGGCCGGTTCTTCTGTTTTTTTTTCTCTGCCTCCATTTGAGTTTTAAAAGTCAGGCCCGGTTTCAACTCTATCGACAATGGTCCAGATCAACCCTGCAAAACCCCCACAATGGTTTTCGTCATATCAACCGTATGTCTCCCATTCTGATGGACAGACTTGTCATTCAGGGCAATGCCATTGATGGTATAAAAGCCTTTCAAAGGGGTTCAGGTCGGCAGATGTGGAGTTTTGCTGTTCAGGATGGAGTGGAGGGGGGAGCCACTCTTGATGATAATCGCCTTTATTTTGGAGCGGGTGATGGTTGGTTTTATTGTCTTGATGCAAACAAAGGTCAGGTTCTTTGGAAATTTTTACTGAATTCAGAATCCCTGACCCAACCCCTGGTCCGGGGATCCCATGTCTTTCATGTCACAGGCAACAACACTCTTTATTCTTTTGATAAACAGAGTGGTCGATCCCTTTGGGTCAAAACCAATGCAGCCAGGGCCAATATATCAGTGAGGGGACAGACAACTCCTGTGTATGAAAAAGGTGTTCTTTATCTTGGTTTTAGCAATGGCTATTTTTCAGCGATCAATGCTGAAAACGGCCGTGAAATCTGGACCCGTCAAATTGGAGATGATAAGAGATTTAATGATGTGGATGCCCGTGCCGTTCTCTCTTCACTCTGTATTCTTGTTTCCAGTTTTTCCAATGCTCTTTATTGTCTTGACAGAAAATCAGGTCAGATTCTCTGGAGACATGATTATGGGGGCTACAGTGCCGTTTATCCGGATCATGAAAAAATTTACTATCCAACAGCAGGAGGGCAAATCCATATTTTGGACAGTCATTCCGGAAAATTATTAAAAAAGAGTGAAAAACTCAAAGGTCTGGCTACAGAAATTGCTGGTCTTGATAATTACATTGTCTATGGAGAGTCCAGGGGAGATCTTGTTGTCAGGGGAAAAAACAACTTTAATGAAGTCTATCGGTTTTCTCCGGGTCGGGGTGTGTTTGCCAGACCGACCGTGGACAGGGAAACACAGGAAATTTATTTTGTTTCAAACAATGCCAATCTCTTTCGTCTTGACTTAGGGCAAAAAAGAGAAAATCCTTTTCTGTGGAGTTATAAACAATGAAAATTTCATATCCTGTCATTTTTCTTTACAGTACAGCTTTGATTTTCACAGCTTGTCGTACAGGGCATTGCCGACGAGATCGTTCCAGTGGTGAGGGGCGGGTTCTGGAAAAGGTCAACCCAAAACCTCCCACCAGTTACAGACAGGGGAATATGGGTCAGATAGTTATTGCCAAGGCTGATGGAAGTTTGCAATGTGAACCAAATTCCGGTCTGAATCTGAATCAGATGGCCGGAGAACTATTGGCGGGGATTGAGATTCTTTCATCATCAAAGCAGAATGATGGTCTGGTCAGGGTTCAGGTTTGTGGAGAGGAAACAGGAATTCTTAACACTTACAAGATCTATGGCAAGGATATTATCAAAGCCAGGAAAGCGGGTTTTACCTTATTTGAAATCAGGTAACGGCTCTTTCTTCAAATATTCATAAAATACAGGCAGCCTCATTGTGACTGTCAAGTGTAACTGCTTGCACCCTAACCCGAACTTCTTATAAACTTTCTGCTGCGGCTTCCAATCTCCTCCAAAATTGTGAGCAGTTACTGTCAGGTTTTTTGACAGTAGGCAGACAGAGTTTGTCTTCAGACCGCTTAAAACAGATTTATCCATGCCGGATTTGGCCTGAGGCTTGCACTCACAGTGTTCCATATTGATACATTTTCGGTATCAGTGAAATGATTTAACAGTATAACTTTTTGGAGGCTACCAATGAAAACTTTCATTTTTGTATTTTTTGTAACAGCAATTTTCAACCTTATTCCAAATTGGGCCCAATCCGCCATTACGGGGAGTCAATGCCAGAGTCATTTGGCTGAGGTGACTGATATTCTCAAAAGGGAAAACCTTGCTTCCTATTGGAGAGTCAATGATGATATCGTAAATGTTTTGGGAATTTCCCTGAATGTAATCTCCAGGACAAGCAGTCAGGACCCTGCTGTTCAGGATTTTGTGGGTTCTGTGGCAACAACTGTCAGTGAATGTCAGACTCATTGTGGTGGTGTGGTTCAAAAGAGCGGCAAACAATTTTCCTGTAAAGAACTGGCAAACAAGACAATTCTGGATGTAAAAAACATCATAGCAAACATTGATGGTCATTTTACCGGCCCGGAAACTGAAACTGAAGCAGTCTCCTTTGAATCTGTTCCCAGTTATGAAAATCAGGGTGGAAGTCAGGACACTGATCCCTGTGCCCGTGGCATGGAGACAGACAGCTGCCAGGTTTTTCTTGATGAACTTGAAAATAAAGTCCATGGAATCACCACCAAAGCCACTCTTGCCTCCCATCTACCTGAATGTTCTGACGGAAGAGAGAACACAGACACTTGTCAGGTGCTTTTGGACGAAATATTTAACAGACAACAGAAAGACCCTTTCCCTGCAAGTGATTCTGTTTCAGAAGAGTCTGTTATAGCTCTTTAAGTGTCGTGGCAATTCCGGCACTTGCCTTGTCCGCATTTAAAGGGAAAATTTATGAGATATGCGGGCTAGGTTTTTGTCATCATTTCGGTGACCTTCCTGCTGTCCACCCGCTGTGAGAGATGTTCAAAAGGCTTTAACTTTTTTTCTTCCACAAGTTCCTGGGCAGAGTTCCAGGAAAAGTTTTTTTCGCCAAAAAGGGATTCCACCTTTTGAACATAATCAGGCATAATGGGTTTAAGATAAACACTCAAAATCCTGAAGATATTGAGAATATCCGTGAGAACTTCACGGGCTGCTTTTTCATCCTCCTTAATAAGTTTCCAGGGGGTCTTTTTGTCAAAATAACGATTGGCTTTGTCCGCCATTTCCCTGATTTCAATCATTGCCCTGGAAAAATTCAATTCTTCATAAAGTTCGGCAATGACATCCGCTTTATCCTGAATTTCACCAATAATTTTAAGCCCCTCTTCAGAAGCTCTGGAGATTTGACCATTTAGTTTTTTATTCACCAGTTGTGCTCCACGGGAACCCAGGTTGGTGATTTTACCAATAAGTTCTGCATTGATCCGTTGACTGAAATCCTCAAAGTTCAGATCAATATCATCAATTCCACTCAGTTTGCAGGCGTAATAGTAACGGAGATGGGTTGGGTCCAGGTGATCCGAAAACACTTTGGCTGAAAGAAAAGTCCCTTTGGACTTACTCATTTTTTCACCATTGACCGTTAGAAAACCGTGAACAAAGATCCTGTTTGGAGTTTTGAATTCAGCGTTTTTCAGCATGGCTGGCCAGAAAAGAGCATGAAAATAAACAATGTCCTTACCTATAAAATGGTAAATTTCAGTTTTATCGTCATTCCAGAATTGAGGAAATTTTAGATTATTTTTTTTACACCATTGTTCTGTACTGGCCAGGTATCCGGTGGGGGCATCCATCCAGACATAGAAATATTTTCCGGGATAACCGGGGATTTCAAAACCAAAATAAGGGGAATCTCTTGAAATGTCCCAGTCCCTAAGTTCCCTGTTAAACCATTCATTGAGCTTGTTTGAGATCTGTTTCTGGCTGTGTTCAGGCACCCATGTTTTTAAGAAATCCCTGAAATGATTGAGTTTGAAAAACAGATGATCGCTCTTTCTTTTCACTGGTGGGTTTGAACAGATGGAGCATTTGGAATCTATAAGATCTGTTGGTGAATAGGTGGCTCCACAGCTGTCACAGGAATCACCGTACTGGTTGGAGGCTCCACACAGTGGACATATTCCGACAACAAAGCGGTCGGGAAGAAAAATCCTGTCATGTTCACAATAACTTTGTTCAATCCTCCTTTTTTCAATATGGCCTTTTTCTTCCATAGCTTTGAAAACTTTTTCAACCAGAAGACGGTTTTCCTTACAATGAGTGGATGAATAATGGTCAAATTCAATCTGAAAACGGGAAAAATCATTCAGATGCTCTGTCTGACTTCCGGCAATCAGTTCTTCAGGAGTGATTCCCTCAAGTCTTGCCCGGATCATGATGGGTGTTCCATGGGTGTCATCAGCACAAATATACAGACACTGATGACCTCTCATTTTTTGAAAACGAACCCAGAAATCTGTTTGAATATACTCAACCAGATGGCCTATATGGATGGACCCATTGGCATAGGGGAGGGCGGCAGTGGTGATGATTCGGCGTTTTTTACTCATGACCTTTAAAAGTGCCATGGGAATCGGGAGTAATCCTGTTTTCGTTTTTCCAGGAAGGCCTGTCTTCCCTCTTTGGCTTCTTCAGTTCCATAAGCCAGGCGTGTGGCCTCTCCGGCAAAGATCTGTTGTCCAACCAGTCCATCATCCACCAGATTGAAGGCGAATTTAAGCATTTTTATGGCTGTGGGACTTTTTTCATTAATCTCCCTGCACCATTGAAGAGCCACACTTTCCAGGTCCTGGTGGGTGACAACCTCGTTCACCATTCCCATGGACAGAGCTTCCACGGAGGAATAACTCTTACCGAGGAAAAAAATCTCCCTGGCTTTTTTTTGTCCAACTATTCTGGTCAAATAGGCGGAACCATAGCCTCCGTCAAAGCTGGCCACATCGGCATCCGTTTGTCTGAACATCCCATGTTCCCGACTGGCCAGAGTCAGATCACACACAACATGAAGGGAGTGACCTCCACCCACAGCCCACCCGGGAACAGCACAGAGGACCACTTTGGGCATGAAACGGATCAGGCGTTGAACCTCAAGAATATGGAGGCGACCCAGCGAGGATATGGAATTATACTGGTAACCGGATTTCCCCCTGACTCTCTGATCCCCTCCGGAACAAAAGGCCCAGCCATGATCTTTTGGGGAAGGACCATTGCCGGTTAGGATCACTGTTCCCACATCAGGGGTTTCGGCTGCGTAAATAAGGGCTTTATGAAGTTCATCCACAGTTTGGGGCCTGAAGGCATTACGCACTTCCGGACGATTAAAGGCAATTCGCACAGTTCCCTGGTTTTTGGCCCGATGACAGGTGATATCATTAAAGTGAAAGTCATTGACCTCATTCCACAGACTGGGATCAAAAATTTCAGAAACAACAGGGTCCGGATATCTATTCATTCTTCTTTTGCACAGGATCAATAGAGAGTTCATTGATATGGAGGTGAGTGGGTTGTTGTGTGATCCAGTAAATGTATCCGGCCACTTCCTTGAAATTCAGACATTTGCGGCCTGGATGTTTTTCACTGCGGTTTTCCATGGTTCCAAAGGAAATACAGGTGACTTTTGGAGCCTGGTCCCAAACACTGAGAAGGCTGTGGCCTGTGCTCATTTCCCTTAAAATTTTCTTTTCATAATGGTAAAGATTACTTTTCCCTTTTGTTACACGATCCGTGGTGGAACCAATGTTAATGATCCGTCTGTTGGAATATTTGTTGGAATACCAGCGATTAAATACTTTATGGGAGAGAACACTGGCATTAAAGAAAAAATTGGAATAAAGGTTGATAAATACATCAAAGCTCAATGAAAGTTTAACAATGTCTGAAATCACCGAAATCGGATCCGACTCAAAATCATAGCCATTGCTGCGGCTGACACAATGACATGAATGTCCATTTTCTTCAAAAACCTTCACAACAGCTTTTGTCAGACTCTTGTTGCGATTTCCGGTGATTAAACCTTTCATGGTGTCAAAGTTCCTTCTGTTTTTCTGTCACCCTTGCGTGTTTCAACCCTGAGGCTTGCCTTATGGGACGGGTTTAGTCAAGGGGCTGCGTCAAAAAAAAGCCTGACCCCTGTTGCATTACATTCTTTTTGGAGCGGGAATACCGAGAAGACTTAACCCCCGGGCCAGAGCTGTTCCAACGGCTTTCACAAGAACAAGTCTGGCTTCTTTCAGTTCTTTGTCCTTAAGTCTGCCAATGGGACAGTCGTGGTAAAAACTGTTAAAAATTTTAGCCAGATCATAAAGGTAATGACAAATGCCTGATGTTTTAAGGGATTCAAGGGATTTGAATATGGATTTGTTGAAGAGGCTGAGGTGAACCATCAATGCCTCTTCTCCTGGGTGTTTTAAAAGATCCCACCTGCATTTGGCCTGATTTCCGGCTTTGAGTTTTTCCAGCAGGGAGCAGATACGGGCATGGGTGTATTGGATATAAGGCCCTGAATCCCCATCCAGTCTCAACCATTCCTCCATATCAAAAATGATTTTTTTGTTGGGATCCATTTTGTTCATTCCGTATTTAATGGCTCCTTGGGTCACCTGATTGGCTGTCAGATCAATGTCCTCGGAAGACCACTGATTGATGTAACATTCCAGGTGGTTTTTTTTAACACTGTCCTTCATTTTTTTTATCAGCTTGTTGATGGGGATAATGTTTCCCTTGCGGGAACTCATGGCCCCGTCCGGGAGTTCCACAAAGTTGTATTTCAGATGTTTTAGCTTTTTACTGTCTCCAAGTTTCAGTTTTCCAAAAGCCGCAAAAACCTGTTTAAAGTGGAGTTCCTGTCTTATATCCACCACAACAAGGCTTTCACAGGGGCTAAAATCCTCAAACTTTCTACGAGCCAGTTCCAGATCCTTGGTGGAGTAAAGTCCGTTTCCATCGGATTTGAGAAACAGACAAAAACCAAGCTTTTCCTCTTCCAGACTGAGGCCCACAGCCCCCTGATCTTTAATCATTTTGCCTTCGTCCAGTAATTTTTTGACCAGTTCCACAGAGTCCGAATCTACATCAGACTCCCAGTACCATTTGTCAAAACAGACTCCGGCCCAGTTATAAACATCTTCCATGAGATCAATGGACCACTGTCGTGTTTCCTGCCAGAGTTTAAAAAACTCCCCCTGTTTTTTTTCGATCTGTTTTAAAATTTCTGCGAGTTGTTTGCGGTTGGATTCTTCCCCTGGCCCTCCTTTTTCGTCCTCCAGTTTATTATGGGCTTTGGTGTAGAGCCTTCCAAGCCATTCCCCCTTATTGATTTCAGGAAGGGGGTCCTGATTGTGGTGCTTCAGATACCACAGGCATTTCGCAACATGGGTGCCCACGTCTCCGGGGAAGGTGCAGGAAACAACAGGGTGACCGCAATATTGAAAAAGCAATACCAGGGAGTGACCAAAGCAGAGGTTTCTCATGTGACCCACATGGAGTTCCTTGTGAGTATTGGGTTGGGAGTATTCGATAAGAAAGGGGGGGTGATCCAGACGGGGTGTTTTGAAATATTCCCCGTTGATTATTTTTTCCAGAACCTGTTCTCCAAGAAAACCGGCTTTAAAGAAAAAATTGAGATAGGGGCCTGTGGATTGAATCCTTTCACTGAAATCTGTTTCAGTCCAGCCGTCTGCCAGTGTTCCCGCAATCTCTCCGGGATGGGTTTTCAGTTTTTTTGCAAGTCTGAAACAGGGAAAACACAGGTGACCCATTTGGGGGTTGGGGACCATGGACAGATCCTTGAGACAGTCCCGGGTGGAGAGCCTGAACTGAAAGGAGCTTTCGATTCTTTCACTGATTTTTCGGGCCACTTTCATGAGAAAGGGATCAAAGGGGAAGTCCAGAATTCACCTCTTTTTTACAGCCCATACCACAGACCACAGGTGCAAGCAGTTACGTTTTTCAGTACGATCAGTATAGACCAGTCCTGCATAATGGATCAACTATAACTTGTGGAACCCAAGGCCCTGGTCACAACCAGTGATCTTTAGTTTGTCCCCCTTATTGATTTCGCCAGAGAGGAGTTTTTTGGAGAGTTCGTTGATAATCTCCCTTTGGATCACCCGTTTTAAGGGGCGGGCTCCAAAATTTGGGTCATAACCTTTTTTTGCCAGATAACCAATGGCCTTGTCATCCCACTTCAGATCAATCCCCTGGTCCTGGATCCGTTTCAGAAGTTTTTCCATCTGGATATTGACAATACCTGCAATATTGTCCTGGCTGAGTTTTTTAAAGATCACTCTTTCATCAATCCGGTTTAAGAACTCCGGTCTGAAAAACCGGTGGAGATTTTCATCAATTTTATTTTCAATCTCCTTATCAGTGATGTTTTCATCCATAATAAACTCTGATCCCACATTGGAGGTCATAATAATGATTGTGTTTTTAAAATCAACGGTGCGACCCTGACCATCAGTGAGACGACCCTCGTCAAAAACCTGTAACAGCACGTTAAAGACATCCCGATGGGCCTTTTCCACTTCATCAAGCAGAACAACACTGTAGGGTCTGCGTCTGACAGACTCTGTGAGTTGTCCCCCTTCATTATAACCCACATAACCCGGAGGAGCCCCTATGAGGCGGGACACGGAATGTTTTTCCATGTATTCACTCATATCAATACGGACAATGTTGTTCTGGCTGTCAAACATAAACTCGGCCAGGGCTTTGACCACCTCTGTCTTGCCCACCCCAGTGGGTCCCAGGAACAGAAAAGCCCCTATGGGTTTGTTGGGGTCAGCTAAAGCGGATCGGGATCGACGGATAGCATCAGAAACCACGGTCAGGGCCTGATCCTGACCCACCACACGACTGGATAAAAGACTTTCCATATCAAGGAGTTTTTTGGATTCACTTTGAACCATTTTATCAACGGGAATCCCTGTCCAGTTGGAAACCACCCGGGAAATGAGTTCAGGGTTCACGATTTCACGCAAAAGTTTTGTTTCCGGTTTTTTGTCTTCTTCGGTGCTGGCTTTGCTCAAAAGATCCTTTTGTTTTTCAAGGGCAGGGAGTTCACCGTATTTCAGTTGGGCGGCCTGTTCCAGATCCCCCTGACGTTCCGCCTTTTCAATAAGGGCTTTAGTCTCTTCAATTCGTTTTTTCACCTGCTTTAAACCATCAATACTTTCCCTTTCCCTCTTCCATTGGAGTTCAAGGCTTTTGAACTGATTTTGGAGTTCGGAAATTTCTTCATCAATGGCCTTCAGACGCTCCCTGCTTCCTTTTTCATTTTTAAGGGCTTTCTCCTCAATTTGCAGATGCATGATCTGGCGTTGGACCCGATCAATCTCCACGGGAACACTTTTGATCTCCATACTCAGTTGACTGGCTGCCTCATCCACCAGATCAATGGCTTTGTCCGGGAGAAATCGATTGGAAATATAACGATCCGAAAGACCGGCAGCAGCCACCAGGGCACTGTCGGTGATACGGACACCATGGTAAACTTCGTATTTTTCCTTGAGTCCCCTTAAAATGGCCACAGTGTCCTGGATGGAAGGTTCCCCCACAAACACTGTCTGAAAACGTCTTTCAAGGGCCTTGTCCTTCTCAATATATTCCCGGTATTCATCCAGGGTGGTGGCACCGATACAACGTAACTCTCCACGGGCAAGGGCCGGTTTTAAAAGCTGACCGGCATCCATGGCCCCGTCGGTTTTTCCCGTTCCCACCAGTGTGTGGAGTTCATCAATGAACAGGATCACCTGACCATTGCTTTTTTCCACCTCTTTAATCACTCCTTTAAGTCTTTCCTCAAATTCACCCCGATACTTGGCTCCAGCCACCAGGCCCCCCATATCCAGGCTGAGAATTCGTTTGTCGTTGAGAACTTCAGGCACATCCTTACTGATGATTCTTGAGGCCAGACCTTCGGCAATGGCTGTTTTTCCCACCCCGGGTTCTCCAATAAGGACGGGATTGTTCTTTTTCCGGCGGGCGAGAACCTGAATGGTTCTGCGGATTTCATCATTACGTCCAATGACGGGGTCAAGCTTTCCACTGGAAGCCAGTTCCGTAAGATCTCTTGTGTACTTTTCAAGAACCTTGTATTGGCTCTCTGGATTTTCAGATTGAATACTTTCCCCCTGGCGAAACTTCAGAAAGGATTGGTGAAGATTTTTCCCGTTGATTTTATGAGAGTTGAAAATTTTATTGATTTCCCTGTCATTGAGCTTTGAAGCAGCCACCAGAAAGTGTTCACAGGAAATGAATTGGTCCCCCAATTCACCAGAATAATTTTCTGAAAGTCTGAACAGTTTTGAGAGGCGGGCACTGGTCACCAGACTGGGCTGGCCTGTAGTGATTCGGGCCAGATTCTCCAGTTGGGATTCAAAATCCCTGCTGATCTGGCTTTGTTTCACCTGGAGGTCTTTGAGAATATCCATGATTCTTGGAGTGGGGGTTGAGAAAATTTCACAGAGAAGATGTTCCGGTTCAACGGCTGTGTTCCCTGCCTGTTCCGCTTTTCCGGCAGCAGCCTGCATGGCCTGTCTTGCTGAGAGAGTCATTTTTTCCATATTGTTCATTGTTTTTCCCTTATACTATGAGATGTGTGAAAAAACTATGCTTTTTGTAGGGCTTCAAATGTATAAATCAATAAAATCAATGAAGTTTTCTTTGGAATTGACAGTTGTAAAGGCGTTTTACAGCCTCGCAATGAAACTTTACGAGAATGGGGGAGGTTGGCCATGTGGGGGAGTTTTTTTGAGGGAGGGTTCTGTTCCGATCGGTGCGTTAAGTTTTATTTTTGACAATCTTTATTTCCTGTTGAAAATAAAATAAACCCGGTTTGTTTTTATTGAAACTCCAGGGAAGTTAAAATACAATAAAAGTGTTGCAACTCCTGAAGGATTTGTTAGTGAGAAGCACTAAAATGGGGGTCTTTCAGGGGTGGTTATCAATTTGGAGAGTGACTATGAAAAAAAAAACAAAACCGAAGAGTGCGGGGAAAAAAGTTTCCAAAAAGAAAACCGGGAAAAAGGTGAGGGGGAAGAGTACCCGGAAAAAATCCACTAAGAAGAAAGTAAAAAAGAAGAGTGCAGGGAAAAAAGTTTCCAAAAAGAAAACCGGGAAAAAGGTGAGAGGGAAGAGCACCCGGAAAAAATCCACTAAGAAGAAAACAAAACCGAAGAGTGCAGGGAAAAAAGTTTCCAAAAAGAAAAAGACCAAAAAACTTTCCTCTCCAAAACAGATGAAAAAATCAGGTTCTGGAAAGCAGAGGACCAAAACCTCTTTGGAGATAAAATCCAAAAAAATCAGATCCACTTTAAAACCAAAAGTTCCTCCTCTTGAAGAAATTCTTTCTTCTGAGAAAAAAACTCCAGTTGTTGGAGGCAATCCATTTAAGGTGGAGGACAAAAAAACTCGGTCTTCGTTTTTTGAAGATAAAAGTGAAGATAGCTTAAACTCTGATGATTATATTGAGGTGGAGGAGGATGATATTGAGGAGGAAGAGGAGAATTTTTTTGATAATCCCTTTGATGATCTGGATGAAGACTATGACGACGACGATGAGGGCAATTACTTTTAAAGAGAGTTTTTCGGATAACGATTCATACTTCTTGTGCCGTGTCAGTCCATGCTTTGGAATTTAACCAGGATCCGGCCCAAGTGTTCCCCTCTAATAACTTTATGGCAAGCTTCGGGCAAGGCTTTCCATGGGATTTCCCTGATGATATGATCCAGGTTTTTGGGTTTCATGGTGGTGGCCATTTTTTTCCATAATTGTTTTTTAAGTTCCATGGGACAGTTATTGGAACTGATTCCAAGCAAACTCACTCCCCTGAGGATAAAGGGGTAAAGACTTGTTTTTATTTCCTGGCTGTTCACCAGGCCAATGGAGGCTACAGAAGACCAGAGAGCCATGCGGGGAAGGATGTGAGACAGGATTTCACCTCCCACATTATCAATGGCTCCGGCCCAAATTGCGGATTCCAGAGGACGGCTTGAAAGATTTTTCCCGCTGATGTCAGTAACTGTGGTGGCTCCACAGGTTTTCAACCAGGATTCATGTTCCCGACGACGGG
This sequence comes from Bdellovibrionales bacterium, assembly GCA_965218815.1. Taxonomy (GTDB): domain Bacteria; phylum Bdellovibrionota; class Bdellovibrionia; order Bdellovibrionales; family JAGQZY01; genus JAGQZY01. The sequence continues at coordinate 1,897,816 of CBDCLX010000002.1, read as the reverse complement.
TCCATGCTTCTGTTTTGTAACCCAATTGATTGAGAAAACTCAAGGCCAGGGACCCCACCCCTCCGCAACTTCCTGTGACCAGAACCTGACCCTGATTGGGATTTAAGCCGTTTTTTTCCATTTGATGAATGGCCAGGGCAGCTGTGAAACCTGCTGTTCCAAGACTGGCGGCTTCTCTGGCATCCAGATTTTTTGGACGAACCATCACAACCTGAGCTGGGAGCCTGACATATTCGGAAAAGCCACCACAGTATTTCTCTCCCACATTGGAACCATTGATGACAACAGGGTCTCCCTCCTTAAATTGGGGGGACAGGGACTCAACCACATAACCACTGAGATCAATGCCGGGGATCAATGGAAGCTTTTTCAGAATTTTTCCATGCCCTGTCACAGCCAGGGCATCTTTGTAATTGATGGCTGAGTATTGGGTTTTAATAAGAACGTCACCTTCTGTGAGATCATCTGTCCCCGTATCCTTCCATTGGGTTTTGATTTGGTCGATCTGATCAGGGTTTGAATCGGGATTCTCGGCCCAAAGAGCTTTAAAATGTGTGTTCATACCTTCATCCTTATGGTTGCATTCATTTTTTTGTTTTACACCGATTCAGTTTGAATTTTCAAATGGTCTTTGATACAGGGGCCTTGAGGAGTTTCCATGAAATGGGGTCCATTTTTTTTCATGTGTTTTTTTATGTTCATTGTCATTTTTCTTTTCTCAGGTTGTGTCCAGAGCCGTGAAAAAAATACCCTTAAAGTCTATAGTTCCCGTAAGCCTCATCTCATTAAACCCCTTCTTGATATCTACACACAAGAAACGGGCATCAAAGTGAAACTGATCACCGGAAAAGCCGGGGCTTTGATCCAGAAACTCAGACAGGAAGGTTCAAAGACACCAGCAGATATGCTTATCACAGTGGATGTTGGTAATCTTTGGCAGGCGGCCCGTTGGGGTCTTCTGGCTTCCCTGAAAAGTCAGGCTTTCAGTCAAATTCCACAAGAGTTCCGGGATCCAAAGAATCGTTGGGTGGGCCTTTCCCTTCGCAGTCGGACTCTGTTTTACAACAACCAAAAGGTTAAAAGAGAGGAACTGAAAAACTATGAGGATCTGGCTTCAGAAAAGTGGAAAGGACGGCTTTGTCTGAGGACATCCCGAAAGGTTTACAATCAATCTCTTGTGGCGGCCATGATTATCAGACTGGGGGAGGAACGCACGGAAAAAGTGGTTCGTGGTTGGGTTCATAATTTATCAAAACCCGTTTTTACAAGTGACACCCAACTTCTTGAGGCCATTGATAAAGGGGTTTGTCATGTTGGTGTTGCAAACACTTATTATCTGGCCCGTTTTATTAAACAAAATAAGGGGAAGAATGTGAGTGTTTTCTGGCCTTCCGGGGATGAGGGGGGAGTCCACGTCAATATTTCCGGAGCTGGTGTGGTGGCCCACAGTTCCCATCCCGGACAGGCTCAGGCTCTTCTGGAGTGGCTTGCCAGTGGGAAAGCCCAAAAGATTTTTGCGGAACTCAATGATGAATACCCGGTGGTTCAGGGGGTTGATATTTCCCCTCTTCTGAAAAGCTGGGGATCCTTTGCTTCTGAATCCCTGTCTTTGAATCGTGTTGGCAGTTATCAGAAAAAAGCTGTTCTGCTTATGGATAGAGCCCGTTACCGTTGATGTTGTCAAAGAAATTTTCTTTTAAGAGCATGGGGTTTCAGGGATTTTTTTCCCTTATATTTGTTTTTCCCCTGATTGTTCTCTTCCTTTCGTTCCTTTCACAACCGGAAACTGTGGATGTGGATTCCTCTCTTTTTGCCGAAGCCCTGGTCAATACCGGTTTATTGGCTTTTTTTGTGCTTTTAATCAGTGGTCTTTTTGGAGTTGGGTTTTCCCTGATTCATCTTTTATACCATTATCCTTTCAAAAAAATTTTGAATCTGATGATGATAATGCCTCTGACTTTTCCCCCCTATGTTTTGGCCTTTATTTATCTGGGGGTTTTGGGTCCTGGTTCCTCTTTTTTAAACGAAGACTTTTTTCAGGTTCAGGGAGAGTTGTGGTTTCTGGTTCTTGTGTTGGTTTTTTCCCTGACTCCTTATGTTTATTTGTTTTGCAGCTTGGGGCTGGAAAGAGTGGATCAGAGTCTACTGGAAACAGAACATATTCTCAGGGGAGGTCCCTGGTCTTTTTTCAAAACCGTCATGTTTCCCCAAATCCGACCATACCTTTTGTCAGCTTTTATGTTGATTTTGTTTGAAAGCCTGGCGGAGTTTGGTGCAGCCAGTGTTATCAATGTTTCTGTCATAACAACCATGATCTACAGGTTGTGGTTTGATCTTTTTTCCTTTTCAGGGGCTGTTGGTCTTTGTCTTAAATACTCACTGATTGTTTTTGTTTTTCTTTTTCTTGAATTTTTGTTTAAAAGAAACAATCAAAGAACTGATGGAAAATGTCAGAGGGGGATCATAAGCACCCGGCCCGGGATTTTCTTGCAGTGGGTTATAACCATTGTGTCTTTTGTTTATATTGGTCTTTCCTTCCTGCTTCCTCTTTTTCAGCTTTGTTTCTGGTCTCTGACTGAAGCCAGGTGGCCTGAAGTTCTGGAAAGTTTAAAACACAGTCTGTTTATTGGCATTTCTGTTGCCAGTGTCAGTGTGTTTATTTCTGCTCTCCTGGGGTTTGGTTTTCGAACCCGGGGTCAGAAGTTTGAAAATTACCTGCCACTGACAAATATTGGTTACAGTCTCCCAGGGACTCTTCTTGCGGTTTCCGCCTATGCTTTGCTTTTGTTTTTATTTGAAGAGGTGAGTTATGGACTCATGATAACAGCCTTGATAATCACCTTATGTTATAAATTTTTCACAGTAAGTTTCAGACCTGTGGCTGCATCTGTGGAGGATATGCCTGGGGAACTTGATGAGGTGTCAGATTTGTTTGCTGTTTCTTTCTTCAGACGTGTGACTCTCTGTTTTCTGCCGGAAATCAAAAGTGCAATGATTCTTGGATTTTTTCTGGTGATGATTGAAGTGATCAGGGAAATGCCCCTGACTTTGATGCTCACTCCAGGGGACTACCAGACCCTGTCCACACAGATTTTTAATCTTACTTCGGAAGGGCAGTGGGGGCAGGCTTCTCTTCCAGGTCTTTTTCTGGTTATGATTGGACTGGTTTCAGTGACAGGGATTCATCGCTGGACGAAATAGAAGAATCTGCGGATCATTCCATGCCCATCCATGAAACTTTTCAAAATCAAACCAAGTTATTGTGGCCACCACATTGGTAAGTCAAGTGTTTTGTTTCTTAGTGTTGGCCCTAAATCTGAGAAGTGGACTTTTGAGATTAGGGTTAGTATGTTATTCATCTTTTGGGTATTTGACCTCTCCCCGTTGACAAGGCCACCTGAGTTACACTATGGTTGCCTTAAAAGCATCTTTATACATCATACATTTTTCATGACTCCTCCGTAAGCAACTTATAAAGTTTCTTCTTAAGTCCTCTGAGTTGGAAGATGGAACAAATGAGGTGGAAAATTCAAACAGGAAAGGGTATAATTATATGGTGGAGGTCCAAATTGGTTCATGATACTTTAATGAGGAGGAGAAGATGAATAAGAATTTTGTGTCTTTTATCGGTCTGTGGACAGCCGGTTTTTTATTGACAGCCTGTCATTTAATTAGAGAGGAACGAGGCAAAAATGAAGAATTTTCGGGAAGAAGGCATGATGGGATTTCTGCTGATCAGAGTGTTAATCCGCCGTCCGGTTTAGTTCCTGCTTTTTCTTTTCGGAGGATTCCAACGGGAAGTTTTAAAATGGGGAGCCTTCACAGTGGGGGCGTATACGAAAATGAAAAGCAAGTACCAGTGAAGATAACAAAGACTTTTAAGATAATGGAGACAGAAGTGACACAAAAACTGTGGTTTCAAGTTATGGGGAAAAACCCCTCGCATTTTAAAAGGCCGGGAGATTGTGACAACTGGGACAGTGCGAATGAGATGTGTCCGGATCATCCAGTGGAGAATGTGTCATGGTATGACGTGCAGGAATTTATTAAAAAATTGAATGGTTCTATGGGATTGAGTGGCTGTAATGGGATGCCGCAATCAGCTAGAGGCTGTTACCGACTGCCGACAGAAGCGGAGTGGGAGTGGGCTGTGAGAGCAAGGACAAAGACGACGTATTTTTTTGGTGAAGAGGCATTATTAGAGGTCTATGCTTGGTATTCTAAAAACAGTGGGGAAAGGACCCATAAGACAAGAACAAAAAGAGCGAACCCCTGGGGGCTTTATGATGTTTATGGAAATGTCAGGGAGTGGGTTCAGGATGGCTATAAGAAAAATTTGCCGGGAGGAAGAGATCCTTTTCAAGGTGCACAGGATGTCCATATTCTTCGTGGCGGCAGTTGGTACTCCAGTGCGAGGCGGCTTCGTTCGGCTAATCGCACGGCACGCACCCCGGACGAAAAATGCCACGGTATTGGTTTCCGCCTTGTAAAATCAGAAGGATATTCACTGACAACATCTTCAAGAGAGGATTGAATATGATAAAGCAGTTTATTTTCCTCCATCGTGTTATCTTTCTGTGGACAAGCTCTAACGAAGTTCCAGTTTGGCAATGGTTTGTTTTTGCATATTGCTGGTTCCCTCGTAGATTTGACCAATTTTGGCATCACGCCAGAATTTTTCCACGGGGTATTCTGTGGTAAAACCATTGCCTCCAAAAAGATCAACGGCCATTGAGGTGATGGCTTCAGCTGCCTGGGAGGCATAGAGTTTGGCCATGGCCGCCTCCCTGATAAAACCCTGACCTGAATCCTTCAATCTGGCTGCATTGTAAACCATGAGTCCTGCCGCTTCCAATTGGGTTCTCATCTCGGCCAATTGAAACTGCACTCCCTGGAAATGGGAGAGAGGTTTTCCAAACTGTTCCCTTTTTTGGATATAGTTTAAAGCCGCTTCATAGGCTCCACGGGCAATACCAAGCATCTGTGCCCCAATGCCAATACGTCCTTCATTGAGAGTTTCAATGGCAATTTTATAACCCTTTCCGATTTCACCAAGGATACAGTCTTTTGGAATTTCACAATCTTCAAAGAGAATTTCACAGGTAGAACTGGCCCGGATCCCCAGTTTGTCCTCCTTTTTTCCAATGCTGAATCCCGGAGTGTCTTTTTCAACTACAAAACAGGTGATTCCTTTATAACCAAGCTCTGGCCGGGCGTTGGCAAAAACAAGAAAAAGACTGGCCTCCCGGGCGTTGGTGATCCAGAGTTTGTGACCATTGAGTTTAAAACTATTTCCTTCAGGTGTGGCTTTAAGATTCAGTGAAAAAGCATCAGAACCACTGCTGCTTTCAGAAAGGGCATAAGCGCCCACCCACCCGGAGGACAATTTTGGTAAATACTTCTTTTGGAGTTCAGAGCCTGCAAAGTTTAAAAAAGCATTTGTCACAAGGGTGTTTTGAACGTCCACAAGCACGCTGACAGAACCATCAATACGCCCCAGCTCTTCAATGGCAATACAGGCCATGGTAAAAGTGCTGGCTGAGCCTCCAAAATCTTCAGGAGACTCAATACCCATCAGTCCCATTCCAAAAAGCTGTTGAATAATATCCGGATCAAGTTCCTGATTTTTATCCATTTCCTGAACTTTGGGCTGGATAATTGATTCTGCAAAGTCACGGACAGCCATACGGAAAGCTTTTTCTTCTTCACTCCAGGTGGTAAGAGCCTGATGATTCATAAACTGTCCCCAATCTCATTCACGACAATAATTAAAAATGGCATGAAAAGTCAAATTCAAAAGTTTACAGCTTACGGGCTTTGAGCTAGACTTTCCCCATGGATATCCAGGAAAATCTTGTCAAATTGGGATTATTTTTTATTCCCTTTCTTTTTTCCCTTTGTTTTCATGAATTTGCCCATGGCTTTGTAGCCAGGATGCGGGGGGATAACACGGCAGAAATGATGGGTCGTTTAACCATGAATCCCATGGCCCATCTGGATTGGATTGGAACAGTGGGACTTCCTGTAATGGCTATTCTCTTTGGATTTCCCCTTTTTGGTTGGGCCAAACCTGTTCCTGTCAACCCAAGAAACCTGAAGGATGCCAAAAATGATATGTTCTGGGTGGCTATTGCAGGCCCTTTATCCAATGTTTTGCTGTTTTTTGTGGGATTGTTGATCTTTTATCTTTTCATTCAGTTTACGGGTGTCAGGTCCTCTGAAGCCCCTCTAGCCCGGATGATTATCATGTTTTTAGCCATCAATTTGTATCTGGCTTTTTTCAATATGCTGCCACTGCATCCTTTGGACGGTGGTAAGGTTTTTGAGCGTTTTCTGCCCTATCACTGGAATCGTTGGCTGGAAGATCATCAGTATGAACTCAACATAGTCCTTCTGATTTTGATTTTTGCCGGAGGACTTCACTATATGTCCATTCCCGTGAGATTCATTATCAACTTTTCGGTCCTCTCTATTTTAGGAAGTGCCGCATGAACCTGTCTGTTCATATTCCCCAGTTTGAGGGTCCTTTGGCCTTGCTTCTTCATTTGATCCGAAGGGAGGAAATGAATATCCTTGATATTAATGTGCAGCTCATCACCTCCCAGTATCTGGAATACATTAAAAAAATGAAGGGATTTGATCTGGAAGTGGCCGGGGATTTTATTGCCATGGCAGCCACCCTTCTTCAGATCAAATCAAAAATGCTGCTTCCGGACGACCCCGATGAATCGGGTGGGGGAGAGGATGAGGAACCTGATCCCAGGGAAGATCTTATTCAACGTCTTCTTGAATACCAGTGTTTTCAGGAAGCTTCAAAGACCCTTTACAGTCGATCTCTTCTGGACAGGGATGTTTTTAAACGATTCCGGAAAGAACTTATTCTTCCGGCCCATAAAGAAGCGGAAATTATTCTGGATGAAAATGCCTTGTTCTCCCTGATGGCTTGTTATGTGAATTCCGTCCGCAGAATGAAAAGGGCCATCCATCGGGTGGCCAAAAAAACCCGTTCCATTACCAACCGTATTCTTGAAATCAGGGACCGTTTTATTGTCAATCAGAGAATCACATTCAGGGAACTTGTCGGTCAGGGGAAGGATTTTAAGGAAGAACTTCTTATAACCTTTCTTTCCTGTCTTGAGTTGAGCAAAATGGGTTTTATTTCCATGTATCAGTCGAAAATTTATGGTGATATTCATTTAACGGGCAAACGCCGGATCAGGGATGATGATGTGGTGGTGGCCCGGGTGGGGGATTACAATGGAAGTGATGGACAAAGTAAAAAATAAAAATCGTTTTATCGAAGACAAAAAAAATCACTCGGTGAACATTTTCAATGAAAAGGATTCCATAAAAAAAGAAAAGGAAACTGACAAAATTCCTGAAAATTCTGATGACAGTTACAAGTGGAATTCCACAGAAAGGGCCCGGATTGTTTCTGTTTTTGAAAGTCTGCTTTTTGCATCAGATAAACCTGTGGGTGTCACAACTTTTAAACAGGTTTTTGAAGACAGTCCCCCTGATGGAGTCAGGAACCCTGGAATCAGGGACATAAAAAAGATTCTTCAGGAACTGAAGCTCACTTACGGGGAGACCTCCCGTGGAATCTGTCTTGAAGAGATCAATGGGGGCTGGCAATTGCGTACCAAGCCTGAAAACAGGGAATTTTTGAAAAAACTTAACCGATCCAGACCCTTTAAACTCTCCGGTCCGGCTCTTGAAGTGCTTTCCATGATTGCCTACAGGCAGCCCATCATTAAGAGTGAAGTGGATCGGATTCGGGGAGTGGAGTCAGGCCATCTCATACGATCTCTCATGGAAAAAAAATTAATTTCCTTTCAGGGGAAAAGTGATCTTCCTGGCAAACCCCTGCAATACGGGACAACAGCCCGTTTTCTTGAGGTGTTTGGATTAAAAAACTTAAAGGAACTTCCCAGCCTTGAGGACATGGATCAACTTCTGCCTGATGGAATAGGGGGTGAAGAGAACGATAAAGAAGAAAAACTCAGTGATATCACTGATAAAGTGTCCCGGACCCAAAGGGATTTTGGTTCCTATGGGGAAGAGGAATGGTTTACCATTGGAGAAACCATCAAAAAAATTAAAACCACTCCGGATAATTTCCCTGAATCGGAGAATTGTCCTGAAGAAGGAGAACAACCCGAAAAATAACCCAGCAAAAAGGTCCTCTCCCCATTTGCCAAGATCGCCAAAAGTATGTGTGAAAGGCGGTCATCCATATGAGTTTTCTTTAACCCGAATTTCTCACAAACTTTCTGCTGCGGCTTCCAATCTCCTCGAAACTTAAAAGGAGTAACGGCCCCTTATTTCAAGACCTGCCAGGCTGACATCTCTCTTTTCCCCCAGATTATTACGCATATTCATATTATTCACTTTAACAAGACCCTCTAACCATATATGTTCAAGTAGATTATAGCTGGCTCCCCCCTGAAAGCCCATATCTCCAGCCAATCCAAAAAGACTGGGATTGGTGATTGGAAAAGTGAAGTTAAGCCCGGCAAAAGAATCAAGATTTTCAAAAATTTTAAATTCAACAAGTGATACCAGGTTGAAAAAAGACAGACGAAAAACACCTGAAGAGTCGGTGCTTTTAAAGGGAGTGGGATTCAGACTGCGAGAGGTATTATAGCCTATTTCCATGGACAGGCGGAGGTTTTCTGTCAGGTTATAAATATGTCCTCTCATCCCCATGGAAAAAGCTGTGTTTGTACCTGTGTTTTTTACGCTTCCATCGGCATAAAAAAGACCTTCCAGACGGTCAGAAAAGTTGTGACCTATAAAGAAGGAGACACGATTGAGAAATTCCTCCATGAAAGAATCAACAAACCCATAATCTGTTGCCAGTCGGGGGATATCCTCCCCCATAAAAGCTTCATCACTGCTTTCAATACTACTGGCAAAAACCGGTCTGGAAACAAATAAAAAAGAAATGGAAAGAACAAGGGAAAAAATCAATATCCGAACAACCATGAATCCTCCTTTGACAAGCCCTAAACGATCAGTTTCATATGCTAAACAGTCCAATACAGGTTAGATGTTTAAGACAAACAGGTCAACAGAATCTTTTAAACTGTTAATCCATGAAAAACAAAGGGCTAACCCGAATTTCTCATAAACCTTCTGCTACGGCTTCCAATCTCCTCAAAAGTTTATGAGAAATGCAGGCTCAATCATCTATTGTTTCTGGTATTGAGAAATTTCAAAACAAACCAATTGATTTGTGTGTTTCTGAAAAAAGAGGTAGAGTCAGGTCCATGGTCCCGGGTGATTTCTTATACCAAAAGTTATTGCATCAACTTCCAAAAAAATGGATGAGCCATTATCTGGGGGCCCTGGCCCATTTTAATGGCCCCTCTTCTGTTAACAGGAAAATCATAAAAAGCTTTGCCAGTCATTATGGCGTTGACCTGAGTGAACTGGAAAAACCTATTGATGAGTACAAGTCTCTGGGAGATTTTTTTTCCAGGCGTTTAAAACCAGGAGTCAGACCCATAAAGGGTTCTCTGATCCATCCCTGTGACGGAACCATTATTGAATCAGGAAGGATCTACGATCAGATTCTGATCCAGGCAAAGGGGAAGTCTTACAAACTCTCTGAATTTATACCCGATAATCCGTGGGTGGAAAATTTCAGGGAAGGTTCTTTTTTCACTTATTACCTGGCTCCCCATAATTATCACAGGGTTCACTCTCCTACAAATTGTGAAGTCAGGTGGTCTCTTCTCATTCCAGGCGAATTATGGCCTGTAAACAGTTGGAGTGTTAAAAATCTGAAAAATCTTTATGTCACGAATGAAAGAGTGATCACAGGTCTTGAATGTGATCAGGGTCAGGTCATTCTGGCCATGGTTGGAGCAACCAATGTGGGATCCATTTCCCTGGCCTTTGATCCCAATATAAAAACCAACTCTCCAGGAAAAAAAGAAAGGATTTTTCGTCAGTATTCTGAAGGACGAATTTTGAAGGTGGGAGAGGATTTTGGGGCTTTTCACCTGGGAAGCACAATGATCCTTCTTTTTGATAAACACTGGGATTTTTCTTACAGAAAAAGACAAAAAGTGAAATTAGGTGAAATTTTTTCTGATTTGTAAGTGATTGCCGAATCTCATCCTGTCTTTTACAAACTTCTCCAGGAGCTGGATGAAGAGATAAAAAAAAGACTTTATCTCAATGATTTAAAAATATTTTCAATAGTTTAGTGTATCCCTCCCCATCCCGGACTCTTTGTGTTGACTTTATCAGAAAACCAAAAAAACTGAAGAAGATCTGTTTTCTGGATTTAAATCCTGAATTTTAAATAAATTGATGGAACAAAGCGTAAAAATTTGCATGACTTTTAAAATTCCCGTACTCTTAGGACTGGGACGGGCGATGGCTTTAGGATGAAGTTCTTGTGGCAGGAGGCTGCAGCATCGCCTTTTTTCTTTATTTCATCACCACAATATGAAAAGACTCATTCTCGTTCGTCATGGACAAAGCCAATGGAATCTGGAAAATCGTTTCACTGGCTGGGAGGATATTCCTCTCACCAAAAAGGGCCAGGACCAGGCCAAGAAAGCGGGAAAACTTTTAAAAAAATACAATTTCCAATTTGGGGTGGCCCATACTTCCTATTTGCAAAGAGCCATTCACACTCTCTGGTTTGTTCTTTCTGAATGTGAACAGTCCTGGATTCCTGTTATTAAAAACTGGCGACTCAATGAAAGGCATTATGGAGACCTTCAGGGACTTGACAAAAGGGAAATACAGGAAAAATATGGCCGGGACAGGGTTTTCAACTGGCGACGTGGTTATGATACCCTGCCTCCTCTTGTTTTGGGAAAGCAGGACCATTTATTAAAAGATTGTCGTTATGAAAATGTGGAGATTCCAAAGGGGGAGTCCCTGAAACAGACACTTGAGAGAGTGATTCCCTATTGGAATGAAGTGATTTTGCCTGGAATCAGCAACTATAGCCGCTCTGTCGGGAGACAGACAGGCAAAACAAAAAAAACTTCAATAGATACTTTAATTGTTGCTCATGGTAATAGTTTAAGGGCTTTGGTTAAATATCTTACAAATATGGATGAACAAAAAATAATGGATTTTGAATTTATGACAGGGGTTCCACTGGTTTGTGAACTGGATAACAATAACAGAATAGGCGATATGAACTGGATTTCCCATGTTGATTGATTTACTCACCATCACTGAAAGTGGAATATCCTGTGACTTTGATGAGTTCAGTTCTGAAATGAGCGGGGCTTTCACCGATCTCATAGAACAAGTCCCCTTTAATATTCATATAACAATAAACCCCCTGGCCAATGCCTACAGAATTTCCGGAAAATTCAGTTCCCGTTCCATGGAGATTTGTTCCCGTTGTGGTTATGACATTCACTACCCCCTTGAAAATTTTATCAATGAAATTATCATTATAGAAGAGCAAAGACCGAAAAACACTCAGGTTTCCCAAAGTTCCAGAAATTTTGACAAAGAAAACCCTTCAGTCACTTACATTAATAAACCACAGTTTGATTTAAAAGAGTTTTTTCATGAAATAGTGGCCGCATCCCTTGACCCCTTTCCTGTCTGTAAAGATCCTGAAGTCTGCCAGTCCCGTCAGTTTGTTTTAAAAGGGACAAATATAGATAAATTTGAAGGTCATCCCGGTTTCGCTCTTCTGAAAAACTTTAAAGTAACGTCTTAATATCTGCTTTACGAGGTCGTTTTATTCCATGTCATACAGAATTGTTTTTTGTGGGACTCCGGAATTTGCCATTCCTGCCCTTGCCACTTTAACCGAAGATCCGGACTTTGAAGTCCACAGAGTTTTCAGTCAACCGGACCAACCCTCAGGACGTGGTCAAAAACTAAGGCCCAGTCCTGTAAAAGGATGGGCTCTGGAGCATGGTCTGGAAGTGATGACACCTGAAAAGGTTTCAACAACAGAGATGGTTTCAGAGATAAGACAAAAAAAATGGGACATGGCTATTGTGGTGGCCTTTGGTCAGATTCTTTCCCAGAACTTTCTGGATGCCTTTCCCAGGGGCTGTGTGAATATTCACTCCAGCCTTCTGCCCCGTTGGCGTGGAGCGGCTCCTATGGAAAGAACTCTTATGGCCGGAGACTCCCAGACCGGTGTGAGTTTACAGAAGATCGTCAAAGAGCTTGATGCCGGGGACCTGATTGGAAACAGAAAAATAAAACTCACCGAAAATGTGGGGGCAGGGGAACTTTATGAAAAGCTCAGTCATTTGGGAACCGAGCTGCTCACACAGGATTTAAAGGCCTTTTTAAGGAGGGAGATCAGAGCCAGACCCCAGGATGAAACCCAGGTTAGTTATGCCCCTAAAATTTTAAAAAGGGAGACCTGGATTGACTGGAGGAATCCGGCTTTTGAAATCCATAATAAAATCCGTGGACTAAACCGGGGAGGGCCCTTTGCAAGCACCTATTATAAAAAAAAGGTTTTAAAACTTCACCGGAGCCAGTGGATAAAAATAAATCATCGGGCCAGGCCAGGAGAAATTATTGACCTTGGAAATGAGTCTCTTGTTGTGTCCTGCGGAAAGGAGGCCCTGGAACTCCTTGTCCTCCAACCGGAGAGCAAAACAAAAATGAAGGCCAGGAATTTTATGTGTGGTTACCACCCAAAAAAGGGGGATTTTTTTGAGTGAGTTGTTGAAATTTGATCTGTTCAATGATCTTACTCCGATTTTCCGGTGTCAATTTAAGATGTAAAAATTACTGTAAGATTTTATCAAACCTATTGTTGTCCGTCCAATACATTGTTACAGAAAGATGGGATTCCTTCTGAAAAACCTGAACAGTCTTCCAGGTGATGTTCTTTTCCAGTTAAAAGAGGCTACCAGGGATCCCGTGAGGTTTATCGTTCCTGATGATCCCAGTGGCAGACCTCTTCATTACTTTCAGGATCATGAACACTCTGATATTTTTCGGGCTTTTTTCCGAGAACAGCTTGACCTCTATAACAGGCATCATATGGAAAGTCTTATAACCTCTGTCCATGATCTGTCAATAAGAATGGAATTGGAAATTGATGACATTCTCTCCAGTTTTTACAGGGATGATGATTTTACGGCCAGTCAGCTGGAAACCTGGACAGAAGACCTTTACGTTTCTCTTTATAGTTGGTCGATGAGAAGTGTTTACTCGGATATTTCACCCAAAAGCAAAGAACCATTTCACGCTTTTGTGAGACATTTTGAAGAGGTCGTGGAGGAGGGTTCTGCTGATTCTTACATAATTAATCCTCATTTTTGGTTGCCTTCTGCTGAAGTTGATGAAAACGGTTACAGAAAAATGGTTTTTGAGTACATTGCTGCAAATCCTGAAAGGTTTGTCGGTAGACTCTCTAGCGATGATAGAGTAAAGGAGGCTGTTTTCAGGTTTTGGAAGGATGAGGATTTTAGAATTCTTTTGTTTGACTCCATAAGAAGGGACAACGTGCATTTACTGACCGATAAGGATTTTCTTCTTAAGTTCTGGGCTGAATCTAAACATGTGGAGGGGGGAGAGGAGCAGCGATTCAGAACTTTCGTGATGTCTTCATTTGGCAAAGCCTATCGTTCTTCTGATGTCGGACTGGTTATGAATGAGGATCCTTTTTTGAACACGGTCTGGAAGGCCGCCAATGAAAGTGTTCTTTTTGCCCAGGAGATTGACACAATAGCGAGATCAATAGCCAGGGAGACAGATAGAAATCTTTCAGGAAGGGCGGTTCCCATAAGATGGAGTGGCGGCAGCAGTGGCAGAGGAAGGGGAATTCGTCACATGGAAATACTGGGAGAAAGAACTCACGGACATACAGTGGAAGATTATGATTAACTATGTCTGAAATGACTAATATGCTGAAGGGATAATTTCACCAACCATTCAGGGGGAAGCTCCAGAATATCAGCAAGCTCTTTACAAAGCTGAATGCTGACGTTTGAATGCCTTATGACTCTAAAATCATGACGGAATATCTTCTACATAGCAACTTCTTATACCCCGATGATGTAAGTTATATCGTAAGCAATACAAATCAGTTCACACTAAAAGAAATGTTTTTTAAACCATTCTCTAGTTTTTCTTTTTGGCTCGGATTCGTTCCTGTTTCTTGTTGGTTTGACTAACATATGTTCATTATTATCCACAAAATTATTCTCGTCGACTGCTCTTTTATATTTCACGAACGTTCCATGATCATAATCTCTTCTACTAGTATAATGTCTCATTATCTGACTGGTGTAATCTTCATAATTAGGATGAACACTTTCTGTATAATTACTATCAATAATAGCCATAACCTTGTGTGTCTTAGGATTTATGACTTCAATCCATGCGTGACGACCTCCCGGAATTGATCCAGTGACAACTCTAGAAGTCAATCCATATTCTGCAAAAAAAATATGCCCAGCAATACTCAACTCCCTGCAGACAGCGGCTTCTTGTGAAGTGATATCTCCTATCGCGGCACGTCCTCCAAATCCATCTATGATATCACCTCTTTTTCTGCCATAATTTTCTTTTTCTTTGGAGGCTATTTTTGGAACTATATCATTTTGCCATACATCAAATATCTTTTTTCGATGCCTGGGGTTATCGGGATTAAAGTCTTTTGGTTTAACACCAACACGTTGGAGACCCTCATTTCCATTAAAAATAGCATTTGTAACAAAACTTCTGTTACTAGGGTGATTCATATCAAAATGAATACGATCTCGTGATAGAGATATAGATATATACTCATCAATAATCTTTGCATTCATCTTGTGATTGCGAAGAACATCGCTGGCTCCAACCTTTTTTATAAAATATTCTTTAGCTGTGGCACTGACCTGTATATCTTCAAAATGATCCTCATCAATTCTATATGTTTTACCGTCGAGACTTTGAACAAAAATGCCATTTTCATTCACAGAAAAAACTTTTGCTGAAATTCGTCTTCCTTCTTGATCCGGTATAGAAATGTACTGGTTATCCCCTATGAACCGACCCTCATGAAGAGCCTGTTGCACAAAGTTTTTTCTTGCTGTGGCACTAACTCGTATATCATTGAGATCTTTTCCATCAATCTGGTATGGGATGCCATCTGAAGTTTTAACAAAGATACTTTCATCATCAAAAGAGACAATTTTTCCTGCTTGTCTCTGTCCTCCTTCATCTATAAAAGAGACATACTGGTTATTTCCTTTTATCTTTCCTTCATTAAAACCTTCTCTAAAAAGATCATATCCTCTTTTTCCAGTCATCGCTAACTGCATTCGATCTCCAACAACGCCCTTTCTTATAAGGTCTCGACTGAGGTTTTTTGAAAATCCAGCCTGGGCCAGAATCCTGGCTTTTTCTCTGAGTTGCTTTTTTGTGTAATTTCCAACGGAAGCAGTTTTACCGTTCTTACCAGGCTCCCCCCGTCCCACTCTATGAGCTTTTAATATAGCCTCTTTTTGTTCCTGGGTTAATGATCTTAAGGGTATTCCCAAAGCTTCCTGAGCCTTGGCTAAAGTGGATTGATCATCAGGGGTCAAGCTTCGCTCCCAGGCTTTTTGACGGATTCTTTTCTGAATCGCCCCTTTTACAACCGCAGTACCCACCCCTCCTGTAACCATACTGCCGATAGCCGCAATGTTTCCACAGGCCAGTTCAGCCAAATACTGGCCACTGGAACACTGGTATTGTTTTTTCAAACGGGTGATAACCCCCTCTATATCTTCTTTCTTTTCTCCGTCAGTGGTAGAATCCTCTTCATCAACAACAGAAACCTCTCCCTTTTGAATTTTTTTTAAAGAAGACAGAAATCTTTTTTCTCTTTCATTTAACTCTCTTTTAAATTTTGGATATTTTCGTGAAAGATTCCTTAAATGTCTTTCTTTTTCTTTAGGGTTTGAAGAGGATTTTTCCTCTATAAATTTTTTAGTTTCTTCATGTCTTTCCTGTGCTGTTTTTTTAGTTTGAATTTGGCCGAGTATTTTTTGAGTTTTTCTGCGTGCAATGGAAAGGAATCGGGCACAGGTATTTGATCTTTTATAGCTGTCAGCCAGTTTTTTATCGTGATAAGAGGCAAAAACCAGCCAGGCTACCCTCAATGCCGCTTCATTTTTTTTCCGGCAGGATTTGTCAGCGGATTCCACTGCTCTTAAAACCCCGTATCCAACACCTACCACAATCGCAAGAGGAACGGTAACTCCTATTGCTGCAGCTTTTGCTCCCGTTAGGGAAATCCCAAGAAGCCCTAATCCCTTGGCAGCCCCATAAAGAACAACACCTGTTGCGGCTCCCACCACAACCTCTTCCCCTGCTGCTTTCAGGCAGGCCACTTTGATCTGTTTGCCTGTTTCAGAACAATTTAAGAAGTACTCACGGGGTACTTCAGGTGAAGCATCAATCATTTTCTGGCACTTGTATCTTACAAAACGTGACTGACAATCCAATTGTTCATCTGAGATGGAATGATGACTTTGGATTCCTGTTTCGGATCTTGTTGTTTCAGTATGGCCTTCTGGGAAAAAGCTAAAGAACGAAAAAAGAAAAAAGAGCAGAATTTTCATGCTTTGATTTTCAGGATCATTAAATTCCCCCTGTATGATCAAGCTTAAGTTTCAAATGGATGTTTTATAAAGCAACCCTCACTTAAATTATAAATCACATTTTTTGTTTTTTAAACAAATTAAGACAATTGTTTCAAAATGAAACGAAACTTCACCCCGGACATCGCCCAGAAGGGAGAGTTTTTTATAGTTTTTGCCATTTTCCTGAAAAAAATTAAAAACTGACAATTTTCAGAATTCATCCATTCGTTTCCGGAGTTCCCCAAGAAAGCTGGATTTATCGGTTTTAGAGGCATTTGTTGGGGGTTTCAATTTTTTTTTAAATTGAAAATTTTTCACACTTCACCCGCAATAAACACAGATGAAGCTCCCTCGTAACTGCCACAATTTTAGATGAGATTGGCATTCCCTTTGGGTAATGTCAGTGAATAAAACAGTTATACCGTTCCTGAAATTTTTTATTAAGCTGCCTTAAATCCAGTATTGTAAACATATCAAAACATTCAAAATCCTTGTCAAAAGCAGGAAAACCATAGACTTTACTGCCAGCATGAAAATAAGATCTGAGCAGGGGAGGAAGATTTCTTAAAAAGTTGGAGTCTTCGGTGGCACTTTCCAGTTTCTCCTCAAAACCTTCAAACCTGTATTTTTTTTTGGGTTGTATATTCATTTTAAATTCAACATTCCCTTTGCTTTTTAAGGATTTGAAAATAGAAAGAACAAGTTCAGGATCCGTGACTGCAATACTGGAGCAACCAAAAAGAAACCGGGTTCTGGTTTTATTAATGTAGTATGAAAGACCCTTCCACAAAAGATCCATTGTTCTTCCCGTACGAAAATCAATGTGAGTGCAGGCTCGCCCCAACTCCAGTTTGACCCCATCAAGTTTCAGAAAATGATCCAGAAAGAACTCATTTTCAGAATAAAAAATATCTGAGAATTCCGAATGAATCAGTCGATAAACCCCGACAACCTGCTCTGAGGATTTATTGATAATCATAAGATGATCGGCGTGTTGGTCATAATTATCAAAATCAAGACCTGTTTTATGATTGGAACCCAGCCATTCCTCCATAAAAACTTTATGTCGCAACTTAAGAGCCTGCTTGAGATCTTCGGAATTTGAAGCTGTTTTGACAATAAAGTCATTAAATTCCATGAGGAAATTCAATTTTGGCTGAAATTTATCAAATAGAAAATGATCCATAAATATGAAATTAAAAATCAGGTTCTTCATTGTCTACAAAAAATTACCGGCACACCGAGTTACACTTAACCTGTATTTCTCATAAACCCGTATAACGGGGTTACCGTCGATGTAACAGAGATTTATTACTACCAAGTAGCCCGAACTTCATGTGATATTATTTCACATTGGGATCCACCTTTTGCAAAAGGAGGCCAAATTTTTCCTGGGAGGTGATTTTGCTGATTTCCCTGATTCCCTTTTGTAGCCGGTTGTCACTGAGGACAATCAGATAATCCAGGCTCATCTGGATCAATTGCCTGATGGAATGAAGACTCCATTGGGGAGCCCCCATTTGGACAAGCATTTCCAGACGGAGCAGGGCCTGTCTGGCGGATTGGGCATGGAGAGTGCCCATAGAGCCTCTGTGACCTGTGGCCAGGGCCTGTAAGAGATCTTTGGCTTCAGGGCCTCTGACCTCTCCCACCACAAGGCGATCCGGCCGCATCCGTAAACTCTGTTTGACAAGATCACTCATGTTCACAGGAGTCAGGCTATCGGGACAAAGTTCCCTGGAAAGCAATTTTGAGGCCAAGGGATTGTGGACCTGAATCTCATCAGTGTCCTCAATGATAATAAGCCGTTGATCTTCGGGAATCTCATGAATCAGGCTGTTTAAAAATGTGGTCTTTCCAGAACCTGTTGGGCCAACCACAAGAAAATTACACTGATCTTCCAAAAGTTTTTTGAACCAAAGTTGTTGGGCCTGATTCATAAACCCCTCTGTTGTGAGTTTATTAAGGGGAAAAATACGGGAACCGTGTTTTCTCAAAGTGATGGTGATCTGTCTGGTGATGGGCGGCATAATCATGTGAATCCGAAAATCCCTGATTTTTCCATTGGCAAAAGGGTCTTTTTTATTGATAAGAATCTGTGACTCTTTCATGATTCTATCACAAAAGTTTTTAAAGGAATGATCGGTTAAAAAAAAATCTTCCAGTTTCTCCATTCCCTTTGGACCTTCATAGAAAATGGAACGAGGTCCCTGGACCATAATATCAAAAATATCCTCGTTCTCCATAAGAGAGGTCAGGGGACCAAACCCAAAGAGTTCATGTTTGATTCGTTTTTTCCCCTCTTCATTCAGTGAGTCTGTCTTTTCCTCCACAAGTTTTTTAAAGTCGTTTCCATTATGTCCATAAAGAAGCTGGGCTTCCGGCTTGTTAAGGGGAGAATAAGATTGGTAGATATCCTGTACAATGTCCCTGAGTTTATTGTTCATAAAAATCTGGTACCAAAATAAAAACCAGCTCCATATCACTATTGTGAATCTGGCCACTCGAGAAAAGAGTTCTTAAAATAGGGATCTGTTTTAACCAGGGAAGTCCTTGGGCGTTATGACCTGAGTCCTGTCTGGAGAACCCTGAAAGAACGATGGGTTTTGGGATTTTCAGATTCACTTCTGTTTTGAAATGACTGCGGGCCAGGGCGGGAACCCCGTTTACGGAAAAGCTTTCATCAATACTGGATAATTCCAGCTTCACAGCCACTCTTAGATTTTTTCTGGCATTGGCCCGAGGTGTTGCCTTTAAAAACAAACCATATGGTTTCCATTGAACGCTGTTACTGAATTGACTTGTGGTCACCAGAGGAAATTCCCCTCCGGAATGAAATTCGGCGGTTTGGCCTGATTCTGTAATAAAAGTGGGACTGGCCAGAATCCGCCCGGACCCCTGGGTTTCCAGAGTTTCCAGGGACAGACTGAATAAATCAGGCTTTATGGTTTCAGGAAGAACACTGGCGGAAAAATTTCCAGGCCATTTCATTCCCCATCTTCTCAAAAAACTTTTTTTCAGATGGGCAACATAGAGTTTGATTTTTATCACGGGAATCTGTGCCAGTTCATCAGGG
Source organism: Bdellovibrionales bacterium (assembly GCA_965218815.1). GTDB lineage: Bacteria > Bdellovibrionota > Bdellovibrionia > Bdellovibrionales > JAGQZY01 > JAGQZY01. Next base: position 1,878,166 of record CBDCLX010000002.1, on the reverse strand, counting down.
TCTGAAACAATTTCAATACCCAGGGGACTCAGGATTTTTTTGTAACGGCTTTTTTGTTTTTCACTTCTTTTTCCAATTCTCAATTGCAAGTGAGGCTGAAAGCTTAAAGTTCCCGGTACTAAATTGACTTCCTTTAAAATGTTCGTGACATGATCTTTTATTTTCTTTTGAAGCCTGGACGTGATGTGAGCTGTGATATGAAATCTGTGATTCTCTTCAGTAAATTTTTTCAGATCCCTGAAATCATGAAAACTCAGAAGACGACCACCAATTGAAATAGATTGGTTTGTGACATGGATTTCAGGACCTCTTTTTCCTTCTGACCATTTTTGAATCTGTACAAGACTGTTAAAAAGACCTTTTTTCAGAACACGGATATGATAAGTTTTCTGGCCCATGGTCAGTCCTGTTTCCCCCAATTTTTTTCCTGTTAAAACAATTCTGGAACCAAGGTCCTTAAGACTGACAAGACCTTTTTTCTGAAAATACAGATTTTCCATGTGATGGGTGGGAAGTTGAACGGATTCACCAATGGCAATATTCAGGTCATTTCCAAAGAGGGAATGACTTAAAAAAAGAAAAATAAACAATATTGGAATTCCTTTCATGGTAGCGACTTATACCCCCTGGTAACTGCCCGGTTTTGAATAAATCTTTATGTTGCAAGAAAGGATATTGGCTCCTGAAACCTTAATTTTTCAAACAGAAAAAAAAATTCGGAATTCGGACGAATCAGAATCAGAATTTTTTTTTTGTTTTATTAATATGAATTCATTTAAGACAAAAAGTGAAAAACTCTAACATTGTTTTTTTTTTAATGGCTTGATGTTTTATATTGTTTATGCTACTTAAATGCTGACAAAAACAAAGGGAGGTCATTATGGATGTAAATACAAACAAAACAGAAATAAAAAATATTATTGGTATGACCAGTTTCTTTATAAAGTTTTGCAGTTTCCTTGTGTTTTTTATTTTCCATTTTAATGTCTTTGGAAAAATCGTTTACTCTGAGTCAGTGGAAATAACAGAAGACTTTCCCCGTGGTGAAAGCTTTACCTTGTCCAAAAACAAAATAGTTGATGAAAAGTTTGTAAGAACAATATTGGCCCAACTGGACAAAATGGGGATTGATTTTGGCAATATTGATGAAACAACTTTTAATCTTTTGAAAGCAGCTGTGTACAGACCTTCAATACTGGTCAGGCACATTAATGATGTTCGAATGGGGGTTAAAGACAACTCTTTCAGATCAAAACTCTCTAAAGAGTTTTTTGTCTTAGGTTTTGATGTCAATAATGAGGCCCATGTTCATGACTTTATCGTTGAAAAGTATGCCTGGTTTCAGGATCAAAAACCTTCCGGGGAGGAATTCAAAGATACAATTGCCAGTTTTGTTGATTACGTCAATAGACATTCACAAACAAACGATCTGGACTTTGGAAGTCTTAGACCGGCCCTCTACACTGTGGCGATGAAAAAAATGGGTACCGTAGGTGCTGAGAAAGAACCCTTTTCCATGCTTGTCAACCATATGAGAAGTGATTTAAAAAACGGAGAACACGATTTTATTCTAAGCTCAAATTTTCAATTGCCTTCCCGTGAAGCTGACAGGGAAGGTTATAGAAATGAAGTGTTTAACCATATTAAAAAGGCATTTTTTCAGGGCGATGACACTTTTAGTTTTGATCAGATTCAGACTACAGGCATACCATCTGTTAGGGCAGATGGAAGTGAGGGTAACTTCTCAAATAATCAGGAGACTGCTTTTATTGTGGATGCCAGTGGAAATTATCATGCTTTAAATAAAATAGATATACTGCTGCGATGGTGGCAGCATGAAGATTTCAGGCGTATGTTCTTTAGTGAAATTTCAAAGAGCAATCCTAAACCTTTTTTCAAATAGCACGGGTATGAAAAATTTTTCAGAGGATGGATCAGATTAAAACCACAGGCTTTCAGGTCTTTCAAAAGTAAGACCTGAATCAGCTTTAGCCCGAACTTCTCATAAACTTTCTGCTGCGGCTTCCAATCTCCTCGAAAGTTAAAGAGAAATGGCGGGTTAGTGGCTGTCTGGTCCTTTCAACATTTTACGAACTTCATCAGCGTGTTCCATTTCCACTCTGACCTGGCTGCGAGCCAGTTCTTCCAGGGCAAAGTCTCCAAAGCGGGCGGCCATATCCACCAGCTTTTTATAGCATTCAATGTTCTTTTGCTCAAAAGAAAGGCTTTCTTTAAGCAATTGCTCAACGGTGTGAATATGCATTTCCTCGGCTTTGGCGGCTACCATAGGGGGATGTCCACCAAGACTCGTGATTTTCTCACCAATGACTGTGGCATGGGTCATTCCTTCAGTGGCGTTGGAACGGAACCAGCTTTGGATGGGAATGCGATTATGTCCCATAATCATGAAAGAGTAGTGGAGATAACGGGTGATTCCCGCCATTTCTTCCTGGTAAATTTCTCCCAGAAGGTCCAAAACCTCTTTGTTTTTATAGGTTTTTTCATTTGAACTTATCATTTTGCCTCCTTTTTATAGTATTGAAAGTTAAATGATAATAGAGTTATTTTTTCTTTTCAATAAAAAAATCTTATTGAAAGCCAAAGTCATTATCAATGGATCATAATGAAACAGGGAGCGTGACTATATATCTTAATTCTTAAATAACATCCCAGTTGCCTCTGGTATTTCTTTTATAGACATGACAGCCGGAGTGGGAAACTGAAGAACTGTCAACAGAATTTTCAAATCTTCGATAAAGTTCAAGACACATATTCTGGGCCTGTCTTTCAGCAGCCTTTCTTGAAGATCCTTCACCCACAATATTAAAAATCTGTGTTTCAGTGATATCAGAGAGAAAGAGAAGCATATCCTCTTTGTAACCGAGGCAATCACATTGTTCCACCTTGTATTGGATTTTATGCCTTTTAGCGGAAGCATGGAGTTTTGGGTTGATAGCAAAAAGAACCAAAAGAACCAGAATTGTGTGGATGTTAAAAAAATTGGAATTTGTTATTGTGTTTTTCATTTTAATTTCTCCTTGTTCATCAGATTTTTTTCAATTTGTTTTGTGAGTCTCATATTAATACAACTTCTCTTTTTTTGTCTTTTTTTCATGGTTTTTGTAAAAAAGTTAAAAAAGTGTAAAAAGGGTGACGAAAACTGCCACTGAGACCTCCAGGAGGGTCTGAAGAGTTTTTAAGCTGACTAAAATTTAGACAGTCCCTGTCCTGCATTTCTCATACAGGTTGACCGCAGACAACAAAATTTCCAAAAAAGCTTGTGACGGACCTGATTTTCATTTATCGTTATATTGTTTTTTGGATTCTTTCCATGAATTCTTTTGATTTTCCAACGATACTGATCCAGTTGGATTTTCAGAAGAATTTTTTTATTAAAAAACCGGAATTTTCAAACATGGCCAATATTAAGGAAATTAAAGTGAAATCCTGTCCAGATCATTTCAGGTGGTGACTTGAGTTTTTTATTGTACGGACTGACCGGACTTCTGACTGCAGGAATTGGATATTTTCTCTTAAAACGAAGATCAGGCAAATCCAAACACAAAACCCAGGTTCTCCTGTCGGAGGCTCTCTTAAAGACCAGGGAGGGTTTTTGGAAAAAACTCAAAAATTCCTTGTCAGAGCAATCAACCATCAGTCACGCTGAAATGGAAAAACTGGAAGAAGTCCTCTACACCAGCGATCTGGGACCTAAAACTGTGGGGTGTCTCATTGACAAAGTTAAACAAAAAACTGAAGTCAAAAATTTTTCCCTGGAAGACCTTCGCAAGTTGCTCAAAGACGAATTAAACTCCATTTTTGAAGCCACAAAAGCTGAGGCACTAAGATTGAATCAGAAGACGGGTGTGTGGATGATTGTGGGGGTGAATGGAGCAGGGAAGACCACCACCATTGGAAAACTGGCCAGTCAAAGTGTGGATCTGGGTCAAAAAGTATTGATTGCTGCTGGCGACACTTTTCGGGCTGCTGCTGATGAACAGCTTAAAACCTGGGCCCAACGTGCGGGAGCTGAAATTTTCAGCCCAAAGGAGCTTAAAGATCCCAGTGCCCTGGCCTTTGAAGCTCTTCAGAAAGCTGTTTCCAGAAATTTTGATCTGGTTCTTGTTGATACGGCTGGACGTTTACACACTCAGAAAAATCTTATGGAGGAACTTAAAAAAATGAAAAGAGTCATGAATAAGGCCCTTCCCGGATCTCCACACGAAATTCTCCTGATTCTTGATGCCAACTCCGGTCAAAATGCCCTGATGCAGGCTGAGCAGTTCCATAAAGCTCTTGGAGTCACTGGAGTGATTCTCACAAAGATGGACGGATCCGCAAAAGGGGGAGTGGCTGCGGGAATCTCCTGGGAGCATCAACTTCCCATCAGAATGATTGGTGTGGGGGAAAAAATTGATGATCTCAGACCTTTTGATTCCAGGGAATTTGTTGATTCCATTCTGTAACAGACTGATCTGTTTTGGTTTTCACGAGTGGTCCTTTTTTAAGTCACTCAAATACGACCAGTATATACGGTAACTGTTCCCACTTTTGGCAGTTACACAGAGGGAGCTTCGTCAGGGTGCAAGCAGTTACTATATACGTTAGATAAAAGAACCTTTTTTGATTTTATCAATAACAATTTTTTCACAAATCTGCGGGTCTTTGGGGTTCACGGAATAGAAAGCCTGTTGTTCACAACGTTTTTTTTCCTTAATCAACCATTGAAGGGTTTGTGAAAGCTTTTTGTTTTTCCTGTCCTGAAAGAAGGGATCATTTTTTAAGACATCTTTGGCTTTTTTGAGAGAACGGGCCTCTTTGGCATCCCCTTCACGAACATTGTAACAGTGAAGATCATATTTTTTAATATCCTCTGGTAAAACTCCCAGAAAATGCACATCAGGAGCTGAAAAATCACTGTTTCGAATCAGACTGGCTGCTGAACCGGCTTTTAAGGTGCGATAAATATTCTGCAGGGTGTAGGCATCCAGATCTCCAAAAAAATAAATGGGTATTTTCAACTGATTTTGAATGTTCTTGGTCCAGGCCCTGACCGCATTGGAGGGAACCCCCTGGGCTCCCATAATAATGCAAGGGTGACGCTTGGTCATACCATTGGCCACCAGGGTGTTGGCTGTCCCTTCGGATTCCACAACCAGGCAGAAATCAATTTTTTTTCTGGCTTTGAGTTTTAAGGACTGAGGTCTGTTTTTTGGTTGAAAAGGACTGGTTCCAAGCTGACTGAGATCAATGGTGGCCGTGGTGTTATCAGGAAGAGTCTCCGTGACTACCAGTTGTTGAGAGTAAGTTTGTCCGCCGCGATCATTGGCGAAACAATTCATTTCCTCCCGATAAATCTCAAGAAGATCACAAATAAAATCAATGGTGGCATCGCTTTCCGGCTGGTCATCAAAATCAAGAGGTTTCAGGATGTTATCACTTTTAATCAGACCCTTGGCCATATAATAAATTTCACGCTTGGTATTGACATTTCCAATTTCAATATTTCTTAAAAGAATTTCAAGGAGAAAAGTCATGCGGGCCATTTTTTGAACAGAAGAGACATTGAGTTCTGTTGTCACTTTTTTGTCTCCCGGAGTGAGATAACCCAGCTTGGAATCATAAAAAGAATTATCAAGGGCACATTTAATAGCTTGTAACTTTGGTCGTTTTGCCGCTTCCAGATCTTTGAGCATTCTGTTGCATATCTGGCGGGCTTCCATGGGGATGTCTTTTGTCAATTGACGAATGCGGATCATTTTACTGGTCATGGATTTCCTTTTCTTTTTGCAATGTTTTGGTTTTTGGTGATACCATTATTTTTGATTTTTTCGGATCCTTGACTGTAAAAGATCCAATGCCCCTGGCAGTCATTGTTTTTTTCAGTTCCATGAGTTTACTGTCGGCTTCATTCAGATCTTCTTTAGCAGCCCTGGAATCACGACCAAGAATCTTCTCAAGTCCTGAAATGGCTTTTTTCTTTCGCCTTTCCGGGGCCTTTGTGATACGGGATAAAACTTCAACCAAAATAGGACCAAATTGTTCTATATGTTTGATTTTTCTTTCCAGATCAGCCGCCTTGTTTTCTCTTTTAATGTGACGTGAGAGCTTTTGTCCGGCTCGCATAACAGCCAGACGAATTTCTTCAACCAGTTCATCAGAGGCATCAATGGTTTCTTTGGAGGCATTTTTGAATTTGATAAAAGGTGACACCATGCTCACTGCAAAGACATAGGGGCCAAGGGGCAGGGAGTTTTTGGGCTGGCCCAGACCATAGGAACGCCAGTTGACTGATTCAATGGCTTTGGTGATGGCACAAGAGCCTTTATCAAACTGCAGGGGAACCCGATTGGCAAAACGTAAAAGCTGGATGCTGCCCTCTTCATTGCCACGGTTAAGAAAACGGGCCAGAGCCACTTCAATCACCACAGGTTTGTGGTCACAAATTCTTGGCTTTCGGGTGACCACACTGAAAAAATCCACCTCTCCAATTCTTAAAATGGACTTTGACAGGGCCTCCTCTCCAACAGTGAGAACGGACCGGGTGGAGGGGTTGCTCAGGGGCGTTCCCTGAATGGCCTGAAAGGCCTTTTTGTAATTTATATCCTTTATCTGTTTAAGGGTTTTACCAAGAAGCTCTTTTGGAAGGCCATTTTTTATAAAATCACGGATGGAGGTATCTGTGACCCTGGAGAAACCTGTTTTTAAAAATTTTTTGAAAGTGAAGTTGGGATAAATTCCCGCATGGGTGATAAATTCACCCAGTTTCATGGTGTGGGGGTGGGGGAGGGTGGCTATCGGGACTTTTGGAACCTCCTGTGAAACTCTTTGAATATAAACCTCTTTATTTTCCAGAAGTTTATATTTCAGTTCCAGATGGGGGTTGAGTAATGTTGTTCCCTCAAGGTAAGTTAAAAGACCGGCATCACCATTAAGCTGGACCCGACCATCAATGCGAAACACCACCTTTGTTCCATGCTTTTTTGTCCATTCCACCGTTTTTTTATTTTTCAGAAGACCTTTATTGCCTTTGATATCCACGTCCACCTGGGCTTCCAAAGCCCTACGCATCTTTGTGGTTTTACTGCAAACCTGCACCCCTGCGGCATGGGTCAGTTGGGCCCAGGTGGTGGCTGCGGAAATACCAATTCCCTGTTGACCCCGGGAAGCCCGTCCCCGCCCAAATTTTGATGAAGCCAGGTACTCGCCAAAAACCTTGGTCATATCGGCTTGATCCAAACCTGGACCGTTATCCTCAACTGTCACCTCAATGAAGTCTGTGTTGCGGGCACTTCCTTTTCCCAGTTTTTTGACTTCCACAAAGAGACTGGGTGGAATATCCGCCTCCTCACAGGCATCCAGAGAGTTATCAATGGCTTCTTTAAGTGTTGTCAGGACCGCCTTGGTCGGGGAGGAAAAACCCACTTGTTGAAGATTTTTTGCAAAATACTCTGCCGTACTGCTGGATGTGATTTTTGTTTTGGCCATAGTAGGATCATGATAGACTGTCTCAGAAGATTGTAACACAGCTTCAGCGGGTTTTGTCAGAAAACAATATAACTATTTGAAATAACTTGGTTATACTGTGCACAATTTTATAAAAATAAAGTTGAATTGGAAAATCTGTTAAATGTCCTGCTTTTTCCAGCACCAGACAATAGAGGTTTTTAAAAACTCTATTGTCTGGCTCAACCAGTTTGTTTTTTCCCCATTCTGATGATTTTCACTGAATACTTCTTCAAAACCCAGAGCAAAAAGATTGAGTGAAAGGGGTCTGCAAGGAGTGGCCTGTGAAGGATATGTATGAAGATCATCAGAGACATTCTGCCAGATAGTTTTTTTTGTTTCACACTCTCCATCAATGGGTATTATGCTCCCTCTGGGACATATTCCATCCAGCACCACTGATTCCTGCATCAACACTCCATTCATTTTTACAAGAATAATTTGAAAAGAATCTGTTTTTTCATTGTAAAAGAAATCGGAAACCTGAAAGATATCAACTGGTTCCACGGTACAGTTTATTGGAAAAGTATAGATTGGGACTTTACTTTTCATCTCAACAGGCTCTGTGAAACTGGTTATTTCTATATTCATTCCCTCTGTGAATGTAAAACCCAAGGGCTGCACATAAATGGGTTCAGAATTTGGATTATTGATAAAATCTCCAATTTTTAGTATGGAAATGTCAGAAACTATTGTTTCATCTGCGGAAGCGGACGATGATATAATAAAAAGCAAAAAGAAAAATGTCTTCATTTTGAAACTCTCGTGGTTTTAAAAAATTTCTTAACTGCTCTCAATTTTGATTTGACAACTGGCATTCGGCTTTCCTGCATCCCGAGCTGTCGCAAGCTTCAACCCAATATACTGAGTTACACAATACTTACATCAGAATGACAAAACAAGAGACCCTGTAAAAACAACAAGGTTGCCTAAATCTTTTACAAACACCTGAATATGATTGGAGACAAGAGGGAGGGGTTAGCCCGCATTACGAAAATTTATGAGAAATGCGGGTTAGAATTTATACATACAATATAGTGTAACATAATATAAGTTATCAGCAGAATCCAAACTAAAGGGAGTTTTTCAGGTTCTCGGGCGTTAAATCCTCAAAACCCCTATCCAAATAATAGGATTAATGGAAAGACCGTCCCTGGGAAATTCCGACATCCAGTATTTCAAGTATATTTTGAAGAAACCCCACTATAACCCTGTAAAAGTTTCATAACAAACGATGATTGGAAGTTAGGGTTGACCCGCATTTCTCATAAACTTTCATTTAATAATGATAAAACTGCTTTTGTTGGAGGCTTTTTTTGTGGGGATTACGCAAGTAATGATGACGGCAGTTTTTTGAACAGGTTTCATATTCAAGGTTTTTCTTTACCTTGTTTTTGCAGGTTTTGCAGAGTTTTGAAGGTTTATCACATTTTCGGCATTTGATTTCAAGACTTCCCACTTCCCCGCAATGGGGACAAAGAGAATAAAATTTGGAAGCCCCCAAGCTTTTATCAACAGCCACTCTGGAATCAAAGACAAAACATTCCCCTTTAAAATGACCCTCGGGGTATTGTTCCATATAACCTAATATTCCACCATTAAGTTGGTAGGTGTTTTTATACCCCAGTGCACCCATTTCATAAATGGCTTTTTCACAACGGATTCCTCCCGTGCAGAAAATCAAATGGGGTTTTTCCTTATTTGATTCAAATTGACGGATTTTTTCGGGAAATTCCGAAAATTCCTTTATATCGAGATGAACGGCTCCCTCAAAACTCCCGATAGCGTACTCATAGTCGTTACGAACATCAATAAGCACAACATCCTCTTTTAATAAATTATGCCATCTTTCCGGTGAGAAATGACGGTGTTTGCCTTTTGGAACTATATCCGGCCTCTCCAGAGTCACGATTTCCTTTCTTATTTTTACCGTGAATCTGCGAAAAGGGGCTTTAACACTCACGCTTTTCCTGACCTTAATATTTTCCTCCTTAAAAAAGTGTTTAACAGTGATGGTAAATTCATTAAGACTGTCTTTACTTTCTGAGGCCAGGGAGGTGTTTAACCCTTCTGTTCCCAATACAATCAGGCCGAAAATCCGGTGCTGCTTGGCTTTGTGGAGCAACCAGGCTCGGATGGACAAAAGCTGCTCTTTCGGCAGATTTTTGAAAAAGTAAAAAGACTGGATATAGTGACAGGACATGGTGATTTTTTACAATTGGCCGGAACTTTTTTCAAGAAATAAGGTGTGAGTGGCTCTTTTATAGCTTTCTTGACTTCAGGTTTAGGTTACGGGATAAAGCAAATCATGTCAGTCTCATCCAAAATTGAGTCTGTTACACAAGGAATATGAGTCGTTACAATGGATAGTCTATTTGCCCCTGAAACCCTGTCGGCTTTAATCAGTCTTTCATTCATGGAAATTTTGTTGGGAATTGACAATGTTATTTTTATTATCATTCTCACCAATCGCCTGCCAAAGGACAAACGTCCCATGGGCCTGCGTCTTGGTCTTGCCATGGCTCTTGTTTCCCGCCTTCTTTTGCTCTGTGGTCTCTCCCTGCTTATGGGACTCACCAAAACCCTGTTCACGGTTCTGGATCATGGTTTTTCCCTAAAGGACGTAATTCTTATTGTGGGAGGATTGTTTCTTGTGGCCAAGGCCACCTTTGAAATTCACCATAAAATGGAATATCACAATGACAGTAAAAAAGACATGGATCAGAAAAGCAAAAGCAGTAAAACATCCATCTTTATTCTTCAAATTATGATTATTGATGTTGTTTTTTCACTGGACTCAGTCATTACAGCCATTGGTATGGTCAAGCAAATAAGTGTTATGATTTGTGCCATGATTACTGCCATGTTTGTCATGTTGATCTCTGCAGATTTTATCAGTGGTTTTATTGAAAAACACCCCACTCTCAAGATTCTGGCTCTCTCCTTTCTGATTCTTATTGGTTTTGTACTGATTGTTGAAGGTTTTGGAGGTCATATGGCCAAGGGTTCCATCTATTTTGCCATGTTCTTTTCATTCATTGTGGAAATGATCAATATGCGTTATCGATCCGGAAAAAAAACCGTTTATACCGGTCGTGTTTGATTTTTATTGATGTCTGTGTTCTCAATTTCCCAGGCTGTTGATCTTCTTGAATCAGAAGAGGTGGTGGTTTTGCCCACAGAGACAGTCTATGGTCTGGCGGGCCTTATCTCAAGTCCCAAGGCCCTTGAATCCATTTTTTCAATCAAGGACAGACCCTTTTTTGATCCCCTGATTGTCCATGTTTATAATTTGAAACAGGCCGTGAATTTTGCCCATTTTGATAAAATCAGTCAGCAATTGGCCAGCCATTTCTGGCCTGGTCCCCTGAGTCTTGTATTACCAAAAAAAGAAGGGATTTTGGATTTAATCACAAGTGGCGGGCTCACCGTGGCCTTACGTTCACCCAATCACCCTGTTTTTCAACAGGTTCTCAAAAGACTGAAGTCACCACTGGCGGCCCCCAGTGCCAATCGTTTCAGCCATACCAGTCCCACCCGGGCCGAACATATTTCAGGTGAATTTTCCACCCAGGTCCCCGTTCTTGATGGTGGTCCCTGTCAGTTGGGGATTGAGTCAACAGTGGTTGAAATGGATCAAAAAACAAAAACACTGAAAATCTTACGTCCTGGCTGTATTACCCGTGAAAAATTAATGAGTTTTTTCAGGGAGCAGAAGATAACTATTCATGTAAAATATGAACTCCAAAACAAAGCCCCGGGACATCTGAAAAATCACTATCAACCAACAAGTCCACTGGTCCTGATTGACTGGGAAAAGAAAAATGAATCTCCGGATCAGGCACTTCTGACACAGATCAAACAAAGGATTGGCCAGCCTTTGGTTGAGTGGACTCTGCCTGGAAAACCGGAACTGGCTGCCCGCAGACTCTATGGGGATCTCAGACTTTTTTCAAAAAACTCCACAGCCTGTTACATTTGCCTAAAAGAACAATGGTTCAAGGAGGATAGGTGGAAAAGTTTAATGGATCGTTTAACAAAGGCAGCTCATTATCTGGTTTCAAATAAAAAGGGACAATGGCTGATCAGAAAAAATTGACACACTTGACAAAGTTTGTGAAAATCCGGGACAGGAGTTTTTGATTATGGAATTGGCTGTTTTCTTATCTATTCTGGCAGGTTTTTTTGGAGTCTTTCAGGCGGGATTAAATACGGTTGTGGCAGACAGTCTGGGCTATACAACAGCCCTGGTTTTCAATGCTTTCTTTTTTCTTTTTTTTAATTTGCTTTTTTTTGTTTTTGTGTTTTTAAAACCAAAAATTTTACCCCATGAATTCACCATTCAATGGGCCTTTCATGATTTTCATTGGTGGTGGATCCTTCCGGGTTTTATGGGTTTTGCCCTTGTGATGGGATTAGCCCTGGCTGTGGGTCGCATTGGAGCCACCCAGACCTTTATTATTACCATTGCCGCCCAGATTTTTGCATCCATTCTCTGGGACTTTTTTCACGGCGACCATGAAGTCAACGGCCTTCGTCTCGCTGGAGCAGCCATCACTCTGGTTGGAGCCATTCTGGCCACCTTGTCCTGATCTTCCCAAAAATGTATCGGTCCCTTGTTTAGCCCGCATATCTCACAAACTTTCGAGGAAATTGGAAGCCGCAGCAGAAAGTTTATGAGAAGTTCGGGTTAGGCCCTGTAGTAATGTTGCATGGCCTGAATGGCCCGATGCCATTTCTCCAGACGTTTCTTTCTTTCATTTAAACGCATTTTGGGTTTAAAAACCTGACCGGGGGAATCCAGTTTTTTGAGCTCATCCAAAGAGGACCAGACACCTGCCCCAAGACCCGCCATAAAGCAGGCACCTGAAGCTGTGGTCTCAATGATCTTTGGACGGATCACATCCACCCCAAGAAAGTCCGCCTGGATTTCCATGAGAAGATTGTTGGAAGCAGCCCCACCATCCACCCGAATTTTTCCAGGTTTTATGCGAGCCTCCTTTAACATGGTGTTGACAATATCAACATTTTGAAGGGCCAGTGCCTCCAAAGTGGCCCGGGCAATGTGCTTTGGTTCACTCCCACGGGTGATACCAAAGAGGGTACCCCTGACCAGAGGATCCCAAAAAGGAGTCCCAAGACCGGAAAAACTGGGTACAAACTCCAATCCCCCTGTGTCTGAAGCTTTACGGGCCAGTTTTTCAATTTCAGAACTGGATGAAATCAAACCCAGTTGATCCCTTAACCACTGCACGGCCGCCCCACAGATAAAGGCTCCACCTTCAAGGGCATAAGTTGCTTTCTTATCTCCCTTCAATTGCCAGGCAATGCTTGTTAACAAACCTCTGGAGCCAGTGATCTTTCGGTTTTTTGTGTTCATTAAAAGAAAACTTCCCGTACCAAAGGTGATCTTTGCCTCCCCCAGCTCAAAACAAAGCTGACCAAAAAGGGCTGATTGCTGATCTCCAAGAACACCTGTTATGGGAGTCCCCGCTTCCAGGCCGGCAACTTTTTGGGTTTTGCCAAAAAAACCTGAAGAGGGCTGAATGGCAGGAAGCATTTCCTTTTTCAGATCAAAGAGCTTTAACATTTCACGGTGATAGTCCAGAGTTTCAATATCCATCAGAAGGGTTCTTGAAGCGTTGGAAACATCAGTGACAAAACTTTTTCCACCAGTGAGTTTCCATATAAGAAAACTGTCCACTGTACCAAAACAGAGTTTGGATCTGCGGGCCAGTTTTTTGGCTTCAGTATTGTTCTTCAAAATCCATCTCATCTTGGTTGCTGAAAAATAGGGGTCAAGGACAAGACCTGTGATCTGATTCACTTTTTTTTGATAATTCTTTTTTTTAAGGAGTTCACAAAAGGGAGCGGTCCGTCGGCATTGCCAGACAATGGCATGACCCACGGGTTCCCCTGTGTCCCTGTTCCAGGCCATCACTGTTTCCCTTTGATTGGTTATTCCTATGGCTATGATCTGCCGGGCTTTGGCTTCCGTCTGGGCCATGGCTCCCCTGATGGCATTTAAAGCGGATCGCCAGATGTCTTTGGGATTGTGTTCCACCCATCCGGGTTTTGGGAAAATTTGTCTGAATTCCCTGCCAGCCCTGCCTTTTATCTGCCCCCTGGTGTTCATTAAAACAACGGTTGTTCCCGTTGTTCCCTGATCAATAGACAGTAAATATTGTGAATTCATAAGCACTCTCCTGACACTCAATGATTAGTACAGCTTAACATAAATTCTTGCCTTAGAGGGTTTAGGGTTTTTTGTCCAGTTGATATCTACGATATTTATTTTGAACAGCGAATGCAAAAAATAAGGCAAAACTGTGAACCTGAGGCTGTGGCTGAATATATAAAGTATGAGTTTCAACCCAGACTTGCCGAGTTGCAAAGAAAACAGAATATCTTCACAAAAAAGTACGCACAAGTCAAAAACGACTACACCATGGCCAGGGTCTGCACTTTTAAACTCATGAAGGCTCTTAATGGTATGGATGCCACTCTGGACAAAATTTCCCTTCCCCAAAGACAGACGGCTGCCACCCCAAATGATTGATCTATGGGTGAAACCTGGCCTCCCTGATTGTTTGGTTTCAACAAATTGGATGGACATTTTTGGCTCCGAGTTTCCATACCCAAAGGCTGCACGGAAAAAGAGGGAATTTTTACTCCCGTTTCCTGACTTTGTCCCTGTCCATCATTATTACGACAGGAAAATAGGGAAAAACTGTTTTCGTGGAAAAGCATCATGAGGGGGGGAATGTAACAGATTTTAATCTCCAAGGTCCTGGCCAACCATTTCAAGGATCTGTCCCCATTTGCTGATAAGCACTCCAGTGGATCCGTCCCTCCGACCAACCAGACCTTTGCTCAACATCCCTGCTATCATAACCACCGTAAATAACAAAAGGACATATTCCACGACCAGCTGTCCTTTTTCCTGCCTGATAGTCTCCATGGGAGTTGGTTTCATAGTCCCTTTATCGGAATAAAATCAAATTGAATTTAATGGATATGTTCTCTGTGTTTTTCTTAAATGAAAGACGTTTGCTCTCCCGAAACAAACAACGGGTCAGTTCCCTCCGGCTCATGGGATTACCCTTGCCTTTTAATTCCAAACCGGCTTTCTGAACTTTTGACTGGTTCAGTTTTAGAAGAAAAATAACCTTGCCTGAAAGCTTCTCATCTTTCAGCAAAGCCTTTTCATAACATTCCTGGAATTGAAAATTGTGCTTGTCAATAACCTTCATAATATCACCATAATTGACCTGGGTTTCCGTTGTCCGTGATTTCAATAGCTTCATACGATCCCAAAGCCGCAAACGCAAAGGCTTTATTTTTTTCTGTTTTACCCTGCCCTTCCAGCCCAATCCGGATTTTAAACTCTGTTCCTCCTGATGAAGTTTCGAATGATCCTGCCTGTTTTTTCTGGAAGGACTGTCAGATAAAACAGGACCTTTAGAGGTTTTCAGTTGTTGCAGCAAATTGTTTAAAGAAATCTTTTTTCTGTCCTCTTTCTTAATAAGAGCGGAGGGTTTGACAATAAACTCACTGTTGTGATCATACACAGGATCCATATTCGATGAGATCATCCCATCCATGATATCAAAATCAATAGTCTCCCCGGCTGTCAATTCGTTTTCCCCCATCAGGACAGGATCCATGAAATCATAAAAAAGACTGACAAAAACAATACAATGCAACAGAAAAGACACACTAAAAGCAATCAGATGACGCTTTCTTTGTTTTTGTATTTCTTTTTTTTCATGTTCGTTGAGAGTGGTCAGGTACAGACGTTTTTCCCTCCATTCCTGAACAAAAAACCGGAAGACCAGTCCAGGGAAAATGTACCAGAATCTTTTCCTGAAAAACAGATAAACCGATTGTTTTTGGGTCTTCATGGTTTTTTTCCCCCCCGGGTCATGGTTTTCACCATAAGTTGTTTTTTTCTGGTTTTGTTTTCTCTGTTTTTTGTCATATTTTTTTGTCACGATTGTTTATGATCGTTTTTTCTTTTTTCTGAACTGACGACCTATTGTCGCATCCGGTTGTAACAGATCCTTTTCAAGCTTTTTCAGTTCATCCCTGACTATTATATTGACAGCTTTATCAATGTATTTTTTTGAATAAATAAGATTAATGTTGGGCCTTCTGACCTCTCCTGTGATCTCAATCTCACCAAGGTCCAGCACTTTTTCCTCTTCATCCCCAAAACTGCACACAGACAAAAGACTCACAAAAAGAAAGACAAAAAACAGACCGGTTCTTTTTGGGTTTTCCTGTTTTTTGAGGCAGAAATCCTTCTGAAAACTCAAACCGGATGGATATAACTTAAACTCGCATTTCTTATAAAACTTCGTGTTACGGATCACATTGACTCCAATCAGCATATCATCTCCATTGAGACACAATTTTTTTTAACTCTCTGTATTTATCCCCATAGGGGGAGGAAGCAGCCAGCTTTGTCAACTCCGCTTCAAAAAGATCAATTTGCTTTTGCAGCAGGGCTTTTGACCTGACAGCCAAAGTCTCCAGATGCCATGAGCGTTTTTCGTACTTTGTGATAACCGTCTTGAGATCCATAATCATTCCGGAAGTCCTGTTCTGAAGACGGGATATGTTTTTTTCAAGCCATAGTGTTTTGTTCTGAGTCTGTACAAAAAAGACAAAATCCTCCGCCAGGGGGTTGGATCTCAGAACAGAAGGAGTTCTGAAACCATGGAGAGTGGTTTTTGACTCCATGACCTGACAGCATTGACCCATAAACTTTAAAAGAGAATGGGATTTGGTACTCTTTGAAGCCAGAAGGGACTTCAGGTTCGTACAAACTTCCCCTCCATGACTGAAACTTTTTTCAAATAATTCCACAGCCAGATTTTTTTTTTCAAAAACAGTGGATATTTTATTCCAGTGTTTGAAAATGTCAGAAACCTGTTCAGTTTTCAAATAATGAAGTGCCAGAAACAGGGAGGCATCTTTCCGGTCTTTTCCCCCTGAGGGGAAATGCTCCAACAGTTTTCCAATAACGATCTTTTTCTGACCCTCGTTAAGTTCCCCGGAAATGGCCTTTTTAAGCCATGCAGGGATCTTACGGTAGGAGTCAATACCGGACAGGGGAAGCCATTTCTGAAGTTCCTCCACTGTTAAAAAGTCCCCGGCAGCCAGTATATCAAGATAATATGAATCAACGGGTTTGGGACTGAAGCGATCCAAAAATGCTTTGACTTCCTCAGGCTTGTATTTTTGAATGTGAGATAAAAACAATATGGGTGGAAGATCCTTTCCCTTCCACTGTCTGTCAAATATCAGTATGTTTTTTTGTATCACAGGGTGGAATATCTTCATGTCCAGCAGTTGAAATAAGATGTTCTCCCACTCCCCTTCAACAGTTTTATAACCCTGAATCACCGCACCTGATGACAGTAAGTTTTTTATGGCCTCTTCAGAAAAGGAGGGAGGGATTCCTGTTTTTTTACACAGGCGAAATGTTTCCATCATTGTTTCTTTTATTTTTTCATTTCCGGATTCAGGATTCAGACGCTTCATTGTTTCAGTCAACTGACGAAGGGACTCGTCACAGGCACTGTCATTTTGCCCCACAGACTCATAAATCTGAATCAATGGCCAGCGTTCAACTCCTCTTCTCTCAAATTTTTCATACAAACTGATAATTTTCCCGATCTGCTCTCTTTGCCACTTTCTTTTTCTTTGGACAGAGATCAGAGCGTGAGTGCAGGAATTCAGAAGGGATAAGGCTTTTTCCCTGTTGAGTTCCGGGGCCAGTGCTGTCTCCATCCAGACCAGTAACTGACAGGGAGAAGCAATGACTGAAGTTTCATCAGATAAAATATGGTTTAAAACCCGGGTGGACAATTGTTTGTCTGCCGATAAAATGGAAACAATTTTATTGATTCCCTTTTTTCTGGTTCTTCTCATTCCCCTGACAATTCCCCTGATCATGGTTTTTTGCCATTCTGAAGAAAGAGATGAAATGCCTGCCACCAGTTCTTTTAAGGAAATATTACTTTCAGAATACTGGCTTTCAACCCAAATCTGTCCCATATTGGAGGCAATATTTTCCATCAGATTGTTTTCCTTTTCCTCCAAAGCCTGTACCAGAAACCGAAAAGCCCTGACCCATTTTTTATCATTGATCTGTATCCAGGCCATTTTAAACAGAATATATGTGATCTCGGATTGGGCTTTTTCAAGGAAGGCAAGGGGGAGGGCTTTTTGGTAGGAGGTGTCCGCTTTTTCCAGGCTTCCTGTTTTAAAAAAACCATCAGCAGCCTCAATCCACAGTTGCATCCGCTTTTTCCGGGAAACATCCACAGCCCAGCTAGCAGCCATAAAAGCGTACTCATGCCGGGGTTTCTTTGTGGGGATATTCAGGGGAATCTGGTGAAGTAAAAGAGCGTAATAACCCTTTGTCTTCCTGTCCCTGTTTTTTCTGATCCCCTTTTCCAGCAAACGAGCCGCAGATAAATACTCCTTGTTTTCAATAAAGGAGAGAATATCCAATGTATTTGTATCCGATCCGTAAGAGGGAAAAAAGATGAAGGCATTAAAGAGGACAGTCATCAGGCAGACAATGACACTCCATCTGAAAAAGGGGAGAACCCTGTTCAACCCACATCTGCAAGTATTTACAATAACAGGCATGAAAAATTTACGGAAAACGCAGACTAACATTGACTCTTCACCTTCATTCTCAAATTTTTGGGGTTACTCAGCCATTTTATACGATCAGAGTTTACAGGCCATAAATGAATCTGTTTTCCCCAATCTGTTTTTTTTGTTTTTATCCCGTCAACCTGTTTTTTTAATTTAAAAAAATAAACGGTTTTACTTATTTTTGAAGAATCTTTTTTTATTTTTTCCGCCAATCCAAGACTCCATTCTATGATTTTCAGGGCTTCAGGAAACCGGCAGTGACGGATCAGGGCCAGTATCTCCAAAGCCAGCATTTCCTGACGGAAGTTTTTTATGGATGTTTCATCGGAGGATAAAAGCTTTTTCCTGTAATAAACAGCCAGTCCAAAAAAACGAGTCCAGTCCTTTTGGATATAATTGATTTTCTGGATTTCAAGAATCGAGGAAATGAAGCCCTCATCCCCATAATTTAACTTCTCCAGCCATATCCTGGCTTCATTCAATTTTTTTTGCTTAAAAAAATTCCATCCCATGATAAGAAAATCAGAGGGTTTCTTACGAACCTGATCCTGTTCCGGCTTTTGGTCTCCGGTCAAAGCCCCTGACTTTTGGGAGGATCTGATGTGAGTGCAGGAAAAAAAAAAGAACAAAGACATGAAAATTATGAGTAACACAGATAAAAAACGGGAAATAACAAATTTTTTAAAGCAAACCATTTTAGAACAAAACATTTATTTACCAGGTTCAATGGACACGGCAAACTTTTTCACGCCAGCCTTTCTGACAAGGTCAATGAGAGCAATCACATTTCCATGGGCCACATCCTTGTCAGCGGCAATGACAGCTTTCATATCCCTGTTCTTTTCCACCATCTCCTTTAATCTTTCATTCAGCTCCTTTTCCTTCACGGGCTTCTGATTGATGTAAAAAATGCCTTCTATATCAATGGACAGGATCACCTTGACATTTTCGAGTGTTTTGGCGGTTTCCGCCCTTGGCAGATTGATCTTAAAACCCGGCTTAATAAAAGTGGGTGAAATAACAAGAAAAATAATCAGGACAACGAGTATAACATCAACAAAAGGGACAATGTTGATCTCAGACACGATACTTTCATCTGACTTGGTTTTCATGGGCTAAAATCTCCAATCCTGTTTTGACGGGAAAGTCGAACACCAGGATATCCAAAAGTGTGGGCAGTTGCCTTTCATTTGAATTTCACTTTCCCCTGATATTACTTTTTACTTTGGTTCTTTTCAGGTGAAACAGATTCACTGTACACCAGACAAAGTTCCCCGACATTGTTCAGAGTATCCAGAACTCTTTCCGTTTTTCGACGAAAATAATTATAAAGCATCACAGAGGGAATAGCCACAGCCAGCCCAAGTGCCGTGGCCAGCAAAGCAATGGAGATACCCGTCATCACGGTCTGCTGGCCGACCTCCTGAAGAGCCGTCCCAAGATCATGGAAAGCTTTCATAATACCAAAAACTGTTCCCAAAAGCCCCACAAAAGGGGCATTGGACCCGATGGTTGCCAGAATGGAAGTGGAACCTTCCAGAACCGACTTTTCCTGAAGATATATGGCCTGAAACAACTCCGCCAGCTTCAGGGAACCATTTTTCCTCATATGGGTCATTGCGTATGTCATGGCCCGGCCGGACGGATGTTTTGTGTCCTGAGCAAGACTTTCAATTTCACTTAAATTCCCGGACTGCAGAATATCCCTGAGCTTTCTCATGGTCTGAACACTTTTTCGATCAATGGGTCTGAGAAAAAAATATCTTTCAAGACTGATTCCAAGGACCAGAAAACTAAACAATACCAAAACCCCCATAACAATCTTATCAGCAATAGGAGCAATAGTAAAAAATAGATCTGTCATAATTTTTTCTCCTTATACACTAAACAGACTGACTTTATTTCAGTTTCTTTCAATAACAAAAATCTGAAAACCCAAACCGATCAGTACAGAATATACTGGTTCTGTCTGGATTTTCAAGTGTTTCAAAATAAAAAAACCGTGAAAACCCAAACCGGATCAGGTGTGTTCAAGCTAAAGCCTTTAAAAAGAAATGTCAACAGAACCTTGGGCCGGGTTTTCCACATACTTTTTTATTGTGAATGCAACATCCACTGCAAAGATTTGTGAGAAATGCGGGTTAAAAACCGAAAGACAGGACAAGGGAATACCATGTGTATAAAAACCGAACATCTTTGGCAGAAACTGATTGGGAGAAAAGAAATTGAACCCCCAGCCTGGGATGGACCTGGACACGGGGACCAACCCCCCATCTCATTGAAAAATGTGTGTTGTTTTCCCCCATATTCATAAAGCCAAGACCAATCTGCAGGGGGATATCCAGCTTGATCCTGAAAAGACCGGCTAGATTCAGATGGCTTTTAAAAATATTGTAATGCCCATTAAAATACATGGTGTGTTTTAGAAGAGGGTAGGAAAAATCCAATCCATAGACCTTTTCAAGAGCCTTTATAATCGAAGTGGCCCTGGAATCATAAAAGGAATAGTCAAGGCCCAGAGACACAAGGGAATGAACCTGTTTTTTTATCTCCAAACCAAAAGAATGGGAGGAAATATAGGGATTGCCGCCCTCCATTCCACTGGAAAGTGAAATCTCATAATCAAAATTCTCAGAAGAACTGGTTTCCTCCATAAAAATCTGTCCATACTCCGTCTGTGAATCATCATCAGAAGAAACACTCTGAACCCCCCTTTGGCTGTCTGATGGACCTGTCTGTTGAGTATTTACCGGATGAGGATCCAAAACAGAATCAGTGGATCTGGAAAAAAGTTTGATTTTTGGCAGGGGAATGTATTTTTTGCTTCCTGAAGGCCATGGATAATCCCCTGACTTGTCCCTGAGAAGTTCTGCTATCCAATCCCTGTAAATCCCATGGTAGGATGAAGCCGGGGCCTCATTCCAGACATGGTTTGTCAAATGATTCAATACAAGATTTTTGTCTCCGCTGGAAACAGACAATAACAATTCCAGTATATCATCGGAAAACTGGAGGTAAAAATCATAATCACTCATCTCTGTTCTCATATTAAACAAAGCCCTGAATGATAAATTCCAGATGTCACTGTCCTCAAAATTATTCATTTTTACTGATAAATCCATGATCTTAACAGCTACGGACCATACTTCTGAAACCAGTTCGGTTCTCTCTTCCAAATTTATTCGTTTCAAAAAAGCTCGGGCCAGACCATAGAGTAAGGTGTTTCTTTTCTTCATGGGGATGAGTTCTGAACAGAATTTTTGCCTCTTCCTTCCTGCATGAATGCCGGATCTTTTAGACCAGGACAAACTGTAAAGAAAATCCATGACCAATCCCGAATCATACTCCTGAATAAAAAAAAGGCTTTTCTCTCCGGCAAGAAAAGAACAAAGAGTGGATTCCACCTCATCATCGTAAACCAGTCTTACTTTATTCAAAGTTTCCATAAATAAATAATGATCCACTTCAGGACTTTTTGAAACATAAGTTTCCAGCATCCCTCTTATAATGTCTTTCCATTCTGATCCACTTATTTTGGAAACAGCCTCTCTTATGAAAGAATTATCCTCTTCTGTAAAAAGAAAGAGAACACGAGCCAACCACCAGATAAGAGGGGAATTGACGTTTTCTCCTGACCGGTGTTTTCCATGACGAACAAGAGAGACAAGCCGATCCCATTCTTTTCCCTTGAATTCCTCTATAAAATGAGAACAGTTTTTAAATTTGAACTGATTGATTAGAAGATATTCCCGATCCAATTGGGAAAAAAACAGAAACAACTCTCTTACATGGGAAAAACTGCATTGATTGGTTTTTTCTTTAAAAATGGTTTCCCAATTGATAGCCATCCTTTCATCTATGGCACTTTTTACTTTATTCCAAAACTGGTAATAAACGTCAGGACTTTCCACATAAATATCCCTGAATCCCTGTTGGACGTTAATATTGGCAAGACTGACCTGATCTGAACGTAAAACATCCTGAATATAACTTTGTAAAAAGGGAACTTTTTTATAAAGGGCATAATGCATATCCAAAATCCCGGACAGACTGGGAGCGTCTCCTTCGTTATACAAAAAATGTATCAGGTTCACCCAGTGCTGTTCAACAAGATACTTCTCAAATATTTTTTTCCATTCCTCAGGAGAACGTTTCTCATCTCTATAAAGGGAAAACACTTTCAACAGGTTTCCTGGATTTTTTTCAAGGGAATCCCTGAGTTTCCGCCAGTACAAATCATCAGTCCCCTCCTCTATGTCTTCTATATAAATTCTGTCAATTCCATACTTTTCACTGATTTCAGCAAGACTGATTCCCTCTGACTCTATAATCCATCGAATATATTTCTCAAAAAATGGAATTCTTCCATCGTAAACTTCATGATACATACTCAGAATTTTGGACAAAAGAACTTTAGTCTTACTGAGACTGTCTTCTTCCGGTTCGACTCCCTGTTTTATTTTCTTCCTGATTTTTTCTGTGAAAAGCTTCACCAGGTTTAACCAGTCCTGCTCATCAAAATATTTCTCAAACAACTCTTGCCACTTCTCATGAGAACGAAGAAGGCTCTCCTCCTCATAAACCGAAAGCACTTTCAACAGATTTTCAGGATTTTCCTCCACGGATTTTTTAAGCTTCTGCCAGAACATATCAATGATCTTATCAGTGGCTATATAATCATACTTATACTTGTATTTATTGGCTATTCCCACAAGACTGATCTCTTCAGACTCCAGGATGAACCAAATGGCAGCCTCTAAAAAGGAAATTTTCCCTTCACCAATCTCATAATGCATATCCAGAACTTTGGATAAACGGGTTTTACTGATATCATCCTCATCATTTTGCAGAAAACGCATCAAATTCAACCAGTCCTGCTCATCAAAATATTTCCCATACAGTTCTCTCCACTTTTTAGGGGTACGAAGGTGTTTCTCCCTTTCATAAACTGAAAATGCCTTTACCAGATTTCCGGGATTTCTTTCCAGCGAGTCCTTGAGTTTCCTCCAGAACAAATCATTGGCTTCCTCCATCATGCCTTTCATATAAGTCTTATCGTAATTATACTTTTCAGCAATTTCAGAAAGACTGATTCCCTCCAGTTTTATAATTGACTGAACATCCGCCTCAACAATCTCAAAAAACGGTTTTTCCCCTTCATAAATTTCATAAAGCATACCCAGAACTTTGGACAGAAGAGTCTTAACTTTAACAAGACTGTCCTCTTTCTCTTCAACTGTTTCTGCGATTTTTCGTCTGACCTTCTCTCTAAGAAGACCCAGCAGATTTAACCAGTTTTGATCAACAAAATGTTTTTTAAACAGTTCTCTCCATTGTTTAGAGGTGCGAAGCTGCTTTTCCTCTTCATAAATTGAGACTACTCTTTTCAGGTTTTCACGGTTTTCCGTCAGAGAACTTTTTAGTTTCCGCCAAAACAGACTGACAATTTCATCAGTGTATATATAGGTCTTCTTGTATCCATATTTGTCAGAAATTCCTGTGAGGCTGATTACTTCAGAATCAAGAATAAACTCAATATCCGCGTATAAAAAGGAAATTTTCCCGGGATTTCCATTATTATCGCTATAAACAAAATTATGCATATCAAGAAGTTCCGACAATAAAAAACTGTTCCCCTGATCTCTGAAAACACGCAGTGCAAACAACCAGTCTGGATCAGAAAAATGTTTTTCAAGCAAAGTCCTCCAGTCTTTCCTGGTACGATCAAATTGCTCCGCTTTAAAGGCAAACAGGAGAGCAATAACTTCCTCAATTGTTCTGGATCCCTTGGTTCCTGTTTTTAAAGGAATGTCATACACCTGTGTCGTCTTGGCAGGAGTTCCCAGAGATTCATCCAAAAGGCGGTATTTGGATTTATTGACTTTGTCCAGAGCTGACTTATGAGCCTCCTCCATTACATGACGAAAGACTTTTTCAGAAAGTTTATCGAATGCATCCTGACCACGAACAGCGAGAACAGCCTTTCTATTACTCTCATCACAAAAGGACAATGCTGATCGCTCATAAATGGACTCCTCCCATTGACGAACCAGCTTCCCATATTCATTTAATATTTTTTCCCCACAGGAAAGGTTATAGAAATCCAATAGAGAATTGACATTTCCATTCTCCGGTTTCTTCGGATACCGGATTAACATTCTTCTCCACAAATCACTCCAGTCCAAAGCTCCTGGAACAGAGAAATGCTTTTTATACCCGGCCAGTTTTATAATGTCCGCCATTTTACCGGGCTCTTCAAACATTAAAAGAATATCCAGATCAAGTCCGGCTTCTATGGATTTATACAGTTGTTTTTCCATTTCCAGAATAACCGGTAAATGTTCTCTATCTCCATTCAGGTAATTGATATAACGGACATCACTCCAAACCCTCCTGTCAACCACATCCAACACTTCACCCCAGTTTCGACCGGTGTGTCTTCTCAACCATTCGTCAATCAATACCCGTTGTAACTCCTCTGTGTAAATGAACCTCTGCTTTGCGACTGTTCTTCCAGATGCGACTTCTGATCCGTTTTTGTTAATATAAGCAAGTTTTTCTTTTGCAATTTTTTCTTTCTCCAGCTCTGATCTTTTCTCAGAAAGGAATTGCACAATGGATTTAAAAACGGGATTGGGAAGCCATACAGAACAAAGAGTCTGGGAATGATTCAATTCCCGGCTGAATAATAATTTCCCCTCATCCTTTCCTATCTGTAAAAGCAAATTTGAAAAAGCGATCCAGTCCTTTCGTTCACAGGATATTTGACTTAAAGACAATAAATGATCCAGTTCCTTCTGACTCAGATTTTTGTACAACTTTCTCTCACTAATTCCCGACCAGTATTCATCCCACTGAAAACCGGGTGCATAATTGAGACGAAGATGTTGCATATAATTATTAAACTGCTCTTTATTTGCTGTTTTGTTCTGACGTTCTGTCAGAAATAAAAGAGCCTTTTCCGTCTGTACCCCTTTTACAACAAGCTCTGGAGGTTTTACGGTACAGGAAACCAGGAACAAACACAGAATAAATGGAAATATGTACATCACTATTTTCATAAAAAATTCACCAACCAAAGTCCTTTTTAACCATTTTTAATTCGATCCACCATTCCCTCTTTTTTCAATCAATGTCTGGCATTTAACTTCCCCGTCTGTCCTTGCAGAATTACGTTAATACGCCTCACGATTGCCGTTGTTTTACGCCAATTCATCCAGAATTGTGGCAGTGACAACAATAGAGATATTAGTGATTATTCATTCGGTTCATTTTCGATTGGACTTTAATATGATTGTCAGGACTTTAGCCCGCATTTCTCATAAACTTTCTGCCGCAGCTTCCAATCTCCTCAAAATTTATGAGAAATACGGACTATGGAAAATAGCAGATGAACTCACTGCCAAGTCCGGGAACGCTCTTCACATCCACTGTTCCTCCCAGTTTTTGCATGGAGTTCCTGACAATGGACAAACCAAGACCTGTTCCCTTGGTGTTCTGATTGATTTCATTTCTCACTCGATAGAAACGCTCAAAGAGTCGCCCCTGGTGATGGCTCTCTATCCCCGGTCCATTATCCTTGATACTGAAAAACATATGGTTGTTCCTGACTCCCCAACGCAGTTTAATATCAGAGGAATCAGGGCAGTACTTGATGGCATTCTCCATAAGATTGGTCATAATCTGTTCAAGAATATCCCTGTTGGTTGTCAGCTCTGTCACATCATAAACAATGGACAGATGATGTTTTTTCCTCTGAATGGAGGATTGCAACTGACTTAAAACATTTTCCGTCGCTTCTGAAACCTGAAGTTTGTATTTCTGTATGACCTCAGCAGATTCTATTTTGGAAAGTTCAAGAAGATCGTTAATCAACCGACTGAGACGATTCAGATTATTATCAACCACTTCAAAGGCTTCATTGAGATGAGATTTGTCCAGACAGCTTTCCCTGATATGATCCAGATAGCCCTGAATAGAGGTCAAAGGTGTTTTTAGTTCATGAGAGGCATTGGCAACAAAATCCATACGCACCTTTCCAATTCTTTTATACTCGGTCATATCGTGGAAAATAGCCACGGCTCCACGGGTTCGAATTTTTTTCTCATCAAAAAAAGGGGAAATGGAAACCTCAAAAAAATGAATGGCTGAATCCCTGGAAAGTTCCAGTTCTGTCTGAATCCTTTGGGGACTCCTTTCCTTTAAAGCCTTTTGAAAAGTCTCTATAATGGGACTATTACGAATCACCTCTCTGAGGTTATGCCCCCACTTCCCCTCCTCTTTTTGGTCAAAAAACAGAGACATGGCTCCATTGTAATAACGGATATTCATATCCCTGTCCACGGCAAGAATGGCATCATTGGCCGTTGCAATCACAGCCTCCAGCTCTCCCCTCTCCTTTTCCAGTTCAGCTTTGCGTTTTCTCAAATCCCTTGAAATTCTGTTGAGTACCATGTCCAGCTGATACCACTCCCCCTGACTTTCCCTGATAACAGGACTGTTTTTAATGTTGTATTGTTCATTTTTTATGGCTTTGGCCTTGGCCATTAGTACTTCAAGGGGGGATAAAAAACGCCGGATAAAAAGAAGGCCCAGGCCCATCATAAGAACAGTCAATATCCAAAAAGCATAAATCAATGCCTCATCAATGGGGTTTAGGAACTCAGGAATCCAGAGAGGGTGGGTCTCCATTTTTCTGTAAATATGGATATGGAGAACAGCCCCTGTCACAAGAAGACTGACAACATAAAAACCAAGCAGCCAGCCAAAGGCATTCCAACTGATGAATTTTATGTTTTTAGAAAATATCATCTCTAACCCGATAACCAACACCCCGGACCGTTTCTATAATTTTCGAATGAGTGCCAAGTTTTTTACGCAAACCAAAAACATGGGTGTCAATGGTCCGACCAATCACTGAGATTCCCTCCCCCTGGACTTCCTCTATGAGGCGATCTCTGGTCAAAACCCGCCCACGGAACTCAAGCATGGTGATTAACAGCTTGATTTCCGAAGGTGTTAAATTCAGCATTTCACCTTCAAGATAAGCTTTATAGGATTTCAGGGAAACCTCCAGAGGCCCCATCTTCATTTCGTCATCCTCATCCCTGTTTTCCTTCAAACGACTGCGTTTGGCCCGTCTTAAAAGAGCCGTTATCCGGGCCTTGAGAACCTCCGGCCTGAAGGGCTTGGTGACATAGTCGTCCACCCCGGCCTCAAGACCTTCCACAATATTTTCAGGATCACTTTTTGCGGTAAGCATTAAAATGGAAATGTTTTTTAAGGTTTTTTTTCCCCTTATCAAATGAGTCACTTCAATGCCACTGAGTCCAGGGAGCATCCAATCCAGAATCATTAAATCATAGGTCCTTTCATCCAGACAACCAAAGGCTTTTTCTCCGGAAGATACGGATTCGGCCCTATAACCCATGGATTGAACCTGCAATTGCAGGAGGCGACTGATATCCATCTCATCTTCAACAATAAGTATTTTTTCTTTCATCCTGTCCTCCGCTAAAAACCGGTCTGCTCAATGTTTTCCCCTGATATCCTCCCCTGATATGAGAAAAACAACTTCCTCGGCAATATTTGTGGCATGATCTCCAATTCTCTCAAGACCTCTGACAATGGAAAAAATCTCAAGGCTGGCCTCCAGATGCTGGGAATTCTTTTTCATGGACATATACAGGTTTTTATGGAGAAAATCACGGTACTGATCCACCTGATTTTCCATAACCAAAACCTCACGGGCCAGGGCCTCATCGTTTCCCATAAATGCCTCAAGGCCCTTACTGACCATCATCCTGACAAGGTCAGACATTTTTGGAACCTCATTGGCCAAAGTGACCGGTTGAACTTTAAAATAATTATTCAGACAATGGGTTACGGAACAGGCCATGTTTCCCATCCTCTCCAGATCAACTCCCATTTTTATGATAACAATAATAAGCCGAAGATCACTGGCCACCGGAGACTGTCTGGCTAAAAACCTGAAACAACCATGATCTATTTTTTTATGATAACTGTTGATTTGGGATTCAAGATCAAAAACCCGATGGAGGTTTTCTCCATTCTTTTCAGAGATTGCCTTGGTTGCTATGACGATACTTTCCTCAACAAGTCCGGCCATTTGATTGACATTGGATTTCAGGTCTTTCAGGTAATATTGCAGTAAATTGTCCATAATGGTTCCTATCCAAAGCGGCCTGTTAAAAAATCCTCTGTTCGATTATCCTGAGGATTCATAAAAAGATCAGAGGTCCTGCCAATTTCAATCAGCTCACCATTTAACAGAAAAGCCGTTGAATTGGAAATACGGGCTGCCTGCTTTCGGCTGCTTGTCGTCATCACAATAGCTGTTTTTTTTGAAAATTCCTTGATGAACTGCTCAAAAAGCAGAGTGAACTGCAAATCAAGGTTTGTGGTTGGTTCATCCATCAATATCAGTTTTGGCTTGAGTATCAGACTGCGGGCCAGACTGATGAATTGTTTGTGCTCCACTGAAAGTTTCTGGGGGAGGGTATGAAGCTGACCCCTGAATTCATCCCACAGTCCCAAACGCAACAGGATTTTTTCCACGGCATCACCAATAAGGGCTCCGGACTCCTGTTTTCCAAATCTTAAGCCAAGAGTCATATTTTCAAAAATGGAAAGATGATCGAAAATGGTGGGTTGGGAGAAAACCATGGAGATTTGTCGTCTTAATTTCAGTAAATCACAGGATTTATCATAAATATCCCTGCCTTCAAACATCACCTGGCCACTGACCTTATACCCCCCTCTTTCCTCAATAAGGCGATTGAGACAGCGAAGCAGGGTGGATTTGCCGCTCCCCTGGGGTCCGATAATTGACAAAATTCTTTTATTGCTGATATCAAAATTAACCCTGTGCAGGACCTGCTGGGAAGGAGACCAGACCTGCAAATCATGCACTTCCATGATTTTTTTAGCCATGTTCCACCTCAATAAAACCGGACATGGAGTCAAACCAGAATTTTAAACAGTAAACAGTCAGTAAGATTAAAGTCATAAGAGACAATTGTTCTGAATTTCCGCCCAACTGAGTAAAAAAAGAAAGGCTGAAAAGTCTGAAAACATCCTCCTTCAAGGGAAGAAAATAAATAAAAGGGGTCACGGCCGTCAATAAAAAACCAGCCACAGAGAGAGTGTGCCCCAGGTAAAAGGCCAGAAATCTTTTAAGGTAAAGGGTTTTCACGATCTGAAAAAGGCCCATCCCAAGAGATTGGGCTGTTTCAAACTCCAGAGAGGAAACCCCCTTGGATTGTTGGATCCAACGGCGGGATATTTTTGAACAGGCAATCAGCGAACCAATGAAATACAAACTGAAGTTTTTTTCACCCAAAACAATAAAGGAGGCCAGACCAAAGAGAATCAAAGGAGATCTGTCAATGAATAACAGAAAACCCTGCATTCTTCTGATATGACGGAAATCCGTGCTTATCAGGGCAAAAAGACAAATGGCCAGAGCAAAAGGAAGACTCACAAGCACGGAAATCATCACCAGTTTCAAACTGGAAATCAGTGGCCTGGCAAGAGCATAACCTTCATCGGGAGAAAAGTGGAAGGCCAAGTGGAAAACAGTCATCACAAACAAAAAAACATATATCAAAACAACAGATATGCCCAGAAAATAAAAACTTAATAATCTGGAATCCCCTCTTTTAAACATTAGAAAATCTCCACTTTGTCTTTCAACAGAGGTTTTGAATAATACCTTTCAACAGCCATCAATAACAAATAACTGAAGCCCAATCCCCCTGCAAGAATCAACAGGGAATCATAATTAGTGTCATTGGGTTTTAAGGATTCAAAAATAAAGTTGGAAGTGGGAGTGGCTCCCCAATAATTCTCATGAGGAATATCGAAGGCGAGAAAGAATCTCAGAACAGAAAACGTAATAAGGGATTCAAAAAAACAAATACGAATAAACCGGGTGAGAATCATATTAAAGTGATCCCTCATGGATTGGATCATTGTGATAGAAAGACTTTCCCACCATGTCCCCCCCACGGACTGAATGACTTCCAGACCACGGATATCCCTGTTTTTTAAAAGACACTGATGCATGGTCACCACCATCTTTGGCAGAATAAAGATTGTCAGGATAAAAACAAGTGTCGAACTGAACAGACCAATCTGGAAAAATTCAATAACAGTTTCCAACATCTTACCAAAAAACACATCCACAGAGCTTTCCTCCGGGGAAAGCAACATGGAACCTATTGGATAAAGCAACACGGTTAAGATAAAAGCCAGGGTCCGGGTCAGCCAAGTACCGGAAGCCAGTGTGTCTGTCCAGAATTTTTCAAAAATCATAAAGATATCAGGCCCAATAACCTCCATAAAAATATAAAGAAACAGCACCAGAGGCAGGGATGCTGAAAAGTGAATAAATCTGAACCCCCCTCTGGCCAATGGATGAAACTGATACTGTCGCAGCAGAGTGACCAGAGAAAGGGAAAAGGGCCAGGCACAAAGACTTGCCAAAAAAGAAAAACAGAGACCAATCAGAGTCCACCACAAAATTTCCCTGTGAAAGAATGTATCAAAAGTCAAGACAGAAAAACCGTAAAAAAGATAGCTGGCAATAAAAATCGTGAAATAAATTCCAACCAGTAATGAAATGGCAATCAGGGGAAGTTTTTTAAAAACTTTATTCATTGGGTTTCCCATTCAGACAGGCAAGGTATTTTTTAATGGTTTCAGACCAACCCCAATTCAAGGCATCACAGATCAGTGCATGGCCAATGGAAACCTCTTTAAGTTCCGGGATATGGTCACAAAAAAATTTCAGGTTATTAAGATTCATATCATGACCAGCATTCACAGCCAGCCCTGTGGAATGGGCCATTTTGGCCCACTTCTTATAATCCTGAATCCCTTTGTCCCACTCACCACGATCACAGGAATTCGCATAGAATTCCGTATAAAGTTCAATACAGTCAACACCCATGTCTCTGAGGAGAAGAAGTTCCTCGACTCCAATGCTTTTTGGGTCCACAAAAACAGAGACCCGAATAGATTTTGATTTTAGCTGGCTCACCCTTCGGGTCAGTAACTCCCTGGACTTAAAGACCTCCCATCCCGCATTGGAGGTCAGAACCTCTGGCGGATCAGGAACCAGTGTGCATTGAGCAGGTTCCACTTCCAGAACCTTTTCCAGAAAAGACTCACTGGGATAACCCTCAACATTAAGTGCCACATCAATATTTTCCTTTAACTCCCTGATATCACTCCAAAGAATATGACGGCCATCAAGACGTGGGTGAACGGTGATGCCCTGCCCTCCCGATTGAATAATTTTTTGGGATTCAGAAAGAACATTGGGTTGGCCTTTGCCACGGGCATTGCGTAAGGTGGCAATTTTATTGACATTCACACTGAGTCTGACCATGATCGCTTATAGACTGGAATCCAAAAAAAATCAAGCCTGTCTGTGTTTTGGCAGTCACAGAGGGAAGTTCAGTGAGTGTGCAAATAGTTACTATTATTTTCCTATCGGATCAACAATTTTCAAATATTTCCTCAAAGAGTAAACAAGAAAATAAAAAGGCAGGGTGTCCAGTAAAGCCACCGTCATTTTAAAAAGATAATTGCTTCCAAGGAGAATAAAAAACGGCTTTATTCTCATCTCATTATCAAGCAATTTTGCTCCAAAAGTGATAGATATCACAGCAAAAGAGTCAATTCCCTGAGAAACAAGAGTGCTTCCATTATTGCGCAACCAAAGATATTTTCCCTTTGTCTTTTCTTTTAAGAAATGAAAAATATGAACATCAAAAAACTGGGCTGAGACATAGGCAAAAAGTGAAGCCACAACAGAACCGGCTGTGCATGAGTACAGAATATAAAAAAAGTCCACAGAACCCTGAACTGTGACTCCATTGGGCAGGGATATGGGTCTGGCAAGATGGAGGACCTGCCATGGGGGTTGGGATTCCTGTGAAACCGGATCAAGCCACTGACCAAAAAACAAAACACTGATCACAAAAAGATTCAGACCCAAACCCACCCAAACCACAAAATTGGCCCTTGATCTTCCATAGAGTTCACTGATCAGGTCTGTGACCAGAAAAGTGAGGGGATAGGGCAGAACCCCCACAGCCAGTGCCAGAGGTCCTAATTTCACAAAACGGGTCAACCCAATGACATTCAATAAAGTCATTGACGCAAAAAAAACAGCAGCCAGAACAATAAAAACCCGCTCCCGTCTTTCCTGAATATTCATAAATTCTTACCAACCCCAGCCCTGTCCGCAGAAAGTTTACGAGAAATGCGGGCTACGGATTTTATGAAGACAGAGTCAGCCAAGATATTGGAAAAGTGCCATCAGACTGCCCAAAACAGTGATTCCAGCAATCATAATGCCACCTAAACGAATCGTAAGGGAATTTTCCAAAAGTTTAATATCTTTTTTCGTATCCACCCGTAAGTGCTCAATATCTTTTTTAAGATCAGCAATATCTTTTTTTGTATCCGCCCGTAATTGCTCAATGTCCTTTTTTGTATCCGCCCGTAATTGCTCAATGTCCTTTTTTGTAGCCGCCCGTAATTGCTCAATATCTTTTTTAAGATCAGCAATATCTTTTTTTGTATCCGCCCGTAATTGCTCAATGTCCTTTTTTGTAGCCAACTCACTTTCAATACTGTCTTTATAAAAATAAACAAGAGTATGGGCCTGTTGTTCATTGAAACCATTGTTTTTTAAAAATTCCATTTTTTTGGCTAAAGATACAGACATAACACCAGATTTATAGCAGATTTTGGGTAAAAAATCCAGAAATTCCAACAATTTCCGATCATTCCTCTGATATCTGAAATCAGCCACTCTGGGAGTTGTGTTCAGTTTTCCCAAAATGACACATAATATATCAAATAATTTCAAATATTTACATCATTTTTTGTAGACCCTATAGAAAATCAAAGGCGTACATTAAGTTATTCCCCTGTCTCATTTTAAAGCAGTTTGTGAAAAAAAAATTTAAGAGAGTCAGTGGCCGGTTTTTCATTTAAAAATTGATTCTATCGGCAATATCTGATAGACTCTTAGTCGAGAGGTTTGTATTTTTTTAATTGATTTTTTGAACAAACCGATAAGGACATTATGAAGGTTTTATTTGTTGCTTTTTCATTCCTTGTGATCCTCAGTACAGCCCAGGCAAAATCCAGGCCCAATGAGGATTATGACCGACAAAACGAAAATATTGGTCTGGATACATCACCCACAGCCACCAGAGTCAGGAATGTAGAGATGGTCCTTGGAGCTATCCACAGCATAGAAGAACAGGTCAGTATGGGTACAGGTTCTGAGGAACTGGCCAATCGTAATAGTAATGCTGATGAAACCGGTAAAACAGGCCAGCCACAAAAATCATCCAATTAAATAAATATACCTGCCAAACACTTGATTATATTATAATTTTAAAAATCTGTAATCACTTATACTCTTTGATCACCGCCACAATTTTGGATAAATTGGTATGAGACACAGGGAGCGACTTAAGGCGTATTTAACAGACACCACAAGGTAAAGATGAGAAAAGCAAGTGCCAGAACACCAAAAGGGGATGTGGTTACAAAACTTTTCCGCTGAAACTCCTGATTTGATTAACAGAATCTTAAAAACACCTGGCATCCATGGGAATCCTAACCAAATCCAAACATCACTTCTCTACAAATTAAATATACTTTACAGATACAGTGGAACTTTTATTTATCTGCCTTGGTTTTACCCTGGCCAGCTATTCAATCATTGGTAACGATGCGATCCAGACCTTGGGTACTTTCCTAAGTTCCAATAATGACAGAAACCCTTGGTGGGTGTTGTGGGCTTTTGCCGGTGTTATTCTCAGCCTGGTTCTTGTTTACAGCTGGATCTTTAATGAAGGTGATGTCTCCTACGGAAGGCTCAATCCCATTCCTGTGACTGATAGCATTGAGTGGTATCATGTGATTCCCCCCCTTGTTTTGCTGGTTCTCACCAAAACTGGCATTCCAGTCAGCACTACATTTTTGGTATTGAGTGCGTTCACCCCAGGTCTTTTACTTGGAAAGATTATCCTTAAATCTCTTATTGGTTATGTGGTGGCTTTTGTAGCTGCAATAATCCTGTGGGTTGTGATTTCAAAAAAAATTGAAAAAAAATTCATGGGAACCAAAATAAAAGGGAAAAAGTGGGTCATTGCCCAATGGTCAACCACCGGCTTTCTGTGGAGTCAGTGGCTGATACAGGATATGGCCAATATTTATGTCTATATCCCCCGTCAGGTCCCTTTTTCTTCTCTGATCATCACTCTTGGAGTCATGCTGTTTATAATGGCCCTGATTTTTCGTTCCAGAGGGGGAAAAATCCAAAATATTGTAAAAAGCAAGGCAAACACCATGGATATCCGTTCAGCGACCCTAATTGACGGTCTCTATGCTGTGGTCCTGTTTGGTTTCAAGGAGATGAGCAATCTTCCAATGAGTACAACCTGGGTGTTCCTGGGAGTCCTTGCCGGCAGGGAACACGCCATAAACCGACATCTGCAACTCGCCTCCTTTAAAAGCACTTTTAAGAATACAGCTGTGGATTTTGGTAAGGCAGGCATTGGTCTGATTATCAGTGTCCTTGTCACTCTCATACTCAAACAGATGATTTATTAATCTGACTTTAGCACGAACTTCTCATAAACTTTCGTAGCGAGACTGTCGAAACGGCTTCAGGGAAAATCCTTTTGTAGAGAGGAGTTTGGCAGCCGCAGCAGAAAATTTATGCGAAACGCAGGTTAGTCAGGTGAAAGGGCTGTCCGTATCCCCACCGATGAATCCCATCAAATATTCACTGTCAAAGTCAAAAGCTTATTTTTTATACCATTGTTTTTTTTCAAAATAATAGGTCCCCCTGGGGTCCACATCCAAATGGGCACGAAACATATTCAGTCTTAAAAGAGCTTCCTGTTTTTCGGAGTGTTGATTGGCCTTGGAAATAATCTTATAAAGTTTGTTGCGGTCTTTGTTTTCACTATTCACAAGCTTTTTAAGTTTCAATTTTTCCTTTCTGGACAAATCATCTGTATTACGGATGGCAAGCAGACCATTGTCCTTCTCCCCAAGAATCCCCTTTTTTTTATATTGTCTTATTGGAACCATGCGGCGAGCCTGTCTTTTATTTATTTTTGTGACAGCCTTTGAATTGAGGACTTTAACAGTATCCTCTCGCTGTTTTGTTGTTTTTCCTGAAGGTTTCCCTCTTCCGGTTTCACCTGAAGAAGGAGAAAAAACAAAAAAAATGGAGAATAAGAACAAGACCAGAAAAAATTTCATAAATTCAACGATTCATACTCCTTGTATCACGAACTCAACTTTGGATAAGATTGGCATGAGGCAGCGAGGAACCACTTAAGGCGGACTTAACATATGCCACAAGAAGATGGGAACAGCAAGTGCCAGGCTCACCAAAGGGGGAGCAGTGACTATAATTCCTAAACAGGATACAGTGGTCCTGTTGAAAATTCAAATAAAATGAGTATAGAATGAAAAAGTCATGAAAAAATTTATTGTTTTTTCCCATACAGCCTCTATGATTATATTGACAGCCTGTGTGTCCAATTCCACCTATGAGTCCAATGTTGACTACACAAAGACTTTTAAAGTACCCTATACCGATGTCTGGCGGGCCATTCAACAGACTTTGCTGAATTACCCCATGAATATCAACAATATGGAAACAGGACATATCAGGACTCTCTACATCACGGGCAAACAACGCTACCAGCCGCCCCATCAAGAAAAAAACACCCCCCTGCCTCCTGGTTATCAGTACCGATTGGATGTTCACCTGCTTAAAGGCAAAAAAAAGACCAGGGTTATTGTTTCCAAGACAGCTCGCCTTCAAAAAGACTTTTTTTCTGACCCAAAAGAGATGAACTCTGATGGTTTTGAGGAAAAAGCCTTATTATACCGTATTCAACGGGAACTCTTTATTGAAAAAACACTGAAAAAGAAAAAAAGAAAAAAGAAGTAAATCTAGCCCGAATTTCTCATAAACTTTCGTAGCAAGGCTGTTAAAATGCCTCTACAAAAGGAGAAGCGGACCGAAAGTCATTGAAGGCATAGTGACACTATGTCGAAACGGCTTCAGGGAAAATCCTTTTGTAGAGAGGAGTTCGGCAGCCGCAGCAGAAAGTTTGTGAGGACCAGTCATCAATGCCTGTTAAAGAGATCAAAATACGGGCATTTTTCCTTTTAAAATCATCAGAGGTCATTCCCACCAATGGACTTTTGGAATCAATAATGTGCATAACAACCCAATTCATTAAAAAGGCGGGGGAGACGGAACGCACCAGATTAAGGTCAAATATCCTTTCCTCAGACAGTTCATCTTCCGGATCAGGTTCATCCATATAAACAATGGCCGCCTTGATGGAAGCGTGGACGATGTGGAAATCCCTGGCATTGGTTACCTGAAACATGAGCGTTTTTTTTCCTAACATGGACCTTTTCTCACTTCCCAGAAAGTTCCTTCGGGGCCGTCCTGCAAATCAATTCCCCATTCCGCAAGTTCATCACGCAAACGATCTGATTCCTTATAATTTTTCTCTTTACGGGCAACCATACGGGCAGAAACCAGAGCCTCCACCTGAGTGCGACTGATTTTTTTCTCCTCAAGGAGGATATCATCCAAAGTTCTTAAAAACTCCATGGGACTCTCCTGAAAAAGAGCCATGGGCTTTCCAAAACCCATGATAAAATGAATAAACAGGCTGGAGACAGCTTCCACGTCATCATTTTCTTTGATTCCCACGGGAACCAATTGATTGTAAAGACGGATGGTCTCAAAAAGTTCAGCCATGGCCTGGGGAGTGGAAAAGTCATCATTAAAAAAATCCTCACAGGCTTTACCGGCTTTTTTTATCTGTGCTGACATTTTCAGGAACCTGGGATGACCCTTCCCGTGGGTCAGATTTTCCTGAAAACCACTGACATCAGGTTTTGAAGGTTCTGAAAACTCCAGGCTAGTGTGCCTTCGGGCTTTGCTTAAAGCTGAGTAAATCCGTCCCAGAGCCGCTATGGCATGGCCAATGGTGGTATCAGTGAAGTCAGCCTCTGACCGGTAATGAACAGACAGGACCATGTATTTAAATATTTCCCCATTGAATTTTTTGAGAAAATCACGCATCCGGCGAATATTCCCAAGAGACTTGGACATTTTTGTACCACTAAAAGTAAACATATTGTTGTGCATCCAATAGCCCACATATTTTTTATTACTGGCCCCCTCACTCTGAGCAATTTCATTTTCATGATGGGGAAAGATCAGATCCATGCCTCCACCATGAATATCCATCTGCTCTCCAAAGAGAGATCGGGTCATGGCAGAACACTCAATATGCCAGCCAGGTCTTCCCTTCCCCCAGGGTGAAGACCAGGAGGACTCCCCTTCCTTGGCCGACTTCCAGAGGGTAAAATCCAAAGGATTCCTCTTTTTGGGATCCACACTGATACGGGAACCGGACTGTATGTCCCCTGGTTTCTGGTGGCTCAATTTTCCATAATCCCTGAATTTGTCAATGGCATAGAAAACCTCGCCTTCAACAATATAGGCTCGACCCTGTTTAATAATTTCCAGGATCAGTTGAATAATGGCATCCATATGCTCTGTGACCCTGGGGTTATGGCTGTGGGGGGAAAGTTTGAGTGCCTTAAAATCCTTCCAAAACTCATCAATAAAACGATTGGCCACACTTTCAGAAGAGACCCCCTCCTGACTGGCTCTCTGTAAAATCTTATCGTCCACATCAGTGAAATTATAAGCATAGGTAACTTTGTAACCCAGTTTTTTAAGCCGATTGAAAACAAAATTGTAAAACACAGCCCCCCGAAAGTTTCCCACATGGAGAAAGTCATAAACTGTGGGACCACAACAGTACATTGTCACTTCGGGCTTTTTAAGAGGTTTGAATACCTCTTTTCTCCGGATCCTGGAATTGTAAATCTTTAGTTCCATACAGGCGGAAACAGCAGGTGGAGCCTGATCTCAACTGGAGGGGGCTGACTGAAAACAGGAAATCCATGAGTGTTGGGAGTTTGAGAGGTTTTCAGCCAGGCTTTCATAAGGAATCGGCCCCAATGCCTTGACTGTCTTTTCTCCTTTGACCTGATAGAAGGCAAGATATGTGTTATAGGATGTATCACAGCCATAGACTTCATGTGCGGCCAGCCAGGGTGTTCCAATAGCAGTCTGTTCACTAAAAGACGAGGACAATACCAGAAACTCTGCATAGGATTTATTCACGTCACTGTTCTGTTTCACAAAGCGGCGTGCTCCGATCAGGCCGAGTCGGCTGACACTGGATATTTCATATTGAACCCCGTTAAGAAAAATGTACCCCTTCAAAGGATCATTGGAGTCTTCAGACTCAAACCAGAATTTCATCGTTGAGTCTCCCTTGTAGGGTATTGTGCCAGTCAACAGGTAGGCAGGAATAACCTCTTTTTCATGTTGGATCGTGGCCTGTGCAGCTGAATCAGCTCTCACGGAAACAGAAAACAGGCTGATAATAAAAACGAATAAAATATTCATGGGTAACTCCTATGTGTAAAGGTTTAGAACTTCTCTTATCAGGGAACAGACTGTGAGTCAATGGACAAAAAATGTCAAAATAACACAATATTTGTTCAGTCTTTTTGGACACTTTTTGGATATTTTGTAAACAACTGTCCATAAATATTTAAAAAATCAATAATTCAGGCTTTAAAAACCCCCTGTTTTCTTTTCAATGATCCTGGAACTTGGGTTTGGGTCCATATTAACCGATCAAACTTAAAAGTGGCAGACTTTTTGCTTATAGATTCTAATATAAACAGTCTTTAAAACCAGGAGAATAAATGATCCACTCAAATCACACTTGTCCAAGATGCTGCCAACCCATCAGTATGGAGAAAATGCTGGAAAATGTTGTTGTCTGTTCCTGTGGGTGGAACGGTCCCAAATCCCATTTCCAGACTGAAAAGAAAAAACAACCTATTAAAAAGTTTATTTTTACTTTCTTTGTCCTGTTGATTGGTTACATGATTTACGATGCAAGGACCTGGGGTCAGCTTTACTCGGAAAAACTCTGGTACCACACACTAAGCACATTAAAAATGACAACAGCCAAAGATGAAGCCCGGATGGCTTTTGTCTGTAAAAAACTGGGAAAACATTCCTGTGCCGCCCAAGCTTACACCACCGCCCTGAATAAATCCCCAAAATCCTACAATCTGGCGGGAGCCCTTGGTATTGAGCTTTCCATCATTGGTCAATACGATCAGGCCATTCTGACTTTTCAGAATTATTTTTCCCATAGCGACGGAAATCATGAACACAAACGCCATTATGCCAGAGCCCTTTCCAACGAAGACTACATCGAGGATGCCTCTGAATGGTACTATAAAAGCCTTAAGGATAAACCAAAAAGTTTTGCCACAGCCAGAGAACTGATCCATCATCTGGCAAAAAATGAACTTTACGGAGAAGCTTTGGGTGTCATTGGACACTACAACAACCTTTTCCCAAAAACCAGAAAGAAGTGGAAACAACTCATTGATGAAGTGACGCAGAAATACACTGATTACAACTCCCAGTACAGTATTACTGAAATGAAAATCATGGGTTTTAACAAATACCTCTACGCTCCCGGAAGTCTTGTTGAAGGTGGAGAGGTTATTCTTTTCATGGTGGACCCTGAATCTGAGTTTCTGACTCTTGATCTCAACGCCCTGAGGGCCCACAACCTGAACTTCAAAACCCTCGGCAGTAAAAAAGTGATGGCAAATAACGGTCGTTCCATTGAAAGTCTTAAAATTCTTTTACCACAGCTGACTGTTGGTCCCTTTCAGCTTAAAAACGTGAAAGCCCTGGCCTGTGAAAACTGTGCTCCCCTTCTTGGTAAAGACATCATGAAACGTCTTAATTTCAAAAACCTGGAAAACAACAAAGGTGTTCAATACATAACACTCAGACAATAATGACAGACAATTTACGAAAATTTATGAGAAATGCGGGCTAAAATTTCCTCTCTGGTCTCATCACAAAAACCGAGATCCTGATCCTCACAGTTCTGAAAATAAGCATAAACCTGACTCCATGAGACTTTTCTACCTGTCAGGAGTTCCGGTCGTTTTAACAGGCTTGTCACAAGAGCTGTCATCTGCCGATATTCTTCAATTTTTTTATGATCCCCGGAAAGAAGGATTCCTGGCACCCATGCGTTCCTCCATTTCCGGGGTCGGGTGAAACCAGGAGCCTCCAGAAGGCCGTCCTTAAAAGAGTCCTCTGTTGCAGAGCAGGAATGTCCAAGGGTTCCTGGAACATGACGGACAATGGCATCAATGAGAACAGAGGCTGCCAGTTCCCCCCCACTTAAAATATAATCTCCAATGGACACCTCATCTATTCTGTTTTTCATAATAAAACGCCTGTCAACACCTCCATAGCGTCCACAAATAAGTGTGATCTGATTTTCCCGGCTTAATGATTTGGCCATGGAATCCCTGAAAAGAGTTCCCCGGGGAGACAAATAAATCACTTTTCCCCTTTCATCAATGCTGTTCAGGCAGAGGTGCAGGGGTTCGGCCATCATCAACAGACCATCTCCACCACCAAAGGGACGATCATCCACAGTCCGGTGAGAATCCCCGGTGAAATCCCTTGGATTGTGGAGATGAAGATGGCACAATTTTTTTTTAAAGGCTGCTCCCACCACACCAAAAGCCAAAGACTGTTGAACCAACTCCGGCATCAATGAAATCACATGAAAATTCATGGTAGATGGAACGGGTGGAGGTGAGTTACAGTTCTTCCCCATAAACCAGTCCCAGGGGGATATCCATCACCAATTCCCTTTTTTCCCTGTTTGTGGACAGGTGGATGGGATGAACAAAGGGAACTTCAAATTCCCCCTCATGACCAAAAATGACCAGGATATCCTGTTTTGAACTTCCGGAAAAACCGACCACTTCACCCACATCCCCCCGAGTCTTGTCCAGTACCCGAAAGCCCAATATTTCCCGAAGATCCATGATTTTGCCATCTCCGGAGATCAGGAATTCCCTGGGAACAAAAACATCCTGTCCCACAAATTCTTCAGCCCGGTTGCGATTTTCAATGGATTGAACTGTTAAGACAAAACCGGTTTTTCCCTTTTTCCTGTGGGGACGTTTTTTGAGAATTTTCAAAACCTGCCAGTTTCCCATGGAAAACAAGGTCAGATGCTCCCATCGGTCTTTCCATGAGGCTTCCCTAACGGAGAAATCAATAAAAATATCCCCCTTGAGTCCCTGGGCAGAATGGACCCGACCCACGGACAAATACGTCTGTTGGTTTTGTAAACTTTCAGTCTTCATATCGAATTCACAGGGCTCAGTCACAGTTCCAGCCCGCAGTAGGAAGTTTGTGAGAACCGCGGGCTAGATCCTGAAAGATGAACGGGAAGATAGGGTTCAATACAGAAAAAACCGGTAGAGAAAACTCCATCACTCCCACCAGATATTGAAAAATGGAAGGAGTGAATTCACTCAATGATTTCCAGTACAGATCTTTTTTTCAATTTTGTACTGGCTGCATTGAGAATTGTCCGCATGGCTTTGGCGGTTCTCCCCTGTTTGCCTATCACCTTTCCCAGGTCTTCTTTGGCAACAGAAAGTTCCACAACTGTGGTTTGCTCCCCTTCCA
The DNA here is from genome assembly GCA_965218815.1 of Bdellovibrionales bacterium. GTDB lineage: Bacteria > Bdellovibrionota > Bdellovibrionia > Bdellovibrionales > JAGQZY01 > JAGQZY01. The sequence continues at coordinate 1,836,267 of CBDCLX010000002.1, read as the reverse complement.
CTTCCTTGACATCCACTTCATCGGGATCATCAACCAAAGATCTAGCCATAAAATCAATCAGGTCTCTTAGACTTTTTGAATCATATTCCATTGTTCACCTCTCAACTTCCTGGATCTCTGATCATTATTTTCATAACTGATCGCACCCTTGCAAATCCCTCTTTCATTACGACACCATTTAGTATAACATATAAAACACATTTTTCCCTGACAATGACAGTGCCAATTAAGAATTGGATTCCGCTTTTTTTATCAGAGTTCTCACCCGATCACTGGGTTTGGCTCCTCTTCCCATCCAAAACTTCAATCTGTCAAGATCAAGGACCATTTCCTTGTCCTGACCGGAAGGATTGGGGTTGTAATGACCCAAAACCTCAATAAACCGACCATTTCTGAAATAACGGGAATCAGCCACTGTGACCCGATATTTGGGTTTTTTCTTGGCTCCAAGACGGGCCAGGCGAATAACGACCATCACACACCTCTTTCTGGAAAACAGTCTATTTTCCGGTTTTTCTACTGCTCTTATCAGTATTTAGCAACTCTTTTTTGGAAACCACTTAAAAGCTCAATGAAAGGATCCCCCAAGTCCTGTTTTCATAAGTCCTCCCATCATTTTCTTTGCCATTTCAAATTGTCTGACAAATTTATTGACATCCTGGACACGGGTGCCAGAGCCCTTGGCAATCCGAAGCTTCCTGGACCCGTTCACAATCCGGCAATCCCGTCTTTCCAGAAAAGTCATGGAACAAATAATGGCCTCAATTTTTTTTATCTCCTCGTCAGGGGGTGTCATGGTCTTCATCTGTTTCATCATACCGCCCGCACCGGGAAGCATTTTCATAAGCCCTTCCATGGAACCAAGTTTTTTCATCTGGCGAATTTGTTTGAGAAAATCATTGGCTGTAAACTCCCCTTTCATCATGCGATCAGCTACCTTTTGGGCTTCTTCCTGATCCATGACCTCCTGGGCTTTTTCAACCAGACTGACAATATCCCCCATGTCCAGAATACGGGAAGCCAGACGATCGGGATGGAAAACCTCAAAATCCTTTTGTTTTTCCCCCCCACCCAAAAATTTAACGGGAATTCCAATAACCTCCCGGATACTGAGGGCAGCCCCTCCCCTGGCATCCCCATCCACCTTGGTTAAAATCAGACCGGACAGACCCACTCTGTCATGAAAAGCACCGGCCACATCCACAGCCTGTTGACCGAGCATGGCATCAGCCACCAACAGAACTTCCTGGGGATTCCAGAGTTTTTTAAGACCCTGGAGTTCACCCATGAGTTCTTCATCCATCTGGAGTCTGCCCGCAGTGTCAACAATCACCACTTCAGCTCCTTGACCCAAAGCCCATTTTCGGGCTTCTTTCAGAATTTTTTTGGGCTTCATCCCAGGATTGGAATCAAAAACCGGAATAGAAATCTGCTCCCCAAGAGTCTTTAGCTGCTCAATGGCTGCCGGTCGATACACATCCACAGGAATCATGACTGGTTTCTTTTTAAGCTTGTCCTGAACGTATAAGGCCAGTTTTGCTGCCGTTGTAGTTTTCCCCACCCCCTGCAAGCCCACAAGAAAAATAACTGTAGGCTGGGCCTGAAGTTCAAGACCCACAGTCTTGCTTCCCAGAACATTCACCAACTCATCGTGAACAATCCTGATGAATTGCTGACCAGGGTCCACACCACGAATGACTTTTTCCCCGAGGGCTTTGTTTTTTATATTATCAATAAAGCCCCTGACCACTTTGAAATTCACATCAGCTTCCAGAAGACTCAGACGCACTTCCTTTATTGCCTCTTCAATGCCAGTTTCTGTAATTTTATTTTTTCCTGAGAGTTTTCGCAGACTGTCAGTGAGACGGTCGGATAATTTATCAAACACAATTCATCCTTTCATTGTTTATGGGTATTATCTCCAGTTTACCCAACGATTATTACTACCAGACGAGTGAAAAAAAACCAGTCTGAAAATCCGGAGTTCTGGTCCATTACTTTTAACGAAAAGACTCAATGCCTGTCACCTGTGAACCCACAACCAGACGATGAATGTCTTCAGTCCCCTCATAGGTGTTCACTGTTTCCAGGTTGAGCATATGACGGATGACAGGATACTCGTCAATAATCCCGTTTCCACCGAGCATATCCCTGGCCTCTCTGGCCACCTCAAGGGCCATACGACAGTTGTTCATTTTGGCAAGGGAGACCTGCCAGTGTTTCATCTCGCCTTTTTCCTTCAATCGTCCCAATTGCAAGGCAAGGAGTTGCCCCTTTGTGATTTCCTGAACCATTTTAACCAGTTTTGCCTGGGCCAGTTGGTAGGCCGCCAAGGGTTTTTCAAAAATCACCCGCTCTTTTGAATAACTCAAAGCCTGGTGATAACAGGTATTGGCCGCTCCTAAAACCCCCCAGGCAATGCCATAACGAGCCTGGGTCAGACAACTTAAGGGACCACGCAAACCTGTTATCTTTGGGAGAATATTGTCTCGGGGAATAACACAGTCCTGAAAGTGAAGTTCGGAAGTGGTACTCACCCGCAGGGAAAACTTTCCTTTCATCAGAGAGGTACTGTAGCCCGGAGTTCCCTTTTCCACAATAAAGCCTCTGATTTCATCATCCAGTCTGGCCCAGACAATGGCGATATCGGCAATACAACCATTGGTGATCCACATTTTATTGCCATTGAGTTTGTAACCACCCTCCACTTTTGTGGCTGTCGTGAGCATCCCCCCCGGATTGGAACCAGCATCCGATTCTGTCAGCCCAAAACATCCAATGAATTCAGCTCTGGCCAATTTTGACAGATATTTCCGCTTTTGTTCCTCAGAACCATAGGTCAGAATCGGATACATGACCAAGGCCCCCTGGACGGAACAGAAAGAACGAACACCTGAATCCGCTCTTTCCAGTTCCTGCATGAGAAGACCATAGGCCACATCTCCAAGCCCCGGACAATCATAGCCTTTGATGGTTGAACCCAACAATCCCAATTCGGCAAAACGTGGAATCAGGGAAGAGGGAAAGTTCTCCTCACGATGACATTTCTGCAATTTTGGAATGATTTCCGAACTTGCAAATTCCCGGACAGTGTTTCTCACCATCAACTCCTCTTCAGTGAGCAAACTGTCAAAATCCATATAATTAAGAGATTCATACATGGGTTATCTTCTTATTTCAGGCTGCCTACCGCAACAGGAATCCCACTTGCAGTGTCGAGTGCCTTTTCAACTTGTTCCCAATCCACGGTCAATGGGCGTTTGTCTTCAAGTGTCTCCTCAATAAATGATGTAATCACCTCCACCGCCTCAGACATATCCGGTTGTTTTTCCTCATCATGAGTGCCGGTGCCGGGGTGTACCTCAATGTACAAATTATTGTCTTCCCAACCCACCTTGACAACTTGATAAACAATGTTGACGGGTGTTCCTGTTTTCACCATATCGAAAACTTCCACAATGTGTTCGGGGTACATACGGATACACCCATGGCTGACCCTCATACCAATACTGTAGGGCTTATTGGTTCCGTGGATCAAATAGGCCGGAAACCCGAGGTACAGTGCATGGGAACCCAGGGGGTTGTATCGTCCAGGGCCAATGGCTTGAGGCAATACCCGGCCCTTTTTTGCGGCTTCATTGCGTATTGACTGGGGAGGAAACCAGGTGGGGCGGGAGGTTTTACGTACAATGCTGGTTTCGCCAAGTGGTGTCTCCCAGCCAATCCTTCCGGTACTGATGGGCCAGGTGTACACTGATGAATCGCCCTTCGGATAATAGTATATCCTCATCTCTGGAACATTAACAACCAGACCGGAACGGGGAGCTGATGGAAGTATGAATCGTAAAGGCAGTTGAATGGGGGTTCCTTCACCGGGAAGCCAGATATCAACCCCTGGATTCGCCATTCGGAGTTCCGTGATTCCTGTCTCAAAGTTCCTTGCTATGTCGAGCAGTGTGTCCTTATATCGTGCCGTATAGACCTCGGCACGACCAATTATAAAACCATCCTTTTCCATTGACCAGGCTTTTCCAGTGTCAGCAGTGACAATTGAACCCGATGTTGAGGTGAATATCACTAAAAATAATAAAGAGAAAATAGAGAAACAACGCATTCAGTGGAATGTTATACTCTTTCAGGTGAAATGTAAATCAAATTGTTTCACTCAAATGATAATGATAATAATAATGATAATGATAATGATAATGATAATTCTAATGCGGAGTTTAAAAAGTTTCCATGGGCTTTCCTCCCATCTATAATGTCAAATATATGCTGCTAAGTTGTCTGATTTTATTTTCTTTGCTGCCTTCATCTCACGCACTTTTTCATAGCTCCTTCCCTGTGATGGATTCCCTTATTCAAAAACCCCCTTTTCTGACCAAACCAGACCTGGAGTCATAAATTCTCAATCAAAATCCCACTCAAATGACCACAAAATGGGAGTCATAGAATAAAAAGATCAGAAAAAACTCAGAAAAAACCCGGAAAACAAGGATGGGAATATCTCTCGATTTTACAAAAAATACCTTGTTTAGAACATTAACACTCGATGTCAATCTTTCTGCATAGCAACTTTTATCCTGCAAAAAAGACCATCACAGAAAGCACTGAATGTATAACTTTTCTTGTGAACATCAATCCCAAATATAGACAAACTTTCCTTTGTAGTTTATTTTCTTATTATTCATCTCTGGCTCCTTGTTGGTTATATGTTTTCTTCTTTTTTAACCAATTAAGGAGCTTTTTTCTAATCCAAAATGCCTTTTAGAATGCCTTATAACTCTAAAATCATAACGGAATATCTTCTACATAGCAACTTATACCCGAATGACTTTCAATCCAGTAAGTTAGAAAATATTAAATTCTTTTCTGATGATATTCAGAGGAGTGTCCAAACAGCGATCTCTGTCTGCTAACCCCCATTTTTTTGTCATTCTTCTAGCTGCAAATATTAATCTCAAAATTTTCGGTGTCGCTGCTACAAACGCACTTATTGTGGTTGGTATGCCTGGTTGCATTACAATTTCCTTAATTTCATCCACCTTCAATAAAGTTACATATTCTTTTTATGATGAAAAAATAACCGGTAAGACCAATAAGCCAGAACCTCTTGAAATGTTTCTCACCGTAGGATTGTACATACTCAACAGTGGACGCTCACCCCAAGGTTATGGAATTATTCCCGACTTCCATGTCTCCAGAACAGGTGAATTTATTCAACAACTGGCAAAGGATATTCTGAAATGTTCCTCCAAAAGGGAGCCTTTAATACTAACAACCGATTTTTCAGAAGAAGCTTTTTCATTATTTCGTCTGCACAGGGTTTTTGAGAATTTGCCAAAGAGGATCGGTTTTTACGGCTTTCACAAGGTATGGAACTCCTGTGAAAAATGGAAGCATGATAGCTGAAAGAGTACTGGTCAGGGTCAGGGATTCCATCTCACTGATCTCCAGGTAAGTGGGTCGGCTGTCTTCAGGTCTGTAGAAGGCAAATACTTCATGAAACCTTTTATCTGTATACCTAAAGTATCCCGGGTTTTCTGTGATGGATTCCCTTATTCAAAAATTCACTTTTCCAACCAAATCAGGTTTGGAATCATAAGTTCTCAAGAAAAACCCCATTCAAATGAACACAAAACAGGATTCACAAAACAAAAAGATCAGAAAAACCATGGAAAACGGGGTGGGAATGGTGGGAATAGATCTTGATTTCAGAAAAAATACCTGCTATGAGAAAATACAACCGAAAACTCAAAGAAAACGTCACTTCAGGCGGACTGATTGTCGCCGATAACATTTTTCTTTTTGGCAGTTTGTTTGAAAGTCAATGTCCCGGTGAAGTCCCGGAAAAAATGTGGCAGGCCATGAACCGGTTTTTAATGAATATTTTCGAGGACAAGAATTTTGAAAGTTCCATCATACCCACAGAAGATGGTTTTCTTCTGGCAACCAAAAAACAGAATCAATGACAATCTCCAAAAAAATCCCCATACAAAAAAAAATTGATTTTTTTTATCCTAATCACCCTGATAATCTGTCTTGTCACCTGTCAGACTTCTGAAGAATCAATATCCGATCATAAAAAAAACATAAAACCTTCACAGTCTTCCACCAGAGAAAAAATCGAACTCCTCATAAAAAAACACATCGGAAAAAATAAAATTGTGGGCTGGATTGTGGGTCTGAAAAGACAGGGACAGGAGAATCTCTTTGTCTATGGTGGTTATGCGGACTGGCCCAATTCTATTCCAATGACCTCAAACAAAGTCTTTAAAATAGGATCCGTTACAAAACTCATCACCTCCATCCTTATTCTGCAACTTGTTGAACAGAAAAAAATCTCCCTCAATGATTCAATCCGTAAATTCCTTCCGGAATTGCCAACGGTATTCAATGATATCAAAATCACCAGTTTACTGAATCACACCGCCGGTCTAGAAGAATATGTTGAGGAAAAATCACCGGGTTTGGACACGGCGGTGGGACCGGACGCTTCACGTCTGCGGCTTTCCATATTCCTGAAAAGAAAATGGAGATCATTGTTCTGGTCAACACAAACTGGGCACCGGATATTTTGGATCTGGTCAAAGACATTGCCGAAAAAATATCCGATTGATAAATAGACTTCATGCCGCTCAAGAACACCATGAACGACAACAAGTCACTGTTTATACTGGTCGTTCACGTTTTCCCTCTTGAACACCTGAATTTTCAAACAAGACCAGTACAAACTCCCTTGCCCATGGACTTAATCTTATATATATTTTTGGTGCCTTTTCCTTAGATGAATGATCCTGTTTTCTCTGCTCTTTCGATTACAGAGTGACTGACTGCACTCATCATAGATAGGTTCCCAACCTCTTCCCGTCAAACCGTATATGAAGTTTTCCCTCATACGGCTTTCCAATGTAGATTTATCTTGTAACATTATAGCTACCCCCTTTCTGTTTTGTTAAACCGTGGAGACTGATTAACCCGTGTTGTTCATAAAGAACTTTACCGGAGATCAATCCACGTCCAACTCCACGAACTTTTCGTGCTCTTTTTATGACGTTGTTTACTCTCGTTAAGACAAAGCGATCCAGGTCCCACATAATTTTCCCAGCGTTCGTGAGAACAAAATACTGCCCCCAACCCCTGATGACCGGATTAACAGCACCGATCATTTCAGGCATGGAAGGATTGCACCTGATATTCAGCATCTTACGCATTTTGTTGCGAAAGTTTTGCTGTGACTCCTGGCTTGGCCAGTAGTAGCAGTTCATCTTTTCCCGACTGGACTTTGCTAAATGGAACGATATTCCTAAAAAACTAAAGCCCTGGGTTGCATGAACTGTCCTCGTTTTGTCTTGGTTGATTTCAACTCCCAGTGATTCCAGTATTTCTCTCAGGCGAGCATAATAAAACTGCGGTCGCCACTTACAGATAACAACCATATCATCTGCATACCGGATCAGATGGGCATCCCTGCGAGGATGATCGTAACCTCTCTGTTTCCACTCACGATCGAGTTCATTCAGAAAGATATTTGCCAATAATGGCGATCACCCCACCTTGAGGAGTCCCTATCACTGAGCGAGTGTGTCCTTTCTCTGAAATAACCCCCACTCCTAACCAGGCCTGAATCAGTTTCAAAACTCCAGGATCAGAGACCCTCTGTTTTACTAACTTCATCAGTTTGTCGTGGGGAATAGTATCGAAAAAGGACTTAAGGTCCACTTCGATAACCTCCTGGCAACCAAAGTTAATATACTTGCGTACTTCACTGATTGCCTGATGGGCACTTCTTTTGGGCCTGAACCCATAAGAAAATTCCTGAAAATCAGCTTCAAACAGAGGTTCAATCACAATCTTTGTGGCCATTTGGACCACCCGATCCTTGATTGTGGGAATGCCCAGTGGTCTGACTTTACCACCGGACTTGGGAATGTATTTCCTCAACACTGGCTGCGGATAATACTTTCCATTCCTTAACTCCTGCTGAAGTTCCTTCAGAAACTTTTGAACACCATCACTTTTGATATCCTCGAAAGTTTTACGGTCTATACCCGGAACTCCTCGATTGGCTTTAATCCTTTTATAAGCCAACTCAAGAATGTCCACTCTATAAACCTTGTCATAAAGAGCACCAAAGCGTCTTAATGGGTTCGCCTTGGATGCAAGATAAAGTTTCCTTTGCAGAAGGATCGGTTTGTCCACCTTCCGGTTTGGTATGTTTTTAGTCTTTTCGACAATCATACGCCCTCCTTTCTGTTAGAAAACATTCTACAAAGTAGAGACCCTTGGCTCCCTGAAGTTGTAGTGTCTTCAGGTTCATTGCTACTATGGTCTCCTCCGACTTCCCCAAATGGGCATTACCTCCGATTTCGTGCTTTGCACTTATACTTTGGCTTTCCCAACCGGACTTCCTGTCACAGTTAGAACCCACGGGGAGATCCCAGGTTTCTGCATTGGTGTTTTGATTCATGCCGCCTTCCTTTACACCGGTAGAGCTAGTGCTAATAACCATTGCTTCCCCGTCAGTGTCAGTCTTCGCCCAGAGACAACAGGCTCGACCTCCACAATTCCGGAATAATCTATACTGATTCCGGTCTTGGTTACGATGCTGCATCCGAAGTTCACTTTCGTTACGGCCTGAATCTTTGCGGGAACCCCTGATAGATACGGACCACTTTTACCCACACAGGTTAAAGCAGCCTCCTGGGCTCTCCATTTTCCGACAAGCTTCGGCATAGAAGAGGTTTTCCTCGCCTTACGGCCTATACCGTTGTCGTAGCTACTGAGATGAATGGTCAATTTCTCAGGGAGATACATTTCAATCTCCTACACCAATGCCATTCCTGGCACGCTATCACACCAACAAACCAGTCTGACTCCCCCCTCACCCTGATTTCAAAAAAAGGTTTTGAGGTCAAAGGTTTGTGTTTTTCAAGACTTTGCCAACTTCTCAAAGCAGGTCTCCTGTGAAATTCAACAGCTCAACCAGAGTCTATGTTTACCAAAAACCCATTGATATGCGGTTTGGCTTTGGTGTGCCAAGTAAGCTTGGCATTTCTAGCCCGAACTTCTCATAAAGTTTGATTGAAGTCCTGTTTTTCTGAAATTTTAGTGGAATTTTTAGTTATTCCCATTTTCCATAATGGTTGTTGAATAAAATTCTTCATTTTTTAACCAGTAACAAGTCTTTGAAGAAATTTCTTAATGAGATTGATAAATTTTAACAACTTCCAGACAAGACTCTGCCTGAACTCTCATGGAATCTAAAAATATTTCTTGATTTAAAGAAATAAAAACTATCCGTAGCAAGCCTTTAAATTTATCATAATCCTGCGAAATAAATCCATAAAGGGATAGCCCGATGACATCTGAATATAAACCCTGCGAACACTCACCTTTACCAAAGCTCCTATCTTAAAAAAGTTTAGGACCGACTGATTCTTTCACATATCTCATTTTATCTTATTAAACAACCGAATCCGATCACCATCAAAGTAATAGAGAGGGTGAGGACTCTGTTCAGGCCAATAAATTTCGTATTGGTTTACCATTCTTGCCGGGGATAATGTATTGATTTTAAGATGAATGCCTTGGATATTGATGACAGTACCTTCTGAGTTGAATCTGCGTCTTGCGGGTGGGAATAAAAAGCTAATGTAGGTATCTGATTCAACCTGAAACTTCAGGCGGTTTTTTTCCAACTGCTTTCCAATAATCAACTCATCGCTCAGATTGACATAAGACAATACTCTGATGTCGGGTCTAAAACCAAAATAAAAGGAAGTCGCATCGACTATGGAATGAAATGTGAACAGAAACGAGCTTTTATAACCAAATGGCATATTTGCAAAATAGTAGGTTTCCGATTCATTCAAATTGAGAGTGCGAATTTGATCGAAAAATTTCAAAGATATCTCACTCTGCCTTTTCCATATCCCCGATTGTTTTAATAATTCAATAGGATAAAAAATCAGGAAAATTAATAAAAGAATATAGAAAATTTTTTTTCTTTGGGTTGATTGCCATATTGCCACCAGAAGAAAGGAAATGCTTACACTGGGGAGGTAGAGATACCACCTGTGTGCATTTCCTCCAATGATGGGTAAAAGTGTCACTAGAAACCAGATGATACTTAGATGTAGCATTTTGTTGCTTAAAAAACGAAGCCATTGTTTTCGGATAGAGAAATGGACTATTGCCAATAATGCCATAGAGACCGGGAACACGATAAATAAGAAATTCAGAGTATGGCTTTCAAATAAACTTCTCATAGTGTATAAGTTGAAAGGATAGAACAAAGCAAACAGCCACATGGCCAGATTCTTCATCATCGCAAAGGGGTCATAGTTGGTGTATACCGAAATGCTGTCGGGGTTGTCACTCCAGTAGTAAAATCGTATTGCGACGTACACACATGCAATTATGAAATAAATTAATGTTTGTTTCAGGGAAATTAATATTCTTTTTCTAAAGATATTTGTATCCGTAATCATCAATATTGAAAAAAGAAGAATAGGCAAAGAGATAGACATTTCCTTCGACAAAAGACCAAGAACAAAGAAAACCAGGGACAAAATATAACACATTCGTATTTGACCATGTTTCCAATACAAAAAAAAGAGTAATGAAAGCAAGTAAAATAGACTGTAAAACAAGTCCGTTCTGCCAAGAATGAAAAATACATTTATGGAGTGAATAGGATGTAAAGCAAACAAAAGACTGGCAAAAAATGCCTGTATCCTGCATTTGATTAGCAAAACAAACAGGAAATACAAACAGATGACACCGGTTAGATGCAGGATTAGATTTGTCCAGTGAAAAGCTGTTGCATTGTGGGTCATCTGGTAGTTAACCCAAAGGGAAAAGCGGACAATGGGTCGGTATTCTCTGCCATCAAGTTGTGTAAACACAGATAGTGCATCAAAGATATCATCAAAATGGATGTTTTTCATCAGATGCGGATAATCGTCGGATGAAAACGAGATTGTCATACCCTTCTGATAACAAAGGCAGGTGATGACTATTGTTACTATCAATAGCAGTAGATCAAAATAACGATTCTGGAAGGTTTTCAAAGAAGGTATCAACATTTTGCGGTAGTATAGATGAACTGTTGAAAAAATGCCAGACATGAGGCGTTCAATCTCAAATCGAATAGAGACGTACTTGAAGTACGTCTTGTATTTTTTACAAAGTCTTTAACTTTTATGTACGCCATAGCCGTAATGAATTTGACTCGTTAAAATTCTAAATTGTTCCAAAACCAAGTCCAGAGTGTTACTCCAACCATGTAGTAAACCAGAATTTAGTCGTCTGGCGATTTGATTTAAATTATTCCCGATGCGGTTTAAATCTTTTCTCAAAACATCTAAATCATTTTCTTTAACAAGCACTTTTACTGGAGGCTTTCCAAAATAAGAGTTCCTCAAAAGTGCAGGAATGGATTTTCCTGATACCTCACTGTCTTTTTTAATTTGTTTGTATTTGAGAGGGGACATTCGCACATAGCTGGCTTCCCTGGGGATTAGTTTTAATTTTCTGTTTTCCTTCATTTGATTCCTCCATTTTCTTATTTTTGAATTTATGTTTTCCATTTTTTATAAATCGTTTTTTCTGATTTTATTTTCTAAGTTTGTGGTCTATTTTTTTCATATTTTGTTTGTTGTATTTTCTGTTCATTTGGAGTCATTTTAGTGATGCAAGTATGGTCATTGCTAGCAATGTCCCTCAAAAAAACCTCCAGGCAGGGAGCTTCGCTCTTTTTTTGTTGTTGGGGGCAAGCCACCCAAACCCCCATAAAGCCCCCACAGGGCCTTTAAAACTTTCCATGATTTTTGTTTTCCTCCCGTGTGTGTATCCAAAGCCAGAAAGAGGTCCTCAAGGCTCTTAAAAACCCAACGGGCCAACCACCCAAAACCCTGGCCTTGGTGGTTGTTCCGCTAACGACCAAACAAGATTTTTCATGCTTCATTTTTCATACCCCCCTACTTATAGGGATTTTGTAAACCTTTTGACCTCCATAAAAAGTTTGAGTTTCCATCAAAACAATTAAAATTTTTTTAGAACCATCAGTGTTTTTCAAAACAAAAATTTCTAAAGACTTGTTTCTATTGATGAAAATAAATTTTTTTTCGATTGTTATTTTTTATTATTTTTTCAGAATTTTAATTGACTAATTTGGTTTAAAAACCGGTGATGAATGATTTGAATTTTCAGAGAAATTAAAGAATTTGAGAAAGACCCAGAAATATGATCCAGGCCAAATCTGATAAAATGGCGGGGCGGATTCCCACTTCTGTTTCAAAGATTGAAAACAAAAAGCAGACCAAGAGTGTTTTAGAACCCATAAGACTTGCAAAGACTCCTAAAATCAGAGTCATCGCTTTTTTAGGTAGAGAGATTTTCCTTTGTTATGAGGAAATTAAAACGATTCAGGCTTTATATTTTTAGCTTTTTGACGTAACTCTTCCACTTCTTTGGAGGTGAGTCCTGTATAAAGGCAAATGGTCTCCAAGTCGGCACCACGTTGAATCATTCGTAATGCTGCCTCTTGAGTCCCTTCTTTATGACCTTCTCTACGACCTCTTTTGACTCCTCTTTCTTCAGCCTCATCCAAAGAACATTGTAATGCTGACATGATTCTATGATCCTCCTCTATGGTTTCCTCTTCTATCTTCCTGAGTACACTCAATGTGAAATTCGGATCATTCTGACGGATGTAATCCACCGCCTTCTGAACCAAAAACCTCTGGTCCTTTTCACCAAGAGTTGTACCCATCTGAAACAACTCCGCAATGGTTTCCCGGTGGAGCCTCCAGATAGCTCCCATTATAAGCAAAATGGGCCTGGAAAGCAAATTTTTGCCCATTCCACGATATAAATCAATATCATGAATATTCAACAGCTTACAACTGAAATTGAGGATATTTTTCCCAAATTTTTGTTTCAAAACCGGAGTCAGACCTTCCAGGGAGTCCTGGAAGGTCAACGGACCCCTCCAGTGCTTTTGTCGTCCATGATAGACAAGGATGGGGATGACCGGATAATTCCAGCGATTGTAAATACAGGTCTGGTACCCCAGAACCTGTCTGAGCAATTGGGGATCCTGGTGGCTTTTGTGTTCAAGGAGGAAAAAAATACGCACCTGTTTTTTGGAGCCTTTGACCTGGACTGAAAATAAAAGATCAATACGCTTTTCATTACCCTCTTCATCCATGAAGACAGTCATTTCCGGTTTCAGGGTTTTCCAATTAAAGAGTTTGAACTCGGAAGGCTTAAAGACAAGGCGGAAAATGTCCAGTCCGTATTTTTCATTGATGAAGGTTTCATTGAACAGGGCGTTATGGGCCTGTTGTTGTCTTTTTTCAGGAATTTTCTTTGATGGCATTTTCAGACTCTCAGGTAAGGGGAAGGAACAACAAACAACCGACTAAAACAATAATTTTATCATAATAAATCAGAAGTGGCTTGCCCGGTCAAGTCGTGTTTATAGCAGATTTTCATCCACATTTTGATAATCTGTTATTTACCTGAACTTTATCATTTCTTGAAAACAATGAGGTCTTTCATTTGAGGAGGAAAATTTTTATTTTTGATTTTTTTGGATATTCTAATTTTTTTTTAAAATAATACCCTTACTCCTGGATATTTCAGCAAATTTTAGACATGAATATGGTTATGGAGAATTTTTAATGACTTGTTCGTCCATGATTCTCTTGATAAGAAAGAGACTCAACTGTTGCAAAAATTGCAACAGTTCAGAAAACAGAGATTAAGTTGAATAATTGATCCAAAAATGTTGTTTCAATTTGAGTCATCTCCAATGATTTTTCTTTGAACTGTATAAATGGATTGATAAACTAAATGAATGAAATATAATCCAAGCCTGATCTCACTTCTTCTCTTCTTTAACATAAAAAACATTCCAAAAAATATCCTGAAAGACTGATTTGTTAATGTGGAAAAAACTCAATAAGTTACTTTCACCATCGGATTTAATCACCTTTTTGGAGTGTCACCATGCGTGTTTTCTTGATCTCAAAAGCTCCAGTGAGGACACAGAAACTACTAAGACTAACCCGACAGCTCAACTGTTGCAGACCAAAGGTTTGGAACATGAAGCGGCTTACTTAAATCATTTAAAAGATGAAGGAAAAATTATTGCGGAAATACCCAAAGACCATAGTCTGTCAGATCGTATATCCTTAACAACTGAAGCCATGCAATCCGGTGCTGATGTTATCTATCAGGCAGTTCTTTTTAATAAACCCTGGCGGGGTGATGCTGACTTTCTAATAAAATGTGATAAATCATCAGCATTAGGAGATTACAGCTATGAAGTTTTAGATACCAAACTGAAACAAACGGCTGAACCAAAGCATATCATGCAACTTTGTGTTTATTCAGAGTTGTTGAGTGATCTACAGAAATTTTCTCCAAATAAGATGCATCTGTTTCTGGGAGATGGGAAAAAACACAGTTTTAAGGTTTCTGATTTTTTAAAAGAGTTAAGTGATAGGATTCGTTCTGTGTTTAGAGACCGCCCCCGTGTTCCCTGGCCAAGAAGTTTTAAACAAATCGTTGTTAAAGAGCTTTCTAATGGGAAAAAGGTCCAGGATCTTAGCAGAGCCACGGGAATCAACCACCAAGTGATCAGAAACTGGCAAAGAAAAACCCAAAAAAAAGAAGTGCTGAGAAACAAGCGGGGAAGTTATGAAAGCTAACTCATTGAAACCATTTGATAAATGATTTTAAATATTTGGATTTTATTTCAAGAATTTGTTGAAACCATTGCCGAAATTTGGTGGAAGTTGGAAACCTTTAGTGGTTTCAACAACCCGCCTTAATCGGAAGCTCAGGGAAGTGTTTTCGGGGAAGACCCAGAAAGACACCTCATGGTGAGATTCCTAATATGGATTACTTTAGAAGTCAGAAGGAGCGTTTTCAGGAAATACATGGAAAATAAAATTTTTTGTGAAGAAAGCTCTGTTCAGGCTCTCTCCACATGGTCACTTAAATTCATCACTTGACCAATAACAGGTCGCATTTTAGGCAGGACGCTTAAAACATCCGTTGCCCCCTTAACCTCAACACCAGCAAGTCTCACATAAATTTGGAAAGTTTTTATATCTTTCCATCCACCGATTTTCATAACGGTGGCTTGATCGACACCCTGGGCTAGCATATGAGTTGCAAAACAGGCTCTGAGCGTGTGAAAGACAACATCCTTATCTATTCCCACCTCTCTCAAAAAACCTCTTAGAACTCCTCCAGCTTGCCCATTTGTCCAAGTGTAGTGACGGGGTAACACAAAGTCTTCAGGGGTAAAATCTCGGCCTTCTTTCAAGCCTAGAATAACCTCTTCAAGTTCCTTTGAAATGGGAACATTTCTCCAGTACCCGGCTTTTGTGCTTTTGATGCCCTTCAGGTGGGGACTATAAGACTTAGAAACTGTTATCACACGTTTCTCAAAGTCTATATCCTTCCACTGTAGAGCTTTAAGCTCGCCACTTCTCATGCCAGTTAAGAAAGCAAATGCCCAAATTGAATACCAAGGGTGGTCCAATTTACACGCTCTTCCAATTAGAGTACGAATATCCTCAAGAGTTAAAATCTGAGGAACCTTCTCTACCTTGTCCGAAACGCAAAGACCCTCAACTGGGGTTGAAGACGTACCAATGATGTACTTTTCCTCTATTCCCCAATTAAAAACAACACTCACTGAAACCTTGATTTTCTTCAAAAGACTTCCTGTTGCTCCATCAGCTTTAGCGGCATTTAAAATTTGCCGCCCATCGCCTTTGGTTAAGTCAGAAGCCCTGCGATTAAACCAAGGTTTTGTGTACTTGTTTAACCGACTCACATGAGTTTGAATCAAGTAGTTGTTTTTATACTTGTCTCCGAGACATCCATGACGGGCCTTAATTTCCCACCTGTCAACAATATCTCTCCAAGTCAACCCTCGACCTTCAATCTTTGCAACCTGCTCGATAACTTCTTTGAAAAGATTTTTTTCAAGTTTTTGAGCTTCCCGAAAAGAAACAATATTTTTTCTTTTTCGTTGAAGCCTTAAACTTGTATCCTCTTTTCCTCTTGATTGAACATAAACCTGATAAAATTCTCTACCATTTTCTTTATATGTACTAATTGCCATATCAATAACCTCCTTTAACAAATGAGGTTTCAATCATGACATCCAGTTCATCCTTCTTGAAGTAGAGTCTTCGACGAAATTTCCTGGCTTTAAGAATCTTTTTATGAACCAAGATTCTTATTGCATTGGCACTTTTACGCAGATACCGAGCCGCTTCTTCTGTCGTCATCCATATTAAATTTTCAAAGAATCTGTCAGAGTTACAAGTCTTATGACCGACACTCTGACCGCTACATTTTTTATTTTGGCAGTTATTTATACCCATGTCAAACACTCCTTTTGCTAATTAAACTTCAACAACTTTTTAAATATTGTTTTGTTCTATATTGCCTTACCTCCTTATTGAGTTTTAAAATTCCAGGCTGAAACCTCGCTCTTTTTGAATGGCTTTTTCTATAGAGAGGGGTTCAACTGAAATATCAAGAAATTTGAGTTTATTTTTTTGCCGATTGATAAAGTCTTTTTGGTTTACTTGTTGCTCTTTATTTCACGCAGCCTCCTTAAAGTAACTGCATCAATCTTTCCTTCATTTCCCATCTTTTTTCCTCCTTGGGGCTGTATCTTGACCCCAGTTGTGCCAGCACCTCGCTGGCTCGGAAATAGCAATTTCTGCCAGCGATATACGACAAATTTTTTAGAGAAAATTCAGTTGGTTAGGAGGAAAAAGTTGCTACGATACCTTGGAAAAGTGACCCTGCTACCCGGACAGGAATACAGACAGGGAAAAAAAGGAAAATGGGGAAATTTCGGGAAAGCTGAAAACAGAAAATGACGTTGGGCTTTGCGTTAACCTATTGAAACCATTTGTTTTTAATTTCAATGATTTAAACCTGATTCAGTATTTCGACCTCTCTACTGTTAGAGTAAACTGGTGGAGCGTACAGGGATCGAACCTGCGACCTCAACGCTGCCAGCGTTGTGCTCTCCCAGCTGAGCTAACGCCCCCTCTCCAGAAAAAACATAAATAGCCTTGTCATCCTGGAAAATCAAGAGGAAGGTGAATCCCGAACAATACTCTGAGTCACTGGAGTTCCACACTGACTATTAACACATTGACCATAAGGAAACATCACAAAGATCAAAAGATCATGAGTCAGTCATCCAGAAGAGAGCGAAGCATCCAGGCTGTTTTTTCGTGGACCTGAATCCTCTGAGTCATCATATCCACTGTGGCCTCATCGTTGGCCTTTTCTGCTCTTGGAAAAACGTTGCGGGCTGTACGAATCAGGGTTTCATGAGCTGTCACCAGATTAGCAATCATCTCCCTGGCTTTAGGTGGTTCCTCTTCCTCCTCAATGGATGTAAGTTTTGAAAACTCAGAATAGGAACCTGGTGCCCTTTCACCAAGGGAACGGATGCGTTCGGCAATTTCATCAACAGCTGTTGCCAGCTCTGTGTATTGTGTTTCAAACATAAGATGAAGAGTCTGAAACATGGGGCCTTTCACATTCCAATGATAATTATGTGTTTTAAGATAGAGAGTGTAGGAGTCTGCCAGAACCTTTGATAAACTCTCTACAATGTCTTTTCTTGCTGATTCTTCAATACCTGTGTTTAATTTCATAAGAAACCTCCATTTATTTGTTATTCACCGGGAATTTGTGTTAAAAAGTTCTCGTTTTACAAATCATCACGATAAAAGAACCACAATGTGTATCCAATTGCATAAACCAATAAAATAAAAGAAGAGAATATCTGGACACATCTTTCTTTGCCTCCACCAAACCAATTTCCTTTATTAAATATACAGGCATTTTCAATTGCAGAGAAGCAAAAACACAAAAGTCTCATTTTAATCCATATCCCTCCTTTTTTCCCTTTTCCCTTTTCCCAAAACCTCTCAAACACGGGAAACATATCTCAATCTAAAAATTTCGAAAGATTCCCATAAAAACCTATTGCTTTTTCTTTCTGAACGAATTACATTATTCCATAAATTTAAACAAGGAGAATCAGAAATGAGATTTTTAATCACTCTATTTTATATACAACTGTCGGCTGTCGTGGGAGCAATAGACCATATAGAGGCACAGCTAACAACAGATCAAAAGCCTGTCAATGTGGATATTCTTGATATGATAGATAGTGCACCTCCAATAATAGGAGTCAATATTGAAGAAAAGACGTGGCAAGATTTTAGGAAGGCTATTGAACAAATAGACTGGACGACACACTATTTAAAATACGGAATAAGAGCAGCTGCCGATTTTTGTAAATATGTAAATATGAAAGGTTACCTGATAAAGTGGATGAGAATTGCATGAATATCGTTGATTCCTCTGAATATATAGATATTGATGCATTTGGTTTATGTAAAAAAATGCCTGCCATAAAACACCTGGAATGTCTAAGTGCTATAAAAAACCATTCATATGCTCTTTCTGTTTTAAAAGCAGATAATGCAGAAACCTTACCACCAGACCAGACAATAGAGTATCTTAAGTCCAAAGGCATTTTTGCCACTGCTGCTGCCCTCTGTTTGCACGGGAAACTTTACCATGTCCAAGACTGTCGTCCATCTATGTTCCCCCATCATAACAAGTGAAGACGAATTTGTTTCAATGGATTAAGAAAATCCTCCATGGCTAAACTACAAAGAGTTTGTTCTTCCACAACCATGAGAAACAAACGACAGATGAGTTGAGTTTAAACAATCTTAAACCATCATGTTCAAAATGGTTACACAAAACTTTGGACACTCCCCCTTTTTGGCGATCCCGGCAGGTCTTTTTTGAAAACCAGAATAAAGTAAGATTTGTATTCAGAAAAGGTTTTTGCGTCCTGGGAGGAATATTTTAATTGTAAAAATATGATTTTTTTCCCAAGGAAAAAACGCAGCAATCTGTACAATCGGGGAAATCTTCGGTGAACAATCCCAAACAGGGCCTCAAAACATGGGAAAACTTTTTTAAGGATAACACCCTGATAAATATCCATTGTTGGAGAGACATTTTTCGTTATATCCGTCTTTTTAATCAGTGAGAAACCATTCTCCCTGGCCAGACCCAGAAACTCATCAATATTATGTCCCGACTTGCTCAGATGAGCCTGATCAACATTTTTTATTTTAAAGAAATCCGCAATGACAACATAACCCCCATGACGAAGGTGTTTTTTGTGCAGGACCCAACCTTGAACAGGATTGACATACTGGCAGGATTCCGACATGAGAATCAGGTCAAAAACCCCTTTATCAATATCTGTTATATCCTCATAATGTCCCGTAAAGGTCTTGACTCTGTGACCGGTGGTCTCCAGTGTCTTTTCAATCAGATATGGATCGGGATCCACACAGGCCACACTGAAACCAAGACTCAGGAGAGACCTGGCTGTTTCACCCGTGCCACAACCAATATCCAGTGTTTTTTCCACATCCTCCGGAAAATGCCGGATGATCTGATCTTTAAATTCAATCTGGGCCTGTGGGAGAGTGTCCAGTGAGGCCTTCTGACCCTCCTGAAAGTAACCATAATGAAGGTACTTCAAACCGAACAACTTATGAACTGTTCTAAGAGCTATGTCATTGTAATATCTTTTACCGGCAGGCATGGAATTCCTTTTTCACAGTCCCAGGGCCTCAAACAATTGATCCACGGCATCAACAGGTGATTGTTTATGACAACGGACCTCTTCCCTGTGTCTCTCCACAAGAGAGGTCCACCTGGGATCAAATTTCAGTCTTTTCCGAAATTCAGAGTGAATAAGAGACTCAAACCAACGAACAGGGAAAAGTTGTCTTTTTCCAATATCAGGATTCTTAAAACACTCAAAATAATATTCTAATATCTGATCCACACCTTCCCCTGTGAGAGCACTACAGGTTTCAACCATAACATTTCCCGACCTTGTTATTTTAAGAGCTGCCAGGTATTGTTGTTGGCTGATGCGGGCCAAAGCCTGATCCCGATCCGCTTTATTTACCACAATAAAATCCACGAACTCAAGAATCCCCTTTTTTATTCCCTGGAGTTCATCCCCCGCTCCGGGAGATGCCAGGAAAGTAAAAACATCAACCATTTGGCTGAGTTCCACCTCTGACTGTCCAACTCCCACAGACTCCACAAGAATCCACTGAAAACCAGCAGCCTCACACAACAAAATAGCTCCAGGCAAAGTGCCGGTCACCCCACCCAGATGACCTCGGTTGGGGGATGGTCTGATAAAAGCTCTTTGACTCTGACTCAATTTTTCCATGCGGGTTTTATCACCCAGAATACTTCCCCCTGTTTTTTCACTGGAGGGGTCCACAGCAAGAACAGCCACTTTTTTACCCCTGGCTGTCAATTGCAGGCCCAGGCTTTCAATGAATGTACTCTTCCCCACTCCAGGGGGACCGGAAAAACCCAATCGACAGGTTGGAGAGGAATTCTCAGGCAGGAGAGACAACAGTTCCCTGACACACAACCAATCCTCAATCCGGGAACTCTCCAGAAGGGTGATCCCCCTGGCCAAAGCCCGACTTTTCCCCTGTAAAATTTCTGAAACCAGATTTTTTATTTTCAGAAAAACACCTCCTTCATCCACCATCTTTCACATACAGTTTTTATTTCGCCAAAAACCACTAGCCCGCATTTCTCATAAACTTTCTGCTACGGCTTCCAATCTCCTCGAAAGTTAAAGAGAAATGCGGGCTAGTTCCCTTATGTCACAAATCCTCCTGTTCAGTTTCAGTCAGAATATCCATCATATCCATAGCCGCCCTGGCAATGACAGTGCCCGGTCCAAAGATTGCCACAGCCCCTCTCTCTTTTAACTCCTCATGATCCCCTGGAGGAATCACGCCCCCCACAACAATCAACATATCCCCACGTCCCTGCCTGACAAGTTCCTCTCTCAGAGAGGACACAAGGGCCTTGTGACCGCCGGCAAGACTGCTCACCCCGATAATATGAACGTCGTTCTCAATGGCTTGTTTGGCAGATTCAAAGGGGGTCTGAAAAAGGGGGCTGATATCCACATCAAAACCAAGATCGGCAAAAGCAGTGGCCACCACCTTTTGGCCCCGGTCATGACCATCCTGCCCCATTTTGGCAAGGAGGATCCTGGGTGGACGACCCCACTTTTTCTCAAACTCCCCAACCCGATGACAGGCTTTTTGAAAAATCTCCAAAGACATCATCTCCGATCCATAGACTCCCGTTAAACTTTCAATTCTTCCCTGATGGCGACCAAAAACAGCTTCCATGGCCTCACTCATTTCCCCCAACGTGGCTCTCTGTCTGGCACACTGAATGCAGGTAGAAAGCAGGGCCTCCCCCCTCCTGGCCGCTTCAGTCAATTGATTCAGGGATTTTTCAGTTTCCAGGTTGTTCCTCTGTGCTTTGAGTTCTTCAAGTTTCCGGATCTGTTCCCTTCTGACCTGCTCATTATCAACTTTTAAAATGGGAATTCCAATATCTTTCTGATCTGTAAAACAATTCACCCCGATGACCGGTTGTTGACCGGAATCAATGCGGGCCTGGGTTCGGGTGGCCGCCTCCTCAATTCTCAATTTTGGCAGCCCCTGTTCAATGGCCTTTAACATTCCTCCCATTTCATCAATTTCCAGAATATGGGACTTGGCCTTTTGAAAAAGATCCCAGGTTAGCTTTTCCATAAAACAACTCCCCCCCCAAGGGTCCACAAAATCACAAAGTCCGGCTTCACTCTGTAAAAACAACTGGGTGTTACGGGCCAGACGGGCACTGAAATCCGTGGGCAGTGCCAGAGCTTCATCCAGGGAGTTGGTGTGAAGGGACTGGGTCCCACCCTGTGTGGCCGCCAGGGCTTCCACACAGGTTCGGGTGACATTATTGAGAAGCCCTTTGGCTGTCAGACTCCAGCCTGAAGTCTGACAATGGGTCCGCAGGCAGGAAGACTTTGGTGACCGGGGAGTGAACTGGGACATGAGTTCAGACCACAAAAGTCTGGCCGCTCTCAACTTGGCCACCTCCAGATAATAGTTCATGCCAGTAGCAAAAAAGAAAGACAGACGAGGGGCAAAATCGTCCACAGCAAGACCCGCCTGAACCCCCATTTTCACATATTCCAGGCCGTTGGCCAGGGTGTAGGCCAGCTCCAGATCAGGAGTGGCTCCGGCCTCCTGCATATGGTAGCCGGAAATACTGATACTGTTAAACTTGGGCATATTTTTTGAGGTGTATTTAAAAATATCCAAAACAATTTTCATGGAGTCCCGGGGCGGGTAAATATAAGTGTTACGGACCATAAACTCCTTGAGAATATCGTTCTGGATAGTCCCTGTGAGTTTGTCCTGACTCACTCCTGATTCTTCAGCCACCACAATATAGAGAGCCAGAACAGGCAGGACAGCCCCATTCATGGTCATGGAAACACTCATCCTGTCCAGGGGAATCCCGTCAAATAAAGTTTTCATATCCTTAATGGAATCAATGGCCACACCGGCCATACCCACATCAGCCAGAACCCTTGGATGATCTGAGTCATAGCCACGGTGAGTGGCCAGATCAAAGGCCACAGAAAGGGCCTTTTGTCCGGCAGCCAGATTGCGTCGATAGAAACGGTTACTCTCTGAAGCTGTGGAGAAACCGGCATATTGTCGAATGGTCCATGGACGAAAAACATACATGCCCGGATAGGGGCCACGGACAAAAGGAAGCTGGCCCGGCAGGCTGTTGTGATAAGGGTTCTCCTCCCTGTCTTTCAATTCATAATACCTTTTAAAAACAAAATCTGTTATCCTTTTTTTCGGATTCTCTCCCTCTTTCCCAAAACCGGATTCCGTTCCCTGGTCAAGCCCCGGCTCTCTGTCCAAAGAAGCTTCCAAAGAAGCTGTTTTCCCTGTCCCCTCTTCTCCTGAGTTCAACCTTTCTGCACAATCCACTGGAGAAGAACTTGATTCCTCTCCAGGGATCTCCCAGGGTATTTTGCAAAAATCCGGTAAACTCATGACTTTTTCTCCAAAACATTAAAAATCTTTTCAAAAAGTGAAAACCTGTCTGAAGACTCCCCAATAAAATCATGAAAATCCTCCTGCTTTTTTTCTCCGACCCAAAGACAAAGGTTTTTTTGTTCCCTGGTCAAACTTTTTAACTTTTCCCTGCAAAAAGAATTCTCCGGATCAAGGGCCAGAACAATGGAGATCAAAGGATGGCAGGGCCTGTGGGAATCAGCACTCACTTCAAGACCACCCAGGCAGAGACATTGAACCAGTTTTGTCCACCTCTGGCTGTTCTCAAGACCCGGTTCCACCCACACCCGAAGACAGGCCTGATCAGGATGGGTCTCCCTTATGGTATCAGCCCTGAATTGCCAATCCTCAAAAATCCGGCTGATCTGAACGGGAATCAGTTTCTTTACATTATAAAGTGCCTCAGTATCTTCCCTGAAAATCCACCTGGACCACCAGGATTCAATATCACTGGTTTCTCTCTTTCCAACCAAAGGATACTCATCGCTCAAGGCCCGTGGAAGAACAAACTCATTAACCCCTGTCATTTTTTTTCTCCCTTCTCTGAAAGAGCGAAGCTCATTATCATTTTCCCTTCTGATTTCCTCCTGGAGCCACCCCGACTGCAAACACCTGCACAAGCCTCCCCTGCCCGTTATCTCCTGAAAGAAACACCAGGCCTTCCGGGCCATGGACTCCACCAGATGATCCATGGAATAAGATCCAAAAAGAGGGTCTTCAACAAGGGAGACAAAGGCCTCCTTCTGTAACAGAATATCCCTGTTGCGGGACAGAACCCCTCCTCTGTTATGGGAATAAAGATCATGGGTCAGATTGATAAACCCACTGGCCCCACCCATCATGGCTGCCATATTCATCACTGTCAGCCTCAACAAATTATTGTGAGGCTCCCTGGTTGACAAATAGCGGGGGGAGGGAAGGGTAAAAACAGGAGACTCAACCTGTTTGAGGCCATAGGCCAAAGCTGTTTTTTTTATCAATAATCTCAAGGCCCCTATTTTTGCCACACCCAAAAAAAAGTGGGAATTCAGTGAAATTTCAAAACTTGAAGCCCTGAAAAGGTCTTCCACATTCCACCAACCCTCATAATCCTCCACCAATTGAACAAAAGCAGCCAGAACAATGGCCAATTGCTGAATGGAACCGGCCCCGGCCAAATCAAAAGCAAGACCTGAAAGTCGAAACACCCGACAGGAAAACTTTTCAGACCCGAAGTCATTCCCTTTTCCGGTTTTTCCCCGGACCTCCTTCACTCCAGTTCCCAGGGACTCTTTGACAGAAAAACCATCTGACAGACAGTCCAGGAGGCCATCTGGAAGCACAGAACTTTTAAATATCAGAGACTTCCATAACCCCAGACTGTAGGGGTCCACCCCAAAATCAACCTGAATCCCCGGAGTTCTCCTGAGAAGATTTTTTTTTCTTTCACTCAGGTTTGTCGAAGGTGAAAAATAAATCTTTTTAAACAAATCCAATGGTTTTTCACAATCCGTGTCTCTGAGGAAAACCGCCGCCGACAGTTCCTGATTGTATTCACGGGAAAAAACTTCAGGAGAAAATTCCAGAACATTCCAGTATCCCACAGGGGAGGGGTCGGGTAAAATAACAGACTGATTTCCCTGATTCAGGAAATGGATAACCTTTGTTTTAAGTTCAGATTCCAGATGAATAAAATCCACCCCTGTGGCCATAATCTCCTCGGCCATGATCTGCCATTGCTGCTCCAAAGACATCCATTCACTCTATCAGAAGATCACAGAAAAAGCAGCTTCCAGACCAAGGTTTGTTTAAAGTTTTAACTGAAATTGTCGATAAGTTATATTGGTACACACTGATTTGGACTCGATTCTTCCCGACCCTCTGCAATGGCAGACATTGAAAGCCCGAATAGGATCAGTATGGAAAGAAAAACAGAATGAACAATGCCATAAATAATATTTATTTTGCCAATACCATCCACGCCCAGACTGAGTTGTCCCCCTGGGAACTCCTTCCAGAGTTTATTCTCATGACCTTTCTTCTCCTGGGGTTCCATCGGGTCCTGTTCCAGAAAAAAAAATTCCATCATGGCAAAAAACGACGACAGGAACGAAGGAAAAAAACTCTTCCTCTGACTCTTAAAACACCCATCACCCGGGCTTTCACTGTCAGCACTGTGGATATCTCACTGAATGGTGCCTTCCTGAATTACGAAGATCTGGAAAAAAACAGAATCTTTATGAAGGTCCTGGATGAAGACATGGGAACCATGAAAGTGGGGGATCTGATAGATGTTGAAATTCCCCTGGGACCCTTTAACAAAATAAACTGTCAGGCCCGCCTGATTCGTCTGAACTTTTCAGACCATGGAATCCCACCCAGGGGAATGGCCATTGAGTTTATCCATCTCAGTGAAAGCCAGCAAAAAGAACTGAGCTTATTGATCTTTGACAAAAACGAAGTCCAGGCCGCCTGATTACGAACAAATATCCAACTGATCTTACCCCAAAAACCTAAAGTGCAGAAAGGATTCTCTGGGATTGATCTTTTGTATTTTTAATCCAGTAAGTTAGAAAAAATCTAACTTACTGGATTGATTTTTGGAGTTCATTTTGGTATATTTATATCTGATATCTGACAGTTTGGAGAGATTCCTTGAACACCCACCAGTTAAGACAAATCATTGGAAAAGAGGAATTTGACTACATTGGTCTTCTTCATGCTTTAAAAAAATACAAAGCTCCCAGACAAAAAATAAATGAACTGATCAAAGCAAAAAATATTATCAGAGTTAAAAAAGGATTGTATGTCCTGAACAATCAAAATTCTGAAAAATCATACAGTAAAGAACGCCTGGCAAATCTCATTTACGGCCCTTCTTATATTTCTCTTGAATCAGCCTTATCCTTTTATCAACTGATACCCGAACGTGTTGAATCCATAACAAGTGTAACAAGTAAAAAAAACAAAAGATTTAAAACCCCCCTGGGAATCTTTACCTACAGATATTTAAACCCGGAAAAATATCCATTGGGTATTTTACAAAAGGAACTCACCCCCGGAACAAGAATCTTTATGGCTTCTCCTGAAAAAGCACTTATTGATTACATAAATTTGGAATTAAAATCGGGAAACTATTCCATAACGGAAATATTCTCTGATTTACGGCTGGATGAAGATGAATTTATGAAATCCGTCAAAATAGAACGTTTAAGAAAAATTGTTTCCTGTTATCAAAATAAAAACGTCAAAAAAATTATGAAATATGTCTGTCAATAAAGGGGATTTCAATGGATGAAGTTATATTGTCAATGCTCAAACCCTATCAATGTAAAAGCCAACGTGATTATGAAAATGCACTAAAAGAAATTATACAACAGGTCACCCTCTTGGGATTATGGAGGTCAAAATTTTTTGAACACGCTTTGTTCTATGGAGGAACAGCTTTAAGAATACTCTATGGCCTCAATCGTTTCTCTGAAGATATGGACTTTTCACTTCTTAAAAAGAAACAGGAATTTAATCTGGATCCTTATTTAAAATCCATCTTTGATGAACTGACTTCCTTTGACTTTGAAGTAAGTATTGAAAAAAAAATCAAAAAACAGCACTCCCAAATTAAATCCGTATTTATTAAAGCTAAAACACTCAGTCAATTAACAAAAGTGAGAGTCTCTGAAAAAATACTAAAGTCTATCCAGGACAACCAGTTTTTAAAAATCAAAATCGAATTGGACACCCAACCTCCAGATCGATTTACAACAGAGGTTAAAAACATATTTCAACCCATTCCTTTTCAGGTAAGAACCATGTGTATGGAAGACCTGTTTGCGGGAAAGTTACACGCAGTTCTGGCCAGAAAATGGAAAACAAGAGTCAAGGGCAGGGATTTTTATGACCTCCTATGGTATATTGGAAAACAAACTCACTGTCACATTGAACATTTAAAGGAAAGGCTTGTTCAAAGTGGTGACTGGAATTCCTCTCAGCCTTTTGGAAAAAAGGACTTTGTCAGTCTTATGGAAGATAGAATTCGGGAAACAGATTTTCCATCCGCAAAAAGAGATGTGGCTCCTTTTTTAAATGCCAGGGACCAGGACTCTTTGAATCTTTGGAATCAGAACTATTTTTTAGATGTCATATCTGATATAAAAATGAAAAGTGATAAAAACCATGGACTTTAATCCCAACGCAACAGAGCAGGACCTTTATCCATTTGTTTTTTTATCATATCCCATTCAATAAGGCAAAAAAGCAATTTTTTTTTAATGATAGGATGGCCTTTTCAGGCGACTTTAAGATTCATGGAAAACCCCGGATTTTGAGCGATATCCATTAACCTGACGGTCAATCTGATTTTGTATTTTTTACAAAAATAAAAAAAATCTTTTGAAAAAAAAAGACAAGTGTTATAACCCTTTAACAGACTATTTTTAGTTGAATTTCAGTTGGTTTCACAAGCAACAAGCAACCCCCTAAAGTTCAAATGTGACTATACTGATCGTGTTTGAAATGTCCGGATTTTCGAGAGTGAATATCCATGAAATTTCAAACACGATCAGTATAGATGATGTTTTAAACCAGATATTGTCCTATGTATAAAGTTTCTTTCCCGGTAGAACATCTATAAGACGATTATTTTGTATTGGAGGAAGAATGAATTTTTTTCGTATAAATATTTTTATCATTTCCATTTTCTTTTCTGTGGATGTTTTTGCAGGTCCGGCGGCAACTTTTTTCAAGAGATTTTCAGATTGGAGCAAAAGACAGATTGTACAGAAATCCATTGAACAGAATGATTCAGTTTCTTATTCCGGACTGGATTCCATTTTAGTAAAATCCGAAAGAAAGAAGGCTTTGGATATTATCGTTTCAGGGATGGAAAATAATTTTTATTCCTCTTTGTATTCCTATCTTGAACAACAACCTGATTTGGCAAGAATTATTAATGATAGGGGAACCAGGGAGGCCACTAATACTCTTGTTATTGCCCTTGTCGCCATGGGAAGATCCGCGACTCGCAACCGGATTGATTTGATATGGAGGAGAGGGATTGATGAAAATATCTTCTTAAAGTTATGGGATATGGAACAGGTAAGACTCATAATGGCTGGTTCGATAGAAAGAGAACATCTTATTGACAACCCGCAACTTCTTTTAAAATACTGGCAGGCAAAAGATATGTCTTATTATGTAGGGTCGAGATATTTACCCAAAGAATTTCCAACTCTTGAGGACAGGTTTGTCTATTTTATTTATTCGTCTCTTCATGAGATGGATGTGTCTGTGGATTTTTTGTTTCACAATGGTTTTGAAAGGTTTTTTAATGAGCACCCTTTTGGGAGAACTCTTTTCAGGGCTTTTAGGGAACGCAATGATTTTGCCAGTGAAGTTTATTCCATAATGGAAAAAGTGGCACAAAGGGTTCGTCGTCTGCCCGGCAGTGAAAAAGATAAATTTGACCATATGCTGGAGCGGGGACGAATTTTTGATGAAGCCATTCGGGAGGAAATTTCCCCTTCTTTTAGAAATCCGGGTTATGACCTTAATGATTTCTTTGATGATAGTTGGCCATATGAGGGAATTCCTCCAAATCCCATATCGCCTATAGTTTGAATACATTGGAAAATTTTAAGGACGGTTAGTTATACTGATCGTGTTTGAAACTCCATGGAGATTCACTCTCAAAAACCCGGACAATTCAAACACGATCAGTATAGCATCAGCTTTTTTAAAGA
The DNA here is from genome assembly GCA_965218815.1 of Bdellovibrionales bacterium. GTDB lineage: Bacteria > Bdellovibrionota > Bdellovibrionia > Bdellovibrionales > JAGQZY01 > JAGQZY01. The sequence continues at coordinate 1,807,466 of CBDCLX010000002.1, read as the reverse complement.
AAAGTGTTGGAAACTTTTGGAAGTTTTAAAATCTCCAATAAAGTCCCAATGCTAAAGGTATAGATCCTTCTATGCTAATATCTCCTCCTGCACGGGTTAGATATTTGGTATTGATGTTAAGGGCAAATCCTTTTGTAACCCAAAAATTCATTCCCAATGTGAATTGCATATAGGAATAAGTCGCAATTTCTTCACCAGGTTTATAAGCGTTATCAATATCAATGAGACTGTTATCTTTATCTGATTTTGAATCATCTTCCAATCCTTCCCAACGCCATTTCCCCAAGTTGTAAGTGAGTACGAGATAGGGTTCCCACCAACCTGATTTATAACTTAAGACCGGTCCCAGACGAAATCCGGTGTTGCTTCCCCCAACAACACTCCCCTTATAAATTCCTCCAAACAGGGCAAGGGATGTTCCATTTTCTGAATTGTTTATAAAGGCATATTTTCCGGATAGTTCCATATTAACACCTATTTGCATTTCAGCAGTCAAACCGGCATCAAAATTTTCTGAAAACCCCCGATTCACAGAAAGATAGCCAGGACTGGCTCCCGCATCAACTTCCCAGTTACCTTCCCCAAGGCTTCTCCCTGTTTTTGGTGTGGTTAAGGGGGCTATGGAACAGGAGATTGAAAAGACAGCTAACAGGAAAACGAAAACAGTTTTGGTAAAAATAACAGATGCCTTCCAGGATTTCCAATTATTGTGATGTTGTTTATTGGTATTCATAGTTCCTCCTCCAGGTTGTAAAACCATTGTTATGAATTTGTGGATCAAATCACGGAGAGCTATCCAACTCATCGGGATTCCCATTCTCTCCTTCAAGACAGAAGTTGAAAAGTTTCAATAATCCATAATATTATCCTTTAAACCCCTATTTTCCTTATCACCGACAAACGGACGCACAAGCCATGGCATGGAAAGAAAATCGGATTTTTTACCCTTATACTCAGGAAAAAAACAATGAACAGAAAATTTCTGGTGAAGATAAAAACTGGAACTGAATAATTTCATGGTTTCAATGGCCCCCTGTTCCGGGGATTCCTCCCATATCTTTTCAGGAAAAACTCTGTATTTATTTTCCCCCATCCATTTATAAAGGTAAGGTTGAATGATGTCATTACAACGTATCATCCTTGCCCACTGACAAAATTTAAGATTCTGATTCCCCTCTTCTGTACAATCAGGATTTGCCCTGTCGGACAATTCAGAGTAAAGAGTCTGCTTATTAGTCAAAAGGAACATTTTTAATCGATCAATAAAAGACTCATGGGCATCTCTGTTTATCATGGAAAAAAATCTGAATACATCATGAACACCTGCCTGAATGTTGTCAAATAACGTGTCTTTATCACTGAACTTCAGTTGTCTTAAAAAGTCTATTTTATGATAAATGCTCTCTGTGGGCAGATTCCCCGATGCTAACATAAAAAGAAATACACGGGGAGTGAGACATTGGCTTATTGTCTTTATATCACTTTCTACAGTGTTACAGGAATCGGCCAGAATACTCATTGAATAGCTCGACTGTGGCATTTTTAATAATTTATTGAACAAAAATTTTTTTGTAAAGTTGTGAAAATGAAACTGGGCCGCTCTCAGTTCATCTCCTGTGATGATTCCATCCCTGTTGTTATCAAAAGTAAAAAACACAGACTCCAGGTAGTATAATGATACAGTGATTGTCCTGATTTCACCACTTTGGTAGGGGGCCTCACTCAGGAAACCTCCCTGTGCGATATACTCTATGGTTCCCATGAACTTGTCCCTTTCAACATCTGAAGCTTTTTCCCAGAACTGACTGATTGTCTTCAGATGTTCAAAAAAACTGTCAAAATTTTCCTTTAGATAGCCGAGAAAACAGGGAGCCCGGACAACCGGACTGTTATGGACATCAACATAGTCCAGTAAACATTCATCATCAAAACCCTGATAAAATTGTTCTCCCAGTTGAAAGGATGACAGATTAAAGGAAAGATACTCATAAACTTCATAGAAATTCAAAACGTCATTACTGCTTAATTGTGTACTGAAGTTATTTGATTCATCAAACACCCGATAACCTGTGTCCAAAAGGCGGGAATCCATAAAGCCCAAAGGCACACCCAATATCCTGAGAATCTCATAAACCTCCTGAACCTCCTCCCTGCTGATTTCGTATTCATGGATACTTTTTGCTGACAGATTATAAGGTCTTGTAAAAATCTCACTCAAAAGGGCGATGGAATTGCTTACAGTCATTTCCCTGTAACTGAAGTGATCCATCTTTTTTGAAAGAATCATCCGGTTTTTATCCTCCCACTGATGGACGGCAACGGCGTTAAAAAGTCTGATCCAGTTTTCCAGAGGTTCATAATTTTTTAATTTATCTTTCATATCGGCAAGGGAAATATTTTTCTGACTCTGATTGGAAAAAAGAGTGTTTACCACCTGTTGTCTCTGAAACCATAATGAGTACATTTTTTTCACATATAAAAGTTTGGGCATTGTCAGATTGGCCGTTGGTTCTGAGGCCGGATCCAGCCATTTCTCTGAAAATCTCCTCATAAAAAGGCTCAGAGTGTTGGCCATTAACTGAGTTCCCAATATTCCAGCCTCTTCCAGGGATATAAGAAAATTGTGCAGTTTTCCATAGGACAGTTGTCCTGAAGGATCTGACTGGATGGGATGGGACAGTATCTGGTACACACCTTCCACAATATCAGAAAGAGAGTGAAGAGCCACTGTTCTGAAAATTTCAGCATGATTCAACTGTGTCATGGCTCTACTGAGAAAAGAGGCCACTCCACCTATATTTGTAAACAAATGATCTTCTTTGACAAAGTAATCAAATCGCATAAGTCCTTCGTAGGCCAAAAGAGACTGCCGGACAAAGATTGCCAAATTTCCCCGGGTGAGAATATCCCCTTCACTCATAGTCACAAGATTTTTAAAGGCCATAATCATATTCAGGTCATTGAATGATCTGCCTGGTTTATCATCACCCTCAAACTGATCCAGAAAAAACTGAATGAACGCTCTTAAATCAAGGTTTCTCTCCTCATTGGGATTTTTAAAAACCCGGAGAAAATCATCAGTTTTTTCCTTTAAAAGCCGGAAGGCCAGACTAAAATAATCGTAACTCTCTTTGTTTCTTTTCAGCCTGATTTTCTTAAAATAAACAGACCGGTAGGGAAGAACAGCCTTTAACAATTCAGTAAAGGCTGTCAGGGAGTCACTGATAATTAACAATTCCTTTTTGGACAAGGCATCAGCCTGTCCATTTATTAAAAAATATTTTAAAGACAAATAGTATTGAATATTCTCAAGACTCAGTCCCGCCTCTGAATAAAATTTCCTGAAAAACAAGGCAATATTTTCCGCAGAATAGTTTTCTGACTCCAATCGACCGCTTTTCGAGTGCTTTACAAAAGATTCAATAACCTCCTGATAACAGATTTTAAACTGATCCAGCTCAGTTTCGGAAACAAAAGGCAAATGTGTCTTGTCAAAATAATTTTTAATGGATTTGTTGGCCCTGGTAATGCAGGAATCCGAATGGCTTTTATAACTGATACTGAACTCCTGTTTTCCTGTATTAAAAAAATAAGAGCAGCCCGCAAAAGAAAAAAAACTGATTAATGCAACAGGGAAGACACCTCTTCCGATGGGTTTAAAAGGCATAATTCCCCCCCACCAGACAACGGTCATTGTCCTGAAACTGACTGATGAAATCACCATCAACAGGAGCCTGTCTGTATCCACCAAAAAAATCACAATGACCCGTGAACTCAATGCTCCTGTTAAAAGACCACCGAATATCAGCACTGACCCAGGCATGATTGACCACAAGACTCTGAAACCAGGAAATATAGCTCCTTAAGCGATACTGATCTCCGGACCTCTGAAACTTTCCCTCCCATTTAAATTGAAGAGTGTTTTCAAAAGTATTGCGACTGAGGAAAGTGCCAATCCGGCTGTTGGAAAAAAGACCCTCCACCTTGTTAGACTCCCGTATGACCTGAAGATAAGCCATGGACAAAGACTGGGAATCCGACAACCTCACCCATTGTACAAGGGAAAACATATCCTGTTCGGGAATAACCGGATGGGTGAAATCAGGAAGTCTCCTGTAGGAAATGTGGGATTCGTGGAGCCAGGAAAACAGAATCCTGAAAATATCAAAGTTCCAGCCAAAATCCACGCCCAGAATATTATGTCGAGCCACTGTGGGCTGGATTGTGATATCTCCGTAAAAAGTGGTCAGATTGAGATGACCATTAAAGGGAACAATAAAATCATTTTTGGGTTTACTGAAGTACAAGACATTAAACAGCCAGGCTTTTTTATCATAAGATGTTCCAACCTTTCCTCCATAGGAGGGGCGAAAAATAACATCAGTGGTTTTCGGGGAACTCACATTGTACCTGAGTTTTGTTTCATGATTCAAAAACTCAATAACCCTCACCGGTTGCATAAACCAGGGATTACTGGATGTGATCTCACCATTGACCAGTTCATAGACTGGACCCTGTGAAGGAAGAAAGACATAGGAACTGAACAATGCCAGTTTAATATTCTCTGTCAAAGGTAATGTCAGAAAAATTCCCATCAGCCCCTGCTTTTCCGGTAAAGCCATATTCCATTTGAAAAGAGGCTGAATCATCCCCATCATCCAGTAATCATCCAGATAGGACCATTTTTGAAGACGACGACCCAAAACCAGATGAGCCTTGTCCCTAAAACCTATCTGATAATAAAATTGAGGGATTTTAACATAAGACCGAGTGTTGTCCCCCACCAAAGCTCCCGCTCCTATATCCAGCCAAAACTCATCATTAATGCCCTTATTCTCCATCAGGACATCAATAAAACCCTGGGCATTGTGCATACTTCTCTGAAAATAAAAATCCCCAAGCAACCCAACATTGACTGAAGAATGAAATTCAGCCCTTACCCGGTTGGAAAAGAAAATGATGAAGACAAACAGAAAACTCCAATAAAAAATGGCAGAGCCTATGTCTTTAAACGATGTCCTCAAACCAAGCACCTTTCTTCCCCCTTCACTCACCAGAAAGACCCTCTTTTTCCATTTTAATGCTTTACTGAAGATGACAGAGCTTTCTACTCATAAACTGGCTAAAGGACCATCTCTTTTATCATAATTTTACTGTTTTTTTTGAATTTTTCCGGATTTTTCCAAAGAAAACCCAAAAACCAGACCAACTCTCATTCAAAATTAAGTCATGACACAAGAAGGGTATGAGTCATTACAAAATGTGTTTGTTTTCGTGTGCATACGAAATCAGGCCAGTGACAAACTCACTGACCTGACCATACAAAAAGGGCAAATGCGGGTTAAAAAATCACCAATAAAAGCTGATGCGAATCCGACCTGAAATCCCACCACGAAGATGATGCCTTCGGGGGCGACGGCGACGGGAATCATAGACAACTCTGTACACATAACGGGGTTCCCAGTAATAATTATGCACTGGGGTGAAGGGAATCACACAACGCCCCCGGCGAAGAAAATAACCTCTTGGGCAACCATAATAAACAATGGGTTTAACAGATATCCGTCGAGTCCAGTGATCATGACGATAAGGTCTCCAGCAACGACGACGATCATCACCATAACGACGATCACCATGACGACGATCATCACCATAACGACGATCACCATAACGACGATCACCATGACGACGACCATCGGCGGGAACAATATATCTGGAGCAACGGCGATGTCCCCTCACAACGGCAAAACTGGATCCACTATTATTATCAGCGTCTGAAAAAACAAGATTATTACTGGAAAAATTATCCACAGAAACCCATTGGGCATCTTCTGCAGCGGCCTTTGCATCATCTTCAGACTGAATATGCCCGGCATCCAGCAAAGCCACCTGTATTTTGTCCCCATTGGAAAAACTGTCATTGTCTTCCAGGGATCTTACAGCCAGAATCATATCATTTGTTGAACCTGCATTTTTATCACCACAGGCACCTAACAGCAGTCCAAAACAAAAAAGGACCATCCATTTTAATTTCATATTTCCTCCTTCTTACTTTCTTGATTATAATCATAATCGTTTATTGTTGTTCACTTCAATTTCTGCCGTTCCTGAAAACAGGACAAAAACCGCACCGACACATATATATCAATCATTAACCTGCAATAATAGTTTTTTTTTAAACTCTGTAAGATTTACAAAAAAAGAAAGAATAACAGGCTTCCATTGTCAAAAAATTCTACACTGGCCCGAATTTTTCGGAAGCTTGGCAGCCTCGCTACGAAAGTTTATGAGAAATGCGGGCTAACACTTTTATTCAAAAAACAGTTCCAGAATTTTGTATTCCTTTTCCCCCTTCGGACTGGAAACAACAGTCACATCCCCCACTTTTTTCCCAATCATGGCCCTGGCAATGGGTGAAAGAATGGAAATCAGACCCTTTTTCACATCCGCCTCATCCACACCAACAATCTGATAGATCACCTCTTCATTGGTTTCACAGTCAAGTATCCGGACCCTGGCCCCAAAAACCACCCTCTGGCTCTGAATCTTTGATGGATCCACAATCTCAGCACCAGCCAGCTTGTTTTGAATACTCTGAATACGACCTTCCACCAAAGCCTGTCTTTCCTTGGCTGCGTCATACTCGGCATTTTCACTTAAATCCCCATGGGCACGGGCTTCTTCAATCTGTCTGATCACATCAGGGCGATCCTGATGAATCAGCTTTTTGAGTTCCTTTTCCAATAGCCCCTTTCCCCGAAGGGTGAGCGGTAATGTTGTAGACATATCTATCCCTCCTCAAGCCCATGGCTATAGACCTGAATTTGAACTCCATTAAACTTCCCCTTATAGTCAAAGACTTTATTTCTAGCAATGGTTTAAAGAAATTATTATAGTAATGAAAGCGGATTTTACTGTTTTTGAAAGGAACTCACTGTGAAACTGAATCCAACCAACAAGGCCATTCTTAAAAGACTCCTGGTTGGACGCACTTCAAGACCCCTGAAATCCATCATCCAGAGGGTGGAACCGGTGGATATGGCCTCCTATCTCTCCCAATTGAGCTGGTTGGAAAAAAAAAGACTCATTGAGGCCCTGATTTCCATTCACAAAGCAGGTGCTGTCCTGGAGCAGATTCCTGAAACCCAACTCAGAAATCTGCTTGAAAAACTTGACGACTGGGAAGTGCTTCGAATTTTGAAGCATAGCTCCGTAGAGGAAGGCTCCTGTTTAATGCAGTGCATTGATTTTTCCCGTCACAAAGCCCTTCTGGAAGAACTGTCCACAACAAAGAAGGAAAAACTTCTCCAGTTTCTCAGTTTTCCCGAGGACTCTGCAGGTCGGCTTATGAATTCCCATTTTTTCACCCTCTCGACACAATTAACGGCCCGGGAGGGGCTGGAACTGATTCGGGAAAAATCAAAAGAGGAAAGCATTTATTATATTTATTGTGTTTCCGAAGATCAGAAACTCACTGGTGTTGTCTCCCTCAGGGCTTTGGCCACCAGTGCTCCTGAGACCCCCATTGAACATCTGGCAAAAAAAGAAGTGGTCAGTGTCAAACCCGATATGCCCGAAGAGGAGGTGGCTCTTCTCGTCAGCCATTACGACTTTATCGCCATCCCTGTTGTCGATAAAAGAGGCCGGATTCTGGGAGTGATCACTGTTGATGACGTTCTGGATATCATTGAAGAACAGGCCACTGCTGACATTTATGCCTCTGCCGGATTGCAGGAAAGTGACCGGGTTTACTCTCCCCTTTCCCAGAAGATCCGTAACCGCACACCCTGGATGCTTCTCAACCTTCTTCTAGCTGGTTCGGCCAGCCTTGTGCTTTATCTCTTTGAGGGAATTCTGGAGGAACTGGTCATTCTGGCTGTCACTAAAAACATTGTCACCAGCACCAGCGGAAATGCCGCCATACAATCCCTGACAGTGACCACCCGGGGACTGGCTGTGAATGACTTTCAATACATTTCAAAAAAAATAGCCATGTTAAGGGAAACCCTGGTTGGAGTCACCCAGGGCTTTATTGCCGGCGGCCTGGCGGGCCTGGCCATTTATGTTTTCAAAAGTGACCTGAAGTACGGTTTTCTGGTGGGGCTTGTCATGTGGCTCTCCATGATACTCACCTCCCTTGTGGCCTCCATGGCAGGATTCAGTGTTCCCATCATGCTTAAAAATCTTGGCCGCGATCCGGCTGTTGGAAGTGGCGTGATTGTCACTGTGATTACAGATATCTTTGGTTTTTTCTCATTTCTCGGACTGGCCACCCTGGCCATGCCCTATATGAGATAGTTTACAACAAAACAAAAACCATAATTTTTCAATTTTCTCCCTGTGGGACTGACAAAATCGCTTAAACAAAATAATGCGGATCAGATGGATTTTGAGAAAACCTCAAAATCAGGTCTCCTCCCAAGAAGTCTTTCATCAAGAGCCATACAGGCATTGCGTAAGAAAGGTTTTCCCTTCCCGGTGAGTTTCATTTTCAGACCATTGATTTCAATGAGTTCATCCTGAATCATTTCCCTTAAAAAATCAGAGACCTGTTTTTTTTGCTCCCTTGTTTCAAACTCCGTTTGCCCACAGGTCATAAACTCAAGAATCTGTCGCCTTCTGATCTGATCTCTGGTGGTGAGTTTGTGTCCCCTTAAAGTAGCCACCTCTCCACAAGACACCCTTCTCTCATAAACAGGCAGAGCTTTCTCGTTTTGGTGAAAACAATCGGAGGTTTCTGAAATGGCACTCACCCCAAGTCCCAGAAGAGAGGGAGTGTGTTTTTCCACATAACCCATAAAATTGCGATGCAGTTCACCTTTTAAACGACTTCTTGAAAGACTGTCCCCTGGCAGGGCAAAATGATCCATACCTATTTCCATATAACCCTTATGGAGGAGAAAATCCCTTGAGATTTCATAAAGCCTTCTCTTGTCCTGTCCCTTTGGCAAATCAGAATCCTTAAACAGCCTTTGAGCGGGTTTGATCCAGGGCACAACAGCCAGACTGTAAAGAGCAATGCGATCCGGTTTTAACTGCCATGTCTTTTCCATGGTCTCCATCATACTGACCTCTGTCTGACAGGGAAGCCCGTAAATAAGATCGAAATTCACCGAAGCGTAACCCAACTGGCGGGCTTCATGGGTGATTTTTTCAGTGATCCCAAAGCTCTGAACCCGATGGATTAAAGACTGAACCTGTGGATCAAAATCCTGAACTCCCAGACTCACCCTGGAAAAACCAAGTTCACGGAGAAGACTGAGATGTGCAGATTCCGTTTTCCTTGGATCCACTTCAATAGAACCATCAAAACTTTCACTGATATTCACTTCTGAAAGGATTTTTTTTGCCAATCCGCAGAGATTTTCAGGGCTTAAAAATGTGGGAGTGCCTCCACCAAAATGAAACTGCTCCAGGGGAGCCTTCCCCAATCCTGTCACTTGTTCTTTATAATTCCCAAATTCCTTCAAAAGAAGTTCAATATAGGGTTCCTCCCTCCCATGATTTCTTGTGATGGCAGTGTTGCAGCCACAAAAAGTACACAGAGTTTCACAAAAAGGAATATGAACATAGAGGGACCAGGGGGAAAGGGTCCTAAAAACCCTGTTGAGGGAAAGTAACCACTCTTCTGAAGAGGGGGAATCTGTCCAATAGGGAACAGTTGGATAACTGGTGTAACGGGGAACAGGAACATCGTACTTGTAAATAAGGTTGTTTTTCATAATCAAAAACTTTCCCTGACAATCTTCACAAAATTTTTTACATTGATTTCAGGGGTTTCAGGTAAAACACCGTGACCCAGGCCACAGACCCAGCCGGCCCGATCAATGACATTAAGTTCCTGAAAAGGTTCCAGGTAACGACGCAAACAAGGCTCAAATCTCTTTTCATCCAAAAATAACAGAGTCTGGTCAAAATTTCCCTGTACAAACCCCCCATGTTTTGAAAAACAAAAACCCAGAACCCAACGATGATCATAAGCAAAGCCGGAAAAAAAAGATCTCCTCCACAGTCCTTTGAGATGATCGGCAAGAGTGTTTTTTGAATAATAAGCCAAACGTCCTTTAAAACTTTCTGAAAGATCCATCAACAGGGGTTGCACCCTGTGCTTGAAATCCACAGCTGACAATTCTCCGGCAGCCGTATCAAAGACCATAACAACCTCAGCCCCCCCCTCAAGTTGGATCTCAATGTTTTTTTTTATCAGGGGAACCATCACTTCACAAAAAGCTCCAAAGAGATCTATTCTTTTTTTAACTTCAGTAAGAACCCCCTTGTGGGTTCCACAAACGGCATAGACAAAAAGAGTCCAGGGGGAACCCACAAAACCAATAAGACTTTTATCAGAAGGAAGCTGCCTGCGGGTTTCCCTGAGAGCTTCACCCTGAAAACCAAGACGTTCTGTGGCCTGTTCCAGAGAATCCAATTTTTTGAAATCCTGATTCCCTCTCAAAGACCAGTCAAGAACAGGTCCCGGATTGTATTGCAATCCAAAACCAAGGGCTTCCAGAGGAAACAAAAGATCACTAAAGAGAATAGCAATATCAAAATCAAATTCCTCAATGGGACCAAGAGCCACAAGGGCTGCAAGTTTTGGATCCTTACAGAGATCCATAAAACCATATTCTTTTTTCAAAGCCCTGTAATGGGAATGATAACGCCCTGCCTGCCTCATCATCCAGATGGGGGGAGTGGACTGGACCTGCCTTTTAATGGCTTTTTCAAATTTTGTATTGGCAATCATTCTCTTTTTTCCTCCCACTTTTTTTTGCCTCCAATCACTCTTTTCACACGAGTACACCTTAACATAAATTTTTGCCTTAGAGGACTTATAACGCAAGGTTCGACCACCAGGATTTACGCAGCTACGTTTTGTCAATATCGTCCAATCCTTTCATCAACCGGCTGGCTTTGAACAAAAGTTTTTTAAGTTCATTGAGTTTTGTCTTCACCTGTTCAGAGTCCTTGAATTCATGGACAAAAGATTTTGGTCCAAAACCGAGCAAACCAAAGAAATCCATGGATTTTCTTAAAGGTTCCTCAATCTCCCTTCTCACACTGGGGGCAATTTTTGCCAAAACCCCCTCAAGTTCCTCACCAGCCCCCCTCTGCCCTGAAACATGACCCATGACATGGTAAACAGTATTGGTCACCTCAATTCCAAGCTCTCTCCACCGGGATTTGACCAGCAGTGGTTCCATACCATGAAAACGTCTTTCAATAATATCTTCAAGACTGATCTTCTTAACAAGCAAACCAGCATCAATCACCCATTTTGCCAACAATATCATGACCAGAAGAATACCAATAAAAATCCAGACAAAAAGATAGGGGTTTTCAGGTTCAAACTCAGGGTTCCACTCCATGGCAATTCCCGGCAGGGTTTTCTTTTTTGTTTCTGATTTCAGCCTTTCCTCACCCATTGAGTTCTGTTTGACTCCGGGTAAAACCGTCAACCGGATGGGTTTTGAATTGATGGAAATATATTCCTCCTTTTCCGGACTAAAATAACTTGTTCTCATCTCCCCGATCATGGTTTCTCCTGCCTGACGGGGGATCAGGAGAATGTCAAACTCCTTGAAGCTCTGACCATTTCTGAAAAACCGGGACTCATTTTTAATGTCATAGATATCAAGATCAGAGCCAATAGGCAATTTGGGCAGTTCAATGAACTTGGCATTTCCCTGACCCTCAAAACGCACCTTCAGGGAAAAGGGCTGATGGGTGATAATGGACTTGTTGGGAGTCTCCACTGTCATCTCAAACTTCCCAACCCCTCCGCTAAAATGGGCGGGACGGCCCTCGGCAGGCAGAGGCTTTATGACTATGGGAATCTCCTTGCTGCTTTTGGTTGCCTGAAAATTCCTTAAGTTAAAACCCATAATTGTGGCCTTGGCTCTGTAGGAATCAATAACAGCCGGCCCCTCTTCTATGGGGAAAAGAGCATAAGAGGCCAGAAGAGCCTTGTTATAGGGAATCCCTTCAACCATTTCCTCTTCGTACTCCAGACGGGTTGTCAGATGAATATCCTCTTTCCAAAACCCCTTGAGGGTGGGATATTTCAAAGTGTCAATGTCCCTCACCCGACCCCGGGTATAAAGGGACCATGACACCAGCACCTGTTCCCCCTTAAAAGCCTCTGTTTTATCTGCCCGGGCCAAAATAAAAAAAGCATCCTCAGGCTTGCGGGGACCATCGTTAAGCATTCCCCCAAAGGGGGGGGGGCCAAAAGGTTTTGAACCTCCAAAAGGGGAATTAAAAAGAGAATCAAACTGCTCTTCAAGTTTCCTGAAAACATTCCCTGGATTCGGGAATCCGGACCCTGACGGATCCTGGGACCGGGATTTCCCGGAGGACCTCTGATCTCGTGATTTTTTTGATCCCCGCATATTCCCGGATCGAACATCAATAATAATTTTTTCAGTGAAATAGGTCCTGTTTTTCACCCTCACAGCAATGGGACCAATAACCAACTGCCCTTTCTCCATGGTCTCGTACTGAAAATTATAATGAGTGCTGTGAAGGGTTTTAAAGTTCACGGTCTTTCCTCTGTTAAATACAGAAGACCGGCTTTGATGATTGACCCAGGAATGCAGTTGTCTCACCTTTTCAATCTTTGGAGAAAAATCCCCATCAGCCTGAACGGATTGATTGGAACTGACACTCACCTGGAGTGTGAAGGTCTCCCCCACAGAAAGCTGATTGCGATCCACACTGGCTCTGACCTTCACTTCAGCCCGGAGAATGTTGGAAAAAAAAACACAAAAAAGAAAAAAACCAATCCTGCAACGGAGATGAAAGTTACCAGCTTTTTTCACGATCAGCCTCTCTGAACTTTTTTCTTTTATGCCTGGCACGAATGTTCTGCTCCTGTTTTTTTAATTCATTGAGAATTTTCTCCACATCCTTTTCAGACATTTTTTTGTCTTTATTCTTTTGCTGTTTCCCCTGTTTTTCATCAGGTTTATCGGTAAAAGATTTCTTTTTCCGGGATTCATATTCTTTTTTCCCGTTTTTTCTCTCCTGACTGCTTTTTCCGGATCCCTGATTTCCCTCTGATCCACGGAATAAAAGTTCGATATTGGTTTTTATTTCCTTTGAATCGGGCCTGATTTCCAGAGCTTTCTGGTAAAAACGAAGAGCCCTGTTCAGGTTTTCCGGATCCTCACCCAAAAGAAGACTGTAAAGAACCCCCAGGTTATAAAGTGAGGAAAACTCAACCCCGGGAGGCAGAGGGTGCAGTTTTAACAATTCCCTGTACATTTTGATGGCCTTATTCACTTCCCCAAGACCCACAAAGGAAACACCAAGATTGAACCGGAAAACAGAGTGAAACGTGTGTTCACCAAGAAGCCGGTTAAAACTTTCATGGGCCTGTAAAAACTTTTTCTGATCAAGCTGATCCACTGCCCGGTTGTTTCGCCAGACATCCATCACCTCAGAGGCCATAACCGGTGAAAAGCAAAAAATCATGAATAAGAAAAGGAAAAGCCTGCCAGTCATGACAAACAAAAAGTCCACCAGAAGTCCACCTGATGGAATAGACTGAAACCGGACTTTAGAGAACAGAGATTTACTGGTCATTGAAAACAAAACGTCCTTTCCATTCACCGGATTGTTTTTTGCGATACCCGATAAAAAGCTCAATCAGACCAAAAAGAAAAGCAAAAAACAGGGGGGTCTGATACTTCTCGTCAAAATCCTCATGATCCAGGCTGTCAAACTCTGTTTTTTCCAGCTTGTCCATATCCTCCCAAAGTCTCTTCATCTGACTGCCGCCAAAGGTCACATGATAAAAGCTCCCCCGACCAGCCCGGGCCAGCTGCCTCATCATTTCCTCATTGACTTTGGTAATAACAGTTTTGCCCTGCCTGTCTTTCATATAACCTTTTAGCAAACCACGGGCATCCCTTATTGGAATGTTTCCCCCTTTTTCAGACCCAAAAGCCATTGTGAAAATCCGAATGCCCTCTTTGGTCAACTCTTTGGCTGCTTTCAATGCCCCCGGTTCATGATCCTCACCATCAGAAATCAAAACCACCACCCGGGTCACTTTCTGGTCAGGCCCCGGCTTTTCCCCTCCCCTGTTGAAAGCCTCCCTGGCTTCAAGGAGAACTTTGGCAATTTCCGTTCCCTGGGTCTCAACACTTTTTGAGGAAAGGGACTCAAGAAACATCTTAAGAGCGGATTTGTCAGTGGTCAGAGGGGATAATAAAACAGGGGAACCGGCAAAAGCAAGAAGGCCCACTTTATCACCACCCAAAATATCCAGCAGGTGAGCCACCTCCTTTTTGGCGTGTTCCAGTCGTGAGGGCCTGACATCTTCAGAGAACATACTTCGGGAAACGTCCACAGCCACCATCAATTCAATTCCCCGGGACTTGATATGCCCTTTCCTTTTACCCATCTGGGGACGGGTCATGGCAAGAATCATAAACGTCAGGACAAGAATCGACAGAAAAAATTTAAAGTTCTTTTTTGTTTTTGAAAACTGAACCATAAAAAAGGGAAGGGTTTTCCGGTCAAAAACTTTTTTCAGTTTTCCAGAAACCCTCTGATTCTGAAACCAGTAAATAATAACAAGAGCCAATACGAGGATCAAAATCATAAAAGCAGACTGGTTTGCAAAACGAAACATTTCACACACCCCTTCTTAAAACAGTCACCTGGAACAGGAGGCCAAGAAAATAAAAACCAAAGGCCCACAGAAGGTATTTTTCAAAAATTTCCGTGTAACGGGTGTAATGGTTTTCCTCAATCTTTGTTTTTTCGAGGTTGTTGATATCAGAAAAAACCTTTTCCAGTTTTCGGCCACTGGTGACTCGAAAAAAACGTCCTCCGGTCTCCTCAGCCAGTTGGGTCAACAGAGGCTCATTGACCTTGGAGTGAATGGGTTGGTAATATTTGATCTTGCGACCAAAAAAATCCTTGCTGTAAATGGGAAGCTGGGCCTGACCATCGCGTCCCACTCCAATGGTGTAAATCTTTATTCCATAGCCTTTGGCAATTTCAAGGGCTGTCTGTGGATCAATGAGTCCCGTATTGCTTTCACCATCAGTGAGTAAAATCACAACCCGGGATTTGGCTTTGGATTCATTCAGTCGTGAGACAGCATTACCAAGAGCCACCCCAATGGCCGTCCCCATTTTGATGTTTTCTGAGGTTTTCACCTCCTTTAAGTTCTGCCTGAGAACGGAATAATCCAGGGTCAGGGGAACCCTTGTGTAAGATTCCCCTGAAAACACCACAAGCCCTATACGATCAGACATTCTTTTTTCTATGAACTCTTCAATGGTTTTCTTGGCTGACTCCAGCCGGTTTTCAGGTTTCATATCTTCAATAAGCATGGAGTGGGAGATGTCAAGAGCCAGCATAATATCAATACCTTCTGTATTCCTTTTTACTTTTTCATTGGTCTTCTGGGGGCGGGCCAGGGCAACCACCAGGATAATCAGTCCCAGGTACCTGAAAAGTTCCGGAAAAAACCTCAATTTCACTCTGAAGGTGAGTTTTGAATTTTTAACAATGAAATGGGTGCTTAAGGGAAAACATCCAATCCTTTTTTTTCTTCTGAAAAAATGAACAAAAGCCGCCAGAGCCAGAAAAAACAATAAGTAAAAAGCCCACCAGGATTGCCAGATCATCTTAAGGAATTCCTTCTCAAATTCCAGATGGACTGACTCACCTTTCTGGCCATTCGGGTGAGTTGTCTGCAATCCTGATCCTTGATTTTCACAAAGTCCCTTTTGGCCCTGTCCAGTTCTTTTAAAAACTGTTTCAGAGGATCTCCATAATGTCTGTAAAAATGCCTGTCCTGACGTGACAGGGTCTTTGTTACAAGACCTGAGTTCCAGTCCAGGGCAGGGATATAAAACTCACGCAAAAGATACATACGAAAAACCTGATCCAGACTCTCTATATAAGACTGTTTTTTTGAATCTGACCATTCCTCTTTCTTCCTGAAATCAGACTGCCGTTCCAGATGTCTCAAATCCCTGTTGAGCTGATTAAATGGACCAAGGGCCGTGTTGTGCTGTTTCAATTCCTGAATCACTCTGAACATCTGGGCTTTTCGCCTCCACCAGAACAGAAGACAGAAAACGCTAATCACAAGGGGAAGAACAAAAGCCAGCCACAACCAGGAAGGGTAAGCCATTTTCACCGCCATCACGGGACCAAAGGCTTCCTGCATGGGATTTTTTATGACACTTTTTACCTGAAACTCCAGAGGTTCCACCCTGACCATCTCCTCGCCCTGATCCACAATATAAAGCTTTTCAAACCTGTGACGACCTGGATTGTAACTTGTGATTTTTAACTGAAGACTGTGACCTGAATCCTCTAGCACTTCCAGGATACGAAGTTTGTACTGGATTTTTTCCTGACCCTCAAAGTGCAGGTCTGTTGATAAAAATTCAACTCCGGGACCTTCACATTGAAGGTTAAAAACCTCTCCCACAGTCCATTGCCCTTCTTTTGGCTCCCCTTCAATCCGACAATTCCACAGGGGAAGAGAGGACTGGTCTTTTTCATCCCCGACAGCCATTTCAGGTCCTTCTCTTTTTAAAATATTGAGCCAGGGGTTGAACAAAATCCTGATTGTTGGAGACCTCAATCACATCCACATTGGCTTTTTTCAATTCCGAGTCCACCCTGTTTCTGTGGGCTTCAAAAGCCCTTGTGTAATATCTCTTAAAAAAAGGTGAAGAGGTGTCCACAGGGATGATCTCCCCTGATTCCGAATCCACAAAATCCACAAGACCTATATCAGGAAGCTTTTTTTCCATGGAATCATGGATGTGAACAGCAATGGTTTCATGGCGACTGGATAAATGTCTCAATGCTGTGGAAAAAGGGGAGGAGTCAATAAAGTCACTGAACAAAAAAATGATACTGCGTTTTTTAAGAACTCCCAGTAAATACTCAACCACTGGGGGAATCTTCGTTCTGTGACTCCTGGGTTTGTGATAGTAAAGATCCCTTAAAATTCTCTGGATATGACCCCGGCCCTTTTTTGGAGGCACAAAGTGCTCCACCTGGTCACTGAAGAGAATCAGGCCCACATTGTCATTGTTTTTTGAAGCACTGAAACCCAGAAGTGCCGACAGGTGGGTAAGAACCTCACTTTTAAAATAATGTTTCGACCCAAAATCCACTGAACCACTCACATCAACAGCAAGAATCATAACCAGTTCCCTCTCCTCTTCGTATTTCTTAATGTATGTTTTTCCCGTGCGGGCCGTAAGATTCCAGGAGATGGAACGAACATCATCTCCCGGGACATATTCCCTGAAATCAGAAACGATCATCCCCTGTCCTTTAAAGGCAGAATGGTATTGACCTGCAAAACCGGAGTTCACAAGTTTTTTTACATGGACTTCAAGAAGTTTAATCTGTTTTAAAACTTCAGCGGGTATAGACAATGGATCCTCCACCCCACTCAGGGCACCTCTATCTCGCTGATAATGTCACGGATCACCATATCACTGACCACCTCTTCGGCTTCCGCTTCAAAACTCAATATGAGCCGGTGTCTGAGAACATTATAGGCCACGGCTTTCACATCTTCAGCCGTTACATAACCCCGGCCATGGATAAAGGCATTGGCTTTTGAAGCTCTCATCAGGCCAATGGTGGCCCTGGGGGAAGCCCCCACCTGAATCATATTCTCCAATTGTCCCAGGCCGTGCTCCCCTGGTTTGCGGGTGGCTGCGACAATATCCACAATATAAGTTTTTATGTTCTCATCCACATAGATTTTGTTTGTCATTGCCCGGGCCTGGAGAAGATTTTCCTCACTGATAACCGATTCCACCTGAGGCACTTCATCAGTGGCCATACGATTCATGATCTCCAGTTCCTCAGCCTTGTTTGGATAGTTCACAAGGATTTTGAATAAAAAACGATCCATCTGGGCTTCAGGGAGTGGATAGGTTCCTTCCTGCTCCAGTGGGTTTTGGGTGGCCAGAACCAGAAAAGGGGTTTTTAATGGATAAGTTGTATCACCAATGGTCACCTGTTCTTCAGCCATGGATTCAAGAAGGGCACTTTGCACTTTGGCAGGGGCCCGGTTGATCTCATCGGCCAAAAGAATATTTGTGAACACAGGCCCTTTTTTTGGGCTGAATTCCCCTGTCTTGGGGTTAAAAATCATGGTTCCAATCAGATCTGAGGGAAGGAGATCAGGTGTGAACTGCACTCTCTGAAAATTCAGGGAAATGGCCCTGGATATGGAGGAAATGGTCATGGTCTTGGCAAGACCGGGCACTCCTTCAAGGAGAACATGACCTCCGGCCAACAAACCTATCGCAATTCCCTCGATCATATCTTTCTGGCCAACGATAGCCTTCCCCACTTCGGCAATCATCCTTTCCACAAAATGACTTTCCTTTTTCACGGCAGCATTGAGTGCCATCACATCCACTTCCAACGGAACCTCCCTTTACAGATTCTGATCCTGATTGAATTTTTAAGGTTTTGCCCGAAAAACAAACACAAAAACCCAAAAACTGGTGCTAACCCGCATTTCTCATAAACTTTCGTAGCGAGGCTGTCGAAAGTTTATGAGAAATGCGGGCTAATGATTTTATATCATTTATTTATTTTTTCTGATTCGCTCCCAATGAAGCAAGGGGTTTTCACTCTTTGTGCCTCGCAAAACCCTGGATGGCAGGTTTTGTTGACTCTATGGGGGGCTGACAGAGAAATAAAATTCCGCTATACTGACTCTGTTTGAATTTTCAGATATTTCCTCTGTTGGAAGACCGGGAATTTCAAACAGAGTCAGTATGTTTCAAACACAACTGCTATACTGACCGCATTTGAATTTTTATGAAGTTTCTTTACAAAGGAGTGAAGTATGGAAAGACCTCTGGAAGCCAATTTCTCCACATTGATTTTATCTGTGGCCTCATCAGCGGCCATGGGAATGGGTATGACCCCTGACCCCAAAACCGGAGAAGCTCATGTCGATAAAAAAATAGCACAGTTCAATATTGACCTTCTGGAAATCCTAAAAAACAAAACTGAAAACAACCGAACTGAAGAGGAGGACAAACTGATCAACCAACTCATTTCCGATCTGAAAATGAAATTTGTCAGCCTGTGAAAAACCATGAAAGCATTTATTTTTTTACTGATTTTTCTTAGTCTGCCCGCCCTGTCCTCTCCTCTGGACAATGCCAGGCTGTCAGAACCTCTGCCTGCCAACCTCTGGGTTGAAATGTCCAAAATCACCCAACCGGCAGTGGTTGGTGTTTACCTGAAAGTCAACATCAATGCCGGAAATATTTCACGGGATCCCTTTTTTAGTTTTATCGAAGAGTTTCTTGGTCAGGGTTTTGATTTCGGTAAACCCCGACAAAGGAAAAGAGAGGAAAACAAACTCATCGGCACAGGTTTTCTGATTGATAAGGAAGGTCATATTGTCACCAACTATCATGTGGTCCAGCCTGTTGACAATCCCAGGTTTCAGGCCCGATTACAGGTTCAGATTTATGGTAAAAACAAGCTCTACAATGTTAAAATTCTGGGAAGTGACAGCCGGGGGGATCTGGCCCTCCTGAAACTGACTGAACCCATTAAAAACCTTTCCCCTTTAAAATTTGGTGACAGTGACAATCTCCAGGTGGGTGAATATGTGGCTGCCTTTGGAAACCCCTATGGACACAGCAATTCCATGGCTGTTGGAATTGTGTCTGCCAAAGGTCGAGCCATCAGGGAATTGAATCGTTTCCCGTTCATACAAACAGATGCCAGTATCAACCCGGGTAACTCCGGAGGTCCTCTCTTGAACACCAGGGGTTATGTTATTGGAGTGAATACAGCTATTGATGCCAGAGCACAGGGTATTGGATTTGCCATTCCCTCCAACTATGTAAAAAAAGTGATTGGCATTATTAAAAGCGGGGGAACCATCCAGAGGGCTTTTTTAGGGGTCGGACTGGCCACTTTAAACCCCCGAATGGCCCTGGCTTTTGGTCTTGAAAGAAGAGGGGCTGTGGTCACCCAAGTGGAACCCGGTTACCCTGCGGACAAAGCAGGATTGAAACCCAATGACATTATTGTTGAGTTCAACAAACAACCTGTACACAGCACTGAAAGCCTTATCAACACAGTTCAGGACACTGAAGTGGGCAAAACTGTCACAATTAAAATCCTGCGTCCCGATTCCCAGAATTTTAAAGAGATGAGTTTTAAAGTCACATTGACCCAATTCCCTGAGAACAACCAAAGGAAAAGCAAAAGGGTTTTCACTCGATACCCTGGACAGGTCAGCCCCTACAACTTTGGATTTTCAGTAGTCAACAGTTCATCAGGAGCCAGGAAATATTACAATATACCCCTGAATCAACCCTTTGCCCCTATTGTCTCAAGAGTGCAACCGAAAACCCCCGCCCACAGAACCGGACTGGAACCAGGTCACCTGATTATGAAAGTCAATGATCAAACAGTCCACAACGCTTCAGATGTTATTAAGGCTCTGCGTAAAGGGCCAAACACACTGATGTTGCACACACCCGGAGGCTTGAAACAGATCACTTTGAAAAGCCAATAGACCCCGGGAAGTTTTTATAAACCTCCCCTACACACTAGTCTGGCTTGAAAATTTTATGGTTTTCTCCTTCTGAAACACCTGAACCTCCACTCACCCACAGATTCTGGTGAGGAGGCTTTTTTTATTCTTGATTGGTGACCAAAGAATCGTTATATTGAAAACTATTTGTTTCTCATGTGGTTTTTATGGCTTTTTCCTCTTGCAAAACATGAAAATCCAGACAGGATTAGCATAAGAGGTAAGCAGTCACAAAATCAGATGTTTAAATATTGGGGTATAGCCAAGTTGGTAAGGCAACGGATTTTGATTCCGTCATGCGCAGGTTCGAGTCCTGCTACCCCATCCATTTTACGTCAGTAGTCAGAGTCCGTTTTTCAGAAATCCCAACTAAGTTATCAAAATTTATAAACTAATGGTTTCAGTCACTTAACGCATTAGTTTATCTTTCATATTTTCCAGAGCTTTCCCGGAATTTTTTGAAAAAGCTACTCTTGGCTACCCATTTGGCTACCGGAGTAGCACCCCACTTTTTGAGTGCGTATCGTAGCACTTCCTCCAAGTCATCCTATTGAATTTTTTTAACAAAAACTCATACCCCCCTGCTTGCGGAAATGGCTATTTCCCAGAAAGCAAGTGGGTACACACCAAGGCTATGGATAAAGCCTAAAAGGAGGAGAAAATGCAAGATGAGGAAAACAAAGTCAATGCAGTCACTTTAAAAAAATTGCGTGAAATTCGAGGATTGAGTCGCAAAGAAGCCGGAGTTCTTTTGGAAATCGGCTACAAGACTGTTGAGAAGTTTGAAAATGGGAGAACGATTCTTAACAAAAGCCGGGTTGAAAAAACAGTGAAGGCTTATGGACTCACTTATGAGGATTTTTTGTTATGCCGTGAAGGTCAAAGTGAACAAGTCAGAGAGCGAATTGGTTACAAAAAAGAAAGGCCATTAGCAACAAAAGAGGTCGCCGATTTCACACAAAAATCATCACAAAAGAAGTCCGGGTTTTACAGGTTTTGAGAATACTCAGAAACCTGAGTCAACGCAAAGCCAGTTCTCTTTGTGGTTATCATAAAAAAGCCATTGGTGTCATTGAAAACGGACGGGTTGAACTTTCCCAATCCCGGATTCAACACATTGTAAAATCCTATGGATTCACAATGAAAGATTTTGAATCTCACATGAAAGCTGATATTTTGGTCACAGAAATTCAGGATGAGTGCATATCTATTATAAGGGCTTTAAGTGAAGATAAGCTTAAAATTGTTCACCCACTGTTATTGAATTTTAAACAATAGACCGACCTCTCAAACCTTAATCAAGGTTGATAATAGAGTTAAAAAATGTGTTCTATTTTGAATCACATTATTTTGAGATTTGGAGAGAAATGGTTATACTGAGAAGAGGCTATTTTAATTATGAAATGTCAAAATAATCAGTTAATTTATTCACCTAATGATTTAATTCGATTCTTTGAATCGGAATTTGCATCGTTTATGGATCATTTCCAAACGATTATGGATAAAGAGGTTCTCAGAAAAGAAAATATTTATAGATTCCCACGGGCAAGCCCGTGGTCCTTACTGTTACAGCTTCATACAAAGCTGACCTGAATCCTGCTGTCCCTGATGCTCAACATATCGCTTTATCACTTCTTCATCCATGCCGACGCTACTGACAAAGTAGCCTGGCGACCATACAACATTTTCTTTCCAATAAACCTTATTTAACCACTTGAAATATTTCCTTAAATAAGACGACGATTGGCTTTTTAAACGACTCATCACAGAAGAAATGCTGTACTTTGGTGGAACAACCATCACCATATGCAAATGATCTTTGTCAAAGCCAATCATCTCCACCGTTACGCCAGGCATACTTCTCAGTAGCTTTGGCATTATCTTACGAATGTAACTACATACAGCAGGATTCAGTATCCGACGGCGATACTTGCAAACCCATACAATATGATACTGAAGTTGATAAACACTATGAGATGACTTTATAACATCCATGCTCTATCTTAGCATGGTTTGCAAGTATCACTCGTCGGGTTCATTCACCCCCGGGCAAGCCCGGGGTACTCTGTTTCGGATAGCCCACTGGGCTATCCTTCACCACATAGAGACCCAAGTGATCCCTTTTTGGATTTAGTTAAGGAACTTGGCAATGAACATGAATTGAAAATCCTTGAAAAAGTAAAAGAAAATCGGGATATTTTTAAAATCGAAAATGATCTTGATAAAAATGAAAGTTTTCAAAAAACAAAATCGTTAATGTCTCAAGGGGTTAGTGGTATTTATCAGGCTTCTCTCATCAAAAATAACTTTAATGGGTACGCTGATTTAATTCTCAAAACAGAAGGCAAATCCAAATTTGGTTCTTTTTTGTACGTTCCAATAGATATAAAGATTGCAACAAACCCCAAGCCAAGTGCGATTATTCAACTTTGTTGTTATGTGGAACTTTTGGAAAGCATCCAAGGAACTCAACCTCCTTATTTTGAAATCGTAACGAAAAACAATCAATATCATAGGTATCAAACCTACTCATTCTTCTTTTTTTTATAAATATTTAAAGAATAAATTTGAAGACTTCCATAACGGATTTGAGACCGAAAAAAAGCCAATTCCAGAAAAATCAGAGGATCATGTTGATTGGACTGTGTATGCCAGGAAATGCCTCAATGAACTGGATGACGTTTCACTAACAGCGGGGATTCGATCCAGTCACGTTGAAATTTTGAAAAGAAACAGTATTCATACCATGACGGATCTAGCAAAATTTGAGAAAGAAAATATTCAAGGAATCCCCAATTCAACTTTTGCTTCTTTAAAAAGTCAGGCTCAAATTCAAGTTCAATCAAAGGGGCTTCAAAAACCTGAATTTAAGGTTTTAAACCATGATGGATCAGTAAAGGGTTTGGAAAGGTTACCCCCTCCAAACAAGGGAGATATTTTCTTTGATATGGAAGGGTCCCCAATTCTTGGTGAAAATGGACTTGAGTATCTGTATGGCAATGTCATCAATGAACAAAATGATTATATTAGTTTTTGGTCTTATTCACTTGGCCAGGAACGTAAAGCTCTTATAGAATGGCTGGATTGGGTTTATGCAAGATGGAAATCATATCCAGGATTACATATTTACCATTATGGTCATTATGAAGTTTCAACCATTAAACGACTCATGTGTAAGTATGGGGCTGGTGAAGATAAAATTGACCATATGTTGGAAAATAAGGTCTTTGTGGATTTGAGTGGTATTGTCAGACAGGGTTTGTTAATTGGCACCTATTCTTATTCTTTAAAGCAGATAGATTCCCACGGGCAAGCCCGTGGTCCTTACTGTTACAGCTCCATGTGGAGCTGACCTGAATGCTAATGCATTCAGGAAGGTTCATTCACCCCCGGGCAAGCCCGGTGTACTCTGTTTCGGATAGCCCACTGGGCTATCCTTCACCACATAGAAAGACTTTATTATAGTGAGAGAACAACAGATGTGTCATCTGGCACTTCTGCGGCTGAAAGGTTTTTCCAATACCTGAATAGCAATCAAAAGCCGGAAGATTCTCCATTTCTAAAAGAAATCATAAAATACAACTATGATGATTGTAAGTCAACACAACAACTTTATGAATTCCTGATAGAAATTCAAAAAGATTATAAGATTCAATATCTTTTTGAATCCGAGGAACCGATTGCTGAAAAACGTGAAAGAAAAGAACCTGCTAAAAGCTGTGAGGAAAAAGGGAAAGAGTTGCTTAGTTCTATTCCTCAAGAAAAATTAGGTTTGAAAATAACAGAAACAACAAATAAGGAGGATGAAAAATACTATCTGGCGGAAATATTAGGAAATTTATTGCAGTTTCATATCAGAGAAGGAAAAGTGGATGCATGGGCTTATTACCACTATTTGGAGATGGACAATCAGGAAAAACTTGATGATTCTTCCGTAATAGCAAACTGTCGTTTTGTTCGATCAGATAACTTCTCAGGATTAAAAATTCATTTTGAGCCTCACCAGGATATTAAACATCGTGCTGGATCGGAAGTTAAGATTCTTGAATCTGAGGGAAATGTGAGAAAATATAAAATTGAAGAAATAGACTTGATTAGAGGGATTATGAAAGTTACAGGAGAAAGCTTAGCATTTGATAAAGTTTTCGATCTTATTCCTCATGAAAATTTTTTCTTTAAAAGCAACATATACAAGTCTTTATTGAAAACTTCTAACGAATTTGCTTTTGACTCCGAAAGATGCGGGTTAAAAAAATCCCTTTATGAATTATTAACAAAAAAGAAGCCGGACATAAGAAAGCACGAAGATTCACTGATTTTAAACCATGAAGAAATAATAAAACAGGCATCAGACCATGCACTTAATCTCAATGAATCTGTTCTCTGTATTCAGGGACCTCCAGGAACAGGAAAGACCTATACTGCTGCCAGTATGATATTGTATCTTATGAAAAATAATAAAAAAGTTGGAATTATAGCCAACTCTCACAAGGCTATTGATAATGTTATAAAAGAAGTTTTCAAACAGAAAAATCATTCTGATAATTTTAGATGCCAAAGGATTGTCAGCAAACCCAAAGAACTTGACCCTGAACAAGAATCTCTATGTAAGGAAGGTGTCAATTTTGTACAATCCGGAAATGCTGATTATGGCGTAAGACTTACAGGGGGAACAAACTTTTTCTTTTCCCGTGAGCAACAGGAAAATGAGTTTGATTATTTATTTGTTGATGAAGCTTCTCAAGTAAGTCTGGCAAATCTAGTGGCGGCTTCCAGAGCCACTAAAAACATTATCCTTCTTGGTGATCAGAATCAGTTGGATCAACCCATCAAAGCTTCTCATCCAGGGGAAACGGGACTATCAGTTCTTTCTTATTATACAGATTCTGAAAGAACAATTTCCGAAGATAAGGGTATTTTTCTTCCTATTTCATATAGGATGAATCCAGAAGTTTGTTCAGATATTTCAAAACTCTTTTATGATGATCTTCTTTCCTCCCATGAATCAACAAATAAACAAAAACTTATCCTTTGTGATTCACTAAAACAACAAATCCCTGAATCTGGAGTTTATCATATACCAGTCAACCATTTGGGAAATGAACAATCTTCAATGGAAGAGGCCGAGAAAATTACCAATCTTTATCAGTATCTTCTTGAATGTCAGTGGGTTGACCAAGAAGGTCATACTAAACCCATTACTGAAGAAGATATACTCATCACTGCCCCTTTTAATATGCAGGTGGCAATAATCAAGGAAGAACTACTCAAAAAATCCATATCTACTCCCAGAGTGGCCTCTGTGGATAAGTTTCAGGGACAGGAGGCTCCTGTGAGTATTCTTTCATTAGGGGCTTCAACTATTAAAGATGCTCCTAGAGGAATTGGTTTTCTTTTAAATAGGAATCGTATCAATGTCGCCTTATCCAGAGCGAGATGTCTTTCTATTGTGGTGGCTTCAACAAACCTGACTGACATTCGGTTTAATTCTATTGAAAATATGGAACTTATGAATATTTTTTGTAAAATAAAATCAAGGTCCCTTGAAAGTTAGTCATGATATTCTTTCTTTTTACCAACACTATTGGACGTTGGGCTTGTTTTTCAAATCGTTTTATAAAGGCACCTGTCAAATTCTTTAATATATGCAATAATTTAGAGAATAAATCAATATTCAAAAAATTATCAGGGTTGGTGGGACAAATTGAACAACTTTAACAGCATAGTCAGTTTTATCTGGCAAGTGGCAGAGCTTTTGCGTGGTCCTTACCGACCCAATCAATATAAGGATGTTATGCTCCCACTTGTTGTTTTGCGAAGGCTTGATTGTGTTCTGGAACCAACAAAAGACAAAGTTCTTAGGAAAGTGGAGAATCTAAAAAGTGGAAAAGTCAAGAATATAGAACTCATCCTGAACAAAGTAGCTGGACAAAAATTTCATAATAAAAGTCCATTCACCTTTGAAAAATTAAAGGGTGATCCCAACAATATTTCATCCAATCTGACAAACTATATGAAAGGTTTTTCAGAAAGAGCCAGAAAGATTATTGACCATTTTAAGTTTGAAAAAGAAATTGAAAAATTAGAAAAATACGATCTTCTTTATAGAATTGTTTCAAAATTTTGCGAAATAGACCTTCATCCCAATAAAATCAGTAATATTGAGATGGGTTATATTTTTGAAGAACTGATCAGAAGATTTAATGAAGCCAGTAATGAAGAGGCTGGAGACCATTTCACCCCCCGTGAAGTCATTCGTCTTATGGTGGACCTTATTTTCCTTCCTGACAAAGATATTCTGACAAAAAGAGGAATTGTCAAAACTCTTTTTGATCCTGCCTGTGGAACAGGGGGGATGCTCTCTGTTTCAGAGGAATACGTTAGAGAATTAAACCCAAATGCCCGTCTTGAGGCGTTTGGACAGGATTACAATGATGAGTCCTATGCTGTCTGTGGTTCAGACATGATGATAAAAAATCAGAATATAGAACATATACAATTTGGAGACAGTTTTACGGCAGATCAATTTCAAGATAAAACTTTCGATTATATGTTGGCAAATCCCCCATTTGGCGTGGAATGGAAACCACAACAGGATACCATAAAAAAAGAACACACAAAACATGGCTTTAATGGACGATTTGGAGCTGGCCTTCCAAGAATCAGCGATGGTTCCTTGCTGTTTCTCCAGCACATGATTAGCAAAATGAAAGCCCCTGAAAAAGAAGGCACAAGGCTTTCCATCGTATTTAATGGTTCCCCATTGTTTACGGGAAGTGCTGGATCAGGGGAAAGTGAAATAAGACGATGGATTATTGAAAACGACTGGCTTGAGGCCATCGTAGCCCTGCCGGATCAGCTTTTTTATAATACAGGTATTCATACTTATCTTTGGATTCTTACAAACAGAAAGGAAAAAGAGCGAAAAGGAAAAATCCAGCTTATCAATGCCGTAACATTTTTCAAAAAAATGAAAAAGAGTCTTGGAAATAAAAGACATGAGATCAGTGAAGAACAAAAAAACACTATAGCACAGTTATATGGTGATTTTGAAGAAGGAGAGTTTGTCCGTATTTTTAACTCTGAAGAGTTTGGTTATAAACGAATGACTGTTGAGCGTCCTTTACAGTTGAATTTTCAGGTAAATGAAGACAGACTTTCTCGATTAAAAGAAGCCAAAGCCTTTATCAACATCGCAGATAGTAAAAAAAGAAAAAATTCCAGGGAAATTAAAAAAGAGATACAAGCTGGCAAAAAGTTACAGGAAGATATTCTTTCTGTTCTCATAGGTCTAAAATCAAAAACTGTCATAAAAAATCGTGATTCCTTTACTGACTTATTAGAAAAGAAATTCAAAAAAGAAGACCTTAAAATTTCTTCTTCTTCTTCTCTTTTTAAATCCATTGTTGAGGCTCTTTCTGAAAGAGATGAAATAGCAGATGTTTGCAGAGACTCTAAAGGAAACCTCATACCTGACTCAGAACTGCGAGACTATGAGAATGTTCCTCTTAAACAGGACATTCATGATTATATGAAAAAAGAGGTTTTACCCCATGTGCCTGATGCCTGGATTGATGAATCCAAGATAAAGATTGGATATGAAATCAATTTCAACCGCTATTTTTACAAATACGAACCTCCCCGCCCATTACCTGAAATTGAAGAGGATTTGAGGAAAATTGAAAATGAAATTGCGGGAATGCTCTCAGAGACTGTGAGATAATATTTTTTTTTGAAAGAATGTTTCAAAGGAATTTAAAATGAAAAAACTTGTATTCTCTCCAGGTCAAATAGGACCTTTGAATCATAAAACTAAAATACTTTGGAAAAATAATGAAAACCAATTTTAAGCCTTATCCAAAATACAAAGATTCAGGTGTGGAGTGGTTAAATGAAATACCAGAGCATTGGGAAATCCTACCAATAAAGAGGATAACCGAAATACCGATCACTGATGGCCCTCATGAAACACCAATATTACAAAATGAAGGAATTCCATTCATTTCAGCAGAGGCAATTAAACATGATAAAATAGACTTTTCAAAAATGAGAGGATACATCTCTTTAGAAGACCATATTAAATTTTCTAAAAAATATAAGCCCCAAAAAGGAGATATTTACTTAATTAAGTCTGGTGCTACTACTGGAAATATAGCTTGTGTAGATACAGAGAAAGAATTTAACATATGGTCTCCTTTAGCTGCAATTCGTCCTAATAATGAGAAAATTTTAACTTATTTTATGTTTTTCTTTATGAAGTCTAGAAATTTCTTTCAATCTATTGAGACTGGATGGAATTATGGAACTCAGCAAAACATTTCAATGAATGTTATTGAGAATATTTCCATTTCTTTACCTACGATAAAGGAACAAAAATCTATTGCCAAATTCCTTGATAAAAAAACATCGTACATTGATTCCCTGATTCAGAAAAAAGAAAAGCAGATTGAATTATTAAAAGAATATCGTTCTTCTTTAATTACTTCCGCAGTTACTGGGAAAATTAATATTTGTGAATCTCATGAAGAAAAAGTTGTAAATATCAGTCAATTTCAAAAAAAGGAAAAAGAAACTCCCCCACTTTTCAAAAAAACAGTTTTGGGAGTAGAAATTGTGGCCCAAATGAAAGACCATCCTCATTTTGGAAGAACAAAATTTATGAAAACCCTTTACTTGTGCGAAGCTCACCTGGGAATCCCCCTTAAAGGTGAGTACAAAAGAGAAGCGGCAGGACCTCTGGATCATTCCATCTATAAGATGGAAGGGATTATGAAAAGAAATAAATGGTTTGGGGTTGTTAAAAAAGGGTCCATGTTCAAATATAAAGCTCTTGAAAATTCTGAAGGCTATAAACATTATTTTGATAAATACTGGAAGGATTATAGTAAACAATTAAACCAGCTTATTTTGCTTGTGAATAAATTTACAACGGAACAATCAGAAATTGTGGATACAATTTATGCTGTATGGAACGACTTTTTGATGGATGGTAAAAACCCATCAGATCATGAAATTATTTATGAAATAAAAAACAACTGGCATGAAAGCAAGAAAAGATTTTCTGATGAAAAATTGAAAAAAGCCATAAATTGGATGAGAAAGCAAAGTCTTATTCCAAAGGGTCATGGACCAAAAACCAAAGGTCAATAAAAAATGAGTCAAAAAAAGTTTTCTCCAAAATTTACGATTACGCAAGCTCTTCTGAACCATTTAATGCAAATTGAACAAGCCAGAGGCTTTTTGAAAGCAGCCCATCTTTCAAGTCAATGGATAAAGAAAATGAGTCGTAACGCTTTTCTCCTTGAAACCCATCACACAACCCACATAGAGGGAACGCAACTCACTCTGGATCAATCAAAAAGGATTTTAGCCGGAAAAAAAATTTCAGGGGCTGATAAAGAAGACATCAAAGAGGTCAAAAACTACAGGGATGCTTTTAAACTGGTGTCTGGTTACCTGAAAAAAGAAACAACAATTAAAGAGTCTTTTATCAAAAATATTCACAAGGAACTGGTTAAGGGAGTCCGTGGTGGAAATGCCAAACCTGGGATGTATCGGGATATACAAAATTATGTGGGAAACTCCATAACCAAAGAGATTATTTATATGCCTCCAAAACCAAAGGAAGTCCCTGGTCTTATGAAAGATTTTGTAAAATGGATCAATGAGGACTCGGATACTCACCCCGTTCTTAAAAGTGGCATTATCCAGTTCCAGTTTGTTCATATTCATCCCTTTGTTGATGGTAATGGGCGAACCTCCAGACTTCTTTGTGCTGCCTGTCTTCATAAAGCGGATTATGATTTTAAAAGACTTTTTTCCATCAGTGAATATTACGACAAGGACAGGAGTAATTTTTATAAGGCCATTCAGTCAGTAAGAAATAATAAAATGGACATGACAAGCTGGCTTGAATATTTTGCAAAGGGTTTTTGGGTCCAGATGAATGATGTGATGACTGTGGGTAAAAGAGTTATTCTAAAAGACGCTTTGACAAGAGACCACAATTTATCCCAAAGACAGGCTTTGATTATCGAACATATTCTGGAAAACGGAAAACTTGTCCCAAAGGATTTTGATCTTCTTTGTGAGAAAATGGGACAGGAGGACAGTGGATCAAAAAAACAAAGAGTTTCTCAAATAACCAAAAGAACTGTCCAAAGGGATTTGAAGGATATGATTGATAAAAAAATTATTGAAGCCAGAGGAGCTACACACAAAATGTTTTATGTTCTGAAAGGCAGTGACTAAGTTTGCGACATATTTGCGACAAGTTTACGACATATTTGCGACAAACTTGCGACACGGATGTCTTTAAATGTCTGGAAAATATAAGGAAATAGATTTTGAGGAAGCCATAGAAAGGCACCTTTTAGACAGGGGTGGATACACCAAAAGAGACAACTCTCATTTTGACCCCATAAGGGGCATGGATTCATCGGCATTTATTGATTTTGTTATGGAAACCCAATCAAAAGAGTGGGAATCCCTTCACAAACTCCACAGAGAAAACACCCAGGAAATCCTACTTGATGACCTGTGCAGGGCTTTAAATTCTGATTATGAAGGTTGTTTGAAAGTTCTGAGGCATGGCTTTAAGTGTTTTTGAAAAATCTTTAAGGCGGCTTATTTTGCTCCTGCCAATAAACTAAACCCGGACACTCGACAATTGTACTCGTCCAACAAACTCACTATAACAAGACAACTCAAATACAGTCATAAAAATGAAAACTCCATTGATATTGTTTTAGGTCTTAACGGACTTCCTCTTGTTACAATGGAACTTAAAAATCCAATGACAGGACAAACCTGGAGAAATGCCGTTCATCAATACAAACATGATAGAGATCCAAGAGAAATTTTGTTTCAATTTAAAAAGCCTCTTCTTACCCACAGATTCTTCTAAAGAGACGATTTTTAAGCCCACGCCTACAGATACCCCTGGAGCAGGGGTTGATGAAATTATAGAAGGTGGTAGAATTATAGCTGGTGGTGCGTTATGTTCAAAAATCAACCGCAACCGCAATAGATTTATCAGAATTGGACCGGGAAAACATCGTGCTTGGCATAAACTTTTTTACAAGACTCTTTCTAGGGATTTTCTTTCCTTTCTCCACTCACTGGATTATTCCTGATATTTCCTTTAGAGAAAATCCCAAATCCTTGGTTTCTTTGTTGAAGACAAAAGAAATTGGATGAAAGTCTGTTATGAAAACACAACTTGACCAGGCAAGCCTCTTCTGATTTATTGTATGGAATTATTGCTTGAGTCAGTTATCCTCTACCCTTACCTGAGAGCTTGAAAAATGCCATCAAAGAAAATTCCTGAAAAACGAAAACAACAGGCCCATAATGCCCTGTTTAATGAAACCTTCATCAATAAAAAATATGGACTGGATATTTTCCGCCTTGTCTTTAAACCCTCTGAGTTCAAACTTTTTAACTGGAAAACCCTTAAACCGGAAATGACTGTCTTTATGGATGAAGAGGGTAATGAAAAGCGTATTGATCTTTTATTCTCGGTCCAGGTCAAAGGTTCCAAAAAACAGGTGCGTATTTTTTTCCTGCTTGAACACAAAAGTCATCAGGACCCTCAATTGCTCCGGCAGGTTCTGGGGTACCAGACTTGTATTTACAATCGCTGGAATTATCCGGTCATCCCCATCCTTGTCTATCATGGACGACAAAAACACTGGAGGGGTTCGTTGACCTTCCAGGACTCCTTGGAAGGGTTGACTCCTGTTTTAAAACAGAAATTTGGGAAAAATATCCTCAATTTCTGTTGTAAACTGTTGAATATTCATGATATTGACTTGTATCGTGGGTTGGGCAAAAGTTTGCTTTCCAGACCCATTTTGCTTATAATGGGAAGTATCTGGAAACTCCGCCGGGAAACCATTGCGGAATTGTTTCAGATGGGTACAACTCTGGGTGAAAAGGATCAGAGGTTTCTTGTTCAAAAGGCGGTGGATTACATCCGTCGGAACGATCCGAATTTCACATTGAGCGTACTCAGGAAGATAGAAGAGGAAACCATAGAGGAGGATCATAGACTTATGTCAGCATTACAATGTTCATTGGATGAGGCTGAAGAAAGAGGAGTCAAAAGAGGAGTCAAAAGAGGAGTCAAAAGAGGAGTCAAAAGAGGAGTCAAAAGAGGTCATAAAGAAGGTCATAAAGAAGGGACTCAAGAAGCGGCGTTACGGATGATTCAAAACGGTCTTGATGTGAAGACTATTTGTCTATGTACCGGTCTGACTCCCAAAGAAGTGGAAGAGTTACGTCAAAAAGCAAATATAAAGCCTGAATCGTTTTAATTTCCTCATAACAAAGAAAAATCTTTCTGCCTAAAAAAGCGGTGACTCTGGCTTTAAAAGCCTTTGAAGGCTTATGAGTTTTAAAGCATTCATGGTCCGCTTTCCGTTTTCAATCTTCGAAACAGAAGTGAGAATCAGCCCTGCCATTTTGTCAGGTTTGGCCTGGGTCATATTTCTGGGTCTTTTTATTATTGTTGACGAATTTCAAGATACTGATATTGAACAATGGGAAATAGTAAAATTATTAAGTGAGGACTCCAGAATTATTGCCCTTGCAGACCCTAATCAGCGAATCTATGATTTCAGGGGAGCTGACCCTGCTCGAATAGGTCAATTTATTAAGCAATTAGAACCTGAACAATTTGATTTTGAGAACCAAAATAATAGAAGTTTGAACACAGATATAAATATATTTGGAAACGACCTTCTTACGGGGGAAAATCAAAGGAAAAGATATAACGATGTTAAAATTTCTGCCTATCCTTCTTATGGAAGAAATCGTCAAAAATTACTTGAAGAAATAGAAATAATATCCAATAAAAGAGCCAACTATAAATTAACTGGGAACCCTTGGGAAGACTGGAAAAGTAATTTGGAGTGGCGTTGTTGCACATAGAGAATTGAGATGAGAGTTTCCTATAGTATTTGAGATCAAAGAGCGGAAGGGACTGTCATTTGGTTGAGAATTTTAGATTTTTGAAGGATTTTACAAAGGTAGGTTTGTACGGCAACCAAATGATGAAAAAAATATTAACCAATCAAGGTTGACCTTAAGAGTCGGAGTCACAAGAGCAATGAGCCGGGCAACCATATTATCTCCATCCAGAAAACAGTGTGAGATACTTTAAATTTCTAGGAGGTTTGGAGTTCTTAATTCTAAGAAGAGATGAAAAGACCTCTTGCCCACTGTGTTATGAACATTTTAAAATCCTATAGCTTCCACAATCCTCATGCTTTAATGTATCTTATTGGAAATACAATTGAAATTTCGTTAAAAAACGCATGGAGTTATTTAAACAGGCATAAAAAATGGCAAATAAAAAACTAACCTTATCCCAGCTTGAATCATTCCTTTGGGAAGCCGCCGACATATTACGAGGCAATATGGATGCCTCTGAATACAAGGACTATATTTTCGGGATGCTGTTCATCAAACGGCTCAGTGATGCTTTTGATGAAGAGTGGGAAAAAATCGTTGGATACTACACTAAAAAAGGAAAAACCAAATCCCAGGCCAAAAAACTGGCCGAGGATGAAGAGGAATACACCGACACATTTTATATTCCTGAAAGGGGAAGGTGGAACAATCTCAAAGACCTTAAAACAGATATTGGAGCCGGGTTAAATAAAGCGGTAGAGGCCATTGAAGAGCAAAATCCATCCATTGAAGGGGTGCTTAATGCCATTGACTGGAATCAAAAAAGAAAACTCCCGGATAACAAACTCAGAGATATGCTTCGTCACTTTTCCAAGCATCGTCTGAGAACCTCTGATTTTGAGTCTTCTGATATGCTCGGAAACGCCTATGAATATCTTATAAAAAAGTTTGCCGACTCTGCGGGAAAAAAGGGAGGTGAGTTTTACACACCTTCGGAAGTTGTAAGACTTATTGTTCATTTAATCAGACCCCATAAGGGAATGAAAATTTATGACCCCACTTGTGGTTCCGGCGGTATGGTGATTGAGTGTCGCCATTATCTTGAAAAACATAATGAAAATCCAAGAGACCTTTCTCTTTATGGTCAAGAGATGAATTTGGGAACTTGGGCCATCTGCAAAATGAATATGTTTCTCCACGGGGTTTATTCTGCTGACATTAAAAGGGGCGACACCATCCGTGATCCCAAACATACACAAGATGGGGAACTTATGACCTTTGATCGGGTTATTGCCAATCCTCCCTTTAGTCTCAAAAATTGGGGACTTGATGATGTGAAGAATGATCCTTTTGGGCGTTTTCCCTACGGGCTTCCACCCAAAGGGTATGGGGACTTGGCCTTTGTTCAGCATATGATTGCTTCTCTCAATCAGGAAGGAATGCTTGGCGTGGTCATGCCCCACGGAGTTCTTTTCCGTGGTTCAAGCGAGAAGACTATTCGTCAAGGAATTTTTAGAAAAGATTATCTGGAAGCGGTGATTGGGCTTTCCGACAAACTTTTTTATGGAGCAGGGATACCGGCCAGTGTTCTTATCATCAATAAAAACAAACCAAAAAAGAAAAGGCAAAGTTCTTTTTATCAATGCCGAGCTTGAGTACGAAGAAGGAAAAAATCAAAACAAACTGCGAGAGCAGGACATTGATAAAATTGTTGATACTTTTACCCATTATAAAGAGATCAAACGCTACTCAAGCATTGCGACTTTTGAAGAGATCAAAGAAAACGACTTTAACCTCAATATTCGCCGTTATGCCGACACCTCTCCCCCGCCAGAAATTTTTGATGTGAAGGCCATCCTCAATGGTGGAATCCCCAGATATGAAGTTGAGGGTGAATACGTCCAGGAAGTTCTCAATGGCCTTGATGTGAGTAAAATTTTTGATGAGCAAGATAAGGACTATTACATTTTTAAAAGTGCCATTGATTCCAAAGAAAAGATCAGGGAGTTCATTGGCGAAGTTGACCAAAAAGTTTTAAGCCAGATTGAACGATGGTGGGACAAGTATTCATCTCCGTTACGGCAAATTGAGGCCGAATGCCTGGAGGCCGAAAAAGTTATGAATCAATTCTTAAGTGAGCTTGGCTATGAACAAAGGTGAACTTATCCTCTATCAAACAGAAGACGGGCTTTCAGAAATACAGCTTCGTGCCATTGACGGGACAGTATGGCTCTCCCAGGATGAAATTGCCCGGCTTTTTGATAAAGGCCGCTCAACCATTGCCGAACATATTCAGAATGTCCTTAAGGATGGAGAATTGCAGGAAAATTCAGTTTGTCGGAATTTCCGACGAACTGCCGACGACGGCAAGGATTATGGCGTTCTGCTTGAGAACCTGACCAGTAACAAGTTTATGAAGTTCCAGTTTTAGTTGAAATTCAATTTCATCGGCTTCTCTTTGTGAAGTAATACTTTTTCTACTTCGATAGTGTTCTCTTCTCAGAGAATCTCTCTTTCGGACAATCACTTCATAAAGTTTTTTGCCATTTTTAGAATAATCATAATTTCCTCCTTTTGGTTGGAGGAAATAATCAAGGTCTCTTACTCTGAATTTCAGTCGGCTTCCAAGCTTAAAAGCTCTGATCCTTCCACGACAAACCCAAATACGAAGAGCATTAGGACTGATACCTAGATAATCAGCAGCCTCTTTTGTTGAAAGCCATCTTTCTTTTCCTATTCTATTTTCAAAGAAACTGGACCCAACTGGGTCCAAAATTTTGTTATGTTCCATAACATACCCCTTTTTAAAAAGTTTGACAAGTTTGAAAATTGAAAAATAGGCAATTGGAAAATCGGTGATAAACCGATTCTGTTTTTGAATCTTTGGTTTTATAGAAAATAAAAATATAAAATTTCAGACAGAATCAGTCTGTTTAGATTAAAAAAATGATTCTTAGAATTTATTTTTATTGTTTCTGAATTTAATCGGTGAGTTTCCTGGATTTTCTTTTGGCTTTTCCAGGAAAGCCAAGGTGTTCTCTTAAAACTGCATTAAATGTGGATGCTACTGATGATCTCCACTATGGTATTTTCTTTGATGCTCAGCCTGTGATTCTTTGATCTCTTCAATCCTAACTTCAATTTCAGTGAGTTTATTACCAATTTTATCAAGGCTTTCATTGATTTTATCAAGATTACCGCCATCAGTCAAAAAATCAATGATTTTCTCCCAAATAGCTTTCTTTTCTTCAGTTTCAGGTGTCACGGCCTGCTGATCTGTTGTTTCGGCGACTCCTTCATCTGAAAAAACAAAATGACTGTACTGAAGAGAAAATAGAAATATTAAAATACCTATTACTCCAAAATATCTCTTATTCAGTGATTGGCTCCTGAGTATGTTGATTTTTTTCATGTTTATCCTGTGATTCTTCAATCTTTTTGAGTCTCTCTTCAATTCCAGAGATTCTTTTATTAGTGTCATCGACCTTTTCAATAATTTTGTCAAGTTTCTTTTTTCTTTGATGTCTATTTATAGCTAGGCAAGTAAGAGCGGTGGTTCCCGCTACTATAGAACCCACTACAGCAGCAGGAACAGCCGTAACGGGATTGAGAAGACCTACAACAAAATAACCTATAGCAGGAGCTACAGCAACACAAACGTAAGCCCAGTTCAGTCTATTAACTAATAGGTCAGAAATACTGGCAAGAGAGTAACCACTCATATTGGGACGATTTGCTGCAAATTTTGGATGATCTAAAAATGGGTTTTTACTTTTTGTAATTTTGGCAATAGACAAAATACAATATCTATCGCCTTGAAAATCCTTCATTTTACGACATTCATCAAACAACGAATCATTAGCAATTTCATGAGGTTGTGAATTAAAACGCTTAATATATTTAATCCAGGGATCAGGGTTTCTTTCTATTTCCCTGGCTAATTCTCCAATCCATTTTATTTCAGGATTTTTATTTTCAACTTCAACACGACCACCATAAGCCGGATTAAAAAAACTTAATAAACCTAATAAAAAGACGAATTGTTTCAATGGGCTTATCCCCCTAAGCGACAACTTCTTTATATCTGTAAGAATAACAATTTTTACCAGGAATTTCAAATTCTTTCATATAAAAATCAACTGGAAATAAAAGCATCCACAAAAATGTATCATTTTGATCTTCTCTTGGCTTTTCCAGAAAAACCAAAATGTTTTCTTAGAGCTTCTTGAATGTCATGTGGAAGGTTCTCTTCTGTCATTTTGGATTCTTTCAAAAGGTCCTGTAGCATTTTCTTTTCATCAATGTGGAGTTCCCTCAAAGTCCTGACTTCGACCTGATTGATAGACCCATCAAGACGTACTAGAAACCAATCCATGACATTGGATTTTGTGATCGTACCACATTGAAAACCATCGTTGACCTGGCAAACGATCTTCTCCAAAGATTCATTGGCTTTACTTCCCAGAATGACCCGAAACTGTTCCTGAATACTTCTTTTCTTGTTTCTATGATTTTGATTTTTGCTTTCTACAACTTCTTTTTTTTCCATTTTTTTACTTTTTAATTTACTTAATTTACATTTACCCCCCCGCCCCGAATACTTATTTTCTTTTAAACTGGTGACTACTTCCTACCTACTCGTAGGGGGGGAGTAGTCACCAGTTGTGAAGAAAGAAAAATAGATGAGGGGCGGCCAGGTAAATCATTGTTTTGACTTCATAAAAACGATTTCCAAACTACTGAACATAAAGAAGAATAATCCGGCACCAAAACCGGATTATTTCCGCATTACCTGTTCAACAAAAAAACCTCTCAAACCAAATGACCTCTATCTTCTTAAACTTAATTTTCTGAAAAAATTCAGAAAACAATCCCCGGAAAAAAGCCTCTCAAGATCAATAAAAAACATGGGCTTTATGTTGTAACGACACCTGTACTTTGATACGGCTTTCTCAAAAGAGCTTTTAATTCTCCATCCATCGTGGACAATAACTATCTTCTCAATCTTTGTGCTGGTGGAATAAGACTTGATAATTCTCTTGTATCTTCTCTGATTTTTCCTGCTTATCTCAACCTCAAGAGCCACCCTCAATAATTGTCCATCCGTTTTGAGATCAAAAACAGCATCCGGGTATTTCAAGGGCTCTCCATTCCTCTGACCTGTTTCATTGTCCTGTTGGATCCTCCGTATCTCAGGCTCCAGGTAATAGGTCTTGTCAATAAGCCCGTAAGATAAAAGTTTCAGAACAATTCTTGCCACCAATTCATCATGATAAACTGCATGGCCAGGGGTGGAGATGAAACCCTCTCATTGGTCATTTCATCAATTTTAAACCATTATCGGGAAAAGATTCAACCGGAAGGGTTTAAGGCCCAGATTGTAACCGCATCAAGAAGGGCCGCCATTTTATACAAGCAGGCCCTAGATCGTTTGAATGGGCCGGAGTCGGCGGTTATTATCTCCGGCAATCACAACGATGAAACTTTTTTTAAACCTTACACTGATGAATCAAACCAAAAAGAACTAATCAAGCGTTTCAAAAAACCGATGAATGAAGACTCGCTTTCCATTCTTATTGTCAAAGACAAACTGCTGACCGGCTTTGATGCTCCCATTGAACAGGTTATGTATTTGGATCGAAAACTTAAAGACCACACTCTTTTACAGGCCATTGCCAGGGTCAACAGAAAAAAAGGTGAAAAAAAGCAATATGGTTTTATTGTGGATTACTATGGGCTTTCTGACTATCTCAAAGAAGCTCTGGAAATGTTCTCGTCCAAGGATGTTAAAGGTGCCCTCCAACCATTAAAAGATGAAATGCCTAAACTTGAGGCCAGGCATGGAAAAGTGATGAGATATTTTGAAGGACTCGACCTTTCAGACATTGATGCCTGTGTGGGAGCTTTAAAGAATGACATCACGAGGGCTGAATTTGAAGTGGATTTCAAAAAATTTCTACAAAGCATGAATGCCGTTCTTCCCGATAAAATGGCAGCCCCCTATATTTCGGATATGAAGAAACTGGGTAGAATCAATCAAGCTGCAAAAAATCTCTATCGGGATGAGCAACTTGGAATTGTGGATGCCGGAGAAAAGGTAAGAAAACTCATTGATGAGCATATCTACTCGGAAGGGATTAACCCAAGAATACCTCCCACACCTTTATTTAATTCCAATTTTGTAGATAAAATGCGTGAACATAAAGACCTGAAAACTCAGGCGGCCGATTTGGAATATGCCATCAAAAACCATATTCAACTTAAAAATGAAGAAAACCCAGAATATTACAAAAAACTTGGCCAACAGCTTAAAGAAATACTCAATTCCAGGCATGAAAAGTGGGAAGAACTGGTTCAGCTTTTACTCAATCTCAGGGAGAGAATGGAAAAGAACTTGAAAGAAGAGGCCCAAGACCTGGGCTTTAGTGAAAACGAGTATGCTTTTTTCGGCATTCTGCAAGCTCATATCCTTGAAAAATTTCCCGACAGAGCCAAAGACAAACAACTGCAAGCAGAGCTTGTTAAGGCCACCAAAGAATTGGTTGGCATGATGGAAAAAGAAGTTTCAATTGTTGATTTTTTTTCTCTCAAGATTCTGTTTCACTCATTTTTCAAGGGCACCAATAATTTGGTTTCCACATTTCAGATATGATTTTTATGGCTATAAAATATGTATAAGTCAAAATGGCGTAGTCATGGTAATAGATAGTTATTACAGGAATTGCAAAAAATAAAAATAATGGGAAAACGTGGGAGGGTTCTATTTGGAAAATCTTTTTCTTCATAAATTTTAGGTTCAACTGTTTTCTGTTTCTAAAATAAAATACTAACAAAGAGATAAGAAAAAGTGGAAATAAAGGTTTAAAGACATAAATCATAAGACGAAAAAAGTCATCAATCCTTTTAAAAAGTAATTTTTTATATACTCAATTGGGTGTTCCATTAAATAGTTAAAGTAAAGACCTTTTATTATTGAGAAATATTTGGGAGAGTAAATTTGTATGTTTGGATCAATATGTTTGACGTGTTCGACCCCCAGTAAATCTTTATAATCTATACCATATTCATTTTTAAAAACACCCAGGCCAAGATAAGCATTATGCCAAATTCCATGCTTATGGGGAGGAGGACCTTTATATAATAAAAACTTCTCGGTCCTTAATCCCTGTCCAAAATGTATATTTGGATATTTGGACATAACATGGTAATAAACCCCATACTGAATAATGTTGCTAAGATTAAACAATATAAAAAGAGAAAAAACAGAGACAGCAACCCAGTAAGACCTTTTAAGGACCAATATTTTTTTTTTAAAGATAAACAAACAAGAATAACGAAAACATAAGTAAAATAGCTTCTAAACATTCCGAAGACAGCTCCCAAAACAGATAAAATAAAGACTTTTAAATAATTTTCTTTTTTAGAAAAAACCTCTATTAAAATAAAAGTGAAAATTGCGAGAGACGGAACTGTTGAATGGTAGTCTGACCAATCGTAAACAAGCCTGTTTCCCAGATTAAAAAAGAAATGAACCATTAAGGTTTGAGCAACAAAAAAGACCAATGGATGTTTTTTTATAAGAATCAGAGAAAATAAAAAAAAAAGAGAACCAAAGGAGGACAATATTGATAACTTTAAGATCATTAGTATTATGAAATCCCACTCCAAGATAACCTAGAAAACTAATAAGAAAAGGGAAGCCGGGATCATAATCTAAAAAAGAGTAGATTTTCCTGTCACTTTTTTTTCCTATAATTAAAGGACCAAAGTCTTCAGAATAATTTTTTGAAAGTTCAAAATATTGTGGAATAGCATAAAAGGTTTCATTAAAAAACCTTGGAGTATGGGAGAAATATTTTTTGTTTACAAGAATGAATCCAGATAAAAATATTAAAATAAAACAATTTATTTTTAAATGATTTTTTTTAAAAAACAGCACTTTTTAAATTGCTACACTTTTGAACTGTCATCATGTCTTTCATACTTTCCCTGAGCCCATTAGTGTTGTCTCTTATAATGTAGCCAACACTATAGATTATACAAAAACACAGAGTTATAAATCCAATCAATGTCGCTATGAACACTTTTCTGAGTTCCCATCTTAACTGTTCAAGCTGTTCTCTGTTTATATTTAATTCATTCATTATAGAGAACCACCGTCAGTCCTTGCTACTTCGTTAGCACCATCCTGGAGATTAACGAGTGTCTTCAATTCATTGATTCCCCATGTATCAACAATTTTTTCCGCTCTTGGATTTATAACTCCAGAAGCAAGGACCTTAAAAGTATCACTGGTCACTACAGCAACTGTTGGCCCTTCAGGGGGTTGACAGCCTATCTGTTTGTCGTTTTTATCTCCTTCCAACTCTGTCCAGGCTTGCTTAAACTTAGTACAGGTAGCACTAGTACACTGTAAAGTTAGTTTTTTATATCCCTGTATTGATTAGGGAATTTGTCTCTGGCTTTCTGGTTGGTAAACTGCCAATTGATTTTGACCTTCTTATCATTACGATACTTGGACCACCTTCCCACCTCTCGAATCATTTTATCAATATTTCCTATCCTTCGGTCCAAGCACTGTTTAGAAAGGGCTGAAAATTCAATCTCAGCCATATTGAGCCAACTCGCCTTCTTGGGGGTATAAATCATATTTAATTTTTGACTCAGCTTCAAAGCCGCTCGAGGCTCCATGTTCTCGTAAAATGAAGATGGATTATGGGTATTGAGGTTGTCTTGTATAAGAGTGATTTTCTCAGAACCGGGGTAGGAGGCAACCACTGTCTTTATAAACCTTGCGTAGTCTCTTTTTGTCTTCTGCAAACTGACCTCAACTATACGTTTACCTGTCAGTGGCTCAATTGCAAGTAAAACAACACAAGTACCATTACGTTTGTAGTGATAATCTTCTCTTTTAGGTTTGCCTGGAACTACCGGGGTGGGAACCAAAACATCATCAATCAATTGGCAGGGACGCTCATCAAAGCAGATTACAGGGTGCTTGGAAGTGTACTCTTTCTCATAAGCATTGAGAACATTCTCCATATTCCAGATAAAATTGGAATCTATTTTTGTAAGACACCATTGTCTTTTTAAGTGCGGTTTTACTTCGTTTTTTTTAAAATCTCGCCAACCTGAGTATGAGAAATTCCTTTAACAAGTTTCAACTCAACAGCCTTATCTGAAAGAAGCCTTAAGCTCCAACGACTATGTCCTTCTGGAGCATCTGTACAGGCTAATGCCGTCAACTCAGCCCGATGTCGGCCTTCAAATTTATTGGGGGCTCCGGGTCTAGGGCGATCATACAAGGCTAGGTCTAGGCCGCCGAATAGGTACCTTTCTTTGATATTCTGCACTGTTTTTAATGCTTTAATATCTAAATGTTCACAAATCTCTGTGGGGGTCTTATTTACATGACTGAGTAACAGAACTCTGGCTCGAGTGAGTACTCGTGCCTTATTTGAGCCCTTTTTAATTAGTGATTCTAGTGATGACTTATCTTTTTTTTTAATTTTATTTTTACCATTGCTTTCATCCAACCCTCCGTGGTTATAATTTATTAAAGCAATGTTTTTTTAATCATGCATTACGCAGAGTATAAAAAACTAACTTTACAGTGTACTAGTAACAAAGCAGCCTTGCTCATTCTGATCAGTTCCTATTTGGACTTTAGTGCTGTTATCCAATGCAGTGATTCGATATTTCAACTCTCCAGCAGGATTAAATCCAATGGCTACAAAATTCCCAGCATACCCACCGTGTTCCACTTTGGCGGCTTGAGCAGCTATGAAATAACCACTTAGTGATGATGTGGCTTCTTTTTGTCGTGCCTTGACCTGAAAGCCCTGATAAGCAGGAATGGCGATGGTTGACAGGATAGCAATAATGGCCACAACAACCATCAATTCAATCAATGAAAACCCTTTCTGGTTTATTTTTTTTATTTTTCTCATGCTTTACCTCCTGAGCATTTTTTTGATTTAAAAAACCGGGATTGGGAAACACAAACTGAGCGAGGTGACGCCTCTTTCATTAAGTAACCCAACCCCAAATCAGCCTTGGCTGATTTTTCAAACAAAACACCTTATATATCAGGTGTTCTAGTAAAATGGTAACCTGATATATAAGGTGTGTCTATAGAAAAATGATTGGCAAAACAATTAAATTAGCTGATATATTGAATAAAGTATTTACAGACTCTTGGAAGTCTCAAAAAGACACAACTTTTACGTTGTATATTTTTTAAATACCTGATATATAAGGTGTTGATTAAAAATAAATGACCTGATAATTCAGGTGTGTCTATAGAAAAACGATTAGCAAAACATATTAGGACTTTGCGTCATGACCGAGAATTCACTCAATCTGAATTGGCTGAGCTAGCTGATATTGAATACAAGCACTTACAGGCCCTTGAAAGTTTACAGAATACGCATTCCCCTACCTTAAGAACACTGGAAAAACTCAGCAATGCTTTGGGTGTCAAGGTATGGCAATTCTTAAAGCCAATATCCTAGGAATTTTGGGATTATTGCATTTGTATTAACCCATCCGTGATTAAGCATCACTAATGGGTTATCAATGAAAAATTTTTTAACTTTTGTTCAATTCCGTTAAAAATGAAACAATTTTCAAAGCCTCACCAAAACCAGCCTCAACTTTTATTTTGTACTTGCGACCATAGGTCTGGGAAACGGATCCGTTTTTGAAGTCAACGTATTTGTCCGTTTTCCAGTAACTGGAATATTGATTTTTTATTCTGCCACCGGAAGCCTGGGCCAAGGCTGCGAGTTTTTTCCTGTCAAAAACCTCTTTTTCCTTGAGTTGGTTCTGTTCTTTTTTATATTTAAAAAATCATCCCTATAAGCAGGCAAAAGACGACGCTTTACATCCTTTGCGATTTTCTCAAGGGGTTTTGTAAAAGAACAACCAATGCTATGACAACTTTTCCCACCAAGTCCACTGACTGTTGCTTTTCCCCAAATATCCTGGAATAAAAATTCAAGGCCACTATCGTTTTTAAGTTTGTTCTCTTTTGCAGTATAACCAAAGAAATACGGCTCTAATTTTTTAACAAGTTCATTGATTTGATCGTCTTCCATAATTTTTTTTCTCCTTTCAAAAAAGAAAAAAAGACCCC
This sequence comes from Bdellovibrionales bacterium, assembly GCA_965218815.1. GTDB lineage: Bacteria > Bdellovibrionota > Bdellovibrionia > Bdellovibrionales > JAGQZY01 > JAGQZY01. The sequence continues at coordinate 1,762,839 of CBDCLX010000002.1, read as the reverse complement.
CTAAGCGTGGGCCTTTAAAGCGTATGATTTTTGATTCTTCACTCTCTGACTGCCGTACTTGTCACGGATTTCATCAATGGAAAATTTGCTCTTGCCTCTCCATGGGCATTTCCTGGTTTTTGGACGGAAATACCACATCTTTTTATTGCCTGAGAACAGAAAGCCCTGGGACTTCAATATGTCCTTATGGGTTTTTGTTTCCCCTGAAACCCAGACCCAGGCCCCGCAGACCTCAATAGACAAACCTTGCAGGTTATTGATGGCATTTAAAGCTGAGTTGATTTCAGAGCCATAGTCATAGTTGTCATCGGCATTGATAGAGATGGGATACCTGGCATCAACCAGAACAGAATTGGCTTCATTGACAAGCTTCATCATCTCCTCACCTGAAGGGTTATGGTCCGGGTGATATTTCCTTGAGGCTTTCCTGTAGGCTTTCTTAACGTCATCCTCTGTGATCTCCGGTAAATCAGTGATTCCAAGGATTTTAATGGCATCGTAAATATTCATGATAATTTCTCCTTTGGTTGGTTGTTGTGTTGTTAAAAGCTTTCCCCCTCTGGGGGCTCACTTGAGCCTCCCCCCAGAGGGAGGAAAATCCTCTGAAAGAGGGAAAAGAAAAGCTCTGGGAGTCGTGTGGTGCGGACCCTTGCCCGTCGAGCGAAAGCGGCAGGTTCTTATGCCTGGAGTGTCCGTAGGGCCGTAAGGCATTAGAACTGAGGGCAAGATCAGGGATGCTCCACAGGACTTTCAGAGCAACAATAGAGAAAGAGTTCTGTGCAATTATAAAACCATCATCACAAAGGGATTTTATTGAAACACAGAGGTGATGAGAAATGCTTTGGAGAAAGGAAAATCCGAATCTCGGACACCTTTGAATGTAACAATCTAAGAAAAAAAAGGGGATTGTTTCAATAAAGAAACATGAATGAAAATAGAGTCAAAAACACAGGCCCATCCCGATTGGATCCTGGCGTTTTCTTGTAAGCCTTTTAGAAAGCGGGCTCCGGGGTTTTTCCAACCCCGCAAACTTTGAAATAGACTGAATTATTCAGAAATAAGAGGCTTGAGCTATTTCCTCTTTTATTGTGATTTTAACTACTTAGCCTTATTGGCTTTTTTAGAATTTTGACCTTTTGGCCTGATCCGGTTTGTGGAGAAACGAAGGAAAATCCCCAAAAAAAGTCTTGTAAAAAAAGTCTATGCCAAAATGGATCTTATTTAACAAAAGATCAACCAACTCAGAGGGCTTAGAGGGGAGCTTTACAAGTTGCTTACGGAATATCCATAAAAAATGTATGATGTATTAAATTGAGATTTTTTTATGATTTTTTCATCGAGGTATTGGAGAATTCAAATAGATTTAGTATAATTAAAAATCTGTAAGTATAAACAACATAGTATTGAGGCATGATGGGAAAACCTGATCCGAATTCGAGAAATCGTTATAAAAAACGTATAGAAAGACTTCAATCTAAAGAAATCTTCACTGAAAATATAGAAAAGACTATAAAACAAACAATTAATAACTTAAACAATAGCAAATCTTTTGTTATTTATGGAGAGCCACAGAGTGGAAAAACAGAAATGATGATTGCCCTGACAGCTAAGTTGCTGGACAAAGGACATAAGATAATTATTATTTTACTCAATGATAGTATCAGTCTTTTAAATCAAAATTTAGAGAGATTTAGCCGCTCCGGTTTGTCTCCAACCCCAAAAAATCTACATTAAAAAAGTCAATCACTTACAGGTTTCCATAGACAGGAGGTGTGATGTGGATCATTCCCCGGATAATAGCAATTTAAAAAAGCGATTAAGTACATATCGGACAAGGGAAGGTCGTCTCAAAAATGTGAGCAACGAGCTTTTAATTGATATTCTAAGTGCCTGGGAGTTCTGGCCAGGTACCAACAGTCGCTTTTACTCCTCCATTGGCTCCACTTATCCCCAGATGGCAACGCTGATTCACAAAGCCAAGGGACTCAAGCAATCCGGTATGATAACAGAGAGTGAATTTAACGAGGTGAAAATCAAGTCTCCCCCTTTGAACAACTCCATCACAATGAGATGGGATAAGGGCAGGATTATCCGCTTTCCGGATGTGGATCACCTGGTTGACTTTTTAAGGAAGATTGCATGATAGCCCTGAATCGCAGGACGAAGATATATGTTTGTAAGGAGCCCACCGATATGCGTTCATCTTACGATTCATTATTTAGTCGTTCCAGGAAGGTGTTAAAAAAAAGACCCGTTTTCGGGTCATTTGTTTCTTTTCATAAATCGCCTCCGCACTTCCTGTAAATGTTTATACTACGACGGCACGGGCTTTGTGATAATCTCCAAGGGGCTTGAGCGTGGTACATTTTCTCGCATTAATCCGTTCTACAGGAAGGAAATAGTTTTAACGGAGGCGGAATTTTCATTGTTTTTTGAGGGGGCTCATTTGGAGAAAAGATTTATAGAGAGTCCCCTGGAAATAAAAAAAAGAAGTCTTTCCCATTGAGTCGTTGCTTTTGCAGGGGATGTTTTATAGACTTATTTTTAATGACTCAGACAGAACTTTTCGAGCCCATAAACAGCACTCAATTTGATTCTCTCAGTAAATCAGAAATTGTTACTCTCTTTCAGGAGTCTGAGAGTGTTATTCGTAAACTTCAAAAAGAGAATAAACAACGGCGTTGTTGCACATAAAGCAATTAGTTTTCACCAAAGTCCAGGCAACAAAAATAACATAAAAAACGCCTCCCCATAGTTTAAAGTCAATTTAAAAAGCAAAACTTAAACAACCAAGGATGGTTTTTATGGGAAAACGTCTTAAAAGGATTAACTGGAAAACCTACAACAAGGAACTCATTAAACGGGGTTCCATCACTTTTTGGTTCTCAAAAGATGTGGAAAACGATTGGTTGTTCAATTCTGAAGGTGGTCGGGGCTTTCAACCCGTCTACTCAGATGGGGCCATTCAGGCCATCTTCCTGATTCGTTTCCGCTTTTCTCTGACTCTTCGCTCAGTCCAGGGATTTACCGAAAGTCTGTTAAAACTCATGGGAATCTCTCTGCCTGTTCCCGATTATTCCACCTTGAGTCGTCGTTTAAGAAAATGTTCCATAGACCTTGGTAAAGTCAAATCAAAAGAGCCTGTTCATGCCGTCATTGACTCTACGGGTTTGAAGGTTTTCGGAGAGGGGGAGTGGAAGGTTCGTCAGCACGGCTATGCAAAGAGAAGGACCTGGAGGAAACTTCATTTATGTCTTGATGAGGAAACTGGAGAGATTTTATCAACCTGTTTAACGGACAATTCCTTTAAGGATTCAGAGGTTTTTGAGGACCTGGTCGATGGTCTTGAGAATCATATTTCCAAAATGAGTGCCGATGGGGCCTATGATTGCAGGGATTGTTGGGATCATTGCCAGAGAAACGATATTGAGGCTTTGATTCCACCGAGGAAGCCAGAATCGGGAAACATGGCAATAACAAGTCTCCTCCAAAGCACAGGGATGAGGTGATTCGTTCTATTCGCAAAGGGGGAAAAAGGAAATGGAAAACAGAGAGTGGGTACAGTCGTCGGTCTATAGCTGAAACGGCCATGTATCGCTTTAAAAAACTCCTTGGTGAAAAACTCAGCTCAAGGAATTTTACGAATCAGGCCATGGAGGTCTTTATAAAATCTAAAATCCTCAACCAAATGACAGTCCCTTCCGCTCTTTGATCTCAAATACTATAGGAAACTCTCATCTCAATTCTCTATGTGCAACAACGCCATAAACAACTATGGAATCTACTTCCTGGTCAGGGTGCCTGCAAGATCACAGATGAGCTGTCAGCAAAAGGCCACGATATTTGTGAGAGAACAACCTCTGGTATTTTAAAAGAACTTGGCTATTCCCTTCAAAGTAATAGAAAAAGTCTCTCAAGGGAAGATAATCCCGACAGGGATCGACAGTTTAAAATGATAAACCGAAGGGTGAAATGTTTTTTATCCAACGGTTTTCCCGTTATTTCTGTAGATACAAAAAATAAGATCACCTCTTCTTTTTCTATTTGTTTTTTTAGGATCAAAGAAATTTGGTGTCAGTTCGTTTTCAGCTGTGGTCAAATCAATTACATTTATATTTCTGCAAAAATTTTAAGTACAGTTGCAGATGGATAACTTGATAAGGAAGCTACTCCATTTGCCAGTTCAATAGGAACCAATCCACATTCATGCCGATGACTTAATATTGTTTCTAATGTAGGTAATATTTTTTTAAGTCCAATAAAATCTTGCTGACTTTTGCTGTCAACATATTGACCTGTAGGAACACTTAAAACTATATGGTGATATTCATCATTTTTCACAAATATCTTATTTCCATAGTTAGTTCGTCTTCCATATGCTTCTGCTCTCTCTGGTCGATGTTGAATTTCCTTTCTGATATATTCGTTTGATGGGATAAAAATAGATTTATTTGGGACACTTTTAGTTATAATACTGAGATGATCCACAAAAGCTCCAGTTTTTTCCTGACCCATAACAAATATTTCAATATTTTTATCTTTTACATACTGAAAGAAATTTCTAATTGGAATAGCAAGTTTTGAATATTGGCCCCGTAGAGTTAGAGGTCCGTCTTTAATAAAAAGAGCACTTTTGAGAATATGAAACTTGTTTGCTTCCCAAAAATATCGAATACCAGTAAAAAGAAGTAGTGTTTCATGGATTAACATATAAGCTGTAGATACCGAATCAGGAACTGCGTCTTCTCCCATTTCCAGATGAAATCCAATCATATCAGAAAGAAATACTGTTTCCTTACAATGCTCACAATCTTGTTGGTCAACATCAAAATCAAGACCTTCAATTATCTTTTCACAATGTGGACATTCAAAACTTGGAGATTTTGTTTTATTGTTGTTCCACTTTTCATAAGCAATCCACTTTAGCGTTTTGAATGGTTCAGCATTTAATGAAGAATCACAAAGAGAATCATAAATTATCTTTCTAACTGCATGATAATTGTTCTTACCCATTAGAGATATGCCTTTTAATGGAAAGACTGTAGCGTGATAAATTGCCGCATCAGTCATAATATCTTTGAGAGCAAGAGGGTGTGGGGAACTTGGATCTAGCTTTGATATTGCATGCTGATCAAGACGAAGAAGTGCTGTCTTTACGAATGAAACCTCTTTATATGGCGGCAGATCGGATCGAACAGTTTGTTTGGAACCATCGACTGAAAAAATCAAACGAAGTGGTTCTTTATTTTCTTCAAAAGGGTCCCATGTTATTTTTGATTCAATTTCTTGTGCTTCAGAACTTTCAAACTTATTTATGATTTCATTTACAAGTTCACTCTTAATTACATCCAAATGACCTAATTTACTCGCACACTCACTAGGGAGTCTGTTTCCACCTTTGTATGGCATGATGTTTTCTCCTTATTTTCTAATGAGTGCCTGACTGATTTTGTTCATTTACAGCTTCAAATTTATTAACTTGCACAGGAATAACAAACCTATGAGAAAAAGTGATCATTCTCATATACCCTGGTGTTCGAGTATGTAATATATCATGTTGCAAACCATCAAATTGAACTTGAAGTTTAGCCAAAACGTGAGCTTCATCTTGAGATGACATATGGGCTACAAAAAAGTTTTCAGTTTGTGCTAATAGTTCTTTATTGATAGTTGAAGGAGACTGCGTCGAATACACCATCCCGATATGAAATTTTGCACCTTCTTTTGCAAATCTTGAATAAACTCCAGTAAGATCTTTGTCATCTTTTGGAAAAAGATTGTGTGCTTCTTCAAAATACAGTTGAATAAAATGATTTTTCAAATTGTCATTTGTAAACTTTTCCTCTTGTTTGGCAAAAATTGCTTTAGACAGAAGATCTGAAAAATATTTGCGTATTTCATCTGAAGCATTTCCGAGATCTAAAATTACTGTCTTCCCATCTTCAAGAAATTCTATAATCTTTTTAACACAATCTTCAGCTTTGAAGTCGTGATAAATCATATAAGGGCGGAGAATTTGTGGTCCACCTCCTGTCTTTGGATTTAAAAAATTAAGAAGTGCTTCATCATCGGCATCAAATAGTAAATTATCTGATGACGAACTTTTTAGTTTTTCCTTTTGGTTGGATTCAGCTATTTTTTCCATATGTAATTGAAGTTTTTCTAAACTTTTTGGATGAGAAAGTGATTTATCATCATTAAATACGTCTTTAAGTATTTTTTTATTGAAGTATGGATCAAAATGAATTGGAGAACTATTTCCGCCACCAGTAAGGTTTAATCTTTTTAATCTATTTTCGTCCACATTAAATCCAGCTTTTTTTAAAATTGCCCAATAAATTTGAACTTTACGAACTAATCGTTTTCTTTTGCTATCACCATTAGGCATTTTTTTAATGTCATCAATATTAGGCATTTGGGAACTGGAAAAACTTTTTATGTATTGAGAAGTTTGCCCTGAGTTTTCCAATAGGGATCGAAATATTCCAATACAAGAATCTGGCTGTTCGTAAAAATTTAATTTCAGAGGAGATGAAGGAGTATTTGGTCTTTTTGTAAGAGCATACACTTCACACCGATCAGGATAAGCACTTCTCAGAGAAGTGCTACCATCTTGAGGGTTGTCATTTGCATATTCCCCATTAACATCAAAGATCAATTGACCAACAATATTGTCTGTTTCAGTAGTTTCATTATTGTCGGTTTTGATTTTGGTGGTTTCAATGATACTTTTTGCAATAATTTTAACTACATTACTTTTTCCAAGCCGGGTTTTACCAAACATTGCTGTTCTAAATCCTCGAAAATCGTTGGTTGAAACTTTAACTTCGATATTCTGAGGTGGATTGTTTGAGAAAGGTAAAGAACATTCTGTTAATCTTAGATGACCAATTGAAAACTTATTTTCACTTCTGACAATGCCATTGACTATAATATCTAAAAGAGGATCTGTTGGAGCATAAACTTTATACCTGTGTGCACTGACAACATTATTTACGTCACCTGAGAAGCTTATTTTTTTATTATCATTCGGATCTGGAAAAAACATTCCTAATACTTGTGTCGATAATGCTCCCCATTGAAGTTCTCCTTTTGTCCAAATATCCAAGTCAGGCATGGATTTTTTATGCAGCTCAAAATATGTTTGCTGAACATCACGAGATAAAGGTGTTGGAGCTGTCGCTATAACACGGAGTAGAGAAAAATGAGGAGGCATTCCTTCAAGTGTATCTGGTGCCATAATTAAGAAAGAACCTCTTGGAACACCTCCAACTGCCTTTTTAAAAGGATCCGAAGTAATTACAGTAGCTTTATCAAAACCAATCTCTAAAACATAGCCGACAAATTGCATATCATCATATTTTTTGGCTTCTTCATTACTGTTTTCTTCTTTTAAAAAATCAATCAAAACTCTAAGGGGGTTATCCTGATATTCAGCATTAGTAAAAAAATTATTAACTTGATTAGCCATATCTACATCTCCGAAAAAATAACAAGTTCATCACATCTTTTTCTTGATTCAGACTTAGACGAAATAGAACTATTTCTATTAACTTTCTCTAAATAAAATTCCTTCTGATATAGTTCCCGTACACTTTTATGATAAGCATTTGTAGCTACTATTTTTGCACCTCTATTTTTAGCTCTTTGAAGGGCAAAGTTTAAACGTTTTTGATCCTCCCATGAAAACAGTATTTCATTATATTTAACAAAAGCATTATTATGCTGAACTGTGTAAGGAGGATCTATAAACAATAAGTCTCCTTTTCTTGCTTTATCAATCAAGAACTCAAAATCTTTTGCATAAAGTTTAGTTCCTTTGAGAACTGTTGACACTTCTTCAAAAGATTCGTTTTGGAAAATTATAGATGACCGACCTCCTATTGGAACATTAAAAAACCCATCTTTATTAACACGGTATAGACCATTCCAGCATGTTCTATTTAAATGCATCCTCACCAGAGTCTGTGGATGAGTGGAGGAGGATACGAGGTTGGCAGGAGATTAAAAAATTGGTGTAAGAAAAAAAATGGAATTATTGAGACACCTTTTAAGAAGATGTGCAAAGCATTTATTGTTTTGTTGTTACAGAGCATTCTCTGTTAGCCGTTTTCTTTTCTATGAGAGGATATTTTTTAAAAAAAAGATTATTTTTGAAAAGAAGACATTAAGTCAGGCGAAGTTTATTGCCATTATTGCATCTTATCCTATAAAAGGATGTGTTTCAAAAAACTTAATGGACACTATCCAGGTACTGAATGACTATGGCGTTCAAGTCGTTTTTGTTTCAACTATTCCCTTGTCTTCAGAATCCATTAAAGGACTTAAGGATGTGTGTGCTGTTATTATTGAACAAAAGAACTTTGGCAGAGACTTTGGTTCATACAAGACAGGTTTTGAATACTTAAAATCCCTGGAATTATTTAACTTGGAAAGAGTTATCTTTATGAATGACTCCTGTTTGGTTATTCCTGATAATTTTAAGAAAACAATAGGTCAGGTATTGAAGAATAGTACAGACTTTATTGGAATGACTGAGAATTACGAGATATGTTATCATATTAGCTCTTTCTTTTTTGTGGTTTCTGAAAGAGTTTTTCAATCAAAACACTTTCAACAATACTGGGAAACATACAAAAGAATGGGTGACAGAATTTATGCAATCCATGTAGGAGAAATACGTTTGACGCAGTCTTTGGTATCCGAAGGGGTTTACCCTCATGTTTTGTTTTCATCAACTGATATTCTTCAGAGGACTCTTGAAATCAGGAAAGATGTTGATCTCAAAAAGTTAATAAACACTTTATCGGTAAAGAATAATACTCATTTCTTTGCTTTTTTCCTTGTTGAAAAAATGGACTTTCCTTTTATTAAAAAGGATCTTGTTAAAAGAGGTATCGTACCTCCTGTGGAGCTTGATTTTTTTCTTAGACAACAAAAAACAGGGATAGATCATGAGTCTTTGTTTGAAATAGTTAAAAATAAATAAATGACACCATAAGATCAGCAAAAGGAATAAAAAGAATTATCATGAGAAATGAATTAAAACATCTTTTTAAAAGATGTGTAAAGTTTTTACTGTTTTGTTGTTACAGAGCATTCTCTGTTAGCCGTTTTCTTTTCTATGAGAGGATATTTTTTAAAAAAAAGATTATTTTTGAAAAGAAGACATTAAGTCAGGCGAAGTTTATTGCCATTATTGCATCTTATCCTATAAAAGGATGTGTTTCAAAAAACTTAATGGACACTATCCAGGTACTGAATGACTATGGCGTTCAAGTCGTTTTTGTTTCAACTATTCCTTTGTCTTCAGAATCCATTAAAGGACTTAAGGATGTGTGTGCTGTTATTATTGAACAAAAGAACTTTGGCAGAGACTTTGGTTCATACAAAACAGGTTTTGAATACTTAAAATCCCTGGAATTTTTTAACTTGGAAAAAGTTATCTTTATGAATGACTCCTGTTTGGTTATTCCTGATAATTTTAAGAAAACAATAGGTCAGGTATTGAAGAATAGTACAGACTTTATTGGAATGACTGAGAGTTACGAGTTTTGTTATCATATTAGCTCTTTCTTTTTTGTGGTTTCTGAAAGAGTTTTTCAATCAAAACACTTTCAACAATACTGGGAAACATACAAAAGAATGAGTGACAGAATTTATGCGATCCATACAGGAGAAATACGTTTGACGCAGTCTTTGGTATCCGAAGGGGTTTATCCCTATGTTTTATTTTCATCAACTAATATTCTTCAGAGGACTCTTGAAATCAGGAAAGATGTTGATCTTAAAGAGTTAATAAGCACTTTGTCGATAAATAGTAATATTCATCTTTTTGCTCTTTTCCTTGTTGAAGAAATGGGTTTTCCTTTCATTAAAAAGGACCTTGTTAAAAGAGGTATCATACCTCCTGTGGAGCTTGAATTTTTTTTGAGACAACAAAAAATAGGGATAAGTAAAGAGTCTTGGTTTAAAATAGTTAAAGCAAATGACACCATAAGATCGGCAAAAGGAATAAAAAAAATTCTCATGATAGTTAGGATTCTTTAAAGCGGCGGACACCCCGCACATAAAATAAGATTGTAATATTGTTCTTTCATATCATTAAAGTTTTTGGAATTGTAAAAATTCAGTAAAATTGTGTTGTTTTTTAAAATGACTCCCTACAAAGGGTATGTACCCTATTAAAGCTTCTCTCATGCTTTTTCCTGCCTCATCTTACCTTGGCCATCAATTCACTCTTCTCAAAAGGCATGAAATGACTTCTTTCCTTCTGCTGATCTCCCTGTCGTCCTTCCCTCCAGCCCTTCTGTCGAGCATCCTCTCTAACTATTCTACGATAAAATTCCATTTTTTTTATATTTAAATTGGAACACTCAGTACCAAACGCAATATTTTTTACCCTTCCACCAAGGAGCCATCTTGGATTCAAGTCCACGGGGAGAATATTTGGGCCATTTTTTAACACGAACTTATACATTGCTTTTTCATTAAAGATTTTCTGATAATCATTTGTATAATAAATTTTTGACGCAAACCTGGTTTGGTCCCTGCATTTCAAATCAAGAACTAAAAGTCCTGCTTTTGTGCCCGTTATCGATTTTTCTGAGATATTAAAATAGGTAAAAAATAAACCCTTCAAGTTATCTTGAGCCTTAGAATTTATAAATTCGTTTTTTTGAATTCCAAAAGTTCTGTCAGCATCATTGTCTGTTACCATATCTTCAGGAGAAACGGTCCCGTTTTTTATGGCAATCATTATGTTTTTCAATTTATGATAAGAGTGTCCCCAGGATAATGGCATACTTTTTAAATCACTGGAATCCGTGTAGTTTTCAATTTTTGCCATTGTTTCCGCAACATCGTCTTTTTCCATAAAAAAAATTTTATAAATATCCTTTCTCAACATAAGAACAAAATTTCCCTCTTTCACTAACCTGTAATTCGACAAATACAACCACCTGTATATTGGATAAGCACGCATTGATATCGTTAAACCATCATGGAGTGTGTTGTTCCCTGAAACCAGTACCACTTTTGGAGGACGGGCATTCAGAAGAGCAACGGATCTTTTATGCTGATATTTATGTGCCATGTTATAAAAAGCACTGCTCTCAAGGGGCTGTTCCCGTTCAGTATAAAAATAGTGTGCGTTGTTGTTGGTCAGATCGAGATACCCATCATTTTTTTTCAGATATTTATTTAATATCCTGTTTAGACGATCAAGTTTTCTGAGATGATTTTTTCTTATGATGACCGTACCAATTCGGGACATACCATAATCCGTTCCATTGATTAGTTTATATTCCTTGGTATCATGGAGTTTGATTGTAAAGTTTAATTTCTTGAAAGTCATCTTTCCCCTTGAAAAAATGGATTGTTTTGAAATTATTGAAAACAAAATAACCCCTACTACAACAATGGCCATACTGTTGAAATACTTTTTTTTAAAAGTTCAGATGAAACTTCTCCCGGGGAGAGCAAAAAGGGGATTAGAAGCAAAAAGATGATTCTCCCGTACGAGACATTCCAAGCGGATCGATTCGACCGAGAGAGTAGGGCATTATGAGTATGGAAAAAAGAAAGGCACTAAACATGGATATTGATAAAAAAATCATCTTCTTTCTGAAAAAGCATACTGATGTCATTATCATTATGGGTGAAATAAATATCCACAGACTTCTCAAGGGGAAGTCCAAGTTTGTTATACTTTTTAATAGTGATGGGACAAAGTGAACTTCCCCAAATTCAGCATAACCAACGTAAGAGTTCTTCCATGGTACTCCGAAAGCATCTAAATTTATGGAGGAGTTTTCCAATAGAATGTTAATTACACCAAGCGATATGTCAATTATTGGTACACGAACTATCAAGATCAAGGCCAACAAGAGAGACATGGCAAACAAGGTTATATTTTTAATTTTCAAGTATTTCTTTTGAATAATTATTTGGTAAATCATAAACAGTGCCAGAGGAGTCAGGGATAGTGCCATAGCTGCCCCTATACCTATTTCAAACAACACCATTGAAAACCCGACAAAGACATAAAGCACAATCCAAAGACACTCATTTTGAACTATTTTTTTACTGAAAAAACTGGCATAGAGCATATATGAAATAGGATTTCCAACACAGAGCAGAGAAAAACCTGAAGCTCTTGGGCTGAAAAGATTAAACCATATCCAAAACGATACCATTGTCGAAAAAAACAGGGAAAGGCTGTATCCATACAGTACACTTTGTGCCGTTATTGGATTTGCCGTAGTGAAGACATCCGCCAAAAATGCGGAGATCATATCTGAAAAACCATGAGCGGGAATATTATTGGTAACGTATGGAACCCTACCATAATTATTATACAAAAAATAAGGCATAAGTCGTTCTCCAAAATGGTAATCATCGCTGGGAAGAAATCCATGGGAAGTGAAATTGACCAATGGAAGAAGCAGGAAGGAGAGCAGGATTGATGACAGCACTTCCTTTTTTCCCTTTCCCTCCTGTTGTTTTTGATTAAAAATTTTTAAAACAATTTCCATTATTCCCACCAAGGAAAGAAAACCCATGAGAATATAAATAGAGCAAGTGACCTCTGTAAAGTGCTTATGAGAACCATCCCATTCGTTAAAATATTTCACTGGAAGCATAAAACTGAGCAACGGGATAAGTGATATCTGGAGGGCTGTCATGATGATGAGATGCTCATGCTCCCGTGAATATCTCTTCATTACTTGTTTAATGAGTATGGCACCCACAGCGTACCAGCCAGCCAGTGCTGCGAATTTCAAAAAAGGAGAAATATCAGGAAACATATAGAACAAGAGATTTGCTTTTCCATACACTCCCGCAATGATTAAAAGGGAATAGACGTAATAATGGTTCGCAATCTTATCGGTTATCGCTCTCTTAATCAATATGGGCACTTTTCTGACGATGCTGAAGATGTTCAGATGTCGTACTTTACTCATCGGTAAACTTATTTTTGTGAATATGGCAGACCCATGTAACCACATTGTGCTTAAGGTAAATATTATCATTGTGCAAACAGCAAAGAATATATCAATCTCTTTAGGGTATCCATGGAGTATTGCTTCTCCAATAGTGAATTGGTACAGGCTTACAGTAAAAAAAAATATATAAATCGTGCAGCTTGTGTAAATATGCTGCTTGGAATCTTATCCCTAATCTGATAGTAATATTCTTTGTTATGGGCTTTGTTATGGGCTTTTAAATAACGAAAAACTAACTTCCAATTTTTCTTGATAGCCTTATAGGTATTTATCAGATCATTATTGATATCACCAAGTATAGCATTTTGAGGTTTCACATAAAAAAATATAGCTCCACTTCCCAAGAAAGGTTCAATATAACGATTATACTTTTTAGGTAACAAATCAGCATGGTGTTGAGTAAACCAACGCTTACCTCCTACCCATTTCAAAAATGGTTTTACATTCATATTTGACCAGTGGTTTTCACAAAAGTTGTCTCCATCAAGTAACCTTTGACGGGGAAAACTTGAAAGCATTCCCAAAGGAACTGTTTTGGCTTGAAAACTATTAAATAACCATTTTACTAGAAATTATAATTTTATCAAATGTCCTGTATCTTTTTGAAACAGTTAAATTTTTGAAAAAAGTCCCAAGCTTTTATATCAATGGAAATCGAAAGTAAGCAAGTCACCCACAGGTCACCCAATTTTGAAATATGCTGAAAAATCCAGAAATAAGGGGCATTGCGTTGCCTTCTCGTTTGTGTGTTATTAAGTACTTATAAACTTTATTTTTTTAAATTTTCTTCTTGACACCAATTTATGGAGCGGGAAACGGGACTCGAACCCGCAACATTCAGCTTGGAAGGCTGACACTCTACCAATTGAGTTACTCCCGCTTTCCTGGTGGAGGTGAAAGTACCACCTCCAAATCTTTATCCTAACAAAGCTTTTTTTAGCTTAAAATAGAATTTGGTAGTAAATAAAAATCCATTAACCCAGTGAGTTATTAGAGTTCCGCCAGAGATAAAATCTGAGCCGGTTTTACCTTTGGAATTCGATAACCAAATTCATTGGTTGCCCCCCTTACTTCCACTCCAGTCTTTCTTAAATAACCATTATGGAATTCCCCAAAATTTCTGGAGAGCATTAACGAGCAGCGATAATTTTTTTTATACCTCTCCGGGCTACAATAGCCAAGTGAAGAATGTTTTCTTTTTTTGTTATACCAGACCTCAATATATTCAAAAACCAAGGCCTTAAGCTCTTCCTCGGTTGAATAAAGCTTCCTGTTCTTCCAGAGCTTTGGAGTCGGCTTTTTTGTATTCTAAGAGCTATGGTTTGTATACCATACCTTAACTAAATGTTTCTGACACTCATTTGAGAGTCAAAAGGAGGACGCACCGATACCGACAAAGTCGCTGTGATTATACCGTCAAAATCGCTCGGTAATGACAGGAAGATCACTACCTCATTTAACGGCTCTTAAATGCAGGGATTCAAGCCCTCGCACAATTGTCCTGCTCTGAAAACGGGGTTTTTTATCAATTAACTCCAAAACTTTAAATCTCTTCAGGAGTTTTTCAAGAACAATTTGTGTTTGCAACTGTGCTAACCCGGCCCCTACACAGTGGTGAATCCCCCTTCCGAAGCCCAGGTGGTTGGGGCCTTTTCTTGTGATATCAAACTCTTCGGCTCTCTCAAAAGCCTCTGGATCCCGATTGGCTGCACCGATGAGCAAAATCAATCCGTCTCCCTTTCGGATGGAAACTCCCCCCAACCTGGAATCAACGCATGCAATGCGAAAGTCCCCCTGCACAGGTCCGTCATAGCGCAGCATCTCCCTGACGGCTTTCTGAATCATACTGAAATCATCGGGATTCTGACGGAGAAGAGCCACCTGATCCGGCCTTTTTAATAAAGCCAGCATCCCATTTCCAATGAGATTGGCTGTGGTTTCCTGACCTGCGACAAAAAGAACAGTCAACATATCAACGGCCTCTTTGGAACTCAGGGATTTCCCATCTTCACTTTCATGAACCAAAAGACTTGTGATGTCATCAGTCGGTTGAATCCGACGTTTTTCACATAACAATTTAAAATACCCGGCCATGGCTTTTCCCGCCATCACGCCCTGTTCTCTCTCCTCACGGGTGACAGTCAGTTCCAGGAGTTGTGCCCGATCCCTGGACCATCTCCCAAACTTCTTTTGGTCTTCATCAGGAATTCCCAACATTCGGGTTACCACAATCATTGGAAGGGGTTTTGCCACTTCTTTCATAAAATCAAACCCCTCCGTGTCGGAAATGTTATCAATCAGACTGTCCAAAACATTTCGTATCATGGGTTCCTGCTCCATGATGGCCTGATAGGTAAAGCCTCTGTTGACAATTTTGCGTAGCCATGTATGGTGAGGAGGATCCACCAGCAATGTACTGTAGTCATCCGGCCCCGGCGGGAGGATCCGCTCCCAGCGATTCCTACGCAGCTTTGGGTTATTGGAAAATTTTTCGTGGTTTTTCAGGACAGCTTCCACATCATCGTAACGGCTTATAATCCAGCAACCCGTAAGAAAGCTGCGGTGGACGGGACTCTGCTCACGCAAGACCGTGAATGTGGAATAAGGATCCTGTATCACATCTTTTGAGAGAGGGTTATAGGCGATCCCCCCCATCCGTATTCGCTCAGCTAACGCCAACGCATTGATAATTAAAGATCTCACAGTTTTCATTAAATTCGCTTCTTTTTATCATACTATTATAGCATAAAGGCGTTGTTGCACATAAAGCATTCATTTTTGACCAAAGTCCGGTGGTTGATTGTAAAAAAATAAAAATTTAATCCTAAAAAGAAAAAAGAAGTGTCCTGGAACAGTTTTTAGTTTTTGCAGAAGCAGGTCAGTGAGTTTCTAAAAAAATAATTTGTTCTGTCAGGAAACGGGTCTTTAAATTAAATTATAAAACCATAACTCTAGCCCGCATATCTCACAAGAAATAGAAAAAGGGAGTGACTTTCAGTTTTTCCTCAATAAAATTGAGGTATTACAATAAAAAAAAAGATTGTTTGTCATCCCGATAAGGTGGAGAAGTTTTTTGCAACCACTTTCTTAAATTCCCATGATAAAGCCCCCAAGGAGATTGGGCTTGATTTTGATGCCACCGATGATCCTCTTCATGGGGATCAGGAGGGTCGATTTTTCCATGGATACTATGGGAACTATTGTTATCTTCCTTTGTATGTTTTTTGTGGGGATCATGTGTTGGTGTCGAAGTTAAGGACATCCGACAGTGATGCAGCCGATGGTTCCAAAGAGGAACTGGAGAGGTTGGTGATTTTGATTCGTAAGAGGTGGCCTGAAGTGAAGATCATTGTTCGAGGGGACAGTGGTTTTTGTCGGGATAATATTATGAGTTGGTGTGAGTGCAATAATGTGAAGTACATTCTGGGTTTAGCCAGGAATTCTCGTTTATGCAGGTTTTTGGAGAAGGAGCTTAAGGAGGTCCGGGAGCATTATATTAATACTCAGGAGGAGACCCGTAAGTTTGTGGATTTTGTTTACAAGACACTAAAGTCCTGGTCATGCAATCGTCGTGTTGTGGGTAAGGCGGAGTATTTATCCAAGGGAGAGAATCCCCGTTTTGTAGTGACAAATCTTTGCAAACAGGAGTATGAGGGCAAGTCATTGTATGAGGAGCTTTATTGTGCCCGTGGAGATATGGAGAACAGGATCAAGGAGCAGCAGTTATGTTTGTTTGCCGACCGAACGAGTACTCATGTTTTACATCCAATCAACTCAGGCTTTGGTTTTCCAGTGTGTCGTATGTTCTTATAAGTGAGTTGAGAAGGAAAGTTTTATTGACTTTATAGAAAACAAATAATAGAAGGATGCAATAAACTCACTGTAATCTTTCATTGGAGACCTTCTATGAAACAATTTCTTGTCATTCTCGGTTTTTTGGTTCCGTTTGCTGCCCAAGGTCAGGACGGTTTTTACGCTTCAGGGCTTCTGGGGATATCTTCTGTCTTTGTGGGTGTGGGTAGTGATCCAATATTAGATCTTCACTCCAAGTCCTTTGATTCGGAAATCAGTTTTGGTTTCAGATTTGGACTTTTATTTAATGACCATGTGTCCGCTGGAGTTTACCTCCAGAGATACACCGGTAAAACCTTCTTCACAAATGAAACAGTCAAAAAAGGTTCCAATACACCTATGAGAGGAATGTGTCAACAACCATGTGAAATGGTCAGTTCCAAACATGATTATAACGTGACCTTTAATAATTTTATGGCAGAACTCACCTATTATGTTAGTGAAGCGGATGAAAATGGTCTCTGGATCAGCGGTCTACTTGGAGTCACCCAAGTCAAAGCCAGCATTTCAGACAAAAATAACTACACAGGAAGACTGGTGGATGAAAACAGTGGAGAAACAACCCTCGGAATCAGTTTGGGCTATCATTTCATGGTGGCTCCAAACTTTTCCCTGGGTCCTCAGATGAGTCTTATCCACATAGACATAAGTGACGGCATAGACATAAGTGACGGCGATTACACCCAGTTTTCAGGACTTCTGAATATCACCTTATGGCTTTAAAACCAAGAACTAAAGGGTGATCCAGACTTTTTCAGGACCGACTAAAAAATTTTCAAACAGGATCCGTACAACTCAGATAAAATCTTTTTTAAAAACTCCATGGAACAATTGGATAGAATATAATTTTTGACTATTTGCATTTTTCATCATATAATTCCCATCCCTGTTCAAATCAATATTTGATATTTTCAGGATTGCTATAATTTCAGGATCATTATGAATTGCCTCTTCAATATTGTGTTCATGTTTTGTTATCTGTCACCCCTTTACGCTTCCGGAGTGAACAATCCTGAGGTCAAAATTGACGAGATTGTTCAAAAATACCATAAAACTTATTCCTTCCATGGAAATATTATAGTCAAACAGGATGACCGGATTATCTATCAAAAAAGTCTTGGATTGGCCCATGACTCCTTTAAAGTACCCCATACAATGCAATCCCGTTTTATGATTGCCTCTATGAGCAAGCAATTTACAGCGGCTTTGACTTTTGTTTTGGCTCAGGAAGGTCTGATTGATATTCATTTGCCCTACAGTCATTATATTCCCCTTTCATTGAGAGATATCAATCCTGAAACCCGAAAAAAATGGAATCAATTTACGATTTACGAACTTTTAACCCATACAGCCGGTTTATATAGAGATGTTCAGAAAACAGATTTTTATGATCCTGCAATGTATGTACCTAATGTAGGTGTTATTTTGATTCAACAATTGAAACATTATAATATTTTTTCCTTCTCCGGAGAAGAACCCGAGTATTCCAATTTTGGTTATATGCTTTTGGCCTATCTTGCCGAAAATGTCTCCGATAAGAGCTATGAAGATTTGTTACAGGAAAAAATCTTTGACCCCTTGGGAATGAAATCTTCAGGCGAATATCATCGAGAAAAAAATATCCCATTTATGGCTGAAGGATATCGTTATCCGGATGATGTCGATGACTTGTTGTTAAAGAGATGTTGTAAAGATGCCACTTCCTTTAAAGGATCCAGCAGTCTTTATTCCGATACCAAAGACCTGATGATCTGGCTTGATAATTTAAATTCCACAAATCCAAAAGTCCTGACTGAAGAATCCATTGCACTTATGACCAAAGTTCATGTTCATAGTAAACGGATGAGTTACGGATTTGGTTTTTATGTCGATCAGTTTAACGGGAGTTTTCGGTATTGGCATGATGGTTTTGAGTACGGTTACCTGAGTCTTGTTTCCGTCACTCCTGAAAAAGGTCTGAAAATTGTGATTCTGGGTAACCGTCATGATGATAGTGCTGACCTTGTCAATGATTATTACACAAGAAGGATGAATGATGAAATCTCACAGCTTTTCTGATATTCGGGACTGTCCCAATTGCTTTTGTCCCCAAAGTTCATTTGTTGCTTTTGAGTGGCTCCAGCCTATGGATAGAATGGATGGCCGTCCCGAAAAAACAACAAATGAACTTTGAAAGGTGTCATCTCCACAATTAAAAAACAGGAAAATTCAAACACGATCCAAAGCCTTTTGATGATACCGGCCGTATTTGAAATTTCCGGGGGTTTCCCTTCTGAAATGTCTGAAAATTCAATTGGGAACAATTTATAAAACAAAAACAGGTGAATCGTGGACCTCTTACCATCTGATCCTTTTTTATAAAAGTGGCTGAAAAAATAAACTGTTGTAGAGCCCCCCGGAAGGGGGAACCTCTCCTCCCATCACTGCTCCTCAGTCATCTCAGGAACAAAGACAGACTCGTCGCACAAATAAAGTTCGTCCCCCTTCATACTCCTCCCCGCATTGGTCGTGCTCACTCCCCCGCTTATACCATCATGTATTCCATCCAAATAGACATTCATACTTCTTATAAAGGAATAGGGACCTGTGGATTCAAAGGTAATAATACTTTTACTCCGATACCCTTTTCCCACATAATCCATGGGTCGATTGAAAAAATCCAGGTCGGCCTCACGCTTCATAAAATCCTCAATCATCTGTTCTTTTGTTTTCCCGTCAATTTTATCGTAAATCCTCAGACGAAACTCCCCATCATCAGTGAGCGTCACATCGCTCCCTAAATCAATGAAAGCGGAACCATCTATGGTCTCAGACATGGCCGAATCCCTGTTCAGGGTTTTTGAGGAGATTTGTTCCAGGATCAGTATATACTCACTCCCCCAACCTATATCTTCCTCCTCACAAACAAAACGAACCAATTGGTAGCCCGTGAGAATCTGTTTTGAAAACGCCTGACCTGTAAACAAAAAAAAGCACAAACCCATGATTAAATACTTCATCTGAAACGCTCCTTTATTTGGAAAATAATGACCTGTTATCCAAAAACCAGAAATGAAATATAATTGAATCAAAATGATAAAACAAGACCCATGGTAAAAAAAACAAAAGTGTTTAAAATTTCAACACAAGTTCCGTAACAGCCCCCGGAGACCTTGAAAAAAGCCCTGAAAACCCGGGGCAGAACACCATTCAAACCCGGGGACCTGCCCGCCTGAAACAAAATCCACTGGAGTTTTATAATGAAATCCGATAAAATCAAAGAAGAATAGATCCGGTCAGTTTGAAGTTTCATGACTCCCTATATCTGAAGAGCATGAAAACCAAGGGACGGATCAGCGTCAATCACAATGACCATTGACTTGGAGAAAACCCATGTTCCTGAAAACCGTTTTTCTGTTTATCTTTCTCTTTGGAGTTCAGGGGCACACCGAAACCACATCCAGGTTTGAATGCAGTTACAACAGTCCTCAGACTTTCGCCACATACACATTTAACCTGCAATTACCAAACATATCCGAAAAAGCCGAAATAATCACAAACAAGCTGTTCAGAGAAATGGCTATGACATGGGACAACATAAACCACTATAAAACGCTTAATCATGACGATTCATTGACTAACTATGGAGATCCTGCCATAATACTATCCCGTTTAGAGAAAATAAAGGCCCTGGATGAAATAAACAGGAATCGAACAATGGATACCCGTTGCGTTTATCAAACAGACAACAAACGTCTTTCAGAGTTGCTTAAGACAAACTGTTCACTTGATGACAAAGTAATCAAAATATGCGAAAAGGTAAAGAAAAAAGCCCTTAAAATAGTCTGTGGCAAACGATCCCCTCAAAATCATTGTGAAGGGGGGCAATACGGACTGGCCACAGCCCTTATCAATCAGTTGACAACAATAAATCGCCCCCCCACTCTTAAGGAAATAAGGCATTTTACGGAAACAAGAAATAACATTGCCAGGACCATTGTTCGTCTTCAAAGAGGTCTCATTCAACCTGCCACCAGGACTTTTGATTACGGATACAAACATTGTATGAAAAGAATGAGAGGATTTTTAGACCAAAGGGATGAAAAGGGCAGGCATCCCTGCTTTGATATCTATGATATTTATTTTGAAAAGCAAATGGGGGAAATGATGAAATACTGTGAACCTGAGGCTGTGGTTGAATATGTGGAGTTTGACTTCCAACCCAAAATTGCCCATTTGCAAAGAAGGCAGGACACCTTCATAAAGGGGTACACAAAAGTCAAAAACGATTACGCCATGGCCAGGGTCTGCACTCTTAAACTCATGAAGGCTCTTAATGGTATGGATGTCACTCTGGATAAAATGTTCCCTCCCCAAAGACAGGCGGCTGCCACTCCAAATGATTGATCTGAACCTCCACTCACCCACAAATTCTGGTAAAGAGACTTATATATAAATGTGTTGTTTCAGTCCGGTTTTCCGGAAGGCAGCTACCGCACGGCAAAGTCCTCAGCACAAAACTGTTCCAGCCTGTAAATGTCTCTTGTTGTCCATTCCTGTGATTCCTCAAGATGTTCCGTTTTGATCTTTGGAGACTGATCCAGATCGGCAAGACTCCGTGCCACTCTGAGCAGGGACTGCCGTCTGCGATGACTTTTTGAAAAAGGAATCATCTCAGGCAGGACTCCATCCTCCATTTGATTCATGAGAGTCTCAAAGGGAAGGTGTTGGTTGACCTGGTATTGTTTTCGTGTTTTCAAACGAAATTCCAGGCCCTTCTTCACAGATTTTTTCATGTCACTGAGACTGGTTCTGACATCCAACTTTGGTTTTTTATAGAGATGAAAGATGGCAAAGCGATCAAGAAAAGGGCCGGTGAGTTTTTCAACATAATTTCTCAATCTCAGACTGGAACAACGACATTGATAAATCATACCCGGTTGAAAATGTCCACAGGGGCAAAGATTAGTTGTGGCCAGAACCAGGCTGGAAGCTGGAAAAAGTTTTCTGGCTCCGGCTCTTGACAGGTAAATCATTCCCTTCTCCATAGGCTCCCTTAAAGCACTTTGCACCTGAGGGTGAAATTCAAGCAGTTCATCCAAAATAAGAGTGCCACCATGGGCCAGTGAAATTTCACCAAACTTAAGGGGTCTTCCCCCGCCAATCACGGCAATGGGGGTGGCGGAGTGATGTGGTTGGACCACGGGGCGGGTGCTCAGGTCCCGACCACTGAGTAACCAGTATTTTTTGGATTCCAGGAATATTTTCTCCTCCGGTGGGTTTAAAAGAGAAACCAGATTTTCAACCAAAGTGGTTTTCCCACAACCGGCAAAACCGGCGATAAGCAGAGGATGCTCCCCTAAAGCCACAATCTTCATAAGACGGGCCAGATGGTCTTCAAAATAAATATGGGGGTTGTGTTCTGTGGGTTGACACTGAAAACAATCCTCACTGGCCTCAACCGTTTTAATATCTTTTAGATCCCCAAGGCTTCTGACCTGTCTGGTTTCAAAATTCCATTTTGTTTTATTGTCACCAACAAGCAGGGGTTGTTGAAAATTTTCAAAATTTAACAGACTTAGATCCTCTGGCACAAGGACCTCACCTTTGAGACTGAGAGTGCCGTAACAATAACCCTTTTGAAAATCAAAAAACT
This sequence comes from Bdellovibrionales bacterium, assembly GCA_965218815.1. Taxonomy (GTDB): domain Bacteria; phylum Bdellovibrionota; class Bdellovibrionia; order Bdellovibrionales; family JAGQZY01; genus JAGQZY01. The sequence continues at coordinate 1,740,345 of CBDCLX010000002.1, read as the reverse complement.
CCGATTCTATCTGACCGGATTCAAGTAAAATCCCAAGAGCAATGGCAAAATCCAGTCCCTGGCTGGTCTTTCTTAAATAATTGGGATGAAGATTCACAAGCACCTGTTTTCCGGGAGGTATGCGAAAACCATGACACCTCAGAGCCGAAAGAATTCTTTTGGAACTTTCCCTGATGCTTTGATCGGGAAGTCCCAGAATTTCAATCCGGGAAAGCCCGGGAACCAAAACCACCTCAACTTTTATGGGACGAAAACCAAAATCAGACTGAATAAAAGACTTTATCAACATCAATACTCCTCACACACATTTTAAAATGCCAAAGGATGCAAAAACAAAACTCCTTCAAAATGAAATAAAAATGAGACTACCAAAAAAAAATCAGTTTTCGGATTTAACCCGAACTTTTCATAAACTTTCGTAGCGAGGCTGTCAAAATCCCTCTACAAAAGGAGAAGCGGACCGAAAGTCGTTGAAGGCATGGTTTACACTCCGTCGAAACGGCTTCAGGGAAAATCTTTTTGTAGAGAGGAGTTCGGCTGCCGCAGCAGGAAGTGTATGAGAAGTTCAGGTTAAATATCCAATGAACCGGCCCTGTCCTCAAAAATGTGGATGAAAAAATGCGGATGAATATAATATTGATCCATGGTTCTGATAATGGAAATCAGAGAAAGTTAAAACCCAGAATAAAATAAGCCTGCATCATGTCCCCGTCCAGAAAAACATCAGGGTCACGAACCACAGGATTGTTTTCCGTGGAAAAATTCACATAGACATATGTCACCTGGGCACCAATAAAAATTTCCTTGCGGGACATGGGGATCTCAATTCCAAGACCGGCCTCCATACCCGCCCCATCATCTTTTCCAACATAAAGCTGATCCACTAATGAAAAAGACCTGTAGTTTTGGGAAAAACCACCAATAATGTAGGGATTAAGAAAAGCCAGACCCCGGGTGACATTATCAGTGTTAAAGTAGTATTTTACATCAAAGGCAATATGGGTAAAACTCACATTGCCCTCAAAGGGAATGGGCTGACCCGGATGTTCAATGGGACCAACAAGATGGCTGCTGTAAGAATAACTGAACTGAAGAGCCAGTCTTATATTAAAAAAGTAGGTAAGGGTTAAGCCCGGAGAGAGATTGGCTTCAATATGCTCCCCCATTCCTTCATTGAGCATTCGACCGCCAAACAAAAATCCAAAATTAAAAAAACGGCCGTTGCGAAAAAAATTGATGTCCGCCTCTTCCTCACTGTTCTCCTCAAATTCTGAATAATCGGCAAATGGATCATAGACATCATCTCCTTCGTATTGGGTAAAACCCTCCGGAGAAAGAAAGATAAAAATCAATATCAGAAGAAATCGGCCCATGGGTCTCCAAAAGACACACCTGTTTTGTTTGAGTTTCCATTGATTTTTTCCTCTCAGGCAATCTGGAAATCCAAACCCAATCAGTCTTTTATCAGTCTTTTATTATACTGGTCGTATTTGAATTTTTACAGGGTTTCTTCATGGAAATCATGTAAAAAAACAAATGCTCTTTTAAATGGTCCTCATGGTCTTTGATGTATTTTAACAAAATTTATGGCACAAGACCACTGGACCACTGGACCACTGGACAAAAGAGGGGATGACCACTATCTTCCAATTCCAACCCCTATTCCATGGGTTTTTGTAAGGAAAATTATGACTATTGATTATAAGCGTGCCGGTGTGGATATAACAAAAGGGGAAAGCCTTGTGGAATGGCTTTTAAAGGAAGCAGAGGAACAGAGAACCTCCAAAGACTCCAAAATCGGAGACTCCAGAACAACAACGTCCCCGGGAAAATGTCCCCATAGGGACTCTGTCCTTGAGGGCATTGGAGGATTTGCCTCCATTTTTCGCCTGGATATTCCTGATATCAGGGAACCCTGTCTTGTGAGTGCCACAGATGGGGTGGGCACCAAGTTGAAACTGGCTATTGAGCTTGGTCAGTATTCAGGTCTTGGACAGGACCTGGTGGCCATGTGTGTCAATGATCTTCTATGCACAGGGGCCAAACCTCTTTTTTTTCTGGACTATTTTTCCACTTCCAAACTTGACCTGGAACAGGCCAAAGCCTTTCTGAAAAGCGTCAGGCAGGCCTGTGACCAAAGCCAAATGGCCCTGGTGGGTGGAGAAACTGCTGAAATGCCAGGACTCTATCAACCCGGAGATTTTGATTGTGCCGGATTTGCTGTGGGTGTTGTGGATCGCCAGAAGATTCTGGGTGCCCATCTGGTCAAAGAAGGAATGTCTGTCATCGGGGTGAGTTCTTCAGGCTTTCACAGCAATGGTTTTTCCCTCCTGAGAAAGCTTTACTCCTCTCCAGATGATTTAAGAGTTTATGGAAAAAAACTCCTGACCCCCACACATCTTTATGCGGATCTGGTCCTGGATATCTTTAAACACTGGAATCCGGCTGCCGTGGCCCATATCACTGGTGGAGGTATTCACAATCTGGCAAGGGTTTTACCAAAGGGCCTGGGTCTGAAGCTGAAAATCTGGGAGTTTCCCGAAATCTTCAGGGAAACCATGGCCAGGGCCAATATTTCAAAACAGGAAATGTTAAAAACATTCAACTGTGGTGTGGGTCTTGTTCTCATTGTCCCTGCTGACCAGGCCCCTGAAATTTTATCCCGGATCAGGGAGGATGGGTTTGGCTGCCATGATCTGGGTGTTCTTGAGTCCAGTAAAAAACCCATTGTCCTTTCTTCCCCGGAGGACCATTGATAGCCAAAAAAAATATGGCCGTTTTTGTCTCTGATTTTGGTTCCAACCTCAGTGTTTTCCTCAAAAACAAAGAGCGTTTTAAAACTCTCCTGGTGGTGAGTTCCAATCCAAAAGCCTACGCTCTGATACGGGCCGAAAATCACAGGGTGGAGAGCTGGGTTCTGGACAAACCCATCCCCTGGAACAAGCTCCATAAAAAACTTGAAAAAAGGGATATTGACCTGATCTTTCTTGCAGGATTTATGAAAATCCTGCCTCCTCACTTTGTGGAAGCCTGGAAAAATCGTCTCTTCAATTTACATCCTTCCATGCTTCCAGGACACAAGGGGCTTGACAGCATCCAAAGGGCCTACAAAGCCGGAGACGACATCGGAGTGAGCATTCATCACGTCACAGCCCAGGTGGATGCTGGTGCAATTGTGGATCAACAGGTGGCTGTGACCTGTGATGAGGTTTCCAGAATCTCCCTGGAACAGGCCACAAAAAAGGTTCACCAGAGGGAACACCAGATGGTTCAGAACTGGATTGACCACTACACCTGAAATGAATAAAAAAAGTGAATAAGAATAAAAACTGAAAAAACTGAGTGGAGGTGTTTTCCGTGATTGAACGTTATACCAGGCAACAGATGGGTCAGCACTGGAACCAAAAAGCCCGTTTCCAGTGTCTTCTGGAAGTGGAAATGGCTGTGGCCCAGGCCCAGGCCCAATTGAATATTATCCCCGATGAGGCTTTTAAAGCCATCCAGGAAGGGGCCAGGTTCCAAATAGATAGAATCCTTGAAATTGAAAAGGAAACCAGACATGATGTGATTGCCTTTGTTTCCAATCTGGCTGAAAATGTTGGCCCCCAGGGCCGCTATCTGCACTATGGAATGACAAGCTCTGATGCCCTGGACACAGCCCTGAGTTTACAGGTTAAAAAAGCAGGCCCTGTCCTCTTATCCTCCCTTGATTCCCTGCTTGAAAATCTTAAGGAACAGAGTCTCAAACACCAGGACAGCCTCTGTCCGGGGCGCACCCATGGAATGTTTGCAGAGCCCACCACTTTTGGTTTTAAACTGGCTGGTTTTTTTGCCGAGTTCTCCCGCCACAAAAAACGTCTGCAATCCGCCCTGAAAAACATGGCTATTGGCAAAATCAGTGGAGCCGTTGGAACCTATTCCCTTTTAAAACCGGAAGTGGAACAGAAAGTCTGTGAATTCCTGGGTCTTCAGCCGGAAACCCTGGCCACCCAGGTGATTCCCAGGGACCGTCATGGAGAGCTTTTCAGTGTTTTTGCCCTCATGGGTGGGGGCCTTGAGAGACTGGCTGTTGAGGTAAGACATTTGCAACGCAGCGAGGTGGATGAGGTCTCAGAGGGTTTCAGTCCTGGCCAAAAAGGTTCTAGTGCCATGCCCCATAAAAAAAATCCCATCAGTTCGGAAAACATCACCGGATGCTCCCGCCTTTTGAGGTCTTACTGTTTGTCCGCCATGGAAAATATGGCTCTGTGGCACGAAAGGGACATCTCCCACTCTTCAGTGGAGAGAGTGATCTTCCCTGATGCTTTTATTCTCTGTGATTATGCCTGTGACCGCATGGCCCGGATGATCCGGGATCTGGAGGTTAAAAAAAAGCAGATGCTCAGGAATGTGGAAAAATCCCAGGGCACACTTTTCAGTTCCCATCTGTTACTTCACCTCATTGACCAGGGGTTGGACCGCAGAGAAGCCTATGAAAAAATTCAAAGAGTGTCTCAGTCTCTGAAATCCGGAGAACATTTAAGGGAGGCTTTGCTGACAGCGGATGAAATCAAAAATTATTTCACCCCCAAAGAACTTGACGAGATTTTTTCAGGGAAAAGACATCTGAGTCAATTAAAAAAAATCATTGAAAAAGTCCTTGCCACAGGAGAACCCAATGGAATCTGAAACCGGATCAAACCATACCCGGGGGGCTTTGCTCTATGAAGGAAAAGCCAGAAAAATATTTGAAGTGAAAGATCATTCCCATCTGATCTGGCAGGAGTTTAAGGATTCCTTCACCGCCTTTAATGGCAAAAAAAAGGCCGTCATGGAAGGAAAGGGGGAGATTAACCGTCACATTGCCTCTTTGCTTTTCAAAAAACTCATGGAACAGGGAATCCCCTCCCACTGGGTGGCCGACAGGGGGGACACTATCATGGTCACAAGGAAACTGAACATGATTCCCCTTGAACTGGTGGTGCGTAATATTCTGACCGGTTCCACCGCCAAAAGACTCGGAATCAGGGAGGGGATGAAGCTGGCCTCTCCCCTGGTGGAATTTTATTATAAAAAAGACGAGCTTGGAGATCCTTTTATCAGCGAGGACCAGGTCTTAATACTTAAAACAGTAAAAGACCCAAAAGACATAAAAAAACTTAAGGACCTTGGACTGAAGGCGAATACTATCCTGGTCCCCCTCTTCAAAAAGGTGGGGATTGATCTGATCGACTTCAAGCTGGAATTTGGTTATGACTCCAGGTCCCAGCCCCTGCTAGCCGATGAAATCTCTCCTGACAGCTGCCGCCTTTGGGATGAAAAAAGCGGGAATAAAATGGATAAGGATCGTTTCAGGCAGGATTTGGGCAAAGTGATGGAAAACTACAAAGAAATCCTCAACCGGCTGAACGGTCTGTCTGAAAATGACTGAGACCTTTACCAAACCCGCTTTTAACAATCACAAAAAGGGGAACAGTGATAGAGAAGGAAGGGCCAGCCCGCATTTCTCACAAACTTTCTGCTGTGACTTCCAATCTCCTCGACAATTTATGAGAAATGCGGGCTGGTGATTATTATGAATCCCTGATGGATTCATTGACGTGTTGGGAGGAGAGCGGAAAATCCCTCCCTCATCAAGGATTATATACTGATCGTGTTTGAGTTGTCTGGTGTTTCAAGAGGGAAAAGTCCGTGAAATTTCAAACACGATCAGTATAGTATCATTCACAGGGGGATTTTTTGAATGTCCATATCGTCAAGCTCTGCCGGTGGAAAATCCCCCGTCGGTTTATTCATCTCTGGATGGAAAACCTGGAAAGGGAATTAGTACAGGGGCTTCAGCTTAAAGACCGCGAGATCACCATTGCCTTTCTGGAAAAAAGTTCCATGAAAAAACTCAACAGGGATTTTCGTTCAAAAAACAAGGTCACTGATATTCTCAGTTTTTCCGGTTCTGAGCCGGAGGAGTTGGGGGAACTGGCTCTCTGTGGTCCAGTGATAGAGAAACAGGCCAGAGATCACCAGATCAGTGTCAGGGAGGAACTGGGTTACCTTCTGATTCACGGAGTTCTGCATCTGCTTGGCCATGAACACGAAAAGAGTCGGAAAAAAGCAAAGATCATGTTTGAATTACAGGACAGGCTCTTTGAAAGGATGAGAAAAGTGAATGCCAGGACCGTCAAAAAAATGTGACTCAAAATAGAATACTTTTTTCTCAAATTTCGAAAAAACCAGTCCATGAAATGTTTGGGGAAGAACTGAGGCTCACAGTTTTTGCTGCCAGCCCAAACTTCTCATGAAGTTTCGTAATTGATCGTCATCTTCTCAAGGTATGGGAGAATATGGGTTTTTGAATTCTACCGATTTATCGGTTACCCAACCAGGATCATGATCAAACCAATCAGTAACAACATTAAACTCATCAAGATAGCTATGGTCAAGTACACAAGGTGTGTAGAGTTGGGCAATGCGTTGATCTGAAGGGTCTTGTGTAAAAACTAAATCAATTTTTTTAAACCAATTTCCATCTTCTCTCCAAAATTCCTCACTTTCATCTGGTAATGAGTAAAAAAGGTCTTTCAATTCAGGGTTCAAATCATACTGGAGAAATAGGTTAAAAAAAGCATCAGCACTGGCAGTGCTACCAGCTACATAATCACTGATTGCCTGTTCACAGTATTCTTTTCCGTTTTTCTTGCATCTATCATGAAGTTTTGAAATTCCTATTTTTCCTGCCCTTGGAGCATGATATATAAAAATTGCGGACCGATGAGCTTGTCTTTTAATTCCTGCTTGAAACAGTAAGGTGCAAGCACTCATGCAAACACCTCCTGCGGGGATAACTGTCACTAAACCTTGTTCTCGAATTACTTTTGCAAACTCCTTAGCTCCATCTACAGACCCACCGAAACTGTTTAAAACAATTCTTTTGACACCTTTATATTCTCCATCACGAAGAATAGACCATTGGATATCTTGAATTTCTCCATCAATATAAAGGGTGTCTCCGACTCTTGATTCCTGGGTCCACAAAGAAGGAGATGGTGTATGTGCAGGATTGGAAACATTCCTTATATTGTTAGTAGCCACATAAGGATCACCTTGGCTTATATTGCTGTTCTTCCCAGCTTCATCAGCAAGTGATTGTAAGCAATAGAACACACAAATAAAAACCAAGGAAAGAGTTTTCATTATTTTCATCATGATCTGTGCTTGCAGATTAAGTATAGTTCTGTGGGGTTCCCCACAAATTCTGGTGAAGAGGCAACTTCTTGTGAACATCAATCCCAATATAGACAAACTTTCCTTTGTAGTTTATTTTCTTATTATTCATCTCTGGTTCCTTGTTGGTTATATGTTTTCTTCTTTTTTAACCAATTAAGGAGCTTTTTTCTAATCCAAAATGCCTTTTAGAATGCCTTATGACTCTAAAATCATGACGGAATATCTTCTGCATAGCAACTTCTTATACCCAATAAAAAGTTTTATGGGAAATTCGGGTTAGAAATCCAGAATAAACCGGGCCCCCATGGTGAATAACAAAAGATCAAAGCCAGCAATGATATCTGAAGCTTCAACATCTGTGTACTGATATTTGACATCGGCTCCAAGAAAGAGAAACTGGGCATCAATACCAAAAGAAATGTTTTTTGTGATGGGCCTTCTGAGCACACCACCAAACTCATAGTTTATGGGCAGCAGGGAATCTATCTCAAAAGCATCCTCATCCAACATCACAGGGTAAACGTAACGACCGTAAGTTTCATAATCCCATTTTCCAAATTTGTTTTTATAAAAGAGGCCAAAATAGAGACTGTAAATGGAACTGTCAAAGTAAGAGAAATGACAGATAAAATCACCATTTCTATCCTCTTCGCACCTCTGGCGGAAGAAAGGAAGGGACTGGTATTTAAAACCCAAATCAAGCCCCAGGTTTTGTGTTTTCAAAAAACTCAGGATTTTAGAGAACCAAATCACCGAAGTTTGAAATTCGTACCAGACAAAGCTCCTTGCAGCTGTAATCTGCGAACCAATATCATCAGTGGTGCCGGAACCCTGATACAAATTAGCCCTGAAATGAAATTCCTCTGAAAAATCCCAGTCTCCACCAACACGCCAGGAAGGAAGGACCAGATCGGTCCCCGATTCATCATATTGAGCCCTGGAACTGGCAACATTGGTCAAAAAGTAGGAAGTCCCCAGTCCAGCCCAGAGACGAAGAGCCATTTTTTCCACCGGTTTCCTTTCATGACGATCCCTGATGACCATTCCTTCATTGGCTCTGGTATAATGACTTTTGTCACTTTCAATATCAGAAACAATACCTTCAATCTCCTGATCGGAAATCTGATCTTTGGCAAAACTTTCCTCAATGGACTGAAGATCATTGGCTGAACCTTTCTCCGGAACCCGAAACTTCAAAAGACTGAGTTTCCAGTTTTTACCCCTCTTCACTTCTACAGGAATCTGAATAAAAGTGGTGGGAAGGTAGAGATCAAAGGAAAAAGCACCACTTTTATCAGCCAGAGTGGGAAACTGGATGGCGTTTTTTTTTGGAATGGAGACTGTACGGGTCTTGCCATTATCAAGAGTGATTTTTATACGGTTGTTACGAATACGAATGCGGGCTTTGGGTTTTGTCAATCCGGAAAAACGCAGCACCCGTCGGTTCTTACGCAATAAGTGTTCGTTGACAACTTTTGGTTCACCCCACTTGATCTGAGCCTTGGCCTCTAAAACAAACAGCAGGAAAAACGGAATTAAAAAAAAACTTTTTTTGTATTGCACCATGAATATCTCCAAACTTCCTGTCCATCAGACAGAGCCTATTTAACCTTTCAGACACTCCAGACTTTCAAAACTGGTCGTTTTTAAATTTTCACTGGGTTGCTCTGGTAAAACAAATGATCTCCAGCACCCTGTTCTGTAAACTCTTCACCAATCCAGTTTATCCTTAAGTTCATTGTGACTAAAAGCAAATGAAGATTCAATGGTTTTTCGCTGTGCACTATCCTGAAAAAGCCAAAAGTCCCTTTTTTATGCAGCCCTGCTGCTTTTACCCATTCTTTTTAAAAAAACCAATCATCTGAAGAGCCAGTCTTTTGCTTACGCCCCGAACTTTACACAGTTCGTCCATGGAGGCTCTTTTCAGGCTGGCAACAGAATCAAAATGACGAAGAAGACGTTTGGTGAGAACAGGACCCAATCCATTGATCTGATCCAACCGGCTTTCAAGACTTTGTTTTTCCCTCTGTTTTCTGTGAAAAGTGATGGCAAAACGATGGGCTTCATCCCTCAAACCCACCAGTATTTTAAAAGCCTCTGAGCCTTCAGTAAACGTCACCGGATTCTGGCGGCCAGGCAGGTAAAAACGCTCCCTGCTTTTTTCCACCTCCTGATCCCTGAAATCAGACCGGGTTCTCTGTTTGGCCAGACCCACAGTTGACAGATAGGATTTTCCAAGAGTTTCTAAAACCTTTAAAACAGTGTTAAGCTGGCCCTTTCCCCCATCAATGACCATAAGATCCGGTTCTTCCCATTCCTCATGTTTGAGACGACGGGTCAGAACCTCCTTAAGAGCCCCGTAATCATCCCCTCCCCTTTTTGAATGAAGCCTGTAACGACGGTAAAGATCACTGTTGAAAACCCCGTTTTCACAAACCACCTGGGAACCCACACTCTGTCCCCCCTGAAGATGGGAAATATCAAAACACTCAATCCTCCGGGGTGGAGCTTTCAGGTTAAATTTACGGGCAATCAGTTCAAGGGCTTTTTTCCTCTTTTCACTTTTTGAAACCTGGGACTCAAAATGACTTTTGGCATTTTTATTGGCCATAGCAATCAGTTTTTGTCCCCGGATGTGGGTGGGAAAACAGATAAACACCTCACTGTAACCCCTATAGGCAAAGACCTCATTTAAAAGTTTTATGATTTCAGACCCCACGTCCACGGGTAAATAAATTTCATCGGGAACAATGTTGTCCTGATAGTACTGATTGATAAATGAGATCAGCCATTCTCTGACATCCTCTTGTTCTGATCGGGGATCAATCTGACTGAAAAACTGACTGCGTTGACCAATCATCCGCCCCTGACGAATATGCAGAGTTTCAACCAGAGTGCCCCTCTCATCCCCGTAAAAACCAATGACATCCTGATTGTTTGTTGCCCTGTCATTGACCACAGCCTGTTTCTCAAGGACCTTTTCAATGGCAGTAATGTTATCCCGATACCGGGCCGCCAGTTCAAACCTCTGGTTTTCCGCCAGATTCAGCATTTCTTTTTTAAGTTCCTTAATCACCGAAACACTTTCTTTTTCAAAAAATCTCCTGGCCTTCTTTACGTCCTTTCCATATTTTTTTGTATCAATGAGATTCACACAGGGGGCTGTACAGGCTCCAATCTGATAAGTCATGCAGGGGCGGTTTCTGGATTTCATAAAATGATCGCTGCAATCCCTGATTTTAAAAGACCGGTTCAAAAAGCCAATAATGTTTTTAACCACATAACCACTGATATAGGGGCCAAAATACTGTGAACCATCATTGACCACCTTGCGGGCCAGGTAAAAACGGGGGAAAAGGTCCTTAAGGCTCAATCGAATGTAGGGATAGGCTTTGTCATCCTTCAAACGAATGTTGTAACGGGGACCATATTTTTTGATAAGCGAAGCTTCCAATAAGAAAGCTTCAGCCTCTGTCTCAGTCAAAATATAATCAATCATATCAAGGTGACGAACCAGAAGCTGAGTCTTACTGTGTTCAATGTTGGGGTTGAGGTAACTGCGAACCCGACTGTGAAGACGTTTGGCCTTGCCCACATAAATCACCTTGTTCTGGCTGTTCTTCATAAGATAAACGCCTGGTGTCTGTGGAAAATCAGCCACCTTGGTCTTTAAGAGTTCAAGACGTTCCTCTTTTTTATCCACCAATCATCCCACAGAACCGTCAAGAACCTTTAATTCCAGAAATTCAAGACGTTTTATTTTATCCCTTAATCGGGCGGCTTCTTCAAATTCCAAAAGCTCTGAGGCCTTTTTCATCTTCCGTTTAAGCCCATTGATCTCTTTGGTAAGTTGTCCTGGACGTTCAATAATGTTTACAATATCCCCGGTATTGGAAGTCCTGGAGGTTGAGTGGGATTCATAAATTTCCGTAAGACTTCCCATGATTTTTTTCTCTATGGTTTTTGGAATAATTCCATGATCCTTATTGTGTTTTATCTGGATGTGCCGACGGCGGGCAGTTTCATCCATGGCTCTTTCCATGGACCGAGTCATGTGATTCCCATAGAGAATCACATGACCCAGGGCATGACGGGCCGCCCTTCCAATGGTCTGAACCAGCGAACGCTCTGAACGCAAAAATCCCTCTTTATCAGCATCGGTAATGGCCACAAGGCTCACCTCAGGAATATCCAGACCCTCACGCAAGAGGTTAATGCCAATAAGAACATCAAAGAGACCCAATCTCAGATCACGGATGATTTCATTTCTCTCAATGGTTTTTATGTCACTGTGCAGATACCTGACCTGAACCCCCACACTGTTGAAGTAAGAGGTAAGATCCTCAGCACTTTTTTTGGTCAGGGTGGTCACCAGAACCCGTTCCCTGCGTTCAACCCTCAATTTTATTTCAGACAGAAGATCATCCACCTGATGGGTGGCTGATCGAACCTCCACCACAGGATCCACAAGACCCGTGGGTCGGATGATTTGTTCCACAATATGACCGGAACAAACTTCTCTCTCGTAATCACCCGGTGTTGCCGACACATACATCACTTTGTTCACAAATTTTTCAAACTCCTGAAAATTCAAAGGTCTGTTGTCAAGAGCGGATGGCAATCGAAAGCCATGTTCAACCAGAGTCATTTTTCTGGCTCTGTCCCCACGGTACATTCCTCCAATCTGTGGAACAGTGACATGAGATTCATCAATAAAAGTGATAAACTCATCCGGAAAGTACTCAAGAAGAGTGGGGGGTGGTTCCCCCTGATGACGGCCCGTAAAATGCCTTGAATAATTTTCAATACCCTGGCAAAAACCAAGCTCTTCTATCATTTCAATGTCATAACAGGTTCTCTCTTCAAGGCGTTTGGCCTCGTCATACTTCATGGTTTCCCTGAGAAAAGCCAGACGTTCCTGTAACTCCTGACGAATTGTCGAAATGGCCTTTTTCTGTTTCTCTTCGGTATTGACATGATGGCTTCCAGGGTACACAGCCACCTGATCCAGCTCTTCAAACACCTCCCCTGTGATGGGGTCAAACCAACAGATTTTTTCCACAAAATCCCCAAAAAATTCAACCCGGATCACCCTTGAATCCTCATAAGGGGGAAAAATGTCCACCACATCCCCCCGGACCCGAAAAGTTCCACGGTGAAAATCATAATCCCCCCGGGTGTATTGAATTTTCACCAGATCCCTTAAAAGCCGGTCTCTCTTGAAATCCCTGTTGCTCTCAATCTGAACCAACAGATTCTGATAGGCCTCGGGACTTCCAAGACCATAAATACAGGACACACTGCTGACAATAATCACATCCTTGCGATTGAGAAGAGAATGGGTGGCTGAGTGCCTCATCCGGTCAATCTGTTCATTGATTGCTGAATCCTTTTCTATATAAGTGTCAGTCACCGGGATATAGGCTTCCGGCTGGTAGTAATCATAATAACTGACAAAATACTCAACAGCATTGTGTGGAAACAGTTCCCTGAATTCCGTAAACAGTTGGGCAGCCAGGGTTTTATTTGGAGCCAAAACAAGAGCCGATTGACCCAACTCAGCAATGACGTGAGCCATGGTGAAGGTCTTTCCACTGCCTGTGACCCCCAGAAGGGTCTGAAGTTTTTCACCTGACTGAAACTGATTCACCAGAGTCTCAATGGCAGTGGGTTGATCCCCGGAAGGTTGGAAAGAACTCTTTATTTGAAAGATTTTCTTCATAAATCCCGTATATCCTATGAACTCTTGGCTGGCCCAGTGGAAAAACCATGGGATATCCTGGACAGGGCCAGGTTAACCCGCATTTTTCACAAACTTCCTACTGCGGCTGCCGAACTTCTCTCTATTTGGAGAAACTCCCTGGAACTTCAAACATAACAAATACAATCTCACTGGGAGGACCTCCTCTGTGAAAGAGGCTGATTGATGACTTTCTCCACCCGTTTCAACAGGGATTCCCTGGCAATGAGTGGAACAAGTGACTGGAGATCAACCCCCTGGGGTTGACCAATCACAGCCACACGAATGGGCATGAACAATTGCTTGCCATTCACGGCAGCCCGGATTTTGATATGGTCCTGAATTTGTCTGAACTCCTCTTTTGTCATAAACTGTGAATTCATCTTCTCCACCTGGGTCCGCCAGGCCAACAACACTTTGGAACTTGTTTCCCACTGCAAAACCGATTGGGCTTCGTCACTGATTTCAAAAAACTCATCATCTATGGGGGACAGGAGTGCCGGGGCATCATTGAGTGTTTCCATTTTTTCCTTGAAAACATTCAAAACTCTTTCAATAAACTCCCTGTTTTCAGGAAGACAAATATTCTTCTTTTCAAACAGGGGTTTTAACAGACTCCAGAGTCTTTCATTGGAAAGTTGACGCAAATGGACTGAATTCATCCATTGAAATTTTTCCTCATCAAAAACAGCACCCGATGGATTGAGTCCTGAAATATCAAATTTTTCAATAAGCTCATCAAGACTCATCACCTCCCGGTCACCTCCTGGAGACCAGCCAAGAAGAGCCACAAAATTGAGAAGAGCCTCTGGCAGATAACCCCTCTCCCTGTACTGACGACAACTGGTGGTCCCATGACGTTTGCTGAGTTTTTGTCTGTCTTTTCCAAGAACAAGTGACAAATGAACAAAGCAGGGCGGATCAAAACCAAGAGCCTCATGGATCATTTTCTGACGAACGCTGTTTATTAAATGCTCCTCAGCCCTGAGAATATGGGATATTCCCATCAAAGCGTCATCAATGGCACAACAAAAGTTATAAACCGGCATGAGGTTTGAACGAATGATAATAAAATCCGTGATCCTGTCCTCAGGCAACCGCACTTCACCACGAACAAGGTCTTTGATAAAATGATCTCCTGACTTCTCAACTTTAAAACGGAGAGCGGCCTTCTCCCCCTTTTGTATTCTTCTTTGGGCCTCTTCTGGATCGATAAGAGGTTCCGGTCGCGGAATAGGGTTGAATTTCTGAGAATTTTCCTGTTTCAACCTCTCAAGTTCCAGCTCACTGCGAAAATCATAATAGGCCAGACCTTTCTCCAAAAGCCTCTGCCCGTACTTCCTGTAAACAGGCAAACGCTCACTTTGCCTGTAAGGGCCGGACTCACCCGTGGATTCCAGACTCCCGGAATCAACCCCCTCATCCCAGCAAAGTCCCAACCACTTCAAATCCTCAAGTTGTCTTCGGAGAAATTCCTCTGTACTTCTTTCAGTATCAGTATCTTCAACCCTCAAAACAAATTTTCCATTTTGTGATCTGGCAAAAAGATAATTATACAGAGCTGTCCTGGCTCCCCCCACATGAAGATCACCCGTTGGACTGGGAGCAAAACGAACACGAACAGGTCTGGGCATGACTCTCTGATTCCCTATTGACTGCTTATTGACCCGTCAGGCCTCAAGACCAAAAATGGCTTTCACCTCATCGGTTTCCAGTTCTTTTCTTGTTGTGGCAAGGGAAAGCTCTGTCATAAGAAGACTGCGGGCTGTATCCAGCATCTTCCGCTCCCCAAAACTTAACTCCTTATCCACTTTTAAAACAAATAAATCCCTGAGAACTTCAGCAATTTCATAAACAGACCCTGTTTTGATCTTTTCCATATAGTCTCTGTAACGGCGGTTCCAGGTTTGATTGTCAATTTTTACATTTTTTTCCTGAAGAATCCCCAGAACCCTGGAAGCCTCAGATTTGGAAATAATGGGTCTAAGCCCAACACTTTTGGCATTGTTTTTGGGAACCATGATCTTCATCCCTGTTTCAAGAATTTTAACAGAGTAAAAAACCTGTTTACAACCCATCATTTCCCTGGTCTCAACAGACACCACTTCCCCCACCCCATGACCGGGGTAAACAGCGTTATCACCGACTTCAAAAGCATCATTTTCTGACTGACTCATTCTTCTTCCTCCAGATTTCTTTGGAAAGACCTGTATAACACTTATGACACGTTTAGGCAACAATCTATCGAAAAATAATTTATTTTTTGGGTCATTGGAAAATTTTTCCTCTTCTTTGTAATTATTACAGTGTAAAAATGGGATCCATTTCATAAACTTCACACATTCTGTTTCAGCTGAAAGAAGTGATTTCCCTGGTCTTTCCACTGAAAAAAAAATACCTGTGAGTCTTTATTTTTACGGAGTCACTGCCACAGCAGGAAGTTTGTAGGAAGTGTGGGTTAAGAGGATGAGGAGAATGGATGGTGACGATTCACTGTCTCCTGCATTTTTCCTGTACTTACTGTCGTGTAAATCTGGGTTGTCTGTATACTGGCATGACCCAGAAGTTTCTGAATGGAACGAAGATCAGCCCCTGACTCCAGAAGAGCAGTGGCACAACCATGACGAAACTGATGAGGATGAATCGTTTTTTCAAAACCAGCCCCTTTGGACCAACGATCAAGCCAACGCCATATATCCACCCTTGAAGGTCTTCTGCCCCGATCATTCACCACAATGGAAATTTCACTTTCTCTGGCAAGGTGAGGTCTTACCTGACGCAAATAAATTTTCAGTTCCTTTAAAAGATAACCGGTTAAAGGGACAATTCTCTCTTTTCCACCCTTTCCAATGGCTTTAATCCAGGACTCAGACTCATGATAATCAATAAGATCAAAACCCGTGAGTTCGCTCACCCGACAACCCAAACCAAACAAAAGGATAAGAGTGATATGATTGCGTCCTGTCTTGCAGGGGTCCTTAACCACTGAAGCATCCATTAATTTTTCAAAGCTCTCAACACTCAGAACTGACGGAAGCTTTTTATGGACCCTTGGAGGATGGAGTTGATTCATATCAGGAACCTCATCCCCCATTTGCCGACAGAATTTATAGTAGGTGCGAATACTGCTGATCACTCGAGCCTGGGAACGGGTGGACAGTTTCTTCTTTGTCATAAACTGGTAAACAGCCTCGACATCCCTGTGTTTGTCCAAAAATACAGAGAATAATTCAAGGTCCCTGCGATAAGCCAAAACAGTGTTTTTTGACCGACCCCGAACATTTTTCAAATCATCAAAAAAATCCGCCCAGCGAGGTAGAGTCATACACAATCATTTTGACACGGGAAGCAATTCCCGGCAAGCGGGAAAGTTTATGTTAAGCTGTACTGGTCACTGCTCTCCCTTTTTATCAACCCCCTGGGTTTTTGTGAAGAAATCACCAAAACCGCTTATTGGAAAGGGGAACACAATGGTGTTGCTCTTGTCCCCTGCAATCTCAGTTAAGGACTGAAGGTAAGCCAACTGCATGGATGAGGGGGACTGGGCCAGCATCTCAGCCGCCTGTTTGAGTTTTTCAGAACGCTGCAACTCACCTTCAGCACTGATCACCTTGGCCCGTCTTTCACGTTCGGCCTCGGCCTGACGGGCCATGGCTCTCTGCATTTCTTTTGGCAAATCAATATGTTTTACCTCCACTGTACTCACCTTGATTCCCCACTGTTCAGTGGCTTCATCCAGAATCACCTGGAGCTGTTGGTTGATTTTATCCCTCTGGGAAAGAATCTCATCCATCTGAAACTGCCCCATGATGGAACGCAGTGTGGTCTGGGTGAGCTGGCTGGCCGCAAAACCGTAGTCCTCAACCTTGGTTATGGCCGATTCAGGATCAGTCACCCGAAAGTAAACCACAGCATTCACCTTCATACTGACATTATCAAGGGTAATCACATCCTGAGGCTGGATATCCATGGTCACTGTTCGGGTGTCAACCCGAACCATGCGATCAACCATAGGAATTAAAATAATAAGTCCCGGTCCCTTGATCCCAATACAATGACCAAGGCGTAAGATCACTCCCCTTTCCCATTCAGGAACAATCCTGATTGCCGACATTAAAAATGCCAGGCCAGAGATAATTAGAAATAAAAGTCCTCCCATAAATTCCTCCTTTTTTACATAACTTGATCTTTTACTGAAAATTTCAAGGGTTGTCACCTTTATTTAAAGCTTTTTTATGGACCACCAAAGTGAACCCCCTGACCTCTTTAATGATGACCACATCCTCTTCATTGAGCCGGTCCTCTGATTGAATTTTCCATAATTCTCCACGGCAAAACCCAATCCCCCTTTTTTTATTGGAATTAAAGTGACGAACACTCACTTCCTGCCCTTCCATTTGTTCCCGCTCCCGATTCAGGATTCCACGACGAGTGGCCTGAATAGCAAGCAAACCCACCCCAAACATAATCAAAGCCAGGACAACAGAAGTGACAATCACCAAAGACAAGGGAAAGTCATAACCGGAATTTCCATCAAATAAAAGCAGGGAACCAACAACAAAGGAAGTCAGTCCCCCCAAACCCAAAGCCCCAAAACTCGGAACGAAGAGTTCGGCAAACATAAATCCAGCCCCCAGCAGGATCAGCAGAACGGCACCCCACGAAACTCCCAAAACGTGAAAGTTCATCAGTGAAATCACCAGACCCAAAGCCCCAACAACCCCTGGTAAAAGGCTTCCCGGGTGGGTCATTTCAAAATAAAGAAGACCAAGACTCCCCATAAAAATAAGGTAAACCCACTGGGGATTGGAAAACACCTGCATGATATTGTGGCGTAAACCCGGATGGAAATATTCCAGAGCAGCCACGCTCACCCTGGTTTTTTTGTCAGAATTCAAACGCACAGGCCTGCCACTGGCAAACTCCAAAAACTCTTCAATATCATTGACCACCACGTCAATGGCTTTCTCTTTAACAGCCTCTTTGGCATCCAAAGCCCTGCCCTTGAGAACAATATCCCTGGCAAATTCAATACTTCGGCCCCGGTATCTAGCCAGACCCTCAACCCAGCTTCTTGTATCCTCAAAAAGTTTTTTCTTCATATCTTCGGGAATCTCCTGACCCAATCCGGAAACAGGTGTGGCCGCTCCAATATTTGTGGCCTCAACAGCCCCATTCACATGGCAGGCCTGCATAATAATGGCACCGGCACTGCCTGCATGACCTCCTGAAGGATAAATCAAACACAAATAGGGAATGGAGGAGGTCATAATCAGTTCCACAATTTTACGGGTGGATTGAAGACTGCCTCCCGGAGTGTTCACCCTGACCAGGACAGATTGACATTTTTTTTCTTTGGCTCTGGATTGGACCCTCTGAAGATAATCATAGGTGGCAGGACCCACCACATCCCTGATCTCCGTGGACAAAGTGCAATCGGACTGACCTGGAAAGAACCAAAAGAAACTGATGAGAAAAGCAAGACCTCTCATTGCACACTCCCATACTTTTTAAGATGTTCCCAGGTTTCCTTTTTCAGTTCAGGTTGACTCTTTAACAAATCAAGACCATGGGTTTTTATAATCTTATGCCCTGACCAGTGGACAAATTCACCAAAAAGACCTGGATACTGATCCCCAAAAAAAAGAACTCTCCCGGACTTCTGGCAATTTTCAAGCCCATCAAGCCCTTCCACAGAAAGACCCAGCAAAGACACCTCATCAGATTTATAACCCAGGCCGAAAACCATCTTCTTCATCATTCCATGGAGTTCTTCGGAAATGTCCGGGGGAAACACAAAAACCCTGAAATTTTTGGAAAAGCTCTGTGAAACCCTCTGGATCAAAGTCACCTGTGAATCAGGGATGCCCGTATTCACAGAGACTCTGGTCTGCAAAGACTCCCACATCCAGGGTGTCTGTAAACTTTCCTTGAAAAAAACACTCCAAAAATCCACAATCTCACCTTATTCAAACAAGATCTCCAAGACAAGATAAAAGTCCTGTATTTTATGTAGGAGATATCCAAAAGGTTTTAACGCAATCCACCAAACCCATATCCATTGCCAAAGATAATGCCTTACTTTAGCCTATTTATAGGCTATAACTGATACTGATTCGGTCTTGTTTCTGCTGACTCTGTCTTAACGAGTTCGCAAAAAAACCGGAGGTCTCAGGCAGGCTCTTATAACCAAACAAAAAACCGGAGGTTTTAAAATGCCAATAAAAACAAACTGTATCAACCTTATTCAGATTTTATTTTTATCAGGAATCCTCCTTCTGCCTCTTCAGGTTCAAGCCCAGGAATCAGAAAATAAAGCTCCGGAAACCAACTCCGAAAAAACAGAATCTGTTGAAGAAAGTGAAGCAACCAAAAAAGAAAATTCCCTGACCCCTGAAACAAAAACCGAAACACCATCCAGTGACAGCACACAAACCACTGAGGCAACAACTGATCCCGGTGAAACCAGCAAAACGCAAAACCAGGAGGTCTCAACCGAAACACCATCCAGCGACAGCACACAAACCACTGAGATAACAACTGATCCCGGTGAAACCAGCAAAACGCAAAACCAGGAGGTCTCAACCGAAACACCATCCAGTGACAGCACACAAACCACTGAGATAACAACTGATCCCGGTGAAACCAGCAAAACGCAAAACCAGGAGGTCTCAACCGAAACACCATCCAGCGACAGCACACAAACCACTGAGATAACAACTGATCCCGGTGAAACCAGCAAAACGCAAAACCAGGAGGTCTCAACCGAAACACCATCCAGCGACAGCACACAAACCAACGAAGAAGCCGGATCAAAAGAAAAAACAACACTTGAATACAAACCCCAGCAAATTAAAGGAAGTGCAGACCAATCTGGAACAGACCAGCCTGAAAAGCCAGAGCCCAAAAACACACAGGTTCAAAAAAAGGAAACAGAGGAAATAGATGAATCCTCTGTGGTGGTCAGTCATCGAAGTGTTCAGAACCGCTCTGCCCTTCATTCTCCCGTTCCCGTTGATGTGATTGACAGTTCAGACCTTATAAGCTTTGGCAATACAGTGGATCTGACAGATCAACTCAACACTCTGGTTCCCTCTTATATGGCAAGTCCGGCAGTGGTTAAAAACAGTGCTTTTGTACGACCCACATCCCTGCGTGGCATGGCTGGTGATCAGACTCTTGTCCTTGTCAATGGCAAACGTCGCCATCGATCAGCCCTTGTTCAACAGTTTGGCCCCCTGACCAATAGAGGCTCTCAGGGGATTGATATCGCTATGATTCCAACCATCGCCCTTAAAAATGTGGAAATCCTCAGAGGGGGAGCTTCAGCCCAATACGGTTCCGATGCCCTGGCCGGA
The DNA here is from genome assembly GCA_965218815.1 of Bdellovibrionales bacterium. Lineage (GTDB taxonomy): Bacteria > Bdellovibrionota > Bdellovibrionia > Bdellovibrionales > JAGQZY01 > JAGQZY01. The sequence continues at coordinate 1,720,044 of CBDCLX010000002.1, read as the reverse complement.
ATCATTAATTTAAATCTGAAGGATTCACCTGATAATGCCTCTGTCCAGGCCACCTACGGTCAGTTCTATGAAGGTGAAAAAAACTGGCGTGTGGGAGCCAATCTTGGCCTGTCTTTTCTGGACAAGCACGGTTTTGCCAATTTTTCCTTTGACACCAACGAAACCGATGGGCACTCCCGAGGTAAACAGGACCAAAGATCCCCACAATATACAAGCAAAAATTCCTATCAGGGATCCGTCAAACAAGGGCATGAAGAAACAATAAGTGGGGTTGGAAATGATGCCATTTTTGGCGACTCACCCCTTGTTAACAGCTGGGGACGACCGGAAACAACCAGCACCCGTTTTATGCTGAACTCAGCTCTTGAACTCAATCCCAGTACAAACATTTATCTCTTCGGCAATTATGCCATTGCTGACAATCGAATCAGACTTTTATACAGAACCCCCAGAGATCTCTCCTTCACGGGAAATTCAAGCTGGGCTGACAATTTGAGCGAAGTCAGAAAAACAGGCTTCACTCCTTTTCTCAATGGTGAACAGGAAGATATAAGCACGGTTTTTGGCATAAAAGGTGTCATCCTCCAGCACACTGTTTATGATTTCAGTACAAGTTTTGGTTTGAACACTCTCAATCAGAAACTTAAAAACAGTTTAAATCCTGACGCACAACTCTATTATGGTTCAGCCCAAAGAGAATTCAACCTTGGAGGCTATCAACAACAGGAACAGAATTTCAATGCTGACTTTTCAACAAGCCTCAACAGGAAGACAAACACCAATATTTCTTATGGTCTGGAGTACCGCGAGGAAATTTTTCGTCAATACGCTGGAAGTTTGTCCTCTTATGTGGAAGGTGGTCCCAGTGGTATGACGGGAATCAGTGAACAGGAAGCAGGTGACTCCACAAGAAACAATTACTCCGGTTACATTGATCTGGAACACACATTCAGAAAATCCTTGTTCCTCCAATACTCTCTGCGATACGACCATTTTTCTGATTTTGGTCAGACCACAAACAACAAATTAGCGGGCCTTATCAGGCTGACACCCCATCTTTCCCTAAGGGCTTCCGCATCCACGAATTTCAGAGCCCCCACTCTCGGGCAGGCTTATTTAAGATCCACAATGAAAACTGACTCAATGACTTTTCTGGAAACCGGCCAATACAATCACACCCGATCCCGCATCGTCAATATTCCCGCAGACAGTCCTGATGCCAGACATTTTGGAGCCATCCCCCTGAAAGAGGAAAATTCCACAGACATCAGTGTTGGCCTTGTTTCAAAAATGAGTGACAATATCCACCTCACTCTCGACGGGTACAGTGTCAGCGTCAAAGACCGCATCTATAAAAACACCATTCAACGGGGGACTTATGAGGACAGTATTTCCTTTTACACAAATGCTCTTGATTTAAAACACCAGGGACTGGATATTGTCTGGACCGCTGATTTGGGTAAAAACATTTCCTTTGCCAATGTCCTTCTCAATGTGGCTTACAACTACAACACCATTGACGTGGTGGATAATAAATCTGTAGGCGGTCTCAAGGTTCTGACCCCTGAACAGGTGGAGGATATGGAAAACAATTATCCAAAGCACAATTTCATATTCACAGCCAATGCCCAGGCCAACAAATGGGGGATTATGACCAGAGCCCGTTATATTGGCAGTCATCATGGTGAAGCCGGAACCCTTGGGAAAAGAGAGAACAGAGAAGAGGATTACAACTACGATCTGAGACTTTCCCAATCCATCAGACCGGTTGTTTATCTTGACCTTGAACTGAGTTACAGACCCACAAAACAGTTCACTTTTGTTCTTGGTGGGGCCAATATCCTGGATAAATACCCGACAAAGATGACAAAACCCTATGCCAATCTGACAGACTACGGTATGCCTTACTCCCGACAAACAGTGGCCAACTATGAAGGAGGATCCTGGTATTTAAGAATGGTCTATGATTTCTGACCAAACAAACCAAACAAGGAGCCTGCATTTCTCATAATTGAAAGGCACAAGCTATGCTTGCACCTAACAAAGCTCCCTCTGTAACCGCCACAGACTAAAATAATAAGTAAAGAAACACAAACAACAAAACAAGGGCGAGGGCGAGGGCTATCCATTGCCAGGCCTCCATATCCAGATGGAGGTTCTTATGGTCATCAGACCTGTTTTGGTGAAGGGTTTTTCCGGATTTTTCGCTGATCCTGTTTTTCTCTCTGCTCTCATTTTTTTCCTGTCCCTTCCTGCCCTTATAAACCGGATTTTTATAAACCCCACGAAGAGGGGTTTCATCTTCCAGTTTAAAATTCCGTGATGCCCCTTCCAGAGAGGAAAACCCACTGTCCTCTTCTGTTTCTCTCCTGTTTTTCTCCACGGAAATGGGTTTTATACGGGACTCAGTGACAAAATCCTCTGTGTTAATGGGGGCCGTGGGTGTCATTTCTGATTCATGAAAATAACGGTCAATATCCCCTCCGACCAGAGAAATCTCTGAGTTTTCCAAAGCTTTTTTTGGATCCTTATCGCCTGTTTTATAAAGGTCAGGGTCAACGGAAGGGCTTGAAGGCAGGGGTTTTTTAAAGCTGTCCAGTTGGGAAATGGGAATCCAGGATTTAAAACTTTTTTTCCAGGCGAGATCATCAAAACCCAGTTCACCACTGTCCAGCATACTGAGAACCCGAGCCTCAACAAAAGGTCCGATCTGCTTGTATTCCACGCCTTCTTTTATTTTTACCTTTTTTAACAAAACCCATTCCATAGGGTCTGTACCAGGAGAACTTCCCTGATAATTCAGGTAAGATGCAAACTCCCCGATCCGGGACAGGGGCTTCCAGCCAGAGGCCTCATCCCTGTAAAGTAAATCCAGGTGAGTCAGTTTTTTGTTTCGAATCAGAGAAATGATTTCCTCTTTTTCCACAGGCCCAACCACCTGTTTTTTCTTACTCAGGTACCACTGACTCATTGTTAAGCCCCATCTCTATTTCCACTTTATCCAGGTATTTTAACTGATTAAAGTAAAAAGATTCAAAGTTTTTATCATTGATTTTATGAGTGAGAATTGTTTTTAATCCATTTCTGTCTATTCTTTTGTTTTGATACAGAACAAAGTAATGTTCTCCAAGGATTTCCCCAAGAAAATGAGCCCCATGGATATAACTGGATTTTTCCACAGGAATATAGGTCTTCTGGTTTTTAGTTCCCCCATAGATTTGCAAAATCTCAAAGGCTTTATGGTCCAGAGCCAAAATCAGAGGTTCACGCTTAATATCCTCAGGATCAAAAGCCTGTAACTGTTTTTTGAGGGACGCAAGGGTTTGGGGCTTTCTTTTCGGATTGACAAACTTACTGAGTAAAAATCCCATGGCCTCAATCCAGATAAGCCTCAGGAAGTCTTCCGGAAAATTCCACAGGATTCTTTTATGACCGCAAAGATGGGCATGAATGTATTTTCCTGCCAAAGAGGCCGTATGATTCACTGTGATTCTGGCCAGATAAAAAAGACCTTCCTGTGGAATATAAAAACACTGATCACTCTGGATAAGATTACGGGCCAGATGAGAATCCTTCTTTTCAAGAAGACCCTCAAGAAGCTTTGGAAACCGGGTGTCTCCAGGAGAGTAAACCTCTATGTCATCAGTTTTTATTTCAACCTGAAGACCTGTACAGATCATCCGTACAAGTCTGGACACATGATCCGTGTAATCCACTTCCCATTCCCATTGATCCTCTTTATTACCCAGGTCCACATCAAAGGTTCTTTCCAGGTACATCAGATAACTCTGCCATTTGACCCAAGGGGGGGAACCAATAATACAAAACTGCCTGTGACTGAGCCGGACCACATCAACCTGGATCTCTCTTCTCTCTCTGACCAGATCAAAATATATCCTTTCAGGATTCAGATAAATACTGGCTCTTTCCACTGTTCCTGAGTCCTGGAATTGTTTGTCAAACTGGCCTGGCAGGTGACTGTCAGCAATATGAAGATCTCCATAGAGAACATAAATCAGAGACTCGGGATTCTGAAGATGAATCCCATGGATAATTTTTGCCGCAAACTGATCCCGATAACCCAAAGAAACCCCTGATCTCTTATCCACCTCAACATTCAGAGCCAAAACTTCCAATCCATGATTTTCAGCAAAGTCAAAAAGGGGTTTATAATGAGTCCATGAAAAGCCCCACTTTTTGTCCCACTGAATATTCTCCAAAAAAGAATCCTCACTGATCCGGCCTTTCAAATAGTCCTGCACGAACTGCTGATCTGTGGCAAAAAGACATTCAAGAGCCAGTATGAGAGGCCTTTTCCCCACCATTTTACGCATGATACGCAAATGGGCTCTCTGGGCCTGGGCAAACGGATGAAAATCCCCCCCAAAAACCACAGCAACCTGTTGTAAACAGTCTTCAATCTCTTTTAAAGAAGACAACTGCCATGGACGGGAAATATCCTTTTTATAAGTATTGGCATAAAGGGTGATATCCTCGCTCTCACATCCAAGATAAAGGTTCACCTGCTCTTTAATTTTGTTTAAAATCTCCCTGCGTTCAGTAAACCAGACTCTGAATGCGGTTTCGGAATTAGACTCCACAAAATCATCATCCTTTGCTATCAGGGAAATAACAAGATTTTTTTCTTCCATGATCAGGGATTGAACTGTTATACTGGCCATATATAAATTTTCATGGAGTTTCTCTTGCAAATACCATGAAAAATAAAAAGCAAATGATCTTTAACCCGCATTTTCCGTGAAGTTTCATAGCGAGGCTATGAAACAACAGGATGACTGGAATGCCGATGTGACGAGGTCCGGACTGGAGAGTCCAAACCGGACCGGTTTAAAACCCGGAGAACTCCATGAGTAAAAAATTAAAATGGCTCTTTGGAATAGCCCTGATAAGCACACTGGTCAGTGTTGCCATCCACGTTTACCTGACCAAGCACCACTATCATTTCAAATATGGACAAAACATTGAAGACAGCCTTTGCAATATCAATGAAAAATTCAATTGTGATCGCATGGTTTCCAGCCCTTACTCAGAGTTTTTGGGCATTCCCATATCAATCTTCGGGGGACTTGTAAACTTTGTCCTCTTCTGTCTCCTGCTCTCCTTTCTCTTCCCCATTGTCAGTCCAAAGACACAGAAGGCCCTTAAAGCCCCCATCAAAGTCCTGAGCCTTGGGATTTTTCTGGTCAGTCTTGTTATGGGAGGACTGTCCATCCTGATTTTAAAGACTCTCTGCCCCTTCTGTACCCTTACCTATTTCCTGTCATTCATCGGCTTTCTCTGTCTCTGGCCGGCCCTTGGCAAAGGCTTTGGTTTTTCAGGTTTCCATTTAAAATTTTTTGGAGGTCTGGTTCTCTTCACCCTGGGTTTTGGATTCCTGTTCCATCACAATAGTCTTCGTCAATACGGGGGTAAGGAAATCCAGGAAATCACTGAACTCCAGCTGCAAACCTGGATGAACTCCCCTGAAAAAAAAATTGAACTCTCCTCTCCACTGGTTATAAATCCTTCCGGAGAAGCCAAAATGAAAATGGTGGAATTTGCCGACTTTCTCTGCCCCCACTGTGCCCAAGCCTTTCACATCATTCACAAATTCATGAAAAACCATCCTGACGTGGAGTTTTCCTTCCAGGCCTTTCCCCTGGACGGTCAGTGCAATCCGACCATACCACACATCAGAGGAGCCCCCTGTCTTCTGGCCCGTCTTTCCCATTGTGCAGGTCAACAGGGTCAGACCTGGAGAGTTCAATCCTGGATCTTTGAAAACCAAAGAAAGCTCATAACTAAAGACCAGGTTCATAAGGAACTCAAAGAAAATTTTGATTTCCTGGGGCTTAAAAAAGAGGAACTTATGAACTGTCTGGATTCTGAAGAAGCTCGAAAAATTATCAGGGAACAGGCCAAAGTGGGTGAAAAAATTGGGATCACAGGAACCCCCGCCTTGTATATCAATGGAAAAAAGGTTCCCCCGGGAATCTCCATTTTGTTTCTTGAGAGTATTCATTCAAAACTCAATAAATAATCTCTTCTTTGGTCCAGTTTTATATGGATCTCCTGCAAGATTACTTGGACAAAAAGCCTGATTACTGAAACACTTTACCAAGGCTTTTGAAGGTTCTTTTTTTTTTGGATTTATCAGGAAAATCCGGACAAACAAAAATTGGACTCCTTTGATCCGTGCCAGGAGGGCAAGTGGATACAGAAAACACCAAAATGGTCAAAGTTCCCATTCCAACAGGAATTCCCTCCCCTCCTCCTCTGGACAGTCTCCCCTTTGATGTCCTTCATTCAGCCACCGTGGAAATGCTCATCCAGCAAAATGATGATCTGATTTCACGTCTGAAGATCAACATTCGCCGCAATTCCCAATTGGAACAAAAAATACTGGAATTTGAACAAAAGATGAAAGAGACTCTCCATTTCAGGGAAAACCTTGAATTACAGAGAGACATAATCCTGGAAAAAGAAAAAAAATGGACTCTGGAAAAAAAAACCAGGGATAATGAAATCCTGAATCTCAAAGAACAACTGGCCCTGGAAAAAAAGACCAAAGACAACGAAATTCTGAATTTAAGGGAAAAGATTGAAAAAATAACCTTCCAACAAAACAAACAGAATGCCAATAACCTGGAAAGCAGTTCATGCCTGAAATCCCGGATTATAGACAAAGACAGGGAAGTTCAGGGGCTCAGAAATAAAATCACCCGCCTTCACCGGATCAGAATACTGGTTAAAAATCGTCTGGAACATTTAAAGAGGGACATTAAAACCCTGAGATCCCAATACGATGAACTCTCTGAAAAAGCAGAAAAAGAAAATCGGCTTTTAAGGGTGGAGATCAATGATGGAAATAAAAAAAATCATCTTTTAACAAAGAAACTAAAACAGTTTCACCGTCTTAAAAACCGAGCCAAAGATCGCCTGAGAGGGCTTTTACTGCAAACAGCCCGGAATTTTTCATATTGCCAGAACCAACTGGATCAATCCAGATCTCTGAATCGTCAAATGGCCGAAAACATTGAATCCTTAAGATCTGATATCTTAAAAAAAGAAGTGGAATTCAGGGAACAGCTTCACAGTTTTAAGAGAAGAAGTGAAGAGAAATATTATGATGTTTCCAACAGGAATGAAAGTCTTCACCTCCAAAACAAAAAACTAAAGGAGATACAGGAAGACCTTCAAAATGAAGTGAACCGCCTGGCCTCTGATCTCCATGAAGAAAAGAAAAATCGCATTAAAATCAGGCATCTGATCCGTGAAACCAACGATTTGAAAAATGAAAAAATATGGATAAAAAGAAGTCTGGAGGATGAGCTTGCAAAAACAGAACAAAATCAACAGGCAGAAATGGAAAAATCCCGTCAGCTGACAGAGGAACTCAAAAAGGTTCAGTTTGTTGCGGAACAACAAAAAGAAAGTCTGAAAAGCTGTGAGATCAGACTCCTCGAAATGAACAAAGACAATCAGGAACTCTCCAGTCAATTGGCTTCCATTCAGGGGCTGTGGGTAGCTGCCCAGGAAAAACTCGAAAAAATGGAACTCAAAAGCCAAAGTCTTGAAAAGATCAATCGGGAGTTAAGCCACCAATTCAAAGACCAACAGATGAACCGCATCACTGAAAGAATCAAGTCGCAGGACACTTGAAAAATTGGAAAATTCGGTCAATACATTTCAATAAAACCAAGTCCCCTGATGGAGGCCAGAGCGTGGTCCTGATCGTTAAAAACCTGAAGATCGGCCGTGCTGGCTGCAAATATCTTTTGAAATTCCGGACTGACCTGACAAAAGTGAACTCTTTTTCTGTCCTGACCAGCCAGATCACTGAGAGCCTGGATAAAAGGCACAATACCATTAGACCCCACAAAGTTCAGATCCTTAAGATTAAAAATAATTTTGTCAGAACGCCTGGCTATATCACCTAAACAGGCTTTACGAAAAAGCTGACTGTATTCTATGTCAATACGCCCGCTCAGATTAACAATAACCACGTCTCCCAAACTGGAAATTTTCGCTTTCATAAATATCCCCCTGTCAAAACCCTTTTGAGTTTAACATACAAACCAAAGAAGATGGAAATTGAAATCCAGCAAATGTCTCAAATTGATACAAAAGCACTGAAAAACCACCTGACAGTCAAAAACCCCATGAAAATTCAAAAAATATCAGTATAAAATAGGATTCGTGATAATCAGAACCTCTCTTTTCTTTCTTCTCATTCTGTCTGTCAGTTTTAAAGTCCAGGCAAAAAAGACAGCCATTATTGCTGATGCCGACATCGTGGAAAAAAATATCCAGGAGAAAACCCTTATTCTCAAAGGTCGTGTGAATGTCATTTTTAAACAACAACACCTTCTCTGCGATGAAGCTGTTATTGATGAAAAAAACAACAGCATTGTCGCCACGGGCAACATCATTCTTCAAAATGCCAGAACCACTCTCAGAGGTGAACGGTTGGAACTCAACTATGAAACAAATAAAGGAAAACTTCATAAGGGGGTGATCACATCCGGTCGGGTGCTTTTTCAAGCAGATCTCATTGAAAAAGTGGGAGAGGACGAGTACCTGGCCAACAATGCCTATTACACGGCCTGCCTCACCTGTCCCGCCTCATGGGGCTTTACCAGTTCCCGCATAAAAGCCAAAATCGGTGATTATGCAGTCATTCACAATCCCTGGCTTTATCTCCTGGAATTTCCCACATTACCCCTCCCCTACCTTGTTGTACCCCTGAATTCAAAAAGACGCACAGGTTTTCTTGTTCCAAAATTAAGCAGTAATGCCGACAACGGAGTGACTCTCAAGCAACCCTTTTATTGGGCCATCAATCGTTCCCACGATGCCACTTTATCTCTTATCAATTACGAAAAACGGGGTTTACAGGCTTTTGGAAACTATCGCTATATTCTCTCCCCCTCCAGCAGTGGTGAACTGAATGCCTCTTTTCTGAGAGATCGAAGTGCCGGTTACAGAAAACGCTGGTTCACTGAATATCAACACCTTTGGGACCTTTCCAAAAACTACACCCAAAGAACAAAAGTGGCCCTGGTCACCGATCAGACCTTTGTTATTGATTTTCCAAAGCAGTTGAGTTACAGCGGTTACCCCGCCCTGGATAACAGTCTGTCCCTGAGCAAACCCATGGAACATTCACTTTTGACAGTGAATACAAATTATTATGTCAGCCTGATAGAGCCTGAAGTGAATCTTCTGGACCAAAACCACAGTCTTCATAAAATGCCGGAAATTAACTTTAATATAACAGATCAGAAAATATCAGAAAAACTCAATCTTTTTTCCAATTTAAAATTCCAGTATCTGAACATCACCCGTTACAGAGGACGTGAATTTGAAAAAACAAGAAGGAGTAAGGAGCGATGCGTGACAATCAATGAAAATGAACAGGATCTCTGCTATGTCAATGCGACAAGGGAGGACAGATTCATCTATGGAAATTCCTATCAGGAAGGACCTGTCAACGATAATGACAATGAAAGAGATTATGGTGATTTGATTCGAACAGGACAACGCTTTGACCTGACATCGGTCTTCCACTCCCCCTTCTGGCTGGGTTCCGGATTCAGTGTTGATCCCTCTCTGACCATGCGTCTGACCCAATACTCTCTTGGCGTGGGATCAGACCCCTCCCAAGGTTATGATTCCTCCCCCAATCGCTTCTATACACAAATTGGTCTGTCCGCAAAAACATATTCCTATCGCGTCTTCCAATGGAATAAAAATACAAAAATAAAACATAGTATTGTTCCAGAGATTAACATTCGGTACATTCCAAAGCTTTATCAATCCCATCATCATTTTTTTGGCACACAGGAACCTTTAAAATATTTTCGCGAGCAACAACCCATTGATGACACTGATTCCGACTGGAGAAATAGTGGACGGGGTATTCAGTTTGATCAGAATGATCGTGTGATCGGGCAACGAATCCTGAATTTGTCAATAACCAACAAGATATTCAGTCGATCCCTGATCCCCGATGAAAACAGGAATCCCCATAAAAATATTTACAAAAAAAACTTTTATTTTCGATTGTCCCAGGCCTTTGACCTGAATGAAGCCATGAATAAAAAACAGGCCCACTCCTGGCAAGATCTTCGTGCCTACACATATCTTAATGTGGATTCCTTTTCACAATCCGTACAGACTTCCTATTTTCCCTATCACAGACGTTTTCTGTGGCAAACAGCCACTCACTACGCTTTTCTGCCAAACAACTTTATCTCCCTGACCTATACAAAGAATTATGTGATTAACAACGAACCGCCGGTTGACAACAGCACCAGGGATGAACTTCTTTTTTTTGGTACAAGTCTTGACTTTAAATATTTTTATCTCTACGGACTCCTGGAGTATGACCTCTCAGCCCGCCAGGAACTGGGCGAGGATCACTTCAAACGCTGGATGATAAGCACTCGTTTCACCCCCCCCGGATCCTGCTGGTTTATCAACGGCAATATTGAAAACCGTCTGGATACGGGAATTGTAAACTATGCAATAAGTATGCAATTTGCCTTTGGCCAGTGACTGCACTGACCTATGAATCCGTGAAGGCAGTATCATTTTAAGACACCCCCAGCCCGAACTTCTCATAAACTTTCTGCTGCGGCCTCCAATCTCCTCGAAAGTTTATGAGAAGTTCGGGCTAGCCTGCTGATTTTCAGAAAAAAACAGGAAAAATCAAAATATAACTTTAGTTTTCTTATCATCTGACCGATGACTTTCCGGGGGATTGGAATGAAAAAAACAACCTGGTTGACAGTCCTGTTATTTCTTTCTACGGGCCTGACCATGGGAGTTTACCAAAATTGCGGTCAATTTCACTCGTTTACAGACCAGGAAAACCTGTCATCAGATAGAGGGCTCAGATTCCCCTTACACACAGTCAATATTAAATTGACAGATGCCAATGTTTATTCTCTTTCCGGGAGAATAGATGCCTCCGGAATCTGTGAAGGACTGGATGAAATGATTGGAGAGGTGACCTGGATTCTGAAGAAAACCACATGTTCGACCTGCCCCTCCCACACTATCACCCAAATGGACGGTTGTGTTAACGGAACAATCAGTCTCAGACAAACTCTTCCTTTATCTATATCTGTCTTAACACAAGAGGATACCTATATGGTGAATGTCAGGTTGACTCCAAGAGGAATTCCCATGAAGAGGATTAAAGGGAACACCAGTGACTCTCTGAACGCCCCACTGGATGACGATTCCTCCATAAAACCTCTCATCAATAGCAATCTGCCAATGACAGACACAGCTGAGGTGGGATCCAAGTACCCCATGAGCGTAAATGCTGAAGCTCCCGGAAATGGAATATTAACCTATCAATGGTTTTCAAGATCTCGTGGAGATGCCGATTTTCAGGAAATATCAGGTGCAAACACAGACAGCTTCACTCTGGACCCTGTCACACTGGATGATGAAAAACAATACAAGGTTATCATCCGTGTTCAGAATGGAGGAAGAGTGGTTTCAAATATACTGTCGTTGACGGTGCCACGCCCCACACCTCTGTTTGAAACAGATCTGCCTGAAACAAAGACAGTTAGTTACAACTCCTTATACACAATGGAGGTTGAAGTTTCAGCAACTAAAATTCCCGATGAGGATATAGGTGAAGGGATCACTTACCAATGGTTTTTTAAAGCTAAGGAGGAAGAGGTATCTGACGAGTTTCGTCCAATAGAAAACGCAACCACAAACAGCTACACCATAAATCCTGCCAAAATAGAACATGAAGGCCAATACAAAGTCATTGTCATCATTACCGGTGGAAAGAAAATCCAGTCAAAAATATTAACACTGACTGTCTCCGTTCAAAAACCCATTATCAGTGAAGATCTGAAAAACACATACACAGTGGCACCTGGTTCCTCTCACACCATGAAAGTGACGGCCAGACTTCCCAATGGGATAACCGGAGTAGCATTGGCCTATCAATGGTCTTTTAAACCTAGGGGCTCCAATGAGTTTCATGAGATAGACGACGCACCCACAAACAGCCACACCATAAATCCTGCCAAAATAGAACATGAAGGCCACTATAAAGTCCAGATATCCTTTTCTCTGCCTGGAGAAGAGGGATTGGTCTATATCTCCTCAAAAACAGCAACACTCATTATTGCACCCTATTATTGGGTGAATACCAACAGAAGTCCGGAAACTCATTCAGTTGCCTGTGAAAGAACCGGCGGTTTTGTTGCCACAGATCAGGGTTATGGAATATGTGCCAGCGGTGAAAGACGACCCACACGAGGATTTGGATATGAAAAAATATCCTATCACCATGGAGAATATGGGAGTTCCTCAACAGGGGGAAGTATCATCTCCGGAAGCTTTTGTTATAAATCAGAACAAAAGACAGATAATGACCCAACAGATAAAATTGCCGCCTTTTTATGTAAAAGTCACAGATAATCGGGTAACCCGAACTTCTCATAAACTTTCGAGGAGATTGGAAGCCGCAGTAGAAAGTTTGTGAGAAGTTCGGGTTAAAGTCCAGTTTAGGTTTTTCTGATATTCACTATCCTATCTGATAGGCAGGTCTTTGTGTTATCCTGAAACAACAATGGATACTCACCCCTGGAATTATTATGAAATTCTTGATGTCTCACCACGAGCCAGTCAGGATATGGTTTACCAGGCTTATAAAAAAGCCAGAAAAACCTTTGCTTTGTCCAACCCGGGTCTTTTAAATATTTTCACCAAAATGGAAGCCCGCCAGTGGCTTGGGACCATTGAGGAAGCCCACTCAGTGATTGGTCATCCAAACTCCCGCAGAGTTTATGACATGAAACTGGACTCTCTTTTTTCCAACGACAGCAAAAATCTGAAGTTTGTGGATAAAAACTTCAGTGAGACAAAATTAAAACCAGCTAAAGGTATTGGGTACACAAGGGTCAGTCGATACAAAATCAATGAAGATATGGAAAAAATCATTTCAGTTCAGGATCACTTTGATGGTTCTTTTTTAAGAAAAGTGAGAGAGTACAAAAATATTGAACTGACTGACCTTTCAGAAGTGACATATATCACAATAACTTATCTTCAGGCCATTGAAAACCATGACTACCTGAGTTTGCCCGCCCCTGTTTTTGTCCGCGGTTATATTGTCCAGTACTGCCATATTCTGGGGCTGGATGAATCGAAAGTGGTTCCCTCCTATATGTCCTTGTTAAAGAATGGATAACAACCAAAAACAAATTCGGGTGGCAGAGGCTCTTTGCGGTCAAAGGCTGGATGTGGGTTTGTTAAAGGCAGGATTTGTCATTTCCCGCTCCCAGGGGCAAAAATTAGTGGAGAAGAAAAAAGTCCTGATTAACTCACAGGTTGAAAAGGTTTCCTACAAACTCCAGTGGGGCGATCTTATCGAAGTGAGTTTGTCCCCTCCAGAAAAAATAACTTTAACCCCCTATGATTTCCCATTGGACATTGTCTTTGAGGATTCATCCGTGATTGTGGTTAACAAACCGGCAGGTCTGGTGGTTCACCCGGCCTATGGTCATAAAAACGACACTCTCATCAATGCTCTGTTGGCTCGAAAGATCAAACTTTCCCCTGGAAGCCACCTGTTCAGGCCCGGTCTCGTTCACCGTATTGACAAGGGAACCAGTGGGTTTCTTGTTCTGGCCAAAACAGAAAAGGCCCACAATTCTCTGGCCAGGCAGTTCTTCAAAAAAACTGTTCACAGAAGTTACCTTGCCCTTTGTTTTAGTCACAGGAAGCTGGACAAAGGATCCATTGACACTTTCATCACCCGTGATCCTGAAAACAGACAACGCTTTAAAAGCAATACTGAAGGCCTGGGAAAGAGGGCTGTCACCCATTATTGGAAACAGGCTGAATCCGAAACTTTTGCACTTTACAAACTAAAACTTGAAACCGGACGCACCCACCAGATACGGGTTCATTTATCCGCCAATCAAAATCCCATTGTTGGTGATGATCTCTACAATGGCAGGAAACAGGCCGGAAACCTGAAAAATCAAAAACTTAAAAAACTGATTTTGGAAATGAATCGGTTTGCCCTCCATGCAAAAACCCTGGGTTTCAGGCATCCGATCACCGAAGAAACCCTGATGTTTGAAGCTCCCATTCCCCTGGACCTCAAACCTCTTTTTGAAATGGCGGGTTTATGGACATTGTTGGATTAAAACAGGTTGCGGGATTGTATTTTGTCCAATCCATGGATTGTATTTTATTTTTAACTTTTTTCCTGTTCCCTGTCTCCTGCTTCCCCTTTCTCAATATTGAAAGTCTGCGTCAAAACCTGAAAGCAGGTTTTTATGGTTCCTCAGGAGTCTCCATGATGGGATCTTCAGGAAATGTGCGGATTTTCCGGGGATCTCTGAATTCACAGAATATTTACAAAATGGAAAAACATGAAACCATTTTTATTGCCAGCTACAAATACGGTGAGGCTTCAGGTGTCCCCAATATTGACAGAGGCCATACCCATCTACGCTATGCCCGGAGGATCAGTCAAAACTGGCAGTGGGAAGTTTTCAGTCAGCTTGAGTTCAATCATTTTCAATCCCTGATCCTGAGAAAGCTTGGCGGTGGAGGCCTGCGTTCAAAACTCCATGCTTCTGAACAGACCTTCCTGTTTTTGGGCCTGGGAATTTTTTATGAAAAAGAGGATGTGAGAAATGATCTGGATCAGGAAAATTTTCGGGGAAATGTCTATTTCTCATTTCGTTATATCATTGAAAAAAGTTTTGAAATCGTCAGTATTTCTTATTTTCAACCCTCCTTTAAAAGAACTCATGACAACAGGATACTGACCAGCCTGGGCCTTGAATTTCATCTTGCCAAAAACCTGACCTGGGTGAACGGAATAGAATACTCCACGGACACAAGACCCCCCAGGGGCATCCGGAGAGAGGATACTTCCTTTAACATGGGTTTCAATGTTGAATACTGAAGTCCAGCCCGTATGGCACTGCCTTACACCTTGAAAGCCTCGCTACGAAAGTTTATGAGAAGAATACTGCATAACTGCTCTCTGCAAAAAGTATTTACTCCCCCCGACGGATGAGTGTACACTTAGGTGTGAGGAATCAGTCTATGTCTTTTGAGGGGAAAATTCAAATCACTCCAAAAACCAGCAAAAGTATCTGTCTTCTTCCTTTTATTCATACTTATATTCGGGCAGATGGTTCCATGGTGGCCTGCTGTAGATCCCAGGGAACAAAATTAAATAAGGGGGATTCCTCCTTTAAAGAGAACTGGAATAGTGGGAAATATCTGGAGCTTCGAAAATCCCTGATTCACGGGGAGTATCCGGCAACCTGCCAACAATGCTGGAATGAGGAAGCTACAGGAATCAAGTCCACAAGACAGCAGACATGGGAAGACCACGGCAATGGTGATTTTGGCACTGACCAGGTCCTGGTCAGTGAAGATATGAATGTCGTTGCGGATCCTCCTCTCTTTATTGAATTAAAATGCAGTAATTTTTGTAATCTCAAATGCAGAATGTGTTATTCATTGAGTAGTTTTCGTGTGAGGGAAGACAGGGAGATTATTGATAAATACATATCAGGTTACCATTGGCCCGACAAAATCTGGAGTTCAAGGGAAACAATCAAATCACTTATTGAAGATGAGGGTCGTTTGTTACAAAAGGTCCAGACCATTCAGTTTTCCGGGGGAGAACCACTGATTAGTGACGAGCATCTTGACCTGTTAAATCAATTGAACACACTAAAATATGTCAATCCTAATATCTGTCTTAAATATGCCACGAATCTGACTCACCTTCGTTTCAGGGGTGTTGACTATCTTTCTATCTGGAAACATTTTAAGAAGGTCTGTCTCATAGTCAGTGTTGATGGCATTTATGATGTCTATGACTATATTCGGGTGGGAAGTGATTTCAATAGAGTTATGAATAATTTAAAAAAAATGATTGACTCAGGCTACCTTAATGTCAGTATAAATTTTACCACACAGGCTTATAATGTCTTTCAACTTCCTGAGTTTTTGGATTATTTTAAAAAAATCGCCATCCCTGTAAATATACAACTTCTTAGTTCTCCTGATTTAATGATAATCTCCTCTTACCCTCCTGAACTTCGTCAAAAAATAATCAGGAAATTTTCATCAGAATGTTCATCTTTAAAATGCCGGGATATGGAAAAAATAACAAGAATTCTTCAAAGAAAACCTTATGATGCGTCCAGATGGAACCGATTGATTTCCTATACAGAGGAAATGGAGGGTAAATATGGAATACGCAAAGGATTTCATTATCTTTATGAAAAATATTTAAAAAATTATTAACTGCTCACACCCTGACGAAGCTCCCTCTGTAACTGCCACAATTTTGGATGAGATTGGTATGAGACAACGAGGAGCGACTGAGGCGTACTTTATGTACGCCGCAAGGAGAAACGAGGCAGGCGAATGCCAAGATCGCCAAAAGTGTGAGCAGTGACTAAAAAGTTTTTTCAGGGATGATGTCATGACATTCCCGTCCTGTGTGTGATAATGTTCCAGACTGGCATGACAGGGGTTGCAATCCCCCGACAGGTGACTATGTTTTTTCGCTTTTTTATTTTTTCATTTCTATTCCCAACTCTGAATGCCTGCACACCAAAACAACCTCTCTGGAAAAATACCATTGTCAGCGTGCTGGATGCCAACATTCCCCATCTGGACCCCATCCACTCCTCCAATGCCCCCTCCTCCCGAATCAATGCCTCCATCTTTGAAGGTCTTTACCACTACCACTACCTCAAACGCCCTTTACAGATCGAACCAAAGCTGGCTGGGGCCATGCCTGAAGTCTCTGAAAAAGGTTACGTTTACACAATCAGAATAAAAAAGGGGGTGCTCTTTCAGGATGATCCGGCCTTTCCCCATTCCAAAGGGCGTGAACTGGTGGCCGGGGATTTTGTTTATTCCTGGAAACGTCTTGCCGATCCAAAAAACAAGGCGGAAGGCTGGTGGGTCCTTGACGGACTGATCAAAGGGTTAAATGAATGGCGTGACAAGGTCCGAAGGGGTCAGGCTGATTATGAAACCCCTGTGGAGGGACTTAAGGCTGTTGACAATCACACCTTGAGGATCACTCTCACCCGGCCTTCCTTTCAGTTTTTACACTTTCTCTGTATGCCAGTGACCATGGTGATGGCCAAAGAGGTTGTCGATCACTATGGTCAACAAATCAACAATCATCCTGTTGGAACCGGTCCTTACCAGCTTGTTCATTGGGTGAGAAATTCGGAGGTGAGGCTCAGGAGAAATAAAAATTTTCGCAAGGTTTTTTATCCTGAAGAGGAATTCGGGGAGAATGAGAAAAAAAAATCCCCACAATCAGCAGGTCTCAGACTTCCCTTAACAGAAAATATCATTATCAGGATCATCACTGAACAACAACCCCTGTGGCTGTCTTTTTTGAAAGGACAACTGGATCATGGAGTGATCCCCAAGGACCATTACGACGAAGTTTTTAAAAACAATCAGTTAACCCCCAAATACAGGGAAAAGGGAATCCGTATTTTAAAACAATATCAGGCGGATGTGACTTTTCTGGTTTTCAACATGGAAGACCCCATTCTTGGGAAAAACAAATTTCTCAGGAAAGCCCTGGCCATGGCTCTTGACAGGGAACTCATCCTTAAAAAATTCTATAATTCCCGGGGAGTGATCGCCCAGGGGCCTGTACCCCCCATGCTGGATGCCCATGACCCCTATTATAAAAATCCATTAAACCATGATCCGGAAAAGGCAAAAAAGTTTCTGACCAAAGCGGGTTATCCTGGGGGCAGGGGGCTTCCTGTTTTTAAATATGAAACATCCAGTTCCTCGGCCTGGTCCAGACAGTTTGCCGAGTTTGTCAAGGACCAATGGGCACAGATAGGATTCAAAATCAGAATCAAAGCCAACACCTGGCCTCTTTTTAATAAAAAGATAAAAAACAGAAAAGCAAAAATTTTTGATATGGCCTGGTTTGCCGATTATCCCGACAGCGAAAACTTTCTTCAGCTTTTTTACAGTAAAAATATTTCTCCTGGCTCCAACAGCTCCAATTTCGTAAACAGACATTACGATGCTCTTTTTGAAAAAGCCATCATCCTGCCACCAGGCCCTGAACGGACCCAAAAATTCCGCAAACTTGCAGCCTTTATCAATGAAGAGGTTCCCGTGATTTTTATCATCCACCGGATCAAACAAAGACCCTTTCACGCCTGGCTTGATAATTTTAATATTCATTCCATGGTGTTTGATTTTTATCAGTATCTCTCTGTTGATGAGAAAAAAAAGATAACTTATCTTAAAAAGCTGTGAACAGTTATGACCCGTGGATATCTGATCAGAAGATTATTGTACACCCTTCCCGTTCTCTTTGGTGTTACACTGATCTGCTTTCTTATTTTTAATGTGGTTGGAGGTGACCCCGCTCTTCAATACTCCGGCAGAAATGCCAACCTTGAACAGATGGCTTCCCTTCGTCATGAACTGGGTCTGGATCAACCCCTCCACAAACAGTATTTTCTTTTTTTAAAACAGGTGGTCTCCCTTGACTGGGGGGAAAGCTGGCAAACCCATGAAAATATCAATACACTCCTGTTCAGGGGACTTGGCCCTTCCCTGTGTTTAAGTCTTCCGGCTTTTTTTCTGAGTTTCATCATTTCCATGGCCTTGGCTCTTTACACCACCTGTTTTCGTAAAACCTGGGTGGATCCTCTGATAACAACTTTTTGCCTGGCCTTAATGAGTGTGAGTTTTCTTGTTTATATCATTATCTATCAATACGTCTTTGCCTTTTCCCTGAACCTTTTTCCCATCAACGGCTGGGATCCCGGACTGTGGCTCCGCTGGAATTATTTACTCCTGCCATGGTTTATCAGTGTCAGTGTCTCCCTGGGGCCGGGGATCCTGCTCTATCGTTCAATTTTCATGGATGAGGTCTTACAGAATTATGTCACCACGGCAAGGGCCAAGGGTTTAAGTCCTTTTGTGATTTATATGCGGCATATCCTTAAAAATGCCATGATTCCCATTTCCACCCTTGTGATCACACAGATTCCTTTTTTAATGACTGGTTCCCTCCTTCTGGAGGCTTTTTTTGGAATCCCCGGTTTGGGTGGACTGTTAATGCAGGCCATCCAGAATTCTGATTTTCCCGTGATTAAAGCCATGACAGTGATGGGTTCACTTGCTTACCTGCTTTTTAATCTGGTTTCTGATTTGACTTACACTCTTTTTGACCCACGGGTGGGTTTGGAATAATGATGAAAACCAGAAAACACCCTTCTTTCTGTTTTCATTCCTTACAAAAAACAATACGGAACCCATGGACTTTTTTCAGTGTTCTGGCTTTGGGTTTTTATCTTTCACTGGCTTTATTGGCCCAGTGGGGCTTTCTGGCTTCAGACTTCAGCCTGACAGACCATTCCAGAGCCTACAGTTCCCCATCCCCAAGTGATTGGTTGGGGACTGATTTTTTTGGTCGCAGTGTTTTATCCCGGGTGATTCAGGGTACCCGTATTGCTTTGATTGTTGGATTTTTTTCATCAGGACTGGCCTGTTTGCTGGGGACACTGATGGGCCTGCTTTCCGGCTACTTTGGTAAAACGGTGGATGATTTCATTGTCTGGTTCTACACCACAGTGGACTCCATTCCCTCCATTTTGCTGATTTCAGCTTTTGTTTATTGTTTTGGACAGGGTTTGTCCAATCTCTACATGGCTTTGGGCCTGACCAGTTGGGTGAAACTCTGCCGTCTGATTCGGGCAGAGGTCATAAAACAAAGGGAAAAAAACTATGTGGTTTCCGCCCGGGCCATCGGAGCCGGTCATTTTTACATCATTTTCAGGCATATTTTACCCAATGTCACTCACCTGATCCTTCTCCAGTTTCATCTGATCTTTATTTTTGCCATTAAAGTGGAAGTGATCCTGAGTTTTCTGGGGCTTGGTCTGGAACCGGGGACCCCTTCATGGGGGGCCATCATCAATGATGCCAAAGCGGAACTGACCCGGGGAATCTGGTGGCCCCTGACAGGAGCCACGGTTTTTATGTTTTTCCTTGTCCTGTCCATGAACATCCTTGCTGATTCCCTGCGAAAAAGCCTCAATTCTCACAGATAACCCGCATTTCTCATAAACTTTCGAGGAGATTGGAATCCGCAGCAGAAAGTTTATGAGAAATTCGGATTAACCCCCTTGAATGACAATTGAATGACAAACAGAGGGATAAGGTTGTTGCCAAAAAAACCAAGTGTCCTTTATAATGTAATAAAATTCTATAATGTAATAAAATTCAGGAAGTCCATGAAACCCAATGAAGTGAAAAAAAACCCCGAGGAAGTCAGTCCCACTTTTTGTATTCTTCCCTGGATCCATATGTCCACCCGTCCCAACGGTCATATGAGGGTCTGTTGCACAGCCAACGCCTCTTCCGTGGGAGCCACCAACGACAAAAAATATGGTGGGGAAGTGGGAATTGTGAAAAACGACAACGGAAAACCTGCCAACCTCAATCACACTGATCTTATCAGTGGGTGGAACAATCTCTACATGAAATCCATTCGCAAGAAAATGCTTAAAGGGGAGGTGCCCCCCTCCTGCAGCAAGTGCTTCAGGGAAGAGGCTACCGGACATCGCTCCAAGAGGAATTGGGAGACAGCCTATTGGAGGAAAAGGGTGGACGTTGAAAGCCTTTTGGCCGACACCAGGGAAGATGGTTCTGTCCCTCCAAAAATGTATTATGTGGATCTTCGCCTGGGTACCAAATGCAATCTGAAATGCATTATGTGTTCCCCCCATGACAGCTCTTTCTGGGTTTCCGACTGGTCCAAACTCTATCCCCAAATCAGGAACAAACAACTCCGGGAACTCATGATCTGGAACAACAGGGGAAAGATGGACGGAGCCACTTACAACTGGCACGTTGATAATCCTGTTTTCTGGCAGCAGCTTTACGACCAAATACCTCATATGAAACAGCTTTACTTTGCCGGTGGGGAGAGCACAATCATCAAAGAACACTATGAACTCCTTGAAGAGTGCATCCGTCGGGGTTACGCCAAAGGTATTGAACTTCGCTACAACAGCAATGGCATTGAAATGCCTGAAAAACTCTTTGATCTATGGGAACATTTTGAAAGAGTCCGTTTTCATTTCAGCATTGACAGCCACGGGGAGATGAATGACTACATTCGTTTTCCCTCAAAGTGGGATCATATTGAAAAGCAGTTTCGCCTTCTGGATCAGACATCAGACAAAGTGGAGGTCACTGTGGCCTGTGCTGTTCAGATGCTGAATATGTATTATCTTCCTGATTTTATAAAGTGGAAGCTTTCCAGAGGATATAAAAAGATAAGCCCCTGGCCCCTGGGAGCCGGCCTTATCAACTTTCATTTTGTTTATCACCCGGCCCACCTGAACGTCAAAGTCTTCCCTCCATGGATGAAGGATAAAATCAGATTTAAATTTGATAAATTCTATGAATGGCTCAAAACAAACCACCGTAATGACAAGGCTTTTCTCGAAAACCCCTATGGCATCAAACGAATGAAGGGAATGGTGGGTTTTATGGAGTCAGAAGACTGGTCCAGAAGAATGCCCCAATTTGCTGAATACATCACAAAAATGGATAAAATCAGGGGAACCTGTTTTACAAAAACCTTTCCTGAAATGGCTGAACTGCTCAAGCCAGTCTTTTACGGATAAAGGACTTCCATGTCTGGCACTTTCATTTCCATTTTAAATCAGGGTCTGGAGTATTTAAATCAGGGCCTGGGCTATATTGTTCCCGCCATTGTCCTCCTTTGTCTTTTGATTTTTATTCATGAACTGGGTCATTTTCTGGTGGCCCGATACTATGGGGTTCGGGTGGAAACCTTCAGCCTTGGCTTTGGTCCCAGGATTTTTGCAATCACCCATGGTGAAACAGTGTATTGTGTTTCAGCCTTTCCTCTGGGAGGTTATGTCAAAATGTATGGGGATGAACCTGGAAGGGCTATTCCCCCTGAAGAGCAGAAAAAATCCTATCTCCACAAGCCTGTGGGACAACGTATTATGATCGCTCTGGCCGGCCCCCTGATGAATCTTTTTTTTGCCTGTTTTCTTTTCTACTTTATGGCCCAATGGGTTGGGGACAGGGCCCACTCCCCTCATGTCGGAGAGATTCAGGTCCAGTCCATGGCCTATGAAAAAGGTTTCAGACCCTACGATAAAATTGTCTCCATCAATGGGAAACCGGTAAAAACGTGGGATCAGATCAAAAATAAAATTGAAAATTCCACCAATCAATCTTTGAATTTTGAAATTCAACGAAAAAATAAAAAACTGAGACTCTCCGTCATCCCCAAATCCAGTCTTAATGACAATCTTTTTTCCACAGCGGATCGCATTGGCAAAATCCATGGATTGCACTCCCATCTTCATCTTCCTATTGTGGGAGTCCCTCCCAACTCCCCTCTCTACAAATCAGGTCTGAGAACAGGGGACCGCATTCTGGAGATCAATGGGAAACCTTTAACCTGGTTCAGGGAGATTGAGCCTGAAATTCTTGAAGGTCTTTTTTCAGACCGAGGCCGACGCATAAAAGGCCCGTGTATCGGATATGGTGTCCTGAAGCTTTCAGGCCCAGGCCCTATGCACCGGCCCTGTTTTTCCAGGCCTGGCAGAGTGGAACTTAAAGTTCGCCGATTCACGGATTTTCGGAAAAGGAAAAACCACAGGGATATTGACATTATTCTCTCAGCTACAGACTTCAAAGAAAAAAGACCCGTGCTTTTTATTCCTGAAACTCTTATTGCTGAA
Organism: Bdellovibrionales bacterium; assembly: GCA_965218815.1. Lineage (GTDB taxonomy): Bacteria > Bdellovibrionota > Bdellovibrionia > Bdellovibrionales > JAGQZY01 > JAGQZY01. The sequence continues at coordinate 1,697,224 of CBDCLX010000002.1, read as the reverse complement.
GTTCAAAAAGACAGTCCGGCCGGCCGTGCCGGACTGAAGAAAATGGACAGAATATCAAAGATCAATGACCAGGCCATTCAATCCTTTGACGATATCGTAAAATCCGTCAGCTCTTACAAACAGGGAGACCCTCCCCTTCAAATTGAAGTCCAGAGGAATGAAAGCAATCTTATTTTCTCCATTGTCCCCAGAATAAGTCATCTTGAAGGACCTTACGGGGAAACTGAAAAACGTTTCACCATTGGAATCATTCCCCTTCTTTTTGAAATGCCTGAAACTTTTACCTGGAAGTCTTCAGACTTCACCGAAGCCCTGCAAAGGGCTTTCCAACAAACCTGGCACTGGAGCAGAGTGACTGTTCTCAGCCTTGTCCGCATTCTCCAGAACCGTGTGTCTTCAAAAAATATCAGCAGCTTTATCTCCATTGGTCAGATTGCACAACAGAGCTGGAATCTTGGACTGGATGCTTTTTTAAAGATCATGGCCATTTTGTCCATCAATCTTTTTATTGTCAATCTCCTGCCCATTCCCATTCTGGATGGAGGCCAATTGCTTTTATTCACTCTGGAAGCCATCAGAGGGGCCCCTTTAAGTCTTAAAAAAATAGAGATTGCCCAACAGATCGGTTTTCTGATTCTTCTTTTCCTTATGGTTTTTGCCCTCTTTAACGACTTCAACCGTCTTTTTGGATCCTGAAAAATGAGTGGAAAATGGGAACTGGCCCTTGACACCAGTCAAAACCGGGGACAAATGCTCCTGCTTGAAAACAACAAAGTTCTCCACGACCTGAACTGGACCAGGGCCGGCTCCCACAGTGAGTTTATCAGCCTCATGCTCCAGAACATTTGTGATCGGGCCTCCATGGGAATCCTGGATATCAAAAAAATTTATTGTGTCTGTGGACCGGGAAGTTTCACTGGTTGTCGGGTGGCTGTGGCCTTTGCCAAAACTCTGGCCTATGGTTTAAACTGCCCCTTGGTTTCCATCAACACTCTGAACCTGCTGAGTCTGAATTGTTCCACGGACCTCCGCCCCGTTTTTGCCTGTATGGACGCACAGAAAAATTCAGTGTTTGCCTCTCTCCATAAAAAGAACGGGGATGGTTTTAAAAACAAACTGTTGCCCATACAAAATCTCCATGAATTTATTAAAGAGGAGGTCTCTGTCTGTGGTGAAGGTCTCAATCGCTATCAGAGCTTTATCCCCTCTTTGGTTAAAAAATATTTAAAGCAGGATTCCGAATGGGAAAAAACAGACCTCAAAAAATATTTTCAAAACCCCCGCCACAATGAAAGGGAAATTTCATGGATGGAACTCCAACCCACTTACATCAATGCACCAGTCTGTATCTCCTGACACACTGACCGCATTTCACATATACTGATCGTGTTTGAAATTTCACAGGCTTTTCCCTCTTGGAAAACCGGAAAACATAAACACGACCAACATACTTAATATCCTTAGCATTTAATTTTCACAGCACCACTCATTAATTTTGGCAATAAACTGTCTTGGGTGTTTTTAAGTGTGAGGCTTTGCACAGAATTATGTATTATTTTATCATCAATTGACTTTACCTCATTTTGGAATTTTTTGACTATGTTTATAGGTGGGATTTTTATAGTAAAGTTATTAAAATCTTGTTTATTTATAGAACCAAATACTGTGCCAGTTTGATTAAATTGTTTTATCTCATTCATTAATGATTTCATTTTATAGTATGTATAAGTGTAAAAATTTTTATCATTTTTATACCTGAATGCAGAAACGCCTCGACCAATGCAACTTTTTTCAAAGGCCATATTTTGTTCGCCGACTGGGGCACGAACACTGATTAAAGTATCCAATGGTTCTGCCATTCTTTTTGGATCAGTAGTATATATTCTGTTTTGAGGGAATCTGAATCCAAAATCTGCATTTCCCTGAAACATGGGCAATCCTTTCTTTTCTTTATTATATGTATTTCCAGGAGGAGAAAGTCCCATGGTAAAATTAAATTCATCAGGTATAAAACCTTCCTCCCAGTCCTCTTTTGCATCTTCTATGAACCATTTTCGGAAAATGGTCTGGGCCATGTCCTCCAGGGTTTTGTTTTGTCTGTGAAGCAGTTCAATTTTATCATCCAGACTGGATAACATTTCAGCAATGGCTTTTTGTTCATGGAGAGGAGGGAGGAGAACTTCGATTTTATTGAAAGTATCTCTTGTAATCGTATCAAAAACTCCTCCATGAGAAATATGTTGTAGCTCATTTACAGTATTTTTTAGAAAATAATAAATATACTCATTGAATGATTTATTTTTAGCTCTTATTCCATAGCAAGACTGATTGAAGGTCATATCCCGTCCAACCATTGAAAGAAGACCTACGGTCCCTCTGGCAGAAATGATAATATCCCCTTTATGGAGAATTTTTGCGCTACTTTTTTTTAATCCAATTTTAGTGATACTTTTTTCAGAATTACACACATATTTTCTGTCATTATTGAAGTCTGCCACAGAAAGCCAGGGAATATTACCATTCCAATATTCTGGCACAGACGTTTTTGGCGTTCCCCCTCCAATTAAACTAATAACCTCCCCCAACCTCACCTTGTGCCAGTCTTTTGGCCTTGTTGATTTTTCCTGTAGGACGACATACTGTTTTTTGATGTTGGCTTTGAATTTTTCAGAAATATCTTCCCAGCTTATGACATCGACTGAAATTAATAAATTGCTCTCCTCGAAAGCTTCTTTAAGATTAGAAATTTGTGTTGAATCACACTGAAAAACCGTTAAATCCATATCCGATTTTTCTTCAGCCTTCCAACGGACTCTGGAACCATAGGCCCAGACTGTTTTATCAGGGATATGATTTTTAATTATTTTTTTTGCTAATTTGAGTTGATTTTCATCTATATCTATAAGCTGTTCTCTGCCCATTTGTTTTTTCATTGTTTGTTGATTATCATTTCATAAATTTCTGTGGCATCCTGAATAAAATCATTCATTTTACTCAAAGCTTTTTCCACTTTTATTTCACTGTAATCATGGGCCGTTCCAATTCTTAATTCAATATGATTAAAACAATTGTCCAACATCTCCTGATTTATCACCCCGTTTTGCTGTGCCATGCGAAGGATTTTCTTTGGTGCTCCTGAATCAATGACCAAACCTTCCTCTTCCAAATACTTTTTGAGGTGTTTCCACAGGCTGTCGTAACAGACTTCAAAACGCTTTATTACAGATTCTTTAACGGCCTCTTTATCAATTTCTGATAAAGTTTTCCCGTCCAGCTTATTATAGTTTTTATATTGCTCTTTTAATCTGTAAAGGGATTTTTCCAGTTTTTCATAATCTGTTTTTCTCATTTGGACTTCTCCAATTCTATTTTTTCCAGGTTTTTTAAAATTCTTTCATTCAACAGGGATTCCTCTTTTAATTGACCTTTGAATTCTGATTTTAAGGCGATGAATCGCACATTAAAATCAAAATCATCCTCTTCTTCAGGCAGGCCGACATAACGACCCGGGCTTAAAACATAATCCAACTCTTTGACTTTGCTGATAGCTGCTGAACTGCAAAATCCTGAAATGTTTTTGTAGGCTTTTCTTTTTTTTCTCCAGTTCTGGTAAATGCCGGCCACTTGTTGTATGTCTTCATCGGAAAACTCCCGTGTCCGCCTGTTTATCAGGTGTCCCAAATTGCGTGCATCTATAAAAAGGATTTCCTGTTCCCATTTTCGGTCACCATTGCAACCATACTTTTTATTTGAAACAAACCACAGGCAGGCTGGGATTTGGGCGTTTAAAAAAAGTTTTGCAGGAAGATTGACAATGCAATCAATCATCCCCTCATCCACAAGTTTTTTACGGATGTTGTCCTCGTTTGAGGACTTGGAGGTCAGAGAACCTTTGGCCATGACAAAACCGGCAATGCCTTTAGGGGCAAGGTGATATATAAAGTGCTGAATCCAGGCAAAATTGGCATTGCCCGTAGGTGGCACGCCATACTTCCAACGGCCATCTCTTTTGAGCAGATGTCCACTCCAATTGCTATCGTTAAATGGGGGGTTGGCGATAATATAATCCGCCTTTTTATCCTTGTGAGCATCCTTTAAAAAAGAACCCTCAGTATTCCATTTCACCTGTGAGCTGTCAATCCCACGGATGGCCAGGTTCATTTTGGCCAGCCGCCAGGTGGTCTGGTTGCTTTCCTGGCCGTAAATGGAAATATCATTGATCCGGCCCCGATGCTCCTTAACAAATTTTTCCGATTGGACAAACATCCCTCCTGTGCCACAGCAGGGATCAAGAACTCTTCCCTTATAAGGCTCCAGTATTTCCACAAGAAGCTTTACAATTGATTTTGGCGTATAGAACTGTCCCGCTTTTTTCCCTTCAGCCAGGGCAAACTCTCCAAGAAAGTATTCAAAGACATGGCCTAAAATATCGGCACTGCGGGTTTTGGTCTCTTCCATGTCAATATTGCTGAACTTATCAATAAGTCTCCCCAGATTCACAGGATCAAGATTGCCTCTGGCGTAAACTTTTGGGAGAACATCTTTAAGGGAGGGGTTGTCTTTTTCAATGGTATCCATTGCTGAATCAATGTCCCTGCCAATTTCCGGAAATCTGGCACGGGAACACAAATGAGACCAACGGGCGGAAGGGGGGACAAAGAAAATATTTTTTGCTCTGTATTCATCACGATCTTCCGGGTCGGCATTTTTTGTTTTTTTCAGTTTTTCATGGCATTTCTCAAAAGAATCAGAAATGTATTTTAAAAAGATCAGACCAAGTACAATATGCTTGTACTCAGCCGCATCAATGTTTTTTCTAAGGCTGTCTGCGGCCTCCCATAGCTTTTTTTCCATGGAAGCTTTTGTATTAACTGTTTTTTTTCTGTCTTTTGGCATTCTTCCAATATATAGTTTGGATGGCCAAAAATAAAGTGGATTCTGATAAAAAGCTTTCCCTGAAGCCGTTTCGTAACGGCTTCAGGGAAAGTTTTTTGTAGAAAGGAGTTCTCGGTAGCCGCAGTAGGAAGTTTATGAGAAATGCGGGTTACTTGTTGGAAAAGTTCCGGAGTTCATAGGTTATTTTTAACAGGGAGAGAATATCCGACAGGGGCATTTTTTTTTGTTCTCCGGTTTTAAGATTTTTAAGACTCAATTGCCCGGATTGCAGTTCCTCACCTCCAATAAGAAGGGCATGGGTGCAGTTTCCTTTATGAGCCTTTTTCAGACGTTTGGATATATTGCCGGAATAAATGGGTTGACTGGAAATTCCATTGGATCGCAATTGTTGGAGGGTCTTTAATACCAGATCATGGGCCTGGTCTTCCATAAGAATAACAGCCACCGATAACAGGGGTTTTTCAGGAATATCCATGAGTAACACCAGACGATCCACTCCGGCAGCCCAACCCACACCATTGACACCGGGTCCTCCCCCCATTTGTTCTATCAGGCCATGGTATCTTCCCCCCGAGAGAACTCCATTCTGGGAGCCCAGTTGATCTGTGGTGAATTCAAACACGGTGTGGGTGTAGTAATCAAGCCCCCGCACAAGGCGTGGATTAATCTTGTAGGGAATGTCCAGAGTCTCCAGTCCCTTTGTCACTTCCCGAAAAAAATCTTTGGACTCCCTGTTGACAAAATCATCAAAAAAGGGGGCTTTCTCCACAATTTCCCGATCCCCCTGATCTTTTGAATCCAGAATACGCAAGGGGTTGGAAGTGAGTCTCTTCAAACTGTCTTCTGAAAGATGATCCCTGTGTTTTGAAAAGTAATCCACCAAAGCTTCTTTATAAGCCCTGCGACCTGTTTCGTCCCCAATGGTGTTGAGTTCCAACCGGACTTTTTTATCCAGACCACAGGCTTTGAGAAAATCCCAGGCAAAACCAATGACCTCAATATCAGCCAGAGACTGATCCACCCCAATCAGTTCAACACCCACTTGCCGAAATTGACGATAGCGGCCCTTCTGGGGGCGTTCGTGGCGAAACATGGGACCGGAATAAAAAAGTTTCAAAGGCAGGTTTCGCAACAAGCCTCCAGAGACCACAGCCCGGGCCACACTGGCCGTTCCCTCGGGTCTCAGAGTGAGAAGGTCACCACTGCGATCTTCAAATGTGTACATTTCCTTATGGACAATATCCGATTCCGGCCCCAGTGTTCTTTTAAAGACCTGAGTGAACTCAAAGACAGGGGTTTCAATTTCCTCAAAATTATAAAGAGGGGCCAGGGTCAGAAGATGTTGTTCAATATCCCTGAAAACCCGGGCCTCATGTCCATAAATATCCCGGGTTCCACGCACTGTTTGCAGTTTCATCGCCAATTTGACAGCCTCCTCCTTGAACTCATCTGTGTATATTTTCTGGTGACTCCCATATTCATCTCCTTTGGTGAGTCGTGTACACCGCTCTTACATAACGTGTCCAGTCATTTTGGAGAGGTCCATCCAAAGCAAATTCATTTAAGTCAGTTCCTGATTTTTCTCTCAACTTGGATCCACTTGGAACATATGGTCATCTATATCATTCTCATCACATCCAGAGAAATGGTCAACCTTTCAAATGGTTTTACCACGCTCCAGGCCATAATAGGCCCTTCAGTCAATCATTTGTTCATTTGTGAAAATCTCTTTGCGTAAAAACTGATTCTCCTTTTTCATCAGTTTGGGGTCTTTTCGGATCACCTCAAAAGCGGCCTCTCTGGCTTTTTTCAGAATGGACATATCTCTGGCAATATTGGCCATTTTAAAACCAGGCAGGCCCGATTGTCTGGATCCCAGAAACTCACCCGGCCCTCTCAACTCCAGATCAGCCTCAGAAATTTTAAAACCGTCATTGGTTGTTTCCATAAGATTGATACGGGTTCTGGAGTCTTCAGAAACCGCAAAACCAAGGGATAAAATACAATAACTCTGAAACTCTCCCCGACCCACACGCCCTCTCAACTGGTGCAGTTGGGACAACCCAAAACGCTCGGCATTATCGATCCAGATAATATTGGCATTGGGAACATCCACCCCCACCTCGATCACTGTGGTGGACACAAGAACATCAAATTTTTTATTTCTGAAATCCTCCATAATCCGGTCTTTCTCCCCGCTTTTCATTTTCCCATGGAGAAGGCTCAACTGAAAATCGGGCAATTCCTTTTTCAGTTTTTCAAACTCCTGGATAGCAGAGCTTAATTCCATTTTTTCACTTTCATCAACCAGTGGGAAAACCATATAGGCCTGTCTTCCTCTTCTGAGATGATCTTTTATAAAATCCAGGATTTTTCTCCTTCGACTCTGATAGGTCACCCTTGTTACAACCGGTTTTCGACCCCCTGGCCTCTCATCAATGACAGAAACATCCAGGTCCCCATAAACAGTCATGGCCAGACTCCTGGGAATGGGGGTTGCTGTCATGAGAAGGAAATGGGGACTTTCAGCTTTTTTAATGAGCTTTTTTCTCTGTTCCACCCCAAAGCGATGTTGTTCATCCACAATCACAAGACCTAAAGACCTGAACTCAACATTGTCCTGAATCAGGGCATGAGTTCCCACCACCAGATCCAATTCACCACAGGATATTTTTTCACTGATCTCTTTTTTTCCTTTGGTTCCCATCTGGCCACTGATAAAGCCCACCCTTAAACCCAGGGGATGAAACAGTTCCATGGCCTTTAAATAATGTTGCCGGGCCAGAATTTCCGTGGGAACCATCAGGGCCACCTGAAAGGAGTTCTCAATGGCCACAAGAGCTGAAAGAAAAGCCACCAGAGTCTTGCCACTGCCCACGTCCCCCTGAATGAGGCGATGCATGGGAAAATTTCTCCTCATATCATTGCTGACTTCCCTGAAAACCCTTCTTTGAGCCCCTGTTAACTGAAAATCCAAAGAGGCCTGAAGTTTTTCAGGAAGTTTCGGAGGTTTTAAAAATACAGGAGCGGTTTCCTTTTGTAAGCCTTTTTTCCTTGCCGCAAGAATGACTTCAAGCCAGAAGAATTCCTCAAAAATCAATCTTTGGTGATAGGGGGATCTGTACTTTAAGAACCCGTCATCCGCTCCAGGGGGAGGGCTGTGAACATGAATCAGAGTTTCCCTGATCTCCGGTAACTGATAAGACTCAAGAATCCATGGGGGAAGTTTTTCATGAAGACCACAAACCTGATCATTCTTCAAAAATTCAATGGCTTTCGCAATGATTTTTCTAAGGCGATAATTGGAAAGACCCTCAGTTTCTGAATAGATGGGCACCAGTTCATCCTTAATCTCCCCTTCAGCCTTAAACTCCTCTATATCAGGATGGTGAAACTCCCTATGCCCCCTGTAATGGATCACTTTCCCCGTCACCCGGACCACCATGAACTTTTGAAAACGGTCAAAATACCCCCGATAGGGCGTTCTGAAAAACTTACAATGAATCCGGCCCGAACTGTCTCCTATCACCACGTCATAGATCCTTTTTTGGGATTTTCCCAATGAACGGGAGCCTGTGGAAATAATCCCGGCCCTGAGACTGACAGTCTCCCCTTCCCTTAAGGATGCAATGGTCCTGGCCGCCCGTCGGTCTTCATAGGAGCGGGGGTAATTTTCATAAAGAGCCTCCAGGGTTCCCATACCTTTTTTTGTCAACAGTTCACCAAGTTTTGGTCCCACCCCCTTGAGATACTGAATGGGTGTGTCGGGATATAACTTCATAATTCCTCTGATCAGACAATACTGCCCATGATGGACCCTGACCCCCCTGTCTGTCTCAACCAGTCCACCAGACTTAAAAGGGGAAGGCCAATAATGGAGTAAGGGTCAGAGGTACTGACCCTCTTAAACAGCAAGGTTCCCCTTTTTTCAAACAAATAACCACCGGCACAACCCAGTGGCCTGTCCCTTTTCACATAAGAGATAATTTCATCTTCGCAAAGAGAATGCATGGTCATTGTTGAAGTGATGGTGTTCTGATAAACAGGTCTGGACCTGTCTTTATCAAAAACAGCAATGGCTGTTGACAAAAAATGGGTTTTTCCCTGGAGAAGTTGAAGCCTTTCAAAGACTTCCTCTTCTGACTCCGGTTTGGAAAAACTTTTTTTATTGAAAATAAGAACCTGATCGGAACCAACGATAATCCGGTTTGGAAACAACCCCTCAAGGCTCTCTGCCTTTTTCAAGGCCAGATAAGAGGATAATTCCTCCAAGGGTCCACAAAAAGCCTCTTCAAGACCTCTTTCGTCAATGCAGGGGGTATGGGCTTCAAAGGGAATTCCCATCTCTTTTAATATTTTTTGGCGATGGGACGACCCTGTCGCCAGAAGGATCCCGGCCTCCATTTTTCAAAAACCTCCCACGGCAGCCGTTGGCATCCACAGCAGAAAATTTATGGGAAATATGAGGGAGTAATTGAAACAGAAAATTTATTCTTCTGTTTCTTTTAACGACTCTGAATCGTCTGAACAGGGGACAGAGATTTCAACTTCTGCGGAAGCCTTGGCACCCAAAGCTGCTGATAATTTTAAACTCTCCCCTCCACAGTGGTCCTGCCACTGTTGATTCATTGTGATTTGAAAGGCCCCTTGATCGCATCCGGCCAATCCCCTTTCTATTGGAGCCTCACCCTTATGAAGACTCCAGCCAATCATGGAACCATCCTGCTCGCAAACACCAGTCAGAGTCAAGGGCTGATCCTCAACAACAGAAACACTGCTCTCAGGGAAGAAAATGGACCCCACTGAAATGGGATTGATAACCCCCACCAATTGACTTTTTTCATCATTGGTCAGAGAACCGGCATCATTGGCAAGAGCCACACTGTTACTTAACAGATGAGATGAAACTGAAGAACAGTTCTGGTATTGTAACAGGCCAAAACCCAGACCGACAATAAAGACCATTTGTTGTGCTTTTCGCATGACTTTCCCCTCAATATGAATAATCAGTTTATCACAAAACAATAGATTTTTTCAAGAGTTTTTTCAAAAAATAAATTTATGTGTCATTTTGAATCATAATATGTTAAATAAATCTTGAAATCCAAAATAACAGCATTTATAGTGATTTTGCTTAAAATATTATTAAGGACTTAAAAAAGGGAAATTCACTGGAATTTAACAAAACGTCTGTGTGTTTGCAGTAATCATAATAAAAAAGGAGTCAAAAACGTGGAAATTTCAACAGAGACACAAATTACACCAGAATTAAAAGAAGAAATTATTTTCCAGGATGATAACCTGGATTCAAACAAGTATGACAATATTCTGGAACTGGATGAGGTAGATTATCCACAATTCACTCTGGCCAAAAACAAGGCCCGATTTCTAAGAATGGTCGGCTGGTACCGTGCCAAGGAGGAGTGGATTGAAGTGGCCCCACTCAGTGGAGTGAACAAACTGTTTAAAAGACAAACCAAGGAACTTAAGGGTATTCGGATTAATAAAATGGATTATGAAATGGAACTTGAAACCGGCACTCTCACCCCCAGCCAACGTTCCTATCGCAAAGATGAACTTAAAATGTGTAAAGTTCATGAAAAAATGGCAGTCCACCTCATTTCAAAACTCCAGATAAAAATCAAATCAGGTCGCCGTTAACCCGCATTTCTCATAAACTTTCTGCTGCGGCTTCCGATCTCCTCGAAATTTAAAAAACATAATTTTTGTTTTTTATTCCCATTCTCTGACAGACAATACGGGTGATTTCAGAGGCTGTTTCCTCCAAAGCCCTATCAGTGACATTAAAAACAGGCCAGCGTTTGTGTTTTTGGAAGATTTCTTTGGCGTAATCAATTTCATTGTAAATATGATCCATACGGGCGTATTCACCCCCCGGATCCTGGCCAAATTTTTCAAGCCGGTTCTTGCGAATCCTCTGTAAACTTTCCGGATCAATGGTCAGACCCACAATTTTCCTCTGATCAATTTCAAAAAGCTCTTTGGGCAGACGGGTGCCTTTGACCAGGGGAATGTTGGCCACTTTCCACCCTTTGTGACCCAAAAAAAGACTCAGAGGAGTCTTGCTGGTCCTGCTGATACCCACCAGAACAATATCCGCCCGATCCAGGTCTGTTGATATCTTGCCATCATCATGTTTCACTGAAAATTCAATAGCCTCCACCCGTCTGAAATAGGTCTCGCCCATAGAACGAAGCTTTCCGGCTTCCCGATTCTCATTTTCCACATTGAGAAAATTGTCCAGTCTCTGCAAAAGGGGACCAAGAAGATCAACCTGAAAGAGGTTTTTTTCAGCCGCTTTTTCCTCCAGATACCTGCGAAGACCGGGGGTGACCACAGTGTGGATAATCAGTGCCCCTCGTTTGAAAGCTTCACTGACAACCCTGTCCACCTGAGACTGGGTTCGAACATTTTTATTTCTTAAGATATGAAAATCAAATTGAGAATAATGAACCACAGCCGCCCTGGTCATCATGGCCGCTGTTTCCCCCGTTCCATCAGAGATAATATAAATAAAGGCCTTTTCCCCTGTTTTTATTTCATCCATTTTCCATTCTGTCCATTCACTTCTTCTTTATATGGGGATCATGAGATGATTGGTTATAGACGGCATCCAGAATTCCATTGATAAATCTTCTGGAATCTTCAGAACTGTATTTTCTGGCCAGATCAATAATATCCGTGATAACCAGCTTGGGGCTGTTATCCTCTGTCCGGGAAAAGCAGAGTTCCAGAATAGCCATTTGAAGAAGAATTTTATCAATCATTGCCATACGGTCCAGAGACCAGTTCTCACTTTTTTCAGTGATTATTTTATTAAGTTCCTCCTCCCTGTCCATGACAGCCTTTGTTAAAAAAAGGGCATATTCCCTTGTGTCGGGATCAGATAGAAAATTTTTGAAAAAATCCTCAAACAAATCAGAGACTTTCCTGTTTTCATGGAAAGCCTTTTGAAAAAGCATCTGTAAGGCAATCTCTCTGGCTTTTCTCCGAAACCTCATGGACATCCTGAAAAAGTATGCAATGAGTCTGTCCAGGTCAAGTTTTTAACTTCTTTACTGTCCAATGAGATCTTCCATGGTGCAATGGGTTTTACAGGCTTTAAAATAGCGTTTATGAAAATTTTGACGAATATCATGTTTTTTTGATCCCATGGATCCCAAAAAATTAGTCGCCATAAAATAAACAGCAACAAGAACCAGATATTTTTTTGCTTTTCGCCCCAGGTTTTTATGTTTAAAAAAGGTTTCAAAGCCCAACAAAAGAGGAATCAGGGCCATGGGCCAGACATAGAGCAGATGCCAGTAAATGGGAAGTGTGGGAGACAGGGCTGTTGCCAAAAGAGAACTGAAAAAGGCCACAATCCCGTAAACCTTGATCCATTCAGAACGATCTGTCATTTTGTATTTAAAAAGATTGAATTTTTCCCTGTTATTTTTAAAAAACTGATAATTGACATAAAAAGATAAAGACACTCCAAAAACTCCAAAAGTGTATTTGATAACCAACCACAGATATTGAAAGCAAAGACCCAAAATTTCTGAACTGATCCACGAAAAATCCAATTGATGGAAAATATGTTTCTGAAAAATGTTGGAGCCAAACAGAATCCAATACCAAAAAGCCTTTAGTATTGGATACACGGCCACAAGTCCGAAAAACAAAAAGCCATGACCATCACTTCCTCCACTTTTGATAAGAAGCTCCGGGTTTTCAAAAACTGCCAGAAAAAAGGGAATAAGGCTTGCCAGACCAGCCAAAACGCCCGCAAGAACCCCTCCCCAATGGGGCTTCATTGCCTTCATCCATAAAAGCATCAAAGTCATAAAAAACAAAATGATAAAAGAGGGGTGAACCTGCAATCCAACAAATAAACTCAAAGCATGAATCAGACTGAATAAAAAACGGGGTTGACCGGACAAACCATAAGCTGACCACATATGAACCAGAGAAACAAAAAAGATGTAACCCGGATTCCACAAAAAAACCTCACTCAAACGCCAGGGGTTTAACCAGAAAAAAACAATCAGAACCGTACCACCCAAAGGGGAAATAAAATTTCTAAAAACATATTGAAACATGAGAAGGGCCAGAAAGTGAAGAAAAGCCAGAAAAGCAAGGGCTGACCAGGGGGAAAACCAAAGCTTCATGGGAAGTCCTGAAGCTAAAGTCAAAAAAGGTCCAGGAATATTCCCACTGACTCCACTGCCAGCAACACTCCCATAAGGAGTCACCACACCCTGTGTGATAAACAGGTGAGCTTTATCGATCATCTGCATGACATCATAATCAATAAGATGTCCATAACCAAAAAGACCGGTCAGGAAAAAGCCTATGAACACCAATAAAATATTCAGTATCCTCACCAGAAATTTCCTCTCATCTTCTCCATCCACAAACCCTGGTACGGAATACGCCAGGTAGCACCTTAAAATGACATTGTCATATCTATACTGATCGTGTTTGAAATTTCCGGTTTTTCAATAAAAAAGCTTCCGTGAAAGCCCAAACACGACCAGTATATGATGAGCTGAAAAAACTCACAGACCCCCGGTTAAAAAAGAATTTTAGCCTGGTAATACTTATCTGCAGATCTGCCTGGCGGCGTTTAGGGGCAACGTATTGATGCAAATATAACCGCACCCCTTTTTTGCCAATCCTGACTTTCCAGCTTATTTCTTGTCGGAGGACTTTTTGTTGTCAGTTTGTTTATCCTTCTTATCGGAAGCTGGTTTGGCTTTTTCTCCTGATTTATCTGACTTATCAGAATCCGGTTTGGATTCTTTTCCTTTTTCAGTTTTGGAAGCCTCTTTTTTATTCTCCCCGGAATCTTCCTTTTTGGAAGCCTCTTTTTTGGGTGACTTTTCATCATCCTCTCTGACAATCTCAAGAAGTTCCACTTCAAACTTCAAAACCGCACCTGGAGGAATCTTTGGCGGAGCCCCACGATCCCCATAAGCCAGGTCAGAGGGACAATAGAGTTCTGACTGCCCCCCCACTTTCATCTTCTGAACCCCTTCCTGCCAGCATTTAATCACCCGATCCAGTCTGAAAATGGCTGGTTCTTTCCGCTCCCTGGTGGAATCAAAAACCTCACCACTGCGAAGGGTTCCATGGTAATTCACTTTGACCCGGTCAGAGGATTTGGGTTTCTCACCCTCACCTTCCTTAACAGAGATATAGATTAACCCACTGTTTGTTTTTTCCGCCTTTTCCTTTTTTTCCGCATCATCCATAAACTTTTTTGATTCTTCCTTTTCGTTCTCCGCAAAGGCTTTCTGACGGGTTCGGATCATATCCCCCACCTTGGCCAAAAACTCTCTGGGTTCCACCTGGGGTGTTTTTCCGGAGACTCCATCGTCAATCCCCATCTTCAACGTATCTCTCTCCTTCATGGAAAGCTGCAGGGTTTTTAATTTGATCCCCATATCATAGCCAATGGCATAAATGGTTTTTTCATCATCAGAATTCAGAACCGGTCTTTGTTTTTGACAGGCCGGAAGAATCAAAAGACTGGCAAACACAAACAGAATTATTTTTTGTTTCATATTAGTGACTCCTTAAAAAGTTTTTGTGTCCTGACTTGAATTTTCAGCCGATCTTTACCTCTGGAAAAACTGAAAAATCCAAAGAACATTCTCCTTACTTTAAGCGATGCTCTCCAGCTTTTCAATATATCCAGGCTTCACTCACCTGAAATCCAAAACAGTATGACTTCAATACAGTCACTTTAACCTGTTCTCCCATAATAGCACCTTTTAACGCATCGCTTTTTCCTTTTTTATAACTTTTAACCCGAATTTCCCATAAACTTTCGTAGTGAGGCTGTCGAAATGCCTCTGCAAAAGGAGAAGCGGACCGAAAGTCGTTGAAGGCGTAGTGACACTCTGTCGAAACGGCTTCAGGGGAAATCCTTATATACAGGTATCAATCAAATATCCATAATGACCATGAAAGAAAAATTGACAAAACAGGTTTGGGGTTGGGTTTTTTATGATTGGGCCAATTCAGCATTTGCCACCAGTCTTATAGCTGTTTTTTTTCCCATTTTCTTCAAAAAATACTGGACTATGGGCTTTTCCGCCTCTGAAAGCAGTTTTTACCTGGGAACCACCCTGTCACTGATGACCCTTGTTTTTGCCCTTCTGGCTCCCTTTCTGGGCAGCTTTGCCGATTTGGGAAATTTTGCAAAAAAAGGGGTTCTGATCCTGGCCTTCACAGGTTCTGTTTTCTGTTCCCTCTTTTATTTTATTCCCCAGGGTCACTGGTTTCAGGCCCTTCTGGTCTATAGCCTGGCCTGGTTGTCATTTTCAGGGTCCAACCTCCTTTATGACTCTCTGCTTCCCGGTCTTACAAAAAGGGAGTCCTGCCATCTGGTTTCCTGCCTTGGTTATGGGTTGGGTTACCTGGGGGGAGGAATCCTTCTTGTTATCAACACCCTTATGGTTTTCAAACCCGGTCTCTTTGGTCTGGAAGACGTTGTCCAGGCCACCCGTTGGATTTTTGTCAGCGTCGGTCTCTGGTGGTTTATCTTCAGCCTGCCTTTTCTTTTCTGGGTCAAATCCAGAACTCCCTCCCGTGAAAAAGTCACCGGAAAATTCCGGTCTCCATTGGCAAAGCCCCATGGAAAGAAGTCCCCACCGGTTCCAACGGGGGATTCCAATGCCCTTTTCGGTTTTAAACAGGTGTTTACCACTTTCAAAAAAATCAGAGGGCATCGCAATCTATTCCTGTTTTTACTGGCCTATTTTTTCTATATTGACGGGGTTTACACCATTTACAAAATGGCCGTGGACTTTGCCCTGTCCATTGGGCTTGAATCCCGGGACCTGATAAAAGCTGTTGTCATTGTTCAATTTGTAGGATTTCCGGCCACCCTTCTCTTCAGTTCCTTAACCGGAAAAACAGGGGTCAAATCGAGAATTATCCTTGGCATTGCCATCTACAGTCTTGTTTGTTTTGGGGGAATGTTTATTTCAACAGCCACCCATTTTTATATTCTGGCCACCATTCTGGGACTGGTTCAGGGAGGGGTGCAGGCCCTCAGCCGTTCCTTTTATGCCCGTCTGATCCCATCACAGAATTCAGGGGAGTTCTTTGGTTTTTACAATATGTTTGGAAAATTTTCAGCCATCCTCGGCCCCTTTCTGATGGGCCTGACCAGTCGGTTGACCAATAACCCACGCCTCTCCCTCCTGGGTGTTCTGATTTTATTCATCATCGGCGGGTTTCTGCTGGGAAAAGTAAAGGAACCCACCGGACAGACTGATCATGTTTGAAAATTCTTGCTTTAATAAAGAAAAAACTTCAGTGAAAATCCAAGCCGGATCAGTTTGATGGAGTCTGCTCGGTCATCTCAGGAACAAGGACAGGTTCCTGACAGATGTAATATCCATCCTCCAGGGTTTGATTTCCGTCAATGGTTTTAAGTTCTCCAGAATGGTCTTCTATGAAGACACTCATTTTCTTTTGTAAGTGGACGTTTGTGGATGTAAAAACAAATGTCTGTACAAATCGGTACCCAACCCCTCTGTAATCCATCAGTTGGTTGGCCTTATTAAAACTGGCTTCCTGATCCAGTAAATCCTCAACAATCTGTTCCACTGTTTGTGTGCTGGAGACAAGACTTGTGTTGTTATAAATTCTCATCCGAAACTCCCCCTTATCAGTCATTATCCTGCCATTTGGATCCATCAACACAGAACCATCAATGGTTGGAAAATCCGCTGAATCCGTGTTCATTGTTTTTGAAGATATTTGCTCCAGAATCACCACATGATTCCGAAGTTGTTTTGTAGTAAAAGCAGCTGCCTGGCAAACAAAACGAACCAGTTGGTAACCTGTGGGGGTCTTCCCCCTGCTGATGCAATTGTTGACTTCTTTTGCACAGGGATAATGCTGTGCCAGCAGTGAAGAACCTGTAAACAGAAGAAGGAATAAACTTATTGTTGGATATTTCATTTCAAACGCTCCTTATTAAAAAAATCAAATAACAAACTCTGGAAAACAGAATAAATGTATAACTGAATCAAAATGAGAAAGCAAGAGGCCAGATAAAAAAAACAGGATTGTCTAAAAATTTGACAATTTATCTGCTTCATTTCTTTGTTTTTAGTTTCCCTGAAAAAGCATGGGTTTCAGACAGGATCAGCTCAAAACTTGAGGTTTCCAGTCCTGAAATTGAAATTTACTGTGGCATTACCAATAAAATCCCTGTAAAATAAAAGAGTGTGACATTTTACTTTTCTGGAGAAAGTCCCCATGTTTTTAAAGATTGTTTTTCTTTTCATTGTTCATGCTTTTTTCTTTGGAGTGCAAGGGCAGGCGGGTCCTCATTCTCAATTGATGAAATGCAGCCATGACTCTCCAGAAGCCTACGAATACAGATTTTCCTCAAAAAACCTTCATATCAAGATTAAAGAACTAAAAAGCAAAATTAAGAGGCAAATAAATGAACGGATAAGAATGATGGATATTCACAATGATCTTATTACTGACCCAATGACAAATATTGATGAAGCGGCAACGTATGAGAAAGAACAGGAAAGACTGTGGCACAATCACACCAGGCAACAAGAAAACGAACATTGCCCTTTAACTCGGACAGAGGCTAATTCTCTTCATGAAATAATTCTCAAAGAATGTAGGTCTAAGGAAATAGAAGATTTGAAAATAAAATGTAAAGCTATAAAACACATCATTCTCGAGAAGACCTGTGGTGTTAAAAACACTCAGACTGGAGACGATCCCAATTACATCGGGTGTTCATCAGGACAACACATCAAGGCTGAAAAACTTGTGAAGCAATTGACACCCAAAATTGAAAACAACACAGTCACTCTCAAAGAAATGAGACGGTTTACAATAACAAGAAATGAGATGGCCAAAGATATTACTATTTTTAAAGATGGGTTTTCTAATGCTCATGTAGATAGAGATGGATACAAACACTGTTTGGAGGGCATGAAAACTTTTGTTAGCCGGAGGACTGGCAATCACCCCTGTTTTGATGCCTACAATCGTTTTTTTGATAGCCAGATGGATAACATTGTGACAAACTGTTTCACCATTGACCCCTACATGAAAGAAGTGAGAAACAAAATAGAAGAGATACAACAAGGGATTGCAGAAGTTTATACGAATATCAAAAACGACTACACCATGGCCAGGCTCTGCACCATGAAACTCACACAGGCCCTTAAAAACATGGATCACCTTC
Organism: Bdellovibrionales bacterium; assembly: GCA_965218815.1. Lineage (GTDB taxonomy): Bacteria > Bdellovibrionota > Bdellovibrionia > Bdellovibrionales > JAGQZY01 > JAGQZY01. Next base: position 1,679,088 of record CBDCLX010000002.1, on the reverse strand, counting down.
TGGATAGTTTTTCTTCCTCCCAAAAACAAAGAATGGCCGCCTCCCGTGATGGTAATGGATGATTTTCTCATGGCAGTGGGAAAAGGGAAGAACAAAAGAATCATCGTTGTTCAGCCTGGAAGCCTGCCTGAAAAAGAGACCTGAAGTGTCACTTTTATTCAATTTTTAGACAGTGTTGGGGGTTCCTATCCAATCTGTTCCTGTTTTGTCTGGCTTTATCCTTGCAGTCTGTACAGTTATCACAAGATAAAAAGTCATTGTCACCCCGGGGAAAGTCCGAAAACGGATCCCATTGGCTTTTGACAGAGGTCAATAAAGAGGTCAATGAATGATGACAGACATGATGAGCGAGGGCAATTATTTATGTTAAAAGTTTCAAGACTGGAAACACCTTTTCAGGAAATTGTTTTTTTGTTAACCATCATTTTTTCACTGTCCATTGCCGTGGGAGGAATTTTTTATCTGAATCTTTCCCCTGAGTCTTTTGTCAGTGCTGCCGGACAGACCGGTTCTTCCCTGATCCAGGGGGGAATTAAGGTCTTTGGTTACTCCTACTTTTTCTTTACTTTGTTTTTTCTCCATATGGGTCATCTCATCCTTTCAACCTCCCATTCCTTCAGGGAGATGGGCCGTGGTTTCAGTCGGTATTCAGGTGGTTTTGCCATTGATTTTGCCGTTCTTCTGTTAATATCAGGTTTTATCACAGTTCTTGAAGCCTATAATGGCTGGAAACCAGGCACTCATTTTGAATTCGGTTATGGTGGCTGGTTTGGACACCATATCGGTGGTTTCCTGTTCAGAAGTTTTGGCATTTATGGAGCTTTGGTGATCCTGTTTTCCCTTGTCTCTGTTATTGGAATTTCCGCCGGTTATATGGAAATTGTTCATTCCTTTTATGTGATGAAGGACATGACCATGGAAGTTATTAAAAATGTTCGGGATCAGGGTCCGGAAATGATAGGTAACCTGAGAGCCACTGTCATTGATTTTATCCATCAGAAACCCCTTAAACCCAAAATGGTTCAGGCCCGGGTCGGTGCCTCCCACTTCTCCCATCCGGACCTTCACGGTGTCCACAGGGGAATCAACTCCCTCCTCCACAGGGGACGGATGACCACAGAACATTTTCATCTGATGGAATTCAACTCTCCAAATAAGAAAACCCCTGTGTCCACAGAGAAACCGGAGATTTCGGCTGTTTCAGAAAAGACTCAGTCACAGGGACAACAGCCCATTGCCCCTCCGATTGTAAGACCACAATCCATCAAAGAACCTGCCTTGGACTCTTCCTCTCAGGAAGCAGAACCTTCCTGTGAAACCTGTGAAAACGAAAAAAAGAAAGTTTCCGGAAAGTCCAAAGCCGCCTCTACCCGGTCCGGAAAATCCAAAAACCCTCCTGAAGTCACTGAAGGAGAGGAAAAACCCTCAGATCCTGAAGATGAAGTGATTATCGGTTCATGGACCAGACGCTACAAAAAAGTGGATGTCAGTCTTCTTGAAAAAGCTGAAAAAAAGAAAGCCCTGTCTGATACCGAAATCAAAAAACTTTGCCATCTTTTAAAAGAACGTCTGGAGAGTTTTGGAATAAAAGGTGAAATTCTCAAGGCCCACCAGGGTGTGACTCTGACCCTTTTTGAGTTTAAACCGGCTGTTGGAGTGAAACTCAGTAAAATTCAGGGGCTTGTGGATGACCTGGCCCTTGTTCTTGGAGCCAAGGCCATTCGTGTTCTGACCCCCATCCCAGGTAAAAACACTGTGGGCATTGAGGTTCCCAATAAAGAAATCACCACTTTGCGTTTTTCAGAAATCATTGACTCCTGCATGAAAAAAAGAACCATGGCTCTTCCCGTTCCCCTGGGTCTTGATGTTTACAATAAAGTTCATGTCAATGACCTGGTCAAAATGCCCCACCTGTTGGTGTCAGGGACCACAGGATCAGGGAAAAGTGTGTTTATGAACAGTCTTATTTCAGGACTCATTTTTCACAAATCCCCAAAACAGTTACGCTTCCTGATGATTGACCCCAAGATGATTGAACTCAGCCCCTACAACGGGATTCCCCATCTCCTGAAACCCGTGGTCACTGACGTGGAAGAGGCCAAAAATCTTCTTCTCTGGGCCGAAAAAGAAATGGATAAACGCTATCAGATGTTTGCTGAAATGCAGTCCAAAAGCATCACAAGCTTCAACCAGGCTGTTAAACAAAGTTCCAAACGGGCTTTGGAAGGACGATGGGGACGCAGGATCAGTTGGAATTTTGAAGAAATGCCCTACATTGTTATCGTTATTGATGAACTGGCTGACCTCATGCTCACCCACCGTGGCGAAGTGGAAAGGCCCATCACCCGTATTGCCCAGAAGGCCCGGGCTGCCGGAATTCACATGGTCATGGCCACCCAACGTCCCTCCTCTGATATTGTCACCGGTTTAATCAAGACCAATTTCCCCACAAGGGTTTCCTTTAAGGTTTCCTCAGGCATTGACTCCAGAACCATTCTTGGTCAGCCCGGGGCTGAAAAGCTTCTCGGTCACGGTGATATGCTCTTCATGTCCCAGGGCAAGGCTGTTGAAAGACTCCAGGGAAGTTTTATGACTGAAGAGGAAGTGAAAAAAGTGGTTCGCTCCGTGGCCGCCCAGGGAAAAACAAATAAAGCAAAATAAAGCTTTTAAAAAAGCATCCAGACATAAATCACAGGAGCCGCAAAGAGAACACTGTCAATGCGATCCAGAACCCCTCCATGGCCTGGCATAATGATCCCGGAGTCCTTCATTCCATGGTGTCGTTTCATCATGGATTCAAAAAGATCACCCACCTGACTGGCAAAAGAGGAAGTCAGGGAAACCATCACAACAAGGATGAGTGAAGACCCTGTATCAGAAAACCTGAGAAGGTAAACAGAACCCACCACTGTTCCGGCAAGAAGACCAATAAGACTGCCCTCAATGGTTTTTTTTGGTGAAATCAAAGGGGCAAAATGTTTACGACCCAAGTACCGACCTCCGAGATAGGCAAAGGTGTCCGATGAAAAGCTGATAAGAAGCAGGGATAAAAAGTAGGGGTGTCCAAACTTCTGAATACCCAGCATTACAATCGCCGGAAGAGCCCCACAATAAAGAAGTCCCAACGTCCACCAGCCCAACTGACCCAGTCGGGTTTTAATATCAGACTCTGATAAAAAAACAAAATAACTGATAATAAAAAGAAAAAAAACGGAAAGAACCAGAATGGACTCTGAGTGGAAAGAGGAGACAAGGAAAAAGGCAAACATGAGAAGGATAAAAAAAATTCTCTCCATTCCCCGGGCTTTTGTGAGGGACGAAAACTCCACGCAAGCCCCAAAAACCACCAATGAACAGAAAATAAACAAGCCTGTCAGTCCCACAAAATACCAACTGAAACAAAGAAAGCCACCACCCAGCAAAGCTGAAAGGATTCTCATTGAAATGGAAACCTCCCTAATGAAAAATCAGCCTGGCCCGAACTTCTCATAAACTTCCTGCTGCGGCTTCCAATCTCCTCGAAAATTTATGAGAAGTTCGGGCTAATTACTCAATCGGCTGAAAGTCCCTTCAATCTCTATTTTTCCAAAGCGTCGTTCACGCCGGCAATAAGAGGCAAAAGCCCTGTCATAATCCTTCAGATCAAAATCAGGCCACAAAATATCAGTGAAATAAAGTTCAGTGTAAACACTCTGCCAGGGCAAAAAATTGGACAACCGGCATTCACCACTGGTTCGAATCAGAAGATCAGGGTCCTCAAGGGGGGCCGTCTGCAACAAACCACTGACAAGATCCTCGTTAATATCATCGGGAGAGATTTTTTTCTGACGGGCCAGTTCGGCAATGTCACGGATGGCCCGGGTGATTTCCTGTCGCCCACCATAACTCAGGGCAAGAGTGAGTGTCATCCCTGTGTTTTTTTTTGTAATTTTCATTGTCTGCTCCACGGCCTCTCTCACCATTTCGGGGAGTTTTTCCATCTGGCCAATACAACGAAAACGAATATTGTTTTTTATCAGACTTCTGCGTTCACGGATAATATAACGGGAGAGAAGCCTCATAAGAAAATGAACCTCTTCAGGAGGTCTTCCCCAGTTCTCCTCACTAAAGACATAAAGAGTCAGGGCTTTTAGTTTTTTCTGAGCACTGGATTCCACCACCTTTTTGGCCACTCTTGCCCCTTTAATATGACCAAAAAGACGACTGCGACCACGGGCTTTTGCCCAACGTCCATTCCCATCCATGATAATGGCAATATGTTGGGGTTCCCTGTATGTTTCTATCCCTGTTTTTATCATAGGGTCATTATGTCTTTCTCTTTTTCATCAGCCACTTTTTCCAGATCAAGAATGTATTTGTCTGTTATTTTCTGAATAACATCATGGTTGGACTTGCTTTCATCCTCACTGATCTCCTTGTCCTTAAAAGCCCGTTTGGAAAGATCATTGGCTTCCCGACGGGCCAGACGAACGGCAACCCTGGCATCCTCAACCATCTTTTTCATTTTTTTAACCAGTTCCTTTCTTTTCTCCTCTGTGAGTTCAGGAAGTTTCATCCGAATCACCTTTCCATCGTTGATGGGGGCCATGCCAATATCACTTTTCACAATGGATGTTTCAATGGCTTTGAGAGTTGAAGTCTCCCAGGGAGTGATAAGAAAACTTTTTGCATCAGGACAGCTGATAGAGGCCACCTGATTCAGAGGGGTCATATTACCATAGTAGTCCACCCTGATTCCATCGAGCATGGACACCCTGGCTCTTCCCGTACGCACTTTCCTGAAAGCTTCAGATAATGAATCAATGGCTGATTGCATCTTTTTTTCTGTATTTTGTTTAAGAACTGAAAAATCCATGGAGCCTCCTTTAAAAGCAGATGATTTTAATTGTGAATAATTGATCCTACATGATGACCTTCCAGGACTTTAAGAATATTTCCCTCTTCCATAAGCTTAAAAATAATGATTGGCATTTTATTGTCCATAGCCAGACTGATGGCTGTTGAGTCAAGAACTTTAAGACCCTTTTTCAGGGCTTCATGGTGACCTATGGATGACACCCGACGGGCATCCTGAAATTTGTTTGGATCCTTATCGTAAATCCCATCCACATTGGTGGCCTTTAAAATGACTTCCGCCTCAATCTCCATCCCCCGCAAAGCGGCTGCCGTATCTGTTGTAAAGTAGGGGTTTCCAGTTCCGGCGGCAAAAATCACAATCCGTCCCTTTTCCAGATGTCTGATGGCTTTTCTGCGGATGTAAGGCTCCGCCACCTGAGCCATGGCAATGGCTGATTGCACCCGGGTCTGAACATCCAGCCCCTCCAGAGCATCCTGTAAGGCCAGGGCATTGATACAGGTGGCCAACATCCCCATGTAATCACTGCTGGCTCGATCCATGCCCCGGGTGGCCCCCACCACTCCCCGGAAAATGTTACCTGCTCCGATCACCACACCCAATTGAATATTTTTCCGGTGGACGGACTGAATTTCACGGGCCACCTGCTGGAGAACAGAATTGCTGATACCGTAATTCTTCTCTCCGGCCAAAGCTTCTCCGCTGATTTTAAGCAAAGCCCTTTTGTATTTTGGCAAATCCACCTGGTCTCCGGTTTATTTCATGGCAGCTGCCACTTCATCAGCAAAGTTTTCGGATTTTTTTTCAATTCCCTCCCCCAACTCAAAACGGACAAAGCGACGGATCACCAGATTTTCCCCAATCCTGGCCACTGTGTCTTTAAGATACTCTGCCACTGTAATATCAGGATCTTTCACATATTTTTGTTCCAGCAAACAGTTTGCGGCCAGCCATTTTTTGATCTGACCGGACACAATTCTTTCAATCATTTCCTCTTTTTTGCCCTCTTCCCGGTTCCTGGCAATCAACACTTCTTTCTCTTTTTCAATCAAAGCCCCAGGCATTTCCTCAACAGAAACCGCCAGGGGGTGACTGGCGGCAATGTGCATGGCAATATCCCTGGCAAAGCTTTTGAAGTCCTCCGTACGAGCCACAAAATCCGTTTCGGAGTTCACTTCAACAAGAACCCCAATACGTCCTCCTGAGTGAATGTAAGAGGTGACAACACCCTCAGCAGCCACCCGACCGGATTTCTTTGCGGCTTTGCTTAGCCCCTTTGTTCTCAACCAGTCCACAGCCCGATCCAGGTCACAGGAGTTTTCCTCCAGGGCTTTTTTGCAGTCCATGAGTCCGGAACCTGTTCTCTGTCTCAGTTCTTTTATCATTTGGGAAGTGACAGTCATTTTTCCAACCTTTGTTTTTTTATTTCCATCACTGCTTCTCCTCATCGTCCGGGTCCCTGTTTTTTTTGTTCACAGTTTTTTTGTCTTTTTCTTCCTGCTTTTCTTCTCTTTGTTCCTCTTCTTTTTGTTTCTCTTCTCTTTGGTCTCCACCCGGGTTTTCATCATCCATGAGCTTTGCACTCTCACCCACGGCTTCCTCCCCCATGGATGCTTTTATTTCAACAAAAGCCGTGCCTTCTGTTTTATCCCCTGTAGTGGCTGCGGCCTCGATCTCAACTTCATGGAGAATTTCTATTTCATCAGCTGTTCCGGCAGCCACAAGTTTTCGTCCCCTGTTCACTTTGATAACAGAAGGTCCTTTTTGACTTTTTGTGGTGCCCTGTTTTTCCCTTCTGGTTTCCTTTTTCACTTCCAGATCAGACTCCTTGTCTGTCTGACTGCGAAGTTTTTCCTCCCATTTTCCGGCACCGGCAAGATAGGCATCAGAGATCAGATCACAAAAGAGTCTGATGGAACGGATGGCATCATCATTGGCCGGGATGGGATAATCAATCTCTTCAGGGTTTGAATTGGTGTCACAAAGTCCAAAAATCATGACCCCCAGTTTTTTTGCCTCTTTGACAGCGATATGCTCTCTGATGACATCAACCACAAAGATCATGGCCGGAGGTTCCTTCATTTCACGAATCCCCTCAAGGTACTCATGGAGTTTGGAGTACTCTTTTGCAACCATGGCCTGTTCTTTTTTTGAAAAGCATTTCAGATCCCCCTTTTCCCGCATCTGATCAATTTTTCTGAGACGATCAATGCTTTGTTTGATAGTGACAAAGTTGGTCAGAGTCCCCCCCAACCATCGTTTTGTCACAAAAAACTGCTGACACTTTTTTGCAGTCTCCCGAACCACATCCACCGCCTGTTTCTTTGTACCAACAAAGATCATTTTACGGCCCTGGGCAGCCATTTCCTCCACAACTGTTAAAGCTTTCTGTGTCATTTCCAGGGTTTTCTGGAGATCAATAATATGAATTCCCCGACGATCCCCAAAGACATAGGGCTTCATCTTCGGATTCCATCTCTGTGTCTGGTGGCCGAAGTGAACTCCCGAGTCCAGCATATCCTTGATAGTGACCATGATTTTCCTCCTGTCTGGTTAACCCGCCACCACGAAATTTCACAGGAAACTTCATGAGTAGGGGTCGTCCTCCCTCCCGGTAAATATTCCCTTGGAACACCAGTAGAGTTCCAGGAGGTGTGTGTTGTTTTACTCCAATTATCACGAAGTGGGAAGGTCTGCAACCTCCATCATCGGATCCACTTTCTTTGGATCCACCTTCTTTTCAAAAGACTTCACCGGACAGGCCCCATGACCCACAAGCCGATCATGAAGCCACCCCACTGAAGGACAAAGGCAGGGGGAGTAAACAAATAAATTGTTAAAATCCCCGGACTTTCCATTTTGAAGTCGGGTTTTACTGAGATCGGCAAAAGACGGGTCCTGAAGGCTGACAAATTCCCCATTGGGCTGTTCTTTTGGGTTTGGAAGGGGAAAAGCCCTCTGAACCTGCCTTTTGAGTTCCCTGAGAATCCTCCCTGTCTCCTCCGGGGAAGCCGTCTGTTCTGAAGGGAAAAAAGACTGCCATCGGGAAATCAATTCCCCCCTGATTTGAGAAAACATTCCCAGACAGACCTGACTCTTTGACCCCATGAGTAAATAACTCCGGTCCGGCTCAGATTCCCGGGGCTTCTGCCTGTGGTGAATCATGAGGTTCACCGAGGAATACCATTTGATTCCGGCAAACTGACGGGCGGTCTTTTTAAGCTGTGGTTCCAGTTTTTTAAAGAGAAAGGGAAGTTTGTCAAAAAAATAAAAAAACTGACCACTGACTTCTGTTTGTCCATTGAAAACCAGCTTTTTTATCTCCCTGTCAGAAGCATGGATGTCTGTGATCTCCTGATCCAGAAACAAGTGGTCCCCAAGAAGGGGAACCACTTCATCCCTAAAATCCTCAGGACTTTTTTCAGTTTTCAATTCCTGATTCCGGCAATAGGTCTGATAATAGGATAGAATGGCTGCCTCCACCTTTCTGTCCCCAAAACCGGAAAATTCATGAAACTCCCCCCTGGCGAAACTCAGTGTTGAATGAGACTTCACCTGACAGGGACCCAAAAGCTCCCTCTCACGGGAGGAAAACTCCCCTGTCAGTCCCGTATTGAAGGGCAAACTCGTGTAAAGATTTTTCCCAAGTTCAGGTATAAATTTAAAAAGACTGTGTCCGGTGTGCCTACAGTCCAGAACACAAAAACTTTTTTTGTTTTTTGCCAGTTCAAAAGCCATCTGAAGACTGGCCATATTGTAACCCAGAAGAACAAACTCATAGTGTCCTGACAATTTTTTCAGATTTTTCAGATTTTTCATCTCCAAAACCACCTGCCCTCTGTTTTTACATTCCCCTTTAAAAACTGTAAAGTCATGACACTCCCCCTTGCGGTAAGCTGCACCGAGCTAACCCGTATGTCTTAATAAGTATTGGTGTTCTCTCACAGATTTGGTACCATGGACCATGGATTTTAATCCCGATGCCACAGGGCTAAAAGATTCAGGGATTTTTTCACTCCCCTTTTGTGAAGAAGACTCCAGACTTGTGCTTCTTCCTGTCCCCTGGGAAGTGACTGTCTCATACGGGGGGGGGACCTCCCTGGGACCCCGGGCTATCCTTGAAGCCAGTAAACAGATGGATCTCTGTGATGCCCTCCATGGGGATTTTTATAAAAAGGGGATTTTCCTCAGAGACATTCCACAGGATCTACTGAATCAATCCCGGAATTTAAAAGCCAAAGCCCTGAAAATCAGGGACTGTCTGGAAAAGGGCCAACCCCCCGGCACTGAAGAACTCATGTGGCAAAAGGAAATCAATAAAACCTGCGAGGACCTGAACCACAAAGTTTACAGGCAGAGTAAAGATCTACTTTTAAAAAACAAATTCTGTGGAGTGATTGGAGGGGACCACTCCTGCCCTTTTGGCCTCATCAAAGCCCTCAGGGAAAAATATAGCCCTTTCAGTGTTTTGCAGATTGATGCCCACATGGATTTGAGAAAATCCTATCAGGGTTACTCTTTTTCCCATGCCTCCATCATGCACAATGTCCATCAACACCTGAAACCCGACAGTCTGGTCCAGGTGGGGATCCGAGACTTCTGCCCCGAAGAAAAACAAAGAGCCGGGGAAAACTCAAACATTCACACTTTTTATGATTCAGAAATAGCCATGACACTCTCTAAAAATAAAAGCTGGAACTCTGTCATTTGGGAAATACTCAGCCCACTCCATGAAAATGTTTATATTTCACTGGATATTGACGGGCTTTCCCCTGAGCTCTGCCCCCGGACGGGAACCCCTGTTCCCGGAGGTCTCGATTTTTCACAACTGGAGACACTTCTTTACTGCCTCTCCAAAAGCTCCAGGAAAATTGTGGGTTTTGACCTCTGTGAAGTCTCCCCCGGAGAAGTCTCCCCCGGAGAAGTCTTCCCTGGAGAGGAGACCCCGTCCATGGACTGCTGGGATTCCAACGTGGGTGCAAGAGTGCTGTTTAAACTGGCTGGAACTATTTTAAACCAGAAGCATGGTATCAAAATATGATGGACAGTTTTAAAAGCCAGGTTCTTTTTCGCAAGGGGCTTCCCTTTCATAAGCTGGATCCTGACACCCATTTTCTCTTATATGACCTGACTCTGGAGAGTCTGGACTGTGAAGAATCGGGCACCAGGGACTTCATTGAGAGTTTTCCCCACCGTCTCGGGTTCAAGGGGGGGGAAGCAGTCAAAGAATTCAGGGATTTTCCAAAAAAAGTGGATCTTATTCTAAAAAAATGGCCCCAACCTGTAACCCGCCATCAGACCATGGTTGTTTTTGGTGGAGGATCCCTGGGGGATTTTGGTGGTTTTGTGGCTTCAATCATAAAACGAGGGGTGTCATTGATCCATATCCCATCCACCTGGCTTGCTGCCATGGACTCGGCCCACGGTGGAAAAACGGCTCTCAACAGAGGGGGAGTCAAAAATCAAATTGGAAGTTTTTATCCGGCAAATAAAGTTTTTATCATTAAGGATCTGCTGGAGGCCTGCCCCAGAGGTCTCAAAGAGCAGGCTTATGGTGAATTTATGAAAATGGCTCTTGTTGGAGAATCCAGGTTTTTTAAAAAAATTCTGATGGAGAGAAGAAGTGTTGACGAATTTATATGGCCCTTTGTTAAATTTTGCATTGAAGACAAATACCATCTGATTTTACAGGACCCCTTTGAAACCAAAAAAATAAGGCAGACCCTGAATTTTGGTCATACTTTCGGTCATGCTCTGGAATCCTTTTTTGGCTGGTCCCACGGGGACAGTGTTTTACAGGGTTTGTTCTTTGCCCTTGAGTGGAGCCGCTACCGGGGGGACCTGTCACAAAGCCTCCACGCACAGATCACAGGAGTTTTCCGTGACAAGTTTGAAAGGGTCCCGGCCTGCCAACTCAATTGGTACCGAAAACCCGGTAAAAAAGCCATCTCCCGATCACTCCTGGAGGATAAAAAGATGGATGAAGAGGGTCAGGTTCTTTTTGTCTTCCTGAAAGCCATTGGAAAAGCCCTGCTGAAGCCCGTTCAGATTGAAGACCTGGTCTCTGAAGCCAAAAGACAGGGATGGGTGAAATAGTCAGAGCCTCATGAAATTTACAATGATGAATCAGGTAAAAAAATTTCATTATCATGGAAGCCTTTCCGCCTCAAAATCAATGATGAATCGGGCTTTGATCCTGAAATCCTTTTTCCCGGATCTCAATATCCCGGGAGACTCCCTCTGTGATGATGTAAAATTTTTAAAAAAAGCTCTCCACCACTTCAGGAAAAAAAAATCAGATATCATTGATATTGACTGTGGTCAGGGGGGAACCTGCCTGCGTTTTCTGTTGGCCCGTATGTCCCGGACACCCGGGCATTATTTTTTAAAAACCCACCCCTCTCTGTTAAAACGCCCCCATGGGGAACTTCTGAAAGCCCTGGGACAGATGGGAGTTCAATGGGAGACCAGGAAAAATCAGGGAATCTCAATGGTCAGCAGGGGCTGGAAAATCCAAGGTCCTGTGACCCTGGATCTGAGCCAATCCAGTCAGTACGCCAGTGCCCTTCTGTTGAGTGCCTGGGATCTGCCCAAACCATTGACCCTCCACCTGAGTGAGGCCAGTCACTCACAATCCTATCTGAACATGACCCTTTCCTTTTTACACCGGATGGGACTTGAAATCAGAAAGAAAAAAGAACTGTTGATTCCACCCCGACAGAAGATAAAAAAACCCACTGTCACAATGGAACCGGACATGGATTCCGCCTTTGTCCTGGGAGCCCTGGCCGCAGCATCCGGTTCTCTTGAGCTGGAATCCTTTCCTGCACAATCAGAACAACCCAGCTTTGCCTTTATAAAAATCCTTAAAAAAATGGGTGTCAAAACAGATCATGATTCAGAGCAAAGACAGCTGCGGATTAAAAAAACATCTGATATCAATGCCATTGGTATCAGTCTCAGTGATTGTCCCGATCTCTTTCCCGTGTTGGCTGTTCTTTTATCCCGTGCACAGGGCCTGTCCTGTTTGCGTGGACTGGATCTTTTGTCTTACAAGGAATCAGATCGTCTGACAAAAACATCAGAACTTTTAACAAAAATGAACTTTAAACATGAAAAGTCACAAAACTCCATGACCATCCAGGGTGAACCAAAACACAATTACCCCCCTCGTTTTGACTTTGATCCGGCATGGGATCACCGGATGGTCATGGCTGCCACTCTGGCCGTCTTCCAGGGGGCCTCTATCAATATTCACCGGAAACATACAGTCAGTAAAAGTTTTCCGGAGTTTCTGGAGATCCCGGGCCTGTGTTAATCCAACCAGAAACAAAACCTTATGAGAAACACGGATCAACCCTGAAGCTTCTGGTGATTGGTCACCGGGGAGTGGGAAAGACCCGGTCTCTGACAGTTCTGACCCCCTTTTTAAGAGAACAGGGAGTGACTGTCTGCCATCTGGATCAGGAAGTGGAAAAACAAACCGGACAATCCATCAGAAAAATTTTCAAAGAACGGGGGGAGGAATTTTTCAGGAAATGTGAACTTCACTGCTTTTCCTCTTTGATTGAAAAACACAGGGACAAAAATCTTGTCATTGATGTGGGAGCCGGATTCCCAGGGGAAAAACCAAAAAACTTCAAGGCCCTCTGGCTCCAAAGAGCTGTGGATTTGTCGCAGGCTTTTTTTCCGGATCGCCCACCACTGAAAGGTTTGAGAATCAGCGGAGAACTTTTTGAGCAAAGACGAAAACATTACCAGTCTATGGCGGACCATACACTGGAACTCCCCGAAGACAGATTTGGAGATCATTCCGCACTGAAAAGATTTTTTGAAAAAAGCATTTTAAAAAAAGGAGGCTATTCTTTTAAAAGCCTCTGGTTCCTGACCCGACTCCATGACAGGCACAACAGCACAGTTGTCTCCCTTGAACAAAAAAAACTGACCCAACAGGGAGGCACCTCCTCTTTTTCTGAAAACATACAGAAAAAAAAATCCCCACAATGGGAGTTACGCAATGACTTGTTATCCCTTTCAAAAATTAAAAAATGGATAAATGAGTACCCAAAATCCCTGATCAGCTTTCGTAAAAAGGAGGAGTCCGAAAAATTGGAACTTCTGCTGGATAAAGATTCCCTCTGGGACTGGCCCCTTGAATGGGGTTTTAACAGGGAAGCCGGAATATTATCCCTTCACACAAGGCAGGACAGTTTCAGTGAGACCTTAAGAAGGCTTCCCCGTGGAGATCAGATGATAAAGCTGTCTGTCCCCATCCGGGACTTTTATGAACTCAAAGCAGGTTATGAATGGTTCCTGGAAAATCCTGAAACCCGAATTTTTTTACCAAACTCACCCCATGGGCGATGGAGGTGGTTCCGTCTGCTCACAGCCCACCAAATGCCCTTCGGCTTTTTTAGGGAGGCCAAAAGTCCTTATCCCGACCAGCCCACCCTTATGGATATTCTCAATCACCATTCCCTCTGGACCTCTTTTGCAGCCATTGTTGGATCTCCGATCAGGCACAGTCTGACTCCGGGTTTTCATCGTCATTTTTTTGAAAACAGACAAATGAATTGCTTTGCCATTGACCTTTTAAAGGAAGAATGGGGGCAGGCTTTCCCTTTTCTGGATGAAATGGGTTTAAAGGCCGCCGCCGTGACCTCACCCCTGAAAAAAAAAGTGGCCGAAGAGATGAGACAAAAATCCTCAATCATCAACACCCTTGGTAAATCAAAGAAGGGCTGGCTTGTGACCAACACTGACAAAAGAGGTTTAAAAAAACTCCTCTCCGGTTGTGAGAACAAAAAAGTGGCCGTATGGGGAGGAGGTGACATTCTTGATCTTATAAAAAGAATATGTCCCCAAGCCGTTTTCCATTCCTCCAGAACAGGAGAACCAAAAATGGGGGGACAAGCCCTGGACCCTGATATTCTGATCTGGGCTGTGGGACCTGAAAACTTCAGAAAAAAAGGAATGGATCCACCAAAACACTGGACACCCGAAAAAGTGATTGACCTCAACTACACTGCTGATTCACCCGGCCTTGTCTGTGCCTATACTTATCATTGCCAATACCAGTCGGGCCTGGTGATGTTCACAGAACAGGCCAGAGAACAACAAAAGTTCTGGAGCAAAAACAAAAGTTCGGGTTAAAGTTTCCCCTCCCCATGACCGAAAACCAAAAAGTGAGAACAAATAAAAAAGGGGGGAACCCTGATGAATAATCAAATGCTCCTCCAGGGAGACCTGCAAAAGGTTTTTGATGCTCTTTATTACCTGGGTATGATTGATTCCACATTGGAAATGGACTGGTGTCAGGAATTTGACTTCATTAAAAACAATCCCTATTCCCTGGCAAAACTTTTGACCGTGGTGAACTCATCATCCGGAAACTATAAGAACCTCATGGAAACACTTCAGAATTTTAAACAACAGGACTTGGGTCATCTGGCCATGATTGTGGCCCATGAGCTGGCCTGCTCCCAAACAAACAAAGTGATCCACTGAAAATGTCCAGCGGAAGGGATCAGGCCTTTAAAGAGGCTCTTCATAATTATCTCACTCCGGTGGTTGGTTTTCTTGAGGATCCAAACATCACTGAAGTCCTGATTAACGGTCACCAGGAAGTTTTTGTGGAACAGGGTGGAAAACTTCATCGCACCGAAGCCAAGTTCCAATCCGAAGATGAACTTCTTGCCGGTATCAACGCCATTGCCAACTATGTGGGTCGCCGGATCACCCATGAGGACCCAAGGCTGGATGCCCGTCTCCCCGACGGTTCAAGAATCCATGCTGTTATCAGACCCTGTGCCCGCAGTGGACCCACAGTGGCCATTCGAAAATTCAGTCAGGTGAAAGTTGATTTTAAAAAATATATTGAATGGGGAGCCATCACCCCCGACGGAGCACAGTTTCTGGAAATTGCCATGTTTCTTGGAAAGAACATTCTGGTCAGTGGTGGGACAGGTTCCGGAAAAACAACTCTCCTTGGTTTATTATGTGGAAGGATCCCCCCTGGTCAAAGAATCATTATCATTGAAGATGCCTCTGAGCTTATCATCCATTACGAACACGTCGTACGTTTTGAAACCAAAATGCCCGACCCCCAGGGTCAGGGAGAGGTTTCAATCTACGACCTTTTAAGAAGCAGCTTACGCCTGCGACCGGACCGCATCATTGTGGGTGAGGTTCGAGGGGCTGAAGCCTTTGAGTTAATCCAGGCCATGAACACAGGCCATAAGGGCTGTCTTGGAACCATTCACTCCAACTCGGCTGAAGATGCCCTGGTGCGACTGGAATCCCTGGCTTTGGGGGCCGGTGGTATCAGCGAGAGGGCCCTGCAACATTCCATTGGTTCAGCCATTGATATGGTGGTTCAGATTTCAAGATTAAGGGATGGTTCCAGACGGATTATGTCCATCTCTGAAGTTTTTGGAACTGATAAAGAAAACAATTATGTCATTCAGGATATTTTCAGAATATCCAGCCTGACACTACAGGACGATGGCCGCCTTGAGGGAAAGATTGAACCCACCGGGGAATTGCCCAGCTTTATGAATGAAATTGAGGAAAACCGGATTCCCTACCCCCGAAAAAAATTCTTCAATCCTGCACAGAAATTGACCAGGAAAGCCTCCTGACCTCCAGATCACTAGCTCTAAAGAAAATTCCAGAAAATTCCAGCTAAAATTTCATTTGAATGACGACAAAATGGATTTTTTAAAATCAAAAAGGTCTGAAAAAAGGAGGGAGAATACATTAAATACTTCTTGATTTCATAAAAAACGCCTCTTATCCGTTCTTATACTCAACGGGTAAAGTTGACGATTTACGAAACAAATATTTAATTTATTCAAAAATTGTCCGATAAGTATATATAAGGGAGCCGTTCAGCTTCATTGGAATTTGAAAAAATAAAAATAAAAATTGGAGGATGTAATATGGGTACTCATTTAATGGCGGCTTCCCCCATGGGAGTAACAGCCATAGCCGTTATGGTTCTTATACTCGTTGTCAGTTATATCTGGTATGCCAGTCTTATCAGCCGTCGAAACAGGGTTCTGGAGGCTTTGTCTTCAATTGATGTCCAGTTACGAAAACGTCATGACCTTATACCCAATGTGGTCAAGTTGGCTGAAAAGTTTATGGCCCATGAAAAGGGGCTTTTGTCCAGTCTCACGGAACTGCGTACTCAGGCCATGAGGGGGTATCGGCCAAATGATCCGGGGCAAATCAAAAAGCATCTGGAAACTGAAGGCCAGCTTCAAGCGGCCATGTTGAAATTTTTTGCTGTTGCCGAGAATTACCCCAACCTTAAATCCAGCGAAACCATTGTGACAGCCCAACAAACCTTTACTGAGGTTGAGGGACATATCGCTGCCGCCCGACGTTTTTATAATGCGGCAGTGACTTCACTGAACAATGCCGTTCAAATTTTTCCCGGTTCTGTTTTTGCCGGTATGGCGGGTGTAAAGACCATGTCTTTCTTTGAAATTGAAGAAAGTGTTCGCAAACCTGTGGATGTGAATAATCTGCTGGCCGGATAATTGATGACTTCAGAAGATATATTTGTTGAAAAACGGGAGTGTTTTAAGGGGGTCAACGCCTTTTACAATACTGAAATCCTGGGATGGCTGCATCAACTGGAAAACAAGCGAAAGTTTCTGGTGAAAAAATGTATGATTCTATGGGGTGTTGGACTTGTTCTTGTCCCTGTCTCTACTTATCTGTTTCATTACGCTCAACAAATATATGTCCAGGAAGCGGAGAATGTCTTTTTCAAAACATCCATCCTCTGTCTGATGGTGATCCTCCTGCATATAATGATATTTCTTGTTTCCAAACTGTTGGATGGGAACTCCCCTCCGGATCTCCAACAGGAAGAAGGAGCTGAAACATATATTCAGAGAGTTGCCCTGGCCTTTGATATGCCCGTGGAGGAAGGAGCTGAAACATCTGTTCAGAATAAGCTGAAGGGATTAAAAACAAAGCGAATGTCTTTTTCTTCCGAAATTTTTTGGTGTTCTTTAGTGGGCTGGGGTCTTTTGATGTGTATGGTCTATCAGGTGTTTGGGGAAAGAGGTCCCCACCAATATACAAAAGATAATGTAAGTTTAAGTTCAATCACCTTAATCATTTTCATTTTCCTTTCCTTAATTATTTTCATTAAACTGTGTGCTACTCCCATCATGAAATTGAAGAGTAATGTAAAACAGCTTTTCATGGAAAAAATTTGCGGGTTTTTCAATTTTCAATACAGGCTTAGAGCAGATTCCTCATCTGTGGGTCTTTTTAGAAGACTGAACATTATTCCTGAATACGATATATCCTCTTCTGAAGATCAGATTACCGGACAGTACGGAAGGGTTCATTTTAAACTTGTTGAAGTCGATTTGGAGAAGTACAGGAAGGACAGAAAGATGGGAACAAAACATATATTCAGGGGTTTGTTACTTCAATACACTTTTCCAAAAAAGTTCAAAGGTGTTACAATTGTAAAAAAAGATCGTGGTGTCGTTGGCAATGTCTTTAATAAAAAGATGTCATCCTGTAAACGGGTCGCCCTGGAGGATATACGATTTGAAAAGATTTTTGAAGTTTACGGTACCGATCAGGTTGAAGCCCGTTATCTTTTGACTTCCACTTTTATGGAATATTTGTCAAATCTCTCCAAAGCCTTTAAATCCAAAAGTCTGCAATTGGCCTTTCATGGTGGAGAATTGCTGATAGCTCTTCAGATAAAAAAGAATATGTTTGAAATGGAGTCCCTGTTTAAAAAGAACCTGGCTGACCCCAGCCGTTTTCAGCAATTATTGCATGAATTTGACCTGATCTTTGAAGTTGTTGATATTTTAAACCTGCAAACCCGATCCGTGGCCTGATCTTTCTACGGTTTTTCTGTGTTTTCGTAAACCCGGTCCATGCGTTTGATAAAAAGGGAAGCCTTTTCAAAGCCCGTGAGAGTCAGTTCTTTGACCACTTTCCCTTTGGTATTAATGAAAATGATGGTGGGTAACCCATAGACTTCATATTTATCCATGATTTTTTTCAGTTCTTTTGAAGGGGATGTGGCATCCACTTTTTGAACACTGTACTTTCCCATGGTTAAGGGTGACTCTGCCACGGCCACATGGAAAAAATTATACCATATCCTCATATTTACAAAACCCGGAGATAGAAGTCATTATCAAACTTTCATCAATCTGCCGGTCATCTCCATTGAGATCAACCTGATAAAAGACGGGGATAGAGGTTCGCTCTTTAAAATAACGAATGTTTTTTGAGAAAATTTTATTTTTCATTTTACATTCAACACCAAAAAGAGGCTTTTTGTCTTTAAGAACAACAAAATCCACCTCCCTTTTATCCGTATCCCTTAAATATCTGAGTTCCATTTTTTCTCCATTCACATCCCGATGATAATGACAAAACTTGAGAAGCAGGCAAGCCATCATATTTTCAAACCTTATTCCCTCCTCCCCGATCTGACTCCAGTCCCATAGATAAAGTTTTTTTTCTTTTTTCACAGCCCGGAATTTTGAAGACCCAAAAGGGGGAATCTGAAAACAAAAGTAAAGGGAATCGAGAATTTCAACCCAACGTCTGGCTGTTTTGGGAGCAATTTCCAGGACCCGGGCCAGGGAGTTGTAAGACAAAGGGGAACCCACTCTCAAGGGAAGTTCCTCAGCCAGCATTTCAAGCTTATCCATATCTTTGACATTTTCCAGATCTCTGAGGTCTGAACGAACCAGTTTACTAAGTCTTCCAGTATGCCATCGTTTCAGTGATCTTTTATTTCTTTCCACAAGAGGTTCCGGGAAACCTCCAAACTCAAAGAGAAGTTCAAGATTTTCTTTATTATTCCCCAATTCGGGCAGAGAATAGGGATGGAGTCTGTAGTAAAAATATCGACCCAACATGGAATCCCCACCCTTTCTGAAGTGATCCAATCTTGCTGAACCTGTAACGAGAAATGAATGGGTGTGTTTTAAAGTGTCAAACAGGCCCTTTACGAAATTCCTCCAGCCTTTATACTTGTGAATTTCATCAAGAACAATCAAAGGCTCTGACTTGGGCCACTGTCTGTTCCTGATTTTTCTTCTGTCTTCATCTGAATCCCAATTGAGATAAGCGGGATGTTCATCATGAAATTTTTCAATTAAAGACTGGGCCAGGGTTGTTTTACCAACCTGTCTTGCCCCTCCTATAAAAACCATTTTCTTTTTGAGATCTTCTTTGATGTTTTTTGTCAGATATCGTTTGGGTAATAAAGACATAACTCCATAATACTCATGAGTTTTTTGGAGTCAAGGTCATTTTTATAACGTCACTTCAACCGGAGTCCAAAAGGTTTCATGTTCGTATATGTTCCACATTTCCTTGTCCCAGGGATTTGCCCGTACATTTTTAATGGTGTGTGAATGCAGGGATATTCGGGCCCGATGAATCAGTGGGATCATGACACCGGCTTTGATCAACATATCATTCATTTTTATGACGAGATTTGATCTTCACGAGATTTGATCTTCACGAGATTTGATCTTCCCCAAAAGTACTGGACATTTTTTTATTTTGTATGTTATAAGGGAAAGCAATCAATAAAGTTGCACTGACTACCTGATTCCGGGGAAGGATGTAACTTTTTGTTTGCAGTCTTTCATTGGAGAAAGAAAATGAAGAGTGAGTGGACAATCCAAAAAAAGATAATTAGATTGGCTTTATTGGTCTTACTGACACATACCCCTTTTATAGTTAGTTGGTCTTTAGGTAGAACTCCGTATATTAAACCTCCTCATATAAGTTTTTAAAATATTCAAAGTTTTACTGTACTTGGCATAGTTCCCCTACTTTTTTGGTCTGCTTGGTCTTTTAAATCCGCCAAAAGCGGATTTTGCAATTTTTTTATACAAACCTCTTATAACCCTGTTGTATTTTCCTTTTGGATCATCATTAAAAAAATGAATTGAGTTGCGGACAAATCTTCTCCAGAAAGGGCTTTTGAACATAAAAAGTGCGACATAAGGAAAGTGTTCGGTTATAGAAATATCCTCATCACTTGGGAGAATATAATCCATTAGATTTTGATCTCCTGTAGCTATTTTCACATATCTGCTTTGAGACCAGTAACACAAAGCCTCCTCCATGATTCCGTCTCTACTTATTTCATTTGCACGAACATATTCAAAATTGGCGGATTTAATAAAAAAATTAAGGAGCTTCATTTTTACATGAATTAATGAAAAATGTCAAAACATTAAATAAAATCCAATGAGTGTAGACAGCTCTGAAGGCTTCTTGTGAGGATGATTACAGTCCTAATGGGTGAATGCTATTCCACAGGGAAGGTTCACCTTCTTTCGGTACAATTGATCTCAGTATATGTTCCACTTCCCGGGCAAAATTGGAATCTTCATTTGTTGCTTTAAGAACTGTTCTCAGGAATGGATTTTCACTCATAGCCTTCCCAATGTCACCGTAATCAACGGGAGCGTCTTCAAAGGAAAATCTGATAAAATCAGGAAGCTGACCCAAACTTCCTGTTTTTCTTTTAAGCTCATCAGCCCAGTTGAGAAGAAGATCCGTATCGACCAGATGGTATCTGCTTATAAAATTGAAATCAATAATATAGTCCCTGAAGGCTTGTCCCTTCCAATAAGAGAAAAACATGTCTTTATCAAACTCAACAACAACTGGTCTGTAATTATCAGAATGTTCTGTTTTAAAGCAACTTTGAGCCATATTCTGTAGAGCCTTTTTCTTTTGATCGTCACTTTTCTTGGCACTCTTTCCTCTCATAACAATCGAATAAAGATCTTCAAACCAGATAAAATCAGAGTTTTTAAAACCATCATGTCTGCAAAGGAGATACAGAACCCTGTAGGGAGAAAGATTATGTTTTTTGGCTATTTTATTGACAAGCCTTCTGAGACGTTTCATTTGTTGTTCATTGTTAATATCAAGTCGTCGTTGAAGAAAAGCCCGAAAAAGATCCCTATTCTCGGGATATAAAGCAAACATATGATGGTTCTCAATATCAAAAGTTCTATTGGAAAAATCTCTATCAAAAAATTGAGGATATCTGTTTGGATGCACATATCTGTCAGAATAAAGCAACTTCAGAGGATCCGTTGCAGCACCTCTTAACTCATCTAGAGCAAATTTATGGATATCTTCACGGTTCATTCCCTTCATTTCCAGGATTTCATCCAGTGTCCGGTAAAATTCCTCATCAATCACTTCATCTGAGTGTTCAGCACTTCTCCCAAAAAAGTTATGAATTCTTTGTGAACCTGTCTGGATAGATTCAACAAGATTTCTAACCAATCCTCCATAAGAGAGTGCCTTAGAACAAAATAATAAACACAAAATGAAGATGACATTTTTATTAATAATCATTTTTATTTCTCGCAAAAGAGATCATTAAAGAGACCATTTAAATCTTTCCATTTTATACTGACTTATTTGAAAATTCAGGTGTTTCAAAAAAGAAAACCCGTGAAATTTCAAACACGACACAGGTCAGGCCGATTGCAGGACTTCATTAACCTGGCTGCATATGCGTCCGTGTCTCTCTGTGGAAGGCTTTAACAAAGACATATAAATCTTGTTTTGAGCAAGTTGGTGTGTGAGCAAATCCTTCAGTTAAAGCCTTCCTGGCTATTTGCATGAAATCCCCACCTGCGTTAACTAAAGCATTGGCATGAGCCATGGACGAAAGGCTTAGACTTGATAATGCAAAAAGTGATAAAGTGACTTTTAATTGTTTCATTTTTTCTCCATATACTCCAAAAGTGGAAAATATGATTTAATCCCGACTTTGACAGCAGCATATGCATCAAGTTGATATTATCAACAACTTAACGCAATCAGGCATAGTTTTTTTGATTGGCAACCCATAAGAAGTGAAGTGGACAGGGCTATTATCATTATAAATGATTGTTTGGGATTTCTAAACATCATTTTCTCCTGTTAAAAATATGCCTCTTCACTTTTTATTTAAGATTCTTACCTGATTTAGTCTTGACAACCTGTAGGATATATCGTACAATTGTTACTGTGAAATGTACTGAAGAATTCTCCTCATGGATCAATGGAGTTGATCGTTCTCTTAGAATCAGAATTGACCAGAGGATTCAACGGCTTGTAGATGGAAACCCGGGGTTTCACAAAAGGTTTGATAATATTCTGGAGGTTAAATGGAAAACAGGAGCTATGGGATCTTTTCGTCTGTACTGTGCTGAAATTGACGGTGTTATTTTTCTTTTAGGTGGTCACAAAGACAAACAGAGTAAGGATATTAAAACAGCAAAAAAACTTTTGGATGGAGTAAAAAATGGCGAAACGAGAATCAAAGAATATGAATAAATACTCGGATTCTGAACTTATCCAGAGCTTTTTTGAAGCCTGGAATGACGGGGATGCTGATGATATTAAATCCTCTCTCTATGCTTTGATAAAACGCTTTGGGGGAACCTCTATTTCCGAATCCACAGGGATTCCCCGGACAACCCTTTATGATATGTGCAAAGATGACAGCAATCCCACATTGGAAAACCTCTGCCTTATCATTGATTTTTTTAAATATAAAAAAACCGCATAATAATAAAAATCGTCTCCTGTATTCATGTTTGTATATTCCGGCCAGAGACCATGAATTGAATTTGCAGGGATTTAAATGGACATGACCCTCTGAGGACTTGTTGAGCAGGGATAAAGTCATTTCATGTTTGGAATAGATTTTTTTCTGCAGATTCATTCTTATCATTTTAAAATTAATGTTGTAGGAATTCTGTGGATAATAGGAATCCTGATTATTTTCCCCCAACCCCCTTCAAGACCAGGTTTGAGTGAACAAAGGCTTTCAGTAAACTCTCAGGGAAAGGTGATTTATCAGTTAAAAACCCCTTATGAGAACGGAACCACCCGGATTGTCCTTGATCCTCTGGACTTTCTCTCACGACTGGCTTTCCTTGTTCCAAGACCAAAAACCAACCTCATAAGGTTTCATGGTATCTTTGCACCGAATTTCAAACACCGTCGTCTTATCACTCCAAAAACAAAAAGCCCTGAAAAACAAGCAACAAAGTCCGGAAAATCCTCTTCCATGAACTGGGCCGGGAGACTTAAAAGGGTTTTTGGAATGGACATTGAGGTTTGTTCGGAGTGTGGGGGGAAACTCAAAGTCATCTCTTCCATAGAGGAACCTGAAGTCATCAAAAAGATTCTCAACCACTTGGGACTGGAGTCAGGAATTCCAGAGCCCTGTTCTCCAAGGGGACCGAAGAGGATGAGGTTTTCGATTTCTCATGAATCTTCTTCATTGGAGAACTCTGACGGAGAACCCGGGTTTTCTGTGATGGATTCCCTTATTCAAAAATTCACTTTTCCAACCAAATCAGGTTTGGAATCATAAGTTCTCAAGAAAAACCCCATTCAAATGAACTATTTATTGGATACTCATATACTCTTATGGTGGTTATCTGAACCAAAAAAAAGACACAGGGACGTTTTTGGCTAAAATACTGAATTTGCCTGGATATTTCCCTTTCTATCCACATCAATATTGGACTACATCTCCAAAAATGTCAACTTTTTAATCCAAAGTATGTGTCTTTGTCTGAAAACCGGCAGCCTGAAAGACAATAAACTGTAATCAAATCTGAAATTTTTACAAAGCGTCGGTTTTTTCTTCCCTATTATTGAATTTATCAGTATCTTGAGTTTCCTTAAAAACATAAAAGAAACAATGTAGACCACATAAAATAAGGAGACAAAAAATGAAACAAGTTCTGATTTTACTGATATTCACTCTTTTCCTGCTTCCTGTAGTTCAAGCCGATGACGATAACAATGACCCAAAAGAAAAAAGAAATAACAGCAGTCAATTTAGAATACCTTCTCAGTCCAGTCCACTCCGACCTGTGAATGTCGTTCTGAACGACAGTATTTTTGGCAAAGATCAACCCCCTGAATCCATGCTCGAAGGGAAGATTACATTTTATGATCCCGTACCTCTGATGCTCGTTTCCAGTGTGTATTCCCGATCGCCCGGACGTGATGACAGTCAATACACACAAGTCAATCTCCCTCCTCTTGAAAATTCGGATATTTGTCCAAATCCCATGAAGGCTTTTGTAAAACGCTCCAAACGAGAAAATCCATATACTTTTGTTATACTGCCTGGAGCCTATGCCACCTGGAAGAGAGGATCCTTTAACAACCAAACCATGTCTGTCCTGGATAAACATTTTAATGATCCCAATATCATAGCCTTTGCAGGTTACCTGTCCCCCCTTTTTTTGAAAGGAGTCTGCGAGAAAATCGCCTGGGATTCCATCTCCATTGCCAGGGATATTTACTCAAGGCTTGGCATTTATTTAAGTGAAATACAGGCCAACCCCGCAACCACGGGTCTTATTGGCTATTCAGGAGGTGCCGGACTGACTCTTATTATGTTGTCTGAAGATGCCTCCGCTTCCCAAAATCAGGAGGAAAAAAGACTTTTTGGCCTGGGTGGAATCTCTTTTAGTCCCACCCTGCATGGAAGAACTATTTTTCACAACCTGGACACTGCAGTCAGTTCCATTGATCACCCATATGCCTTAACAGATTGGACTAATTGGGGAAATTTAGCTGTCTCCGGTACTCAATTCTGGGAATCAAGTTGGAAACAACTTGCAGACTCCCACGAAGATGATCCAGAGGCTCTTTGGGAAAGAACTTTCAATGAATTCTCAGTGGTTGACCTGGAAGATATCCTGAAAGCTGTCAGTTTTGATATTGATACTGTCTCTATCCATTGGGGAAAGAAATTTCCAAAGAGACATCCAAAACTGGCTTTCTTTGGATTTGATCTCAGCACCAAACTCAGTTACATGGATGTTTTTATCAACACGGGTTTCAGACTTGATTTAATAAATGAATGTTTGGACAAGCACATCCCCCTTCACTCTCCTTTTGACGGCCTTACCCTTGGGGTATGCCAATCAAGAATAAAAAATCCTAACAATTTGGAAACCTCCTATGACAATAGGACAGATCTCAAACCCCATCTGACGGCAATAGACAGACCTGCACTGATTTATTTTTCACAGGACGATCCAGTGCTGTCTTCTTACGATGCTTCCGGACAACCCCCAGTCATTACGGAAATACTTGAAGAGGCTGGCAACAATCCCAATATCACTGTATTTAACCCAAAATACGGAGGGCATATTGGTATTTTTTTGGATCCCATATTTGAAGAACTTATAAAAACTTTTTTTTCCATAATGACTCTCTAAGGATTTGTCAGAGTGACTGTTCCACCTGGGTTCGTTTTCGAGATGAATAAAGATTATGACTGACATACTTCCTGACAAAATCAAGCAAACTCTTTGCACAGGCCTCCACAACATTAACAGTCATGGCATTGCCGGACTGACTGAGGATTTGACTCTCCGGGATCCTGTCTTTAACTTTTAAAGCTAATTGTTTGGGAAATCCCTGTAAAAGAAGAGACTCATACCCTGACAGTCTTCTGAATTTGTTTTCTTTTACATACAAAAGTCCATGTCGGCCTGTTCTTAAAGTTGGTATTTTTTCTCTGTATAGACGTAAGTCCGATTGACGGGTATCAATAATTAAAAACTCCTCTTTTAAAAGCCCATTTATGGAAATTCTTCCTTTATTGTATTTGTTTTTCAGATAATTCAAAAAAGTCTGATAAGATTTTTTTGCCTCTTCTGTAAAGGCCACATTGTCATCATCAATCAAGTATTGTTCAATATTGTTCATTTTTGTTTTCTCAGGACGTTGATGAAAATAATTGTAAAAATTATTCATATTTTTTAATAAATTTTTCTTGATTCCTATGAAATAAACCCTTTCTCTCTTATGAGGTAAACCGTAATGAGAGCTGTCCATTGTTTTAGCCACAACCCCGTATCCTTTGGAATCTAAAAGGTCTAATATGGTTTTAAAAGTTTGTCCCTGTTCATGATTTAAAAGACCTTTGACGTTTTCCAAAATGAAATATTTTATTTTTTTGGCTCTCATAATTTTTAAAAGTCCAAAAATAATCTGTCCTCTTTCATCTGTTAAACCTCCTCTCTGACCTACAATAGAAAAACTCTGACATGGAAATCCCGCTATCATTAAATCAAAGTCCGGTAAGTCAAAGGGATTTATTTTCATTAAATCCCCATAGTTAATTTCACTATTTCCAAAAAAATGCCGGTATGTGTTTTCAGCGTTCTTGTCAATTTCTGAAAAACCAACACATTTCATTCCAAGCTTTTCCAAGCCTAATCGACCACCACCAATGCCAGCACAAAAATCAATGGATTTCATAAATTTGTTTCCATATTAAATCTAAATATTTTCTCTTTTTTAAAAATTCAAAAGGATGATAGCAGTGTACTACATTAATTTGTCAAGAATACAGAGATTTGAACAAAGATATAAAGAAAATATTTTTATTCCCTGAATCTGAAAAATCAAAATCACCGAGAGTCTAAACTGTATGATTTTTTAAAAGAGAAATTCTGTTCTTTAATTTTGAAATCATTCCTAATTTCAGACTGGAGGAACTGGTTTTAAGAACCAGAAAATCAGAAAAAACCAGCCAATAAGTAGAAGAAAAATGCATCAAAAAAAGATTTTTTTAATTTTTTTTTGATATCTTAAAATTCCTTAAAATAGCCTTGAGAAGAAATATAAGTCCTCATGAGCTTTTGAAAATTGAGACTGCTTAAATTTTAGGCTACTGATTTTTCCAAAACAACAGCCTTAGGGGGGCCATTTTCAACATTATATGAGGGGTCTTTTATATTTTTAACTCTATGCGAAATAAAAAAATAAAAAAGTAAAAAATACCGTTCTTAAAAACTCCTCCGCTTATGCAGAACAAGTTTATCGCAGGGTTTTCTTTTATCGTTTAAACCCCTGGGATGAAAAGGAAATGTCAGATTTTTTATACAGGGAACAGCACAAGGAAAACAAAAAAGAATTCTTGATAAAGTTCAGGATCCTCTGGATACGATTTTTCGATTTACCAATCAATACTACCTGAGCATAATGAGAAGAGATACAAGAACCCTGTTTGCTCCTTTCACCCAGCTCTCCAAAAAGGAACGTGAACTTGTGCAAATCCAGGATCAGATGTTCAGCAGTCCATTCTACAGACCGTCAAACGAATTTTTATTACCACAATTTGTATTCACTCTTTCGAGAAATCAAGATTTACTCAATAAAGACATGATTTTAAAGATGTGGAATTCCAATAATGACAAGCTCCGGAAAATACTTAAAAAGTCAATGCGTGAGGCTATCATTACAGCCAGGATAGCTGCTGGGGACATTTATGAGAATCTTGGAAAAATCAAAATCTATCAGGCTATGCCTGAAGCCAGCAGAGAGAATGAAGAGATCGGTTCTCTGATAGAAAATGAACTTAGAAGTCAGATGCTTTTGTAGTGCAAAACAACACCCGTGATGAGTCCCGACGGGATCTTTAGTTTTATGGGTCAGGGAATGGAATATTACTTACAAGTACAAATACTACAAAGATTACACTTTTGATTTAATGTCTGGTGTGACAGCAAAGTTTTAAAATCTGACGGCCAGTCCAGACATAACATCCCATGTTTTTGAATGATTGTAATCACGAAAAAAACTGTGCTTGCCATCTGAACTGGAAAATTCAATTCTTTCAAAAGCCCTGCCCTTGTTACCAAAATTAAAGTTTTTTATTCAGAAACCGATAACCTTAACGGAGGGAACTATCCAATCCACAAATAAGAGTTCTGGCAAAAAATCTGAGAAAGAATTTTACTCAGTGAGGGGGGATGGTTTTAACTTTTATGAAAAGTCTCATAAAATTCATTATTTTAATCACTTTTTTCCCTCTTGTTTTAATGACTTATAATAATTGCGGGGATGAGGGTGCCTTTAGAGCCAATCGGAGTATTAACTTCCCTCCTCCTATAAGAAACAATCTTGGGATATCAATCAACAACGATGATGAGTACACAACAGACCTCCATGTGAACCTCACTCTCACCGCCCCCAACCCGAAGGCCAATGAAATGTTTATCAGTTTTGACCCCCATTGTTCCCAAGGGTCCTGGGAAGCCCTGAAAACCAATAAATCCATTGAATTGAACTCACCCAACCAGACAAACACTGTTTACGTCAAATACAGGTCTCCGGGGGAAGGGGAGATCCCCTGTATCAGTGACAGTATCATCCATGACGATATTTCACCCACAGTTGGGTTCGTGAATTCACCGGCTTCCTGGATTAAGGAAACAAGCCTCCGTATTGGCGTTGGTGTTGAGGACTCAGGCAGTGGTGTCCAATCCATTGAATGTGACAAACAGGGAAGCGGTCATTTTGAGGTCTGTGGTTCGGGTGAAATGGTTTATGACTCTCTGGTGGAAAACCAGAATTATGTTCTTGTGGTGAAAGCCCAAGACAGGGCTGGAAACCCCTCTGAGCCGAGACGGGTTCACTGGGCATTGGATCGAACTCCTCCCACCCTGACTTTGAGTACCGGTCCCTCTTCTCCCACGGCAGACACCACCCCTGATTTCAATTTTATTCCCGTTGACAGGGGATCAGGGATAGCCCGTCTGGAATGTCGTCTGGATTCCCAGGTTCAGTTTTCCCCCTGTCAGTTTCATTTCAGTTTGAGTGGTCTTTCTGATGGTTCCCACACAATAGAAGTCAGGGCCGTGGACAATGTGGGCTGGGTTTCCCAACCTGTTTCCCATTCCTGGACTCAGGATGCCACAGTGCCCACCATTCATTTTACGGAAAAGCCTCCGGCTATCACAAGAGAGCAAGGAGCTGTTTTTGGATTTTCAGGGATTAATAACAATCAGGGGATTGTTTCCTACGGGTGTCAGCTTGACGGAGGAGCTAAACAGGCTTGCGGTAGTCCCCATACTTTAAGGGGTCTTTCAGAGGGTCAGCACAGTTTTTTGGTTGTGGGTTTGGATTCGGCGAACAATGAGTCACAGCCTATGACCTATGTTTGGTGGATTGATAGAAGCCAACCCACTCTGAGCTTGTTGGAGAAACCAGAATCCTTTACTAAATCCACCCAGGCCCGTTTTGTTTTTCAGGCCCGGAGCCAGGGCAGTGGAATAAAGGAAATTCAGTGCAAGATTGACAATGGAGCCTATGGAGTTTGTAGCAGTCCAAAGCTTCTCAACAACTTATCAGAGGGGAATCATAGTTTTTCAATCAAAGCTGTGAATCAGGCCGGTGGCAACTCGGATGTGATTTCCCATCAGTGGACCGTAGATCAGACCAACCCCACAGTGAGAATCACCTCCAGACCGGAGAATCTTACAGGAAGCAAGAATGCCTCTTTTAGCTTTCAGGCCGGGGATACTGGAAGTGGGATACAAAGAACAGAGTGTCGCCTTGACGGGGGAGTTTTTGAAACCTGTCAAAGTCCCAAAAGTTATGCCAATCTGTCAGAGGGGGATCACACTTTTTCAGTCAGAGCCCGGGATCAAGCTGACAATCCCTCATCAGTGGAAACTTACAATTGGTTTATTTATGCAAGTCCCCCTACGGTGACTTTGAATATTTCCACCAATCAACCACAAGCCCCTGTAATGGGTTGGAAGATTGTAGGTGGCAATGGCTCTCTCCCCTACGCCGCCTTTGATGAAGTAAGAGGTATGGTTCCTGAACACAGACCTGAAAACTGGTTTAAGTCCGAAAATCCGTTTTTAACTCATATTCGTATTGGAAATTTTATTTTTGGACATTGCAATACAGCAGCATGGGTAGACAAGTTAGGGTTGACTTTGGAAGAACTGGTTTCTTCATTCGATCCCAATAACCAGAAAAATCCTCTTGAATTTAATTTTGGGAAAATGGACCTTTACATCAGAAATATGTTAGCTTCAGGAACCAGGCCCCACATTGTTCTCTCAGGAATACCGAAGGCCATTGCTGGCTCAAGTTGGCAATGTAGCAATTTCGGCCGTATTGGAACTCCCCCACCTTCTGAAAACATGGATTATCTGGAAAAAACTTACGACGGGTTGATCTCCCATTTAAAAACAGAATTTGGAGATAGTGAAGTGCGATCCTGGCGTTGGTCCACATGGAGTGAGTTCAACTGTCCATGCAGTTTCAAGGGAAGTGTTGATGAAGCCATTGAGATTGTTCGTCGAGGTGTCCGTGTCGCTAAAAAACATGGCCTAAACTTGAGAATTGGCGATTTTATAAGCCCTAGAATCACAACTAAACCGGAACCCGAAAATAAAGAATACGAAAGGGAAAGATTATTGCATGATTTTATTCTTGCAATGAAAAATGATAGTAAACTGGATATTTTGCGAGATACACCCGGCATTGGTATCAGCATATACGACGACGACCCCTATGAGGCTGCCAAAAGACTTCGTAATATGCACCATATTTTGACTGAATATGGTTACCCTAGCTTACCTATTCACATTGATCAGTTGGGTTTTACATATTTAACTGTTAACGGACAGAAAAAGAAATCCTATACTTACGAGCCAGGAATCTATAGTACATCCTGGTTTGCCAGTTTTTTTCATGAAGTCATTTATTCCAATATCGGACAAAAAATAAAAATAGGAGATATCCATTTATGGCACAGGAAAAACAAATTTCCGGCTTCCAGGCCACTTCTGGTAAGAAGCTCAAAATTTTATTTCTACGATTGGCTTTACCAACTCCGTAATCATAGAAAGTTATCCGCCCAGGTCCAGGGGGAAACAACAACTTCTACTGATTCCATTCGTTCCTTTAACACTGAAAACCAAGACCGGACAGTTTTTACATCCATCATTCTTCGACATTCAAAAGATTTCAGGGCGGAAGGTCAAAAAACAGCCAGGTTGTGCTTTGAGAATCTTCCCAGTGGAGCGTTTGAACTGACCCATCTTGTTTTGGATAAGAACAATGGGAATGGCTGGGAAGTCCTTTTGCATTTATGGGACAAAAATGACACTTTTGATTATTACAACAAGTCCACCAGAAAATATGAATTCCCCGTAGGATTTTTTAACTTCAATGAAGCACGACTAGCCCAGTTACAATTAGCTGCAGAACCAACCCGTTATCGTGCATACAAGTTCACACTCTTAAATCATCGCTACTGTATTATAATTACTCTGGAACCACACGCTGTCCACAAAGTTCAATTGACAAAAATTGATTAGACTGATCCTGTTTGAGACAAGTGCTTCAGGAAAAACCGTGAAATTTAAACACAGTCGGTATAAATTGATTCTATAATCTGATTGATGGTAAAATAACTGGGGAAGGAGTTCCAGTGCGGCTGATCCGTTTGCTAAAAAAAGATCTGGGAAAAGAGATATCAGCCTGGGTTGATAAAAAATTGATTTCCGTTGATCAGGCCCGGTCCATCTGTCAGCTCTATGGTATTTCCTACGATGAAATCCATGGGGGTTCTTATACCTATCGGGCCTTGGTTGTTTTAGGCTGCTTCTTTATAGGACTTTCATTGATAACATTGATCGGAGCCAACTGGGATGAGATTCCCCGTGAACTCCGCACAACGGGTTTGATTCTTTTAACCCTTGGGACCCATGGTTTTGCGTTGAAGCATTATGTGAGGGGCAGAGTTTCCCTGGCCGCTCTGTTATTTGGCCTTGGAAGTCTTTTTTATGGTGCATCCATTATTCTGATCTCTCAAATTTATCATCTGGGTGAGTATATGCCCGATGGGCTTTTATGGTGGGCACTTGGTTCTCTTCCCTTCGGGCTTGTTTTGAAAAGCCCCTGGCTCACCCTCCTGACCGGACTGCTGGCTTTGCAATGGTTTTTTGTGGAATTTTTCGTTGGTTTTTTTTCAATGGGTCTTGTAGTGATATTTCCCCTTTTTATTGTTTTTCAAATCTATGTGTTGGTTAAAGCCCGGTCGAGCTTATCACTTTTTTTGACCTGTACAGTGAGTTTTTTACTGTGGGTGAATGCCCTTCTTTCCATCCTTTGGAGGGATGAAAGGAGGGGTTATTTAAGGCTCTTTGAAGAACATATTTTTGTTGAGATGGCTCTTTTTGTTTTGCTCTATGTGATAAGCCAATGGCTTTATAGTCGGAGTGATTCAAAACTCAAGGACTATGGTATGACGTTGTGGCTTTTTGTTCTGCGTTTTACTTTGATCGGAATGCTTGTGTTCAGTTATGAGGAAATTTGGGTGGAACTTATGAAGGTCCACTGGAATCACCGGATGTCCATGTGTTTTATTGTGGTTGCTGTGATGGCTGTGGCTTTTGGAATGGCCTGGAAACTGGGGAAATGGCTCTCTGTGCTTGTGCCCGCACTTTTAATCGGTGGAGTCATGGTCACAGTACTCCTCACTGAGAGTTTAATCAGTTCGAGACAATTTACAATCTATGCCACTTACCTTCAGATATTTGATAATATAGTTCTTGTTTTGGCGGGAACAGGGCTGATTATGAGGGGTAATATCAGTGGAGTTTCCCATTACTTTTTTCTTGGAGTCGCAGTTATTTTGGTAACCGGGTATTTACGTTATATGGATCTCATTGGTAATTACATAGGCGGAGCGACTCTTTTTCTGTTATTTGCGTTTGTTCTGTTGGGAGCGGCAAAATTCTGGAAGACCCGTCAAATTCAAGGAAGAAAGTCATGAAACAGAGCCAGAGACTTATTCTAAGTGTTGCTGTGATCTTTCAGGTTTTCATTTTGATAGGTATGCTTGCAAAGGTTGCAAAACCTTTTTGGACAGGAAGGGAAATCCGGGTGACAGTGAAACCTGTTGATCCCCGTTCAAAATTTCGGGGCAACTATGTGCAATTAAGTTATGCCTTTAGTCGCTTGTCAATGAATGCTATCAAGGGGATTAGTAAGTTACACTTTGGCGAACCCGTTTACATTCGTCTCAAGGAAGGCAGGGATCATGTGTATGAGTTTGGAGGAGCCTCCCTTGAGCCAATTCCTGATGGACTTTTCATTCGTGGACGTGTGGCTCAGAGGGCTTATGACAGCTGCTATCAAGTCAGGTATGGAATTGAAGCTTTCTTTGCTCCCAAAGAAAAATCTTTGGACCTTGAAAAAAAGTTACGTCATGGTGGTGTTGCTGTTCTGATGGTTACCCCTGATGGGAAGGCTGCACTTAAAGATGTCATTTCAGGGTCAGCTTCGTGGGAGCAGGAAAGGGATGAAACTCCAAACCCGGAAACCGATTCAGTTTCTGGTTTATGCGAAAATTGAGATAATAAATAGAATGGATCTCGTCAACCCTTTTCCCGCCCCGGTTCATTAATGGAGTTGTTGTCCCGAATCAATTTGGGTGGATCCGTTCACATCTCCTCCGGAAACCTGTGCAATGCCAGAAACCTTTGCATCATCATAAATCCTGGTGTTGGTTCCGGAAACCCGTGCATTGCCATAAACCTGTGCATCATCATAAACCTTTGCTTGTCCGTAAACCCAAGCCAGTCCGTGAACCTGTGCTTTTCCATAAACCCGAGCCTCTTCGTAAACTTTAGCCAATAGACGAATTTGAGCAGTGCCTTCCACTTTGACTGGATTCACTGCATTTGAGCCGTAAACCATGGCGTGGTCCCGAATTATTCCTCCGGAAACAAGGGTATACCCATAAACCCTGGCCCAGTCCTGAATTGTCCCCCCTGAAACCTGTGCATTGCCATAAATCTGGGGATGTTTGGGACCAATCTGACCACCGGAGACAATGGCATTTCCGGAAACTCTTCCCCCTGTGATTGTTCCTCCTGAAACTTCGGCATTTCCGGAAACTCTTCCCCCTGTGATTGTTCCTCCTGAAACTTCGGCATTTCCGTCAATTATAGCATTTCCTGAAATTGTTCCTCCTGAAATTTTTGTGACTTTGCCCGCATGAATATCTGATATGATTCCAACATGCTTGTTAGTGGAAATAACTCCCCCTGTTATTTCCGCTTTACCCCCAACAAAGGGGCGGCCTCGGCGGGGTGAGGAGGCATTTCTTGTGATGATTCCTCCTGAAACTTTGGCTTCATCACCAACCATTCCACTGACAACAATGGCATTGCCAAAAACCCTGGCATTTTCATGAATAACGGTCTTATCTGTTGATAAGCTCTCCAGATTGGAATCTGTGTGGGTTGGTTCGCCATTGACACTGTAAACCCTGGCATCACCATAAACTTCGGCATCATCTTCAAGAAGTGTTTTTTCTCCAAAAACCCTGGCATTGCCATAAACATGAGCTTTGCCGGCAACTTTGGCATTGCCATAAACCTCTCCTCCTGAAACCCTGGCATCACAGATAACTTTTGCTGTGCCGTAAACTTTTCCTCCTGAAATTTGTGCTGTGCCACAAATGAGGGCATTTTCATAAACCTCTCCTCCAATGACTATGGAATGACCACAAATCTTTGCATCTCCAAAAACTTTTGTGGCAATTGAAGAATCACGTTGTGAGACCAGGGCATTTGCCAAAACTTTGGCATTGCCATAAACCTCTCCTCCTGAAACCCTGGCATCTCCTGAAACCAAGGCACTTCCATGAACATGGGCTGTTCCTGAGACGATAGCACCGTGTTCAATCCGTGGGCGATTGGGAGGGCTATTGTCAACTGTCACCCGGGCGTATCCACAGACTCTGGCACCGGGACCCACCCAGGCATCAGGGTGAACAGTGGCTGTATTGGCTACAAAGCCTCCACCGTTGGTATGGAGATGGCCTTGTCGTACACTGCCGTCAATATTCTCACAGCCTATTTGCACCTTCGGTGTTGTTGTAGCAACCTCCACCGTTGGTGTCACGCCCAGTAGTGGAGGGGGGGGAGCTCCTGCACCACAGGCCAAAAAGGGTCTTGAAGAGGGATTTCCCTGGGAAGGATCCACAGTGAGCAAAACAGGGATGTTAATGGGGTTTATGGAACGCTTCAGTTGTTCTCCTGGTTGTTGTCCTGAATAGGAAACAATCAGGTCTCCGGAGTATTCATCGGTGGATCCGGTGGTCAGAATATTCTCCAATGTTATGGTGTTCACTGTTATTCCAGGGGCCAGTTTCTGTCCCGGGGAAGCCAGTGTGTCACTGTTGGGGCCACAACCGTTTTTCAAACCTGAAAGAGAGAGGCTTTGGGCTGTGGATTGGTTTGTATTGATACCATAATTGTTGGCAAACTCAAACTGGCAGGGGCAGAACCCTGCGTTTCCAAGGGACTGTAAGACTGTGTGTTTTAAAGAGGCACTGGCAAATTGCTGGTTGACAAACTGGGTTTCTCTTTGGGGAGCTATCAGGGTGGAGGACAAAGCCAGGACTCCAAGTCCCAGAAGACCTGCGGCTATTACAGCGGATATAAGGGAAAACCCCTTTGAGTTTCCAATGGAGTTTTTCAATTTCAAAAATCCATGGAAACTCTGATCCACTTTTTTGGGCCTGAAAAGGAAATCATCCAAAAGCCTTTTGTTTATTGTCATATTCGTGTTTTTTATCTTCTCTTCGTTCTTCCTGTTTTTTTTATGTAAAAAAGTCATTGGTCCACCTCCTGACTCTGTTTGCTTTTCCCAATGGGGTTTTTCCCTGTAACTGACACCAGTCAATCAGGGGTTTTATTTTTAACCATGCAGTAAAATCTCCGCTTGAATAACTCCCTGAATCAAGCTCTGCAGTGCCAAAAACCTGTGCATTGCCATAAACCTGTGCATCGCCATAAATCTTTGCATTGCCAAAAATCTGTGCATCGCCATAAATCTCTGTAGTGCCAGAAATCTGTGCATTGCCAGAAATCTGTGCATTGCCAGAAATCTCTGTAGTGCCAGAAATCTGTGCATTGCCAGAAATCTGAGCATTACCCTTAACATCGGAACTGTTAAAAAACTGAGCTTGATCAAAAACCTGAGCATTGCCAGAAATCTTTGCAAAGCTTCTAATAGTGGTTTGTTGCAAGAAGCCTGATAATGAAGGGTCAGGTTTTCCAGAAACCTGAGCATAGCCAGAAATCTTTGCATCATCACGAATATGTACAGTGCCATAAACCTGAGCATAGCCAGAAATCTTTGCATTACTAAAAACCTGTACATCTCCATCAACCAAAGCATTGAGAGAAATCTCTGCAGTACCACGAATATGTACATTACCAGAAACCTGAGCATTGTCAGAAATCTTTGCATAGCCCCAAACCTGAGCTGCTTCAGAAACCTTAGCATTGTCAAAAACCTGAGCATAGCCAGAAATCTTTGCATTGTCAGAAATATGAGCATCGCCATAAATCTTTGCATTGTTAGAAACCCATGCATAGGTATTGGTGTCATTGAAAACCTGAGCATTGCCTTCAACCTGTGCATTGCCAGAAATCTGAGGTTTTCCAAACATAAATACATTACCGGAAACCTGAGCATTCCCATAAATTTGTACTTGACCACGAATGTTGGCAAGAACGTCGTAAGCATGAAAAGAGGTTGAAACTTCGGCAAAACCATAGATCGCAGTTATTTGTCGCCAGGGACCTTCACCTGGAAGATTTGTATCATAAGTAATATTAGAATTCAGTGTTCCATTAATGCCTGTATCACCAGAAACCTTGGCATAATCAAAAATCCAGGCACCAAAAACCCGTGCATTGCCATAAACCTGTGCATTGCCATAAACCTGTGCATCCCCAGCAACCCGAGCATTGCCATAAACCTTTGCATTGCCATAAACCTTTGCATTGCCACGAACCTGTACATTGCTAGGAATATCTGTCTCATCCTCAGAAACCTGTGCATTCTCATAAACCTGTGCATTGCCAGAAACATGAGCATCGCCATAAATCTTTGCATTGCCATAAACCTGTGCATTGCCAGAAACCCGAGCATTGCCAGAAACTTCTGGGTAACTCAAAACAGGGTCCGGAGGAGTTCCAGGGGCAAGACCAACAACACCCCCAGAAACCTGAGCATTGCCAGAAACCTCCGCATAGCCGGTCACTATGCCCCCTGAGACCTGTGCATTGCCAGAAACCTCCGCATAGCCGGTCACTATGCCCCCTGAGACCTGTGCATTGTCAGAAACTTCGGCAAAACCTTCAATCCGGGCCGTGCCTGAGACCTGTGCCTGGTTGCAGACAACAGCAGTGGGACCCACCCAGGCATTAGGCCCAGCAGTGGCTCCACTCGCCACAAATCCCCTTCCGTAGCTGTGGAGAGTGCCTGTGATCCCGAGACCACAACCCTTGTTAACAGCAGTCCCTCCCGCCACCTCCTTTCCGCAGGATTCAAAGGGTCTTGCCGTGGCACTCCCCTCCTGTGTGTTTACGGTAAACTGAAGGGGTATTTTGATATCATTGATATGACGAACCAGGCCCTCTTTCCTGAAGCCAACCACCAGATCCCCAGAATGTTCTTTATCACCGGACCCTGTCTTGTGAATATCTGACAGTTTGATGGACTCAACAACCACCCCAGCTCCCAGATCCTGTCCCAAAAAAGCCAGGTCATCCCCTCCTGTGCAGCCGTTTTGCAAAGAACGGTTTGTATCTTGGAAATCAATCTCCTGGGGCGGAGGAGGTGGTGTTGTGTTTGGATCCACCGTTGTATCCACCGTGAAGTCATCAAATTGGCATAAACAGTATGCGGGGTCTCTGAGAACTCTTAATATCCCGTATTTCAGGGCATTGGCGGAAAGCTTTTGTCGAATGGACCGGCTCTCGGTCTGTGAAATGTTCAATATGGGAAAGAGCAGTCCCATCACAATGAGTGAGACAGCCATGGCAATGATCATGGAAATGAGTGAAACCCCTCTTTGATTTAAGGAACACAGGAGGAGCCTATTCAATGATATCTCCTGTAGTGATTATTTCCCCATAATCCACATTGGCCTCACCATGAACCTTGGCGGTTCCGCTAATCTGAGCCCCTGTTGAAACATTTGCCCAATCATAAACTGCGGCATTTCCGCTAATCTGAGCCCCTGCTGAAACCTTTGCATTATCATAAACTGCGGCATTTCCGGAAACATGGGCTCCTCTGCCAATTTCGGCGAATCCTGAAATCTTTGCCTCACCTGAGATGATAGCCCCCCTCCGAACCTTTGAGTACTCCTGAACAATGACATTGGTTGCTGCTATGGTGATAGTTCCATCAGCGGCTCTGATCAATCCGACAAGGGCTCCTGCTTCAACGTGTGCTTTTCCTTTCACGGTGCTTCTGCCACCCACTCTTGAGTTGAAAACCTTTGCCTTGCCGGAAATATCGGCGGTTTCAGAAATGATTGAATTTTCAACTTTTGCTTCATCTCTCACCTGGGCCTGACCTTTAACTATTGATTCACGGGAGACCTCGGCACCTCCGGAGATATGGGCACGGTCCCTAATGACAGCCCCTTTGGAAACTTCTGCCGTTCCTGAAACCCTGGCATAGTCTGACACCCTGGAATGATCCTTAATCACCGCACCATCTTCAATCCTTACATTGCCTGATACTTGAGCTGTATCACAAACCTTGGCATCAGGACCCACCCAAACGGAAGCAGCAACAGTGGCTGTATTGGCCACAAAACCTTTTCCATAATCATGGAATTTCCCTGACTGGGCATGGCCATACCCACAGTTTTTTTTGTCCTTTTCCAATATTTTGGAAACCACCAACACGCAACCGGTCACAGGCCTTTGGTGGGGAGGCCCCGGACCCACAACCAATTCAAGGGAAATTTCAAACTCACTCAGTGAACGAAACAAACTTCCCGTGTCATAGGAGACACTCAGGTGGCCTGCATATCTGTCAGTTCCGGATCTTCTGATGTCTTTAATGTTTATGGAG
Source organism: Bdellovibrionales bacterium (assembly GCA_965218815.1). Taxonomy (GTDB): domain Bacteria; phylum Bdellovibrionota; class Bdellovibrionia; order Bdellovibrionales; family JAGQZY01; genus JAGQZY01. The sequence continues at coordinate 1,640,459 of CBDCLX010000002.1, read as the reverse complement.
TCCACTGTCACCCCATAACCAATAGTGTCTCCCGTGGAGACAAACGCATCCCCCCCGCCGCAACCTCTTCTGATTCCAGGCAGGGAGAGGTTCTGTGGGTCGTTATCCATGCCGTCAAGCGTCTGGCCTGATAACATACAGGCACAGTATTGCGGGTTTCGGATAAAATTTATAATCCCATATTTTAGAATGTCTGTGGAAAGTTTCTGTTGAACAAACAGGCCTTCTTTCTGATGACTGGGAATCATGGAAATGGCAATGGCCACTAAAAGTACTGCCACACTTGTAACAATAACAACCGGAAGGAGTACGGAACCCCTGTCGTTGACACATAACGAAACAGATTTTTTTTTGCCTGCCATGGGATTATGAAAACGAAAAATTCCTCCTCTCCGGGAGAACACACACCCTTTCATAAGTTTATTAAACCACAAAAGGATGTGAAAGGAAATATATTATTGGATGGGTCCTTCATTTTGATGTCAGGACAGATTGGCTCAAAATCAGACAATATTCTCTCTTCTCTATTCTCTAATTCTCTATATCTCTATTCTCTGTATTGAAAAAAAGTTAATAATGACTGATTAAGTTATCATAGAGAGACAAGAGTATAAGGAGGATAGCAGGTATTTTTTCTGAAATCAAGATCTATTCCCACCATTCCCACCCCGTTTTCCATGGTTTTTCTGATCTTTTTGCTTTACGAATTCCATTTTATGGTCATTTGAGAGGAGTTTTTCTTTAGAATTTATGATTCCAAACTTGAGAGGAGTTTATCCATTGGTTGCGGTCAGGTCCTTTGAGAATGCTTTTTTCCGCCTCACGGCCTGGAAAACCAAGGCTTAATTTCATTTAATGGATTTTATGTAAAATTTACCTGCATCTTTTAAAAGTATTTATTTTAAATTTGAAAATATGTTATAGAGATTTGAAATGTTCGCCCTAATCGACAGTTCATTTTAGGAGATTTTTCAGGAAAACAGCAGATTTTACCAGATCAGAAATTTGCAGAAAACAAATAGGGTGGAAAGGAGAGAGGGATGAAGACACAGATTTTTCTTATGACACTATTGATTTTTGGAATCTCTAATCCGGCTGGGGCACAGGGAACTTTCCCCACACCTCCACAGATCAGACAGTGTGTGCCAAACGAGGTGAGTGGTGTTGGATCTTTGCCGAACACCAAAGCTTTTCCATGTGTCACAGTCACAGACTCAGGAGTTGTTTTAGTGGATGGCTTTTCAGCTGAAGCAGAGAGGTTAGGAGTGCCAATAAAAGTTCATCAGGGTTCTTGTGGCAACCCACCGTGCTTGGAAGATACTATAAAAAGCGGTCAAAATACAGCAAGAGATCAGGGAATTCCGGTGGAAGACCCAGAGAGATTTTTAAAGGTTAAGGGATATTCTGACCTGGATTATGGAATGTTGGAAGAAGTTCTGAATGAAAGAATCAAAAGCCTGACCAAAATCACTGTTATGTCCATAAAAATGGGTCTATGTACTACGGTGGGGATTATTCCTGTTACTGGAGACTTGGAAGATCATGATATAAAATGCTACTTTATGGATTTTTCAGGGAATTTCATAGAAGAAGTTTCCGGGGATTCCAATCAGATATTTACCTGCGATGTTCTTATTTTTGCCGGGGATCGTCCTGTTCCAAACCTTCTTTTACAAGACTGTGGAAATGAAAAATACATTGTGGAACTTGGGGCAGAACCAGATGGTTCAAAAAATAATGTTGTCTCCTTTGAGGAACTTGGTCTCATAAGCCTGGCCACAAGAAGAGAGATTATCCAATAGCTCTAAAGAAAATCCACAAATTGGCAACAAAAATTATAAAGAACCCTTTCGTTTGACTTACCATGGGAATAGTCATGAACTTTTTACAAAGTTGAAAAAAGATCTTTAATTTTCAATTAAAGTGATCTTCCCCCAACTGACAGACAATGCGAAACTGTTTTTTTGTCAGTGGTTGAATAGACAGTCTCTGGCCTTTTTTAAGAAGAAGCATATCTTTCAGATCTTTTCTCAGGCGTAAATCATGGAGTGAAACAAGATTTTTGAATTTCCTTTCAAAACCCACTTCCACACAGAACCACCTGGGTCTTTCCAGGTTTGATTTGGGATCAAAATACTGACTTTTTTTATTAAACTGGGTGGGATCGGGGACAGCCTTCCCGGTAATTTTGGCTACTCCCGCCACTCCGGGAGGCTTGGCATTGGAGTGATAAAAGAGAACAGAGTCACCCACTTTCATGTCATTCACCATAAAATTGCGGGCCTGGTAATTACGAACCCCGTCCCACAGAGTTTTTTGTTCTTTTTTCAGTCTGTCTATGGAATAGGTCAGGGGTTCTGATTTCATGAGCCAGTATTTGTTCATGGTTTTCTCCGATTTTAAAATCAATAGGTTGGACTGTTTATACGATGAGTTTCTTTTCACAAGTGGGATTAAAATCAGAAATAGTCAAGACTTTTTTGAATTTTAGTCCATTATTTTGGTTATGATGAAATTGGAATTTGATGAAAAAATGCAGATTCGATGGGCCATATATACTACAACAAAGCGGCTTCGTTCTGGTATAGAAGTTAGATGGACAAGTTTAAGTGATGGGATATCAGCAGCAGAAATAGAATTGTATATCCGTAAATAAAGGGCATTGCTTTATCTTTATAGGAATATAGAGGTGGTCACGAGGATTTGACTTCTTTTCAGGACTGACTTTTTATGGATTTCGCTTAAAAGTGCATAAATCCCTGTTAAAATCAAAAGGATTTTGATTATCGTCTTTAGAGGTTATGATACTTAAGGTCTCATAATGCAATTTTTTATCTTCTGTCTTTTTCCACCTATGAATTCCAGAGGCGGATTGCATATTGGCATTTTGAAAAGTACTGGGCAGGTAAGATGTTAAATGAATTAATTCTTTGTCCTTGCAATAGGCCAGGTACCAGTGGGCCTCTTTAACACCCAGTTGCCTATCAATAAAACGAGCTTTCCCGTCGGCGATAATATTTATAGTCTTTCCATCCATAATAAAGTGGTACAGTTTATGTGAACCATCTATCTCCTCAGTAACAAGACCCAAGCCCTCCTTACATTCATACTCTCCCCACAGATTGGGGCATTCATCTATTGATTGATTGGCGTAGAGATCTGGATCGGAAGCGGCTGGCCAACGCAGGCTTATATCCTTTTTCTGGCTCGACGAATGGGCAGTTTTCAGTTTTTGGCTGGCACAGGAAACTCCGAATCCCAAAACAAAGAGAGTGAACAACAGCCTTAATTGATGAAATAACATAGAGATACCTCCTGGAAGAATCTTTATTTAAAATCTAACTTAGAAAACAGCTCAAGTCTATCGTCCAAGGCTAAAGGCTTGTTAGGCTAAGGGGAAGTGGGGGCTGATGGGGAAGACAGCAATGCCAGAGGAGTTGGAGGTGATCAGACAAACCATGAGGCAAGGAGCTCAGGAGCGGTGTATCTCTACCTGCGATAGTTTAGAGTTGCATCCAGATGGTTGTGGTGAACCGGTTTTTGGTACAGAAGGCCACGGAAAGTCAGGGAAATTCCTTCCAATAAAGTGGAAATGGAAGAGGAGGGGCCAGTCGTTAGCAGGGGTATAAGTGTTGCCCCATGGCTTTCCTGTGGGACTGTGAAAGCTTATGGAATTCTATTTTCACTCAGAATTTCCAAAAGAGTGGGAAGAAGAAGGCGATTGGATTCGGGAATTTTGAGATTCCTTAATTCTTCAGGGAGAACCCATCTGATATCTGAATGATGGATAGGTCTGGGTTCACCTTTCCAGAACCAGACTTCAAAAAAAATCAGCAGAATTCCCACTTCAGGGTAAAATCTAATACAGGAAAAGGCCAGTGTCATGACCAGGAATTTATGAGAAATGCGGGCTTTAAATTAATAACCCCGTTTTTTTGGATAACAAGAGCCTCCATTGAAATGCCACATCTTTTAAAAGATGAAAGGGTAAAATCCCTTAATTTATATTCAGCCCCCACAAACCTGGCTTCCCTCGACCATTTAATAAGATTGACAGGATTACCAAATTTACCGACAAGATCATCGCTTAGAAGGGCAGGAAACATAACCTCCCTGAAATCATCAACCTCCCACCATTCCTCAAAGATCAATTTCTTGTAATGATCGTAGTAATCGCCATCAACCGCCGCTTTTATATAAGACAAATGAGCTGAAATGTCTGTTCATTTTGAGAATAAAGAAGTTTCACCGGTTTGACTCCACCATCTCAGAACAAGACGTGGAGAAGGACTGATAAGATTCAAAATAATCCACCACTTTTTGTTTTATGTTCTTTGGGTTTTTGGCAAGGCGAACCATCTCAAGAAGCTTTTGTTGTTGGGACTTCAAGTGTCTTTCATAAATCTGTTGATCCAGATAAGCGAATGGAATTTTTTCCAGCAATTTCCACTGGCGAAAATCATGCATTCCACCAAGCACCCCCCAGTGGTCAAGAAGTTTGACAACTGTTTCCACCCGAAAGTCACGACTGTGGTAAAAATGCATTTTTTTTCTTAAAAACTCATGACCTCTCTGCCTGACTTTCATGGGATTGTCCTCAATCAGCCGATAGACCTGTTTGATAAAAGAGGGGTCGGGATTGGACCATTTGATAAAATCCATCTGGATACTGATATCATCCGGGTCATAGAACAGGACTCCCCGGGCAGGTCGGCCATCCCTTCCGGCCCTGCCCACTTCCTGGTAGTAAGCTTCAATGGAGCCGGGAAGTTCAACATGGATCACCATGCCAATGTTTGGTTTGTTCACTCCCAGTCCAAAAGCCGGTGTGGCAAGAATTAATGGGTTTTCCTCTTCCTGAAAAATCATCTGATTTTTCTTCCGAAGCCCGTCGGGCAACCGGCCATGGTAGAGCAAATGGTCCACCTTGAGACGTTCAAGTTCATCAGAAAATTTTTTAAGGCTGTCGATTAAGGAAAAATACAGGATTTTGGCACCAGGACACTGGTGATGATAATCCATGAAAGCCTGTATCTTATCTTCAAGCCCAAGGATCTCCCGGACCTGTAAATCCAGATTGGGACGATCAAAGCCCTGATTGAAAATCCTGGTGTCAGAACTAAGCCCCAGGGTCTTCAGAATGTCTTTCTGTACCTGTTTGGTGGCTGTGGCTGTGAGGGCCAGAACCTTTGGGTTACCCAGTGTCTTTTTGATCTCACCCACTCTGGAGTAATCAGGTCTGAAGTCATGGCCCCACTCGGAAATGCAGTGGGCCTCATCCACAGCCAACAGGGATGTTTTTTGACTTTTAATGATATTTAAAAACTCCTCCTTTCGAAAACGCTCAGGGGTGACATAGAGCAACCGGATTCTTCCTTTCTCCAAATCAATATGAACTCTCTTTCGCTCAGAAGCTGTCAGTGAAGAGTTAATAAAACGGGCTTCAAGTCCTCTTTTTTTGGCATCGTCCACCTGATCCTTCATCAGTGCAATAAGGGGGGAGAGGACCACAACCAGACCTTCGAGGAAAAGGGAGGGAATCTGGTAGCAGAGACTTTTGCCAAAACCTGTGGGCATGAGAACCAGGGCCTCTCCTCCTTCTGAAATATGCTCAATCACCTCGGCCTGAAGAGGGCGAAAGGAGTCATAGCCCCAATATTTTTTTAACAGACCCTGGAGTTTTTGATTATGCTGCATTTTTCCATTGAAACTTTGCAATAACATCCATCTTAAGCTGAATTTGATTGTCCATTTTGAGCATCTTTTACGTTCTCCTCTTTTTTAATTTCCTCAAATGTCATATCCTTGTCAAATATAGAATAAAAAACAAGTAAAATCAGTTACTTGAAATTTAAAAAGCCCGAAAGTCCCAAAATTCTGAAACCCCTGGAATTGAATGATTAAAAAAAAATGATACTGTGTGCCATATTTCCTGGTAAATGACAAAAAGCCTTCTTGACAGGATGTGGCGGTCAGATTAGATTCACTGAAATGCAACCACAGGGGCGTTGTATGACCAATTTGCATGAGGGAGGAATGCCTTGATAAATTCAGAAGACAACAAAAAATTAAAGGTTATTAAGAGATACCAGAACAGAAAACTCTATGACACCCAGCAAAGTTGTTATGTGACTCTTGATGATATCGCCAAAATGATTCGTAACAACGAAGGAGTGAAAGTCATTGATAACAAAACCAAAAATGATATCACCGCCTCCACTCTGACGCAGATTGTTTTTGAGTCTGAAAAAAAAGCTTCCCAGTATGCCCCTTTATTCACTCTGCGGGAAATCATACAGCACGCCAACGGAAGCATTTCCAGTTATCTTGCAAAGCTTGGAGCTTTCCCAAAAGAGTATATCGTTAAATCAGCCCAACCTTCCACATCCAGCAATAAGGTTTCATCTGATTCCATTGCAGAGAAAACCGTTGAAAGTTATGATAATACTCTCAAACAATCTCTGGGAAATCGCGTGGCACAGGCAGCCACAGGGGGGGGCAATCAAATTGGCAAGCTTCCCCGTCAGGAAGAGACTCCAAATCTTCCCAATCCAAACAAAAACTTTATCAATCCATAACCCCAACAGCCTCTCTCTGGTACAGGTTGGCTAAAAAGTTCGCCGGGTCAAAAAAGTCTTCTGGCCCTGGAGGATTTTTACCTGACCTGACCAGAGTTTTTTCTTTCCACCTGAACCCTGTCCCCAGATTGCCACCTTGTGCTGCCCCGGTTTGAGAAACAGCCTGGAAATCTGAAAACTGTCCGGAAGGGTGGACCACTGGCGTAAATCAGCCTGATCAGAAAGATGCAGGGCCAAAGAGGTCACAGCCCCAAGAAACTGGTTTTTCTGCCGAATCTGGTGGGCCACCACCTCTTTTGTCACAACCCCAAGAATTTTTTTGGCCACAAGATAATTGAAGTCACTATCCAATGTCCGCCTGGCTTCAGTGCCCACCTGGTAAAGCATTGCAGTGGGTTTTTGTCTTTTTCCGTCAACCACCAGAAAAGCCCGTTGAAAACGGGCCGGAACGGAAACAAGTTTTGGGAAACGATAATTCACCTTCCTGGGTCTTTTTCGGGGAATCCAGCCCTGCTGATAAATAAAAACCAGTTCACCCAAAGAACAGGTTTCCCTTTTGATCTGTTTCAAATGATGGTTGGGAAATTTTGTCTGCCACTTTTTAAGATCATCCCAACGCCTGGAGAGCCATGCCGCACGAATCAGGTCTCTTTTCAAAAACTCATTGTCAGGTCTGATCATGTAGGCATTGTAATAATCTATATAAGAAGAATCCCAGTTTTTTTGGGCTTCCCAGATAATGGCTGAAAGATAACGGGCATAAAAATTTTTCTTTGAGTCTTCATTTTCCAGTTTCATTTTGTAGAGCTTCTGGTCTATACGACGACACTCCACCAGAGCATTTTCAAAATCACCCAGCAGGGTGAAGTTCAGGGCAAGATAAGCGTTGATGAGTAAATTTTCAAAACGTTCACTTTTATAGGCAACAAGTTTTTCACTAAAAAGCAAAGAACCTGCCTGCCTGGAAAGACTGACATAGTCCTTAACTTCTGCCAGACGGTCCACGGCAATCAGAACTTCATTGCTTTTTTTTAGATTTCCCTCCTGATGGAGGGAGAGACCATGGTCCAGCATATAAAGAACCTGATCTTTTCCCTCTTCGGCGGCCCTGGATGAAAGTTCTTTGGAGGCCAGGGAGGGTTGCCCCTCAGCCAGATATTTGCGGACCTGACCTACTTTCTTCTGGTAAGTGGAACAACCCGCAGTAAAGAAAAAAAGAAGACAGACAAAAACCCGCATTTTTCAGAAAACTGAGCTAAAGCCCCATACGCCGCTTCTTATACCTCTTACGGAGCTGTTCATACCCGGTCCATTCAATAATATTGGTTTTAAGGTTTGTAATATTCAGAGTGATTTTATAGTAAACTGTCTTTTTCTTCCTGATATCCTTGGTGATGGAATCCAGACGACCATTGATAATAAGATCCGCTCCCACCTGACTCCCCGGACCTTTTTGGGTGTTTGTGGAAACCATGCCTGAACTCTGATATTCATATTCTTTAGCCACATCATCCCGGGCGGATTTGTCCACAAAGCGCACCCCCCCACTGTTTGTGAGTTCCACACGAACCATATCCATAACACTCTGGGTGTCAATATGTTCACTGGTTTTGTTCTGAAGACGGGTCACCATCACAATGGGTGGTTTTTCGGCATTTTTGATAAGACGACTCAGGACCATCTTTTTGACCAGTTTTGCCACCACCTTCTGCATATCCGTTTCTGACCAACGGTCATCCAGAAGATTATCCCGAGTGACATCATCATATTCCCCCTTAATGAAACCCTTGGGGCCACAGGAAGACAAAGCCAATAAAAAAATCATTAAAACTGTTATTCTTAAAAACACTGTTCTCTCCTTGTTTTGTGATTCGGATTTCGGTCTTTCAGTCAATTATACACCGGTCCTTTTAACAAATTCCAGTCAATTTTTCCGGGACATTCACCTCCCCCATTCTGGCATGGAGAATGCTTAAGGTCCTGTTTATGATCTTAAAAAACCCCGGGGAATGCAGACAATTTTTTAGTCCTGCCATAAAAACCAAAAAGCTATGGTGTGTCACAATGGATGGACAAGGGCGGATACTCTGCCTCATGGAAACAGAAGATGACTTCAGTCAGGCTCTGATTCATATCCAAAGACATCTTTGGATTCACAGAAATCTGCCAAAGGCCAGACAAAGTCTTTTTGTGGTTACAGGACGAAGTTCATGCCTGCCTCTTCCGGGAGATGAGCTTATTATTGACTCAACAAAAAGACTCTTAAACAGTATTCAACAACAGTTCTGTGACTTCTTAATCCTGACTGAGAACCGCTTTTTCAGTTTATCAGATGTGGATCTTCTGATATAAATAAAAGAATGGTGCAACTGACCGCAGTGGAAGGCAACAGACAATGGCTGGATGGTGGTTCCATGTTTGGAAACGCCCCCCGTGCTCTTTGGCAAAAATGGACCCTGGTGGACGAACAGGGACGCATTCCCCTGGCCTGTCGTTGTCTGCTCCTTGAGTTTGAAGATAAAAAGATACTCTGTGAAGCAGGTATTGGGGCTTTTTTTGAACCTGGATTATCCAAAAGATTTGGAGTTGAAAATCCCGAAAGTCACCAGCTTCTTAAAAACCTGAAATCCCTGGGACATGAACCTGAGTCCATTGACTATGTGATCCTGTCCCACCTTCATTTTGATCATGCCGGGGGACTGCTCCCCACTTACCAGGAAATCTCAGAAGGTGTTCACAGACTGGTTTTTCCAAAAGCCCGGTTTCTCGTCAGTGAAACAGCCTGGAACAGGGCTTTGAATCCCCATTTCAGGGATAAAGCCTCCTTTATCCCCACCCTCAACAAACTCCTGGAAGAGTCAGGCCGATTGATTCTGGTTAAAAACTCCCAGGTTCCCAAAGAACTCAATGGCCCCATTGGGTTTTTTGAATCCCATGGACACACTCCCGGGCAAATGCACACTCTTGTCAGGGGGAATGAAAGCCTGGTGGTTTTTGCCGGTGATCTGATTCCCGGATCCTCCTGGGTCCACCTGCCCATCACTATGGGTTATGACCGCTACCCGGAAAAACTCATTGATGAAAAACAGGCTGTCTATGAAAGGTTTTCCAGTGAAAATTTTAAAATCTTTTTTACCCATGATCCGGAGTTTGCCATGGGACAACTCAGATTGAACGAAAAGGGTCGCTATCAGACCTTTAACATGGAACATAACTTTATTAAGAAAAGTCTTTAACCCACAAGGATTCAATGAAGTTCAACAAGGTTTTAAAAACCCAGGAAACTCCACCCGCATTGGCCTGACAAGTGATCTCCGTCTGATTTGATTTTTCATGTTGACCCTTTTCTGAAAATCCCTGAAAATAAGTTAAGATTGACAATAACGACCCACACTCCTGCTACAATTTTTGACGGGACGGGCATGAGATAACACAAAACAATCCAATAAGGGAGGATTTTGACTTCCACGATTCAGACAGTCGTAAGCCCTATCATCCGAGCTGACTCCATCCTGCTGACAACACACCGTCAATGTGATGGGGATGGTTTGGGTTCAGAGCTGGCCATGCTCCATGGATTAAAAAAAATCGGGAAAAATGTTCGCATTATCAACGTGGATACCACCCCAAAAAAGTATTATTTCTTATCTCCTGAAAAATATGTTCAGTGTCATGACGGCCCCTTTGATCCCATTGAAAAATCGGACCTGGCCCTTGTCTTTGACACTAACGACCATCGTCTGATCGAACCCCTCTACAGTGAACTGGAGGAAAAATGCAGCCAAATCATCTTTGTGGATCACCACCCCATTTTAAGGGAAGGGCCTCCACCCACCCCGGGATCCTTCATCAATGCCTCTGCTGCCAGCACAGGAGAATTGGCCTTTGATATTATCCAGGCCCTTGGTATTCCCCTGGATGTTCAAATGGCCAGAGCCCTGTACACCAGTGTGGCCTTTGACACCCAACTCTTCCGTTATGTAAAAAATTCATCACGCTCCCATGAAATAGCAACCGAACTTCTTAAATTTGAAAAAAACCCCTCTGAAATTCACCGTAAACTCTTTGGCAATTTTACAGCACAAAAACTCAAATTCATTGCCAATTGTCTGCAAAAGGTGGAATTCTTTGAAGATGAAAAACTGGCTGTGCTTCATATTCACACCAGGGAACTGGAGTCCATGGGACTGGGGATTGACGACAGTCTTGACCTGATTGAGATCATTATGAATGTGGAAAGTGTTGAAGCCGCCGCTGTTTTCCGCGAGGATAGCAAAAACAGTTTTAAACTGAGTATGAGGTCCAAAGGTGAATTCCCCATTCTCAGTATTGCAGAAAACTTTGGTGGAGGGGGTCACCTGTTTGCCTCTGGAGCCTCCATTCAGGGTCCCTTCCAGTATCTTAAAGAGGAAATTCTGGAAGCCATGAAGGCCAGACTCCAAGAAATAACATCGTAAAAAACACCCGTATTTTTCCTTTCCCCGGAAAAGTCACAATGAAACCCAGGTATGCGGAAATAATAAAAGGGAGGGATTTCATGGGGTTTTGAGTGATGACTGAAAGAAGAACACCATAAAGACCCAGAGTTTCAAACAAGACAAACTGAACCACAAAGGCAACAAGAAGGCTTTGTTTACGCTCTTCAGGGGTCATCATGCGAAGTTTTTTCATTCTGAGAGTCGTGAAATACTTAAAAAAAAGCAATCCAAAGAGAAAAGTGGTAAAACCAAGAACTGAAAAAATCCACTCCAGCCGGAAGTGGGGAAAAGGTCCGGAGTTCATAAAAAACACCTGACTCTGAATAAAAAACAAAGTCAGAGAAAGATTCAATCCCACCCAGAGATAAAGAGCCTGCCGCCAGGTGCTCTGAATAATATTCCTGTTTTTTTTGTCACTTTCTTCCATGAACAACAATCCCAAAGGTCATATCCACCCTTTTAAACACGACCAGTATATCATTGTTTCTTTTTTTACAACATCAAATTTGTATGCTTATGAAAGCACAGAAAATGAGTCGGCAGGATTATGTGATAACCCCCCTCTGGTTCAACAGGCCATTTCTGACCAAATAAATCACCTGAATTTTCAAATGGAATCAAGATATCCGCTTGAAAGAAAAGTGTTATGGTTTTACAATAAAAAAGAAAATAAATGATTTTAACTGACTTGAACTATTAAGTTTCTCCATGAGACATGAAAAACAAATGGTTTTTAAGTATAACCTCATTAACAATTTTCAGGAGTCACTTGAATGATTCTTTGTGCTGATGATTTTGGATTAAACGACAAGGTGTCACAAGGAATTTTGGATCTTGTCAAAAGAAAAAAACTGAATTCAGTGAGCTGTCTGGTTACAACAGACTGCTGGAAAAATAAAGCCAAGTGTCTGAAACCTTTCTTGGGAACTATTGAAACAGGACTGCATTTATCACTGACTGTTCCAAAAGCCTTTAATTGCCCTGAGCAATCCCTAGGGACTCTCATCAGAAAGTCTTATCTCGGACAATTAAATCAAACACAAATCACAAATGAATTTTTCAAACAAATGGAAAGTTTTAAAAAATATACAGGTCAAATGCCGGACTATGTGGACGGTCATCAGTTTTGCCATTTATTCCCAATAATCAGGGAAGCCTTAATGGAACTTTCCAGGGAATTTTTATTTAAAAAAAAGAAAATTTACGTTCGTGTGTTCAGACAACCTCCAAAAAATATTCCAACATCCGTTTTTTTACCCGTTTGGATTCTAAGTCAGGTGGCATCCCTGTCTTCAAAAAAACTGATAAAGCTTTTGGAGGGAAAAGGCATCTCCTTTAACAGTCGTCTTTTTGGATATCATCCTTACTCCATCCCCCCCATGGAATATTTTACCTATTATCTGAAGGAAAAACCTGGAGAAAAAGATATTTTTTTTTGTCATCCAGGTCTTTCATCTGAAGATACTTCCGATAGATTTCATCACTATCGCTTTGAGATTTACAATTTCATGATGTCATCCCAATTTGATAAGTTATTACATGATTATGGGGTTTCCCTGAAAATCAATCGTATCTGACTTTTAGTCCTTCTTGTTTACCGAATAAACAGCAAATTCCGTAAAGACATTTGGAGTGATTTTTTGTTCCAATTGAAAATCCTCTTTAATTAAAAAATTATCAAGCCTTTTCATAGATAAAAGATTTATAAAAATGCCTTTTACAAGAAAATAATAAGAAACATACACAAAGCTCCAAAAATCTGATCTTGGAAGTAAAATAACAATTCTACCCTCTGACTTCAAAAAGTTCTTTAAACGTATCATAAGTTTCTTTGGATTATTGAGAAACTCCAAAACACCCACACACAGAATAAGATCATATTTTTTTTCTGTGTCAAATTCCTCCACATCACAAATAATCCTTTCCACTCTTGAATCAATGCATTCATTCATCAAAGAATCAGAAAAGTCAACACAGGTGACAGACTCCGCTCCCTTATCAAGTAAAACCCTGGCGTATTCACAAGAACCGGAACCAAGGTCCAAACAGGTCCTTTTTTCCAAATCATGGACAAATTTGTAAAATGTCCCTTCTTCTTTTTTTCTAAGAAATTTCCAGACTCTGTTTCTGTTTTTTGAATCGAAGGTGTAAGGGCCTCTTAAACCATTAAAATGTTTTTTTATTTTTGATTTTGAATTGAACATATTATTTATTTTTTACTTGAGTCTTTTAACTAAACTTCGAAAATCATCATGACATAATTTGTGTTTTTCCGATTCAGAGTAAGTTTCTTTAATGACTTTGGCAATCTCCTGAGTTAAAAGAGAACGTGGTCTTCAGAATTTCTTTCATCCAGGAAACCACGGCCAATCCACATTTTTTATGACTATCCATAAAATAAAGTTATTAAAAACAGCCTTTTCATAAAATTAAGGTATGTCAAAGCCTCAAGAAAATCCACATTAGGATTTAAAAATATAAAAAAACAGTTTTTACCCTTTTGTTCCTCATAAAATCAGCCGATAGGACTTTTGTGTGGTTATTGTGTTTTTGAATGATCCAATTATGGATTTTCAGGTCCCAAAAAAAACAGGACGGCATAACAAGCCGGGAATAAGAACCGTCGGTGGTTCACCTTAATTATCCTGTATCATTGACCCTGATGATCCTGAAAACAGTTCCCGGATATCCTTGAATAATCCGGGAAAAGAAAAAACAGAAAATTAAATTAATAAACCAAATGACGGAGAGAAATGAATGAAAAAGTTATCCTACTTTATTCCCCACCTGATTCTTATTCTTCTTTTAGTCAATAAAAAGATGATTGACAACAGGAAAATGAAAAGTCATTCGGATCTAAGAGGTATTTCAAGTCTTTCTGAAAACAATATTTTATTAAAAGACAACTTTCACAATATCCAAAGTCTGGAAAATCCTGACCAGGGAGTTCAGAGTCTATTACACCAGGAGCGTATGGACCAAAAACTTCTCAATGATTTAAAATTTTCTGAAAAAATAAACTCAGATATCCTGACCGGAAACACAATTTCATGGTTAAAACCAATTCTGGTTTATGATTATTGTTTTTGTGAGCGGAGATAGTGACTGATAGTCTGAACCATCTGTTCTGTTTCCCCACTGACGGTAAAGCACCGCAGGAGAAGATCAAATCGCTGTGTATATTTACTTGCGGTAGTTTAGAGTTGGTGTTCCTGTCGGCAATTTTCTGTCTTTTGTTTTTTCATTTTTTTTATACAGTTCCCAAAGTTTAAAATATCTGACCATCCATCCAATACCATCAAAAAGAGCGGCAAAAAACCCGGGCATCCCATCCAGAAAGCCACCTTTGAATATCCACCGACGTAAAATACGGGACTTGGGCTTCAGGAAAAAATATTTGATGGCAGTCAATATTGAAATTCTGATCCCGGACTCATAAAGATAAAGGGCTTCAAAGTCTGAAGAAAAATCCATCTTCCTTAAAAACTGGGAGACACTCCCATAAGAATAATGATCCATGGCTGTTTTAAGAGTTCCCACCGGTCCATCAATCTGTAATTTTTCGTGAATATGTTTGTTGGGAAAGTGGCCTTTTTCTCTCTGGAAAAGACGAAGCTGGTAATCCGGGTACTGACCACCATGACGTAACCATCGGCCAAAAAAATAATTTTTTCTTGGCAACTGAAAAGCCGCAAATTCCATTTTTTCCATTTCCTCCCTGATTTCAGTCAATAACCTCCGGCTAAGACGCTCATCGGGATCCATATAAAAGATCCAGTCTCCCCTGGCCTGTTCCATGGCATAGGATTTATTGATATTGGGATTGATATTGTTGGTTTTCTGAAAAACACGGCAACCCATGGACCGGGCCAGGGAAAGGGAGTCATCCTCACTCTCACAGTCCACATAGATCACTTCGTCCCCCTCCCGGATCAGAACAGGAAGAAGTTCCTTAAGATGATGGGCTTCATTACGGCCAATACAGGTGAATGAAAGTTTCATGGGGATTTCTCCATGATGGTTCTCTTTATATTTTACGGTCACTGTTTCCACTTTTAACGGCCCGGTCAATTTTGGGGAGGTCCAGTTTTTAACATTCTCATCCACACCCCCTGACATCCTCCCTGGATTGCCTGTTGGGCTTGATTCACAGAATCAGTGTCTGATGTTCTCACCCAAACCGAACCAGACAGTGGTTTTTTTTACCCCTTCTCAAAATCAGAAAAGAATCAAAAAGTAAAGGCAATTGTTCATTTCCAGGATCGCCATCCCCAATGCGAACATTATTGACATAGATGGCTCCCGATTGAATGTCCCTTCTGGCTCCTGTCTTTGAAGAGCAGAGTCCCGAACTCACCAAAAGTTCAGCAAGATTTTTTTTCATGATTTCATCCTTTTTCACGGTCACCGATGGAGTGTCGCTGAAAACCTCAAGAAGGGTTTTTTTGTCAAGGGATTTAAGATCACCAGGAAAAAGAGCCTGAGAGGCTTTCAAAGCTTTTTCAAACTCCTTTCTGCCATGGATCAGGGTGGTTAATTCCTCAGCCAGCTCCCTCTGGGCCAGTCTTTTGTGAGGTTCCTCTTTAAAGCTTGTTTTAATATTTTCAATCTCTTCCAGGGGCTTCAGGCTAAAGGAGGGCAAAAGCTTAAGAGCTTCATCATCACTGAGACGTAAGAAAAACTGATAGAACTGGTAGGGACTGGTTCTGTCAGGATTCAACCAGATATTGCCACTTTCAGTCTTGCCAAATTTGGTTCCATCGGGCTTTGTCACAAGAGGAAAGGTGAAACCAAAAGTGGAATCCTTATTCTGGACATCCCCCTGAAGTCTTCGGATCAATTCCACACCTGCTGTGATATTCCCCCACTGGTCAGAAGCCCCGATCTGGAGGTCACACTGGTGAGTTTGCTTCAGGTGGTAAAAATCAAAAGCCTGTAAAAGCATATAGGAGAATTCAGTGTAGGAAATGCCCTGATCCCTGTTCTCAATCCGGTTTTTCACGGACTCCCTGGCAAGCATGGTGTTTACGGGAAAATGTTTGCCAACATCACGGAGAAACTCAATGAAGCTATAGGACCTGATCCAGTCCCTGTTATTGATCAGTTGGGCCGGGTTTTCCCCTTCAAAATCAAGAACCTTTGCTGCATCCTTAAACAGACCCCGACTGTTGGACTCAATGATTTCAGGATCCATGAGAACCCGTTCCCTGCTCTTGCCACTGGGATCGCCAATCATACCCGTGGCCCCCCCCAAAAGAAACAAGGGCCTGTGACCTTTGTTCTGCAACCGCCTCATGGTTAATAACGGGAGCAGGGAACCAATATGAAGACTGTCTGAAGTGGGATCAAAACCACAGTAAAAAACCCTGGGAACCTCCAGAATCTCTTTGAGGCTCTCTGAAGTCTTCTGATAAATCAGCCCCCTTTTTTCCAACTCCTCAAAGAACATTCAGCCACCTCCAGGCCCTGTTCCGTGGGATTGAACCTTTTGGAGACTGGCCACAAAAAAATCAATCCCAAAAAAAAAATCAATGGAACAGACTACAGACTATTGATTTTCTCAGGAAAATCAGTAAGTATCAAGAATATATAAGGAGATTTATGGCAAAAGATGACCTGATACAAGTGGATGGCACAGTGAACGATGTCACCGGTGGCGGCAATTACAAAATAACCCTTGAAAACGGGATTGATGTCTCAGCCCGCCTCTGCGGTAAGATGAAGCGTTTTAAAATCCGGGTCATCGTTGGAGACAAGGTCACTGTGGGACTTTCCCCCTATGATCCCACCCATGGTTTGATTACCTTCCGTCACAAGGGCTGATCCGGCTGACTTTTTCCTGAAAGAGAGGCCTGTTTTCTGAACTGATTGGCATTCTTTTCAAAAAAAACCTTTTTAAAAGCCATGACTTTTTTATAATGGCTTTTCTTTTTCAGTTGGGCCTGAAGCTTTTTTTCAAAACCTTTCTCAATATTCCTCATTCTGGCAATACCGTTGCCAACGAAGTGGCCATTGATTTTTTTCATGGCTTCATCCAATTCCCGGATCAGGTTGGATTCCTGGGCAATAAAAGGAACCAGGCTGTTTTCACTGAGTTTGAGTTTTTCAGTAAAATAGTTCTGAAGTTCCAGGATCCACTTTTGACGGTATTTTCCAAAAAGTTCAATGGCAACATAATCACGGGTATAAAGAACCCTGTCCGTGTAGGTTCCAAAAAATTTATCGACTTTATCAGGCCGAAACTCCTTACTGAAATCATTTCTGGCCCTGGCGTTTGTAATTTTCTGCCGGGTCTCCATGGCCTCTTCAGTGGCAATGTTACGGCCTGTCTCAAAGGCCATTTTTCTGAAAGTGGGAAGAAAAAGAAAAAACATCACTACAGCCAGGGCGGAAAGCCCCGAAACCAGCCAAAACTTCCTGGCTTCTTTCTCATAGAAATGGGGTTGTGTGTCGTATTCATCCTCAATAAAAATATCATCCATCTTCCCCAGGGCTATCACATTGATGGTCTTGTCAATTATGGAGAACACCCTGTCCAGATGATCCCCATCCTTCAGATAAGATCTGATACGAACCCGAAGGACTTCATTCAATTCTTTTTTTAAACGCATGGCCTTCAGTTCATTACGTCTTTTTTCCTCCTCTTCAAGAGCACGCCTCTGATCCTGAAACTTTTTTATTGTCCTGGAGCGAATATCCTGGATTTCATCATCGACCTGTCTTTTTCTCTTATCAATCTCCTGTTCAGCAACACTGATATGATCATCGGCTTGTTGATGGGCCCGGGATATGATTTCACGAGCCTGCTTCCTGAGTTCTTCAAATTTTTTATCCGCATCTGCTTTGGTTTGGGCTTCCAACTCAAACCTTAATTTCTCTGAATCCAGAATCACTTCTTTTTCAGCCTCCTGCTTCATTCTTTTCAATTCCTGTTCAGACTTCTTTTTATCCGCTTTCATCTGGGAGTGAAGATTTTTAACTTCGGCATTCATCTCTTTTTTCTGCTTTTCAATATTTTTTTCACCCATGACAAGATTATCAATGCGTTTCCTGGCCCGTTCCAAAATCTCCTGAGCCTGCCTTTCAGCCTCCTCTGTTTTACAGGCTGCCCCCTCCTCCGCCTTGCTGATTCTGTTTTCCGCTTCCAGACGGGCCTCTTTCATTGTGATCTCTATTTTCTCATCAATCTCTTTCATCCTGATCCCTGCTTCCTCTTCAACTTCCTTCATTCTGCTCTCTGCCGCCTCTTCAACTTCCTTCATTCTGCTCTCTGCCGCCTCTTCAACTTCCTTCATTCTGCTCTCCGCCCGGGCCTCCATTTCCTCTTCCAGTTCAACCTTCAGACCTTTTAACTCCAAATCCATTTTCCTTCGGGCTTCCTCATTCATTGTTTTTAATTCCTCTTCCAACCGCTCCTTGTCCCTGTTCATTTCAGAGTAAAACTTCTGAATCTCAGCATTCACTTTCACTTTCCTCTTTTCAAGCTTCTCCTCAACCACTGCAAGATCATCATCCACCTGTTGTCTGGCCTGACTTAAAATCTCCTGAGCCTGTCTTTCAGCCTCCTCTGTTTTGCGGCCTGCTTCCTCCTCCGCCTTGTTAATTCTGTTTTCCGCTTCCAAACGGGCCTCTTTCATAAGAGCCATGGCCTCTTCTTTTGCTTCAGGTTCAGCCTTCATTTTCAGATGATTAAATTCCAGGTCAGATGACTTCTCCTCTACCATCCTGTCCGGTTCAGCCTCTGACTGTTTTTTATCTGCATTCAACCCATCGTCAGAACTCTGCATTTTAGATGAAGTCTTCCTTTTACGCATTTCCCGAATTTGTTGTTCCATGACTTCACTGATAAAGTGGTAACTCCCTTCAGCTTCCAACAATTTTGAATGCAATGGGCTGAGTTGTTCTTCAGACTGCCTGTTTTGTGATTCCATCTCCTCCAGTCCCTTGCGTTTCTGAATAATTTCCTCTTTCAGGTCCCTGATACTGTCTTTTTTCTCCGGAATGCCCTCCCCACTCCGGGTGACACGTCCTTTCAATTCAGAAATTTGTGATTTCACGGGAACTTTCTGTTTTTTCAACACTTCATGCTTTTGATCAACATTTTCCATGGCATCATGATCCTGATCAGAACCCTCCTGGCTATATTTTTTCTGGATACTGGAAATAGAATTGTTTTCACTCACTTTTTCTGAAATTGAAGGCCCATTTCCTGAAAAGGATCACTGACACTGATCTCACTGACAAAGTCTCTTGGATCGACAACTTCCATTTCAACTTCAGGGTCAGAGTCAGGTTTGTCCGCAAAATCACGTTTGACTATGGAGTCAGGGGCAGGGGTGTCCGCAGAATCACGTTTGACTATGGAGTCAGGGGCAGGGATGTCCGCAAAATCACGTTTGACTATGGAGTCAGGGGCAGGGATGTCCGCAAAATCACGTTTGACCATGGAGTCAGGGGCAGGGATGTCCGCAGAATCACGTTTGACATTGGAGTCAGGGGCAGGGATGTCCGCAGAATCACGTTTGACATTGGAGTCAGGGGCAGGTTTGGATCCACGAAAGGAAACCTCTTCCATTTCCAGTTCATCAGCTAACAAATGGGCTTTGGTTCCCTTCTGAAACGTATTTTTGATTTTAAAATAACAGTGCAAACCAGCCCCTTCAACAAAGATTTCATCATCTGTTTTGTACTCACTCTTGATATGGGGTTTTAATTTTGTACCATTGAGAAAAGTTCCATTCGTGGAACCCAAATCCATGACTCTAATACAATCATCTTCAAAGAAAACCTTCATGTGTTTACGGCTGATGATTTCAAAATCAATCCTTATGTCACAGCGACTGGATCGTCCCACGACAAAGGACTTTGCCTTCACCTCTTTCCGGTAAACATTTTCACCTATGCTGTATTGAAATAAAAAATTTTTAAAATTCATATCAAGACCGAATAACCCCTAATATCTCTTCGGTCTAATCACTTGTCTTTTTTATACTTTTTATTGATTTTCAGGACTGTTTTTACTTTTTTTGACAACCTCGCTACGAAAATTTGTGAAAAGTCCGGGCTAAGCCGCCCTAAGGGGTTTACGCTTCTTTCTTCCCAGAATAAGGTCCTCATTGACAGCCTGTTCAGCCAGCACTTCGTCTGGATGACGGTTTTCGTCAAAAACCTTGAAGTCTGCAGGTCTGTCATTGCTCGAACTCAAATGCCAGATGGCATCCAGCCCCGCTTCCAATCGCTCCACGGCTGAAACAAAGATTCTTTCCGGAGCCATACTGGCATTAAAAAAAGACATACAGACAGAGAGCATGATTCCAACAAGAGATGTGCTCATTGAAAATGATATTTTCAACAAAAACTGATCCATAATGGTTTTGGAGGCATCAATATCCTTAAGATCCATGGTTCCCAGGTCGGGAAGAGCTTTCATGATCCCCAGAAAAGTTCCAAAAACCCCCAGAATAATAAAAACCCCAGGAAGAATGTTAATCACATCGTTGAGGGTGGAATTTGGAAAAAGACCAAAAACCTTACTAAAACCGGGATTGCGGGAAAAGGCCCCCTTTGTTGTACTCAACAGCTTTGGATGATTGGACTGGTTAAACTTAATATGCTTCAGAGGTTTTAAAATATCATGGACAAAAAATGCAGCCCCCTGCTGCACCAGAAAAACCCGATCCGTCAAAGTCATAATGAAATCCGGTTTTCTTCTTTTCATTGTGTAACGAACTCTGAAAAGTTCATAATAAGTTTTTTCCAGAAGTCTCTTGGTCACAACATAAAAAGAGACTGTGGAATCAGGATTTCTCCGCTCTATAAAGTTATCCACTCTTTTTTCAAATTCTTTGGCAAACCACTCCTGTCTTTTAACAGTGTAGTAAACCAGACTTCTTAACAAAATAGCCAAAAAAAACAGGGCAATCATACCTGGAATTAACCAATGGGAGGCAAATAAAACAATCGTATCCATAATTGTCATCTGTTCAAAGGCATCCATCTTTATCTCCTTTATTTGTTCATATTAAAGCGAATAACAACCCGTTGTGATTTTCTACAATCATATTTTTTACAATACTCCTTATGGGATATACTGTTCACAATACGTTTATCGGCCCCTTCGGCCAGAAAACTCCGACCAGTCACTTTCACCATGGACAAAAGTCTTGACTGGTTGGTATATTTCATTTTTTTGGTATCAAATATAAAATCAAAAATGGAGCGTGCCCGATAATAGCTTAAATCCAGGTTATAATTGACAGCCTCCCTGTTGTCCGCCTTCAGACTGACAGGATTCACATAACGCCCCTTATAAGTGGGGGAGGCATAGCCAACAATCTCCACAGACCTGATTTGATTGGCTATTTCTGGATCAGAAAACAGGGAGAAGGCATAATTGGGTATGAATCGTTTTAGTATTTTCTGCATCCCCGGTTTGATATTGGCCTGACCCGTATCAAAATACTCATCACCAAACTGGATCACCACATCCCCTTTTTTGTCAACCACTGCCTTTAATCCGGCTTTTTTCAGATTCTTTTTGAGCTTTTTTATCAACTCTCTTTTGGTTCGGGCAACTTTCTCCATTTCTTTAAGATCCGTGGACAGTTGTTTTGTGTCCTCTGAAAGTTCCCTGTTCTTCTCAGCCAGCTCAACCTTTTCCTCCTGGGTTTTGTCCAGTTTCTTCTGAACGTCCTGCACCTGTGATTCCATCTCCTGGATCTGAGCGGCAAGTGCTTTCTCTTTTACCTTAAGCTGGTCCAGAAACCGGGCCCGTTTTTCCGCCTTGGCCTCTGCTGAAATTTTCTGAACCTTTAATTGTTTTTGAAAGGCTTCCTTTTCCTCCTGAATCTTTTTGTTAAAATCATTCCTTAAATTGGAAATTTTTCGGGTCACTTTCTGTTTTTCCAGACTTAATCTCTGAATATCCGATTCCTGCATGGCAATGGTGCTTTGAGCCTGCTCCAGGTCCTCAGAGGCCCTGGCAATTATTTTCTGACTCTTCTCGATTTCCATGGCAGCTTTGGTGTTAGCCTCTTTGAGTGCCTTCACTTTCAGCTTGTTTTCTTTTCTCAATCTGGCAATCCGCTGTTTCATCTTTTTTTTTGAAATTCTGTTTTTATTATAGGATTGCCTGAGAACCGCCACCTGATGGGTCAGTTTCCTGTCGAGATTCCTGATCTTTCTTTGTCCCTGACCAATTTCCTTGTGCTTTTTAATAACCTCTGACTCCAGATCTTTAATCTCCCTGTCACTTTTTTCAATGGTCATATCCCGACGCTTGATACGGGCACTGGATACAATATTGGTGTTCACAATATTCCTGACAATTTGTTGATATTTATTAAGGGCCACCTCTTTTTTTTCATTCTCAATGGCCACTTTCCTCAGTTCTTCCTTTTCCTGCCTGGCTTTGCCTTTGAGTAACACCAACTGACTCATCAGTTCTTCATAAATTTGCCTCTCATCATCTGTAGCTCCCGTTTGCAGATAATCATCCTTTAACGTGTTATAAACCTTGATCTGTTGTCTGAGATCATCCCGTTCCCTCTCTATCTCCTGATATTTTGCCTCATTTTGCAGATTACTGGTCCCTGTTCGAAGACTGGCCACAACATAGAGCAATAAAAAAATCAGGGAAAGAACCATGAACAAATCAGAATAGGTGGCCCAATGGGTTCCACTCTCCTGTTTGTTCTTGATTTCATCGTAATCAAAAGACATTTAAAAAAACCTCAGGTTATGCAAAGCTAATGCACATTATACTGGTCGTGTTTGAAATGTCCGGGGTTTCGAGAGTGAATATCCATGAAATCTCAAATACGATCAGTATAACTTTTATTTTTCACTGTATTCCCTGGAAAAATCCCGTAAAATTCCAAAACACCGCAAATACAAAAAAGAACCATAACAAACCAATGGATATTTATTATTCGGATTTTTAACCATCAGGCTGTTTAAGACTTTTGTCCAAAACCCATCCAAACTGCACTCAGAATCAGTTTATCTCCATATCAAATGGGATTCGGGTCTGGATTTTTTCATGAAATTCCTGTTTTTTACCACTTAAAAGATTTTTGAAACCATCGGGTAGAAATTGAATCACAACATGGGAGGATATATCCGCAAAACGGTAAAAAATCTCCTCAAAAGGACTGAGTTCCCTGGGATAAACCTCCACCTGATACTTATCCAATCCGGCCAGTTTCGCCGCCTTGACAATGGCCTGTTCCATACTCCCAAGCTCATCCACAAGACCTTTTTCCATGGCCTCTTTGCCCGTCCAGACCCGGCCTTGGGCAATTTCATGGGTCTGGTTGACCGTTTTTAATGTCTGCCTGCCATCGGTGACGGCTTTCAAAAAATCCTTATAAGTCCTGAGGATCATACCCTGGATCTGGGCACTTTCCTGACTGTTAAAAGGGCGTTTAAGAATTGAAATATCAGAGAAAGAATGGGTTTTGACCCCATCAAAAGTCATTCCCAGTTTATTGTTAAAAAACCTTTCAGTGGCGGGAATCAATCCGAAAACACCAATGGAACCGGTGATGGTGGTCGGTTCGGAAAAAATATACTGGCTGCCTGCTGATATATAATAACCTCCACTGGCTGCCACATTCCCAAAGGAAGTCACCAGAGGTTTTTCCGCTTTTAACCACTGAGTGGAAGTCCAGATCACATCCGAAGCCAGAGCGGACCCCCCGGGACTGTTTACCCTCAAAACCACAGCCTTGATATCCTTGTCCCGACGGATTTTTTTCAACATTTTTGAAAAATCCACAGAATAAATATTCTTATCAGAATCACCATAGGAGGATTGGCCACTGTAAATGGAACCATTGGCAAATACCAGAGCCACCTTTTTCTGATCACCGTTGCTGCTCATCTCTTTCTGTTTGAGAACAAAACGGTGGAAGGATTTCCAACCCACATAATTGGGTTTCTCTTTGGTTCCCGTCAGTTCCATGAGCTTGTTTTCAACCTCTTCCATGGAAGCCAGCTGATCCACAAAACCTTTTTCTTTGGCCTGATCGGCATAAAAAACGGACAGGTTCCCGGCCAGTGCATTCAATTCATTCAGTGACAATTGGGTCTTCTCTTTGGCATAATCCAACAATTGCCGCCACTGGGTCTTTAAAAGAGCACTGATCTGTTGACGGCTGTCTTCACTCATCTTTTCCCGGGTGAAAGATTCAACAGCGGATTTGTATCGTCCCACTCGAAACACTTGGGGAACCACTTCCAGTTTGTCCAAAGTGTTTTTAAAATACATCAATTCCGTGGCAAGACCATTCCAATGGAAATTCCCCCTTGGATAGAGAATGACCTCATCAGCCGCTGAGGCCACAATATAATCACGTTCCCCATAGGTTTCAGCATAAGCCATGACAAATTTTCCTGATTTTTTAAAATTTATCACCTCCCGCCGCAGGGATTCGGCATTGGCCGAGCCACTTTGAAAATCCCTGAATTCCATGAACAGGCCCTTGATCCGCTGATCCCCGGCCGCCTCCCTGAGAACCCGGGTGATCTCATAAAGACCCATACTTGGTTCACTGTCCAGAAACAGGGAATAATAATCAGAAGAACCTCCCCGATCCTTCAGGGAACCATCCAGGACAAGCTTTAAAACCGATGAATCCCTGATATTACCAAAATCAGATTTCCATTGGGACTGACTTCCCCCCGCAACAACAGCCAGAGTCATTGAAAGGGAAATAATGGAAAACAACAAAAAACCAAGGGCCATGGAAGTCCCTATCATTGAAGCAAAAACGATTTTTATAAACTGTTTCATCTTCTCCTTTTGTAGAGGCATTTCGACAGCCTCACTACGAAAGCTTGTGAGAAATGCGGGTTCGAGAAATTCCGTGAAAATTCAAATACGACCGACATACAATCAATCAACACCCAATCAATTCCATTCTATTCTTTTAATCATCTTTACACAAGCCCAAACCCATTGGGAACCGTCATTGAGACAGGGAATAAAGTGAAAAACCCTGCCCCCCTGCTGAATGAAAAGTTGTTTTCCTTTCATGGCAATTTCCTCAAGGGTTTCAAGGCCATCCACTGAAAAGCCAGGACAGAGAACAGCAAGCTTTTGAACTCCCCTTCTGACCAAATGGCCATACATGAATTCCGTACCTGGTCCAATCCATCTGCCTGGCCCCAGTCGGGACTGGAAACTCACCCCGTAATTTTTCTCTGACAAACCGGAGGCCCGGGCAATGGCCCGGGCTGAATAAAAACACTGGGCTCTGTAACAGGTTTTTAAAACATCTCCGGGAACTCTCAGGCAACAGTCCGGTTCATTCCTGTCTGAAGACCGGTTCAGACAATGTTTTCCGGTAGGATCCGCCCTCCTGATATGACTGACAGGCAAACCATGAAAACTCATCAATAAATAATTAAAATCAAGGGTTTTAAGATAGGGTTTTAAAAACCCGGCGTAGGCTTCCATGAATTCAGGATCCTGATAATAAGGAGAAATCACCCGGAAGTTTTTCCCGGAAAAGTATTGGCAAAAATGATGAAAACCGGTCTCCACTGTGCTCCTGGCATATTGGGGGTATTGGGGGAAGAAAATCACCTTCCGGCAATCTTCAAGCTTCTTTTTTGCCTCCGAAAAACCAGGCTCACCATAACGCATGGCAAAGGTCACCTGATAATCGTCACCCAGTTCCTTTTGCAAAGCCAGAGACAGTTTTTTTGTCTGAACCATCAGAGGAGAGCCCTCCATCGTCCATATTTTTTTGTATTTGATTGCTGTTTTTTTCCTGCGAAAGGGAACAATAAACCCTTTCACAAGAAGACTTCTGGCCCACTTTGGAGCCTGAATCACCCGAGGATCCATAAGAAACTCTGATAAATACCGAGCCACATCCCCGGGATCATAACTCTTTGCAGTCCCGAGATTTGAAAGCAAAACCCCTATCCTGGTCCCCATTCCTCATAAACCTCCTGATACAGCAATATCCGTACGGGTTCAGATCACCTGGTACACTATAAAATTAGTTTTTAATATTATTATATTTCTCTTCAGATGACAGACCAGTTTTACGGGAGAAGAATCTGGAGTAATGAAAGAGTTTAATCCGAACTTCTTATAAACTTTCCAAACCAAAATAACCCTCCTTCACTTTTTCCGCATTGGCCTTTGCCCTGATCAGAATTTCACTCAACCCCAACTGCCCCAGGTAATTGCCCACAAAAAGATCCTTTCTTTTTTCCCTGTCCAGGGCTTTGATAAAATTTCCCAGATTTTTATCATAAACGGGGAGACAGTCCCGCCACTGGAAAATTTTAAAAGCCAGAGGTTCCTCCAAAAGCCCCGTAAACCGGTAACGATCTGATAAGACATAACGGAGAAGGGCTTCCTCACTCATACCACTGAAACCCATGACCTGATCCCCCAGAATCCAGGTCTCAGAGCATCCCTCCTCCACCCGCCCTTTAAAAGTATTATGATTAAACAAAACTCCAGGAGAATGAAAGCCCGACCCACCTGGAAACAGACAACCAAAACCCTTACTACAGGGATTTTCATTCCCAAACATCAAAGTCACTGACGAGAGGGAAGCTGTTTTTGTCTTTTGAATCTCATGGGGCAAATGTTTCTTTTTCCGTTCACTGATTTTTTTCAGGGAGGCCAGGTCCACAGCCCAGAGAGTGGGACAGGAATCACTGATTTCAGCTTTGTGATTCATGATCAATTCACAACCCCGGGATTCCAGGTAAAATTTCATTCCATCAATCCACTCCTGCATTCCCCCTTCAGGGGCCACAGAACCTTTCAACCGGCCTTTGGAAGACTTTCCCCTGAAAGACCCAAGAACCAGACCCGCATCCAACTGATCAGAACTGACAGCAAACACACCCTGCATGGCCGGTTCCAGAACAAACCGGGTGGCAGCCTTCCCCAAACACCTTTGCCCCCATTGTTTTAAAGTCTCCCCATCCTTCACGTTTCTGACGGCTTTTGTTAATCCTCCTTTTAACAAAAAAACAAAGAGAGGAATCAATTCACTGAAAAACAGGGGTTGGCGATATTTCCCTCCATTGCGATAAATAAATTTTCCGGAAGCCTTCCTCCTTCTGGAAACAAGGGGAACACCTATGGCCCGGGAAACAGACTCCAGTTCGGCATTGGCCAGAAAGGCATGGGCCGCCTGTTCCACCAGAAAAGACTGGTGTTTGTGACTCCCAAGAAGTCCACCCAAACGGTTTTTCCTCTCAAGAATCACAGGCCTAAAGCCCTTCTCAATAAGATAAAAAGCCTGAACCAGACCGGAAAAACCACCACCCACAATCTGTATTTTCTTATTCATTCAACCATTCTGATAATACCAAGAAAGGACTCCGGTTCCAGAGAGGCTCCCCCCACAAGAAAGCCACCCACTTCAGAAATCCTTCCAAGAGAAAGGGCCTTGTCTGCTTTCACGGACCCTCCATAGAGAATCTTCATGCCTTCATGGTCACTGCCAAACCGGTTTTTGAGAAATCCACGGATAAATCCATGGACTTCCTCCACCTGCCCGGGACTGGCCACCTCCCCTGTTCCAATGGCCCACACCGGTTCATAAGCAATGTGCAGACCTTTTTTGGGTTTTATATTTATGAGTCCTCTCTCCATTTGGCCCCTGAGAACCTCCATGGTGTGTTTGGTTCTGCGTTCATCAGAACTTTCACCAACACACAAAACAGGAACCATTTCAAAATCAATGGCAGCCTGCATTTTGAGGTTTATCTGTCTGTCATCTTCATGAAACAGTATCCGCCTTTCACTGTGGCCCACAAGAACAAAGTCAGCCCCCAAGTCCCCCATGATCTGAGGTGATGTCTCTCCGGTGAAAGCCCCACGGGCCTGGTGATAAATATTCTGGGGGCCCCAGAAAACAGACAGGTTTTTCTCCCTGACCCCGACTTTAAGAGCCTGAGCTGTGACTGAGGCATTGACTGAAGGAATAAAAAAAACAATATCCATGGATTCAGGCAGCCTGTTTTTTAAAAAGTCAGAAAAAAACCTTTCTGTTTCTCCAGGGGATTTGTTCATCTTCCAATTGGCGGCCACTATGAAGCCCATTAAAAATTCCTCACCTTTAAAACCTCAAGGCCGGGCAACCTGTATCCCTGAATGAATTCAAGGCCAGCCCCACCTCCGGTTGAAATATGATCTACCTGAAGCCCCGAACCGGCTTTCACTGTGTCCACCCCTGCCCCGACAGAATCCTCTGAAACAGGATTCACCCGGGAAGACAGTCCTGAAATTCTGGCCACTGCTGCAGAGTCCCCTCCACCGATCACGGTAAAGGCCCTGGATTTTCCAATGGCCCGAGCCATGGCCACTGACCCTTTATCAAAGGGTTTGCGTTCATAAACTCCCATGGGACCATTCCAGAAAATACAGGCCGCCTCCTTCAGGACTTCCTCAAACTGGACGCAGGTCTTTGGGCCAATATCAAGAGCTATGTCCTGACCGGAGAGACCAGGGCCATGACTGACTCTGAACTGGCGGCTTTCCAGATCTTCAGCCACCAGGTGATCCACTGGAAGATGGACTTTTTTACCCATGATTTCCATCTGATTTAAAAACCTTTGTGCTTTTAATAAAGACTTCTCCTCCACCCGTGAGTTTCCAAGAGAATAGCCTCGGGCCTTCAGAAAAGTGCAGGCCATGGCCCCTCCAACAATAAAACCATGGACCTTATCGGCAAGTCTCTCAAGCAGAGGCATTTTATCAGAGACCTTACTTCCTCCAGTAACAAGGATAAAGGGAGAGGGGGGATTGTCCCTGATTTTTTTCAGGCATTCCAGTTCCATGGCCACCAGAAAACCATAACAACGTTGGGGGATCTGTCTGGGAAGAGCATCCAGACTGGCGTGAGACCGGTGACAGACTCCAAAGGCATCATTGATATAAATGTCTGTGTATCTGGCCCATTTTGCAGCCAACTCATCTGAATTTTCCATTTCCCCCTTATCAAAGCGAAGATTTTCAAGCATGACAATCTGTCTTCCCCCCAAACCCTTAAGCAATTCCCTGGGGGCTTCAGAATCCGGAGTTTCCATGAACAACACTTCAAAGCCTTCACTGTTCAGAGCATTGGCCACTGGTTCCAGTGAAAAGTCCTCTTTATCCTTTGGATGGTTTCCAGGCCGTCCCAGATGGGAGGCTACAAGCACCCTGGCTCCCCTGGAAACCAAAAATTCAAGGGTTGGAAGGGATGCCTGAATCCGACTGAAATCCAGAATTTTTCCCTTTTGGATGGGAACATTGAGGTCAAGTCGCAGAAAAACCCTTTGCTCTTTCAGCTCTAAGGTTCTTATATCCAAATGGGTGTTGAGAGCCATCACAACCCCTGGGTGGCCATATATTCAGCCAAATCAAGCATACGACAGGAAAACCCCACCTCATTGTCATACCAGGAAAGTAATTTAACCATTGTCCCCTTCACAACACAGGTGTGGGACAGATCAATAATAGAACTCTCCTTAACACCGTTCATATCAACACTGACCACAGGATCATGGGTGCAGGCCAAAACCCCTTTGAGGGATCCTCGGGAAGCCTCTATAAAGGCTTCATTGACCTGTTCCACTGTGACTGGCTGATGAACATTGGCTGTCAGGTCCACAAGGCTGACATTGGAGGTGGGAACTCGGATGGCCAACCCATGGACCCTGTCACCAAGTTCAGGTAACACCTGACTCAGGGCCTTTGCAGCCCCTGTTGAAGTGGGGATCATGGAAACAGCCGCAGCCCTGGCCCGTCTGAGATCCCCATGAGTGGAATCCAGAATCTTCTGGTCATTGGTGTAAGAGTGAACTGTGGTCATTAAGGCTGATTGAATACCAAACCCGTCGTTGAGAACCTTCACCATGGGTGCCAGACAGTTGGTGGTGCAGGAGGCGTTGCTTACAATATGGTGTTCGCCCGGTTTATAGTCCCTGTGGTTGATTCCATAGACAAAAGTGGCATCCACTTTGGCCGGAGATGAGACAAGCACTTTTTTTGCCCCCCCCTGAATATGTTTTTCATTGTCTTCCCTGTTCCTGAAAACCCCTGTGCATTCAAATACGATATCCACTCCCCAGTCCTTCCAGGGAATTTCAGCTGGATCTTTTTCAAAGGTCATTGGAATTTTATTGTTATCCACCAGTAAATTTCTTTCATCAAACCCCACCTTTTTTGGGAAACGTCCATGGGTGCTGTCATATTTTAAAAAATGGGCCATGGATGAAAGGGACCCGGAACCGTTGTTGATTCCAACAATATCCACCCGCTCAAA
Organism: Bdellovibrionales bacterium; assembly: GCA_965218815.1. Taxonomy (GTDB): domain Bacteria; phylum Bdellovibrionota; class Bdellovibrionia; order Bdellovibrionales; family JAGQZY01; genus JAGQZY01. Next base: position 1,610,114 of record CBDCLX010000002.1, on the reverse strand, counting down.
ACCATAACGAAACACAAGACGGCCAATGCGACCAAAGCCATTGATGCCCACCCGAACTGTCTTTGACATTGTGCCCTCCAGACTCTAACCCTCATCCCACAAAACTTTATGACATTTATTATATGACAGGGGTTTGAATATCCGCAGTGGAAAATTTAACGGACGTTCCAGTCTTATTCCACAGGCTTGTATGGAGTCAACCGGCCATCTATTGATCCTGTTTGAATTTTCCGGTCTCTTCCGTCGGTCAGGGTTCCCAAAAAATAATGCTAACCCCGCTTTTTCCCTTAAATTTCAAGGAGATTGGAAGCCGCAGCAGAAAGTTTATGAGAAGTTCGGGTTAAGCATTGTTTGTCAGAGAGCAGTCTTTTTAAAAGGCTCATAATGAAAATCATTTGTTGTTTTTATTGCAATAATATTGCCAGGATTTTCAAAAGTGAGTCTATTACTGGAGGCCTGATTTATTGAGCAATCTGACACAGCGTGAGTCAAAATCCCCTAGCCCGCATTTCTCATAAATTCCTGGTCATGACACTGGCCTTTTCCTGTATTAGATTTTAACCCATGTCCCATCAAAAACCCACCTGGATTCCCGTTGTCACTGCCATGATCCGCAAAGGTTCGCAGGTTCTCATTGGCCGTCGTCCCGATGGTCACAGCCTGGCTGGTCAGTGGGAGTTTCCTGGTGGAAAAGTTGAAATGGGGGAAACCCCCCAGGAAGCACTGGCCAGAGAACTAAAAGAGGAACTTGGAATCCAGGCCCAGATTGGTGCCCCCCGCACTGCATCCACCCAATTTTACCCTGAAGTGGGAATTCTGCTGATTTTTTTTGAAGTCTGGTTCTGGAAAGGTGAACCCAGACCTATCCATCATTCAGATATCAGATGGGTTCTCCCTGAAGAATTAAGGAATCTCAAAATTCCCGAATCCAATCGCCTTCTTCTTCCCACTCTTTTGGAAATTCTGAGTGAAAATAGAATTCCATAAGCTTTCACAGTCCCACAGGAAAGCCATGGGGCAACACTTATACCCCTGCTAACGACTGGCCCCTCCTCTTCCATTTCCACTTTATTGGAAGGAATTTCCCTGACTTTCCGTGGCCTTAAAAAACTTATCAAAAATTATAACCTAAAAATTCAATTCACGGAAAAATCGGACTTTAAAATGGATAAACTGGCCCTTGGGTTAGGACGCATTTCGAGCTTGTCCACTGAATCGGGGGAAGATCAATCAATGGTGTAAGATCAATCAATGAGGCGGATGTGACCAGTACGCTTTACACGGTGATAGAGTCGTGTAAGAAGGTGGAGCTTGATCCGAGGGGTTACACATTCAGATGGTTGTGAGACAGAAGATTGCCGGGGAAAAAGACATTCCCACTCCTCTGCAATACGCAAAACAAAAAGTTCGGGTTAATACAATTTTTCCCGAAAAAATTATTGCAGGCTCAAAAGTTTTCATCAAAGGAAACTTCACCGGAAACCCCCACCTGGTAGGATGAGACCGTTCTTTCAAAAAAGTTGGTCAGTTCCTGAAGATCCTGAAGTTCCATAAATGAAAATGGATTTTTGGAGTGAAAACGTTTTGGAATATTTAAAGCTTCCAGACGTTGATCGGCCACAAACTCAAGGTAAGAACGCATATCTTTCATTGAAAGACCGGCAATGCCTTCGGAAAGAACATCTTCAGCAAAGGCCATTTCACAGGCCACAGCCTCTTCCAGCATGCGTGTGACCATATCGTTCATTCCCGTGAAGATCCTGGGATCCTCCTTACGAGCTGTGTGAACCACCTCCATGGCAAAGTTAATATGACAGGATTCATCCCTGAAAACCCAATTGGTTCCACTGGCCAGACCATCAAGAAGCCCTTTGGAACGGAGGTAATAAACATAAGCAAAAGCTCCAAAGAAAAACAAACCCTCAATACAGGTGGCAAAACAAATAAGATTCATGAGAAAACGGCGACGGGCTTCCAGGCTTTCAATACGATCTAGTTTATTAATGGAATCCATCCACTTGAAACAGAATTCGGCTTTCCTTTTAATTGATGGAATATTGTCAATGGCTGAGAAAGCCCTGGCCCGTTCTCCATGATCGGGAATGTAAGTATCAAGAAGTGTCAGATAAAATTGAACATGAAGAGCCTCCTCGTAAAGCTGTCTTGAGAGGTAGAGGCGGGCTTCCGGGGAATTGATATGCCTGTAAAGATTTAAAACCAAGTTATTACCGACAATGGAGTCCCCTGTGGCAAAAAAAGCCACAAGCCGACTGATAAGATGCCGTTCCACAGGATTCATTTTTGTCTTCAGGTCATTGACATCCTTGGACAAATCCACTTCGTCCACAGTCCATGTATTTTTAATGGCATCCTTGTACATCTCAAAAAAAACGGGGTACTTCATGGGACGTAATGTGAGATTGAATCCAGGTTCTAAAATCATAAATATTTCCTCCTCTTCCCAATCCAATCCATTTTTACTGACATACCTGACAGGTTTCCGGGTTCTCCAGTGAACAGGCCAGGGCTTCCTCCTCTGTGTACTCTTCACCTGTGATGGTGATTTTATTAATACGGGTGGCCGGGCGGCTTCGTAAATAATAGGTGGTTTTTATTCCCTTTTCCCAGGCGTACATATACATGGAGGAAAGTTTGCCAATACTGGGGTTTTCCATAAACAGATTAATGGACTGGCTCTGGTCAATAAAAGCCCCCCGTTCAGCAGCCATGTCAATAAGCCCCCTCATGGGAATTTCCCAGGCGGTGCGATAGACCTGCCGCAGGGGCTCGGGAATTTCCTCAATATTTTGAATGACACCTTCATTGATTTTAATCTGGTCACGGATATTCTGAGTCCACAGGCCGATTTTTTTAAGGTCTCTGACCAGGTGGTGATTGATTTGTAAAAACTCCCCGGACAGGGTCTCCCTTTTAAACAAATTTGAAACCTGGGGTTCAATGGCCTCATAACAACCGGCAATACTGGCAATGGTAGCCGTTGGAGCCACCGCAATGATAAGAGAGTTTCTAAGACCGTATTTATTGATCTTGTTTTTGAGTTTTTGCCAACGCTCAGGGTTTTCGGGCTGAACCCCCCAGAGGTCAAATTGAAGTTGTCCCTGGGCAGCCCGGGTTTTTTTAAAGTCTCCATGGGGCCCAAATTCCTTTGCCAGGTCACAGGAGGCGTTGACTGCAGCATAATAGATTTCCTTTTGAATCTTACGCGAAATTTTACGGGCTTCCTCGCTGTCAAAGAGCAGACCCAGTTTGAAAAAAACATCCTGTAAACCCATGGCTCCAAGGCCCACAGGTCTCCATTTGTGATTGGATACTTTGGCCTGGTTGATTGGATAAAAGTTAATGTCCACCACCCGATCCAGAAATTTGACGGCAGTTCGGACCGTTTCCCGGATCTTACGATAATTCACTCCGTTTTCAGTCACATGGTGGGAAAGATTGATAGAACCCAAATTGCAGACAGCTGTTTCACGGGAACTGGTGACTTCCAGAATTTCCGTACAGAGGTTGGACAGGTGGATCACATTTTCCCTGCTGAAAGTCTGATTGCTCTTCAGATTGGAATGATCCTTGAAGGTCATCCAGCCATTGCCTGTCTGGGCCAGGGTTTTCATCATTCTTGAATAAAGTTCACGGGCTTTGACCTGTTTGACAAACTTTCCCTCTTTTTCAGCCAGGGTGTAGATGTTTTCAAACTCCTCGCCGTAGGTGTCCGTAAACTGTGGAAACTGTTTGGGATCAAAGAGAGACCAGAGGCCATCCTCCCTGACTCTTTTCATAAAGAGGTCCGGCACCCAGTTGGCAAAATTGAGATTGTGGGTTCTCTTGGCCTCATCCCCTGTGTTATCCCTGAGTTCCAGAAACTCTTCTATGTCGGCGTGCCAGGTCTCCAGATAAACACAGCAGGCCCCCTTTCTCTTCCCCCCCTGATTGACCGCAGCCACTGAAGAGTCCAGAGTCTTTAGCCAGGGGACAATTCCATTGGAATGTCCGTTGGTTCCCCTGATTAAAGACCCCCGGGAGCGGACCCGGTGATAAGCCACTCCAATGCCTCCGGCAAATTTGGAGAGCATGGCAATGTCCTGATATTTGTCGTAAATGGATTTGATGTCATCCTGGGGGGAATCCAGAAGATAACAGGAGGACATCTGCGGGTGCAGGGTTCCTGAATTAAAAAGTGTTGGTGTACTGGGGAGATAATCCAGGTTTGAAATAAGTTTGTAGAACTCAACAGCCTCCTCATGAGAAAGGGAAAGACCACAGGCCACCCGCATGAAAAAATACTGGGGGGATTCAAAGACCTGACGGTTTTCCGGATCTTTGAGCAAATAGCGATCATAAACAGTACGCAAACCAAAATACTGAAACTTTTCGTTGCGTCGCTCTTTAATGGAAGATTCCAGGATGTTTTTGTTGGTCATCACAAAATTCATGGTTTTTTTGTCAATCAGTCCTTTTTTCACTCCATATTCAATGGACTCGCTGAAGGAGTGAACTCCAAGACTCTCAACTTCCTCTTTGATGTAAATGCTGAGAAGACGACTGGCCAGAAGTGAGTACTGGGGTTCCTCGCCAATGAGCATGGCAGCCGTCTGGATGCTTAGATTATCCAGTTCTTTGGTGGATGCCCCGTCATAGAGACCACTAATGGCTTTGATAGCCACTCTGTGTGGGTCAATTTCCCTGAGATCTTCAGAGCATTCAGTCACCCTTTTGACAATTTTGGTCACATCCACGGGCTCAAGACTGCCGTCTCTTTTTCTGACCCGCATAAGATTCTCATAGGGACGTTTTTTTTCAGGCCTGGATGTTGTGGCCCTTTGCCTTGCTGTTTCCATTTTCCCTCTTTTTAAAAACGGTAATGTTCAGGTGGAGAACTGTCAAACAGGTTTTATAAAACCAGCCCATTTCACTTATTTTAAAAACCTTAAGTGAACATTTAAGGTTTAAACACAAGTATTTCTGGTCTTTTGTGAAAGAAGTCCAGTTTTTTCTTTCTGCTAAATGTTGAAGCTTTACAAATCCGATTGCCCTCATTTTAAGCAATATCCACAGACTTTAGTATGACCTGAATACGGGTTTATTTTCCCGCCCTGAATACCGATGAATTTTCATGACCACCCCGGATAAATTCTTTGATAAATTCTTTCGTTGGGGTCTTTCCCTTTTTGTCTTTTTTATATGTTTACAGATAGCCTTGTTTTTATTTCTCAAAAGGGCCTTTCACCAGGCGGAACAAAGGTTGGAGGATCACAAGGCGAAAGTGGAGTTTCTCTGTGGGGATTTCAGGGGAAAGGAATCCTATTGGAAACTGGATCAGAGTCTTGATATTTCCCAATGTCAGGGCTTCCACTGCCCGGAATCCTATTGGCAAAACAGGACCCCTGGTAAAAAGGAACTCCATGTGTTGTCCGTGCGTAAGGCAAGGTCCAATCAGTACACCAAAAAAGGTCTGGAGTACGGTCATTTTGTGAAAGTCAAAGTGGCCGGTTCACAAAAACCAACAATCCTGGCTTTAATCAGCCAAAGTTTGATGCAATGGGAGTTGGAGGTGAGTCCTGACAGTTCCCTGGAAGAAGTCCTGGTCATAGGACCCGAAGTGGTTTGGATGAAGGGGCTGCCGGAAAATGTCAAACTCAGTTTTTTTCCCAAAGATCAAATCTGCTCCTTTCCCACGGCCTGGGAGAACATTAAAAATTCCGATAACCAGTTTCGCCGTCTGTTTCGGGCCTTGCATCAGTACACAGGTCTTGAAATTTCAAGTTTCCAGGGTCGTGAGGTGGGATGGGAAATGATGGTTCCTTTCCATGAATTTACCGAATCAGGGGAATCTTCTGCTGACAGGACCATCAGTTCCCATGGAGGCCGTCATCACCAGAGTCCCGGAATTCAGTGGAAACGAAACAGGAATCAGCTTCAGGCTTCAAAGTTTCTTTTTTTGAAAAAAGATCGGATGCAGGAGACAAGTCTGCCTGAAAAGACAACAGAGGCTCTCCATGAAACCGGGAGCGATCAGATTTTCATTGTTAATAAATACCGGTTTGGCAGATGGAATGGAGAGACAAGACAGTTTTTCCCCATGTCCCTCCCTCTGGCCATGAGAGGTATGGACTGGCCCGGAGCTTTGGCCTTTAATCCTCATAAAAATGAGCTTTACATTTATAACGACGAACGTGGAGGAGAAATTTTTTCTTACAATGTTGTGACCCGGTCCTGGAGTCTCCTCTCAGACAACGTGGGTTACTCCCTTGTGGCTCTCTATTTTGACAACCATAAAAAACAGCTCTACGGCGTTCGTCTTCAGAGAAAAAAAATTCTTGATCTTGTGATCATGGATGAACAGGGTCAGGTGACAGAGACCAGAGCTTTGAAAAAAGCTCTGGATTTTTCAAAAAACCGCTGGCGGGCACAGGTTATGGATCAGGGAAAAAAGTTCTGGCTGAAGGTGGCTCAACCCACCCACCCTGAAGGGGAAGTCCACTTCCTGTCCTCAAAATAAAATTTATGGGTCACTGCCACAATTTTGGATTATACAATGGATTGATTCTACAGAAGACAGAGCTGGGGAATCTGGGCCAGAACTTTGGATATGGGGGTGATCAGTTCTCCTGTGCACTCATCACCATTGAGATCACACACATAGTCCACTCTGCATAAGTCCTTCTCTTGTGAACCCATTTCTTTATAATCCTCATTCCCGAAGACCAGGAAACCTTCCACCCATCCGATTCTGGTATTGATAACCGGAGATCCTGAGCTGCCTGAAATGGCATCAACACTGGCAAAGAAGTGGGGCCCAACTTCTTTCACCAAACCCTCAGTGATCTTTGAAGGAAGGCCCCCAGGGTGACCGATCAATGTCAATTCATCTCCCACGGAAACAGATCCCTGACGACGAAACTTCAGAGGAGTGCGGTCTGTGACAGGTCGGTCCAGGCGAATCACTGCAAAATCATCCCAACCCATTTTTTTCCGGGTGACAATTTCTCCGCAAGTGTAAACACTGGAGGCTGGAATCCTGTACTCATCCTGATCTTCCCGTTGTTTGGCAAAATCAAAAACAAAATAGGTGCTTCTACACTCCTGGTTGTTTCTCAGACAATGGCCTGCGGTAACAATCAGATCATCGTAAATAAGAAAACCGGAGCAGAGAGCTGGTGTGGGCTGATCCATAAAAGCAACTCCGGGACACAAATCGTTTCTGTCACCATGGGATCTGGCGGTTATCATGTAATAACCATTTTCAATTCTTTTGATTTTTGAATTTGAATTTCTGATTAAAGCCAGAGTGGACCTGGCCCATTGATTTTTCATATCATCTGAAGATTCAAACCAGTCTTTGCGATCGTCTGTTCCATAGATGGACTTGGCCACAAGTCTTCCTTCCTGTTCCTGATGGGTTTTCCCCTCTTCCTGACTCTTTGCCTGGATGTCATTCCCCGGACAGCTGTAAAATTCACTGTCAAAGCTTTGATGGGAGAAGAGAGATTCCTGGCGAGTGGCTGGCATACAGGAAACAAGAATGAGGCAAATGAAAAGCAGGGAAAAAGTTCTCATGACGAAAAACTTTTCGGATATTTAAAAATTGATCTTAATGGAAGATATTCAGATCAGGTCTTTGTGCTAGACCAGCTTAAAAACCTCACTGTGACAGAGGTACTTTTTGGATGATTTTCCTGGCTAAATCCTCATAGGCCCTGCTGGTCACATCCCCACTTTTTTGGGCCGTATAGGGAATGCCCATCTCACAGGCCAAAGCCACATCCGGGACCATGGGGAGTTCAGTCAGATGTTCAATTTTCTTTGTCCTTAGAAAGGAGTCCAGATCCCCTTTTGGAAAAATTTGAATTTTTTTACCAGGTTTTTCGGGATTGGCAAAATAGGACATATTTTCAATCACACCAAGGACGGGAATCCCGACCCTTTCAAACATATCAATTGATTTTTTCACATCGGCCAGAGCAATGTTCTGTGGTGTACACACAGTGATGGCGGCACTGACCGGAACTTTTTGCACCATACTTAAGGACACATCTCCAGTCCCGGGAGGCAGGTCAATAAGAAGATAATCCAAATCCCCCCAGTCCACCTCGTAAAAAAGCTGATGCATGGTTTTAAAGAGCATGGGGCCACGCCAGACCACAGCCATATCTTCTTCCACCAAAAAACCCATGCCCATGATTTTCACTCCATGGCGTTCAATGGGTTTTATATGATTGTCCTTTGTGATTTCAGGTTTTTGATTCAAGGCCCCCATCATTCTGGGCTGACTGGGTCCGTAAATATCAGCATCAAGAAGTCCCACTCTCTTCATATTCTGGACCAGGGCAATGGCCAGATTTGAGGAGACTGTACTTTTCCCAACACCCCCCTTACCCGAACTGATGGCAATGATCCTGTCCACACCCGGAATGGGTTTTTGCTGATCGAAAGGATTTTGGTTCATGGCTGGCAAAAGAACAGTCTCAGGGAATAACCAGTTCACGGCCAATGATCAAGTGGGCACGATGATTCATTCTGTTGGCCCGGGCCAACGCCGCAATGCTTGTCTTGTAATGTCTGGCAATGGCAAAAAGACTCTCACCCTTGCGAACAACATGAATTTTAAAACGGGAACTGGAAGAGGTTTTTCTTTTATTTCCTTTAATTTTTGATTTTTTGATCCAGGCTACCTTCCTGCCCATGGGGATAACCAGCTTTTTTCCGGGATAGAGAACCGCCCGTCTGGACAGATTGTTGGCTTCACGAATGGTACGAAGACTGACACCAAAACGGCGGGCGATATAACCGAGTGTGTCCCCTCGACGAATTCTGTATATTTTGCCATCAGTATTGGAAATGGCATTTGCTGTCAGGAGACTGGAACTCTTACCAAGAGCGGCCAGAATGATTTTATCATCAATATGAGTGGGCAGACGTAATTTGTTTTCTCTTTTCTTTGGAACAATTCCTCTTTTGTAGGCAGGATTTAAAGCATGGAGTTCTTTCCTGGAAATTTTCAGGTTTTTGGCCAGTTGACCGAGACTGACACCCTGATTTTTAACAGTGATTTCCTTAAAATCAAGAGGAGGCTCATAGATCACATCACCAAAACCGTATTTTGCAGGGTGCCTGGCTATGAGACGGGCAGCAAGAAATTTGGGAATATAATTTCTCGTTTCCCATGGCAAACGCCTGATCCTGGCCAGAAGCCAAAAGTCACGCGTGGAGTGCTTCATCACCAGGTTTTTAATGCGATTTTCCCCAACATTGTAGGAGGCTATAGCCAGATACCAGGAACCAAAAAGATTATAAAGAGCTTTGAGGTACCTGGCTGCTGCTTCAGTGGAATGAATAAAGTCCCTGCGTTCATCCAGATAATAATTTTGTTTTAATCCATAGCGACGACCCGTATTGCGGATAAACTGCCAGTAACCGACAGCATGGGCACGGGAGTGGGCATTGGATAAAAAACCTGATTCAATAAGGGCAATGTAAACAAGATCTTCGGGGAGGCCATGGGACCTGAGAATTTGTTTCATCTTTGGAAGATATTTTGAAGAACGGGATAAATAACGATACATGGACTGACGACCTTTAGACTGAAAATGCCTGATCCACTTTTTCACCTTATCATTGAAATCAACAGGCAGCTTGTGCATATCCGTTTCATTGTTATTGAAGTCAGTCCCCCGGATAGCCCTATCCCCCGCACACAGAGAGGCTTTTGTGGTCCTGGAATGAATAGCGTTGGTGGAGCAGGCCACCAGTAAAAAAAGACAGGAAATAAGTGATGACAACCACATACGTTCATCCTTTGTTTGTTCCCATTCTACCTTAAAGAAACGGGCTTACAAGAGTTCAGACTCTTTTTGAGACACAAAAAAAGAGCTTTTAGCAGAGAATGTCTCAATATGACAAGCTTATTGGGGCTTTTCTGAGACAACGGTTGTCATATCCAGCCAGGAGGGGGTAGAAAGCCCGTCATTTTTGCTGTGGATCACTCCATAAATGAGATAGTTCCTCAAAACCGCTTTCACATAGAAACTTGTCTCTGACCAGGGCAATTCATCCATCCACAGGTCGTTGTCGGGATTCTCCCCGAGCTTATCCCAGTCTTTGAGGTCTTTGCGATGCCTTAACCAGCGATCCAGATTTCCAGGCCCCACATTGTAAGCGGCAATGGCTAGGGGCGGCACCCTTTTGTATTTCCTCAACATCCGCAGAAAATAATGGGTTCCAAAACGAATATTGTATTCCGGTTTAAAAATATCCCGTGGCGTGCGAAACCCCCTGACCTTCAGCCAACGGGCTGTCTCCCTGGCAGTGGGTGCCTGAATCTGCATGAGACCATAAGCTTTGGAAGGACTCACCGCCTGCGGCATGAAGGCACTTTCCTGACGAATGATGGACCATATCAGATAACGGGAAATGGAAAACTCCTTTTCCGCCCTGACAACAAACTCCTTATGACTTTCGAAAAAAATCATTTTTAAAAGATTGTCACTGATATAGCGGTGATCCCTGTCAATGGCGGAAGCGTAATCCCTGATAAACTGATGGAACAGAGACGCTGCGTGCCATAACAGACTGCGAACAATCAGACCTGAAGCCTGTTCGGGTTCAGGAAGAAGATTAATTTCCTGCCGGGCTTCATTGATCCAACCCAGTTCCAGTAATTTTTTTATTCTCTCCCATTGTTTTTCCGTTCCCCGGGTTTCCCAGGAAACAGCAGCCAAAGATTCGGTTTCAGAGGAGATAAGGCTTTGTAAACTGTTTTTTTCGTGTTGACGAACAATGAGACCATAATAAGTCAGGGGGAACTCCCTTAAAATGGCCCCGGCCATGGGTTTGGCCTTTATGGAGTTTGTCTTTTTAAAAGAACGCCAAAGCCAGTAACGAATTTGCAACTCCCAGGGATCAGAACCAGGGTTTTTCAAAAAAGGCTCATAAATAGAAATCACCTTTTCATGGTTTCCCTGACGATAATGGAGCAGACCAAGCAGGTATCCGGCTTCATGACTCAGATTATGTTCCCCATATTTTTCAATCAAAGTCTGAAAGTGGGACCTGGCTTTTTGAAAATCAGATATGTTGTAGGCCGAGCGGCCGGCCAGTATCAGGGCTTCAGGGATTTTGTCTGTCTGTTCTCTCGCCCCGCATTCTCCATGAAGTTTTACAGTGGAAGATTCCACAGTTCCATTGGAAAATTTATGAGACCGACAGACAGACAGGGATGCACTTTCCGCCAGACCAAGACTGATCCCGTAATAATCCTGGGTGTAGGAGCGGTTAGCCCAGAACAACAGATCCTCCACGGGGGCTGTGAACAGATGTTTTTCAAAATTCCTTTGAAGGGACTTCCATTTTTTCCCGGAGCGACGGAACAGTTTTTTATACATTTTGTATGTCTTCAATCTCACGGAAGTCACTTTGCCCGATTCCGGAAACCGGCTTAAAAACCTGGTGGCCAGTTTGACCGCTTTTAATCTCCGGCCTTTACGAAAGGCCCTTGAAAAACGAATCCATGAACGGGTTTCGAGTTTTGATGGAGGTTTTTTGACCTGTTTTTTTTTCTCCTCATGGACCGGCCCTTCCACTTCAGAATTTTCATAAAATGTTTTTGGAGGAATTTTTCCCTCCCCTATGGGGGGCCTGCTGGAAAGAAAGGATAAAAGATTCCGGTACCTCTCCCTTTGTTTTGGATCCATAAAGTCAGCAATATCCCTGTTTGGTTCCATAAGAGAATGGAGGTTGTGAGGGGTGTGTTTTGAAGCCAGCTCACAGATATCCAGAAAAGAATTGATAAAGTTTTTTCTGTGTTCTGAAAAATCTGAATTCAAAAGAAGACTTTTTTCGGTTTCCAGTTTTTCAAATGAATTCAAAATAAAACTGACCTTTAACCCACGGGTGGTTTTGTACCAATGGGTCATACAGGTTAAATGGGTGAAAGGCACCCACACCCCAAGGGAGTGATCCCCGGTGATTTGTTCTGCCGTGTTTACGCATTCTTTCCATTGTCCCCTGTTCTGATACCATTTTAATTTTGACAGGGGACTTAGCCCCTTGGGGGAGCTGTGGATTTTGAGGTCCAGCACCTTTATGGAAAAGTTTCCATGGAGGGTTTTATATTTCGGCTTGTCCCTGTCACTTTCCGATTTTGGTTTCCAGGCGGGTCTGTTTCCATAAAAAAGTGAAAACCCAAAAGCCTGACAGGAAAAACAGATGGGGAAAAAGCCCATCCATATAAACAGCAGGATTGTAAAGTTCTTTCTTGTTGAATGGATCATCATAATCTGAAATTATTACTGAAAAAATTACAAAGTTCTAATTTTTTTCATGACAGTTTATGACTTTTACTGAAACAGTTTTCAAAAACACCCTTTTTTCCTTGTTTTTACAAATAAAATCAAAAACTTAAGTGACTTTGTCAGGATATTGTTTTGATGAAGATTACAAATGAAAATAAAGACAGGTTCCCCTATAATCATTTAACATTATGGAAAAGTCAAAAAAAAACACACACACGCATCATTGCAGTTCAACCCGAATCTCTTACAGAGTTTTATCCCATGGGGCTCTGATTGCAAGCACTTTCTTTTGTGGTTTTGTGGTTAAAGCCCAACCCCACCCCACTCTGCCTTATAATTCCTCTTTACAGCGTTCCAATTTTTTTCTCACCAAACCAAAATATGAAAAGGATATGGAACACCAACTCTCCCATCGCCGTTCCCTGCTTCTTTGGAAACTTCGTTTTGATTCCCAGAGTCTGGAAACTGCACAAAACATTCATTCACGGAATGTGGGGGGATCAATCCGTACAAAGTTTCGGTATAAGGTCATTGACAATCTTCATTTTAAAGCCAAAGCCAACCTGAACCTGGAATCAGGTCGATCACAGACTCTTTTTGGAGACTTTGAACCGGGCAGTGGAATTTATCCCCGTGAAATTAAATTGCAATGGAAGCCCCTTGGGAATTTAATGGCTTTTGACTTTGGTCAGATTCACCAGACCTGGTTCAATGAAGGACTCTTTTTGGGTAATCTTGGTTTTCCGGGTCTTTCTGAAAAACTGAGCCACCAATACAAAAGTTTGCAGATTGCCCTTATCGGACAGCAACTGATTCCAACCTCTTCAACTCTCTCCACCCGTGTGGCTGAAAGGGAGGATGTTCCCTATCTTTTTACCGAAAGCCTTCAGGCCCATCTGGGCTTGGGCCGGAACAATTTCATAAAAAGTCGTTTTACCCACTACAGATATACAAAGTTACCCGCCATTGTGGCCTTTGAAAGTTTTATTTACGGCAACACAGTGGAGGCTCCGGACAGAAACAACGCCAAGTTTGTGCACGGTTTTGAAGGCTTTATGACTCAGCTCGCTTTTGAGCAGAAGCTGGGTTTTGACCTTTCCGCCCAAGTTCAATGGAACACCATAAAAAACATGAGGGCTCCAGACACCAATGGAGAAGCCCAAAGTCTGAGATTTTGGATGGGTCGGGATTTCGGATCCTGGCTGATACTTGGTTCTTACACGAATTACTTTATTGAGTCTGATGCTGTTCCCGCTTTTTATAACAGTTTTCATTTTGGACACAACAATCGTATTGGTCATTCTTATCATCTGAGTTTTGAGTCCAGAGACTGGGGGGTGAGCTTCAAGGTCCACTACACAGATGCCAATCTGCTTAATTTCACCACCCAAAGGGTGGATGGTTTGCAACAGGATAATCAACAGACTTTTTATTTTAGCATGGAGACACTCTATGATTTCATATAACCAATGGATTTCATATCTCCATGGAAACAGACGGGATGAGGTTTCCCGTAAAAAACCTTTCATGATCCTCCTTAAATTTTTTCCATGCCTTGTCCTGGGATTTTCCCTGAGCTGTGTCAAAGCCAGCAGGACGCAAACAGCCCAGAAGAAAAATTACTCACGAACTGAAAGCCTTGCTGATTTTAACAACCGAGCCCTTTTTCAGGCTGGAAAAATTCAGTTGGAAATCAAAAAGTTCAGTCATACAAAAAAAAGCGATTGGAAAGGAAGGGACCATATTGAATTCTGGTTTTCTGTTTGTGACTTCAGGGATCGGGCAAGCCGGGGCACTCTTATCGGTCAGAATTTTCACATTCAATCCGAGTTGGGAGAGGATATTGTGTGGAACCAGGATGGGGACAGGGCACAGTTCACCAACCCAATCAAAGTCACCAGTGACAATTGTCTGAGGTGGAAGCAGGAAGTACCTGTTTTCAACTATTTTGCCAAATCCGTAAACCTGGTTATTCACTATGAGATTGAGTCCCTGTCCGGCAACACGGGAAAAATCATCCGTCGCGTGATGATTAACCCCTGGGACATTTATCGTGATGAGTCCCGGTTTGGCGGGTTTCATGACATCACTTTTTTCAATAAAAGTGATTGGCCCAGAGGTGAACAGATTATTGGTGAAAAAAACATTGTGGCCGCTTTACATGGAAGCCTGTTCCCTTCTGATTCAACTCTTCAGATGAGATCTCTTCAGGTCCTGCCGGTTCAAAGGGAACAACAGCCCAACCAGCCCATCAGTAAATCCCTTAAAGAGCTTGGAGTGGATAAAGAAACAGAACAGGATATCAGAAGAAAAGTTGACAAAAGGGTGTTGGACATATCAGGCATCAATATGACAATCAATGTGACAGCCCGCCCTTTTGTCAGAATGCAGGATTCCACGGGCCTGATTACTGACAAAGATATCCTCTCCGGTCGCTTTAAGGTTTTTGCCAATCTCGTGGCATCAGGAGCCAGTGGAGACAAAAGAAAGTACCTGCTCAGTGATGATGTTCATCAAATCACGGGCCAGAGTACAGCCTTTACCTGGAGTATGGATGAAAATGGATTGCAAATGAGTATTCCCATGGTGCTGAAAAAACGAAACACTCTCGGTCGGGTTGAACTTGTTATGAAAGTCATGCCAGTGAGTCCGGGTTTGACTCACTTAAAACCTTTCACAGGAATCTATGATCTGGGTGAATGGAACGAGTGGGTGAGGAACCAGAGGCCTCAGTTCAAACGGGAAGGTTACGAGCCCATCAAAAACATAGATTATGATCGGTACATTGCAAATCTTAATCTTGATGTGGACCATCTTTTAAGGACCATCCAAGATGCCAAACAGTACGTTTTCAGTTCTTTCACTCCCCGTTTTATCAGAATCATGCCGGGTGAAACAGCCACGGACAGAACCCTGCATTATCGGGTGGAAACCTGTATTGTCAATGGCATTACAGGGAACCGTGTGGGAGAGGGCCTTCAGTTTGATATTGAAACCAACGATGATTACCTGGGGAAATATAAAATCAGGAGGGAAACAAATAACGAAGGGTGTCTGACCTGGTTTGGTTTTTTGTCCCATAAGTATTACCGAAAAGAGGTTCTCAAAAAAAAAGAGGCTCTGGTGACTTATGCCGGCACTTCAAAGTGCAAATATGTGAAAGCTAACAAGTGCAAGAAACAGGAACCCGGGCATATTAAATTTATACAAGAATACATCTATTACATGAACCCCTGGGATGAAAAATGGACATTTGGATGGGATGCCCGCGATATGCTTAAGGACTATCCCGAACAGATCAAAGAGCAGAGAAAGACCGCCCCGGATTCAAAAATCTTTATTCCCGGATTCAAATATGAAACCATGGGATTTCGTTATTCCGTTGATAAATTTTTAAATCTCAAGGTTAAAAAAACTGTTCTTCTGTCTCTTCATGCCTATGCCCTGAAATACAACTCCATTATTCTTGGTCGGGGAGCCACCGAGAAACTCCGGGATGGAGTTTATCTGATGAAAGTGGCCCTGCAAAAAGACTACCTTGATCCAGCCGCCCGTGGAGTCAGAATCTATGACAAAAAACTCAGCTATTCAAACACGAAAAACTTCGCCAGAAGTGATACTGAACTCGATGAAGCGGTTCTCAAAGCACTGAAAGGAAAAACTCTGAAAGAACTTCGACTGAGTGATGTTCTTGAATTCGGAGCATCACCAAATCAGGTCAATCTCGTGGAGCTCAATGACACAAAATCACATCCCGTTGCCGTTATTGAGAGAGAGGACGGACAGACATTTCCTTTAAAATTTTATGAAGATAATGACGGAGAACATTACCCTGCCGTAAGACTTTACGAGGATGAAGAGGGCAATACCCATTCCGTAAACCAAGGAGACCCCCTGCCCAATGAATTAACAGATGATTCAAAAAAACAATTCATAACAGTTCAACAAAAGCTGGTGCGGGTGATTGGCGGTCGGATTATCACTCCCGTGGAGTTTGAAATCAATGATTTAAGGCTTATGAGAATTCGTAATCAGTTTTTTTTGCAGCTGGAAACCATTGATGAACGCAAGTTAAGACGGGCAACCATGGTTAACAGAGTGATAAATTTCAGAAAACAAAACTTTCAGGAGCAGTATCAAAAAATTTATGATATGATAGATCAGCTCCAGGAAAACAAGGAAAATAAAAAAGCTGTCCATGACGCAATACACAGACTCTTTGAACAGGCAGTCCAGGCCAGTGATGAGTATGACGAAGACGATTTACAAAAAATAAGGGCTGAAATCCATAATATGTTTGGTCTTAAAGAAGGCATGGAAAATTATGAACAACGCAAAGAAGAAGTCAGACAGAAACTTTCCACAATTTTTGAATACAAATCCGCAGGTCTGGACACAGTGGCCGCTTTCAGGAATGACAAAAGAGCCATCATTGACGGTATTGTCAGACAGTACACCCGAAAGAGCGAGCACAGAATTCAAAATATTATGGATAGAATTGGAGAAAGTGATCCGGAACAAAGAGAGAGCTTCAGCAAAGACCCATGGCAAAAGTTTATGTTTCCACGAGGCAACTGGAAAAACTGGAAGGATTTTTTGAGGGACATTCTGAAAAAGCGCTTCTCCAGAGAACAGAATGGCAAAAAAGGACAGGTTTTAAAATCCATAGCAAATGATTTAAAGAATATCGACTTTACGACAAGCCCACTGACTCCCGATTTTTCTCTGGATCTTTTATCCAATAAAGGCCCCACCCCTGAACCAAAATACGACGAAAAAGACAATGAACTCCCTGACAACGGGGCCTCAGGTCTGCCAGCCAGAACTTTTGTGGGCCCCCTCACTTTTCTTTTTAACAGAAACAATTCCCACTTAAGGCCCACGGATGTCCTGAATGAAGAATATTGCAGGACAGCCACCTGCAATGTTCCTGACATGATTGAACGGATGATTGGTGGTGACCCCTCTCAAAAAAGAACCATTTATCTCAGTAATGATTCTGTTAACGAAGGTTATGAAAACAGTGAGTATTATGGTTTTCTCAGGGCCTATTATAATATGACAGTGGATCATCTTATTGAAAGGAAAAAGGATATTGACAAAAAGCATATCAGGAAAATGGAAATGGGATCTCAACTCATTAACTTTGTACGGAGTATGAGATTAAAACACCTTTCCCTTCATAATGACAACCCCGATCTGAGACTCAGGGAAATTAACTGGGAGGCTTGTAAAGAAAAGGATGTTGATTCCCTGGAAGAGTGTTATAGTTCTCTGGAATCAGGTCCTGAGGTTTATGATAAAGAAGTTTTTCACAAACAATTGAATGATCGTTATTACAGCCAACAGATGATGGATGCCTATTCCGAGATATTTCCCGATGAATCAGAAAAAACAACAGAGGATGCAATCAATGAAAGTGGGAGGGACAACCCCTTCTGTTATGACGCAAACAGTGGGGAATATGAAAACTGCACAGGAGAAGAATCGATTAACGCACGCTACTATTATCTTGGCAAAAGAAAACTCAATGATGAGGATGTCAATGAAATTATCTCGGTTGGGCCCAACGACAGGGGTCATGATTTTAAAAAGAACAGGGACTTTTCCCATCGAATGTGTTTTGTCCTCACCCAAACCTTATTCGCCCGGAATTTCTTCCATAAATCCCATCAAAACAACTCTGAAGGGGATGCAATGACAGGCTTCTTCCCACTCCTCAAAGATATGCACACTCTTGATGAAATTGAAGAGGAGTGTCACAGATTTATAGCCAATGTTTATGATTATCCCGACAAACTACACGGAAGAAAAAGAAAAACAGTGCTTCAACGACTCCGGGAAAGTGATGCCTGGGATAAACTCAAACCTGACATTATCAAATACTCCCCCATTGTTCTGGAAAGAAAAATCAGGGTTTTCAAGACCACAGGTCGTTATACTTACAGAGGCGGAAAGTCCATAAACGTCAATGTTTCAGCAGGCTTTAATGTAGCCTCCACCAGGAGTGTGAGTGCCTCCACCAGAACTATTTTTGAGCCTTATTCCTGGTTTACGGATGTCGTTGTCTGGGCTGCCGGAGGAGCTATTGTCGGGGCCGCTGCGGGAGCAGGCGTAGGGGCCGTACCAGGATATGTTGCCGGAGCAGGGTTTGGAATCCTTGCAGGGATTACAAAAACCATGCTCGGCGGTTTTAATGTCACCCGTTCAAACAGCAGAGAGGAAATCAGTACCCGAAGAGGGGGGACCACTATCAGCTCCGGAGTTTTTATGGTGGCCCAACAGTCCATCCTTGATGTGGAACTGGGTGAATATGAAAAATGCCTGGTGGCCCGATTTCACCCCATGTTTTTAAAACATATCCTGAATAACAAAATCAAAGATCCACATCCTGATTTTAACGATAAAACTGATCTCGATTCCCTTGGAATTATGATCTGCACAGGGAAAAAAGAAAACAAATGTTTACCTGTGAAGGAAAAATATTTTTACTTCACACAACATTTCACTGACGGTGATATGCTGGATGTGGCTGACCTCCACAATCACCCCTGGCTTCTTCAACTCAGAGGCATCAGGGATTTTAAGACTTTCACCTCTTTGATTGGAGCCCGTGAAGTGGAAGCTGATGACAATTCCTGGCTTTGGCAATTGACCAAAGAAACCTATAAGGATTTTGTCAGTTTGCGTTTCGATGGATCCCAGAGTGAAAACAGGGCTGGCAGATTTAAAGTTGCGGAACAGGATTCAGATTTTGACTGGATCATTAACAATTTGAGTGAAACCTATTTTAATATCCTTCCCACCTTTCCAAGCATCTACACCGTGACTAAAGAGGAACCACAGTTCCCATGGCATAATCCCGATGCAAATCATCTTCTTAAACCCATTGATCCCGCTCTGCTTGGCTGTCATCAGTGAAAATCACGGTTAACGCATTTCTCATGCCGATCTTAGCTCCGCATTTCTCATAAACTTTCGTAGCGAGGCTGTCGAAGGTTTATGAGAAATGCGGGCTAGAAGTGTGGCAGTTACAAAGAGGGATGAGTCGTTACCTTTTTTGCTTTTCTCCTGAAAAAAACAATGGAGACAATCAGAGCCAAAAGGCCCAGAGCAATCACAGTCATCTTGATCTTTCCCAAAAGGTTTAAAATCACTTCACCATGGGCACTGATCAAAAGAACCTGAGTGGGAACCGTGAGAAGGGCGGCCAGTCCCACAATCATGATAAATTTCCAGGGTGGAAACTGAATCACTCCACACATGAGATGACCAGGGAAACGCAGACCCGGGGTGAACCGAAAAATACAGGGAGCCAGAGTTCCGTAGTCATGGATCCATTTTTGGACTCTTTTAAAATTTTTACCTTTAAAATACTGACTCCAACGGGGATGACGCTCCAGACGATCCCCAAAATGGCTGCCAATCCAGTAAATCAGATAATCACTGATAAAGACCGACAGAAGGCAGACACTGGCCAGGGTGTAGGGGTTCACCCCTGCGATCCCCCCTCCGGGAGATGGATATTTTTCAGGGTGAGTGGCAATATAGGCTGTCAGGCTGGAACTGATGATTGTCACCTCTTCTGGAAGAGGAAGGCCAAAACTTGAGGCAAACATAAGAGCCACCACCATGATATAGACAGACATTGGATCATAGGCCATTTGCATAAACCACTGGGCAACCTGGTCCTCCCACCCCATACTAGAACCATCCTTTTTGAATTTTCATGAATCTCCCGTCTTTGCGAAGACTTTACAGGGATTGTCATATTTTTGGCATTAAAATGCCAAAAATATGACGTTTTGCAGTGATAAGTTTCAGTGACGAATATGTTCTTTACGACGGGTTTGCATTTCACATTGATCACAGTGGGCCGTTTCCTTGATGAGATGATCCTCTTCATGAACCTCGTGAACCAGTATCAAAGGGGTGGAACACAGTGGGCAACAGTTCATGGCTTTTAGGAAATTTTGGTATTTTTCCCTGTGACTCTGGTATTTTTCCACTATTTTTTCATCCATCGAAACCTCCTATCCAATGATGAAGTATGCAAAAAAGGCCCCATGACCTTAATCCATGTTTTCCTCAGGTGTCCCATGAAAAAATTCCGTGAAAATTCAAACCCGATCAGTGTATAATGATTATGAACCCCAATGGTGGTGGACCCCATGAATATGTTTTTTGGTATTTTTAACAGTTGTTGTGGAACTTTTCTGGCAATAAGCCTGCTGGTTCCACTCATATTGGGTTATTTTTCAGCCCCCCTCTGGTTATGGACCACAATCCTGTTGGTTTTTCTGGTGGGTTGGGGTGTCCCCTGGCCTTTTATTTTGTTTTTTTCCATATTGGGCCTGGTCTTTAACACACCCATCCGCCGCTTTTTGATTTCCAGCCCCATCCTGAGTTTGTTTAAAAAGTTTCAACTCATTCCGAAGATCTCAGAAACTGAGAGGGTAGCCCTTGAAGCAGGTGTTGTCTGGATTGAAAGTGAATTGTTTTCCGGCAGGCCCGATTTCAAAAAAATCATGGCAGAACCTTTTCCCTCTCTGACTGAAGGGGAGCAAAAATTTGTTGATGAAAAGGTGGATAAACTCTGCTCCATGGTGGATGACTGGACTTTGTGGGAAACCAGGGAATTCAACCCGGAGGTTTATGAATACATTAAAAAAGAAAAGTTTTTTGGAATGATTATTCCAAAAAAATATGGGGGTCTGGAGCTCTCCGCTCTGGCCCACAGTGAGGTGATTTGTAAAATTTCAACCCGGTCCACAGGACTGGCCATTCTGGTTATGGTGCCAAATTCCCTGGGTCCGGCTGAATTGCTTCACAACTATGGAACAGAAGAACAAAAGAAAAAACATCTGCCAAAACTGGCCATTGGTGAGGACGTGCCCTGTTTTGCACTGACCGAACCTCATGCCGGTTCTGATGCCGGTTCCATCCAATCCCATGGAGATATCTTCAAAGGTCAGGATGGAAGACTTTTTATCCGTTTAAACTGGAATAAAAGATGGATCACCCTGGCTTCCATTTCAACCCTCCTGGGTGTGGCCTTTCGCCTCCGGGACCCTGAAAATTTCCTTGGAAAAGGAGAGGACGTGGGCATCACATGTGCTCTGATTCCAACCAAAACAAAGGGTGTGGTTGTGGGTGAAAGACATGATCCCCTGGGGGTTCCCTTTTACAATTGTCCCACCCAGGGTCACAATGTGGAAGTTCCTCTGGAGGAAGTGGTGGTTGGTGGCGTTGAAGGCTGTGGTCAGGGCTGGAGTATGTTGATGGATTGTCTGACTGCCGGTCGTGGCATCTCCCTTCCATCCCAATCAGCCGGTTCCGGGAAAATGGCCAGCCGTGCTGTTTCCGCCCATGCCACCAATCGAAAGCAATTTGGTCTTTCCATAGGCCGATTTGAAGGAGTTGAAGAGGCCATAGCCCGCATCGTTGGATTGAACTATATTATGGAATCCTGCCGGATTTTTACAGCAGGCTCCATTGACAGTGGTGTGAAATCACCTGTCATCACCGCCATTGCCAAACATTATTGCACTGAAATGATGCGGGAAGTGGTCAACAAATCCATGGATGTTTTTGGAGGGGCGGGAATTTCCCGTGGTCCCCGTAATGTGATGGCCCAGCCTTATATATCTGCTCCCATTGCCATCACCGTTGAGGGGGCCAACATCATGACCCGAACTTTAATTATCTTTGGTCAGGGGGTTCTAAGAGCCCATCCTTATGCCTATAAAGAGGTCAGTGCCGTTGAAAACAACGATCAAAAGGCTTTTGACAAGGCTTTTTGGAATCACCTGGGTCATATTGTGACAAACCTTTGCCGGAGTTTCATTCTCAGTTTAACCCGGGGGTTTTTCGTGTTCACTCCAGGGGGAAAAGTTCGTCGTATTTACCAAAAGCTGACCTGGGCTTCAGCCCTGTTTGCTCTGATGACTGATGTGGCCATGGGCAGTCTTGGTGGTTCCCTTAAGACCAGGGGTAAAATCACAGGCCGTTACGCCGACATTCTGGCCTGGATGTATTTACTGACCTCCGTTCTGAGACGTTACCGGGAAGAAGGTTACAAAAAGGAAGACTGGCCTGTGATTCAATATGCCTCCAATTATGCTTTTTATGAAATCCAGAAGGCCTTTGAAGGCATTTTTGAAAACCTGAAAGTTCCCGGGTTTTCCTGGTTTTTCAGAGGTCCTGTGAATTGGTGGATGCGTTTAAACTCTTTTGACAATCCCCGTTCTGATGTCCTTTCCCATAAATTGGCCCATCTTATTCAACAGGACAGCGGGCAGAGGGACCGTCTTACAAAGGGCATTTATATTTCTGATGATCCGGAAGATGGCCTCAACCGTATGGATCAAAGTTTCAAGATGGTCAAAAAGGCCGAGGCCATTGAAAAGAAAATCAGAAAAGCCAGACGCTCCAGGGTTTTGCCCAAAAAACGAGTCATGCATATCATGGACCTGGCTCTTGAAAAGTCAGTGATTACAAAAGAGGAATATGAACTGATTAAAAAAGCCGAGAAAATGCGTAACGATGCCATCCAGGTGGATTCTTTCACCCAGGAAGATTACCTGGCCCGCAAGGCATGACCTCTCCCTGCTGTAATCATCGGCAGAAAAACCAACTCCTGATTGCTGAAGTGATACTCTCTGTCTGACAAGTATCAGATTTCTTTATTCCTGTGAAGAATTTACAGGAAACTGGACTAAATGATGGTTTTTCTTGATTTTATAAAATTGTTGTATAAAATTCTTTTTGATTTGGGCTTCTCAGAAAAATTAACATCAAATCAAATGGGATTGGCTTTTATGTCACAAATGAAATTTGCAGTTTTTTTTACAGTTTTACTATTTACAAATCCTTGTTTTTCCCAAAATGCTGAAAACAACAGACCGTTCTTAACCCCCATTTCAACTGGACAGGAAACCATTCGTAATGATCTGTATTTTTTATTAAACATTGATATTGATACAGAACAGAAAGAGAAACTGGCAGAAAAAAAAAAAGAGGGTGTTGGCAGAAGCGGCAGAATCAGAAAACATGGAAGAAGAGAGGTTAATGGACTCCATGAGAAGAATGATGGATCCCTCTTTTTCGCTTGAAATAGAAGAAGCAGAAGCATGGGATCAGGAAGAAATAAACGAAACAGAAAGAAAAAATGGGAACAACCAGTCCAAGGGAGAAACTGGAGAACATGAAATGAGTGGCAAACTCGAACCCAATAAATGGGCAAATGTTTTTCATCCATATAACACTCCTGATGTTCTTGAATATTTTGAGAATGACCCAAAGCTTATTGACTGGATCAATAAAAGCTCTGAACCACTTTATTATGCAATTAAATATGGCAATCTGGATATGATCAGATTTTTTGGAGAAATGGTGGATACCAAAACAGGAGAAGTAGGGGGCGAAACAGAAAAACTGGAGGCCGAAACAAGGGGAAAAATGGACTGGAAAATGGGTCCCCTGGAACACAGTCCTTTGCATCTTTCAATGATGGTCAATGATGGCTTCAACATAAAAATTGTGGAGTTCTTTTTGAATCATCCCAAGACCAATCTGGAAGCAAAGGATGTATCGGGTGAAAACCTGTTTCACATTGTATTTTTGGTACCACTCAGCAAAAGAATATCTATTTTGAAACTGTTATTCCAGGAAGAGTATTTTAAGAGAATTTCCCATTTACTGAACATTCCCAACAAGTTGAACGAAACTCCTTTTGATTTTGCATTTAGGGAAGACCGTCAAGGAAAAGTTCCTTCCAATAATTGGATTCTGAAGTTGTTTGAAGAAAAAGGGGCTTTATCATCTCAGGACTTGAACGACCTTAGAAAAGAACAGGTCTTTGATGAAATAGAAAATAAAAACCCTGGTACCAGAGGAAGAGGAAAGGGAAGAAGTATCCCCATATTTTCATGCAACAAGATTTTTACCAGAATAACGATGAACAGGGCTGACAGGGATTGGTGATCAGCATTATCCTCTCATTGATAATTGATCCATTTTATGACATTCTCAAGGGGGAAGTTTAGTATAAAGGATAGGAATCCTGTTTTTTAAGCGGGTGTAGCTCAGTTGGCTAGAGCGCAACCTTGCCAAGGTTGAGGCCGTGGGTTCGAGTCCCATCACCCGCTCCATTCAAACTTTTAGCTTGAATTAACAGAAGACGAGTTTTTCATGCTGAGAGGTTAAGTAATTGAAAACTAAAAACAAATGGTTTCAATAAGTTAGCATTTAGTTCAAGTATCCTTTCCGTTTTAAATTTCCCGAAATTTCTCAGGTTGGCTGTTTTTGGCTGTCTGCCTGGCTGACCGAATAGCAGGGTCATTTTTTCCGAAGTATTTTTGCGGCATCTTCCTCGTAACCAACTGAATTTTTTAAAAAAAATTCGCAACTGCTGGCTTGCAGAAATTGCTATTTCACAAGCAAGCCGTGGCTTGCATAGACCGAGACAACAATCTGTCTCAGAGGAGGAAAAAATATGGAAAAGGAAAGAAGGATTGGAACCATTCCCACTCAGAAAATAGGTACAGGTGAAAGCAAGATTGATGCAGTGACTTTAAGGAAACTGCGTGAGATTAGAGGACTCAGCCGCAAGGAAGCGGCTGTCCTTTTGAGCCTCAGTTTCAAATCTGTTGAGAGATTTGAAAACGGCAGAGCAATTATAGACAGAAGACGAATTGACAAAACTATCTCAGCTTATGGATTCACCTATGAGGATTTTTTGTTATGCCGAGAAGGAAAAAGTGAACAACTCCAAAAGAGGTTTTGTCACAAAAAAGAAAAAGTGATTGATAACAAAAAAGTACGAAGATTTTATAAAAAGATCATTACCAAACAAGCCAGAGTGTTAAGGATTTTGAGGGTTCAGAAAAAACTCAGCCAATACAAAGCCAGCCTTATTTGTGGCTATCATAAAGGAGCCATTGGTCACATTGAGATGGGTCGGATTCAGCTTCCAAAAAACAGAATCATCCATATTGTAAAATCATACGGATTCACGATGGAAGATTTTGAATCTCACATGAAATCTGAAGTTTTGGTCACAGAAATTCAGGATGAGTGCATATCCATTATAAAAGGTTTGAGTGAAAAGAATCTCAAAGCTGTTCATCCACTACTATTGAATTTTAAATCATAACTTTGAAATAAGGGAAAAAGGGGGCTTATGTAGCCCTTCTCAATCAGAAAAAGGATATTGAATTTTTTGAGTGAACTTGAAGGGTAGCCATGTTATACAGTAGGCAATAGCTTTCAAGTACTCAAATTTCAATTACAGGTTTGAATTAAGGAAAACATGAGTCAGAGCATTAGATTCTTTAAACGTAACGATCAAGTCATATTAGCATACGGTTCAGAGAGTGGCACAAGATGGGTTTGGGAAAAACTAAATCAACATGGAAAATGTAAAATTAAAAATGTTTATCATCTTTCCAAGAATCAGATTATTGCTGACCACGATCATGACGATTCCCTCATAGATAATGAAGGATCTGTCATAAATTTTTCCGTAGCAAATTTAGAGGGAGATTACTTTAAATTTAAAAGGGAACTCTTTTCTATGGAGGTAGATGTATTCATCCATAAAGAAATAAATATTAAACATAATATGTTTTATGCTCCGAAAAATATTTCTGTCTTTAAAAAAATTAACCAAATAGTCAATGAGGATATTTATATCTCAAATGAAACCAATGAATTAAAGAGTGGAAGAATACCGATTTCTGATTTTAAAAGACTAATAGAACAATTCCCAACCACATATCGGTTAAATAAATATGCAGAAGCTCGTGTTGGCAGTATTTTAGGAGACTATTTTGAATCATACTCTGAAGCAGAAGAAAAATATAAAAATCTTGTAAAAAGGACAAGCTATAGAAAAAAAAGAACCTTCCCTGAACTACAAAAGAGCGAAAAAAACAAGTACGAATTTATTTTAGAAAAACTAAAAAAAATGTTAGCAGACAAAGAAACATATAACGAAAAAGAATGGCAAGAAAAGCTTTTAGATATTCTATTACTTATATATCCTAAATATATAGAAATATTTGATGAAGTTTCCATTAAAACTGAAGAAGGTAACTCAATATCTCTTGATTATATGTTGCTGGATTCACGAGGTCATATTGACATTGTTGAAATAAAAAAACCTTCAGATACAAAAAGAGTTATGAGAGAGGCTACATATAGAGGTAATTATATGCCTTCAAGAGAGCTTATTGGTTCTATAATGCAAGTGGAGAAATACATTTTTCATTTAAACAAATCGGGGAAGAAGGGTGAGGATCAACTCAATAAAAAGTATCATAGGCAACTGCAAAACAATTTAAAAATTAATGTGGTGAATCCTAAAGGTCTGATCATTATGGGGCAAGAAAGTGATTTGTCAGAAGATCAAAGAAAAGATTTTGAAATAACCAGGAGAAAATACAAAAATATTATCGACATTATAACGTATGATGAGCTTATAAGAAGTTTGGAGCGGTTGATAAATAAATTTTCCCCGAAACAGTAATCTCAAATGTCTTGAAACATCACACATTTTGAAACCTTTAACCATTTACAGGCTAATTCATAACCACCCTTACAGGCTTTTACCCAGAATCTTCTGGCCTCTTGAATGTTCCCCTTTTTATATTCCAAAACTCCAAGGTTATAACAACCAGTCATATCACCATCATCACAGGCTTTTTGGTAATACTTCCGAGCCTCTTGAATGTTTTCACAATCCCTTTCCAAAAAACCAAAGAAAAGCCAACCATCTTTATTACCGCCATTACAGGCTTTTTGATAAGCGATTGCGGCTTCATCGAGGTTTCCACGATCCTTTTGCCAAAACGCAAATTCTTTATATTCACTCATTGATAGTGTGATACCAAAAAGTCTTTTTAAAATAAGGATGAGGGGAAAGTCCATTCGGATTAACCTTTCATTATAGTTTTTTTATTTTTTGTGATCCAGTTTTTTTCTTTTGGGAATGTAACATAATCATATTCATTATCAGCACCTCTTACTTTTTTTTGGATTTTCGGTTTAGGACTTTTAGGTGTTCACAGGCTTCTTTCCATCCACCCTCACAGGATTTTTTATAAGCGGCTTTGGCTGCTTCAATTTTAATTTTTAATTTTAATTTTTCCCTGGTTCTCTTCCAAATTCCCAAGGTAAATACAACCAAACATATCCCCAGCCTCACAGGATTTTTTTAATTCACTCCTGGATTTTCCAAAAATAGGAGAAACAAAAAAAGAAATAAGAATAAAGGAGAGAGGAAATTTCATACTGACTTATCGGGAAAATTTAGAAAAAACTTGATAGCAGTCAGTTTTTCTTTTTGTTCTTTCCGGGAGATCATGCCTCAAAATCTTTCCAAAAACTGTTTTAATCTCTTACACGAAATTTAATGAAAAAAGATAATCGAGATGGTCTGAAAATCTTTTCCTTTTTCAAATTGTTTTTTCATTTACTTTTTTCCTTTATTTCTTTTTTTAGAGAAATTCCTTTCAAAAGTTGATCCGAGATTCGGATATTTTTCCTCTTTGGTATTTTCTCATCAGTCTATTCTTTCTATTTTCAAATAAATCTCCTTTTCAAGACATGGATTTGTAATTGCATAGATAGGTGCAGGATCAAGCCGGATCCCAATAGCCAAAAAAAGCCCACCTTTTGGTGGGCTTTTTTTTGGAGTCCTCCTTTCCCTTTCCTAACTTTTGTTCATTTCCTTTAAAAAGGAAACAATCTTTAAAGCTTTCCCAAAATCGGTTTCAACCTTGATCTTGTACTTTCCATCATAGCTTTGGGCAACAGATCCGTCTTTGAAAGTGGCATATTTGTCTGTTCTCCAATAACTGGAATACTGGTTTTTTATCTTTCCCCCGGAAGCCTGAGCCAGAGCCTCAAGTTTTTTCCTGTTGAAAGCCTCCTTTTCCCTGAGTTGATTCTGTTCTTTTTTGTTTTCAAAAAAATCATCCCGGTACTTGGGTAAAAGGCGACGCTTTATATCCTTGGCAATTTTATCAAGCGGCTTTGTGAAAGAACAGCCAATGCT
Organism: Bdellovibrionales bacterium; assembly: GCA_965218815.1. Classification (GTDB taxonomy): domain Bacteria; phylum Bdellovibrionota; class Bdellovibrionia; order Bdellovibrionales; family JAGQZY01; genus JAGQZY01. Next base: position 1,581,746 of record CBDCLX010000002.1, on the reverse strand, counting down.
TTGGTAACTTTTCCCACCAAGCCCACTGACTGTTGTCTTTCCCCAGTTGTCTTGAAATAAAAACTCCAAACCATTGTCGTTTTTAAGCCTATTTTCCTTGGCCGTGTAACCAAAAAAATAAGGTTCAAGATTCTTTACAATTTTAAAAATCTCCTCGTCTTTCATCTCTTTATCTGTCATAATTATTTCCTCCTTTCAAAAGACCATTTGTTTTAAGCTGAAATTCTTTTCATTGAAAAATCAGTTTAAGAATAAATGATCTTTTTAAAAAAAAAAGACCCACGTTAAGCGTGAGCCTTTAAAGCGTAATGGTGTTTATGTTTGTTTTCGACTTTCTGACTTCCGTATTTTGACCTGATTTCATCAATGGAAAACTGACTCTTTCCCTTCCAGGAACACTTTTGGGACTTTGGTCTGAAGTACCACATCTTTTTATTTCCAGAGAATAAAAAGCCCTGGGATTTTAATACATCCTTATGAGCCTTTGTTTCCCCAGAAACCCACACCCAGGCCCCACAGACCTCTATAAATAAATCCTGGAGGTTGTTTATAGCATTAAGGGCTGAATTGATTTCTGCTCCATAGTCGTAAGTGTCGCTTGAATTGACAAGGATGGGATACCTGGCATTTTCAAGGACAGAATTGGCCTCATTAACAAGTTTCATCATTTCATCACCTGAAGGGTTACAATCAGGATGATATTTTCTTGAGGCTTGTCTATAGGCTTTCTTAACGTCCTCTTGGGTGATTTCCTCTAAATCGGTAATTCCTAAAATTTTGATTGCATCGTAGATATTCATGATAAATTTCTCCTTTTTAGTTAAAAGTCCCAGTTTTGATTTCAGACTGGGATTTATGGTTTGTTTCTTTTTTGTCTTGCACTTTCTTTTCCCTCCTTTATTTGATTTGTGCGGTGTTAAAAAAATTCCCCCTTCCCTTTCGGGGGGCTCAACCGAGCCTCCCCCCCGAAAGGGAAGGGGGAACAAGGAAAAAGCTGCTGGAAGCCTGCGGTGCGGCCCACTGCCCGCCAAGTGAAACGGCAATTCTTATGCCTGAAGTGTCCGAAGGACCGTAAGGCATGAGAATTGAGGGCAGGAAAAGGGACGCATTGCGGGCTGGAAGCAGGACAATAATAAGAAAAGAGTATCTTAACTACTGCCCCTTAGACGAGTTAATGAAAATAATCTTATCAAACAAAAGATCAATTAACTTAGAGTTTTAGAAGAGAACTTTATAAGTTATTTACGAGCAAGAAAATATTTTGTAACAATGGAGTGTTTTAATTGAAGTAAAGTGCAGTGAAACTTTAAAAAAGTGGCCGTTTGCTCTTGTGGCCACTTGAAGATAAAACTATTAAATTTTTATTGGTTCTATTATGTAAAATGGGAAACTTTGGCATTAGTAATCGTAAATCTGAACAAATAAAATTTATTGGGATATGATTATGCAGGAGTCTGAGTTTTTCAATATGGGAACATTCTCTCAGCTTTTTATTCCCACATGGACAAGGCCAGTCCCCTCTGATTTTTGGTTTTAACAAATAAGACAGAGCTTTTAAAACACTTTTTTTATTACAAGGAATCTCTAATTTTTCACTGTAAAACTCCAGCATACCCTTTAAATCGTGAGAACGTTCTCCAAATGGCCACTTTTTATGATAAATATAAAATAACTGAGAAAAGAAGAAACTTTTTACAGGACCATCTAAAAATTTTTTAAATTGAAATGGTTCGTTTTTTGGGAAATGTATATATCTCTCAGTTGGGTAAAATAAACACGCAAAGCTGTCATTGTAAAAATGAGTATCCGGATTTTTTGTCTTTATACGCTTTCCTATCTCATAAATTTTTGGAAGACTGTTAGGATAGTCATTGGGGAAAACCATTTTTATTAGGAAACTATCAAGGTGTTTTTTTTCTTCAATATCCTCATATACTGGCCATACCCCTGAAATCACAAAATGATTCTCTTCCATACAAGAACGAAGACCAGGGTATTGACTAACATCCTTTATAACTTCTTCTTTAATATCTGGTCTTACTAAAAACCAAGGTTTATTCTGTTCTTGCATAAGGTTTGAAAGAAGTTTTATAAGTTGAAATAGCTGATAATAGAGCGGACTTCTTGTCAGTTACATCAACATTGTTCTCTTCCAGAGGAAAATCATTTCCAAATTGTTTTCTCATAATTTCACAAGCATTTTTCAGGTCATCAGAGTTTCTTGCTTCTAGTAAAGCATCATGTAATTTTTCAAACCTCTGAATCAACATCCTCATTCCTTCATCGCTTATCTTCCCAAAAACATCCTCTTGGGTGTCCGGCTTATAGGCAGAAATTCTATTGCTATTTTTTGCTTTTTCAGAAAGATATATTAGAGCCTGTAAATCATCAGGATTTCCTTGATGGTCAAGGAAAAGATTTTGTAAGATGTCGATGCAGTAAAGTAAAATAGCCAAACCAATCGGTTTGTCATCAGATTCACCTGGAATGACCAAATCATTCCACCTTTTTAAATAACGGACCACTCTTTGTAATTGATCCGAACCACTACTGTCCTTTGTGGATTTAAACTTTTCTCTTTCTGTTTTAATGTGATCTTTTATTTTTTTTGGATCAGAAGGCTCCCAGCTTCCATCTTTATGGGCTAATTGATAAAACTCGATTGTTTCATCGGTTTTATGTCTAGCGTAACAAACAAGATCAACATGGAACCCTTTTTGGTATTTTACACGAATACAAGGACCCTTCTTTTCCACATCTTTTTTTGTATGATTTTTTACAGCGTCAAAAACCCATTTTCTGACTTCTTCTGGTTTGTATTTGTAATCTGAAGATTTGATATTAAAATCCAAACCCACATCAATGTCATATTCTTCATCAAAAACAGGTTTGATTCCGACTCCGTATATGTAGCTTCCTTGATTAAGAATTTCTGGAATGGGTTTGTTATTTTCAGAAAGAGATTTTTTTATTTTCTCAAAAAGAATGTTTCTTTTCTCTCTCAACTCTTCAGATTCCACCTTGATTTCTTTGTGAAATTTCCCAAATTGTTTCTGCAAATCAGCCATGATTACTTCCTCCTTTTATATCTGGCAAGTTAGTAAAGACATTTTTTAGTTCATTGTTTTCATTTGTTCTCATTGTTTCTCCATAAATTTCATCAGCATCCTTTTTCCCTAATTGAATCAATGTTGAGCAGGATTTTTCGCTGGCTTGATCCATAGAAAGAAATTTTCCTTGTTCTGAAGAAGGAGCAGTTTGTTTCAAGCGATAAATAGTTATTTCTTTTCCTAATCCTTTAAACTGAGAACATAAAAAATCGGTAATAAAGCAGTTGGCTTTTGCTTGAACATCCATTGATAACTCCATTGGAGCAATCCCAAACTTCCAACCCCACAGACCTCTATTGGTATTTCCAACTGCTTGCCCTGTCGGAAGTGAACAAGTCCCTATAGAGATAATTTCAATTTTTTGATTTTTTTCAGAACAGATAATAGCTTCAATCAAAGCCACTAAAATTGGATTGTTTGCCCACAAACCTCCATCAGCAAAATATTCATGTGTATTGTTTTCGGGGTTAAGAGCCTGTGCAATAGGGAATAATATGGGAGCAGCAGATGAAGCTAAGCATACATCTTTTAATAATCTTTTATTATCGGCATTTTTATCCGGGTTATGGGGAGTTTTAAAAACTCTTGGAGAATGATCTATTAAATTAACAGAGGTAATACACAGGCCAATTTGCCTTTCATCATATATTTGAGCAATTGTTTTATTTTCAAATATTTTTTGTAATTCCTCAGTTAAAATTTTGTTGGAATTGGCAGGTTTACAGAAATTTTTAAGTATCCAGTAAAATTTTTTCCACCCTTTGGAAGGAAACGGATCAGTAAAAATGTTTTTTCCGTTATTACGATAAAACTCTATGAGTTTACTGATGGAAATACCAGTAGCTAACCCACAGGCTAAAATACTGCCTGTACTGGTTCCAACGATCAGATCAAAACCTTTTCCAATATCTTTGTTATTGATGTTATTTGGTCGAGAAAACCGATTTACAAGTGATTGAAGGATGGAGGCTGTGTATAATCCTCTCATTCCGCCACCGTCCAGAGAAAGCACTCTATACGGCTTTTTATGGCCTTTAGTCTGTTCACTTATTTTATTATGCAAAGTATTATTTACCATCTAAAAACCTCATTTTGGCCTTTTTAGACCCTATTTTGTATATTATAACAAATTTTGGCAATTTGTCAAGTATTATTTCCAGTATATTAAAATATACTTCCTCTTGACTATTTGTTCAAGTTCATTTACAATTTTTTATATGTCCACAGCCATGAAATTTGGACAAATGATAAAAAACGCTCGTGAAACAAAGAAAATTTCTCAAGAGAAATTAGCCAGCAAGTTGAGTTTAAGCCGAATTTCGATAAACAATTATGAACAGGGAAGACAGGTTCCAAACTTGGAAACAGCCGTTAAAATTGCCCTTTATCTGAATATTAAATTGGATAATTTGGTACAAGAAGTTGATAAGTCTTCCTTAAATTACGCCCTTAATACTTTGAAAGATCAAAGATTATCAAACCAATTGAAAAATGTTGTTGAAAAATTAGGAGAAAAATAATGAATAGAAAAAAAGCTGAAGTCATAGAAAGAAAAGCCGATGAAACAAGGGGAAAATTAAATGATCCAAACCAATGTTTCATTGATATGGAAAATTTGATCAGAGCTTGTGACATTCATTATATTTCTAAAGAACTACCAGACAATATTTCTGGAGCCTCTATGACTACGGATGATGGAAAAAAAGTTGTAGTCGTAAATAATGGCCATCACCCAAACAGACAAAGGTTCACTATAGCACATGAATTAGGTCACCTTCTGTTGGGACATGACAAGTCATTAAATTATACAGAGGTGGAAAACAGCGACGATCAGAATACATCTCAAATATTATTTCGTGACGATAAAGCATCAGAAGGCTTTGATTGGAGAGAAATTGAAGCAAATCATTTTGCAGCTTCTTTATTGATGCCAAGAAAACTCCTAAACTATCAGATAGAAGAAATAACAAAAAACAAAAGTGAATGTTATTTGTCAGAACTGGATGTTTGCAACCTTGCAAAAATTTTTGGAGTATCTCCTATTTCCATGAGCATAAGATTATCCAGGTTGGGATTTATTTAAGAATTTCTTAATCAATTGTGTCCAAATTATTTGTTCAACAAAGTTATTTTTATCATAGCTAAAAAAATAGGAACTCAAACGACTCCACGCTAAACTCAGGCATTTATTCAAAAAGACATTGGACTTTGAACTTGTTTTATAGCCTTTTTATAAAAGTGACTGTCAAATTCTTTAATATATGCAATAATTTAGAGAATAAATCAAAATTCAAAGAAATTATCAAGAGGTTGGGGTAAATTGGACAATTTTATCTGGCAGGTGGCAGAACTTTTGCGTATTTCATACCGGCCTAACCAATACAGAAATGTTATGCTTCCACTTGTCGTTTTGCGAAGGCTTGATTGTGTTCTGGAACCGACAAAAGACAAAGTTCTTAGGAAAGCAGAGAATTTAAAAAGTGGAAAAGTCAAAAATATAGAACCCATCCTGAACAAAGTAGCTAGACAAAAATTTCATAATAAAAGTCCATTCACCTTTGAAAAATTAAAGGGTGATCCCAACAATATTTCATCCAATCTGACAAACTATATGAAAGGTTTTTCAGAAAGAGCCAGAAAAATTATTGATCACTTTAAGTTTGAAAAGGAAATTGAAAAATTAGAAAAACATGACCTTCTTTACAAAATTGTCTCAAAATTTTGCGAAATAGATCTTCATCCTGACAAAATCAGTAATATTGGGATGGGTTATATTTTTGAAGAATTGATAAGAAAATTTAACGAAGCCAGTAATGAAGAGGCTGGAGACCACTTCACCCCCCGTGAAGTCATTCGTCTTATGGTGGACCTTATTTTCCTTCCTGACAAAGATATTCTGACAAAAAGAGGAATTGTCAAAACTCTTTTTGATCCTGCCTGTGGAACAGGGGGGATGCTCTCCGTTTCAGAAGAATACGTTAGAGAGTTAAATCCAAATGCTCGCCTGGAAGTGTTTGGACAGGATCAAAATGATGAGTCCTATGCTGTTTGTGGCTCAGACATGATGATAAAAAATCAGGATATAGAACATATACAATTTGGGGACAGCTTTACGGCAGATCAGTTTCAAGATAAAACATTTGATTATATGTTAGCCAATCCACCATTTGGAGTGGAATGGAAACCGCAACAGGACACCATAAAAAAAGAACATTCTAATAAGGGTTTTAGTGGAAGGTTTGGAGCTGGCCTTCCAAGAATCAGTGATGGTTCCTTATTGTTTCTCCAGCACATGATTAGCAAAATGAAAGAACCTGAAAAAGAAGGCACAAGACTTTCCATCGTGTTTAATGGTTCTCCATTATTCACGGGAAGTGCTGGATCAGGGGAAAGTGAAATAAGACGATGGATTATTGAAAACGACTGGCTTGAGGCCATCGTAGCCCTTCCGGATCAGCTTTTTTATAATACGGGTATTCATACTTATCTTTGGATTCTTACAAACAGAAAGGAAAAAGAGCGAAAAGGCAAAATCCAGCTTATCAATGCTGTAACATTCTTCAAAAAAATGAAAAAAAGTCTTGGAAATAAAAGACATGAGATCAGTGAAGAACAAAAAAACACCATCACTCAATTATATGGAGAGTTTAAAGAAGGGGAGTTTGTCCGTATTTTTAACTCAGAGGAATTTGGTTATAAACGAATCACTGTTGAACGTGCCTTACAGTTGAATTTTCAGGTCAATGAAGACAGACTTTCCCGATTAAAAGAGGCCAAAGCCTTTATCAACATCGCAGATAGTAAAAAAAGAAAAAATTCCAAGGAAATTGAAGAAGAGATACAGGCTGGGAAAAAGTTACAGGAAGATATTCTTTCTGTTCTCATAAGTCTAAAATCAAAAACTGTCATAAAAAATCGTGATTCCTTTACTGACTTATTAAAAAAGAAATTCAAAAAAGCTGACCTTAAAATTTCTTCTTCTCTTTTTAAATCCATTGTTGAGGCTCTTTCTGAAAGAGATGAAACAGCGGATGTTTGCAAAGACTCTAAAGAAAACCTCATATCTGACTCAGAACTGCGGGATTATGAAAATGTTCCTCTTAAACAGGACATTCATGATTATATGAAAAAAGAGGTTTTACCCCATGTACCTGATGCCTGGGTTGATGAATCCAAAACAAAAATTGGATATGAAATCAATTTCAACCGCTATTTTTACAAATACGAACCTCCCCGCCCATTGCCTGAAATTGAAGAGGATTTAAGAAGAATTGAGAATGACATTGCGGGAATGCTCTCGGAAGTTACAAGCTAAGATTCTTTATGAAAGAATATTTTAAAGGAATTTAAAATGAAAAAACTTGTATTTTCTCCAGGTCAAAGAGAGCCCTTGAATCATAAAACTAAAATACTTTGGAAAAATAATGAAAACTGATTTTAAGCCTTATCCAAAATATAAAAACTCAGGAATAGAGTGGCTTGGTGAAATGCCAGAATATTGGAAAATTATCAGTTGTAAGCTTAGATATTCAATACAACTGGGAAAGATGTTACAGAATAATCCTCAATCCTCTTTTGATTTAAAAGTTCCGTACTTAAAAGCTTTAAATATCCAATGGGAAAATGTTGATGTCATAAGATTTTCAGAAATGTGGGCCTCTTTAGGTGATATTAACAAATATTCAATTCAAAATAATGATTTACTGGTATGTGAAGGAGGAGAAGTTGGAAGAGCAGGAATAGTAATTGATCCACCAAAAAATTGTATTATTCAAAATGCTCTCCACAGAGTCAGAGCTAAAGGGAAAAATAATGTTAAATATTTAATGTATTTGTTAAGGGCTATTGGACAGTCTGATTGGTTTAATATCCTTTGTAATAAAGCAACAATAGCCCATTTTACCAGTGAGAAGTTTAATGATCTAAAAATCATTCTTCCATCATCTGCTGAACAAAAAGCCATTGCTGACTTCCTTGACAAAAAAACCTCCCACATTGACTCCTTAATTCAAAAAAAAGAGATGCAGATTGAGTTGTTAAAAGAAAAACGATCGGCTCTTATCACTCAAACTGTAACCAAGGGCCTTGATCTCCATGTTAAAATGAAAGATTCAGATGTGGAATGGTTGGGAAAGATTCCTGAACATTGGGACATGAGAAAATTGTGGATGTTATTTAAAATTGGGCGAGGAAGAGTAATTAGTAATGAAGAAATTGAAAATAATATAGGTATATATCCTGTTTATTCATCTCAAACTAAAAATAATGGTATTTTAGGAAAAATTAACACATATGATTTTGAAGGAGATTACATTACCTGGACAACTGATGGAGCATATGCCGGAACAGTTTTTAGAAGAAGTGGAAGATTTAATTGCACAAATGTTTGTGGTACTCTAAAGCCTTATTGCAATGGTATCAATCTAAATTATTTTTCATATTCTATTGCTCAAAGTACATTTGCATTTATTAGATACGATATAAATACCAAACTAATGAACAATGTAATGGCAGGTATTTCCTTACAAGTTCCTCCGCTCTCAGAGCAAAAATCTATTGCCGACTTCCTTGACAAAGAAACTTCCCGCATTGATTCTCTGACAGAAAAGATCAAAAAATCCATTGAACTTCTGAAAGAGTACCGTTCTACCTTAATCACTTCAGCAGTCACCGGGAAAATCAATGTTTGTGAATCTCATGAAGAAAAAGTTGTAAATATCAGTCAATTCCAGAAAAAGGAAAAAGAAACCCCCTCACTTTTCAAAAAAACAGTGCTGGGAGCAGAAATTGTGGCCCAAATGAAAGATCACCCTCATTTTGGAAGAACAAAATTTATGAAAACTCTTTATCTGTGTGAAGCCCATTTGGAGATACCCATTAAAGGGGAGTACAAAAGGGAAGCGGCAGGCCCTCTGGATCCTTCCATCTATAAGATGGAAGGGATTATGAAAAAAAACAAATGGTTTGGTGTTGTTAAAAAAGGGTTCATGTTCAAATATAAAGCTCTTGAAAATTCTGAAGGCTATAAACATTATTTTGATAAATACTGGAAGGATTATAGCAAACAATTAAACCAGCTTCTTTTGCTTGTGAATAATTTTACAACGGAGCAGTCAGAAATTGTGGATACAATTTATGCCGTATGGAATGATTTTTTGATGGATGGCAAAAATCCGTCAGATCATGAAATTATTTATGAAATAAAAAACAACTGGCATGAAAGCAAAAAAAGATTTTCTGATGAAAAATTGAAAAAAGCCATAGATTGGATGAGAAAGCAAAGTCTTATTCCAAAGGGTCATGGACCAAAAACCAAAGGTCAATAAAAAATGAGTCAAAAAAAGTTTTCTCCAAAATTTACAATCACCCAAACCCTTCTGAATCATTTAATGCAAATTGAACAAGCCAGAGGCTTTTTGAAAGCAGCCCATCTTTCAAGTCAATGGATAAAGAAAATGAGTCGCAATGCTTTTTTGCTTGAAACCCATCACACAACCCACATAGAGGGAACGCAACTCACCCTGGATCAATCCAAAAGGATTTTAGCCGGAAAACAGATTCCAGGGGCCGATAAAGAAGACATTAAAGAGGTCAAAAACTACAGGGATGCTTTTAAACTGGTGTCCGGTTACCTGAAAAAAGAAACAACAATTAAAGAGTCTTTTATCAAAAATATTCACAAGGAACTGGTTAAGGGAGTCCGTGGTGGAAATGCCAAACCCGGGATGTATCGGGATGTACAAAATTATGTGGGAAATTCCATAACCAAAGAGATTATTTATATACCTCCAAAGCCAAAGGAAGTCCCCGGTCTTATGAAAGACTTTGTGAAATGGATCAATGAAGGCCCGGATGTTCATCCTGTTTTGAAAAGTGGCATTATCCAGTTCCAGTTTGTCCATATTCATCCTTTTGTGGATGGTAATGGACGAACCTCAAGGCTTCTTTGTGCCGCCTATCTTCATAAAGCGAATTATGATTTTAAGAGACTTTTTTCCATCAGTGAGTATTACGACAAGGACAGAAGTAATTTTTATAAGGCCATCCGATCAGTGGAAAATAACAATATGGATATGACCTCCTGGCTTGAATATTTTGCAAAGGGTTTTTGGATCCAGATGAATGATGTGATGACTGTGGGTAAAAGAGTTATTCTAAAAGATGCTTTGACAAGAGACCACAATTTATCCCAAAGACAGGCTTTGATTATCGAACATATTTTGGAAAACGGAAAACTTGTCCCAAAGGATTTTGATCTTCTTTGTGAGAAAATGGGACAAGAGGATGGTGGATCAAAAAAACAAAAAGGTTTTCAAATAACCAAAAGGACTGTCCAAAGGGACTTGAAGGATATGATTGATAAAAAAATTATTGAAGCCAGAGGAGCTACACACAAAATGTTTTATATTCTGAAAGGCAGTGACTAAGTTTGCGACATATTTGCGACAAGTTTACGACATATTTGCAACATGGAGGTCTGTAAATGTCTGGAAAATATAAGGAAATAGATTTTGAGGAAGCCATAGAAAGGCACCTTTTAGACAGGGGTGGATACACCAAAAGAGACAGTTCTTATTTTGACCCCATAAGGGGTATGGATTTATCGGCATTTATTGATTTTGTTATGGAAACCCAATCAAAAGAGTGGGAATCCCTTCACAAACTCCACAAAGAAAACACCCGGGAGATCCTACTTGAGGACCTGTGCAGGGCTTTAAATTCCGATTATGAAGGTTGTTTGAAAGTCCTGAGACATGGTTTTAAATGTTTTGGAAAAACCTTTAAAGCGGCTTATTTTGCTCCGGCCAATAAACTAAACCCGGACACTCGACAATTGTACTCGTCCAACAAGCTCACTATAACAAGACAACTCAAATACAGTCATAAAAATGAAAACTCCATTGATATTGTTTTAGGTCTTAACGGACTTCCCCTTGTTACAATGGAACTTAAAAACCCAATGACAGGACAGACCTGGAGAAATGCCGTTTATCAATACAAACATGATAGAGATCCAAGAGAAATTTTGTTTCAATTTAAAAAAAGAACCCTGGTTCACTTTGCTGTTGATACGGATGAAGTTTATATGGCAACCCAATTAAAGGGGAGTAAAACTTATTTTTTGCCATTCAATCTTGGAAACAACAATGGAGCGGGAAACCCTGAAAACCCGGATGGTTATAAAACAAGTTATCTTTGGGAAGAAATTTTACAAAGAGACAGCCTGATGGATATTGTGGCCCGCTTTATTCATTTGGAAACAAAAGAAAGAAAGATTCAAAACAAAAAAATTAAAAAAGAGACTGTAATATTTCCCCGTTATCACCAGTTGGATTGTGTGCGAAAACTGGTTGCATCCGCCAAAGAGAAAGAAACCGGTGTTAATTATCTGGTTCAGCACTCTGCCGGAAGTGGGAAAAGTAATTCCATTGCCTGGTTGACCCATCGCCTGGCAACACTTTTTAATGATAAAGACGAAAAGATATTTGACTCTGTTATTGTGGTAACAGATCGATTGGTCCTGGACCAACAGTTACAAGACACAATTTATCAATTTGAACATAAACAGGGTGTTGTTGAGAAAATCAATAAGGATTCTTCCCAACTGGCAAAGGCCATTTCTTCTGGGGTTCCCATCATAGTCACCACTTTACAAAAGTTTCCTTTTGTCGCTGAGAAAATGGAAAAACTCAGAAAATACGCTGTGGTCATTGATGAGGCTCATAGTGCCCAGGGGGGAGAATCCGCCGCATCTTTAAAAGAAGTCCTGGCTGGTGCCACTATTAAAGAAGAAGCCAAAAAACAGGCGAAAGAGGAAGGAAGACTGGATTATGAAGAGGAAATCATCCGTTCAATGAAAAAACGGGGTCACCAGTCAAATATCAGCTTTTTTGCCTTTACAGCCACACCTAAGTATAAAACATTGGAAATATTCGGTGTTCCAGGTGAAGACGGAAAACCCCGCCCCTTTCACTTATACAGTATGAAACAGGCCATTGAAGAGGGTTTTATCCTGGATGTCCTGGAACATTATACAACATACAAGGTTTATTACAAATTGATAAAATCCATTGAGGATGACCCTGAAGTGGATAAGAAAAAAGCAGCCCGTGCCCTGGCCCGCTTTATGAGTCTTCACCCTCATAATATTTCCCAGAAAACAGAGGTGATGATTGAACATTTTCGACAATTCACCCGCCATAAAATTGGAAATAAAGCAAAAGCAATGGTTGTGACATCAAGTCGTCTTCACGCAGTCAGATATAAAAGGGAATTTGACAGATACCTTTCTGAAAAAGGTTATACGGATATAAAAACCCTGGTGGCTTTTTCAGGAACGGTTATTGATCCTGACATTAAGGACGTGGAATACACGGAAGTTAAAATGAATAAGGGCATAAGGGAAAAGGAGCTTCCTAAAAAATTTGCCAGCATGGAATACCAGGTTTTACTTGTGGCGGAGAAATACCAAACAGGCTTTGACCAACCTTTGCTTCATACCATGTATATTGATAAAAAATTGTCCGGTATCCAGGCTGTTCAGACTCTTAGCCGACTTAATAGAACCTGTGTGGGCAAAGAGGATACTTTTATCCTTGATTTTGTCAATGAGCCTGAAGATATTCAGGAGGCTTTTCAACCTTATTATGAAAAAACCCTTGTTGGTGAACAGGCAGAGGCCAAGCACCTTTATGAGCTTCAGTCCCGTTTAGACAGTTATCAGATTTATCATCAGAAAGAAGTTGAGGAGTTTTGCAGGATTTTTTATCGACCAAAGAAAGTTCAGACCCAATCCGATCATGGGAAAATGAATGCCTGCATTGATCCTGCTGTTTCACGTTTTAATGATAAAGATGAATCTGAGCGGGAAGAATTTAGAAAAGTGTTAGTGGCTTTTCGCAATTTGTATTCTTTCTTATCCCAGATTATTCCCTTTCAGGACTCCAGTCTTGAAAAACTTTATTCATACATCCGCTACCTGTTAAAAAAACTACCAAGAAAAAACTCAGGTCCTTCTTATCATTTCGATGATGAAATCAACTTGAAATATTATCGTATTCAAAAAATAAGTGAAGGGTCAATTTCTCTTGAAAGTGGGCAGGATAGTGAAGTCTCCGGTCCCACGTCCGTTGGAACAGGAAAATCACATGAAGAAACCATTGAACTTTCCCAGTTGATAGATATTTTAAATGATCAGTTTGGAACAAGTTTCACCCAGGCGGATCAGCTTTTTCTGGATTCCATTAGAGAGGACGCTGTGTCTGATTCCGATTTAAGAGAGTCAGCCCGGGCCAATTCAATGGAAAATTTTGGATATGTTTTCCTTAAAAAACTGGAGAATTTATTTATTGAACGAATGGAACAAAATGAAGATATGACAGCCAAATTTATGAATGAACAGATTTTTAAAAATACTGTTGAGCAATCTCTCTTAAAACAGGTTTACGAACAAATTAACACCACTCAGACAGATTGATAATGGTTTTCCTCACGCATTCACTTGATCTCTATTGGTGCCCCCAGCAAAGCTGGGGATTTACCGATTTTAATTATTATGGTACACTGTTTGTCACCTATTAAATTAAACATCAGTCTCAGTTAATGATGGGCAACACTGGGAACTTTTTAATTGGTGGTCAACACATACTGGGTAGAATCCCATACATACGATAGAGGCAGTTCATGATAAATAAGATAACATTGGCAAAAATTGCCAGTTACAAAGATGAAGCATCGTTGGAAACCGACAAAAAAGTAAATCTTATTTATGGATTGAATGGATCAGGGAAAACAGTTTTTTCAAACTATTTAGAAAACCTGGAAGGAGAACATTTTGTTCATTGCTCTATTGAGGGTTTCAAAAAAGATGAACAAAAAATACTCGTCTATAATCAAAGTTTTGTAGAAAAAAATTTTTATGAAACAGAGAGACAAAAAGGCATTTTCACTTTGGCCAAAGACAATGCGATCGCTTCGCAAAAAATAAAAGAAGCTGAAAGTGAAAAAAAGAATATGATTGAAGAACGAGAGAAGTTAAAAGAAAATCTTGATAAAAATGAAACTGAAAGTGAAAAAAACAAAGATAACGCAAAAGACGAAACTTGGAAAATTAAAACAGAATACACTGGTGGAGACAGAATTTTTGACAAGGCTGGGTTTTTAGATAAATTAAAAGCTAACAAAGATACTCTTTTTGACTATCTCATAAACTTACCTTTGATTGATTCCAGTAGAAGCATTGAAGATATAAAATTTGATTTGTTAAACATTTCCGAAGAAGCCACTGAAAGAGAAAGATTGACTACTATAAACAGAGAAAACTTTTCTAAGGTTGAAAAAGATGAAATTTTTCAAAAAGAGATAGTAGGGAATGAAAACTCTTCCATAGCAGGACTTATAAAAGAATTGGGAAATTCTGATTGGGTAAAAAAGGGGATAGATGAATATGTTGATCTTAATCAAAGAGGAAATTGCCCTTTTTGCCAAGAAAAAACTTTAACTGATGAGTTGGTCGCTGATATAAAGAACTATTTTGACGAAGCCTATGAAAAGGATTTGGGGAAGATAAAAGAACTTTATGAAAGCTACAAAAATCTAAAGAAAAATTTTATTCTCAATGAATACAAGAAAGATTTTTTTACAAATGAACAAAATTTACAAATGGAAAAGCATTTTGGGAGTTTGAGCAAAGTGATTGATGGAAATTTAAAACTACTGGATCAAAAGATAAAACAGCCCAGTTCTCCTATTAATCTCTCTTCAAGTGCCAATGTCATAGAAGATATGAATAAATTTATTGAAAGTGTCAACAGGGATATAACAGAATTTAACGAAAAAATAAAGAATAAAAAAGAGGAGCAGAGAAAGCTCAAAAAAGAATTTTGGAATATTTTGAGAAAAAAATATGATTCCATTATAGAATTCTATATCAAAGAGAAGAAAGGTTTGGATCAAAAAAAAGAAGAAATAAAAACAGAAATAAAATCTGTGAGTAATAGTATTGAAGAGAAGAAACGCATCATTGGGGAATGGCAAAAAAAAGTTGTCAACATAGGTGAAGTTGTTGAAAAAATTAACCAACACCTATTAGATTTTGGAATTCAAGACTTTAAAATAGTTAAATATAGCGATAGAGAGTACAATTTAAAAAGAAATACGGATGATAATAAAACCATATTCAAATCATTGAGTGAAGGAGAAAAAACAGTAATTAGTTTTTTGTATTTTATAGAGTTGTGTGTGGGTAAAGAGGAGACTGATGATACAAAAAATAAAATCATTGTTATTGACGATCCCATTTCTAGCCTATCCCATATGTATGTCTTCAATGTAGCAGAGCTAATAAAAAGAATTTTTTTGAAAGGAACTGAAGAAGCATTTATCCAGGTATTTGTTTTAACTCATAATTTATATTTCTTTCACGAGTTGATTGATAAAAATAAAAAGAATGATAACAATATACAGGGCTTGTTTAGGATTTCAAAAAGCCAATCTAGCACTATCGAAAAAATGAAAAAAAATGAGATACAAAATGAATATCAATCCTATTGGGCAGTCATAAAGAGTGGAAATCAAGACACCATGTTTTTAGTTGCTAATTCCATGAGAAATATTATAGAATACTTTTTTGGATTTATTGACAAGTCTGAAAGTATAAATAATCTTTTTCAAAGAGAAGAATTGAATGGTCCCAAATATAGTGCTTTCAAGAGATATATTGATCGAGAATCACATACAGACCCACCGAATATTTCGGATTATAAAGAACGGAACCTTGAGCATTTCAAAGAAGTATTTAAGAAGGTCTTTGAAGTGACCGGATATAAAGAGCATTATGAAAAAATGATGCAGTAGTGCTAATCGGGCTGATTATTTATTATCCTTTAAAAAATAATTTTTTTGCTGTTTTACCAACTTTTTGGCAACTATAACCTTAGATGACCTACTTCACAAAAAGCCTACCGGTTCTTTTCCCTTGAGAAAATCCGGTCCCTTTTTTTTTTCTATTAAAGTCCCAATGCAAGTATTTGGTGAGTGATGTTTTTTCGGGTTATTCCAAAGCTGTCAAGCAGGCAAATAAAGAGCGAAAAGGGAAGAAAAAGTCGGAGAAAATACTCAATATCTACTGCAATGCCCATTCCAGGCGAAAGTTCAGGGAAGCCTCAACTCATTTTAAAGGTGAGGCTGAGTTTTTCATTGATCTTTATAAAAAGATTTACCGTTTATACAAAATATCCAGGGATCGTCCTACTGATCGCGTGTTAAAAGTTCGTCGTTTAATGAAACCCCTGTTTGAAAAAATGAAGTCACGGGCCATGGAGAAAGTAAAATGTTACTCCAGCAAGAGTTCCATAGGCAAAGCTATGTTCTATTTTCTGAATAATTACAATGGACTGACCTTTTTTGTGGACGAAGCTGATTTACCTATTGATAACAATTCCCTGGAGCGTTTATTACGCAATCCTGTTATTGGCAGAAAGACCTGGTATGGGACTCATTCATTGAGAGGGGCCAAAACAGCAGCCATACTGTTTTCAGTGATGGAATCCTGCAAGCTCAATACTGTGAACCCCAGGAAGTATCTGAAACAATTGATTGAGGATATGCACCAGGGCAAAAAACTCTACACTCCAAGTGAATTTAAATTTAAATCTTTACAAAAACAACAATAACGGGGTAGCTTTACGATTTACGAAAATTCAAACACGATCAGTATAAATATATAAATTTTAAGAAAAAGGGGAAATTATGGGTAGAAAAAAACTATTAAAAAAACAAAGAAAACACAAACTTACTGTGGTCCGTTTGATGAGCGAAGATTTAAGACATATCAAATTTTTTATGGAAGTTCATAAGATTGATGGATCACCTGGCACCTTTTTAAGGAATTTTTTTTATGCGGCTACCCAAAGAAGAACAGCCTGGCACTCCATTATTAAAAAGATGAAAATGGAAGAGGCAAAAAATTAAGCCCTGCTATGAAAAAAATAAATAGCTCATGAGTTTTATTTTTTTTCATTCAATCTCATTTCTGAAACTTCGTCCAAAATTGCTTCACATTCCAGTTTTCTTTCCTTTCTCCACTCACTGGATTATTCCTGATATTTCCTTTAGAGAAAATCCCAAATCCTTGGTTTCTTTGTTGAAGACAAAAGAAATTGGATGAAAATCTGCTATAAAAACACGACTTGACCAGGCAAGCCATTTCTGATTTATTGTGATGGAATTATTGTTTTAGTCGGTTGTTCCTCCCCTCTACCTGAGAGCCTGAAAATGCCATCAAAGAAAATTCCTGAAAAAAGAAAACAACAGGCCCATAATGCCCTGTTCAATGAAACCTTTATCAATGAAAAATATGGACTGGACATTTTCCGCCTTGTCTTTAAACCCTCTGAGTTCAAACTCTTTAACTGGAAAACCTTAAAACCTGAAATGACTGTCTTTATGGATGAAGAGGGCAATGAAAAACGCATTGATCTTTTATTCTCAGTCCAAGTCAAAGGCTCCAAAAAACAGGTGCGTATTTTTTTTCTGCTCGAACACAAAAGCCACCAGGATCCCCAATTGCTCAGACAGGTTCTGGGATACCAGACTTGTATTTATAATCGCTGGAATTATCCGGTCATTCCCATTCTTGTTTATCATGGGCGACAAAAATACTGGAAGGGTCCGTTGGGCTTTCAGGACTCCCTGGAGGGATTGACTCCTGTTTTGAAACAGAAATTTGGAAAGAATATTCTCAATTTCCGTTGTAAGTTGTTGAATATCCATGATATTGATTTATATCGTGGGTTGGGCAAAAGTTTGCTTTCCAGACCCATTTTGCTTATAATGGGAAGTATCTGGAAACTCCGCCGGGAAACCATTGCGGAGTTGTTTCAGATGGGTACAACTCTTGGTAAAAAGGATCAGAAGTTTCTTGTTCAAAAGGCGGTGGATTATATCCGTCGGAATGATCCGAATTTTACATTGAGTGTACTCAGGAGTATAGAAGAGGAAACCATAGAGGAGGATCAAAGGCTTATGTCAGCATTACAATGTTCATTGGATGAAGAGAGAGAGAAGGGTATTAAAAAGGGTCGTAGAGAAGGCCATAAAGAAGGAACTCAAGAAACGGCGTTACGAATGATTCAACGTGGTGCCGATTTGGAAACCATTTGCCTTTATACAGGACTCACCTCCAAAGAAGTGGAAGAGTTACGTCAAAAGGCTAAAAGCATAAAGCCTGATTAAATCCCCATAACAAAGTAAAAAAGTCTTAAAAATCTCTATAAAAAAAACGAAAAAATAATAAATAAAAGAAAAATCTCTCTGCCTAAAAAAGCGGTGACTCTGGCTTTAAAAGCCTTTGAAGGCTTATAAGTTTTAAAGCACTCATGGTCCGCTTTCCGTTTTCAATCTTTGAAACAGAAGCGGGAATCAGCCCCGCCATTTCGTCAGGTTTAGCCTGGATCATATTTCTGGGTCTTTCTCAAATTCTTTAACTTCTCTGAAATATTCAAATCATTCATCACCGGATTTTAAACCAAATTAGTAAATTAAAATTCTGAAAAAATAAAAAAAAAATAACGATCGAAAAAAATAAAAAAATTTTTAAAGAATATATCTGGACTGTTCAAATGTATAGGCTTCTACAATACCCAA
Source organism: Bdellovibrionales bacterium (assembly GCA_965218815.1). Classification (GTDB taxonomy): domain Bacteria; phylum Bdellovibrionota; class Bdellovibrionia; order Bdellovibrionales; family JAGQZY01; genus JAGQZY01. Next base: position 1,562,991 of record CBDCLX010000002.1, on the reverse strand, counting down.
AATACTCGTAACTAAAGGTGTCTAAAAAAAGTTTGGAGTTCTTACCTATAAGACCGTCTTATCCAAGACTATCTCAAAATCGAAGGCCCCTTTATATCATATTTTCATAAGTGCTGAGGTTCCTCTAATTGTTTACTGGATTCTCGCCATAGGGGAAAGGTTCTAAGAATGAAAACGGCTCTCCAAAACCTATAACTCTGATCCTGTATCAAATGAGCCACTAAAGTGAATGAATCTGCACTCTTTCTTGAAAGAAAGTGCAAATTCATTCATTATATAAATATGAGAGAAAGCAATCTCAAACAGCAAATAAATCGCCTGATTCCCCTTGGAGTCTTTTCAACAAAAGAAGCCACTGAGCTTTTTTCTATCTCTCAGCCCACATTCTCACGCTGGGTTACAAGCGGGCTGATCCAAAGGGTCTCAAGGGGGTATTATGTCCACCCTGAAGCCGATGTGAATTATGAATACCTCGACTATATTCTAGGGTGTAAGAAGTTTGGCAAACATTCCGTTATTGGGGGCCTCTCAGCTCTGGAGTATTATAACCTCACTGAACAGGTCTCTCCCCAAGTTTGCCTCCTTGTACCGCCATCAAGGAGAATCTCAACGGATAGTAAATACAAAGCCATAAAAACAACAGCCTCTCTAAAAGTTGGAGTTGATTCCATCGACCAGTTTAGAGTCGTCAACCTGGATCGTGCCCTTGTTGAAGCTTTAAAGTACCAAACAAAAATTGGAGAGGGCGTTGTTTTTAAAGCCATTATGGATGCCATTGAAAACGGGCTTACAATACAAGATCGTCTTTACAAAATAGCAAGAAAGCTCAAGATGTCTTCTTTTTTGGAAAAAAAATGGGAGATTATTACGGCATGAAAAATCAAGGCCATAAAGTTTGTTCTATTTGAATCTGACTAAGTTTTAAAGCCTTGGCGATCTTTAAGAGGGTAGCTCGTCTGGGCATGGTGTTTGAACTGAAGAATCTTGAAAGCGAGGGCTGGGGGATTCCTGTCAGATTGGAAAGCTCTTTGATTCCACCCTTTTCGTCCACAACCCCACGGAGATTGTCTTTAAAAAACCGAACATTCTTGGCAATTGTGTCTAAATCATCAAAGCGAATGGCGGCTTTCTCACCTCTTTTCTTTTGGGAGCAGTCATCAATCATGTCCTGGATGTCGGCAATAATTTCCTGCCTTTCGGATTCGGTTTCTTCTTCAGTCCAAAGTTTCATTAGGTCATAGACCCCTTCAAATTCAAAAGCTGTGCTGACAGCAGCTCCGACAAATTCTTTGGGCAAACCGGAGTTGTCCATCTGAACTCCGATATGCATGAGTTCAACCTTAATGTTAGAACTTAAAGTGGGTTCACTCATGTTAACCTCCCATATTCTGTGAATCTCTTGTCTCTAATAAGTTGTAGGTGTGTTTTAAAACGAGCCATCTTCCTTTTCTCTTGCTTTGCATTTCCTTTAACATAGGCTTCACAAAGAAAAGCTTCTGTAAAGATACCCACTGGTAAGCGAAGCTGAATCTTTCCACTGCCGACTTGATGCCACTTCATTTTATATCCACTTGGAATTTTTTTCTTTGCCAGGTCGGTGGCAATGGACCAAAACTTTGAATGATTAAACTTAGGATCATTGGGATACCTTGCCAACAATAAGACATCGGGGCGAAGGCCGTTTTTGTACTCCCCTTCAGTGAATACTCTGTTGTGTTTCATCTCCAAGTAGGAGTTCAACCCCCATTCTGTGATGATTATTTCCACGTTTATCCCCTCTCAGCGAACTTAACTTATATAACAAATATAACATAAATAACTTAATTGTCAAGACTTTGAAAAAAACTAGTAAAAACAAATATATAACTCTTTAAGTGAGTTGATTTGAAAACGCTTTTGCCATGCCCAAGGGTTTTCAGATTTAAGGGGGCTTGGTTGGTCAGAAAAAGGAAAATCTTTCAATTCAGAAGAACTTCAAAAAAAAATGAAAAAATTTTTTTGAAGTCAATCAAAAGAAATCAATGCTTATTCTCCAATAAGAACAATTGGTTATGAAGCCCGTGTGAAAAATTCTCAAGAAAAATCATCTAAAGTTGGCATGATTCTGCCGGTTTTGAACCGGTTCAAACGGTTCAAAAAATCACTATAGGGAGGGGGGTAAGAAAGCTGAGGCTTGAAAAGCCTCTGATGAGAAGAGGAAGAGGACCAAGAGCTTCAAGAGGTTATCAGAGAGCAAGACTCTGGGAAGGAGAAAGGCTGTGAGTGAAGCGAACACCTGTAGGCCGCTTGGCGACCTCAACGGGGGTTTGGGGGCTTGCCCTCAACAAGTAAAAAAGGGGCGAAGCTCCCCCGCCCCAAAGGGGTTTTTTAAGGACATTGGCACCAATGTCCATGCTTGCAATACAAAAACGACTCCAAATGACCAAAAACGAAACCAAACGAGAAAGGAAAAAAACAGGCAACAAAACAGGAAAACAAAAGCGACAATCTCTTATTAAATAAATGAGAAAAACAAAATCAAACTGAGACAAAGAAAGGAATCAAATGAAGACAAAAGGAAAATCAAAAATAAACCAAAGTGGTATGAGTTGTGTACGAATGTCACCCACTGAATACCAACAAATTCAAAAAGTCCTTTAGACATCTCGGTGTCAGCCCTTTCAATGGAAAAAGTCATCAACAAAAATCGTGGCCTAAGCCTTGAACTTTAAACCCTGTACCTAAAAGGAGGTACAAAGTGGAACAAAACCATATCTCTAAAAAGCGAGAACCCAAGCCAGCTTTGGCAAAGAAAACCCCAAAGAGGAGAGACTCTTTTGGCATTCGTTTCAATAAAGAATTTATGAAAAAAATCTCAAAGCTTGTGGACAGGGCCAACAAAAAGCCCTTTGGAAAGAAGGTTGTACCAAGGGCTATTATTGAAAATCTTCTCCACCTTGCAGATGACAAGCTTCTCGATAATATCATCAAAAAATCCCAAGAGGAGTCTCTCTCACATAATGACAAACGAGAGATTTTCCTCAAGGAAAAGCTCTCCCAGTTTAGTGGCTCAAAGGAGCAACTGGAGCTTAAGATGATGGAGGTCTTCAATCAATACTTGTCGCAAAACCAAGGCTGATTGTGTGACAAATTCCAAAGTGGGAGCTGAATCCAAGGTCAAAAAAATTGAAAAATTTTAAAAAATTCTTAGGATACTGCTTGCCCAAGAAAGGAGTGTTTGCTATGGTTATAAATAACTGTCAGAATGAAAGATGTGGCAGTGGTCAGAGTGGCAGCGTTGACGTTTGTAACTCTGATCGGCTCTTTGGCAATTTGGTTTGGTTAACGACTGAAGAAACTGCACAATACCTTCGGAAGAGTATCAATGCCATCAGGATTCTGGTTTATCGCAGAATCTTGAGGGCAAGGAAATTCAGAAGAAGACTGTATTTCAGGCGAACGGAGTTGGATACACTCATTGAAACCTCTCAACTTACAGGAGGTTTAAATGTCCATTTCAACTTATGAAAAAGATGGAAAACAGTTTTTCCGAGTCTATGTTCAAGGACGAGGAAAGGTAGACACCTCAGTAAGGGTCCAAAAAAATACATTTCGTATAGAGACCTTTAAAGAGGCGTGCAAAGAAGAAAAAAGACTTATCAAGGTTGTTACAGAAGAGATCAATAAGCGAGAAGGGCGAGGGCTGAAGTGGAGAGACATTCTTGAGCGTTGGGAACTCTGTGTAAGGCATGGAAAACTTGGCGAACAGAAAGACATCCATTATACCCAGGCTCATGGAGGAGATTAAAACTCTCCTCAAGGGGGCTAAGGAAGAAAACCACCCTTGGTATCATATCTGGTCTTTTGCATTTCTTACTGGAATGAGAAGTGGTGAGTTAAAAGCCTTGCAGTGGAAGGATATTGATTTTCAAAGAAGAATCATATCCGTGTCCAAGTCCTACAATTCAGTCAGTCGAGCGATAAAATGCACCAAAGCGGGTTACTGGCGGAGCGTTCCTATTTCCAAGGACCTTCAAGAGATCATTGCTGAACTTCAAAAAGAAAGTCAGTGTGACCCTGAAGATTTTGTCCTTCCAAGGCTTGGCACTTGGGAAAATGGCGAATCCGGAAAGGTTTTGAGGGCATTTTTAAAGAAACACAACATAGATACTCATGTTGTATTTCATACGCTCAGAGCTTGCTTTGCGACTCATATGTTAGCCCAAGGCGTAGATCAAGCCACTGTGATGAAAATCGGTGGTTGGAGAGATATGAAGACTTTCCAAATCTATGTGAGGTTAGCTGGTGTTGAAGTCGCAGGGGCCACGGATGTTTTAGAAGTGCTTCCAAAGATGGATTCCCTATCACCTAAAGGGAATGTCATCAGCTTGACTGGCGATAAAGTAGGAACTGCAAATTAACAAATTCGAGGGTTCTTCAGTTGGGAAGTGCTTGGTATCTCTAGCATTTCTCAACATTTCTTAAGTTTGCTAACCATTACTAAGAAGTGGGGTATTTTATTTAAACCTCTAAGGTTTGAAAACCCGCTCCATTTTACGTCAGTAGTCAGAGTCCGTTTTTCAGAAATCCCAATTAAGTTATCAAAATTTATAAACTAATGGTTTCAGTCACTTAACGCATCAGTTCAGCTTCAGAAGTTTCTCAAGTTTTCCCGGAATTTCTTTAAACGGCTACTCTTGGCTACCCATTTGGCTACCAGAGTAGCAAGTCATTTTTTTACTCGTATCGTAGCACTTCTTCCAAGTCATCCTATTGAATTTTCTAAAAAAAATTCGCAGCACTTTGCTTGCAAAAATGGCTACTTTGCCAGCAAGTGGGTCGCTTGCACAACCGGGGCTAAATACCATAGCCCCAAGGAGGAAAAAGATGGGAAATGAAGGGAAAATTGATGCAGTCACTTTAAGGAAATTGCGTGAGATTCGAGGTCTAAATCGCAAAGAGGCCGCCGTTCTTTTGGGCACAGGTCACAAAAGTGTTGAGAAATTTGAAAATGGGAGAACGATTCTCAATAAAACCCGGATTAAACAGACTGTCAGGGTCTATGGCTTCACTTATGAAGATAATTCAGGTCCGTCACTGGCGGCGGCAGTCATAACAACTTTGAGATGACCCTTATCAAGGGCCTCATCATGCCAATGAGGACGCAATTTAATAATTTCATGGTAAAGATGAACAGCTATTCTGCGAGACATGGTGACAATCATGCCTTTTCCTTTAAAAACAGACTGTCTTTTTTCAAAATGAGTCACAATATCTTTGGCAATGTGTTTTATACGATCTTCACTTCCTATGAGAGCTTCAAGCCGTGTCATTCTGGCCTTGGTTTTCTGAGTTTCAGAAAGTTCTTCCTCCCTGAGTTCCTGATCCAACTCTTCAATAAGTTTTTGTCCCTCCTGGCTGAGTTCCACTTTAGCCAAACGACTTTCATAGGAAATGGGAACTGTTGCCTTGTCCTCCACAGCCTGAGCAATATCATAAATATCAACATAACTGCCAAAAACAGCAGGTGTGTTCTTATCAGTTCCTTCAATGGGGGTTCCTGTAAACCCAAGATAAGTGGCATGAGGTAGGGCATCCCTCATGTATTTGGCAAAGCCATACACTGTTTTTTGGCCCACAATTTTTCCATCCTCATTTTTATCATCAAGGATTTTGGCCTTGAAACCGTATTGACTGCGGTGGGCCTCATCAGCAATAACAACGATATTTTTACGATCAGAAAGCTGTTCATAAATATTACCCTCTTCAGGATTAAATCAATTCCTCAGAGTGAATCCGTTTTACCTGATTAAAAGCATCTTCTCTGGCTGTGGGGGGAATGTTAGGGTTAAGGCGAACTATAGCAGAGACTGAAAGGTGTCATTGAGCAAAACCTCCCCATAGCCTGTACGGAGAGGCTGAGTCCCATCTGGGGAAACATCCGGCCCAAAGCAATACTGAAAACCCTGTTCTTTGAGCAGGTCAATGGCCATGTTTTCAATATCATCTTCTTTGATTTTTCTCATATTCTACGACAAAACATCCACAACCACTTTTGGAACTCCTCTACCATAGAATATTTTACAATCGCCAGAAATCAATCACAACCCCTTGAGGGAAAAAATAAGCCTATAGTTCAGAATAACAAATATATTGACAAATGTAAATACATTTGTTATTCTTTTTTAGGAATGAAGTTTGAAGGTTTTAACTGGGATGCTGGCAATACAAATAAATGTCAGAAACATGGATTAACTAAAGAGGGAATTGAAGACTTTTTCCTTCAGGAAAAGATTTATGTAGCTCCTGATATTAAACATTCTGCTGGTGAAGAGCGGTTTTTGGCAATCGGAACAGGTCCAAAAGGTAAGCTTATTATCGTGGTGTTTACCTTTAGAAAGATGAATGAAGGAAAATTTATCAGACCAATAAGTGCACGGTTTATGAATAAAAAAGAGGTTCAGAAATATGAAAAAACATTTAAAAAAAATCAAAACAAATAAAGAAGCTGAAAATACTTTAGATCAGGACTTATCCCCTTATATACATTCTGAGAATTTTAAGCCCATCCATTTTGAGTTTAAGCCAAAAAACAAAACAGTAACAATCAGAATGTCAGAGGGTTTATTAAAAGCTTTAAAAACAAAAGCCAAAAAACAAGGCATTCATTACCAAAAACTAATGAGGCAGGTTCTTGAAGGATTTCTTTAATAATAGTAAAGTGAGGTTTTATTGGTTGATACCAAGTTTTTAAGCATCTGAGGTGGAAAAAATAGTTGATCTATTTTGATATAACCAATCAGGAGGTGAAAGTGTATAAATTCACAGTCAATGGCCAGGAACTGGAATGTCTGACCTCCCTATTCCTGGCCATCTGCGACGATAAATCTTTCTATAGATATCCACAAAGTATTGGGCCTCCTCTGGAGGTATCCTGTCCGGCGGTCACAGCCTCTTTAAACTTCCTGCGACTGTGAGCATTGCAATAAACATTCTCTACTGGATTGAGACTCCTCTCCCGGCGGTATTGGTTAACCTCTCTGACTGTCTTGTGATAACCAGAAAAAACATGGAAAACGGGGTGGGAATAGATCTTGATTTCAGAAAAAATACCTGCTACCCTCCTCATACTCTTATGAGGTTATACTATTGAATAATAGTCACTCTGGACACAATCGCAGTCAGACATTCAGACACTTGAATCCAATCTGAGAAATGAAAGCCATATGAATCTTAACCAAAAAGCTCTTTTTACAAGATGGGGAAATTCACTATGCTTTTTTTCCCTGGCATTCCTCTTTTTTTACCTCTATACAAAAAATTTTGTATCTTGGGATATATTTACATCAAGGGATATCCTTAGGGCTCAAGGTTGGCTTAAAGGCCAATTTTATTGGCCAGGACCGGAAATGAATGGAGGAAATAATCTTCCAGGCCCTTTTTTTTATTTTTTGCTCTTTCCTCCTCTGGTTTTTGGAGGAGACAACATCTACAGTCAAAGCCTTTTATGGTATGTAAGCTGGCTGGCTTTAACTTATACAGTAGCTTTTTCTTTTTTAGCGAAGATCGTCAAACACAGGGAATCTCTTCTTGTATTCTTAATGACTTTTATTCTTTCAATAGGATATCCGCTATTTGCACCTCTAAATTATGCATGGAATCCTGGGTTTTCTATCCTGTTTCATGTTCTGGCTTTAATGGGTTTGTATTATTGGAGGAGAGAGAGAGAGAGAGAGAGAGAGAGAGAGAGAGAGAGAGAGAGAGAGAGAGAGAGAGAGAGAGAGAGCAATCTTTATTTATACCTTGTCGGTTTGGTTATCGCTCTAGGAATACAGGTTCATTTGCTTGTCGCTATACATATCATAACTGTTATTTTATATTATATTCTAAATAAAAAAAGAAGGTTTTTACCAGTTTTTTTATTTCTTTTTCTGGCCTGTTTTCCTGTCTTAATTTATAATTTATTAAATATTTTTAACATTATTGATGCTGTATCTTCACAAAATTATGTAAATTATTTAGTTCATCTAAAAAAAGAATTTTTTTCCGAAAAGTGGGTCAGAAATGTCAAAAGAATATTTCTCTCTTATTATACAATTGTTCCTTTTTTTGTTTTTCTGTTCTTAACCTTTTATCGAAAAAAAATAACCAAAAAATGGCCTGTCACAAAATCAACCAAAAATCTTTTTATTATGACGGCAATCCCCTGTTTTATTGATTTTTTAATAGCCAGATTTAATTGGTATATGTATTTCATTCCTGTCTTTTTAATCTTGTTTTTCTCAAAGTATTATGATGATCTTATCTCTTCAGACAGTTCATGTAAGAAGTTAAATTATTTATCTATTTATGGATTTATTTCCATTTTTCCTCTTTTATTTTCTGATAAGACGGCATATTTTTTGTCTTCTAATGATCTTCTTTTTGTAATGAAAGATTATCCGTTTATTTTATTTCTCATGTTATTATCAATACTCTTTTTAATAATACTAAATACAGAATGGAGCTATAAAAATCTTGGAAAAATCAGTGTTCTTTTTATTATTTTGTGTTTTATATGGCAAATAAAAATAATAAGAAAGCTACGCTCATCAGAGCCTCCTATACGGGAAAACTTTTTCAATACCCACCCAACACATCAGAATTTACACCCTCTTATGAAACAAATATATTTGGAAACAAACTGGCTTCCAAAAGAAGCTATGAAACGAATATACGTTATTGGTATTCATGATGAAATCAGTTTACTTTCTCATTATTCAATGACAAAGGAGGTTATAAGAAACACAGGAGATCCGGATCGTGTAAAATCAAAGTCATCTTTAGAAAAACCTCAAGGTTATATAATAATTCAACATCTAAAGCAATTTAAAAATTATTCAAAAAAAGAATGGAACCAATATTTATCCCACTCTTCTTTATTTTCCGATTTTCTGAGAAAAGAAATAATGGAAGAAAACATCCTTATTAAAACTCCAAAATTACATAATTCCTACTGGCTTATTCCCTATAAAACAATAAAAGATTCTGTTTTTGTGAAAGGTTTTGGTAATGCAGGTCAACCTTATTATTGGGAGGAGCCAGAATGGCTTAAAAGTTGTTCCTCCACTAAATATTTTCAAAGTAAAAATGGATTTTATTACTGTATTGTTTTACCAGGATATCTAACAAGAGCAGGAATTCACATAAGTTTTTCCAGAGAGGTTGAGGCAAACTCTCCTTTAATCTTGAATGTGGACTTCTTTGGACCTCTTATCGGAGGGAGAAGCCCTTATGAAAATTTCAATAACTATGCGATATGGTCTGACATACAGCTAAATCTGTTATGTGGTAAGACCACTTTTGGATACAATATACCATCTATTGGAATTGACCGACATAAGGCACAAAAAAAAACTGAACTTCAGGGAAAATGGTTTTCAGCTCCTTTAAATCTTCAAATTCCTATCAAGAAATTCATCCCTGTTCCTGACAAATCTTTTCCTGATCAAAGGTTTAGATGTAAGGAGAAAGATATAAAGGAAATAGCATTAAACTTCACCAATAACCCATTTAACTCAGATACGCAAAAAAAAAGAGAAAAAATAAAGGTGATTTGGAAAAAGTAGAATCTTCTGACTATTTTAAGGTAGTATCTCAGATATAGGAATAAAAAATTCAAGAAGGTAAATATGTCATTTAAAAAAGATTTTTGGAATCAAAGCATTCTTTCATGGGAAGAAAACAAATATAAAAATGTATTCAAAGGTTTTGATGTCAATTCATCAGTAAAATACCGTCTTCAGATGGCCTCCTTCGTAATTCATCAGATATCGAAAGGGAAAATCTTTTTAGAAAAATGAAGGATTTTTTGAAAGAAACTCTTTCAGTTTATTCAATGATTGTCTTATCGTCCTCCGGTGGAAGGGGTTGGATATCAAGATCGTCATAATGCAAAAGAGTTTCAACTGGGTTTGGATCTATTCGCCAATGAATATAAGGCGGTTTAAAGTTTATCCTTTGGGTGTTGTTTTCACAATTAGAGATCACGATTTTTCGTTCAGGATAATGAGTATAAATTATCATGCCACAAACAAAAAGATTTTCGTTACTTGCAGAAAGAGTCACTTTGGTGAAGTTGTGAATAAACTCTAAGGAATAACATTTTGCATTCCATATTACTGAGTTAACGGGGGCACCATTTATTGTACACGGACCCTCTGTTATGGCGAAAATTTTAAGATCAGTCAGAGTATCAATCCTGGCATCCAAAGCTTTTTCCAGGGCTTCATATTTCAGACCGGAATATCCTTCTATTTCCAAGTGCCTGTTTTGATCCTGCTCTGTTCCCTGTTCCAGGAGTATGTCATTAAAAACATCTGACAAAAGCGTATCATCACCCTCTGTGTGGCCGTCAGGCGGAGTCGGGACTTGCGGGACTGTATCCCCTTGGAGAGTTGGTGTCCCTGTATCGTCTCCTTGTGCCTTTGCACTGGAAAATCCCAAAATAAATGTTGCTATTATAATAAAAAAGTGTCCTGTGCCCATTATTTGCCTCCTGGTTGATATGGAGGGATTTCTATATCACTTTTGGCATCATGTAAAGTTTTTTTCTTTTTTTGTAAATTTTACAATGTTTTATAAATGTGTATTCTTATGGGGCTTATGGGAACGACATAAAAACAAAGGGTCTTCAGTGTAAATAATATTTTATATTAAAAAAAACTATTGGTTAAAAGAATTCTTTCAAACTATACTGATCCGGTTTGAATTTTCATGGAATTTCCCTGAGAGATCATTTATTCTATGCTGAATTTCTTTAGCCAAAATCCGCTTAAAACAAGTGGTCTCTCAAAGTCACATGAAAAACAAATGGTCTTCAGTATATATCTTATTAAGATTCAAGGAGAAGGTGTGAGGTTATTTATATTTTTTGCTGTTTCCTCTGTGTTCCTGTTTCCAAGCTCATGGGGGGATTTCACAGAGGATGAAAAGAAACAGGCCTGGGCTGAAACGGGTTTTGGTTTTGAGACACTGAACCAAAAACTCACAGTGGAAACCTGTTATGAATCTGAAAAAAAATTCAGTGCCTGTCTGATGGCCTTTCATCAATTGCTTTCAGAAGATATAAAGGATGAATCCCACCAATTGAGAGTCTCTGATCTCAATAAACTGGAGATTGTTCCATTTTCCAGACCGGATCATTTGACATTGGAGGATTTTCTGGCATCTAATGCAAAACGTAGAGAATCCTTCCGTTTACTTTTTAGAACACAACTTCCCGGCACTGAAGAGTTTAATGATATTGTTCAACAAGTCCTCAAATTCACCTGGAAAATTCCCCGGGAAGACCAAAGCAAACTGGCGGGAGACACATACAACGCTTACCTAAAAGAAGCTTTTGATCCAAAAACCACTTTGCATCCCCTGGAGCTGATATCTCCGAAATTCAATAAGGATTCTGTTGAAGTGGGGGCTTTTTTTCCATTTCACAAACTGGAAAACGGGGAAATCGCCCTGGCTGTTCATCCCTTTGAAGGTTCACCGGCCAAAGCCGCAGGTCTTAGAGATGGAGACCTTATTTTAGGTATTGATGGTTTTGATATCAGAGGATTGCCTTTTCATGACCCACAGGTCAAAAATGAGTTCCTTAGCAGACTCAAAGGCCCGATGGATAGCCAGGTAAGGTTCAGGGTTTTAGGTTTTTGTGAAAATCATGAAAAAGAAGTTGAGGTCAAGCGGGGAGTCACTGATAAGCCCGTTCATCATTGGTTGGAAAGCAAGCGTTTTGTGAACCTCACTCAACAGGAACCTGTTATGGATTGTGATGAACCTGAAAACCCGTCCACTGAAGGCTCTTCTGTTGGACAAATTCCTGAAGATCAGGACTCCGCTGGTTCTGTTAAACTTCAGGCTTCTTACCTGCCTTTAAAAACATTTCAGTTTCCCCAACGCAATTCATTGACTGATGCAGCGATTTCAGTACTGATGCCTTATTATTCTTCAGTGATGCCGAGATACCCTGTGTGTGCTGAGTTCCTTCTCCTGCAAACCATAGATATTAACAATCCTTTCAGCTGGGGAATGATTATTGACCTTCGTAATAATGAAGGGGGGAATTTCCATGAAGTGGCCTGTATGCTCAATACCATTATTCAAAGTAATGAAATTATGGCACGTTATTTACCGATTAAAAATGGTGAGATTATAAACCAGTCTGATGAATCCGAAACTTATTATTTCACAGGGGGCGGTTTTCCTTCTGCTAATCCCAAGCTTCCTCTGATGACTTACAATAAAAATATTGTTGTCATTGTGGATCAACTCTCTACCAGTGCTGCTGAAATTTTTGCCGGAGTCATACAGGATATGGGGCGTGGTTGGGTGATCGGTGATCGCACCTTTGGTAAAGGCATTGCACAGGAATCCCCTCCTCCCATACAGCTTACTTCCAAACCCGGAGATAAAAGCACTCCCCTAAAGCCCCTTCAATTGAGTATGACTACGGGGGTCTACGTTTTGGGCAGTGGGCGATCACCCCAGGGAGCCGGAATTATCCCTGATCTTCGTTTCACAAACACCGGTGAACCCATTGAAAATGAGGTTAATTATACTTCTCTTTTAGATCAGGTGTTTTTTAATAATATTCAGTTTGAAAATAGCCCATGGGAACAAAATCGTCCTGAGGAACTGGCCAAATTAAATGACTGCATTAACAAGCCCGATCGAATGGGTCAAACTCTTAAGGAAAAAATCCAAAAAGACAAAAAATACAGTCGTCCCTTTGTCACTGATTATCTTCTTGAACTGGCAAAAGATATTTTATTCTGTACCCCGCCCCGTCCTTCTTTTATACCGTCCCCTTATTTGTCACCACTTTATGATATGAAATATGAAAAGTAAAAGTTATACTGACTGTGTTTGGGTTTTCCGGTGTTTCAAGGGGAAAACCATATGAAATTCCAAGCAGGACCAGTGTAATCATAGAGAAAGGAAAAATAATCATGAAAAAACTGTTTTGTGGATTATGTGTGTTTTTTTACTTTGTGAATCCCTCTTTTGCCAATAATTTCCTGGACCAAATACAGGGGGAATGGGAAAGCTCATGCGGTAAAATAGAGGTCGGACCTTATTTTTTATAATGAAAGCCGCCCATATTGGAAATAGTGTGGTTTATTCCTGGAAATGGTACAATGATTCCAGTTGCAAAACTGACCCAGTGGGGGAATTTTGGAGTCACTGGGAAATAACAATAGAAGGTCTCTCCCCGACGGTGGCGGACGCTTATGATGCAGAATACAGGCTTATTGATGGAAGCAGTAGTACCTGTCAGGTACTTTTAGACACTATCAGGAGACAGGATGAATCTCTGTTTTTTGGAGACAAATTTGACAAAGAAGGAAACTGGACTCCCTGTCTGACAAAACCACAAAAAATGGACACAACTCCTTTTGTTTTCGTGAAACATCTAGAGCAGACAGCAATGCAATATATTGAAAACAATCAACTCAAACGCAACCCCGCTAATCTCAGACGGGGGGAATATGTAAAAATATGGGAAAAATCCTGAACTCACCCATGAGTGATTTGAAATAAAGTCCTGACCTCCGCAATTTGTAAAATCAAACAAATGCCTTTTAATAAGTAAAATTAAATAGTTATGCTTTAATTAAACTATTTTGAAGTGAACTTCATTTTATTCTTGACTAAAATGAATTAGAGTTCAAAATAGTAATTATGGAATTTCCAAGACTTTTATCCAAAGTTATTAAAAACCTTTTACCCAAAGGCAAAATCATTCTTCTCAGTGGGCCACGTCAGGTGGGAAAAACCTTTTTATCCAAAAAACTGTTTCCATCAAAGGATTTTGTTTATTTAAACTTTGATGATCCCGATGATCGCATCATTTTATTTGAGAAATCCTGGCCCAAAGATTCAAAGCTTTTAATTCTGGATGAACTTCACAAAATGGAAAAATGGAAAACATGGTTAAAAGCTATTTATGATAAAGGCCCCTTGAAGCCTGACATTATCGTTACGGGATCGGCCCGGATGGACACTTTTAGGAGGGGCGGGGATTCCCTTGCCGGAAGACATTTTTATTTCAGGTTGCACCCGTTAATGTTCCAGGAACTTCAGATATGTCCCTGGAACAGTCAGGCCACTTTACAACGACTTATGGATGTGGGAGGTTTCCCGGAACCTTTTGTCGAGGGAGATATGACTTATTTAAAGCTCTGGCAAAAATCCCATCTTGACAGAATCATTAAAGAAGATCTTTTGGATATGGAAAGAGTTCGTGAACTGAAAAAAATTGAAATACTGGTTCAACTTTTGTCCCAAAGAGTGGGAAGTCGTATCAATCATTCTTCATTGGCAAAAGTCCTTGAAGTTTCATCACACACTGTGAAACATTGGTTGCAAATTCTGGAAGACTTGTATGTGGTTTTTAAAGTGTTACCCCTAACCAAAAAAGTTTCCACTTCAATTCTGAAATCTCCCAAATATTACTTTTTTGATACGGCCCGTGTTCGTGGAGACCGGGGAGCCAAACTTGAAAATCTGGTGGCCTGTCAATTATTGGCCCAAACCCAATTTCTGGAGGACAGTTTCGGGGAAAACAGGGGTCTTCATTTCCTGGCTGACAAACAAAAACATGAAGTGGATTTTGCAATAACGAAAGAGGATAAGGTGGAGCTTCTCGCAGAAGTGAAACTGTCAGACAATAAGCTCTCTCCGGCTTTAAAATATTTCACTGAGCGTTTAAAACCGGGAGAAAGTTTTCAAGCTGTTTATAACCTCGATCGGGAAAAACATTATGAATCCATCAGGATTGTTTCCGTGGAAAAGCTTTTGGGTTTCTTAATAAAATCATAAACTTCTATGGGATTTGAATAATGGGTGGATGTTGACAAATAATGGAGTAAATCACATGGATGGAGATGGTTTTTATTGTTGTGAAGAACCTGTTTTTATCCACTATAAACTGTCATCGGGTTAACAATGGCAAAGAAGATGTAAAATTTAATTATAATGCAAATAAACTCAGTTATTTACACAACAAAATGTTCCTTTTTGTCGGTATTTATTGACAATTATCTCCATTTTGGAACACCCTCTTCTTGTAATCAGTCTGAAAACTCTTCATTTTTCAGAAAATACCCAATGTCAAAATGGGTTATGAGTATTTAATCCCCTCTAAAACTGTAGCAGAGTCTGGAAGATCAAAAGTTTATTTCCAAAAAACCGTGTTCATAAAGTTAAAAATTTTTTCAAGAAGTCTGTCAATAAAACTTTTATCTTTATCACCTGTTTTAGCTTGAAACCGACGAACGGATCTTTTAGGGAAATAATCAATGGTCTTTATAGAACTAAAAAAATCAAATCCACTGAAGGAATTTAAAAAAGCATGAGGGTTGTTCCCCTCTTCCTCCAAATCCAGGCAGGCACAGATGGGTTCCGTATAATCTTCGTAATAAAATCTCTCATACTCTTCAAAGTAAGTCCACTCCCCCTTGGAACTGTAAAAACCATCCAAAGTGACATAATCGTCATCATTGGAATTATCTTCCGCCTGAACGCAAAATTGTCCCGGTGAAGTGATAAATTTGACTTTCTCCATAGTATCAAAGCAGGACTCCATGGAAAAAACGGGTCTTCTTGTTGAAAAGCTGTACTCTTTTTCATCATAAATAAATTTACCCTCCAGGAAGAAAAAGTCTTCTCCTTCATCATCTGGATACCTAAGGGTGATGTGTGCCTTGATACACTCAAGAGAAGTCAACTCCCTGGAACAAAATGAAACAGGTTCCGCATAGACCCGGAAAGAACTACAGATAAAAAAGGTCAATAAAAAGACCCCTTTATTTCTGATAGCTTTTAAGTTCTTCATATCTCTTAACAACATTTTTTACCTCTGTGTGGTTTAAAGTTTTCCTTCCTTTGTATTCCATAATGGCTTCAAGCCAGGTGGCTTTGACACCCTTCTTCCTGGCCCTGGCATCGGTAATCTCTTTTTTACGAAAAAGCCACCTGACTCCTGCCGCAATATTGAGAACTGGATCGTTAATATCCTTCAAGTCAATCTGTAACAAATGATTGCGAAGCTCTTTTCTATAACCTCCCAGGTATTTCATTGTTTGAGTCATAATCTGCATCAAACCATAAGCTGTCCGTTTTTCATTCAAACGATTGTTTTTTTTCGGCCTAAAAGAGGATTCAGTCATAACCAGAGCTTTGACAAGATCGGGATCAAGGGGAACTGTTGGTTTAAAAACATCATTCCAGTATTGGGTCCAGCCCACGATCAATGAATTGAATTCATTTTCCCGATTGGATCCAAGATTGTTTTTACTGACATTTGATTTTAGTTTTTGAAAATGCAAACCGGCAATGCGGTGAAGTTCATCTTCATACATCACATCCCGGCCTGACGGGTTTTTTACGCAAGATCCTTTTCTGTAATGGGTTTTAACCTGATCTCCTTCTCTTAAGTGAGCATCCACATGGGAAGAGCTTCGCCAGTGATAACCTGGCTGGCACTTTCTCCAGGGGTGTTTTTTGGCTTTCGGCACAGCCATCCTCCGGGTTCTTTGAAGTTTTTCTAAAAGTCATTCCCTCTGAACAATCAGAAAGGGGTTCATGAATTTTTATTATCCAATAAAATCCCTGTTTTTGGCAAAGACTTTTTTTCATTTTTCATAATTCAATTTTTTATAAAAAATTTCAACCTTCAAAATTCTTTGCGTTTATTCTTGAAATCCGGTATTTGTTTTCTTTATCCGGTTTTCGGACAAGATTCTAAAAAGAAACAGGTTTGTCTGAATTTACAATATGCATTTTTTGCATATTGCTTTTTTTGTCCACTTCTCCATTTTTAAATATGTTGTTGATATGTCTCTACAACAGGTTGACTGATATTGAAAAGCTCGCTCCCGGCTCAGATGGTGAAGTGGGTGGGTTTAAACTCATTGCTATAAAACCGGGAAGTGTTTATGAAAAACTGGGGCTAAAAAGAGATGATATTATTAAAGGTGTCAATGGGGAGCTGGTGGATAGTGCCCAAAAAGCTATGGAGCTTTACCAGACTTTGAAAAGTTCTGACGAGATTCAACTGGAAATCGGCCGCAACGGTAAAACCAAAACTTTCAGTTACACTTTGGAATAAGAGTCCTTTTTCATATTCAAATTCCACTTCAGTCACGCTCATCACACGCTGATGATCGGCATCATGACTCATTGATAACAAATCCCTCACGGGATGATATTTTTGAAAATTATCCATCATTCTATTGTCTATCTTTGCATCCCATGCACTCTCTATTAAGTTGCATTCCATTTTCCATTTTTTCCCAACCAATACATCCAACATTTTGAATTCCTCCAGAGTTTCGGCGGGATCCCGTTTTGCCTCCTGTTTCTTTCTTTCTATACTGATCGTGTTTGAAAAGTCACGGATTTTCCCTTCCTGAAAGATCGGAAAATTCAAACACGATCAGTATATGTGTGAACAACTGATAAACACCATCAGGCCAATGACAAATAAAGCCTCTATAATAGCAGACTTTAAACCATCTATAGAAATATCCATGCCCGCTTTATAATCCTGTCTCAAAGGTTTCGGTTTCCCTTTTGAGGATTTGACGGGCTTTTTTGATATTTTTTTCCTGGACATTCTTAAAATATTTGAGCTTTGGACTTTTCAGTTTGTGTATCAAACCACTTCTTAAGTTCAGGTGTCTGTTGAATTTTCACAGATATATATTCCCATATATAAGAATTTTATCAAGATCAAATATAAAAAAAATCCCACTGGAGCCCTTCTTATGTCCAAATGCCGGTTGACTAAATTTTAATTTTGGCACTCATATTGACTTGTTGAGTTCTTATATTAAGATTACCCCCTTTGATTAAAAACGTTATTCAAGAAATAAATGAGTGGTCAAGCAAAAAAATATTCTTTTTAGAACCTTGTCCGAAAACCGGACAAAGAAAACAAATACCGGATTTCAAGAATAAACACAAAGAATTTTGAAGGTTGAAATTTTTTTATAAAAAATTAAATTATGAAAAATGAAAAAAAGTCTTTGCCAAAAACAGGGATTTTATTGGATAATAAAAATTCATGAACCCCTTTCTGATTGTTCAGAGGGAATGACTTTTAGAAAAACTTCAAAGAACCCGGAGGATGGCTGTGCCGAAAGCCAAAAAACACCCCTGGAGAAAGTGCCAGCCAGGTTATCACTGGCGAAGCTCTTCCCATGTGGATGCTCACTTAAAAGAAGGAGATCAGGTTAAAGCCCTGATTATGACTGAATCCTCTTTTAGGCCGAAAAAAAACAATCGTTTGAATGAAAAACGGACAGCTTATGGTTTGATGCAGATTATGACTCAAACAATGAAATACCTGGGAGGTTATAGAAAAGAGCTTCGCAATCATTTGTTACAGATTGACTTGAAGGATATTAACGATCCAGTTCTCAATATTGCGGCAGGAGTCAGGTGGCTTTTTCGTAAAAAAGAGATTACCGATGCCAGAAAAAGAGATTACCGATGCCAGAGCCAGGAAGAAGGGTGTCAAAGCCACCTGGCTTGAAGCCATTATGGAATACAAAGGAAGGAAAACTTTAAACCACACAGAGGTAAAAAATGTTGTTAAGAGATATGAAGAACTTAAAAGCTATCAGAAATAAAGGGGTCTTTTTATTGACCTTTTTTATCTGTAGTTCTTTCCGGGTCTATGCGGAACCTGTTTCATTTTGTTCCAGGGAGTTGACTTCTCTTGAGTGTATCAAGGCACACATCACCCTTAGGTATCCAGATGATGAAGGAGAAGACTTTTTCTTCCTGGAGGGTAAATTTATTTATGATGAAAAAGAGTACAGCTTTTCAACAAGAAGACCCGTTTTTTCCATGGAGTCCTGCTTTGATACTATGGAGAAAGTCAAATTTATCACTTCACCGGGACAATTTTGCGTTCAGGCGGAAGATAATTCCAATGATGACGATTATGTCACTTTGGATGGTTTTTACAGTTCCAAGGGGGAGTGGACTTACTTTGAAGAGTATGAGAGATTTTATTACGAAGATTATACGGAACCCATCTGTGCCTGCCTGGATTTGGAGGAAGAGGGGAACAACCCTCATGCTTTTTTAAATTCCTTCAGTGGATTTGATTTTTTTAGTTCTATAAAGACCATTGATTATTTCCCTAAAAGATCCGTTCGTCGGTTTCAAGCTAAAACAGGTGATAAAGATAAAAGTTTTATTGACAGACTTCTTGAAAAAATTTTTAACTTTATGAACACGGTTTTTTGGAAATAAACTTTTGATCTTCCAGACTCTGCTACAGTTTTAGAGGGGATTAAAAGATTCTCAACCACTTGGGACTGGAGTCAGGAATTCCAGAGCCCTGTTCTCCAAGGGGGCCACCTGAAGAGGAGGAGGTTTTCCATTTTTCATGAATCTTCTTCATTGGAGACCTCTTTTTTCAGTGAACTGAACCAGGACTCCACATACGCATTGTCATAACAATTGCCCTTCCTCGACATACTGGGCCTGATTCTCTTGTTTCTCAGAAAATTTCGATAAGCCTTGCTTGCATATTGGCTCCCCCGATCTGAATGAAAAATAATCTCGACATCCGGTCCCACTCTTTTCATGGCCATATCCAGTGCTCTCAAGACAAGCCTGGTTTCAAGGCTTGCACTCATTGACCAGCCCACAACCTCTCTGGTGAAAAGATCCAACACAACGGCTAAATATAAAAAAATATTCCCCACACGAAGATAGGTAATATCCCCCGCCAATAGCTCACCAAAAGTCCAGCCTCACGGAGGTCTTTATAAATCCGGGGGGAACCGTAAGTCCCCTGGCTGGCTTTAAAGGATTCTCTTATTTTCTTGCAAATCCCTGCTTTCCTGACAAATCGAAGGCCTTCCGCCTTCTTTCTCCAAAAGTAATAACCACTGGAACTCACACCAAAATGGCGACATAAGAATCCAACGGAAATCTTCTGGGATGAGTCTCGAACTTCTTGAATCATTTCAAACCTCCCATCTCCTTGCTTGAAAAAATGGCGGTACTTTTTATTTATCTCGTAACTTTTCTTGTGAACATCAATTCCAATGGAGATAAATTTCCCTGTGTAAGTTAATTTCTTCGTATTCATTCTTCGCTCCTTGTTGGTGTGTTGTTTGTTGATTAAACAAACATACCAATTGAGGAGCTTTTTTTTAAATCTAATTCTCATCGTTCCAACCTTGTTTAGAATATTAACACTCGCTGTCAGGATTTCTACATGGCAACTCTTATCCTGCTTATACCCGTTTCTACCAGCAAATGGACCGGGACTATGAAAAAGGCCTTCCGGCATTTGTCAAAAAGGAGTTTGATGAATTTCTCAAGTGCGGAGTCCTGGCCCATGGGTTTTTAAGGGTTCAATGCACATCCTGTGGTCATGAAAAGCTTGTGGCCTTTAGTTGTAAAAGAAGGGGATTCTGTCCCAGTTGCGGAACCAGGAGAATGGCTGAGAGTGCCACCCATCTGGTTGATGAGGTTTTTCCCAAAAAACCCATGAGACAATGGGTTTTAACTTTTCCCTTTGAACTCAGGTTTCTGTTTGCCAGAGAGCTAAAAATCATGGGAGAGGTCAATGCGTGTTAAACTCATAATTAATGATCCAAAATATTAAATTTTAAGGGATTTTACAAGCTTTACAGGAAAGTTGATACCCAATAAAAATAATAAAATTTTTTTCTTCCCTTTCCCTTCAAACAATCTTAGAATGTAACTAACTACACTCATTTAATTATTTTGAGGGTTATTTATTACATGATGGAAATTGTTGAAAAACTGAAGAAAAAGCCTTTTTTTACCACAAAAGAAGCTGAAAAACGGGGTGTCTCATGTCGTATGCTCAGCTATTACATTAAAAATGGCTCTTTGGAAAGACTGGCAAGGGGTGTTTACCGCTCCTCAAGCTATGAACCTGCTGATAATAATTTGCAATGGGAAGACCTGGCTGTTGCCGCCAGCAATATTAAAGGCGGGGTTATTTGCCTTGTTTCCGCACTTGTTTACTACGATCTGACAGATGAAATGATGAAAGAGTTCTGGATTGCTGTTGACAACAAATGCTCCAAGATCAGTTTTCCTCTCTGTCGTATCGTAAGAATGAGAAAAATGAGTACAGGAGTTAAGACCATCAAACTTGCCGGATTAAAGGTCAAGATTTTTGACAGGGAGAGGACAGTTATTGATTCCTTCCGTTTGCTTGATTTTGAAACAGCCATGAAAGCTCTAAAGGTCTATCTGAAAGGGACACATAGAAAGCCGGATATCAATAAGTTGAACAGATATATAACAGCACTTCGAGCCGAAAAAGTCAGTCAATATATAACGGCAATCATGATATGAGTAAGGCTGCCGAACAGAGTGTAAAACAAAAACTCAAGAACATTTCAAAGGAGGTCTGTGCCTGCTTTAGTTTATAGAACTCAAAAGAGAAACAAAAGACATTGATTTTCTTTTAACTGAAACCGAAAGCAATTTTGAAATCATAAAGGAAATGATGGAGGAAATAGCCTCCATAAAAACGGAGGATAATATTGTTTTTTCTCAAGTGAAGGTGGACACACTTCCCATCCATCACAGAAAACTTCCCGGTTATCGGGTGTCCATCCAAGGACAGTTGGGTCAAATCAGAAATAAAATTTCCATTGATGTTGGAGCAGGAGATGTTGTGGACTCAAAAAAACTGGAAGTTAAGTTAATGCAGTCGAAAACTCCTTTATTTGAGGAGAGTATCAGTTTAAAAAGCTATACGCCGGAATATATTTTTTCGGAGAAAATAGAGGCCATTTTGTATTTGGGAGAATCCAATAGCCGAATGAAGAATTTTTATGACTGCTATCGTCTTATTGAAGAAAATATAATGAGCGAAAATTTTTTAAAGACAGCCCTTTATACAACCACGAAGCATAGAGGAACAAAGTTGGAAAAAATTCCCAGACCTGACAAACAGCTTGAAGTCAGATGGAAAAGTTTTGTCAAAAAGAATGGGGTTTCCGATCTTGAACTGTTTGATATTGTTTCAAAAATCAATGATAAACTCAGCATCATTATAAAAAAGAGGCATAAAATTTAAAAGAAGACATTCTTCCCTTGGCTATTGTAGCCCGGTGAAGTATAGGAAAATTAATACTGCTCGTTAATGCTCTCCAGAAATTTTGGGGAATTCCAATTTAGTTATCTTAAAAACAGAGGAAGCTCTATAATGGAGCCTTAAGAAAACAACAAATGAAGAAGTTATTTCTTACTTTTCTTTTTATATCTGGATGTGCGTCTATCAATTTGAATAGGAACCCAAATGCAATTGATGTACCTTTTGAACTTGAAATAAATAATCCGAACCATGAGGGCTGGGAAACTTTTGATAACTTAATTGGTGAAAGATATATTGTTGGCCTGGGAGAAGCTACTCATCATACTGACGGTTTTAATCGAGCACGGGGACAATTTATAAAAAGACTTGTGAACTCTAAAGATTTCCGCCTTGTTCTAATCGAGACACAGGACACTGCCGTAGCCCAATTAAGATCATATTTAAATAAAGGAGAATGTCAAAATCTCTCTCAACATAATTTCCCGGAAATTTTTGAAGGCTGGAGATCAGTTGTCGTTGGAGAACTCTTTCAGTGGGTATGCGAGTTTAACAGAGAACATCCAGATGATAAAATTCTATTTTACGGTTTTGACATCCAAGGAATGGCTGCGGAGGGTGCAGAAAAAGTACACCAATTTATACGTCGTCAAAAAAGTGTGTCCAAGCTCAGTACCAAAATTAGAGATTACGATTCAAGGATATCGAGTTGTCTTTTTGGAGGAGTCCCTACTGAAAAATCGTACATAAATTCTTCTGAACGAAAAAAAGCTATGTCCATTAGACACAAAATTATGGGTGTAAATACCGAAAAAAGAACCTTAGATAATTTTAAGCAATGCCAATCAGCATTGAGTATTCTAGATGAAATCATTGAAGAACACGGGGCTTCATCTGGTATCACAGAGGCTTTAATCCGCTCGGCTGCTTACTTCAAGTATGAGAATTTATCAGAATATAAAAAGATATTCTATCAAGGTGAACGATCGGCCGATTCAAAAAAGGCCGGTGCTTTGAGAGATTTAGGTATGGCTGAGGTTTCAAAAAGTTTTATTCGTGAAATGAAAAGAAAAACGATTATTTGGGCTCATTCCGGACATTTAAATAAAAACTCACTCAAGAACCCAAAAAATGATTCATGGGTTCACGTTGGTGAAAAAATGCTAGGACAATATGTTTTTGAAGAGTATGGAAGTGACTATTTTGTTATCAACATTACGGCTTACCGAATCGGCACGAGATGCTCAAAACGATATGGCTATTGCAAAGATGATTCTCCCAAGTATTTTAGTCACCGAGGTTTGTTTTGGGAAAATAAAATTAAAGCAGAAATTCCATGGCAAGAGGCATTCGTCCCTACTTCGTCTTCTATTTTTTCAGAAACTGAGCAACATTATAATTGCTACGGTTTTGCCGGTGAATGTTCCATTCCAAGGGAACATGGAGATGCTTTTTTCTATATGACTGAGGCAGAACATCAGAAATTTTTGAACGAGTAGATTTTTAAAGGTATTTCCATAGGGAAAAAATTAATTTCAAGTGTGCAAAAATCTTTAGGACAAACCACCAGAAACAAATTGCATACAATGGTAAATTGACAAACCATCTCCTCCACTTCCCAGACTTCCACATCCCAGTTACATTTCATCAAACAAAATAGTGGTCCATCCTAAAGAAACTTGCACAAGGCAAAACCCTTTTCCCCTATGGAAATGTCATTTTGACTGTGAAAAAACCTTTAGGATGAACCAGTATTTTGTTTGATTCCGCTCTCCTTCTTTTTTTAGTATTCCCTGCTCACGCCAAGAGGCGAGATCGCGGCTAGCTGTTGCCATTGAAATTTCAGGCATCGCTTCCCGATATTCTTTTCTGGAAAACAACTTCCCTTTAAACTTCTCCTTTGCAAGCTCCAATCTTTGTTTCTGAGTATTGCTGTTACTCGGAGCTTTTTCAATGAACTCCTTTAGTCCGCTTTTAAGTATTTCAAGACTAAATTCGATGAACTTGGTTGACTCGCCTTGTTTGTCTGAAGACTCAAGGGATTGATAATACACATCTTGTCTTTCCCGAATGATGGATTCAATTGGAAGAAATCGAAACACCGGGCTGAGACTACTTAAAATCAGTGTCTGCCAAAATCTTCCCATTCTCCCGTTCCCATCCGCAAAGGGGTGAATAAACTCAATCTCGTAGTGGGAGATACATGATTTAATGACGGGATGAACTTCCTTCTCTTTTTTTAACCAATCAAAGTGCTTCTTTATAAGTTCAGGAACCAGCTTCGACTGAGGAGCTGTGTGGACAACTTTCTTTCCTTTCAATACCCCTACATTTTGGTTACGAAACTTTCCATGTCCTTTCATGAGACTCTTCATCAAAACCGCATGGGCCTTCAAAAAGTCACTCACTGTTGTGTAATTGAAGGATTCGATTTTCTCGTAAATTCGTATAGCGTTTTGAACCTCAAGAATCTCATTTGGCCTGCCCTTTACTTTCTTACCTTCGAGAATTGCAGTTATCTGCTCTTCAGACAGAGTGTTTCCCTCAATGGCCAAAGTCGAGTGAATTGTTTTAATGGTGTTCGACTTCCTTAAAAGTGGGCCGGGAACCTCTAGGCCTCTTGTTTGGACCTTCCCAAGCAAAAAGGTAATCTCGGCAAGCCGATCAACAATCTTACTATTATACGAAAATGGTGGTTTAGACATACTTAATACTATCATATGATAGTATCATATGATAGTATCAATCGCTGGAAAAACACATATAAAAGGTAGCCCTACATTGAACCTCATGGCACCCAACTGTGTATAAGAAGAGATAAAGGATATTTTTTCAGAGATCAAGATGGAGATCAAGATCAAGATGTATTCCCACCCCATTTTCCATGGTTTTTCTGATCTTTTTGCTTTACGAACTCCATTTTATGGTCATTTGAGAGGAGTTTTTCTTGAAAATTTATGATTCCAAACCTGATTTGCTTGGAAAAGTGAATTTTTGAATAAGGGAATCCATCACAGAAAACCCGGGTTCTCCGTCAGAGTTCTCCAATGAAGAAGATTCATGAGAAATGGAAAACCTCCTCCTCTTCCGGTGGCCCCCTTGGAGAACAGGGCTCTGGAATTCCTGACTCCAGTCCCAAGTGGTTGAGAACCTTTTTGATGACTTCAGGTTCCTCTATGGAAGAGATGACTTTAAGCTTTCCCCTGCATTCTGAACAAATCTCAATGTCCATTCCAAAAATCCTTCCCAAGTCTCACCTGGCCCGGTTCATGGAAGAGGATTTTCCTGACTTTGTTGTTTGTTTTTCATGGCTTTTTGTTTTTGGAGTGATTAGAGCGGTGTAACCACAGAGAGCGGTGTTTGAAATTCGGGGCAAAGATTCCATGAAACCTTATTGACTCCTTCAAAGGCCGCTTTCAACCTGTAACTCCAGGACCACCATTCCTTCCAAATTGGAAAGGACCTAACTCAATTTATGAAGTTTATTTCCTGGTAGAACCTATGGCTTTTCGGGACGGCCATCCATGGCATGATAGTATCCCCGATTATAAACCCTCTTGCACATGGACTTAATCTCATATATTTTAAGTGATGGCAATAAAAATTTATTTGTTGTTCCTGATAGGGCTGTTTTCTCAGGTGGCTATGGGTAAAATTTGTTCCGAACACAACCCTGAGAATGCTTTCGTCCCCCTGTGTCCGGAGAAGGGCAGGATGCTCAATGAAACTTTTCCTGTGTCAATGGTCTTTGTTTCCACCGACCAGGGAGGTCAGGATTTTGTTAACAATTTTGCCCAGGAAATTCTAACGGCAGGAAATTCATATTCTTCTACGTCGAGTCCTGGATTTAAGTATCCCACAATTTTTTTATCCGGCTCCGAAGACGAGTGTACAGCTTTAAAAAAGCATCTCCATTCGGTTGTCGGGGAAGGGAAAGCTGAAGAGATTGTGGTGTGTTCAACGGAAAAAACAAACTATAATTGGCAACAAGATGTTATGCTGGGACATCTTGATTCCCAAACAGGACAACCTGTTCTCGATATAAATGCAGACTATGAAAGTTCGACAAATGCCCCTGTAGGGCAAAACTTTTTTTAACCAAATCCACATTGATTGTTGATGGAGCGTATTTAAACATACTCTCCGAAGCAAAATCCGTGGTTGATCCAAAAACCCCACCGGAAAGTATATTAACAAAGAAGACCGGTTCAACTGTCGTATCCAGGACAACTTGACGATCTTTATAACCTTCTTTCTGAACCAAAATGGTGCTTTGATCTTTTCTACGAGGCACAGTTATTGACAAGGGTGTGATACCCACTTTTTTACCATCAAGATATACTTCAGCACCCTCCCCTTTTTCCAATCATATACAAATGGGAGTCGTCTCACAGTTTATACGGATTTTCTCGATCTTCTAAGAGACTGAAATGGAAGGATATAATTTATCTCTGGGAAATCTGTGCTATACAGGGACGACTCGGAGATAAACAAAAGATCCCCATTACATCATGGACCATTTTAAAGAAGTATGAGACATAAACAAGTTTGATAAACTGGATTTAAACCGGAATATGGGAAAATGTTTTTTATCATAAAGTTGCCAGACTTTAGTGAATGATAAAACATCTCGAATTGGAGGCAAACATTTCGGTTGAAATGGGGGTCGGGAGCGGGTATTCTGTGACTGTTTAAACACACTCGAATTTTCATGTTTTTTGGGAATTGAGGGTCTCTGATAATTCAAGACTAACCAGCCTGTTTTCAGGAGGTTTGAGGGAGGAAAAATGAAATTAGCTTTAATAATACTATGGATGATCTTGCCATCCTGTGCCTTTTTCAGCAAAAAAGCTGATAACAGCACAGCCATTGACAAATATGAAAAAAAGATGAGGAGTCTGGCCTCTTTCCCATACGGTTACAAACTGCACAAAACCAGTCTGACCCTTGTCGGTCCTGATGCTGATGTTATTCTTTTTTATAAAGACGGCGACGAGATTGTTATTAAAGTGTGTGAGAGGTACTCTGTTATTGATAAGAGGAGTGATTGTCAGTCCGACCTTTCGATAAGAGTTTCCGTTGAGGATTTCAAGAACAGGCTTAAACTTGCTTTAAGGGTCCCTGATTTCGACACTTTGGGGCAAAAGGAGGCGGAGCAATTGAAAGCATATAGCCTATCCTATCAAAACCAAGTTCAGGATTTGGAAAGACAAAGGGACGAAGTCCAAAGACAGGAGAATAGAATTCTGGGTTTTGTTAAAAGGTATGAGAATCCTGAGATCGTTAAGAATTGCCTGGATCCCTCAAAGACCTGTGAAGCGGAAAGCATTCCGGATCCACAAGAGTTGTCAGATTTGAGATTGAGAATTGAGGAGTTCAATAAAAAGATCAATGATGGTCAAGGATTGAGTGGTGCTGTTAAGGGGTTAAATTCCGCTATTGAGAGTTTAGTGGATAATGTGATTGGAGTTGAGGGGGATAAGATTCCTCACTTAAGTTATTCAAGGGATAAGACGGGTATTGAATACAGTGTTTTAAGAAGTTTTGTGAAGCCTTATGTGAATATTTCCGAAGTTCCCTTTGTTCCCGTGAAGGCTGGTGAATTTATGATGGGCAGTCCGGGTTCGGAGAAGGGCCGGGATGGGGATGAGTTGAGACACAGGGTGATTTTGAAAAAGGATTTTGAAATAAGTCCCATAGAGGTAACACAATTTCAGTGGTTTGATGTGATGGGTGGTAATCCATCCTATTTTAAGGAGGAGAGGTATTGTCCAGGGAGTCACATGGAAAGGGATGGTTTTTCAATGTGTGCTCTTTTCCCGGTTGAGAGTATTTCCCATAAGGATGTGAAAGAGTTTTTGAAAGCGTATAACGAGAGAGCTGAGAGAAAGGGTGAAGGTTATGAGTATCGTTTGCCAACAGAAGCGGAATGGGAGTATGCCGCAAGAGGAGGAACAACAACGGCATACTCCTTTGGTGACAATGTTTCAGATTTAAAGAAGTATGGCTGGTATTCAGAGAATTCATATAAAGAGTCTTCTGGAAGGAAACATCCGAGAGTGGTGGCCACAAAAGGCCCTAATCCATTGGGTTTGTATGATGTTCATGGGAATGTGTGGGAGTGGGTGGAGGATTGGTATAAGGAAGACTATCCTGTGGGTCCACTCACTGATCCAAGAGGGCCGGAAGGTGGCTCTAACCGGGTTCTGCGTGGCGGTAGTTGGAGCTACTTCGCTCGTCACTTGCGGTCGGCCAATCGTTACAACGGCGGGCCGGGGTACCGCAGCAAGGTTATCGGTTTCCGCCTTGTGAGGACACCCAGGTAAAATTTTTTTATTTTTAAATATCTTTTATCCTTCTTATACACAAGGAATTCGATGAATTTCTCAAATGCGGAGTTCTGGCCCATGGTTTTCCAAGGGTCCAATGCACATCCTGTGGTCATGAAAAGCTTGTGGCCTTTAGTTGTAAAAGACGGGGATTTTGTCCCAGTTGCGGAGCCAGGAGAATGGCTGAAGCTGCCACCCATCTGGTTGATGAGGTTTTTCCCGAAAAACCCATGAGACAGTGGGTTTTGACTTTTCCCTTTCACTTAAGATTCCTGTTTGCCAGAGAGCCAAAAATCAAAAGTTGGAACAGTAAAAGCCTTATAAGGAACCTGACCAATTCATGGAAACAGCCCTGGCAACAGCCAGAAAAAGTAATAACTTAAGGTATCCAAAATGAAATTGTCCACAACCATCATTTTTACAGTGCTTTTGTTTTTCTCTCTCATGTTTTTGCCATAAGACCGTTAAAGCCGGGGAATCCTACAATAAAAAATTCTGTATCACCACGACATACGGATTGTCTGAGACTCCTGTGAGTTTTTGAAAGTCAGGATAAAGGCGAGTGGGCCATGAACAATTTTCTTTACTTTATGCTTAAAATGCACGACAATTTAAGCTCATGTTAAAGAGGATGTGTAAACTATCAAAATCCAATAGTTTTTTTCTTTTTGGGCCTCGGGGTTCAGGAAAGTCCACCCTTTTAAAGTCTCATTTTGGAACAGGTTTTAAGAAGTCTGCAAATAAAAGTCTGGATTCGGAAAAATCCAGAGCCTGGAATTCTAAAAAAGAGTCTTCGGATTTCAATAAAAATATTCTTTGGATAGATCTTTTGGATACTCAAATAGAATATAAGCTGAACCAAAGGCCGGAATTACTTGAACAGATGTGGCAAGTCAATCAACCCCCATGGATTGTCATTGATGAAGTTCAAAAAAATCCAAGGTTGCTGGACATCGTTCATAAAATGCTTGAAGAGAAGACTGTTAAATTCGCACTTTCCGGTTCGAGTGCCAGAAAACTGAAACGGGATCATGCCAATCTTCTTGGAGGTCGGGCCATAGCTTCATATCTTTCCCCCTTTTCATATTTTGAAATTAAAGATCAATTTAATCTTGATCGCTCTCTGAAATTCGGCCTGCTTCCCCGTTTTTGGTCAGAACAAATGGCTGATGAGGATATTGTTCGCTCTCTTTACGCTTATGTGGATATTTATTTGAAGGAAGAAGTGTTTGCAGAGCAGCTTGTAAGAAAACTGGATCCCTTTAGAAGATTTTTATCCACGGCGGCTCAGGCCAATGGGGCAAGTATCAATTTTTCCAATATTGAAAGAGATGCAGGTCTTGGAGCTTCCCAGGCTCAGAGACATTTTGAAATTCTCTCGGATACACTTATTGGATTCTTCCTGCCTCCTTACAATACTTCCATTAGAAAGCGGCAGGCTCAGAGGAGTAAGTTTTATTTTTTTGATACAGGAGTGTTAAGAGCTTTGCAAATGTTAGCCGGAGAAAGCCTTCACTCTTCAACCTTTGAATACGGAAACCTATTTGAAACATTTATTATTAACGATGTTTTCAAGATGGCTTCAGCTTTTGAAAAAAGATGGAGATTTTCTTATTTGAAGACACAGGCGGGAGTGGAAGTGGACCTTATTGTGGAAAAACCGCGGGGGGTTCCGATTTTAATTGAAATCAAATCCTCCACCGATATTAAGAAAGAGCATTTGAGAGCTTTGAAGAATCTGGGTTCTGAGTTTCCGGAAAGTGTCAGGTATCTTTGGTATAGGGGAAAGGAGTCTCTTATTAGGGATGAAATAAAATGTATCCCCTGGCAGGAAGGCTTGAAAGAACTTTTTGAATTGTGAAAAACACCGAAGACTGGATTCTTGAGTGGACAAAACTGAGGGAGGATCAATGAGAATTCTGCTCTCTGTATATATTTTCATCCTTGTACTATTGGAGAAGTCAACTTTGTCATCTATGATCTGATAAAACAGATAGCAGTATTTATAATGTTTCCAGGGACTTTGAAACATGAAGCCAAGATGATTCGACGACATAAGAATCTCATTCTCAATTGGTTTAGGGCCAAAAAACAATTTTCATCGGGGATTGTAGAGGGTTTAAACAACAAAGTAAAACTGACTATGAGAAAATCTTACGGTTTTAGGGAGTACAAATCCATTAAAATAGCTTTATATCATTCCCTTGGAAGATTACCTGAACCTCCACTCATTCACAAATTCTGGTGAAGAGGCAATTTTCGCTACAATTCAAGAGGGTATTTGTGCCTGATGTGGTAAAATTTTTATTGTTATCTTAATGTGTATTGGTTACGATGTTATCTGAGTTATCTGACACTTTGCAGATAGTCAAAGAACAGGATTGCCGTTTTTGTCAACAGACAGACAAAACAAGCGGCCATTTTCGCTGAAGGAGAAGAGAATGATTTTACAAGCTTATGGTTCGGGGAAAAGAAAAACTCTTTTTGGAGTTTTGACAGTTATGATTTTTCACTTTTTCTTTTTCGGTTGTTCAAGTCGTCCGAAGGCAGACTCATCCGTTGAGTTTTCCTCTCCGAAAGTTTTGGTTGATTCCAAACGGAGGGTGGCCGCTTTCAGGGATTTTGGAGAAGTTATTTCTTATGTAAAGGCTTCAAACACAGGGGCTTGGGATTATTTTGGTGTTTCCCTGAGTTTCAGTGGTGATGGGAACACCCTGGCTGTGGGGGCTCATAGGGAAGACAGCAAGGCCGGAGGAGTTGGAGGCGATCAGACAAACGATGAGGCAGAGGAGTCAGGTTGGTTTTCAGGGATTGGGAATTGGATTGGAGAACAATTTTCAGGGAGCGATCAGGAAAACGATGAGGCATTAAACTCAGGGGCGGTGTATGTCTTCGTGAGAGATACAGAGGGGACATGGAGCCAACAGGCTTATCTCAAGGCTTCAAACACAGGGGCTGAGGATCGGTTTGGTTATTCCCTGAGTTTCAGTGGTGATGGGAACAGCCTGGCTGTGGGGGCTTATAGGGAAGACAGCAAGGCCGGAGGAGTTGGAGGCGATCAGACAAACAATGAGGCAGAGGACTCAGGGGCGGTGTATGTCTTCGTGAGAGATACAGAGGGGACATGGAGCCAACAGGCTTACCTCAAGGCTTCAAACACAGGGGCTTGGGATCAGTTTGGTTATTCCCTGAGTTTCAGTGGTGATGGGAACACCCTGGCTGTGGGGGCTTATAGGGAAGACAGCAAGGCCGGAGGAGTTGGAGGCGATCAGACAAACAATGAGGCAGAGGACTCAGGGGCGGTGTATGTCTTCGTGAGAGATACAGAGGGGACATGGAGCCAACAGGCTTACCTCAAAGCTTCAAACACAGGGGTTAGGGATTGGTTTGGTTATTCTCTGAGTTTCAGTGGTGATGGGAACAGCCTGGCTGTGGGGGCTTATAGGGAAGACAGCAAGGCCGGAGGAGTTGGAGGCGATCAGACAAACAATGAGGCAGAGGACTCAGGGGCGGTGTATGTCTTCGTGAGAGATACAGAGGGGACATGGAGCCAACAGGCTTACCTCAAAGCTTCAAACACAGGGGTTAGGGATTGGTTTGGTTATTCTCTGAGTTTCAGTGGTGATGGGAACAGCCTGGCTGTGGGGGCTTATAGGGAAGACAGCAAGGCCGGAGGAGTTGGAGGCGATCAGTCCAATGATGATGCAAGGGATTCAGGGGCGGTGTATGTGTTTGTGAGAGATGAGAGGACATGGAGCCAACAGGCTTACCTCAAGGCTTCAAACACAGGGGCTTGGGATCAGTTTGGTTATTCCCTGAGTTTCAGTGGTGATGGGAACAGCCTGGCTGTGGGGGCTTATAGGGAAGACAGCAAGGCCGGAGGAGTTGGAGGTGATCAGTCTAATGATGATGCAAGGGATTCAGGGGCGGTGTATGTCTTCGTGAGAGATACAGAGGGGACATGGAGCCAACAGGCTTACCTCAAAGCTTCAAACACAGGGGTTAGGGATTGGTTTGGTTATTCTCTGAGTTTCAGTGGTGATGGGAACAGCCTGGCTGTGGGGGCTCATGGGGAAGACAGCAATGCCAGAGGTGTTGGAGGCAATCAGACAAACGATGGGGCACAGAACTCAGGAGCAGTGTATGTTTACCTGCAATAATAATTGACCTGGAGTTCTCCAAGAAAACTGGATTTATCGGTTGAGTTTCGGGAATAGGAATATTACTTCCAATTGTTTTTCAGACTCACTGAGCGGTTAAAGGTTGGGTTTTCTTCTGTTGAATCCTGATCCAGGGAAAAATAACCCACCCGTTCAAACTGAAAAGACTCCCCTGTTTTGCAATGTCTTATGACATAGGAATAACGCAAACGCACTTCACCCCCCGGTTTAAGCCGGAAGTATTTTTTGGACAAGCAAAGGTGGATTTGGTCCTACAAAGACCCAGAGGAATCGAATTGTACCAATTTCTAATGATCTCTTGAAGTTTTTAAAAGAACTGAAGCTAAAAAGAGAGGGAAGTGAATTTGTCCTTCCTCAGCTCAAGGAATGGGAGCATGGGGACCAGGCCAAGGTGACCAGGGAATTTTGTGAAGCCATAGGGGTTACCTCTGTGAAGTTTCACGATTTAAGAGCCACTTTTATTACCAACCTTTTATCCAGAGGGGTGTCTTTAGCCAGAGTGATGTCCATTGTTGGGCATAGGGAGATAAAGACGACTAATGGTTATTTGAGAAAGACTGGTGTTGAAGTGAAAAGTGCAACCAATGAATTAGGGTACAAGATTCCAGAGGCAAAACCGGCTCAGGTTTTGTCTCTGTTAGAATCCTGAAAAATTTATTGAGTTAATGAATTTTTATTTGCTACCAAATTCACTGTGAGTTTGAAAAAGATTTGTTAGAATAAAGGCTTAGGAGAGACCTCTCTCCTCCGCCATCGGGCGTACTAATTTTTTACCAATATTGTACGGCCACTTTATGCTGCGTTCAGTCATATTTATTTGAAAAAATAAGTATAGGAGAGACCTATAACAGAATAATCAATATTATATCCATCGACTGGGATATTATTTATAAGTTCTTGATATTCTCCAAGTTTAAATAATGTTTTTTCATAAAAGAAATCGAGATATCCATTTTCATGGAGATTAATCTGCCCTCCTAAAAGGGCCGTAAAAGTATCTTTTGTATTTTCGCAAACCCATTTGACCTGGTTTTTACAATCATCAGATGCCGTATAGACAAGATTAAAACCACCGAAAAAGGCAAACTGCTCTGAGAGGTTATATTGTACTATAGCTGGGGCTTCCAGTATGAGATATTTTAGTTCTATAGAACCATTGGCATTTTCAAACTCTAAGGATTTGTTTGTAATTTCCAAACCAGTTCTAAAAGAAAAATTTGAATTAAATCGATACCAGTAACTATAGCCTAATGAAAACCCCAGATGAGGCTTGTTTTTAGAACCACTGTATATTCCAAATCCATCAAAAGAGGGAATAGAGTGCCTGATTCCTCCCGTAATTCCATGAAGGTGTTCGCCAGCATATAATTTTATACATGGTAACAAAAAACAAAAAAATATGAATACGGATAAAATTCTCACTCAGAACCTCTGAAAAATAATTTAGTGTATAAGAAGGATAAAAGACATTTTTTCAGAGATCAAGATGTCTTCCCACCCCGTTTTCCATGGTTTTTCTGATCTTTTTGTTTTACGAACTCCATTTTATGGTCATTTGAGAGGAGTTTTTCTTGAGAATTTATGATTCCAAACCTGATTTGCTTGGAAAAGTGAATTTTTGAATAAGGGAATCCATCACAGAAAACGGGTTCTCGTCAGAGTTCTCCAATGAAGAAGATTCATGAGAAATCGAAAACCTCCTCCTCTGTGACATAGGCCAGTCCATACCAGCGAACCCCTGTGTTTTCTGAAAACCTGAGAAGGAAAGGGTCAAGATTATGAAGCCAGGCGGTATCTGTCATGATTACTTCCGGTTTTTATGGGGAACATCGGATGGAGTCAACCCATTGGGCCTGTCATCAACCAAAATTTCAGAATATCCCTGAAAAAACATACGCTTGTTTTTATAACACTGCCGTACCGTCTCTTCTTTTTTCTTTTGGTGCTGATGC
Source organism: Bdellovibrionales bacterium (assembly GCA_965218815.1). Lineage (GTDB taxonomy): Bacteria > Bdellovibrionota > Bdellovibrionia > Bdellovibrionales > JAGQZY01 > JAGQZY01. The sequence continues at coordinate 1,528,409 of CBDCLX010000002.1, read as the reverse complement.
CAACATTCCCGATAACACGGGAAAAACGGTTTTATCCATGGTTTATCAATGGCCTATAAAGGCCAATCAAAAAAAGGATGAAGCTAGTGAGAAATTTAGGAAGGGTCAGATAGATGAGAAAACACTTATATTCACTATTTCGGCAACTGAGCCCTCTTTCACTCTTGTGAAGAATTTATTAAAGGGTGGTGCTGATCCCACTCTTCCTGACGGGGATACCATTTTAATGAAATACAGTGCATCAGGTCTTTCAGTGGATGCATTGTTGAAGATACCATCAGTGAAGAGAGTCATCAATGTGCAAAACAAGGGGGAGACGGCCTTTTCCCTGGCGGTCAACAATCCGGATCATTGGCATCAAAGAAACATAGCTGGTCTTGTCAGTCATGGTGCCAAGGACACCACGGCTTTATGTTCTTCGAGAGGAGTTTCCAATCTGTATCGTAGACCCCCCCTTTCGGATCAGTTCAGATGTGCCATATAATGCTTTGATGATATGCAGTTTATCGGGCCATGCAGAGAGCGTGGAAGGGATACTGGAACGCAAAATACAATCAGGATATGGTCATACTATTGATACCGAAAATCCGGCGGGGGAAACGGCCTTTTCCCTGACAATGGAAGAAATCGCTGACTCTTCTGTTGTTCGTGAAAAAAAAGAAATGAGTGCCCTTTGGTCGGTTGCACAAAAGCTTCTTTCCTCTGGTGCTGACCTTTTTCCTGAAAACCAATCTGAAAAACAATCTGAAAAGTTCCGACAAATCATTGCAACCGAGTCTAATAGGAAAGACGGGGGGACCCTTCTCATGCTCTTCAGCCGTATGGGTCGGCTGGATATTGTTGAAAAGCTTTTGGCAATACCTGAGGTGAAGGATTCCATCAATGAGAGGTATTGGATACCCCGATCTTTCTTTTTTGAGTCCAGTTCTTTAGTCAGCAGGTTTTGTTGTTTCTCTGAGAGAAAACAGGAACGACCCACATAATGGTCATTGAGGAGCTTTTCAATTCCACCTTCCAGGTATCGGTTTTTATGTTTTCTGATGGTGGTTTCATTTAAAAACAGAAACCTGGCAATTTGGTTGACTGGTTTACCTTGGTCCAACAGGAGGATGATCCGGATTCTATCAGCAAACTTCTTCTCCCTTTCAATTTGAAGTTCAGAAAAAAGTTCCTCTTTTTGCTGTTTTGTTAACATATTCAAAATTGTTCTACATCTTTTATCTTTTGAAAAGCTCTTTTTTAAAATCAGGACTTTTCAAACACGATCAGTATATATATTACCAATGAGATAGAGGAATTGTAATAATAGTTGGCTTACAGGCAAATTATTTACGACGAATCAGGTTTTTTTCTTTTTCTCCAGTGAATAAAATAAATTACAATGGTGATCATGTTTATGACAATCCAATTATCTCTTCCCAATCGCAAATGAGTAATAGGATTGTACAGAAGAGCATTGAAAACAAAAACTCCAAACCACTCTTTATTTTTAGCTTCTTTTTCAGATAGAGCAAATGTAATACTCGTTGCACATACAATCAATCTTAGAAATATATAATATTCACGTTCTTGAGGTGAAAAAAGAACAGCTATTAACAGCATTCCAATAGGAATGAGCCAAAAACCTAAAAACATAGGATATTTGTTATTTATATGGACAAGTTTTTGCCAAACATTGGATATCCACCTGAAAATATCGACAACTACTACATAAACAATACCAATCGCTATGTAAATAATCACTAAGAAGAGAACAATTAGCCCTACTTCTTTGAATCCAAAGTTCAATTCGGTCTCCTTTCAAATTGACAGATTTTTTTGACAATCTTCCTTAGTAAGTTTGAACATTATTTGAATTCAATGAAAAGTCTTTTATATGAGTTATTTCAGAAAGTTGTGGATTGAAAAAAGAAGCATAGCGGCATAACCTTTTGGTTGAAAGAACAAAAACCACTCACATTGTGAGTCAAAAAAGGAGAGCCGCTATGCTAGAATTAATAACCGATAAAGACCTGAAATACAACCTGGATGAAGTTGTTCGTCTGGGAGCAAAGAAAATGTTGATGGAAGCTCTGAAAGCCGAAATTGACCAGTTCATTGAAGCCAATAAATACAAAGTTGACAACAATGGACATCGACTTGTCGTCCGCAATGGGAAAGGAAAAAAACGATCCCTGACACTTTCCTCAGGGACCGTTGAAATTCAAGCTCCAAGAGTCAATGATCGCCGAGAAGGTGAGAAATTCACTTCAAACCTCTTACCCCCTTTATCTTCGTAAAAGTCCTAAAATTGAGAGCCTGATGCCCCTTCTTTACCTAAAAGGCATTTCCACTGGGAAAATAGCTGAAACTGTTGAGAATTTTTTTGGCAGGGGTTTGATGGGGTTATCGCCATCAACCATTAGTAAACTCATAAAGATATGGGAAAAAGATTTCAATTTTTTCAAACAACGACGTATTGACAGGAAATATGTTTACATATGGGCCGACGGAGTCCATGTCAATGTGCGTCTTGGAGATGATAAGAAAGTCTGTCTGTTGGTTGTTATTGGGTAAATCGTCAACTTTACCCGTTAGACTCTGTCTGGGTTTGAGATAAGTGTTTGAATTCCCTTGGGGTATATGGATTTTCACCCCGGTGCAGGCTCTCGACAAGCTTTTTAAAATATTCTCTTGGGTTGATCCGGTTGAGTTTACACGACTCTATTAAAGAAAATAATACAGCCGCAGTTTCAGCCCCTCTTTTGGAATGAGTCCCATACCATGTCTTCCGGCCAACAACAGGACTCCTCAGTAGACGTTCCTGGCTGTTGTTATCAATAGGCAACTCTGAGTGACACAGAAATAATGTGAACCCTTCATAGTTCTTGAGAAAATAGCTCATAGCCTTTCCTATAGAACTTTTTGAAGAGTAAGCACTGACATCTCTGATGGCACGAGTTCTCATCTGATCAAATAAAGGACCCATTAATTTACGAAGACGCAGAATTTGTCTGACCTCCCTATTCCTGGCCATCTGCGACGATAAATCTTCCTATAGATATCCACAAAGTATTGGGCCTCCTCTGGTGTATCCTGTCCGGCGGTCACAGCCTCTTTAAACTTCCTGCGACTGTGAGCATTGCAATAAACATTCTCTACTGGATTGAGACTCCTCTCCCGGCGGTATTGGTTAACCTCTCTGACTGTCTTGTGATAACCAGAAAAAACATCACTCACAAGGTATTCACATTGAGAGGATTTGAGTATTTGTGAAGACAGATCCCCGGAACGGGTGTTATGTATTTCAAAATAACCTGTCTCTTTATTAGAGAATCCCCACAGGTACCAACGCTTCCCCTCATTTCTCTCCAGCATTTTACGGGGTGTCTCATCTGCATGAAGAACCTGGCTGGCCTGAATCTCATCTTTTAATTTCTTATAGACCCCTTTAACAAAGTCAGAGACATGGTGGGTCAGCTCTATAAGGCTTTGAGGAGGAATATCCACCACACCTGATCTTCCTGCCATAGCCGAATAACGTTCCATAGGGATCAGGTCGCAATACTTGGTTAAAGACACATCCAGCATCATCTCGTCGCTGTAAGAACTCCTGGACTTGATTCCAGGTGGGCTGGGGGCCGTCTTAATAGAACCATGACAGTGAGTACAGCTGTATTTATGACTTTTTGGCGGACAATAAAATATTTCCTGGGAATCACCGTGAGACACTCACTGTCCTCTGTCATCCCTGAGTCTTTCATTTTTTCACCGCAACAAGGGCAACCTGGAAGTTTTTCAAACTCCACACTTTTTTCTACGACAGGAACATTAGGATATCCTCTTTCTGAGGGAAGCTGGACCTTTTTCCGAGGGGGGCGAGACTTGCGGAAGGGACAATGAGCCCCCTCAAAAAACAATGAAAATTCCGCCTCCGTTAAAACTATTTCCTTCCTGTAGAAGGGATTAATGCGAGAAAATGTACCACGCTCAAGCCTCTTGGAGATTATCACAAAGCCCGTGCCGTCGTAGTATAAACATTTACAGGAAGTGCGGAGGCGATTTATGAAAAGAAACAAATGACCCGAAAACGGGTCTTTTTTTTAACACCTTCCTGGAACGACTAAATAATGAATCGTAAGATGAACGCATATCGGTGGGATCCTTACAAACATATATCTTCGTCCTGCGATTCAGGGCTATCATGCAACCTTCCTTAAAAAGTCAACCAGGTGATCCACATCCGGAAAGCGGATAATCCTGCCCTTATCCCATCTCATTGTGATGGAGTTGTTCAAAGGGGGAGACTTGATTTTCACCTCTTTAAATTCACTCTCTGTTATCATACCGGATTGCTTGAGTCCCTTGGCTTTGTGAATCAGCGTTGCCATCTGGGGATAAGTGGAGCCAATGGAGGAGTGAAAGCGACTGTTGGTACCTGGCCAGGACTCCCAGGCACTTAGAATATCAATTAAAAGATCGTTGCTCACATTTTTGAGACGACCTCCCCTTGTCCGATATGTACTTAATCGCTTTTTTAAATTGCTATTATCCGGGGAATGATCCACATCACACCTCCTGTCTATGGAAACCTGTAAATGATTGACTCTTTTAATGTAGCAGATTTTAGAGATTTTAAAATGTGGGGAAGGTTGACGTTTTACAATATATTAGAGAAAATGAAATTAATATTTCTTGAAGAGTATAATGGGATACCAATGGCTATTCTAAAACAAAAATCTGTGACAAATGTTGATTCAATAATACACGCCATGGGTGGTAAAAGATATTCTTTTCAAAAGAAAATCGAAGAAAGAAAATTTGATATTATAACATCATCAAATCCTGAAGAAATTACTTGGGTAAACTGGAATATGGCACAGAGTTGGTATTTTTATAAAAATTTATTTCTAAACTATAAAATAGACTATAAGGGGTATAAACTTCTTTTTTGGAAAAAGAAATTAACAGCTATAGATGTCAATTGCAAAATAGACAACAAGAAAAAAAGTATTGTTATTAATAATGGAAAGCCTGGTTTTTATTCCATAAAACTGAATTATAATTTTAAAAAAAAATTATTACCCGTTGGTGGATGTAAATCTTCACTTTGAGTTAGATAAAAATTTAAGTTTGCCACCTCCTGACTTCCTCATTTTGTTGATAATTTTGTATTGAGGAATTTTATTTTTGTATAGATTTCAGAGGTTTGTATTTTTTTTTATTTGCAGTCAAATCCTAGTGACCACCTCTATAGACAAGCCCTTTTTCTGTTCTGTATTGTGGAGTTATGTTTGTCCGTTTGGTTAAGAAGAAAAATGATCGTGTTTCCGTAAGAATTGTGGAGAACCAATGGGTTGAAGGAAAAGTCAAACAGAAGGTCATTTGCAATTTTGGCCAATTGCACAAGGATGAGAAAAAAGAGGAATCCCTTCAGGTCTGTATTGAGAGCCTGGAAGAAGAACTCAGAGTTCCCATGGGCATTGATGACATTTTTGAACCCACCTACAGACAACTGAGTTTGTTTGATGGAATTGATAGTGGTTACAAGAAAGACCAGACCAATGACTTGTTTAAACAGATGGTGCTTTGCCGTATTGATGATCCTGTGAGCAAGAAAAAAAGTGTTGAGACCCTGAACAGGGAAAAGGGTTCAGAGGTTAACCTGGATCAGGTTTACAGAATGATGGACAAAGTTTTTGAGAATGAAAAGAGGATCAAGGACAAAATTGCAGGCAGGACCTTAAGTTTATTCAAGGAGAAGATTGATGTGACTTTTTTTGATGTAACCACTTTGTATTTTGAGAGTTTTATTCCCGATGAGTTGAGAAAGTGTGGTTACAGTAAAGATAACAAGATCAGGGAGACCCAGGTGGTTTTGGCCTTGATGACAACCAAAGAGGGTTAGAGCCCACATTTTGATTTGTTTTGTGGCTTATGCATTGGCTTGCTTTGTCAGGTATGAACTTCATAGAGCAGGGATAAAAATGAGTTTTCGGGCTATCAGGGAGGAGTTGAGTTACCGTCAGGCCAGTGTTTTGAGGGATCAGGCAACAGGCAGGAGGTTTTTTATCCCTTCAAAAATAACAGACAAGCAGAGGGAGCTTTATAAGGCTTTGAACATAAGATTGGACCAAAAAGTTAAAATACTTAATCTCTGAAATTATTAAAATCCTAGTGACCCCGATGTTCGTAAGCTATCAAAATCATTGAATAACGCAAATGCAAAATGCGGAAGTCAGGATGCAACCAACATCCGGACTCCGGGTCTCAATGGCCATCTCCAAAGGTCATTCGTCCTCCTTGCCAATTTTGGAGACTTTGTTGTAATTTTTATACAACACTTATCGGATTTTTACAAAACAAGATATAGCCTCCTTATTGTCTTGCAAATAGCCTGACCTAGACAAATATCATCTAAATTATTGATTTTACTTATAATATTTAAACTTCTTTTCGTTTTTTGTGCAATAATCTTATCTGTAATACTTTGTTGAGTTTATAAAAATTTTACTCTTTACTTTCAATACAGAAAATTTATGTTATCATATTATAGATCATGTAAGATATTGAATTTACTTAAAATAATAAAATTTTCTTTTGAGTTTATTGGTGAGATGTTTTAATAAGGTCATAGGATGGACTGCAAAAACCCTAACGGACGATTTAAATTTAAAATTTCTAAAATTAAGTCTAACATAAAATTGAATGATGACATTTAATACAGCACATAGACAATTGAAAACTCATTTGCTCGACCAAGTATTAGTTCGTTTTGATTTCCCTCCTGTTTTAAGTCTGGCTTCCCCCCAAGAGGGGGGGACATTAAAAACTGTCAAAGTTAATTCTTTTCTTGTAGAGGTCCAAAACGAAATTAAGGAAAATCTTCCAAAATACAAAATGATACAAGAAAAGAATTTAAACGTGGATATAAGCAACCCTGATAAACCAATCATTACGACTGATATACCAAATGAAATTATCCACAGATTTTCAGACGAGCAAGAAAATATAAACCTTGAAATCGGTTATAATCACTTTGTTTTTTTTGTTAAAGGAACTCATTATTCAGGATTTAACAAATTCGTTGATTCTTTCTGGGCTATTTGGGAAAAACTCCAAAAGAAACTAAAAATTAAATTATTAAACAGAGTCGGTGTTAGAAAGATTGATCACTTGATTGAAAAAGGAAGTGAAAAAGACTCCTTAGAAAAACTGATTTTTAAATTAAGAATGCCCTTCACATCAATGTTGGGGTTGGGAAAAATTTTGCCATCATTTGGGAATTCAGCAGCCACATTTGAATCTCTAATGGATGATAATGGAATTAAGCGTATCTTTCAATTTGGCACCCGAAGAGGTATGAATGAAGGAAAACCGGCAACTTTATTATTTTTGGACTTTGATGTATTTAAATCAAATAATATTGAAAATGATGATGTGAAAAATTTGATTTCAGAAAAAATAAACCTAATACATTGGGAGATGTTTTTAGAATGCCTTAACGATGAAACATTGAGAAACCTTGAAAGGGAAGAATAATGTCAGCAATTTTTGTGCAAGATGGTGGTCAACTATTTGAATCTAATTACCCTTCTTATTCTAAGAGGTATATTATTCCATCCGATGGAAGGTTTACAGATAATGAATGGGAGAGGGCACAAATAAAAACTGTTCCTGAAGGTTTGATTGAATCAACTGGAATATTACAAAAAAAAAGAAAATTTGGTGCAAACCTGGAAATCATTAATGATGCAGAAGAAGAACCAAAATTAAAAGTCTCAACAACAATTGATAGTCAGTTAAACACCTTCTATTTTAAACCAGATGCTCTTGATTTTTTAAATTCCAATGTTTCAACATATTCAGTGTTTCTTGTAGAGAATTCATTTTGTGGTCTTCGTAAAAGTTACTCCATTGAACCTGTTCTTATAGAAGAAATAACCCAAAAGGATGTTGAAAGAGCAAAAAACAAAGCCATTGAAGAGATGAAAATTTAATGTCTTTAAACATTTATGTTGGCGGCCCAGGAATAGGAGAGACAATAATCATTGACATTGAAAAGAAAGCAACGATTGTCATTGATTGTCCTCTGTTTAACAAAAAACCGTTAGCGAGATATATCTTAGATAAAATAAAAAGAAATACTATAGATTTACTTGTGCTTACCCATACCCATGCTGATCATATCAATGGTGCAGCTCAACTCATCGACCAGTTTCCACCATCTTCAGTCATCAGTTTTCATTATATGGCCAGCACTTATTGGGCCACGCTAAAAAATATAAATGATAACAAAAATATTCCCTTCTCTGAGGAGTTGAAAAAAAATTATACGCAATTTGAAAAATTAGTGGAAAAGTTAAAAAAATTAAATCATTCACTTTCTTCAAATAACTTTTTCCGTGCGTCACATGGACAATTGATAGAACCGGATTTTATTAAAAAGTTAAACAACAACGGTTGTCCTATTAAAATCAAAGTCATAAGCCCTACTCCAAAAATTATTGATCCTTTCATAGAGTCAGCATTAACAAAAAATAACCCTTTTTATTTTACAGAACTTCCAAGAAATGAAAACAAGCACGCAAATTATTTTTGCAGTACTTTAAAAATGAAATATGGAAAAAACTGGCTTTATTTTACTTCTGATGCCATCTCAGAAGAAATTGAAAATTTTTGTTCGGATTTCCCTGAAACAGTTTGTTTCTACAAGGTTTCTCATCATGGATCAAAAAATGGTAATCCCAGTTATTTTTGGAAAACCGTTGGTCATAAAATCCAGAATGCTGTTGTTACGCATTTCAGTGGACGACTACCAGAAGAAAGGATATTAGAAGAAATAAAAAAATCAGGTCCAACACTGTCATTAACACCAAAAATAGTGAATAAAAAAAAATCATCAAAAATCACTTCTAAAAGTAGCCTATTATCTCACGAAATATATTCTAATTTTAATGAAGAAAAACCGGAGTTTCTTAGATTTTCATTCAACAAGGATGGAACATCTCTGCCACCTGTTCCAGTAAAAATATAGAAATTTAAAATAATTCAATATTGATGAAAATATTTTCCAGACCCCAAATCTATTCTTGTCAAATCCAAGTGTTTCAACCACTGATGATTACATTTTTCGGCTAAATATAAAAACAGTCGTTTCACCTTTATAGATGAGCTGCTTTCCAATAATGTCTGTACTGATTTTGGACGTAGATTATTAAGGTTTTCCATCAACTCATAACATTCAAAATGATCTTCCCCCGAAAAAACGGACACGAGATTTAGTTTTAAAGCCTTCATAAGAGGAGGTAATCAGGAAAACAACAGGGCAGAGGACTCAGGAGCTGTGTATGTCCATACGGAGCTGAATCCAGTGAAATGAAAAGCCTGATCCTGATTTCAGGTGAAATTAATTTTCATAAAAATACACATCTATAATCCTTTTTCATGGACTTTAACCTTTTTTCATGGAAAAATGGAAAAAAATGATAAATCGTTCTTTGCCTGAAAAAAAAGTCTCATTGGCTGGTTATGCCGCTCTGATTGAAATGCACGGGTTAAAGACTCCTTGACCGATAAAACTTTCAGCCATCAGTACAAAGCACAGGAAGTATGAAACGGTAGAATGGAAAATCTTTACACCCCGTTATTCTCCGGAAAACAATTTTTACGGGCATCTTGTGTTTGCCTTGAAACATGAAGGCATTGATCTTGTCATTCTAAAAGAACTCTTTGATTCCCTGGATAAAAAAGACATTCAGAATATAGTAAATAGAGAACCCACCAGTGCTTATGCAAGAAGAATATGGTTTCTGTATGAATATCTACAAGATGTGATGTTGGATGTGAAGGATGCCGGACAGGGAAATTTTGTGGATTTAGTAAACAAAAAACAGCAATATGCTGGTCCTGCGAGACCATCAAAGCATCATCGTGTGAGGAACAACCTCACTGGGAACAGAAATTTCTGTCCCCTTGTGAGACGCACTCCTGAACTTGATAATTATATTAAAGAAGACCTGTCAGGGAAAATTCTTAAAACCCTGGATTCCATTACCATGATATTCTCAGGCGTGCCACATCCTTTCTTCTGCTTCAGGATTCAAAGGCATCCTATGCCATTGAAGGGGAAACACCACCCAGTCATCGGGCTGAACACTGGGCGGGTATTCTTGGAAAGGCGGGGCAAAGTCCACTGACACATGAAAAACTGGAGGAACTCCAAAGGGAGGTGATTACAGATACAAGATTTATCTCCATGGGTTACCGCAAGGAAGGGGGCTTTATAGGGAAACATGAAAGGTCTTCGGGGCAACCTGTGCCTGATCACATATCTGCCCGTTTTGATGATCTTGAATCCTTAATGAAGGGCCTTATAGAGACTATCAATCTCCTTAAAAACAGTGATTATCCGGCTGTTCTGGCGGCGGGCAGTATCGCCTTTGGTTTTGTTTTCATTCATCCATTTGAAGATGGAAATGGAAGAATACACAGATATTTACTGCATCATGTTTTATCGGAAATGGGTTTTACTCCAAAAGATGTGGTGTTTCCCGTCTCCTCTGTCATTCTCAAGCACATCTCTGAATATCGTGTTGTATTGGAACAATATTCCAGATCTTAGGTTGTCCTGTATTCAATGGAGAAGCACTGAAAAAGGCAATGTGGAAGTATTAAACCAAACCATCAATCTGTATAGATTTTTGATGCTACTGTCCAATGTGAGTTTTTTTACAAATGTATTTTTGAAACTGTCACAAAAACTTTGCCCGAAGAGATCAAATATTTGGAGAAATATGATGTGATGAAGACATTCATAAATAATTCTTTCAACATGCCTGACAGAACGGCAGATCTGTTGATAAGATTTTTAAACCAGAACGACGGTCACCTGTCTGATCGGGCCAGAAGCAGAGAATTTTCCTCTCTGACAGAGGATGAAATTCAGATTATTGAAAACAAGTACCTTGAAGTGTTTAAAAAAAATCCATAGAATGAACCACTGGAATTAGGGGGATGTTCAGACTTTTTCGAGTTATTTCAGAAAGTTGTCCCTTTATTTGTCTTTTTTTGAAGTATCCTTTTATGACTTCCAAATTTGGAATTGACTGAAGTGCCCGTAAATAAGCTCTTTGCCTTTCCCCCTTGGATGGATCCCATTTTGGAGGTTTAACAATAGCTGTAAAATATTTGATTTTCTCAAGACATGCTTTTTCAGCTTCCTGGTTAAAAACCCCTTTGCAAACAGGGACTTGCTCAGGAGTCAAATGAAGTTCAAAAGCTATATTCTTGCATTGATGTGGATTGGAAAAGCCTTTACAGGCATCTTCCAACTCTCCGATAAATTGGTGGCAATCGGGATCACTTGGAGGACAATCACTTTGACTGACAGAAATAGAAAAAACATTTATTGAAATCAGTGTAGTCAATGCAAAGACTGGGATAGCAATGGAAATATTCTTTGTATGAATCATTTGGAATCTCTTTTAAATTTGAACAACAGATTTGTCAACCTCCTTTGTAAAATTTACAAAGAATTAGTCAAATCTAACCACCCGGATGTGTATAAGCAGCTATATAATGATCGTACATCTGATTCCTCCTTTTGAATCGTTGGTTTCAGATTTATTTATATAATATTCAACTTTATGGTGCTTTTCCTAGAGTCCCCATTCTTCCACTGAAAAACAGGAAACTTCAGTGAAGGATTAGGGCACTTTCAGGTGACCAACTTTTTCGATTTACCGAATTTCAAACACCGTCGCCTTATCACTCCAAAAACAAAAAGGTCAGAAAAAATTTATGACTCCAAGTCTGGTTTGGCCAGAAAAGTGAATTTTTGAATAAGGGAATTCATTACAGGGGAAATTGATTCCACGTCAGAAGCTTTCATAAAACTCATGAAAATCCGAAATCATCCTCTTCAGGGGAAGCTCTGGGAGAATGGGGTTCCGGGACTTTTGAATCCAACCCCAGATGGGTGAGAATCTTTTCAATCACCTCAGGCTCCTCTATTGAAGAAATAACTTTAAGCTTTCCCCCACATTCCGAGCAAATCTCTATGTCCATTCCAAAAACCCTTTTCAGTCTCATGGCCCAGGTCATGGAAGAGGATTTTCCGGGCTTTGTTGTCTGTTTCTCTGGACTCTTTGTTTTTGGAGTGATTAGGGAGCGGTGTTTGAAATTCGGTGCAAAGATTCCATGAAACCTTATGAGATTGGTTCTGGGTCTTGGAATGAGAGAAGCCAGGCGTGAGAGAAAGTCCAGAGGAACCTCTTCCATAACTCCATCCCTTTCTATCCCATTTTCAGCCAGATATTTAAGATTAGTGGATTTAAAGAAAAAATGAATTATCTCATGAAAAACTATTGAATCTTCCAAAACCGTGCCTGAAAAAAAGATTCTGTAATCGTTCCTATGGATATAGATGTCATTGATTCCAGGATCTTCTCCACTATAAAAGAAAGCATAAAGAGCATCTTCATCAGAGACAGGATCCACGTCTTCCCAACTGTCCACATAATGAACACTGTCCAGTTTTATAACCGGATCCGGTTCGGCACGAAAAGTATTCACAAAAAAATGACAGGCAACTTCATATATTTTTTTTACAGTTTCAGTTTTCCCGGCTGGATAAACTGTTCCCGTAAAGACACATTCGCTGGAATAGGCTTTGGAGTGAATGAGAAGTAAAATAACTGTGATTATCAGATGTCTTATCAATTTGCTCTTATTCCTTTGCCTTTACCTACGCCTATGCCTATGCTTCTACTATTTCTTTAAATTTTTTTAAAGAATATATCCAGCACTACTTTTATAAGAAAAACTTCCATAACATATAAGGCGGACAGTTGTTTAAAAATCTTTAACAAAAATACAAAAAAAGAGGACAGAATTTAACCCGCATTTCTCACAGAGTTTCGTTGCGAGACCGTTCAAACGCCGTCCTATAAGGCATCGCAGACCGAAAGGGGCTGCAGTCCTACTTGACAGTATGTCAAAGTCACTTGAGGGAGCAATGCCTTATAGGGCGGATGGTTGGGCGGTCGTAGCAGAAAGTTTGTGAGAAATGCGGGTTAATGAATTGCCAAAAGTTTACCGGTTGATGAGTGATAAACTATAACACCTGTGACTTCTTTTTTGATTCTGTAGCAAAAAATTTTTTTTACCGGAGTATCAACATATATCTTCCTTTGTAACCGATTACACCTGACAAATGAAATATCTTTTCGACTGTAATTTGTGATATGTAAGGATCTTTTTGCCACTCCAAAGTGAGCCTGATCCGAAAAGTTTTTTAAAATACATTTCGATACAGGGTCAAAGTCTTTACATTTAAAAATAGAATCAAAATAATATCTTGCTTTTTCATACACTCGCTTTTCTTCCAGATTTTTCCCGGCAACAGCTTTGTTAAAAAGAGGAAAAAGCAATAACGGAAGCATTATTATTATTTTCATTGGGTGGCACCTCTTTCCTTTCCCGTTGTCCTTTCCTCCTGTAGCCTGGAATCACTGAGATTGAGACAGTTTGTATGAATTGTGGAGGTCATAACCTCCTGGCCAAAATGTCGATATTTTTCTCTTATTGCATGACAGGCTGATTTTTCCACCGGACATCTGACTCCGCCCCTGTGAGCATCCAGATATTGCTCTATTTTCTTTTGCACGGAACTTTTATATTCAGAGCAGTTTATGGCTTCATCCCAGGAATCATCGACAAAATCCCTCATATCTATCGGTCGGACAAGTTTATATTCTTTTATTCCGTCTTCACCTACAACACATTTTATATAGGGGTTATTTCCATCAAGTAAAACTTTCCAAAACCTGAGACCGGCAAAGTTCGCACTTAAATCAGCAAAGGAATAAACTCCGTTAGTAAGAACCCCCTGCATTCCATTTTCGAGACTCTCCCCCTTCCTTAAAACAGCTTTCATGGCCGCTCTTTCATTCACTCCACTGTTCATTGAAGACTTGTAAATTTGGTAATATTCATATCCCTCGGAAAAAAAATGCCCAATTTTATCCACCCCGATCAGATGACCTCCCAGGTTAATAACAGGAGTACAACAACCTCGAATTTCGCCATCCTTATTGTCAATCCTCCTTGTAAGTGAAACATTTTTCAGCTTAAAATCCCATAGTGATACTTCGGCATAGATGGTATTCTCAGGAGACACATTCCCAACCCCTACAATGGAAGGGCTACCCATTATTTTATATTCAATATCACTAAATAAACCCTCGGCAAACATTGCATAAAGTGTTCTTTCAAGTCCTTCCCGATGACAAAGGTTTTCGGGTAATGAAGCAATTTTTCCTTCAGCAAGGTCGAGTTCAGCAAACTCCCGTTCCCAGGAAAGCCTCTCCATAACTTCCCCATTAATCAAATTGTTAACTTTTTCTGACATTTCTTTTCGAGGTCTTCTGTCAAAATTATCCACCTCAGCTCCGTGAAGAGGGAAAAAGAAAGACCCTATTATTTGAAGAAAGATAAATTTATGGAATATTTTCATACTTAAAAATAACATCAAACGGTATTATTGTAAATATAACCCATTGATATTCAATCAATTGGAACCAAAAAGCCGTCTTCTGGCTGCCTTTTCCTGACGTTTTTTATACTGTTCGTGGGACAAAGGGCCACGCATATTTTTAAGATAAGTGTCATAACTCATAATCTGAACTTCAAAAGGATAGAAGAAATGAACCTTTTCAGCCTGACCTTTTTTTTGAATTTCAATGGAAATCAGTTTTCTGGAAATAAACTTTATAAACTTGTAGTCAGGGTCAGTGAAAATATTTTCCCTGCTTTGAAACTCCACTTTACTCCCCCTTTCAACAAGTTTTTTATTGAGCATATCACTGATTTCCCTGCTGCTGCCCTTTGAGGATTTGGCCCGAAGGGTGTCCATGGTTTCCAGAAAAAGGTCTGTCGGAAAAACCGTGTTGATGGATTCGTTGACCATGCAATGGGGGTAACTGACCAGGGAATTATTCACCAGAAAACGAATCACCTGAAAAATATCAAAAGTGTTTTTTGTGACAAAACGAACTCCAATACGATCCAGAATATTGAGAGCCACCAGTCTTTTCTTGGCTAAAAGCTTTATAATGCCACTGGCCTGATCCTTGATGGGTTTAAATTCAAATTTATTGAGTTTGATTTTTTCATTTTCACTCTGTAAAAAAGAGTATAAGAAGAATAAAAGGCGTTTTTTATGAAATCGAGAAGTATTTAATGTATTCTCCCCCCCTTTTTCTGCCCTTTTTGTTTTTAGAAATTCCATTTTGTCGTTATTCAAATGAAATTTTGTCTGGAATTTGATGGAATTTTTGATTTAAGGTCTGATTTGTTTGGAAAAGTGAATTTTTGAATACAGGTATCCATAAAAGGGAAAATATCTTTGAATACTCCCCCATAAAGAGGACTCATGAAAAAAGAAAATCTTCCTCTTCTTCAGGAGGCCCCCTTGGAGAATGAGGCTCCGGAACTCTTGACTCCAGTTCCAGATGAAAGAGGATTTTTTTGATGACTTCCCGTTCTTCTATAGAAGAAATAACTTTTAACTTTCCTCCACATTCTGAACAAGTTTCAATGTCTATGTGGTGAAGGATAGCCCAGTGGGCTATCCGAAACAGAGTACCCCGGGCTTGCCCGGGGGTGAATGAACCCGACGAGTGATACTTGCAAACCATGCTAAGATAGAGCATGGATGTTATAAAGTCATCTCATAGTGTTTATCAACTTCAGTATCATATTGTATGGGTTTGCAAGTATCGCCGTCGGATACTGAATCCTGCTGTATGTAGTTACATTCGTAAGATAATGCCAAAGCTACTGAGAAGTATGCCTGGCGTAACGGTGGAGATGATTGGCTTTGACAAAGATCATTTGCATATGGTGATGGTTGTTCCACCAAAGTACAGCATTTCTTCTGTGATGAGTCGTTTAAAAAGCCAATCGTCGTCTTATTTAAGGAAATATTTCAAGTGGTTAAATAAGGTTTATTGGAAAGAAAATGTTGTATGGTCGCCAGGCTACTTTGTCAGTAGCGTCGGCATGGATGAAGAAGTGATAAAGCGATATGTTGAGCATCAGGGACAGCAGGATTCAGGTCAGCTTTGTATGAAGCTGTAACAGTAAGGACCACGGGCTTGCCCGTGGGAATCTATTCTAAAAACCCTTTTTAACCTCATGGCCCAGGTCATGGAAGAAGAGTTTTTTATCTTTGTTTCCTGATTTTCAGGATTCTTTGTTTTTACAGTGATCAGAGGTCGGTGTTTGAAATTCGGAGCAAAGATTCCATGAAACCTTATGAGATTGGTTCTTGGTTTTGGAACAAGAGAGGCCAGACGTGAGAGAAAATCCAGAGGGTCAAGAACAATCCTTGTGGTTCCGTTCTCATAGTGTCCAAAAATTTCAAACTGAATCTCACACAGTTTTGTAATTTTTACAAAGCCTCTTGTTTTTCTTTCCCATAAGAACTCCTTGAACCATCTTTGGTCATAAACAGAGGTTTCTTTTAGATTACGGGAAAGTGTCTTTTTTTATTAGAACATCATCATCAGACTTTGGTCAAAATAAAATACTTTATGTGCAACAACGCCAAGTTAAGGTGGAATTTTCTAATGATAAAGGTTGTCCTCTTTAGGGCACTGCTGTGTAAATTTTTTACATTTTTTGTTTTAATTTGAGATAATTCCTTTTTTTGGGCTTAATCCTTTAGCCCAGAATACTTACACCCGATAGGGTTTTATGAGTTCCTTCTTAGGCATATTAAGAAGTGGGTTCTTATTTTTTTTCCTGAAAACAGTCCATACAGGTTCAGACCTTATAAGGTTCGTTTCTGTTTCATTAGATTTTTTTTCGGAGGAAGTTCACTTGGTTTAATTAATTTTATCAAAAGGGAGTAATATATGAAGATTTCAGGAATTATTTTCACACACACAATACGCACGGCGTTAAGCTGTTTGTTAGTATGTTGTTCCTTTCTGTTTGTCTGCGGGAGCTTCATCTCCTGTAAAAAGAATAATGATTCAACTAACCGGTCTCTGAGCAGTACGAATCCATCTTCTCCTCCAATCGAAGGTGACGAAACCCTGGTCCCAACTGCACCGCAAAATTTGAGCATAAACCTAAATGGCACAGGACCCTGGACAGTGGATTTTGATTGGGATCCCCCCTCAAATGCTAGTGCGGCGGGAGTAACACACTATGAATATCGGCATATTACTATAGGAGCTAGTACGATACTCCCTTGGCGGAGTACTGCTACTGACACCAGTAGTGGCACATTCACCATCACCAATCCTCCGAATTTCCCTGGTATGGCTGTCATCTACTATGTGCGTGCGGTTGGCCTTGGGGGAACAGGTCCAGCAAACGCAGTCACGCACGTTAATCCAGGGGATGCCCAAAATCCTGAAGACCCCCAAAATCCTGAAGACCCCCAAAATCCTGAAGACCCCCAAAATCCTGGAGACCCCCAAAATCCTGGAGACCCGGGTTTAAATGAAAAACTTTGTGAAAAGGTTTATCATCCCGGCCCATGTCATGGTCAGGATGATGCTATAAAACAACTTGTCACTCAGGGAGCTAGTGTCAACACCCGTTGTAGCGGTTACACTGCATTTGAGTGGTCGGCTCATGCTTGTTCTTTTGATTTAATGAAATGGATTCATGAACAAGGGGGAGATGTTGTTGGTTCTACACATATACTTTATATGACAAGCACACTTGAAAGAGTTCAATACCTTGTTGACCATGGGGCTGTTGTGTTTGCTAAGTCCCGTTGGGGAAGAAATTTAATGCATTCTTTAGCTTTTAAATTGACGACTAGATGTGGTATGATTGCTGGTTCGTATTATTGGAGAAATACCCAAGTTTATATTGATTCTTGTAATGAAATGAAGTCTTTAATAAGAGACTATAAAACCAAGGGACTTGATTTAAATACCGGGGATGATTATGGGATGACACCTCTTCATACAACCAGTTCTCAAGATGAAAATCTTAATGCAGCGACTGCTGTTGAATTTCTTATCCAAGAGGGGGCCACCGTGAATGCCAAAGATGATTGGGGCTGGACTCCACTCCACAGGGCAAGTTTTGCTGAAGCTGTTATTCCAACAAAAGTTTATGTTGAAAATGGGGCTGATGTAAACGCAAAGACCACAAAAGCATATGCCCAACAGCCTTCTGGAAGCACTCCGCTCCATTTAGTAGCTGATTGTAAGAGTAGTCCGATGGAAGAAAAAAGTCTTGAGATCATAAAACTTCTAATTGCCAATGGGGCTGATAAGAGTATTAGGAATGATGCTGGGGAAACTCCACTTGATGCTGCCTCTTGCGAAAAAGTGGCCGCCTATTTGAGGGGATTGTAGGCCCTAATGAGGATATACTGATCGTGTTTGAATTTTCACGGATTTTCCCTTCTTGAAAGACCGGAGAATCCAAACTGGATTGGTATAAATTTAAAAAATGAGGTTTTAAGTTGTGAAATCCACAAAAGAATGGATCAGTATTGCAGATATGATGACAGGGTTGATGATTATCTTTTTGTTTATATCTGTTCTTTACATGAGTCAAATTAAAAAAGAGTATAAGAAGAATAAAAGACATTTTTCACAAAATTGAGAGATATTCCATCTTGTTTTTCGGGTTTTTTCTGATTTTTTTGTTTCGTGAATCCTATTTTGAGGTCATTTGAGTGAGATTTTGATTGAAAATTTATGACTCCAAGTCTGGTTTGGCCAGAAAAGTGAATTTTTGAATAAGGGAATTCATTACAGGGGAAATTGATTCCACGTCAGAAGCTTTCATAAAACTCATGAAAATCCGAAATCATCCTCTTCAGGGGAAGCTCTGGGAGAATGGGGCTCCGGGACTTTTGAATCCAACCCCAGATGGGTGAGAATCTTTTCAATCACCTCAGGCTCCTCTATTGAAGAAATGACTTTTAACTTTCCTCCACATTCCGAGCAAACTTCTATGTCCATCCCAAAAACCCTTTTAAGTCTCATGACCCAGGTCATGGAAGAGGATTTTCCGGACTTTGTTGTCTGTTTCTCTGGACTTTTTGTTTTTGGAGTGATTAGGGAGCGGTGTTTGAAATTCGGTGCAAAGATTCCATGAAACCTTATGAGATTGGTTCTGGGTCTTGGAATGAGAGAAGCCAGGCGTGAGAGAAAGTCCAGAGGCTCAAGAATAATCCGGGTGGTTCCATTCTCATAAGGGGTTTTTAACTGGTAAACCACCTTCCCCTGTGAGTTCATAGAAAGCCTCTGTTCACTCAAACTTGGTCTTGAAATGTAACGACAAATCCTTTCAGGCTTTTCCCTCTGGTGGGCTTTTGTGGAAACTCCTGCATGGAGGCTGAAACCGGAATATTTGGACAGAAAAGGCTTTTCCCTGTGGTTTGTTTCAGAAAGGGTTTTCAGTGTCAAGGCCTTTTGCCCTTTGTTTTTCCCAAGGGCAATCCGGTAGGTGATGGAATAGGACCTTACCTGGTCCATGGCCGAGGGGTCTGAGGTTATTGAAACAAAAGCCTGATCCTCATTCCTTTGAATGAGTCCCCGTTTTTCCAAAAACCTGACCACTCTGTGAACAAGGTTTATAAGGAGTTTGTCGAGTTCCTGGTTTGAAGGAGGAGTTGTGAAGTGAAACTTTGATTTTCCATTCTCAAAACTATAGACACCATCTGGAAACATCATATGGAAGTGGATATTGAGATTAAGGCTTCCCCCAAAGCGTTGAATGAAAGTCACAGAACCTGTTCTGGCCCCGGACTTTCTGGTCAGGCCCGCTTTTTTAATAAGGAATGTAGAAAGGGTCCTGTTGACAAGACTGAGAACCTCTCCCATGATTTTTGGTTCTCTGGCAAACAGGAATCTGAGTTGAAAGGGAAAAGTTAAGACCCACTGTCTCATGGGTTTTTTAGGGAAAACCTCATCAACCAGATGGGTGGCACTTTCAGCCATTCTCCTGGCTCCGCAACTGGGACAAAATCCCCTTCTTTTACAACTAAAGGCCACAAGTTTTTCATGCTTGCAGGATGTGCATTGAACTCTTAGAAACCCATGGGCCAGGACTCCGCACTTGAGAAATTCATCAAATTCTTTTTTCACAAAACAGGGAATTCCCTTTTCATAGTCCCTGTCCATTTGCTGGTAGAAGTTCAGAAGAAAAAGATGAATTATGAATAAAATTTTTTAATTCTTCTATTTTTCAAAATTATATTGTGCTTTCTTTTATTGGATTCCTTAATTAGTTCAAGGCTCACATAGTTGCAGCATTGACTCGACGCAGTGACTAGCTGTGTATAATAAAGTTCCCAGCTATACCTGTGTTCAGAGCAATAGTTATATTCTTTAATCGTATTTTTCCGATTCTCTAACTTAGATAAATAACAAAAATGCTAATAATAGTATGTAGAACTAAAAGTAGCAACTGTTTATTCTAAGAATATAAATTAAAAACTTTTCTTAAGAGTTATGAGCAAACATATCTTAAAAAAATTTGGGAAACGAGTGCGTGAAGAACGAGTAAAACAAAACCTTTCTCAAGAAGAGCTTGCTGAAAGAGCTGGTGTCCATCGCACTTATATTGGAATGATTGAAAGGGCAGAAAAAAATATTACCCTTCAAAACATAGAGAAAATAGCAAAAGCACTAGGAATCAATATCACTCATTTGTTTGACTAAAGATGATTACAACCTCTGATATACAAAAATATATTAAAAACCCTAATATAGAAGTTCAAAAATTAAGGACTCATTTAAAAGCTAGTGAAAAATATGTTGATGTTTCTTTTTCATACAAAAATCAAAAAAAATGGAATGGTTCAATCCCTTACAATTATAGAAGAAAAGGTTTATTTCTTGATTCCTCTCAAGAAATTGCTGAATTAATTTTTTCTATGCATGGTTTGATTGCTAAAGCAATATGCTTTGCAAGTACGCAAGGAACTGCATTTCCAATTTGCCAGTAAGCTCTCTTCATAGTACCTTCAAATATAAAATCATCAGGAAAAGTTTGAAGCCTAGCTAACTCTCTTGCAGATAAAACTCTATTTTTTTCATAATGGATATGAGTTCCTCCATGATTTTCTTTTACTGTCATTGAAGGAACGCCTTTATATTGCCTTTTAAAAGCATCTCTAAAAGTTTCATATAATGAACCTCCAGGTGAGACTTTGGAAATCCTTTTTTCAAATTTCTTGGAATGTGCTGTCCATTCATGATTCGTTAAAGGATTCCTCGGATTATTTTTTAAATCATCAATTGCAGATTCTATCGACTTGTAATGTTCTTTTTCTAACTGTGCTTTAGGATAAGGGTTCTTAAGTCCAAACCTGTTTCCTACAAAAATAGCTCTTGTGCGTAATTGTGGCACATTGAACATCGCTGCTTCTAGTATTCTGACACTCATATCTTGATATCCAATTGACTTAAATTGTTTTAATATTTCTATATAAAATTGACCTTTTTTCATGGTTAATATACCTGGTACATTTTCCATAATTACAAACCAAGGTTTTACAATAGAAACTACACGAACAAACTCTTTAAAAAGTTGATTTCTAAAATCTTGTGAATTTCTCAAACCAGCAACAGAAAAACCTTGGCATGGTGGGCCACCACATACAATGTGTATTGTTTGATTATTTATAATTTCTTTTATTTTATTTCTTTTTATATCTTCAATTTTTCCTTCATAATGATAGCTTTCAGGAAAATTTCTTCTCATTGTCTTAGAAGCATCTTTATCAATTTCCAAACTCATCACTTTGTTAAAACCTGCTTGTTTAAAACCAAGAGACAGTCCTCCTGCACCAGAAAATAGATCTATATAATTTACATTAGTTGGGTTAGTACGAATTTTTTTAGTATCAATCCCAACCCAATTGGAATTGAACAAATCACTGTCGAATTTTGCTTTTAGTTTAGTATATCGACTAACAGCATTTTTTGCTCCATTTGTCTTAAAGATTTTGGTCCGTTCAAGCATAATCACCTTTATGCTATCTTTAGTATACATTTTAGTAAACGTAAATATGTCTTTTTGACACATTATATCTAATGTATAAATGGAATCATTGTCCTGGTCCCCCTAACCCTTTCTTCCGATTCAATGTTGATAGAAATAAAATTCTTTATATTCAAGATACAGATATCTGTTTTTATCCAAAAACCGGATTTATTTACCGAAGTTTGAACAAAAAAACATCCGAAATCAATCTGAAAAGGGTTTTATTGCCCTTATCCCTTTGGCATCTCTTTTGCTCTCTCTGCCTGTTATTGCTTAATTTCCGGAAAGGTTTTGAAAGACTCCCTGATTTTTCGGATTCAATCCATTTCTGATCGGGAGGTAAAGATGGAAAAAACAAAGTCTGTTCATAAAGTGATTTGTACGAAGATAAAACCCCATCAATCTGGTGAGTCTGAAGACAAATCCCTGAAGATGAAAAAAGCTGTTTTGGGAATTATTGAAGACATCAGTATTGAAAATGGAAGTTTCAAGATTTTTGTTCACAACGGAAACCCCGGAGAACGTATTGAAATACAAAACAAGGTTTTAATGAATATATAAAATATAAAGTTAAGTAAAGCCTACCTGGGAAAGGCCCCAGGCGGCCATCATCAATTAGAGACGAGACAACCTATAGCCATGGACTCTCCTCTCACTTGAGGCAAAAGAGACAAACCCTTTCTCTTAACGGGTTTTCCTTATGCCTTTTGAGGAGGAGATCATTATGGAATCTCAAACAATTACAAGCCAAGCCCCCTGGCTTAACAAAAAAGGGCAACCAATCAGTGACAGTCAGTTAAAAATCATTTCCCGGTCATGGGACAGGGACACCTGGGAGAAATACCTCTCATCCCTTGAAACCCCCGGAAAAGAGATTCTGATCCGTCCGAGAAACTACAAAAGACTTCGGGAACGGAATCATATTTATGAGAATTTTCCGGGTTTTTCCATCACCTCCGGGAAGCTAAAAAACGCACTGCATCGACTGACAAAAAAGCAGCAAAAAATAATTTTTTTATTTTTTTTTGAGGGACTTTCTCATCGAAAAATCGCTCTGAGAATGAATATATCGCACTCTTGCGTCTTAAAAATGAAACACCGTGCATTAAAATCTCTGAAAAAACTCATTTAGGGGGGTCCCATTTTCAACAGTATATGAAGGGGTCTTTTTTTAAAAAGCCTTCTTTGAAGGGAGGACCAATGCGAAAAAAAAGCTCTTTGGAGATTAGGAGAAAAAGAAGACTTCGGAGATTGAAGTCTTCCCTTCTCCCCTCTCTTTCAAGAGATCAGAGAAGGATTATTTACCTTCGTTTCTGGGAGAGTTGCACCATTGAGAAGATTTCAGAGGAAATGAAACTTTCCTGGGATGAAGTGGATCAGATCATTGAATCAACGCTTATCCAATTGAGAAACCAATTGGAACAATTTGAAACTGATTGAAATAAAAAGAAACAAAATAATTTTCCAAACTTTTAAAGGAGGTTTTTTTATGGAAAACACAAACCAAAACCAGTTTGACTACTTTCAGGTCTTTACGGGTTCTTTTGATCCCGATGGAGGAGTGAAAAGGGAAAAGTCTGTTGGCTATGCCTCAATGAGGCAGGGGCATAATATGTACAGCCTTAAATTCTGGACCTTTCCCAATGAAAAATATTACCTGCTCCCGTCAAGGCATAATCCCATGAAGCTTTCCATTATGACAAGGCAGGAGAAAAGTCCCCACAGCGTAACGAAAACCAGGGGGAAGTATGATTGGAGAATCGTTGGAAACGCTGACGTTTGTGAAGAAAAGAGTTTTGCGATACTGGAGTTTGATCTTCTCTCAAAACCCATTTTCATGAGTATGAAACAAGACCATAAGTGACTCAAACCGGTTTTGAATCTTTGTTTTGGTTTTCAGGCTCTTCTCTTTTTTGAAAAGAGGCAAGGGTCAAGGGGGTTATTAAAAATCGGTTTGATTGTCCCATAGAGGAAAGAATCATCGGTTTTAAAAGAGGCCATCCGTCTTTTCTCCTGGGGGGAAAGTCGTTGAAAACCATAAGTGTACTAATCGCATTTGAATTTTCATGGAATTTCTTTACGGAAAAAGCATGAAAAACAAATGGTCTTTAGTAAGAAAAACAAAAGCAATTTTTTAACACAAAACAGAAAGGAGACTTATGAAACGAAAAACTTATAAAAAAATATTTATTATTGTTTTTTTTCTAGCCACCTGCACTTTACTCCCGGATATGGCCCAGGCCAGTCTTGAGTCTAGCCTTGTGGGGATTAAGAGTAAACTGACAGGAATTATCCTCCCTTTGCTTGCGGTGATTGGGATAGCTATAGCGGCCATTTCCTTTTTCACAGGAAGCAACAATGCAAAACAACATCTCAGCTATGCGGTGATTGGTTGCGTTTTTGGTTTTGGGAGTCAGGCCATTGTGGATTTTATTTCACAAACAGTCAGGTAAAAAGAGAAAGGGGAAATAGTATGGAAGGAAATGAATTTGTCCCCGGAAGTGGATCCACTTCCGGGGGATCTGTCCCGATGGGGCTTATCACCTCATCAGTGCCAAGGAGTCTTGACAATAAAAACAGGCTTTTTGGTTTTGAGCTGCCGGATTTGCTGTTTATTTTTATGAACCTGGCCCTTACAAACCTGTTTTTTGGATCATCCTCTTTGAGGTATCCACTTGTCTGGGGATCGACAGTCTTTTTTGCTCTGTTTCTGTACTTTATGAAAAAAGACAAGCCGGACAATTATATTCAACATTTGGGAGAGTACATTGTTCAACCCACAGTCCGGTTTGCAGGACTTTCTGATCTTAAATACAGGCCCTTTGTAAGGGAGAAAAGAAATGAACAGAGAAATGGTCTATACGGAGAGAGTGAACAGAAAAATGGGGTGAAGTTATGAACGGGAGTAAAGACAGAAAGTCACAGTCTTTGGCTGAAGAGCTTCCCTATTGGGAGTTTTTTGAAAACCCACTGCCCCATATTGTTTTGAGTGACTCATCCATTGTCTGCGGTTTTGAAACTGAAACGCTGGACATAGAGTGCCTTGATGACAATGAAGTGAATAACTTTACAGTTTCCATGAGAAATTGTTTAAATTCAATTTCTGAAGGAAGTTATTTACAGTTTTTCCTTGATGTGGATTCTGATTACAGAAAACTTATTGAAAAGCATCAGGCTTTGAGAACAAAAAATGAAAATATTGATCCACTGATTCTTGATATTGCAAAATCAAGGGACAAGGTTTTTTACCAGGATATTGAGAACGGAAGGCTTTACAGGCCGAGACTGAAAGTGTTTTTGAGGCGTGAGTGTAAAACTCTAAAAAAGAACTCACTTTTTAAAAGTGAAAATGATTTTATTCAACTTTCAAAGATTGAATATGAAGAGCTTTTTGAAACTGTCATCCAGGATATTGAAAGTTTGAAAGGTTCTTTTGAAAATATGGGGCTTATTGTAACCAGCTTCGGGCAAATGGACTTTTTGAAAGATATTTACAAATTTTTTAATCCAATGAGAAGTCAAAGCCAACCAGTGCCAAAGATTCAACCCGCTTTTGATAAGAACTTTATTGGATCAAATGATATTGAGGACTGGCTTGTTGATCCCTCTCCAAGAGAGCAGCTTGTTTTCGGGGACCTTGTTTTAAATTTGAGACAGTTCACACTGGACCTTTACCACCACAGGGTTATAAGTCTTAAAACTCTGCCTGAAAACACTTTTGCAGGACAGTTGAGTCAGTTTTTAAGGATGCCCTTTCATTACTCGCTGCTTTTGTCTTTTTACCTTCCACCCCAGTCCTCTGAAATGTCAAAACTTCAGCAGAAAAGACGAATGGCTCACTCTCTGGCTTCAACAAAACCTGGATCGGCCACTGATCTTGAAAGTGAGTCAAAACTCTGTGCCACAGAGGAACTCATACGGGAGCTTTTAAACACAGGACAAAAAATATTCTCAGTCCAGATGAATCTCTTACTCAGGGAAGAAGCCACACCAGAAGGTGAGAAAATACTCAACCACCAGGCAAGAGAGGTTCTCTCACGATTCAGGGCCTTACAGGGGGCTGAAGCCTTAGAGGAAACAGTTGGAGCCTGGAAGGTTTTAAAGGGAGTTTTCCCAATGGCCCCCGTCAGACTTGAAAGAGCCAGAAAAATGAAAACAAACAACCTCTGTGATTTTCTACCGGTCTATGGTCCAAGAAAAGGAGATAATAAACCAGTGGTACTTTTCAGGAACAGACTGGGAGGACTTGTCAGTTTTGACCCTTTTGATCCAAAGCTGAATAACTACAACTGTCTTGTCACGGGAAGTTCAGGATCGGGAAAGAGTTTTTTAAACAACTGCATTCTTTTACAGGAAATGGCCCAGGGATTAAAAGTCTTTGTCATTGACATTGGAGGATCTTACAAGAAACTCACAAAGGCCCTTGATGGACAATACGTTGAAATTGATCTTTCGCAAAGATATAGGATCAATCCTTTTCACTTAAACGATATACAAAATGGTCCCACGGACCAAAAGATAAAATCCCTGGTGTCAATGATTGAACTCATGGCAACTGACGATGGCATCAGTTTTGGTCAATCCGGCACGGAAAGGCTTGATAAGCTTACAAAAGTTCAACTGGAAAAAGAGATCATTGATCTTTTCAACGAAAAAAAGAATCAAAACAAACTGCCCATCTTAAGTGACTTGAAAGAGAAACTCTCACAAAGTGATGAAGAGTCTTTAAAGAGAATTTCTAAAATGCTTTACATTTGGACGGGATCAAGACCCTACGGGAAACTCCTTGATGGTTACGGAAGACTGGACACGGAAACAAGGATTTGTTCTTTTGACCTGAAAGGTCTTTCCCAGTACCCGGACCTTCAGAGTGTTATGATTTTAACTCTCACGGATTTTATCCTCTCACAAATTGAGGAAGATAAATCTGTGAGAAAGAGAATTATTCTGGATGAAGCCTGGGAACTGCTCAAGTCCCAGGCTGCTGCAACATTCATGGAATACTGTGCGAGGACTTTAAGAAAGACAGGCTCTGGAATTACGTTCATCACCCAGGGGATAGAAGAAATTGCAAACTCCCCTATCGGTTCAGCGATTCTTAACAACACGGCAACAAAAATTCTCATGCTTCAGAGGGGAGACATTGAGACACTTAGAAGAAATCTCAAACTGAACCACCAGGAGATCGAACTGATACAGTCACTTGAACAGAAAAAAGGAGTTTTTTCTGAGGGTTTTCTCATGGAAGGACTTGAAAGCCAGGTCATTCAAATCCATCCAACATCTCTTGAATATTGGCTTTCAACAAGTGATGCTATTGATAATAATTACCTGGAAAGCTTTATAGAAAAGGGAATGGGTATCAAAGAGGCTATTTTAAAAGCTTCAGATGAGTGCCCAAAAGTTGTGCAACAACAAATATTTAGATAATGCTTGACAATATTCCATAAAATAGGAAAAAACAATAGGAAAAGCTTTTGCCTTGTGTCATCATAATTAGAAAGGGAGAATTGTGCAAGATTACATTATTTTAATGGCCAATCAATATATGTACAATTTTGTCTTTACCCATAGCACTTATATCAATCTTTCTCTCAAGAAAAAATGAAAAAGATATTATTGAAGTAAAAAAGACTATAAAAATATCGGTAAACGGAGATGATAACACTGTATCAGGAAGAGATATTAAAAAATGAATAACATTAAGATTGATGTGAATGGTAATACTAATACCATCGCAGGTAGAGATATAATCTCAAACATTCAAAAGTTACCTTCTATTTTAGGAAAGGCATTACCCGCATTAGTCGATTTTATAGATAATCTTGAAGAACAAAAAATTCCTCCTAATAAGCCATATAGCATTGATAAAAAAATAAATTTTAACAATCTAAACGTTTATAAAAATTATGTAGAAAAACATAGTATTTATGGAAATATCATAGATTCAATCTATGAAAATCTGGATAAATCTCAGCCAATGTCAAAGAAAAAAATTTTCAACTATCTTGAAAAAAAATATGTTGATTCAAAAGTTGAATATATTCATTTACAAAAAAATCAATCTGAAGTTGAGATTATTAAACAATATGCTGATAAAATTTTTGAGAAGACTATGTCATCAGTTAAAACTGATTTGGAAAAATCCGATATAGGCAAAATATCGGTTGAAGAATTGGAAGTTTGTGTATTGGTTATTGTATGTCATGGTTTTATAAATTGTAAAATATTGGAAAATGTTCCAAATGATTATAGATAGAGATATTCATCCCAATAGAAATCTTTTTTACATAGGAGCAATAGTTCTCCAATTGATCCAGGAACATCAGTTTGGTGTTATATCAATGATGGATATATTTGAAAAATTATCGGAAAAATTAGAACATTCCATCTCTTTTGATGATTTTATGCTTTCTCTTGATTGGCTCTTTATATTGGGAACAATAAATTCTAATTCTCAAGGAGATATCATACGATGTTTTTAGATAAGTTAAGCATTAAAAAAAATAATCAAACAATTAGAGAAATTTCTTTTAAAAAGGGACTGAATCTTATCGTAGATGAGACTTTAATATCTAATACAGATTCTGGCAACAATGTTGGCAAAACGACCATGATTAGAGTCATTGATTACTGTTTGAATGGAAAAATTGATAAGATATATAAAGACAAAGAAACAAGTACAGAAAACAAAACTGTCAAAGACTTTTTACAGTCTCCCGGAGTTGAGTTTAAGTTATTCTTAAAAGGAGTTCAGAATCAATCCTATGAAATTATCCGTGCCCATGACAAACAACCTATAATAAATGGATCCGAAAAAACAGATTCTGAGTTTAAGCAAGAGTTAAATAAAATATTATTTAACTTACCAACAGACAAACCCTCATTAAGAGAGCTTCTTGGTAAGTTTATCAGAATTGAAAATCATCAATTAGATAATGTTTATAAATTTCTGTATCCTCAGACTTCTAATCAAAAAGATGTTTATGAATATATATATTTATATTTATTTGGATTCCCTGATTATAAACTTATCAAAGAAAAAAGTGACCTCAACAAAATTATAAAAAAAACAGAAATTCAAAATAGAGGTCTATCTCATTATAAAACAGGTGTTCTTACTCAAATTATTTTGGCCCTGGACAGTGATATTAAAAAAATTGAACAACAATTAAAAGACTTTAACATCTCTGATTCAGTCCAAGACGATCTTGAATCTTTGAAGGAAACAAGGGGGAAAATTTCACAGTTGTCTATAGAAATAAGTAATTTGGATATCCAAATAAAATTAAGTAATAATACAATTGAAAATCTTAATCAGACAATATCAAATATTGATCTGAATACTATTAAAAAAATATACGATCAGGCAAAGGTTTATGTTGAAGGTCTCCACAAAAGCTTTGAGGAAACTTTTAATTTTCATAATTCAATGATAAGCAACAAAATAGATTTTGTAAAAAAAACCTTGTTCTCATTAGAACAAAATCGAGATAATTTTAAAGAGGATTTAGATAAATTATTTATCACTGAAAAAACCCTTCTCAAAAAAATTTCAAAAAAAGGGGTATTAGATGATCTGCAGAACTATAATGAAAAACTTTCGTCATTAAAAGAGGAACGAGGAGAGAAAAGAGGTATTTTAAAAGAAAAAGAACAAACAGAGAAAGAACTAAAAAAATTGAAACAAAGTTTAAGTGAAATAAATTCCAAGATGTCAGAATTCCAAAAAGATTTAAATCAGGAACTGGAAAAATTTAACTCTTCCTATAGAGAAATATCAAAAAAACTTTATGATGAAGAATATGTTTTCGCCTATGAACTTGATAATGACGACAGGTATGAGTTTTCTACATCAGCCATGCCTGGAACAGTTGGATCTGGAAAGAAAAAAGGACAGATTATAGCTTTTGATTTGGCATATCTAAAATTTTTAGAAACAAAAAAAGCAAATATATGCAGATTCCAAATACATGATCGTCTTGAAGAAGTTCATTTTAACCAGTTAAAAAGTGCTTTTACTATTGCAAATGAAATTGATGGTCAATTTATTATTCCCATTCTTAAGGAAAGAATTGCAAATTTAGGTGATATATTTATAGAAAAAAATAAAATTATTTCTTTATCACAAAATGAGAAATTCTTTAGAATATAATTTTTTATTTTCATTACCTTAGAAAAGGTACCTGAGAAATTTCAATAGTTCAATATCATTCAGATTTACTAACTGCTTGAATTTCAAAAAATCAAAAATACAAACCAATAATAAAATTAAGACAGGATCAATATATCCAGAAATGCACGGCTATCCCTTCATTGTGGATAATCACTGCGGAGAATATTGTTCCACCTCACGAGTGATAT
Source organism: Bdellovibrionales bacterium (assembly GCA_965218815.1). Lineage (GTDB taxonomy): Bacteria > Bdellovibrionota > Bdellovibrionia > Bdellovibrionales > JAGQZY01 > JAGQZY01. The sequence continues at coordinate 1,498,031 of CBDCLX010000002.1, read as the reverse complement.
AAACCCCCCAGGGGTTTTTCTCCGTGTGAAGACCACTTTCAAAGTGAAGTTTCAGATTGAGACCTCCAGCAGCCCTGATACCCATAATGGAGGTGATCCTCTCACCTCTGATATGAACAATTCTTTTTTTCGGCACCTGATCACATATCCGCCCGTTTTGATGATCTTGAATCCTTAATGAAGGGCCTTATAGAGACTATCAATCTCCTTAAAAACAGTGATTATCCGGCTGTTCTGGCGGCGGGCAGTATCGCCTTTGGTTTTGTTTTCATTCATCCATTTGAAGATGGAAATGGAAGAATACACAGATATTTACTGCATCATGTTTTATCGGAAATGGGTTTTACTCCAAAAGATGTGGTGTTTCCCGTCTCCTCTGTCATTCTCAAGCACATCTCTGAATATCGTGTTGTATTGGAACAATATTCCAGATCTTAGGTTGTCCTGTATTCAATGGAGAAGCACTGAAAAAGGCAATGTGGAAGTATTAAACCAAACCATCAATCTGTATAGATTTTTGATGCTACTGTCCAATGTGAGTTTTTTTACAAATGTATTTTTGAAACTGTCACAAAAACTTTGCCCGAAGAGATCAAATATTTGGAGAAATATGATGTGATGAAGACATTCATAAATAATTCTTTCAACATGCCTGACAGAACGGCAGATCTGTTGATAAGATTTTTAAACCAGAACGACGGTCACCTGTCTGATCGGGCCAGAAGCAGAGAATTTTCCTCTCTGACAGAGGATGAAATTCAGATTATTGAAAACAAGTACCTTGAAGTGTTTAAAAAAAATCCATAGAATGAACCACTGGAATTAGGGGGATGTTCAGACTTTTTCGAGTTATTTCAGAAAGTTGTCCCTTTATTTGTCTTTTTTTGAAGTATCCTTTTATGACTTCCAAATTTGGAATTGACTGAAGTGCCCGTAAATAAGCTCTTTGCCTTTCCCCCTTGGATGGATCCCATTTTGGAGGTTTAACAATAGCTGTAAAATATTTGATTTTCTCAAGACATGCTTTTTCAGCTTCCTGGTTAAAAACCCCTTTGCAAACAGGGACTTGCTCAGGAGTCAAATGAAGTTCAAAAGCTATATTCTTGCATTGATGTGGATTGGAAAAGCCTTTACAGGCATCTTCCAACTCTCCGATAAATTGGTGGCAATCGGGATCACTTGGAGGACAATCACTTTGACTGACAGAAATAGAAAAAACATTTATTGAAATCAGTGTAGTCAATGCAAAGACTGGGATAGCAATGGAAATATTCTTTGTATGAATCATTTGGAATCTCTTTTAAATTTGAACAACAGATTTGTTAACCTCCTTTGTAAAATTTACAAAGAATTAGTCAAATCTAACCACCCGGATGTGTATAAGCAGCTATATAATGATCGTACATCTGATTCCTCCTTTTGAATCGTTGGTTTCAGATTTATTTATATAATATTCAACTTTATGGTGCTTTTCCTAGAGTCCCCATTCTTCCACTGAAAAACAGGAAACTTCAGTGAAGGATTAGGGCACTTTCAGGTGACCAACTTTTTCGATTTACCGAATTTCAAACACCGTCGCCTTATCACTCCAAAAAAAAAGGTCAGAAGGATAAAAGACATTTTTTCAGAGATCAAGATGTCTTCCCACCCCGTTTTCCATGGTTTTTCTGATCTTTTTGTTTTACGAACTCCATTTTATGGTCATTTGAGAGGAGTTTTTCTTGAGAATTTATGATTCCAAACCTGATTTGCTTGGAAAAGTGAATTTTTGAATAAGGGAATCCATCACAGAAAACGGGTTCTCGTCAGAGTTCTCCAATGAAGAAGATTCATGAGAAATCGAAAACCTCCTCCTCTGTGACATAGGCCAGTCCATACCAGCGAACCCCTGTGTTTTCTGAAAACCTGAGAAGGAAAGGGTCAAGATTATGAAGCCAGGCGGTATCTGTCATGATTACTTCCGGTTTTTATGGGGAACATCGGATGGAGTCAACCCATTGGGCCTGTCATCAACCAAAATTTCAGAATATCCCTGAAAAAACATACGCTTGTTTTTATAACACTGCCGTACCGTCTCTTCTTTTTTCTTTTGGTGCTGATGCCAACATTCCCGATAACACGGGAAAAACGGTTTTATCCATGGTTTATCAATGGCCTATAAAGGCCAATCAAAAAAGGATGAAGCTAGTGAGAAATTTAGGAAGGGTCAGATAGATGAGAAAACACTTATATTCACTATTTCGGCAACTGAGCCCTCTTTCACTCTTGTGAAGAATTTATTAAAGGGTGGTGCTGATCCCACTCTTCCTGACGGGGATACCATTTTAATGAAATACAGTGCATCAGGTCTTTCAGTGGATGCATTGTTGAAGATACCATCAGTGAAGAGAGTCATCAATGTGCAAAACAAGGGGGAGACGGCCTTTTCCCTGGCGGTCAACAATCCGGATCATTGGCATCAAAGAAACATAGCTGGTCTTGTCAGTCATGGTGCCAAGGACACCACGGCTTTATGTTCTTCGAGAGGAGTTTCCAATCTGTATCGTAGACCCCCCCTTTCGGATCAGTTCAGATGTGCCATATAATGCTTTGATGATATGCAGTTTATCGGGCCATGCAGAGAGCGTGGAAGGGATACTGGAACGCAAAATACAATCAGGATATGGTCATACTATTGATACCGAAAATCCGGCGGGGGAAACGGCCTTTTCCCTGACAATGGAAGAAATCGCTGACTCTTCTGTTGTTCGTGAAAAAAAAGAAATGAGTGCCCTTTGGTCGGTTGCACAAAAGCTTCTTTCCTCTGGTGCTGACCTTTTTCCTGAAAACCAATCTGAAAAACAATCTGAAAAGTTCCGACAAATCATTGCAACCGAGTCTAATAGGAAAGACGGGGGGACCCTTCTCATGCTCTTCAGCCGTATGGGTCGGCTGGATATTGTTGAAAAGCTTTTGGCAATACCTGAGGTGAAGGATTCCATCAATGAGAGGTATTGGATACCCCGATCTTTCTTTTTTGTTGAAGAATACATACAAACAACTCCGCTTTTACAGGCTGTTGCAGGCAATCGTGTGGAGGTTGTGGAGCTGTTGTTAGAAGAGGGAGCTGACCCTAGGATTTCTGACAGTGACGGAGACACTGCTCTTGTGAAAGCTTATGAGGGTTCTATGGAGACTCTCAAAGAGCTTCAGGAAATGCAGGCTGTGAAGAGTGTTGATGACGTTGATGACCAAGCACAAGAGTGGTGGATTACTTCCCTTATGGAGAGAAGCCAGAGATATAAAAGAATTATGGAATTGTTGCCTTCTTCCGGTGTCGCCCGATAATATCACTCCTGGAAATCCTGATGGAACCCCTCAGTAAGTTTTGACAGGTTCCAAAGACAGTAACTTTCTGTTGCGGCTTCCGATCTCCCCAAAATTTAAAGAAAGCACAAAGTCCATTACATCACTTTTTCAGGTTTAAATAAAGATTTTCTCTTTTAATGTGTAAGTTTTACAAGAAACTGAAAAAATGATTGGCCGGGCTTGTTTTTTCATGGGGAAAACAATATAAAACAGCTTATGAGAAAGTTTTTTGTGTCTTTCATTTTTATTCCCTGTATTTCCATTGCCAATACTTTTTCCGCACAAGAAGTGAGGAGTGCCCCAGAAGTAAATCCTTTCAAAAACTGTCATGGTTTTCTTAAAACAGGCTTGGAAAATGACAATTGGTCCAACTTGAATGGAAATGACGAGGGCTACACCCATGGTCATCGAACACAAATAATCAGACATTGTGATTCCGGTGCAGATATAAGCATTTCCTGGGATTCCCATTTTTTTACGGAAATCATCGGTTTCTATGAATTACCAACAGAAGATAAACTTGTAGTTATGAGTCGGTTTGAAAGAGAAACCAGGCTGGCTATAGAATATACAAACTGGAGAGATTTTGATCAGGAAATCTATCAAACAGCTGAATTCACCATAGGTTCTCTTTCCAGAGATAACCTTGGTTTGGCTGGTATGGAACATAAAGCTTTTCATGACTTCATGAGTTCATTCACAGATGCATCGGATTTTGAAAACCAAAGAAATGAACATGGAGATATAGTCATTGATCGTTTTGACATCCTGAAATACGACTATATTCGTGAAGATAGAGAGGAGAATTTTTTTGGAGGAAAAATTGCTTTTGGAAAAAGTTATTCCCTGGATGGTTTAAGAAAAATATGTGACGACCAATGTGTCGATTATTTTCGCACGGAAGCCGGTGTTGAAATACTTTCTCTTAAACATGGTTCCAATGTCTATATCTTCTCTGAAATAAATAAAAGAATGCCCTACCCCCTGGATGCCTTAAGTATTTTTGCTTCCATAAAAGCACAGAGAAATGAAGGTATCGATGGTGTTTACAATGAAGCTTCTTTTGGTTTAAAATTCAGAATACCAGGATCAAAATTCCAACTCTATTGTGCTTTCAAAAAGAGAGAGTTTGCTGGTGAAAGAGGTCCTGTGAGTGAACTCGATAACGATGAAGATGACATAACATATATCGGCCTTTATACTCCAATCTGAAAAAACAGACTTTTTATCAGCAGAGTATAAGGAGGATAAAAGACATTTTTCACGAAATTGAGAGATATTCCATCCTTGTTTTCCGGGTTTTTTCTGATCTTTTTGTTTTGTGAATCCTATTTTGTGGTCATTTGAGTGAGGTTTTGATTGAAAATTTTTAGTACGATGGATAAAATTCTTAATGCTCTGGTGAAGAGGCTTAATTTGTTGCCATATTTTGATAAGAACCTGTTGCTTCTATACTTTTCTTATGCTGGAACTTGTATCGACATTCTTAAATAGAACTTAAGAACTTTTTTTATTTTTTTTGAAATTTTTTTTTTCTGTTAGTTCCTGCCGGGTTTTCAGGCAGCCTTGTTCAAAATTCAAACACGATCAGTATAAAGGAGTCTCTCCACTATTGTCCTCCGACAAGTTCGTCACTGCTGAAAACAGGCGATTCCTCATCACAGGTGGTGCATTTTTTAACCTTGGGATAATGGCCCGCGGTCAGACTGAATCCATCGGCCAGGGCACAAATACCTGTGGTTTCACTACTGGTACAGGCCACCTTCATATTGACTGTGGTCAGTCCCGTGGAGCCTGGTGCCTGGGAACTGCTGGCCCCTGAGGTGTCTTTATCCCAGAAAAGATGGGAACCATTTTGAATAAGGACACCACCCAACAGGGGATCATTGGAACCGGTGCCCAAAGCATAGGAATGGCTGATGGTGGTATGTTCTTTACTAAAGTTGTCTCCAACAAGCCCCCCACTATCAGCCTCTCCTGAAACATTGGCATGGGAATAGGACCAGTAAAGGTTTGCGGCAATAGTCCTACCCACAAGTCCTCCGGCATTTCCTGTATTGCCATTGATGCTCACAGATCCTCTGGAATGGGAACTCATAATAAAGGAACCTCCTTTTATTGTTCCCGCAAGTCCTCCGGCACTTGTTTCATTTACATCTGTTGTGCTTCCCTGGGCACTTATTTCCACATTCGCATAACTGTTAAGCAGTTCTCCCTGGAGGGATCCGACAAGTCCTCCCACACGATTGCCAGTACCACTGCTGGAAATCATTCCGGTGACTGAACAGTTTTCAATATTCCCATAATAATGTCCTGCAATGGCTCCCACATAGCTGTCATTTCCTGTTGAATGGATACGCACATTCCTCAAATGAAAATCAAAAATAGAAAGGACCACTACAGTGGACAAGCTCCCAAACAATCCCACATTTTGGGCGGAAGAGTGGATATAAAGGTTATCAATGGTATGGTCCCTGCCATCAACAGTACGGGAGGCGGTGATCACCCCCCATCCGGCACAGGGATTTGTGGTGGCTATATCCGTGCCATTGTAGGCTCCACAGTTATCATCCCCTTCGGACCAGCTGGCTCTGGCATCAATGTCTCTGCCAAGAATAGAGTTGTTGTAAGAGTTCACTGTTGTCTTAAGATCATCATAGTTGCATATCCATCTGGGGTCAGAGGAAGTCCCCTCGCCAGAGGCCACACACTTGTTCACATTCTCACTCTCGATGGTGGTGTTTGAATCCACCGTCTGACGAGCCACCACACTCACATCACCATTGGGAATCTCACTGGTGTCAATGTCTGCCGACCAGCGACTGTTCGTGCAACTCGCACTCTCTGAATCCAGGGAACCCACCTGAACACTCACATCCCCTCCACCAGACACACAACTCCCACTCACGGAATAACTCTCATAATTATCCGAAAGAATGTCCTCAGCATCCGTAATGACAAGCCTGTTCCCCTTGTCCGTAATCGTCACTGAAACATCAGGAATATTCACGCCACTGTAACCACCCCCTGAAATTGTATGAGTGATCCTTGTTGAACGATCTGTTGTACTGATAACATTGTCGTCCACTCCACTGACTGTCACACTCTGAGGCACACTCCACCACTTCCCATTGCTGTCGTCCGGCTCAAAGGTCACAGAGGATGGAGAAACAGTGGCCACACCCGTGTTCCCACTGGTCACTCTCACTGTCACAGGCCCTGTGGGTACACTTTGCAAATGCAGAGTGTAACTTCCATCAGTGCCCTCACGAGCAGAAAGCGACGAAAGGGAAACCTCCACCCCCTTACTGTCATTGTCATTGACGGTTAAAGTGGCTGGGGCCACAGTCAGTCCGGAGGAATTTGAAGCACTCACCCGAAGGGTTTCGTTGTCATCATCCATCCTGTCATCCACAACAGTCAGGGTAAAAGTTCCTGTGCCCCGGGGGTCATTTGCCAGTATGTTTATGTTAAAATTGGAAACAGGATTAAAATCCGCCGCCTGGGCTGTCCCCACTCCAACGGAGGTGACAAGAACCAAATCCTCAGACAGGCGGACATCCGTGCTGGGCAGACCTCTACTCTGACTTCCCTGAAACTCCGCTGTCACTGTCACCGTCTCTGTATTGTTGGCTACACTGGATGTGGAGTTGCTGTCATGTTCATCCACACTCACGGGATTCAGGGTCAAACGAACGGAACCGATATCATCATCATCCATAGAGGTCACTTTCAGAGACCCCGAAAGATCATTGCCATTGTAATCCGTATCACTGCTTGTCGCTCCGTAGTTGATATCCACAGTTCTTTGGGGACCTCCTCCCACATTATTGTCAATGTTGTCATTGACCCCTGTGACTGTGATTGTCTGTGGAACACTCCACCACTTCCCATTGCTGTCGTCCGGCTCAAAGATCACAGAGGATGGGGTAACAGTGGCCGTGGCTACAGAGCCACTGGTAAAAGTCACTCTTACAGTATCTGAAGGGGCCCTGTTCAGGTTCACTTCATAAGTGTCTGTTCCCTCATCTTCTCCAACGGATAAATTTGTTTTTGAGATGACGATATTGGCTTTCTCCCCATCCACCAGGACATCACTTATGTTTCCCGGAAGATCAAACTGCAGTGAGTTCAGAGGGTTTCCGGCCCTGTCCTGAAGACTCCCTGAGTTCAGGTCAATCAAGTCTTCCATGCTTATACCATCCGGATCACTGTCTGTACGGACGACGGTGTAACGAAAAACAACTTCTGTTGAACCTGAACCACTGTGGTAAACGGCATATTTTGTCTGGCTCTGAACTCCATCATCAAAAGTCAGTTCAATCTGGGGGAGTTTTGTCACTATAACAGGTTCATTAAAATTCACAGTGATATCCATTGGATCCCCACCGGCATAGGTTTTGTCCTGAACCCTCACACTGTCTTTCACAATGGCGGGCTTTGTATTGTCCAGGGTGGCATAGACACTGGTTACAGGAGACTTGTTGCCCACTTCATCTTTGGCCTGAATATGGATACAGAACTTTCCATCCCCTCCGATTTTTGTGGCCGTGGAAGCATCAGAATAAGAAGCGTCTAAAGGGAAAGTGTGAGTTTCACAATTTGTCTCGTCCTCATTGATTGGGTTTTCTTCTTCAATCTTATAACGATACTCACAGGTTGTGCCATCCCTGTCCCTGCAGGACCAGTTCCAGGTTTTGGACATTGTGGGAGTGTCATCGTTTTCCAGAAGATCTCTGAGATTGTCCACAATGACCGGAGGAGTGGTGTCCAGGATGTAAGGCAGTCCAATACAGGTTGTTGACAGACCTTCCCCCTCAATTCTGGCAAAAAACTTATAAGTGCCATCCCGTGGTGATACGTTGATCTCCAAATCTTCAAAAGTGATCTCGTTTCTGGAAGCCTCCACAACAACAGGAGGTTTTATAAGAAGAATATGATCGGAGTCTCCGCAGCTGGACTCTGGAAGGAGTCCAAAATAAAGGGAAACAGTAACCTGGCTGTTTGGTAAATTTTTGATAATAAAACCGGAAGGAATTTCGTTTCCTGGTGATACAAAAGGAGAGATCAGATAGAAACCGGGTCCCGTGGGAGGTGTGGGATCCTGCTTGTTGGCCACCGATTTCCCTGAAAAGCTATCATTGCAACCTATAGAACCAAACACAACAATGAAGATGGAAAGGAGTAAAAAAATAAATCCACGTTGTTTCATAAAAAACCCTCCACGAAAGTTTTCGTCATTATTATGTAAGAACTTTAATTAGCCCACATTTCCCATAAATTTTGGGATCTTCACCAGATTCTGGTGAGGATCCAATTTTCGTAGCGAGGCTTTCAAGCTTCCGAAAATTAAAGAAAAAATTTAGAAAATGAGCTGAAGGCATAGCAGCACTCTATCAAAGTCCGGTTTTTAGAGTTGCTTCTGACATTTCTCAATAAAGGGAGGCGTTCGAGTTTTAATCGTTCAACAAGAAGAAGAAGAAGAAGAAGAAATCTTATCAAAAAATGCCAATTTATATTTGCAAATAATTTTTGAAAACAATATATACTGACCCGAACTTCTCATAAACTTTCGTAGCAAGGCTGTCGAAATGCCTCTATAAAAGAAGAAGCGGACTGAAAATCGTTGAACAAATTCCACAAATCTGAAAGCAAACCGAATATGTAACTGCTTGCACCCTGACGAAGCTCCCTCTGTAACTAACTGCCACAATTTTGGATGAGATTGGTATGAGACAGCGAGGAGCGACTGAGGCGTACTTTATGTGCACCGCAAGGAGAGACGAGGAAGGCGAATGCCAATCTCATCCAAAATTGTGAGCAGTTACCCGAATATTTAGAATTCTCTTAAATTCCACTTGACAATCTGTAAAAACAGTCTTTATACTCTGCCTCCTGAACAAAAAAGGGAAATCACAGTTCCTGTTCCAGGCAAAAAACGGCCAAACTGAAACATGAGGAGAACTAATGAAAATGCTATTGACAATCATTCTAAGCTTGGGTTTTTTCAAAGCCTACGGTTATGCCTCTGCTGGACAGAAGATTCAGGAAACTCAAATTAAAAATTTCCACGAGTTTTTTGAAATATCAGAGATTCATCCTTTAAGAATGGCCGGAGGAAATAATTCCCAGAATATGCCAACCAATAATCATCCTCATCTTTTAGTTGCTCAGGGCTCAGCAGAGATGGTGATCACTGACCCGATCATTAGGTCATCCCACTCCCCCCCGCCTGTCCGCCGCAGAGAATTGACCTGGGATATGATTAGCAGGCTGATGACAGCAGAATCCGCCTTCCAAAGTAACGATTTGGAGCTTGCACTGGAAAAGTATATGGAAGTTGCCCTGGAAACCTGGGATTCAGGCATTGCCGCACGGACAGTGCAAATTGCAGAATTATTGGGTGACAAAGACAAAATTGCCAAAGCCACCCAATTGCAAAACAAAGCTGATCCCTCAAATATCAAAGCCAGTCAGACGCTTGTACCTTTTCTGATACAGTCAGGGAATATTGATGGAGCCGTTGATCACCTCAAACTGATTATCGAACGAATGCCTAATCCATCGGTGGCAGAGATTGATCCCAAATCCCATCAGAACATACCCCTGCCCGATTCAAAAAGAAAATTCAATCAACTTCAACAAAGTATGCCATCGTTTGAGAATACACTGGGAGCAGGATTTAAATTTGCCATAAATACTCTTTCCTCCTTTCTTAGAGGAGAGCATGAGGAAACGGCGATCAATACAATGAAACAACTTGCTGCTAAGTACGAAAAAGAAAACGTGGAAGCACAAATGGCAATGGCCATACTCCTGAACCAGGCTAAACAGTTTGATGAGGTTTTGAACATCGTTGAATCTGTTGTTCCTTTTTCCACTGGCAATGCACAAATTACAATCTTCCGGGCAAAATTGTACAACACCCTCAAAGAGGGTCAAAAGGCTCTTGATATCCTGGAAAAGTTTCTAAGACATCATCCCAATTCAAAAATCCGTTTACTTTACACCTCCATGCTCGTTGATATGGAACAATATGAACAGGCATATAATGAATTCAAAGAACTGCTGACAAGATACCCTGATAATGTTATGGGCCGCTATCTTTTCGGTCTGATGCTCTGGCAAACAGATCAACTGGACGAGGCAAAACAACAGTTTGAACAGATTGCGGATAGTGACTCTGGGCCTGCGGCAGATATGGCAAATTACTCTCTTGGTCAAATTGCAGAATCCCGGAAACAATACGATGAAGCAATAGACTTATATCGAAAAGTCAATCACTCTTATAATATCCGGTTCAATGCACATATCAAAATCGCTCATATAACAGCAAAACAAGATGGCTTGCCCCAGGCCCGTAACTATCTGTACGCATTACGACCAAAAGCACGTAACCAAAAACAATTAATGGATCTCTATATTGCAGAAGCGTCTATGCTTGCAGACGAAGGACAATATAATGAGATGACAGTTGTTTACAGAAAAGCACTTATAAGATTTCCAGGGAATTTAAATATTCTCAATATTTACACAGCATCTGCCCAGAAAATACAACGGGTGGATATAAATATCATTGAGGAATATATAAATAAAATCCTCGCTGTTGATCCAGACAATGCCGATGCTCTCAACACCTTGGGCTATGATCTTCTTGAGTTCACTCATCGATATGAAGAGGCTTATGAACTTATCAAACACGCACTTCAAATCAAACCTGATGCTGCACATATTCTTGATTCCATGGGTTGGGTTCTCTTTCGTATGGGACAGCATCAGGAGGCTCTTACATACCTTGAGAGGGCTGCCTCGTTAACCCTACCTAAAGTGCATAGCGCAGTGGAAGCTCATATTGGTGAAATCTATTGGGTTTTAAAGGAAAAGGACAAAGCACGAGAAATTTGGAACAAAGCCCTTGAGACAGCGTTGGGAGATAAAGAATACCTGATTAAAACAATGAAACGCCTTGATCCCCCAAGTGACCGGAAGAATGAGAAGAATGACCTCATGGCCCCCTGAACCCCCACTCACCCACAGATTCTGGTGAGGAAGATAAATAAGAAGCATAATTCCCCCCGACCCGGCCAAATTTTCCCTTTAAAGATTCGAGGAGATTGGAAGCCGTAGTAGAAAATTTATGAGAAGTTCGGGCTAGAAGGAAGTGTTGTCCCTTGAGGATGATCGACCAGGAGAACTGTTCTGGAGCATGAGGGCAGCCCAATCCATTTGAATGTTGCTATTGATCTGATCTGGCAGATGAATCCTGGTTGAAGACAGGGCTATTAACTCGTTGCATTCAAGAATCTCCATGGGACGGTCATCGTCAAGGTGCGGCAAAACCACCTGAACCTCACTTTCACAGGAGTCCCCTTCATAATTGACAGTTTCAGGAAGACAGTCACTGTGCACAAGAAAAATATTATCATCAATGAGGTTTCCCTGACAAAAGTTTGTCAGGCTGAGCTTTTTACCATCATTTTTTTCAAAAAGAGCTTTCGTGAGGAGATACCCGGAGGAAGGGGGACAGCCCTGACAAACAGTGGTTTCGTTCAAAATATCCTCCAGAGACTGGCCCGGACCACTCCAACCCGCACGACCAGACCCCTGGGGCGTTACTAATATGTACCTTTCTTCCTTATCTCCATCCTGATAGACCTCAGGACCCTGGGACTCATCAGATTCCCTTTCATACAATTCATTATCAATGGATTCCCTGTTGGAGTTACAGGAAACAAGAAAAAAGACCAGAATCAGGGGAAAAAACAAAAATCTCACAATAAAACAATACGAGTATTCATCCCCCTTTTCAAGCCCTCCTGTAAAAAATATATGGCTCATATGGCTCACAGGCCAAAATCATGTCTTTTTTTAAGACAGGGCATTGACCAATCCACTAATAAATATTATTTATAATAATGAACCTTGTTGGAAGAGGAGCTTATCCATGAAACAGGACGCAGAAGCCCATGAAGTCCAGATTGCCGGAATCCCCTTTCACTTAAAGTCCAGTCACAACAAAAAGACTGTTGATGAAATTCTAAAAATAGTTGAAGAACAAATGGATAAGGAAAAACAAATAGCTAAGGAAAGTGAAAAAAATTCAGTCCGTAACTCAGCTCTGCTGGCCTGTTTACGCATGGCTGAAGAATTGTTTTTTCTGAAAAAGAAGACCAAAGAAAAACTCGATGGCATCGAAGCCCATGTTCTTGAGCATATCTCCCAAATCCAACAGGTTTCCTAGCAGTTCACTCACTGCTTGAACATTGAAAAATGCAGACTGTTTCAGGAGGCACAGGATGGCCTCTACAGGTGGGAATTGTTGTGAATAAAAGTCATTGGCGTAAAGAGTTTAAAAGAAAAATCGTGGCTCTGGATGAGGATCACCGCCGATGGCAATCCATAGCCCTTGAAAAAAAGATGTTTTCCTGGCTGACCTGCCAGAAGGGTCTGTGGACTCTTTTTTTCCCAATGAGTGATGAACCGGATCTGCTTAATCTGGTCAGTCAGTGCAAACACCTCCTTTGGGCTTTTCCAAAGGTGGAGTCTGAAAAGGAAATGAATTTTTATCAGGTTTCCTCCCTGGACATTCCCCTTGAACAGGGTCACCCGGTTTCCGTGGAGGAAATCAATGGCTGTGTGGTCCCCGGAGTGGCTTACGATAAAAAAGGAACAAGGCTTGGAAGGGGCTGTGGATATTACGATCGTTTTTTAAAGAATTTTAAAGGTCTTAAACTGGGTGTGACCTTTGATGAGGGGTTGACCAATGAGACTTTACCCAGAGAGCCCCACGATCAGGTCATGAATATTATTATCAGTCCAAAGCAATGGATTGAATTAACAAATGAGGTTCAAAATGGATTTTAATTTTAATTTATTGAGTCTGGTGATCGGTCTGCTTTCAGGAAGTGGACTTTTTCTCTCCTACAGAAAAATAATGGAATCCTCCAAAAAGAAGACAGCCCAGATTGAAGCTGACAAAATTCTCAACCGGGCCAAAAGTGAGTCCCAAAAGATAATGAAGGCTGCAGAACGCAAAAGTCATGATCTGGATGTCAAAACCAGGAAGAGTACGGAAGGGGAAATCAAAAAGCAAAAGGAGGAACTGAAGAGACAGGAGGAAAAACTCAAAGACCGTCACAAACAGATGGAAATAAATCTTCGTAAAAAAGAGGAAAAAATTCAACAGACTCAAAGTGAGATAAAAAAACGTGAAGAGACCCTTAAAGCCCATGAAGGCCGCATGGGGGAATCAGAAAAAGAGATCAAAAACAAAATCCTGGATATGACTGAAAAGTTAAGGAACCTGTCCCGTCTCTCACCCGATGAAGCCAAAGAGGAGATCAAAAAAGCCATGGAGGAAGAGGCCAAAAGCGAGGTGGCCAGACAAATCATCAGCATCGAGGAGGATGCCAAACAAAGGGCTGAACAGAAAGCAAAGCGTATTATCAGCATGGCCATTGCCCGCTATGCAGGTGAGTTTACGGTAGAAAAAACAGTGACTGTCATTCCCCTGCCCAATGAAGAACTGAAGGGGAAAATCATTGGACGGGAGGGCCGGAACATCCGAACCATTGAATCTCTCTGTGGAGTGGACCTGATTATTGATGAAACCCCTGAGGCTGTGGTGATTTCCGGTTTTGATCCGGTGAGAAAAGAGGTGGCCAAACGCTCCCTGGAAACTCTCATGGAGGATGGTCGCATTCATCCGGGACGCATTGAGGAAGTGGTGAATAAAATCAAAAAAAATCTTTTTAAATTTATTAAATCTGAAGGTGAAAAAGCCTGTCTGGAATTGGGTCTTCAGGGGGTCCACAGTGAAATCCACAAAACCCTTGGAAGTCTGAAGTTCAGAACCTCCTACACCCAGAATAATTTTTCACATTCCCTTGAGGTGGGAATGTTATCCGGTCTCATGGCTGCTGAACTGGGAGTGAATGTAAAAACAGCAAGGCGTGCGGGTCTCTTTCATGATCTCGGTAAAGCCATGGACCACAGTATCGAAGGTTCCCATGCCGTCATCGGGGCTGACCTCGCCAAACGTTACGGGGAAAGTGAAGAGGTTTGCCATGCCATCCGGGCCCACCACGAAGACGAAAAACCAAAAACTCTTCTGGCTTATCTGGTTATGGCTTCTGATGCTATCAGCAGTGCCCGCCCCGGAGCCCGTAAATCCATGGCGGAAAACTACATTCAACGCCTTGAAGACCTGGAATCCATAGCCAACAGCTTTGATGGAGTGGAGAGAACCTTTGCCATCCAGGCTGGTCGTGAAATCCGGGTGATTGTGGACAGTTCACGGGTGACCGACGAACAGTCCATCATGCTCAGCCGGGACATTGCCCGTAAAATAGAAAAGGAAATGAAGTTTCCCGGACAAATCAAAATTTCCGTGGTCCGGGAAACCCGTGCAGTTGAACACGCACGCTGAGGTCGGCAATGAAAGTGAAATTTTTACCCTCAGGGGAAGAACATGAAATTGAATTCAATGAAACCATTTTGCACCTGGCCCAGAGGTGTGGTCTTCATATTCAGTCCGTGTGTAAGGGTCTCCCCTCCTGTGCTGAATGTCGCATCCAACTGGTGGAAGGGGAACACCATGTTTTACCCCCTTCCAAAAAAGAACTGAGTCTTATCGGAACAGCCCATTATGTGGATCTTTCCAGACTCTCCTGCCAACTTCGCTGTTTTGGAGATGTCACCGTTGATCTCTCCGGGCAAATCGAAAAGGAAAAGAGAGTCCGGGAAAAACCAGCGGACCTTCGGGTTCGCAAGGACGGTGAAAAATCAAAGGCCGTGCTGGGTGGTATTCTGGATGACGTGGTCTCAGATGATGTTGATCTCACCGAGACAAAAACCAGTAAAAAAGAGAAAGTGGAAGTCACCCCCTTCTCAGGAAAACCCAATCTCGACAAAAAGAATTCCTTTTATGGCAGTTTTTACGGGGGTAAAAGCAAAGACACCTCAGAAAACAGAAAGAAGACCAGCCAGTCCGGGAACAGAAACAGAAACAGAAACAGAAACAGGAATGAAAACGGAAACGGGAACAAAAGCAAAAAAAAGATCACCAGAAAATACAAACAGAACAAACGGAAGGGACAGTGATCCCCTGTCTCCGGTCCCCATTGCCTTCTCTTGCCTTCTCTTGATTTTTAAAGTAACTGGTTACTTTTTAAAGACTTTTGTTATCAGGATACTGTTTCTTCCAGAAACTGACATCCGTCCTCAAAGAAGAATCACGACCCTCGCCGTCACGACCACTGTTTATTCTGAATAAAGCCATGGCTGCAACCTGCTGGAGATCATCATCTGATCCATGCAGAAGCCGAACCCAGCGGGAAATGTCCTTTTTCTCCGGTTTTTCCATGAGACTCATGGCCAGACTCTTTCGAATCCACAAACTCCTGTCATTGTGAAAACTGTCAGCACTGTAAAGCTTTTTCCAAAACAACTCCCGAATATCCTCACCAGACCACTTCTGAAGAATGTCAAAAGCCCTGGCTCTGACCATCAATGCCGGATCCTCATCCAATTTTCTGAAAGCCCATATCCTGACCAATGACTCATCAATTTTCTCAAGAGCTGTCAGAGCCGCACTTCTCATAAACCAGTCCTGATGCTTTAAAGCCTGATTGACGATGGGGAGACTGCTGCCCCCTGCCATCTGTGTGTAAACCATAAAGGATTTCCAACGGGTTCTCATGGGAATTTTTTCATTAAACGCCAGACTTTTTAACGGGCCATAAACCCTGCTCCCCCATGGAGAAAGATCCTTCCTGGCCAGATCATGGGGAAGCCTTAAAGAATGAACAATTTCCCTCTCAAGGTGTTGAAGATCGCCCGATTGTGATTCATTTTCCCTAAAACCCTGGTTGTGTGGAATGGAAAAGGCCAGGGGGATCACCCATTGAAAGATTAAAAATTTCACTCTCACTCCTTTCGCAAAAACCTGTCCCACCAGATTCCATCAAAGGGATCAAAGGGACTTTTCAGGGACTGACCCTGTTTCTTCCATGAAACACTACAGAAACTCCAAACCCAGGCCAGTAATAAACTTTCTGCTGTAGAATAACCCCTGTTTTTCATGAAGTAAACCGGCCTATAGTCCTGAACCCGAGCTTCTCACAAACTTTCTACTGCGGCTTCCAATCTCCTCGAAAGCTTATGAGAAATGCGGGCTAAAATAGAGCTTGCCCAAAAACCCCGGTTATGGGAAAAACCACAATCATGACAAACACAAATGAATTTGATCTGGTTATCAGTGGGGGGCACTGTCTTCTCTCAGACCCTAAAAACCCTGAGATAATAACAGAGAGGGTCTGTGACATTGGAGTTCAGGGAGGAACAATCAAAGCCATTGGGGATTCTCTGGCCTGCGATCCTGAAAAAAAACTTGAGGCTTCAGGTTTACAGGTTCTTCCCGGTCTGATTGACAGCCAGGTTCATTTCAGGGACCCCCCGGGCCATCCCCTGAAGGAAGACTTCAGGTCGGGTACAAAGGGGGCCATTCTCGGGGGGATCACTGCTGTCTTTGATATGCCAAACACCCGCCCCAGCACTTCAAACCCGGAACGGTTCCTTGAAAAATTAAACTCTGTACGAAAAAAAGCCCATTGCGATTTTGGACTTTTTGCCGGAGCCACGGATGATAATCAAAGAGAACTTGTGACCATGGAAAATCTTGAAGGCTGTTGTGGTGTCAAAATTTTTATGGGCAGTTCCACGGGAGATCTCCTGGTGACAGAAGACAGATTCCTGGAAGAGGTTTTAACACACGGACAAAAAATGATCTCCGTTCACTGTGAAGACGAAAAAACCCTTAAAGAACGCAGGGAAATAGCCATCCGGGAAGCCCATCCAAAAGCCCATCCCCAGTGGCGAAATGTGGATTCAGCCCTGAGGGCCACCCGGAGAATTGTGGCTCTTGCCAGAAAGACAGGACGTAAAATTCACACTCTCCATATCACCACAGAAGAGGAAATTGAATTTTTAAAACAAAACAAAGACCTGGTTTCTGTTGAGATTTTACCCCAACATCTGTTCTTCTCTGCACCAGACTGCTATGAAAAACTTGGAACATATGCCCAGATGAATCCCCCCATTCGCAGTTCACGTCACCAGAAAGCCCTTAGAAAAGCCTTGCGGGAAGGGGTGGTGGATGTTGTGGCCTCAGACCATGCCCCCCATACCCGGGAGGAAAAATCACAGGTTTACCCAAACAGTCCTTCAGGACTCACAGGTGTTCAGACCCTGGTCCCTATCATGCTTGACTTTGTGAATCAGGGGTTTTTGGATCTTCCCCATCTGGCCCGTTTAATGTCTGTGAATCCCGCCAGAATTTTTGGAGCCAAAAAAAAGGGGGGAATCTTTGTAGGACAGGATGCGGATTTCAGTCTTGTTGACATCAATAAAAAACAGAGGATTGACAATGAGTGGATTGTCAGCCCTTGTGGATGGACTCCCTACCATGGAGTTGAAGTCAGAGGTTGGCCCGTGGGAACCATCATTCGCGGGAACATTGCCATGAAAAACGGGGAAATACTCCTCGAAAAAACAGGACAACCCATAAAATTTTAGCTTCTTGTATTTTTTGATAAAAAACAAGGGTTTCCCTGTAATAACCATCAAGCAAGAAAAATATTCTTTCACCTCTTAATGCTATTAAGTTCGACAAAAGGAAGTTCTTCCATATGTGATTTCTCATATCTTCTGCACAGAAAAAAGCAAAAGCCCGATAATTCGGGACCAGACTTTTATAATAACGAAACAATTTCATGAACAGCACTATTAAGGCTGTTACTTTCCTTCATTGCTTCAAAAACTGCCGACATAAACGGATCTTCGTCAATGGCCTTTGCCAAGACCGCTTTCTGACCCTTTGCCTTTTTGCTTGCCTCAACGAATGAAGACTCAACGTGTGGTTTCAAATAGTTAATGGCTTTTTCCGTTAAACTCATGGCCTCCGGATGCAAAGCTACAGAATTCCTCTGAATATGGGCTGCTTCTTCCGCTAAAGTCCTTGCATGCTTCCACCATTTGAGAATCATCTCTTTATCACCAGACAAATCGGACTTTTCAACCATTTCAAAGACTTTTAACATATATGGACTTTCAGGAAGGGGGCGAAAATAAGAACTTTTATATAATCTCACCAGTTTTTCCTTGTCTTCCAGAGAAGACACAACCTCTCTGATGAAAGACTCAAAAGCCTTGTCCAGAATATTAGACCATTTCTCATGAAGCCTGATTTGACCAAAGGCACTTAAAAAACCCGCTTCAATATCAGTGATATCAATGATCTCTGAATCCCCCAAACGCTGTAAATGCCCCTCTTTAATGGCCAGCCTGACAGCATCCTCAAAGGGGGCCCATGTTTTACCATCTATATATAAGGTGACAGAAGGCCCTCTCATCAAAAAATTTCCATCGGATATGAGTCCTAAAAAAAGTCCTTTTATCTGCTCCAGGTCTGAAGGATCAAAGAATGAGAAGAAAACACCCCTTTCAATATCGGATTGCAGTATTTTGATTGCTGATTGGTACCCACTCAGGTAAGCCGCCTCATCCTGCGTGTGGCGAGAAATGTTAAAAGGAAACCTTCTGTTTTTCCCCACTGTTGTAAATAGCTTTGAAGGATCCTTCCTGATTTCCTCCAGTCTGTCCACATAACCTGCCGGAAGGTCGTCAAAATCCAGTCCCAATCGACCCAGGACTCCATCCCATGCTGAAAAAAACAATTCACTCTCAGAGGCCTTTTTAACCAAAATATCCATGATATTGGCTCGATTGGCATTCGCCATTGGAAGCAGGTTTATACTGATCCTGTTTGAATTTCCATGAAACCCCTCCGGGGAAACAGAACGAAAAACCAAGGGCCTTTGTGGTAAGAAAGTGAATGCCAAAAACACAAACAAAGAAGCTAATCTGAATTTCATTTTTTCTCCTAAATCTATAATAAAGACCTTCCGCTTTTCATGAAGACATTCCTTGTATTGATGGGAATAAATTTTAAAGATGGTACAATGGGTTAACCCTGAGTCATCCACAACCCTGCCCTGTAACCCAGATAACAGGTTCCAAAACAAAGGCCATTGGAAAGAACAAAGTAAAGAAAAGCCTGGCCGAAAAGTCCCTGGTCCATGATTTTTACAAGATCAAAGGCATAGCTGGAAAAGGTAGTCAGAGAACCCAGAAAAGCCACCAGAATAATGGACCTGGCATGGGGCAGGTACTGATGGAGAAAGAGAGCCAGAAAACCAATCAAAAGGCTTCCAAGAAGATTGACCGCCAGGGTGGCCCAATGGGTGTCAAAATGAATCAGAAGTCCATATCGGATAAAGGCCCCAAGACTGGCAGCAAAGATAAAAGAAACAAACCAAAGAATCATTTTTTATGACACTTTGTACAAATGCCGTAGAGTTCAAGAATATGGTGGGTGAGTTGAAAACCATAATATTGGGCAATCTTTTCCTGAAGATTTTCAATCTTCTGGTTTTCAAACTCCACAATCTGACCACATCTTGTGCAGGTTAGATGATCGTGGTGCTTTTTGGAAGCCCATTCATATCGGGCTGGCATCCCTCCCATTCGAACCTCTGTGACAAAGTTTTGTTCCGAAAGCTTTTTCAAAAAACGATAAACTGTGGCAAAACCAATTTCCGAATTTTTTTCACTGACAATTTCAAAAACCTCCTGGGCTGTGAAATGAGACAAACCTGTGGAGCGGACCACCTCAAGAATATGGAGCCTCTGTTGGGTGATTTTAAGCCCCAATTCACGAATAATCTTTTTATGGGAAAAGTCCTTGTAACGATAATCCTTGGGCAATGGAGTCTGATTTCGGCCCATGGGCAATAAAGAAAGACTGGTTAATATCACAATGGTCATGAATGTAAGGTGCCCTCCACAGACTGTCAAGATTTATCAATAATGATTTTCATTTTCTTTTTAAATCCAGAAACATGACAATCTTTCCACAACGGGAATGCAACTTGCTCTGAAAGGAGCTACTAAAAAAAATTAAGACCCTCTATCCTGGGTTCCCTGAAACCTTTTTACAGGGACACATCTGTTTCAGTAAAAACAGGTCTTATGACAAAAATGTATTTGACAGAGAGCAGCTGGGATGAATTAATGAAGATTAAAAGAGAGATTTTTTCCACAACCCCTGAAGATTTTTACGGAATTACTGAAGTTCTGGGTTCAGCCCTTGAAAATTCCACAAAATCCGTGGCAGGAAACCCCAAAAAATTAGCGGAGGAAGCTCCTTTTTTAAAAAACATCCTGTCCTTTCAATGAGGAGGAAATCATGAATTTTGACAAAGCCGCTTTGGAATATCATTCAAAAAAACCAGCAGGCAAAGTGAGTGTGAACTCCCCAAAACCTTGTAACACCGAGTATGAACTATCTCTGGCCTATTCACCCGGGGTGGCAGCCCCCTGTAAGGAGATCGCCAAAGAGACCTCCAAAGTTTATGATTACACCTCAAGGGCCAATCTGGTGGCAGTGATAACCAATGGCAGTGCTGTCCTGGGACTTGGCTCCATAGGGCCGGAAGCCGCCAAACCTGTTATGGAAGGCAAGGGAAACCTTTTTAAAATGTTCGCCGGTATCGACGTGTTTGATATTGAGATCAATGCCACCGATGTGGACCACTTCTGCAACACTGTTAAAGCTCTGGAACCCACTTTCGGGGGAATCAACCTGGAGGATATCAAGGCCCCGGAATGTTTTGAAATTGAAAAGCGTCTTAAAAAGGAAATGAATATTCCCATTTTCCATGATGACCAGCATGGAACAGCCATTATTTCAGCAGCCGCTCTGATGAATGCCGTGGACATCACCCAAAGGGAAATGGAAAAACTCAAAATGGTTATCAATGGGGCAGGAGCCGCTGCCGTGGCCTGTGGCAAGCTTTTTATTTCACTGGGGGTGAAGAGAGAAAACATTATCATGTGCGATTCAAAAGGGGTGATTTACAAAGGTCGCACCCGGGGGATGAATCCCTATAAAGAGAAGTTTGCCGTTGACACAAAAAGAAGAAGCCTGGCCGAAGCCCTGGACGGCAGTGATTGTTTTATCGGTTTGAGCGTGGCCGGGGCCATGACAGAGGATATGCTCAAATCCATGGCGGAAAAACCCATTGTCTTTGCCATGGCCAATCCCAACCCTGAAATTGATCCTAGGGTGGCTAAAAAACTAAGACCTGAAATGATTATGGCCACAGGACGAAGTGATTATCCAAATCAGGTCAACAATGTTCTGGGTTTCCCCTCCATCTTCAGAGGATCCCTTGATGCCAGAGCCTCCTGTATCAATGAAGAAATGAAACTGGCTGCTGTCAATGCCCTGGCTGAACTGGCAAGACAGGATGTTCCTGAAAAGGTTTCCCAGGCCTACGGAGGTCAAAGTTTCAGTTTTGGTCCTGATTACATCATTCCAAAGCCCTTTGACCCAAGGGTGATTATGTCAGTGGCCCCGGCTGTGGCCAGGGCTGCCCATGAGTCCGGGGTGGCCCAAAAACCCATTAAAAAAATGAATGTTTACATTGAAACACTGGAGGCTCTCCAGGGCCACAAGGTGAGTTTCATACGAAGCTGCATCAATCAGGTCAAAAAAAATATCCGAAAAAGCAAACACATTCCAAGAATTATTTTTCCCGAAGGAAGTGCCCACAGGGTTTTAAAGGCAGCCAACCTTGCCACGGAAGAGGAGGTGATGGAACCCATCCTTCTTGGAAACGCAAAACATATCAGGGACACCATTGAGGATATGGGCCTTGAAAAATTAAAGAAAGTCCTGATTATTGAACCCCGGGTTTCAGAGAGATACGAACAGTATTCCAAAGAACTTTACAAAATGAAACACCGACGGGGGATTATGGAGAAAGAGGCCAGAAGGCTTATGAATGACACCAACTATTATGCCGCCATGGCTGTCCATCTTGGGGATGCCGATGGAATGGTCAGTGGAGCCACCATCAAGTACAAAGAGGCTGTCAAACCCATTCTCAATATCATCGGGGCCGGAAACAGAAGAACAGCTTCCGGGATGAACATTGTTCTCTGCAATGAAAGAGTGTTTTTCTTTTCTGACACGGCAGTGAACATCAACCCTACGGCACAGCAAATCGCCAACATTGCCATTCACACCTCCAAGGTGGCTGAGCACTTTAAAATAAAACCAAAAATCGCCATGCTCAGTTATACCAATTTCACCTCAAAAGACGAAAACCCAAAGAAGATGAGAGAGGCTGTTGAAATCGTAAAAAAATACAATCCTGACTTTTTGGTGGATGGTGAAATGCAGGCTGATTCCGCCGTCAACCCGGACATTATCGAACGGATTTTTCCTTTTTGTGAAATTAAGGAAGGGGCTAATATTCTGATTTTCCCCAATCTGGATGCGGGAAATATTTCCTACAAACTGGTGCAGCAACTGGGCCGTGGGGAAGTGATTGGTCCGTTTCTCCTGGGGGTGAAAAAACCAGCCCACGTCGTTCAAAGAACCTCTGTGACCGATGATATCTTTAACACCATTGTCCTCACCTCCATGCACTACCAGTCCACCACAATAAAGTAAATCACAATCCACCGGAATGAGTTCAGAAAAAACCGACAACAGACAAAAAGCCATCCTCGTGGGAGTGGGACTGAAAACAGAGGGTCTTAAAGTCCTCCAGTCAAACCTGGTGGAACTCAAAGAACTGGCCACCACAGCCGGTTGGAATGTGGTGGAGGTTCTCACCCAGCTTGTCAGCAAGTGGTCCCCTCCGACTCTTATAGGTTCAGGTAAAGTGAAGGAACTGGAAGACATGATCCGGGAGTATGATGTTCATCTGGTGGTTATTGACCATTCCCTCAATGGGGTACAAACCAGAAATCTTGAACAACTTTTAAAACCTGTTCGGGTTCTTGACCGAAACCAGGTGATTATTGAAATCTTTGCCCAAAGGGCAAGAAGCTATGAGGGAAAATTACAGGTGGAACTGGCAAAACTTCTGGATCAATTGCCAAGACAGGTGGGAGCCTGGTTGGGTTCCCTGTCAAGGCAGGGAGCCGGTATTGGAACCAAAGGCATTGGGGAAAAAGCCATTGAACTGGACCGGCGGCAAATCAGAAAAAGAATGACCTATATCAAAAAAAAGCTGGAAAATGTCCGAAAAAACCGAAAACAACACCGACAATTCCGAAAAAAAAACAAAATACCCTCCTTTGCCCTCATTGGTTACACCAATTCAGGCAAAAGCACCCTGATGAAGGCTCTCACCCAATCCGAGGTTTATATTGAAAACCAGCTCTTTGCCACACTGGATCCCATAACGCGTAAAGTGTTTCTGGGTGAAGACATGGCCGTTTTAACTGACACCGTGGGTTTTATCCGCAAACTCCCCCATCACCTGATTGAGGCTTTTAAGGCCACTTTTGAAGAACTGACCGCCTCGGACGTTCTTCTCCATGTGATTGACCTGTCCAGTGCCCTGATGGAAAAACAGATCCATGTTGTGGATTCCCTGGTAATGAAACTGGGTTGGAAGGACAAGCCAATGATCCATGTTTTTAATAAAGCAGACTGTGTTCCCATTGAAAATCGCTTGCAGATCAAACAAAATCCAAGAGTATTGACCTCTGCCAACACCGGAGAAGGTCTTCAGGAGCTGAAAATAATGATGACCCGGGCTATCCGGCACATTGAAGATGAGGATCCTGACAAGGTCCCTTTTAATCAGATCCCTTTCACTGAAGAACAAGAAGAAAAATGACCGGTTTCAAATGGGTCCATTTCATTGAAAATGAAAAATATCAGAAAATTTTTATCTTCATTATTGCCTTTGTCTTTGGCCCCCTTCTGACTCTCCTTTTAACCAACAGTCCCCACTGGACCATTGCCACCCGTTTAAGACTGGCTGAGGTGGTCCACATCTCATCTCTCTACATTGTCTTTACCTTCTATCATCACCTCTTCCATTTTCTTTTAAAAAAGGTGATGAGGCTTGATGACCAACCCAGATTTTTTGTGGAGTTTTTGAAATTTTTTGTCAGTCTTCTGACAGCCGACAGATACCAGGATATTTTTGTTTATGAACCCCTCTTTCATTATCCCCGCAGTCATGATCCATCCATTATCCTTATAACCACAGCTCTCTACTCAGCGGGAGCTGCCGCCGTTTTCTATCGTTTCATCCAGATGAGGGCTTTCACCCTGAAATCAAAAGTGGCCCAAACGGAAGCCCAGTACAATGTGCTGGAAAGCCAGATGCAACCCCACTTTCTTTTCAATTCACTGAATGTGCTTTCTGAACTGATTTACATGGATCAGGACATGGCCAGTTCCATGATCCATAAAATGGCTGATCTCTATCGGGACATTCTCAATAATTCAAAGGCCAGATTTTCAAGTCTTGAATCGGAAATTTCCATTTTAAAAAAATACATAGAACTCCAGAAAATCCGCTTTTCCCACAGACTCCGTTTCCATGTGGATATTTCCCCGGCCTTCTTTAACCTTCAGATTCCAAGTCTTATATTGCAGACATTGGTGGAAAACGCCATCAAACACGGTATTTCCCCAAAGAAAGAGGGAGGTGAAATTTTCCTGGAGGTTACAAAAAAAGACACGCTCTTTAAAATTTGTGTTTCAAACACCGGTCATCTTTACAAAGAACATGAAAAATCCAAAGGGGGAACAGGGCTTCAGAACACCAAAAACAGGCTCAACCTTATTTACGGCCCCAAACATTCCTTTAAAATTTATTCTGACAACACAAGAACCCATGTTGAATTTTTAATAACAGGGAGGAAATCGTGAAAAAAACAAAAATACTTGTGGTGGACGATGAGATCCTCAGTCGCCAGAAAATCATAAGATTCATCCATGAGTATCCCGGGGATTTCAATATTTTTGAAGCGGACCATGGCCTCAAGGCCCTGGAAGTCATTGAAAAACAATCCCCTGATATCGTCTTTCTCGACATTGAAATGCCGGAGATGAATGGTATGGATCTGATCCAGTGCCTCACCACCCAAAGCTCCCATAAACTTCCCGCAACAAAACCCCGGACTCCTGATTTTCAATTGATTTTCCAGACAGCTTACAGCGAGTTTGCCGTTGAGGCTTTTGAAAAAAACGCCCTGGACTACCTTTTAAAACCCTTTGACCGGAAACGCTTTAATCAGGCTCTGGACAAAGCTCTGAACAGCAGTAAAAACCCCGCCCATCACCTGACAAAACTCTCTTCACAACTCACCCGGAAGAAAATGTATCTGAGCAGGGTGATTGTCAAACGAGGGGTAAAAAACACCCTCATTCCCATTGAAAACATTTTCTGGTTTAAAAGTGAAAACCATTACACCTATGCCTGTACAGAGGATTTTGAATACATTTACATGGAAGCCTTAAAAGACCTGGCCCCAAAACTTGATCCTGAATCTTTTTTGCAGGTTCACCGCAACGCCATTGTCCGGTTGGCATTCATCAGGGAAGTCATCCAGGGCGACAATATGAAGCTGGTCCTTGAAAATGACACCCGGGTCCCTGTATCCCGAAGTCACAGAAAACCTGTCAGGGAACGGATTCTGAAAAAACCCTGACCTATCAGGAACCTGACCTATCAGGAACCTGACCTATCAGGAACCTGACCCATCAGGTTGAAAGACGGCAGACGAGGAGATTGGAAGCCGCAGCGAAAAATTTATGAGAAATGCGGGGTAGTTCACCTGTTTTCAAACAGGTGAATCAGAAAGGCGTAGTTTCTGGCTGCGTCTTCAAGGGACTTGAAACGCCCTGATTTGCCTCCATGACCAGCACTCAGATTTGTGTCCAGAAGAATCATATTCTGACTCGTATTGAAATCCCTGAGTTTGGCCACCCATTTTGTTGGCTCCCAGTACTGAACCTGTGAATCATGAAACCCGGAGGTCACCAGCAGATGGGGGTAAGACTGTTTTTTTATATTGTCATAGGGGGAATAGGATTTTATGTATGTGTAATATTTTTTGATGTGGGGGTCCCCCCACTCCTCATACTCCCCGGCTGTCAGAGGTATGGACTTATCAAACATTGTATTGAGGACATCCACAAAGGGAACTTCAGCGACAACTCCTTGAAAGAGCCCGGGTCTTTGATTGATGACAGCCCCCATAAGAAGCCCACCGGCACTGCCTCCCATGGTATAGATCCTGCCTTTTTTTGTGTATTTCCCGGCAATCAAATGATCGGCTGCCGCTATAAAATCGTTAAAGGTGTTTTTCTTTTTTAAATATTTTCCGTCAAGGTACCACTGTTCCCCCATTGTGGAACTTCCCCGCACATGGGCAATGGCAAAAACAAATCCCCGATCAAGAAGGCTTAATCGGTTTGAGGAAAAAGAGGGATCAACATTGTGGCCATAGGATCCATAACCATAGAGGAGAAGAGGAGCCGAACCGTCCTTTTTGGTGTTTTTCCCGTAAACAAGGGAAATGGGTATCCGGACCCCGTCTTTTGAACGGGCAAAAATTCTTTCAGAGACGTAATTTTCTTTTTTAAAATCCCCGGGGATTTCCCTGACTTTTTTAAGGGTCTTCTTCCCTGTTTTAAAATCAAAGTCCATGACAGAATCGGGGGTGACCATGGAAGTGTAGTGATATCTCAGCTTTTTTGTTGCGTAACTGGGATTGCCTGCCACATAAACAGAATGGCTTTTTTCAGGTTGATCCATAATATAACGAACCCCTGTCTTCCTTTCAAGAATTTCAATTTCAGTCAAACCCTTTTTGCGAATCTCCATGACAAGATGACTCTTAAACACATTAAAATCCCTGATTAAAACACCCGGACGATGCCTGACAAATGTCTCCCAGTTTTTTCCATCTGTTTTCTGTTCATCGGGGGTGCGAAAAATCTTAAAGTTCCTGGCTCCCTTATTGGCCCGGACAAAAAAGAATCTCCCCCCATGGTCTATGTCATATTCCAGTTTTGGTTTTCTTTTGCTGAAAAGACGTGGAGGTTGGTGGGGTTTTTTTGCCTCAATAAGCCAGGCTTCAGAACTCTCCGGTGATTCACTGGATATGATAAGATATTTTTTTGAACGACTTTTAAATATCCACGCTGAAAACTTTTCATCCTTTTCATGGTAAACCTGTTTTTTCTGACCCGTGTGAATATCAATGGAATAAATCCACTCGGAACGAAGGGTTTTTGGGTTTTGTCTGGAGTAAAAAAGAGTTTTATTGTCCTCAGCCCAGACAATATTGTTTGTTACATGTTTGATTTTTGTATCCGGAAGCCGACCTGTTTTCAGATCTTTAATCTGAACAGTGTAGAACCTTCGTCCACGGACATCCGTTGAAAAAGCCAGAAACCGGTGATCGGGGCTTTCCTCCCAGGACCCAAGACGAAAAAAACTTTTATCCCCGGCCAGTTCATTGCCATCCAGAAGAATTTCCTCTTTAGCCTGAAGACTTCCCTTTTTCCTGGCAACAATGGGGTGTTCACTTTCCTCATTGTACTTTGAATAATAGTGGTAATTGCCAATATGCCGGGGAACACTGGAGTCTTTCTTTTTAATACGGGAAACCATTTCCTTAAGCAGGGTTTTTCTGAGAGTGGCCATGGGCTGGAGTTTGTGTCTCATGTAAGCGTTTTCAGCTTTCAGGTGTTTAAGAACCTCCGGGTTCTCACGCTCTTTTAACCAGTAATAAAAATCCGTTCTTGTTTCTCCATGTGCAGTGAATCTTTTTTCTGTTTTTGCAGGTTTGGGTGGAAACATCTGTCTTTCTCCTCTGGTATTATCATCCATGGTTGAACAGGAAAGAAGCCACATTCCAGTGATAAACCACATTCCAATGACAGTCATGATAATATTGACAGTATGGACTTCCTGTCATTACACAGCGATTTTGTCGTATGTTTTAATTACACAGCGATTTTGTCGTATGTTTTAATTACACAGCGATTTTGTCGTATGTTAATTACACAGCGATTTTGACGGTCACAATGCGTTATAAATATCCTTTGACACTTATTTTAGAGTCAAAAGGATGAGGGCTCTGGGTTTAGGGGTTCAGACAAAAAGGAAGTTTTCAGTTCAAACCACAGACTCCAATCACAGGGATCCCATTGCCCGTCGTGTTTTCAAAGCAGAGTTATCCCTTCCAGGGAGTCCCAATCAGGTTTGGGCCGGAGATATCACTACTGGAGTTGAGGGCACATCCTGTTTTTCTTTGAATTTGACATTGAATATGAACTGTTTTACATATCCAAAAATTAAAAGATCATTTTCAACATAAGAAAACCAACATAAAAGTTTTTTGTGTCCCTGATGGTTACTGACAAATTTTTCTGCCGATTTTATAGGCATAAATCATGAAAAATATTCATTCCTACAAATGGCCTCTATTGTCAGGTTTCCTAATTGGTACAAGCTATATCCCCTTTTTCCCATGGGCCCTGTTTTTTTGCCTCATACCGCTCTGGTTTTTTTGGCTTGGAGAATCCTCTTTAAAAAAAATCTTTCTGGGGGGCTGGATCACCCAGTTCATCCTCAACCTCATTGGTTTTTACTGGATTGCCTACACTGTTGTGGAATTTGGCCACATGCCTTTTTTCGTAGGCCTGGGAATTCTTCTGCTCTTTTGTGCTTTTAGTCATCTCTATTATCCACTGGCTGGAGTTTTCTGGAAATGGCTTTCCAATAAGTTCAACCTGAGCCAAACAGCCTCTTTTATTCTCCTGCCTTTTATTTTTGTACTTTGCGAAAGACTCTACCCTTTTATTTTTTACTGGCATCTGGGTTATCCCTGGCTATTCGCAAAGTTCCCGGGTTTCCACACAGCCCAATGGATTGGTTTTTTTGGACTCAATATCATAACGCTTTTAATCAACAGCCTTTTATGCCTGGCACTAATCTCCCGAAAAAACAGGAACAGGAGTTTGGGCTTTGGATCCCTGGCTCTTGGTCTCTTAATCCTGATCAATGGAATTGGATGGATGATTTCCAAAAATATTAAAAAACCCGATCAGTCTTTTCGGGTGTTGGCTGTCCAGGGAAATATTGGAAATTTTGAAAAAGTTCAGGCAAAAGTGGGGTGGCGTTATGTGGACAGTATCACCCAAACCCATATCCATCTAACACTCCGTGGATTTGAACAATCAGAAAACAAGGATATAGACCTTGTCATCTGGCCTGAAACCGCCTTCCCCGCAACCATCAAGAAAGACTTTATGGACCCCCAATACGAAAAAGTGGTCGAATTATCCACAAAGTTGAACACACCCTTTCTCATTGGAGCCTTTGAGGAGAAAAACAAGGAAGTCTTCAACTCACTGATTCTTATGGATGGAATAAACACTTTGGGTTCCTATCAAAAAACCAGACTTCTCGCCTTTGGGGAATACCTGCCTTTTGGTAAATACTTTCCCAAGCTAAAAGAAATGTTCCCCATGGTTTCCGACCTCACCCACGGAACAGGCCCCTCTGTCCTGAAACATCCAAAAGCACTTATCGGAACCCAGATCTGTTATGAGGGTCTTTTTGACGAATTTTCAACCCGACTCCAAAAAAAGAAGGCCCAGATTTTTATTAATGTCACCAACGATTCCTGGTTTGGGCAAACCTCTGAACCCTACCAGCATATGTATATAACAATGGCCAGAGCCATCGAAAACAGAAGACCTTTGATAAGAGTGACAAATACCGGAATATCCACTGTAATCCTCAGTGACGGCAAAATACTGGAACATTCACCACTCAATGAAGAATGGGTTAAAGTTTTTGATGTCCCCTATCATTCCACACCTCCCTCCACTTTTTACATGAAACTTTCTGAAAACTGGATATGGATTCTTCTTTTACTCATTGGATCCGTGATTCTTGGAGACCGACTTGCAGGAACCAATAAACATTGACTGGGATAAAACACTTCAGCCTTGGATAAGAATACACAAAGTTTTTTCTAATGGTTTGTCAAAGGGATGAAAGCACTTGGAGCAGTATCCAGAAAAACTCTAAGCGACCTTTGAAAATTTGGGACTCAATTTGTATCCAAGTCCGGCGAGAACACAAATAAGGGTCTTGATGGAAATTCCATGGAGATTTCGATTCATAATTGCAGTGATCCTGGTGCGGCCAACCCCTGTGAGCCTGGACACCTGGGCATGAATCCTGAACCTTTGGATTAAACTCTATCTGTAAAAATGTTTACATTGTTGTTACTTTGTTGTATATTAAAACATGGATTTTGTATGGGATGACATGAAAGCTGAATCCAATCTGAAAAAACACGGAGTTCGCTTTACGGAAGCTGCTTCCATCTGGCTTGATTCCAATTCCATAGAAATTCCTGACAAAGATTATTCTGATAATGAAGACAGATGGGTCCGAATGGGTTTTTCAAAGAACTTAAGAGTGCTGGTTGTTGTTTTTGCAGAGAAAATCGAAGATGAACAAATCCGGATTATCTCAGCCAGAAAGGCTAATAAATTGGAACAAAAAACTTACTCTGAGAGGTTAAAGCTATGAAAGAAAATTATGATTTTTCAAAAGGAAAAAAAGGAAAAGGAGTCAAGGAAATAAAAGTTTCTAAAACTTTCAGATTAGATGCTGATATTTTAGAATGGCTTGAAGAGCAGGGGGGAAAAGAGGGAATGGGTTACCAGACCTATCTCAACTGGTTTTTGAGAAAGGTCATGTTTGAAAAGGTCTCTTTTGAAAAACGTCTGGAAAAACTTGAGAAAAAGATCTTTCAGAAAAAAACAGGCTCGTGAACTTTGTATCCAGAAAGAATTTCAAGCGACCTTTGAAAATCTGGGACTCACTTTGTATCCCAGTCCGGCGAGAACACAAATAAGGGTCTTGATGGAAATTCCATGGAGATTTCGATTCATAATTGCAGTGATCCTGGTGCGGCCAACCCAGTCCAGCCACCTGGGCATGGGTGAGATTTTTCTTTTTCACACTGTTGATGATTTTGGAATTAAGCTCCGTGCTGAATTGAGTATTAAAGAAATTTCTCATTTTTTATTAAGCCAAATCCTCTTATATAAAGAATCCGGCATGGAAAAATGATCCTAACTGGCTGTTTCTGTGGCAGAACTACTATCACCATCACTATCATCTGATGGTGTGGCGGGGGTATCATTGCAGTTTTTTGCACCTTCTACACATTCTAGATGCAACTCTCTGGCAATTTTACAATACTGATCTGCAGCCTTATCAGTCATTCCCCAGCCTTTTGTCTTTTCAGCATCATCAGTTGCAAACTCTATGCAATTGACATGATTAAATACCGGACCCCTTTCGTCAGGAGCCGGGTGAACACTTTTCTTAACAAGTAAAGGCAGACGGTGGCCTAAATGAAACAGCTCGGGGTGTGTAGCCAATTTTGCATAACCCGGTTTGCTACAATTTCTTTTGCTGTTTTCTGCTCCTAAGTGTATCTTTTGTTCAAGACATTTTTCATAATTTTTTGTTTCATTTTTATCACCACTATTCCCTGCTCCAGCACTTCCTGAAGCTATAGCTTTTTGTCGTTGCTTTTTTCTTATTTCAAACTCTGTTTTAGCCTGTCTTCTACAGACTACATTTACAGAATATCCGTCCATACATCCTTTAATAGCCTTTTCATAACCCTCATCAGTATCAGAAGAAGCAACATTCTGATTATACGTTATGCAAGAACTATCCTTTACTTCACTACAATCTCTCAAACCCAAATCCTCCCAATTTATAGTCTCAGGAGAAGAAGAACCAGAAGAACTGTTTTCTTTTTTAAAATGACCATAGTTGAGAATAAAATTTCGATATTTTTCGTCTATTTCAGAAATCCTCTTTTCTTGATTCTTTCCCACACACATTTTGTACTTCTCATCCTGCTCATTCTGAAGACATTTTTTTGCCGGCTCTGGTTTCGTAATTCCATCATTAGCTGGAGCCCCTGCGGAATTCATGACACATTTTTTATATTGAAAAGTTTCATCTACACCATGATTTTCTGCACCGGTTTCCTCAGTTACCTTTTTAACTTCACCTTTACAATTCTCATTTTTAATACATTTTCCTCCAGAGAGTGAAGGTTCTGGACCAGAAGCCCTTTGTTCCACCATATCATCTACATCTGATTTAAAAACATAACCCTCTTTACACTTTCTTGATTCAACAAAAATAACAGAAGCAGGTTTCTCATCCATAGCACTAGCTCCCGCTCCCAAAGCAGTCTCGGCAGCCTGTACTTTTTTCCCAAAAAGCCAACCAGCATGGGCTTTGTCTATAAAAAACTGTTCCAAACCGGCGGTCTGTCTTCTCAGGACTTTTGACATCTGTGCTTTATTTTGTTTATAAGACAATCTGGAATTGATAACAAATTTATGGCCGTTAAAAAGAAATTTTCCCTTTTTGGCATCAACCGGCCTGAAGGTAAATAAAACTCTGCCATTAACCATGAAGGCGATATCTTTTCCCTTAACCTCATATTTCCACTTCGACCCGGCCGCCATCTTTGACATCTTTTTGGCATCTTTATTAATCTGGCGGTGGTCCTCAGGTCTCTTAAAAATCCTCTTTAAAGAGGCGGTCATATCCTTAATGGATTTGGACTTGTTGAGAATCTTTACCTGTTCCTTCAGATCCACTTCAGCCCGGGCTGTCAAGGATCCAAAAACAAACCCAAAAACAATCAAGGATACACCAATCATATTTGAAAAGCCGTGTTTTTTCAGAAGGCCAGGCCGTGAATTTTCAAGCACGACAGGTGTATGAATCAAATTCCCCGAAAACAAGCTTAAAAGTCTCATTATCAACTCCTCTTTTTATTCCTGTTTAAATTCCATAACTCTTAATTTTTTTATGGAGATATTAATAAATCCCCCTGTGACCCAAAAGTTTTGGTGAACAGGCACTTTTTATATTTTATCGGCTGGTTGTCTTTATAACTTGAACCCTTCATTTTTCAGGACTTAAATCCGTCTCCAAAATCGACCTAAACATTGATTTTTACAGGTTTTTACAGGAACCCGTTTCAAAATCTCCCCAAAAGTATAAAGATCTGAAAATTTTATTGGAAAGCCCCGTCTTTTATTTCCTCACCGGTCTTTGTTGGTTGTTGCCTGATTGGCTTTGGCCCTTCTGCTCCAGGTGATGGCTCCCACCGTAGCCGCAACCAAGGGCAATAAATAAGAAAAAGCACGGGCTTCCCTGATAAGAAGGGTTTCAAAAAGACTTGTCCTTGACAGACCAAGAATATTTCCAAGTTTCTTTGTGTGCCAGGCATAGGAACGGGAGGTATCTATGGCAAATTTACGACCATTGATATTAAAAGCAAAATCCTTGAACTCTTTTCCTTCAGATAAGAGACGGAATTTGAATAAAACTTTTTTCTTTGATTTCACGAGAAGTTCATCATGACCACCAGCTTCGGCATACCATTTCACTTTATGTATGAGTTTTGCCATTTGTGCAAGGTCCCTGTCAATCTGACGACGGTCTTTGGGTTTTTTGAAAAAATATTTTAAAACAAGTTCCATATCATCAATGCTTTGGATTCCCGCATTGACGGCTTCTACGGCTTCTCTGTCAATTTTTATTTTTGAATGGGAGATTCCGGGAATCAGGAAAACAAAACCAAAAACGATAAAGGCTTTACCGACAACTGATGAAACTTTGTTTTTATGAAAATTCATTGAACAGCTTTTAGAGAACAAGTTAAACAAACTTTTCATGACATCACTCCTTATATTTGTATTAAAAGACCCTTTGTTTTTTTATAATGACTCCGTAAAAACCTGAATTCCCTTAAAAAGATAACCAAGTAAAAACGCAAACTCAATCAGTCTCTACTGACTTCAAACAAAAGGTCTCCACCCTCCCCATGGGAGAATTTACACATTACAGGTATCGGAAAACCAAAAAAAAATATTTAAATTTAATTTTTATCCAAAAACCCCGAGGATTTAACAAAATAACAAGTTATATCAAAAACTTAGACATTCCCGGAAATCCCGATCACCCGGCTCTTGGTCCTGAGTGTTCCCGATTCCCACAAGTCATGAGTTCTTTATAATTTCTGTTGTCAATTTGTGGGTTTTCTTTAGAGCTATTGGTTTTTGAGTGGCTCCAATCCATGGAAGAAACGGCTGATTACAAGAGACCACTTGTTTTAAGCCAACCTTCTCAACAAAGAAATACAGCACAGAATAAAGGGTCTTCTGTACCATGGATGGCTGTCCCAAAAAGACCAATAGCTTTTAAGAAAATATAATGCATAATTCAATCCGGTAACCGTTTTCTCTTTTTCGGACAATAATTTGCTTTCTCGAAAATAAACACCTTAAACTCATGGTCTCTTTTTTGCTCCCACATTGTCTTCTGCCCTTTTTAAAACACTCTGTTTTTTACCACTCTCATGAGAAGCCCGAAAAAGGGATGATCTTTGGTTCTTTACCCGAACCCCGGCTTTAATAATATCTTCATAACCACTGACAATTTTTCGGAGATAAATAAAATCATCACCTGAATGGAATACCGGCTTTAAAAGATCTGAACGCAACAGGCAAACAAGCTTTTAGGCATCAATCCTGTCTGTTTTTGCTCCCTCACTGAGAAGTCTGTTTCGACGAGGCTCGCAAATGAGAAGCTTATCAACATCACCTCTTAACTCTGAATATAACCACTGTGAGGTGGTTGTCTCCTCTATTGTCAGAATCTTCTTGCCTTTCAGATTTTTCAGGTAGACCCGAAGATCGCTGACATCAGCTTTTGTATCAATTGTTTTAATATTATTTGATTGAGTGGTCATCCTTGCAATGGCCATATTACTTTGTGCCCAATCAACGGCTATATAATGATCGTACATCTGATTCCTCCTTTGAATCGTTGGTTTCAGATTTATTTATATAATTTTTTTTGTGGACTTCTTGGAAAGTCCCTCCGCCTTCCACTAAAGAATACGAAAAATCAGTGAAGGATTAGGACACTTTCAGGTGACCAGCTTTTTCGATTTACCGGGAACTCGACAAACTCCTTAAAAGTCTTGTTCACAGAGTGGTCAGGTTTCTGGAAAAACGGGGATTCATTCAAAGGGATGAGGATCAGGCCTTTTTGCCACGGGAATCAGACCCCTCGGCCATGGACCAGGTAAGGTTTTCTTCCATCACCTACCTGATTGCCCTTGGAAAACACAAAGGTCAAAAGGCCCTGACACTCAAAACCCTCTCTGAGATAGAACACAAGGAAAAAAAACCTTCTTGTCAAGATATTCCGGCTTCAGCCTCCATGCAGGAGTTTCCACTAAAGCCCACCAGAGGGAAAAACTTGAAAGGATTTGTCGTTACATTTCAAGGCCAAGCCTCAGTGAACAGAGGCTTTCCATGAAACTCCCCAAATTGTTCCGCAATCCGACAACCTTTCCTCTTTTTCGGATAAAAATCTGTCTTCTCCAAAATAAAGCCTTTAAATCATGGGTTTTTCCTTGCCTTAACTATTGACATACTGATCGTATTTGAAATTTCCGGTTTTTCAATAAAAGAAATTTCCGTGAAAACCCAAACAAGACCAGTCATAGAAGGGCAGGGGTTTCCAGGAAAACAAACCCGTGTTACTGTAAAATCAGTAGGGAAAGGAGCATCAATGAGTCAACCAGCCATTCCAACCCCGGATGAAATCTGGAGCATTTTAAGGGAAGTCTCCGCCAGGCAGGCGGAATTGTCCACCAGCCAAAAGGAGACAGGTGAGCAGATCAAAACCCTTTCTGAGGAAGCAGACAAACGGCTTAAAGCTCTTTCCAGGGAAATGGCCGCCATTAACAGGGAAACAGATCGTCACATACAGAAAATCGGAGGGCGGTTTAACCAGCGATGGGGGGCCTTGGTTGAATCCCTGGTGGAGGGAAAACTTGTGAATGTCCTCCGCTCCTTTGGAATAAATGTCACCCACACCCACACCCGTTCAGTGGCCCATTGGACAAAACCTGATGGAAGTGTTCAGGAACGGGAATTTGATATCATTGCAGCCAATGGAACAGAGGTTGTGGAAGTGGAAGTGAAAACCTCCCTGAGTCTGAAGGATGTGAATTCCTTTCTTGAAAAAATCAGGGATTTTAAAAATTATTTCCCAAGGTACAGGACTGAAACGGTGTATGGGGCGGTGGCCTACTTGAACAGTGAGGATGAAGCCCATTCTTACGCCGAAAAACAGGGGTTGTTTATTATCCAGGCCACAGGCGACAGTGCCAGACTTATGAACAGAGAGGGCTTTAAACCAAAACCCTTTGCGTAAAAGCAATAAAAGCAGGGGGGCTGGTCTGACCCCAAAAAAAACAGACCCAGTGTTACTGTAAAATCAGTAGGGAAAGGAGCATCAATGAGTCAACCAGCCATTCCAACCCCGGATGAAATCTGGAGCATTTTAAGGGAAGTCTCCACCAGCCAGGCGGAACTGTCCACCAGGCAGGTGGAATTGTCCACCAGCCAAAAGGAGACAGGTGAGCAGATCAAAACCCTTTCCGAGGAAGCAGACAAGCGGCTTAAAACCCTTTCTGAGGAAGCAGACAAACGGCTTAAAGCTCTTTCCAGGGAAATGGCCGCCATTAACAGGGAAACAGATCGTCACATACAGAAAATCGGAGGGCGGTTTAACCAGCGATGGGGAGCCTTGGTTGAATCCCTGGTGGAGGGAAAACTTGTGAATGTCCTCCGCTCCTTTGGAATAGATGTTACCCAAACCCACACCCGTTCAGTGGCCCATTGGACAAAACCTGATGGAAGTGTTCAGGAACGGGAGTTTGATATCATTGCAGCCAATGGAACAGAGGTTGTGGAGGTGGAAGTGAAAACCTCCCTGAGTCTGAAGGATGTGAATTCCTTTCTTGAAAAAATCAGGGATTTTAAAAATTATTTCCCAAGGTACAGGACTGAAACGGTGTATGGGGCGGTGGCCTATTTGAACAGTGAGGATGAAGCCCATTCTTATGCTGAAAAACAGGGGTTGTTTATCATCCAGGCCACAGGCGACAGTGCCAGACTTATGAACAGAGAGGGGTTTAAACCAAAACCCTTTGCGTAAAAGCAATAAAAGCAGGAGGGCTGGTCTGACCCCAAAAAAAACAGACCCAATATTTTATTGTAAAACCAGTAGGGAAAGGAGCATCAATGAGTCAACCAGCCATTCCAACCCCGGATGAAATCTGGAGCATTTTAAGGGAAGTCTCCACCAGCCAGGCGGAACTGTCCACCAGGCAGGTGGAATTGTCCACCAGCCAGGCGGAACTGTCCACCAGCCAGGCAGAACTGTCCACCAGCCAAGCAGAACTGTCCGCCAGGCAGGCGGAATTGTCCACCAGCCAAAAGGAGACAGGTGAGCAGATCAAAACCCTTTCCGAGGAAGCAGACAAGCGGCTTAAAACCCTTTCTGAGGAAGCAGACAAACGGCTTAAAGCTCTTTCCAGGGAAATGGCCGCCATTAACAGGGAAACAGATCGTCACATACAGAAAATCGGAGGGCGGTTTAATCAGCGATGGGGAGCCTTGGTTGAATCCCTGGTGGAGGGAAAACTTGTGAATGTCCTCCGCTCCTTTGGAATAGATGTTACCCAAACCCACACCCGTTCAGTGGCCCATTGGACAAAACCTGATGGAAGTGTTCAGGAACGGGAATTTGATATCATTGCAGCCAATGGAACAGAGGTTGTGGAAGTGGAAGTGAAAACCTCCCTGAGTCTGAAGGATGTGAATTCCTTTCTTGAAAAAATCAGGGATTTTAAAAATTATTTCCCAAGATACAGGACTGAAACGGTGTATGGGGCGGTGGCCTATTTGAACAGTGAGGATGAAGCCCATTCTTATGCTGAAAAACAGGGGTTGTTTATCATCCAGGCCACAGGCGACAGTGCCAGACTTATGAACAGAGAGGGGTTTAAACCAAAACCCTTTGCGTAAAAGCAATAAAAGCAGGAGGGCTGGTCTGACCCCAAAAAAAACAGACCCAGTGTTACTGTAAAACCAGTAGGGAAAGGAGCATCAATGAGTCAACCAGCCATTCCAACCCCGGATGAAATCTGGAGCATTTTAAGGGAAGTCTCCACCAGCCAAAAGGAAACAGGTGAACAGATCAAAACCCTTTCCGAGGAAGCAGACAAGCGGCTTAAAACCCTTTCTGAGGAAGCAGACAAACGGCTTAAAGCTCTTTCCAGGGAAATGGCCGCCATTAACAGGGAAACAGATCGTCACATACAGAAAATCGGAGGGCGGTTTAACCAGCGATGGGGAGCCTTGGTTGAATCCCTGGTGGAGGGAAAACTTGTGAATGTCCTCCGCTCCTTTGGAATAGATGTTACCCAAACCCACACCCGTTCAGTGGCCCATTGGACAAAACCTGATGGAAGTGTTCAGGAACGGGAATTTGATATCATTGCAGCCAATGGAACAGAGGTTGTGGAAGTGGAAGTGAAAACCTCCCTGAGTCTGAAGGATGTGAATTCCTTTCTTGAAAAAATCAGGGATTTTAAAAATTATTTCCCAAGGTACAGGACTGAAACGGTGTATGGGGCGGTGGCCTATTTGAACAGTGAGGATGAAGCCCATTCTTATGCTGAAAAACAGGGGTTGTTTATCATCCAGGCTACAGGCGACAGTGCCAGACTTATGAACAGAGAGGGCTTTAAACCAAAATCCTTTGCGTAAAAGCAATAAAAGCAGGAGGGCTGGTCTGACCCCAAAAAAAACAGACCCAGTGTTACTGTAAAATCAGTAGGGAAAGGAGCATCAATGAGTCAACCAGCCATTCCAACCCCGGATGAAATCTGGAGCATTTTAAGGGAAGTCTCCACCAGGCAGGCGGAATTGTCCACCAGCCAAAAGGAGACAGGTGAGCAGATCAAAACCCTTTCCGAGGAAGCAGACAAGCGGCTTAAAACCCTTTCTGAGGAAGCAGACAAACGGCTTAAAGCTCTTTCCAGGGAAATGGCCGCCATTAACAGGGAAACAGATCGTCACATACAGAAAATCGGAGGGCGGTTTAATCAGCGATGGGGAGCCTTGGTTGAATCCCTGGTGGAGGGAAAACTTGTGAATGTCCTCCGCTCCTTTGGAATAGATGTTACCCAAACCCACACCCGTTCAGTGGCCCATTGGACAAAACCTGATGGAAGTGTTCAGGAACGGGAGTTTGATATCATTGCAGCCAATGGAACAGAGGTTGTGGAGGTGGAAGTGAAAACCTCCCTGAGTCTGAAGGATGTGAATTCCTTTCTTGAAAAAATCAGGGATTTTAAAAATTATTTCCCAAGATACAGGACTGAAACGGTGTATGGGGCGGTGGCCTATTTGAACAGTGAGGATGAAGCCCATTCTTACGCCGAAAAACAGGGGTTGTTTATCATCCAGGCCACAGGCGACAGTGCCAGACTTATGAACAGAGAGGGGTTTAAACCAAAACCCTTTGCGTAAAAGCAATAAAAGCAGGAGGGCTGGTTTGACCCCAAAAAAACAGACCCAATATTTTATTGTAAAACCAGTAGGGAAAGGAGCATCAATGAGTCAACCAGCCATTCCAACCCCGGATGAAATCTGGAGCATTTTGAGGGAAGTCTCCGCCAGGCAGGCGGAATTCTCTGCCAGCCAGGCGGAACTGTCCACCAGGCAGGTGGAATTGTCCACCAGCCAAAAGGAAACAGGTGAACAGATCAAAACCCTTTCTGAGGAAGCAGACAAACGACTTAAAGCTCTTTCTAAGGAAATGGCCGCCATTAACAGGGAAACAGATCGTCACATACAGAAAATCGGAGGTCGGTTTAACCAGCGATGGGGAGCCTTGGTTGAATCCCTGGTGGAGGGAAAACTTGTGAATGTCCTCTGCTCCTTTGGAATAGATGTCACCCACACCCACACCCGTTCAGTGGCCCATTGGACAAAACCTGATGGAAGTGTTCAGGAACGGGAGTTTGATATCATTGCAGCCAATGGAACAGAGGTTGTGGAGGTGGAAGTGAAAACCTCCCTGAGTCTGAAGGATGTGAATTCCTTTCTTGAAAAAATCAGGGATTTTAAAAATTATTTCCCAAGATACAGAACTGAAACGGTGTATGGGGCGGTGGCCTATTTGAACAGTGAGGATGAAGCCCATTCTTATGCTGAAAAACAGGGGTTGTTTATTATCCAGGCCACAGGCGACAGTGCCAGACTTATGAACAGAGAGGGGTTTAAACCAAAACCCTTTGCGTAAAACAGGGTCATTATTTTTAACTCCATTTTTCCTTTGACAACCAGACCAGAATGCAGCCTTATGAAACCATGTATAAAAGAAAACTGAAAGCTTTGAAGCAGGCGAATGCCAGGATCGCCAAAAGTGTGAGCAGTTGCGTACAGACTATAGTCCATGACCGGGACCGGCTTCAGTTCTGATAACAAAAAAGCAGAGAATTCTTGAAAACAAACCAGATCAATGTCATCATTGATCCTGGAGGGCTTTTGTACTGATCATATGCTTGAATTTTCGTGGAATTTGTTCTGAAAATCACATGAAAAATAGTGCAAATGGTCAAAATGCAAGTGGTCAAAAATAACCAGTCTTTGGTATAAAGGAAGTCGTTGGACATTGTAAACGGAACCTGGTTCAGGTTTCATCACACAGTAAAGGGGAAATCATGAAAATATTGATTTTTTTTTGTTTTACACTTTTTTTTGCCTTCAATGAATCAGCTCTTGCTGGTGCCAGCTTTAACAGATTTATGAACCAGAAGAATCAGAGAAATGCCAGGCCCACCACCACCCGACAGCAACCCACCAGTCAAGCCTCTCAAACCGCCGCTTCACCCCCCTCCCCCCAGGCCAGTCGCCCTGGAACAACCAGTTCCCAGAGGACTGTACCCCTTGTTTCCCCTGGCATACAACCCACCAAACTCTCTGACCCCGAGTTCTCCTCCTATCGTCCCCTACCCCCAAGAAGTTCACAGTTCTTTTACACGGATCGTCTGGACAGCCTGACCACAAACCAGCGACAGGAACTGGACAAAAGGCATCTGGCCGCTCTCTGCGGCACAAAATTTGGAGAAAAAAAGAGTTGCGGTTACAGGGAGCAATGGTCCCATATGGGGGATCCTCACTTCACATGGGATCCTTATATGAACCAGATCAAACCAGGAACCCCTATTGATGTCGAAATCAAATGCGATGTCAAAAGCAAGCGTTTTTTCACCAATGTCTCTTTGAATCACTGCACTGAAAAAACCGGAAAAAAGTCCTGTAAAAAGAAATACTTTTCAAATCCCTATGCCCAATGCAGAGTTAAGAAAAATGGTTTTGAAGCCTGTGGAAAGGATTATGTTTCCCAAAGACCTCTTCTTTCAGACAGACCCCAAAACTGGCTCACCTCACCCGGAATTTATCTGGAAAAGATGAAAACCAACCTTCCCTCCACAATCAGTCGCACCGAGGGGGGAAATGACAAAGTCAAACTGGTTGCCCAGGATCAACGTATTGCAGGCAGTGGTGTCCTTTATGAAGGAGCCAGGGTTCCCAATCTGATCTGGCTTAACAAAAACGGCAACGCCATCCATGGAAGCCAGTATGTGGACGGTCGCCCCCGGTCCCAGGGCTGCCTTCGTCTCCATCAAACAAATGCCATGGCTCTTTATCGGTTGGCCAGAAGAGTGGGAACAAAGAATTTCAAAGTCAAATGGGGAGGCTATGGACCCAAACAAAGTGATGGAAGACCGGCCTGTGCCCAGTCAGACAAATGGAACAAAGACCGTGCTCTTCACTATGCCAACCACTTTATTGAAAACGGGAAAAACGTACAGGCTGCCCAGGAACTGAAAGAGGAAATTCTCAACCTGGCTGGAAGCGAAGGAAGAACTCCAGTGCAAAGAACACCTCCCCCTCCCAGAGAAACAGAAGATTACAGAGAAGAAGACGCTTTTGGAACTGACTCTACCAGTTAACCCGAACTTCTCATAAACTTTCTGCTGTCAATCTGATCTCTACAAACGAGGATGAGCTGTCTGAATTTTACAGCTCTCCCCAGAGACATTTTGTAAAGTGATTGTCACTATTGACCGAAGGCATCAGCATCACCAGGGTCCATGATGGCATCGGCATTAACCGCTGCTTCTTCATCACCAGCATCAACACCCGTTGGTTCTGCTGGCGGACCTTGTACATCCTCACCTGCTCCTTCTGGTATGCACCTTTTATCAGCGGGTGCCCGACATTTCACTGTCATATCCCAGGTT
This sequence comes from Bdellovibrionales bacterium, assembly GCA_965218815.1. GTDB lineage: Bacteria > Bdellovibrionota > Bdellovibrionia > Bdellovibrionales > JAGQZY01 > JAGQZY01. The sequence continues at coordinate 1,455,488 of CBDCLX010000002.1, read as the reverse complement.
CCATCTGGTTTACACACAGTACACTCAGGGAGTGGAACAGGACATTGACCGGCGGCAGGCTGAGTGCACCCGGTTGGTGACCATTGATTATTAATACATTGACACGTCACTGGTTCTGGTGGCGGGTCCTTCACCGACACTGGCGATGGTGCAACAACAACCGGTGTTTGCTCACATTGCCAGGGGTTTCCGCATTTAAGACAGTTCTGATAGATGTCCCAGCCAAATTCACAGTAGCGTGCGGCTATATCATTGTTCATGGCCCACCAGCCCCGTTTGTTTGTGGTCTTAGCCTTCATACACCCATTAAAATTCCTGTATCCGGCATGCCCGTCCACCAGATGTTTTGGAGAACCGGAATAATTGCCAACAATGGCTATCATTCGGCCTCGAAGTGTTCTCCAACTGCTGTATCCGGGAGTGCCATGACCTCCATTTTTTATGACATTAAGACCACGGTCGGAACGTCTGTTCTGAAAATGATGTCTTTCCAGTTTGTAAAGCTCCTGATTATCTCCACATTTTCCTGATGTTCTGCAATATTTAGCAGCTCTTTCCTCATATGTTGAGTTATCCTCAGCCTTGACACATTTGCGAACATCAGCCGCCTGCCGTGCTTCGGGAGTCTTGGCTTGGGCATTGGAAGAGACAAGAACCATAGCGGCTGCACCGGCAATTAAAAGAAGAGGGAGAATGGCCTGGGCTTTTCTTACAAAAAGCTGTTCCAGAGCACTTTGTTTTTTGTTTAAAATTTTTGACAAGAGGTCTTTATGACTTGCATAGGACAGATCAGGATTGACGACAAATTTTTGTCCATTAAAGGAAAACACTCCCTGGGCCATATCCCCTGGTTTAAAGGAAAACTGGATTCTCCCATTGGACCTGAAGGCAATTTCATTGCCTTTAAGCTCGTAACGCCACATCCACTTTTTCACCGCTTTTGACACAACCTTCATGTCCTTATCAATCTGGCGTTGATCCCCTGGACTTTTAAAAAACTTCTTTAAGGTCAGACCCATATCCCTGAGGGATTTGGACTTGTTGAGAAGTTTCACCTGCTCCTTAAGATCCACTTTAAGATCCACTTTGGCCTGAACCGTCAAGGCTCCAAAGACAAACCCCATAACAACGAAAATCCGAAACAGATTTCTGAAAAAGACACTTAAAAGTTTCATAATCCCCACTCCTTTTTTGAATTACATTTCACAAAGACTTTATAAACCTATCGGCGGGTCTTTTCCATCACTTAAACAGCCTGTCTGAACATCGCCTGAATACAGACTTAAGTATTGATTTTTAAGGGATTAACCCGCATTCTCATAAACTTTAGGTCAAAACCTTTTATAGAGGTCACCAGCAATATTCTTTTGGTGGGCCTCAAGGGTGCCTCCGCCAATTTCAAGAAGTTTGGAATCCCTCCAGAGTCTTTCCACCACATATTCACCCACATAGCCATAACCACCCAGAACCTGGATAGCATTATCCGCAACGGCCTTGGCCATGGGGGTGGCCACAAGTTTGACCCCATCAGAGTCAATACGGTTCCCCGTACCATCCACACTGAGGGAGCGGGCTGTATTGTAAATATAGGCCCTTGCGGCCTGAAATTGGGAATAACTTTCAGCAATGAATTTTTGGATCTGGCCGTACTTTGCAATGGGTTGACCAAAGGCTATACGCTCCTTGGAGTATTTTCCCATAATATTGATACAACGTTTTGCTATGCCCAGGGCCATGGCTGCAAGGGTGAGTCTTTCAATTTCAAGATTGTGCATCATGTGGGTTGTGGACTCCCCTTCAGAACCCACCAGGTTTTTGACAGGAACCTGACAATTATCAAAAACAAGCTCAGCCGTGTTTGATCCCCTCATACCCATTTTATCCCTGATCTTCTGACCGACCCGGAAACCAGGCATTTCCTTTTCCACAATAAAGGTTGAAATTTCCGCACGACTTTCATTTTCACCGGTTTTGGCATAAACCCAGATCACATCCCCTGGCGTTCCCTCATCATCAATACAACCATTGGTGATCCACATTTTACTACCATTGATAAGATAATGATCCCCATTCTTTTCCGCTTTGGTCTCCATCCCAAGAACATCTGTTCCATAATTGGCCTCAGACATGGCCATGGCTCCAATCCATTGTCCACTGCAAAGTCGGGGAAGATATTTTTGTTTTTGAGCCTCACTGCCATGGGCGGCCATATTGTTCACACAGAGCATGGAGTGAGCCAGGTAGGCCAGACAAAAACCAGGGTCAGAGTAGGAAATCTCCTCATGGGCGATAACAGCCGCCAGAGGACCAAGACCTGAACCACCAAACTCTTCCTGGACAGTGATGCCCAAAAGACCCAGTTCACCCAGTTGACGGAACAAATCAAGATTAAACTTTTCCTGGCGATCAAATTCCAGAGCCTGGGGTTCCACCTTATCAGCCACCCACTGCCTGACAGTTTCGCGAAGCATCCGGTGCTCTTCAGTTGGATTGAATAAATCAAAACCTTTCCACTGCTCTTCCATTGATTATGACCTGTACATTATAACTTTCTGTAACTGTTCACACTTTTGGCAATCCTGACAGCCGAAGTCTGGATTTTTATATGACTACCAGTTATTACCAGGCGATTTTGTCGTATTTTCTTTTCTGAAGCTTGGACTTTTACGCACTTTCCCTGCTGAAAAGCCAAAACATCCAGACAGAATAATTATAATACAAAAATCACCTTATTCAAACCTGCATTTCTCTATCAGTTTTTTTGATCCACAGCTGCGATAAAGATAGAGGGCCAGAAGTTGTTGACGCTCATTATCACAAAGGGAGGAGCCTTTGTTTCCCCGGTGTTCCCTGTGACTCCGGGGTTCCCTGTAACCCTGGTGTTCCCTGTGAATATGCTGAAAACAAAGAGCTGCCGCCACAGAAATATTAAAACTCTGCACAAAGCCCTCCATGGGAATATAAACCCTCTCATCGGCCTGTTGAATCAGTTCCTCACTGGCCCCACTTTTTTCATTGCCAAAACAGAGAGCCACAGGTTTGTTAAAGGAGAGTTCATCAATGGGTCGTCCATTCCTGAGATCTGTCACATAGATCCTGTAGCCCTGTTTTTTCAGACAGTCCATACAATCCCCGGTTGTTTTGTGATGGTATTGAATCAACCACTTTTCAGCTCCCTGGGTAACACGCCTGACTTCCCTGAAGGAATTGTTTTCAACAATCTGGTGAAAGAGATGAAAACCAAAGGCTTCAGCACTTCTCATAACAGCACTGGTGTTCCCGCAATCGTAAATGTTTTCCATCACTGTCACAAGGTCCTTGCTGCGACCACTGATAACCCTTTCAATCCTTGATAAACGCTCTGGAGTCACCCACTTTTTTAAAACTTCAATCACCTGATCGCAGGGGTAAATTTTTCCACCCAGCCTGACCCTACAGGATTCAGAGGAATTCATGACCAGTGAGGCCTTGGAAGGGGACTCAGAAACCCTCTATGGGCATCCAGAACAAACTGGGGCAAAAGAAAAGAACCGTAATGAACATCGGGGGAATAATACTGAAATTTTTGCCGGACCCGTCCGGGGTCAAAGTCCCTGAGAGGACAAAGCCCCCTGGAGGCAAAGCCAAAGGACCAAAGCCCCCCCGGATAAGTCATATTACAGTAGTTGTAAAGGTGAACTTTTGGAAACACCTGAGAGAGAATTCTCACAAGAACCTTTTGCATTTTCATATCATAGTGGGGGGATTCCCCCTGGGAAACCACAATCCCCCTGTCATTGAGATGTTGAGACACATCCCTGTAAAAGTCCTGACTGAACAAAGGGGTGGCAGGTCCCATGGGTTCAGAGGAATCCACAATGACAACATCAAACATTTCCTGACTGTTTTTTATAAACGCAACTCCATCATCAATAATGAGTCTGACCTTTGGATTTTCAAGCTGTGAGGAAGTCCGGGGGATGTATTTTTGGCTCGCTTCAACCACCATCCTGTCAATTTCAACCATGGTGATCCTTTTAACGCTTTTGTGTTTAAGAACCTCCCGAACAGTGCCCCCATCACCTCCACCAATAATCAGAACATTTTCAGGTTTCGGGTGAGTGTAAAGGGGAACGTGGCTTATCATATCATGGTAAATGAATTCGTCTTTTTCAGTCACCATAATCATGCCATCATTGGCCAGGAGGCGACCCAACTCCATGGTTTCAACCACTTCCACCTTCTGAAAGTCACTCTGCCCGCAAAAAAGTCTTTTTTTAAGCCGAAAACCCAAGGCTCTGTTTTTATGCCTTTCCTCAAACCAGTCTGATGCCTTTTCCTTCAACGGGACAACTCCTTAAAGACCACGGGCTTCTGCTCCTCTTCATTGGGTTTGTAATAGGAAAAATACTGAACACTGTAGCCGGACCTGATCCGGTCACCATACTGACGCTTGAGAATGTAGTCCTGAAAGCGGGGCCTTTGAACCTTTTCATTGTTAAAGAACATAAGATCAAAACTCATGGGCTTAAACACCTTTAAAACCTTCCCGGACCATTCCATTTGCTGTTCCCCACCAAAGGCATTGGTTTCAAAGCTGATATAACTTCCATGGATCTCAGGGGTGATATGAATTGTAAAATAACTGTTTCCATGGATGGCATTCAGGCTGTAACCCATAGGGTCAAAAACATAGTCGTCAATCTCACCGAGAACAATATCAGAAATCCCGGAAATTCTCCTTAACTTTTCAGTATCCCGGTCCTTATTGTCTGAAAAGGTTTTAAGAACATGGGGGTCGATTCCATGCATAAGAATTTCCATGGTGTGATCTCCGGCATCCGGCTGATATTTCCTGTTGGAGGCAAATAAATAGAGATGATGCTCATCCTCCCGCCCAAACCGCATGACTTGACCATCAAACCAATGATTCAGAAGTCTGACATCACTGAAAAAGTCCGTGGACTGGGCTTGAGGAAGAAGTTCATTTTTTCTTTCATAGAAAAAAGCGTCAATATCCCCTGACTTAAAAGAGGTTGCCAGTTCCCTGGCCGCCGAAACCAGCTGAGTGGTCCCACAGGTTATCATCACCAGATGATGATCCTGAATAAAGAGGCTGCTCTCTGAAAGGAGGTAGGCATCAAGGAATGAATTGGATATTCTGGACAAAATCCGGGTTTTGGCCGATGCAGCCAGATTCTGCCAGTATTCCTCAGGCAAAACCCTGAGGCCAGGAAGCCTCCTGTTGAAAATCACCTCAATTTTTTTTTCAGAACCTTCAAAAAACATAGATCAGAAAAACTTATATTAAAAAGCAGGACCATGCAAGGGTTGTAAGGGCTTGACATCTTTTAAAAATCACCGGAAATTAAGCCTTTGTCCTGACTCTTGGCGAGGTAGCTCAACTGGTCAGAGCACCGGAATCATAATCCGGGGGTTGGGGGTTCAAGTCCCTCCCTCGCTACCATATTGAATAGAAAATATTGAATGGAAAATATTGAATGGAAGATATTGGATGGAAGACCAGTTTTTCAGCACTCTTTATGCCAAAAACCCACTGAACTGGTAGAATAAGTCAAAAGCAAGGAGTTTTTTTATGGATCGTACAAATAAACCGTTACTCTACCTGGGACTTTTTGGTTTTCTGATCTTTACAGCCTGTTCAAATAAAAGTGGAAACGTCTCCAAGAAAAGGGACAATTACACAGGGACCTGGCAGCTTGACAGGACCAGATGCGATGGTGATGATGTGTCACACACAGGACTTACTGATCAATTCACATTGAATATGAACAAGGAGAGTGGAACCAATGAAGTGACCAGTTCAAGCTGCATTGCCAGAACAACCTTCATAATCAGAAAAGTGAACGATATTATGACTTTTGAGAATGGCTCTTACACCTGTAGCCCCTCAGGCTGCTCTGTCAGGTATTCTGTTTCCTTTGATGGCAAACAAATGGAATACAAACATTCCTGCCCCAAAAACTTTCCATCAAAAGCAAGGATAAAGGCCAAACTCTCTGTGAATGGTAATCATTTCACAACTGAATTGACCTCAACCAACGGTATGAACTGCATTAACACCTACACAAGAAGAGATTAGAGAGCCAGGGAAGTCTCTCTTTTGAACCAGGATCCTCTTATCAGGCATTCCAGAATATGGGACTTCAGTGGAGTTTTTGTGACAATCCTCTGTCTGATCCACTGTTTATCATTCCCTCTTCTGGGAGCCTTTCTCCCCTATCTGGATTTTTTCAATGAAAATTCACTACTTGAAATTTTATTGTTCATTTCAGCCATTTTCATAGGAATGTTTTCACTGACAACCAGTTTTCGCCAACATCGTAAAATTTATCCCATGGTTCTGGGTCTTCTGGGTTTAACACTTCTGTTGTTCAGTATGCTCAGTCATTGGGACAGGGGGGGGGCTGTCACTTTACACAACCCCATAAAAACTTTCAATCCACTGGCTGTTTCGGGAAGCCTTCTACTGGTCCTGGGACACCTGTGGAATATCCATATCTGCCATTGTTTTTGCAGTCCAAAGTGCACTCATCAAGAACATCACAACTCATAATGTTCCATTTTCCTTGTTTTATACGGTTTTTTCAGATACTGATTTTTAATGTCTCTCCCCCGGGGATAGTGAAATTCCCAACAAATTGTGATGCTCCCGGACACTCCCCGACTGGTGATCCTTCCCATTCAGGTTGGCTTTTGTGCCGGATTCTCACTGGAGTGTGAATATGCTTTTTTTTACCTGCTTTATAAGCTGGATACTTTCAGGAATTTTGAAATTTGTCGTTCATTCCCTTAAAGACCATCGCCCCGCTTTTGAAAAAATAGCGGGTTATGGAGGCTTTCCCAGCAGCCATCTGACCATCGCAGCCAGTGTCACCACCGTCTCGGTCTGCCAGTCAGGTTTTAACGCTTCAGCCTCTGTGGTGAGCCTGGGTATGACTCTTTTGTTTTACTTTGATGCCACCTCCCTTCGAATGCATATTGAAGCCATGGCAGAAGACCTGAAAAAGAAGGATCCATCAAGCCCCGTTAAAACCAGCATTGGTCACACCCATGGAGAAGCTCTCTCTGGCATTGTTTTTGGTGTTCTCATCGGTTATATCCTGGTGTATTGTAAAAGTTTTTAAAGAAATACAGAAAGTTTTTAGAAATACAGTGAATGAATAGAAGACACTGGTCATGTTTGAAATTTCAAATGCGATTAGTATAGATGGGTTATCATGTTTGATTTCTGGAGAAAAAAATTTGACGACATCCTCATTGACAGGGCGATCAAAGACTCTGTCACAGCCCGTCGTTTTCTGAACATTTTTCCCGATAAAACCCGGATCGTTGATGGAGAACCGGAAGACATGAAAAAAGGTTCCCTGACAGCCAGTGAGTTTTCACGGAGCAAGAGGCAGATTTTTGTCACCCGTTTTAAAGGACGTTTCTTTAAAAAATGTCCAGGGTTCCATAAGGGAATGGCCTGCTGCAATTATTTTGTTCTCAACCTTGGCTTCCAATGCGATATGGATTGCAGTTACTGCTATCTCCAGTCCTTTATCAACTCCAGTCACCTCACTGTTTACAGCAACATTGAAGAGGCCCTGGCAGAACTCAAAAGCATGAATCATCTGAAAGACCAGCCACTTCGTATCGGCACAGGGGAGGTGATGGACAGCCTGAGCCTGGACCCCATCACCCTCCACTCAAGACAGCTCATTGATTTTTTTAAAAATTACCCGCTCTGGAAACTTGAATTTAAAACAAAATCAGCCTTCGTGGACCAGTTTCTGGATTGTCACCACCAGGGAAATATTATCTGTAGCTGGTCCATCAATCCCTCCCCTGTTATTGAAAGTGAAGAGTCGGGAACAGCCTCTCTCAATGAACGCCTGGAAGCGGCTGAAAAATGCGTGGCCAGAGGCTTTCAGGTGGCTTTTCATATTGATCCCATGATCTGGCATCCCGACTGGAAAGAAAATTATGCTGATCTCATTAAAAACATATCACAACGCTTTTCCCCGGAGCAGATCCCCTATTTGTCCGTAGGGGCTCTTCGGTATCCGCCCCATCAGAAAAATATCATGAGAGAGCGTTTTAAGATGAACAATCTTGTCAATCGGGCTGAGACTTTTTTGAGTCAGGACGGAAAACTTCGCTACGACTCCAGACTTCGTCAGAAAATGTTTGATTTTGTAATGAAAACTTTCCACAGGCACAACAGTCACTGGAAAATCTTTATGTGTATGGAAACCCCTGAAACCTGGATCCAAACTCTTGGACACAGCCCCCACAGGGAAAAGCCTCTCAAACCTCTCTTTCAACCCATTGTTTATACTGATCGTAATCAGGAACCTGTGGTGATGTGAGAGGCACGGTCAGGGAGATTCCGAATTTAAAAACAGGTGATATTGTTTCTCCTGAACTTAAAGATTTTCAAAATGACAGTTCTTCCTGAAGGGGTAACCTCAAAAGGACAGATGATGTCTGCCCCTCATCAAACGGTGTGTCACACAAACTTAGACCACCAGGGAGGATCGGCTCTTTTCTTTTTGTCAAAGAGCCATTTTGCTGGAAAATAAAGTATCAACACCACAACAAACCAAAAAACGAAGATAGCCCAAAATGGAGGGTTAAGCTTTGCAAATGAACGATGGCTTCCTGATAACGTTTCAAAAAAAAATTAAAGTTGAAACTCAAATGATAAGTTAATGAAAAGATTTTGAATTGAAAACAAAATGATCAGTCTAATGAAAAGATTTTGATCTTCCTGACAAGAAAAACTTTTTTTTCTTGTCAAAGATTCATGAAACATGACTAAATCCAAAATGCAAAAACCGATTGATCCTGTTTGAGTTTCCAGTGCTTCCGAAAAGATTCAATGGAGATTTACACAGATCATATTTGAATTTTTATGGAGTTTTCCTGTGAAAATTATACGAAAACCAAATGGTCTTCAGTACAATTTTGTTTTTTTAATGCTTGCCCTGTTTATGGGATGTTCTTCATCCAGAAATGATTCATCACTTCCTTCCACTCCGATAACAGACAAGGATAAAAAACTCGTTGAACACATCGTTTTTGATATTGTGGACCCCAGGATGAAATCCTTTGGATCCCATGTGAAACATTTGAACTCACAGGTGAGTGTTGCCTGTGACGCAGGTGAAGTTTCTGTTACGGAATTAAGAAAACTTTGGCTCAGTGCCATGATGGATTTTCATTATCTTGAAGTTTTGGCCTTTGGTCCTCTCGGTGCTAAAGAGGGGGCTGTTAAAAAGCAAATTTACTCATTGCCTTCTATAGGACAAAACACTCTCATTGAAAGAGAAATTGAAATGGCTTTCCGTCGTGGTTACAATTACAGACAGAATCGCACTCGTAATTATCTTATTGGACTGGATGCCATTGAATACGTTCTGTTTGAATACCTCAAAGATATGGATGTGATAAAAAGTGAAAACTCTGCCTGCAATTACCTGGGCTTTATTACAGAAAAGCTTCATTCCCAAGTGAAAAAACTCACGGATTGGTTGAAAAAAGATTTCGTGGCTGATTTGAATACAGAATTACCCGGTAGTGTCCAAGGTGATAATGATTGATGAAACTATACTGAAGACCATTTATTTTTCATGGTAGGATATCCTCTATTTTAAGACAAACTTCTTTAATAAAGAAAGTCTGCCTGGAATATAATCTCCATAGGAAAATTCCATGAAAATTCAAATACGATCAGTGTACTTCTTTTTGGAAAAATTATTTTACTGACTGTGAACGAATGTTAAAAAAAAAATTTTCTTTTGGTTTTTTTCTTTTTTCCTGTGGATCCTGTTTGAATTTTCATGGAAACTTTTCTTTTGCCGATGACAGGAATCTTGTTGAAACACTTTCCGTGACCGGCCAAAAGGAAAGTTTTCCGAGCCGTCCGGGTTCAAGTCATATTCTGTCTAAAGAAGAACTTAAAAAGTTTGAGTTTAATGATATTCACAGGGTTTTAAGAAAGATACCCAGCATTCATATTCAGGAAGAGGAGGGTTTTGGACTCAGACCCAATATCGGTTTGAGGGCAACCCATCCCCACCGGAGCCGGAAAATCACTCTTATGGAAGACGGGGTCCTGATTGCTCCAGCTCCTTACGCAGCTCCCGCGGCCTATTATTTTCCACAACTTGACAGAATGGAATCCATAGAGGTTTTTAAAGGAGTCCCGTCAACTCTCTTCGGTCCCAATTCCATCGGTGGAGCCATAAATTTTGTGACAAAAACCAACGAACCGGGAGTGGGTGCCGGAGTCACCCGTGGTCTTTATGATTTTGCAAAGTATGACTTGTCAATTGGATTTGATCTCATTGGGGACTTGAGTCTTGACTACAACCGCATCGAGACAACAGGTTTTAAAAGACTTAAAAATAAAGACAATACGGGGTTTCTTCGTAATAATTTCAGTTTCAGATGGGATCGTTATTTTCAAAAATTCAATCAAAGTCTGACTTTTAAGTTTAACTGGTCTGATGAAAACTCCAATGAAACCTATGTGGGTCTTTCCAGGGATGACTTTAATCTTGATCCCCTACAGAGATACAACGCCACAGAGCTTGATAAAATGATCTGGAATCATCGACAGTTGTTTTTAAGCCATTCTTTTGATCCCCTGACGGACCTTCATATCCGAAGCACTGTTTATCACCATCAACTGGATCGGTCCTGGTTTAAACTTAACGGTTTTTTTGATACTAAAATCCATCTCAGGAGTCTTTTGAGAAATCCCCATATTTCAGCCAATAATTATTTTTACAGGGTTCTTAAAGGTGAAAAGGATTCGGTTTTGTCAGAAAACAGGGATGTTCTGGATTTGGGAAACAATCAGAGACAGTATTCAAATCAGGGTGTTCAGGTAGGTGTGGAATATGATTTTAATATCCATGGAATGGATCATCTTTTTTATTTTGGTTACCGTTATCATCAGGATTCCGTGAGTCGATTTCACGAATCCAGTTACTACAATATGAAATCAGGGGGTTTAAAACTCAATTCATCTCTGGAAAAAACAATAACAATTTTAAACAAAAGCGAAGCCGATGCACAGAGTTTTTCTTTTAATTACAAAATTCTTCTGGAGGATTTGTCTTTTAACATTTTGACCCGTTATGAGGATATCAATTACCGACAAAAAAATTTTTTAAACAAAAACCTCTCTTTTGAAAGCAAGGATCATCTCTTTGTTCCGGGACTTGGACTTTTTTATCAGGTTTTTCCATCCCTTGGTTTTTTGACCGGTATAAACAAGGGTTTTACTCCCAGAGGTCCGGGTCAGGGGAGTAACATCCAACCCGAAGAAGCTGTCAATTATGAACTGGGACTTCGTTATAAGGGATTTATCAGTTTTGAAATCATTTCCTTTCTAAGTGATTATAAAAATATTTCAGGAACCTGCACCCAATCAGGAGGCTGTCAGTTAAACCGGTTGGATCAGGTCTTTAATGGCGGAAGGGCCAAAGTTTTTGGTCTGGATTTTCTGCTCAGTAAAGATATAAAAATAAAAAATATCAATATCCCTGTCCAGGTGACGACAAGCTTCACTCAGGCTGAATTTGAAAATTTTTTTCAAACAGATTTCCCTGACTGGGGGGTGGGAACTGTCTTTTCGGGAGACCCCCTTCCTTACATTCCAAAATGGATGTCCAATCTTTCCCTGGGATTTGAGTGGAAAAACTTTTTTAGTTATTTGAACCTGAGTTACAGAGACCAAATGCCAGACCAGGCAGTGGCCTTTGGCCTGGATTCCGTAAACCGTGAATTCATTGGAGATCTTTTTTTGGTGGATTTATCCCTGATTTACCGCTTTTCAAAAAATCTGGGAATTCGTTTTCGGGCTGACAATTTGACCGATCAACGCTATGAGGTTTCCCAAAAACCTTTTGGCCTAAGACCGGGAAGACCCCGTTTTTTTCTTGTTGGAGTTCAATTTGACTTTCACTAATTTTTGTTTTTCTCATAAGGACTTCACTTGATCTCTCTTGATTTTTGGTTGACTCCCGTTTATTTTTTTGACTTATAATAGGCCAACCTGGCAGGAAGTTTCACAAAACACAGGAATGGTAGCCCTGTTCCCGGAGATGGAGGACCAAACCATAAGCCCAAAAAGAGTCTGGTGAGAAAACTCTGGTTTGGATTTTTTTTGGATGCAACCTGTATTTCACTTCAAGGTTTTTTGAAAAAACACGGGATGGTTTTAACACCCGGATCCTTTTGTCTTTCAACGTGTTCTTCAACTTGTCTTTCAGCCTGCATTTTCCATGAAGACCTGTTCCTGATGTCCCAATATCCGAAGCCTGAGTGGAAATGCAGGTTGAAGTGGAATCAATGATGATATCAGCCTGAATCGGATTTTTGTTCTGACAATCAAATAAAAACTGAATATCCTCATTCCAGTAGGGAAGATTTTCAATGGAGGGCAGGTTTTCTGATGTCACGGCAGAACGAACCTGTACTTCAGTGATAAAGGAAAGACGTTGAACCCCAAGGCTCAATAAAGTGGCTGCAAGAAAAAACTCCTCTCCCTGACCCTTAAGCCCTTCACCCAGGATAAAAACACTGGTCAGGCGATCCACCCCATTCAGGGCCAGAAGTCTTTGCAAATGGTTTTTTCTCCGGATCAGACTGTCCCCCTGAAAACCGATCAGGGACCAGTCCTTCCACCAGGCATGAAAACTCCTTGGAAGGCGGGACATCTCAAACTGAAAACGGGGACGAACATCCACTATGACAGCCTGTCTGAAATTCAGATTTCCCTGAACTTTTGAAAACAAACGCCCCTGTCTCCCAAAATCCCTTTCGATCACACGGGTTTCAGAACTCTGACAACTGATAATGGCAGAGAGTAAAATAAGGGAAAAGAAGAGGCTCAACCGGAAAAATTTTTTATGGGAATGATGGGTCATTTTTCCCCGGAATCACCGGTCTTATGTTTCATGGTTGGAAACAACAAAACATCCCTGATGCTTGGGCGGTCTGTGAGAATCATCACAATCCTCTCAACACCCAGTCCCACACCTCCCGTGGGAGGCATCCCCACTCCAACGGCATGGATAAAGTCAGAGTCCATGGGTTGGGCCTGTTCATCAATGATTCGTCTTTTCTCCTGTTCCCTGAGTCTTTCCAGTTGGTCTTCCGGATCATTGAGTTCACTGTAAGAGTTTCCTATTTCCATTCCCGCACAAATAGGTTCAAACCTCTCAACCAGACCGGATTTTTCACGGTGTTTTTTGGTTAAGGGAGACACTTCCACAGGAAAGTCCATGACAAAAGTGGGTTGGATGATCTGACTTTCTGCTGAAGACTCAAAAAGTTCCATAAGCATCTCACCCTTTAAACCAGGCTTTTTGCGATCAGAACCCAGACTTTTGAGTTTTTCAAAAAGGTCCGTCTCTGAAGTCTTCTCAGGATCAAAGCCGGCATATTTTCTGACTCCATCGTAAACAGTCAGGCGATCCCAGGGAGGGGTGAAGTCAATTTCCCGTCCCTGGTACATGACCTTGGGGGAGCCGGTGATACTCTCCGCCAGGTGGGCCACCAGTTCCTCAAACTGTTTCATCTGATCCAGATAATCCGTGTAGGCTTCATACCATTCAAGCATGGTGAACTCAGGGTTGTGGGACCGGTCAATTCCCTCATTACGAAAGTTTTTCCCCAATTCATAAACCTTCTCAAAACCACCCACAATCAAACGCTTTAAATAAAGTTCAGGACTGATCTTAAGATAGAGTTTCATGTCCAGAGACTTGTGGTGAGTGGTAAAGGGCCTGGCTGCCGCCCCTCCGTAGATGGGTTGTAAGACAGGGGTCTCCACTTCAAGAAAACCCCGTTTATCGAGAAAGTGACGAATTTCAGAAATGACCCTGGATCGGGTTTCAAAAACCCTTCGGATCTCAGGGTTCATAATCAGATCCAGATATCGATGACGATATTTTAACTCCACATCCTGAAGACCATGATGTTTTTCCGGCAGAGGTTCCAGGCTCTTGCAAAGAATTCTGAATTCCATGACGTGAAGACTGAGTTCCCCTTTTCTGGTTTTAAAAACAAACCCACCCACTCCGACAATATCACCAATGTCTGTATTCTCGCATGAAATCAAACCTCTCTCATCCAATTCCTCTTTTTTCAGATAACATTGAAGACTTCCCGATTGATCCTGAATATTAAAGAAGAGAACCTTTCCCATGGGCCTTTTGGTCATCAGACGGCCAGCCAGTTGAAATGTTTTGTCCTCCAAAGCCTCACCTGCTTTGATCCCCTTAAAATCATGGATCACCTGTTCAATCCGGGCTGTGCGTTGATAGTTGTGGGGAAAAGGATCTATCCCCCTGTCCCTGAGATTCCTGAGCTTGCGAAGCTTTTCAGATCGAATGGGGTTTTGGCTGGATTGGCCCATGGATTGTCCTCTTTTTAAGTTTAAGAAACTCTGCCGGCATAAATATCCATAACAGTATGGAGGAGTTCAATGGCCTCCTGTCTGGGTCTCTGAAAAGCATTGCGTCCCATAATGCTGCCAAAAGATCCTCCCCGGGCCAACTCCTCAATTTCAGCAAGAATATCCGGCGTGTTTTTCGCCGGACCACCACTGAAGATCACCACCCGCCTGCCATTAAAACAGGATTCAATAATATGTCTGGCACGATGGGAAAGTTTTTCCAATGGGATTCCCTGCTCAATATATACTTTTTTTCCCGCCTCCTGTTCGATATGTTCTGTGGGAGGTTTGACTTTGATAAAGTGGGCTCCCAACTGGGCCGCAATATGGGCTGCATAGGCCACGACATCAATGGCCGTTTCCCCCTTCTTTGATATCTGCTCCCCCCGGGCATAGGACCAGATCACAACAAGAAGCCCTCTTTTTTTGGCCTCTTTGGCAACCCTGGCTACTTCCCCATACATCTCCCTGCGAAGACTGCTTCCAGGGTAAATAGTGAAACCAATCCCCACACATCCCAAACGTAAGGCATCATCCACCGAAGAGGTCAGGGCGGGACAGGGGTTTTTGGCCCCAAAAAGAGTGTCTGAATTATTGATTTTTAAAATCAGGGGAATGTCACCGGCAAACTCCCTGGCCACAGCCTCAATAAAACCAAGGGGTGCCGCATAGGCATTGCAACCGGCTTCAACAGCCAGACTTGCATGATAAACAGGATTATAACCATCAGGGTTTTTGGCAAAACTGCGGGCAGGACCATGTTCAAAACCCTGGTCCACAGGGAGGATCACCAGTTTCCCCGTCCCACCCAAACGACCCTGATTGAGAACACGGGCCATATTGGTCAACACTCCCGGATTGTCTCCACTGTACCAACTGAGAATCTCTCTGACTTTTTGTGTCATGATTGGTTTCCCTCCTTCCAGAAAAATAAACAGAAACCACAGAGTATTCATTCTCAAAGATGAAATCAAGTATTACTACCAAGCGATTTTAAATAAAAGTAACTGCCACAATTTTGGATGAATAAGTGGATGGAGGGAGATTGGGCCTGACAGAGGCAAAAATGGCCTCCAGAACAAATCCTGTAAAAGCCATGATTTTGGCAAGGATGAGAAACTGGGATAAAAAAAGGCCAATAGGATGTCCCATGTGTATAAATGAGACAGCCATATGATCAGATATAAAAGCCTCCTCGAATCCTGATAAGCGGACTTTCTGGATAAATGAAGTGAACTAAAATAAACAGGTTAATGTTATTATGATTTTACGGTCCAGAGGCTCCAGCATAATTGGATTTTTTTATTTTCTTCACTTATATTGTCTGTATTCTTTTTAAAAAATTATCCACAGAGAGTGTTGATCCCATGTTTGAAAATATCAATACAAAGTATGTTTGAGAGCATATAAGACTGAATAAGAGAAAGGAAAATGTCTTTTGAATAAAAGTTAAATACCCGCCTCTTCACCAGAATTTGTGAATGAGTGGAGGTTCAGGTAATCTTCCAAGGGAATGATATAAAGCTATTTTAATGGATTTGTACTCCCTAAAACCGTAAGATTTTCTCATAGTCAGTTTTACTTTGTTGTTTAAACCCTCTACAATCCCCGATGAAAATTGTTTTTTGGCCCTAAACCAATTGAGAATGAGATTCTTATGTCGTCGAATCATCTTGGCTTCATGTTTCAAAGGCTCTATCCGGGAACGCATGACTTTGGTTGTCCAGCGAGCCAGAAACTTATCCGCCCATGAGGGGGATAAATAATCCCAAAAGAATTGGAACTCTTCTTTTAGTAAATAGGCCCTGACGCTCCTGAGGTTGTATTGTAAAAGTTTCTTCAAACCAACCTCCTGTTTTTCTGTCAGATTCTCTGAGTGCTTTAATAAAAGCCACCTGGAGTTTGTTAACACAGGGTCATATCCATCCGCTTTCATCTGACGATGCTCTCCCGCTCTCACTTTATCTATTGCTTTGTTAATCCGAGCAACGATATGAAAACGGTCCAGGATATGAGTGGCTTGAGACACTCGATCCTTTATAACCTTCAAATAAGGTTTCCACATATCTGAGCAAACGTATTCAATAAGTTGTGTTCTTCTTGTCCCCAGCATATCAAAGAACTTTGAAAAAGTTTCCTCTGTCCGCTCTTTTCCAATCCAAAGTAAACGGACACATCCGGAGTTGATCTGATAAACTAAAGTTAGATATTTATGCCCCTTTTTCCACTGAATCTCATCAACTCCAATAGCCCTGACACTCTCTAAACAGCGATGGGAAAGGCCCCACTCAACGATAAACTCCACAGAGCGAAAAACCTTCCCCCAACTTGTTCTAAACCGAACTGACACCTCTTTCCATGACAGCACCTTGGCCCAATTTGCCAGAAATTGCATATAGACTTTGGTTAATTGGTTTTTTCCATCACTCCATGGAGTTTTTTCAACTTTAACTCCACACCAAGAGCAGTTGACTCGTCTCATTTTATAACAGAAGAACACGGGAATTCCCCAGATAGGAATAAATTCAAATTTTCGTGCCTTCGGGGATGTATCATAAATAGAAGCCTCCTGATGGCATCCCGAACAAATGGGGATACCATTTTTTCGAGGGTGAATTTGAACATGAATACAAGTTTCCCCGCCCTCGGTGAATAAAGTTATTCTCCCGTAAACAAAAGACTTGAATTTGTAACATTTATTTAGGATAGTCTTTACCAGCATCTTTTCGCCCTTTTTTGGTTGTTGTTTTCTCAAATTATGATTTACTGGAATCTGGCGGGAGATGCTATTTCAATATGAATCTTAATGCACTAAAAATGTGATTCGTTGAGCGGGGATGCTCAACGAATTGGGGTGTGGGGCAGAGCCCCATATCAGCCAGGATGGCTGTCCTTATTTATTCCACGAAATGACATTTAGAAGTTAAAAAGGGCTTTTTTTATCCACATCTTCTGGTGAATATCCAAATACCCCTACAGGAGGCATAATTCTTTTGGAAGCAGTTGAGAGTAATAAAAAAGCTCCACTCTATAGCGATCAGCCCATAATTTTTCCAAAAATAAACCGTAGAAAAGTATCCTGCAAACACCCAGGTTGTAAGAAGGGTTTTTATTAAAAAAATGATTTTTAAAGAGATTCAGGTTCATGGTGTTATGGGACCTTCCACTTGAATGTTACCATATTCATTCTCTGTTTTTTATGGGAGATGATTCCTCTAAAAAGAAGAAAACAGAAAGAAAGCTTATGAGCATATAGCGAACTTCCGCGTCCCTTAAATTGCAGTCAAAAAGGCAACCCACAAGAAAGCTTAAAAGGATTGATAAAGAAGCAATCCATAAAATGGAATCACTGTTTTTTAAGGACTGTTGCAATCCCAGCCTTGCATGGAATTTTACTTTTACCGCAGTTGCGGGTTCTTTGGTTTTTGAATTAAAAATTTTACAGCCCATACGGGTTAAAAGAAAAACAAAGAAAAGCATAAGACTGATAAAACCGAATAAGCCAGTGCCCGACAAAAGCTGTAAATAAGTGTTGTGAGCGTGACTGATTGCATTATGCTTGTGACCCAGAATTTTGTTGTAGTTTTCAACCAGTTTGTCATTTTTATGAAGTCCCACTCCAAATACAGGATGGTCTTTAAACATCTCCCAGTTGGCTTTCCAGAGTTCTATGCGTTCACTGTTGCTGGCGTATTTGAAGTTTAACAGAGATTCTATTCTCTGCTGAAAACCGGGTTGAAAATGAAAAAGAAGAATTCCCGTTAATAAAAGCAGGGGGGTCACCCAGACAATGAGTTTTTTGTTGGCAAACCAGATAAAACAAAAAAAAGCACAAAAAAAACTGATCCATGCTCCACGAGTGTAGGTTAAAACAAGTGAGATAAGACCTGAAAGAAAAATCAGAGATACAAGAATCTTACTTTTTACCGATTCTCTTGAAAACAGATACGCCAAAGGAACAATGAGAGCCATGGCTATGGAGTAACCATAGGTTGTTGGCAGATTGAAAAAAGAGGTCACCCTTACATAGCCCGTGGAACTGGCATCATAATTGATGAACGTGTGACGAACAATATCCCAGTTTATGACAAACTGAAAAATGGAATTTAAGGAGGAAACATAGAACCCAACAAGAAAACCTGTCAGAAAAACGGGAAGGGCTTTTGGGGAAAGTTTAAAGAAAAGACTAAACAGATAGAGAAAAAAAATCCAGCGAAATTTAAAAAAATAAGGAAGAATATCCCCGATGTAGCCGTTGATGATGAGCGACAGGAGGCAGAAAAAAATAAGGGCAAACAGGGATAAAAAATCTGGTCGGTAAAAATTTTTGAGTTTGATTTCAGACCAGCGAATATGAAAAAGGACAATGAGAAGAATCATGGAGGAGAGAATCTCCATTCCTGACAGGCTAACGAGAAGACTCACACCAAAGAGAAAAGCAATGGGAGAAATGAGATATTTCTCTGAGGGGGGATGGATTGTTTTCAGCATTTGTACTGGTTTGGAGTTGTGTTGGGTTATTATGAGGTGATCTAACCCTGTGATCCTGATTTATTCAAGGTCTGGAGCAACGCATCCTGACTGTGGACCTCCCCAGGGTTTTTTTAGAGCCTCATTGATTCTTAGTGGTGTACACCGTTCTTATACGACGTGTCTAAGGAGCTCCGCAAAAATAACTTAAAATAGTTATTAGAGAAGAATCCAGAAATTCTCAAAGCTTTCTTCCTATATACGGTTGAAGAGATTCAGAGACTGAAAAATTTCTTTCCTATAAGTCATTGATTTTTTGTCCTGTCATTGCCCTGAAAACAGGAATCCGGTTAAACATAATATTAGCTCTCCCCACCTCTCTTATAAAGAATTTTACCATATTTATCTATCTCTTCTTTTAATGGACATTTATTCAGTTTATTATAATAGACCAAATCAAACAAATAAGGGCTGGGAAGATCATCGAGGTCCCATGAAAGATTGGATGACAGGTTTCTTTCAGATTCAGAAAAAAAAGCTAAATCAATGTCCGAACCTTTTCTATAATCACCCGTTACCCGTGAACCATAGATTTTTACCTGAATAATCTCAGGATATTTTCTAAACACACTTTTTAACTGTTCAATTGTTTTTTGAGACAAGCCAAAGGCCATCAGTCTTCCCTTTCTAATCTTTGATAAAGTTTTTCTATTTCTTTTAAATAATCTTTGGAAATTTTTTGAATCGCCTCATTAAACAGACTCTCATCGTAAACATGGGACAATCTGTTTCTGGTATCCAACATATCTATCCATAATTGTCCATTTTCAATAATATTCTTGTTAAAGGTTGATTTTATAACACCTTTTGGTGAGTTCTCTTCAGTATATCCCTGAGATTTAAAAAAAGACTGTAGAGTTTTCCAGCTTAACTCAAAAGTGATTTCAAAACTTTTAATTAAAGCTATTTGAGAAACTTTTTGATCCGGTTGTTCTAGATAAAAAGAATAAATTTCTTTAAAAGACTGTAAAGCCTTGTTAAGGCTCATTCGTTTTTTCTTAAAATGACTCCTTGCCACTTCCATTGTATTTAACTGTTTTTTTTTCATAGGCTAATAACTCCTTTCAATGCGGGATTTCCCCACAATGTTTTTTGTTTATACTCCATCATTCCCGCGAAAGTGAGAATCCAGTCAAATAATATTCTCACATAAATCTCTCAGTCACATTATTCTTATGTTACCATACACGGGCAGGCAAATGGACTGGTTATCCCTATGTAAACAATATGATTTTCTGGATCTAATTCTGGATCTAAAAGAATATCCTGAAGATCAATTTTTTTCTCAGGCCAATTGCAAGCTTTTGTATTCATATTTTTTCTCCACCATTATTTATAATCCCAAGTAATATTTTTTCTTTTCCTTTGCTTCGATCAATTTTTCAGTCAATTCAATAGCTCGATCCCAAGTGGAAAGAATCTCTGCAATCTTTTTTTGTTCTCTCAGGGGTGGGAGAAGAATGGGAAGTGATTTTATTTTCTTTAGTGTTAGTCTGGTTATAGCCTGACCGACCATTTCATTTTTAATGATATACTGCATTTTAGGGCTTAATAATTATTATCCGTGAGACTCGCATCATGAAGTGGAGTCCATCCTGCGTTATTTGTGGCATTCACATCGGCTCCCTCCGCAATCACTCTACTCACAGCCTCAATGTCGAGATCATTAAACGGAATTGTTAACTAACCTATCGGCACCCCTGGTTCCAAACTAAAGGGTATAAATCCTATTTTGAAACAAAAATGTAAAAATAAAAATCTGATGGGTCATTTTTTGTAAAGAACTTTACTTTCTCTTTCGGACCCCAAATAAGTTTCATTGGACTAAAAATGAAGGGAAACCTGAAAGGATTACCGATACCGATAAAAACAACCATACAAAGACAATGGCTTGTCCCGTCCATTTCCTCATGGTTCATGTGGTGATTTTCAATCAGAAGGGTTCTTTTTTAAACGCAACTGCATCACCTCCCCCCTTCTTTTTTATCGCCTCCTTTTTAACAATAAAGTCTGCTTAAAATAAACGATCTGTTTCTTCACTACCTGTCTATTGGGAACAATTATAATTCACCTGGTATTGACCCGGCATCAGATTCTTGTCAAAAACCAGTTTTGAACCATCAATAGAGTAAGTGCCAGGATAAGTCTGATAAGTCCCTGAACTCTGTTTTCTGAACAGAACTTCAACATCCCCTGTTCCATCCCGGTCGCTGTCAACAGGTTCACAGTCCAGAACAATTTCCCTTTGCATCTGATTGACGGCACCACCTATGTCCTTGAGTTGGCCGGTGTAATCATCAGCACAGACATCACCCACAGTGCCCCCTGTCAGGTTCGAGAGGACTTCGTATGTATATCCGGTCAGGAGGTTTGTACATTTGTTTTCCTCCGTTTTTATAATACTGTGCCAGACCATGCTCTTCTGACTGCCAAAAACATCAGTGACAAAATCCTGAAAATTTTCAGGATGGCATTGGGGACAAGCAATCGACCACCATTCCGAATATTCCGTGTATTGGGGGTCGGTTATTTCTCCGGTACTGAAATTATAAATCCCCTTTCTTTTGAGTTCATCCGCCTCAATGATTTCTCCAGTGTCTCTGTTTTTGAGCCTGCGTCCGGAATTTTCATCCTCATCGGAAAGAAGCACAAAAACCAGATCAGCCCCCTCCCTGAAAAATGAGGTGTGGGCTGTCCCGGCCCGACCCTGGTCCTTATCATCCTTGTATCTTTGAATGGCCTTGACGGCGGCATGAATACCCTGCTCTCTTCCACCACCATTGTGAAAACCAGTGGATCCCTGAATACGGGTTCCAAAAAGTCGCTGGGCTCCCTGAATGCCGGAGTTAAGAATATGGGTGCCATTGCCCGTAAAATCAGTCAGACGACCCTCACTGTGTTCACTGTGCTCCCATTCGTATGGATTGTCCGACAATTGGGCCGAACAGGCTTCGGCACTGGTCGAACTTGTCAAATGCTTCCTTTTGGTTGAAGACCTGGTACAAATGGGCAGTGTACTGGAACCTGTCGCCGATAAGGGTCTGCAATGAGGTTCAGAGGGCAGGGACGTGTAAAGAGATGATGTCCATTCTGAATATCTCAACCTCTCTTGGGGTAAATCGCTCACCTGATGATTCAATTGATTGAAAAGACACCTGTCATATCTATCTCTTTCGACACTCCAAATATCATATCCCGAATAAACAGTGGTTGTGGTCGCCGCAATCTGCCAGTCCAGATGACTGATCTGACTGATAAAACCGTCAATCTTTTTACCCAGTTCCCTGCGTTCCCCAGTCATGGAAGCCGAAGTGTCCACAATGAATAAAATATCAATCTTTGGCGTGCCTGACCCAACCTGATGATTCTTCCGCTTCTCAATCACCCGGCCCTGCCACTGAAAGGTTTTTGTCGTGGAATTCCCCGCATTATCAAAAACAGTGACCTGAAAGGTATCCTTCTGAATATTATTGGCCCGCAAAGTGTAAGTTATGTCTTTATTACAGGAAAAACCTATCCCCTTGACTGAACACTCATAACCACTCCTCAGCCCACTGCCCCCTTCATCCCGGACATTGGAAAAGAGAACATGGGTATTCCCATCAAAGGGAACCATGGTCCGTCCGGTCTCAAGAGTGAAGGTCGGAGGGGTTGCATCCACTTTCCAGGACACCTGTTTGGGTTGGGAAAGATTTCCCGCTTTATCTTTCCCCCTGACAACAAGGGAATGATCCCCGCCTCTCAGGGCATGATAAGCAATGTTCAGACCACAAACTTCAAATTGACCATCACCCTGCTTGTCACACTGGAGTTCCTTAAACCCACTGCCAGCATCACTGGCACTCAGGTTAATGACCAGACTTCCTGTGGTCCATGGACCCGGGGGATTCACAAAAGCCACTTCAGGGGGAATGTTGTCATGAATAATACTGTCACTCTCACATCCCGTTTCCTCCTGCTCTTTGAATCTGTACTTCACATAAACAGTGTTTTCCTGGTTGAGTTGGCCAAGCTCCATAACCCTGGCGGTCTCTATGGGTTCCCAGGCCCCCTGGGAACAACTGGAATCAGAACTGATGAACATTTCATCAGCATCCCCTTTGGGTTTGAAAGTGACATTGACAGAACTGTCTGTTGTGTACTCATCACCACTATTGATCAAAACAGAGCCGGCCTGGACAAGGCCACCAGAGAATCCCGCTGAACTGATATTCCTTTTTTGACCAGACAGACCAAAAGAATTTTCCTCACAACGGGTGAAGAGGCAAAGAATAAACGAAAAACGAATGATCAGAAAAGATAATTTTTTAATTGCTGAAATTGAAATGTTGATCGCAACACTTGTTCTGGAAAACCCATTGATTGAAAAGTGTCTCATATTAATCCCCCTTTACTCCTGATAATTTAAGAAGCAAAAATCACGCCATGACCCTAAATAAATTGTCAGGTGTTTGGGGTCAAAACATCTGCCCTGTTTATTAATGAGTGTTGAAATGTTTGACAGAAAAAATGTTCCGGAATGGTAACGGCTTGCACCCTGACGAAGCTCCCTCTAGAAACAGAGAAACAGAGAAACAGAGAAACAGAGAAACAGAGAAACAGAGAAACAGGAAGTATCGGGTATCGGCAAAGATATCACCTGAAGTTTAAAGACATTAATCAAAAAATCACATCCTGTTTTGGTAAATAAACCCAGTCAATGCCTGTTTTTTGATATTTCTTCGGTTTCAATCCGAAAAGTTAACTGGATCAGGTCCCTGATGATTTTATCTTTGGGAATGGAAATCGTTTTTTTAAGAACACTGGATTCAGAGTTGTAATGAACACCGTACTTTGTACGATCAAACCGCAACTGACCTGTGGCCAATAACAACCATTTCTGTTTCTTTTTTTTCACTGTATTTTTTTCGGAAACAATCCCTTTTCCGGCCACTGTTTCAGTGTTTCCCGGCATTTTTATTTTTATTTTGAATATCTCTTTATGACTCTGACCTCTTATTGTGAGAATCCCGGTGATATTATAAAAATCATTCTTAAGAGTCTCAACTTTTGTGAATTTAAAACTGGCCTCTTTATGATTTGCCACATCAAAAAAATCATCTGAACTGAGGTGGTTTAGTAGTTTTTTCATGTCTTTTCCTGAAAGATCCGTACACTCAATAGTGGTCATATCAATAATAATATGACCACCCACAGGATTCATTTGAGCGTCCAGATCCACAGTTCCCTTTTTAATCTCAATAGTCCCTTTATGACCTTTTGATGAAATCTTTTTCTCCCCTGACCACTCTATCCTGCTGGCTTTTGTATTGATGGCCACTTGTGTTCCGGTTTTTGAGGCAATGGCCACTTGTTTTTCGGTTTTGTCACCAAAAGCAGCAACAGAATAAAAGAGAACAAAGACAATGATTAAAAATCTCTTTGCTAAAGGCATCAAGTCATGATCTCTGTTTTTTGGAATTTTGCATACTATTCGTCATAGATTAATATCTTTAATTACTAAAGAAGTTCTTCTTCCGACAGAGTGACCATTTCCACTTCGTGAATCTGATAGGGCCACTTGTATCCCCCTCTTTGAATAAGTCGGGATTGGAAACATTGTCCCAAACGAGATAATAAGGACCAAGAGAGACACCAGTCCGGTTCTGTCTGATACTGTCAACTGTAAAAGGGGAACAATCTTTCCTTGAAAAAACAAAGAAGGCCTCTTTATTTAAAAACCTCTGAATGTCAATGCGTAGAAAATAGCCATCCAATACCCGAAATTCAACGGCCTGACCCTGTTCTGTCCAGTTTTCTCCAAAAAGATGTTCAAACACGTCAATGGCCCGATACCCAACATATCCGACCATTATATTAATGTCACCCAGACTGAAATGAGGATCATAAACTGAAACAATTTGGGAAGAAATTTGGATTTCTTTTCTGAGCTGGGCCACGGGAGGCATCTCAACAGCGTAGGCCGGGTATCCAGGGAGCGTGGAGAATCCAACAGTCAGAAAGAAGGAAACCGGAATCGACAGGGGAAATGATAAGAGAAGGAAAAATAAAGTGGCGAGGAGTTTTTGAAAGGATATCAGTGGCTTCATCTATGACCTCCTGTTTTTAATATTTTTAAAATTATGGAATTCATTGAGTTTTTAGTTTTCATGGCTCCTCCACACGGGGTCAGTTAAAGCAAATTATATAAAACGGCTGCATTAGACACTATTTTTTTGAAGACTCCAAGCCATTTAACGCCTTGCATTATGTAAATTGTGGCAGTTACAGAGGGAGCTTCGTTAGGGTGCAAGCAGTTAGTGATTTTTTATATCCTGGGGAACTTGTTCTTTTAATATTTAAAATATTTTTTATTATTTTATTGTAATAATGCATTGAACCTGTTAGAGTGTGATCTTCTTAAAATTTGTACTGGATTTTTTTCATTGTTTTTATTTTATTGAATCAATTATCTTAATCCAAATATTGGAGATTTCCAATTTGTTAAATATTGGAGATTTCCAATTTGTTAAAACAACCACTATAAAACAACCACTATAAAACAACCAAATGATGAAAGGTAATTTTCTATGAAATATTTAATCAGTTTATTTGTTCTTTTTATGACCTTCCAAACGAGCTTTGCCAGCGATCTGGAGGTTCCCCAGAACAATTGGGGGTTTATGCCTCAGCCTGTCTACGACATTGTTCCCACAAGGCAGGAACGTCTGGAAGATCCTGATAATTTTACCCGTTTCCCCGGCTGGGAGGATATGGAAATTGTAAGACATGAGGTAATAAACCGGGAATTGGCTGATCGAGTAAACACAAAACTCTGGAACGAGGATATTTCAATGTATGACATGAGAGATCTGGTCTTGCAGGCTTTTGATATACTGACCAAACAGATAGCTCATCGCTGTGGCTACTCTATCGTTCCTTTTGCTGCGGATATTCGCTACAGGGAGGCTGGAATGGATGGAATTACTAATCAGGGAACAATTAACTCTTTTGGAGCCATCCAGTTTATTTTTGAAGATCAAAACAAAGTACAGGATATTAGAATATTAGTATTTGACGACTCCCAGAAGTTAGAACGTTTTGGGCGATCGATAGGCACTATAAACCAATACAACATTGATTTTATTAAAAGTATTGTCTATCCCTTGTTAAAAAATTATCTGTCTAAAGATGAAAATAAAGGAAAATTTGAGGATCTCTTTGGCGAGTTAGATTTAAGTGGTTCCTGTTAATTAATATCTTAAGCTTTTCTTTTTATCGGAGAAATAGACATTATACATTGTTTCTAAATCTTCAATGGCTTTCTCTGGAGAAATATCAATACCTTTTGATTGCAAATCTAATTTAAGTGCTGATAACAAAAGATAAGATAGATAACATATAAACACACATGAGCCTTAACTTGCTTTGCTAGCCAAAATCTGATGGGACGTATGTTAGACACACCCTTTAAAATATATATTAAACAAGAAATTCATTGTAGCTTTTTTCATTGTCTGCTCTAAAAAGGGAGCTTGTCCATTTTTTGGGATATTCACCAGAAGATGTGGATAAAAAAAGCCCTTTTTAACTTCTAAATGTCATTTCGTGGAATAAATAAGGACAGCCATCCTGGCTGATATGGGGCTCTGCCCCACACCCCAATTCGTTGAGCATCCCCGCTCAACGAATCACATTTTTAGTGCATTAAGATTCATATTGAAATAGCATCTCCCGCCAGATTCCAGTAAATCATAATTTGAGAAAACAACAACCAAAAAAGGGCGAAAAGATGCTGGTAAAGACTATCCTAAATAAATGTTACAAATTCAAGTCTTTTGTTTACGGGAGAATAACTTTATTCACCGAGGGCGGGGAAACTTGTATTCATGTTCAAATTCACCCTCGAAAAAATGGTATCCCCATTTGTTCGGGATGCCATCAGGAGGCTTCTATTTATGATACATCCCCGAAGGCACGAAAATTTGAATTTATTCCTATCTGGGGAATTCCCGTGTTCTTCTGTTATAAAATGAGACGAGTCAACTGCTCTTGGTGTGGAGTTAAAGTTGAAAAAACTCCATGGAGTGATGGAAAAAACCAATTAACCAAAGTCTATATGCAATTTCTGGCAAATTGGGCCAAGGTGCTGTCATGGAAAGAGGTGTCAGTTCGGTTTAGAACAAGTTGGGGGAAGGTTTTTCGCTCTGTGGAGTTTATCGTTGAGTGGGGCCTTTCCCATCGCTGTTTAGAGAGTGTCAGGGCTATTGGAGTTGATGAGATTCAGTGGAAAAAGGGGCATAAATATCTAACTTTAGTTTATCAGATCAACTCCGGATGTGTCCGTTTACTTTGGATTGGAAAAGAGCGGACAGAGGAAACTTTTTCAAAGTTCTTTGATATGCTGGGGACAAGAAGAACACAACTTATTGAATACGTTTGCTCAGATATGTGGAAACCTTATTTGAAGGTTATAAAGGATCGAGTGTCTCAAGCCACTCATATCCTGGACCGTTTTCATATCGTTGCTCGGATTAACAAAGCAATAGATAAAGTGAGAGCGGGAGAGCATCGTCAGATGAAAGCGGATGGATATGACCCTGTGTTAACAAACTCCAGGTGGCTTTTATTAAAGCACTCAGAGAATCTGACAGAAAAACAGGAGGTTGGTTTGAAGAAACTTTTACAATACAACCTCAGGAGCGTCAGGGCCTATTTACTAAAAGAAGAGTTCCAATTCTTTTGGGATTATTTATCCCCCTCATGGGCGGATAAGTTTCTGGCTCGCTGGACAACCAAAGTCATGCGTTCCCGGATAGAGCCTTTGAAACATGAAGCCAAGATGATTCGACGACATAAGGATCTCATTCTCAATTGGTTTAGGGCCAAAAAACAATTTTCATCGGGGATTGTAGAGGGTTTAAACAACAAAGTAAAACTGACTATGAGAAAATCTTACGGTTTTAGGGAGTACAAATCCATTAAAATAGCTTTATATCATTCCCTTGGAAGATTACCTGAACCTCCACTCATTCACAAATTCTGGTGAAGAGGCATTTTTTGTAACTACCAAGCGAAAATGTCGCACCTTAATTACCGAGCGAAAATGACGGTCACAGTGCATCATTAACGACCCCTCCTATACCCTAATTAAGGTCATAGGAGGGCAAAAGGATGATCACAATGGACAGTCAAACTCAGTTGAAAATAGATATTATTGCAAAGGGGGCAAGAGGAAATGGAAAAGGGAGAGTGGTTACAGTCGTCGGTCAATTGCTGAGACAGCCATGTATCGTTTTAAACAGCTTGTTGGAGAAAAGCTGAGTTCAAGCTCATTTTATGAATCAGGCCAATGAGGTCTTTATAAAATGTAAAATCCTCAACCAGATGATGACCCCTTCTACCCTTTAATCTCAGAAACAATAGGAACTATTTCATCTCAAATCTCTATGTGTAACAACGCCGTATTAGTCTATGTTTACGGAACAATTGAAATTCAGTCGGTACTCACCGTTTTCCAAAGCATTATCAAAGATCAGTTTTTGACCTTCAATTCTGTAAGTTCCGAAGTAAGACTGGTAAGAATCTGAATTTTCGGGTTTAAACAGGACATCTACAGCTTTATTGGTATCAGGGATGCAGCCCAAAAAGACTTCATTTTTTGCGTCACTGACGGACTGACCTATGGATTTCAAATGGGTGGTGTAATCATCGTCACAGATACGACCCACTACACCATTTGTTAACCTGGAGAGTTCCTGATAGTGTGTTCCATTATATTTCCACGTTCCCGGTTCTCCGGAAGGACATCCGTCACCCTCGGTTTTTATAATACTGTGCCAGGTGATGCTTTTGTTGCCAAAAGACTCACTGACAAATTGTAGAAACTGACTTGGAGTGTATCGAACATTTATCCCTTTGGATTTTTCATTTTCATCAGAGAGAATCACAACGGCCAGGTGAGCTCTATTGCGGAAAAATTGGGTATGAGGGGATTCATTATCGAGGTATCTCTGGATAACACGAACCATGGCGTAAATACCCTGTTCATTTCCAGTTCCCTCCAGAAAATTCTGAATACGGTTCGCAAAAAGTTCTTCAACCCTGTCAGTATCCACGTTGGAATCAAAAATCCGGATCACAGGAACATTATTGTTTGGATCATTATCGTTATTCACAGTATAATTAAAATCCGTCAATCTCCCCCGAGTGTGTTCCCGATCGTAATAATCAGCATCTGTTGTGGTCACAGCAATCTGCCAATTCTCGTTTTCGATTTTTTCTGTAAAACCATCAATTTTTTCGGCTAAATTCCGACGATTTTCAACCATGGAATTTGATGTATCCACAATGAATAAAATATCAACGGGGGAGTGTTCCAAAACTCTATGATTGATCTGCCTGAAGGTTGTTTGAGTTCCAGCTCGCCAGGTTAAGGTTTCAGTTCTTTGGTTTCCCAGACTGTCGAATACGGTCACCTGGAAGCTGTTACTTACCTCCGTTGTTACTTGAAAGGAATAAGTGGTGTCTCCCGCACAGGGATAATTGGTTCCATTGAATACACATTGATAATTTTCCACTCCATTACCACCCTCATCGTTGGCATTGAAACGGATTTGGATTGTTTCACCGATAGAAACAATAAGGCCGGGTTTTTTTGTAAACTGGAGGATAGGACCCGTGGTGTCAACGAACCATCTGTAGGTTTCCACCAATGAGAGGTTCCCTGCCCTATCCCCGGCACGGACTGAAAAATGGTGATCTCCATCAGTCAGGCCCGTATAGCTCCAGGGTTCCTGACAGGTTTCAAAAGAATTTCCGTCAAAACGACACTCTATGGTCTCTATGCCACTGCCATCGTCCTGACCCTGAAAGCCAAAAGTGGCTCTGTTGTTATTAGTGGGATTATCCGGTTTGGAGGTGATGGTTACCGTTGGTCTGCTTCTGTCCACAGTCCATTGATAGAAAATCACGTCAGAAAAATGACCGGCCCTATCCAGGCTCCGGGCCATAAAAGTATGATTCCCTTCTGAAAGATCATTAAAACTTACGGAACTGCCACAGGTGTTATAGGTTTCACCATCGAGGCTGCATTGAATTTTCTCAATCCCACTACTCTCGTCTTGAGTTAGAAAAATGAAAAGAGCCTGATTGGAATTGGTCAACTTTTCGGGTTTTTCCACTATTCTGAGGGTGGGTTTTCCGGTATCAACAAACCAACGATAGATGATGGGGGATGAACTTTGTCCCGCAGTGTTTGAACCCACTACGGAAAAACGATGCTCCCCCTCGGACAGATCTGTCAGAAGATGGGGACTGGTACAGGTCTTTTTGGCCTCATTGTCAAACTGACACTCATAAGAGGTGATGTTATGGTTGTTATTGATCTCTGAAAACTGAAAACGGGCTGTTTGCTCTTTGGCGATGGGTGAAGGTTTTTCAGTGAAGTGGATTGTTGGAACTGTGGTGTCCTGGGTCCATGAATGGGTTACCGGGTCAGAGTATCTTCCCACATTGTCCACAGCTTTGACTTCCAGAATGTGAGGTCCGTCGGAAAGATTCCTCAGACTGAACTCTTTTGGACAGGTTGAAAATTGGGTCTGGTTATCCTGGCGACACTCAAGACGGGCGATTCCCGAACCTGTGTCAATGGGGGTGAAAATGAAGTCCGGTGTGGTATCGGCTGTTAAAGCTACCGGCCCGAGACTGAGAATGAGAGAAGGGGGGGATTGGTCGGATACCCAGTGGATTTGTTTGGGTCTTGAGAGATTCCCCGCTCTGTCCGCAACTCTGACTACAAGCAGATAATTTTTGTTTTCCACCAGAGAACTGTAAACCACATTCCTCCCACAGACTTCAAATTGACCACTCCCCTGTTTGTCGCATTGAACCTGTTTTACACCACTTCCGGAATCCCTGGCCTCAATACCGATGTTCAGGTTTTCTTCAGGAGTCCAGAATTGAGGTTGATTGACAAATTCCACTTCGGGTTGAATATCGTCGTGAACGATACTGTCACCGACACAGGGGCCTTCCTCTTCACCTCTGAACCTGTACTTTACATAGACAGTACTTTCACTGTTTGTTTGGTTGAGTTCTACGAGTTCATTGGTCTTGAAATCCTCCCAGGCACCCTGTGAGCAGTCGGATTCAAAACTGATAAACATTTCATCGGCATTTTCACCCGGGATAAAGCTGAGATCGACCATCCTATCTCTTGTGTATTCGTCACCACTATTGATGATAATTCCGAACTCATTATTTGTTGACAAAGGCTTCAGTCTGCCGACACTCAGATTGCCTTGACTTAATTTAAAAGACAGGGATTCATCGCAGTTATTATAACTAACAATGATAACAGGGAGTAAAACGATTAAGAAAATATACTTATTCAACCATGTGGTTGCTTTTTTTGCGGTTTTCAGGATTTTTGCTTTTTGCATTATAAACATCTCAACTTAACGAGTTTAATAATCAAAACACTCTATTTGTTCGTCCTTTGGAGATTTTTCATGGTACAAATTCTCTGAAAAACCCAAAGAAACAGAAAAAATAGTTGTTTTGCCGAACCCCCTCCCCCTTCATTTATTATATCGGAATTTTCGCTTAAGCCTTTAGTCTTGGTATCAAAATAATATTATTTTGATTCATATTGAGACTGTTGTTTCATTTTAAAACAATACACTCGTTGAGTGATTACATTTTTTACAGGTTGGGTGAAAAATTTTTCATTGTCAAAAATGAAAACACTCAGAAGAGTCAGATTGATACAAAAACCACTTTTTAAGTATATCAAAGTGAGATGATAAAAAAAGAAGACGACATGGCTTACGCCCTGTCAGTGATGACAGACGGGGATGTTCGCGGTGTGACCGGTGTGGTTGATAATGAGGGTTTTCTGATTGGAGTTCTCACGGACGGTGATCTCCGCCGCCACCTGGAAAAAAACAAAAACCCCCTTCAGTCAAAGGTGATGGATCTTATGTCCACCCAACCAAAAACCATTGATCAGAATGAACTGGCCGTAAAAGCTCTTTTTTTGATGGAACAGTTTTCCATCCAATCTCTTTTTGTTCTTGATCTGGATACAAAAAAACCCGTTGGTTTGATCCACCTTCAGGATCTCATCAAGGCAAAAATCCGTTAATGCCATTATACTGGTTTTCTCAAACCGTCTCTGAAAAAAAAATCGGGATAAAGAGGATTCATGATCAAATTACAGGCTCTGACCTGAAAAATTACTGTCTGGATCCAGAGGGAACAACTCTGTGTCCGCTTCCCTCCGGTGCCACACAAGCATACCCCGCCAAATCACTTATACAGGAAGTATTAAACATTTCAGCTATAAAGCAAAGAGACATTGTATAACAGTTATTTGAAATACCATTTCGACCAAGCAATTCATTGCCTTGTCTTTTTATTTTCGCAAGTAAGGATTTACGACATTTGGAAAGAAATTTCTCTCTCTTTTTCTTAATTCGAACCCATATTCCATTACGGGATGTCCCTTCCATAAGCCTCCTCACTGTTTCTCCATCCAATACCGCTTTTCTTAGCTGTTCAGTAATATATCTTAATTCCTCTTCCCTTTTGTTCCCAGGGTGACCACAATATTGGAAATAATGAACTCCAAGAGAATTCCTCATACCTTCCCCTAAATGATTTTTGAATTTCGCATCTTTTAATTTTCCCAATAAATTATTTAGTGAATCTTTTTCTTTAAGGCACAATTTCATTTCATGAAGGTCAACACCAAACATCATTGCCTCCTGTTTAGTTGCTTTCATTCTTGTCAGATACCCCAGAAAAGAACTCATCACCTCATTATTAAACCCGTCAATACATTGTTGGTATTTTTTATTAAAAATTAATTTAACAACTTTTTTACCTCCACTATAAATCAAGTTCGCCCCAAAACCACCTATATTCAACACATATTCCAAAAATTGAGAAAAAGCGATACCAGCAACTATTTCTTCAGGATTACTGATGGCATCATCAACTTCGTTATTAACTGTTTCCTTGACTGTTTCAATCACACCTGCGTCACTTTTATTACCGCTTCCATCAGAAGACGCATAAACCTCTCTGATAAAAAGTGATTCCAAAAAACCTTGCCTGGAGTTCAGAAGAGTTAAAAATCTGTTCTTATGATTTATATAAGAGAGCCTGGGATTCATAATAAATCTTTGACCATTTATATTAAAAACAATTTTTTCTCTGTCAATGTTGGCAAGCCTGAACCTGAGTTGAATAACACCTTTGATCCTAAGAACCCTTTTATCACCTTTGGACTCAGTCTCCACAACCCATTCTTTTTTGGCGTTTACAATCTTTTTGATATCCCTGTCGATCTGATGATGATCCCCCGGACTTTTAAAAAATCTTTTTAAGTTGGACTCCATTCTTTGGACAAAATGAAGGTCGCTGGATTTGAATTTCTTTTGGGTTCCGGGCCGGGCCGCCAAAGTCAAAAATAAAGTGAATATCAATATCAAAATGGGGAAAAAATTGAATTTTCTGTGGATTTCCCCTGGTATTCTTTTACTATACATTTAATTATAATCGGACATTTCAGGCAAAAACATTAGAGTGAATCTTCATCCATAGGAATTTATACTAAAGATCATTTAAAGAAACCAAAAAATGTCACATTTATCTAATTTTTAGACAGTCTTAAAAGCCAAAACCAATCTATCCCCCTTTTATCTGGCTTTATCCTTGCAATTCAAGAGATCAATACACACTGATTCCATCTGAATTTCAAAGAAATGATATGAAAAACAAATGGGGTATAAGAAGACTCATGAAAATCCGAAATCATCCTCTTCAGGGGAAGCTCCGGGAGAATGGGGTTCCGGGACTTTTGAATCCAACCCCAGATGGTTGAGAATCTTTTCAATGACTTCAGGCTCCTCTATTGAAGAGATGACTTTTAACTTTCCCCCACATTCCGGGCAAACCTCAATGTCCATTCCAAAAACCCTTTTAAGCCTCCCGGCCCAGGTCATTGAAGAGGAGTTTCCGGGCGGTGTTGTTTGTTTTCCAAGACTTTTTGTTTTTGGAGTGATGAGGTGTCGATGTTTGAAATTTGGGGCAAACACACCATGGAACCTTATGAGATTGGTTCTGGGTCTGGGGATGAGAGAAGCCAGACGGGAGAGAAAGTCCAGAGGATCAAGGACAATCCGGGTGGTTCCGTTTTCATAAGGGGTTTTTAACTGATAAATCACCTTTCCCCGGGAGTTTAGGGAAAGCCTTTGTTCACTGAGACCTGGTCTTGAAATGTAACGACAAATCCTTTCAGGCTTTTCCCTCTGGTGGGCTTTAGTGGAAACTCCTGCATGGAGACTGAAACCGGAATATTTGGACAGAAAGGGCTTTGCTTCCCCGTGGTTTGTTTCAGAAAGGGTTTTGAGTGTCAGGGCCTTTTGCCCTTTGTGTTTTCCAAGGGCAATCAGGTAGGTGATGGAAGAGGACCTTACCTGGTCCATAGCCGTGGGGTCTGAGTTCAGTGAGAGAAAAGCCTGATTTTCATCTTTTTCAATAAGTCCCTGTTTTTCCAGAAACCTGACCACTCTGTGAACAAGGCTTGTAAGGAGTTTGTCGAGTTCCCTGTTTGAGGAAGGGGTTGTGAGGTGAAACTTTGATCTCGCATTCTCAAAGCTATAGACACCCTCTGGAAACATCATGTGGAAATGGATATTGAGATTAAGGCTTCCCCCAAAGCGTTGAATGAAGGTCACAGAACCTGTTCCGGCCCCGGACTTTCTGGTCAGTCCCGCTTTTTAATAAAAAAAAGATCAATTTTTTCATCTGGTGTTGTTGGAACCTTTGAAGATACTCTATCTCCAATTGAAGGATGATTGGCTTCTTCAAGGTTTCTCTGAGTTTGCAATAAAGACAGTTCAGAAAGAAGCTTTTTTTTCTCTTTTTCCACGATTACCTCCTTTTTTAGGGCTTAACCGCTCATTAAAAAATGTCCAGTACTTTTGGGGAACCTCAAGTTGCTTGTAACTACCAAGCGAAAATGTCGCACCTCAAGTTGCTTTTTTTATTGTTTCAACAGATCGTTCACTCATATTTTCTATTCAATGATTTCGATAAACTTCTTTGCTGTTTGAGAAACAGTCATAGTGGGAAATAGCTCTAAGATCAAGGTAATCCGGGTGTATAGGTAGGATAAAAGTTATTTTTCACGAAATTGAGAGATATTCTCGCCCTTGTTTTCCGGGTTTTTTCTGAGTTTCTGAGTTTTTTCTGATCTTTTTGTTCTATGACTCCCATTTTGTGGTCATTTGAGTGGGATTTTGATTGAGAATTTATGACTCCAAGTCTGGTGAAGAGAAACTCAAGTCTGTAGAATAAATGTTTTTTATCATATAAGTTGCCAGACTTTAGTGAATGATAAAACATCTCGAATTGGAGGTCAAAACATTTCGGTTGAAATGGGGGTCGGGAGCGGGTACTCTGTGACTGTTTAAACACACTCGAATTTTCATGTTTTTTGGGAATTGAGGGTCTCTGATAATTCAAGACTAACCAGCCTGTTTTCAGGAGGTTTGAGGGAGGAAAAATGAAATTAGCTTTAATAATACTATGGATGATCTTGCCATCCTGTGCCTTTTTCAGCAAAAAAGCTGATAACAGCACAGCCATTGACAAATATGAAAAAAAGATGAGGAGTCTGGCCTCTTTCCCATACGGTTACAAACTGCACAAAACCAGTCTGACCCTTGTCGGTCCTGATGCTGATGTTATTCTTTTTTATAAAGACGGCGACGAGATTGTTATTAAAGTGTGTGAGAGGTACTCTGTTATTGATAAGAGGAGTGATTGTCAGTCCGACCTTTCGATAAGAGTTTCCGTTGAGGATTTCAAGAACAGGCTTAAACTTGCTTTAAGGGTCCCTGATTTCGACACTTTGGGGCAAAAGGAGGCGGAGCAATTGAAAGCATATAGCCTATCCCATGAGGAATTGAATCAAAACCAAGTTCAGGATTTGGAAAGACAAAGGGACGAAGTCCAAAGACAGGAGAATAGAATTCTGGGTTTTGTTAAAAGGTATGAGAATCCTGAGATCGTTAAGAATTGCCTGGATCCCTCAAAGACCTGTGAAGCGGAAAGCATTCCGGATCCACAAGAGTTGTCAGATTTGAGATTGAGAATTGAGGAGTTCAATAAAAAGATCAATGATGGTCAAGGATTGAGTGGTGCTGTTAAGGGGTTAAATTCCGCTATTGAGAGTTTAGTGGATAATGTGATTGGAGTTGAGGGGGATAAGATTCCTCACTTAAGTTATTCAAGGGATAAGACGGGTATTGAATACAGTGTTTTAAGAAGTTTTGTGAAGCCTTATGTGAATATTTCCGAAGTTCCCTTTGTTCCCGTGAAGGCTGGTGAATTTATGATGGGCAGTCCGAGATCAGAGAAAAGACGGGATGGGGATGAGTTGAGACACAGGGTGATTTTGAAAAAGGATTTTGAAATAAGTCCCATAGAGATCACTCAATTTCAGTGGTTTGATGTGATGGGTGGTAATCCATCCTATTTTAAGGAGGAGAGGTATTGTCCAGGGAGTCACATGGAAAGGGATGGTTTTTCAATGTGTGCCCTTTTCCCGGTTGAGAGTATTTCCCATAAGGATGTGAAAGAGTTTTTGAAAGCGTATAACGAGAG
This sequence comes from Bdellovibrionales bacterium, assembly GCA_965218815.1. Taxonomy (GTDB): domain Bacteria; phylum Bdellovibrionota; class Bdellovibrionia; order Bdellovibrionales; family JAGQZY01; genus JAGQZY01. Next base: position 1,418,842 of record CBDCLX010000002.1, on the reverse strand, counting down.
AGCTGAGAGAAAGGGTGAAGGTTATGAGTATCGTTTGCCAACAGAAGAGGAATGGGAGTATGCCGCAAGAGGAGGAACAACAACGGCATACTCATTTGGTGACAATGTTTCAGATTTAAAGAAGTATGGCTGGTATTCAGAGAATTCCGGTGGTCAGACGAGAGTGGTGGCCACAAAAGGCCCTAATCCATTGGGTTTGTATGATGTTCATGGGAATGTGTGGGAGTGGGTGGAGGATTGGTATGAAAAGTATTCGACAGGTCCACTCACTGATCCAAGAGGGCCGGAAGTTGGCTCTTACCGGGTTCTGCGTGGCGGAAGTTGGAACGACAACGCTCGTTACTTGCGGTCGGCCATTCGTTTCAGCAACAGGCCGGGGGGCCGCTTCAAGAATATCGGTTTCCGCCTTGTGAGGACACCCAGGTAATATTTTTTTATTTTTAAATAAGGAATGAGGATTGAGTAGAGCCACCAAAGAAACTGATGGCAAAATAGAAACCAAAATCACAAACAAACAGCGATGCTCTCATCCAATATAGGAATGAAAACCGGATCAATGACAGATCTCTGTAAACAAGGACGGAACTTTAGCTATCCCGAAAAGCAATGGTCACTTCTCTTTAGGTTCGTATCTTCTTTGGTAAAAACCCTCTAACTTCAGAAATACATCGCAATTCTATAAAAAATACCTGCTATGAGAAAATACAACCGAAAACTCCCAAATTGTGTTTGTTTCAAAAAACTTTTATCTCATAATCTCATCCCCTGGTGTGTGAGTCCTGAATAAATTGTAAACAACCTGCTATCCGTGGTCATAACCCTGGTTACGCCACAAGTTGTAAAATTCGTTATCAAAATCTGTGCCCCACACTTTTATATGTGATCCATACGGTCACAAGGCATTATCGAGGTCACAGAAAACATTCAGTTTAACAGTTCATCAAAACTCATCCTTTTGGATAAATCACCCAATTCATTTGATAGCACCCTGGCACTCACCTCTCCCACTCCTGGAACACTCCCATAAATAGCCGCATTGTAACTGTCCTCAAAGGACTGCCCCAACAACCGATATCTTATATCTTTGATCTGTTTATCCAGCAAACGCCAACTCTCTATGAAAAGACTCAAAGAATATCTCAATTCCTCCGGGAGAGGTCGGGCTTCATATTCCTTTAAAAACTTATCACTCATCACCCTATCATCTTTCATGCCTATGTAACCAAAGATTAAACAAACATACCAATTGAGGAGCTTTTTTTTAAATCTAATTCTCATCGTTCCAACCTTGTTCAGAACATTAACACTTGATGTCAATCTTTCTACATAGCAACTTTTATCTTTCTTATACCCTTTATAATATTGGAGATGATGAAACTGTGGAGAGCCAGGATTTTATCAATATGGGTTGGAATGTTTCGGATGTTGTGACCGGTTATAATCACACTTGTGTTTTATTGGAGAACAAGAAGGTAAAATGCTGGGGGCAAAATAATTATGGTCAATTAGGAAGCCAGGGAGTCTCATCCAAATGAACACTCAAACCAGGTTCTTTTATAGAGGGTTCAATGGAAAAATAAAGATTTAATGACTGCTGTTCCAGAGCCATTGAAGAAAATCCTGCCAGGGCCATAAGGTGATCCCGTTGGATTCCCTTTTGTATTTTTCCAGACAGACAACACCGTAATTTTCAAACAGACCTTCCTCTCTTAAAGCCTTGAGACCTTTTAGATGTTGACTGGTCACTCTCCGGGTTCCTTTGATTTCCAGAGCCCATTTTGTTCCAAGACAGAGATCGACTTCCATTTTTGAATGGCTTCGCCAGTAGGACAGATCCCAGTTTTTTTCCAGGTAGGAGTTTGCACATCGACATTCCTGAATAATAAATTGCTCAAAAACCTTTCCGAATTCATAGCTTTTTTCCTGAACTTCACCTCTTTTTGCCAGGGAATTGGCGACCCCAATATCAAAGAGATAAAATTTTGATTTGGATACGGCTTTTCTTTTTTTTGTTTTTGTGAAGGAGGGCAATTCAAAGGCCATAAGAGTATCTTTAAGAAGTTCAATATAACTTTGCAAGGTCTTTGTTGGTATTCCCGTATCAGATCCCCATCCCTGATAGTTGAGAATTTCTCCATTCATCAGACCGACACTTTCAAAAAAAGTGAGAAAGGAACTCAGTTTTCGAATCAATCCCTCTTCCTGAATTTCCTCTTTAATGTAAAGGTTGACATAATTTTCTATTTCCTTTTTTGGATAGGAAGAGGTGTAAACCTGGGGAAGCCCTCCGAAATTCAGATATTTCATAAGATCAAAATGAGTTATCTCTTTCCAGGTAAGGGGAAAGAAGTGAGCCATCCACGCTCTGCCCGCAAGAAGGTTGGCCTTTCCTCTTTTCAGTTTTCGGGCACTGCTTCCTGTCAGGAGGAAGTGTAATTTTTTTTCTTCTATGAGGGAGTGAACTTCATTGAGTAAAGCAGGAGCTTTTTGAATCTCATCAATAACAATAATTTCTCCGGGATTTATTTTTTTGGCGGCTATCCATTCCCTCAGGTTGGAGGGGCTTATGAGAAGTTCTTTAAGGGTATCCTGTTCAAGAAGGTTAAAATAGTATTTTGGAGAAAGGGATTTTTTGATCCAGGAGGATTTTCCGGTGGAGCGTGGACCGAGGAGAAAGTGGCTTTTTTTCTCCATGAGTTGTTTTAAATTTAAAAATCTCTCAAAAAACACAACCCATGATACCATTTTTATTGAAAAATAGCATTATAAGGTGTTTTTTTAGCTTTAAGCCCTAATCAGTATAAGTGATCTCCCTAAAAAACTCTTTTCCTAATAAAATCCATATAGTTAGCCCTACTTCATCAACACTAAAGTAGACCACTTTGAAAAATTTGACTAAATCATTCAGATTTTATTCATCGGGAAATCAATCAGTTGGTGGCTCTGGATCCCCGACAGGTTGAACGAGTCGCAGGTTGCGGTGATGGGCCACCTGCCAGTTGGGCGACAAAATTATCTTCTGATCCATGATAATCTCTACATCTGGATGATGACATTTGATCCGGCAGCCAGACATGGAGATTGTCTGTTGACAACATATAGTCAGCACTTGCTTTTTTTTGATCCGGCAATTTATTTCCGCTTGAGTCGTATCGATCGACCTTGTATGTGTGCTTGAGACCAATGGAATCCAGATTTCTTAAAAAATTGAAAGATCAAAAATATCCCCGAATTGCACGGAACCCGAGGTCAGCTTTGCCTTTAGTCCCTTGATATCCGAGTAAGCTTCACGGAGTACGGCTCTTTCGTGATTGCAAATACCTTGGTCAGTATAATATTTTTCCATTCTGGACAGACTTCCGACAACAGCACTCTTCTGTAAGTTCTCCAGTTTTCAAAATTTTCTTTGACCAAAATAATCCTGTTTCATAAGGCCCAGCAACACAACTAAAGAGGCCTGACCGTTGCCCGCGTGGGCCAATTGGGTGACAAAACCATTTTCTGAGTTGTGATGATCGTTGCCCTTGGCAGGGGGCTCCTCGTCTGGCAGTGGCAGCCAGAGACGAGGAGAGTCTCTGTTGAGAATGCAAAAGAAGCCAGATTTTCTTGTTGTTCTGTTCCGTGCGGAGTGTATTGGTCAATTTGGTATCTATGTTTTAGATCAAGGGGGCCTTCCAGATTTCTTAGAAAAGCTTGAAAGGATTTGTCGTTACATTTCAAGACCAGGTCTGAGTGAACAGAGACTTTCACTCAATTCCCTGGGAAAAGTGATTTATCAGTTAAAAACCCCTTATGAGAACGGAACCACCAGGATTATCCTTGACCCTCTGGACTTTCTCTCACGACTGGCTTCCCTTGTTCCAAGACCAAAAACCAACCTCATAAGGTTTCATGGAATCTTTGCCCCAAATTTCAAATATCGATCCTTGATTACTCCAAAAACAAAAAGCCCTGAAAAACAAGCAACAAAGTCCGGAAAATCCTCTTCCATGAACTGGGCCGGGAGACTTAAAAGGGTTTTTGGAATGGACATTGAGGTTTGTTCGAAGTGTGGGGGGAAACTCAAAGTCATCTCTTCCATAGAGGGACCTGAAGTCATCAAAAAGATTCTCAACCACTTGGGACTGGAGTCAGGAATTCCAGAGCCCTGTTCTCCAAGGGGGCCACCGGAAGAGGAGGAGGTTTTCCATTTCTCATGAATCTTGTTCATTGAAGAACTCTGACGGAGAACCCGGGTTTTCTGTGATGGATTCCCTTATTCAAAAATTCACTTTTCCAACCAAATCAGGTTTGGAATCATAAATCCTCAAGAAAAACTCCTGTCAAATGACCATAAAATGGAGTTCGTAAAGCAAAAGATCAGAAAAACTCAGAAAAACCATGAAAAACGGGGTGGAAATACATCTTGATCTCTAAAAAAATATCTTTTATCCTTCTTATACACCTCTTTCAAATAAAATTCCAAGTTTGTGGCAACTTATCATAAGACCACCCTGGCAGGCTTTTGTATAAGTATTCCAGGCTGTGAGAGAATCCCCCTTTTTTTCAGCTAACTCCCCAAGTTTATGACAACCCATTATCATTCCAGGACTGTCGTTACAGGCTTTTGTGTAAAAAAAACTGGGCAGTGAAGTTATTTAATTCTTCTGTGAAGAAACCATAGAGTACACACCCCATCATAAATCCGCCTTCACAGGCCATTTTAAAGAGTTTTTTTCTTGTTTTATGGGAGTCTGTGAATTTAAAGTGAGCCCATTGATATGGGGCCAGGGGATTGCTTTTGTCTTCAATAATTTTTTCTGTGTCTTTTTTGGCTGTCTGTATGCAATCTTCTGTACTCATGGTTTCTGAACTTCCTTTTTTAAAACAACTTGTTCCTGTTTTTCCTGAAGTAAAATTCCTCAAAGAATTCAAATCGATGACACCTGTCAAATTACTGCCAATTTTCATAAAAATTGTTCCAATGATATCCCCTTCTGAGTTCAACAGAGGACTTCCACTGATTCCATTGAGATTGGAGGTGTGAACCGGAAAACTGTGGAAATGTTGACTTGTGTAAAAAGTTCCTTCGATTCTGTTGACCTGTCTAAAAATTTCCCCTGGATATCCAAAGATAAAAGTATCCTCGTCCTGGTGTGAAAAGGAGTCGGCAAAGATTAAATGATTTGGCAGACTCTCCACTGTTTCAATAAGTACCAGATCAAAGGGAACGGAAATGGCCAGGATTCTGTTGGCCTGCACTTTATTATGGGGGTTTCCTTCCTGTGAAAGAAAAAAGTCTTTAATATCCTCGTTTTTTAAGGGCTCTTCTTTACTGAAAACCACATGGAAGTCGGTGATAATCTGATTGGAATTTATAGCGAAAGCTGTACCATATTTTTTTTTATTAGAGATTTTCCATACAGATTGTCTGGCTTTTTCGTATCCTGACTGTGAAATCTGTGGTTCTTGAGAAAAGTCTTTATCTGTATGGATGGGTGCTTTGTTTTTGCAATTTTCATCTTCAAAGGAGTTACAAACTGATTCCCTATCGTTGTCTGGACTTTCACAAATAGCCGAATGGGGAAAAAACAGGGTGATGAAGAATAAATATTTCATGTATCTGATAAGGTTATCATGGGGATACGGTAACAAACATTTGTTCTTTCTTTAAAAAATAGAGTTGATGATAAATCTGGATTAAAGTGCAGGATATTAAATTTCTCAGTGCAGCATATAGTGTTGTATTGCGGAAGGTTTTTGTGTAATTATTTTCCAGTGTGATTCAATTTCACCAAAATATCAATTGTTGTGTTTTTCCTTATTTAGTAACGAGGTACAGGATGAGTAAATTAAGGCTTTTCATGAATTTCTTTATATGTCTGTTGTGTTACTCTGGTCTTCATGCACAGACTGAAACAACAAATTGTGACATTACAACTCATCTTGTTGTGAAGCATACATATAGGATTCAGTGGAAGCTGGGATGGACATATGTCTTTAATCCGGCATCTGCTTCACAAGCAAAAGTGTTTTGGGTGTATAATCCAGATACTGAATTTTTGAAAGAAGTTGCTAATGACGAAAAAATGCAGGAGCAATTGCATATTGTTCTTGAGTTTAAAAAGGGGAATCATAGTGGTCTATGGATATTAGACAATGAGGTGTTGAGTGGAAGATTTATGGATGTTTATAATAGGCTTGTGGGGATTGAAAATGAGGAATTCAGTTTAGTAGATGTTTTTTTTGCATCGGATAATAAGCGTGTGGGTCATTATGAGTCAGAGTCCTCCGCCATTATTAATTGGAGTAGGGCACCAGATTGGCAGGAGGCAGAGGTAGGACAGGAGGCATTAGTTGGAGATTTGGAAAAGATTCTTTGTTCTATTGTGGAAGGTTTGGCAGTATAATTTTCCTGGTTGATTCAGGAGAGAAGGCTTTTCTTTTTTCTCTCTCTGAAAAAGTTGGTCTGGCAGTGCTTTTCATTTTTTTCTTTAAAACCAAGGACTAAGGGGTGTTTGGATTTTTTCAGGGTCAACTGAATAAGCTTATCAAAAGTTTTCGTCAAAGGCGACTTCACCGGGGATTCCGACCTGGTAGGCTGAGACTTTTCTTTCAAAGAAGTTGGTCAGCTCCTGCACGTCCTGAAGTTCCATGAATGAAAAGGGATTTTTGGAGCCAAAGCGTTTTGGAATGCTCAGAGATTCCAGACGCTGATCGGCCACAAATTCAAGATAGGAACGCATATCTTTCATATTCAGACCGGCAATTCCCTCGGAGAGAACGTCCTCGGCAAAGGCCATCTCACAGTCCACAGCCTCTTCCAGCATGAGTGTGACAAGGTCATTCATCCCTGTAAAAATTCTGGGATCCTCCTTGCGGGCCGTGTGGACCACTTCCAGGGCGAAATTGATATGACAGGACTCATCCCTGAAAACCCAATTGGTTCCACTGGCAAGGCCGTCGAGCAGTCCTTTGGATCGCAGATAATAAACGTAGGCAAAGGCCCCGAAGAAAAACAATCCTTCGATACAGGTGGCAAAACAAATAAGGTTCATCAAAAACCGGCGACGGTCTTCCAGGCTTTCAATCCGATCCAGTTTATTGACGGAGTCCATCCATTTGAAACAGAATTCAGCTTTCCTCTTGATTGAGGGGATATTGTCAATGGCCGAAAAAGCCTTTGCCCTCTCCCCGTGATCGGGAATGTAAGTGTCCAGAAGTGTCAGGTAAAACTGGACATGGAGAGCCTCTTCATAAAGTTGTCTTGAAAGGTAGAGGCGGGCTTCTGTTCCGTGCGGAGTGTATTGGTCAATTTGGTATCTATGTTTTAGATCAAGGGGGCCTTCCAGATTTCTTAGAAAAGCCTGAAAGGATTTGTCGTTACATTTCAAGACCAAGTTTGAGTGAACAGAGACTTTCACTCAATTCCCGGGGGAAAGTGATTTATCAGTTAAAAACCCCTTATGAGAACGGAACCACCAGGATTATCCTTGACCCTCTGGACTTTCTCTCACGACTGGCTTCCCTTGTTCCAAGACCAAAAACCAACCTCATAAGGTTTCATGGAATCTTTGCACCGAATTTCAAACACCATCGTCTTATCACTCCAAAAACAAAAAGCCCTGAAAAACAAGCAACAAAGTCCGGAAAATCCTCTTCCATGAACTGGGCCGGGAGACTTAAAAGGGTTTTTGGAATGGACATTGAGGTTTGTTCGGAGTGTGGGGGGAAACTCAAAGTCATCTCTTCCATAGAGGAACCTGAAGTCATCAAAAAGATTCTCAACCACTTGGGACTGGAGTCAGGAATTCCAGAGCCCTGTTCTCCAAGGGGGCCACCGGAAGAGGAGGAGGTTTTCCATTTCTCATGAATCTTGTTCATTGAAGAACTCTGACGGAGAACCCGGGTTTTCTGTGATGGATTCCCTTATTCAAAAATTCACTTTTCCAACCAAATCAGGTTTGGAATCATAAATCCTCAAGAAAAACTCCTGTCAAATGACCATAAAATGGAGTTCGTAAAGCAAAAGATCAGAAAAACTCAGAAAAACCATGAAAAACGGAGTGGAAATACATCTTGATCTCTAAAAAAATATCTTTTATCCTTCTTATACACAAAAATCATTTAGACTTTTTTTTCTTTTGTTTTTTCCTGATGGCGTTCAGGATTGGCTGACTGTCCATAACAGCTGTGACTTCTCTACCCATTTTAATGCTGGACTTTGGGATAGAGTTTTTTGGAACTTTGACCTTCTGTCCCCTTTGGAAAAGGGTCACTTGTTTTTTGTTGATTTCAACAATAACTCCTCTGATTGTCATTTTTTTTGAAAGACCAGCCCAAGCATAATGATTGTTTGTTAAAATAATGATTGTTATGACTAATGCTACAAGTTTCATAAAAAGTCTTTCTTTAGCTATTGCTGTGATTCCCATTCTTCCGGTTTATAATTTTCTTCCGGTTTATAATTGGGAATATTATCAGCCCATCTCTTTTCATAAGTATCATTGTCAACAGCACATTTATCAGCAGAAGGACATTGACCATTGATTGCAGCACAAGTGGCGATAGAATAAAGACCAGCGTTACCTTTAGAGGCTTCAGATAGTGGATGATGAAATTCACATCGAACTTTTGCGATGCAAATTTGAGAAGAACAATTTCCAGATTTAGAAATAATCATACGAGGTTTTTCCGCATAAGAACAAATTTGAACTAGATGGGGGTTATAACCGGAATGTTTAATACTCTTTCCTTCGGAAGGTCCATCCTCGAATTTGGTCTTTTCATCAAGAAAAAGACCTTCTCTTGCAAGCATAATAGTTGTATCTGTTTTTCCAGTTGTTCTGGTTTGTTGGCGAATCCATTTGTTATCATTTAAATAATGAAGGTTATAATCTGCCAAAGTCCCTGGTGGATTTGATAAATCTACATATTGTACATCTCTATAATTACCATTTTTTACAAGATACACTCTTAATTTATCTATTTTTGTTTCACCTGGTATTTTACCACTGACTCCCCAACAAGTTATTTTTTTTGAGTTTGAAAGTGAGGGGTTTGATAAATCACATGGAAAACTTTTAGCTTGGGCCGAAAAAGCAACGAACGAAATTAATATATTAATATATATATATATATATATGAAGTATATTCATAGAATCTCCTTTGATCTTTGATCTCCAAGAACCATTTTACATAATGGTATACTAAAAAAATACTTTATTTAACAAAATTTAGACTTAAGTCTATAACCACCAGGATTATCCTTGACCCTCTGGACTTTCTCTCACGACTGGCTTCCCTTGTTCCAAGACCAAAAACCAACCTCATAAGGTTTCATGGAATCTTTGCCCCAAATTTCAAACACCATCGTCTTATCACTCCAAAAACAAAAAGCCCTGAAAAACAAACAACAAAGTCCGGAAAATCCTCTTCCATGAACTGGGCCGGGAGACTTAAAAGGGTTTTTGGAATGGACATTGAGGTTTGTTCGAAGTGTGGGGGGAAACTCAAAGTCATCTCTTCCATAGAGGGACCTGAAGTCATCAAAAAGATTCTCAACCACTTGGGACTGGAGTCAGGAATTCCAGAGCCCTGTTCTCCAAGGGGGCCGAAGAGGAGGAGGTTTTCCATTTCTCATGAATCTTGTTCATTGAAGAACTCTGACGGAGAACCCGGGTTTTCTGTGATGGATTCCCTTATTCAAAAATTCACTTTTCCAACCAAATCAGGTTTGGAATCATAAATCCTCAAGAAAAACTCCTGTCAAATGACCATAAAATGGAGTTCGTAAAGCAAAAGATCAGAAAAACTCAGAAAAACCATGAAAAACGGAGTGGAAATACATCTTGATCTCTAAAAAAATATCTTTTATCCTTCTTATACACAAAAATCATTTAGACTTTTTTTTCTTTTGTTTTTTCCTGATGGCGTTCAGGATTGGCTGACTGTCCATAACAGCTGTGACTTCTCTACCCATTTTAATGCTGGACTTTGGGATAGAGTTTTTTGGAACTTTGACCTTCTGTCCCCTTTGGAAAAGGGTCACTTGTTTTTTGTTGATTTCAACAATAACTCCTCTGATTGTCATTTTTTTTGAAAGACCAGCCCAAGCATAATGATTGTTTGTTAAAATAATGATTGTTATGACTAATGCTACAAGTTTCATAAAAAGTCTTTCTTTAGCTATTGCTGTGATTCCCATTCTTCCGGTTTATAATTTTCTTCCGGTTTATAATTGGGAATATTATCAGCCCATCTCTTTTCATAAGTATCATTGTCAACAGCACATTTATCAGCAGAAGGACATTGACCATTGATTGCAGCACAAGTGGCGATAGAATAAAGACCAGCGTTACCTTTAGAGGCTTCAGATAGTGGATGATGAAATTCACATCGAACTTTTGCGATGCAAATTTGAGAAGAACAATTTCCAGATTTAGAAATAATCATACGAGGTTTTTCCGCATAAGAACAAATTTGAACTAGATGGGGGTTATAACCGGAATGTTTAATACTCTTTCCTTCGGAAGGTCCATCCTCGAATTTGGTCTTTTCATCAAGAAAAAGACCTTCTCTTGCAAGCATAATAGTTGTATCTGTTTTTCCAGTTGTTCTGGTTTGTTGGCGAATCCATTTGTTATCATTTAAATAATGAAGGTTATAATCTGCCAAAGTCCCTGGTGGATTTGATAAATCTACATATTGTACATCTCTATAATTACCATTTTTTACAAGATACACTCTTAATTTATCTATTTTTGTTTCACCTGGTATTTTACCACTGACTCCCCAACAAGTTATTTTTTTTGAGTTTGAAAGTGAGGGGTTTGATAAATCACATGGAAAACTTTTAGCTTGGGCCGAAAAAGCAACGAACGAAATTAATATATTAATATATATATATATATATATATGAAGTATATTCATAGAATCTCCTTTGATCTTTGATCTCCAAGAACCATTTTACATAATGGTATACTAAAAAAATACTTTATTTAACAAAATTTAGACTTAAGTCTATAACCACCAGGATTATCCTTGACCCTCTGGACTTTCTCTCACGACTGGCTTCCCTTGTTCCAAGACCAAAAACCAACCTCATAAGGTTTCATGGAATCTTTGCCCCAAATTTCAAACACCATCGTCTTATCACTCCAAAAACAAAAAGCCCTGAAAAACAAACAACAAAGTCCGGAAAATCCTCTTCCATGAACTGGGCCGGGAGACTTAAAAGGGTTTTTGGAATGGACATTGAGGTTTGTTCGAAGTGTGGGGGGAAACTCAAAGTCATCTCTTCCATAGAGGGACCTGAAGTCATCAAAAAGATTCTCAACCACTTGGGACTGGAGTCAGGAATTCCAGAGCCCTGTTCTCCAAGGGGGCCGAAGAGGAGGAGGTTTTCCATTTCTCATGAATCTTGTTCATTGAAGAACTCTGACGGAGAACCCGGGTTTTCTGTGATGGATTCCCTTATTCAAAAATTCACTTTTCCAACCAAATCAGGTTTGGAATCATAAATCCTCAAGAAAAACTCCTGTCAAATGACCATAAAATGGAGTTCGTAAAGCAAAAGATCAGAAAAACTCAGAAAAACCATGAAAAACGGAGTGGAAATACATCTTGATCTCTAAAAAAATATCTTTTATCCTTCTTGTACACATAACTGAATTATTAAGGGACTTGAAATCCCTGTATGCCATTGAACTCAGAGTGAACAATAAAAGGGTCAAAATAAGAACGGAACTTAAAGAGGGGGCCAATCATATTTTCAGGGCCATTGGGATGAGGCCCCCTCAAAGGATTCTCTATTCAGAGTTGGGTCCTGTAGTCAAACGTCTCTAACTTAAAAAAAATAATCCACAAAAATAACCTGTTTTCAAATATTTGGAACTCTTCACCAATCTATAGGTGTCGAAGTTACGACAAAAGAAGGGAGTACCTTAAAAGAAGGAGGTTCCTTTACTTTACTGAATTTTTTATGTCTAAATTAGTGAGATCGAAAAACACTAAAGACGAATACCATGAAAAATATATGAAACTTTTTTTTGGTAATGAGCAAGAGGGGCTGTAATACGATATAATATCGGTCAAAACTTTTAGCGGCCTTCTGTTAAGATCAGGTCTACTTTTTTTCCAGGCTCATTGGTAGCAGATAATTCCTCGCTGAGTTCAATTTTTCCAAAGACTGTTGCACTTGAAAGAATATCCATAAATTCAATCGTATTCATACCTTTTCTCTTTGAGAATCCACTGATAAAACCATATTTTGTCACTTTATTGACATCATACTTTTTGTTTAATTCATCATAAGTAAGAAATTCACATTCTGATTTCACTATCGAGTGACTGTCTAATTTTCCCATATAAGGGCTAAACCTCCAAAAATAATTTCTTTCTTCAATTGGCAACTCAAATCGAGATCTTGGAGAACAAGTATGTTGACTAATGACTTGAATATCCCATGACACTGACTTTAATTCTTCACTGGTTACCCATTCATCTTCATAATGAACATTGTGAATTGCCAAAAATAAAGCATTTACTGCAGTTAATGATTCCCAAAACTGTAGAGATTCTTTGTTTGCCAGAAGAAGATTAAATTTTTCCCTGAGCCTGGATATTTCATTTACCTATGACAATTCAGACCGCCTGACTCAAGCTTCAACAGCCAACAACAGGACTGTTCCCAATGTGGATGTCACCTACACCTATGACAATAATGACAATGTGACAGGAGTTCTTGATTCTGTAACATCCACTATAAGACAAATCCTCTATGATTATGACAACAGTGACAGACTCACTAGAATGGGTCACAGTTCACCCACTGACCTTTCTTCCATCAGGTTTACTTACAATAAACTGGACCAAAGAACAGGAACACTTTATTCCAATGGGGTTACCACCTCATACACTTACAATCTAGGAAAACCCAACCAGTTAAGACAACTGGCTCATAAAAAGATAACAACCCCTGTGAATCCACCAGGGGAGACTGTGACAACAACCCACTCCTCTTTTACTTACTTCTATAACCTCAATGACTATGTGACAAGTCTTACGACAACCAGATCAGAAATCACTGTGAACTCTCCACTCACCTATCTCTATGACACAACAAACCAGCTAACTTCAGTCACAAAGCCCCAGGGCACAGGGACAGAGACTTTTACCTATGACCTTTCAGGGAACAGGTTAAGAAGAAATGGAGAGACCACAGATTCCACTTATTCAACCAAAAACGAACTGACAAATGACAAGACCTATACCTACGTCTATGATAAAAACGGAAACCTGACAAAAAAAATCCACTCCACAACAGGGGAGATCACCACCTACACCTGGGATTATGAGAACAGACTGACTTCAGTCACAAAAAAGCCAAATGCTGATGCAGAACCCACAAGTGAAGTGACTTACAAATACGATGCCTTGGGCAGAAGAATACAGAAGAATGTGAATGACACGGTAACAAACTATGTTTACGATGGAGACAATATTCTATTGGAGTTTAATGCTCAGAATATATTGGAGGCCAAATACATCCATAGCGACCAGGTGGATGAAGTGATGGTGATGGAAAGACCCAGAAGTCCTCATACAGATGAGAGTTTTCCAGCCCAGAAGTATTATTACCACCATGACCGCTTGGGATCAGTGACAGAGGTTACAAATCTCATAGGGGATGTGGTCCAACGCTATGTCTATGACTCATTTGGAAACACCAGTATTTACAACAAGGATGGAACAGCTATTACAGAATCAAGTACGGATTACCTAAAAACCCCATACACTTTCACAGGACGTGAACGTGATCCAGAGACAGGGCTTCATTACCATAGGGCCAGGTACTATGACACAAAAGCTGGAAGGTGGATTTCATCTGATCCCATAGAGTTTGACAGTGGGGATACTAATTTTTACAAGTATGTTTTCAACAATTCGATAAATTTTAATGATCCTGATGGGGAAAGAGTTGGACTAATAAAAGTAATCGTTTCTATAGGCTTTTATCTTCACGGAACATTTTGTGGTGCTCATCGTGAAGTTTGTGGACTTCCACCTAAAGTGCCAAAACCACCGAAACCTCCACCCAAACCCAATACTCCACATTGTGACCCCTCTAGGCAATCATGCCCATCTCCACCTAACAATGATCCACCAATATGTAAAGGTTAATACTTATGATAAATAAGCTTCAGAAATATTTCAGTCCATGAAAAAATCAGTTTTCAAATTTGTCAAATTTGAGCTTCTTGAATTATGGGACTCAAATTTACTAAGAGAATCATTTTATGAGCTTGATGGTAAAACCAGGAAAATTATTTATATCTATTTGTGGTATTCATCAGTTGACACTGTTATCATTTCTCTGATAAAATTTTTTTTTACATTAGCTCCACCCAATATAATTATTTCACAAGTAGTCACAAGTTCTGTATTTATTATTATCTTAATCTTTCTAAGATACATTCCAAATATATTATTTACTCTTGCTGTCTTACTTTCTCCTTTTGCAAATATCTTAATGGGGTTATTTGGTTGTTTCCTAATTGTAAGAGGTCAATATTTAATTGATGCTTTTGGTTCAATACTAAATGCAATCTTTGCATTATGGGTTTTAAAATATATACTACAATTATGGAAGTCTGCTTTAAAGAAGATATACTGATCGTGTTTGAATTATCCGGTGTTTCAAGAGGGAAAAGTCCGGGAAATTTCAAATGGAACCAGTATAATTTGATATTGACATTATTTTAGACCCCATTGTTTCCTATAATGCCTATAATGGAGAGCATAAAATATAATTGTAACTGTATTCATCGGAATCAAGATATTTTTTTCAAAATAAAAAGGAATAATGGGATTATATAAAACAGCAAAAAAAGTAAATATAATATTCCAAATTTTATTTTTAATGGTTTTCCCTGTACTTTTATAATATTGAGGTGAAATAAAAATGAGGCTTGTTCCACATACCACAAACCTTAACGTGTGACATCCATGGGGAAATAAAAAGAACGCTGATAGTAATATACCAATAGGAACCATCCAGATAGCCCAATGTAAAAATTCTTTGTTTTTAAAATTTTTCATCAACCCTCCATTAACCATACTGGTTTCATTTGGATTTTCAGGTGTTTCAAGATGGAAAAATCATGAAAGCCGATCAAAGGTTTTTGATCAACACCACTTATTAAGTCTCTCACAGGTGGTTATCTTAAGTCAACTTTGAGTATAATATATTGGAGGCCAAATATATTCATAGCGACCAGGTGGATGAAGTGATGGTGATGGAAAGATCCAGAAGCCCTCATACAAATGAGAGTTTTTCAAATCAGAAGTATTATTACCACCATGACCGCTTGGGATCACCTGGGATTATGAGAATCAGTTAACTTCAGTGACAAAAAAGCCAAATGCCACAGCCGAACCCACAAGTGAAGTGACTTACAAGTACGATGCCTTGGGCAGAAGAATACAAAAGAATGTGAATGACACCATAACCAACTATGTTTATGATAGAAGCAGTATCCTTTTGGAGTTTAATGCTCAGAATATATTGGAGGCCAAATATATTCATAGCGACCAGGTGGATGAAGTGATGGTGATGGAAAGACCCAGAAGTCCTCATACAAATGAGAGTTTTCCAGCCCAGAAGTATTATTACCACCATGATCGTTTGGGATCAGTGACAGAGGTTACAAATCTCATAGGAGATGTGGTCCAACGCTATGTCTATGACTCATTTGGAAACACCAGTATTTACAACAAGGATGGAACAGCTATTACAGAATCAAGTACGGATTACCTAAAAACCCCATACACTTTCACAGGACGTGAGCGTGATCCAGAGACAGGGCTTCATTACCATAGGGCCAGGTATTACAATCCAATTGCTGGACGATGGATCAGTTCTGATCCTATCGGATTTAAAAGTCAGGATTTAAATTTTTATTCATTTGTTCAAAATAATCCTTCAAACTTTAATGATCCTGATGGATTAAGAAAAACGAGGGGCCAAGTTCAGGAAGAAATGGAGCTCTTAATGGATGCTATTAATTGTGGTTTATTACAACGTCCCGTCAGTTGTGAACTAATGTTAAATATGGAACTTGAAAGAAATGAAGATGGAAGTTTAAAAATTGGTCCAGATGGCGATTTTATTGAAAAAAAACCTAAAAATAGTCGATATAAACATAGAACTTCCGGGTTATGGAGATCACTGTTCAATTGATTGTTTTCAAATGGGAGAAGTGAAATTGTTTGGGATCACTGAGAAATGTCCTTCCTGACACACCCTTTGCTGTTTTCCAATTTTCCTGTTGTTACCTATCTAAAGAGGTTGACAGTTCACCTTCCATCCAGGGTCATTTTTCGTGAAGCCAAAGTGAAGACAGTGTGAAGCCACCGAATGTGACTGGACGTGACTCCAAGTGACTCATCTCAAATCCCTTGGTGATCTTCCCTCGAAAAAACGGACACGAGATTTATCTTTAAAGCCTTCGTAAGAGGAAATAATAAAGGTTATGGAATCTAAACAAAAAGCACAACAATATGACAGGGGATTTCGAGGTAAAAACAGGTTCAGGTCGTCAGAGAGTGAATATTAATGGAGCTATTGAAATCAACAGTTTGGATGTGGTGAGTCGTACTTGTAAGACAGTGAATAAGGATTCCATGTGTGATTTATTAAAGGCGATTGGTTTGAGGAATCCAGAGGAGCAGAGAATTTATTTGGTTTTAGATAATGCTGCTTACAACAAGTCATTGAAGGTGAAGTTATTGGCCAGGCAATTGGGTATACGAATATTGTATTTACCGGCTTATTCACCGAATTTGAATCCCATAGAGAGGTTATGGAAATTCATGAAGAAGAAGGTGATGGCCAATCATTATTTTCCAGACCTGAAGACTTTTAAGAAGAAAGAGATCATGCTTTTTATGAGAGGAATCAGGAAATATAAACAGGAACTCTCAACTTTGATTACTGATAATTTTCAAATCATGAAAACGTGACATCTCAAACACGATCAGTATAGTTTGATTCATCTCTCTGAGGGACGAAACAATTTTCAAAGCCTCACCAAAACAAGCCTCAACTTTTATTTTGTACTTGCCACCATAGGTCTGGGAAATGGATCCGTTTTTGAAGTCAACGTATTTGTCCGTTTTCCAGTAACTGGAATATTGATTTTTTATTCTGCCACCGGAAGCCTGGGCCAAGGCTGCGAGTTTTTTCCTGTCAAAAACCTCTTTTTCCTTAAGTTGGTTCTGCTCTTTCTTGTATTCAAAAAATCATCCCTGTAAGCAGGTAGACGACGACGCTTTATATCCTTTGCAATCTTCTCAAGTGGCTTTGTAAATGAACAGCCAATGCTATGGCATTCTTTCCCACCAAGACCACTGATTGTTGTTTTTCCCCAAATATCCTGGAATAAAAATTCAAGGCCACTGTCGTTTTTAAGCCTGTTCTTCTTAGCAGTGTAACCAAAGAAATGGAGTTCAAGGTTTTTGACAAGTTCATTGATTTGACCGTCTTCCATAATTTTTTCTCCTTTCAAAAAAGAAAAAAAAGACCCACTCAAGCGTGGGGCTTTAAAGCGTATGATTTCTGATTCTTCACTCTCTGACTTCCGTACTTGTCACGGATTTCATCAATGGAAAATTTGCTCTTGCCTCTCCATGGGCATTTCTTGGTCTTTGGCCGGAAATACCACATCTTTTTATTGCCTGAGAACAAAAAGCCCTGAGATTTTAATATGTCCTTATGGACCTTCGTTTCCCCTGAAACCCAGACCCAGGCCCCGCAGACCTCAATAGACAAGCCCTGCAAATTATTGATGGCATTTAAAGCTGAGTTGATTTCAGAGCCATAGTCATAGTTGTCATCGGCATTGATAGAGATGGGATACCTGGCATCAACCAGAACAGAATTGGCTTCATTGACAAGCTTCATCATCTCTTCACCTGAAGGGTTATGATCCGGGTGATATTTCCTTGAGGCTTTCCTGTAGGCTTTCTTAACGTCATCCTCTGTGATCTCCGGTAAATCAGTGATTCCAAGGATTTTAATGGCATCGTAAATATTCATGATTGTTTCTCCTTTGGTTGTTGTGTTGTTAAAAGCTTTCCCCCTCTGGGGGCTCACTTGAGCCTCCCCCCAGAGGGAGGAGAATCCTCTGAAAGAGAGAAAAGAAAAGCTCTGGGAGTCGTGTGGTGCGGACCCCTGCCCGCCAAGCAGAGCGGCAGTTCTTATGCCTGGAGTGTCCGTAGGGCCGTAAGGCATTAGAACTGAGGGCAAGATCAGGGACACTCCGCAGGACTTCCAGAGCAACAATAGAGAAAGAGTTCTGTGCAATTATAAAACCATCATCACAAAGTGGTTTTATTGAAAAACAGAGGTGATGAGAAATGCTTTGAAGAAAGGAAAATCCGAATCTCGGACATCTTTGAAGGTAACAATCTAAGAAAGGGGATTGTTTCAATAAAGAAACATGAATGAAAAATGGGGTCAAAAACACAGGCCCATCCCGACCATATCCTGGCGTTTTTCTGTAAGCCTTTAAGAAAGCGGGTTTTAGGGTTTTCCCAGGTCCGCAAAAAGTCCGCATTAGGTCCGCAAACTCAGGAAATAGACTGAATTATTCAGAAATAAGAGGCTTGAGCTACCTCCTCTTTTTTAGTGATTTTAACTACTTACAAACTTTGGCTTTTTTGGAATTTTGGCCTGATCCGGTTTGGGTGACTTACTCCATTTTTCCTTTGATTGTTGGAGCAGCTTAAAAAATTGAAAATTCCTCCAAAGTGACCGGCTGAATCCAAGGATGGTCATCCAGAAACAAGAGACCCCATTCTCCACGGGTAGGTTGAGAATTTTTGAATAAAGGTGGATACTTGAAAATTCAGACAGATCAGTCTATTTTTCTTTTATTAAAGATATTGATGATTTCCTCAATTTTTGGGCCATCAATATAATTTTTGTATGGCTATGCTCCCTTATAAAACATTTGTTGCCCACATAACTAACTCTGGATTGGAGTTCTATTTTTAATCGGATCACAGAAAATTCTTGGTATTTA
Organism: Bdellovibrionales bacterium; assembly: GCA_965218815.1. Classification (GTDB taxonomy): domain Bacteria; phylum Bdellovibrionota; class Bdellovibrionia; order Bdellovibrionales; family JAGQZY01; genus JAGQZY01. The sequence goes on along the minus strand of CBDCLX010000002.1, from coordinate 1,399,775 downwards.
ATTATATCTATATTTTGCAAAATACTTGATTTCAGATGTTCTGAAAGCTCTGTTTTTTTAAACTCAGACACGAAAAAGTCCACATATTTCTCAACTGTCTTTTTCTGAAGTTTGGCTTCCCTGTCGATTCCAACTACATGAAACCCATTGATTTCTTCAGGGATTATGGAATCCATTTCCTTTATTTTGTTACTATGTTCCTCCCTGTCTGCCACACCGATATGAATATAACTTCCCCTATCTGGTCCGATATTAGCCATTGCACAGGCTGTCTCAGCCAGTTTTTTTATCAAATCCCTGTCAAAATCTCTTGAAGAATCCAGTTTCAGAAAGCCCTGTTTAAATTCATAGTGGGAGGTTTCAATTTTAGATCTTCTCAAAGAGTTTTCAAAGTCAATTCTCAATCTAGGACCATGCAGAATTTGTGTAGGTTCCTTTTCAGTAAAATAACTTTGGATCAATCCTTTGATAACACCGATGTTTTTTTTTCTTTGTTCTACAGTGGCATGATGGGTTGTTCTGTCCAGTTTATCATTGACTCCATTCAGGCTTTCCAGAACTTCGTCAACTTTTTCAGGATCAGGATATTTACTTTCCTTAACTACAAGCTCATAAAAAGCCATAAACAGAGAGTAAAACGGGCTTTTTATGGAAGAGACCGTGCTCCCTGTCCTCATCATTGTTCTTCGCAAAATTCCGGGAGTTTTGTTCTGTTTCTTCACTGTACCATCAATGATTGAAAATAAACCTGTTATTTCTTTTTTAAGTTTTTCGTTTCCATATTCTTGAAGCTTCTTCTTTATATTTTCTGAGTCCGTTGTTTCACTGTATAAATCATCCAGTTTCTCTTTACTTTTCGCAAAAAGATCGGGAGTTAGTAAGATACTTGCTGAAATATCCGCAATCATATCCTCATCATCACTCTGTCGGAGTTGTTTTGTGGATAAAATTCCATGATGACACCAAAAGGTTTTTTCTGCACTGATTTGGTAACCGTGATTTTCCATTCTCGTGTCAATGCTGATGACTGGCATCTCATAAAGTTTAAGAGTGTCGTAGGATACATCACCGCGAATTTCAGAGGATAAATCCCTGACCAGATCAGAAAAGCTGGACACCACCCCCGCCTGACGTTTTTCCTGACTGCTTAGTTGCCGTCCACTGGAATTGATCCGTGAAAACACTTCATTGATACTGTTTTCATCATGAGCTGAAAAGATAGTGATAGCCAGCTGATAATTCATCAGTTTTGCACAATTTTCCCGGGTGATTGTCGAGATTTTCTGACAATTTTCCTGTAGAGGGTTAAAGGACCCTTTTTCACTCTCCAGCTTGGCTGTAAGAAACTCATTCAGATCAAAATAGTTACCCTCTATTGGGTAATTTGTTTCAATAAAGGTGAATATAGCATTGAGCCTCTGCATTCCATCAATGATCTCATAGTGGGAATTGGCCTCAGCCAGAAGAATCAAAGGAAGGGGGTAACCTAAAAGAATACTGTCTATGAGTTTTTGTTTTTCCTCTACAGTCCAGACCAGTTTTCTCTGATAACGGCGATTGACAAGCAATCTCCCATCCCTGTACCAGGTGTAGGCTTCCTGTATGCTTGTACCTCTGGGTGCTATACTCATAGATGCTCCTATCCAATTTGATTATTACTTATCGTGTTTTGGATTTCAAGGGTATAAGAAGCATAATAAAGATATTTTTGATGATGGACCGATATCGTGAAAGTCACTTGGATAATAAATGAAACTTCTACGAAAGGAACACTATTGTTTTTTTCATTGCTTTTTTACAGGTGTGTCAGGAATGAACCTAAAGAAACATGAATGAAAAATGGGGTCAAAAACAGAGGCCCATCCCGGTCGGATCCTGGCGTTTTTCTGTAAGCCTTTAAGAAAACGGGTTTCAGGGTTTGCACAGGTCCGCAAAAAGTCCGCATTAGGTCCGCAAACTTTGAAATAGACTGAATTATTCAGAAACAAGAGGCTTGAGCTATTTCCTCTTTTTTAGTGATTTTAACTACTTAGCCTTATTGGCTTTTTTGGAATTTTGGCCTTTTGGCCCGATCCGGTTTGGCGGGGTTGACGGGACTCGAACCCGCGACCTCCGGCGTGACAGGCCAGCGTTGTAACCAACTCTACTACAACCCCACATTATCTTTAGTGGTTCGGTCAGCTTCCCAATGGATTTCCAGAAAAAATCCATTGAAAGTTTTAAACCGGACCATGTTTGTCACCCATCCTGTTTTATTTTTATGGATTTTTCAGAAGGTTTTCATGAAAGAATCCAAACCGGACCTGTGCAAACAAGACTATTATATATTGATATTCTATTGATTTTCAAGAGTCCTGTTGAACTTTTGGGAAGGACGCATGATAGCCTCAAGCTTTTGAATATTTGGTCGATAATAGCCAGCCATGTCCACAGGCTGTCCCTGAATTGAGTTCATACCCTCAATAATCTCCTTTTCATTGACTTTCAGATTATTAGCTAATTTATTAAATTCTCTCTTTAATTCCATATCCTGATTTTGATCCGCCAAAGCCCTGGCCCAATAAAGAGCCAGATAAAAATGGGACCCTCTGCTGTCCAGTTCCATAACCTTTCTTGATGGTGATTTGTTATTCCTCAAAAATTCCTCATTGGCCTGATTTAAGGTTTCAGCCAAAACCCCTGCTTTAAGGTTCCGGTCCTTTTCGGCAATATGCTCCAGAGAAGCGGCCAAAGCCAGAAATTCACCAAGAGAGTCCCAACGAAGATGGTTCTCCTTAATAAACTGATCCATATGCTTCGGAGCGGAACCTCCGGCCCCGGTCTCAAACAAACCACCACCAGCAAGAAGGGGAACAATGGAAAGCATTTTGGCACTGGTTCCAAGTTCAAGAATGGGAAATAAATCCGTGAGATAATCACGCAATACATTGCCTGTAACAGAGATCACATCCTGTCCCCCTTTCACCCGGTGTAAAGTCTTTTCCATGGCTTCCACGAGACTCAGAATTTCAAGAAAAAGACTTTGGGTGTCATGATTCTCAAGACAGGCTTTTACCTTTTTAATAAGATTGGCATCATGGGGCCGGTCTGGATCAAGCCAAAACAAAGCCGGTTGTGCTGTGGTTTTCGCACGATGAACAGCCAAATTGACCCAATCAACAATGGCCTCATCCCGGGTGTGGCACATTCTCCATAGATCCCCTTCCTCCACAGAATGTTCCATGAGAACTTTTCCTGAAGAGTCAATCACCTCCACAGAACCAGCATCCTGTATCCGGAAAGTTTTATCATGGGACCCGTATTCCTCGGCTTTTTTGGCCATCAATCCCAGATTGGAGACACTTCCCATGGTTTTTGGATCAAAGGCCCCATGGGTTTTGCAAAACTCAATGGTCTTTTGATAAATCCCCGCATAGGAACGGTCAGGAATCACCGCTTTCATATCCTGAAGCTTTCCATCAGAGTTCCACATTTGACCGGAATGACGGATGGCAGCGGGCATGGAAGCATCAATAATCACATCACTGGGGACATGGAAACAGGTCTTCCCTTTGTCTGAATCCACCATGGCAGGAGAGGGACCCTCAGTCATACACTTGTCCATATCTCTTTTGATCTCACTCTGAACATCAGCAGGCAGATTTTTTATCTTTTCCAGAAGATCGCCCAAACCATAACGGGGATCAACGCCCACCCGATCAAAACTCTCTTTGTGCTTTGTAAAAACAGGCTCAAAAAAGATTTTGACAGCCTCACCAAAAATAACAGGATCCGAGACCTTCATCATGGTGGCCTTTAAATGGATGGAGAATAGAACCCCTTTCTCTCTGGCATCTTTCATCTGTTCCCTGAAAAATTCAGAAAGAGCCTTGCAACTCATCATTGCCCCGTCAATAACATCCCCTGCCAGAACCGGCAGGGATTCCTTAAGAACATGAATCCCTCCTTTGCATTTTTTCAACCGGATGGAAAGGGTTTGGGAATCTGTCATAATCAGGGATTTTTCACTCCCGTAAAAATCCCCATGATCCATGGAAGAGACATGGGTTTTGGAATCCTGATTCCAGGCACCCATTTTGTGGGGATTGTTTCTGGCATAATTTTTAACGGCCCGGGCCACCCGTCTGTCAGAATTTCCCTCTCGTAAGACGGGGTTCACAGCACTTCCAAGAATTTTTGAATATCGACTTTTGATTTTCCTCTGTTCCTCATTTTGGGGCTTTTCAGGATAATCAGGAATATCATAACCCTGACTTTGAAGCTCTTCAACAGCCTCTTTAAGCTGTGGAACAGAAGCACTGATATTTGGAAGTTTGATAATATTGGCGTGGTGGGTTTTGACCAGATTTCCAAGCTCAGACAATGCGTCACTGACCTTTCGGTCAGGAGTGAGTTTTTCAGAAAACTGTGCCAGAATTCTTCCGGCAAGTGAGATGTCTTTTATTTCAATTTCAATACCAGCTTTTTTAACAAAAAAACAGATAATGGGGAAAAGAGATAGCGTGGCAAGGGCTGGAGCCTCATCCGTTTTGGTGTAAACTATTTTTGTGGCCATTGGATTTCTCTGTTACTGAATAACGGCATCCTGTCTTAAAAAGAACAAGGGAACTTTAACCTGGAAACTTTGTTGATGACTGTCTATAAAATTGAAAAAACCTCTCATGTTTCCAGTGGGAGTGGGCAGAGGACAATAGCTTGAGTACTGGTAAGTCTGACCGGAACGAATAATCGGTTGGTCCCCGACAACACCCTGACCTTTGATATCCTCCCTGCAACCAAAACCATCGATAATAATCCAGTGACGACTGAGGAGTTGACAGGACAGGGAGGAATGATTGGTGACAGCCACATTATAAGTGTAAAGATACTGATTGGGAAATTGCTTTTGACCAGGGATATAGATGGGCACAACCTCAACTTCAATATCATCTGTTAATGCCCTGTATGTGTTTTTTTCAATGGCTGACAAAATTCCAAACCTCCTGTTCCAAACTGTTTCAAAGACTTTTTTAATTCAGAGAAAAAAAAAGGTCAAGAGCAAAGAACAACTTTTTATAAATACCAAAAACCCTGTCTTTTGTATATTGTATAATTTTCATTAATGACTGCACTTATCCGGTGAAACATCCAAATCCTGTAGAATACAGGAAATCGGTCAAACAAATTATCTGATTGAAACGGGGGTCAAGAACACCTTTGTAAAAATAACAAAACAAAATAATAAAGTTGTGTAAAAAGTTCATCAAAATCCAAATCGAACCAATCTTAACTGTTCGTGTTTAAAATTTCACTGTCCCTCTGAAATACCTGAAAACTCAAACAGAAACATATATATTCGGAAAACATGATTTTTTCCTTGTGATCCTCTTAAACTGGTTTTATTTTTTATGGTCTATGGAAAAATCAGATCTGAATTACAGGTACTCTCCCCATCTGGTGGCCACTTCCAAAAAAAAACTGTCCCGAGTGATGGCTGTTTGTGGTACAGAACCTATGGAAATCACTCTCTCAGGTCTTATCGCTCAAATGGAAAGAAATTTTCGTTTGTTCAGCTACGGAGACCTGACTCTATGGGAAAAATAGGGGAATTTCGTTTACAGTCCAGAGAGGGTCAGGCAAGGGCAGCCACCCTGACAACCGCTCATGGTGATATTCAGACACCCCTGTTTATGGCTGTGGGGACCAGAGCCACTGTCAAAACCATAACTCCTGAGGAACTTAAGGAAAATGGATGCCAGGTGGTTCTTGGCAATGCCTACCATCTCCACCTGCGACCTGGGGAAAAAGTCATTAAAAAAATGGGAGGCCTCCATTCTTTTATGAACTGGAAGGGACCTGTCCTGACAGACAGTGGGGGCTTTCAGGTTTTTTCCCTTTCCAGACTCCGGAAAATCACAAGGCAGGGGGTGGAGTTCCAAAGCCATATTGATGGAACAAAACTTTTCATCACTCCTGAAAAAAGTATGGAGATTCAAATGGATCTGGGTTCTGACATTATCATGGCTTTTGATGAATGCCCACCTTTCCCCTGTGACCGGGAAAAACTCGTTGAGTCCATGGATCTCACTCTCCATTGGTTACAGAGATCAAAAAAAAGAATGGACCGGACAGAATCCCTGCTCTTTGGAATCATCCAGGGGGGACTTGATTATGACCTGAGAATGAAGAGTCTTGAAAAAACCACAGCCATTGATCTTCCCGGCTATGCCCTCGGTGGGGTCAGTGTGGGTGAACCCATAGATATGATGCACCGGCTGGTGGAGCAGGTGGCCCCCCAAATGCCCGAAACAAAACCCCGTTATCTGATGGGAGTGGGCACCCCCCTTGATCTTATCCTGTCAGTGGACAGGGGGATTGATCTGTTTGATTGCGTGATTCCCACCCGGGTGGCCCGCAATGGAACTCTCTACACCTCCCAGGGAAAAATTTCCATTAAACGAAAAGAATACAGGGAAGACCCAAGCCCTCTGGATCCTCTCTGTCACTGTTACACCTGTCAGAATCACACCAGGGCTTATTTGCGACATTTGTTTATGGCAGGAGAATTTCTGGGGACACGTCTCAACACTCTCCACAATCTGCATTACTATTTCAGGCTGATGAGTGAAGCCAGAGAAGCCATTATCAATGGAAACTGGGCTGACTACAGAGACAAAATCATTGCAGCCCACTGTTCCTCACTGTCAAATCCAGAATAACCGCTCCCCCCTGTCCCCGGGATGATTTAGTGTGGGTGAACCCATGGACATGACAGAACCCATGGACATGACAGAACCCATGGACATGACAGAACCCATGGACATGACAGAACCCATGGATATGATGCACCGGTCTTATTTGAAATTTCCTGTGGATTCTCTTATGATACCCGGACAATTCACGTTGATTGGGGTTTCCGGTTTTTTTCAAAACCTGTAAAAATCCAAACAAAACCAGTGTGTCTCTAAAAGTTTCAGCCAGGGGAGGGAGTATGGAGCGTGCATTTTTTGCTGTTTTCAGCACTTTTTTTACACTTTGGCCCCTGTGGGCCCAAACCGAAACCCCTTCACAGGCTTCCACCCCCGAAGGACCCGGTTTTTTTGTACAGATTATGCCCTTTGTGGTCATGCTTCTCATTTTCTATGTCCTGGTTATGCGGCCACAGATCAGGAAACAAAAAAATCACCAGGAATTTTTGCAAAAACTCAAAAAAGGGGATCGGGTTTTGACAAGCAGTGGAATTTTCGGGACCATAGAGGGGCTGACAGACAAATATGTAAAGCTTGAAGTTGCTGATAAAATAAGCATCCGTGTCCTGAAGACCCATGTCTCTCAGTCTGTAAAAGAGGGACAGTAAAAAAGTAACAGAAGGCAGGATAAAAGAATGTCTGGTATGCATAAAGAATCATCCCGCAAACAAGGGGTTATCTGTGAGAGAGGCATAAAATGGTGGAAAGCTTAAAAGCCCGTATGAGTGTTGTCATTATTGTCTTTGGAGTGTCCTTTGTGTGGACCCTGCCCAGTTTTATCGACACTTCCAGTATTTGGTGGCCAAATCAGGATAAATTATCCTACGGTCTGGACATTCAGGGTGGACTGCATCTGGTCCTGGGTATTGATATGGACAAGGCTGTCAGGGATCGTATCAAAAAACTCGGCTACACCATGAAAAATGAACTTCAGAAGGAAAAAAATATCAGTCTCGGGACAGTGGAGGTTGTTGACTCCAAAGAGGCCCGAACCCGTTTCTTCTTCGAAAAGCCTGAAGACAAGTCCTCTTTAAAGTCCTACCTTGAAGACACTGACTACGGTCAGGGGAGAGTGTTTCAAACTCTGGATGTGACAGATCAATACATTGAATCCCGCTTTTATGAAGCGGAAATGAGAAACTTTAAAAAAAACCTGGTGGACAGAACCATTGAAACCATCCGTAATCGTATTGATGAATTTGGAGTCAAAGAACCTGTCATTGCCGCCCAGAGTGACAGCCGTCTTTTGGTTCAGTTGCCTGGTGTGCAGGACCCTGCACAAGCCAAAGACCTCATCAACAAGACAGCTAAACTTGAATTCATGATTGTGGACCCTGAGTATTCCCTTGGTTCACCCAAACTGGAAGAGGTTGCCTCCTGGGTGGCCGAGGCGGAGAAAAAACAAAATTTTGCTCTGGGACAGAATGAGCTTCGTTACAGCGACTATGTAAAAAAAATCAATGAAGCCCTTAAAGAGCGTTTACCAAAAGATCGCATGATTCGCTTTGCCAAACAACCCAATGCCAAATCACTGGAAGCCGGAAAAACCCCTTATATATTACAGTCTGATGCCATGATGGGAGGGGAGACCCTCAACGATGCATCAGTGAATCTGGATCAACTGGGACAACCCATTGTGATTTTTTCCTTTGATGCCAAGGGAGCCAGAGAATTTGGCGAACTCACCAAAAATCATGTAAAAAAACAGCTGGCCATTGTCCTGGATGGAGTTGTGAAAACCGCCCCCAATCTCCGTGAACCCATCACCGGAGGTCGCGGGCAAATCGATATGGGTGGTACGGCAGATCGTAAGAAAAATATGGAGGAGGCCAAAATCACAGCCATGGTTCTCCGCTCCGGGGCCTTGCCGGCAGAACTCGAACCCCTGGAAGAAAGAACTGTGGGTCCAACTCTTGGAAAGGATTCCATTGAAAAAGGAAAATTCGCAGGACTTATTGGTGGCTTTCTGGTCTTTTTGTTCATGCTTATCTACTATCGTGCCTATGGACTGCTGGCCAATTTTGCCCTGGGATTCAATATTCTTATGATCCTGGCTGTTCTGACTTCCCTTCAGGCCACACTCACTTTACCCGGGGTAGCCGGTATTGTTCTCACCATCGGGATGGCTGTTGATGCCAATGTGATTATCTTTGAGAGAATCAAAGAGGAGATCAACAAGGGGGCAGGACTCATGGGGGCGATCAAAGAAGGTTATTCCAGAGCCTTTACGGCCATCCTGGATGCCAATATCACAACCGGAGCAGTGTGTGCTGTTTTGATGTATTTCGGAACCGGACCCATCAGAGGATTTGCCATCACATTGCTTGTGGGAATCATCACTTCCATGTTCACGGCCATCTTTTTCACCCGCACCCTGCTTAACCTTGTGGTGGGCAGGTTGAAATGGAAAGTGACACCCTGAGGGATCAGGAAAAAGTCATGTCTTCAAAAGGAACAAAATCATGAATGCACTGAAAAAAACAAAAGAAAACAAAGGAAACAGAGGGATGAATGATCCCGGACGCTTTGATTTTATGGGAGTGGCTCCCGGGTTTTCCATTTTGTCTCTTATTCTTGTTCTTGCCTCCTCTACTGTGATCCTCAACAAAGGTTTTAAATACGGTATTGATTTTGCCGGAGGAACCGAAGTGCAGATCCAATTTGAAGAACAACCACCAGTGGCTGAAATTCGAAGTTTCCTGGAAAATCTTGTTGGCAATGTGGTGGTCCAGACCCTGGGGAAAAACAATGAAATTCTCATTCGTATGCAAATGGCCGAAGGGGAAGACGAAAAAGAGGTGAATGAAAAAAACAATGAGAGAATCAAAAATGTCACAGAGGGGCTGGTTAAACAATTTCAATTAAAACAGAATGCCATTCGAAGGGTGGATTCTGTGGGACCACAAATTGGAGAGGAACTTAAAACCAACGGGCTTCTGGCCATTGTTTACAGCCTCATTATGATTTTAATCTATGTGGGTCTGCGTTTTGATTATAAATATGCACCCGGGGCCGTTCTCTGTCTGTTCCACGATACCATTATCACCCTTGGAATTTTCTCCATTCTGGACAAAGAGGTGAACGTTCAAATCCTGGCAGCCATTTTAACTATCATTGGTTACTCTCTTAATGACACCATTGTTAACTTTGATCGTATCCGTGAAAATGAATATGTTTATAAAGGGAAAAAGCTGACTTTTATAATCAATCGTTCCATCAATGATGTCTTAAGCCGGACCATGCTCACATCCATCACAACCCTTTTGGCCGTGATGGCTCTTTACACTTTTGCCGGAGGAGTGATTGAAGATCTGGCTTTTACCCTGGGTATCGGTGTTGTGGTGGGAACCTACTCTTCAGTCTATGTGGCCTCCCCCCTTGTCATCCTCACAGAAGATCTCAGTAAAAAATGGAATTTTGAATAAGAATTCCAGTTTCTTTTCGTGAACAAAGGATGCCTTAATCACAGGGCCTTTTCCCAATGGAGGGGAACACTGGTTTTTTTCTCCATGAAAATCATATATTCATTGGTTTTTTTTGGAAAAACCAAATCCTTGACAGAACTCAGACAGCGAAGGCTGGCAAAGACGTGAAAATCATCAAAACTGAGGGTTTTTCCCTGAAAAAAGGGTCCTGATAAAATAAGGGATTCCAGGTTTTTAAGATGTTTCCCCGCCTCTTCAATGAGTTCATCGCTGAGATTCAGATTTTCTTCAAAGGAACCAATCATCTTTTCCTTTTTATTGACGAAATAGGCAATGGCTGATGGGGTGGCGAACTCTTCAAGATCCATATTGACCCATCGGGGCATGGCCAGACTGTAGATACAAAGACGAGACTCTTCAAACCACCTGTTGAGTCGGGTGTCTTTTTTGGTTCCCACCATGGGTTTTCCAAAAGCGGGAAGGGCATCAATGTAGGAGATAATATCAAGACTTTCAGAAAGAAAACCTCCATCCGGTTTTTCCAGAACAGGTAACATTTTCTGACCGATCATCTTAATGGGTGTTTGTTCATCGTCGTTAAGAAGTGGCACCAGTTGAAAATCCACATTTTTGAGTCCCAATATCATTCTCACTTTTACGCAATAGGGACAGTGATCGTAATGAAAAAGTTTCATGATTCTCCTTTATATCGGGTTAACGCACATCAGCAAGTATTGATTTTATGCGTTATAAAAGAACCTTGCAAGCTGAAAATTTAGTCCGTATTCCTCACAAACTTTTGTATGGCAAGGTTGCAGGCAAGGTTGCAGAATGCCAATATGAAAAAAGGATACGGACCAAAGCACAGTCACTATGGTAGTGAAATGAATGACAACACTTGTGTCTGTATTCTGTTGATCCGGTTTAAATTCAATGGATTTTTCCATGGAGAGAATGGAGAATCAAATTGGGGTCAGTTCAGGGGCTGGAAAAAAGTGGTTTCCAAACCTGAGTGAACATAAATATCCATAATCATGAGGTCCGAAGTTTTTATGAAACTTGTTATTGTTGAGTCACCCACCAAAGCCCGTACCATTAAAAAATTTCTCGGTTCTGAATACCAGGTGGTTTCCTGTATGGGGCATATTCGGGATTTACCGCAATCGGCCAGGGATATTCCCGAAAAATACAAAAAGGAAAAATGGTCCCGTCTGGGAGTCAATGTGGAAAAGGGTTTTGAACCCATTTACTGTGTTCCAAAAACAAAAACCAAGGTGGTCCGTGAAATCAAAACCCTTTTGAAAGAGGCTGAAGAAGTCATACTGGCAACGGATGAGGACAGGGAAGGGGAAAGTATCAGCTGGCATCTTGTGGATGTGTTAAAACCTAAAGTGACCACCAAACGTATGGTTTTTCACGAAATCACAAAGACAGCCATAAAACAGGCTCTTAAGGATTTTCGGGATATTGATATGGATCTTGTCCGGGCCCAGGAGGTGCGGAGGATTCTGGATCGTCTGGTGGGTTACACCCTGTCCCCCCTGCTGTGGAAAAAAGTGGCCTATGGTTTGTCAGCCGGTCGGGTCCAGTCTGTGGCTGTGAGACTTATTTCTGAGAGAGAAACCCAGCGTCTGAATTTTAAAAGAGCCATTTACTGGGGGGTTTTTGCCAAAAACAAAAAAGAGGGTCAGGACTTTGGGAGTCGATTGTGGAGTTATCAGGGCAAAAGGGTGGCCACGGGCAAGGATTTTGATCCCTGGACAGGGGAACTCATTGACAGTAAGAAGTCAGAAATCCTCAGAGTGGATGAAGCCCTGGCAAAGACAATCAGAGAGGAAGCGACAAAGGAACCCTGGGTGGTAAAAAGTGTTGAGGAGAAACCCATCACCCGGAAACCGGCTCCTCCTTTTATCACTTCCACATTACAGCAGGAGGCTAACCGGAAATTGGGTTTGGGGGCCAGGGAGACCATGCAGGTGGCCCAAAAGCTTTACGAGCAGGGGCATATCACTTATATGAGAACAGATTCCAATGCTCTTTCCTCCCAGGCTGTTCAGGCCGCCCGTTTGCGGATTAAAAATCTCTATGGCCCCGAATATTTAACCAAAGAGCCTCGCACCTATAAAGGCAAGACAGCCAAGGGAGCTCAGGAGGCCCATGAAGCCATTCGTCCGGCAGGGGAGGAAATGATTCTTCCTGAGGAGACCAGGCTTAAGGGGGTTTACCTGGGGCTTTATGATTTGATCTGGAAGAGAACCATTGCCTCACAGCTTCCCAATGCTCTGCTAAAACAGGTGAATGTTCGCATGACTGTGGGTCAGGCTGTCTTTGGAGCTTCCGGCCAGTCTGTGGAATTTCCAGGTTTTTTAAAGGTTTATGTGGAGGGAACAGATGAGGAACCTGAAGATAAAGAAAAAGAGAGGGAGTCATTACTGCCCAGGATGCTTGAGGGCGATAAAATAGATTGTCTGTCTGCTGTGATCCGGGAGCATGAGACAAAGCCCCAGGCCCGTTACACAGAAGCCAGCCTGGTGCAGACCATGGAAAGAGAAGGGATTGGAAGGCCCTCGACCTATGCATCCATTATCAGCACGATTATAGATCGTGGCTATGTCCATAAATCAGGTCATGCTCTGGTCCCCAGTCTGACGGCCATGATTGTGTCAAAACTGTTGAGCACCCACCTTCCCACTTATGTTGATCTTGGTTTTACAACAAAAATGGAAAACTATCTGGACGATATTGCCGGCGGGCAGTTGGATTCCCACAAGTTTTTACAAAATGTCTATTTTGGGGAAAAGGGTTTATATCAGCAGGTGGAACAGCAGGAAAAAGATATTGATCCTGATAAGGCCCGTCAGATTGAGTTTGATGTTTTGCCCGACCTGTGTTTCCGGGTGGGCCGCTATGGAGCCTATGTTTGTCGTGTGGAAAAAGGTGAGGAGCAGTGTGCCTCCCTTCCTGATTCCCAGGCTCCTGCTGATATTGATGCTCAGGATTGCCATAAACTCATTGAACAAAAACTCAAAGGGGCCGATGCCCTGGGAAAAGATCCCGGGACCAATGAGCCTGTTTATGTTCTCACAGGCCGTTACGGGGCCTATGTTCAAAGAGGTGATAGCAGTGATAAAAACGTAAAACCCAAGAGGACCACTCTTCCCCAGGAACTGGAACCGGAGAATGTGAGTCTTGACCAGGCTTTGTTTCTTTTGTCTCTTCCCCTGTTTTTAGGGGAGCATCCTGAATCAAAGAAAGAGGTGAAAGTGGGCATTGGGCGTTTTGGTCCCTATGTGGTTTGTGATGGTGATTTTCGTTCCATTCCCAAAACCCAATCCCTTTTTGATGTGGATTTTAAAGTGGCCATGGAGTTGTTATCCAAACCCAAGAGGGGACGGGGGCGGGCTGCCCCACTGAAGGAACTTGGGAAGCATCCACAGACGGGTGAGGACATGAACATTATGACGGGACGCTATGGTCCTTATCTCAAAATGGGAACAATGAACGTGTCCCTGCCCGATGATCTGGAGGTTCAGGATGTCACAGATCGGCAGGCCGTTGAACTTCTGGCCACAAAAATGAACCAGTCGTTGAGGGAAAAGAAGACCACAAAAGGGAAGAAGAGTTCTTCCCGAAAAACCGGAATCTCATCAAAGACCGGGAAATCAGAAAAAAAACCCTTTAAAAAGAAAACAATTTTACGCAAACGCTCTGCGGGTTAACCCGCATTTCTCATCCCATCCAAAAGTATGGCAATGAAGGGGTATGAGTTATTACGGACTGACCTGGACAAAAATTCAGAAAAAATATTTTTATATCCTGGCCTGTTATCCCCTCCGTTCGTATGGTTTTTGCCTTCACTCAGGCCATTCCTGGAAATCTGGACTTTCAACATCCGGTTATATACCGATTAAAGGTATATGCCTATGCTCATTACGATTTGGATTTTCCATTCTTTCACAATAAAGGAGCCTGCATAAAGATCTAAACCGGATCAGCATATGCTGGTTCCATTTGAGTTTGCGAAGGACAAAAATAAAAATGAAGAAAAGTATTTTTTTGAGTTTTTATACCGTTTTTTTTATATTGAATTGTTCACCATCCAATTTTGAGAACAACAGCAAACGCAGTGCAAGTTCTTCCAGAGACAGTGATGAAGAGGGGTTCAGAATGGAAGGATATGATTCTGAATGGAATGTGGGGGTTGGTGATCACATAAAAAATGTCTGTAGAAACAACCAATTTGTTATTTATTCACCTGGTGAATGTCCTGAGACGGAAGGCGGATATAATGACTACGGTACAGACACAATAACAAATGGCTATGATATAATGCCAGACTATAACGATCCCAACAGGCCCCGTCGACCAGTGGATATCTTTTTTGTTTTAAACGCCTCATCCTCCATGTGGTATTATTTAACCTATTTAACAACCATGAATAATAACAAACGATTCCAGACCCGATTTAAATCCTTTGTCCCCATCATGAATCAATACAACATGGATTGGCGTATGTTTTTTGCCAACTCCGGTCATTCGAACGGTCACCTCAAACAACAAAAAAACGGTAAGGCAATGGAGTTGGAAGGTAAGCATGATATATTGGGCTCAAAGGTTTTGGATCGAACCACACCCGATTATACCAACATTTTCATGTACACTGTCACCCGGGGACCTGACCGGTCCCCCGAACATGGCACACCTCATCCTTGTTCTGACCCCCCTTATTGCGGAAATGTGCGACCCTTAAGGGCTCTTAAAGCCTCATTTGCCGCCAACAAACATCTCACACGGGATGAAGCGGATTTTGTGGCTGTCATTGTCAGCAACAGGGATGAGGAAAAGGAGGTGACAGCTGATGATATCATTGATGAGTTTAAAAAGGTTTATGGTTCAGGCAAAAGACTTTCTGTATTGAGTCTGATTGTTTTGCCAGGTGATGAGGAGTGCTATCAAACAAATAAAAAGCGTACTTTCTTTTTGTATAGTCACTGGCAGAAACCCAGCCATGGAAACCAGATTGCCGGATTGGCCAGAAGGGCAGGGGGAGGAAACTTCAGTATTTGTCTGAATGATTATTCCATTATGGCCAAGACCATAGTGGCATTGAGTTCCCAATAGTGTAACTGCTCACAATTTTGGATGAGATTGGAAGCCGCAGCAGAAAGTTTATGAGAAATGCGGGCTAGAATTTGTTAATGGGATAGTGAATCCACCGGCAATCCACACCACCATTGTCAATGGAGTGATGTTTCTTTGCTTTCATTTTCAGGAAGCCCGTCCATTTGGGATCACCAGAGAAGATCCAGAGGGACCAGCCTGGAAAATTTCTTTTAAGACTGTGGGAAAAATTTTTGTAAAATTCCTCCAGAAAAAACTCATCTCCAAGTCGAATACCATGGGGAGGATTTGTAACAATCAGACCTTTGGACACAGGGGAGTTCAGGGAAAAGACACCAGCTTTTTCAAACAGGATGAGATCATCGACTCCTGCTCTTTCTGCATTTTTTTGAGAGGCCTTAATGTTTTTTCCACTCTTGTCAAATCCAAAGAGTTTAAAGTCAGGGCCATTGTTTTCTTCAGCCAGGACTTTTTCCAGTTCCTCATCAAAAAGCTTTTCAGGGATATGACTGAAAGACTGAAAAGAGAATTTTTTGTGAAAACTTCCGGGGGAAATATTTTTTAACATTAAAGCCGCTTCAATCAAAAGAGTTCCCGACCCACAGAGAGGATCCACCAGGGGAATGCTTTGATCCCAACCGGTCAGCCGGATCAGACCCGCTGCCAGATGCTCTCTTAAAGGAGCTTCTGTGGAATCCTTCCTGTATCCCCTTTGGCTCAGGGAATAGCCGGTTGTATCCACAGACAGGCGGTACTCATTCTTTGAACCAAAAATAAAAAAACGGACATCGGGAAGTTCTTTGTCAACACTGGGACGCACCCCCCATTTTTCATTGAACTGATCGGCAATCACGTCCTTGACCTTCATGGCCAAAAGGCGTTGGTCCCTGATGGCACAAGCATTGATTTTGGCTTTAACAGAAAAGGTCATGCTTTTTGTTAAATATCTGGTGAAGTCATGCTTTTTGACATTGTTGTATAACTCATCAATTCTGTAGGCTGGAAAATCCAGAACAGGCAGGGAAATACGGGTGGCAAGACGTGAGCGGAGATTGGCTTTCACACAATCTAACCAGGGGCCTGTAAAAGCACAACCCTGTTTGTCAACCTGACTGACTTTAAGTCCCATTTCCTTAAGTTCCTGAGACAGGGCTTCACTTAAACCTTTGGAAGTGGAAGCATAAAACTGGGGCATATATCATCCTTTTTTTGTTTTGGGTCATTGCTCCCCCCCCTTTTGGCAACCCTGACACTCATCTGCTGTCTTAAAACTTTCAAGCAGCTTCACTGCGAAATTTCATGAGAGGTGCAGGTTATAAAGGTTAAAGAATCCGGTAGTTGGGGCCACCACCAGCCTCTGGAAGAGTCCAGTCAATATTGTTAAAGGGACATTTGATATCACAAGTCTGACAATGAATACAGTTGGTATAATTGATCTGTAATTTTTTTTTGCCTTTTTGATCCTGGTCATCAATCATTTCATAGACATTGGCTGGACAAAAATGAGTGCAGGGGGATTTGTATTGGGGTTCACAGATCTGTTGACAAATATTTCCATCCTGAAGCTTAAGGTGATTGGGGGAATCCTCATCGTGACCGGTCCCTGTCATGTAAACACTGCTGAGTTTGTCAAAAAATAATTTATTATCAGGTTCCGGCAATTGATTGTCTTTGTGATTAAGACCTTCAACACCCCAAATATCAAGGACAGAACAGGTGGTTTGGTAATCCTCTTCTTCAGTGACCACGGGGTCAACCAGTCCGCGTCCACCAGTGAGTTCCTGGATGATAATCTCAGGAGTGGATAAAAAAAGTCCTTTTGAGAGGGTCTGATGAAAGTTTCTGGTCTCCCATAATTCTTTTTTAACAAAGGATTTTTGAATTTTTTCATCGTAAAGGGAGAGAGCCTTCTCTGAAAAATCCCCTTTAAGCACAGCCTGGAAAGCTGTTTCCCCAGCCAGCATTCCTGACTTCATGGCCAGGTGAACCCCTTTAAGTTTTTTGACATCCACCATACTGGCCGCATCACCGCTGACCAGCATTCCGTGATGATAGAGTTTGGGCATGGAGTACCAGCCACCGGCGGGCAGGGTTTTGCCTCCGTAGGCAATCACCTGGCCACCAGCAAGTTTTTCCTGGAAAAAGGGATGGGTTTTTAATTTTTGTAGCTCTCTGTGGGGGTCAAGGAGAGGGTCTTCTGTATTCAGATAAGCACACAGGCCCACAACAATCTGATCTTCTGGAAGGCCATAAACAAAGGAACCTCCAATACCTTTTGTCATTGGGAAACCCAGGGTGTGGATCACTTCACCAGTTGTTCCACGGCCTTCAGGCAACTGGATCACCTCCTTGACTCCCAGTTCAAAGACTTCAGGATTTTTTCCCTGACGGAGTTTGAGTTTATGACAGACTTTTTTGAACAGAGGGTTTCTTGTTCCATCGGCAAAGACAGTGACTCCTGCCCTGATAATCATACCCGGCTCGAAATTTTCCTTGGGTTTGCCACTTTTATCAAGCCCCCGGTCTCCAGTTCGGACTCCCACCACTTTATCCCCTTCGTAGAGGGCTTCCACAGCTGAAAAACCGGAAAAAATATGGACTCCTTTCTCCTCAGCCTGAAAGCCAAGCCATCTGTTGAATTGGGATATGGAAATCAATAAGTTGCCATGATTTTTAAAGGGAGGGGGAAGAAAAGGGGCTTTGATTTTAAAATCACGACCCAGATAATAAACAGCTTCCTGAGTGATTTCACTGAGGATGGGGCAGGCCTTGTCTTTATAATCCGGGATGAGTTCAATAAGGGCTGAGGGATTTATGACAGCACCGGAAAGGGAATGGGTTCCAATTTCCGCTCCCTTTTCAAGGACCACAACCACAGGATCCATAGTTTTGTCCGGATTTTCTGAATTATATGTGTGGACCAGTTGTTGAAAGCGAATGGCTGCACTCAGTCCGGCGGAACCTCCACCCACAATCACAAGGTCCACCTGCATTTCCTCTCTCTGGATGTCAGCAATCATTAGGGTCCTCTTTCAGCAGAAATTTTTTTCTGAAGAGCAGAGCGTGACACCCGGGGATAGGAGTAGGGGATTTCATCCAGAACAACCAAATCGCCCTGCCATTGAAAACCGACAGTGACCTTATCCTGTTTGACGAATCCGGCAATATCCCTTTGTCGTCTTTGGCTGGAAAAAGAAGCTTCCTCCCAGGAAACATTTTCAGAATACAGGAGGTCAATGACGCATTGATCACTTTCCCCTTGTTGGTTAAACTCTGAAAGAACGGGACGGGCGAATAGAAAAACGATAAGTGAAAAAATAAGGGATTTCATTTTTGTGTTAACTCCATTTTAAAATGACGATGACGACTTATGGGAATTGTTTTCCGATAATTTGTCATCTCTGCTGCTTTCATCTCAATAAGGATCGGCTCATATTGAGAAAGATGAGAGTCCAGAAATTCCTTATAATTTGGGGTTTCCTCCAAAACTTTTCCCCAGGGGTTGATGACCAGACTTTGACCCCAGCTTTTGCGAAGTTTTGTTTGATTGATGTCCCTGTGATTGCCCACCTGGGCCGGTGCGAGGACATAGGACTGGGTTTCAATGGCTCTGGCTTTAAGTAAGGTTTCCCAGTGGATCTCCCCTGTCCTGACAGTGAAAGCCGCCGGAATCAGAAAGACATCCACCTGTTCATTTTCCATGTAGTGAATAAAAATCTCAGGGAAGCGAAGATCATAGCAGATGCAGGTGGCAAACCTCCAGCCATCAATAGTAAACACGGAGAGACGTTTTCCTTTGGCGTAGGAGTCTGATTCACAAACCTGAACATCCTGACCCAATTGGACATCAAACAAATGAATTTTTTCGTAGGTTTCCAGCACTTCCCCCAGATCAGTGATTAAAAGAGCTTCATTAAAAACCTGCCCATCAATAGACCAGGGGATCCCACCCATATGAATAAACAATTTTTGACTCTGTGCCAGCCTTTGGAGTTCTTTGATTTCAGGTGAGTGAAGTCCAAAGGCCTCTTCTTTGGGTATGGGATTTTGACCCGGATTCAGATACAGGGAGTTTTCAGGAAGACAGAGCAGTCTGACATCAGGGGAGAGTTTTTCAATTCCTTTCCTGATGACCTGGAGGTTGGTCAGTGAGTCGTCAATGGAAGTCATTGGTAAGAGAGATATCCAAAAAGACGGGGGTTTTTGACTTAAGGGGATGTGGACTCCTGAGATGTTTTTTTCCCTGATTTTTTCTTTTTTGACTGGCCGGAATCTTTAGCCAGCTTCAGGTTGGAGTAATCCAGCCAGCCTTCCTCTTTATAAAAAGTTTTCTCTTTTTTATTAAGCCGGGTGTTGACTCGAACCCCTGAAACCTGAACTTTCATGGCCTGGAGGTCAATCTTCAAAACACTGCCGGTTTTTCCTTTATCGTCACCTGTGATCACTTGCACTGTGTCACCATTTTTGATTTTCAGTTTTCTCATGATTTTTCAACCTCTGCTTCTTTTCGTTCTTGTTCTTCTTCCTTTGGTTGTTCTTGTTGTTCTTTTCTGGATGGGGTGGAGATTTTTTTACGAATTTGCCCCTGAACAACTTTTGCCCTTTTGGACAAAACCTGGGGGTTCTGATTAAGGATGTATTTGTCAAACCCCCCTGAATGTTCCATGGTTTTTAATGTGCTTGTGGCCACCCTCAGAGTCACGAACTGGTCGAGGATATGACTGTAGAGACGTTTTTTTTGAATATTGGGTTGGGCTGTGGACTTGGTTTTGATATTGGAATGACTCACCAGATTTTTAACCACGGGAGATTTTCCGCTTAACTCACAATGGGCCATATTGTCCTCCAGTTTCCATACAGTGGGTTTGTGTAGACTGATCCTGTTTGAATTTTCACAGAGTTTCTCTATAGAAAGTCCAATGAAAAACAGAGGGATTTTGGTACACCGGTTGTGTCTGAATTTTCACGGATTTCCCCTCTTAAAATGCCTGGAAACCCAAACGGAACCAGTATATACTGAAAAAGAAGCTTGAAGGCAACCCCCATTTGTTGTAAGAAAAGCCAATACACGGATTCTTCTGTATTTTCATGTTCAGTTCCATGTCAACCTTTTGACGGGAGCATTCAATCAGGGCCGTGTGAAAACATAAAGAGGTGAAAATGGCATTGTTTAAAAAAGGGCACCGTTCCAAATACCGGTCTGAATTCAGTGGAGATTTTTTCTTTGATTATAAAGACCCTATCACTTTGCTTCGTTTTCTTTCAGAAGGGGGAAAGATTTCCCCAAACCGGCTTAGTAAATTGAGTCTCAATCAACAGAAAAAACTGGCCAAAGCCATAAAAAAAGCCAGAAACCTGGCTCTTCTTCCCTTGGGAGCTATTGCCTATGACAGATCTGGACACTCCGAGTCAATATTTCCCAAACCTTTCTCCATAGAAGATTAACCCGAACTTCTCATAAACTTTCAAACCGGATCAGTATAATCCGCTTTGGATTCGATATCCGGCTGTCTGTTCGAATATTCTTGTCTCTCCTCAAAAAGAAAGAGTCCTTTACCTGTTCATTTCTTTGCTACTTCAAGGGAACGCAAAGCAACCTATTCAGAATGTCACTGGACAGGTTTAAAAAAGGAGGAACCAATGGGACATCCTGGAACTCAAAAACTCAGGAAAACTCTCAGTCATTTTGGCCTTAACCCCAGGGATTGGACGATAAGTTTTCTCGTTGGTACAATGGAGAAAAAGGTGATGATTTCCCACAAAAGGGAAACAGGTCTCAATCTTATTGGACTGTACAGTTTTCACAACAGTCAGCCAATGTTTGATGATATCTGTCTCCATTCTTTTTTTTAGCCCGAACTTCTCATAAACTTTCGTAGCGAGGCTTTCAAGCTTCCGAAAGTTAAAGGGAAAATTTAGAAAATGGGCTGAAGGCATGTTTCACTCTGTCGAAACGGCTTCAGGGAAAATCCTTTTGTAGAGAGGAGTTCGGCAGCCGCAGCAGGAAGTTTATGAGAAGTTCTGGTCAGCCCACATTTGTGCGGGTCAGTTGAAACCTGTGCAAATTTGGGCAAAAAGGGACTTTTTCCAGATTTCTTTTTTTGTGAGGGTCTCAGCTTTTGGTAATGTGAGAATCATAGACCAGGTGAAGGTTTTCCAGGCCTCTTCACCGTAAAGACGCAGGTACTGTCTTTTCATGCGACAGTAAAGACCAATGTCTGAACTGTCAAGCCAGGACGTTTTTTTGAATATGTGTTTGGGGGGGGAACCTCCCCAACTGATTTTTGCAAACAGCCGTAAGGCTTTTTCCAGGCCCCTTTTAATGGGCAGACTGGTTTTACTGGAACCACATTCTTCAGGCAGTGTGCGAACCTGTTTTTCAAAGAAGTGAAGACGACTGAACATATCGTCACATCCACCGGGAGAATTGGAGTTTAGACAAAATTGAAAAGCGGCACTAATCGATTTTCCGAAACTGCCGGCTCTGTCATTCATATAAAAGCCTTTAACCAGAGTTTTTTGAATGGCTTCCATTTGGATGTGACAGAGGGTCTTTGGTGGATCTGAGTAATACAAAAGAACCAAAGCTATAATGATAATTATAAAACCCAGGAGTAACCTTGGAATGGTATAAATTTTTAAAATAATGGAGTTTAACATTCGATCAAAAAAAATATCCAATCTGAGTCAGGCACTGATAGATGGCTGAGCGGGGAAAGGCACCTGATGGTGGGACGGCTGTGGTTTCCTTGAAAATTCTGCCTGGCAGGAAGGCAGAGACTGTGGTTCGAATATGAACACCACTGCCAAACTCCAGATTTGTGAAAAGATCCAGTTCACTACCGATTGTATTTCCCGGACCAAGAGTGACATCTCCTGTCTGAATGTCCGTATTCAGAGTTCCAGCGGATTGGCCAAAATGAATGATGTCGCTGTTTTCCATTCTGGAAAAACCAAGCCATTCCATACCCAAAAGCCAATCCTTTTTGATATTCATGTCAATTCCGGCTTTGAGAAAGGAAAGGTTTCCCCAACGAATAAAATCCATAAATCCTGATTGACCATAGACTTCATAATAGAAGCTGTCAAAACCCCGGGAACTTTTGTCAGTGGGGGATTTGTCGCCTGTATCCTGATGATAGCCCAGCCAGAGTTTAAGATCATTAAAATCCATGAAATGGTAACCCAGCTTAAAATCAAAAGCACTTTGGGAAACCTCTTGTTTTGCTTCATTGTCTATTCTGTTGGTTTCAGCCATTTTTTCCTCACCAATAACATGGGAAAAGAACATGGAACCAAAAAAATATCTGCCTCTGATCTCGGTTTCAAGACCAAAGCGTTGCACATTAAGACCATTGGAAACAGATTTGTTTTTCTGATGATAATTCGGGTCACGGTTCACCTGTACAAAACTCAGATTGAAGATATCCAATGTTTTAAAAAGATTTTGAATGTCCAGACTCATGACAATGTGTCTTTCATTTTCACGAAAACCCTGAAAACGAGGATTTTGATTCCCGATATCGGCAACTTTGGCTGCCATTAATGAAACACTGATGGATTCCCAGTCCCAGATCAAATCAACAAGGTCAAAGGAATAGGGGATATTAAACCAATCATTACTCCCATAAGTGTAACCAAGGCCAATGTGGATGGGGAGACGACCAAAACGGAGTCCAAATGAATTGTCAATTTTCCAAAAAGCCCAGGCCTGGTTGACTGTCAACCCTGAGTGAGGTGATGAGACAGCCTGTCCCTCCACAGAAGGATTTGTTTCCTTTTCAGAAAAGTAGATCATGCGAAAGAAAGTTTCAATGTATTCTCCTTTATAAAGTTTGAGATCCATCTGGGCCCGATGACTCATTTCTGAAATCCCTCTGTTTTGAGGAAAAGAACTGTTAACAGCATCCAGGTAATCATAGCGTAAACGCACGCCCCCTCCCGGTTGAAAAAAGACATCTACGGGTAAAAGTTGGAATTTGTTTTCCTTCTTCTCATTTTGTCCACCCGAAACTGTTCCCTGACCGGAAGTTTTATTTTCAGAAAAAACTTTCTCCTCAGATGGAATTCTATTTTGAAAAGAGAATTTATTGTCAGCAAAAACAAGGGTGGAGGAGAGGAGGATAGAGACGCAAAGAAAGGTTTTCAGGCCACATATTTCATAAAACCTCCTCCAAACACGAAAAAAGTTCTTTAATAAACAATATGGGCTGAAAGATCCTGAAAGATCCTGAGTTAATACCCCATCAAGGTGGATCAAGGGGCTTGTCTCTGCTACAATGGATTTGGCATGAGTGAAAAATTTACGGTGAATGTGTATGCTCAGGGTCATTTCCCCAGTATAAGGCTTTTGTTGGAAGTTCGGAACCATAAGAGGATTTTTTCTTACTTCAGTAGGGGAAAACTTCAGGGATTAAAGTCCTGGATTCTTCGTCCATGCAGGTCTGATAGGCAGGCATAGTACCAGGAGCACTTGACTTTGGTAAGCTTAAAAGAGAAATAACTTTTTAAAGAAGTACTGACGGGGAGTGGCGCAGTCTGGTAGCGCATCTGGTTTGGGACCAGAGGGTCGCAGGTTCAAATCCTGTCTCCCCGACCAACGAACCAATGGTTCATTTCCAAAATTTTGTAAGTATTTTAAACAACAGGGAAACCTTTAGAGTCGTCTAATCCAAGGGATTTGAGATGAGTCACCTGAAGTCACACCCAGTCACACTCTGTGTCTGCATTTTGTCTTCACGCTGTCTTCACGAAAATTGGCCTGGACGGGCAAGGTAAAAAGTCAGCCTCTTTTGGTGGATAAAAAATAATGGATACAACCCTTAAGTGTAAGGTTTTTTGGAATCTGTCTGATTCAAAAAAACCTGGTTGATTTAAAATTCATGAAATACCTTAAAAAGCCCTTTTCAGGGCTTTTTTTTTACAAAACTTATTTCTTAGCTTTGGTCCATTTCCCTTAAAAATGAAATAATCTTTAAAGCTTCACCAAAGCTGGCCTCAATTTTAAGCTTGTACTTATCACCATAGGTCTGTGAAATAGACTCATATTCTAAGTCAATCCGTTTGTTATAGGGTTCTTGTGAACTGCCATATTTATCCCGTAAATCACCGCCAGAGGCTTCAGTCAAAGCCTCAAGCTTTTGCATATCAGAAGCCTTTTTTTCCCTGATTCTGTTCTTTTCCCTTTGGTACTCAAAATAATCACCCCTATAAGCCGGTAAAAGGCGACGTTTAACATCCTCTGCAATCTTTTTAAGAGGCTTGGTAAAGGAACAGCCAATACTATGGTAACCTTTACCGCCAAGACCACTGACAGTGGTTTTCCCATTCCATAGGTGTTGAAACAAAAACTCCATCCCACTGTCATTTTTAAGTCTGTTTTTCTCGGCAACATAACCAAAAAATAAGGCTCAAGATTTTTTACAAGCTTGTTGATTTGACTGTCTTCCATAATTTGTTTCTCCTTTCAAAAAAAAGACCCACTCAAGCGTGGGCCTTTAAAGCTGAATTGATTTCAGAGCCATAATCATAATTATCATCGGCATTGATAGAAATGGGATACCTGGCATCAGCCAGAACAGAGTTGGCTTCATTGACAAGCTTCATCATTTCCTCACCAGAAGGGTTATGATCCGGGTGATAGTTTCTTGAAGCTTTTCTATAGGCTTTCTTAACGTCATCTTTTGTGATTTCTGGTAAATCAATAATTCCCAGAATTTTAATGGCATCATAAATATTCATGATTGTTTCACCGACCATAGGGTATAAGAAAAATAAAAGACATTTTTCACGAAATTGAGAGATATTCTCGCCCTTGTTTTCCGGGTTTTTTCTGAGTTTCTGAGTTTTTTCTGATCTTTTTGTTCTATGACTCCCATTTTGTGGTCATTTGAGTGGGATTTTGATTGAGAATTTATGACTCCAAGTCTGGTGAAGAGAAACTCAAGTCTGTAGAATAAATGTTTTTTATCATATAAGTTGCCAGACTTTAGTGAATGATAAAACATCTCGAATTGGAGGTCAAAACATTTCGGTTGAAATGGGGGTCGGGAGCGGGTACTCTGTGACTGTTTAAACACACTCGAATTTTCATGTTTTTTGGGAATTGAGGGTCTCTGATAATTCAAGACTAACCAGCCTGTTTTCAGGAGGTTTGAGGGAGGAAAAATGAAATTAGCTTTAATAATACTATGGATGATCTTGCCATCCTGTGCCTTTTTCAGCAAAAAAGCTGATAACAGCACAGCCATTGACAAATATGAAAAAAAGATGAGGAGTCTGGCCTCTTTCCCATACGGTTACAAACTGCACAAAACCAGTCTGACCCTTGTCGGTCCTGATGCTGATGTTATTCTTTTTTATAAAGACGGCGACGAGATTGTTATTAAAGTGTGTGAGAGGTACTCTGTTATTGATAAGAGGAGTGATTGTCAGTCCGACCTTTCGATAAGAGTTTCCGTTGAGGATTTCAAGAACAGGCTTAAACTTGCTTTAAGGGTCCCTGATTTCGACACTTTGGGGCAAAAGGAGGCGGAGCAATTGAAAGCCTATAGGGAGGAATTGAATCAACAAAGTGTTCAGGATTTGGAAAGACAAAGGGACGAAGTCCAAAGACAGGAGAATAGAATTCTGGGTTTTGTTAAAAGGTATGAGAATCCTGAGATCGTTAAGAATTGCCTGGATCCCTCAAAGACCTGTGAAGCGGAAAGCATTCCGGATCCACAAGAGTTGTCAGATTTGAGATTGAGAATTGAGGAGTTCAATAAAAAGATCAATGATGGTCAAGGATTGAGTGGTGCTGTTAAGGGGTTAAATTCCGCTATTGAGAGTTTAGTGGATAATGTGATTGGAGTTGAGGGGGATAAGATTCCTCACTTAAGTTATTCAAGGGATAAGACGGGTATTGAATACAGTGTTTTAAGAAGTTTTGTGAAGCCTTATGTGAATATTTCCGAAGTTCCCTTTGTTCCCGTGAAGGCTGGTGAATTTATGATGGGCAGTCCGAGATCAGAGAAGGGCCGGGATGGGGATGAGTTGAGACACAGGGTGATTTTGAAAAAGGATTTTGAAATAAGTCCCATAGAGGTAACACAATTTCAGTGGTTTGATTTGATGGGTGGTAATCCATCCTATTTTAAGGAGGAGAGGTATTGTCCAGGGAGTCACATGGAAAGGGATGGTTTTTCAATGTGTGCCCTTTTTCCGGTTGAGAGTGTTTCCCATAAGGATGTGAAAAAATTTTTGAAGGCGTATAACGAGAGGGCTGAGAGAAAGGGTGAAGGTTATGAGTATCGTTTGCCAACAGAAGCGGAATGGGAGTTTGCAGCCAGGGGAGGAACGACAACGGCATACTCCTTTGGTGACAATGTTTCAGATTTAAAGAAGTATGGCTGGTATTCAGAGAATTCCGGTGGTCAGACGAGAGTGGTGGCCACAAAAGGCCCTAATCCATTGGGTTTGTATGATGTTCATGGGAATGTGTGGGAGTGGGTGGAGGATTGGCATGAAAAGTATCCGACAGGTCCACTCACTGATCCAAGAGGGCCGGAAGGTGGCTCTGACCGGGTTCTGCGTGGCGGAAGTTGGATCATCGTCGCTCGTCACTTGCGGTCGGCCGATCGTTACAGCTTCGGGCCGGGGTACCGCAACGGGTATATCGGTTTCCGCCTTGTGAGGACACCCAGGTAAAATTTTTTTATTTTTAAATAAGGAATGAGGATTGAGTAGAGCCACCAAAGAAACTGATGGCAAAATAGAAACCAAAATCACAAACAAACAGCGATGCTCTCATCCAATATAGGAATGAAAACCGGATCAATGACAGATCTCTGTAAACAAGGACGGAACTTTAGCTATCCCGAAAAGCAATGGTCACTTCTCTTTAGGTTCGTATCTTCTTTGGTAAAAACCCTCTAACTTCAGAAATACATCGCAATTCTATAAAAAATACCTTTTATTCTCCTTATACCCCCAAGGGCGGGGATCACAATGAATGACCAGATCAGGACAACAACTGTGAATGCGGCCATGTCCTCCATGCTCAATAATTATTACAAAAGTAAGAAGGAAAGTTTCTGGGGAGTTTACAAAGGCTCACAGGTTCCTGGAACCACTGGCACTGCTTTCCAATATTTGAATCGGCTTTTCTCATGGGATGCAGTCCTGTCACTGTTTGGAAAATCCCATCTTCACGGGGCATCAGAGGCTGCAAAAAGAGCCCAAAACTTTAGTGAACTTCTGGCCAGGGCACCCCATATTAAGGGTATTACTCAAATGGTTTTAATTGGAATATTTCCGTGGCTGATTTTTTTTGTTGTGGCCGGAAAATGGAAGATTCTTCTCACTTGGTTCTGGATTTATTTATCTGTCTGTATGTGGACACCCATCTGGACCATCATGTACCACATTATAAATCATGTCTCCAATACGGCAAGCCTTTTAAGAGCCTATGGGTCCCTTTCCGATGGAATCAGTCTCTATGCTTCAGAGGTTGTTATGGAGAGAATCTATTACAGTTACTCGGTTTTCACCATGGTTCAAACCATGGTCCCACTGTTCACAACAGGGCTTGTTATTTACTCTCTAAAACCTGTTTTATTTGAAACGGAATCAGAGAGAAGCCCTTAGTTTATTGATGATTCAAAGAACGTGGCAGGCAATGTTGCAGGTTTTACCACTGGTGTTTCAAAAGGAATATCCAAGTGAGTTGGGCGATAAGGAAGGGGGAAAAGAAATGAGAAAAATCTGTTTAGGCGGCAGCGAGTCAAGGGGAATTGGGGACCTCCCCAACAAGCAAATTCTGGCCACAGGCCCCATGGCCCGAAGGGAGAATTTTGGAAGTTTGCTAGCGGACTTCTGTCTTGCACCCTTACGCAATGCAAAATATCCTCATGAACACCCAAAAACTCCAGACAAACAAAAAAACAAACACAATCAAAACCAAAAAGACAACATTTCAAAAAACAAAAAGACAACATTTCAAAAAACAAAAACAGCAACAATCCAGAACAGAAAAACCCACCTGGAACAACCATCACTAAAGCCTCCATAATGCCAGCACTACAACTTTTATGTCTTCCGTGTGGCCAAATTTCTAAAAAGCGGATTTTGCCAGAAGGATTGCCAGCAATATGGATGAGTTTGTTTCACTGAATGAGAAGCTTGGGATCAGTGTGGATGATCGTGGTCTGGTTTTATCTTATCTCCATCCGGCTAGAGAAAAAACCATTCGTGGCAAAAGACTTGGTTTGAACTACACAAAAGAAGGCTTATTGGAGCAGTTCAAAAGAAATGAGGTTGAATTTAAGGAAAGACCCGGATTGAAACAGCACCTTGGGGAAAAGCTTCCCAATTTCCATGAAGACAGGAAAACCCCTCCACTTTTGGGTGGGGAGGGGTTTCCCTTCCTCAAGGGACGTGAGTACATTCTTATAAAAGAGGATAACAGGTGGGAAAACATAAAACAGAGAAATGGCAGAAAAATAGGAACCACGGGGTCATTGATTGAATTTGTGGCCAATCATAAGAATCTCTCTGTGTTACAGGCTCTTTCCAGGATTACCGGTAACAACAGGCTTTTACTTTATTACTATCCTCCTTTGTAAGGAAGGCTTTTAAATATTTCTTACTAAAAGTGTTTCAAAATAAGATGTAGGAGTCCCTGGGTTTCCCCTAGGGGGAGTCTATCAACGGGGGATTCACGTTAAATCTCTGGGAGATTTTTTTTCAATAAAAGCAAGGGAAGGGTGCCCAGGAAAGAACTCCAGAGAAACAAACCTCAATGAGGCAAACCTTCAAATGGATCCTTGAAAACATACTTGCCATTGACGATATTGTTATACTCCCCCTGGGGGTCACTATCCATAAAATGAATGGCATTGTAGACAAACTTTTGCCAGTCAAAGGCATAAAACAAAACGGCGTACTCCTCAGCAAAGTTTTCCTTTAAAACAAAACTTTCCTTTTCAGGAGACTTTAAACAGTCCATAAGATTCCTTTTTCCTTGAGTTTCTGTTTCTATATATTGATTTTGAGACCAGTAACTTAAAGCCTCATCCATGACCAAATTTCTTTCTATTTTGTTGCTGACTCTGTATTCAAGGGAGGCTGACTTATAAAAAAAATGGATCAGTTCATGAAATAAAATGGCCTCTTTACAAACCGGGTCCTCAACAAAAGTCTTTTTTAACTCTGTTTCATTGATATAAATGTTATTAGTAAAATCATCCGTAGGATGATAAAAGGCGGCGGTTAGACTATCAAGCTCAGGATCATCTAAAAAAGGAACCCCCGCCCAGTCTCTTATAAAAAGGATATTATTTAATGTGATCCCAGGTTTCAACCTGGCCGCAAAGGTCTTTGTAAAAAAATGACAGGCAATCGTGTAAACTTCCTTTACCCTTTGGGTTTTTTGTTCCGGGTGAACAGTTCCCTGAAAAAAGCAATCATCGGAGTAACTTTGAAATGGACTGAAAATAAAAAGTGTTGCAATAAAAAAATGTCTCATCTCCCCCCCCCTCGAAGTGAAACAATTTTTATCTGAGTTTTGTGAGTTTGTCAAGATTCTGAAAAAAAAGAAAGCCACCAATAAAATGCGGTGGCTTAATATGGAAATTGTGTCTGTTATAAGGGATATTCCTGCTATTTTTTTAATGACCTAATATCTTCCATAAATTTTTCTTTCCAACCCTTTTCCTTTCAAATTGTTTTTTCATTCACTTTTTCCCTTTATTCTTTTTTGTCTTGGATTTTTTTTATTTCAAAATTGATCCAAGATTCGGCACCAGAAATGTGAGTGAGCCAATCTTTGAGGAGTAACTCGAAGAGAAGAAATGATTTGGACAAGGTCTTTATGACAATAGGAAATAAACTGAAACACAGAGACATTAAGTCTTTCAGTATAGAGAAATCAACACTTCAAAAAATTTTGAATGTGCTAATGGAGGAGAATAGAAAGGCTCAATCTCTTGAGATAAAACACGAAGTTAATAACAATAATTATGAAAAATTAAGCCTTTCTTCCATATCGGGTCACTGATGAGATATTTTGAAAAGTTGTGGATGAAGCTACCCAGCAGCAGCATCCATTTGATCTTTTTGATTGTTTCTGAAAGAAATAGAAATATATGATTATTTACTCAAAACGAATTCCTTGACTCAATTCCCTCAACTCTTTCATAAGTATAAAAAACGGCTATTAGGTAATCAAACACAAGTTTGAGTGACAGGAATGCTCCCTCAAAGCAAATACTATCCAACTTTCTGCGACTTCATTGATTTCCTGCGTATTAAAAACCTAATAATATTCACTCCTGTTGCGGACTTCCAACATGAGTTTTTTGTCTTGTTATATCTATTGTTCCCAAAACAGCTATATTTCAACACCTATTAGAATAATGGGGACAGCAGGAGCACCTCGTCCTTGACGAACAAGGTTGTATAATTGTTTCCCCAGCATTGTTTGTTCTCGTGAAATTTTTGTTTTACACTTTTTCCCATCAACAAGAGAAATCACCTCTTTAAGCTCATCCCAGAGTTCTTTTTTTTGGACTAAGAGATATTCCAATCCATTTAGGTGAGAATAAGTTTCAGATATTTCCATTGATATTTATCTTCCTTTAAGTTCTTTGGCCAATTTTAATTGATAACTTTTTTGAAGTTCAAAAATCAAAAACATAAAACTTATTTTTAAAGAAAATCCATTTCAGTATCATTAAAAAAACTTATTTGACGAGAGTATTTATTGTTTTGCTGGGTCTTCTGATTTGATTTCATTTGTTTCTTTGGATCATACACAGGAGTATTCATGGGTCTTGTTCTTAAAATCCCTTTTTTCAATTTTTTAAGTCTATCATGGGTTATTTTAATATATTTGGCATTTGTCTCAGCTCCCACAGCCCTCCGCCCCTGTTTGAGAGCTGCAATGGAGCTTGTCCCGGAACCCAGAAAAGGGTCTAAAACCCAATCATCCTTATTTGTCATGGAAAGAACAAGACGTTCCACCAACTCAATAGGAAACTGACAGGGATGATCTGTTTTCTCTACATGATTGTTCTTCACATTGGGAATCACCCAAAGATCACCAGGGTTTTTTCCGAGAGGATGACAAGAGTATTGACCAGATTTTGGACCCTTAAAATATTTTTTCCCTGGATATTTTTGGGGAACTCTTACAGGATCCAGGTTAAATGTGTAGTTATCAGATCTTGTAAACCATACAATTGTCTCATAGCGGCCTGAAAATCTTTTTGTACAATGAAGGCCATGTTCAAAATGCCAGATAATACGGTTTTTCATTTTTAAACCAAAAGACATAAAAACGGGATTTAAAACCGTATCCAAAGGAATAATGGAGCCTTTATCCACATAATTTCCAACCTGCCAGCAAAGACTTCCTTTTTGAGATAAAACTCTTACGCATTCTTTAATTACCTGAGTTTGTTGTTTAATGTAAGTTTCCAGTTTCAATTTTTTTTCATATTCTTTTCCAATGTTGTAAGGAGGGGAGGTAATGATAAGTTGTATAGATTCATCAGGAATTTTTTTAAGAAGTTTCATACAATTCCCAGGATGAATAACAACTCTAGCATTTTTACGAAAAGTGGAATGGATATTGAGTCTTCCAAAGGCTTTTTTTATCGTTGGGTCTAACATTATTTTCAATATGACTGATCTTGTATTGGATTTCAAGGGTTCTGTCAGTGGTCAAAACTCAATTTACCCACTCAAAGAGGTGCCTTTTACCATCATCCATCCAGAGTCATTTTTTATTAAGACAGTGTGAAACTAAAATGCGGTTCCAAAGTATGGCTGGGTGCAGCTTCAGATGACTCATCTCCAAAGGCCTTGAATGAGACAACCCTTGAGATTCAAACCCCGTGTATAACCATCGGTTTACTTGTGGTAAACTATACTAAAGAGCATTTGTTTTTCATGTTATTTTCATAGAGAAACTCCGTGAAATTCCAAACACGATCAGTATAATTGAATAGGTGGAGGACATGAGGGAGACAGGTAAAATATTTTTCAAAAAATACATTAAACACATCATCTTAACGATTTTTTTTCCTGTCTTTGTTTTTATCTCCTACAATAACTGTGGGAGGGATTCCCTCAGGGCCAATCGCAGCGTCAGTTCACTCACTCACCGCCTGGAAAACGATTCCCCGGGACTTCTTATTAACGAAGAGGCTCAGTACACAAAAGAACTCAATGTGAACCTCAAATTCATCCCCGGGGGAAACTTCAATGAAATGTTCGTCAGTTTTGATCCCCAGTGCCTGGAAGGCTCCTGGGAAACCCTGAAAGCCACCAAATCCCTTGAACTCAGACAGTCCAACCAAACAAACACTGTTTATGTCAGGTACAGGGTTTCAGAGGGTGAGGAATCTTCCTGTGTGAATGCCAGCATCACCCATGACGGTCTTCCCCCGGAACTCACTCTCAACAGTGGTCCGGCCAGTCGCACTTCGGACATAACCCCGGATTTCAAATTCACTGCCGTGGACACAGGTTCCGGAGTGGCCCGTATGGAGTGTCGCCTGGACAATGAGGCCCGGTTTTCAGTCTGTCAGAGTGAGTTCAGTCTGAGTAATCTCTCTGATGGTTCCCATACCCTGAAGGCCAAAGCTGTGGACCATGTGGATTTTGAGTCCCCTGTTGTATCCCATTCCTGGATTCAGGATGTTTCAATGCCGACTATTGCATTGACCTCAGAGCCTTCGTCCATGACTCAGGAGAAAGGGGCTTCCTTTGTTTTTTCGGGAGTCAATGGGAGTATTGTGTCCTATGAGTGTCAGTTTGATGGTGGGGGTGTTCAGACCTGTAGCAGTCCCCATGCTTTAAGGAATCTTTCCGAGGGCAGGCATCGGTTTTTGGTTGTGGGTGTGAATTCAACGGGAAGGAGGACCTCCCCTGTTGTTTACAGTTGGTTTGTGGACAGTGTGAAGCCGGTGGTAAGTATCACCTCTGGTCCTGACAATCCCACGGTCAACAGGAATGCTTCCTTTAGTTTCAGTGCCAGTGACAGTGGGAGTGGAATAAAGAGGGTGGAGTGTCGTCTGGACAGTGGTTCATTTTCTGTTTGTCAGGGTTCTGTGAATTATACAAATTTATCCGAGGGGGAGCATCGTTTTACTGTTCGGGCTTGGGATAAGGCTGACAATCCTTCAGTCAAACAAAACCATGAGTGGTCCATTGCCGAAAGGGAAAATCATTTTACTTATTATGTGAACGAACCCCATATTGTCGCTCCGGAGGGAGAAATTGGCTGGGAGGGAGCCTTTAATGTTGTAAAAATAAATAACAATCTTTTTAGAGGTTATGCAGCCAATGCAATCACATATTTGTTTGAAGGCCCCTCTCCAACAAATATGACCTTTCAGGGGGCTGATAAGAAAGTCATCGGTGGAAGAACAGTCAGTTACACATTTTACTGTAATAAAAGTCATTTCAATCAGACAAACTGGAAAACCCGGTCCAGGGATTGCGGAGCATGGCTTCGGTACACAGAAAGGTATGGGAATTACATACGCGGTTGGGCCCATGTGGAAACGAATTGCTGTTATTCCAATAGTTATCAAACATATGGGAGTGTCGCTTACGTCAAATCCCATAACAATGGTGAAACATTTCAATTTGTATCAGATCAACCTTTTTTCCCCCAAGATTCACTACCACCTGAGTACGGAAAACATCGAGGACTGGGACAAGTCTCTCTTGTGAATGCCAAAGGATATCTTTGGGCTTATGTGGTCATCCGCAGATCTTCAGTTCCCAGATTCATTCGAACCGTCTTCCGGGCCCCCGGCGATAACAGGGCAGAAAACACCCGAAATTGGAAAAAGTGGATTAACGGATCCTGGAGGTCTGTCAACGACAGCAATTTCTCAGGACAGTTCACAGACTATGGGGCCAAAGATCATGGAATTTTTCCAGGTTACGATGTCAACAATAACAGGTTTGTACTGGTAGGATTTCCAGGTTCAGGTCCGTCAAGAACCAAAGGCATTATCCTTTCAACCAGTCACGATGGTCTTCATTTCAGTGCCATGGATGTTCCATTGATTCCAAGAGATTCAGATGAAGGCAGTGAAAAATTTAAAAATATTAGTCTTGTTTCCAACAAAGGTGGCAATCGGTATGAAAATAGCACTTTTCTCCTGTATTATGCTTACGTCAGACCGGGGGAGACAAATGAAAATCGAAACCTGGTTTACAGAAGAGTTTTGCAGGTTCCCAAGAGTTCAGAAGATGAACCGGATGTTAAACTCCTATTGTCCCGTTACAGAAGAAATGAGAATTCAAATTGGGACAGTTGGACAACAACAACCTATGTTCCATCATCAGAATATCAGTTTGTAAGCCACTTGGGTTATATTTTGACTGAAGAAAAAGAGAAAACAGTTCCCCTGTTTGACTGTGCTCTCAAAAATAATCCCGATGAGCATGTGAACAGGGCCTCCGGTTGTTGGGCACAGGAAGATAAAATTCGAACCTTGGGGTACATATTCTCACGCCGTATTGGTGATGCCCAGGCTCAAGACCGGGGACTCATAGCTCTCTATCGCTGTTATGATCCTCAAATGAGAACTTTTTTTACAGGAACAGGAAGTATTTGTGACACAACCCAGAACAGACAAAATTCAAAGTACCATCTCGGTTATATTTATCCACCTGCTGAATAAATGGAGATGGAAAATGTTTTATCCTATGTTTAAGAGCTGAATGCTTCCATTTTCCACGCAAGAAGAATGATGTTCCCAAAAAGTACTGGACATTTTTTCTTTGGAAAGCAAATTATTGATATCTGTTTTTGTTTTTTCTATTTGCTTTCGCCCATCATGTCTTGATTTGTTATACATCCCTTCTTATTTATTTGAAGAAAAATAATTGAAAATCAGTATCTTACAACTCCAATCATGACCCAAAAATGACACCTGAATGACAAAAAAAGTCACTTTTAAAAAGCAAAAAACAGGCTAACCCCATAATTCCTGAAGATAAAGTCTTTTAAGAATTGGTACGAATCTTGTTTATATTGGGGGCGTGATACTACTTCCATTTTTTACCTTATTTTATCGCGGTTCTTCAAAGAAAACAGGCTGGGTTCTTACCCTGGCGATAACCCTCCTGTTTCCCGCTCATCCGGGTTTTGCGAAAGCTAAACCAGAGGTTTCCAAAAACAACTGTGAATCCGCCACGGTCAACGCAGACATGGAAAACCGTTACAACAAGATCAAAAAAAATCTGGAACAGGGTTTCAACCAGGGCTTACCAAAAAAACTCAAAGAGGATCTCATCCAGGTCAGTCAGAAACTTGACAAACTTTCCCTGCAAACATTTGACATGGATTCTGACAACCCCCAGGAAATCAACCTCTTAACTCAACAAACCATTGCCCAGCTTGAAAAAATGATTGGCCTTCTGCCAAAAGCCTCAAAACTGGCTCCAAAGATGAGAAAACAATATGTTATACCTTTTACCAATCTAAACTCCATTAAGGCCGAACATCAAAATTGTCTCATGGAAATAGCCATTAAAGAAAGTCAGAATCAGAATGTTAAAGTTGAAAACAGTGGCAATATCTATAAACAGCTCACCTCCGAACTCAATCAGTTGAATCAGGAACTTTACAAACTGGAAACCACCAATGTTGAACGCTTTATTGGTTATCGTTCACAACTTCTCTCCTATCTTGAAAAATACAATACAAATAAAACCTCTTCCCCCTCCCCTTCAGAAAAAATCCCTGAAATCCTGAACTCAGTACAAACAGAAATTGAAAAAATACTTCCAAGTTTACAACTCTCCAAAACTTACTATTCCATTTTAAACTGATCGAATTTTCACGAAATTCCCTAACTAATCAGAATTTGCAAGTTTTTAAGAAATAAACGGAGTTTTAAAAAAGTACCAAATATAAGGGGTTCAAGTTTATTTCAATATATTAGACAATGTAATGGGTGTGTAATTGGTCATCCTACCAGGATTCCTTTTCACTGGCCCGAACTTCTCATAAATTTTCGTGTATAGGAAGGTGTTTTTTACGAAATTGAGAGATATTCCCATCCCTGTTTTCCAAGACTTTTTGTTTTTGGAGTGATAAGGGTTTTCAGTGTCAGAGCCTTTTGCCTTCTGTGCTTTCCAAGGGCAATGTCGAAACGGCTTCAGGGGAAATCCTTTTGTAGAGGGAGTTCGGTAGCCGCAGTAGGAAGTTTATGAGAAATGCGAGTTAACCCGCAGCGTAAACTGTTTTTTTAATAAAAATCAGGAAATTTTGGAAAAAAGACCGATAAATCGTCAAAAAACTGACGTTTAAGTCCAGTTTTGTATTTTTTAATTTATTCTGTCTTGCAAAAAGTCCAACTCTTTGCCAGCCTTTAAGACAGGCAAGGATTTTAAAAAGGTTTGCCCAAGGAAGCAGGTGTTTAACATTTTAACAAAGGGAGCAAGGATGCTCAGAGATATTCTGATTGAAAAGAAATTGTCCAATAGAGAAGCGGAAGTGGCCGAATTGGTTTCACAAGGTCTTTCCAACAAGGAGGTGGCCAACCGCCTGTTTGTCACTGAGAAAACGGTGAAGTTTCATCTGACCAATATTTACAAAAAAATGGAAGTCAAGTCACGGGCCCAGTTGATTGTCTGGTGTATGCCCCATACTCATTTTGTCAACTCTCAGGATCATCAGAATGAGGTGAATCAGGAACAGGTACAACAACAGACTTCACAACAGGAGGCAAGACCTGTGAACACCATTCCTGCTGGTAGCAGAACTGTGGGTTCCAGTTTCAGAAATCTGAATTATGGAAAAGGCAGTGGTAACAATGTGGGAAATGGTGGATCCATCGGACTCTGAAAAGAGTTTTTTCTGATTTCTTTTTTGGAAATCTGTTCTATTTATGGAAGCCCGTTCTGTTTCTTATTCACAGGTGATGATGACTGAGCTTGTTATGCTCTCTCACATCAATGCCATTGGGACAATCTTTGGTGGT
Source organism: Bdellovibrionales bacterium (assembly GCA_965218815.1). Classification (GTDB taxonomy): domain Bacteria; phylum Bdellovibrionota; class Bdellovibrionia; order Bdellovibrionales; family JAGQZY01; genus JAGQZY01. Next base: position 1,362,509 of record CBDCLX010000002.1, on the reverse strand, counting down.
GTTATTATGTCCTGGGTCGATGTGGCTGGTGCCATTTGTGCCAATAAACATTCGGGCAAACAGGTGGTGACCGCCCATATTGACGGTCTTGAGTTCATCACTCCGGTTTACAAGGGTTGGGTGGTAAACCTTAAAGCCAGTATCAATCACACAGGAAAAACCTCCATGGAAGTGGGTGTGCGTGTTGATGCTGAGAATCCTCTAATCAATGAAGTTTTCCATACGGCCAGTGCTTACTTGACCTTTGTTGCACTGGATTCCCATGGGAGACCCACTTCGGTTCCTCCTGTCAAACCCATTACGGTAGATGAGATAAGACGCTATAGGGAGGCCCAGGCCCGGAGACATCACCGACTGGAGCTTCGCAAAGCTCGCAAGCAAGTCTGACTCTGTCCCGCAAAGCCCGTTGTAACTACTCATACTCCCTGGTAACGGGCTCAATTTTGGAGAAGGGTTGATGGTTCATGTTGAGGTCATTGGCAACGGCCTCATAAGTGACCTCCCCTTCATAAACATTGACTCCCTTTTCAAGCAGAGGATGGGTCTTGATGGCTTTTTCCAGTCCCAGGTTGGCGATCTCCCTGGCATATCCAAAGGTGACATTGGTGAGAGCGTAGGTGGAGGTGCGGGCCACCACGCCAGGCATATTGGGTACACAATAATGAATAACTCCATTGACTTCAAAGGTGGGATGGATATGGGAGGTGGGTTTACAGGTTTCAATACAGCCTCCCTGATCCACAGCCACATCAACCACAACAGAACCTGGGGACATATTTTTCACCATGGATAAGGTTACAAGCCTTGGAGCTTTGCGACCAGCCAGCAGAACAGCCCCAATCACAAGATCAGATTCAACAACAGACTCTTCAATATTCTGACTGTTTGAATGGAGAGTCATCACCCGTCCGTTGAAGATATGATCCAGATACTCCAGACGGGAATGATTAATGTCCAGAATGTTTACTTCAGCCCCAAGACCCACAGCCATTTGAGCAGCATTGACTCCGACCACACCTCCACCCAAGATGGTGACACGACCGCGTTGGACCCCCGTAACACCTCCAAGAAGAATTCCTTTTCCTCCCTTATCCCTTTGGAGATAAAAAGCCCCCACCTGGGTGGCCATTCTTCCAGCCACTTCTGACATGGGAGTCAGAAGCGGCAGGTTTCCTTTATAGTCCTCAATGGTTTCATAGGCCACAGCTTTGATTTTACGGTCGCAGAGAATTCTGGTCAGTTGGGGTTCGGCAGCCAGGTGTAAATAGGTGTAAAGAATCTGTCCTTCCCTGAGCAGTTCATACTCATCGGGGAGGGGTTCCTTCACCTTCACAATCATTTCTGCTGTGTCATAGACCTCTTTGGCACTGTCCACCAGAAAGGCCCCGGCTTTTTTATAGTCCTGATTACCAATCAAACAACCCAGACCGGCATCCTTTTGGACATAAACCTTATGACCTTCACAAACCAGTTGTCGGACCCCCGCTTCTGTCAGGCCCACGCGATTTTCACTGATTTTTATTTCCATGGGCACCCCGATATTCATAAATTCTCCTTAAAGTCATTGGCTTGAGTATAGCTTAACATAAATTCTTACCTCTTGTGTCAATGCTGGTTAAAGGGATATTCAAAGGCAAGCCATTGGGGTGTTTCTGAACCCAGTTCCATGTTCTGAAAGCAGTGGGGGGAATTGAGAATTTTTTTAACCAGCTGGTGGAGCAGTTCATGGCCGGCCTTGCAAAGAACCACATGGCCCATAAGGGGTTGTCCCAGAGTTGTAAGATCCCCAAGGGCATCCATGGCTTTGTGCCGTACAAACTCATTTCCAAAACGCAATCCACCGCTATTGATGACTTTGTTTTCGTCCAGAGCTATGGCGTTATCCAGACAGGCTCCCATGGCCAGCCCCATTCCCTGTATTTTTTCCATATCCCTGATAAAGCCAAAAGTGCGGGCTGTGGCCAATTCGGTGGCAAAGCTCTGCTCATTCACATCCACGTCCACAAATTGTTCACCAATGGCCGGGTGTTTAAAATCAATGGTGCAGCTGAGGCGTAAACCATTGTAGGGAACAACATAGGCGTGTTTTTCCCTGTCACCACAGTAAATGGGTTTGGTAATATAAATGTATTTTCTGGGTTCTGATTGCTCAATAGTTCCCACTCTTTTTATTTCATCCATAAAGACCTTGGCACTGCCGTCACCAATTGGAATTTCACTGCCTTTAAGCTCCAGATAGACATTATCAATACGAAAGGCGGCCAGAGTGGACAGACAATGCTCCACAGTGGAAATAATAAAACGCTCACATCCCAGAGTTGTGGCCAGAGCAGTGGCTTTGACATAGTCGGCGTGAACGGGAACTGATGGACAGTCTTCCAGGTCCGTCCTTATCAGGTGAATTCCTGTATTGGCTGGTGCGGGGCAAAAAGACAGGGATGTCCGGACTCCCTTGTGCAGACCAATACCATTAATAACGGCTTTATCTTTGAGTGTTTTTTGTAAAAACAAGGAACCTTCCTTCTTACAGAAAAAACCTTTTTGTGGAAATCAGTCTGGCAACCTGTTGTGAAACTTAAGGGCAATTTATATTAAAAAATGGTTTTGTGCAAGGGGCGTGAGGGTGATCACAGGACCTTATGGGGGATCGGAAGGGGAAATAGATTGTTTTTGCGGACGGAACATGGAAGGCTTTCAATATGAGTGATGATAATCTGAGGAAAATCCGGGAATATCAGAAGATTCTTCTTAAAAACCCACGTTCCTCCCTCTTTGCCATGTTGGCTGAAAGCTATCGCAGGATGGGACGGTTGCAGGAGGCTCTGGAGGTGACCAGAAAGGGTCTTGAATACAAGCCTGATTTTGTTTCAGGTCTTGTGGTCCACGCCAAAGTATTATTTGATTTAAAGGAATACAGGCTGGCCATACAGAATTTTGAAAAAAGTCTTGCCCTGAGTCCGAAAAATTTATTGTCCCTTCGCTTTACAGCCCTTTGTTATTTAAAAATGGGACAACGGCAAAAGGCCATGAATTATATCAATGAACTTTTAAGGCTGAATCCTGAGGACAGGGAGGCTTTGGAACTTGTCAGGCAGATTGAGTCCCCGGACACTCCCGATTTATCGTCAGATATTCCAGATGGTGAAGAGGCTAAAAATGAGGGGGATCCTGCTGAGCAATTTGAACCCTTTAGTATTCCAACGCCGATAAAGGAAGAGACTATTCCTGAACCGAAAGGACAGGGTAAAAAGGGGTGGAATGATTCTCCGGATTTTTCATTCATGGAAGAGCAAAACAGGGTGAATCCCGCTCTTATGGAGCTTCAGAACAGAAAAGAATTTTATCAAAAAATGCTTCAACGCATTGTACAGGACATTTGACCCTTTCAAGAGGTCCTGACAAACTTTGGCGGGGGGGTTAATGCTTTCAACATCTGATTTCAAAAAAGGATTGAAACTGCTCATAGACGACCAACCCTATTCCATTGTGGACTTTCAACACGTTAAACCCGGCAAGGGGAATCAGTTCACCCGAACCAGACTTAAGAATATGATTACAGGGAGCAATCTTGAAAAAACATTCAAATCAGGTGAGAAGTTTAAAAGCCCTGATGCCATGACCCGTAATTGTCAGTTTCTTTACAGTGATGACAATGGTTTTCATTTTATGGATATTGAAAACTATAGCCAGCACACTTTATATGGGGATGATCTTGGTGACAACAGATTCTATCTTACAGGGAATCTGGAAGTGACAATGATGTTTTTTAATGATCGGGCCATTGGTATTGACTGTCCCAACACTGTCAAACTGAAGGTGGTTCAGACAGACCCTGGTCATAAGGGAAACACAGTGACAGGGGGATCCAAACCCGCCACCCTGGAAACAGGTCTGGTTGTTCATGTTCCCCTTCATATCAATGAAGGGGATATTCTCAAAGTGGACACCCGAACTGGTGAATACATGGAAAGGTCAAGGTAGCAGTTCTCATTATGCCAAAAGATCACTTTGGTGTACAATAACAGGCAAATGTCCTGGAAAAGTAATCTGATACATTTTTTGCAAAGAGGTCATAAAAAAGAACTCAAAACCGGTCTTCGCCAGGAATGGGTGGATATCCATCCCGAGGGAAAAGAGGATATCTACCATTTTTTATTTCTGAACAAACAGGACCAGATATTCATTTATCTTTTTTCCCTTGATTTGCAAAGCCAGGTGCATGAACTGCCCTGGATTTTGTTTTTAAAAATCATTCATTTTCACAAAGTCAGAATTCCAGAGGATTGCTTTAATGAAATAATCATTCATTTAAAAGACAGGAAAATCATTGCCCGGGATGAGAATTCCATGGCTGGTCTGATGACAGCAATAGTGGAAAAACAGGATCGTGATTTCCTGGATCATATATCAGGGTATAAACAGGAGTTAATCACTTCTATTCAGATTGCTGAGTCTGAGAGGCTGGAGGACCAGAAGCTTTTCTATATGAATGAGCTTGAAAAGCTGGAGCCATCACGATTCAAGGTTAACCAGGTTGTCAGTGAGGATGAAAGAAACCGGGCTGAGAAAGTTATGGAAAGGCTGAACATAAAGAAAAGGAAAACATTTCTGAAAGCCGAAAAAGTCCATGAAATTAAACAGGAAAAGGAGTTGATTGAAACCATAAAGGTTCAGGCCCGCTCCTATCACAATCGGGGCAAAGCCCAGGCCATTGACTTTGCCTATCTTTTACGTTCCATTGGTGAGTCAAAACTGGCTTTGGACTTTGTTTGTGGTGAAAAGGACAATCCAAAACGGGATTGGCGGATTCTTGATTATCTGTTTTTTGGAAATCAGCACGTCTCTATTCTTGACCACTGTGAATTTCTGAAGGCAAAATACGCTCATGATCCTGATGCCCTTTTTCCTGTTTACTATGCAGAGGCCATTGCTTTCTGGGAGTTGGGTGAAAAGGAAAAAGCCATGAACCTCATGTCACAAATTTCATCCATGAGACCTTATTTCAAATCAGCCACCAAGATCCTGTCGCAGTGGAAAGAGGAACTCTTTGATTAAATTAAGAAAAATTTTATTTTATCTTTCAGTGTTTTTCCTGTCTATGGGATTGACCTACTTTTATATCTGGCAGAAGCCAAAACTGGAAGCTCTTTTGAAAGATTATGTGGAGTCAATGAGTCTTGATGAAAGTATTCCTTTTGATATTAAAGTGGGTCAGGCTTATTTTTCTGTTTTTTCACTCCAGGTGGAATTGTATGACACCCACTTTAAACCAAAAAAAGGATTTAATAAAACCCTTTCCCCCTTCAGTATAAAAAAACTGATCCTGAAACCAAAACTTATTGATCTGCTCATTGGAAAATTCTGGATTCATCTGTTACAAATCAAGGACACAGAACTGGATGTAAGAATTTCAGAGCGGATATTTTCCGGCTCATCAGGATCAAACAACAATTTTCCAGATTTTAACAGTTTCCTTAAAAGGATTCCTGTCTCACAGATTGACATTCAGAATGTCCGTGCCGGAATCAGATATATGGACAGGTACTTTGTTAAAATTGATAATTTCAACCTGAAGGCCTTCAATCAGAAAAGCAGTCTTATGATTGTTATCAAAAATGTCAATTCAACACTGAAAATCAGGGATGTTTCTCAAAAGATCAGTTTTCTGACTGATGTTCAATTCCTGATCACCAAGGACACCATTTTTCTTTCAAGGTTAAAATTAATCAAGGGACATTCTTATTTTCTTGCCTCAGGGAATATTTTTTATGAAAATCATCCCAAAAATATTCAAAGTATGACAATCAAAACCCGAATTAAATCCAATTTTCAGGATGTTTACAGATGGAGTCTTCCCTTTTACAGGAAAGATTCTCTCAGAAGAATCAAGGGGAACTTTAAAACGGATATTCATTTTACAAAGGCCGGTAAAAACTCTGAAAGGGTTTTGACAATGACCACGGAACTCAAAAACCTTTACATTGATACAATCAGAATTGGCGATGTTTTCTTTAATGCGGATATTTCCAATTCAAAACTCATTCTTTTGAAAAAAGTCAGGGCCACTTTATCAGGTGGCAATAAAATTGACATCAGGGATGGTGAACTGCAAATTGGGAAAACCAAAAAATTCAAGGTGGGTATTGATTTTCATAACAACCAGCTTCATAGTTTTTTGAAACAATCAAATATTGCTGACATCCCTGTCTGGCTGACAATCAATGGTTTTTTAAACTGTGAGGGGAGTTATGGGGAGAAACCCGGGATTCAGTGTCCGGGAGAGTTGTCAGTGGGAAATGTTCAGATCAGAAACTCAGACAGAACAGGGGACATTGTCTCCACCAAAAATATTAAATTGACAGGATCGGTGGCCATTGACGGTGAGGCTGTGACCTATCGTACTCAGGGGAGAGCTGGTGAAGGCAGTCTCCAGTCTGATGGTCGCATTCATTTTGAAAAGGGTTTTAATATTAATTATCAGTGTAAAGGCATGAACTTTTCTGATTTTGGAAGGGTTGCCGGGCTTGAATTTGAAGGGATTTTTGACTGTCTGGGGGAAACACGGGGAAACAGTAAAAGTGCCGTTTTTGGAACAAAGATCAACGTCAGGGATTTCAAATTTCAGGATTACTTTTTCGGTGAGTTTAAAAGTCTGTTTGGCTATAACAGTGGAGTTCTTTACTTTAAAAAGATCAAGGGTCAGATGAAATCCACCCGTTTTGAAGGTCATTTGTCCGTCAATCTGATAGAGGAAAATATAAAAGGGGATATTCTTCTGCCATTTTTCATGATGAAAAATGTTCGGGAAATGATTCTTGAAAAAGTGGATATAGAAGACAAATTCACTGGTTCAGGTTCAGGGCGGGTCCAGATTGATACCTCTTTTGACAGTGATCAGATGAGTTTTGTGGTGGACAGTCACCTCTTCAGGGGTCAGGCTTTTGGAGAGAATTACAGCGAAGCCCGGATAAAAGCCCAGTCTGTTGACGGTCTTGTCATTGTCCAAAAAGGATATTTAAAAAGAAACAGGGCTTTGTTTGGTCTGAGGGGGACCATTGATAATGAACTCATGGCTGAATTGAATTTTGAAGGAAAAACAGATCTTCTGGAAGACTCTTCCCTGATTAAAAAATACAAACTTCCCATATCCGGTCAACTCAAGGTGAAGGGGGAGATCAGGGGTCCCCTGGGAACTCCGGTCATAAAAGCCCAATCAAGGATCAATGAGTTTGCCTTTAATGAAAAAAAATATGGAAAAGCCTCATTTGATTACGACAATTCAGAAGACCGGACTCGTATTGGATTCAGGGTGGAGAATCAACTGGATCTGAATTTTTTATTGCCTTTGAAAAAGGATAATGAGGTTTTTGTTAACGTCAGATCAGAAAATTTTGATCTGGCTCCGCTGATGACACACTTTCTGACAAAAAATGTGACTAAAAACTATAAGGTTGAAATTTCCTCTGAAATTTCAGGAACTATAAACATGAATGATCTTTGGAGTTCTGAGTTATCCGCTGTTCTGGAGAAAATTTCCTTTAAATACAGGGAAAACAAAATAAACAGTAAAATGCCTTTAAGTATTGAGTTAAAGGATAAACAACTTTATACCAATGATTTGAATCTGTCAGGTGGTCAGCAGTTTTTCAGGATGACCCAGGCTGTTAGCGAAAAAAACAGTTCAAAACTGGTTATCGATGGACGCATCAGCATAGCCTTTCTGAAAATATTACTTCCTTTTGTGGAAAAAATCAATGGTCTCAGCACTCTTCATCTGGAACTCATACTTGGCAGAAAAAAACCCAGACTGGCCGGATCAGCTTATCTGACCAATGGTTTTATTAAATTTCCGGGTTTTCCCCATCCCTTTGAAAGTCTGTCGGGTGATATCCTGTTTAATGAAAAAAGACTTTTTATCAATTCCCTGTTGGGACGTATGGCTGAAGGAAGAGTTTCAGGCAATGGGACAATAGAGTTTCAGGAGAAGGGGAAAATAAATGTCAATATCAAGACAGATATGGAGGATATTCAAATTCATTTTCCCAAAGGGTTTAAGACCAGGGGTCATGCTTCCCTCAGCCTGTCCGGTTCAGATTCCTTTTTATTATCAGGTCAGTACAGGGTGACAGAAGGATTTATTGACAATTCCTTTAGTTCAGGTACAGAACTTCAGTCTATTGACCTCCTCAGTGACCTTTTGAAAAAAGAGGTGGAGTCCCTTCTTTTGATAAACCTCGGCATTAATACTGAAAACAGTGTTGAAGTCAGAAACAATCTTGTTGAAGGTTATCTTCATGCCAACCTCACTGTTTACGATAAAATCACAGCCCCCCGAATTAAGGGTGAAGCCCACTTTGATAAAAAGAATTCCCTGATCCGTTTCAGTGATAATGAGTTTGAAGTGGTTGATTCCTCCTTTGTTTTTGATGGACAGACTCCCATCAATCCGAAATTATCCCTTCGTGCCCAAAATCGGGTCAATGGTTATGATGTTGAACTGTTTTTGAAGGGAAGGGCCGGCAAGCCTGTTCTGACGGCATCCAGCCATCCTCCTCTTCCGGAAAATCAGATTATTGCCATGTTAACTCTTGGAACTCTTCCCGAACAATTTCAACAAAACAACAGTCTCACAAGAACCAATGATGGAAACCATTTTGAAATTGGGACCTCCATTCTCAATAACAACCCTCTTGGTAAAGAGCTTAAAGAGCGTTTGGATATGGACGTTCAGTTTTCATCGGCCTTTGATGATCAGAACAATGTTGCTGTTCCCAAGGTGACCATTAGAAAAAAAATAACCAAAAAACTTTTGATTTCTGTATCCCAGACCACCGGTCAATCCAATCAATCCGAGGGAAGGGTGACTTATGAACTGAACAACCAGTTGTCCACTATCTTCAGAGTCACCAATTTCAGTGAACAGACCAATTCCTCTGACAATTCAAATCTGAACAGGCAAAACAATCCTGTGGGGATTGACCTTGAGTATAAACTGGAGTTTGATTGATGCCTCTTGATTCATACTCTCCGAGGTACTCTTATGTTCCTGTAAAAAAAAAATATGCAAGATGTGGGCTGATTCTTTCTTTTGTCTTTTTTCTCCTGTTGTCAGGTCAGAAAACGCTGGCTCAATATTATCTGGAAGATTCAAAAATTCCGAAAATTGAAGAGCTGACAAAAAGTTACAAAAACAGGAAGCTTAATCTCCTTGAATTAAGTGAAATAGTCAGGAACATCGCAAAAAGCGGAGGTTTCCAGGCGGTTTTTGTGGAATCTGTTTCAAAAAACAGGGTTGTTGTACGCGTAAGGAAAATCAGAAAGATGACTGAAGTGGAGTTGACCGGTCATTCTTTTTTTTCCCGTAAGGAAATCATAAGGCAAATGAAACTGGAGAAGGGGCAGACTCACAGTCAATTGGAAATCAGTCAGGCTCTTCAAAGAATTCGCAGATTGTACGAGAATTCAGGTTTTTATAATTTTAAAATTGTTCAAAAGAGAAAACCAGGTAAAGATAAGGAAAGTTACACACTTGTTGTTCAGATCAGTGAAGGAAACTATTGTGTTATCAGAGGTATCAATATCCTTTCTGAAAACAGAAAACTGAACGACAGGCTCGGGTTAAAGTTATCAGAATTTACCGGTAAACCCTATAAAAGGGACACGACAGGTTTTCTTCAGACAGAGATAGAGAATGAACTGTTTGAAAACCGGCATCTGGTATCAGGGATTTCCAGCACAGCTGTTCTTTTTAACAGGGACAGGACCAGTGTAAAAATCAACTTTACAATTTCAAATCCCGTTCAATTTGAATTTGTTTTTTATGGAAACCGTTTTTTCTCCTACTTTGATTTAATCAGGGAAAGTAAAATCAGGGATAAATTCCTGAGTTCTGACAGTCTGAGTCCTGAAATTGTGGAGAATGTCAAACAGCTTTATCTCAGATCCGGTTTTCCGAAAATAACAGTGAAGTTTTCCGAACAGTTTTTTAAACAGGTTAATAAAAGAGTATTTCTTTTTAACATTGATGAAGGCCCAAGGATGAGAATAGGAAAGGTTAATATTCTTGGAAAGATGTCAAAAGACAGATGCTATTATGCCGGACTTTTTTTTCAGTCTCTCAGGGAACAACCCAATTTTGTTTATTTTGTGAGAGAGAATATCCAGTTGGCTGTTCAGGATATGATCATCCAACTGAAAAGACTGGGGCATTTTCAGGCGGAACTGGTCTCTCTGACCAGTGAATTCAGGGAAAACAACAAGGTCGATATCAATCTTCAATTGGATGAGGGAATGCCCACTTATGTCCGTCAGGTTCTTTTTCATGGTGCAAAATCATTTGACAATGTTGAACTGATAAAACAGGTGGGCATCCTAGTTGATAAACCTGTCAGCATGGTTCTTGTGGAAGGGAGTTTTGAAAAACTGATCAGATTCTATAAAAACAGGGCTTTCCTTGAATTTAAAATCAACAATAAGGATTCCAGTGTTATCCGTTACGAACCAAACCGGCCCTATGTTGATATTGTTTATGAAGTTGAAGAAGGGCCAAAGATCAAGGTCAATGACATTATTACAAACGGGAACAGCAAAACAAGGAACTATATCCTGTTACGGGAACTTGACTTTACAAAAGAGGAATACCTGACTCTTGATAAAGTCACAAATTCCATTGAGAATCTTGAGCAAACAGGTCTCTTCAGTAAAATAAATATTCATTCCATAAGACCTGAAGGTTCTGAAGGTTCTGAAAGCCAAAGGGATATTGTGGTGGAGGTGGAGGAGAGGAAATCAGGCCTTTTTTCATCAGGGATTGGTTTACTCAGTCAGGGGAGGCTGACCTATCGGGGTTATGTGGGTGTGCTTTACAATAATTTCGGGGGCAGGGCACGGGGAATCAGTGGTCGGGCCGACCTCAGGTATCAGGAAGGGGTTAATTATCTTGAAAACCGTTTGATGCTTTCCTACTATGAACCTTTTATCTTTAAAAACAGGATTCGGGGAAGAGTTTCCCTTGTCCGCGAACAGGAATTGTTTGACTTTCGGGAAAACAATTCAGATATTCTGTCCACCAATGAAATCCGGTTTTCCATGGAAAAGGAATTCTCCTCCCATTTGCGTTTGATTCATAATCTGTGGCGTTTTTCAAACCAGGAAACTTTTAATGTCAATGACAGAAAACCCAGAAATCCCGTTAATATTGGCAGTATGGGACCCGCTCTTGAATTTGATTACAGGGATGACCCCTTTCTGCCCACCCAGGGAGGCCACATACGTTTTCAATTTGAATACTCTGATCCCCTTTTGGGAAGTTCAAGGGATGATCCGGGGATTTCAGGCATTGATCCGGAAAATTTACGTCCCCTGGATCCGACCAATGAGATTCAATATCACAAAACTTTTTTTTCCACCACCTATTACAATCCCCTCACCAGAGACAAACGCTGGATATGGGTGAATTCCCTACAGGGTGGCTATTTGAAAAACATCAGTCACAGTCCTGATTCCGGGGTTCCCAAAATGAGGTCTTTTTTTCTTGGAGGAAGTTCCACCATTCGCGGTTTTTCCATTGGAACCACTGAGACCGTGCCCGGGAAGCGGGAACTGTGTCTGAAGCAGAATATTATCAATCAATCACAACCCACTGACCAGTGCAGGTTTGATGATGTCTTTGTAAGAGATGATTCTGCTTTCTTTCTCGTTAAATCAGAACTGCATTTTCCTTTTATTGGTCCTTTTGGAGGGTTGGTGTTCTACGATGGGGGGGCTGTTTATCTGGGGGAATTTAAACTCCAGGACCCCTACCGCGATTCTGTGGGTTTTGGTCTTCGCTATGACACTCCTGTGGGGTCTTTTGTCATTCAACTGGGTTATAAGTTGGACCGCAAATCAGGGGGCCTGGAAACTTATTATGACAGGGAAAGTCCCATGGCTTTTCACCTGGCCATTGGAAACTTTTAAACAATGGTGACTTTTCAGATTTTGAAAAAATGGTGGGTCTTCCATTTTCTTTTCTCAGCATAAAATCTCAGTTTTTCCTCTTCTGTATTGAGAGGTTTTTTTTCAGTTTGGGTCTGGATACAGAGTTTATCACCCAGGGAGATTTCCAGAAGGGGAACATCACCATAGGTGTTGCTGCAGGCAAAAACAGGGGGAATTCCCCGGGTGCGGTTTAAAAGAGCCTGGACTTTCCCTTCACGCCAGGTAATGGGACCTTCCTGCCTGTCAGTCACCAGACCTTTGTGATCCACCCGGGTCCTTATGCCAAGAACATGATCCAGGTCCACTCCCATTTTATGGGCCATGGGTTCCACAGCCCATTGAACAGATGCCGTAACGATAAAAATCCCAACATTTTTTTTCCTGAGCCAGGAAATCCACTTTTTCTGGGATTCAAAGATTTGTATTTTCTTTCTGTCACTGGCCTGTTTGGCCCAGGTCCTCACCCTTGCAAGGGGTTGACCGACATTGATCTGGGCCAGCCAGAGATAAGCTCTTGTCGGATCTGCAGCCTTGGTTGTCAGGTAATAATCCCAGGGATCTTTGTCTTTCAGTGTTGAGAGTTGACAATTGTCAATCTGGTATTGAAAAAACTGTTCACCAATGTCCTCATTCCAGAGAGTGCCATCAGCATCAAAGGCTGCATAATGGGGACCGGGGGTTTGTTGAAGCACCTCTTCAGTATGACTTTGAAGATCATTAAAAAGAATGGTGTTGAAGGGGTTTGTTTCCACAAGAGACACTGTTTAGTGTAACGACTCATATTTTTTGTGTCAATGCCACAATTTTATTACTATCAAGCGATTTTGTGGAAGGCTGTAATCAGGAACGAACTCATCCATATGGCAGCAAAAAATTTGATAACTGTGTAAAAATTACATGACCTGAAAGAAATCTTGAAAATATTTCGTGTTCATGAGATTTTGTGTTAAGCAAAACTCCAAGGAGAGAACAAGATGAAAAAAGGAAGATTTTTGTGAAATTTTCAATCTCTTTTTCAATGCTTACAATCTTTCTGTCCATCACGGCACACTCCGGGATTCAGATTGATGCACAAATGATAAGGAAGGCCCATCAGTACGTTATCAGTCATAATGATCTGTTTTTCAAAATGGATAAAAAATATCCGGGAGCTGCTGATAAATTCCGGTTCAGGATCTTGAGTTATGACGAACTTCAGAGGAAGTATTATGGAAAGGATGCTGATAACCTTACTGAAGTGACTGCCTATTACGATCCACACAGCAACACAGCTTATTTTCATGACCAGTTTGACTTTTCCACTTTAGAGGGGGAAGCCGCATTTCTTCATGAATATGTGCATTTTTTACAATATGCATACAAGTTGGACGAATTTGTCTCCTGTTCCCATGAAATTGAATATGATGCCTATAGAATCCAGGCAGATTATCTGGTGGACCATGGGATGGATAAGAACAGTGCTTTTATAAGCAACCTTAGTATGTCTGCAAATGTCTTCATGGATTGCACCACTAATCTTTGACTGTACTCCCTTCTTTTTCAGATTCGGATTCAGGATCAGGATAACCAAATTTTTTGATTTTGGCCTTAAGACGATTTGATTTAATGGGACTCAAACGGTCAATAAAAACTTTACCATTCAAATGGTCAATTTCATGTTGCATACAGATGGAGAGAAGACCATCCAGTTTGTACTCCACAGGTTTTCCATTATTATCCAGACCTTTGACCTCAATGTATCTGGAACGCTCCACTGTTTCAAAAAATCCGGGCACGCTCAGACAGCCTTCCTCAAAACTGGTTTTACCCTCTTTTTTGGTAATTTCAGGGTTAAAAATAACAAGAGGCATTTGTACGACCCTTTCCAGTTCCGTCATGTTTTCCAGGTCGTAGCGATTTTCCTGTTGTCGGGGGGTGAGATCAATCACCAGAAGGTGGGCCTTCACTCCCACCTGGATGGCAGCAAGACCAATGCCCTGTTGGTCATACATGGTTTCAAGCATATTCTCTGAAAGTTCTATAAGGCCCCGGGTGATCCCCTCCACAGGTTCAGCCTTGTGGCGAAGCCTGGGATCCGGGTATCTGAGGACATTTAGCAAGGCCATAACCCATCATAACCAATCATGGGGAAAATGGCAATGGTCAATTGAATCAGTGTTTGACTTTCTTTCAGACCGGAAGAATAATGGCCGGATGTGATTTTTCCATCAATGGTTTTTATTACAGTGAAGTGAAAGGTGTTTTATGGATGTCTTTGGACCACTTTCAGATTAACGACATCTTCTGGACTCTCCAGGGGGAGGGGCATTTTTCAGGCCGGAGAGCCTTGTTTATCCGTCTCCCTTTCTGTAATTACGATTGCCCCTGGTGTGACACTGAATTTAACAGTTTTCAAAACTGGTCAAAAACCCGGGTAAAGACTTTCATGGAAAAAGAACAAAGCCGTTTTGCCGTGATCACAGGGGGAGAACCGTCCATTCACAGAAATCTTCCTGAATTGCTGGATATCTTAAAAGACCGGGGTTTTTATGTTGCCTGTGAAACCAATGGAAGCTTTCCGATTCATGAAAAGATTGATTTTGTGACAACTTCACCCAAGAAGTACACAAAGGGCCGGTTTGAGGAGTACTATGTTCATCCCCAGGTTTATGATCGTACAAAAGAATGGAAGTATGTGGTGGATAACCGGTTTGATTTCGAAAGACTCAGAAGACATGAACCTTTTAAGGAAAATACTTATTACTCCCTGTCTCCTGAATTCAGTGAAATGGGAAAAAACACAAAAATCATTATGGAATTTTTAAAGAACAACCCCCACTGGCGATTGAGCCTCCAAACCCACAAATGGATTAATATCCCTTAACCCACAGACCACAATGGGGATGGACATTTGAAAATAAAAGTGGTAACTGGGGAAATATGAAAAAAGCGATTCAGACAGCCCAGGCCCCGGAACCTGTGGGTCCCTACTCCCAGGCCCTTGAAGTCAATGGTGTTCTTTACTGTTCGGGTCAGATTCCCATAGTTCCCGGGACGGGGGAAATCCTTACAGGTTCTGTTGTGGATCAGATGAAACAGGTGATGAAAAACGTGGAAGCTGTTTTACAGGCAGCGGGTTATGGTTTTTCGGATATTATAAAAACCACAGTTTTTCTGACCAACCTCGATGACTTTCAGAAAATGAATGAAGTCTATGCCACTTGTTTCGCACCTCCCTTTCCCGCCCGATCCTGTGTTCAGGTGGCCGCCCTTCCCAAAGGGGTCAATGTGGAAGTGGAAGTGCTGGCGGGAAAACCTTAAACAGGATTGTGTTAAGCTTTGAATTTTTTCTTCGATTTTTGTTGTCCAAAAGAGCCGGGTCTTTAGTCAAAACCATTTCTTATATCAGTTTTTTGGGACTGTGGCTTGGAGTGTCTGCACTGATTATTGTGGTGAGTGTGATGAATGGTTTTAATCGTTCCATTCAGTCCCGCCTTCTTACCGTGGAGCCTCACCTGGTGTTGGAGTTTGATGATATCAAGTCGGTTTCTGAACTCAGGGAGCATCCTCTTTACAAAAAAATCAGGGAATTTGAACCCACTTTCATCACTCCTGTGAGTCATCAGGATGTGATTCTAAGAACCCCTGAGGGGTTTGTCCAGGGAGCTGTGGCCTATGGAGTGACACGGCGGAGGCTTCTGCAACTTCTTGAATATGGAGAGAAAAAAAATAACCAAAAGGACAATGATTTAAGGGAAAAAATCAAGAACCTTTCTTCAGGAGAGTTGATTTTAGGAGAGAGGTTAGCCAGTTCCATAGGCTTGTTTCGTGATGATTCTGTTGTTCTTATTCCTCCGGAAACACTTCTGCTTCCGTCTGATGAAGTGCCGAAGCTCTCACAGGCTTTGGTTAAAGGTTTTATAAATACAGATATTGACCGGATTGACAGTCAAAGTTTTTTTTATATTATCGGGGAATCCCTGCCCCATCTACAGAGCACAGTCAGTCACAGGTTAGGTCTGGAAGTCTGGCTGGACAAGCCCAACCAGGCGGGGGCAATAACAAAACACCTGGTTTCAGAGGGTGTCAAAGTGGAAACCTGGCAATCCCGTAACGCCAATCTCTTTTTTGCCCTGAAAATGGAAAAAACAGTGATTGGTTTATTAGTGGCTTTAAGCACTCTCATTGCAGGACTTTCCATTATTTCAGTGATGGTTCTTCTTTTGACCCAGAAAAGAAAGGACGTTGGCAATCTTTTGGCTATGGGATTGACAAAAAAAAAAACCAAAGCCCTGTTTGTCAATATTGGTCTTTATCTGACCTTGTTTGGGATTTTTGCCGGAGTCCTGACAGGAGTTTTTGGAAGTTTTCTTATTGATACTTTTTCAAAAGACGTATTGCCCGCTTTTTATGAAGAGACCAGTATTCCTGCTGACGTTCAGTTGAAACAGGTTTTATCCATTGTGGTTTTTGGTTTTGTTTTTGGTTTTGTGACTTTAAGTCTGGCCATGAGAAGGCTCTCATCCCTTCATCCCAGTGAAATCCTCAGGAGTTGATCTTCCCTGATCTTTGGAAAAATCAATTCCCCTGTGATTTGACAGACAGGGCCAGTGATTTTTCAAATGATTGTTGAAAAAATCAAGCATCACTGAATCCTGATCCGGTCGAAAGAGCAGGTGGATATTGGGACCGGCATCCATGGTAATCAATGGCCCATCCCCCCGGGTTAACCAAAGCTGCCGGGCTTTCCTTAAAACTCTGAGGCTCTCTGGCAAAAGATAACCAAAACAGGGGTCACTGGTTTCAAAGAGACTGTGCATATCCCAAAATTCCTGCCAGGCAATGCTGTAAAGTCCGGCCCAATTGTGATTGAGAAGGTTTTTCTTAAAACCAGCCAATCGGCTTTCAGCCCGCTTGTCTCTCCCATGAAACAAAAGACTGGATAAAACATTTTGATGGGCCTGGGATGAGGACACCTCTTTTGGTTTGTCACTGACAAGAACCACTATATGGAGCAGGGATGAGAAAGGTGTTTCCAGGGACATTATTTCGTATCCATCCCAATAGACCCAACCTGTAAGGAAAGAGCGGCTGGATGAACCGGACCCCCATGCCGAGAGTTGTGCCTTTTCAAAAAGACTGATCTCCCGACTTGTGATTTCAGAGAGAGCCAGACAGCCGGCCTCTGTGAGGGCCGCAAAACTTGAAGCGGAACTGGCCACTCCACAATCAGCCGGAAAATTGTTGCCGGATTTGATTTTAAAACAATCCTTCACACCAAAGTATTTTTTAAGGTTTTGGAAATGACTCAGATATTTTTCAAGTCTTCTTTCTGTCATTTGAAAGGGATAGGAATTCCCAAGAGGTTGCCAGTGGTCCTGAATGTTTTCACTTCTTTCAAGAGTGACTGTTGTCAAAAGGTGATCCAGGGTCCATGACAGGGATCCATTGACAGGTTTGTTTTTCTGGCTGTCCATTTTCCCCATGTACTTGATAAGGGCGATATTTGAAGCTTTTCTGGCTGTCCACATTATCCAGGGTATATCGTCATCCGGTTTTGGTTTTCAAGTGATTTTTCCCTGTGAATGACCGGACAGACCCTGATTTGATTGTAACTGCTCCCTCTTTTGGCGATCCTGGCATTCGCCTGCTCGTCTCTCCTTGCGGCGTACATAAAGTACGCCCGTTCCTCATTGTCTCATACCAATCTCATCCAAAATTGTGGCCGTGACAGAAGGAAATTCAGTGAGTGTGCAAGTCGTTACATTTAATTGATGATCTGTATGAAACGTTCATAGACTTTTTGACAGTCGTAGAAGTTGCGGGCTTTTTTCAGGGCTTTCAGGGTTTTTTCATTTTGTTTTTCAGGGTTTTTTAATAATCCTTCCAATTTTTTCTTCAGGTCTGAAATGGATTTTGGCTGGAACAGTTCCCCCAATTCTCCATGCTCTAATATTTCAGGGACTCCTCCACTGTCTGTTGCCAGAACAGGGGTTCCACTGGCCATGGCCTCCACAACCACATAACCAAAAGTTTCACAGTGGGAGGGAAGGACAAAAAGATCCAGATTGGAAAGCAGAAGATGGGGGTTTTTTTCAAAACCATGGAAATGAATTCTTGATTTCCATTCTGATCGATTCACCTGGTTCATGAGTTTTTCATAATAAATCTGTTGTTCCCTTTCACCCAGAGTGGGTTCTCCAACAATAAGGAGATGGGTTTTTGGATGTTGAGGAGCCAATTGGGAAAAGGCCTGGATCAACTCATATTGTCCCTTCTGCCTGTCAATGCGACCCACAACCCCCATGAGAAAGTCTTCCGGTTTAAAACCCAGGGATTTTCTGAAGTCGTGGCTTTTGTGACAGGGATTGAACAGGGATGTGTCAACAAAGTTTGGAAGAGTTCGGTATTTTTCCGGAGGAACAGGAAGGTAGGGTTTAAGGGCTGTCTGTTGCCACTGTGTGAGGGTGAATAAGTTTTTCAGGGGACTATAGACCCATTGGTGGAGAGGATCAGTCTTCTTGACTCCCACCAGCATCTGGGCAAAGGCCATAAGCCGGACAGAGCTGAGTCCATAAAGAACAGGGGACACAATCCACAAATCACGAAGATTTTGCATAAGAATAATATCCACCTGTTTTTCTCTGATGTATTTTCTCAATTTTAAAGTGAATTTTGGAGAAAAATAACGGGTGTTCCCCCATTCCACAACGGGCAGGGAATGATCTTTTAAATTCCGGCTGAGAGGGGAGTGAGGAGAGCAGACATTGAAATTCTGGTGACCATTGTTTTTTAAAATCTCATTCCATTTGTGAACAGTCATTTCAAGTCCACCCCAACTCTTTGTAAGACAGATGTGTAAAAATTTTTTTTTGATGGTCAACTTCTGCCCTCCTGTCATGAGTTTCATTTGACACTTTGATTTTCCAGGCCGTCTGTGGATTAGACTGGTTTCAGAGACTTTGATTCAGCAGCTCTCTGGCGTGGGCCAGACTGGTTTTGGTTTGTTTTTCTCCTGAAATAAGACGTGCAATTTCTATGATTCTTTGTTTTTGGTCAAGGGATCTGACAGACATTTCAACCCGATCCCCGTTTATTTGCTTTTCAATAAAAAAGTGATGGTCTCCAAAACGGGCCACCTGGGGCAAATGGGTGACACAGATGACCTGTTGGCGTTTGGCTAAATTTTTGAGTTTAGCTCCCACTTTTTCCGCTGTGGGACCACTGACACCACTGTCCACTTCATCAAATAAAAAAGTTCTGGGGTTTTTAGCGGCCCCCACCACCTGTTTTAAGGAAAGTAAAATGCGGGAAAGTTCACCACCACTGGCCACTTGTGCCATATCCCGAATCCGGTCCTGTTTTCCACCTTGAATCTGAAACACCACCCGGTCCTGTCCGGTGGATGAAATTTCAGTTTGGGGAAGAATTGTGATAAAAACCTCCACTCCCTTCATATTCAGGTCTTTGAGTTCTCTGTTAACTTCCCTGGCCAGTTTTTCGGCTCCTGATTTTCTCCGGTTTCTCAGTTTTTCACATAGTTTTAAGAGGTTTTGTCTCTCCTTCTGGCAGTCCTGTTCAAGATTTGTTAAATTTTCAGAGAGATGGTTCAGGCTATCGTATTCCTTTTTCATTTGTTCCAGTTGTTTTAGAATTTCAGGAATTTCTGAACCGAACTTTTTTTGAATTTTACGAAGGCGACTGAGACGTTCTTCCAGGTTTTCAAGGGATTCTTCTCCCTCTCCCCTTTCCTCAGGTCCTTGTCTGCCCAGTTGCTGGAGTTGAAAGGCCACATCTTCAAGTTGCGTGAAACTCTGTCTTAATTGCTCTTTAATGGGAGCGATGGAGGAATGTTCCGGAATCTCCTGAAACTCCGAGGCTTGTGTTAAAATTTTGTTGAGCTGACTGAGAATGGAGGTGTCTGGGTTATTATCCAGACAATCACCTGATTCCTGAAGCCAGAATTGCCATTGTTCTGCGTTTTTAAGGTTTTTAATTTTTGCGGAAAGAATTTCACCCTCATTTTCCTGTAAATTCATATTTTCAATTTCCCTGATTTGAAAATCCAGAAAATCCATTTGTTGTTCTCTTTGTTGGGAGAGTTTTTTAAGTTCCTCAATCTGTCGGATCTTTTGGTTGAGACTGTCAAGGTTTTTGGCCACTTGTTGACGTAAATCAGAATGTTCACAAAACTGATCCAGAGTGTCTATCTGGTATCGGGGGGAGAGGAGGTCTTTGCTCTCATGTTGTCCTGTAAGTTCGATAAGAGGAGCTTCTCCTGGATGACTGAGGCTTATAAGTGGAAAAACAATTTTACGAAGATCTCCCACTCCACAAATGTGTCCATTGAGGTAAACTTTGCTTTTTCCGTTTTTTTGAAGAAGACGACGGACGATGAGATTATTATCTTCAGAGTCCAGTCCCATTTCATTGAGTTTTTTTAAAATATCTTTTCGGTCATTCAGTTTAAAGACCCCTTCAATGGAGGCTCCTGTTTCATTGGATCGGATATCCTGTCCTGAGGATTTGGCTCCCATGAGCAGAGCCAGACTTTTAATCAATATGGATTTTCCAGCCCCTGTTTCCCCGCTTAAAATATTAAGTCCGTGATCAAAATGAATATGAATGCTGTCAATAATGGCAAATTGGGAAATTTTTATTTCTGCGAGCATTGAATTTAGTCTCTTTCTCCAAATTTCAATTTTTCCCTGAGTAGATTAAAGAAATTATGAGTGGGGTGACGAATAACATAATGGTCCCTGTTGTGTCGTTTCACATTTAACTTGTGGGAGGAATTGATTCCCATTGATTTTTTTCCATCAATGGTTAGCAGTGCTGTTCTGTTTTTCCCGATAATCCGGAATTGAATTTCTTTGTGGTCAGGGAAAATCATGGGACGGGTGGTGAGACTGTGGGGACATATGGGTGTAACCACCATGGCTTTAACCTTTGGGTGGAGGATGGGGCCTCCGGCGGCCAGGTTGTAAGCTGTGGAGCCAGTGGGACTGGCGACGATAATACCGTCGGCCTTGGTTTCAGTAACCAGAAGTTTGTCATAATAAATGCCCACATTCAGCAGATGGGTTCTGTCTCCCCGTTCAATCACCATGTCATTAAGAGCCAGAAAATTTTTCTGATTGTTGATGGAAACATCCAATACGGCTCGTGGACGGCTTTCCATTTCATTGTTCAGAGTGGCCTTTAAAGTGGTGTAGAGTTCTTCGATACGGTTATCAGTCAAAAATCCAAGGGATCCCATATTGACTCCAATAATGGGAATCTGACGACTTCCAAACAAATTCACGGTTTTTAAATAGGTTCCATCCCCTCCAAGGACAATAACCAGGTCTATTTGGTCCAGGTCTTTCTCTTTGGAAATTTTCAGGGATTGTTCACAAAGTTCCACATCCTCCTGGCAGAACACGTTGATGGATTGTTTCACAAGCCATTCAGAGAGCTTCTGTGCTTCAGTCAATGCTCGTGGTGTGTCATTGCGAATGATGATTCCGATATTTTTATAGTGACTCAAGTGAAACCCGCTCCTTATTTAAATTCAGGCCAATCCACTCCTTTTGAACAAGGCATCAATATGTGGGGTCTCTCTACCACGAAAACCATAGTAGAGTACAGGCTGTAATAATCTGGGGAATAGTTGCCATCAAAGAAGATCAAAGTTTTCTCCTGATTTCCGCATTTTTCAGTTGCATTATTGAATGATTTCAGCAGCTTATGAGAAATGCGGGTTAACTTCAGCCTGAAGGCACCGTTTGAAGATGAAGTATGGGAAAAGCCGGTTATACTAATTATCCGACAAATTCCAGTGACACCACACTACAGGAACACGGGCACTACAGGATTCGGGTTTTAATGGATGTGGGCAATTCCCTGATTTTTTCAAAGGCCTGTTTGTAGCCCACTTCAATATCCATAAGAAGAAGACCAACCTGACTTTCAGTGGATAAGAATTGGGAATGAATATTGATGCCAGCCTGTGAAATAAGGCTGTTGATATGACCCAAAACCCCTGGCACGTTTTCATGAATATTCAACAAACGATGACCCTGAATGTGCCGGGGAGGTTGAATATTGGGAAAATTCACAGACCCTGTGGTCTGTCCCCCATTGAGAAAATCATGCATGGCCTCTGAGACCTCCTGTCCAATATTCAACTGGGCCTCCTGGGTGCTTCCACCAATATGAGGGGTGAGAATCACGTTTCTGCAATTCTGAAGGCAGGTTGTAAAGTTCTCCCCATTTTTCACTGGTTCATTGGGATACACATCAATGGCTGCTCCCCCAAGATAACCTGACTCCAAAGCCTCTCTGATGGCTTCCAGTTCCACCACCTGACCACGACTGGTGTTGATAAGAAAAGCCCCTTTTTTCATGTTCTGTATCTCTGGATGGGAAATCAGGCCCCGGGTTTCAGGAGTCTGGGGAACGTGAAGACTCACAAAGTCCGACTGACAGAGAAGCTCACCCAGGGAATCCACTGGCTTGCTGTTTCCAAGGGGAAGTTTTTTGATAACATCAAAAAAAATCACCTTCAGACCATAAGCCTCCGCCAGAATACTGACCTGACTTCCAATATGACCATAACCCACAATTCCCATGGTTTTACCACGGACTTCAAAGGAACCACTGGCTGATTTTTGCCAAAGACCCTGGTGAACATCCCGACTTCTGTCAAAAAGTCTTCTGGATAAAGCCACCACCTCACACATAGCCAGTTCCGCCACAGAGCGGGTATTACTGTAAGGTGCATTAAAAACAGGAATCCCTTTTTTTTTAGCAATATTCAGATTCACCTGGTTTGTTCCAATGCAAAAACAGCCAATGACCTCAAGATGTGAGGATTGTTCCAGAACCTGTTCAGTCATGGATGTTTTTGACCGAATACCCACGGCCTGGAAACCCTTGAGAAGCCCGATGAGTTCATCACAGGAAAAAGAAGAGGGGAAAACTTCAACCTGATGACCCTTGTCCTCCAGATTTTCCTTTGCCGCTTTGTGAACGTTTTCAAGAAGAGCTATTTTCACTTTTAATCCAATCCCTGGCATGGCTGTCATTACAACCCTCAGTATGTATTACTACTCTCAGTATGACACAAAATACGCAGGAATATTATGCTGTTTTAAGGAAAAAAACTTTTTTCGTCAATTGCATTCCCACTATGACGACCAGTAACCAGGACAGGTTATAAAAAAAGTTGAATTTGTACAAATCATCACTGACAAGCATAAACCCTCCAAAGAAAAGAGAGAACAGTATCCTGGGGAGATTCCATAATGTTGTAAAAATTTTAAGCCTTTCATAGTGACTGAGAACAAGAAGAGTTGTTATATGGGTGATTGCAAGAAAAAAAGAACCACAATAAAGGCCACACAAAAATTTTCTGGAATGCAGAGTATGGAAAAACAAGGGGTAATTATTTTCCAAAAAACCCACTCCTTTTTGAGGACAGAGGAATAAACTGATAAATCCAGTCACTATAAATACGGAAACATACTTGAAAATAACCCTCTCCATGGGAGGGTTGGTATATCCGTTCATCCTGTCTTTAATTGTTCTGAACAAATGGGGTGGAGTGATTATCCCCGGTTTTTTTAAAAAAAAATCATACTCGTTTCCATTCTCACTTGTTTTTTTCACGATCTCCCCAGAATGACTCTTAATTTTTTAAGCCCCCTTGAAATGACTTTTCTGGTATTGGTTTCTTTAATATTGAGAATTTTTGCAATATCCCTGATTTCCATGTTCCTGAGATACCTCATTTCAAGGGCTTCCCTATAAGGAGGTTTTAGGCTTTCAATAGGGATAAGGATGGTTTTTTTGTCATTTTTCAGAAAACTTTCCTCTTCTTCCAGTGACTTGATTAATTGATCCTGCCTGGAAGACTTTCTTAATTCATCAATAATCGCATTCCGGGTTATTTTAAAAATCCAGGAGGAAAATTTTTCGGTTGTTTTAAATGTGTGAGCTCTTTTATACACTTTTTCCCAGACAATCTGATGAATGTCTTCAACTGTACCCACATTATTTTTTAATTTGAAAACCATAAAACCATATATTTTATCTGAATACCTTTCATAGAGTTTGTCAAATGCCAGGGTATTCCCCATTGTCAACTCCTTCATTAACATTTCATCTGTTTGATCTTCCATTAACTTCAGACATCCATAAATAATACGTTCATCACTTTATAAGTGTGACATTTTTTTTGTTTTGTCACAAATGGATTGTTGAAACCGTATTTATATATGATGATTCGATTGTTAAAAATATTTGTGATATTGGCCCTTTTTGTCTTTTCACCGGATTTGAAGGCCCATCCTGTGTCTTTTGAAGGAGGCTACGCTTTCATGTCTGAGATGAGTCCTGTCAATCAGGAGCTGTCTTTTGTGTATTCTCCAAAGTGGTGGTTGGGGACAGGGATTGTCTTTGATCGAAACACGGACCGGTGGAAATTGACCTCTTTACATTTTGCTCTTTTAGCCAAGAGATGGAACTGGCCGGAAGCCCAGGGGAACCTCTATCTTTTTGGAGGTCCTGGGTTTTCTCAACTAAAATGGAGATCAGATAACAGGGAAAATTTCTTTTACCGACTGGGAGTCCAGATGGATTTTGAAACCCGTAGAATTTACTTTGCAACAAAATTCACTGAAAACAGTCTTTTCAACGAAAATAAAAGAATATATAACAGATTGGATATGGCAGTGGGTGTTGCCCCTTATCTGGCAAATTTTGATGAACTCAATTCCTGGGTTCTTCTGAAAATCAGGACCAATAATGTTGATTTTCATGATCCTGTGACGATTATGATAGTTCGTTTTTTTTACAAAAATTTTCTGTGGGAAGTGGGGCAGGATTTTAATGGCAACAGCCATTTAAACCTTATGGTAAGATATTAACTGATCAGTCTGTTACTGAATGGGAGGAATTATGAGGCATTTATTGTTAATAACTGTCATTGGTCTATCAACAGGGGTTTCCTGTTCTCTGAATTCCAAAGAGATTCCTGAACAGGAAAAACCGCCTGCTGAAGAACGGATTTCAATGGATAAGTCTCACCCGGTTGGAATGAAGAATTTACAGAAAGAAAAAATCCCCACTGAGAATTCCACTTCCAAAACTGTAAAGGGTGATGTTGGAAAAGTTTCAAAAAAACAAAAACCTTTTTCTAAAAGTCAGATTAAACTTGTTAAGGTCAATGGAATGGTCTGTGCCTTCTGTTCCAACAGCATTGAAAAAAAGTTAAAAAACCAGGAGACCGTACAATCCGTTGGAGTTGATCTGAAATCCAAAATAGTGACCATTGTTCTGACACCCGGGGGAGAACTCCCTGATAATAAAATCAAAAAGTTAATCACAGCTTCAGGTTTTCATGTGGTCTCCATAGAAGACAAAGAACCTGACATGGAACAGGGCTCCAAAAGTGAAAAATAAAAAACTGATTTTCTCCTGGTTTTCCCTTTTTGCCTCTTTTGGAACTCTTTTCTGTTGTGCCCTCCCCAGTTTACTTGTTGTTTTGGGGCTTGGTGCCAGTCTTGCAGGGCTGATAGGAGTGTTTCCACAAATTGTCTGGCTGTCAGAAAACAAACCGGCTGTTTTTGGGTTTTCGGGCTTATTGATTCTTTTCGGTTTTTTATCAAATTATCTTAATCGAAAGGCTCCCTGTCCCATTGATCCAATTCAGGCAATATCCTGTAAAGTGGCCAGAAAGTGGTCCATTATAATTCTTGTTTTTGCCAGTTTTCTGTGGCTTTTGGGATTTTTTTTTGCTTTTGTGCTGATTCATCTCTAACCCGCATTTCTCATAAATTTTCGTAGCGAGGCTTTCAAGTTTCCGAAAGTTAAAGGGAAAATTTAGAAAATGGGCTGAAGGCATGAGTGGCACTCTGTCGAAGTCCAGTTTTTAAATTTTCACTTTCCTCTTGAAACACCTAAACGAAACCAGTATATCAATACAGGCCAATGAAATGCTTGCTTGCTTGACTGATTACAATCTTATGAGACTATGATAGTATAATAGTTATACTGGAAGATTACAGCCAGGAAATACATATAGGTTAATCGTATCTCAAAACTCCTGTTAATAAGAGTGGAATCCCCTTTTGGTACCACTCCTTTTTGAACTTTCTGGTGGACAAGTGATGTGGGATTTATTATACGAAACAAAATTTCAACAAACAGCCCTTTTGACCTTTCTGGCGGTCTTTCTGATCCATTTTCTTTTCAGGCTTCTGAAAAAAAAATCCCAGAACTTTAAAAGAGGCTCTGCCAGCACTTTAAGCTGGCTTTTCATCATTCCCTTTGTTTTTCTTTTTTTGGGCATGACCTGGCCCTACCCTCTCATCACACTCTGTGTGGTTTCCGTCTATGCCGCCAAGAACTTTTTTCAAATGACGGGGATGTATCACCGCAGTAATTTTGTTTATGCCTGTTATCTTTCCATTGGCTTTGCCACCTACTGCATTCACAAAAATCTTATGGATATCTTTAACCTTATGCCCATACTGATGTTTTTTGCCGCCTGCCTGATTCCCCTGCTAAGAAACTCCTACAAACAGATGCTTCAGTATATTGCCCTGACTCTTCTTAACTTTTGTTTTATCTGGGCCTTTCTTCACCTGGGCTGGATCTTGGCCATAAAAGGGGGAACTTATATATTTATCTACCTGATTCTCCTCACTGAATTTTTTGACAATATTTATTTGTCCATCAGCAGACATCTGAAACGCATCCGGTTGATTTCAAATATCACACCCAAACGCAGCCTTGAAGGTTTTATACTGGCAGGCTTTATCACCTTGGGTCTGGGCTGGGGGCTTCGTCATCTGTTACCCGGTGAAATGGAAAATTATTGGCTGCTTCTAAGTCTGACCTGTGTGCTTTTTGGAAGCACCGGGGACTCAGTCATGGATGTGATTCGCCATGATTTGGGAATCAAAGTGACAGACAGTTTTATATTGGGAAGAGGTGACTTTTTCAGTTGCCTGGACCGTCTTGTTTTTGTGGCCCCCATTGCCCACTATATTCTCTATATTCTGGAAAGGTTTTAAATGGGCTGGAAGTGGGATTATGAAAACGAACAGTGGACAAAGCTTCCCCCCTATTTAAAACACCTGCCCCTGTTTACCCATCACTATGACCTGACCTCCAAGTTCTTTCGTCTGTTGTGGGCTATTTTCCTGAAGTGGATGGCCTATAGATTTTTTATCCGCATCCGTCTCCATGGAGAATTCCGAAGCCTTGCCAAAAAATACCCGAAATTGATTATTATCTCCAACCATGCCAGTCATCTGGATGCCACATCCATGGCGGCCATTATCCCCTTTCGTTACTGGCCGGACCTCTATCTGACAGCAGCCAAGGACTATTTTTTTGGCAATCCTTTTTTTGATTTTTTTTCCAAGCATTGTCTTGGAGCCATTCCCATTGACAGGAAAGACAAAAAAGGAGAAGCCGTGAATTTAATTTTAACTCTGTTAACACAGCTGGATCGTATGTGGATGATCTTTTTTCCTGAAGGAACCCGTTCCCCGGATGGAGCCATTCAGAATTTTCGACATGGCATCAGTCTGTTTTCCATAAAAACAGGCACCCCCATTCTTTTTCTGTACATCAGGGGAAACAACAGCTTGTGGCCCAAAGGCAATATGTTGCCCAGACCCGGAGTCCTGGAAATTTTTGTGGGTCCCATCTGCCTGCCTGCGGAAAAAGAGGTGATCCATGATAAATACGTCCATTGGGTCAAAAGTATTGACCCCCATGTTGAAATCAAAAACCCGATGGAGTGAAGGAGATAAATTTTCCTTTTAAATTTCGGAAGTTTGAAAGCCTCGCTACGAAAGTTTATGAGAAGTTCGGGCTAAAACACTTTTTACAACCTGGTCCACTGAAATGGTTTCCATACAAAAATAGTGAGGACATTTGTCCCCAAGACATTTAAAATGGGCCGGACAATCCACCTGGGGGCTCAAAACAGTGACCTGTTTCCCTTTAGGCCCCCATCGCCTGGCACTGTGAACCTTCACCGGGGAGTAAAGACCTATGGAAACAGCACCCAAAGAGGCACTGAGGTGAAGAACTCCAGTGCTTGGAGCAATATTGGCTCTGGAATTTTTCAGAATTTTTAACAGTTCAGTGGGATTGAGTTTTTCATCCAACCACACAATTCCTGGATTTTCCTTTAAAGATTTTTTAATGGGTTTCAGATAAAACCTGTCAATGGCTGTGCCCGTGATAACCACAGTGGCTTTCTTTGCAAGACATTTGATGAGTTCTGTATAATGGAAGCTGCCCCAGTTCAGGGCTGAACCACCCATTCCGGGATGGACCACAAAATAGTCCCTGGACAGGTTAAAGGGAATGTCCGGTCCGCATTCCCCATGAAGTTTTGCAGTGGAGAATTTGGTGTCCACAGTGGAAAGCCTATGGAAAACAGGGGCCAGGGAATCGGAACTTTTTAATTCCAGGGGCTGCCATTGATTTCTGTTTTTTTTCAGGCCAAAAACAAATTCAGTGAGTTGAAAATTGTATTCCATTTCATGGAGTTCACATTGACTCCGTTTTTGTCTTAAAGTCCTGTTTAAAAAAACCCAGGAATGCCATTGGGACAGAACTCCACCACGGGTCTTTACACCAGCAAGACAAAGAGCCAGATGGACCCACCATGGAGCATGAAAACTGATGGCGATTTCAGGTTTTATTTTTTTAATGGCGACAAAAAATTTTTTAAAATTTTTAAAACTCCAGTTTGTGAAAAAACCTGTAAAAACCCGTTGAGGTCTGGCTGACTGACAAATAAAAGTGAGATTTTCAGGAACAAACCAGAAAACTTCATGAGTGTTCCGAACAAGACGGTCACAGGGAAGGCTGAAAACAAGGTCGCCCATACGATCCAAACGAATAAAAAGGGCCTTTTTCATTAGGATTTCCTTAACCTTTATTTCTCATTATGAATAGTTACTTTTCAGAATAATCCTCATCACCAGGCTATATTCCCCGGCGAAGAAGGTTTAAGGCCGAACCTGCCTGAAACCATTTGATTTGCTCGGTATTGTAGGAGTGTTTTAACGGGATTGTCTCTCCACCATCCCTTTGACTTCCCGTAATTTCAAGGAAGAGCTCCCTGTCCGGATTAAACTCTTTCAGACCTCTGATGGACAGACGGTCATCCTCCTGAATCTTTTCATAGTCAGCAGGGTTGGCGAAAGTCAGGGCCAACACCCCCTGCTTTTTTAAATTGGTTTCATGAATCCGTGCAAAACTTTTCACAACCACAACTCCGGCTCCAAGAAAACGGGGAGACATGGCAGCGTGTTCCCGACTGGAACCCTCACCATAGTTTTCATCACCAATGATCATCCACCTCTGGTTTTTGGATTTGTAGTGACGACCCAGTTTTGAAAAGGAAATGTCCTTTTCACCTGTGAGCTGGTTTTTCCCCACGCCCACTTTTCCGGTAAAAGCATTGACAGCTGTTAAGAGCATATTGTCTGAAATATTGTCCAGATGACCTCGAAAACGTAACCATTTTCCAGCCGGACTGATATGATCGGTGGTGCACTTTCCCCTGATCTTGGCCAACACAACCATATCCGCAAAATCTTCCCCCTTCCAGGGATCAAAGGGAGAAAGAATTTGCAACCGTTTGGAATCAGGGGCCACCTTCACCTCCTCATCCAAACCACGGGGAGCCTGATAACCTTCAGGATCAGGCACAAAACCCTTTTGGGGAAACTCAGGAGCCTGTGGAGGCTGTAACTTTAAGGGACCACTGGGAGTTTCCAGTTCATCTGTCAGGGGGTTAAAATCCAGTCTGCCAGCCAACCCCAGGGCCATCACTATTTCAGGACTCCCGATAAATGAAAGGGTTTCCGGATTGGCATCGTTACGTCCCTTAAAATTACGATTGAAACTTGTGACAATGCTGTTCATATCCCCTTTTTTGAAATCATCCCGTCGCCACTGACCAATACAGGGACCGCAGGCATTGGCCAGAACAGTGGCCCCCACATCATTGAGAGTTTTCATTTGCCCATCCCGTTCAATGGTGTTTTGGATCATGGTTGAACCCGGGGAAACCATAAAAGTCTGGGGCATCTTCGTCACACCAGCCTCCATAACCTGCCTGGCCACATCGGCAGCCCGTCCTATGTCTTCATAGGAGGAGTTGGTGCAGGACCCTATGAGAGCTGCTGAAAGCTCTATGGGCCAGTTGTTTTCCAGGGCCTTTTCCCTCATTTCTGTCAATGAGTGGGCAAGATCCGGGGTGTGTGGGCCGACCAGGTGAGGCTCCAGTCTGTCCAGGTCAATTTCAATAACCTGGTCGTAATGTTTTTCAGGGTCTATCATCACCTCCCTGTCAGCACAAAGAAGGTCTTTGTTTTTTTCAGCAATCCGAGCCAGATCCTTTCGACCGGTCACCTCCAGGTAATCCCTTATTCTTGAATCATAAGGAAAAACAGAACAGGTGGCTCCCAGTTCCGCTCCCATATTTGTAATTGTGGCTTTTCCTGTGGCACTGATGGACCTGGTCCCCTCCCCAAAGTATTCCACAATACGATCCGTTCCCCCCTTAACACTGAGAATACCAAGAAGTTTTAAAATCACATCCTTGGGGGAGGTCCAGCCACTGAGTTTGCCTTTGAGACAAACTCCGATGAGCCGCGGGTTTTTCACCTCCCAGGGGAGTCCAGCCATAACATCAGAGGCATCAGCCCCTCCAACCCCAATAGCCAACATGGATAAACCTCCGGCATTTGGCGTGTGAGAGTCTGTTCCAATCATCAGCCCCCCCGGAAAGGCATAGTTTTCAAGAACCACCTGGTGAATGATTCCAGCTCCTGGTTTCCAGAAACCCAGACCATAGCGGCTGGAGGAGGAGGACAAAAACTGAAAAACCTCATTGTTTTCCAACTGGGAGTTTTTCATATCCTCACTGGCTCCCCTGTAGGCCAAAATCAGGTGATCGCAATGGACAGTGGAGGGAACAGCCACTTCATTTTTCCCCGCCAGCATAAATTGCAAAAGGGCCATTTGGGCTGTGGCATCCTGCATAGCCACTCGATCGGGCCTTAGCATTAAAAAACTTTCCCCTCTTTCCATATCCTGATTTTTGGGGTTATCCAGATGACCAAAAAGAATTTTTTCCGCCAATGTCAAAGGACCTTTTTTTTCCATAGACTTTAAATTGTCACGAGTGGTCTGGTAAACCCTCTCAATCATGGAGGCTGTGCTTTCAATAGTGGACATAAAGGGACTCCTTTGAAAAGGTTTCATAACATTTATTGATTTTATACCAATCAAGTCTGAAAAATCCAGTTTTTTGGTATATCCTGAACTTCAACAGGCATACCGGTCGGTTGCGTTTGACATTTCTGATCTGCCAAAAAGGAGAAATGCGGGCTAAGTCGAGATCTCTCAATCAAGATTGGAAACAATCACATCGCCATAATCTGTTTTCATACTGGCACTGACTGATTCAATAAAGCGTACAAAATATTCAATGGCTTCCTGGTTGAATGAGTCCTTTACAAAGGAAGCCCCGTGACGATAGACAGCCTCCTCTTTTATAAGACGGGAAGAGCGAGTTTTTACCAAAAAGCCAAAATAAGTTTTGTGATTCAGATAAATCCGCATCTGTACTTCCTCACCAGGCTGAAAGTGACCCTCTTTTTCCTCCAGGTCAAAAGAGACACCGATGCCCGATGCACTCGAGGAAATATCGTGGAGAGAACACCTCAAAAGACCTTTGTGAAAAGCACTGCTCCGACGACGGATCTCAGGCACCACCACATGAACACCGATAAATCCATTGAGAATTGTCCTTTTCACGGATCGTCTCTCATTCTGGATAATCTCATCTCTTTTAGCCACAATGTCCACCACACTGGCTTTTGAATGAGTCCTGTCAGTCTCCTCCTCTGTGGATCTCTTTTTCAAGGGAAATAAAAGAATCTTGCCCTCTGTACTCACCGCCCCTCCTCGTGATAAAATGGTGATGCTGTTTTTGATTTCCAGGACCCATAAGAATAAAATTCTCTTGAAATCTCAAATGGTATCATTATATTTATTCGGCTTACTGAGGTCTCAACTTTAGACTTTTTGGGAGGATTTATCCAGGATTCTGAATCAAAATCCCTATTTGCCTTTACGGCCAGTCTTGGGTTCCATCTTTTGATCCTTTTGCTTTCCTCTTTAAAAACACACCAAAACATCCCCAAACAGGATGATTCCCTTGAAATTGTCTTTCAGGGTGCCCGGAATAAACCCCAGTTCATACAGGCCCCCAACAACCAAAACCCCCTGGACAAAAAACCGGAAAAAGAGGTCCGGTTCAAATCTGACCGAACCCTGAGAACACAACTTGAAACCTGGAAGCAGCCACAAAAGAAGAGTCACCTGCAATCCCCCATAAGCTCTTCAGGCCAGAGAGGAAACAACAAAAAACACCGCCAGCAACAAAATGGAGATCCGTCCCGCACCAGACAAAGACAACGGAAAGATCAAAATGCGTTTTTCCCGTCTCAACAAAAGCAATGGTCTGACAAGCTCGATGGCCTTTCAGCAAACAGGGATAGAAAACCCCTGAAACTTCCAGGCTTTGGACATACCAGCCAGGCTCCCATTCCCATTTTTGTTCAGCAAAAGCTCCCTCCAGGTGTCCGCCTCGGAAATGTCACGGTTCTCAATACGGACCAACATCGCTTTTACAGTTTCAACCAAAGACTTCTTTCACGTTTTTTACCTTTATGGGGTTCATATGTCACAAGTGCCCTGTATCATTGGATCAAAAAAAACAATGCACCGGCCATCAGCAAAAACTGGATCACCCAGGTGGAAGTCATCATGGATGAAAAAGGTGAGATCATCGAAGTCCAGCCTTTCCGGCTTTCCGGTTTTTGGTCCATGGACAATGCCACCATTGAGTCCTTTAAAAAAGTCAAAAATGTCCCAAACCCTCCAGAGGAAATGATTGATGAGAATGGTTATATTCATCTCCAGTTCCAAACTGAAGTCCTGTGGGTTCCTCAACCCCATTTGCGTTTTCAGGGTGGTCAACCCAATTGATAAGACATCAAATTTCATGAAAACAGGTTGTTAAAGGGATGTGACCCGGTTTCTCCCGGAATTTTTGGAGGCATAGAGGGCTGAATCCGCCTTGGCAAAAAGTTCATCAAATGTCCTCATCTGTTTTTCCTGACTGGCAATTCCTATGGAAATGGTAACAGACAACTCCTGCTTATCAAAGACAAACTCATATTTCTCAATAGTGGCCCGGATTCTTTCACCAATTTCATCAGCCCGGTGAATATTGGAACCAAAAAGTAAAATGACAAACTCTTCACCTCCAAAACGGGCAAAGTAGTCATCACTTCGAATCAGTTTTGAATGAACAATATGGGCGGTTTTTTCGAGAACAAAATCCCCGGCCTGATGGCTGTAGGTATCATTGATTCTTTTAAAATAATCAAGATCAAAAATCAAAAGGCTTAATGGAATTTCCAGCAATTTGGCACGGTTAAAAAATTCCGGTCCTTTGATTGAAAGAGCTCTTTTATTCCAGATTTTCGTCAGAGCATCCTTTTCACTTTCCTGTTGTAAGTTCTGGTGAACAGCGGCTTCAATACTTCCCTCTTCAAGATACTTGAATAAGACTTTGCCAATTTTAATCTGGTCATTGTTATTGAGTTTTTTTGGAACAAAAGGTGGAATGGCTACTCCGTTAACCACTGTTTTGTTGGTGGAATCAAGATCAATAATGGCCACATCTCCAAAAGAAACTGTGAGTTTGGCATGGGATTTTGAAACACTGCGATCATCAATAAAAATAGAGGAGGTCATGGACCGGCCAATAACAATATCCGAGTTATCAATAATCCACTGACGACTGACATATCCAACAGGTCCGACAAGGAGAACCAGACTGGGTGGAACTTTAGGGGCCTGTCTTAAGTTCCTTGAAAAACTGCCACCCTCCCGAATGACTGAAGTTTTCTCTTCAGTATTAGTCTGAAAATCATCAAAAAACTCTTCAAGTTTTTTATTATCGCTCATGATTGACACTCATTTTGTCTGCAAAGGTACAAAAACCACCAAAGTCACAGGTTACAAATTACAGTATATCATATTAATATTTTTTTAAAACCAACTCAACAAAGCTGACTCAAAACACGACAGGTTTCTTTTTTCCCGGACTCAACTCCAGGCTGGTCAAAAGTATTGACATCAAACAATTCCCCAAGAGTCCCGACAACAAGCATCCATAGCCCCATGAGTTGTGAAAGACTTCCGGCAGTAAGTTTTTCAGTTGTTAAAGTCATGGTCTCACAGCCTGATTTATACACAGCTTTTTGGGTGGCCAGCATTTCGGCCTTTAAAAGCTGCCCCAGCCCCTTTCCATTCATCAAAGGGTTTTCAATGGGACTCTGGGAGGTTCTGAAAGCACTGATCTCCGATGCCCGAACCCGATGGAATACGACAAACTTTTTTTCAATGCCTTCAATGATCTGCTGAAGGACAGAGTGCTGATCAGAGACTCCCCGACAGGGAATAAAAGTGCTGTTGGCAGGGGCTGGAGATCCTGTACGGTCCTTTCTCTTGGATAGAGACTCCGACCAGAGCTGCTGAAGCCATAAAGACCAGTTTCTCAGACCATCACAATATTGAAAACCATAAAAATTCATCTCTTTTCTCAAATGGGAGGCCCATAACTGACCGGCCATTTCAATCACCTGTTTTCTGTCAGCCAAAGCTTTTTTATAACCCTCCACCAGAGCTTCCAGTGAAACACCCATAAAAAGCATGGGGAAAAAACCCACTGAAGTAAACACAGAAAAGCGTCCACCAATATCAGTGGGAACAGAGAGCAGGGGGCATTTTTCAGCAACGGCAAAATCATAAAGAGGACTTTGTTTCAGTTCAGTAATCACCGCTGTGTTTTTGACAATGGAAAAGGATCTCTCCTGAAGAAAAACCGAGTGACAATAGTTATAAAGAGAAAGGGTTTCCATGGTTTTTCCACTCTTTGAGATAACAAGCCAGGCCACTTTTTCAGAAATGGGGAGTTGCTTCAGACAGAAGTCCATCTGAACAGCATCCACATTGTCCAGAAAAAATATCTTATGATCCCATTTTTCAAAAAACCCCTGGCAGAGAGCTTTTGTTCCAAGAGAGCTTCCACCAAGACCAATAACCACCAGATATTCCCTGCCATAAAAAAAACGGGCATTTTTTTTGCACTCTTTCAGAGCGGAATCCAGTCTTTTGTCTTTTAAAAAGCCCAGATCCTCCCGTTGCAACAAACAATCAAAGGCCCGTGAGACTTTTGAATAAATTTCCTCTGGTAAATTGAAACTGACCTGGGTTGACCACATAAGAATCAGGCTATCACAAAATTCTCTTTAACTCCATGATGCGGGTTAACCCGGACTTCTCATACTCCTTGTGTCACGGACTCCATTCCGGATGGATTGGATGAGACAATGGGGGTCACAAGAAATCATTTATTCATCATCGCCTTCAATGGAATGTTGATCGGATTCCAGACCAAAATCACTATCATCATCCCCTTCCAGCTTTGTAATGGCAATACGCAAAACCCGTATCACACTTCTTACAGTCTGTTGTTTTTTATGAAACTCTCTGTAATTTTCCTGACTTTTTCTGCGAAAATTATCTGATTCACTGGAAATTTCATCCACTCTTTTCTTCAAATCAAGAATTAACTGATCCTTGCTTTTGACAATGGCGGTTTCCTCCATTTTGGCAATCTCAAGGCGGTGTTCCAGGTCTTTTTCCCGTTTTCGAACCCTTTGAAAATCATTTTCCACTCTCAATTCATAATCTTCAATCTTCTGTTTGTATTCAGTAATCTCTTTTTCCCTGGCCCTGTTGATTTTTTTAAGCAGTTCAGCTTCCTGGGAAAATGTCTGCTTTTGATCAACCAGTTTTGACTTCAGATTTTCGATGGTGATAAAATATTCATCATTCAATTTTTTAAAGGTCTCCGCAGCAGAGGCAATATCCTCATTTTCACGGGAAAGATCAGTGATTTTTTCCTCCAGACCACTCATCTTCTTCTGAGCAATTCTCAAATATTCCGACTGTCTGAAGTTAATATAACCTCCACCCATATTGATTTTTGTCTCTTCCCGGGGAACCTGTTCCTTTAAAGAAAGACCATAAGAGATTTTGGCTGCCTCTCCACTGTCTCCATCTTTCTCCCAATGTCCATTATCCCGGTCCTTTCCCTCCTGTACAAAAGGTGAAACAGGGTGCATAGTGTCTTTGCCACTTTTAATAATATCCGTCGCACTGGAATCATCGTGTTGATCCCCCTGCTCCAAATTCACTTTTTTGTTCAGGTCGAGGGCCTCTCCACCCAAACCGAAGGCCTCAGGGCAGGAGGTTTTGGAATCAGATTTTTTTTTACTCATTTTATAAATCCTTACAGAGAGGGTTATAAAACGTGAACCATCACAAAACCCAAAAGTCTCTCCACAAGAACTGATCGGATAATATCCACAAATACTAAATTATAAAAAAGAGGGGGCGAACAGGGAAGTACCCATAAATTTTTCTATGGCAAAATGCAGGCTAAATTTATTTGTTAATGTCTTCTTTAAGTTCCTTGCCAACCTTGAAAAAAGGCAATTTTTTCTCAGAAACATGAATAATCTCACCGGTTCTTGGGTTTCTCCCCTGATAAGGATCGTAAACCTTATTGGTAAAGGAACCAAAACCGCGAATTTCAATACGATCATTTTTCAGAAGGGCCTCAATCATGGAATTAAAGACAATATTCACCATCATTTCCGCCTTTTGCCTGGTCATTCCCGCTTTTTCAGAAATACGATTGATTAAATCCGCTTTTGTCACTAAATACCTCTATAAACCACTAACAACACTTAATTTATTATACCGACACTTTTTTGGATAAGGCCAATAAAATTCATCCAACAGGAGACTTTGGACCAGAGACTTGAAGAAATAAATTTGAAAGTATAAAATGTTTCAAGACTTTTGTCATGGTGTACTAGTACACTGTAAAGTTAGTTTTTTATATCCCTGTATTGATTAGGGAATTTGTCTCTGGCTTTCTGGTTGGTAAACTGCCAATTGATTTTGACCTTCTTATCATTACGATACTTGGACCACCTTCCCACCTCTCGAATCATTTTATCAATATTTCCTATCCTTCGGTCCAAGCACTGTTTAGAAAGGGCTGAAAATTCAATCTCAGCCATATTGAGCCAACTCGCCTTCTTGGGGGTATAAATCATATTTAATTTTTGACTCAGCTTCAAAGCCGCTCGAGGCTCCATGTTCTCGTAAAATGAAGATGGATTATGGGTATTGAGGTTGTCTTGTATAAGAGTGATTTTCTCAGAACCGGGGTAGGAGGCAACCACTGTCTTTATAAACCTTGCGTAGTCTCTTTTTGTCTTCTGCAAACTGACCTCAACTATACGTTTACCTGTCAGTGGCTCAATTGCAAGTAAAACAACACAAGTACCATTACGTTTGTAGTGATAATCTTCTCTTTTAGGTTTGCCTGGAACTACCGGGGTGGGAACCAAAACATCATCAATCAATTGGCAGGGACGCTCATCAAAGCAGATTACAGGGTGCTTGGAAGTGTACTCTTTCTCATAAGCATTGAGAACATTCTCCATATTCCAGATAAAATTGGAA
Organism: Bdellovibrionales bacterium; assembly: GCA_965218815.1. Taxonomy (GTDB): domain Bacteria; phylum Bdellovibrionota; class Bdellovibrionia; order Bdellovibrionales; family JAGQZY01; genus JAGQZY01. The sequence continues at coordinate 1,324,847 of CBDCLX010000002.1, read as the reverse complement.
TCTATTTTTGTAAGACACCATTGTCTTTTTAAGTGCGGTTTTACTTCGTTTTTTTTAAAATCTCGCCAACCTGAGTATGAGAAATTCCTTTAACAAGTTTCAACTCAACAGCCTTATCTGAAAGAAGCCTTAAGCTCCAACGACTATGTCCTTCTGGAGCATCTGTACAGGCTAATGCCGTCAACTCAGCCCGATGTCGGCCTTCAAATTTATTGGGGGCTCCGGGTCTAGGGCGATCATACAAGGCTAGGTCTAGGCCGCCGAATAGGTACCTTTCTTTGATATTCTGCACTGTTTTTAATGCTTTAATATCTAAATGTTCACAAATCTCTGTGGGGGTCTTATTTACATGACTGAGTAACAGAACTCTGGCTCGAGTGAGTACTCGTGCCTTATTTGAGCCCTTTTTAATTAGTGATTCTAGTGATGACTTATCTTTTTTTTTAATTTTATTTTTACCATTGCTTTCATCCAACCCTCCGTGGTTATAATTTATTAAAGCAATGTTTTTTTAATCATGCATTACGCAGAGTATAAAAAACTAACTTTACAGTGTACTAGTGTATTATAATGAAATGCAGGGGAGAGGTTTTGGTTTACAGAAAAGAAAAAATTCTGGTTGTGGATGATCAGAAAGCCATTCGCGAGGTCTTATCAGCCAGCCTTGCCGATGAAGGCTTTATTGTTGATTCCGCAGAAGATGCTGTTGTGGGTCTAAAAAAAATCGAACGATTCAAACCCGATGTGGTTCTTCTGGATATCTGGATGCCAGGGGACCGGGATGGGATGGACCTGTTGAGGGAGCTTGCTGATCGCCAGAAAAAAACAGATGTGATCATGATGTCAGGCCATGGCACAATTGAAACCGCCGTGGAAGCCACAAAGCTTGGAGCCTGGGACTTTGTGGAAAAACCGGTATCCATTGACAAGGTCATCATTCTCCTCAAAAACCTTCTTGAAACCCGAAAAATGCGTAAGGAAAAGAAAAGTCTTCTGAATAAATTAAGGGAAAATATTGCCATTGTGGGGAACAGCCTGGCGGCAAAAAAAATAAAGGAGCTTATTGCCCGGGTGGCTCCCACCAACTCCTGGATTCTGATTAAGGGAGAACAGGGCGTGGGCAAACAGCTGGTGGCCATAAACATTCACTACCTGAGTCCCCGGGCCGGAGAATCCTTTGTTGACTTCAAGTGTGCCCATAGCACCAAGGACCTGATTGAAGGTGAACTTTTTGGCTACAAAGAGGGAACTGTTGTGGGTGGTCACAGTGAACGCAAGGGGCTTTTTGATCATGCAGACAAGGGAACCCTTTTTCTGGACAATGTGGACCTTCTGCCCCTGTCTGTTCAGGCCAAACTGGTTAAATATCTGGAAGATCATAAGATACAACGGGTGGGAAGCACCCAACAAATCGAGTTGGATGTGAGAGTGATTGCATCCACCACTGAAGATCTGGAAGTCATGGTCTCCAAAGACCTGTTCAGAGAGGACCTCTATTACCGTTTGCACGTCGTGCCCTTTAATATCCCCCCTCTCCGGTATCGCAAAGAGGACATTGAACCCCTTGTTTTCCACTTTAGTGAAAAAACCTGTCTCAACGGCGGTTACACTGAAAAAAAGTTTTCCAGTAAAGCCATTAAGGAATTGATAAAATACGACTGGCCGGGAAATGTTCGTGAGATTAAAAATTTTATTGAAAGAATCTACATTCTCACTCCCGAAGAAACCGTGGATGTTCACGATCTCAATTTCGCCGGTCTTGAACAGAAAAATGGAAGCACCAATGCCCACTATACCAATAACAATAATTTTCGTGAGGCACGCTCCATGTTTGAAAAGGAGTATATTCTCAAAAAAATCAATGAAAATAATGGCAACATTTCAAAGACTGCGGAATCCATAGGACTGGAAAGATCTTATCTCCACCGAAAAATCAAAAGCTTTGGTATTGATCTTGAATAATCGGAAAGTATTTTTATCTGTCTCAGAGAAATTTTGGAATGGACATTGAGGTTTGTTCGGAGTGTGGGGGGAAACTCAAAATCATCTCTTCCATAGAGGACTTGAAGATCATTTATTCTAAGCTATTTTCTTTTTGAACAGATTCAGCTTAAAACAAAGGGTCTCCTATCAAAAAGATCAGAAAAACCATGGAAAACGGAGTGGGAATACATCTTGATCCATCTTGATCTCTGAAAAAATATCTTTTATCCTTCTTATACACGAAGCAAAAATTAAAGGAGCAGAACCTACTTTCCGGTGACAGAGAACCCGTAAAATCACTTGTTCTGAGACTGGGGGATATTGTCATCAATCCACACACCCAACCCATTGAAGTAAAAACCACTAAAATTTATATAGAAAATGCATCTGCCACAAATATGGCAGGAGAACTTACAACGATTGAAAATATTGTTATCCCCTATGACAAAAATTGTGTCTTAAATCCTGAGGATTCTTTTGAAGTTGTTGCTGCCTTTGTTTATGACAGTGAGGCAGGTTCAGGGTTTTATGAAATGGCTCTCAGAAAAAGAAATGGAGAACCCGCTTTTTTAGATGATGGAATCTGTCCCAAAGGGAGTGAAATCCCCGTTGAGGGAAAATGTGTATATGAAGATCCTGAAGAATTTTTCAAATCAGGCAAAAGAGGGCTTCCTGATTTCACTTGCACACCCTCTTCACTCAGTCTTTTTGCTTCTGCTGAAGCCAACAAACTCGAAGAATGAAGCATTAGACTGGTGGTGGTTTTCAAGACTTGTAAACTCTTTTGGTCCCAATGCGACAACTGTTTGGTTTTCAGGTAAAAACACCAGTTGGGTTGAAAGACTCTTCTGATGTTATGATTTTTTGCAAGATTTAAGCTCCCATTGATAACTGTTATTCATGAATTTAACCCTCCCGACTTTGACAGCAGCATATGCGTTAGAAGTATTGAATTCAAAATGAGAGGGTATAGGAGTCAAAAACGTCTGTTTTTCAAAAAAAGTGTAGAAAACAAAATCAAATTACTTATCTAAAAACACTTGATTTTTATCAAAAAAAGAGTCCACAAAGGATGGTTTCTTTGCCGTTTTGACAAATGTCAAAGACCTTGATGCGAGTTCAATCATTATGAACTACAAAGAGTTGTGGAAAATAGAGGATGCCTTCGGGGAACTCAAGGGCAATCTGAAAGCCCGTCCCGTTTTCCATTGGTCAGACCACAGAATTATCGGTCATTTGACCCTGTGTTTTTTATCTTACCTTTGTGAGGCCCACTTAACCAAACGGTTGAGGGAAAAGAAGATGATGTTCAAAAGCCCTGCCCTTGGTAAGACCCATGTCAAGCCTCGCCCTCTGACTGTTGTGGAAGCCATGAAAGACCTCAGGGAGGTCAGAGCCATACCCGTCAAAATCCGTGACCAAATTGTATGGACTCGTACTGACGTTACGGGAAATGCACTGGCTTTGTTCAGGGAAGCTCGTGTGGGGCTTCCACCAAAAATCCTCAAAACCCAAAAGTGTGGATAAACAAACTATGCCTGATTGCGTTAAGTTGTTGATAATACCAACTTGATGCATATGCTGCTGTCAAAGTCGGGATTAACAAGCCTGTATTTTTTACAAAGCCTTTTTTTCTTGAATTTGTTGTTTCATCATGTTGTTATACTGATCGTGTTTGAAATGTCCGGGTTTTCGAGAGTGAACATCCATGAAATTTCAAACACGATCAGTATAACATTAACTCAATAGAGACAATTAAGGTGGCCAAAATGAAATTCTTTATCTTTACCCTTTTATCTTTTTTTATCCAGACCCAATTGGTTTATGCCACTCCTCCCTGTGCGAGTCATGAAGCTCTATGTGAAGCATTAAAATTAAAGGAGCAGAACCTACTTTCCGGTGACAGAGAACCCGTAAAATCACTTGTTCTGAGACTGGGGGATATTGTCATCAATCCACACACCCAACCCATTGAAGTAAAAACCACTAAAATTTATATAGAAAATGCATCTGCCACAGATATGGCAGGAGAACTTACAACGATTGAAAATATTGTTATCCCCTATGACAAAAATTGTGTCTTAAATCCTGAGGATTCTTTTGAAGTTGTTGCTACCTTTGTTTATGACAGTGAGGCAGGTTCAGGGTTTTATGAAATGGCTCTCAGAAAAAGAAATGGAGAACCCGCTTTTTTAGATGATGGAATCTGTCCCAAAGGGAGTGAAATCCCCGTTGAGGGAAAATGTGTATATGAAGATCCTGAAGAATTTTACAAATCAGGCAAAAGAGGGCTTCCTGATTTCACTTGCACACCCTCTTCACTCAGTCTTTTTGCTTCTGCTGAAGCAACAAACTCGAAGAAAGACCGTCCATAAACGATCTTAGTCTATAAAATTTTCAAACCTTTATCCATTTTAAGGTCTGGTTTTTTTTGTGAATTAAATTTTTGGATTATAATAAGTTTATAATCGGTAAGTCTCCGGCTTTGTTAAGGAGGCTTACTGTTTTTCGGTGGAAATTGCTGAAAAAAGACATCTTAAGGGAGGGGAGAATGCCACGCTCCATGTTTGAAAAGGAGTATATTCTCAAAAAAATCAATGAAAATAATGGCAACATTTCAAAGACTGCGGAATCCATAGGACTGGAAAGATCTTATCTCCACCGAAAAATCAAAAGCTTTGGTATTGATCTTGAATAATCGGAAAGTATTTTTATCTGTCTCAGAGAAATTTTGGAATGGACATTGAGGTTTGTTCGAAGTGTGGGGGGAAACTCAAAATCATCTCTTCCATAGAGGACTTGAAGATCATTTATTCTAAGCTATTTTCTTTTTGAACAGATTCAGCTTAAAACAAAGGGTCTCCTATCAAAAAGATCAGAAAAACCATGGAAAACGGAGTGGGAATACATCTTGATCCATCTTGATCTCTGAAAAAATATCTTTTATCCTTCTTATACACTCCCCAGCAAGTTTCTTAATCACAGACCTGACTTTTTGGATCAATCTCCTCTTCAGCATTAAGCTTAGCATCTTCAAGATCGACTAAAAATTCACTATATCAGGTAAGATCATCCCAGTCATATTCCACACCGCCCCTTCTTGATTGTGCTCTTATCCTGTAATCACTTCTCATTCTCTCAAAAACAGCTTCACTATCATCAAATATGTAGCTAGTATTCACCCCTTCAATAAATCTTCTTGTTTCCTGTATCAACCCCTCTACACGCATGAGTTCATCAAATTTATCCATATCCCCACACATACTCATTATAAGAGTGATCGACCTGCTTTCATCCAGGATAATATCTTCAACCTGACTGGCGGAAAGTTGATCCAATGGCAACAAATCTTCCACCCAGGAATCGGGAAAATTTTTAGCTTCAATGCCTTTAATCTGATCAGGCCCAATCTTCACAACCTGCAAATCACTGAATATTTCCAACTGCTTTCTGGAAAATTCTCCCATCTGTTCAGGACTGAAAGCCATGATCTCAACAGGAGTGAAGTTTTCAATATCACTCCGACCAAATTCATGACTGACATCTTCGGGTTTAACAGATTTAATTTTATCAATCTTCACGGATTCTTTTATTTTTTTCAGAAGATAATCAAAATAATTTGAAAAACCATTATCCTCTCTGGCAGCTAAAAAGATTGTTTCTATAAAACCATCATCCTTTGGATTTAGACTTGATAAACTTGACTTGATAAAACCATTCAGTCGGTTTAATAAACCAAAACCCTCTGTGACTCCAGGAGCCAAGCTAAAATGGTCCGCAATGAATCTGGGACTATCAACAAACATATCCATATGATGTCCAACACCCTTTTCAAACCATTTCAAAACAAGTTCAGGATTATCAACAAGATGATGTTTTTCAAGAGCATCAGGCAAATAATGCTGAAGCGTCTTACTCTGATCCCAAAGTCTGGCAAGGACTCCTGCACCCCCCTGAGTAAAGTCAGAGAGATTCACAAGAACATATTCTTCCACTCCTGAATGAACTTTACCCAGAGAAGCCGAAGGCGAGGGGTTCGAAAGTGAAAATAAGGGACTTGAAAAAACTTCTTTCATTTCAAACTCAAAGTCTCCAATTTCTAATTTCTCATCAGGAAAAGGAGCTCTAAACTCAGCACCGTTAATCTCCACTGTTTTTAAAGAATCATCACGGGACAGAACGGACAAAGACTCCATGAGTGCCTTCATGTTCTCCAATTCCTGACCGGATAATCTTTCAAAACCACTTATACGGTTTTTTCTAATGGCACGACTGTAAAGAACCGCTGCGATATCCGCCGGACTGATGGAAACATCAGACAACTCCGAGGCTTCAGACAGGTCTCTGATAATTTCAGAGATCGGTTTTTTACCAATAAGATCATGGATATTTTGCTTGATGAATTTTTCCGCCTCCGGTACGTCTTTTATTGTTTTTCCCATAGATCTTAGTGCAACCTTCGCAGGATTGGCAAAGCTCGTTTGGAAGGTCATAAAAAGAACAAATAAACTGGTTAAATATTTCATAGAAAATTACCTTTCATCATTTGGTTGTTTTATAGTGGTTGTTTTAACAAATGAAATTTCCAATATTTGGATTAAGTATAATTGATTCATAAATAAAAACAATGAAAAAACAGGATTTTGTAAAAAATACATCCCTGTTTTAAGTGTTTTTTCAAAAAAACCAGGTTAGTATGGCAATGAAAATTTTCACCGAAAGTTGACCGAAGGGGTGAATATCACTGAGTAAGGCTCTGAAAGAAGGGGAGATCATGTCCGGCTGATTGACTTTCAAAACCCCGACAATAATGAATACCACGTCATCAATCAATTCACGGTGATTGAAAACCGGCACAATCATCGGGTGGATATTGTTCTTTTTGTTAACGGACTGCCGTTGGTGGTTATTGAGCTTAAAAATCCAAGAGATGAAAGGGCCACCATCCAATCCGGTTTTAAACAATTGCAAACCTATAAAGAGTTCATCCCTTCCTTATTCACCTATAACAGTGTTTTAGTGGTGTCAGATGGTTTGGAGGCTAATGGATTCCCTTATTCAAAAATTCACTTTTCCAACCAAACCAGACTTGGAGTTATAAATTCTCAAGTAAAACCCCACTCAAATGAACACAAAATGGGAGTCATAGAACAAAAAGATCAGAAAAAACTCAGAAACTCAGAAACTCAGAAAAAACCCGGAAAACAAGGATGGGAATATCTCTCAATTTCGTGAAAAATGGGATCAGTTTACAATTTACCAACTTTTAACCCATACAGCCGGTTTGTATAAAGATGTCAGGAGAACGGACTTTTATAACCCGGCAGTTTTCGAACCCTTTATATCCAATATTTTGGGTGCACAGTTGAGTGCTCACGATATTGTAATTTATCTCTCCGAAACTGATCTTGAAGAGTGATTTGAACCCAAACTTCCTGGAGGTGCCCCAGCTTTTTAGCCCAAGAGGCAGCCATTTTGGTAGATGGCAAACGTCGCCCTTTTTCAAAATCACAAAGCTTTTGTCTCGTAATGCCCAACTTCTTTGCCATTTCAACTTGGCTTATCTCGGCCTCTTCTCTCTCAATAAGAAGAAGATCGGCAAACGTGAGAGGGCCAAACTGTTCTTCTAAATACTTTGATCCTTTTCTAATACTCATGGGGGATTACCTCCTCAATAATAACTATGCTTATAGGATTACCTTTCTTATAAAGATAAATAATTCTCCATTGTTTGTTAAGGCGAACAGATCGATATTTTTTCAAAAACTGAATGGGCAACAGCATTAACAAGAACCTCTCTTAAAACCGTGTTTGGATACACCTCTTCTTCCGTAACAGATAAGGATTTTTCTTTTAAGGCGATTCCCTTAGTCCTTGTCCAGGATTGAATATGGTTTATAAAATCCTCCTTCAAAACCTGATACAGACCTTCTTTTTCCTTTTGATCCAAAACTTCAGAATCTTCGTTATAGTGAACAAGCCTGAATGTAAAATGACCAAAAAGAATTCCTGAAACATTCTTATTCTTGATATTCAGCTTGGATAAAATTTCATCTGATGATAATTTTGTCCAGTCGCCATTGTCTGTTGGTCAAAATTTTGCAAAATCCAAAACCAAGGAGGAATCTATTTCCCTATCATAATCAAAATCTGAAAAATCAAATCCCGGACGTTTCAGTTCCAGGGATCTTTTTTCCCCAGGAGACATTTCCGATGTCTGTGAGCCTGTTCTTTTATAAAATTTTCCATTCCAGGAAACAGAAGCTCCTGGATTTACAATTTCAATAAACAAACACTTTTTGCCATCCAATTCCTCAATGGAAACAAACTGGGCTGTGGCACTGGGCTTAAGCAAATTTCTGATTTGGCTTTCAATCGTGTTTTTTTGTTTTTTGATCCATCCTGAATCCCTATCTATTAAATATCCACTGTCATTAACACCAACAATCAACCAACCTCCCTGTTTTCTATTTCCGATGGCAGAAAGGCTTTTTCCATTATCCCGTTGCCAACTTTCCTTAAATTCCACAGCTTCATCCTCATGAAGTTGGCCTTTGGACAATCTTTCCAGCAAATCTCTTTTTGTCAGCATCATCATGAATAGATTAAAGTATAAACAATAACAAATCCACAGGGATAAACCTTTTAAAGGCTCACCAAAAAACCACAAAAAAGCAATATGAGACGACATTCAGATAACAATATCGCTCAAAACCCCTTATTTTCGTTTTCACAGATTTTTTTGCCAAAACCCCCGTCCAAACAGTTAAAAACCGGCAGAAAACACCCAGACAACATTCAGACGACATTCAAATGAACAAAAGGCACGATAAAAATCAAGGGGAATCAAATAGACTGAAGACCATTTGTCTTTCAGGCTGTTTAAGGGTTAAGGAGAGGTGATGGAACCCACGGCATCATGGACGTGAAGGCTCTCAAAGTGATGGGTTTTAACTTTAAAACTCTCAATCTCTTCAAAGGATTCCATGGATTTTTTCATCACCCGGAGGGCATCTTCCACAAACATGGTGTTTTGTCCATTGAGACGGGCAAACTCCTGTTCATCCTCCCGTTTCACAGCGGTTTGCACCACTGTTTTAATGTCTGTTTCCACCCTGTCAATAAACCGGATAAAGGAAACAGATGCAGTGGAATCCCTGGGAATGACAGTGATATCCGCCCGACTTCTCTGGCTGTGGGGAGCGGCCACCTGAGTGTCTCCAAGCCATTTGAAAACCCTGTCAAAACTCAGAGACTCCCTGGAGAATTCTCTTTTAAAATCCTGCTGATAAATCTGACGGGATAGGGCCGAGGAACATGGACAGGTGCTGGAATAGAAAATGGAAAATTTGATATGAACTTTAAAACGGTCTTTAATCAGTTCCCCTCCCAGTTCCAGAGGGTAGGATCTCCAACCGGAAAATTCACTGAGCAGGGCCTGACGTTTGTGCATTTCACTCCATCTCAGAATCACTTTGGCTGAATCAGAAAGCCCTTCCTGGGATTGAACAAACTGTTTCAGAGCCTCTTTAATCATATTCACACCAGGAACCTGCTCACCAACAATTTCATGGAGAGCCAGATAAAGACGGGACATATGGATCCCCTTGGCATTTTCCTTAATCATATTGACAAAGATATCCCCCTGGGCTTCCACTTTTTGACCATCAGTCAGGGTGAGAGGCAGGGTCACACGCTCCATTCCCACCCACTGGAGGCAACCCGAAAACTGCGATTTTTGGGTCTTTACAATATCAGGCAATGTCTTGGGATCCATCAACACAAATTCCTTTTAACAGTTTTAATGAAAATAACAATAAACTATTGATTCAGAATAAAGGGAACAAGGGTTTATTGCAATGCGTAAAATGCTCTCCCCCCAGAATACAAAAAAAAATCAGAATATTCAGAAGTCTCTGATATGATTCAATCATGGGCCGCTTATTGTTTGTTTTTTTTACAGTTCTCTTTTTCTCATTTCCATCTCAGGCCAATGTGGTCGGAGTGGATTCACAAAATTTTAATCCCACCAGCAATGGCCTTGATTTTGTCACAGTTCAATCTTCTGAACCCCTTGAGCCTGGTATCCTGAATTTTGGTCTGTTTTTTAATTATGCCATCAACACTCTTCCAAACTATCAGGACATCACCACCCAAAAAAGGGACGAACCAAGAGACAAACTTCTTTCCAGTGATATTAATCTGGGAGTGGGTTTAATAAAAAACTGGGATATGGGGTTGACAGTTCCACAGATTCTCCACCAGGACTGGGACAAAAATTCAGGGATTCTCCGTGGTTATTTTTCAAACACAGGTATCAATGAATACCGGTTGAATACCAAATACCGTTTTTTTGGCAACAGCCGTGGAGGTCTTGCCACTGTTGTTTCCGTGAATTGGCTGACCATTGAGAACTATCCCTTCACGGGGACAAATCCCGGGCCAACCTTCAACTTTGAATTGGCCTACGATTTCAGTTACAGGGATATCAGTGTGGGAACCAATCTTGGTTATCGACTACGCAATCCCGGGGACCCCATCCCCAACTCTCCAGTGGAGCCTTTTGGAGACCAGGTTCTTTTCTCCCTTGGAGTCAGCTACATGGTAAAAGATATAGATACCAAATTCATTGGTGAAATTTTCAGTTCCATTCCCACAGGTTCATCACGTTTCGTATCAGACAGAAGTCTGTCTTCAGCTGAACTTCTGATGGGTGCCAAGTGGAGTATCACCAGCCATATTGACTTCCACGCGGGGGCTGGTACTGAACTCTACCACGGATCCGCCTCCCCTGACTGGAGAGTTTATACAGGAATCAATTACAGCACAGGCCCCCTGTTTGGAAAACAGTACCGGAACCTGGGTATTCAGTTTTTGGATGATTTGCATCTGAGTAAAAAACCCGAAAACACGGAAACCCTTATTACCATGGAGGTCCTGTTTGAGTTCAACAGTTCCCGGATAAAACCCAGCTTCCTGAAAACATTAAAACTCCTGGCTGACTATTTACAAAAGGGACCAGGCTTTAAGTCTCTGGTGATTGGTGGGCACACCGATTCTGTGGGATCCTTAAAATACAACGATCAGCTCAGCGTGAAGCGTTCCTTAAATGTTCGGCGGGCTTTAATAAAAATGCTTCCCCCAAAGGAACATATTAAAATCAGAGCCAGAGGCTTTGGAGAAAGACAACCCATTGCCAGTAACGAAAATTACCAGGGCCGTGCCCTGAACCGCCGCGTGGAATTTCAGATTAAAAGATAATTCTACTGAAAAATATGGCGATTCCCTTTGTGACAACACATTTTTGAGAAACAGGATAAAGTGCCGTGAATTGAATTTTTTCAAAATCCTCTTTTTCAAATTCCTCTTTTTCAAATTCGCCATCAACGCCAATAACTTTTGAATATTCAAATAGCAGATTCAATTCATCACTAACGGTTTCTGACTTTAAAATTTTTATGGCCGTTTTGTCTATATCGTTTTTGGCAAATTGGTCTCTGACAAAAGAGGAAATATATACTGAAAAGGATATATAAGGGGATTTAATTGTCATGTCATTTTCATATTTTTTTCTGACTGGGGGTATTTCAAACCATCCTGTCTCTTGCCCGTCAATAAATATTCTGGAAGAAACATCTGCCATACCCTCTTCAGAACTGTCCTCCTCCTTGTTTTGAAGGTTTTTTATAAAACTGTAAATCAGTTCAATAGAAAGTGACTCATAGGCTTTATATGCTGGAGACTTGTCATGAAGCTTGCATGAATTAAAACGCAAAAGACCAGCGTATGTGTCTTTACCTTCGTCGTCTCCATAGGAAAACAGAGAGGTCAGAAGAATGGAGAATAATAAAAAAAATTTTGGACTGGTCATTTGGATCTCTACCCGGGTCAATATACATAATCCTGTTTGAAAATTCAAGTGTTTTAAAAGTGATCTTCCCCCGAAAAAATGGACAAGCTCAGTAGTTTGGTGCTTAATTGAAAGTCTAAACAATTTCAACCATATAAATCACAATAAACAGTCAGAATGAGCGTTTTCAGAAAATACCGGGAAATAAAAGAAGGGTACCTCTTTTTTATACATTGATCCCTAATTTGTGTGACCCACCTGTAATCCATAGGACGAGCCTTTGAACCAGATTCTCCACCCACTATAACCCAATCAATGCCTTTAAGACTTATTCTTGGAAGAGGTCCTAGTAAAGGTTCTAAAGATAAAAATTTTATTTTTGCTTCTGTTTTGAGAAGATTTTTTATTCTTGATTTATAATTTTCATTTTCCACACTGACTCCCATCCAGATATTATCAGTCCATTGAAGTTGTGAAGAAATTTGTTCCAACCTCTCAGCCCTTTTGGTTAAAATCTGAAATTGGTGCTGGGGACAGTGGTTCATCGTATGAAAAACTTTTTTAATAAAAGAAATGGGAACTTCTTTATTAAAAAGATCACTCATGGAATTAACAAAGACTACTCTTTGTTTTTTCCATTTTAGGGGATCCATCAAAGCATTTTCATGCAAAGTAAGTTTAAAGTTATTCTTGTACTTGGAAACTCCCATTCTGTGAAGCCGGTATGACAATTAAAAAGGGCTCAAATAAGGCACGAGTACTCACTCGAGCCAGAGTTCTGTTACTCAGTCATGTAAATAAGACCCCCACAGAGATTTGTGAACATTTAGATATTAAAGCATTAAAAACAGTGCAGAATATCAAAGAAAGGTACCTATTCGGCGGCCTAGACCTAGCCTTGTATGATCGCCCTAGACCCGGAGCCCCCAATAAATTTGAAGGCCGACATCGGGCTGAGTTGACGGCATTAGCCTGTACAGATGCTCCAGAAGGACATAGTCGTTGGAGCTTAAGGCTTCTTTCAGATAAGGCTGTTGAGTTGAAACTTGTTAAAGGAATTTCTCATACTCAGGTTGGCGAGATTTTAAAAAAAACGAAGTAAAACCGCACTTAAAAAGACAATGGTGTCTTACAAAAATAGATTCCAATTTTATCTGGAATATGGAGAATGTTCTCAATGCTTATGAGAAAGAGTACACTTCCAAGCACCCTGTAATCTGCTTTGATGAGCGTCCCTGCCAATTGATTGATGATGTTTTGGTTCCCACCCCGGTAGTTCCAGGCAAACCTAAAAGAGAAGATTATCACTACAAACGTAATGGTACTTGTGTTGTTTTACTTGCAATTGAGCCACTGACAGGTAAACGTATAGTTGAGGTCAGTTTGCAGAAGACAAAAAGAGACTACGCAAGGTTTATAAAGACAGTGGTTGCCTCCTACCCCGGTTCTGAGAAAATCACTCTTATACAAGACAACCTCAATACCCATAATCCATCTTCATTTTACGAGAACATGGAGCCTCGAGCGGCTTTGAAGCTGAGTCAAAAATTAAATATGATTTATACCCCCAAGAAGGCGAGTTGGCTCAATATGGCTGAGATTGAATTTTCAGCCCTTTCTAAACAGTGCTTGGACCGAAGGATAGGAAATATTGATAAAATGATTCGAGAGGTGGGAAGGTGGTCCAAGTATCGTAATGATAAGAAGGTCAAAATCAATTGGCAGTTTACCAACCAGAAAGCCAGAGACAAATTCCCTAATCAATACAGGGATATAAAAAACTAACTTTACAGTGTACTAGAGTAAAATGGTGCTGAATGAGGGACTTGAACCCCCAACCTACTGATTACAAATCAGTAGCTCTACCAGTTGAGCTAATTCAGCAAATATCTGTTATACTGATCGTGTTTGAATTGTCCGGTGTTTCAAGAGAGAAAAGTCCGGGAAATTTCAAATGGAACCAGTATATACATCCGGTCGTGTTTGAAAATTCCGGCTTTTTATAAAGAATTTTCCGTGAAAATCCAAACAGGATCATTGTATTACAGATTTTAAATATTTCAAAACCTGTAAAAATTCAAATAAAATGAATCAATTCTTCAAAAAACCGGACTGAAATTTTGTTCACGCTGGCACTCGTAAACTGCAAGGGCAAAAGCCACTGAGGCATTGTAACTGGCTTCCAGTGTCCCCTGGGGAAGGCAGAACAATTGATCGCAAAATTTTTCAGTGGAACGTCGTAAACCTTTCCCCTCTGATCCCACAATCAGGACAGTTTTTGGAGCCACTCTCTGAGTGGGAAAAGAATGGCCGGATTTCTCACTAAGACCATAAATCCAATACCCCCTCTCCTTAAACCACTGCAATTGAGGCTGAAACTGGCAGGATTCCACAGGCACATACTCAGCCCCCCCGGAGGCCACCTTACAAACCACAGGAGTCAAGTCCACTCTTCGGTGTTTGGGGATAAAAAGGCCATCCACCTGTAAGAGCCAGGCTGTTCTCAATATGGCCCCCAGGTTGTGAGGATCAGTGATGCCATCCAGAAAAGCCACCAGACTTCTTTTATTCCCCGTTACAGAATCCTGAAAGCGGGGACGATCCCTGAGAGCCACAGCCACTCCCTGATGATCCCTGGCCAGTGAGTCAAAAAAATTTCTGGCTCTTCTCTTAACAGGCAAAGCTTTTTTTTTGGCAAAACTGTCAATCAGGGACATTTCCCGCAGGGACAGATCCTGACCCTCCTGAATCACCACTTCCACCACCCAGCAGGGATGAGCTTTCAGAGCTTCCCGTGAGGCATGAAGTCCCACCACCCAACGCAATGATTTCTGGAATGATTTTTTCAAAAAACATTCTCCAGAATGTCCAGGGTTCTGATCACAGCCTGATCCAGGGGAACTTTTATTTTTTCCCTGGGTTTACGGATGAAGAACTCCACTTCCCCATTGTCAAAACTCCGTTTCCCAAGGCTGATCCGAAGGGGAAAACCCAGAAGATCCGCATCTTTAAACTTAATTCCCGGACGTTCCTTCCGGTCATCCACAAAAAAATCGAAACCTTTTTGTTGAAGGCTTTTCTGATAATCAGAAAGCCAGGAGATCAAAGTTTTATCCTCCGGATCCAACAGGCAAATATGAATCTCAAAGGGGCTGAGACTCAAAGGCCAGCAAATTCCCTCCTTATCGTGACTCTGTTCCACAACAGCCTGCAAACTGCGGGTCACCCCAATCCCATAACAACCCATCTCCACAGTTCGGGTCTTTCCGGTTTCATCCAGGTATTTCAACCCCATGGGTTCTGAATACTTGGTCCCAAGGTAAAAAATATGTCCCACCTCAATGCCCCGCCTTAGAACGAGGGTTTTGCCACAATCGGGACAAGAGTCGTCGGACCCCATTTCCAGATTGGTTCCATAACCACAACTCTGGCATAACAGAATCTGATCCATGCCATGATCCGCCAACACCTGGAACTCACTTGAAAAGTCTCCCCCAATATCCCCGGAGTCAGCCTGAACCACAACAAATTCCACTCCAAAGCGTTTAAAAATGGACTCATAGGTCTTTTTCATTTGCCGGTAAGAGTGAAGGGCTTTCTCTTTATCCAGGTCAAAGGAATAGGCATCTTTCATAACAAACTCACGACAACGCATGAGTCCATAACGGGGTCTGATTTCATCCCGATATTTTGTCTGGATCTGATAAACCCAAAAGGGAAGATCACGATAACTTCTTATATCCCTCCGAATAAAATCCACCACCACTTCCTCGTGAGTGGCTCCCAAACAAAAATCCTGATTGTTTTTATTTTTAAATTTAAGGAGTTCTGTGAGTCTGGACCAGCGACCGGACTCCTGCCAAAGACCTGAAGGCTGCACCATGGGCATAAGAATTTCATGGCAACCGGCTCTGTTTAACTCCTCCCGTAAAATATCCTCTATTTTTCTCAGACATTTCAAAAAGAGAAAATTGTAGGTGAAAATTCCCGGAGCCACTTTTTTTATGTAACCGGCCCTTATGAGAAGGCGATGGCTTTTCATTTCCGCATCAACCGGATTTTCCCTTAGAGTTTTCAGGATGATTTCTGACCAGTTCACAATGGTTTAAACACCCATTTCCGACGCACCTTCACAACCATAAAAAATAACAAAAAGGGCACTGACACTGACACTGACACTGACACCGACACCGACACCGACACCGACACGCCGAAGAACGCAATCCCCCACAATCACAGGAGTTCCAAAAAGCCCGGCACCTGACTGATTCCCCCAAAGAAAGGGAAGAAGTAAAAAGAACAGGATTTTTCCGAACAATGAACACACCTCCACTGAAACGACGATTATGACAGTTACAAAGGGCACGATATGAACAGTTTCCCTGCAATAGGGATCATACCAACACTTAATAGATTTAACAGGTAACGGCACACAAAGTCAATTTTCATGAATCTTTCCACAAACTTTGGTAGTAATACAAACTTTGGTATATGTGCATTCTGTTTTGCATTTCTCCTGGAAAGAAAGGCGGGATCCCTGAAAATAAAAAAAGCTGTTTATGGGGGAAGTTTTGACCCTTTGACCAGGGGTCATCTCTGGATCATTGAAAAAGCTCTCTCCCTTTTTGATGAACTCATTATTGTCATTGGTGTCAATACCAACAAAAAAGACTTTCTCTGCCTCAGGGAAAGAGAGGAAAACATTCAGTTTTTTCTGGACTCCATGACATCCAAAGCCTCCACGGCTTCAGCAAAACTAAAAACCATTGAGAATCAGTACATGGCCCAATTTGCCCTGTCTGTCAATGCCTCCTGTCTGGTTCGGGGGCTGCGTTGTCAGAAGGATTTTAATTATGAATACACCATGGCCCAGGTGAACAGGAATCTCGCCCCATCCATTGAAACCATTTACATGGCACCCCCTCCCCATCTGGCCCACCTGAGTTCCTCTCTGGTGAAGTCACTGGTGGGTTCCAAAGGATGGGAAAAACTGATTTCCTCATACGTTCCCGAAAATGTCCTGAAGAGCATTCAAAAAAAATTGACGAAAAATCAAATTCCAAACTGATGGCGGTCACTGTCCTCCACCACAGAAAGAACACCCTTTCCGTCATTGAGCTCCTGACGATAAGCCAACTGCTTTATGTCGTAAATAAAGGGATCACCATTTTCCCCGGGAGTCTGCCATTCAGGTCCCATACGGATGGCATCCACCGGACAGGCCTCTTCACAATAACCACAGAAAACGCATCGAAGGATGTCGATCTCATAGTGAATGGGGTATTTCTCCACTGTGGGATCCTCATCTTCAGAGGCCACAATGTTGATACAGTCAGCCGGACAGGCCGTTGCACATAACATACAGGCTGTACACCGGATATCACCATCAGCCTTAACGGTGAGAACATGATTCCCCTTGAAACGGGGGGAATACTCATATTTTTCTTCGGGATAGTTGAGAGTGGCCATTTTTTTACGATGAAAGAGGTTTTTAAGCATGGTTCCAAAAGTGAAAAGCAGACCGGAAAAAATCCCCGGAAGATACCACAAGTCACTTACCTTTGGTTTTTGCACCCGAATAACACTCATAAAACCCCTCTCTGGTGGATGAACTCATTGGTCACAGAATAAAAATCCTCCGGCTTTTCCTGTTGTGAATTTTCATTCCTGAGTCTTTGAACCACCTCAACAAGACTTAAGGCTTTTTTCACAAACAGATCCACCTTTTTAAATTTCTGTTCCCTTCCTTCAAAATTGACAAAAGTTCCGGATTTTTCCACAGTCGTCTTCAGGGGTATGAAGTGAAAATGACCACGGGTCTGTTCAGCCTCTTTCACCTGACAGGCCGAAAACCAGATCACCCTTCCGGCTTTGGCAAAAATCTCCACTTTCTCCTTAATATCATCAAAAACCCATTGGTTTTCAGGACCGGCCACCATCACCAGATCAAAATCAGAAAAATCAGTGATTTGTTTTTTGGGAGTGATGGAAAACTGTTCAAAGCTTTTTAAAAGCCCCTGTGTGTTGGGGTTTTTATCACCCCGAATAAGAAGACCATCAAAATCATTGAGTTTATCAGGATGATTGAGCCAGTGATAAACGGAATCCGTGCCAAAATGTTTCTTCCAGAAACCAAAAAGGGCTTCATACTCCTCCATACTGTACTGACCCGTCACAACAAGAGCGGTTTTTTTATACTGTGAAAAGTCCACGGACTCTGCCAATAACTCTTCAGGGTCTTTGTGTTGGACCTGACCCTGATTCAGGTGAACAGCCAGGGTCAGGCGGTTTTGTTTTTTTACGACTCTCCGGTCACCCCTCTCACCCACAAACTCTGTATCCACAGGATTGGTGGCCTTGTAAATGTCCCGACCCTCATCACACATCCAGTAACCATTGACCTCAGAGTGTCGGGGTTTGACCCTCCACAAACCTTCCCTGTTAAAGAAAACATCCACAGAGCAACCTGTGGAACAACCTGTACAAAGAGAGGCTCTGTCCTTTAAAAGCCAGACTCGTTGACGGAAGCGAAAATCTTTTGAAGTCAAAGCCCCCACAGGACAAATGTCCACGGTGTTCACTGAATAATTGTCATTGAGGGGTTTACCGGCAAAGGTGCCAATCTCACTGTGATCCCCACGGTCAAAAATACCCAGTCCATGAGTCTTTGAAACTTCTTCTGTGAAACGGACACAACGGGTACAGAGAATACAGCGTTCTGAATCCAGAACAATTTTGTCCCCCAAATCCACAACTTTTTTCTTTTTTACTTTTTGTTCACCCATCTTTGAATCGTACTGACCAAATCTCATATACTGATCCTGAAGACCACACTCCCCGGCCTGATCGCAGATGGGGCAATCCAGAGGATGGTTAATAAGATGAAAATCAAGACCCCACTTCACAGCATCCTTCACTTCTTCACTTTGACTGGTAATCACCATGCCTTCAGTGACCAGAGTGTTACAGGCAATCTGCAAACGGGGGTTGCCATCAATCTCAACCATACACAAACGGCAGACTCCCGCCACACTCAGCCCCGGATGCCAGCAGTAATAGGCAATATCCTCCCCAATCCTTTTAAAAGCCTGGATAATGGAAGTCCCCTCTTCCACCTCCACTTCCCTGTTGTTGATTTTGCATTTAATCATACTCATGCCTTCACTTTTGAATAACCCTTTTCAACAAAAAACTCGAACTCATCCCGAAACTTTGGAACAAAACTCAACACGGGCAGGGCCGCCGCATCGGAAAGGGCACAAATGGTCCGACCCTTCATCTGATGGGCCACTTCGCAAAGTAAATCAATATCACCTGGTCCGGCCTGTCCATTCATAATACTGGAACAAAGTTTGTGTAACCAACCGGTTCCCTCCCGACAGGGAGTGCACTGACCACAGGACTCATGGTGATAAAAATGAGAAATCACCTTCAGTATATCAACCATGCAACGGGTTTCATCCATCACCACAATGGAACCGGAACCAAGCATGGTGCCCATTTCAGCCAGACACTCATAATCCAGAGTGGCCCGCTGTGCCTCTTCAGCATTGATCACAGGGGCTGAAGTTCCACCGGGGATGACAGCTTTGAGTTTGCCCCCTCCCTTCATGCCACCACATTCCCCATGAATGAGGTCAATGAGTTTATACCCCATGGGAACCTCATAATTCCCCGGTTTGTTAACATCACCTGAAACAGAAAAAAGTTTGGTGCCCGGGGATTTTTCTGTTCCGTACTGACGGTAGGCCCTGGCTCCATCCCGTACAATGTATTTCACTGCCGCCAGAGTTTCCACATTGTTCACAATGGTGGGTTTTTGCAAATAACCCTGGACCGCAGGGAAGGGGGGTTTGAGTTTGGGTTGACCCTTTTTCCCTTCAAGAGATGAAATCATTCCCGTTTCCTCCCCGCAAATGTAAGCTCCGGCTCCCACATAGATATCCATATCGTGATGAAAATCGGAATTCAGAACATTCTCACCAAGGAGACGAGCCTCATAGGCCTCTTTGATGGCTTTTTTCAAAATCATTATGGCCTGAGTGTACTCTCCACGGATATAAATATAGGACTTGGGGGAGTGAATGGCAAAAGCGGAAATAATCATGCCCTCTATGAGCTGATGGGGAGCTTTTTCCATCATCATGCGATCCTTGAAAGTACAGGGTTCCCCTTCATCGGCATTGCAGAGCAGGTACCTGGTCTCTCCGTTATCGGGCAAAAAAATCCACTTCACCCCTGTTGGAAAACCGGCCCCTCCACGACCTCTAAGCCCTGAAGCCTTCACTTCAGCCACAATGTCCTCCGGTTTCATTTGAAGAGCCCTGGACAGAGTCTCATAGCCTCCTTTGGCCTTATAGCCTTCAAGACTTTGAAAAGCCTCATCATTGTAGTGTTTGCTGAGTAATTTTACTTCCATCAGTCCGGTTCTCCTATCAATCCAGTTCTCTTAAAAGCCTGTGGGCGGATTCCAGGGTGAGGTCTTCATGATAATCCTCATTGATCTGCATCATGGGGGCCTTGTCACAGGCTCCAAGGCATTCCACCCTTGTGAAGGTCAATTGACCATCCTTTGTCATTTCCCCCTCTTTTACATCATACTCTTTGAGAAAGCTCTCTGTCATTTCACGGGTTCCGGCCATGGCACAGGCCACGTTGCAACAAACCTGGACATGGTATTTCCCCACTGGTTTTTTGTTAAACATCGTATGGAAATAGAAGACTTCATTAATCCGTGTTTCAGGGATACCCATCAACTCACTGAGATGGGAAATGGCCTCCTCACAGACCCAGCCCCTGTTTTCCTTTTGCACCTGATAGAGGGCCGGAATAATGGCAGACTCAATGGTCTCGTAACGACCCAGTTCCTTCTTTACAAATTCTTTTCCCTCTGTGGACAATTCAAACACCATTCACCCCTTTATCTGTCATTACAATTCACCCCTTTTACCTGTCCAGTTCTCCGGCAATAAGATTCATACTTCCCAGAATGGCAATGACATCGGCCAACAGCCCCCCTTTAACAGACTCAGGAAAAGACTGGTAAATGGCAAAGCAGGGGGGTCTGACCTTGAGACGATAGGGAACCCCACTTCCATCACTCACACAGTAAAACCCAAGCTCTCCATTGGCTGCTTCTGTGGCATCATAAACTTCACCTGCCGGAGGTCTCAAGCCCTTGATGACCAGCATGAAGTGATTCATCAATCCTTCAATGTTTCCATAAACATCCTTTTTTTCGGGAAGAACGATATTCTTATCACGAATGGTGAAATCCCCTTCGGGGACATTTTTACAGATCTGCTCCACAATCCTGACAGATTGTTTCATCTCCTCAATGCGAACCAGATAGCGTTCATAAACGTCCCCCGTACTTCCAATGGGAATGTCAAAGTCCAGTTGATCGTAACCATAGTAGGGGGCTGCCTTGCGAAGATCCAGAGGAACCCCACTGGCCCGAAGACAGGGACCTGTGTAACCCCACTCCAGGGCCTCTTCAGCAGAGATGGCCCCCACATCCACTGTCCGCTGCAACCAGATCTTGTTGCGACTCAACAGACGTTCAATATCACTGACCCCCTGACGCAATTCCCTGCAAACATCAAGAACCTCGCCAAACCAGCCCTCAGGGGCATCCTGAGCCATCCCTCCAATACGGGTCATCGACACCGTCAACCTGGCTCCACAAAGTTTTTCAAAAAGGTTGTAAACTTTCTCTCTCATGGAAAAGAGGTGAAAAAAGCCGGTCAAAGCCCCCAGGTCAACGGCATTGGCCCCGATACAAACGACATGGTCAATAAAACGGGAGAGTTCACAGAGCAGGACCCGCATGGCCCTGGCCCTGGGTGGAATCTCCACTCCAAGAAGCCGCTCCACAGCCTTACAATAACCCACATTGTTCATGGGGGCGGAACAGTAGTTGAGCCGGTCCGTGTAGGGAATCACCTGATTGTAGGGATGGGTCTCAGCCATCTTTTCAAAGCAGCGATGGAGGTAACCCAGTTCCACATTGGCTCTCTTGACAGACTCCCCTTTGAGTTCCACCATAATTCTAAGAGTTCCATGGGTGGCCGGATGGGAGGGGCCAATGTTCAAGGGAACAAGCCCCTGCTCATCACTGTCATCCTCATCATGATGAGGATCCTTGTCAAAATGGACGGGAAGGGCCTCTGTGCAGGGCTGCTGCCTGTCCGCCGGATAATCCTTGCGGAGAGGATGACCCTGAAACTGGTGGTGGGTGAGAAGCCTTCGCATATTCAGATGACCACGGAACCGGATACCGAACATATCATAAATTTCCCGTTCAAACCAATCAGCCCCTTTCCAGATTTGGGTCAGGGTGGGGACCTCCTCCCCTTCAGAAACAAAGACCTTAAGTCTTAAACGACAGAGGGTGGTGGTCTTAAAAAGTTCATAAACCACCTCAAAGCGTTTTTCCCTCTCGGGATAATCCACTGCCGTGATGCTCATAAGAATATCAAAAAAACCCTCTTCCTTTAAAAAACCAAAGACAGCGGGAACAGACCGGACCGGAAGACTGAGGACATCATCACCCAAAGACTCAGACCACTGGAACAGGGAAAACTCTTCCGGGAAACGGCTCTTCATATCCTCTTTTAATTTTGTATGGGTTGGATTCACGGGATTTTATTCTTCCTCTGGCTCTGTGTTTTGTTTCTCATTTTGTTTCTCATAGGGATTCACCCATTGATCATGCCAGGGTCTTGATTTCTGATCGGCAATCATTTTCTGAAGGGAAATCACCCCGTCAAGCACAGCTTCCGGAGTGGGGGGACAACCGGGGACATACACATCCACGGGAACCACCCGGTCAATTCCCTGCATGACATGGTAGGCCCGATAAAAACCCCCGGAACTGGCACAGGCTCCCATGGAGATCACATATTTTGGTTCCAGCATTTGTTCATAAATATGGACCAGAATGGGGCCCATTTTCTCTGTGATGGTTCCTGCCACCAGCAGAAGATCCGCCTGCCTTGGGGAAAAACGAACCACTTCAGCTCCAAAACGGGCCAGGTCATATTTGGGCCCCATGACCGACATCAATTCAATACCACAACAGGCAGTGCCATAGGGCATTGGCCAAAGGGAGTTTTTACGGCCCCAGGCCACCATATCATCCAATTTGGTGGTAAAGCTAAAGGACTTGGAAATTTCATCCACATTTTGCGGGTTTGATAAAGACTTCCGTTCTGTCATTGCAACAAACTCCCTGTAAACATCTTCATGAAAGCCATAAACTTCCCATTCCTTTATAAAAATCTCCATGAAACCCTGTTTTTTCATCAGAAAAAACAGGCTCATCAGACCACTTCTTCTATTTTTACCTGAAATCCTGAAAATTCAATAACTTTTTCTTTTTTTTTGGACCTGGAGCTTCAGGAAAACCCACCTTTTGCGTCACATCTGATAACAGATAACAGGCCCTCAATCTCAATAACCGACTGAACAGGCTGAACAGGAAATCAAATATTTTGAATAATTTTATTGACATGGATAAGTGATTTTTCAAACTCTTCAGGAGATGATGTCTGTTTCATTTCTATAGAAACCCATTGTTTGTAATTAGTTGATTTGAGAGCTTTTATTCCTTTCCTTTGATCAACAACACCAGAATAAACCGGTTTCAACATGGGTTCACTTATATGATAATGTATAATATCTCCAACTTGTTCAATAATACTCATAATATCTTCTCCACTCATATAAACTCCGGCAGAATCCAAATGTAACTTAAAACCTGCACGATTGACATCTTCCACCATCTTTTTTGCATCCAACGGGTTAGTGATAAAATCACATCCATACTCAATTGGGTTATGTTCCAATCCCAGACAACATCCATGAGATTCACATATTGCACTGGCTTTATCAAAAAATTCTATGGCCATATTCCAGGCTTGGTCATAAGGAATCGGGCCTCGCTTTCTGTTTTTAGGGGCACCAAACACCAGGACCTGGCTGCCAAAACCATTAGCCAAATCAGTTAATAACCTGATATGTTCAAAAAAAGCGGAATGTGATTCATCATTAAAAATTTGAAGTTCCGGTTTTCCAAAAAGAATGGCCTGCATTGCAGGCAAACTCAATCCACGGGCTTTCATCTTTTTATGATAGTTTTTGGCTTGTTGATACGATGCTCCAACCCAGTCAGGCCAGAGTTTTGTGGGAGCAACCTCTATTCCTGAAACACCATTATTTTTCAGGAATTCCAGGATATAAGAATCATCATGTTTTTCCCAGGCGATATTGGAAACTGCCAGTTTCATGTTTTTTCCTCCTGGTTGTATTTATAAATACTGAAAGTTGTTCCATGACTTCATGTTTAGTATAAATGTATTTGCCACTTTTATTCCAGTGTCCTGCATACTTTGTGTGTAAATCATAGTGACATTCTGAAATGGGTTTTTTACCAATTGTTTTTTTTGGAAAAAAGTTTGATAAAACATCTTCAGTTAATAATGGTTCCGCAAACAGGTTAATTATCTTAATACCGTTATCCAATGTTTTTTGAATGTCCTTCCAAAGATTTTCAAGATAGTAATATTGAAATGAGGATTTACGGTTTATCATTTCCAGGCAATTGTCATTGAGCAGATCATAGATAACATTTTTCTTTAACCCCTCTCCAAAAAGAGCGGAAAGTCTTATAATTGTGCAGTTTTTAAAATTTTGAAGACAAAAATCCTCTAATTCCAGCCTATGAGTTCCGTAAGGGTCATTTGCTATCCTGCTACATTTATAATCTTCATTTTTTCCTTGTTTTAGAGGGTAAACATCAATGGTTGATATTAAAATAAAATGCTCTGCCTTAATTGTTTTAAGTATGTCTTCCAGATTTTTGATATTGGCTTTGTCCCTTTTTGGTTCTTTGTTTGCCATCCATTTTGTAGAAGAAACCCCTGCACATAAAACAAGATTGTATTGTTGCCCTTTCATTTCATTAAAATTTTTGGAATTATAGAAATTGGTAAAATTATACTGTTTTTTTAAATTGCTGCCGACAAATCCTGTATATCCTATCAGGGCTTCTTTCATGTTTTGTCTCCTTCAGGTCACTGCTCACACTTTTGGCGACCCCGAAACGGGCCTTCCTCCATGAGGAAATCAACTGTCAGCAGGTTTTAAAACTTAGTCCTAATCCAGGTTTTTAGGATCATATTTTCCCAGTAATACTGAAAACAACTTAAAAAGGACTTCCACATTCCCCTTTATCAGGCTTATTTTTGTTGGATTTTTTCCCTTTGGATAGACCCGGCTGACGGGAATTTCAATACATTTAAAATTAAGACAAGGGCTTTTCACTGCCAGATAATAATGCAGTTCATAACCAGTGAACAGGCTCCGGAACAACGAAATTCCACGAGAACTTAAAAGTCTGGCACTGTAAGCTCTAAAACCATTGGTTGTATCAGTGTATCTGAATCCTGATGCCAATCGGATAAGGGGTACATGAATTAATTTTAAGCCAATAAGCCTTAAAAGGGGAGTGTTTTTATGGTATCCTTCAGGAAGAAAGCGTGAACCCTGAATATGATCATAGCCTTCCTCAAGTTTGGATATGAATAGTGGTATGGCATTAACCTCGTCTTTTTCATTGCCGTCAATAACAATGACACCTTCATATTTCCTCTGCAAGGCCCACGCAAAGGCCATTCGCATTTGCGTTCCCAGTTTTCCAACACTTTTTTTGACCAGAAGGGTGTTTACGTTCAAACTTTTTAGCATATCCGGCCTTGTTGATCCGTCAGAACTTCCCCCGTCGGCCAACACAATATCAATAATATTGGACAAATGTTTCATTTTTAATAATTGTCTGTAAAGTCTCTCCCCTTCATTGATTGCAAAAACGCAGACGCAATATTTGTTCTTTTTTTGGTAAAATTCACTTTTTTTAAATTCAGGGACATCCCGTTTTTCTGATTGAGTTTCCATCAAAAAGACTCTTTCATCATTCAACCACATTCAATCTGTCAACTTCAATCATGTATGAGCTTCGTTCTTCGTTGGATATGTGAACAGCATCTCTGATTCGAAATTCGTCTAAAAGTTGTATTATGTATTCACTCAAAAAAATAAGAATGACAAAAAGAATTGTGAAAAAAATGGAGAAGAAAAAGACGATTGTCGTCCAGCCCTCAACCACCGTATCCTTAACAAAGTGTATCATGACACTGTACAAACTAAAAGAAAAAGCTGAAAAACTTCCCAGGAGGCCAAACATATTAATCCACCTTAAAGGTGTTATGGAGTTGGAAACAAGCAACCTCAGCAATTGTTTTACACCGACGGTTAACGTTTTCTTTTTTTGCCTCTTTGAGTCAGGGAGACAATATTTGTGGTGTTTTGCGGGATATCCCGTATTGATGGCAAAACAGTGATGATAAGACTTTCCTGTATGCAGAATCGCATTGATCGCTCTTCGACTCAGACAACGAACAGGAGTGGCATTTTCAGGTATCTGGTCATCAATGAAATGCACGATTTTGTAACCAATGTTTCTCATGACTTTATAACTGAAAGTTTTTGGAGAATCAGCTATACCAATAATAACGTCATATCCCTGTGAACATTCCTGCACCATACTGGCAATGATATTAACGGGGTCAATTGTCGGTCTCATAAGAACAACGTAATCTCCAATGGCGTTTTCCACCCCAATTTCCATGGATTGTTCTATTCTAAGGGAAGAAACAACCAGACTTATCCATCTTATAGAGGATGTTTTTCTTAATATATCCCTCTTTGCTTCACTGGAGACTATTTTGGTGTTTGGATCAATAATAATAATTTCATAATCCGTATAATGACAATCCAGATATTTATGAAGTTCATCCAGGTGATTACGAAACTCTGTAAGATTAATGTTATCATCCGCGATCAGAACCACGGAAACAAAAGTTTCTATTTTGGATTGAGTGAAAACATTCATTTAAAGTCCTGTTTTTTTAATCATTTCAATCATATCATAGATGTGGTCTATTTTTCCTCCCATAATGCTATAAAACCCCTGAAGTTCACAATCGGGTCTAAACAAAATGGGTCTGGCATCGCTGATATCATAATCAGGTAAAATAGTCTTTACCTCCCAGATAGAATCCACATACTGGCACTTTGATAATAGAGGTATATAGCGTCGGGCATCCCTGATCATGGAGTTCCACGCACTGTGCTTGGTGAATTTATCAAAAAACTGATGAGCATCTCTATAATTTTGCCTGTCTCCATCAAACCATTCAAAATGTGGAGTGTATCGGACATGGCTGAAAGAATGCAGCCCCCCTTTTGGAGGAAAGGGCATAAAAGAAAAAAATGGACCATCTATGACCGTTATGCCCGTGTTTTTTAATTCATCGGGTGGTTTTACCACGGCTATTTCAGCCAATTCATGTTTTAAAGGAATTAACCTGGCATTGGAACTGTTTATAACCTGATTTATGCATGAATAGGTACAATTAAAGATCATATCCACGATAATGGAATCTGAGTTTGTTTTTTCTTTCATTAAAAATGCTTTAACAATAAATTTACCGTCTTTTTTCATAATAGAGAGAATTCTTAAGTTGAGATGGGTTTCCACTCCGGCGGACTTGATCCGATCCTCCATTTTGGATTTTATTTTATTGGAATCAAAGACAAATTCCTCCACGCCAAAAATATCCTCAACGTAAAGGGAATTCATTAAACTTCTGATTTTTCGAGGAGCAAGATTATAGGGTAAATCCATTCGATCGCAAAAAAGTTTAAATTGTTTCGCGGAGGTTTTATTGAGAATCCTTGAAATGGCGTAGTATTTTTCAAAGGACCCGTCAATACAATCTTTAAATTCAGAAGCAAATCTGGGGAAAGAGACTTTTGAACGCAAAGCCGTTAAAGTGCTTCTTGGATAATGATAACCATTATGTATGCGAGCCTGATTATTATAAGAGGCTCTTCCCATAAACCTTCCGTCTTTTTCAGCAAGAATGACCCGATGACCTCTTCCTGCAAGATACTCTGAAATATACATTCCAAAAAAACCACCACCTATAACAAGTATATCTTTCATCAAAAACAAACACCCTTCCTGAAACGCCAGGTCTCGTCTGAGTTTTTATACTTTATAATATAAACACGGAAAAGGTAAGGATCATTTTTCCTTTTAATATTTTAAACAGGAAATATGACATTTCCAATTATGAGAATCTATTGGAAGTCTGCAAAAAGCCTGATCTGGCCTATGGGCCAGATTTTTTTGTTCAACCTGATGACAAAACCAAAATAGGGCTCATTGTGGGATGTGTGAAATCCCCGAAATACACAGGACCATGCACTGTCACCCTGATCTTACCCCGGTTTTTTCCGGAGGTCATTAGTGACAGAGGGAGTGTCGTCAGGGTGCAAGTAGTTACGATTTTTGTAAGACCACATATTTTCTTTTAATAATTTTTTTAAAGGACTCGCTGAGTGTAGCCCATTCAACCACGTCCACTTCCCATGAAAGATCTGATTCTGAAAAATCTTCCGTCAACCTTGCACTAACACTCAACTCAAGGGGGGAATCTGCAATAATAACCAAGTCAAGATCAGAGTATTTGGCAGCTTCCCATTCGACTCTGGACCCAAAGGCCCAAACCTCATGTTTTGGAATGTTTTTCTTTAAAATAGAATTGATAATTTCCCATTCTCTTTGATTGACATCAATTTTTGGTGTTCTCAATATCATACTCGTTTGCTGAGTTGTTCATGCAGATAACGAACTTCATCAAGAAATTTTTTTCTGTTTTGATTGCGTTTCATTCTCATAATTTATCTCGTTCAGGTTCCAACCAGTCAAAATGGACACTGTGCTGTCTTAACACCAAATTTTTAAAAACACATCAATTATTTGAAATTCGGCACTTGTTTTATCAGCCTGTAAATGTTGCTTATGCCCTTGGTATAATCTGTAACCCATGTGACCAATATGGACCAAAAGTGTGAGCAGTTATGCTTTATGACTAACCCGCATTTCTCATAAAGCAATGCAAACCAGGATTAAATTTTCAACCGGTTAAATACAAAATCCGGAAGACACCTGATAATGAACATAATCCAACGCCAAAAAAAGGGAACATAGATCACTGACTTATTGGCAACAAGTGCCCTGACAATGGCTCTTCCCACGGCTTCAGGCTGAACCCACAAAAAACCCTTTTTAAAGGATCGGGTCATGGGAGTGTCCACAAAACCCGGCTTCACCAGAAGAACCTGAACACCTGAACCGAACAGGCACACTCTCATCCCCTGGGTGAGTTTTTCAACATAACCCTTAGCCGCTCCATAGTGATAATTGGATCCCCTACCCCTGTCTCCAGCCACAGAACCAATCACACAGATGGAACCTTTTTTTGTTTTTTGAAAATAACTGACAAGCCTCTGGAGAAGAACAGCAAAAGAAAAACCGTTAATATAAAAATTCTCTTCCATGGCTTTCAGGTCCTTCTCACAGAGACCGTTATCAAACAAAGCTCCATGACCAAGAATGGCTGTTTCCACGGACTGATCCGATTCCAGAAGTTGTGCAATACTCCCTGCCATCCCGTGGATGTCCCCGGCTTCAAAGGGAAGGGTTTTCACTTCACAGCCAAACCTGATTCTTATATCACTGGCCAAAGATGATAATTTTTCCTGATTTCTTGCCATCAGGATAAAACTTCCCGGTTTTAATTTTTCCGCAAGCTCATAAATTGTTGCCACGACTATGGCTGAAGTGGCTCCCACAACCAAAACCGAACCTGAAATCTCTCTCATAAACCAAGCCTTTTTGACTGTTCAGAAGATAAAAACTGATCCCAACCCATTTGCTGACGTAAACGGCGAAACTCATCTGCCTTTGTCCCATACATTTTATCAAATGTCATTCTGGACATACGGGAGTCTTTTGTCAAATAAACTCTTCCCTTAAATTTCAATACAATGGCATCAAGCCTGTTAAGCAAAGCAAGATTTTTTTGACTGTATTTAAAGTCCATGGCCAGAGTGTAACCTTCCATGGGAAAATCCAGATAGGAGTCTGACTGAGGACCAAATCTTTTCAGAACGGATAAAAAAGAGGCGGCCCCCTCCCTGGAGACCTCCCTTAAAACAGAATCCATGGCCTCATAGCTCTTCCCGAGGGGCACGACAAACTGATATTGCATAAAACCCTTTTTCCCATAAATCCGATTCCAGTGGCAAATGGCATCAAGGGGGAAAAACCAGGAATCGTAATGGGTGGAAAAGGACTCCGAACCAAAGCCCCTTTTTGCGTAATAAAAACTGTTGAAAATTCTCACAGATAATGGATTCAAAAAAAAGCCCGGAAAAAAAGAGGGAACTGTCCATTTCAGGTTTTTGTGAACTGTGAGTCCTGTTTTGGACCCAGTGGACCCAGTGGACCCAGTGGGCCCAGTAGGCCTGAAGCCATCAGGTCCGCCCTCCTGGCTCAGGCTTTCTGAAAATCCAACCGGACAACTCTCCTCCCCCCCAAACATAAAAACAGACCGCCCTCTCTTTTGTCCTTTGGCCAGACAGTCTATCCACGCCACGGAATACTCCTTATCACTGTGTCTTTCAAACAAATCCATGCAGGCTTTAAGGGAGGGAGCTCTTTTTTCCGTCACCTTTATCCATGAACTCTTAATTCTCTTTAACCGGACACTGACCCAATCTATAACACCTGTCAAACCCATCCCACCACAGGTGGCCTGAAAAATATCCCCATGGGCCACAGGGGAACACACAAGAGGACCCCTTATGGGATCAATAAGTCTTAACTCCTTAACATGATCACAAAAAGAACCCTCTCCATGATGATTTTTCCCATGGATGTTGGAAGCCACAGCCCCTCCCATCGTGATGTGTTTGGTTCCAGGCACAACAGGAGGGAAAAAACCCCTGGGAACAAAAACCTTTAAAATTTCATCAAAGCTGATCCCCGACTGGACTTTCAGCAGTCCGGTTTGAGAATCAAAATCCAAAATCTTATTATGAGGTGTTGTGATTAACATCCCCGATACTGACAAACTGGAGTCTCCGTAACTACGCCCCAACCCCCTTGGAATGCAGGAACCTTTCCGGGCGAAAGCCTCAATCATTTCTGAACAACTGGAGACCTTGATCTCCTTTGATTTCATCTCACTCAAATGACTGAAAACTGGAAAACGACCCCAACTCATTGATCTTACCCCGGACATAGCCCGCATTTGCAGATTAAACACCTCCAGTATATATTGGTCCTGCTCTGAGTTTCCAGGGAATTTCACCAAAAAACACTGGAAAAATCAGACAAGACCGGTTATACATTCACATTTGCATTTGCATTCACCACCTCCCCAAAACAGGAGTCCCCTTGGTTCATCTCATACAATTGATTCGAGTCAAACAATGGACAAAAAACAGCTTTGTCTTTGCCCCATTGGTTTTTTCGGGCCTGTTCCTCAATGAGGAATCCCTTCTTAAATCCTTTTTTTGTTTTTGTATTTTTTCAGTGGCGGCTTCCTGTACCTATATTTTTAATGACATTATGGATTATAAAAAAGATCGGGCTCATCCTGAAAAATCAAAAACCCGTCCCATTGCTTCCGGTGCCATCCCCCTTTCCAAAGCAAAGTTTTTCCTCTTGGTGGGATATTTGTTTCTTGGCTTAAGCCTTTTCATTCTTCCCCGGATCATTCCCGTTGTTTTATTGTATCTGATGACAAATGTTTTGTACTCTCTCCACCTGAAACACAAACCTGTTGTGGATATTTTTATTATATCCTCCGGCTTTGTTTTCAGAGTTCTTGCAGGAGCCCTGGCTATTGAGGTCCCCCCTTCCGGCTGGATGCTGGTATGCACCTTTTGTCTTTCTCTTTTTCTGGCTTCAATTAAAAGAAGACAGGAGTTCAAAAGTCTTCAAAGTCAGGCCCGACCCGTTCTCAACAACTATAGTCTCAGGTTAATGGAAAAATACTCTGATATTTCCTGTATCAGTGCTCTGACAAGCTATTGTATATACACAATATCAGTCAATCAGCCCCTTCTGGTTTATTCCATTCCCCTTGTTTTATTTGGATTTTTCAGATACTGGTTTTTAATTGAAAATCAGGATCTTGGTGAATCCCCAACAGATGTGGTGATCTCAGACATTCCCCTGCTGACAACCCTTCTGATCTGGATTGGCCTTTGTGCCTGGATTTTCACCACTCCCCCTTTGCCCTTTTAAATCAAAGCAGCCACAAAACTCATACACTTCCCGGTGAAAAGGCCCGTTTCCCCGGGTTTCCGTAGAGTATAAGCAGTTACAGAGGGAACTTTGTCAGGTGCAAGCAGTCACAAAAATTCCTTATCAGGGGGACTGCATAAATACTGGACTCCAATGTAGCAGGCATTATCATTAGTTTTATTTTGTTTTTTGCATTCAATGCCCAAGCCTGATCTTTCAAAATATTTGAATTCAAAAAGTATATGATCTGAATCCAAAGAACCGGTTAAAAAGATTTTATGATCTGTGCCCCTGACCCTTTCAAACAAACGGCACAGCCCCTGTTCCCCTGGATTTTTCAGTCTTTTAATACTGTTCCAGTCAATTGACAAAAGATCTTTTCCGGTCACGGGATGACCTTTTAAATTACAAAAAACCCTGACGGCAAGAAGCTTCTCCTTATTTGGACAATAAAACTGTTCAACAGGATGATCTTTTGTCAATTCAAAAAAATCCTCATGAATTTTATAATTTTCAGATTTTTCAAACAAAACAGGCTCACCTGTTTCTTTCAGTATGGCATTTTCACAGGTTCTCACCCTTCCCATGGAAAAGGAAAAACCTTTTTTATCCAAAACAAACTTTAAATCATCTCCATTCAAAATCAATCGTTTGGGAAAACCGCCGGAGGCATAACAAACAGGACAAACATGGCTGGATTGTGATCCATACCCGTATTTTGAAAAGCCAACGGCAGGGTAAGCATAAAGACTTCTGCAAACAGGTTTGCCGTAAACAGAAACCTCATTAACAATTTTGTTTTCATAAAAAAGATTGGGATCATTATTGTGAAACAAATATTTTTCAAAAAGTGTTTTTTCCACATCTTTTGGATCCGGTTCCACTATTGTTTCACCCATGATCTGGTTATGAGTGATGGCATTGTGACTGACTTGACCCGATTCACAGTTTTTTGGAGAAAGCTTGACAGATGGAGAAAGATTATCACCTGAACTTAAATGTTTATAATCAAAAACATTGTTGGCAATAAGATTGTCAGTTGATTCACTGTGTTTATTGATAGGCCGGTTCCGTTTGAATTTTCCGTTTTTTTCTATGGGAGGAATCGGAGGATTCTCAACCAGGACCGGCATATTACCGGTTTTACAGCTGAGGTAAACACCCCCTCCCTCCAAAGCTGAAAAATAATTATTGACAATAATATTGTGACTGGACCCCTCAACACTGATGAGTTCTCTTTTCTGACTGCGGGCTTTGATACTATTGTTTTTTATCACATTATGACTGGATCCCGGGGCCAGCCTGATATTTAAACCACAAACAGAGCCTTTAATCACCGAGTTCATAAGACTCACATGACTGACCCCTTCCATGAGATGGAAAAGGGCTTTCGTAAAACTGTTTTCACTATTTTTACTGTTTTCACTGTTTTCACTGTTTTCCGAGGGATTCTTCTTTGCCACAGAGTGGAGGTGGTCACCAGAGAGCCTGTGAAAGGTTTCAGCCTGACAGGAATCTTCTGAAAAACCATCCATTATGAGTCTGTCAAAAAGGATTTTTGTTGGTGCCGGATTTGAACCTGCCCGGTCCGGATCACCCACCTGGATGGACCCTTTGATCCTGCAATGCTCAATAAGAAGATTCTCAGGTCTTTCAGAGTCAATGGATATTCCTTTAGAGGATTCCTGGAGATTGATTTTTTCCGATTGAATTTTAAGAACAGGACGCCTGTGAAAGGTTTCAGCCTGACAGGAATCTTCTGAAAAAACCATCCATTATGAGTCTGTCAAAAAGGATTTTGTTGGTGCCGGATTTGAACCTGCCCGGTCCGGATCACCCACCTGGATGGACCCTTTGATCCTGCAATGCTCAATAAGAAGATTCTCAGGTCTTTCAGAGTCAATGGATATTCCTTTAGAGGATTCCTGGAGATTGATTTTTTCCGATTGAATTTTAAGAACAGGACCCTCTTTATAAAAAAGAGGGTCCATGCTGTTACCAGCACAATTGATACGGATAAAGGAAGCCCGTTTCCCCTCCAGAACAAGCCTTTTGGTGATGGGCTTTTCTTTGTAATCACTGTATTTCCTTTTTTCAAGATTAAAACTGCAATCCACTTTAATCCAGGACTTGTCTGAAGTGGCCCGTTCAAAAATCCTTCTCATCTGCCTGTCTGTACAATCCTCTTTCCAGGCTGGTTTCAGACCATGGAGTTCAACAAGACCCATGACCTGAGCGTCTGTCCCAAAAATTCCAGCTCTTATCCTCCTGTGATTTTTAAAAAGACCAAGAAAACACACTGCAAGGATCAGTATAAGAAACAAAAAAACAGGTTTTCCTCTTTCCAAACCCTCTCCTGCACATCATTGACAATTCATCAGAAATTGGTTTTTATTCTTATTATGCTCCAGGGTGCCAGAGACAGAGTCAATACTAAAATCCGATCTTATGGAATTTCAGGAAATTACGTTGAGACTTTTATTCTCATCTTTACTTTTACAAGCCTTGTTGTTTCAAAAACAAAACATTTCAGGGATTCCTGGAGGTATATCACATCCGCTTTTGGTCCGGGAGTCCGGGATTTTGACTTTTGGTTTGGAGAAAGATCACCTGGATTTCCCCTGATTATCAAATTTGCAGGGGATGGTTTTGGACTGTTAGCCTTTCATTGTCTGCTCTCAGCTTTTTCATGGATTCTCCTTTATCGAAGTCTTCGAGCCATCAGAGATGTATCACAGGATCATTTTTTTAATGTTCTTTTTCTGTTTGTTGCCTTTTCATCGGTTTTCACTTCATGGAATTTTGCCGTGTTGACAGAGTCGGCCAGTGTTTCCTGTTTTCTTGTTATCCTGTCCATTCTCTTTCAATCCATGGTCAGACCTTTTTCCATGCTTTATCTGACCATCATCCCCTTTTTACTTTTATTTTCCCTGCTCAGAGATTTTAATTCCATCATCGCTTTTTTAATGATTCTGTCTTCATTGGTTTGTTCTGTTTTTAATAAAAGAAAATTTTTCTTTTCAGGTCTTTTAATTGTCAGTTCCTGTTTGTTATGTCTGACCTTTTATTCCGTAAAGAATCTTAATCACCTTGGCATGAAACAACGATGGATCCTGCCTGGTCTCAATAATTTCAGTCAGCGAATAATGACCCATGAAGACTGGCCTCAATTTTCAAAGGACAATCATATTCCGGTTTCAGAGGAACTCCTTGATTTAAAAGGACAATGGGGAAGCAGTGAAAATCTGAGTTATTACAAAACAAAAAATCTGAAAACCTTCAGAAGCTGGTTTATGAAAAAGGGGGATTCATCTTACAGGAATTTTTTAATCCAGTATCCCAACACCACAATACATCTTATAAAGTCTTATTTTTTTAAAGCCTGTCAGATCATGAATTGCAACACCTGCCATGAATATATCACAGGGAAAGAAGGGCCTCTCTTTATCAGAACTCCCATGGCCATTGTTTTTTTATTGATTGTTATCTGGCTGCTTAAACAATTGTATGTTTTCAGATCACAAAAAAATCATAATCCTTCATCATTGAATCCACCGTTCTTATTTTCCCTGTCTTTGGCTCTTATTTCTGTTTTCTGTGTTTGTCTGATTATTCTGGCTGATCCCCTGGAAATTCAAAGACACTCCATACTTCCCCTGTTAATGATCGTGGTTTCACTCATGGGAATGGGACTTTCCATGGATAAGGGAAAAACCTGAATGAGTATAAGGAGGATAAAAGTTGCTATGCAGAAAGATTGACAGCGAGTGTTAATATTCTATACTGATCGTGTTTGAATTGTCCAGTGTTTCAAGGGGAAAAGTCCTGGAAACTTCAAATGGAACCAGTATAAACAAGGTAGGAACGATGGGAATTAGATTTAAAAAAAAGCTCCTCAATGCAGGCGTTTTTTATGAGATCGAGAAGTATTTAATGTATTCTCCCCCCTTTTTTCTGACCTTTTTTTTTGGAGTGATAAGGCGACGGTGTTTGAAATTCGGTAAATCGAAAAAGTTGGTCACCTGAAAGTGCCCTAATCCTTCACTGAAGTTTCCTGTTTTTCAGTGGAAGAATGGGGACTCTAGGAAAAGCACCATAAAGTTGAATATTATATAAATAAATCTGAAACCAACGATTCAAAAGGAGGAATCAGATGTACGATCATTATATAGCTGCTTATACACATCCGGGTGGTTAGATTTGACTAATTCTTTGTAAATTTTACAAAGGAGGTTGACAAATCTGTTGTTCAAATTTAAAAGAGATTCCAAATGATTCATACAAAGAATATTTCCATTGCTATCCCAGTCTTTGCATTGACTACACTGATTTCAATAAATGTTTTTTCTATTTCTGTCAGTCAAAGTGATTGTCCTCCAAGTGATCCCGATTGCCACCAATTTATCGGAGAGTTGGAAGATGCCTGTAAAGGCTTTTCCAATCCACATCAATGCAAGAATATAGCTTTTGAACTTCATTTGACTCCTGAGCAAGTCCCTGTTTGCAAAGGGGTTTTTAACCAGGAAGCTGAAAAAGCATGTCTTGAGAAAATCAAATATTTTACAGCTATTGTTAAACCTCCAAAATGGGATCCATCCAAGGGGGAAAGGCAAAGAGCTTATTTACGGGCACTTCAGTCAATTCCAAATTTGGAAGTCATAAAAGGATACTTCAAAAAAAGACAAATAAAGGGACAACTTTCTGAAATAACTCGAAAAAGTCTGAACATCCCCCTAATTCCAGTGGTTCATTCTATGGATTTTTTTTAAACACTTCAAGGTACTTGTTTTCAATAATCTGAATTTCATCCTCTGTCAGAGAGGAAAATTCTCTGCTTCTGGCCCGATCAGACAGGTGACCGTCGTTCTGGTTTAAAAATCTTATCAACAGATCTGCCGTTCTGTCAGGCATGTTGAAAGAATTATTTATGAATGTCTTCATCACATCATATTTCTCCAAATATTTGATCTCTTCGGGCAAAGTTTTTGTGACAGTTTCAAAAATACATTTGTAAAAAAACTCACATTGGACAGTAGCATCAAAAATCTATACAGATTGATGGTTTGGTTTAATACTTCCACATTGCCTTTTTCAGTGCTTCTCCATTGAATACAGGACAACCTAAGATCTGGAATATTGTTCCAATACAACACGATATTCAGAGATGTGCTTGAGAATGACAGAGGAGACGGGAAACACCACATCTTTTGGAGTAAAACCCATTTCCGATAAAACATGATGCAGTAAATATCTGTGTATTCTTCCATTTCCATCTTCAAATGGATGAATGAAAACAAAACCAAAGGCGATACTGCCCGCCGCCAGAACAGCCGGATAATCACTGTTTTTAAGGAGATTGATAGTCTCTATAAGGCCCTTCATTAAGGATTCAAGATCATCAAAACGGGCGGATATGTGATCAGGTGCCGAAAAAAAGAATTGTTCATATCAGAGGTGAGAGGATCACCTCCATTATGGGTATCAGGGCTGCTGGAGGTCTCAATCTGAAACTTCACTTTGAAAGTGGTCTTCACACGGAGAAAAACCCCTGGGGGGTTTATATCACTCGTGAGGTGGAACAATATTCTCCGCAGTGATTATCCACAATGAAGGGATAGCCGTGCATTTCTGGATATATTGATCCTGTCTTAATTTTATTATTGGTTTGTATTTTTGATTTTTTGAAATTCAAGCAGTTAGTAAATCTGAATGATATTGAACTATTGAAATTTCTCAGGTACCTTTTCTAAGGTAATGAAAATAAAAAATTATATTCTAAAGAATTTCTCATTTTGTGATAAAGAAATAATTTTATTTTTTTCTATAAATATATCACCTAAATTTGCAATTCTTTCCTTAAGAATGGGAATAATAAATTGACCATCAATTTCATTTGCAATAGTAAAAGCACTTTTTAACTGGTTAAAATGAACTTCTTCAAGACGATCATGTATTTGGAATCTGCATATATTTGCTTTTTTTGTTTCTAAAAATTTTAGATATGCCAAATCAAAAGCTATAATCTGTCCTTTTTTCTTTCCAGATCCAACTGTTCCAGGCATGGCTGATGTAGAAAACTCATACCTGTCGTCATTATCAAGTTCATAGGCGAAAACATATTCTTCATCATAAAGTTTTTTTGATATTTCTCTATAGGAAGAGTTAAATTTTTCCAGTTCCTGATTTAAATCTTTTTGGAATTCTGACATCTTGGAATTTATTTCACTTAAACTTTGTTTCAATTTTTTTAGTTCTTTCTCTGTTTGTTCTTTTTCTTTTAAAATACCTCTTTTCTCTCCTCGTTCCTCTTTTAATGACGAAAGTTTTTCATTATAGTTCTGCAGATCATCTAATACCCCTTTTTTTGAAATTTTTTTGAGAAGGGTTTTTTCAGTGATAAATAATTTATCTAAATCCTCTTTAAAATTATCTCGATTTTGTTCTAATGAGAACAAGGTTTTTTTTACAAAATCTATTTTGTTGCTTATCATTGAATTATGAAAATTAAAAGTTTCCTCAAAGCTTTTGTGGAGACCTTCAACATAAACCTTTGCCTGATCGTATATTTTTTTAATAGTATTCAGATCAATATTTGATATTGTCTGATTAAGATTTTCAATTGTATTATTACTTAATTTTATTTGGATATCCAAATTACTTATTTCTATAGACAACTGTGAAATTTTCCCCCTTGTTTCCTTCAAAGATTCAAGATCGTCTTGGACTGAATCAGAGATGTTAAAGTCTTTTAATTGTTGTTCAATTTTTTTAATATCACTGTCCAGGGCCAAAATAATTTGAGTAAGAACACCTGTTTTATAATGAGATAGACCTCTATTTTGAATTTCTGTTTTTTTTATAATTTTGTTGAGGTCACTTTTTTCTTTGATAAGTTTATAATCAGGGAATCCAAATAAATATAAATATATATATTCATAAACATCTTTTTGATTAGAAGTCTGAGGATACAGAAATTTATAAACATTATCTAATTGATGATTTTCAATTCTGATAAACTTACCAAGAAGCTCTCTTAATGAGGGTTTGTCTGTTGGTAAGTTAAATAATATTTTATTTAACTCTTGCTTAAACTCAGAATCTGTTTTTTCGGATCCATTTATTATAGGTTGTTTGTCATGGGCACGGATAATTTCATAGGATTGATTCTGAACTCCTTTTAAGAATAACTTAAACTCAACTCCGGGAGACTGTAAAAAGTCTTTGACAGTTTTGTTTTCTGTACTTGTTTCTTTGTCTTTATATATCTTATCAATTTTTCCATTCAAACAGTAATCAATGACTCTAATCATGGTCGTTTTGCCAACATTGTTGCCAGAATCTGTATTAGATATTAAAGTCTCATCTACGATAAGATTCAGTCCCTTTTTAAAAGAAATTTCTCTAATTGTTTGATTATTTTTTTTAATGCTTAACTTATCTAAAAACATCGTATGATATCTCCTTGAGAATTAGAATTTATTGTTCCCAATATAAAGAGCCAATCAAGAGAAAGCATAAAATCATCAAAAGAGATGGAATGTTCTAATTTTTCCGATAATTTTTCAAATATATCCATCATTGATATAACACCAAACTGATGTTCCTGGATCAATTGGAGAACTATTGCTCCTATGTAAAAAAGATTTCTATTGGGATGAATATCTCTATCTATAATCATTTGGAACATTTTCCAATATTTTACAATTTATAAAACCATGACATACAATAACCAATACACAAACTTCCAATTCTTCAACCGATATTTTGCCTATATCGGATTTTTCCAAATCAGTTTTAACTGATGACATAGTCTTCTCAAAAATTTTATCAGCATATTGTTTAATAATCTCAACTTCAGATTGATTTTTTTGTAAATGAATATATTCAACTTTTGAATCAACATATTTTTTTTCAAGATAGTTGAAAATTTTTTTCTTTGACATTGGCTGAGATTTATCCAGATTTTCATAGATTGAATCTATGATATTTCCATAAATACTATGTTTTTCTACATAATTTTTATAAACGTTTAGATTGTTAAAATTTATTTTTTTATCAATGCTATATGGCTTATTAGGAGGAATTTTTTGTTCTTCAAGATTATCTATAAAATCGACTAATGCGGGTAATGCCTTTCCTAAAATAGAAGGTAACTTTTGAATGTTTGAGATTATATCTCTACCTGCGATGGTATTAGTATTACCATTCACATCAATCTTAATGTTATTCATTTTTTAATATCTCTTCCTGATACAGTGTTATCATCTCCGTTTACCGATATTTTTATAGTCTTTTTTACTTCAATAATATCTTTTTCATTTTTTCTTGAGAGAAAGATTGATATAAGTGCTATGGGTAAAGACAAAATTGTACATATATTGATTGGCCATTAAAATAATGTAATCTTGCACAATTCTCCCTTTCTAATTATGATGACACAAGGCAAAAGCTTTTCCTATTGTTTTTTCCTATTTTATGGAATATTGTCAAGCATTATCTAAATATTTGTTGTTGCACAACTTTTGGGCACTCATCTGAAGCTTTTAAAATAGCCTCTTTGATACCCATTCCCTTTTCTATAAAGCTTTCCAGGTAATTATTATCAATAGCATCACTTGTTGAAAGCCAATATTCAAGAGATGTTGGATGGATTTGAATGACCTGGCTTTCAAGTCCTTCCATGAGAAAACCCTCAGAAAAAACTCCTTTTTTCTGTTCAAGTGACTGTATCAGTTCGATCTCCTGGTGGTTCAGTTTGAGATTTCTTCTAAGTGTCTCAATGTCTCCCCTCTGAAGCATGAGAATTTTTGTTGCCGTGTTGTTAAGAATCGCTGAACCGATAGGGGAGTTTGCAATTTCTTCTATCCCCTGGGTGATGAACGTAATTCCAGAGCCTGTCTTTCTTAAAGTCCTCGCACAGTATTCCATGAATGTTGCAGCAGCCTGGGACTTGAGCAGTTCCCAGGCTTCATCCAGAATAATTCTCTTTCTCACAGATTTATCTTCCTCAATTTGTGAGAGGATAAAATCCGTGAGAGTTAAAATCATAACACTCTGAAGGTCCGGGTACTGGGAAAGACCTTTCAGGTCAAAAGAACAAATCCTTGTTTCCGTGTCCAGTCTTCCGTAACCATCAAGGAGTTTCCCGTAGGGTCTTGATCCCGTCCAAATGTAAAGCATTTTAGAAATTCTCTTTAAAGACTCTTCATCACTTTGTGAGAGTTTCTCTTTCAAGTCACTTAAGATGGGCAGTTTGTTTTGATTCTTTTTTTCGTTGAAAAGATCAATGATCTCTTTTTCCAGTTGAACTTTTGTAAGCTTATCAAGCCTTTCCGTGCCGGATTGACCAAAACTGATGCCATCGTCAGTTGCCATGAGTTCAATCATTGACACCAGGGATTTTATCTTTTGGTCCGTGGGACCATTTTGTATATCGTTTAAGTGAAAAGGATTGATCCTATATCTTTGCGAAAGATCAATTTCAACGTATTGTCCATCAAGGGCCTTTGTGAGTTTCTTGTAAGATCCTCCAATGTCAATGACAAAGACTTTTAATCCCTGGGCCATTTCCTGTAAAAGAATGCAGTTGTTTAAAAAACTCTTTCCCGATCCTGAACTTCCCGTGACAAGACAGTTGTAGTTATTCAGCTTTGGATCAAAAGGGTCAAAACTGACAAGTCCTCCCAGTCTGTTCCTGAAAAGTACCACTGGTTTATTATCTCCTTTTCTTGGACCATAGACCGGTAGAAAATCACAGAGGTTGTTTGTTTTCATTTTTCTGGCTCTTTCAAGTCTGACGGGGGCCATTGGGAAAACTCCCTTTAAAACCTTCCAGGCTCCAACTGTTTCCTCTAAGGCTTCAGCCCCCTGTAAGGCCCTGAATCGTGAGAGAACCTCTCTTGCCTGGTGGTTGAGTATTTTCTCACCTTCTGGTGTGGCTTCTTCCCTGAGTAAGAGATTCATCTGGACTGAGAATATTTTTTGTCCTGTGTTTAAAAGCTCCCGTATGAGTTCCTCTGTGGCACAGAGTTTTGACTCACTTTCAAGATCAGTGGCCGATCCAGGTTTTGTTGAAGCCAGAGAGTGAGCCATTCGTCTTTTCTGCTGAAGTTTTGACATTTCAGAGGACTGGGGTGGAAGGTAAAAAGACAAAAGCAGCGAGTAATGAAAGGGCATCCTTAAAAACTGACTCAACTGTCCTGCAAAAGTGTTTTCAGGCAGAGTTTTAAGACTTATAACCCTGTGGTGGTAAAGGTCCAGTGTGAACTGTCTCAAATTTAAAACAAGGTCCCCGAAAACAAGCTGCTCTCTTGGAGAGGGATCAACAAGCCAGTCCTCAATATCATTTGATCCTTTTTTCTGACCTTTTTGTTTTTGGAGTGATAAGGCGACGGTGTTTGAAATTCGGTAAATCGAAAAAGTTGGTCACCTGAAAGTGCCCTAATCCTTCACTGAAGTTTCCTGTTTTTCAGTGGAAGAATGGGGACTCTAGGAAAAGCACCATAAAGTTGAATATTATATAAATAAATCTGAAACCAACGATTCAAAAGGAGGAATCAGATGTACGATCATTATATAGCTGCTTATACACATCCGGGTGGTTAGATTTGACTAATTCTTTGTAAATTTTACAAAGGAGGTTGACAAATCTGTTGTTCAAATTTAAAAGAGATTCCAAATGATTCATACAAAGAATATTTCCATTGCTATCCCAGTCTTTGCATTGACTACACTGATTTCAATAAATGTTTTTTCTATTTCTGTCAGTCAAAGTGATTGTCCTCCAAGTGATCCCGATTGCCACCAATTTATCGGAGAGTTGGAAGATGCCTGTAAAGGCTTTTCCAATCCACATCAATGCAAGAATATAGCTTTTGAACTTCATTTGACTCCTGAGCAAGTCCCTGTTTGCAAAGGGGTTTTTAACCAGGAAGCTGAAAAAGCATGTCTTGAGAAAATCAAATATTTTACAGCTATTGTTAAACCTCCAAAATGGGATCCATCCAAGGGGGAAAGGCAAAGAGCTTATTTACGGGCACTTCAGTCAATTCCAAATTTGGAAGTCATAAAAGGATACTTCAAAAAAAGACAAATAAAGGGACAACTTTCTGAAATAACTCGAAAAAGTCTGAACATCCCCCTAATTCCAGTGGTTCATTCTATGGATTTTTTTTAAACACTTCAAGGTACTTGTTTTCAATAATCTGAATTTCATCCTCTGTCAGAGAGGAAAATTCTCTGCTTCTGGCCCGATCAGACAGGTGACCGTCGTTCTGGTTTAAAAATCTTATCAACAGATCTGCCGTTCTGTCAGGCATGTTGAAAGAATTATTTATGAATGTCTTCATCACATCATATTTCTCCAAATATTTGATCTCTTCGGGCAAAGTTTTTGTGACAGTTTCAAAAATACATTTGTAAAAAAACTCACATTGGACAGTAGCATCAAAAATCTATACAGATTGATGGTTTGGTTTAATACTTCCACATTGCCTTTTTCAGTGCTTCTCCATTGAATACAGGACAACCTAAGATCTGGAATATTGTTCCAATACAACACGATATTCAGAGATGTGCTTGAGAATGACAGAGGAGACGGGAAACACCACATCTTTTGGAGTAAAACCCATTTCCGATAAAACATGATGCAGTAAATATCTGTGTATTCTTCCATTTCCATCTTCAAATGGATGAATGAAAACAAAACCAAAGGCGATACTGCCCGCCGCCAGAACAGCCGGATAATCACTGTTTTTAAGGAGATTGATAGTCTCTATAAGGCCCTTCATTAAGGATTCAAGATCATCAAAACGGGCAGATATGTGATCAGGCACAGGTTGCCCCGAAGACCTTTCATGTTTCCCTATAAAGCCCCCTTCCTTGCGGTAACCCATGGAGATAAATCTTGTATCTGTAATCACCTCCCTTTGGAGTTCCTCCAGTTTTTCATGTGTCAGTGGACTTTGCCCCGCCTTTCCAAGAATACCCGCCCAGTGTTCAGCCCGATGACTGGGTGGTGTTTCCCCTTCAATGGCATAGGATGCCTTTGAATCCTGAAGCAGAAGAAAGGATGTGGCACGCCTGAGAATATCATGGTAATGGAATCCAGGG
Organism: Bdellovibrionales bacterium; assembly: GCA_965218815.1. Classification (GTDB taxonomy): domain Bacteria; phylum Bdellovibrionota; class Bdellovibrionia; order Bdellovibrionales; family JAGQZY01; genus JAGQZY01. The sequence continues at coordinate 1,280,676 of CBDCLX010000002.1, read as the reverse complement.
TTTTAAGAATTTTCCCTGACAGGTCTTCTTTAATATAATTATCAAGTTCAGGAGTGCGTCTCACAAGGGGACAGAAATTTCTGTTCCCAGTGAGGTTGTTCCTCACACGATGATGCTTTGATGGTCTCGCAGGACCAGCATATTGCTGTTTTTTGTTTACTAAATCCACAAAATTTCCCTGTCCGGCATCCTTCACATCCAACATCACATCTTGTAGATATTCATACAGAAACCATATTCTTCTTGCATAAGCACTGGTGGGTTCTCTATTTACTATATTCTGAATGTCTTTTTTATCCAGGGAATCAAAGAGTTCTTTTAGAATGACAAGATCAATGCCTTCATGTTTCAAGGCAAACACAAGATGCCCGTAAAAATTGTTTTCCGGAGAATAACGGGGTGTAAAGATTTTCCATTCTACCGTTTCATACTTCCTGTGCTTTGTACTGATGGCTGAAAGTTTTATCGGTCAAGGAGTCTTTAACCCGTGCATTTCAATCAGAGCGGCATAACCAGCCAATGAGACTTTTTTTTCAGGCAAAGAACGATTTATCATTTTTTTCCATTTTTCCATGAAAAAAGGTTAAAGTCCATGAAAAAGGATTATAGATGTGTATTTTTATGAAAATTAATTTCACCTGAAATCAGGATCAGGCTTTTCATTTCACTGGATTCAGCTCCGTATGGACATACACAGCTCCTGAGTCCTCTGCCCTGTTGTTTTCCTGATTACCTCCTCTTATGAAGGCTTTAAAACTAAATCTCGTGTCCGTTTTTTCGGGGGAAGATCATTTTGAATGTTATGAGTTGATGGAAAACCTTAATAATCTACGTCCAAAATCAGTACAGACATTATTGGAAAGCAGCTCATCTATAAAGGTGAAACGACTGTTTTTATATTTAGCCGAAAAATGTAATCATCAGTGGTTGAAACACTTGGATTTGACAAGAATAGATTTGGGGTCTGGAAAATATTTTCATCAATATTGAATTATTTTAAATTTCTATATTTTTACTGGAACAGGTGGCAGAGATGTTCCATCCTTGTTGAATGAAAATCTAAGAAACTCCGGTTTTTCTTCATTAAAATTAGAATATATTTCGTGAGATAATAGGCTACTTTTAGAAGTGATTTTTGATGATTTTTTTTTATTCACTATTTTTGGTGTTAATGACAGTGTTGGACCTGATTTTTTTATTTCTTCTAATATCCTTTCTTCTGGTAGTCGTCCACTGAAATGCGTAACAACAGCATTCTGGATTTTATGACCAACGGTTTTCCAAAAATAACTGGGATTACCATTTTTTGATCCATGATGAGAAACCTTGTAGAAACAAACTGTTTCAGGGAAATCCGAACAAAAATTTTCAATTTCTTCTGAGATGGCATCAGAAGTAAAATAAAGCCAGTTTTTTCCATATTTCATTTTTAAAGTACTGCAAAAATAATTTGCGTGCTTGTTTTCATTTCTTGGAAGTTCTGTAAAATAAAAAGGGTTATTTTTTGTTAATGCTGACTCTATGAAAGGATCAATAATTTTTGGAGTAGGGCTTATGACTTTGATTTTAATAGGACAACCGTTGTTGTTTAACTTTTTAATAAAATCCGGTTCTATCAATTGTCCATGTGACGCACGGAAAAAGTTATTTGAAGAAAGTGAATGATTTAATTTTTTTAACTTTTCCACTAATTTTTCAAATTGCGTATAATTTTTTTTCAACTCCTCAGAGAAGGGAATATTTTTGTTATCATTTATATTTTTTAGCGTGGCCCAATAAGTGCTGGCCATATAATGAAAACTGATGACTGAAGATGGTGGAAACTGGTCGATGAGTTGAGCTGCACCATTGATATGATCAGCATGGGTATGGGTAAGCACAAGTAAATCTATAGTATTTCTTTTTATTTTATCTAAGATATATCTCGCTAACGGTTTTTTGTTAAACAGAGGACAATCAATGACAATCGTTGCTTTCTTTTCAATGTCAATGATTATTGTCTCTCCTATTCCTGGGCCGCCAACATAAATGTTTAAAGACATTAAATTTTCATCTCTTCAATGGCTTTGTTTTTTGCTCTTTCAACATCCTTTTGGGTTATTTCTTCTATAAGAACAGGTTCAATGGAGTAACTTTTACGAAGACCACAAAATGAATTCTCTACAAGAAACACTGAATATGTTGAAACATTGGAATTTAAAAAATCAAGAGCATCTGGTTTAAAATAGAAGGTGTTTAACTGACTATCAATTGTTGTTGAGACTTTTAATTTTGGTTCTTCTTCTGCATCATTAATGATTTCCAGGTTTGCACCAAATTTTCTTTTTTTTTGTAATATTCCAGTTGATTCAATCAAACCTTCAGGAACAGTTTTTATTTGTGCCCTCTCCCATTCATTATCTGTAAACCTTCCATCGGATGGAATAATATACCTCTTAGAATAAGAAGGGTAATTAGATTCAAATAGTTGACCACCATCTTGCACAAAAATTGCTGACATTATTCTTCCCTTTCAAGGTTTCTCAATGTTTCATCGTTAAGGCATTCTAAAAACATCTCCCAATGTATTAGGTTTATTTTTTCTGAAATCAAATTTTTCACATCATCATTTTCAATATTATTTGATTTAAATACATCAAAGTCCAAAAATAATAAAGTTGCCGGTTTTCCTTCATTCATACCTCTTCGGGTGCCAAATTGAAAGATACGCTTAATTCCATTATCATCCATTAGAGATTCAAATGTGGCTGCTGAATTCCCAAATGATGGCAAAATTTTTCCCAACCCCAACATTGATGTGAAGGGCATTCTTAATTTAAAAATCAGTTTTTCTAAGGAGTCTTTTTCACTTCCTTTTTCAATCAAGTGATCAATCTTTCTAACACCGACTCTGTTTAATAATTTAATTTTTAGTTTCTTTTGGAGTTTTTCCCAAATAGCCCAGAAAGAATCAACGAATTTGTTAAATCCTGAATAATGAGTTCCTTTAACAAAAAAAACAAAGTGATTATAACCGATTTCAAGGTTTATATTTTCTTGCTCGTCTGAAAATCTGTGGATAATTTCATTTGGTATATCAGTCGTAATGATTGGTTTATCAGGGTTGCTTATATCCACGTTTAAATTCTTTTCTTGTATCATTTTGTATTTTGGAAGATTTTCCTTAATTTCGTTTTGGACCTCTACAAGAAAAGAATTAACTTTGACAGTTTTTAATGTCCCCCCCTCTTGGGGGGAAGCCAGACTTAAAACAGGAGGGAAATCAAAACGAACTAATACTTGGTCGAGCAAATGAGTTTTCAATTGTCTATGTGCTGTATTAAATGTCATCATTCAATTTTATGTTAGACTTAATTTTAGAAATTTTAAATTTAAATCGTCCGTTAGGGTTTTTGCAGTCCATCCTATGACCTTATTAAAACATCTCACCAATAAACTCAAAAGAAAATTTTATTATTTTAAGTAAATTCAATATCTTACATGATCTATAATATGATAACATAAATTTTCTGTATTGAAAGTAAAGAGTAAAATTTTTATAAACTCAACAAAGTATTACAGATAAGATTATTGCACAAAAAACGAAAAGAAGTTTAAATATTATAAGTAAAATCAATAATTTAGATGATATTTGTCTAGGTCAGGCTATTTGCAAGACAATAAGGAGGCTATATCTTGTTTTGTAAAAATCCGATAAGTGTTGTATAAAAATTACAACAAAGTCTCCAAAATTGGCAAGGAGGACGAATGACCTTTGGAGATGGCCATTGAGACCCGGAGTCCGGATGTTGGTTGCATCCTGACTTCCGCATTTTGCATTTGCGTTATTCAATGATTTTGATAGCTTACGAACATCGGGGTCACTAGGATTTTAATAATTTCAGAGATTAAGTATTTTAACTTTTTGGTCCAATCTTATGTTCAAAGCCTTATAAAGCTCCCTCTGCTTGTCTGTTATTTTTGAAGGGATAAAAAACCTCCTGCCTGTTGCCTGATCCCTCAAAACACTGGCCTGACGGTAACTCAACTCCTCCCTGATAGCCCGAAAACTCATTTTTATCCCTGCTCTATGAAGTTCATACCTGACAAAGCAAGCCAATGCATAAGCCACAAAACAAATCAAAATGTGGGCTCTAACCCTCTTTGGTTGTCATCAAGGCCAAAACCACCTGGGTCTCCCTGATCTTGTTATCTTTACTGTAACCACACTTTCTCAACTCATCGGGAATAAAACTCTCAAAATACAAAGTGGTTACATCAAAAAAAGTCACATCAATCTTCTCCTTGAATAAACTTAAGGTCCTGCCTGCAATTTTGTCCTTGATCCTCTTTTCATTCTCAAAAACTTTGTCCATCATTCTGTAAACCTGATCCAGGTTAACCTCTGAACCCTTTTCCCTGTTCAGGGTCTCAACACTTTTTTTCTTGCTCACAGGATCATCAATACGGCAAAGCACCATCTGTTTAAACAAGTCATTGGTCTGGTCTTTCTTGTAACCACTATCAATTCCATCAAACAAACTCAGTTGTCTGTAGGTGGGTTCAAAAATGTCATCAATGCCCATGGGAACTCTGAGTTCTTCTTCCAGGCTCTCAATACAGACCTGAAGGGATTCCTCTTTTTTTAAATCCCTGGAAAACTTCAGTAAGTCTTCTGGCTTTTTGAACTTTAATTCACTTTCCCTGTTCTTTCTTCTCTTCGGAGCATGGATGTCCTCAAGACCTGGAAAAGTGGGGGTTTTCTCATTCTTCATTGCAATGATTGTTTTTTCCGCTGCCCTCATACGGATTTGAATCTCTTTTTTCTCATCCTTGTGCAATTGGCCAAAATTGCAAATGACCTTCTGTTTGACTTTTCCTTCAACCCATTGGTTCTCCACAATTCTTACGGAAACACGATCATTTTTCTTCTTAACCAAACGGACAAACATAACTCCACAATACAGAACAGAAAAAGGGCTTGTCTATAGAGGTGGTCACTAGGATTTGACTGCAAATAAAAAAAAATACAAACCTCTGAAATCTATACAAAAATAAAATTCCTCAATACAAAATTATCAACAAAATGAGGAAGTCAGGAGGTGGCAAACTTAAATTTTTATCTAACTCAAAGTGAAGATTTACATCCACCAACGGGTAATAATTTTTTTTTAAAATTATAATTCAGTTTTATGGAATAAAAACCAGGCTTTCCATTATTAATAACAATACTTTTTTTCTTGTTGTCTATTTTGCAATTGACATCTATAGCTGTTAATTTCTTTTTCCAAAAAAGAAGTTTATACCCCTTATAGTCTATTTTATAGTTTAGAAATAAATTTTTATAAAAATACCAACTCTGTGCCATATTCCAGTTTACCCAAGTAATTTCTTCAGGATTTGATGATGTTATAATATCAAATTTTCTTTCTTCGATTTTCTTTTGAAAAGAATATCTTTTACCACCCATGGCGTGTATTATTGAATCAACATTTGTCACAGATTTTTGTTTTAGAATAGCCATTGGTATCCCATTATACTCTTCAAGAAATATTAATTTCATTTTCTCTAATATATTGTAAAACGTCAACCTTCCCCACATTTTAAAATCTCTAAAATCTGCTACATTAAAAGAGTCAATCATTTACAGGTTTCCATAGACAGGAGGTGTGATGTGGATCATTCCCCGGATAATAGCAATTTAAAAAAGCGATTAAGTACATATCGGACAAGGGGAGGTCGTCTCAAAAATGTGAGCAACGATCTTTTAATTGATATTCTAAGTGCCTGGGAGTCCTGGCCAGGTACCAACAGTCGCTTTTACTCCTCCATTGGCTCCACTTATCCCCAGATGGCAACGCTGATTCACAAAGCCAAGGGACTCAAGCAATCCGGTATGATAACAGAGAGTGAATTTAAAGAGGTGAAAATCAAGTCTCCCCCTTTGAACAACTCCATCACAATGAGATGGGATAAGGGCAGGATTATCCGCTTTCCGGATGTGGATCACCTGGTTGACTTTTTAAGGAAGGTTGCATGATAGCCCTGAATCGCAGGACGAAGATATATGTTTGTAAGGAGCCCACCTATATGCGTTCATCTTACGATTCATTATTTAGTCGTTCCAGGAAGGTGTTAAAAAAAGACCCGTTTTCGGGTCATTTGTTTCTTTTCATAAATCGCCTCCGCACTTCCTGTAAATGTTTATACTACGACGGCACGGGCTTTGTGATAATCTCCAAGAGGCTTGAGCGTGGTACATTTTCTCGCATTAATCCCTTCTACAGGAAGGAAATAGTTTTAACGGAGGCGGAATTTTAAAAGATGAGATTCAGGCCAGCCAGGTTCTTCATGCAGATGAGACACCCCATAAAATGCTGGAGAGAAATGAGGGGAAGCGTTGGTATCTGTGGGGATTCTCTAATAAAGAGACAAGTTATTTTGAAATACATAACACCCGTTCCGGGGATGTGTCTTCACAAATACTCAAATCCTCTCAATGTGAATACCTTGTGAGTGATGTTTTTTCTGGTTATCACAAGACAGCCAGAGAGGTTAACCAATACCGCCGGGAGAGGAGTCTCAATCCAGTAGAGAATGTTTATTGCAATGCTCACAGTCGCAGGAAGTTTAAAGAGGCTGTGACCGCCGGACAGGATACACCAGAGGAGGCCCAATACTTTGTGGATATCTATAGAAAGATTTATCGTCTGGAACAGATGGCCAGGAATAGGGAGGTCAGACAAATCCTGCGTCTTCGTAAACTAATGGGTCCTTTATTTGATCAGATGAGAACTCGTGCCATCAGAGATGTCAGTGCTTACTCTTCAAAAAGTTCTATAGGAAAGGCTATGGGCTATTTTCTCAAGAACTATGAAGGTCTCACATTATTTCTGTGTCATTCAGAGTTGCCTATTGATAACAACAGCCAGGAACGTCTACTGAGGAGTCCTGTTGTTGGCCGGAAGACATGGTATGGGACTCATTCCAAAAGAGGGGCTGAAACTGCGGTGCTATTGAGATCAATAGTCTTGATGTTATCAGTAGAAGCTGTGAGACAGTGGACAAGAACTCCATTTGTGAGTTTTTGAGGGCGATTCGTTTGAGGAATCCGGGAGAAAAGCATTTATTTTGGTTTTAGACAATGCTCCTTACAACAGATCAAAGAGAGTCAGGGATTTGGCAAGGGAGTTGTGTATAAGGATTCTTTATTTACCACCCTATTCACAGAACCTCAATCCTATAGAGAGGTTATGGAAATTTATGAAGAAGAAGGTGATGGCCAACCAATATTTTCCGGATTTGGAGACATTTAGAAAAGAGGTGATGCTTTTTATGAGAGGAATCCGAAAATATAAAAATGAACTCTCAACACTCATTACTGATAACTTTCAGGCTATAGGAACCTGAAAACTCAAACCGGACCAGTATAAGTGACAAAATTTGATTTATAAGTCAAACTATCAGCTAATATGCACATTAAAAATAAGACGCTTTCCCATAAGAACTCCTTGAATCATTCTTGATTTGGAATTTTATGGTTTTAGGTTACAGGAAAGTGTCTTTTTTTCAATAAATCACCAGACTTTGGTCAAAAATGAATGCTTTATGTGCAACAACGCCAAAAAAGTTATAACCTCAATAAGTTGGAGATCTATTGATCCAAAGAAAAAAATTAGATTTTAGTATAATTCCTCTACTATCCTTTTTAATTATTATTGTCACATCTCTTTTTTCTGGATCAATAAATTTTCCACTTATTGCTTTTACGGCTTTCGCATGGAGTGCTTTTCTTATTTTTTTTCAAAGAAAAAACTATTTGATTCTTAATTGGTGTTCATTTCTCTATTTTTTAATGTGTATTTTAGCTGATAGTTTGACTTATAAGTCCAATCTTATCACCTATCACAATTATTACAGTTTAAATCAAAGTGGAGCTCTCGTTATTTCAAACACTCTCATTACTTACATCTACCTCTCAATATTTTTCTGGCTTTTGTTTGCAATTTTATGCCAAACAACCAAACTAAAATATCTTAGATTTATCAAATATTTAATTATTCCTTTTTTAATTTCTTTGTTTTTTCTAATTCCAAGTATTTATTTGTTTTATTGGCTCATTTTTGGCACCCATATCACGCCTGATATTTTTCATATCTTTCTTCATACCAACTACGGAGAATCTTATGATTTTTTAACCAGCTTTGGTTTGATAAAATGGATTATAGTCTTTCTTGGAATCGTTTCTTTATCCTCTTACCTTTTAATAAAACAGGAAAAGAAACAAAAAGAAAAGATGCCTCTTCACCAGAATTTGTGAATGAGTGGAGGTTCAGGTAATCTTCCAAGGGAATGATTTATTTTAATAAAGAAGATTTGAGATTAATCAACAATGCTTATCTGGCAGCAGAAGAATATGAACGAGAATTGAAAATATTTAATAAAACAAATAATAGAAGAAAAGTTGATGGGATTGTGTTTCACTCAAAAAAAGAAGACCATGGTGAAACCTATATAGTAATTATAGGGGAATCCTTAAGGAGGGAACATTTGGAACTTTATGGATACTCCAGAAATACAAATCCCAACTTGTCAAAAGAAAAAGATCTTCTGATTTTTGATAACACTTACTCCAATGATATTCTCACAATCAAAGCCCTCTCTTTGGCTTTGACAGAAGCCAATCAATACAACGGGAAAAATTATTATAATTCTTTGTCTATAGTAAATCTTCTTAACAAAGCTGGATTTGAAACTTTTTGGCTGACCAACCAACCTCTTTATGGTTTCTTTTCAAATTTAGTCGCAATAATTGCTAAAGAAACCGATCATCTTGTAACTCTTAATAATAACCTTGATTCTGGTATTTTTCATAATAATAATCTTGGTGGGTCTGAGCTAGATAGAACACAAAAATTTGACGGGGTCCTTATAAAAAAAGTAGAAGAGGTTATTAACCAAAAGGCAAATAAAAACAGAGTCATTTTTGTCCATTTGATGGGAAATCACTTCAATTTTTGTTCCAGATATCCAAAAGAATTTAAATATTTTAAAGAAGAACTGCCAAAAGAGTTTTCTGGATGTCCTTCTCCCAGGAGACTTAACTGTTATGATGATAGCGTGAGATACAATGATTTTGTGGTGAGCTCTTTATTGGATATTATTAAAGTGAAGTCCGGGAAAAGAGGATTTCTTTATTTTTCGGATCATGGCGAAGATGTCTGCGGAGCAGGCCGTAATCCCTCTCTTGTGAATAAACATATGCTTAACATTCCTTTTTTGGCCTGGTTTTCCGAAGAGTACCAAAACTTTTATCCTAAAAGGTATACAACCTTTAAACGGAACAGAAGCAAAATTTTTTCCAACGATTTAATTTTTGACACTTTGGTAGGTCTTTTTAATATTCAGACGAAAAGATACAATAAGACTTTTGACCTGTCTTCCAAGGCTTTTGATTTGACCGAAGAGAAGGCTCTTGTTATGGGGGGAAAGAAAAAATATATTGATATCAAAGAGTCAAAGTAACAAAATAATGAGGTGGTTTTTATACCAAAAAATAAAAAGATGTTTAAAAAATATGAATTTAAAAAACAAATTTTATTTATATATACTGATCGTGTTTGAAATTTCACGGACTTTTCCCTCTTGAAACACCGGACAACTCAAACACGATCAGTATATGTTAACAAAACAGCAAAAAGAGGAGCTTTTTTCTGAACTTCAAATTGAAAGGGAGAAGAAGTTTGCTGATAGAATCCGGGTCATCCTCCTGCTGGACCAAGGTAAACCAGTCAACCAAATTGCCAGGTTTCTGTTCTTAAATGAAACCACCATCAGAAAACATAAAAACCGATACCTGGAAGGTGGAATTGAAAAGCTCCTCAATGACCATTATGTGGGTCGTTCCTGTTTTCTCTCAGAGGGACAACAAAACCTGCTGATTAAAGAACTGGACTCAAAAATTGTATTTACCGGCTTATTCACCGAATTTGAATCCCATAGATTTGTCATTGCCGTCAATAACAATGACACCTTCATATTTTTTTCTCCTTGACTTTGAACATCCATCCACTCTGTTTAAAAGGTAAAATTGAGGTAAAATCTTCTGCGGAACATGAAATAAGAGTCAGATCGTTCTTTCCCATCTTTGGAATAGTTTCAAAATCAAGCTTTCCTTTTGAGTTAACAGGAAATTCAAAGCTGTTTAAATGAGGTGGCAGACTTAAATTTTTGCCTAGCTCAAAGTGAAGATTTACATCCACCAACAGGTAATAATTTTTTTTAAAATTATAATTCAGTTTTATGGAATAAAAACCAGGCTTTCCATTATTAATAACAATACTTTTTTTCTTGTTATCTATTTTGCAATTAACATCTATAGCTGTTAATTTCTTTTTTTTCTTTTTCCAAAAAAGAAGTTTATGCCCCTTATAGTCTATTTTATAGTTTAGAAATAAATTTTTATAAAAATACCAACTCTGTGCCATACACCAGTTTACCCAAATAATTTCTTCAGGATTTGACGATGTTATAATATCAAATTTTCTTTCTTCGATTTTCTTTTGAAAAGAATATCTTTTACCACCCATGGCGTGTATTATTGAATCAACATTTGTCACAGATTTTTGTTTTAGAATAGCCATTGGTATCCCATTATACTCTTCAAGAAATATTAATTTCTTATTTTCTCTAACATATTGAATGGTGCCCTGATTTTCTTTGTTCAGATAACCATCAAGCTCTGGAACAAAAATAAAATTTTCATTTTTTTTCACAAAATTTCTTTTAAAATTATATTGACTATGAACACACAAAAATACAAATACCAGCAACACACCTACACATATGTTCATGAATACGATGCTATTATTTCTTTTAAAATTCATAAGATTTATATTTTTTTTCTTCAATCGGTTTTTACATTTACTGAATATGAAGGATACAAAAAATAAAAGAATATACAGAGATACAAAGAAATCAAACATTCCAAAATAGGCCATATCAAAATGTCCTTTTAATGAAGATATAAGTCCTGTTAAAAATAAACTTAGAGAGATTGTAAGGATCAGAAAATTTTCTATCGTTTTCTTTCTGAGAACAATGCACAATAGAAGAAAAAACAACAGGAAATATCTTTTAATATATAATCCCAATATTGAGTATCCATCGGAGTAAGGACTAAAAAACCATTTTTGATTTTGACCTATGTCAAAAAACATATATTCCAAATTTCCAAGAAATCCATTATGATCATAGAGAAACCAAGTCATTAATATTCCAAAAAGAAAACTTCCTAACATTAAAAACAATCTCCTGATAAAATGTTTTTTTAATTCTTTTATTAGCAAAAAAAGAACAAAAAAACCATAACTTATTATAGCTGCGACAGAGGCCACAGGACTGAATGTAGTGAACAAACCGACCGTAAAACTCATCAATACAAGCTTCTTTTCCAAAGTTTTATTCTCAATGAATAGAAATAAAAAGGCTGGCAAATAAGATGGCAAGTCCCTGAAAATCCTCAAACTCACACCCGGTTCAAACATATCAGGCTTTAGGATAACAAGTGTCAATGTTAATATTATAAAAAACAGGTAAAATGTATTATTTTTGATCTTTAAGGCTCTTAATAAAATGAAAATAATTATAAAAGAAATCAATTCTACAGAAAAATCACAAGCCAGCATTGAAGCTGAAAAGCTACTACCAAACAACAAATAAAAAGGTAGTAATGCATAATACAATCCTGGACCCAAATAAAGAAAAAAATCAACTCCAACTCTTTCACCTCCTGCAAGCCTGGATAAGCCATTATAACTTTGAAAAGCTCCGTCTATATGTGAGTCACTTAAAACAATAGTGTCAATTTTTGAAAGATAATAAACTATTAATGCTAATAGTGAAAAAAGAAAACAAGCCCATAACTTTGAATCAAATAATTTATTTATTTTATTTGAATTGGTTATGAAAAATTGTTTTATAAAAAAACAATATCTTATTTTTTTAAAGAATGATTTCATATTCATTAGAAAAAACGTATTTTAAAAATCAAATGCTGTAACCCCGAGATAATGACTATCGTATCCTTGGCATTCAGATTTTTACGGTTTAGCAAAATAAAAGAAAAACAAGTGAAAAATGGAATAAAAGTCAAACCTCCCAGATAAGAAAATATATACGAATTAAAGTGAACATAAATAAAATGATGGCCAAAAGAATAAAATACAAAAATAAGCCACGACAAAACAATCAATCCAAAAAACAAAAAACAAATGGATTTTTTCTCCCGTTGCTCCGGTTGAATCAGGCAAAACACCAAAAAAGGCCACAGGACAAGAAGATAAGCCGGTTTGATTAAGAATAAGAGAGATGCCAACAGAAAGGTAAAAAAATAGTGATCCTTATATAAGCACAGAATAAGGCCAGAAAATAATACATAGTCCAGAAGACTTTCATGAACGAATGACACTTGATCTACAAAAACATTTGAAAAAATGATGAGTAATCCAAAAAGAGTAAAAGTCGATACTTTTTTCTCTATATCATCCTGAGCTCTGGATATAAAATAAAAAGCCAGAATACTGAGAAATAGAGAAAAAAAAATTCTCACATAGAAAATTTCATTAAGAAAAAAACCAATCCCGGATATTAAAAAGCAAAATGGGTAATCCACGCAAAATAGAGAATTGTAATTAATATTAAACAGAGTGGTGATTTTTATCAAAATATCCTCTTTAACATTCATAGGAATCAGAGGCCAAAGAGAGATCATAAAAAGGATGAGAATATTTTTTCTTGTTAATTTCATGTTTGAGATTTTAATTTTAATCAGGTACCAAGTATAGAAAAATTGGAAGTATTCGTTATTTTTTAAACGCCGAGTTGAAAATTCTCATTCCATATCATTTGATCCTGTAAGAAGGTCCAGGTAAATTCTCATAATTTTTGACAATAATTTTGGGTTTGGACAAAAGTCAAAGAATAAGTGAATATGAAAAAATAAATATGGCAAAAACCTGAAAATTAAATCAGGTCAGTAACAGTAACATGGACAGGGTTTTGGAGAATTTTTGGGAAGAGCACCTAATATGAACACATCAGGAAAGGACAATGGTTTTGCCTTAATTGACCTGATATGGCTTCTGATGCCTGTTGTGCTTGTGACCATTGCCATACTTGGCTATCAGGACCTGAAAACCAGGAGCAAGCAAAAAGAAGCCCTGGTTTTATTAAGTTCTTATTATTCTACAGCTCATACTGCCAAAATCGAGCATGGCTGGTTTGCCGGAAACTTCACGGCCATTGGTTTTTCCCCCACTGGACTGTTGAATTATCGTATAACAACCAAAGATGGAACTGATCCCCCTTCCGGATTGAATGAAGATCATTGCATAAGCACTGCCAACATTGTTAATTGTTTTAGAAAGACCTGGAGTGAGCCTCATTCTTCAGGAGTTCCTCACCTCTCTTTGGGTCCCGTTGCTCCAATCAACAAACCATTGGTAACAAATACAGGATTCAGGATTTTTGCCTCCAGTGTTTTAAATCTTAAAAGTTTTCAAATAGATGAATGGGGGATCAATGATTACAAAGTTCTGATAAACAGTCTGGATGGAATTGCAGAGATTCCTCATATATATGAAAATGAAAATATGTATGAAAGACTTTCAAAACAATCACTTTTTTGGGATGATTTTCTCTTGGAAAAAGACACTTCCAAAACAGTCAATAAAAAGGATTCAGAGTGAAAACATTAAAATCCTGGTTTTCTGTTCTTTCCCGCAATCATGTTGAGTTCTTTCTCCTGTCAGGGTTATTATGTGTTCTATCCCAAAGATCCTGGGTGGCTGATCCTCACAGAACTTTTGATTCCATTGGCTATCTTGCCTTAACAGATATATCAATATTTAATCCGGATTTCTGGTTTGGTGTAATTAAACAAAACTGGTATGGAAATCCCATGGGATTACACAACAGACCTCCCGGATTGTCTTTAATTCTCAAGGTAACAGGAAGTGGTGTGGGTTTTATTCTGTTTCAATCCCTTCTTTACACCTTTTCATGGATTTTCCTTTACAGAACACTGAAAATAATAAACAAGGATATTTATAAAGACTTGCTTCTCTGTGTTTTTATTCTGTTGGTATCCGTATTCTTCAACAAACCATTCTTTCATTACAATTTCATGATTTTAACAGAGTCCATAAGTTTTTCATGCCTGCTTGTTATTCTCTCTCTGTTTTTAAGGTTTACAATCAACAAATGTCCTTTATTTCTGTTGAAAATCATTCCTGTCCTGGTTTTGTTTTCATTACTCAGAGATGTGAATACTTTTATAGCTTTTCTTATTGTTCTGTCATCTTTTTTTCTTTTTATTCCAAAAAAGAAATTTTCAGTGTTCCTTGTTTTATTGACTGTCAGTCTGGTGAATCTTTCTTTCTCCACATTTACAGTAAATAAAAAAAGCCATGGCATGAACCAAAGATGGATTTTCCCAATGTTTAATAATTACGGCAAACGCATGATGGCTCATAAAGACTGGGATAATTTTTCAAAAAATAATCAGATACCTTTTTTTAATGACACGGATGTTCTCTCCATTAAGAACAAAATCCAGGAGACCCCGCTATGGACTGGATGGTGGGGTGGATATTTTCTGGAAAAGGGACCATGGGGAAAATGTATTCTTGAAAAAGTGACACCTGAAAAAAGAGAGAGCTTAAAAAATTGGTTCTTAAGCAATAGTCGAAAAACTTATTTGAAATTTTTACTCTCATACCCCTTGAATACAATTAAAATAATTTTTCGTCCGATTAGATACTTCATATTTTCTGTGGAGTCTCAATTTTTTTATATCTTTTTTATTATGTTTTTCTGGATTTGTGGCAGGTGGTCCCGGGTTATAAGAAAAACAAGTGATATAAAAAGTTTAAGACACCATCCTGTTTGTCTTTTTTGCCTCTCCTTATTGATAATTTCAGGAGTTTCTGTTTGTTTTTCCATTATTTTTGATGCAACAGAACTTATCAGGCATTCACTGGTGCCCCTTTTGATAACCATTGTCGCATTGATAGGTTTGGGAATCATTGATATCAGAAAAAGAGATGATATTTAGTAACCGATATGATATCTGAACGCCAGTTTAACTGATAAATTTCCCATGAATCAGGTCCTTTTTTTCAGAAAAACAGTTTTTTCAGAGCTTGTTTCCACGGAAGACACCGAATACCTTCAATGTTCTGAGCCAGAGGATCCATGGACCAGGTTTGAGTTTCACAGGGTGTTGGCCAATCCAGTGAAATTTTTTTTATTTTCTTTATATGATCTATTCTTATTGAGTCTGTTGATTTTATCTCCACGAGAATATCTTTTTTTTTGGGTCTTTGGATAATTAAATCTATTTCCAATCCATCTTTTGTTTTTAGGTAAGAAAAATTATAAGATCGCCTAAAATAATGATTTAGCTTGAAACATTCCAGAATAACAAAGTGTTCAAAAGCCTGTCCAAATGCAAATGTTCGGGGTCTTAAAGCCGATACCAGATTATTTTCCAGAGCTTTTTTAACTCCTAAATCAAATAGATAAAATTTAGGGGCTTTCTGTTGTTGTTTTCTAACTGAACGATGATAAGCTGGAAGGAAAAATCCAATAAGAGTGTCTTCTAAAATGGAAAAATAGTTTTGTATGGTTTTGTGATCAGAATTGGTTTCTCTTGCAAATTTGGAGTAATTGATTGTTTGACCGTTTAATTGAGCCATGATTTTCAAAAAATTTCTAAAGGGTTGTATTTTGCGTATCAATTGTTCCTGAAGCACTTCTTCTTTCAGATAACTCTGTGCATAGCTTTCCAGAAATAACAACTTTTCTTTTTTTGAAGTCAAATTTGAAAGTTTGGGAAGCAATCCAAAATTCAGGACCTCATTAAGACGGAACTTTTGTCCCAACTCAAAACAGGAAAAAGGATATAGTTCATAAGAAACAGCCCGTCCCGCCAACAGGTTGGCCTGTCCTCTTTTAAGTTTCCTGGCACTTGAACCTGTCATTACAAATTTAAGTTTTTTGTTTTTTTCCATTTCCCTGTGAATAACATCAAGCAGTTTTGGAACTTTTTGAATTTCATCAATAACTACAGTTTTATATTGATTTTCAGCGATTAAAAAAGACAGTCTGTCTGGATTTCCTGAAAAAGACATTTCCTGTTTGTAACTCAGCAGATCAATCCACAGGCTCTTTTCATGAGAAAAGAGTTTCTGTAAGAGAGTGGATTTGCCCGTACCCCTGGCTCCAAATAAAAAAAGACTCTGTGTTGTTTTAAGTTGTTGATGCCTCTTGACCATACTCCCAATTTATCCGATAAATTGGGAGTATGGTCAAGGCTTTTCATCAGTAAAATCAAACATAAAACTTTCCTTTCTTTACCAATTCTTTAATTTTTTCAGATTATCATCACAAGTGGTATGAGGGAATTGATAACAGACTTGGAAAATGTTCAAACTACAAAAAATTAAACATCCTCAGTAATCCAATACCTTACTGGAAGAATACTTCTAACTCCTACTCTCTTTTCTGTATATGTAAAAGCCTGTGAAAAATCACAGGCTTTTAACTTACAAATCTAAGTTGACAATTTAACCAAAAAACTTTGGTTCTTTCGACCAGTCACGGTGTCAGCCAAACCATCTTTAGTGAGCTTCTCCTTGCTTTTTTTCTCCAAGTAGTATGTGTTTCCTGACTGCTCACAATGTGCCGTGGTTTGGCGAACTTGTAGAAGCTCCGTCTTTAGTGTTTGCTATTTTTTTACGCTCATTTACACCCCATTCATCTGTTGGATGATCAGCATTCACATTAACAATCCCCGAAGCAAAAACTCTAAACGTCGAAGTATTAACAACAACAGCCGTTTCTGCTTGACAAACCCCTAATGTTGCATTTGCATTAGCAGAGGCTCCACAACCAATAGTACCCCCCTTTTCTGTCCAAGCAATTGTCATACCCTCACAATTTGTCTGAGGCTGACTTGTATCCGCACAATCATTATCATTTGGACCAGTTTCAGGGTCTATAGTAGTATCAGCAGATGTGATTCTATAATTTAATGTCCCAGCAGGATTAAATCCAATAGCTACAAAATTCCCTGCATAACCTCCGTGTTCAACCTTAGCTGCTTGAGCCGCAATAAAATAAGCACTTAACAGAGAAGGTGCTTCCTTTTGTCGGGCTTTCGTTTGAAAGTTCTGATAGGCCGGGATGGCAATGGTTGACAGGATGGCGATAATGGCCACAACAACCATCAACTCAATCAGTGAGAACCCTTTTCTGCTTTTTAATTGTCTATTTAACTTCTGAAAAAATAGAAGATATTTATTTGTTAACACTTTGTCACCTCTCTCGTTTGTGTTATTTTTTATACACCATCAATTGTAACAAGGCTTTTTGTTAAATCAACACTGGATTTTGAGTTTTTTTAAAAAAAAAGGGTTAAATCCTGATTTAAGTCAGATTTTGACTCAAAAAGAGAAAGTTTTTTGAAAAAATCTGGACCAAAGGCTGAATTAAGGTTTCACATTCCCCTGGTGTTATCAAAATCCTCTGCTCCTGTTTCCTGCCAATTCAATCAGTATGTGATAATACAAGTCATATTTGCCGCAGTTATAGGGCTTTATTTCCAAGATATTGTCAGGCAATAGGCATTTGGGTTTGAAGTTTTTTGCAATTGATGATGGAGGCACTGGAACCGGTGGCACGGATTACAAACAAACCTCTGTTCTCTGAGTTTCCCTCTGTTCCCTCATTGGCTTTCAGGTAAGCCACTGCCCCGTAAACAGTCCTGTCCCTATACTCCTACTCCGGCAAAATCTGTTTGAACACTTTAAGTTTTTCTGTGAACTTTTCCAGGTCCTTGATTTTTAAAGTGGTCTTGACCTCCAAATTACTCTAGCAAGATTGTAATCCGGGTTTATGGACGGTCTTTTTTAAAGCCTCGTCAAAAGAATCTAAAAATGAGACGGATCATACTAAGATTATGAGCCTTTGATTTTAATAAATATCTTTTTTTATTCTGTCAACTATGGATTTGCGTTCGAGAATCTTGGGCTTCTGTTTGAGACCATTCACCACTGTTTCCCGTAAAGGCTCTTTTCCTGAATAAATGTACTCACTCACCATTTTTTCAAAAGCCTTGTCATCAAGTCCCTCAATGGAACAAATCTCTTTTGCAGCTTTTTGTTTTTCCTCAGTCCAATATTCAAAAAATACTTTTGATATATCCTCCTCAGAAGATACATTTGGCATATAACTTTCGATGAACTGCTCAATAAGTTCACGTTTGCTACGCAACTGGGTTTCAGTGTTCAAAAGGTCAAGGATTGTTTTACGTTTCTTTTTGCCTTCTTCTCTTTGCTCCTGATCCAGACTTTTTTCCAGTCTGTAAAGCTCAGATAATAAGGCCAGGATATAGCCACGTTGATCTCATCACGCTGAATAAGCTCCAATTCAAAATCAACTTCATCAATAATTGATGCCTTTTCTCCTTCAGTTTGTGACTTCACACGATCCTTTATATCCAGGTATTTGCCCTTGTAGTCTTCAAATGATTGACCTCTTAATTTTAGGTCATTTTCCGAAAACTCCGTGAAACTGGAAAGTGTATTCTTTAAACGGATTATTTCCCGAAAAGCCAAAACAAACTCTAATTGATCATCCTCTCTTATTAAATCATCAACAGACTCAACAGTTGGTGTGATTTTTAACAAATGATCCACAGCCTTATTGAATTTGGCAACATAGTCTTCATAAGGCTCAAGTAAAATTCTTTCTTTGGCATCCCTGTCTGAAAATAATATAATGGCCTCATCTGTTTTTTTCTTTAAGTTCCGAAAGCAAACAATGTTTCCATGAGATTTTTTCTGCCCCAAAGTTCTGTTTGTTCTGGAAAATGCCTGGATCAAACCATGATACTTGAGATTTTTATCCACATACAATGTATTGACTTTTTTTGCGTCAAAACCGGTTAAAAACATATTGACCACCAGTAAAATATCAACCCGATTCCTGTCATTAAAATCTTTACGTTCACGATCTTTAATTCGTTTTCCAATGTCTTTGTAGTAATTATAAAAACTATTATCCCGTGTTGAATAATTGGTCTTAAACATTGAGTTATAATCTGCAATACATTCTTCCAGCTTCTCACGGCTTTGCTTGTTCACAGGGGTATTCGGTCCAAGGGCAATATCGGGATCACCAATCAAACCATCTGCTTCCTTATCTTCTTCATTGGCCGTAAAGGTAAAGATTGCAGCAACCCGCAGATCGTGCTTGCCAGCTTCTTTTTTACTTTTAAAAATATCATAATAAGCAATCAATGCCTCCACACTACTAACACAGAACATGGCAGTGAACTCTCTTTTATGGGTTTTACGTTCATGATTTTCAATGATCCAATCAACAACATTTTCAATCCTGTCCAGGTTGTTAAAAAAATCTTTTGTATCAATTCCGGCAACTTCATCATCAATGAGAGTGCCGTCTTTACGTCTTAATTTCCCCCAATACTCCACCGAAAATCTCAGCACGTTTTCATCGGCAATGGCATTGACAATCAAATATTTATGCAGACAAGTATCAAATAAATCCGCAGTGGTACGGTTGCCTATAGCATTTTCTGCAAGGATTGGAGTTCCCGTAAATCCAAACATCTGGGCTTTGCTAAAAAACTTTACAATCCGTTTATGGGTGTCTCCAAACTGTGATCTATGACATTCATCAAAAATAAAAACCACACGTTTATCTTTGATCTCATTTAAAGACTTTTCATACTTGTCACGGGTGATTGCTGTGTTTAGCTTTTGGATTGTCGTAACAATGAGTTTTCTGTCACTTGACATCTGTTTAACAAGAGTTTTTGTGTTGTTTGTTCCGTCAACACACTTTGGACTGAAAAAAGACCGAGCATAAAACCGGGTTACAGACAATCGGGTTAAAAAGGTTAATATTCACCGCTGGATGTGGGTGGAAAAATAAGAAATGTTCAGAAATTTGATGGAATTTGGGGTTTATTTCTGGATATTTCAGCAAATTTCAGACCTGAATTTGGCTATGGAAAACTTTTGAGTGATTTGTTCTCTTCCGATTTTCTTGAAATTAAAAGAGGTGTTTAAATTTGTCGTGCCCTCCATTTGTAACCCATTTTTTATATAAGCGATCAAAAAAATCTTTCTCAACAGATTTTATGAAATTTAAGTGCCCTTTAATTCTATTCGGATATGCTTCTTCAGTTTTTTCGTAATCTCGAAATAGCTTATTTATATAGTTCTTTCGTTTTCTGCCTATTGATATTTTTCCTTGTGGAGTAAGATATAGCCCAGTGACCTTCCTTCGTCCCTTTTTTGACATATAAAGTATTTTTTTGTCATTTATAATTAGTGAATTTAGGTATGACATACTATTTATGAAGGACTCCACTTTTTCTCTAACCTTATTTAGCTGTCCTTTTTCATTGTGAGAGAACGTAAGGTCATCTGAGTACCTTGTATAAGATATGCCCATTTGCTTACAATACTCTGACAACTTCTCATCGAGTTGATATAAAATAATGTTCGACACAAGAGGGGAGGTGGTGGCTCCTATTGGTAAACATTGAGAGTTCTCCTCTAAAGAACTATCTTTAAAACAAATATCGCAAATAAGATCAATATGTTTTTCTTCGAGACCTAGAGTGCTTAATTTAGATTTTGATTTTAGAAAGTTATAAAAATCCTCTTTTTTGATAGAATTAAAAAAACACTGAAAATCTAATTTTAAAATAAAATTCTTTTCAAGATGTTCCTCCACATTCTTCACAATGCTCCCACCCTTTACATAGGCTTTGGCAACCTCATGTATGGGAAATTCATTTTTTAAATGATTTGACAAAATACATTTTATTTTTTTTTGGTAATCTTCTAGGTGGTTTTTGGGTCTCTTATATTTGCCCCAATTGGAGTATGAAAACATAAATTTTTCTTCCATTTGTCTCACATTATCGTGCATTTCATTTAGTATGATCGAGACACATTCTGAATTACCTTGGCAGGCGGGATTCTCTTCTCCGTTTATGAAGGTATCAGGAATCAAAAGGAGGTACTTGTCCTTTGTTTTTTTGATTAAGTTTAATCCCTCAAGAATATTTACATATCTCTTTATTATTTGATCGTTCTGTAACTCATTAGAATATTCTTTAAACTTGTTTTCTATCTCTACAAGAGTTTTAGGCTTAACTAAAAATTTCATAATGGAGCAATAGAGGAATAACTCACTATTTTTATCATAAAAAATTTGTTTCATTCTTTTTCTTTGTTTATGAAGAAAACTGTCAATTTTATCAAGTATTTTTCTAAATAATTCACCGTTTTGTATGTCTTGGTCTGAGTAGACTATCAGATTGTGATTTTCTTGAGAAATAGAAGGATCGTCTAAGATGCCTCTTCACCAGAATTTGTGAATGAGTGGAGGTTCAGGTAATCTTCCAAGGGAATGATATAAAGCTATTTTAATGGATTTGTACTCCCTAAAACCGTAAGATTTTCTCATAGTCAGTTTTACTTTGTTGTTTAAACCCTCTACAATCCCCGATGAAAATTGTTTTTTGGCCCTAAACCAATTGAGAATGAGATCCTTATGTCGTCGAATCATCTTGGCTTCATGTTTCAAAGGCTCTATCCGGGAACGCATGACTTTGGTTGTCCAGCGAGCCAGAAACTTATCCGCCCATGAGGGGGATAAATAATCCCAAAAGAATTGGAACTCTTCTTTTTTTCAACAGCTTCCCTCATTGATTGAGGGGATTCTTTTGATTCTGGGTCGATCTCAGCTTCTCGACATTTTTTCATTAGAATAGCATCTATTGAGTTAGTTAGCTTTTCAATTAAAGCACCTACAGGATGAGATTGTTGATTTTCAACCACCCCATAATTGCTTTCCTGATTCCCTAATTTTTTCCATTCAACTTCAGAACTAAACTTTTCCTCAACTTCCTGAATAATTTTTTCAACTTGTTCCTCATTATCTGCATTATAAAGATTGTCAAATAAATTATTTAACCGCAAAAGATTATCCAATTTCTAAAGTTGAAAAAGTTTGACAAAAAAGACTTAACTCTTCTATGTTACAATTATCAATATCAACTTTCAAGATCAATTTTCAAGATAACGGATCAAACTGAGACAATATCAATTAGTTTTGTAGAAAAGACGCTATGATATGATTAAACATTAACCTCTCCACCCTAACCAATCTTCAGCCAGTGTTTGCCAAATAAATGTTGATAAAATTTTTGAACGTTGTTTGATTTGTTCCTCTCCAAACTCATCATATGCAGCAATATGTTTCAGAATAGGCAAATATGGATAACCATCACTATTTTCGATTGAACAAAATTTCTTAAATTCTCTTTTTTTCTCTAAAAATGATTTTTTTCCAACTGAAGAATTTAATTTTTGAGGAATAAGTATAAGATTTCCTAAAGTATGAGTGTAGATTGTCCTTTCAGATTGAGGAATTATATGTTCTTTAGTTTTATAATCATTATGCTTCCAATAATAAATATTTAAAATATTAATCCCATTGCCTCTTTTTAAATTTTGTCCGTCAAAAATGATTTTATTATAAGCTAAAAAAAGTAAAAATTGAGACAGACTTTGATTTTTATAAACAGTGCTTGTCTCCATTTTTTTTAACCATTCTTTTTTTACATCTTCAATTTTCTTTAAGTTTAGTTTTTTAAGAAAAAGGGGTTTTAAATTTTCATTTAAGCCTTCTATAATAGCCTCTCTCAAATTCAATGAAATATCTTTATAAGAATTATCAATTCCTGATGTACCACCATCGTGAAAAGCTCTCCAGAGACTAGAGAAAGCAGTACACATTTTTACACACTTTCCAAAATCTGTATTATTTTTTTTGTAGAATCTGACAAATAGAGGCAATGTGCGGTCATGTTTTAAATCACATAAAAATTGAAAACATACTTTTTCTTCATCTTTTTTTAAAAATTTATCACAATCTTTTTTCAACCAGTGACTTGAATAAAAACTATCGATATATGTTATATCAGAAACAATCTGATCAGCTGTATTCTTGTCTAAGATTTTCTTTAAATAAACTCTTTGATGTTTAAACTCCTTATCAGAAAGAGTATCACTTTTATCAAAGTCACCTCTATATAAAGGAAGATAAAGTAAAAGTTTACCTGTATGAGAAATAATTTTTTTTCTTTGATGAACATATTTTTTTATTATATTTTTTTGTATTTTATCAATTTCTTCAGATAATTTTATATTAATTGTATGTAATTCTGATTTTAATACTTCAAAAGCTGTTAAAGGCTGACCGGTTGTATTTAAAGTGTTAAATAGATTGATTGCAAAATTCTCCGAATCTTTTCCTGTAATACAGATAAGGCAAAATTTTACCTTCCCCAAGAGAACCTCTAAAAATTCCAGAACATTATCCTGGGCTCCGTTTTCTTCTGTTATTTTATCCTGTATTTTCTGTATTTTTTCTTTCAAATGATTATCTAAAGATTCATATTGTCCTCCATTTTTTATAAAATAAAGTATTGATTTTTCATCTTTATGAAAATTTTTATCGCTATTACTTTCTCTTTTTAAATCTACAGTTTCAATTATTTTTACCAGCTTTTCCTTTTTTCTTTTTAAATTCAGTTTCTTCTCTACTTCTTCCTCTGTTGGACTTTCACTAGTTTGTAAATTTTTAAATCGAGTTTCCAAACCATCCAAAATAACTCTTATAATAAGAAGAAATGAAGATAATCTTTGTTGGCCATCAATAATGTAATATCTCTCTTGACCAAAAATATTTGTGGTTGTGGTTTTTGATAGAATTATTGATCCAAAAAAACAAATATTATCCTTATTTTGTTTAACCGTTTCAAAGATTTCTTCTATATCTTCCAACCCCCAAGCATAAGGCCTTTGATAAGAAGGAATAACAAGTTTCCTTATTAAAACATCTTCTAACTTAGCCAAATCCAAATTGTTGTTCACACCTTCTAAAACTTGAATTTTTAAATCTTCTTCTGACATTGACTATTCTCCTGTTCACAAGTCATAAATCAAATAGACATCTTCATGGTCTGCACTATAAAGATCATCAATAAATTATTTAATCACAAAAGACTATCCAAATTTCTAAAGTTGAAAAAAAGTTTGATAAAAAACTGACTCAAGTCCTTTATGTTACAATTATATGAATCAGTTTTCAAGACAATGAATTAAAATGAGACAATAATAATTTCAAAAATGTCTGTATGACTGAAATATGTTAATTTTTCCATCCCAGCCAGTCTTCGGCTAGTGTCTGCCAAATTGAATTACCTAACCTTTTTCCTCTGGTATCTATGGCTCGTTCACTCAAGTAATTATTATCCAAATCGTGTTGCTCTTTATAAGAAACAATCTCTTTTAAAATTGAAGTAATGAATCCTGACTTTTCTATTTATTTTTTAAATCATCCAGATACTTTTTTATTTTCTCTTCAAATAACTTAAACCTTCCTTTTAAAAATTCTTTTATCGCTTCTTCATTATTTCTATATTTTTCTTTTTTCAAATCGTATCGCCTGGGAATATAAAGAACCTCTAGGTTATCGACTTCCTCAGCAATAGGATTATTGAGTCTTTCCTGATTTCTTTTGGCTGGTGAATAAAACTGATTGAGTACACTATTAACAGGTTTTTTACCAGATGAACTGCCAAACCAGCTTTTTGGAAGGATATGATCTTTGTGCAGGTTATCAAAATTTCTTTCATTGTTGTGTTCTTTAAAAAGATCCTCTTTATTCAAACTCCTTGCCAGTACAAATTGTAAAAAATATTCGCCAATATTGCTAGAGTAGGGATAAGGGCTATCTCCTCTATAAAAAGATTCAAAACCTTTAAAATCCGAGTACCCCTCTTTATTGCACAGGCTTGTTGCGTATTTTTCAAATGGATTTGTTGTTGGATTTTCTATGTACTTTAATAAATCGTTGAGATGATCCATTGAAACAGCATTTTGGCCTTTTTCATATTTTCCTGAAAAAAGACTCATCCAATAGGAATACTCGATTTGATTTTTTATTCTATCCAAATTATTATTGTCTTTGTTTTTGTACAAACTGTAAGCTACAGGGAGGACTTGCCTGTTTCGGAGTAAGGCGGTCAACCATCACTTTTGCCCTGGTCCTTTATTTTCTGAAAAAAGACAAGCCTGACAATTATCTCCAACACCTTGGAGAGTACCTGGTCCAACCCTCAGTCAAATTGGCTGGGAAACCTGATCTTAAGCACAAACCCTTTATAAGGAAAAAAATACATGAACAACAAAACGGAGAACAACAATGAACAGTCATAAGAAAACACAATCACAATCATTGGCTGAGGAACTTCCCTATTGGGATTTTTTCTCAACTCCTTTGCACCATGTTGTCTTAAATGACTCATCCATTGTCTGTGGGTTTGAGACCGAGGTCCTGGACATAGAATGTCTTGATGATAATGAGGTTAACAATTTCACAGTTTCTCTCAGAAATTGCCTGAACTCAATTTCTGAAGGATCTTATTTACAGTTTTTCCTTGATGTTGATTCTGATTACAGGGAACTCATTAAAAAGCATCAGTCCTTGAGAACAAAGGACATTGATCCCATGATTTCAAATATTGCCGATTTAAGGGACAAGATTCTTTATGAGGATATTGAGAACAAAAATCTCTACAAACCAAAGCTCAAAGTGTTTTTAAGACGAAAGCCTGGGGAATTCAAAAAAAGTTCTATTTTTAAAAGTCAGGAGGATTTCACAATGGCAGGCACCCAGCAATATGAAGAGCTTTTTGAAACCGTCTCACAGGACATTGAGAGTTTAAAAAGCTCATTTGATAATCTTGGACTTTTCACCACTGATTTAAAACAAGAGGACCTGCTGAGGGACATTTACAGGTTTTTTAATCCCATGAGATCACAGCACCAACCAGCCCCAAGGATTCAACCTGCTATTGATAAAAACCTCAATGGCCCAAACCATGTGGAGGACTGGCTTGTGGACCCCTCACCAAGGGAGCAGCTTGTCTTTGGGGATTTGGTCCTCAATGTAAAGCAATTCACACTTGATCTTTTTCACCATAGGGTCATAAGTCTTAAAACACTGCCTGAAAACACCTTTGCCGGACAATTGAATCAATTTCTGCGGATGCCCTTTCACTATTCACTACTTTTGTCTGTTCACCTTCCATCCCAGTCATCAGAGATGGCAAGGCTTCAGCAGAAACGAAAAATGGCCCATTCTCTGGCTTCAACCCAACCTGGATCAGCCACTGACCTTGAAAGTGAGTCAAAGCTCTCTGCCACTGAAGAACTCATAAGGGAACTCCTGAACACCGGACAAAAGATATTCTCAGTCCAAATGAATATTTTACTAAAAGAGGAGGCAACAACCCAAGGGGAGAGGATATTGAATCACCAGGTCAGAGAGGTTCTCTCAAGGTTTCGGGCTTTGCAGGGAGCTGAGGCTTTAGGCGAAACAGTTGGTGCCTGGAAGGTTTTAAAGGGAGTCTTTCCCCTGGCCCCCACCAGATTTGAAAGAGCCAAGAAAATGAAAACAAATAATCTTTGTGATTTTCTGCCCCTTTATGGGCCAAGAAAAGGAGACAATAAGCCTGTCATTCTTTTCAGGAACAGACTGGGAGGACTTATCAGTTATGATCCCTTTGATCCAAAGCTTAACAATTATAATTGTCTTGTCACAGGATCATCAGGCTCAGGGAAAAGTTTTCTGAATAACTGTATTCTCTTGCAGGAGATGGCCCAGGGGTTAAAGGTCTTTGTTATTGATATTGGAGGTTTTTACAAAAAACTCACAAAAGCCCTGGATGGCCAATATATTGAAATTGAGTTGTCCCAAAAGTACAGGATCAATCCCTTTCACTTAAGCAGTATCAGGAAAGGCCCCAGTGACCAGAAGATCAAGTCTCTTATTTCAATGGTTGAGTACATGGTCACAGACAGCCATGAAGAAAAGCTTGATAAGTTCACAAAGGTCCAGCTTGAAAAAGAAATCATCCAGCTTTTTGATAAAAAAAAGACTGAAAACAAACTCCCCATTCTCAGTGATCTTGAACAAAGCCTTTCCACAAGTGATGATGAGATTTTAAGGAAAATCTCAAAAATGCTCTTTATCTGGACAGGATCAAGACCCTACGGGAAACTGCTTGATGGTTACGGTGAACTGGATACGAAAGCAAAGATTTGTTCTTTTGATTTAAAAGGTCTTTCCAGATACCCGGACCTTCAGAGTGTTATGATTTTAACTCTCACGGATTTTATTCTCTCACAAATTGAGGAGGATAAGTCCGTGAGAAAAAGAATCATCCTGGATGAAGCCTGGGAGTTACTCAAGTCCCAGGCTGCTGCCTCATTTATGGAATATTGTGCAAGGACTTTGAGAAAAACAGGCTCTGGAATCACCTTCATCACCCAGGGAATAGAAGAGATTGCACACTCCCCTATTGGTTCAGCGATTCTCAATAACACGGCAACAAAGATTCTCATGCTTCAGAGGGGGGATATTGAAACCTTGAGAAGAAATCTCAAATTGAACCACCAGGAAATCGAACTGATACAGTCCCTTGAACAAAAAAAGGAATTTACTCAGAGGGTTTTCTCATGGAAGGACTTGAAAGCCAGGTCATTCAGATTCACCCAACACCCCTTGAATATTGGCTTTCAACAAGTGATGCTGTTGATAACAATTACCTGGAAACCCTTATGAAACAAGGAATGGACCTTAAAGAGGCTATTGTAAAAGCTTCAGAGGAGTATCCGAAAGGTATATCTTAGTGATCAAGTAATACTAAAAAATGCTCAACTTGATACAAGTTTCAAAAGCTTATTTTGTATAAACCCTTCTAAAGGGTCTATATCTTTTTTAGATAATTCGTTTTTTACTTTTTTAATCAAGTGTTCTTTTAAAGAATTGATTCTACTTGTTTCTTGTTGCCCTTTGATATATGCATAATTTTGTTTTCCATCCTTAGAAAGAATTTCTTTAAATTCATCTTTTTGAAATGCTTCATCAAAGAATCTCTCTGGATAAAAGCTTTCAATGCCTTTTATTTTTTTAGTTTTTGGCAATACTTTTTCTTCAGGCCATTTAACAATATGCACTCCATTTATTTTTTTAATTTTCGACCAATCGTTATTTATATTTATATCCCAATCTAATAAAACGATTATATTTGTATTAAATGTGTTGCGTAATTTTATTATTTCTTTTTTTGATTTGATATATTCTTTTATGGTATCTGCACCACCTATTTCTTGTCTATCTTCTAACTCTGCAAGACAGGTAATATACACATCTGAATTGTTCAATTCCAATAATTCAAAAGCCTTTTTGATGAAAGTAATATCTCTTTTGCCTTCACATAAAAGAATATGTTGATTAGGCCAATATAAGAGTGGATCAGTATATTTACTTATCCCTGAATCAATAATTTTTTGGTAGATCTTTTTTGGTTCAATGATTTCACAAGCCGTTTCGTTTGAATTTGGAGGTTTTTTAATAAAAAAAGTTTGTTGCGAGTATTGAGCAAACATCGTTGAATGTGTTGTGCAAAAAAACTGTAATCTATTATTGTCTTTTGTCACAGTTTGAAATAAAAACAAAGCTAATTGAGCTTCTAAATCGAAATGCAAAGAAGACTCTGGCTCCTCTACAGCCCAGATAGTTGCTTGTTTCCAACCGAATTGTTGAGCATAATCTTTATCGATCAAATGGAGTGTATGAAACATTAAAAGACTTTGAATGCCAGATCCCTGATAAATATCTTCTATTTTAGTATTATTTGTATGAAAGAAATAACCAGAAGTGGATATTAAATCCTCTACTTTAGATGGAGTAATAAGTTCAATTTCAATTTTTTGTGAAAATTTCTGGAATTCTTTTGCTATAGGTTCAGTAAATGATTTTGATATTTTTCTGAAAGTTTCTGACAGATGTTTGGCTGCTTCTGCAATTTCTTGCTTGTTTGTTTTTTGTTTGTTGACTTTTCTAGCAATAGCTATTTTGAGAGCATCCCCTTCTTCTTTGAGAATCTCAACAGGTAATACTCTATTAGGAATGTATCTAAAATTTATTAAATTTAAAAAAAGACCAATATTTTTTATATTTTCTTCTGAAACTTTGTTTCCATTAAGAAATATTCTTTCTGGAAAATCGGATTCTTGTCCAAAAAATTTGGTTATTTTAATTTCTCTATTTCCTTTTAGGATAGTATTTTCAACTTTTTTTAGAGTTTTTTTAAATTTAAAATTTTTAGGAAGTTTAAATTTAACAGTTATTTTTATTTCTTTTTTCTTTCTTGAAGAAGTTTTATGAAAGTCTGAGTTAAATTCAATAAATTGGCCATTATCTGTTTCATTGTTAAAAAACAAATTTAAAGCTCTGAGTATATTTGATTTTCCAGAGTTATTTAATCCAAAAAGAGCATTGAAATCCTTGATTTTGTCAATTTTACATTTTTTTATAGAACGAAAATTTTCAATCTCAATTTCGGTAATCAACTCCATACTTCCACCCCATATATTATAAATGTTTTATACTGATCGTGTTTGAAATTTCATGGATATTCACTCTCAAAAACCCGGATATTTCAAACACGACCAGTATATTATACTAAATCATGTATAAATCTTCAAAAAAATTAATGAAAACAAATAAAATACAGTAAAGCAATTGGAATTAATAGTCAAGAATAGAATATAAATAATAATTTTTAATAAAGCAAACAAAACCAATAACAAAGGAGGTTGTTTTGAAACGATCAAAACAAATTATTACTGTTTTTCTTTTTTTAATTGCCACAACATTTTGTAAACCAGCTAGGGGGGACTTTTTCGGTGGAGACGTTGTTGTGTTGGTGCAGATTCTCACCAACTCCCTGCAACAACTTGTTCAACTTAAAAGACTTCTCTCCACTGGAAATGATACCTTGGGGATTATAAAAGACATTAACCAGGGGATAAAAGAAGGGCTTGCCATGGTCCATATTCTCAACCCCAAGTTTAATCCTGGGATTTATGGAAATTTGGATACAGCAGACAAGGTTTTAAGAGTCATTGAGGATTTGTATGGAATGATCCCTGAAACTTCAGAGGCAAAGCTTCAGCAGGCCCATGACAGGTCTGTGGCAGAGAGTATTTCAATGAACGGGACACTTTTTCAGTTCGCTGACCAGGCCGATAGGGAGAGCAAAAGAATCATGGATCATGCCAGGGTGGTGAGTCCTAAAGGGGCCTCAAAACTCACAGCCCAGTCCATTGCTGTTCTCATTGGTATCACGACTCAAGTCCTGCGTACCAATTCCATGATGCTTAAAATGATGGGTGAAGATTTAGCCATAAAAAAACAGACAGGGTAAATTGGAATCAGCCCAGTTCAAAACACAATATGAAGGTCTTTCAAAAGGTATGAAGGATTTACCCTCTGACCCAAAACTCCAACCCCTCACAGGGTATTGAGTTATGTTGGAATTTGAATCATTAGGCCCTTTAATGCAAAATCTTCACCAGGACTTTGTAAGACTCTACTACCTGCTTTTGCCAATGTTTTTTGCTTTGGCTGTGAGTTTCCAGTGGTTTAAATCAGGAAGGGGATCATTTGATTTTCTGGACACTTTGAAAAGAACCATTGTCTCAACCCTTTTGCTTGTGGCTCTCCCCGATATTAGCAGTGCCATCCTGCTTATAGCCGATGGAATTGCTGAGAGAATTGATTCTGTGAACTCGCTGGATAATATTTTAAAAATGGCCCAGGAAAAGGCAAAAAACTATTCCCTTTCAGCTTCAAGTCTTTTATTGCAGTTCAATAACCTTTTGATCGCTATTCTGTCATTTATAAGCTACCTGGTTTTGTATGTGGCCAGGTACCTGATGATTGCCATGTATTATTTCTTTTGGATTTTCTTTATGACCTCCTCCCCCCTGCTTTTGCTTTTTAACCTTTTCCCATCGACAAGCCAGATCACAGTGAATCTTTTCAGGGGGATGATTGAGGTTGCAAGCTGGAAGATCGTCTGGGCTATTCTGGGAGTCATGCTCTCAGCCCTGTCCTTTGGGGATGCTTACAAGCTTGATGGAAATTACCTCACACTCATGGTCATGAACTTTGTGATTGCCATTTCAATGATTCTGACCCCCTTTCTTGTCAGATCCCTTGTGGGTCAGGGAATGCAGAGTGTGTCAAGTTCTCTTGGAGCCATGACTTTTGCCACTATGACAGGGTTACCAGGAAGAGTGATGAATATGGCAACCACCAGCCGAAACACTATTAAGACCGGGTACCAGTTCAGTCAAAACGCTTTTAAATCCGGTCGTCAATGAATGACCCCAAAATCAAATCTGATGAGAACACCCGTAAAAACTTCAGGAAACAATAAAACTTTTACCAGGAAAGGAGGAAAAAAATGGTAAAAAAAATCAATTTACAATTAAGTCCGTTACCGAAAAGAATGGCTGAACTCATCCATTCAAACCGGTTTTTAAAACTTTTTAGTCTTTTAAGCCTTGTTCTTTTGATTTTTTCTCTTGTAGCCATCATATTGCTTTCAACCAAAGAGCCACAGGTCATGGCTTTTGACTTGAATGGTAAAAAAATCAGTGAAGAAATGCCAAAAGCTGAAAAGATGATTGAAAGAGCAATCAGGGAATACATCAAACACCGATATGAATGGAGTCCGAAAGAAGTTAAAAAAAAACTCAAGAAAGCCAGGAGTTTTATCACAAAAAAGCATGAATCAGTTTATCTGGACTCCACCTCAAAGGTTGCAAAGTTCAGTATGAGTAAAAAGGTCCATCAAAAGATTTTCCCGACAAGTATTCAAGTGGACCTTAAAAAGAAGATTGTCCATATCAGAGGTGAGAGGATCACCTCAATAATGGGTATCAGGGCTGCTGGAAGTCTGAATTTAAAACTTCACTTTGAGAGCGGCCCCCACACCCAGGAAAATCCCTGGGGGATTTATATCACTCGTGAGGTGGAACAGTTGTGATGGGTGGAATTTCAGGGTTCCCTTGTATTGCTTTTGAAATTTTACTTTTTCAAAGACAAATTCATCTTTATTCGATATAATATATTTGGAACTTACCAATCAGATGTTGAAAAATAAACACACTTAGGAGGTATTCTCGTGAACTCAATTCTTATTTTCTTTCAAATTTGTGTTATTATATGGGTGGCTCATCAATGGAAAAACCAAAAAAGAACGGAAAGATATGCAGACCAATGTCATCGTATTTTAAAACATTGGCACAATATAGAACACTATTGGCATATTTTAACTGGACAGGCTGTATATCGTGTGGACGAGTACGCTCATTCAAAAAAATTTATTGAAGAGCATGAAGATTCTATCTTATGTTTTCTGGCTTTTTTAAGAAATCCAGAAATTTACATTAACAAAGAAGATAACAAGTCTATGAATATGATTTCTGGAATTAACAAAACTTATTTTTGTATAAATGCTATTTTTAAAGAGTGTTTCAATAAAACAAGACCTGAGTCAACACCATCTGAACTACTTGAACACATAATAAATTCCCTTTACACAAATAATTGTCCTCAAGAACAAAATATAAAAGAAAAAATAGAAGACATTAAGGAAAGTAATGAAATCGAAGGGTTAAAAAAAGAAAAAGTTTACAAAGTATATATAGAAAAATATAATGAAGATATAAAAAATTTGAAAGATATTCTGTTGAATTATGCTCACTACAAAACAAAGAACTGAAGCTTTTCAAATTCGCATAAAAGATAAAACATCGCTTTTAGAAAAATAAAGACCATAAATTTTAATTTTTCCCTTTCATGAACGCTAAAAAAAGTGTGTTTTTTTAAATTACATTGATCTGATTTATCTTGAATCAATAATCAGAAGCTTTTGAAGATTCTACTGATTTTTCCCAACGAATAAAAATCCAAACCAACCAATTAAACCACTAACCATAAGGAGTGAATATGTATTCATTTTTATTGATGGTCTGTTTTCTATTGACCACCTTTATTGACCTCATTCATGCAAGGGTTCGCCATGTAGCCCTCAAACAGGACCAGATCATCGTTGTGAGAACAGCCCTGGGGCTTGCCACCATTGTCCAGGTTCCTGACACACCCACAAGACTTGTTATTGGAAACAGGTCTGCCTTTAAGGTGGAGTATCTGGATAAAGCCATAACGATTAAACCCCTGAGTGTTTCTGCAAGGACAAACCTGTATATTTACACAAACCACAACAGGTACAACCTAAAGCTGATCTCAACACAAAAACATCTGGCTGACTATGTTGTTTATCTAAAATCCAAACCTGAAATAAATCCCAAGCCCAGGGACAAACTGAAAACAAAGATGGAAAAATCATCAGATATTTTAAAAAATATCAGGTGGAAAAAGTTTAAAACTTTTTTAAACAATGAAGAAATTCGTTTGATTGTCAATAGAATTGGATCCACGAAGAATGGAATTTTCATTATAGATTTTACTGTCCATTCCATAAAAATTGAAAAAATAAATCCTGGGTGGATAAAAATCACTCAAAAAGAAAAACCTGTTCCCATTTATAAACTATTTTTTGATGGATTAGTCTTAAGCCCTCAGAGAAGTGTCTCAGGACTTGTTCTTTTAGAAAAGAAAAGTCTTTCCACCCGATTCCCTATTCAAATGAAATTTCACAGGAACAGAATATCACAACTAACAATAAAGGAGATTAGAAGATGATAGAGAAAATAAAAAATATTTTTTTGAAAGAACCAAAACCCTTTACCACAAAAAGAGATCTTAAAACAGGATTGATTAAGAAGTTTTTCTTTATCGGTCTTGCTGGTCTTATACTTTTTTTGTTGATGATCCCTGGTTCAAAAAAAAACCAGGATGAAAACTCTTTTAAAATAACTGAAGACAAGAGTCCCAATGAATCAGGTTTACCTGGATCAGACTCGCCTGGATCAGACTCATTTGGATCAGACCCTGAAATTGAAGCTATGAATCAGAAAACTCTTGAAACATTATCTGGAAATAATGGTTCCAGGAAAAAATCAAAAATCCTTGATTATCTTTATTTGGGGAAAAAAGGTTCTGGAAATAGAATTGGACAAAATAAAAAGGACTCTTCCATGATTATTCAAAGAGAGGATTTTAAAAATGCCCTCCCGATAAGTTCCAGGGTTTTACTCACCCTTTCAAGGGAACTTAAAATTGATGGAAGTACAGAGATTCCAGTCCAGGCCTTTGTGACAAATGATGTTTACTACAGGGAAAACCTTGTTATTCCCAAAGGCTCCTCATTTTTTGGTCATGCAGGTTTTTCTGAATCCCAAAGGGTTCAAATCAAGTGGCATATGGTCCAGTTTTTTCCAATTGGAACACAGAAAAAGGTGGAAGCCCTTTCCCTTGGTCTGGATGGAAGACTGGGAATCCCTGGGAAACTTTCCGGAAATTTTTCAAAAAACCTAGTTGGTAGCGGTTTATCAAAGGTCATAGGGGCCTATGCCAGGGGTTCAATGGAAACCAGTGTTTTTGGACAAAACAAAGGAGGACATAAAAACGGCTTGAGAGGTGCTGCCGCCCAAGCTGCAAAAGACTATGGTGAGAATTTTTCACAGGATATGCAAAAAAAAGTCAGGTGGATAACACTCCCACCTGATACCAAACTTTACGCCCTTATCACAAAACCCTTTCCTTTAGGAGGAATTAGCTATGAATAACAACAATAACAATAACAAAGAAGATAAAAACGCTTTTAGTTTTCTACTAACCGTCATTGCTCTTTTTGCATTAATAAAAATCTACCCCTGGCTTCCTGTAATCCATGCAAAATTTTACAGGATTAAAGTCCAAGCTCTGCACTATTTTAACAGCCCTGGAGTCAAAATGGCTCTGACTCTTGTTTTAATCACTCTGGTCTGTTTTATTGTCGAAAAAATCTTTTTGATAATTAAAAAGAAAATAACCAAATATAGACTTGATAACAGTCTGTATAGGGAAACAGAGGACTCTGTTTTCTCAGGTTTTGAGAAAAACTCAGGAAAGCCCATTTATATCACCGATAGTCAGAGAACCATGCACACCCAGATTGTGGGGACCACAAACGCCGGTAAAACAGAGTCAGTCATACTTCCCTGGGCCATCCAGGATATTTACAAGGGTCATGGATTGATTATCATTGATGGGAAATCTGACAGAAATCTTCTGAATAAACTCTGGGCTTACGTTTATCAGGCAAAACGACACAAGGACTTTCTTTTGTTTTCACTAAGTAACAAGGATGAATCCTCCCAGTACAATCCTCTGGTTGGAAAGAACCCGGAGGAGATCATTGAAAGGGTTTTTTCAGCCTTTGAATTTGAAACCAGTTATTACAGGAATATTCAGTATGAAGTTTTTTCAAACCTGATCTGGTTGTTTTTCCATTCGGAAACAAAACTGACTTTTAAAAGACTCAACCTGGTTCTTACAAATGAGGAGGATTTTAGAACATCAACAGGATTAAGAGTGAGCCAGCCAACTTGCACTTCATCACTGTAACAATCCTGTATTGACTCCTCAAAAACAATTTCACAATCTATGCACTAAAGCCACCGATATATCCGGGAGAAAAAAGATTTTCGGCAACAATCCAAGGTTCCTCTATAGCTATTTCATTGGGATTGGATTCTAATGGCACCGGCCAATAGACTCCTTGTTTAACTCTTTTAAGCCAACCGGCATGACACCAACGGGTCAGTAAACGGGCTGATTCCATTCGTGGCAGAGAGAGTGTATTAGAAACCAGCTCCGGTTTTAATACACCGCCTGAAGCTTCAATAACCGCCTTTAATCTTCTTCTTGATTTACTGCCAATTCCAGATAGTTTTTTCATAGTATATATATTATATTAAAATTGCTATAATATGGCAAATATAATATATTTTCTATACTATTTTAAAGGACTTTTTTCAAAAAAGCTAAAAATTAAGGAATTTTAATAGTTTACTCTCCATCTTATACATCCAATGATGATTCAACCTTACAATTGCTCTACTTCACGAGTAATGTAAACCCCCCAAGGGTTTTCCTGAGTGTGGGGGCCGTTTTCAAAGTGAAGTTTCAAATTGAGACTTCCAGCAGCCCTTATTCCCATTATTGAGGTGATCCTCTCACCTCTGATATGGACAATCCTCTTTTTAAGGTCCACTTGAATACTTGTCGGGAAAATCTTTTGATGGACCTTTTTACTCATACTGAACTTTGCAACTTTTGAAATGGATTTCAAATAAATTGATTCATTCTTTTTTGTGATAAAATTTTTGGCTTTCGCAAGTTTTTTCATAACTTCTTTTGGACCCCATTCATAACGGTGTCTGATGTATTCTCGAATGGCTCTTTCAACCACCTTTTCAGCTTTTGGTAGAGTCTCTGTGAGTCTTACTCCATTGAGATCGTTTTAAAATTCCAGGCTTAAACCACGCTCTTTCTTTATTTTAGAATGGCTAGTAATGATCCAATATTTACCGGACCGTTTATTGGGCCAATTCTCAAAGATCATTTTGGAGTGGATGCTCAAACAGAAGAATCTGAAAAATTGTTCTTGGCTCTAGCTAAAGAGTGCGAGGAATCTTTCATAAACTCAGAGGATAGTCCATCAACTCCGGATCAGGATTGTCTGGATATTGTCACTCAGTGGGTCATGTATGAGTGTATGAACGACAATGAAAGGGCTTGCAGTGAACTGAGA
The DNA here is from genome assembly GCA_965218815.1 of Bdellovibrionales bacterium. Classification (GTDB taxonomy): domain Bacteria; phylum Bdellovibrionota; class Bdellovibrionia; order Bdellovibrionales; family JAGQZY01; genus JAGQZY01. The sequence goes on along the minus strand of CBDCLX010000002.1, from coordinate 1,243,901 downwards.
TCAGAAAATTCAGGACCGCTATAGATCAAAATAAAAGAACAGAGGAGATTATTGGATGGGAGAAAGAGCATTTGATTTTCCATTTGCAATAGACCCTTTGAAAGAAGCAATTGCTTATGAGACTCTGCTTGCCCTCAAGGGAGCCACGGAAATAAATCTTGAAAAATCCTTTCCTTATTCCAGCATGGGACCCATATTGCCATCAGAAATATTGGAAGAAAAAAAACAAAATGGACAACAAGGGGAGATCAAAAATCTTTACCCGAAAGTTGAAGAGTTTATAAAAGTAAGATGGGGAAAATTTTAAAAACCACAAGTTTTATTTTCCAAAACGAAATGTTACCATGTCAGCTTTATCCCAGGCTTCTGTCATTATAGAGGCTTCCGACACCAGTGGCACTCTTTCCCAGGCAAGAGCCGCCATCAAACAGAACCGAAAACTTTTTATACTGGATTCCTGTTTTCAGAAATATCAATGGCCCTTGAAGTTTGAAAAAGATGGAGCCATTAGAGTCAAAGATGAAAAAGATATTTTAAATCATCTTAAATAGAGAAAAAACAGTCCGGCAAAAGGTCCTGACTGAGAATTATATCAATACAACTCTACGAACTGTTGAAAAAGCACCATCTATTTCATTGCAATCACTCAAACCTCATTACGATGAACTTCAAATACGCTTCCATTCGACTTGAGTTGAATGTCTCATATCTGGCACTCAACAGTCCCCACCACACAGTCTCCGATATTCACCCGTTGTGGACATTCTCCCATGACCCACAATGGATATCTCCTGAACCGGTACCACTTCCTGAGTCAGCATATTGCTGATAAAGACAGCCCGCAAATAACCGCAACCTGGTTTTTCATTTGTCATTAAAAGAAGATATGGTATAATGATTCAAAGTAAAAAAGGTCTGCAAAATAGCAGAAACAATCTTACTTATTGGATGACACGGATGACTTCAAATGTTTTTAAATATTTATCACAGGCACCATCTGAAATCCGGTCAACAAAAAACGAAAATCTTTGTTTTTCTTTGGAAGAGATCAATTATTTCTACCCTTACACTCTGGTGAGATGGAAATCTCTTTTTGATTTGGCCAACTTCCAAGGGAATAAAATCAATGTCAAATTACCTAACAACACAGATGTCAAAAATTATGCAGGCCGTATGGGCCTGTTTGAGAATACCGATTATCAATACCCACACGGTCAAAATGACTCTTCCCATTTTTTCCCACTAATGAAAATTACCGATGACAGGAATGACAGGATTTATGATGAATGTAAAAAAATACTTGATAATTCCAATGTTCCTTCCAACTATATTACCGATTTGTCCGAGGCTTTTGCTGAACTGGCGGATAATATTTATTATCATTCCGGTCCCTCTGATAACTCAGGTTGGGGATACATTCATGGACAGGTCTATGGCAATCATCATATAGAAGTGGCTTTGAGTGATGTGGGAATTGGTGTGTACGGGTCCTATGAACGCAGGAACCAGTTAAGAGAGCGAACCGAGGAACAAATTATCAAAGACATCTTTGAGGAAGCTGAAAGCTCTCTCAATCAGGCTGGTCGGAAATACCGGGGATTGGGTCTCAATGAGGTGAAAAATTTTATCTCTTCATTTAAGGGTGATTTTGATATGTGGACGGGAAACTTTTTTTTACATATAGACAAAGAAGGGGTTCGTTCAGGTCCATTCAGAATGAACGCAAAAACAATAAAAACGGAGGGAACATGGATACGAATGAAAATACCCATCGTATAGTCATTGAACTGGGCAGGGAAGGACCTTTTCTTAGTGGTCGTTCCAGGGCTGAGGAGATTGTCAGCAAAATTGACTCCCCCGGACTTCCAATGTCTGAAATTGAAATTGACTTCGGGAATGTGGATTCATGTGCCCAGTCTTTTGTTTCCCAAATGATTGTCAGCCTTAAGGAAAGAGGTGTTCAGCCCGGTAGGATTAAAGGAAAATCACTTCATGACAAAGAAAAGCTTAAAGAACGCCTGCAAAGGGAACTGAACCGGTTGGATATGGGCGGTATTCGTGACCCTCATTTCGAATAGGCTGTGTCTCCCAAACCTCATTGAGAGAAAAATGTATTTTTTCCTCAAAAAAAGACCTTCCAAAAGTTGGGGTTACCAAGGAAGAGCGAAAATTGTTTGCCCGTCTTCCCACCCGGGTTTTTCTCGCCACAGCCTGCTGAGATATATCGACCCTGTTTGAAATTTCCGGTCTTCCAGGCGGAGAAAATGCCCGAAAATCAAACAGAATGGTAATATGTTAAAGGGTTTGGATATTTCAAAAAGGGAAACCACTGAAAATTCAAACAGAATGAATTTCTGTTGATTCAGTTTGGTTTTTCATTGAAAATCTGGCAAACAACAGAATCAGTGATTTTGATTGCTTTTTGTGGGGGTATAGCTCAGCTGGGAGAGCATCTGATTTGCATTCAGAAGGTCGCAGGTTCAATCCCTGTTACCTCCACCATCAAACTTAGCTTGAATTTAACAGTAGAGAAGTTTTTTCATACTGAGAAGGTTAAGTAATTGAAAACAAAAACAAATGGTTTCAATAAGTTAGCACTTAGTTCAAGTATCCTTTCCGTTTTAAATTTCCCGAAATTTCTCAGGTTGGCTGTTTTTGGCTGTTTGCTTGGCTGACTGAGTAGCAGGGTCACTTTTCCAAGGTATCGTAGCAACAACTTCCTTTTAACCAACTGAATTTTCTCTAAAAAAATCGTCGCATATCGCTGGCAGAAATTGCTATTTCCGAGCCAGTGAGATGCTGGCACAACCGGGACTTAAAGGTAAGTCCCAAGGAGGAAAAAGATGGGAAATAAAGGAAAGGTTGATGCAATCGCTTTAAGACGACTGCGTGAAATCAAAGGACTCAATCGCAAAGAGGCAGGTTGCCTTTTGAACATAAGTTACAAGTCCGTTGAGAAGTTTGAAAATGGGAGAACGACTCTTAATAGGAGCCGTATTGAACAAATTGTCCGCTCCTATGGACTCACTTATGGGGATTTTTTGTTATATCGTGAGGGAAAAAGTGAACAAATCCAAAAAAGATTTTGTCACAAAAGAGAAAAGGTGATTGAGAACAATAAGGCCCGCCGATCTTATAAAAAAGTTATTACCAAAGAGGTCAAAGTTCTACAGGTTTTGAGGAAACTTAAAAAAAAGACCCACGTTAAGCGTGAGCCTTTAAAGCGTAATGGTGTTTATGTTTGTTTTCGACTTTCTGACTTCCGTATTTTGACCTGATTTCATCAATGGAAAACTGACTCTTTCCCTTCCAGGAACACTTTTGGGACTTTGGTCTGAAGTACCACATCTTTTTATTTCCAGAGAATAAAAAGCCCTGGGATTTTAATACATCCTTATGAGCCTTTGTTTCCCCAGAAACCCACACCCAGGCCCCACAGACCTCTATAAATAAATCCTGGAGGTTGTTTATAGCATTAAGGGCTGAATTGATTTCTGCTCCATAGTCGTAAGTGTCGCTTGAATTGACAAGGATGGGATACCTGGCATTTTCAAGGACAGAATTGGCCTCATTGACAAGTTTCATCATCTCATCACCTGAAGGGTTACAATCAGGATGATATTTTCTTGAGGCTTGTCTATAGGCTTTCTTAACGTCCTCTTGGGTGATTTCCTCTAAATCGGTAATTCCTAAAATTTTGATTGCATCGTAGATATTCATGATAAATTTCTCCTTTTTAGTTAAAAGTCCCAGTTTTGATTTCAGACTGGGGTTTATGGTTTGTTTCTTTTTTGTCTTGCACTTTCTTTTCCCTCCTTTATTTGATTTGTGCGGTGTTAAAAAATTTCCCCCTCCTTTCGGGGGGCTCACTTGAGCCTCCCCCCCCGAAAGGGACGGGGGAAGAAGAAGAAGCTGCTGGAATCTTGCGGTGCGAACCCCTGCCCGCCAAGCAGAGCGGCAATTTAAGTGCCTGGAGTGTCCCCAAGGGGGGCCCGTAAGGCATGAGAATTGAGGGCAGGAAAAGGGACGCATTGCGGGCTGGAAGCAGGACAACAATAAATAGGAAAAGGTTTATGCAATCACAAAGCCATCGTTACAAAGGGGTTTTGTTAAAAGACAGGTGATAAAAAACACTAAGAAAAAAGAAAAATCCACCGATCTCGGATTTGGTTCTTGGATACAGGAACCCTTTAAAAAAGGAAATTCAAAGCAAAATTAAAATAACAAATAAATTTTATTATTCTTATCCATAATTGTCTTACTTGTTTAAAGGTAACCCGAATTTTTGGTCGGTTTTTTATCTATTTTTTTGCTATTGGGAGTTCATGAATATTGAAGAGTTAATAGTTTTGAGTGAAAAGATCATCGTCGTGTTTTCTCGCCAAAAAGCTTTAAATAAATTGTTGTCAAAAAACTCTCTGAGGGAAGAAACATTTTTGAGATCAGCCAGGTCACGGGTATTTATCACTCAACGATCAGAAACTGGAAGAAAAAAAGGGTATAAGAAGCATAAAAGGTGTTTTTTAAGAAATTGAGAAGTATTACCCATTTAAATTTTTCTCTGTTTTTTGATTTTTCTTATATTTTTGTTTTTGGAATTCCATTTTGTGTTGGTTTGACCGAGTTTGACTGGGATTTTGGTTGAAAATTTCATGTAAAGCCTGATTTGATTGGAAGAGTGAATTTTTGAATAAAAGAGTCTATTATAGGCAAAAAGAGTTCTCCGTCAGAGCCCCTCACAAAGAGTTTTTCTTTCCTTCCTTTTAATCCATCCAAACAATAATCCAGAAGCCTATCTCCACCTGTATAATCTTCTTTTATACTGATCCGGTTTGAATTTTTAGGTTTTTCAGGAGTGGAGAATCCGTGAAATCTCAAACACGATCAGTATATTTTTCCAAATTTTCTGTTGAGCACTTTCTCTTTTCTGTTCAAACTTACTTTTAATATTGACCACTTCATTTTCTAGCCTTTCTTTCTATGTTTAGTTTTTTCAATTCCTCTGTTGCTTTTTGTATATTTTCCAATGCTTTTTTGTTTTCAGAAGATAAAGGAAAAATTCCTTTTATTTTGTCTTTTTCATAAAAATATCTTCAATAAATTTTTCATTATAGACAAAGATTTTTTCGTCTTTATCAAAATTATCCTTGCAGTTTTGAAAATCAAATCCATTTTCTTTTTTACTTTTTTCATATAGGTAATTTGATAATATAGTCTTACTGACTCCGTTCAATCCATAAATAAGATTGATTTTTTTATCAATCTCAAGACCAGCTTTTTTGTAGCTGACGATATTTTGAAGAGTAATTTTTACATTCATTTCTAGGAAAATTTTTAAAAATTAACAAATTAACAAATACCAGCAGAGAGAAGTTTTTTTGGAAAAATCACTATTTCTTTGCCGATTTTTGAATAATGAGCATCGTGTTGAATTTCAAACTCTCTTATTGGCATTTTCTTATAAAGAGTTTTAATATAAGATACATCATTATAGGTCATGATCCATTTTTTTAAAGATGATCTGACTAAAAATTCTGAAAGTTTTTTATGATCATTATTATTGTAATTGTTTAGATATAGGGATTTTCCTTTTTGAAAATACGGTGGATCAAGGAAAATAAAGTGCTGCCTTGCATTTTCTTTTTGCTCTAAATTTTCAAGGAGTTTTATCCCATCTAAATTATAAACTTCTATTTTGTTACAGAACTTATGCAATTTTTTCAATCGTTCAATAATGGTTTTTTTTGTAAATCGCTCATCAATTTTCCATTTACTTAATTGCCTTATTCCTCCAATTGGTCCTCCTCTCATAATACCCGATCGGTTTGTTCTATTTAAAAACAGAGTGGCAAATGCAAGTTTTTTTTCATTTCTTAAAGTAAGTTTTGGTTTATTTTTTGATAATGTATAAAATGCCTTTTGTTTTTTCCATTCCTGAATTGTGATTTTTGTTCGCCTGATTTTTCTAATCAAATAATCTGAATCTTGGACAACAACTTTCCAAAATGCATAGACTGCACTATCTAAATCATTGATGATAATTTTATCCACCTTTCCAGAAAAAAGCAACGCCAGAGAAGCACCTGCTCCTCCCGCATACGGTTCTACAAAGATAATTTTTTCATTATAAGAGAAGTTTTTTTTTATTGCCTTTTCTAATTTTGGAGCAAAACAAGTTTTTCCTCCTGGATACCGAAGAGGGCTTACAAAAAAAGACTTGCTTTTTGATTTTTTTATTTCCATAATTCTTCAATAAATTTCTGTTGATTGTCCCATGATGTTTTTAAATCCATAGAGGTAGGTATGTGTTCCAAGTTATGAACATAGGAATTAAACGTATGAGTGGAAGATATATCATGCTTATTTGAGATTGCTATCCGGGTGGGCTGTAATTCATTTTTTGTTAATATCTTTTTTTTCTCCATATACTCACTAACAAATTTTATTTTTTTAGAAAGAGCTGGTTGTTCCTGGTTTTCTAATTTACCTGAATTCGTGCATAAAAATGTACACTACAAATTCATAATTTCTTAAATTCATAAAAAAATCCTATTTTCATAGAGAAAACCACCGATTTTTTAAAAAAAATCAAAAAAATAATTTGCCATAACTCTCCGTTGTAGTGTAATATATTACACTACAACGGGGGTTTTATGAGCTTTATCAGAAAAATAAAAAGAGGGGATACAGTATATCTTGCAGAAGTAGAAAATAGAAGAGAAAACGGAAAAGTTGTACAAAAACATATCCGGTATATTGGAAAAGAAAAAAATGGTGAAACTATAATTTCAATAAATTCATCCGACTTAGAAGTAGAGAAAGTCAAAATTTATGGACCATTACTTGTCTTGAATCAAATTGCTAAAGAAATAGATTTGCATAAAGGACTTGGCAAATATTCTAATGAAATACTGAGTATGGTTTATGCCCACTGTTTAGATTATAAGAGTGTTCGGAAAATGCCTGAATGGTATAAAAGAACAGATTTAAATAGCCTTTTGAAATTAGAAGACTTAACTGAAAGTCGATTGCTATCAGCTTTGGACTCATTAGAGGTTAACCCAGAGCATTTGCAAATGAAGATATTTCAAACTGTTCAAAAAAAATATAAAGTTGATTTAAAAGGTTTGATCTATGATGTTACAAATACATATCTTTATGGGAACAAATGTCAACTTGGAAAGTTAGGAAGGAGTAAGGATGGCAAAGGTGGTCAACCTCTTATTCAAATTGGATTAGTGACTACTCAGAAAAATGGAATACCAGTACTCCATAAAACATTTAATGGAAATATACACGATAGTAAGACATTACTAGATTTGTCAGAAAGTCTATCAAGCTATGGTCTTAAAAGTGGAATTTTTGTTTATGATAAGGGTATCTTTTCAGAGAGAAATCTTAATGATATTGACAAATTGGGTTGGGACACTATTTGTGGAGTTACTCTTCGGAGAAAAGAGAAGGATATTATCAGAAAAATGATAAAAAAGAACTCTATTGTTGATATTTCAAATCGTATAAGAATATCCAGTGGAGTTATTTATGGACAAGATATTAATCACAATATTGGAAAAATAAAAGGTCTTTTGGTTATTTGCTATAACCAAAAGAAAGCTTTATATATAAAGGAGTCTCGATTAGACGAGATTACAAATGCACAAGAGCTTTTAGCTAAAAATAAAAATATAAAATCAGGTTTAGAAAAATATTTAACACCATCTGGGAGATTGAGGAGGGAAATATTAGATTCAGAGTCAGAGTTTGATGGATATTCCTGTATATTTTCCTCAAAAAAGATTCTGTCAAAAGATATTGTTAAATTTTATTTCGATAAAGATATAATTGAAAAATCTTTTAAAACCCTTAAGGGAATAACGAATTTAAGACCAGTTCGTCATTGGCTTTATAATAGAGTTCAATCTCATGTGTTTATATGTTACTTATCTTACTTGTTGCTTTCAATTTTAAAAATGAAATTGGAAAAAATAAAACTTTCTCCTGAAGAAGCTATCGAAGAACTTGGAAGTATGTATAATGTCTATTTTTACGATAAGAAAAGAAGAAATAAATTTATTAAAACGGTATCTTTAACTAAAATTCAAGAAAAAATATTAAAAGCCATAGGTGGAGGCCTTATTAAAAAATCAAATTGAATCTGTAGTGTACATTTTTATGCACGAATTCAGGTAATTTACTCTTAATGGAAGATTTATTTTTAATAAAATAGTCCACGCTAAGCTCTAAAAACACTCTAAATAAAACAGCGACTGCATTTCTATATTTGTCGATATTCAACATTCTTAATTCATTATAAATTAAGGATATTCACCAGAAGATGTGGATAAAAAAAGCCCTTTTTAACTTCTAAATGTCATTTCGTGGAATAAATAAGGACAGCCATCCTGGCTGATATGGGGCTCTGCCCCACACCCCAATTCGTTGAGCATCCCCGCTCAACGAATCACATTTTTAGTGCATTAAGATTCATATTGAAATAGCATCTCCCGCCAGATTCCAGTAAATCATAATTTGTGAAAACAACAACCAAAAAAGGGCGAAAAGATGCTGGTAAAGACTATCCTAAATAAATGTTACAAATTCAAGTCTTTTGTTTACGGGAGAATAACTTTATTCACCGAGGGCGAGGAAACTTGTATTCATGTTCAAATTCACCCTCGAAAAAATGGTATCCCCATTTGTTCGGGATGCCATCAGGAGGCTTCTATTTATGATACATCCCCGAAGGCACGAAAATTTGAATTTATTCCTATCTGGGGAATTCCCGTGTTCTTCTGTTATAAAATGAGACGAGTCAACTGCTCTTGGTGTGGAGTTAAAGTTGAAAAAACTCCATGGAGTGATGGAAAAAACCAATTAACCAAAGTCTATATGCAATTTCTGGCAAATTGGGCCAAGGTGCTGTCATGGAAAGAGGTGTCAGTTCGGTTTAGAACAAGTTGGGGGAAGGTTTTTCGCTCTGTGGAGTTTATCGTTGAGTGGGGCCTTTCCCATCGCTGTTTAGAGAGTGTCAGGGCTATTGGAGTTGATGAGATTCAGTGGAAAAAGGGGCATAAATATCTAACTTTAGTTTATCAGATCAACTCCGGATGTGTCCGTTTACTTTGGATTGGAAAAGAGCGGACAGAGGAAACTTTTTCAAAGTTCTTTGATATGCTGGGGACAAGAAGAACACAACTTATTGAATACGTTTGCTCAGATATGTGGAAACCTTATTTGAAGGTTATAAAGGATCGAGTGTCTCAAGCCACTCATATCCTGGACCGTTTTCATATCGTTGCTCGGATTAACAAAGCAATAGATAAAGTGAGAGCGGGAGAGCATCGTCAGATGAAAGCGGATGGATATGACCCTGTGTTAACAAACTCCAGGTGGCTTTTATTAAAGCACTCAGAGAATCTGACAGAAAAACAGGAGGTTGGTTTGAAGAAACTTTTACAATACAACCTCAGGAGCGTCAGGGCCTATTTACTAAAAGAAGAGTTCCAATTCTTTTGGGATTATTTATCCCCCTCATGGGCGGATAAGTTTCTGGCTCGCTGGACAACCAAAGTCATGCGTTCCCGGATAGAGCCTTTGAAACATGAAGCCAAGATGATTCGACGACATAAGAATCTCATTCTCAATTGGTTTAGGGCCAAAAAACAATTTTCATCGGGGATTGTAGAGGGTTTAAACAACAAAGTAAAACTGACTATGAGAAAATCTTACGGTTTTAGGGAGTACAAATCCATTAAAATAGCTTTATATCATTCCCTTGGAAGATTACCTGAACCTCCACTCATTCACAAATTCTGGTGAAGAGGCTAAATTAAATTGATTCTTTGCTGAGGAATATTTATTATAAAATCTTCTGGAATCAGTATCAATCTTTGTTTAGTTTTTTTTATTATCTGTCCGTCTCTTTTAGTGATAGTAGTCTTAGGTTGTCGTTCATCTGCTAAAGTTTTATCTATCCACTTTTCTCTATCTTTTGCTGTATAAATTTCTTTAACCTTAAAATCAGGTTTATTTATTGCTTTTGCAATTTTCTTTAAATTATTTGATACGATTTCTTTATTTTTAACAAATGTCAATTTGCCGTTCTGAAAATCTACACCCACCTCCTTTTTTACATAGGAAGTATTTACAAGCCGTTCTATATTTGTCGCATGACCTTGTCTCAAGGTAATATTCTTTTCCTTCATAAAATCAAGAACCTGAAAATATGGTCTTTTGTTAGAATTGGAGACTTGAGATTTGAAACGGGCTTTTTGCTCAGGATCCCAAGGGACTTGTCCCACCCCTTTATTGTCTCCTGTATGCTCCAATTCAATCCAATGGTTTGCGTCTTCTTTGTTTTCAAAAACGATACAATTTAATTCCTTTGGAAAATTATATCCATTTCTCTTTAACTTTAACTTTTGAAAAAATGTGTAAAGATTATCATCATGTTTTATTATATTAGGATTTTTAATCAGTTTTATTGCTATAAGTCTTCTGTTTCCTTCAAGGACAATATATTTGCCTTGTTTATGTTTGAAAACACATAAAGATTTTGTTGGATTTAAACCGTTATTTGCTATATCACAAGCTAAATTTTTTATTTTTTGTTTCATTTTTTCCAACATGATCTCAAAGGCTTCTTGTTGATCTGTGACAGAATTAAACCTGGGATTTTCAGGACTCACCAGCAGAGCTTCTATTTTGATTGACATTTTTGTATAAGACATAATTTAAACTCTTTATTGATAAAGTAAGCATGGAGAAATTTTTATATTACTTATGAATATGCCTTTTTTATAAATTTTGTAGCGTTCAAGCAATGTAAAACAGCCAGAAACAATCAAAGACAGAATTATCAGAAAAATCCGCATGATGTACTTATCGGTTCTTCCTTTTTAAAACTAAAATCTCCCTATGATCTGAAAGTCTTTTATTTTCAAAGACTTGGGATAGCACTATAAACAGCACAGAGGAGCTATCATCTCTTTCCAAATCTTTGAACCTTGATTGAGAATAGCCATCGTATTTATACCAGTTCCCCCCATTCTGGACTGGGCATGAAAAAGTCCCGTGGAATACAGGAAATCGGTCAAACAAGCTGTTTAATCGAAATGGTGGTCACGAACAGGGAGATTCTTTTTTTTTTAAATGATTTTCTACATTCTTCACATCTCCTTTAAAGAACTAACAGTTTTTTAGGATTTGTAACCATTCCTTGCATATTCTGGGTACAACATCTAAAACTTCTTTCCCAAAGATGACTTCGTCAACTTTTCCCATGTGCATCATATCTACAATCCTGCAAAGATAGGAGCGACCTTTTATCCACCATGTAAAATAGTCATCCACAAACAAATAGTGAAGAATTTTAATATGCTTTGAATGGTTTACTTGTTCAAGTTCAAACCCATCAAGTTGGGTTTCATAGACACCATCGGCAACTCTGCTTCCAAAAGTAGTTGTATAATAATATTCCTTAATCTCCCAAACGGCAATCGGAGAAATTATGCTGGGGAAAGCCCCATCAACTCTTCTTGAAAGAGTGTGGATTAAATCCCCTTGCTTAAAAATTTTGATTAGTTTTTTAGGATATTCACCAGAAGATGTGGGTAAGAAAAGCCCTTTTTAACTTCTAAATGTCATTTCGTGGAATAAATAAGGACAGCCATCCTGGCTGATATGGGGCTCTGCCCCACACCCCAATTCGTTGAGCATCCCCGCTCAACGAATCACATTTTTAGTGCATTAAGATTCATATTGAAATAGCATCTCCCGCCAGATTCCAGTAAATCATAATTTGTGAAAACAACAACCAAAAAAGGGCGAAAAGATGCTGGTAAAGACTATCCTAAATAAATGTTACAAATTCAAGTCTTTTGTTTACGGGAGAATAACTTTATTCACCGAGGGCGGGGAAACTTGTATTCATGTTCAAATTCACCCTCGAAAAAATGGTATCCCCATTTGTTCGGGATGCCATCAGGAGGCTTCTATTTATGATACATCCCCGAAGGCACGAAAATTTGAATTTATTCCTATCTGGGGAATTCCCGTGTTCTTCTGTTATAAAATGAGACGAGTCAACTGCTCTTGGTGTGGAGTTAAAGTTGAAAAAACTCCATGGAGTGATGGAAAAAACCAATTAACCAAAGTCTATATGCAATTTCTGGCAAATTGGGCCAAGGTGCTGTCATGGAAAGAGGTGTCAGTTCGGTTTAGAACAAGTTGGGGGAAGGTTTTTCGCTCTGTGGAGTTTATCGTTGAGTGGGGCCTTTCCCATCGCTGTTTAGAGAGTGTCAGGGCTATTGGAGTTGATGAGATTCAGTGGAAAAAGGGGCATAAATATCTAACTTTAGTTTATCAGATCAACTCCGGATGTGTCCGTTTACTTTGGATTGGAAAAGAGCGGACAGAGGAAACTTTTTCAAAGTTCTTTGATATGCTGGGGACAAGAAGAACACAACTTATTGAATACGTTTGCTCAGATATGTGGAAACCTTATTTGAAGGTTATAAAGGATCGAGTGTCTCAAGCCACTCATATCCTGGACCGTTTTCATATCGTTGCTCGGATTAACAAAGCAATAGATAAAGTGAGAGCGGGAGAGCATCGTCAGATGAAAGCGGATGGATATGACCCTGTGTTAACAAACTCCAGGTGGCTTTTATTAAAGCACTCAGAGAATCTGACAGAAAAACAGGAGGTTGGTTTGAAGAAACTTTTACAATACAACCTCAGGAGCGTCAGGGCCTATTTACTAAAAGAAGAGTTCCAATTCTTTTGGGATTATTTATCCCCCTCATGGGCGGATAAGTTTCTGGCTCGCTGGACAACCAAAGTCATGCGTTCCCGGATAGAGCCTTTGAAACATGAAGCCAAGATGATTCGACGACATAAGAATCTCATTCTCAATTGGTTTAGGGCCAAAAAACAATTTTCATCGGGGATTGTAGAGGGTTTAAACAACAAAGTAAAACTGACTATGAGAAAATCTTACGGTTTTAGGGAGTACAAATCCATTAAAATAGCTTTATATCATTCCCTTGGAAGATTACCTGAACCTCCACTCATTCACAAATTCTGGTGAAGAGGCGTTTTTTAGGGTCATAATCCACTTCATGACCTTTAATATTGGCTTCAATTAACATATTTATTATTCCGGTAAAAAATGCTTCCGCTTTTTTTATCCCCTTTTGTTTATTCATTGGAATTGGACAGCTTGGTTGATATTGAGTTCTTAACTTGTAAAATAGAGCTTTTGCAGTGTCCCTATTTAATAATTTTTTTGAAACAAAGTTGTTAAGTACATCCGCTCTGTAGTTGGAATACCGAATAATATCCAAAGTTAGAGTTGTTGGTGAATTATCTGATTTAAAATAATTTTCTCTTTTCAAATCAACACTTGGGATGGATTTTCTAATATCGTTCTCAGTAAATTTTAAAACAGATTCTTTGCCCCTTTTTGTATAGCCAATTTTTTCGGAAAAAGCTCTTACGTTTGCCCAGAAGTTAATATCTTTATTTAGAAAGTTTTGATTTGGCTTCACTTATGCTCCTGAACTCTTTCAATACTTCTTCAATCAAAGTAGAAAATTTGATCCCTAAAATGCTACACATTTCAAAAACCTCTGAAAACTCCAAATTCCTTTCGCCTGATTCTACTTTACTAACAAAAGATTGCTGTACATCCAGACGTTGGGCTAATTCATTCTGACTTAGATCAAGTGAAAGGCGTTTTGATTTAAGCACCTTAAGCAGTGCATCATTAAAAGTTTGATTTATTTTCATTTACACGACTTTACATGATTGAGGATGCTATGGCACACTGATTGAGTAATTATTCTAAAATAGGATATTGATCATTATTTTAAATATTCAAAGAAAGGCAAAAAAATGGAACCACAACAAAAATTGACAGACTTGCACTCAAGACTGTCATTTTATAACCCAAGAGACAAACCTCTAAAAAAACAACTGTTGAAGTGGATTGGAAACAAGCAAAGATTTGCTCATGAAATTATAAATTACTTCCCTTTAAAAAAATCAGGGAGATTATTATGTGAAGTAGATTTTCCAAATGATCTTTTTGATCGAGAGGTTTTCGTAAACTGTGGCCGATCTATGCTTAGAAGATTTCAAAGAGAAGGAGATACACTTGAAGATGAGGTCGTTTCTGATAGATTGCTTTTGACTTATTAGGGTTAATGGACAGGCTTCTTTCTCACACAGGGGTTATTAGATATTAATCTTCTTTTATACCAGTCGTGTTTGAATTTTCCGGTTTTCCGATAAGGAAAAGTACCCTGAAAACTCAAACCGGATCAGAGTATAATTGATTTAATTTATCCTTTTTTCATCAAAAAAGCCAGGGATTTAGGGTTTTCCCTCAAGGAAATATCGGAGATGATCTGATGGGTGGAGAAACAAAACAAAATCCCCAAAAAGAATCTTGTAAAAAAGGTCTATGCCAAAATGGATATTATTGAACAAAAAATCCTCCAAATTAGAAGTCTTAGAAGGGAACTTTATAGGTTGCTTGTAGGGAAAACCTAAAAGACAGTTATAGATTGCTTTCATGATAAAATTTAGATAAAAATGAAAAATTATGGATAAGATAGAAAAAATTACAAAGCATCTGGAAATGATCCAAGTTGTTATTAACCGTTTGGGAAATAACTCTTTCCTACTGAAAGGTTGGAGTATGACTCTTGTTGTTGCATCATCCATTTGGGCAATCAAATACAGCCACAATATGAATAACCCATACTTTGTTTTTTCTATTATTTTTCCCGTTTTGGGATTTTGGTTTTTAGATGGTTACTTTCTTTGGAAAGAACGACTATTTCGACGAGTATATGATGAAATAAGAAATCAGGTTAATACCGATTTCAGAATGAATATGATAGAACACAAAAACAAACCTATATGCGGCTGGATATCTTCTACTTTTTCTATTACTCTGATTATTTTCTACTTAGTAGAAATTTTCTTTATTTTTTCACTATTTGTTATTTTTCTCTGTGAGGCAACATGAAAAGGCGTGTATTTTTTAGTTTTCACTATAAAAGAGATATAGGAAGAATTGGTCAGGTCCGAAATAGCTGGTTAACAAAAGGAGATTCCTCGAAGTTTCTTGATGCTGCTGATTGGGAGTCTATTAAAAGAAATGGAGATGAAGCCGTAAGAAAGTGGATAGATGAACAGTTAAATGGGTCATCTGTAACAGTCGTGCTGATTGGAGCAGAAACTGCAAATAGAAGATGGGTTCGATATGAGATACAACAAAGCATAGAAAAAAGAAATGGTCTTGTGGGAATATATATCCATAATATAAAAGACTTTAGAACCAGAGAGATCGACCAAAAAGGAGAAGACCCCTTTGCAAAACACTTTGGTTTTCATTCAACAAACTCTCCTACTTACCCTTGTTGTAGCTATTATGACTGGACAAACGACAATGGGTATAATAATATTGAGAACTGGATTGAAAAAGCTACTAAACAAGCAGGTAGATAGGGAGTTGGTATGTCCAAAAAACAAGTTTTTTATAGTTTTCATTATAAACCAGACAATTGGCGTGCATCGCAAGTTCGCAACATAGGAGTTATTGAAGGTAACAATCCTGTTTCTGACAATGAATGGGAAACAATTACAAATGGAGGTGATAACGCAATTAAAAAATGGATAAATGATCAAATGAAATACAGATCATGTACTGTTATTCTAGTCGGGAATGGAACTGCAAATAGAAGATGGATCAATTATGAGATAGTCAAGTCTTGGGACGACAGAAAGGGTGTTGTTGGTATATATATACATGGATTAAAAAACAAAGATGGTTTTATATCAGAAAAAGGAGAGAACCCTTTTAACTACATATCCTATGGCAACACTGGAAAAAAATTGTCTTCAATAGTCAAATGCTACAATTCTCAAGGGAGCAACAGCAAAGATAGATATGATTGGATTTCAAGGCACTTGTCTAATGCAGTAGAGGAAGCCATTAACATCAGAAGAAAAGATTTTTGATAATTATTTCCAAAAAAAAAGATTTACAGTCTCCCGAAAATTAAAAAAAAAAAGTGGATTTCAGGGTTTTTGACAAGCCCTCATGCAACCTAGATTTTGGCGGTGTTTTTCTATTTTGTATTTTTTGATAGTCTCCGGTGGTTTTTTCAAACAACCGCTCTCTGATTTGTTCCGTTAATACTTGTGATCTCTCTGACCTCAGCTTTTTTGGCTTGAGAAATAATATGCTCTATTAGAAAATTTAATTTTGAAAAATCATAGGATTCGTCATTCTGATCTATCGCTTTAAAAAATTGTGATTGGAGTCTGTTTTTTATATCAGAGTCAAATCTACCATGATATTTTTTTTGATTTTTGTCCCATCCAACCCATCTAATAAATATTTCGTTTTCTATTGATTTAAAATCTAAAAAAGACTCTATGGATACAGCAAGTCCATTCACATTTGTTTGAAATTCACCATTGGTTCCTTTTGTTGGAAATTTGGAAAAACTATCGTGATCTGGTAACTTTATGAGTATCAGAGATGGCAACCCAATGGTCATTATCTCGTTTAGAGCTTTATTACCAGCTATATCGTTATCCAGAATTACAATAGTATTGCCACTATATTTTATACTCTTCAAACCTTTACAAAACTTCACAATATCTTTAGTGCCTCCAAAAGGATTATTCTCCATATCAGAAAAATAAAATAAGTCACATATATCAGGTTTTAATTTTTTCATTGATTTTGAGATTATTTCGGTATCTGTTTTACCTTCCGTCAATATCAAAAAATGACCCCTCATCTCTATCAATCCAATGTTTAAATCTTCTTCTTTACACCATCCACTGACAATGAGATCATAATATTCCCAAACCAGTTCGTCTTTAGCGTAACAATCAATTTCGGCTAAACAACGAGTTACAAGGTATGGACATAATTCTTCAAAAGTGAAATAATCATCGTTAATTTTTTCCTTTAATAATTTAGGCATTGAAAGCAATGTCGTCTTTCATTCTTTAAGAGCGTGCTTTGCCACTCATATGCTTGCGTCTGGAGTCGATCAAGCCACTGTTATGAAAATTGGTGGCTGGAGAGACATTAAGACGTTTCAGATTTATGTCAGGCTTGCGGGAATTGAAGTTCAGGGTGCAACAAATGCCCTTGATGTGATGCCTCAAGCGGACAGTGTTAGAAGTGGTAGAGTTTTAAGTATGAGCAATTTTATGGGAAGGGTTTAACCCTTTCCCATAATCAAGAGAGTATTTCTCAGTATGTCATTAAAATTCTGGTTCTGTCTATTTAATCAAGCTAAGTTTATGGAATGGCTCATGTAATTGAGGTCGCTCCATTCAAACTTTTAGCTTGAATTAACAGAAGACGAATTTTTCATGCTGAGAGGTTAAGTAATTGAAAACTAAAGACAAATAGTTTCAATAAGTTAGCATTTAGTTCAAGTATCCTTTCCGTTTTAAATTTCCCGAAATTTCTCAGGTTGGCTGTTTTTGGCTGTCTGCCTGGCTGACCGAATAGCAGGGTCATTTTTTCCGAAGTATTTTTGCGGCATCTTCCTCGTAACCAACTGAATTTTTTTAAAAAATTCGCAACTGCTGGCTTGCAGAAATTGCTATTTCACAAGCAAGCCGTGGCTTGCATAGACCGAGACAACAATCTGTCTCAGAGGAGGAAAAAATATGGAAAAGGAAAGAAGGATTGGAACCATTCCCACTCAGAAAATAGGTACAGGTGAAAGCAAGATTGATGCAGTAACTTTAAGGAAATTGCGTGAAATTAGAGAACTCAGCCGCAAGGAAGCGGCTGTCCTTTTGAGCCTCAGTTTCAAATCTGTTGAGAGATTTGAAAACGGCAGAGCAATTATAGACAGGAGTCGAATTGACAAAGTTGTTTCGGCCTATGGATTTACCTATGAGGATTTTTTGTTATGCCGAGAAGGAAAAAGTGAACAACTCCAAAAGAGGTTTTGTCACAAAAAAGAAAAAGTGATTGATAACAAAAAAGTACGAAGATTTTATAAAAAGATCATTACCAAACAAGCCAGAGTGTTAAGGATTTTGAGGGTTCAGAAAAAACTCAGCCAATACAAAGCCAGCCTTATTTGTGGCTATCATAAAGGAGCCATTGGTCACATTGAGATGGGTCGGATTCAGCTTCCAAAAAACAGAATCATCCATATTGTAAAATCATACGGATTCACGATGGAAGATTTTAACTATTACATGAAAGCCGATGTTTTGGTCACAGAAGTTCAGGATGAGTGCATATCCATTATAAAAGGTTTGAGTGAAAAGAATCTCAAAGCTGTTCATCCACTACTATTGAATTTTAAATCATAACTTTGAAATAAGGGAAAAAGGGGCCTTATGTAGCCCTTCTCAATCAGAAAAAGGATATTGAATTTTTTGAGTGAACTTGAAGGGTAGCCATGTTATACAGTAGGCAATAGCTTTCAAGTACTCAAATTTCAATTACAGGTTTGAATTAAGGAAAACATGAGTCAGAGCATTAGATTTTTTAAACGTAACGATCAAGTCATATTAGCATACGGTTCAGAGAGTGGCACAAGATGGGTTTGGGAAAAACTAAATCAACATGGAAAATGTAAAATTAAAAATGTTTATCATCTTTCCAAGAATCAGATTATTGCTGACCACGATCATGACGATTCCCTCATAGATAATGAAGGATCTGTCATAAAGAAATAAGAATAAAGGAGAGAGGAAATTTCATACTGACTTATCGGGAAAATTTAGAAAAAACTTGATAGCAGTCAGTTTTTCTTTTTGTTCTTTCCGGGAGATCATGCCTCAAAATCTTTTCCTTTTTCAAATTGTTTTTTCATTCACTTTTTTCCTTTATTTCTTTTTTAGAGAAATTCCTTTCAAAAGTTGATCCGAGATTCGGATATTTTTCCTCTTTGGTATTTTCTCATCAGTCTATTCTTTCTATTTTCAAATAAATCTCCTTTTCAAGACATGGATTTGTAATTGCATAGATAGGTGCAGGATCAAGCCGGATCCCAATAGCCAAAAAAAAGCCCACCTTTTGGTGGGCTTTTTTTTGGAGTCCTCCTTTCCTAACTTTTGTTCATTTCCTTTAAAAAGGAAACAATCTTTAAGGCTTTCCCAAAATCGGCTTCAACCTTGATCTTGTACTTTCCATCATAGCTCTGGGCAACAGACCCGTCTTTGAAAGTGGCATATTTGTCTGTTCTCCAATAACTGGAATACTGGGTTTTTACCTTTCCCCCGGAAGCCTGAGCCAGAGCCTCAAGTTTTTTTCTATTGAAAGTTTCCTTTTCCCTGAGTTGATTTTGTTCTTTTTTGTTTTCAAAAAAATCATCCCGATACTTAGGCAAAAGACGACGCTGTATATCCTTTGCAATTTTTTCCAGTGGTTTTGTGAAAGAACAGCCAATTTTATGATAATTCTTTCCACCAAGTCCACTGACTGTTGTTTTTCCCCAAATATCCTGAAACAAAAACTCCAGACCACTGTCATTTTTCAGTCTGTTCTCTTTGGCCGTATAGCCAAAGAAATAAGGTTCAAGATCCTTTACAAGTTTGTTGATTTGATTGTCTTCCATAATTTATTACTCCTTTCGATTGTTAATCTTTAAAACAAAGTGGCCGCCTATTTTTGCGGCCACTTTTGGATTCTCTTAATATTCACTCGCTCTCATCAATAGGATGACCCTGTTTCCATCCTCTTCATGAAATTTATAATCCTTGTCGTAGTAGTCGATTTTCCAGAAATACTTTTCTCCATCCTGGAAGATGGTTCCAAAGTCATGCTCCCCATGAGGGTCATTGTCCTGGTTAAAGTCATTAAAATTGACGACCTTGGAAAATAAGGATGTAAGTTTTTTTTCAGGAAGAGAGGCAACAGAGCTTGTCATCATAAACCGGTGGGGCATGGGGACAAGTGGAACTCTCTTTCTCAATTGATCGTTTTTCATAGTGATTAAATTTTTATTCATAATAGACCTCCAAAAAAAAGACCCACTTAAGCGTGGTCCTTTAAAGTGTAATGGTGTTTGTTTTTACTCTCTACTTTCTGGCTCCCGTACTTATTTCTTATTTCATCAATGGAAAACTCACTCTTTCCTCTAAAAAAATGCTTTTTTGATTTGGGCCGGAAATACCACATTTTTTTATTCCCGGAGAACATAAAGCCCTGGGATTTCAATAGATCCTTATGGACTTTTGTCTCTCCTCCAACCCAGACCCAGGCCCCGCAGACCTCTATAAATAAACCCTGAAGGTTGTTTATAGCGTTAAGGGCTGAATTGATTTCAGAGCCATAGTCATAGTTGTCAGCAGAATTGACAGTGATGGGATACCTGGCATCTTCAAGGACAGAATTGGCCTCATTGACAAGTTTCATCATCTCATCCCCTGAAGGGTTACAATCGGGATGGTATTTTTTTGAGGCTTCCCTATAAGCCTTTTTAACGTCTTCCTGAGTGATTTCCTCTAAATCAGTAATTCCAAGAATTTTAATGGCATCGTAAATATTCATGATAATTTCTCCTTTTTAGTTAAAAAAACCAGTCTTGATTTCAGACTGGGGTTTATGGTTTTTTTTGTTATTTTTGATTGCACTTTCTTTTTCCTCCTTTATTTGATTTGTGCGGTGTTAAAAAATTTCCCCCTTCCCTTCGGGGGCTCAACCGAGCCTCCCCCCGAAGGGAAGGGGGAAAGAGAGGAGAAGCTGCTGGGAGCTTGCGGTGCGGACCCCTGCCCGCAAAGCAGAGCGGCAATTGGAATGACTGAAGTGCCCCCAAAGGGGGCCGTAAGGCATGAGAATTGAGGGCAGGAAAGGGACGCATTGCGGGCTGGAAGCAGGACGATACTGGAGAAAAACTTTAGATTTGATTCACAAAGAGATTACTCAATGAAAAATTGAAAATAATTTCAGTTTATTTATACTGACATTTTATTTTTCCATTGCTATAAATATCAAACTATACCGATCGTGTTTGAGATTTCCGGTTTTTCAAAAGAAAAAAAACCTGAAAATTCAAACCGGACCAGTATAAGAGGACTAAAATGAAAAAAATATTAACACTTGACCTTATCCAACAAGAAGCTGGGGATTTTGCTAAATGGGCTACAAAAATAAAACATAAAGATATTTATGGAATAACGGATGGGAAAGCCGTTGGAACTTATATCGAGCATGGATTTCAATCATATCTTGGAAAAAAATATTGTTATTCTAAGGGAAGTTCTGCAAAAGGCATAGATCTACCAGAACTAAATATTGATATTAAAGTAACAAGTATTAAGCAACCTCAATCTTCTTGTCCTTTTAAGTCTGCAAGACAAAAAGTTTATGGTTTAGGTTATCACTTGATACTTTTCGTCTATGACAAAAGTGATAATAGAGACACACAACTGACCTCATTAGAAATGCTTCACACTGTATTTATTAATAAGTCTAAAACTGCTGATTTTAGACTTACTAGCAGAATACTGAAAACTTTAGATCTCGGAGGAAATGAAGAGGATATCTTTGCTGATTTAGCCGATAGTAATTTACCACTTGATGAAGTAGAAAGTCAAAATTTAGCAAAAGAAATTATCAAAAATCCTCCAAAATTGGGATATCTTACACTTTCAAATGCATTACAGTGGAGACTCCAATACAAAAGAATTGTAGAAATTGCTGGTGACATCGAAGGAATTAATCGTTTATAGGAGAAACATTGTTAAAAACAAGTAGTAAAATAGAATTTGGTGACTTTCAAACTCCAATAGATTTAGCTGAAAAGTGTACCGCTTTAATTTCGAAAATTTATTCTCCTGAATTAATCATCGAACCAACATGCGGCTTCGGAAGTTTTCTTCTTGCCTCAGAAAAAATCTTTAACAAAGAATCAAAATTTGAGGGCTATGAAATCAACAAAAAATATATAATTGATTTTTATAAAAAAAATACCCATTTAAATTCTAAAATCAAAATCAATCATTCAAATTTTTTCAATATCAATTGGGAAAGCCAAATACCAAGAAATAAAAAAGTATTAGTTATTGGTAATCCACCTTGGGTAACATCCTCTCAACTTGGAGTATTTTCTAGCAAAAATTTGCCAGAAAAAACAAACCTTAAAGGTCTTAGTGGATTTGAAGCTAAGTCTGGCAAAAGTAATTTTGATATTTCAGAGTGGATGTTAATTAAACTCTCGGAAGTTCTATTTAGACGGAACGGAATGTTGGCTATGCTAGTAAAGACATCTGTTGCTAGAAAGGTATTTCTTTATAATTCCCAAAATAGTTTAATTACTGCTGATTATAAAATACATAAAATTGATGCAAAAAAAGAATTTAATGCCTCTGTAGCAGCATGTTTATTTATTGCAGATTTTTCCAAAAAAAGAAAAAATGATGAATGCTACGTTTATAATAATCTTTCTTTAAATAGTTTACAGCAAAAAATAGGACTCACAGAGTGCGGCATCCTTGTTGCGGATATTGATAAATATGAGCAAACAAAGAACTTGGTAAAAGGTGAATCATCTTTTACTTGGCGATCAGGAATAAAACACGATTGTTCTAAAATTATGGAATTACAAAAAAATAAAAATGGATACTTTATTAACGGCTTAAATGAAGTTATAGATATAGAAGATAAATTTATCTTTCCACTACTGAAAAGCAGTGACCTTGCGAATGATAGAACTAAAGAAGTAAAAAAATTTGTCGTTGTAACTCAAACAAAAGTTGGAGAGAAAACTGAGAAAATCAAACATGAGTCACCAAAATTGTGGAATTATCTAACTAGACATAAAGATAAGTTGGCAGCAAGAAAAAGTAGTATATACAAAAATCAACCACCTTTTTCTATCTTTGGAATCGGAGAATATTCATTTAAACCTTATAAAATTGCTGTTTCTGGTCTTTATAAAAAGGTCAACTTTTGCCTCTTATCACCATACAAAAACAAGGAGATTATGTTAGATGACACATGTTATCTATTAGGTTTTGATAACTTTGAGGAAGCTGAAAAATACTACAAAGTTCTTCAAAGCAACCTAATTCATGATTTTATCCAGTCATTAATCTTTTGGGATGCAAAAAGACCAATTAATATAGATATTCTAAAACTTCTTGATCTTAAAAAAGTAGAATATCTCACTTTAAAGAGCAAACAAAGAACAGAAAAATCATTTAAAACACCTTCTTTCAATATTGAGTTGTAAATTTTAACGATAAATTTCATCCAAGCACCATACAATCTTTATTTTTAAAGAATATATCTGGACTGTTCAAATGTATAGGCTTCTACAATACCCAAAATACTCGTAACTAAAGGTGTCTAAAAAAAAAGTTTGGAGTTCTTACCTATAAGACCGTCTTATCCAAGACTATCTCAAAATCGAAGGCCCCTTTATATCATATTTTCATAAGTGCTGAGGTTCCTCTAATTGTTTACTGGATTCTCGCCATAGGGGAAAGGTTCTAAGAATGAAAACGGCTCTCCAAAACCTATAACTCTGATCCTGTATCAAATGAGCCACTAAAGTGAATGAATCTGCACTCTTTCTTGAAAGAAAGTGCAAATTCATTCATTATATAAATATGAGAGAAAGCAATCTCAAACAGCAAATAAATCGCCTGATTCCCCTTGGAGTCTTTTCAACAAAAGAAGCCACTGAGCTTTTTTCTATCTCTCAGCCCACATTCTCACGCTGGGTTACAAGCGGGCTGATCCAAAGGGTCTCAAGGGGGTATTATGTCCACCCTGAAGCCGATGTGAATTATGAATACCTCGACTATATTCTAGGGTGTAAGAAGTTTGGCAAACATTCCGTTATTGGGGGCCTCTCAGCTCTGGAGTATTATAACCTCACTGAACAGGTCTCTCCCCAAGTTTGCCTCCTTGTACCGCCATCAAGGAGAATCTCAACGGATAGTAAATACAAAGCCATAAAAACCAACAGCCTCTCTAAAAGTTGGAGTTGATTCCATCGACCAGTTTAGAGTCGTCAACCTGGATCGTGCCCTTGTTGAAGCTTTAAAGTACCAAACAAAAATTGGAGAGGGCGTTGTTTTTAAAGCCATTATGGATGCCATTGAAAACGGGCTTACAATACAAGATCGTCTTTACAAAATAGCAAGAAAGCTCAAGATGTCTTCTTTTTTGGAAAAAAAATGGGAGATTATTACGGCATGAAAAATCAAGGCCATAAAGTTTGTTCTATTTGAATCTGACTAAGTTTTAAAGCCTTGGCGATCTTTAAGAGGGTAGCTCGTCTGGGCATGGTGTTTGAACTGAAGAATCTTGAAAGCGAGGGCTGGGGGATTCCTGTCAGATTGGAAAGCTCTTTGATTCCACCCTTTTCGTCCACAACCCCACGGAGATTGTCTTTAAAAAACCGAACATTCTTGGCAATTGTGTCTAAATCATCAAAGCGAATGGCGGCTTTCTCACCTCTTTTCTTTTGGGAGCAGTCATCAATCATGTCCTGGATGTCGGCAATAATTTCCTGCCTTTCGGATTCGGTTTCTTCTTCAGTCCAAAGTTTCATTAGGTCATAGACCCCTTCAAATTCAAAAGCTGTGCTGACAGCAGCTCCGACAAATTCTTTGGGCAAACCGGAGTTGTCCATCTGAACTCCGATATGCATGAGTTCAACCTTAATGTTAGAACTTAAAGTGGGTTCACTCATGTTAACCTCCCATATTCTGTGAATCTCTTGTCTCTAATAAGTTGTAGGTGTGTTTTAAAACGAGCCATCTTCCTTTTCTCTTGCTTTGCATTTCCTTTAACATAGGCTTCACAAAGAAAAGCTTCTGTAAAGATACCCACTGGTAAGCGAAGCTGAATCTTTCCACTGCCGACTTGGTGCCACTTCATTTTATATCCACTTGGAATTTTTTCTTTGCCAGGTCGGTGGCAATGGACCAAAACTTTGAATGATTAAACTTAGGATCATTGGGATACCTTGCCAACAATAAGACATCGGGGCGAAGGCCGTTTTTGTACTCCCCTTCAGTGAATACTCTGTTGTGTTTCATCTCCAAGTAGGAGTTCAAACCCCATTCTGTGATGATTATTTCCACGTTTATCCCCTCTCAGCGAACTTAACTTATATAACAAATATAACATAAATAACTTAATTGTCAAGACTTTGAAAAAAACTAGTAAAAACAAATATATAACTCTTTAAGTGAGTTGATTTGAAAACGCTTTTGCCATGCCCAAGGGTTTTCAGATTTAAGGGGGCTTGGTTGGTCAGAAAAAGGAAAATCTTTCAATTCAGAAGAACTTCAAAAAAAATGAAAAAATTTTTTTGAAGTCAATCAAAAGAAATCAATGCTTATTCTCCAATAAGAACAATTGGTTATGAAGCCCGTGTGAAAAATTCTCAAGAAAAATCATCTAAAGTTGGCATGATTCTGCCAGTTTTGAACCGGTTCAAACGGTTCAAAAAATCACTATAGGGAGGGGGGTAAGAAAGCTGAGGCTTGAAAAGCCTCTGATGAGAAGAGGAAGAGGACCAAGAGCTTCAAGAGGTTATCAGAGAGCAAGACTCTGGGAAGGAGAAAGGCTGTGAGTGAAGCGAACACCTGTAGGCCGCTTGGCGACCTCAACGGGGGTTTGGGGGCTTGCCCTCAACAAGTAAAAAAGGGGCGAAGCTCCCCCGCCCCAAAGGGGTTTTTTAAGGACATTGGCACCAATGTCCATGCTTGCAATACAAAAACGACTCCAAATGACCAAAAACAAAACCAAACGAGAAAGGAAAAAAACAGGCAACAAAACAGGAAAATAAAAGCGACAATCTCTTATTAAATAAATGAAAAACACAAAATCAAACTGAGACAAAGAAAGGAATCAAATGAAGACAAAAGGAAAATCAAAAATAAACCAAAGTGGTATGAGTTGTGTACGAATGTCACCCACTGAATACCAACAAATTCAAAAAGAAAGTGAGGCATCAGGGAAGTCCATCCCGAAACTTTTGAGAGACTCTTATTTTGGGAAACCTCCAGTGCGAGTGTTGATGAATCAAAAGGATGTGGCGATTTTAAGAAAGGACCTCAGTCGCATTGGCAACAATCTTAATCAAATTGCAAGAAAACTCAATGCAGGTTTGATGCACGGATGGAGTGACTCTCTGGATTTGGTGTTGGAACAATTTAAAACCCTAACGGATCAAATTTATTACGGCTATGGCGTACATTAAAGTCAAGTGGAGAAAGAACACCTCCAAGGGAAATGAGATGCCAGCCCCAGCTTATGGGAAATATGTGGCTCAAGACAGGGGGACTGATCTTGTGGTGAATTGTTACAACTGTCCTGAAGACAATGTGATTGAGCAGTTTCAAAGGACTCAGGCCTTCTACGGGAAAGATACGCCACGTCGGGGTGGGAGTTCGTACAGACTTGACCTTTTCCAGAAAGCCGATTTTGCCAGAAGTTATGCGACAAGTTTTGATGAGTACGTCAGCCTTTTAAACGAACTCTCTGTCAAAGTTGCAATTACTGAAAAGACTATTTCCTATTATTATACAGGCCATGAAAAAGGGATCAGAGGTAAAACACTTGGTGCGATTTATGATAAACCGGGTTTGATTGAAAAGTTCAAATCCAATGATGAGTTATTTTTAAATCAACCACAGTTAAGGAGGAAAATCAGAGATGGAATCAACAATTTTCAAGATGGAAAAAAAGATTCTTTGGGGACTTCAGATTCACGACCAATGGCTGGAGGAAATGCGGGAAAACTCAAAGAAAAAAATTACGAGCTTTATACGAGAATTAACCGTCGCTCTAATAGTGGTTTTCTTCCTTCAGATCATGCTTTTAGGGATTCTATTATACCTGTTAGTGAGATAAGAAGGGCTTCAAATAGTGACATTTTGGATTACTGTAAAAAGCATAATATATCCTGTATTACGAATAAAAAAAATGAAACAGTTTTAAAGGGGCGAGAACACGTTGTTATCAATGACAACAGGTGGACAAATACAAAAAATAAAACCACAGGTTCTCTTATTGAGCTTGTCAGTCTTCACAATGACATTAGTTATCTGGGGGCTATTGCCAAAATCACAGACAACAAAAATCTTTTACTTTTGGAACAGCATTTTGGAGAGGTAAAAAGACCTTATAAATCTTTTTATATTCCAAAAATACAAAAAGAAAATCGAGAAATTGCAAGAGCAAAGGTCAAACAGTTTTTAAAATATCACAAAATAAATAAAAATCTGGCCGATGATCTTTTCAAACAAAAAAGAGTACAAGTTGATAAAAAAGGTGGCATTTGGTTTTATTCTGATGAGAATCAAAAAGAGGCTGTCCAGTACACAATGGACTCAAATAAAAATTACAAATCCAAACACTATGGAAGACAAAATACTCCATTTATTGACTCTTATAGTAACGGGAGTCGTGTCACTGTTTACACGGATTTTCTCAGTTTCTTGAGAGCCAATGAGAAAAAAGCATTTGATGGAAGGTCAAAAGGAACTCTTGTACTGACAGGGTTGGATGAAAAATCTTTTCATATTTTTCTGTCAACAAGGCCAGATATTAAAAGTATTGAGTTTGTTAAGTCCAAAGATAAAGAGCAACAAGTCAATCAAAAAGACTTTATTGATCGACAAAAAAAGAAACTCAAACTCTTTGATATTTCTGTATCAACTATCTCAATGGAAAAAATAATAAAGAAAGAGCGTGGTTTAAGCCTGGAATTTTAAAACTCAACAAGGAGGTAACATGGAACAAAACAATATTTCAAGGCCCGTAAAAAAGGTTTCAAAAAAAAGTGACTCTTCCACAGTCCATTTTAACCGGGATTTTATGAGAAAAGTCTCACGACTTGTGGAAAGGGCTAATAAAAAGTCCTTTGGGAGAAAAGTGAAGCCTAGGGCTATTCTGGAAAACCTTTTCCATCTCGCCGATGAGAAGCTCTTGGAAAGAGTTGTCAAAAAAGCCCAGGAGGACTCCCTCTCCCACAATGACAAACGGGAGGCTTTTCTAAAAGAAAGGCTTACCAAATTTAATGGTTCCAGGGAGAAAATGGAACTTAAAATGATGGAAATTTTTGACCAGTATTTATTACAAAATCAGACTTAATTTTGTGAAAATTTCCATTCCATCAATTAAAAAAAAATTACTTATTTAATAAAGGAGGACTTGACATGGTTTTAGATAACTGTCAGGATAAAAAATGTAGCGGTCAGAGTGTCGATCATAAGACTTATAACTCTGACAGGTTCTTTGACAATTTAGTTTGGTTAACGACGGAAGAAGCTGCTCAATATCTTCGTAAAAGTGCCAACGCTGTTAGAATCCTTGTTCATCGAGGACTTCTAAGAGCAAGGAAGTTTCGGAGAAGACTTTACTTCAGGAAAGATGAACTTTGTGCCCTTATTGAAACCTCAGCATTTAAGGAGGTTTTAAATGGCAGTAAATAGTTATAAAAAAAATGGAGTAGAACTTTTCTGTGTTTCTGTTCAAGCACGAGGGAAGGTAAGTCCAACTTTAAGGCTACAGAGAAGTAGGAAAAATATTCCAACTTTGAAAGAAGCCTTAAAGGTTGAAAAAAAGCTCTTACAGAGTGTTGTTGAAGAAGTAGCAAAACTTGAAGGTCGTGGTCTCACCTGGGGTGAGATTGTGGACCGATGGGAAGTCAAAGCTAAGATAGGGCATCTTGGGGATAAATACTCAGATAACCTAACCATACAGGCCCATGTGAACAGATTAAGGAGTTATACCCGTATCTGGTGGGACTGTAGAGCTTCTGATTTAACCAAGGGTGATGGAAGGCAGGTTTTAGATTCAGCTAAAGCAAATGGTGCTGGGACGGGTCTTTTAAGAAACATCAAGTCTTCTATCAATGTTGTGTTCAAATGGGCCATTGAGGAGAAATACGTTTTAGGTGTTCACTCAAGCCCAACTGAAGGTCTGGCCGTAGGAGCTAAGGAAGAAAAGGTCCCTAAGATTCTCACAAAAGATGAACTTAGGATTCTTCTTAAAAATGCCAAGTCAGACGACAATCCTTGGTATCCCACATGGGCTTTTGCTATTTGTACGGGAATGAGAAGTGGAGAGTTAATGGCCCTTCAATGGAAGGACATTGATCTTGAAAAAGGAATCATAACCGTATCGAAGTCCTACAATAACACTCGCCGCACTATCAAAAGCACTAAGGCTGGGTACTGGCGATCTGTTCCGATCTCAAATGATCTAAAAGCGGTCATTTTGGGATTGAGAAAAGACGATCCCGGCCCAGAAGACTTTGTTCTTGAAAGGCATTACGCCTGGAAGAATGGTCAGGCTGGAGAGGTCCTGCGGCAGTATTTGAAAGACCTGGGCATTGAAAGCAATGTCGTCTTTCATTCATTAAGAGCTTGCTTTGCCACTCATATGTTAGCGTCTGGGGTCAATCAGGCCACCGTTATGAAAATCGGTGGTTGGAAAGACATTAAGACTTTTCAGATTTACGTTCGACTTGCAGGAATTGAGGTGAAAGGTGCAACTGATGCACTTGATGTGATGCCTCAAGCGGATAACATTACAAGTGGCAGAGTTTTAAGTATGAGCAATTTCATGGGAAGGGTTTAACCCTTTCCCATAATCAAGAGAGTATTTCTCAGTATGTCATTAAAATTCTGTTTTTGCCTGTTAATCAAGCTAAGTGTATGGAGCAACTTGTTTAATCAAGTATCCACCACTTCATCCCTGGATCAGAAATTACCATTTTTGTTTGAACAGTGAGTATATTTATTCCCATAAAGAAACAATGTTTCTCCTGAAGAGACTGTCTTAAGTTTAGTCTAAAATGGCGTTGTTGCACATATAACCTATTGATATAATTGGGTTTACACAGAGTGAATTGCGTTTTTCCTGAATTTTTGTTTCACAAAACCAAGTTATTTCAGTAAGTTATATGGGCAACAACGCCCTAAGTCATTAAGAAGAAATTTTTAAAAAAACCAAAGTTTGTAAACACTTAATAACACACAAGGGAGAAGGCAACGCAACGCTCCTTATTTCTGGATCCTTCAGCAAATTTCACAGTTGGGTGACTCTCTAAATTCAAACGGTAATTATTGTATAGTTTGAAACAAAATTATAACATATTAGTCGTGTTTTGGAATTTTTATTCCCAATAGGAAAACAAACAAAATCAGTAATAAGAGTTTATATGTTCATTACAAAACCGAGTTTATTTGGTTTAAAAAAAACAAATAGAGATTTCAATAAAAAAGAAACTTGGGGGAAAAACCAATTTAATTCATCTTTTCCAGCTTCATTGTGTTGCCACCTTGAGTCCAAAGGTATTCAGGCAAATTATTTATCTGTTAAAAAAGGTATTTTTTCTCCTAACCTTATACCTATTGAAGATGTATTTGGTATTTCCACTAAAAGCAGTGAATTATATTTTGCATTTGAAACTCAATATACTCCTTATCAAAAATATGTCATTGGTTCCTTACCAAGGATAGATTTGGTTATACAGAATGAAAATACAGGAGAGTGTTTATCCGGGCTTGAAATTAAACTGACAGCTTTGCCGGATAACACAACTTGTGATTGCAGTGAAAGTTCTTATGGTAGTGAAATTGTAGTTCGTCCTGACACAATTGTCTATTTGGCCTGCAGCATTGCTTCAAGTTTTAAAGGTCAACTGACCCGGTATATTCCAAAAATTGAAATTTCCAACTGGAATGATGCAATCCAGATTTTACCTAAAACAAGAGAAATTGTTGAATCATTGGAATCACTTTCCATAAGTCTTGAAAAGGATCAAAAATCATTTTTACTCCAGCCAATATGGAAAACACAGGGTAAGTCTCCAAAGCTCACCGAACAGTGTTTGGATGTCTTCGTATGGAGTGATGCTGGATTTACCAATTTTATATCTAAAATTGCTGAAAAAAATCCTGGAAATATAACACGGCAAACAAGAACAGCAATATGGCTTTTTAAAATGCTATTGGATATTTGTAATTATGGAAGATTCAATCATGAAGAAATAATAGATAATTTATCTTATAACACTAAAAATGACAAAGCTTTTGCTTCTGCTGGAAATATAACCAATCAATATATGTCATGTCCAAGACTGGAAACCCCTATAGTATCCCGCTCAGAGATAAGAAATATTATTTTGGGAGGTGGTCAAAATATGCTGAGTCCAGAACGAAGATTTGATGCGATTATTTTTAATTCACCAGAGTTGTTCTGATGATGAAATGTGTGGATCTTTTTTGTGGTTGTGGAGGGTTATCCCTGGGTTTCAAGAGGGCAGGGTTTAATTTGGTTGTGGCCTATGACAATTGGCAACCTGCCATAGATGTTTATAAAAGAAATTTTTCTCATTTAATTAAAAATTTTGATCTGGCAAATGAGATTGAAGCAATAAAAGAAATTCATCATCATAATCCGGAATTGATTATGGGCGGTCCGCCATGCCAGGATTTCTCCAGTGCCGGGAAACGGGATACATCTCTTGGAAATGCCAATCTTACTTATCATTTTGCTAATATTGTCTGTGCAATAAAGCCAAAATGGTTTGTAATGGAAAATGTTGAACAAATAAAAAGGAGTCATATTTTAAAAGAAATTGTATTTCAATTCACTAATAACAAATATGGATTATCGTCTGTTATATTAAATTCATCCTATTGTGGGGTGCCCCAATCAAGAACAAGGTTTTTTCTTATTGGTCATCTGGGGGACAAGCACAATCAATTGAATCAGGTTTTTAGTGCAGGATTATCAAGAAAACCAATGACACTTAAAGATTATTTTGGTGATTCATTAGGTATGGACTTTTATTATAGACATCCAAGGAACTATAACAGACGTGGAGTTTTTTCAGTTAATGAACCGAGTCCAACAGTAAGGGGAGTCAACAGACCAATACCTTCTGGCTATAAGTTGAATAAATGTGATCCTTCCGGAGTCAATCTTAGAATGATACGTCCATTAACAACTATTGAGAGAAGTTATATACAAACGTTTCCGAAAACATTTAAGTTTCATGGAACAAAAACAAATTTGGAACAAATGATAGGGAATGCAGTTCCAGTTGAATTGGCAAAGTATGTGGCAGAAAGTATAAATATTTATTTAAAAAAGCCTCTTCACCAGAATTTGTGAATGAGTGGAGGTTCAGGTAATCTTCCAAGGGAATGATATAAAGCTATTTTAATGGATTTGTACTCCCTAAAACCGTAAGATTTTCTCATAGTCAGTTTTACTTTGTTGTTTAAACCCTCTACAATCCCCGATGAAAATTGTTTTTTGGCCCTAAACCAATTGAGAATGAGATTCTTATGTCGTCGAATCATCTTGGCTTCATGTTTCAAAGGCTCTATCCGGGAACGCATGACTTTGGTTGTCCAGCGAGCCAGAAACTTATCCGCCCATGAGGGGGATAAATAATCCCAAAAGAATTGGAACTCTTCTTTTAGTAAATAGGCCCTGACGCTCCTGAGGTTGTATTGTAAAAGTTTCTTCAAACCAACCTCCTGTTTTTCTGTCAGATTCTCTGAGTGCTTTAATAAAAGCCACCTGGAGTTTGTTAACACAGGGTCATATCCATCCGCTTTCATCTGACGATGCTCTCCCGCTCTCACTTTATCTATTGCTTTGTTAATCCGAGCAACGATATGAAAACGGTCCAGGATATGAGTGGCTTGAGACACTCGATCCTTTATAACCTTCAAATAAGGTTTCCACATATCTGAGCAAACGTATTCAATAAGTTGTGTTCTTCTTGTCCCCAGCATATCAAAGAACTTTGAAAAAGTTTCCTCTGTCCGCTCTTTTCCAATCCAAAGTAAACGGACACATCCGGAGTTGATCTGATAAACTAAAGTTAGATATTTATGCCCCTTTTTCCACTGAATCTCATCAACTCCAATAGCCCTGACACTCTCTAAACAGCGATGGGAAAGGCCCCACTCAACGATAAACTCCACAGAGCGAAAAACCTTCCCCCAACTTGTTCTAAACCGAACTGACACCTCTTTCCATGACAGCACCTTGGCCCAATTTGCCAGAAATTGCATATAGACTTTGGTTAATTGGTTTTTTCCATCACTCCATGGAGTTTTTTCAACTTTAACTCCACACCAAGAGCAGTTGACTCGTCTCATTTTATAACAGAAGAACACGGGAATTCCCCAGATAGGAATAAATTCAAATTTTCGTGCCTTCGGGGATGTATCATAAATAGAAGCCTCCTGATGGCATCCCGAACAAATGGGGATACCATTTTTTCGAGGGTGAATTTGAACATGAATACAAGTTTCCTCGCCCTCGGTGAATAAAGTTATTCTCCCGTAAACAAAAGACTTGAATTTGTAACATTTATTTAGGATAGTCTTTACCAGCATCTTTTCGCCCTTTTTTGGTTGTTGTTTTCACAAATTATGATTTACTGGAATCTGGCGGGAGATGCTATTTCAATATGAATCTTAATGCACTAAAAATGTGATTCGTTGAGCGGGGATGCTCAACGAATTGGGGTGTGGGGCAGAGCCCCATATCAGCCAGGATGGCTGTCCTTATTTATTCCACGAAATGACATTTAGAAGTTAAAAAGGGCTTTTTTTATCCACATCTTCTGGTGAATATCCTTAAAAAAGGGAATAAAAAAACAGACAAAATTATTTGACCTTGATACATTTCAAATACCAAACAGAGCACTTCACCAGAAGATATAGTTGTTTTTGTATTGATCTGGGATTTTTTTAAAAGTGAATTTTCAAATACTCTTACCGAACTTTAGAACGCATATTAATTAAATTATATTTTTACCATCTCAAACAATCTTCTTTCTTTTGAAAAACGAAACTAAAGAAACAGATTTCCAATTCATAGTCAATTGTTAAATAATGACAAACATTATAAAATGAAATATTGAATGCATCATATAAGTTTTAGAAAACTTGATATGTGACTTTACATCAAATCAAATATCACCCATGCCTTCATCAAATTTTTCAATGAACTCAAGGAGTTTTTTATTATTCTGTCAACTATGGATTTGCGTTCGAGAATCTTGGGCTTCTGTTTGAGACCATTCACCACTGTTTCCCGTAAAGGCTCTTTTCCTGAATAAATGTACTCACTCACCATTTTTTCAAAAGCCTTATAAAGCTCCCTCTGCTTGTCTGTTATTTTTGAAGGATAAAAAACCTCCTGCCTGTTGCCTGATCCCTCAAAACACTGGCCTGACGGTAACTCAACTCCTCCCTGATAGCCCGAAAACTCATTTTTATCCCTGCTCTATGAAGTTCATACTGGACTTAAAAGGGTTTTTGGAATGGACATTGAGGTTTGTTCGGAGTGTGGGGGGAAACTCAAAGTCATCTCTTCCATAGAGGACCCTGAAGTCATCAAAAAGATTCTCACCCACTTGGGACTGGAGTCAGGAATTCCAGAGCCCTGTTCTCCAAGGGGGCCACCGGAAGAGGAGGAGGTTTTTTCGATTTCTCATGAATCTTCTTCATTGGAGAACTCTGACGGAGAACCCGGGTTTTCTGTGATGGATTCCCTTATTCAAAAATTCACTTTTCCAATCAAATCAGGTTTGGAATCATAAGTTCTCAAGAAAAACCCCATTCAAATGAACACAAAATGGAATTCGTAAAGCAAAAAGATCAGAAAAAACATGGAAAACGGGGTGGGAATACATCTTGATCTCTGAAAAAATATCTTTTATCCTGCTTATACACCCTCCCCTTGTCCGATATGTACTTAATCGCTTTTTTAAATTGCTATTATCCGGGGAATGATCCACATCACACCTCCTGTCTATGGAAACCTGTAAATGATTGACTTTTTTAATGTAGCAGATTTTTAGAGATTTTAAAATGTGGGGAAGGTTGACGTTTTACGCTTTATCCTGTATTCTTGAGGAAATCTAATAAAGACAGTGATTTATACAATAATATCATATTTTAACACAAGAGAGGTAGAAAATGAAATTTTTAAATATTTCCTGTGTAACTTCTTTTATGCCAAATTGATTTAAAAAAATGAAATTTGCTGATCTTTTCAAAAGATTTTTTTCTTTATTAAATAATGACTTAAACTTTTCTGATTCAAATCTTATATTAAGATTTTTATTGGTCTTACAAACTTAATGTGGAAAAACTAATCTGCTAATATTGTAATCAAATTTTCAGAGCCGAATGTCAAAAGAAATTCACTGTATGGGGTTTCA
The DNA here is from genome assembly GCA_965218815.1 of Bdellovibrionales bacterium. GTDB lineage: Bacteria > Bdellovibrionota > Bdellovibrionia > Bdellovibrionales > JAGQZY01 > JAGQZY01. The sequence continues at coordinate 1,208,667 of CBDCLX010000002.1, read as the reverse complement.
AAAAAATCTTTAATAAAAGATTGTAACTCCATTTCTTGTTTTGAATTTTTATCAGGATCTTCCTTTGAAATCTCATATTTTTCTTTTGCCAAAATTGAATAAAAGAAAACGGCATGAAAGTATACTGTTGAAATGTATTTATTTTTACAGACATTGATTTGTTCTTCATTTTTTGAGCCATTTTTTGAAATAAACTTTTTAAGTATGTGACTATCCATATTTATAAAAATTTTTTCCAGCTTATTTTCTCTGTTGCAAAGTGGAAATAATACAGTTCCATATTCAAATTCTTGCCCTGTATTCTCTTCAACAGTTTGCCAGTCTTGACAGGATGTTTCTTCTTTTCTTTCCTTGTAAACAAGAATTAACTCCGGTAATCCGATTTTATAATCTTGACCATTTTGGATTGCTTTTTTCTCATTTTCCTTTTCCAATTCTTTTACTATTTCAATATCAACGATAACTTCTAAAGTTTCATTTTCACCAGATGAAAGATTAAAACTTAATTTAAACCTGTCATCCACCTGAATTTTATCATTATGATCTTCAAGATTCACTCTTATAACTCCATTATGAGGAGAGGTCTTACGGACGTTAAATATATTTGTCACATTCCCAGGTTTACCAAAACCGCTTCCACCATCAGTTTCGTTATGACCTGGACCTAAAATTTTAATAATAAAATCTCCTGGATCTTCTGAACGATCTAAATAATGATCTTCTGCATCAGTTAAAAATGTGATTGTTTTAGAACCACCTTTTGGCAATACAACAGTTTTAATTTCTCCATTTTTGCCATTCTTATATTTAAAAAAACTTGGATATCTTTTTCCAATAAATTGAATTTCTTTTTCAGGATCAGATTTTTTATTTTTTATTTTTTTCTTACTTTTACTTTTTAAATGAGAAGGTTTATCTAACTTAAGAAAGTCTCCCAACAATTTCATAAGATCATCATTCATAGGAAGACTCTTGGTATATTCTTCAATAAGTTTTTCATGACTTCCGGAATCTATTAACAAATTATTTCTTCTATTTTTTTCTATTTCAACAAGCCTGCTGTTCTTAGATGTTAGCTTTTCTTTTAAAAATTTTCTTAATTTCTCAGTCTCCTTACCTTTTTTCAACCGATCTCTTGAAGCCATAAAAAGTTGTTGTCGAATTTTTGGATCTACCTTTGTACAATCAACATGAATCAGTAAATAATCTTTTAATAATTTAAGCCCAAGAGATTTGGAAATAAACTCAGTGGTCCAATAACCATGAACCTGACCGTTTAATGAAAACATAACTGACATATTATTTTTAAAAAACTCTGCTCTAATACTTGATTTTGTATCTTTTACACTTTTATCTTTTACTTTAGTCTTGAAAAGATAGTAAGATAACTGAAGTTCTCCAATTTCCTTATCCTCAAATTTTTCAGAAAATCTATCATCAATATACTGTTTTTGTACATATTCAGTTTCCAATCTTCTTTTTAATCCATATAAATCTCTGAAAGGGTTTATATCTTTAGGATATCTTTTTGGATCTTCCACCGTAAGTATTGGCAAACCAGGTTCTACTAAAAATTCATTAATGCTCATATTTAAATCTCTGGAAATCGCAGATCTGGAACCTGGAGGTAAATCATAGGAATAAAGCCTAACAATGGTTCCACATTCAAAGAGTCGATTATGTAATTTTAGATCCATTGGTTTTAATAATTTAAACGAAGGAATTTTATTTTCAATAGTTAAAAATTCATAAAAAGTACATTTGAATTTTTGAGCCTCTTCTTCTGTTAAAGGATGCATTCTTATGACTGTAAATCCAAAATCACCACTTTTATCATATCTTCTGGATCCAATAAGCTGATATTTCTTTTCCCCACAAAAGGCAATAGATCCACTTCCACCCATATTGTACATACCTTGAGCAAATTTAATTTTTTGCTTATTTCCTGTTAGAAGAGACAAAAATGTTTTCTCAAAATCTTCCGGATGTTGACCTTCCCCATTATCATAAATTGTAAGAGTTGGTTTGGTCTTCTTTCCATGAGCTAATATTTGAATATCCTCAGCCTGCTTCATTCTTTCTTGAGAAAGATCCCAATTTTTATATGATTTAGAATAGAATTTTTCAACAGCTTCCCTCATCGATTGAGGGGATTCTTTTGATTCTGGGTCGATCTCAGCTTCTCGACATTTTTTCATTAAAATAGCATCTATTGAGTTAGTTAGCTTTTCAATTAAAGCACCTACAGGATGAGATTGTTGATTTTCAACCACCCCATAATTGCTTTCCTGATTCCCTAATTTTTTCCATTCAACTTCAGAACTAAACTTTTCCTCAACTTCCTGAATAATTTTTTCAACTTGTTCCTCATTATCTGCATTATAAAGATTGTCAAATAAATTATTTAACCGCAAAAGATTATCCAATTTCTAAAGTTGAAAAAGTTTGACAAAAAAACTGCCTCTTCTATGTTACAATTATCAAGATCAACTTTCAAGATCAATTTTCAAGATAACGGATCAAACTGAGACAATATCAATTAGTTTTGTAGAAAAGACGCTATGATATGATTAAACATTAACCTCTCCACCCTAACCAATCTTCAGCCAGTGTTTGCCAAATTGAATCGCCTAATCTCCCCCCCCTGACATCTATAGCTTGTTCGCTCAAGTAATTATTATCCAAGTCGTGTTGCTCTTTATAAGAAACAATCTCTCTTAAAATTGGAATGTACGGCATATCGTTTGGTTTTTGATCTATACACTGGTTGTATATTTTCTTTTTTTCTAAAAAAGGTTTATTTCCAACTTTACTGTTTATATCTTGAGGCAACAAAATCAAATTGCCTATTTTGTCTATAGATTTGTAGCTTCTTGGAGTAATATGTTCAACAGATTTATATTCTTTTGAATTCCAATTATCAGTGGTTAAAAATTTTGTTTTAGATTTTTTCAATAATTTAGTTTTCCCATCGAAAGATCTATTATGAAAAGCTATAAACAATAAAAAGCGACTTAGCTTTTTCTGTTTATAAATATCAATAGTTTTAAACTTCTCAATCCATTTTTCTTTATTTAAATACTCTCCTTTATCTCTTTCTTTTAGAAGTTCCAGCATATAATTTTTTAACGATTTTATATTACAATTATTCTTAAAAAGACTTTTTATTATTTCTTCATATTGCTTATCTATACGATCAGTCCCAGCACTCGGATGAAACCCTCTCCACAAACAGGTAAATCCAGCACAAGCTTTCACAATACCACCCAATTCTTTGGAATCTTTAAAAGAATATAAAACCGGAAGAACCCTATCATGTCCAATGGATTGAAGAAAATCGAATATTATCCAATCTTCTCCATAATTTTGCATATAGTTTGGATGATTAAGAGAAAACTCCTTTTTTTCCCAACATTTCAAAATAAACTCATGCAAAGAATACATTTCTTTTGTACACTTTTGAGTACCATCTCTTTTTAAGTTTAAAATGTTATCAAGAATTTCTTTTTTATCCCGGAAGCTAGTGGTTTTTTCACTCTGAAGACCTGGAGTCATCATATTTATAAATAAAATCAATCTGTCTGTGTACTTATTTTGTTTTCCTTTTTTTATTTTCTCTTTATCAAGTTGTTTTTCAATCTCATTGAACTTCTTTGTTAATTCTTCTTGCACTTCCTTTTTATCATTGAATTTTTTATGAACTAGGGATTTTAAAATTTCAAAAGCTGTGAGTGGTTCTCCTGTGGAATTTAAAGAGTTAAAAATATCTATAGCATAATCTTCTGACTTGCCTCCTGTTACGGTAAGGAAACAAAAGCTACACTTTTTTAAAACATAATCCAAAAACTTTTTAACATCTTGTGTATCCACTTCTTCGTCGAACAATTCTTTAATCTTTTTTATTTCCGTATCATTTGAGGATTCTTTCTGATTAAAAATATATTTTAAAACATTTTGTTCCAAGGCTTCAGAACTTTGAGATTCTCTTTCAATTCTCCCTGGTTTTAATATTTTTTCAATTCCTTCTAAGCAATCCTCATACTCTTTCTTTTTTTCCTCATTATCTCTTTTTTTATTTATATATTCTTCAAATAATTGCATATCCGGTTTTCTTTTTGCTTCTTCTTCCAGTTTTTCCATTTCCTTTATATTTTCATCTATCTCCTGAATACCATTTCTCAACTTAATACGAACAAGTTTTAATAAGAGTAAAAAGGAAGTGATTCTCTGCTGACCATCAATCAACAAATAATTTTGTCCACCTGGAGAATCTGATGTTTTATTTCGTTTTAAAGCCACTATAACAGAACCCAAAAAAGCAGCACGTTTTTGTTCTCTATTTTCCTTTATAGTTTCCAATAGATCTTTAAAATGATTATGATCCCAAGCATAGGGTCTTTGAAAAAGAGGAATAATAAACTTATATTCAAGCAAATTACTCAGTCTGGCAAGCTGAAGCCCTTCACTCTCATTTTTAACAAATTTAATTTCTGGCTCGTTCTCAGACATTGATTCTTCTCCTCCTCACAAATCACAAATCAGACAGGCATCTTCCTGATCGTCGTCGCTGACAACATCTTTGAAAACATCAACAATGTTTTTTCCCTTTTGATTTTGCTTTGCTTTTTCCATGCGTTCTTTATGGTTCAGTTTGATCTTCTCTTTGTCTCTTTCTATATCTTCCAGAGTTGAATCTTCCACCCATGTGAAAGAAACATGGTCTCCCTTGTAATTTTGTTTTTCATACCATTTGGCCTTTTCAAAAAGTTTAGGATGTCTTTCTAAAAGTCCCACCCATTCAATCTTTCTTTGGAAAAAGCAAAAGTAACAACCTGAACGGGCTCGCCACTCATAATACTTGGGAAGGCCAATGCCTGACTCCTTTAAAATGCCATTGACACCATTGAGATCAATCCCTTCTTCTTTGAAAGGATAACGGGGTGAAATGGTGTCTTTTTGGGAAATATAACCCTGACGATATTCATCGGCCCTGATTCCAATGTAACTCTCTATGGGATCATCTCCGATATATCGTTCAAAAGATTTTATCTTCATCTCCATAGTACACCATCTGGCTCTTGGAGAGGGTAGATAATCAGCGTGCTGTTTTAAAAGGTAATCAAAGTTTTTCTCACTGTTTAACCGGACAATCTTCTGACCTAAAAAAGCTTCCAGTTTGTCCAGATACTCGTAGGTTTCAGGAAGCTCACTTCCAGTGTCACAAAAAACGTATTCCAGGTTGGGAATCTTTTTTTTAAGAAAAATAGCTAAAGCTGTGGAGTCCTTGCCCCCTGATAAGGGACATACCTGCCTTCTTTTTTTATCATAACTAAAATCAGACATGGGTCTCCGGGTCCTGTTTCTTTTCTAAGGCTTTGTGTTCTTTATCCCTGGTATCCAGTGAATTTACATCTACTAGTTGCAAGATGGCTAAAATTGCTTTTTTCTTGTCTATATCATCCAATGAATCCAGAATAATTTTTACTTTTTCCACAGAACGGGCCAGACGTTGATCTATATCAAAATAACTTCCCAGTTTCACAAAAGTTTTTTTATCCTCTCCTCGATCAATAAAAGCAAGGACAGACTGACCTCTAAAATCAGGGTTGGCAATTTCACAGGCCAACTCAATTTCTGTTTTTACCTGTTTCATGGCAAACTGGAACTGGGAATAACCTTGGGCATTCCAATGTCTGGGTGAAGAGCCTGTTAATGCATCAGAAATCGTTTCCAGAAAATATTGATCGTGCTTGGAGGGGTCAAAGTGAAGCACCCGACCTATAAAACGACTGGTGTTGACACTAAAAGGATAATCTTTGACCTGGGATAAGGTCTTCTGAGAACTTTTGATAAGACTCTCGTTTATTATCAAAGATTTTGATGGACGGTTCAAACACTGTTTGTTGATAAATACCAAAAAGCTGACAAGATCAGCTTTTATATTTAAAAGCAAAGTTCTGTAAACCAGGTCAATTTCATTTTTTGTTTTTTTGACTTGATTGAGAAGTTTTTGTATTTCATTGAGAGCGGTTTTAGACGTAAGATTTGCCTGCTGAAAACACTCAGGGATTCCTTCAAAAAGAAGCTTATCGGGTTCCTTGGAAGAGTCAATCTGTATAAGGAGTTTTCTTCCGGGTTTTGACAAGGAAGAGGCTGATTTTGTTGATTCAGGTATGGTTTTTCTCCATCTAAGAAGACCCTCAATCACTGAGTTAATAGACAGATCACCAGAGTCAAATATTTTCCCCAAACCATCCAAAAATCTTTGTTGCCTGGTATTTATTGGAGTGTAATGAATTTTAACCTTTCTTGGATATTTCATGAGCAGGTCGTAATGATCCCCATCCAAATCTTTAACATAGGCTGAATCAAAGTAATGACTCACAGGTTGTTTGAAACACAAATCCGCCAGGGAAACAAACAGAGGAATCACCCCTAATCGAAGACCATAAGGAGGAGATACCAATTTGTCCAATAAAGCCTCTCCACTTATGCCCGTGGGAGCATCAGAGAGAATTTTTTTATACTCTTCAGAAAATTTATAGTAATCAGATTTATCGGATGTTTCATAAACATTTTCCAGGGAGTTGTATTGAAATTCTGAAAGCCTGTTTAGTGTGTGGAAAATAGCGTAATCAGGTCCACGACCTTTTACAAGCTCTCTTATGTTCTTAATCGGATTTGCTTTATTGGATATTAAAAGATCAATGAATTTCTTTCTGGCTAAGGTCACACTGCCTGAAGCACTGTGGCGGTTTACATATTCCAGATTAAAATTGACATACTTATTGTATTCTTTTTTAAACAGGTCGCCTAAAAATCTCTGAAGTTCTTTAAAATGCCTTAACTCTTTAAAAGAACCTTCCCTGTCTTTTGGATTTTCCTGATAAAAGATTTCTATTGAGAGTTTCATGTATCCAATAAGGGGTTTTAAAAGAGACTGTATGGAAGAAAGTAAAATATCCTTATGGCGATCCAACTCTTTTTTGACCAGGGGGCTTGTCGATAAAATATCCTTGTTGTTATACAGACAATCAACGGCGTTAAGCTCTTCAATATCTTTTCTGCACTCTATAAACTGTTTTGGAACAATAAAAACTGTAAGAGTGGATTGTATTTTTTGGATTTCTGATTTTGCGTACATCCAGTCATCATGACTGAAGGGAATGACATAAAAAACAACCCCGTCTTCCCTGTAAAAATCAACAATTTTTCTTTTTCCAAGGGCTTTTAACTCTTCAACAGAAATGATCTCAGTTCTATAAAAGCGGTTTATGGCATTATCAAAATTGTATTTTTTTGGAATAATAAAATCTGTTTTAAAATACCTTTTTAAAATTTCAACAAGGCTTTTTCCGGTTAAGGTTTTTGTTTTAAGCCTTGAAATTTCCTCGTCAATATCAACAGGTGTTCCCTCCTGTAAAAGATACTGTTTGAGATTTCGGTTGTAAAAAATAACCCTTTTGTCTCTTAATAATTTCAAGGATTTTTTTATTTCTAATGCTTCATAAGATTGATTAAAACAGGAAGTTATAAACTCTTCACTCAGAGGGGCAAAGTGAGAATCCTTAATAACAGAACAAAGAGCCATGAGGCTTATAACCTGTTTTGATACTTCATCGGATTTATTGATGGTCCTGAAAGCCTCTTCTGCCATTAACTGGATTTTATAAGTTCCTCCGATTCCAACATCTTTCCCGATAAGGGGGCTAAAGTATTTATAGAGATCATAGGGCATAAGAAGACTGTTTTCATTTTTAAAGGATTCTTCCATGAATCTTTTAAGAGAATGATTTTCATCCCTTGTCAGGAAAGTGTAGAGAGTTCTTTCATTTTGTGCCACTTTTTGTGACAGATGGGGAAGAAGAGCTAACACGCTGGGATGCAAGGGAAAAGTCTTCATCAAAATGGAAGCAATTTCCTTTGAATCAATGAAGCCTTCAAAAGCATCTGTTACAAACCCTTTTATATATTTTGACACATAAGTTCTGTGCTTTCTGGCCATTGAAGGTTGTGTCTGTGAAATATTTTTTTCAAAAACACTGGATATCAGTTTGTAATAATCCGAGTTTTTATCGTAAAAGGCTGATTCCTGAAAGCGACCCTCGATCTTTGCCCATTCCTGCTGAACATGGATAGGAAGTTGACTGGCATATTGAGAAACAGAAAGATGAGTGATAAGCATCAGATGACATTGCTTTTCCCCTGAGCGATCACAAAATTCAGCAAAATCCTGCAAAAACTGAATGTTCAATTCTGTAGGATTATGAACCCCTTTTTCCAAATATTTTCCAAACTCATCATAGATAACAAAAACACCACTGTAGCCTTTGGTTTTCAGAAGATTTAAAAAAGCATTCTTATAAAAATCCAGAGTGCTTTTTGATCTGACTTTGGAAGTCAAGCCTATTTCTGAAAGGCTTGATTTGAGATTTTCCCTGAAAACCTCTTCTATATTTCCCTGATAGCCATTGATAAATACAGGCAAAAGTTTTGTATTCCTTGATTTTTGAAAAACACTGAAATTGTTTTTTAATTCCCTGTCTGACTTGTCAATAAGACAGGCCATAATTTTTGGATTCTTTTTTGAAACAGTCCTGGCAACAAGCAGAGCAAAAGTGGATTTACCAAGCCCTGGAGAACCACTTAAAACTCTGACCCGATGTTTTGAGTTTTTTTCCAGAATGGAAGTGAATATTTCCTTTAACCCTGTCTGAAACTTTGATGAAAGATAAATATTATTAAGCCTTGTGGAATCCTTGAAATCCAGTTCCAGATTGGTTGCCCTATTGTAGCTTTCAGATAGTTGGATGAGTTGTTTCATTAGACAGCCATCTCTTTATAATAATTATTTAAAGCCTTTTTTAATTGTGGTTCATTGGGTTGAACAATAAAGTACCCACCTGTTCTTGAATAATTGAAATATTTTGTCCTTTTAGAGGAATTGTCTATGACCTCCGCCATTTCCTCCAATGAAAAATCAAAGACATGACCAATGGAGTTTTCTTTTACTGACAGATCTTCCAGATTCACTGATTCCGGCTGACCTAAAGAATCTTTCCAGAACAAATAAAGAATGTGGGCAAAAATGTGAATGTTAAAATCACTCACACTGAGTCTGTTTCTGATAAATCGCTCTCCTTTTTTCTCAATCCACCCATACCTTGTAAAAGGAGAGGGGGTTTCTGTTTCCGGGTTCTTTCTTCCTATGTATTCCGTAGCCTGGTACATTCTCAATAAACAGTTTAAATCTTTTTCAAGAGTTTTTTCATTGATCTCTTTGTCTGTTTTGATTTGAATATAAGAATAAAAAGCATTGGTTAATGCCTCTTTATCAAATTCCATGGCTGAAAAATGATTAAAAAACCAATGCCATGTTGTGGTTTCATCATTGTTTGTAACAAGAAGATAATGGATTAGAAACAAAGTTCCATCCAGTTCAAAATAAGGGTCTTTTTCCAGAATAATTCGGGCTGTTTCTGTGAGAGTATAACCTTTAGGGCCATCTTCAATGAGTTTTCCAGCCCGAAGCCAGTATTTTATGGAAGCCACCATGTTTTTACCGACTCCCAGCTCTTCCATAGCTCTCTCAGGTTCTAATAACAACTGTGGGGATTTGTTGACTTCATGGAGTCCCTTATAAAGCCACTGATCCCTAAGATGAAAACTCTGATGCCCACCGAATCTCATATACCCCCAGCCCTTTTTGGAGAATCGCTTACCGAGTTCTCCAAAAAGAGAATATACATTTCATGTTGTGTAGTCATTCCTAGACTTGTTGCGTGAAAGCCTCTAAAATAAGTAATTATTGGTCTCTTCAAATCAAAAATAATTGAGTTCCAGATGGCTATAGGGTCTCTGTAAAAATCTATAACTTATTGAAAATACATAGTTATTTTGTTGGTTTTAAATTACAATCTCTTTCCTGTTACCTATGGGCCAGGGACTCTCGTCCAGGTGAACACTCAATCCGCAATTGAGTATCTCTGCTTGTATCCTACGGACTATTCCCTCAAGATAACAGTGAACAAAAAAACAAAGACTGTAAAGCGTCTTACTGGCTATCCTCAAACCACCGGATTCCATCATCCTGCGGATTCTCTCCAAAGGAGAGGTGATACAGGTACTTCTTATGACCTCAAAACCTTTTTTTGAAATCAGGGTGAGGGGGAAGATCACTTTCCCCCGGGAATTGAGTGAAAGTCTCTGTTCGCTCAGACTGGGTCTTGAAATGTAACGACAAATCCTTTCAGGCTTTTCCCTCTGGTGGACTTTTGTGGAAACCCCTTTATTGAGACTGAAGCCTGAGTGTTTTGACAGAAACGGCTTCTCCCTGTTGTTTGTTTCAGGAAGAGTTTTCAGTGTCAGGGCCTTTTGCCCTTTGTACTTTCCAAGGGCAATCCGGTAAGTGATGGAAGAAGACCGGACCTGGTCCATGGCCGTGGGGTCTGAATCCAGTGAAAGAAAGGCTGTTCCCCCATCCCTTTCAATGAGTCCCCGTTTTTCCAAAAATCTGACCAGCGAGTATGCCGACATCTTCTACATGAATAAAAAGAAAACGAGACAAGGGGCCTTTCGCTATCGACAAACCTCTTGGGATCGTTGGATGAGTCCCACAAATGCACTGGATGCCAAAGAAGCCCTCACAGCCTTGAAAGCTCATGACAACAAATGGGAGGCGTTGAAATTTTTGTCTGAGACTTTTCCTAGAGGGGTTATAAAGGGGAGCTAGCCCGCATATCTCACAAGAAATAGAAAAAGGGAGTGACTTTCAGTTTTTCCTCAATAAAATTAAGGTATTACAATAAAAAGAAAGGACTCCCTATGAATACAGAGTGTTTTACAAAACAGATTGAATTTCAAGGTTTGGGACAACGCAAGGTGGTTGCTGATTTTTCAGCAGGCCATGTGACCTCGGATGCCGGTTCCCTGCTTTTGGCAGAAGTTGATAAGAAGCGAGGAATTCTTCAAAGCTTTTCAAATTGTTTCACCGACCACAGGGATCAAAGATATGTGGAACACCCTCTAAAAAAAGCCTCTTGCACAAAGAGTCTATGGAATTTGCCTTGGTTATGAGGACCTTAACGATCATGAAGTTTTAAGAAAAGACCCTTTGTTGGCCACACTCTGGTTGGAAAGACAGACCCCATGGGATTGGATCGTCCAAAAGAGTCAGACAGGGGAGCGGCCCTGGCAGGAAAAAGCACATTAAATCGTTTGGAATTGGATTCCAATTTTTCAATGAACTCAAGGAGTTTTTTTATTATTCTGTCAACTATGGATTTGCGTTCGAGAATCTTGGGCTTCTGTTTGAGACCATTCACCACTGTTTCCCGTAAAGGCTCTTTTCCTGAATAAATGTACTCACTCACCATTTTTTCAAAAGCCTTATAAAGCTCCCTCTGCTTGTCTGTTATTTTTGAAGGATAAAAAACCTCCTGCCTGTTGCCTGATCCCTCAAAACACTGGCCTGACGGTAACTCAACTCCTCCCTGATAGCCCGAAAACTCATTTTTATCCCTGCTCTATGAAGTTCATACTGGACTTAAAAGGGTTTTTGGAATGGACATTGAGGTTTGTTCGGAGTGTGGGGGGAAACTCAAAGTCATCTCTTCCATAGAGGACCCTGAAGTCATCAAAAAGATTCTCACCCACTTGGGACTGGAGTCAGGAATTCCAGAGCCCTGTTCTCCAAGGGGGCCACCGGAAGAGGAGGAGGTTTTCGATTTCTCATGAATCTTCTTCATTGGAGAACTCTGACGGAGAACCCGGGTTTTCTGTGATGGATTCCCTTATTCAAAAATTCACTTTTCCAACCAAATCAGGTAACGAGACATCACCTACGTTCTTGAAATTCTCAGCTGTGAAGAGGAAAACAGAATTTCCGTCTCCACCATAAATGAGGATGATTCTGAAGAAGAACAACAGACGGGTTTTCTGGTAAGAAAGTAAATTGACAAAACAGTTGAATCCTTACTGCCATCATTGACAAAACAAAGAAAACTTTTAGGATGGACTTGCATTGCGACTGAATCTGACACTTTGCAGTTTATATTCCCATTTGAGGGCTGTTTCACAGATCAGGGATAGATCATCCAATTGGGGGGACCATCCCATAATTTTCTGAATTTTTCCGGAGTGGGCAATCAACCGGGCCGGATCCCCTGAGCGACGTTCTGATTCCACTTTTTCAGGACCGATTCTTTATAATTTAAACTGGCCAGAAAGGATTTTTTTTCGTTTTGTTTTTTTCAGGTCAAATAATAAAAAGTAATCTTTCAGAAACTGAAAATATTCATCAAGCTTCAAGTTTTTTCTTGATTTCATCAATAGCCCTCCATTCTCCAAAAAGGTCGGCATATTTTTTTATCAAATTCCAGTTCAGATTCTTTCCCACCTTTATAAGATACTGGATATCCGCTTTATCCTGAAATTCTCTTGTTTTGTCATTTTTATAGGCTTGTATTTTTAGACCAATAAGATCCTCGATTCTGACAAACCTTATTCCTTCCGGTCCATCCTGATGGGCTTTTTTTAGCATCTCCTGTGTGAAAGGTCTCCTGGCGAGCAGAATATCCACATATCCTGAACCGGAAAACTGAAGGACTTCTTTTGATTCATTGACAAGATCAAAAGCACTTTGGGTCAGTAATTCTTTGACCTGATCTCTATTATTGCCGTGGACTAGCACATCCAGATCCATGGTCGCCCGGGTCGATCCGTAACAGGCCAGTCCAAGGCCGCCAATCAATGCGTGGTCTATGGAATTTTCCGAAAAAAGAGTGTGAATCTGTTTGAGTGTGTCTTTTAAATTCATTAAAGATATTGAATCAGACAAATCCCTTGCTGTCTATACAAAAGTTGATTTATGATAATTGGTCCGTTATGAAGCCTTAACAAACTGACCTGTTCTTTTTAACCTTATTTCAAACAGGAAAACTTTTAATCTCAACCCAGAAAAACTCTCAAACAAAAGGCCATAAAACAAATCATAAGTGGATGATGAGCTTTTGATTTTACGCAAGAAGCTCTTTGGTAAAAGTTCAGATGGGTGTTCGAATAGCTTGACATTACGCAATGATACATGTTGCTACAATGTTTTACAATTTTTCAGAAAAACAGCCTCTACTATCGAAAAACAAACAGTACACAACTTTTTTTAAATTTCCACTGTCGAAGTTACGCCACTCATATAAATAACACCCCCTCATCAAGATTCATTTTTTTCATGGTCTTTTGCGGAATTTCTGGTTAGGGCTGATAGGTATAAGTCACACTTTCATCGGTTGTTCCTCCCCCTACCTGAGAGTCTGAAAATGCCATCAAAGAAAATTCCTGAAAAAAGAAAACAACAGGCCCATAATGCCCTATTCAATGAAACCTTCATCAATGAAAAATACGGATTGGACATCTTTCGTCTTGTCTTTAAACCCTCTGAGTTCAAACTTTTTAACTGGAAAACCCTTAAACCTGAAATGACTGTCTTCATGGATGAAGAAGGTAATGAAAAGCGTATTGATCTTTTATTCTCTGTCCAGGTCAAAGGCTCCAAAAAACAGGTGCGTATTTTTTTCCTGCTCGAACACAAAAGCCATCAGGACCCCCAATTGCTCCGGCAGGTTCTGGGGTATCAGACTTGTATTTACAATCGCTGGAATTATCCGGTGATACCAATTCTTGTCTATCACGGGCGACAGAAGCACTGGAGGAGTCCGTTGAACTTTCAGGACTCCCTGGAAGGGTTGACTCCGGTTTTGGAACAGAAATTTGGGAAAAATATCCTCAATTTCTGTTGTAAGCTGTTGAATATTCATGATATCGATTTATATCGTGGGTTGGGCAAAAGTTTGCTTTCCAGACCCATTTTGCTTATAATGGGAAGTATCTGGAAACTCCGCCGGGAAACCATTGCGGAATTGTTTCAGATGGGTACAACTCTGGGTGAAAAGGATCAGAGGTTTTTGGTTCAAAAGGCGGTGGATTATATCCGTCGGAATGATCCGAATTTCACATTGAGTGTACTCAGGAAGATAGAAGAGGAAACCATAGAGGAGGATCATAGAGTCATGTCAGCATTACAATGTTCTTTGGATGAGGCTGAAGAAAGAGGAGTCAAAAGAGGAGTCAAAAGAGGTCATAAAGAAGGGACTCAAGAAGCAGCGTTACGGATGATTCAAAATGGCTTTGATGTGAAAACGATTTGTCTATGTACCGGATTGACCTCCAAAGAAGTGGAAGAGTTACGTCAAAAAGCTAAAATATAAAGCCTGAATCGTCTTAATTTCCTCATAACAAAGAAAAACTCTCTGTCTAAAAAAGCGATGACTTTGACTTTAAGAGTCTTTGCAAGACTTATGAGTTTTAAAGCACTCATGGTCTGCTTTCCGTTTTCAATCTTTGAAACAGAAGTAGGAATCAGCCCCGCCATTTTGTCAGGTTTGGCCTGGGTCATGTTTCTGGGTCTTTCTCAAATTCTTTAATTTCTCTGAAATATTCAAATCATTCATCACCGGATTTTAAACTAAATTACCTGAATTCGTGCATAAAAATGTACACTACAAATTCATAATTTCTTAAATTCATAAAAAAATCCTATTTTCATAGAGAAAACCACCGATTTTTTAAAAAAAATCAAAAAAATAATTTGCCATAACTCTCCGTTGTAGTGTAATATATTACACTACAACGGGGGTTTTATGAGCTTTATCAGAAAAATAAAAAGAGGGGATACAGTATATCTTGCAGAAGTAGAAAATAGAAGAGAAAACGGAAAAGTTGTACAAAAACATATCCGGTATATTGGAAAAGAAAAAAATGGTGAAACTATAATTTCAATAAATTCATCCGACTTAGAAGTAGAGAAAGTCAAAATTTATGGACCATTACTTGTCTTGAATCAAATTGCTAAAGAAATAGATTTGCATAAAGGACTTGGCAAATATTCTAATGAAATACTGAGTATGGTTTATGCCCACTGTTTAGATTATAAGAGTGTTCGGAAAATGCCTGAATGGTATAAAAGAACAGATTTAAATAGCCTTTTGAAATTAGAAGACTTAACTGAAAGTCGATTGCTATCAGCTTTGGACTCATTAGAGGTTAACCCAGAGCATTTGCAAATGAAGATATTTCAAACTGTTCAAAAAAAATATAAAGTTGATTTAAAAGGTTTGATCTATGATGTTACAAATACATATCTTTATGGGAACAAATGTCAACTTGGAAAGTTAGGAAGGAGTAAGGATGGCAAAGGTGGTCAACCTCTTATTCAAATTGGATTAGTGACTACTCAGAAAAATGGAATACCAGTACTCCATAAAACATTTAATGGAAATATACACGATAGTAAGACATTACTAGATTTGTCAGAAAGTCTATCAAGCTATGGTCTTAAAAGTGGAATTTTTGTTTATGATAAGGGTATCTTTTCAGAGAGAAATCTTAATGATATTGACAAATTGGGTTGGGACACTATTTGTGGAGTTACTCTTCGGAGAAAAGAGAAGGATATTATCAGAAAAATGATAAAAAAGAACTCTATTGTTGATATTTCAAATCGTATAAGAATATCCAGTGGAGTTATTTATGGACAAGATATTAATCACAATATTGGAAAAATAAAAGGTCTTTTGGTTATTTGCTATAACCAAAAGAAAGCTTTATATATAAAGGAGTCTCGATTAGACGAGATTACAAATGCACAAGAGCTTTTAGCTAAAAATAAAAATATAAAATCAGGTTTAGAAAAATATTTAACACCATCTGGGAGATTGAGGAGGGAAATATTAGATTCAGAGTCAGAGTTTGATGGATATTCCTGTATATTTTCCTCAAAAAAGATTCTGTCAAAAGATATTGTTAAATTTTATTTCGATAAAGATATAATTGAAAAATCTTTTAAAACCCTTAAGGGAATAACGAATTTAAGACCAGTTCGTCATTGGCTTTATAATAGAGTTCAATCTCATGTGTTTATATGTTACTTATCTTACTTGTTGCTTTCAATTTTAAAAATGAAATTGGAAAAAATAAAACTTTCTCCTGAAGAAGCTATCGAAGAACTTGGAAGTATGTATAATGTCTATTTTTACGATAAGAAAAGAAGAAATAAATTTATTAAAACGGTATCTTTAACTAAAATTCAAGAAAAAATATTAAAAGCCATAGGTGGAGGCCTTATTAAAAAATCAAATTGAATCTGTAGTGTACATTTTTATGCACGAATTCAGGTAAATTAGTAAATTAAAATTCTGAAAAAATAACAAAAAAAAATGAGGCCAATAGCCAAAATATCAAGGCACAAAGACATTTCAAGAGATATTCTTTCTAATTTTCTGGCTCACAAAAGCGGAGGGTGTCAGTACGCCGAATTTTTAACTACAAATTTTTAAAGATGCCTCTTTCTTCTCCTGAAAGTTTCTTATCAATGATTTTTGGCCAGGAATATTGTTTGAATTCTCCGACAAAGAAAGTGGGTTTACCTCCAAGTTCTTTTGTCTCCTGATCCATATCATCCATAAATTTGTAAATAAGGGCTGTTGTGATCTGCTCAACCTGGGCTTTTGGGTCTGGAATTTTACCCACCAAAATCTGTCTTGATGAATCAATCCTTCTTTTTGTTTCCTGATCCAGCATCTTTTATAAATCCCCATTGTTTTTATTCTGAACTGTTTTGAGTAAAAACTGAGGTTCCAGTTGTTCTTGAGGAACTTGTTTTTCAATGGGAAGATAAATACAAGCTGGTATATCCATTTTATTAAGATACTGGCACATTAAAGGACCAACATCTTTCCAATCCAGACCACCCAGGCCACAACCCAAAGCAGGAAGAGCAATAGACTCAATTCCAAGACTTTTATAGTTATCTGACAACCAATGCATTCCCTCTTCAATTCCATCAATAGGAGATGAAGTTCTCCAATGATTTTTTGTTGGGAATAGTAAAAACCACCTACTTCCATTTTCCGTTTCAACAGTTCTTGTATCCTCCATAAGTGTTTTTATAAAATTACCCTCCCTTTTATACAGAAAGGGAATTCCCATTTTTAGTTTCTTTTGGCGACAAAGATCTTGATAATGCACATAAACATCGGGAAACTGATATTTAGCCCTTGAGGCCAGCCCCTTACCCATAACACCAACGGTATTCACACTGATTGTAAATGTTTGCATTTTTGAAAAAAACATATCCCCTTTTGCCAAAGTAATATGACTTGAAAGACTCTTTTGAAACTCAGGAAGAAAAAACATATTGGGATTTGGCATAATGTTTAATGGACCAATAAACCCTTTTCTAATTTCATTAGCTATTTCTTCATTGGCTGTATAAATACCAATGATTTTTTCCGGTGGTATAAAATCATAAACTAACAGTTCAGCCATAATTTTTCTTTTTGCATCATCATCACCAGTCCAATATTCTTTTTTAAACTGTTCGGGGTTCAGGGCTTTTAAAGCTTCATTGATATCTTCAAAAAAGACAGTATTTTGCGAGGCGGCATTACCATCCGTAATACCAACATCAGAATTGTCTATAATATCTGAATTAATTTGAAGAACAATAATGTTTCCCTCTCCAAATTTATGTTTCACCAAATAAAGCATCGGGGTTCTAGCTTGAAAATACACGTTGGCATAATCCCACAAAGAGCGATTTTTAAACTGTTTCTCTTTTCTAATCTCAATCACATCTTCACTATGAATTGATTTTATCTTTTGAGATAACCCTATTTTTGCCAATAAGCTGTCTTTTGTCTTGTTTCTGGACAGAATACCTTTTTCCAAGACAGATTTCAGATTATCTCTATGAGTAATATAATAAAAATGTTTTGGTATTTTCAAAACAACTCCTTTCAAAGCTTCAAATTTTTATTTTTTGTCATTTTTTGTCATCCTTTTTCTAAAAAATATTTTTTATAATTTCATCGACACCTTTAATTAAATTGGTGACTTCTTCTTTCTTAGGCTCCTCTTCTCTACTATGACTACAAAGATTTCTTAAATCAGCTAAGTGTTGAACCTTTCTCCATGCTGGAATGTCTATAATATCTTTGCTCTTTAAAAGTTCATTTAAATTATTGATCGTTGGGTTTTTCTTTATAACTTTAATTTTGTGATTATTACAAACTTGGAAAAGATGTTTTTCAAGAACAACTCCTGCCATAGCTCCAGCAGCAGGATAAAAACCTTTTTTATTGCCTCTTTAGCAGCAGCTAGTTCTGAATCAAACAAATCAGCCTGCAATAACTGCTTAATATCAAAAAGGGAACTTTCAAATCTCTGTTGAGCTGATTTTAAAATAGCCAATTGTTGTTTAAAATTATGACACCTCTTTCCAATTTGGAAATTGCATATAGACTTTGGTTAATTGGTTTTTTCTGATATATAACAGAAGAACCTTTAAATAGAAGCCTCCTGATGGCATCCCGAACAAATGGATGTGCTTACAAGTAAAAAAGTTTTTCTCCCGTAAACAAAAGACTTTAGGATAGTCCTCTTTTTTTTGGTTGTTGTTTTCAAACCTGGAATCTGGCGGGAGATGCTATTTAATGCACTAAAAATGTGATTCACTATAAGATTCTCTTTTCTTAGATCCTTCATATAACTCTATAAAGTCACATTTTCTCCCCGGTATCATTTGTTCAATAATTGTCAGAGCTTCAGAATACCATGTTTGGTATTCCATTTTAAAATCTGGCAACTCTTCCAATTCAATCTTTTTCCATTCCTCATGAAATTCATCAGGAAAATAATCTTTATATGGCGACCTATTAACATCATTAATAATGGATCTATATAAATCCTTAGATACAGATTGCAACAATCGCTTACCATGATAAATAAGTTCTTCCAAATCCTTTTTATATCTTTCCAAGTTTGAAACCATAAGCCTAATCCATAAAAGTGTTCAGTTTAACATAGTTTTTCACATATTCAGGGACCTTTTCCCTCCAGGGAGTGTTGCCATTAAGAGCCTGGAACTCTTCCATTGTAAATGTTGTTGAATGGTAAAGGCTGGAATATTCTTTATTGTCAATGATGTCTCTGAAATCCTTATCAATAATACAGGCCCTCAAATAATTTCTGATGTAAGGAATATATTCACTTTCCGGTTTACAAATGGAAATAAACTTGTCACACTCTTCATCCAAAAGCTCATCTTTTGTTGAAAAACGATCTGTTAAACCAAAAACTCTTTCCAAAAAATCCCTCCATGTGATTCTTCTGTCCAGATTCTCTGATTTTCTGATTTTTTCAAGATTAAGATAAAGCTCAGGTTTGTTTTCATATTGTTCCATAACAATTCTTTCAGCCTTCTCCCATCTCTCCTCTTTCACAGCTTGTTTGATACTTTCATTTTTAAGAATCTCGTCTCTTGCCTTACCCCAAAACTCTCTATCAACTCTCATGCCATCCAGTCCAACCTGAGTTTCAGAGATTGTTTTGATTTTATCCGGGTCAAACACTTCAATTTCATCTATGGTAACAGCAGGATCCTGACCATCACTTCCCTCTTTTCCCTGGACCTGGGGCAAATTCAAGGCTTCATCATAATTAAATTTTTCCTCAAAATATTCACAGTTTGCAAAATAATCAAAAAGCTTGAATTTTTCTTTTTCAATTTTACGCTCTTGACTGTTTTCATCCTTGTGTTTGAAAGTGAATTTCCTGGTTCCACGTCCTTTCATCTGAACAAAGTCAGAGGGCGAAAAAATGGGCCTCATAAGACAGAGATTGAGAATATCCTGGCAATCATAACCTGTTGTCATCATACCCACTGTGACACAAACCCTTGAACGACTGCTCTTATAACCTTCCAAAAACCTTGTATAGCCATTAAGCCTGTTGCTGGAAAAACGAGTAGGGCTTTCTTTGGAGTTATCAATGTTTGAAGTCACTTGAATGGCAAAGTCAGAATTGTATTTCCCAGGCCAGAGTTTGTGAGCCATTTGATTGAGAATTTGGGTGATCTTTGAGGAGTGTTTTTGACTGACACAAAATATAAGCCTCTTCCCAATTTCTCCGGTTATCGGATCCCTAAGAGCTTTTTCCAGAAAACTTTTGCAGAAAACAAGGTTGGTTTTTTCTGAAAAAAACTTTTTTTCAAAATTCCTATGGTAAAAATGTTTTTTGTATTTACCACCGGTTAATAAACTCTGAATTGTTGAAACAACAATTTCCGCTTTATTCCAGTCATCTCTGCTTTGTTTATAAATAATGGCTGTATAATCATTTTTTAAATACCTGACAAAGTTTGTATGAGCCTGCTTTTCAAGTTCCAGTCTGTCCACAAGAAAAAGAACTCTCCTGGCGTTCCCTGTTCTTAAAAACAGCTTTATTATGGCTGCTGACAGGAGGGTCTTCCCTGCCCCTGTTGCCATTTCAAAGAGAAATCTCTGTTTTCCTTCTTTTGCCATTTTCTGTAAGGTTTTAATGGCTTTGACCTGGTAGGGTCTTAAAACCCTCATATCATGTTGTTCTGAAAGGCTCTGTTTTTTGGCACTCCAATGGGGATTTCCAACAATGTCCGGTCTTTGGGTGATGGCAATATAATCCTCATCAATGTTTTCTTCAGACAAACTTTGAGGACTGGGGTTAAAGTTTTTACGACCTTTTAAGGACTCCTGTCTTGGAAATTCAGTGATGATCTCAGGATTACCCATCTCCAGGTCCCAAAAGTAATGAAGATTTCCGTTTGAGAGAATAACAAATCTGACGTTTAATTCATGGGCGTATCTTCTGGCCTGCTCTTTGCCATCAAGAGGGTTTTTCCCCCCTTTTTTTGCCTCCAGAACAGCAAGGTGAAAACCATCCTCACCTAATAGAAGATAATCCACATAACCATTTTTTGTTTTCTCAAAATCATCACCTTGGGAATCTATGTCTTGTTGGGTGATCTTTATATTTGGCTCAAGCTGAATATTGGCTTTTCCGTTCTCACCATCAAAAAAACGCCAGCCTGACTTTTCCAAAAGTTGGTTGATTTTTATGCGGGCTTTGGCTTCTTTTGGACGACTCATAAGATTTATGCTTTATTCTTAAAACTGTGGAAAAATTGCCTGGAAACTGGAAGTAGTAGTGAGGATTTTTGAACGGACACACTGACAATTATCATAAATTTAAGCCCAAAAATCAATTGGAATTGAATTTAAATGGTGTAAAGTTCCCCAGTTCCCTTTTTGAGATAAAAAAGTGTAAACCATGTCCTCGGTATAAAGTATAAAGGATGTGTCCGGTATATTCTGTAAAGGTGTCTCCAGAATGGCCCCCCTGCTTTTGGAGACCGATTTGCTGGTAGTAAATAAGTAGTATCCAGGTAGTAACCGGATGAAATTTCATGGGATTTCATGAAATTTTTGGGCTGTGATTGTCAGTCCTTTTTAATGATTTTAAGTATTTAGCTTCATTGGGTTTTTCAGGATTCTGGAATTTTCAATTCCAAATTTTTGGGGCGACCTCAATTACATGAGTCATTCCATAAACTTAGCTTGATTAAATAGACAGAGCCAGAATTTTAATGACATACTGAGAAATACTCTCTTGATTATGGGAAAGGGTTAAACCCTTCCCATGAAATTGCTCATACTTAAAACTCTACCATCTCTAATGCTATCCGCTTGAGGCATCACATCAAGGGCATTGGTTGCACCCTGAACTTCAATTCCCGCAAGACGAACATAAATCTGAAACGTCTTAATGTCTCTCCAGCCACCAATTTTCATAACAGTGGCTTGATTGACTCCAGACGCAAGCATATGAGTGGCAAAGCACGCTCTTAAAGAATGAAAGACCACATTGCTTTCAATGCATAAATCTTTCAAATACTGCCGCAATACTTCACCAGCTTGACCGTTCTTCCAGGCATAAAGCCTTTCAAGAACAAAGTCCTCCGGGCCTGGATTGTCTTTTTTTAATTCCAAAATGACCGCTTTCAGATCATTTGAAATGGGAACAGAACGCCAGTACCCAGCTTTGGTGCTTTTTATAGTGCGACGAGCGTTATTGTAGGACTTTGATACGGTTATGATTCCTTTTTCAAGATCAATGTCCTTCCATTGAAGGGCCATTAACTCTCCACTTCTCATTCCCGTACAAACAGCAAAAGCCCATGTGGGATACCAGGGGTTGTTGTCTGACTTGGCATTTTTAAGAAGGACCCTCAATTCATCTTTAGTGAGAATCTTGGGAACTGCTTCCTCTTTAGTCGCCACAACCAAGCCATCAGTGGGACTTGAGTGAACACCTAAAACGTATTTCTCCTCTATGGCCCACTTGAATACAACATTGATAGAAGACTTGATCTTTTTCAAATGACCCGTGCTAGAACCACCAGCTTTGGCTGCATCTAAAACCTGTCTTCCATCACCCTTGGTTAAATCAGAAGCCCGACAATCCCACCAGATTTTGGTATAATTTCTTAATCTGTTTACATGGGCATATATGGTTGAGCAATCTGAGTATTTATCCCCAAGATGCCCAATTTTAGCCTTAACTTCCCATCGGTCCACAATCTCACCCCAAGTGAGACCACGACCTTCAAGTTTTCCGACTTCCTCAACAACACTCTGTAAGAGCTTTTTTTCAACCTTTAAGGCTTCTTTCAAAGTTGGAATATTTTTCCTACTTCTCTGTAACCTCAAGGTTTGACTCAATCTTCCCCGTGCCTGAACAGAAACACAGAAAAGTTTTACTCCATTTTTGAAATATTTTTCTAAAAAAATCTCTAAATAAAAATAAAATATGAAAATTGGTTACAAAAAAACGACTGGAATCCACAGAAAAGCACATCCCACAGCCCTCATTCTCTTTCAGTTCCGCTCTCATGTCCTCCTTATTATGGATAGCCCATACAGCCGCCGGCGGGTGAACTTCTTTCACCATCCCCTGCCCCCAGGCCCGGGAGATCAGACCAAAAACCAAAAAGAAGAAAGCCAAAGCGGAAAAACTGAATAAAATAAAACAAAATCCCAAAACCCTGGATGTCCTGTTTTCCAAAATTTCCGGTCTTGTCATATCTGGCATATTCATCCTCTTTTGGTATGTCCTGTCACGTTATGATCTAACCCGCATTTCTCATAAGATTTCTACTGCGAAGACCAAAATCCTATGAGAAATGCGGGCTAAACTCCATATCCGTGTTCATACCCCATCGGTAGTGGACTCCATGGACGCGGGTTTTGTGCCCTCTTGAACGCCTTTTCAATAACAGGCTCCATATTGTCGGAAAAAAAATCACTTTCTTTCATTCCCTATGAATTGAGATATTCTTCTTTAGACACACTCCATGTTTGCCAAATTAATCGGACTGTTGAAAAACTACCATCTATTGCCCCATTCATGCCCACTCGGTATCCACAGCGTTTCCAATTCCTCTACCGTTTTCAATACCAAACTCTTTGAATAGTCTTTCAAGAATAGGTTTCATATCGTCGGAAAAAAATTCACTCTCCTTTATTGTCTTAAAAACCGTGTCCAAAAAAGGATCTACATTCAGTCGTTCCATAACTTCATCAGGGGAAAAATTATCCACAACTTCTTTAAGAGAAGATCTCATATAAGACTCCAATTGTTCCTCCATTCCTGTGACCTTGGCCTCATTCCACCATCTTAAAAGAAGTTCAGAATTCCCCGCAAGATCTCCTTTTTGGATGTAAAAAAACGCATACCTCCTAAAATCATCCTGACTCCACCATCTCAAAAAAACCGGAGAATCAATATATTCTGACATTCTATGATAAGTTTTACTAAAACATGCCTGCCTTCTTCGGGTAAAAAGACTCCAATACCTTCCGGAAGAATCTCTCTCTTAAATTTTTCCATATCTTTGATAATTTTCTCAGGATCAAAACCGGATTTCATCAATTGTTTTATATCAGATTCAGAAAGTTCTCCCAAAGATTTACCCCAGAGATTTTTTTCAAGATTCTCCAAAGACTTTACCATTTGTTCGCCTGTCCTGGGTTGAAAATGTTTTACAACTCCTCTTAAAAGAGCACTCCCCACACCAGCCATGGCATTGTCGATAAAAAACAAACACACAATAAAAACACTTATAAAAATGTTTCTCATTTCTCCTCCCATGAAAAAACCTCATAATTAATATCGCACCTTTTTATCAGAGGCATTCCTGCTTATCAAATCAATTCACTTGTTTTGAAATTTTTACACCCCAGTTTTTACAAGCCTGTTGATAATGTGATCTGAATGAGTCAGCACTGAAACTTCCACCACTGAAAAAGCGGTTCGCTCTACGACGACCTCCTCGCTTGGGTGTTCCGTCCTGCCAATGGCCATTTCGGCTCAGTCCAGGGATCAAGGCATCCATTATAAACTTCCTGACCGTTCAGATGATGTCTTTGGACAGAGTGGGGGAACATTTCAGGGGTTTGATTGGTCAGAATCTTTCCCAGTCAGTGATGT
The DNA here is from genome assembly GCA_965218815.1 of Bdellovibrionales bacterium. Lineage (GTDB taxonomy): Bacteria > Bdellovibrionota > Bdellovibrionia > Bdellovibrionales > JAGQZY01 > JAGQZY01. Next base: position 1,184,247 of record CBDCLX010000002.1, on the reverse strand, counting down.
TAAAGTACAGCACCTATTTCGTTTCAAGGCGGCACCTGTGGGTCAAACAGACAAATTCGACCACTCTGTTGTCGTTGAAAGCAGGATAGGGGAACAGACCTTTCTTTCCTCTTTGGATCTCAATAATAAAATGGGATTGACTGCCTTTGACTGAAAGAGGGGTCACCCCGACAACCTTCTCTTTAATAAGATCCTCAACTTTGGATTTTATGGATAATCGCACATTGTGATCTTATCCCGGGTTTTCCGGAGAAACAAAAGAAAGTGTGTGGGTTTTTTATTTTTTGTCTACTACGATATTGTTAATAGAGTGTTCTGAAAATGGTCAGACTGTGGCTGCCAGTATTCAGGGAAGCCGTTTGTCCACGTTACCCAGCTGTGTTCAGAGGACTTGGGAGATTGCGGTTAATGTGGAATCTTTTCCAGGTTCAAACATGACCATCCATTTGACTGCTTTTGTGGATGATCATTTTGTTTTTCAAAAACAACAAATTGGATTGTAATTTTTTGGCTCCCGTTTTAATGGCCTTGGTGGTTTGTCCTACAAATCTTTTCACATCACCCACAGTCGATCATATATTTTGTTGTTACAACTACTCTGCACAGTAACTTTCGCGAAGGTTCCTGGGGGGAATCCTTTCAATGCTTCTTCCACAGATATTTCCTCAACGGGAATATCCTCAACAGCCAAAACATAGACGACCCTTCGGCAATAAGCAGTAGACAGCGCCATGGGATGATCTTTTTTTGGGACCTTTCTTTTGAAACGTTCCATGCTTTGTTGTAAAATATCATTGAAAGCCTCTCTCACGGAGCCTCTTTCCATTTGTGAACGAAAAAAATAACGGAAAAAAGTCCTTGAGGAGTATTGTTTTTCCTGCATAGAGAGTTTTTTCCATTCTTCTGGAGGTCGAAATTGTTGAACTCTCGGTATGTGGTCAAAGGAAACCAGATCAGTGAGAGTAATCATGCAGGAAATGAACTTTGCTTCAGAGAGAGGGTCACATATATTCATCATTTTTTGTTCAAATATATCCGTATTAGGAAACATATCCGGACCAATTATTGTATCCAGAGATTTTGCGTTTGAAAATGAAACAATAAAAATAAAAACGATAAACAATGGGATACTTTTATTCATTTTTTCCATAATATACTGACCTTTACAAATTGTTATTGGGTTTTCAGGTTTGAACTTTATACCAAGAGACTGAAAATTTCCAGAATAAAAACAAATTTGTAAATTTTACATGGTTAGATACTAAACGCAGCTAATCTTCGCTCTTTCTTTAATTTGTTGCCATGTCAGTGTCTTTTCTTTAGAGCCTATGGATTTGAGAGGTTTTAAAGTTCTGTCCATGGGAAAACTCCCTGGCTGGTGACAAGATTGCATTCCGGGCTGACATTCATGTATTTTTTATCTTCCGGCAAACCAAAATTAAGGGCTGATTTAAGTCTTTGGGTGTCTTCGTGAGATAAATATTTCCTCTGTCCTTTTTTTATGGCTTTTTGAAAGGATTTATAGAGTTTTGTGCAAAAAGAAAACCAGAGTTTGTCATGTATTTCCATGGATGTTGTCAGGAAAGAGATGGGCTGATCCAGTTGAGGGGAGTTGAAAACATTAAGTCCCAGTCCAATCATTAAAGAAAAGCGGTCTCCCTGTTGAACAGATTCGACTAGAAGTCCTCCAACTTTGGCATTATTCAGATAAAGATCATTGGGAGCCTTGATTCTTAAAGTCAGATCTTTTTTTATTTCCAGAAGTGAAGATCGAAGAGTCAGACCCAACAGGGGAGTGATAATGGGTTGGGGGCTTTGTTGTGATTTAAAACACCAGGTACTTAATAGAATTTCCCCTTCATTGAGATTTTCCCAGGAAGATTTCTTTCTTCCCCGCCCCCGACTTTGATGATCCGTCAGATAAAGATGAAAGTTCTCTTTACTGTGTATAAGAAGGATAGAAGATATTTTTTCAGAGATCAAGATGTATTCCCACCCCGTTTTCCATGGTTTTTCTGATCTTTTTGCTTTACGAACTCCATTTTATGGTCATTTGAGAGGAGTTTTTCTTGAAAATTTATGATTCCAAACCTGATTTGCTTGGAAAAGTGAATTTTTGAATAAGGGAATCCATCACAGAAAACCCGGGTTCTCCGTCAGAGTTCTCCAATGAAGAAGATTCATGAGAAATGGAAAACCTCCTCCTCTTCAGGTGGCCCCTTTGGAGAACAGGGCTCTGGAATTCCCGACTCCAGTCCCAAGTGGTTGAGAACCTTTTTGATGACTTCAGGTTCCTCTATGGAAGAGATGACTTTGAGTTTCCCCCCACACTCTTTGAACAAGACTTTTAAGGGATATTGGAAGGATTGGGCAAATCAGAAATAGTTGGTTAACAAAGGGAGAGTCCTCAAAGTTTCTTGATGCTGCCGATTGGGAATCTATTAAGAGAAATGGAGATGAAGCCGTAAAAAATTGGATAAATCAACAATTAAATGGGACATCTGTAACAGTAGTTTTAATTGGAGCAGAGACGGCAAACAGGCGTTGGGTTCGATATGAAATAGAGAAAAGTATAGATAAGCGGAATGGCCTTGTAGGAATATATATTCATAATGTGAAAGATTTTAGAACGAAAAAAACCGATCAAATGGGGGAAAACCCATTTGAAAAACATTTTGGTTTTCGACTAATAACTTCTCCTACTTATCCATGTTGCGGTTACTATGATTGGGAGAATGATGATGGATATAATAATATTGAAAATTGGATTGAAAAAGCAGCTCAACAAGCTAAAAGATAGAAAACATCGGCAATGCGAAGCCTCAACTCAGATAAATCAGATACATCTTATTCTTCAAATTAATATATATTATTGATATATGAGAAGGGACTGTTTGAAGCCCCTTCTCGTTTTAAAATTATGACTTAAAATATGAAAAGAAATATTCAGAGGAAGGAGCTGAAGTCACAGCCAAGGAAAACAGAGAAGCCATTGATAAGCTGGAAAGTTACATATCGAACACTGTTGATTTGTAGAAGTTTTAAAATTTCAAAAAATATAAGATACTTTAAAAACATCGAAGAAAAATCAGAAACTATTTTTAGGTTTTATCTCCATTTTCTCCATAAAAATGACGAAAAGTTTTATGGTTGAATTTTCCAAAGGTGACAATCTCTGTTCTTGGTATGAGGGTTTCCATATCGATAAAGTCCGCTTTAGTTTCATATTTTGGATAATAGGTGTTCCATTTGACTGTTTTTTCCATATCTCTGTAACCACTTCTCAGAGGTGCTATGGAAATCGTTTGGGATTCGTGTCTTGATTTTGGGCTTTGTGGGTACCTCCATAAAATACCAATGTAAGTTTTATCATTTTTAAGAGTAAGAAAAACAGCTTTATTTTCCAGAGAAATACATTTGTTATAAAAATGATCGTACACGGGAACAAAGACCCACTGACTTATTGATTTTCTTTTACAAATCCAAAGAATTAAAATGGAAAAAGATGAAGAAATTAAGACCATAGATAATTGAGTCAATATTTCATTATTTGATATTGTGTGAAGAACAAATTTTAGTGTCTGCCACGGAATAGTTTGAAAAAAGAAGAAAGTATCTGGAAAAGTAATTTTGTCGGAAGCCATGTAAAAATTGCCACAATGACAACAGAGAAAACGTAAGGCCAACCTTGCAGATCAATGTTGTATAGGGTCTTCTTTGGTTATAAAAGTGAATAAAGACAACTCCAGGGACCACCCAGAGAATGTTAGATAATTCCAGCATTTATTTATTGTTTTCTTTTTCTTCTATGCGATCAAAGGCTTCTTGCACTTCTTTCATTTCTTTTTGAACTTTTGGATTGTTGAAAAGCTCTTCTGCTGTGGGCCAAGGTTCAGCGACAGTTCCTTTTCCGTGAACGAACCAATCCCAGAAACTTATCTTTTCTTCCCGTTCTTCATGGGAATTACCGTTGGAAAAACTCTGTTTTTTTTCTTGACTGGGCATAGACCGCCTAATTTTTTATGTGACAGAATTTGTACCTACCTAAGTAGAGTCTGTCAATTCCAGTTTAACCGAATATAGGACACAAAATCAAATTTCATCTTTATTAAAGTCCTATGTACAAATATTCGTCAAATAAAAATGAACTTGTGCCTATATTTTGACTCCTTGCGATTCATTTTTTTCAAGATTGCTCTGGTTTCAACGCCAAAAAGAGGTTTTTGATGGGTTTTATGGAACAAACTCAACCAAAGTTCATAAGGAATAATTTTTGCTTCTTTATTTCAAAAAAGGAACTAAGGATGGCACAAATGGGAAAACCAGTAAGAAAAATTGAAATTACCCAACTAAAACACAAAAAGAAAAAACGGAAAAATAACCCATCCATTGGTCTGGTAAGTAACAAAACAGAACCTCTTAAAACTGAAGAAAAAAAGAAGTACACATTTGATTCTCATCTTTCCCCGGAATTAAAGTTTGATTTTAAAAGAGCAAATATTGAGAAAATCATTGATAAAGGACTCTCTGGTTCTTGTGAAGATGCTAAAACGGCTCTTGAAAAAATAAGAAAGATACAGGCCCCTTATCTGGATTGGTCTGGAAAAGCAGAAAAAACCTCCTTTGAAGTTCCAACAGTTTCTCTCCATACCCATGAAAAGATAGACTCAAGGGCGATTATTGAACAAGTCCGAAAAACGAACACTGTCAACTATGAACAGCTTTCTCTTTTCAAACAGGAACAAATCATTCCTGAAAATGAGGCCATTGATTTTTACAAACACGATAAGGGTTGGAGCAATCGACTGATTGCCGGAGATTCTCTTCTTGTTATGAACTCTCTTTTGGAAAAAGAGGGAATGGGTGGAAAGATTCAATGTGTTTATATTGATCCACCTTACGGAATTAAGTATGGTTCAAACTTCCAACCTTTTACGAATAAAAGAGATGTGAAGGATGGAAAAGACGATGATCTAACAGCAGAGCCTGAGATGTTGAAGGCTTTCCGTGATACTTGGGAATTGGGGATTCATTCTTACCTTGCTTATATGAGAGACAGACTTTTATTGGCAAGAGAGCTTTTAACGGAGAGTGGTTCTTGTTTTGTTCAAATCTCTGATGAAAATGTTCATTTGATACGAAATTTGATGGATGATATCTTTGGAATGAAAAACTTTATAAGGTTAATAACTTCAATAGGATGACTTGGAGGAAGTGCTACGATACGAGTTAAAAAGTGACTTGCTACTCTGGTAGCCAGACGGGTAGCCAAGAGTAGCTTTTTCAAAAAATTTCGGGAAAGCTCTGGAAAACATGAAAGATAAACTAATGCGTTAAGTGACTGAAACCATTAGTTTATAAATTTTGATAACTTAGTTGGGATTTCTAAAAAACGGACTCTGACTACGGACGTAAAATGGGGCGACTGACGGGGCTTGAACCCGCGACCACTGGAATCACAATCCAGGGCTCTACCAGCTGAGCTACAGCCGCCATTATGGTTTCTGAAAAACAACAATATCAAGTACTATGACAATAAACCCAATGGAGATCAAGAAAATAGGGATAAAAGCCTGAAACCAAGGCTTGAAAGTCTGTGAAATTAAATTATAGTAGTCTCATAGGAAGTGGGGTCCTTGTGCCATTGTTTTTATTTTTATTTCTGCTGTTCCCATCGTCTTATGGTCTGGCTTATTTCAGCCTGATGGACACAGGGGAACTGAGACAGGGACAAAAGACCCGTCTCCTGGGCGAGAGTCAGATTATTTCCAATGCCCCTAAAGGGTTCAACTTTAATGGACGTTATGTTCTGGGTTCCAGTGGATTTGTTCCAGACTCTGAAATACAGCTTGAAGCCGGAGCAGGATCTGTGGATTACCAGCTTGGTGTCTTTCTTAAATGGGTTCCCTTTCCAGACACCGACGATCAGCCTGCTGTTGGAGTGCGAACAGGATTCACCTTTGCCAGGTTCCTGGAATACTCAACTTATGGTCTGAATATCACACCCATCATCAGTAAACATATCAACAGCGATCTTGGTAAAATTACCCCCTATTTGGGTCTTCCCATTGGGTTACAACAAAATACACTGGATTTTTATACCAGTTTCCAGGCAGCTTTTGGTCTGGAGTGGGCCCCTGAAGAATGGGAACTTGGCAGTTCAAGGGGTTTTAACTTTCTTTTGGAATATGGATTAGGTCTCAGCCAGGGCTTTGATTACCTGAGCCTGGCCATGGCCTACGATTTTGAATAATCCGATCTTTTCATTTGTTTAGTTCACATCCTTAAAATCCACATCAATGGGATCATCTGATGAACTGGCAGCACTGCCATTGACTGTACTGGAGGAATCTGTTTTAGCATCAGTAGCAGCATCAGTAGCAGCATCTGAAGAAGTTTTGGTTTTCTGACTGTACAGTTCAGCACTGAGGGCCTGGGCAATGCTTTGTAAATTTTCAAAAGCTGCCTTGATTTCCTCTTTTGTGGCATCTGTACCTTTTACTGAAACTTTTTTGGCATTATCAATGGCCGTGTTGGCCGTACTGACCGATTCCTCTTTAAACTTGCCTTTATTATCAGTAATCATCTTTTCAGTCTGATAAGTCAGACTGTCAAGATCATTACGAAGCACAACCTGTTCTTTTTTCTCCCGATCAGATTCCATATTGGCCTCAGCTTCCTTAACCATATTATCAATTTCTTCATCACTGAGACCGGATTTAGCCTTCACCTGGATGGCCTGCTCCTTGCCTGTTCCCATATCCTTGGCAGAAACATTGAGGATACCATTGGCATCAATATCAAAGGCGACTTCAATCTGGGGTGTCCCACGAGGAGCTGGAGGAACACCAACAAGTTCAAAGGTTCCAAGGGATTTATTATCTGCGGACATTTCCCGTTCACCCTGTAAAATATGAACCTGAACACTGCTTTGGTTGTCGGCAGCCGTTGAAAAGACCTGGGATTTTTTCACAGGAATGGTGGTGTTTCGCTCAATGAGTCTTGTCATCACTCCACCCAGTGTTTCAAGCCCAAGGGAAAGGGGAGTCACATCCAAAAGCAAAACATCTTTCACATCTCCAACCAGAACCCCACCCTGAATGGCCGCCCCAAGGGCCACCACTTCATCAGGGTTGACTGACTTGTTCGAGCCTTTCCCAAAAAAGTCAGTCACAGCCTTCTGTATAGCGGGAATGCGGGTGGAACCGCCAACAAGAATCACCTCGTCAATGTCATTGATAACCCAACCGGCATCTTCAAGAGCTTTTTTACAGGGAGTCAGGGAACGTGTCACAAGACTTTCTGTGAGTTGCTCAAATTTTGCCCGGGTGAGTTTTAAATTCAAATGCTTTGGGCCACTGCCGTCAGCCGTGATAAAAGGCAGATTGATCTCTGTTCCCTGGGTGGAACTGAGTTCAATTTTTGCCTTTTCAGCCGCTTCCTTAAGCCGTTGCAGAGCCATTTTGTCAGATTTAAGATCAATGCCCTGATCTTTTTTAAATTCATCAATAATCCAGTCCAGGATCACTTCGTCAAAGTTATCCCCTCCCAAATGGGTGTCCCCATTGGTGGCTCGAACCTCAACCACACTGTCCCCCACTTCCAGAACTGAAATATCAAAGGTTCCACCCCCAAGATCATAAACTGCAATTTTTTCATCTTTCTTCTTTTCAGAACCGTAGGCCAGGGCGGCCGCCGTTGGTTCGTTGATAATGCGTTTGACATTGAGACCGGCAATTTTACCGGCATCCTTTGTGGCCTGCCTCTGGGCATCATTAAAGTAAGCCGGAACGGTGATCACAGCATCAGAAACTTCCTGGCCAAGATAATCTTCTGCCACTTTTTTAAGCTTAGCCAGAACAGCCGCCCCCACCTCTTCAGGGGAAACCGTTTTTTCAGTCTCCCCGTCCTTCACCACAAAGGCACAGTCATTATTTCCTTTTTTGACAATTCTATAGGGGGTGCGTTTGATTTCCTCATGGACTTCATCAAAGCGACGACCGATAAATCTTTTGGCCGAATAAATGGTGTTTTCAGGATTGGTCACAGCCTGTCTTTTGGCCACCTGACCCACCAGTTTCCCGTTATCCTTAAAGGCAATGATTGAGGGAGTGGTTCGGTTACCCTCTTCATTGACAATCACTTTGGCCTCCCCTGCTTCCATTACAGCCACACAGGAATTTGTTGTTCCCAAATCAATTCCAATCACTTTTCCCATTTCCCTCTCCTTTAAAAAAAATTCAGTTTAAAAAAAATCAAAAATTCAGCCTTCCACACTTCTTAAGATTGTGTTTGCTTTCCAGCTTGTCAAGCTTTGGATACATTGGCTGAAAAAACCTTTTTTTTCCTTTTCAGCCAATGTTTCATTACGGATTTCGGAAAGCTCCCTGAGGAGTTCTCTTTCCCGTCTTTTAAGCTTTTTGGGAAATTCCACCTCAAGCCGCAAACAGATGTCCCCCCGACGACCTGTGCGTAAATCGGGAACCCCCAGGCTCTGAAGCCTTAGCAGACTTCCCGGCTGACTCCCCTCAGGGACTTTCAATATTTTTTTGCCGTCAAAGGTCTTCACCTCAACCTCTGTCCCCAGGAGCATCCGGGTGTAGGAAATTTTAATCTGACCCAGAAGATCCTGACCCTGACGGTCATACTGGCTGTGGGAACGCACATAAATCTCCACATACAGGTCCCCGGAAGGTCCTTTTCTGATACCTCCCTCCCCCTCACCGGCCACTCTGAGACGGGTGCCTGTCTCAACTCCCATGGGAACAGTCACTGTGATTTTCTTTGCCACTTTTTTGCGTCCGGACCCATGACACTGTTTGCATGGATTTTTAATGATCTTTCCCGATCCACGACAATTTGGACAGGTGGTGGCCATCTGAAAAAAACCCTGGGTACTCACCACCTGACCCTGTCCGCCACAGGTACCACAGGTCACAGGCTGACTGCCAGGTTCTGAAGCCAGACCGGAGCAACGGTTACAGGTTTCCTCTGTATCAAACTCAAGGGTTTTATCAGTTCCTGAAACCACATCATCCAGTTCCACTTCCAACATATACCGAAGATCGGCCCCTCTCCCTGGACCATTGGAACGACGGGAATTTCTCTTTCTGCCTCCCATTCCAAAAAAATCGCCAAAAATATCGCCAAAACTTGAAAAAATATCTTCAACATTTTCAAAGCCCTGGCCAAAGCCTCCACCATTCTGAAAGGCGGCATGGCCAAACTGGTCGTATTTTTCTTTTTTTTCAGAATCCCCAAGAATGCCGTAGGCCTGGGCTGCTTTCTTGAACTTTTCTTCAGCTTCCTGATTGCCTGGATTTTTATCAGGATGATATTTCATGGCCAGCTTACGATAAGCTTTTTTGATTTGATCGGTACTGGCGGATCGGTCCACTCCCAGAACTTCATAATAATCCCGATTCATTTCAGTAACCTCTCCAAACCCCTGACACAACCATAAAAAAATCATGAAAATGGGGTGCTTAAAAGTAAAATGGGTTCATTTTGAGAATCGTCAAGCCAAAAGACAGGGAGTTTTTTAAAGCTTAATTATTCAGCATTCTATTAACCCGCATTTCTCTTTAACTTTCGTAGCGAGGCTCTCAAGCTTCCGAAAGTTAAAGAGAAATGCGGGTTAGTATTCTTATTTTATTGAGTGTTTTCAAGAATTTCATTCACTTTTTTAAGCTGGACTTTGACTCTTTCAATGGCTTCACCATTGGACTTACGTCTTAAAACACTTTCAAGAACAGTCTTGGCAAAAGCCGCCTGACCCATTTTTGAATAAATTTTGGCTGACAGAGCGTAAACCCATTGGGGTGCCCCTCTTTCTCCGGCCAGTCTCAGAAGGCGGGCCGCCTGATCCGGATTTTGCATTTCAAAAAGCTCATGATAGGCCGCCCGATAGAGGATCTGCCAGTCCTCAGGAAAATCCTTCACCGCTTTGGCAAAAAGCTTCTGGGCTCCCACCCGATCATCCACCACAACACTCAACATGGTGGAACCATGCAGATAAGCTCCGTAAAAATCAGGAGTAAGTTCAGTGATCACATCCAACATCTGATAAACCCAACCCTCACTGCATTTGGCTTCAGGAAGCTCTCTTTCCAGAACCTCTGTCAGAATATCCTCCGTTTCCAGCTTGGGAAGAACCTGTTTCTCTTCAGTCTGATCACAGACCTCAGAATCCTGAACCACCCGAACCCACATCAGACTGGAAATCATTGAATTATAACCAAAAGTGAAGAAACCCATGGATTTAATGGGGGCAATGAATATTCTCTTCCCCAAACCCGAGTTGGATTTATCATAAGCAACAAGCACCTGGAGAATGGAAAAAGTGAAAACAAGAGCGAAAATCAGCTTCACAATTTTATATTAGGGAATTTTCAATGAAAATCAAGTTCCCATTGTGACAAGACTGCTAAACAATTAAGACTGTTGAACAATCACACTCTCAGTGGAGAAAGTCCACAACAAGTTCACCAAGTTTTTCTATGGCCCCTTCAAAGTTTTCCTGAAACTCCAGATGGGTGTTTTCTGAAGCCTGATCCGTAATGGTTCTGATTTCAGTAAAGGGAAGTCCGTGAAATCTGGCGGCCCGACCACCCCCCAGACCCTCCCAGGCCACAGCCATTCCACCCGTATTCCTGTAAATTTGGATTTTACTCTCATGATCCACGATCTCCTCACCCACGCTGACAATGGGGCCAAAATACAAAGAGTGGCTTTTCCCCTTTCTTTTTAAAACCTTTATCACATCCCCTGAAGCTTCATACACAACCGGATTGAAATGGAAATCCTGGTTTTGGTGCCGACTGTATTGAATAATCCGGGTGGCACAAACAAGATCCTTTGGTTTCAGGTCTTGTTGAAGAGCCCCCGCCGAACCCAGACAAAAAATATGTTTGATATTCCTTAAATGGCGAATGCAAAACCGGGTTCGGGTTTCAAACTGACTTTGCCCGTAACCACCCATGGCCATGACAAGGGATTGATGGGGAAAATGCCAAAACCAAAAACCCTGAACCTGGGTTTTATTGAATGTCCAGCCCGCAGACAGAAAAACCTTTACAAGATGATCCAGCTCCTGTCTCAGAGGCACAAGAAAAAGTGTTGTCATGGATTTTTCGGGTAACAAAGCTTATAAAAAAACAAGGGTTAAGACCGAGCTTGCCAGGAAAGACACCAACCTGCTCTGGTCACGTTTTTTCCCTTAAAAAGCTGGCAGGGAGCCGCCTGGGCTTTTTCAAGGGCTTTGGCTGTAAGGGTTTTGCAGCCTGTATCCCCATCCATACACAGGTTGTATTTGGCACAATTATAACAAAAAGCTTTTTTATTGGTTCTTATGGCCGGAGCTTTTGCGGCATCATGGTGATACTTCAGGGCTTTGGCCATGGTGTCCTGCTCATCAATAAGATTATTATCTTTAGCGGACTTTTCAGCCTTTGACTCTTTAAGATTCAAAAAAGTAAACTGAATGGCCAGAAAAATTGTGCTGGTCACTCTCAAAAACATTCTACGATTCATGAAAACCATCCTTTTCAATTTCAAAATAACCTTTCATTTTTTTTTGCATCTTTTGGACCACTTGTCGAGCTTTTTTTACATAATCAGGCCCTTTGCCCGCATAGAGAACAGCCCGGGAGGAACTGATAATCAAACCACCCCCCTCCCTGCTTTTTCCGTATTTCATCACTGAATCCATATCCCCCCCCTGAGATCCCACTCCAGGGACAAGAAACCAGGCCCCTGGAAACCGGTTCCTCAAATTCTGAACCTCCTCCACAGCCGTGGCACCCACCACCAAACCCACATTTTTGAATGGGTTCCAGGTTTTCAAAGCCTTCCCGGCCACAAGAGCATAGAGAGGTTCGCCATCCACTTTAAGGTTCTGAAGTTCCCCGGCTCCCGGGTTGGAAGTGCGGCAGAGAATAAAAATACCTTTATCCCTGTGTTTTACAAAGGCCTCCACGCTCTCCCAACCCATATAGGGGTTTAGTGTCACAGCATCAGCCTTATAGCGATCAAAAATTTCCATGGCATACATTTCAGAAGTGGCTCCGATGTCATTTCTCTTGGCATCCAGAATCACAGGGATTTCAGGGTAGGTTTTATGAATGTACTCAATCATCCGCAAAAGAGTCTCTTCCAGTCCATAGGCTCCAAAACAGGCTATTTGTGGCTTGAAACAACAGACGAACTCTTCAGTTCCATCAACAATGTCCTTCAAAAAACTGAAAACAGCCCCGGACCGCCCCTTTAAAGGTTCCGGAAGACGATCCAATCGGGGATCCAAACCCACACACAGACAGGTCTTTTTTTTCTTTTGGACTTCTGACAACCTCTTGTAAAAAGAGTTCATTGACTGGCACCAGATAAAAAACAGGTATCACATGGAAAAAAAATGGTCTTTAGTATAACAATTTTTGTCACTCACCATCGATACCCTCTTTTTTCCAAAAATGAAACACTTTAAACCCCTTTTCAGAAGCCAAAACAGGCCTGTTTATTGCTTAATAATCCATTAAACGCTGAATCCTGTCTATTTTTTGGGTTTCATCCAGAAAGAGCTGGAAGGTCCACCGGATTCAAACAGGCGAATGAAAAAAAAGGAGAAATCATGCTTTTAATATCCCTGCTTTTTGCCTTTGTCATACTGGTATCGGCTGACAATCTTTCTTCAGCTTTGACAGCCAGCGGCCTCTGGACAGCTCTGTCTTTTTTTGTTTTCCATGGAAGTCTTATCTGAGGAAGTTGCAAGCCGCCCGTCAGTAGTCACTAGCCCAAACTTCTCATAAACTTTCGTAGCGAGGCTTTCAAGCTCCTCAAAAATGATCTGGACATCGGGCATTAAAATCATTATCAAATAAAAACAAATGCCACTTTCCCTGATTTATCCTTTTTTCTACCCGCCTTTTTTATTGTTTTTTTATTTCTTCAGGAAATTCCATAAAAAATGGGAACTGTGGTTCAGGCTTCGCGAAAAAAAAGACGGGATCAAGCCCTGGCTGAATTTTCCTGAAAAAACTTATCCCCTCTGGTTCCATTGTGCTTCCGGGGAATACGAATACGCAAAACCTGTCATCAGAAAAATCAGGGAAAAACACCCCCATGAAAAGATTCTGGTGACTTACTTTTCACCTTCTGTGGAAAAAGCCCTTGCCAGAGATAAAAATATTGATTTTTATTGCCCGACCCCCTGGGATACACGCAAAGAGTGGACAGGGTTTATCAACCATCACCGGCCAAAGGCACTTCTTATTGCACGAACAGATTTATGGCCCATGATGATTATCAGTGCAAAAAAAGAAAACATTCCATGCCTGCTCTTTTCAAAAACCATGGGAACTCCCTTTAAGAATGTTAAAAAATGGGTTGAATGTCTTGTTTTAAAACAAATGAACAATATTTTTTGCGTCAGCCGGGAAGATCATGAACAACTGACAAGGCTTCTCCACCCCTTCAACAACATCCATGTTACCGGTGACACCCGTTATGACCAATGTCTTTTCCGATGTAAAAACCCCAAACCACTCAAACCACTGAATAATTTTAACAAACCTGTTTTTGTGGCAGGTTCAACATGGCCCGGGGACGAAAAGGTTTTACTCCCTTTTTTCAAAAAATTTTACAAGGAAATTTCCTTCATTATTGCCCCCCACGAACCAACCCGGATTCACCTGCAGAAGCTGACAGAAAATATTAAATCCCTGGGATTGGAGTATCAATTTTATACACAAACCGAAAACCGGGACCCCTCAGATGTTCTTGTGATTGATAAACAGGGCATCCTCGCTGATCTCTATGCCTGGGGAAGCTTTGCCTTTGTGGGAGGGTCAATGAACAGAAGCGTCCACAGTGTCATGGAAGCCCTGGCTCAGGGTCAGTTGACATTCGTGGGACCAAAACACCTTAACAACAGAGAGGCACTGATCTTTAAAAAAATAAAAATCGGGGGAATAGCCCCTGTACAAGTCATCAAAAACACAGAAAACCTTGAGGAATATTTTCTGAAATTGTGGCCCAAGTGGACAAAAGATAAACAATTTCATTTAAAATTACTGTTAAAAGAGAGGATTGGAGCCTCTCAAACTGTCATTGATTGGATAAAAAACCAAAAAATTCTCTCTTCCCCCAATCTCAAATCAAATTAAAGACCCTCTGAAGAATGAAATTTTAATTTTTCCTGCTTCAGATTTTTTTCAAAAAAATTCTTTAAGATTTTAAGATAAATGACCGATTTCTTTCAATAAGGTGTAAAATAAGTGAATTAAAGGAGTTTTTATGAGAATAATGATGAGATGGCTTGTTCTTCTCTCCTGTTTTATTTTCTTCGATAAGGTCATGGCTCAGGAATTTAAAAGCAAAACACCTTCCTATTTGGAGTCATCCTCCCGCCAGAAAAGCCGCAGTTCTCTCACTCAGTTTGAAAGAGAGGTGTCTGAAGTTGACCCTTTCATAAAGGACCACATTCCAGAGGATACCAAATTGAAATCTGAAAACTTCAAGGATAATCTTCAGAATTTTCACCCTTTAAACGATCAGGATATGGAGGATATATTCTCGTCTGCAACTGAATACACGATCAGGAATGAAGAACTCAAAAAGGGAAACCCCAGCCTGATTGACAAAATCTCAAGCCAGAATGAAGAAATAAAAATTGTTAAGACCAAAAAAAGACTGATCGTGGGCAATCAGAAAGAATCAGAGGAACAAACCCCCTCCATTATCAATGAAGTTTTTGGACCGGATCCTTCAGAAGAACCGGAAGGGGATGACGGAAGCACGATACCAGGTGAAAAATTTGCTTACGAAGAGGAAAAAGAGATCGGTGGAGATATGCCCATGGAGGAACATATCAATCAACAGATCGACAACAATAATGACAATATAGAACGCAGACCAACAAGCAGTTATGGACAGGAAAACAGTCCAGGAAATTTCAAATCCGGGATGCATACTTTTTTCAAAAACTGTGTTCTCTACTCTGAACCTGAAACCTCTGCTGAACCCCAGGTCATCGTAAAATCAGGTAAAGAGCTTTGGCTGGATAAATTTAATAATAAGTGGCATAAAGCCTATACAAAAGACGGGCCTGTTTTCCTCCAGACTGATTGCGTCAACTGATTTTTGTCTTCCGTTTGTGAGGTTCAAGCTCCCTACAACGCAAACGAATATTTTCAGGTGTCACTTCAATGAGTTCGCTGTCTTTGATCCATTCCAGGGCCAGTTCAAGGTTTATTTTCCTGTAAGGTATGAGTTTAATGCCTTCATCACTCCCTGAGGCTCTGACATTGGTGAGTTTCTTTTCCCGACAGACATTCACATTAAGATCAATGGGCTTGTTGGCTTCACCAATAATCATTCCCCCATAGACCCTTGTCCCTGGGGGGATAAAGAGCATCCCCCTCTCCTCCAGATTAAAAAGGGCATAAGAAGTGGCCACCCCTTTGCGGTCAGAGATCATGGACCCTGTTCTTCGCCCTTGAATTTCACCACAGTAATTATCATAAGAGTCAAAGGAGGTGCTTAAGAGTCCGGTCCCGCGGGTGTCGGTTAAAAACTCAGAACGATAACCAATGAGTCCCCTGGCAGGGATTCTGAATTCAGCCCGACTGCGACCTGAACCCTTATTATCAATTCCAAGAAGAACCCCTTTTCGTTCACCCAGTTTTCTGGTGACAACCCCAAGAAAATCCTTTTCCACATCAACAGTGACCACTTCCATGGGTTCTTTTAGTTTCCCCTGTTCCCTGTGGGTCAGAACTTGTGGTTTGCTGACAAGAAATTCAAAACCCTTTCTTCGCATCTGTTCAAAAAGCACAGAGAGTTGAAGTTCCCCCCGACCCAGGATTTTAAAACTTTCAGGGCTTTCAGTGGGTTCCACCTGAATGGCCACATTGTAAAGCATTTCCTTTTCCAGACGTTCCTTAATCCTTCGACTGGTGACCTGTTTCCCCTCCAGTCCTGAAAAGGGGGAATTGTTCACCGAAATAATAACAGTGACTGTTGGCTCATCCACTTTTAACCTTTCCAATGGCTTTGGATCATTGACATCAGTAAGAGTGTCCCCGATAAAAATGTTTTCAAAGCCGGCCACAATGGCAATATCCCCGGCATAAAGTTCCCCTGTTTTCACTTTTTTGTTGGCCAGATATTCAAAAAGCGTACTGATTTTTACTTTTTTATTGTTATCTTTATGGCAAACAATGATTTCCTGGCCGACCTTTAATGAACCGGAACGAATGCGACCAACAGCCAGTTTTCCCACATAATCGTCATAATCAATATTGGCCACCAGCATTTGCAGGGGGCCTTCAATATTGGCCTGGGGGGCTGGTATTTTTTCAATAATCCAGTCAAAAAGAATCCCCAGATCCTCAGTCGATTCTTTTGGGTTGGTTTTGGTTGTGGCAAACCCCTCTTTACCCACAGTATAAAGTAAATCAAAATCAGCCTGTTCCTCTGTGGCATCAAGATCAATAAACAAATCAAAAATCTCATTGTGAACCTCATCAATACGGGCATCAGAACGGTCAATTTTATTGATGCAGACAATGATCTTAATGTTTTTTCTCAAAGCCTTTCCAAGAACAAAACGGGTCTGGGGAAGAGGCCCCTCACTGGCATCCACCAGTAAAATAGCCCCATCCACCATATCCAGAATCCGTTCCACTTCACCACCAAAGTCACTGTGTCCGGGAGTGTCCACAATATTGACCTTGACCCCTTTGTAAACAAAAGAAGCGTTCTTGGCGGCAATGGTGATCCCTCTTTCCCTTTCGAGGTCCATGGAGTCCATAAACCTTTCATCCACCTCCAGATTCTCGCGAAAGCTTCCACTTTGCCTAAGAAGATGGTCCACAAGGGTTGTTTTCCCATGATCGACGTGGGCAATAATGGCAATGTTACGAATAGGTACAGACATGGTTTATGCTTTTATTTTTGAATGGATTGGAATCATCTATCTTAAAGTGAAACGGCTGCCATTTCAAGTGAGTTTTTTCTTTTTGAAAATTCAGTCCAGGAAATGTTGTTTCTCCCTTTCCCCGGGAGTTCGGCAGGTCTGTCTTCGTCCCATAAAACGATAGCGGTTTTTGGCCACAAAATCATAGACCCAATCTGTCAGTCCCCTAGGCAGCCAGCAAAAAGCCAGAAGCAACACCAAAGGGCCTTTGAGGATTGCGGCCAGACGAAACACAGCCCCGGATTTGTAAAAAAGTTCAGAGTTTTCATAAAGTACAAAGGTTTTCATATCTTCTGAAACTTCATCTGACAAAAGCCTGGAAGCCGTCCTCCCCTGCAGGGAGGCAACAAAGACTTTCCGGTTTTTGTCCAGACGAAGCACCCAATCAACCCACCTGTTGCAGAGATTGCAATGACCATCAAAAAAAATCACCGGCTTGCCGGGGGACCTCTGATCCTGTCCTTCCATCCATCAATAATACCCCAAAGCCTTAACTGGTGTCATTACCAGGATCATTACCGGGATCATTGCCAGGATCATTCTGCACCACTATCCTATATAAATAAAGTAATATCAGTAGTTTATAAAAATTCATCAGGCTTTATCTCAACACAGGCAGAGCCTGCAGACAAAGTCGCCTGGCCTGCATTTCTCATAAATTTTCTACTGCGGCTTTCAAGCTTCCGAAATTTAAAGGGAAAATTTATGAGAAATGCGGTTGACAAGACCTTGAAAATTAAAACAATCCGGGTGTATAATGATGGAGTTATGATTCAGATCACTGAAAAAGCTGTCAAACAGGTCCGCCGACTCAAAGAGGATGAAGAGCAATCCCTTGGTTCCTTGCTCAGGGTTTATGTCAAAAAGGGAGGCTGCTCAGGTCTGTCCTACAAAATGGATTTCACCGACGAAATAAAAGAGGGTGACAAGGTTTTTGAGACCTCTGGTGAAAAAGTGGTTGTGGACACCAACAGCTATCTCTACCTGATTGGTATGAATCTGGATTATGAGGGGGGACTCAATGGCCAGGGTTTTGTCTTCAGCAACCCCAATGCCAAAAAAACCTGCTCCTGTGGCATTTCCTTTGGAGTTTAAAGCATAACGGGAACGATCCTACCTTGCCTCCCCTGGAGTTCAAGGAAAGGCATAAAAAAGACCACTTTCAGGAGTTTTCTGTGTCTCTGGTCTTGCCTGTCACTTTTAAGGAGTTGGAGTTGGACAAACTCTAACACAACATGGGCTGTATGTGTTATCTGTTTCTTAGCTTATCCCCTTGATCCATCCTGGGAGGCAAATCTTTCTGTTTGCGAAAAATAGTTTATGAGAAGTTCGGGCTAAGGAACTCCATTTGACAGCCAATCATCAAAACGCATATAGAAAACCCTGAAAATGAAGGAAGTTCGTTGTATATAATCGAAATTATCAACAAGTTCTTCGTTTTCATGGGCAGCACTGTGAACCATTTTCCAAAATGGGTCTCGGGCCAATAGAGTGGGATCTTTACGAACAATAGCCTCCTCAATGGTCGATTCAATAAATCCTTTCAATTTACTTTGTTTACCTATGACCATATCCCTTTTCCAATGATCCATATAGATGGCTCGATTGGCTTCAGGGATTCCAAGGCGATTGCATACCGTATTAAATTCATCTGATCCCAGTCGGGGATACCATCTTTTTTGATCTTCCTCAAACCATTTGAGAAAAAGATCTTTGTCTTCCTCAAGATGATGTTTCCCAATACGATCAAACATCATGTTTCTGAAGTCAGGAATACTCCACCACCTCAAAGTGATGGGGGAAACCACATGATGGTCGGCTATGTAATCAAATACTTTTTGTCTGAAGAGAGCGATATCCTCTTGGTTTTCCAGTCTGGATACCAGGGATTCCAATTCGTCAATGCTAAAACCGGATCCTTCCAGAATCGTTACATCGTACGCAGTGAGGCCCTCCTGAAAAGACAGGTCATAGCCCAGTTTCTTTTCTATCTCCTTGAATTTTTTTGAAAATTTCCGATGAATTCTCTGACCTTCAAGAATAGCAGAATCCATCAGATATCTTCCCATTAAGATTCCTCTGCCTGGACCGGCAAAGGCAGGAAAAATAAAAAAAAGGACAACAAGAAAATATATGAAGACTTGGTTCATGTATTTTTTGCACTATATCAAACTGAAATAAAAAACAAGAAGCTTTGTAAAAAAAACACAGGGATCTTGTAAAAAAGTAACCCTCATGCCTCTTGTGTTACGGCCACAATTGGATAAGACCGGCACCTGAAACTACTGGAAAGACCTGACTTCCTTTGATTCCCTTTCAAAGTCAACATCTATGGATTCCAGCTCAACTTTACTTTTAAAGGTGTTAAGACCGCTATAATCATTCCCATTCTCTGTAAAAATGGGATCACTGGGGCCACTTTCAAATAACTCCTCAAAATTCATATCCGTTGTGATTTCCACACTGGAAGGTTCCCTGACCCTCTTAATCCGGTTCTTTATCTCCAGAACCCTTCTTTTCTTTATTTTCCTCTGTTCTGTTTCAGACCGGTCCAGAGCCTCATCAAAAGTCTCCTGTCTTTGCCCCGATTGTGCAGGTAGAGTGAAAAAAATCAAAAGACAGAATAACCCGAACATTTTAAAAATTCTTTTTTCAGTTTTCATAATGCCTCCGATGACAATGCCTCACTTTAAATACAAATGAATGGTTTGACCAGTCCATATTCTGTTTTTGTATAAATTACAATTTCAAAGTCCTGTTTACCCGTTTCCCCATGAAGTTTTATGATAAAAAAACCGAAACACCCACCCACACAGGCAGGCAGGCAGACCAGGGCTAACCGACATCCCCTGAAACACAGGATCTGAAGAAAAAGAAAATCAAAGGCCAATAGGGGTCAATGTCAAAAAGCCATTGATTTTTGACAAAAGGTCACCTAGTATTCTGTATTTCTTTCAAGGAGGGTTTTTATGCCAGGACCGAAGAGCCGTGTCACCCGTTCCAGAAGAGGTATGCGGCGATCCCATGACTTTGCTGTTCCAAAAACAGTGATTAACTGTTCCAACTGCGGATATGTGGTGAAACCCCATCATGTGTGCCCATCCTGTGGTTATTACAAAAACAGGGAAGTTGTGGTCGCCCGGGTGGAAACAGATGAAGAATAAATGATCTCATCTGTTGACCCTGATAAAATTCAGTGAAAGGGATCACAATCTCAACCAAATAATATCAACTAAAAAGGATCAATCATGTATCGCAGCCAAATCAGGGGAATGGGCTCTCACCTTCCTCCTAAAAAACTCACCAATCATGATTTGGAAAAAATGGTGGACACAAGCAATCACTGGATCATGGAACGTACAGGAATTTATTCACGCTATATGGCTGAAGATGGCCAGGGAACAAGTGATCTTGCTCTGATTGCGGCCAGACAGGCCCTGGAAAACAGTGAAAGAAGTCCAAAGGATGTGGACATGGTGATCTTTGGAACCGTAACACCGGACAAAATAATGCCTTCTTCAGCCTGTTATCTTCAGGCAAAACTGGGTTTAAGAGATGTTATGGCTTTTGATATCAATGCAGCGTGTAGTGGTTTTATTTATGGTCTCAGTATTGCCGATCAGTTTATACGCACAGGACACTATCAGAATATTCTTGTGGTGGGGGCCGAGATTCTCCATCACAAAGTGAATTACAAAGACCGAAGCACCTGCATCCTTTTTGGAGATGGAGCCGGAGCGGTTTTTCTGTCAAGGGCTTCTGAAAACAGTTCCTCACTGATCCTCAGTTCCCACAGTCACTCCGATGGAAGCCTGGCCGACTTACTCCATGTTCCCAGTGGAGGTTCCATGTTGCCCTTCAGCCAGAAAACCCTGGACAGCAAAGAAATTTTTGTGGAAATGAAGGGTCGGGAAATTTTTAAACACGCTGTTCGCACCATGTCCCAATGTTGTCAGGAGGCTCTGGATATCAATAACATCACCAAAAATGATGTTGACTGGCTGATTCCCCACCAGGCCAACACCCGGATCATTGAGGCTGTTGCCAAACACTTTGATATCCCCATGGAAAAAGTCATTGTTCACATAGAAAACATGGGAAACACCTCGGCGGCGACCATTCCCATAGCTTTCCATGAAAACACAAAAAATGGAAAGATCAAACGGGGGGATCTTGTTCTGCTCACTGCCTTTGGAGCGGGAATCACCAGTGGCAGTGTTCTGTTGAGGTACTGATGTCAAAATGGGGAGCCTTGTTCCCGGGCCAGGGAAGTCAGTTCGTGGGCATGGGGGATTTTTTGTTCAGGGAATTTGCCCTGGCCCGACACTGTTTTGAAGAGGCCGATGACACCCTTGGTTATGATCTCAGCCGACTTTGCCTGAAGGGGCCGGAACACCAGCTTAATCTCACAGAGTACACCCAACCAGCTCTTGTCACAGTCTCCATAGCCACCTTACGGGTGGTTCAGGACCTGACAGGTGTTGAGTTTTATGGAGCAGCCGGTCATTCTGTGGGAGAATACGGAGCCTTGGTGGCAGCCGGTGTGATTCCCTTTGCCAGGGCTCTGGAATTGGTCCGGTTGAGGGGAAAACTCATGCAGGAATCCGTTCCACCCGGGAAGGGGGCCATGCTGGCTGTCACAGGTCTTGGACCGGAAGAAGTGGAAAAACTCTGCCAGTGGGCCAGAAAACAAAGGAAACTCCCCTTCCTTGAACCTGCCAATCACAACACTCCCCTCCAGACTGTTATCAGTGGTCAGAGTGAACTGATTTCCTGGGTCAGGGACAATTTTAACCCTGATAAAATTGGAATTGAAAAGGAAAAGGTGCGTCTGATTCCCCTGAAAATTTCAGCTCCCTTTCACTGCTCCATGATGAAAAAAGCAGAAGTTGAAATGACTCCGGTTCTCTCTGAAGTGGAGTTTAAAAAACCGGATTTTGGAGTGGCTCAGAATTTTTCTGGAAAATTTGAAACAGACCCCCATATTTTAAAAAAACACCTGATTGCACAAATTTCCAGTCCTGTGCGATGGGTGGACTGCGTAAAAAGTCTGATCGCACAGAAAATCACCCGGGCTGGAGAGTTTGGCCCTGGAAAAGTTCTCTCCGGATTGACAAAAAAAATTGACCCCGATGCCCTGTCCGTTTTTAATTTTAACAAGTCTGAAGATTTAAAGGACTTTGAAGGCTGGTTTAATCGCATTTCCCATAAATGAGATTCTGCCTTCAATTGTCCTGTTTAAAGAGGAACCATGGAAGATAAAAAAACAGTTCTGGTTACAGGAAGCAGTCGTGGCATTGGAGCAGCCATTGCCGGACATCTGGCTTCCCTGAAAATGAAAGTGGCTGTCACCTACAGCCGTTCCAGGGGAAAGGCTGAAGAGCTTATGGGACAATTAACCGGTGAGGGTCACCTCCTTCTTCCCATGGACCTCAATGACGAAAACTCCATTGAAGAGGCCTTTGACCGGATCACAAAGGAATTTGGCGGCCTTTTTGGCTTGGTCAATAATGGTGGAATCACTTCCGACCAGCTTCTCTTACGCATGAAAACCTCTGACTTTGACAAAGTGATACAGACCAATCTGAAAGGCACTTTTTTATGCACCAAAAGGGCTGTCAGAATAATGATGAAAGCCCGGGCCGGAAGCATTGTGAATATCACCTCAGTTATAGGCCGGACGGGGGGAGAGGGGCAGGCCAATTACGCAGCAAGTAAAGCGGGGATTGAGGCTTTTTCCAGGTCCGTGGCCCGGGAGGTCGGTTCCAGGGGCATTCGGGTCAATTGTGTGGCCCCGGGCTTTATGACAACAGATATGACAAAAGGACTCACCCCGGAGAGAAAAAAAGCCATTCTGTCTGCTGTTCCCCTAAAATCCATGGGACAGCCTCTTGACGTGGCACATTCAGTGGCTTTCTTATTGAGTGATGAGTCAAAATATATTACCGGTCAAAGCATTGGTGTTAATGGCGGTTTATTTATGTAAAATGAATAAAATGAAAATGGAGGTATTTTATGTCTATGGAAATTCCAGATAAAATCAAAGAGATCATTGTGGAACAGCTGGGAGTGGATCCTGAAAAGGTAAAACCCGAAGCATCCTTTATTGATGACCTGGGGGCTGACAGTCTTGATATTGTCGAACTTGTTATGGCCATGGAAGAAGGATTTGAAATTGAAATCCAGGATGAGGATGCTGAGAAGTTAAAAACAGTCCAGAATGTGACTGATTATTTAAAATCCAGGGAAACAGAAAAGGACAACGAGGAAAAGGCTTAAGGCTCCGCCAAAAGCCCTGAAGCCCATGGAACAAAGTCTATTTCTCCGTTCTCAAAGTTCCAGCCGTCGGGTGGTGGTGACCGGTCTTGGTCTCATCACTCCAGTGGGTCTGAATGTCAGGGAAAACTGGCAGGCCCTTATGGACGGACGTTCAGGAATTTCAGAAATAACAGCCTTTGATACACAGGAATTTTCTGTTCGCTGTGCTGGTGAGGTGAGAAACTTTGACCCTAATAAAGTTCTTGAAAAAAAAGATCAAAAAAAAATGGACCGCTTCATCATGCTTTCCATGGAAGCCACCCGCCAGGCCATTGAAGACTCACATCTGGATCTTGAAAATAATGAGCTTCTGAGAGCCAGATCCGGGGTCATCATTGGAGTGGGCATTGGGGGACTGCCCCTGATTGAAAAATACACTGATATTTGCATGAATAAGGGACCCTCCAGGGTGTCCCCTTTTTTTATACCCGCAGTGATAACCAACATGGCCTCAGGTCATATCACCATTAAATATGGTCTCAGAGGTCCCAATTTTTCAGTGACTTCAGCCTGTGCTTCCGGAGCCCACTCCATTGGTGAGGCTGCCAGGTACATTCGTGACGGTCATTGTGATATGATGGTGGCCGGAGGCTGTGAGTCGTCCATCACTCCCTTGGCTATTGCCGGTTTCAGTTCCATGAAGGCTCTGTCCACCCGCAATTCTGATCCACAAGGAGCCAGTCGCCCCTTTGACAGGGACCGGGATGGTTTTGTGTTAAGCGAGGGAGCCGGAACAGTGGTCCTGGAAGATTTTGAACAGGCCTGCCGTCGGGGGGCAAAAATTTACGGAGAATTGACAGGTTATGGTTTTTCATCAGATGCCTACCACATGACAAATCCCTCACCCAATGGTGAAGGGGGGGCTTTAGCCATGAAACTGGCTCTCAGGGACGCAGAGCTAAACCCCGGGGATATTTCTTACATCAATGCCCATGGGACCAGCACACCCACAGGGGATGGAATTGAAACAACAGCCATAAAAACTGTTTTTGGGGAACACTCAAAAAAACTCTTGATTTCAAGCACAAAAAGTATGACTGGACACGCTCTGGGGGCCGCCGGAGCCATTGAAAGTATTTATTGTCTGCTGGCAATGAAACACAGCACAGTTCCTCCAACCATTAACCTGGAAAACCCATCGGAGGATTGTGATCTTGACTATGTTCCCCTTGTGGCCCGGAATAGTTCCCTGAATCACGTTATCAATAACAGTTTTGGCTTTGGAGGGACCAATGCCTCCTTGATTTTTTCAAAGATTGAAGGGAATTAACCAATAAGGGAAAGCTCTCTTGAAAACCAAAGAAAAATCCATTTATATCGCCTCGGACCACGCAGGTCTTGAAATAAAAAAAAGATTCATTGCCCATCTATCCTCCCAAAGGGCTTTCAGGGTTCTGGATCTTGGAACCCATACAGGTGACAGAGTGGATTACCCTGATTTTGCTGACAGAGTTTGTAGAAAAGTCATCGGGGAAAAAGGATCCCTGGGTGTTCTTATTTGTGGATCAGGACAGGGTATGGCCATGAGAGCCAACAAATACTCTTCCATCAGAGCCGCCCTGTGCTGGAGCGAGGAATCCGCAAGACTGGCCAGGGAACACAACCAGGCCAACATCCTCTGTCTTGGGGCCAGACTTCTGGATGAAGACAGTCTTTTAAAAATATCAAAGGTTTTCCTGAATACAGAATTTGGAGGGGGCCACCACCAGATGAGAGTTCAAAAAATATCCAAACCCACAGAAACATGAGAATTGCGGGTGAGTTGTTCCAGGACACATGGAAAATGATTTCAGTAGTGTATGGACATCGAGAGTCACTACAAATAAGGAGCATTCATGTCATTGAAAACCAGAGACCCTGAATTATTCAAAAGTATTGAGTCTGAACAAAACCGCCAGGAGTACGGTCTTGAAATGATCGCCTCTGAAAATTATGCCTCAAGAGCTGTGATGGAGGCCCAGGGTTCAGTCATGACCAACAAATACGCCGAAGGTTATCCCAACAAACGCTACTATGGAGGTTGTGAGTTTGTGGATCAGGTCGAGCAGTTGGCTATTGACCGGGCCAAAGAACTTTTCCAGGCTGAACACGTCAATGTCCAGCCCCACTCGGGTTCATCGGCCAATATGGCTGTTTTTCTGGCTGCCCTTGATATCGGGGATACTGTTTTGGGTATGGACCTGTCCAATGGAGGACACCTGACCCATGGTTCTCCGGTGAATTTCAGTGGGATGTTTTACAATTTTGTCGGTTATGGAATTGACTCCAAAACCCATCGCATCAACTATGAGGCCCTGGCTGTTTTGGCCAAAGAACATCGACCCAAAATGATTGTGGCCGGCTACAGTGCCTATCCACGATTGCTTGATTTTGAAAAATACAGGGAAATTGCCGATAGTGTGGATGCCGGACTCCTTGTGGATATGGCCCATTTTGCAGGTCTTGTGGCAGGAGGAGTCCACCCCTCACCTGTTCCCTACGGAGACTTTGTCACCACCACCACCCACAAAACACTCAGGGGACCCAGAGGGGGAATGATCCTCTGCAAGAGGGAATGGGCCAAAAAAGTAAATTCAAGAATTTTTCCGGGAATCCAGGGGGGACCTCTGGAGCACGTCATTGCAGCCAAAGCTGTGGCCTGCGGTGAGGCCTTAAAGCCTGACTTTAAAATTTATGCCCGTCAAATTGTGAAGAACGCAAAAGCTCTGGCTGAAAGTCTTCTTTCTTCCGGTTATGATCTTGTCACAGGGGGAACCGATAATCATCTCATCCTCGTTGATCTGACCAGAAAAGGACTGACTGGAAAACTGGCCGAAACCAGTCTGGACAGGGCGGCCATCACTGTGAATAAAAACACAGTCCCCAACGAAACCAAAAATCCTTTTGTCACCAGTGGCATTCGGATTGGCACTCCGGCCCTGACCACCCGTGGAATGAAAGAGGATGAGATGACACAGGTGGGTCAGTGGATTCACCAGGTTCTCAGTGATCCCGAAAATCCTGACGTTCTCAACCAGGTCAAAGCCCAGGTCAGGGATCTCTGCGAACAGTTCCCCATTTACACTGATGCTGTTTAAGTCTTTCAGAGACTCTTTGTTTTTTTATCTTTTTATTTCATTTTTCACCGGCTGTGTATTCATACCTCTCACCGGTTGTAGTGGTGTTCCTGTTGTTTACAAAAGGTCTTCAGATATTTCCCCTCCCCTTTTCACCTGGCCGGTTAAAATAAAACAAAAAGGAATCACACAAAAGTTCAGGCCCTCAAAAAAACATGAAGGAATTGATATTTCCGGATCCAGAAACACACCTGTTTACGCCACAGCCGGTGGAAAAGTTATTTACACAGGTCAGGGATTCAGTGGTTACGGAAAACTCATTATCATTGAACATCAGAGGGATGTATGGGCTTCCTTCTACGCCCATCTCAATAAATTCAAAGTGCGTGAAGGCCAAAAAGTCAGAGCGGGACAACTGATCGGTCTGATGGGAAATACGGGCCGTGCCTCAGGCACCCACCTCCACTTTGAAATCCGTTACAATCTCAAACCTGTCAATCCCCTGCCCCTGTTACCTTTTAAAAATGAGCCGTAACCCTTCATGAGTGCGGAGAATCTCGCTCTCATGAAGGGTTACAATGGGGCTTAAAAAAGTCACAGGACTTTCCCTTAAAAACTCTCTGGCTTTTTGTTTTTTGGAGTGGTCATGGAGGGAACAAATCCGCTTTTCGGGCTTTTTAATCCATGCAGGCTACATGGTTATCATGAATTTGTCGAATCAAGGTCTTTTACACTTCTTATAACCTATTTGTAACCAACCAATGTGAAACGAGTGTATCTTTCAAGAGACAATTCCCCTTCAAAAAGAAAGTGTCTCATAGGAGCCATTTCTTTAAAATCTCCAAGAGAACCAACACAATTAGTGTGTTCCTCAACTTCAAAAAAATCATTGGACTGTAACAAAAAAAGTTGACCTTTCGGCAAAAGGTCATACCACTTGTGAAAATCCCTGATATGCTCGCAAGAAGTGTTTATAACAATATCAAAGTTGTTAGTCTTATTGTTGGAGAACTTGTTGATAACCAACTCTGGTTTTTTGTATTTCAAATCAAAGATGTCCGTTGTCAAAGCGTTAAAACGACCCTGAATATAATATTCATAATTTAAGCGAATAGCAACGGGTTCACAATCGGGGTTCTTATCAATACTCACAACAGAATGAAAAGGTTTTTCTAAAAGAAGATTAGACAAAACTCCCGACCACCCACAAAGAACCATTGCCGTCTTATACGAACCAAGATTCAAATCCATAAGGCAATTTCTTACAAGAAGCTTACTTAAAATCTGCCCTTTGGAAAAAGATTCATCAATTGGAAATCCCTTATGCCTTTCCTGAATCACCTTAACCTGATTGAAAATTTTTTTCCCGCTGGCTTGATACAAAAAAACTGGGTTGCCGGATAGCAAAGCTAAGAAAAGAAAAAGGATTCAGCCAAGACCACCTCTATCTGGAGGCTGAATTATCTAGGCGAACTATTCATTGTTTGGAAACAGGACAAGTTGACCCCAGAGTGGGTACTTTACTTAAAATTTCAACTGTTTTAGGGATTCCTCTTTCCAAGTTAGTAGACATATAAAGTTATTTATACTGATCGTGTACAATGCATATTGATTAGTCACTGCTCACACTTTTGGATGAGATTGGTATGAGACAACGAGGCAGGCGAATGCCAAGATCGCCAAAAGTGTGAGCAGTTACCTGTCAACAAGGCCAAGTCGTCTTCTCGCCGCCTTTTCCTGACGTTTCTTGTATTGTTCATGGGACAGAGGGCCACGCATATTTTTAAGATAAGTTTCATAACTCATCACCTGAATCTCAAAGGGGTAAAAGAACTGAACTTTTTCACTTTGACCCTTCCGCTCAATCTCAACGGAAATCAACTTTCTGGAAATAAATTTTATAAACTTGTAT
Organism: Bdellovibrionales bacterium; assembly: GCA_965218815.1. Classification (GTDB taxonomy): domain Bacteria; phylum Bdellovibrionota; class Bdellovibrionia; order Bdellovibrionales; family JAGQZY01; genus JAGQZY01. The sequence goes on along the minus strand of CBDCLX010000002.1, from coordinate 1,155,989 downwards.
TCGGGGTCAGTGAAAATATTCTCCTTGCGTCGAAATTTCACCTGATCTTTCTTCCGGACCAGTTTTTTGTCCAGAATTTCACTGATTCCCTTGCTGCTTTCCTTTGAGGATTTGGCTCGAAGGGTGTCCATGGTCTCCAGAAAAATATCCGTTGGAAAAACCGTATTGATGGATTCATTGATAATGCATTGAGGATAACTGACAAGGGAATTGTTCACCAGAAAGCGGATCACCTGAAAAATATCAAAAGTGTTCTTGGTGACAAAACGAACCCCGATACGATCCAGAACATTGAGGGCAACCAGTCTTTTTTTGGCCAGAAGTTTTATAATGCCACTGGACTGGTCCTTTATGGGTTTGAATTCAAACTTGTTGAGTCGGATTTTTTCGTCTTCACTTTGTAAGAAAGTGGCCCCCTGGATATTGTCCTCAACAACGTGGCTTTGGATGGGGTTTAATGTCTGACTCCTGATTTCATCATCAAAAACAGAATAATAAAAATCACTGTTCAAATGGGCAATGACGTGCATGACCTTTAAAGCGGCACAGGCCCATTTTTGAAGTTTTTGCCGGTCAGAGTCCCTGTCACTGGCCACCACCAGAAGATCCCTGGCATCCATAACATGGGAATCATCAAAAAACTCAGAAAGCCTCTGATCCTCTGCATCCACAAACTTTTCCTGGAGAAAAGTCACAGCCTGTCGAAAATAAGAGTGGATCACCCTTCTGTCAGCTTCATCATCCCATGAAAAACCGTATGATTTTATGAATTTTTTTGCCTGATCCCTGTTTCTCACAGAAAGCCTTGAAGCATCCAAAACGGAGACCCCTCCGATCATGGACTCCAGTCCCTGTCTTCTGAAGTAAAGATTTTCTGACATTTTCAGTAAAAGGAACCATGGCTTTTTGCCATCTCAAGAAGGGGTGGCGTGGGGTTGAAACGCTTTCCATATTGACTGGAAAACATTTCCAGATCACTCACAATTTTTTCAGGTCCCACTTTATCGGCCCAGCGTAAAAGTCCCCCTCTGAAGGGAGGAAAACCCGTTCCCATAATCATGGCCAGATCCAGGTCCTCAGCAGAGAGAACCACCTTTTCCCCAAGAAGAACAAGGGCTGCTTCATTGACCATATTATACATGGCCCGTCCTGTGATCTCCTCTGCTTCCAGCGGATTTGTGGGATCAGAAAGATCCAGATCAGAGTAAATAAGGGGGTCCACCTCTGTTTTTCGACCTTTTTCGTATTTGTAAAAACCTCTGTTGTTTTTCTGACCCAGTCGATTTGTTTTCCTAATTTTCAAAAGAAGTTCAGGAACCTCAATCCTCTCATCCAAGGACTTTTTAAAAATCCCTGAAACTTTCACGCAAACATCAAGCCCCACGGAATCCATCAACTCAAAAGGTCCCATGGGCATCCCGAATTTTTTAACAAAAACATGATCCACCCTGTCCACACTGGCTCCCTCCTGTAAATAGAAAACAGCCTCCATCATATAGGGAATCAGCAGACGGTTGACCAGAAACCCCGGGGTGTCTCTGACCACAACGGGGGTTTTTCCCATTTTCTTTGCCAGATGAAACACTGTGGCCGTGGCCCTGTCTCCGGATTGAAGACCCCGGATCACCTCCACCAGAGGCATCCTGTGAACAGGGCTGAAAAAATGCATTCCCACAAAATTCTCAGGTCTGGGATGGGCCTTGGCCATTTCAGTCACACTCAGAGAGGAAGTGTTGGTGGCAAAAATACAATCCTCTTTAAGGTGTTTCACAGTCTCCTGAATCACCTTTTTCTTCACCTCCATATCTTCAACAACAGCCTCCACCACCACATCCACCTGTCTGAAGCCGGCATAATCCACTCCACCGGAAATACGTCCCATTTTTTCATTGAGTTCATATTGGGTCAGGCTTCGGGTTTTGAGTTTTTTGTCCCAGATTTTTCTGGCGGATTCAAAACCTCTGGCCAGGGCTTCTGTCCCCAGGTCTTTAAGTCTTACAAAAAAGCCCCTGTCAGCGGCCACCTGGGCAATGCCTCCACCCATGGTGCCAGCCCCAAGAACTCCAAGGCGACTCACTTTAAAGTCCATCGGATTAAATTTCCCTAAATCGGGATTCTCCGAATTGAGATTCCCGGAGTTGGAATCTCCCGATTGGATATCACCAGACTCCAGCCCTGTTTTCTTCTTCACCCTTTCCATCATGAAAAAGAGGTTGATGAGGTTTTTGCTCACATCTGTTACGGCCACTTCACAAAACCCCTTTCTTTCAATCTCCATGGCCTGGTCCCGATGATGGACACCCAAAGTCTTCTTCATCACATCCATAGCCATCAAAGGGGCCGGATAATGACCCTGGGTTTTTTTGAGGATTGTTTTTCCAGCCTGGGAAAAGACAAGGGGGCGACCCAGGGGGGATTCCAAAAATTTATTCATAAAACCTCTGGCCCTGAATTGTTTTTTACGCTTTTTACCTCCTTTTCCAATCAACTCTTCAGCCATTTTCAAAGCCCGCTCTTCAAGAATGGCCGGATGAACAATCCGGTCAACAAGACCCACCTTAAAGGCCTTTTTGGCTGAAAGCATTTTCCCTGCCAATATAATATCAAGGGCGGATTGCAGTCCAACCACCCCTGGTAAACGAACACAACCCCCAAAACCCGGGATCAGTCCCAGTCTGGTTTCAGGCAAACCGATTTTTGTTTCCACCGCTTCAGAGACTATCCGGTAGTCACAGGCCAGGGCCAGTTCGCAACCACCGCCGGCACAGGCTCCATGGATGGCTGCGATGACAGGGATGGGGATATCCTCAAGACTGTTGAGAATACTTTGTCCCCCACCCACGGCCCTTTCACAATCCTCTTTTGTTTCAAGGGATTTGATTTCATTAATGTCTGCTCCGGCTATGAAAATTCTTTTCTTCCGTGAAATAATAACAACTGCTTTGAAATCAGAAGCTTTCAGTTCATCAATCAGTTCCTTTAAACGGGTCATGATGACAGCACTCATCTTGTTGGCTTTTTCCCCAACATGATCCCACTCAACCAGAGCCACTTCCCCCTTGGGTATGATTTTCAAACTTTCCTGAACACTCATATCAACCCTCATTCTCCAAAACCATAGCTCCTCCCTGACCACCGCCAATACAGAGAGTGGCCAGACCAAACCGGGAGTTTCTTCTCTTCATCTCCTTAATGAGAGTGAGGACCAGACGGGTGCCCGTGGCTCCCACCGGATGCCCCAGGGCAATGGCCCCACCATTAACATTCAGACAATCGGGATCCAACTCGCCCACAGCTTCACTGAGTCCCAGTTTTTCCCGGGCAAAGCTTTGTGAAGCCATGGCCTTACGACAGGCCAGAACCTGGGCGGCAAAAGCCTCGTTGAGTTCCACAAGTTCAATGTCCTTAAAAGTCAGTCCCGATCTTTTCAGAGCCAGGGGGGTGGCATAAACAGGCCCCAAACCCATACGCTCCGGTTCCAGACCTGCATAAGCATAAGAACGAATCCTGGCCAGGGCTTTGTAACCCCCGGCTTCCGCCCTTTTCCGGCTCATCATAAGCACCATGGCCGCCCCGTCAGTCAGTGAACAGGCATTACCCACTGTGATGGAACCTGTCTTTCTATCAAAATAGGGTTTGAGTTTTGACAGGGCCTCCATGGTCTGCCCTTCCCTGGGGCCAAGGTCTCTTTCAATCACCTCCTTGTATTGGGGGCCAATGTAAAAGGGAGTGATTTCCTCTTGAAGACGACCCTCTTTAGCGGCTTTGACAGCCAACTGGTGGGATCTTAATGCAAACTCATCCTGCTCTTTACGGCTGATACCAAATTCCTTGGCCAGAATTTCTGCTGTCTGCCCCATATTGAGACCCACAAAAGGATCCCTAAGGGCCTCCACAATGGAAATTTTTGGAACCAGATATCCGAGTTTCATTTTTTTGAGGGCCGAGAGTTTCTGACCCATGGTTTTTGCCATGGAAAATCCGATAAAAATATCGGTGAGCTTTTGACTAAAAAGCAGAGGGGCAAGGGACATACTCTCCGTACCACCAGCCACCACAACATCCGCCTGACCCGCCCTGATTTTATCAAAACCGGCACTGATGCTCTCAAGGGCTGAGGCACAGTTACGGTGAACCGTATGGGCTGAGGTCTTTAGTGAAACTCCGGCTCTCAGGGCCACCACTCTTGCGATATTGACAGCATCTGCCGGATTGCCCACACAACCCACGATGACTTCCTCTATATCCTCTGTGTCCAGATGAGTGCGGGCTATAAGCTCCTGAAGAGCCACCTGTCCCAGTTCAGCAGCATGAATTTTTTTGAATTGGGTTCCCGCTTTGACAAAAGCTGTACGGACACCATCCACAATCACCACGTCATCGGCTGACTTTCCCACTTTCCACCCTCCAGTAAGGAATATTATGCCAGTTTTTCCATTTTATGCAATGTTTAAAGATTGCGGCGGTACCTGCCACCCACTTCAAACAGAGCCTGGGTCATCTGGTAAAGGGAACAAACCCGGGAGGCCCTCATCAGGGCTTCAAAAATATTCTCACCCCTGAGGGCTGAAGACTTCAGGTGAAGCAGTTCCCGTTCTGCGGGACTTTTGTTTTTTTTCTTAAAAGCCATCACCCGATCAAGTTGTCCCCTCTTCTCTTCGTAAGAGGCTCTGGCCAGTTCGATACTCCTGGGAATATAATCCTCTTTCAGGGTTTTTGGATCCACAAACTGATTGACTCCAATGATGGGAAGTTTTCCCGAATGCTTGAGTTGTTCATAGTGCATGGATTCCTCCTGAATTTTTCCCCTCTGATACTGGGTTTCCATGGCTCCAAGCACACCCCCTCTTTCACTGATACGGACAAACTCTGAAAGAATGGCCTTTTCCACCAGATCCGTAAGTTCTGTTAAAAAATAGGAACCCTGGTTGGGGTTTTCATTTTTTGCCACTCCAAATTCCTTATTGATAATCATCTGAATGGCCATGGCTCTTCTTACTGACTCTTCTGTGGGGGTTGTGATGGCTTCATCAAAAGCATTGGTATGAAGAGAATTGCAGGAGTCATAAATGGCGAGAAGAGCCTGCAAAGTGGTTCTGATATCATTGAAGTCAATTTCCTGGGCATGAAGAGAACGACCGGATGTCTGGATATGGTATTTTAATTTTTGGGATATGGAACCGGCTCCATAAACACCAGCCATGGCAATGGCCCATATCCTTCGGGCCACCCTGCCAATCACTGAGTACTCGGGATCCATACCGTTACTGAAGAAAAAAGAAAGATTGGGGGCAAAATCGTCAACCTTCATTCCCCGGGCCAGGTAATACTCCACAAAAGTGAAAGCATTACTCAGGGTGAAGGCCACCTGACTGACGGGGTTGGCCCCGGCCTCGGCAATATGGTAACCGGAAATACTCACCGAATAAAAATTCTTAATGGATTTACGGTTAAAATACTCCTGAATGTCCCCCATCATTTTCAAGGCAAAATCAATGGAAAAAATACAGGTGTTCTGCCCCTGATCCTCCTTGAGAATATCAGCCTGGACAGTGCCACGGACAGACCGGAGAGCCTCATCCCTTATTTCTTCAGTTTCCTTTTCACTCAGTTCCCCTCCCCTTTCCTTTTTCCTCTTTTCAACGAGTTGATCCATGGCTGTGTTAAAAAAGAAGGCAAGAATCATGGGAGCCGGTCCATTGATGGTCATACTGACAGAGGTGTTTGAAGAACAGAGATCAAAACCCTCATAGAGTTTTTTCATATCATCAAGGCTGCAAATGCTGACCCCGCTCTCCCCCACTTTTCCAAAAATATCAGGACGCTCATGGGGATCAAAACCATAGAGAGTGACAGAGTCAAAGGCTGTGGAAAGTCTTTTAGCCGGACTGTCCTTTGAGAGATAGTGAAAACGTTTGTTGGTTCGCTCCGGTGTCCCTTCTCCGGCAAACATACGGGTGGGATCCTCCTCCACCCGTTTTAAGGGAAACACCCCCGCTGTGTAGGGAAAGTGTCCCGGCATATTTTCAAGCCTTAAAAACTTCAGGCGATCCCCCCAATCCGTTAAATCAGGGGGTGTCACCCTGGCCACAGGGGTTCCGCTCAAGGATTTATGATAAAGGGGTTGTTTGATTGTTCGCCCCCTGACTTTATAAACATATTCATGGGATTTGTAGGTTTTTATCAACTGACCCCAGGATTCCAGTTTTTCAAGATCTTCCAGAGGGATTTCCCTTCTCAATTTTTCTTCAAGTTCAGAAACACAGGATGGATCCAGGTCCTCTTTGATCTGATAAAAGCTTCCAAGCTTTGAGGCTTTTTTGGCCAGATCCAGACTTTGTTTTTTGTAGTTCCTGATGGTCTCTGCAATCTGAGTCAAATAATTTTGCCTTTCCGGGGGAATGAGTCTCTGTTTTTCCACTCCACTCATTTTCTTTTTTTGTTCTTCACTGATTGACCAGATGCGACGGGGGTCCCGAGTTACCAGATCATCTGTGATGGCAAAAAAAAGCTGATTCACCCCAAGATCATTGAACTGGGCGGCCTGGGTGAGAAATACGGGAAGGTCATTGTCTCCAGCCCCAAACATCTTATGGGACCTTCTGTATTGCTTTTTCACATCTCTCAGGGCATCCATGGCCCCTCTGTGATCGGCCTTGTTAATGGTAATGAAGTGGGCGTAATCAATCATATCAATTTTTTCAAGCTGGGACTGGGCTCCAAACTCTGAAGTCATCACATAAAGACTCAGGTCAGAGATCCGGGTGATAGCCACATTGGCCTGTCCAATCCCGGAAGTTTCAACCAGGATCAGGTCAAAATCACAGTTTTTCAAAAGTCCGAGCATTTTTGGAATGGAACCGGCAATTTCCTGACCGGATCCGCGGGAAGCCACAGAACGCATAAACACACCCGGACGGGAGAGGGAATTCATACGAATGCGATCCCCTAAAAGCGATCCCCCTGTTTTTCTCTTGGAAGGGTCCACACAGAGGACTGCCATTTTGAAATTGGAATAAGTGTTTAAAAAACGCTGGATCAATTCATCCACAAGGCTGGATTTTCCGGCACCCCCTGTTCCTGTCACCCCCAAAACCAATGGAGTGTGGGTCAAATCTGATGCCGGACCCCATGAAGTGAGTGAATCCATCAGTTTATCAGAAGGCTTCACTCCATTTTCAATGGCATCAAGAGCCAAACCCAAAAGTCTATTGGGAATTTCCTTACCCGGAAGCCCATAAGGTGTTTCCGGGTTTCCAAAAGTTTCAAGGTCTTTTTCAAAATTTCTGTTTTTTCGGATCACCTCCTGGATGGAAAAATCACATTTCTCCATGATGAGACCAATCATGCCCTCAAGACCCATACGACGACCATCATCGGGGTGAAAGATAAAATCAATACCATAGTCCTCAAGTTCTTTTTTTTCTCTATGGATGATAACCCCTCCACCTCCACCAAAAATTTTTACATAGTCCGCACCTGCCTTTCCCAGAAGATCTTTCATGTATTTGAAGTAATCAGTATGTCCACCCTGATAGGAGGAAAGACAGATCCCCTGGACCCCCTCCTGCAAAGCGGCTGTGACCACTTCAAGAACACTGCGGTTATGACCCAGGTGAATCACCTCAGCTCCTGCATCCTGAAGAAGTCTGCGGATCATATTGACAGTGGCATCATGGCCATCAAAGAGACTGGTGGCAGTGATAATACGAATAGGGCCATCCAACGACATGATCTTTTCCTTAAAAGTTATTAAAAAATACAGACTGATCGTGTTTGAGGCTTCATGGTTTTTCCTCTCAAAACACCTGAAAACTCAAACAGAACCAGTATACACCAATCCTGTTTGGATTTTCACGGGAAACTCTTATTAAACACAGCCGGAATTTTCAAACACGATCGGTATAATCAAAAAATCCACGACCTGATTTTTTGCCAAGCCAACCCGCCTCCACATATTTAACCAACAGAGGGCAGGGCCGGTATTTGCTGTCCCCAAAGCCCTGGTGCAAAACATTCATAATGGCAAGACAGGTGTCAAGACCAATAAAGTCAGCCAGAGCCAACGGACCCATGGGTTGGTTGGTCCCAAGTTTCATGGCCAAGTCAATGGCCTTTTCCCCGGCCACCCCCTCATAGAGGGCGTAAATGGCCTCGTTAATCATGGGCATAAGAATACGATTCACAATAAAACCCGGCCTGTCCCGACCTTCCACAAAAACCTTACCCAGACTTTCAGTGACTGATCTCAATCTGTTAAAGGTTTCATCAGAGGTTTGAAGGCCGCGGATTCCCTCGACCAAAGCCATAAGGGGAACAGGGTTCATAAAGTGCATACCCGCCACCTGTTCCGGATTCCTGGTGACACTGGCAATTTTTGTGATGGAGAGAGAGGATGTGTTGCTGCAAAGAGTGGTGTTTTCCGGAGTGATTTCATCCAGTTCCTGAAAAATCTTAAGTTTGATTTTTAAGTTTTCAGTGACAGCTTCCACAATGAAGTCACAATCACTGAAACTCCCTTTATCCATGGATAAAGTGATTTTTGAGAGCAGATGTTTTTTCTCCTCCTCTGTGAGTGTTTCCTTTTTTATAAGACGATCACAGCTTTTACTGATAGTGGAAAAACCTTTTTCAAGAACAGTCTCATCCGTATCCACCAGAACAACCGGCACCTGAATGGCCGCAAAAACCTGGGCAATGCCAGCCCCCATTTGGCCAGCCCCTATAACCCCTGATTTTTTTACAGTTTTTACAGACATTTTTCCTCCTCAAAAATTTTTTGAAAACTTTATTTTATAATCAATATTCCATTTTTTTCAACTCATTCTCACGGATTCATCTCCATTTCCATGGACTTTTTTTCACTTTTGATCATGTTTTTATCCAAAAAAATCAAAAAACTGGTCTTGAGGCGGGTCATGGAATGGGTCAGAATATTCTCATGACTTATGTCCTGATGACGGCTTTAAGCTTCTTTCTGTCCTCATCTCTCATGGCAGACTCCAGGTCCGTGTACTTAAATCCCAACGGGTCCATACCCACAGGTCACTTTGATGTCAGGTCTCTCAGACAACAGGCTATCAACTACGACCAGTTTGAGTGGCTTTGGATTCGTGACTCCAGAGGAAGAAAGGGCTGGATCCTCAAATCAACAGTCCTGCTTCCCCTGGACTTTTCCAGACAGGCTGTTTTAACCAAAGGAAAAGCCATTTACTCTGCAACCAACCATCACCAGATCAATCCAAAAAAACTTCCCCGTTCACAAATTGTCACCCTGGTGAACCGCCGTCACAACTGGTACAAAATTGTTTACAAGGAAAAAAATAAAAAATTCTATGGTTGGGTCCAGTCCAGGGATTTAAGACCCTATTCAAAAGATGGTGGTTATTTTTTTTCAACAGTCAGGACCTGGTTGCGAAGAAAACCCAGACGAAAAGCAAAAATAATCACCTCCATTGATCCAGGACTTCCCATCATCCCTCTTTACGCCAAGGGGGACTGGGCTCTTGTGAATTTTGCCGATCATAAAGGCTATATCCCCTTTAGGAATTTAAAAACCCGATTGAATATGGCTTTAAAAGTAAAAACTGACAAAGGCTACTTTAAACCCCACTCTGACCTTTACAGAGAGAAAATTGTGGAAATTTTTGAAAATCCTCTTTGGGTGAGCACTGGCACTTATTCACTGGAACTCAAATCAAGACCGGATATGGGTTCAAAAACAGTGGCTATTCTGCCCCCATGGCAATCCATGACCCTGAAGGGGTATTCCATAAAACGTTGGGGGCAGAGTCATATTCCCGGTTGGGGTCATCTCTGGTGGCCGGACCGCACACTGGAATCCAACGTTGAAGTTATTGAAAGCTTTGGTCCAAAATTGACTCTTCTGAAGAAATCAGACATTTATCAGATGGAAAAAAGTCCCGTAATTCCGGGTTTGTTCTTTACCTCCACAACCCATGGTGTTTATCGCAGTTTTGACGGTGGACAAAGTTGGTATCCCCTTAAGGATTTCAGGACAGGTTTTCCCATTAAAATAGCTGGAAATGGAATTCTCTTTATCGGTGACAAAGTCAGTTTTGACCAGGGTGAGTCTTTTCATCACTTCATTCGCTGGGATCGCATTTTGGATAATTTTCCGGCAAAGGCAAAATACGCAAAGGGACCCATCGAAATTCTTAATGTGGAACCCCACTTCAATAACCCCCAAAAAGTAACCCTTTCCCTGAGAGTTGGAAACAACAAATATCTTCAATTCCAGACTGCCGATCTTGGACAAAACTGGAGATCTCTCTAACCCACATTTCTCATGAGGTTTCAAACCGGGTCGGATGGATCTTCCTGTCTCCATTCTGACAGTCACCATCCATGACTATGGAAGAATTGTAAAACATACAAGTGGGCACCTGAGTTGCCTGGCTGTGAGGAACTGCATCCGGTAAAAAGAAAAATGCTAAATTGTCTATCCCCTGTCCAAAGTTTTGACATCAATGGGCCTTTTTGCAAGATTCCCAAATCATATTATTTATGAGAAGTTCGGGCTAAATGCGAAGTGAGTAATACTCTGCAAATAAATTGGTGTTGAAACCAAAGGGAATGGACCCTGTGCCGGGAGTGCTTTTGACAGTGCCCATTGTCTTTCCGTCTTTTTCGGATTTTTCAAGAAAATCCGGAAGATCCATACGGGGTCCTTCCCTGCTCTGAAGGACAATCTGGTGCTCATAGGATTTGTCCTTCAATGAGATCACATCCCTCGATTTAAGAACAAAAGATCCAATATCCACTTTTTTGTTGTTAACAAGAACATGACCATGACTGACGAGTTGACGGGCCCCACGGATACTGGGAGCCAAGCCCAGGCGAAAGATGGTGTTGTCAAGGCGAAGTTCCAGCAATCCGGCCAGAGTATTCACCCAGCTTTTTGCCGCACTCCCTCTTTTGGCATCACGGATAAAACGACGAAGCTGTTTTTCACGCAAACAATAATGAAACATGACTTTCTGTTTTTCCTCCAGTTGCAGAGCATAATTTGAAAACTTTTTCCTCTTGTTACCAGCCTCTCCAGGAGGATAAGGTCGTCTTTCCAGGGCCCCCATCTTGCCCAGACCAGGAAGTTCAGTTCCCAATCGACGCTGAACCCGAAAACGGGCCTTGCTCTTGTCTTTACCCATAGTCAATCACTCCAATATTAAGATTTGTCCACATCCCTCATGGTTTTTCCAGCTGTCAACCTCAACCCCTTCTCCACAGGAAAACCCATAAAAATATTCAGCCAAAGAGCCCTCTGTATTTCATAATTAAAGACCAAAGTCACATAAAAAATGTTTTATTTTTTCCTGAAGCCCCTCTCTGTCACCCTGATTGTCTATCAGGCTGTCCGCCCTTGCCTTTTTTTTCTCAATATCCATCTGACTTCGAATTCGACAGAGGGCTTCCCCCCTCTCCAACCCATCCCGGACCATCAGCCGCTTTAGTGACAGGTCCTCCGAAGCATAAACCACCAGAATATGGTCAAAATGACTCTCCAGGTGATTTTCAAACAGGAGGGGAACATCATAAACAGCCATCTGATGCCCCATAGACTCCAGTAAATCTCTTTTTTCCCCGGCTTTTCCCCGGATATAAGGGTGGATAATGGCCTCAAGGGCTTTTCTTGATTTCTGATCCGAAAAGACTTTTTTCCCCAATAAGGCCCGGTTCACCCTGCCCCGGGAGTTCAGAATTTCGGGACCAAAGACCTTTAAAATAAGACCTTTTTTCACTTCCAGGGCCTGGTGAGCCAGAGCATCCGCATCCACCACCGGAATACCCATACCTTTGAGAATACGGGATACCGTGCTTTTACCACTGGCAAGGCCACCTGTCAGACCAATCCAAAGCATTTTGAAAGATTGGCATAAATTTCCTGTTTTTAACAGTTAAAACTTGGTCCACGCTGCCCAAAACGGGCAAAACCAGACTTCAAAAAAAACCTGAAAAAATCAAGTTTAGATATCCAAAGGCCGATAAATAGCAGAGAGGAAAGTGTGGAAAAAAAAAAGTACGAAACCTTTAGCAACTACATTCTTTTGGAGAAACTGGCTTCAGGGGGTATGGCTGAGGTTTATCTTGCCAAAAAAATAGCCTCTGGCGGTGTGCAGAAATTTGTTGCCATTAAAAGAATCCTGCAACAATTTTCTGATTCCAAAGACTTTATTGCCATGTTTAAGGATGAGGCCAAAATTGCCATTAACCTCTCTCACAGCAACGTGGTCTCCATTTATGATTTCGGAATCGAAAATTCACAATTTTACATTGTCATGGAATTTGTTGAAGGACGAAACTTAAGACAGATCCTTAATCGGATAAAAAAACTAAAGCGACAATTCAGTATTGCCCAAGTCACTCATATCATTAAACACGTCGCTGCCGGTCTGGATTATGCCCACACTTGTATTGATCCCACCACAGGCCAGACCCTGAATATTATCCATCGGGATATCTCACCCCAAAATATCATGCTGTCCTTTGAAGGGCATGCCAAAGTTGTGGATTTTGGTATTGCCAAAGCGGCCCACCAGATAGAATCCACCCAGGCAGGAACACTTAAGGGGAAATTTGGTTATATGAGTCCTGAACAGGTTGAAGGACAAACCGTGGATCAAAGAACCGATATTTTTGCCCTGGGTATTATGGCCTGGGAAATGCTGGCCAATCAGAGACTGTTTCTTGCCAACAATGAAATAAACACTCTGAGAAAAATCCGGGAATGTGATGTCCCAAGACTCCGTGACATCAATCCGAACATTCCCTTGGATCTGGATAAAATTGTGCAGAAATCCCTGAAAAAAGACAAGTCAGAACGCTATAAAACAGCTTCCGATATGCAAGGGGATATGCAATCCTTTTTTAGCCGTTTTGAACCGGACTTCTCAACAACAGACCTCTCCAGATTCGTGAAAAAGCTGTTTGCCGAAGAAATTATTAATATCAGAAAAAAACAAATGGCCTATGCCCGGTTAAAAATAGAACCGAAACCGAATATGAAAACAGGAACCGGAACCGGAACAGAAACAGCCGATATCATGGACAACACAGATATCAATGAATTGTCAAAAAAACGGATCCAACTTGACGAACTTTCCCTGTCTGCAATTGTCAGATCCAACAAGGCCAACACCCACACAGATGAAAACACAGCAGCCACACGTCTTTCCTCTGACATTCACAGGGAAAACCAGAGAAAGAGCAAAAGAGACCTGATTATTGCCAAATCAAAAGCCCGTAAAAACGCACAGGAATACCACAGGTCCAATTATACTTATATAGACAACGCCCTGGTCCAGCTTAAGAAAACAAACAAAAAAGCCAATGTTTTGACCTTTATTTTCCTCATGAGTTTTCTTCTGGTTTGTCTTGCCTACATCAATAAGTTTCACCCCAACATTACGCAGAAATTCTGTCGCCATGTTGAGGATTACAAAATCTGTCCCCGTTCCATATACACTCCAGCCAATATTTTAAAAATTGTCACTTTTCCCCCTGGGGCGAAGATTCTGGTGAACAATGAAGACCATGGTGAGGCTCCAACGGAGGTCACCATTGACAAGCTTCCCCTGAAGCTGAGTTTACATAAAAAAGGATATCAGATAAAAACCAAAGTGATTCGCAAAATCAGTTCAGACAACACACTGGAATTTAAGCTCTCTCCCCTATCCACCGGTTATCTTAAAATCAAATCCACTGGTGTCCAGATCTTTATCAATGGCCAACAGGTCAAATCAGGACAAAAGGTTGCCGTCCCTGCCAACAAAAAAGTCAGTGTCAAGACCTTCAACCCCATCACCAAAACTTACAGGGAGCTAGAACTGTCAGTGAAAAATAATGAATTAAAGTCCATGTTTATAGAACCTAACAATACTAAAGTCAGAAACAAATAGACTAAAGTCAGAAACAAATAGCGTAACTGCTCACAATTTTGGCAATCCCCCCCCACACAGATGAGAGGGTGTATAAAGGGCCTGCCCATGGAGGGGGTGTGGAGTTTCTCATGAAGTTTTGTTACTTCTGACCCAGATGTAAATCCCTGCGATCACCATAACAATGGCAAGAAGAAAGAAAAGAGAGGACACACTCCCCCCCGAACCTTCAGCATCTTCCACGGAAGCTTCCTGAAAGATTTCATCAGGAATATCAGGAGGACGGGAGAGAATCTTCTGACCCAACTCGTTTTTACGAATCCCTGAAGCTTTGGAGGCAATGATATCAAGACTGTTAATGGCCCTGAAAAACTGATTGGAATATCCGGTATAAAACAACTTATGGGCACTGAAAGTCACCAGAACGGCAATATTGCCTTTCACCGTTGCCAGATAACGGGTGTAGTAATGGGGGATTTCACTTCCCTGATGCATTCCATCCACCCATTTATGTTTTTTTATATTGACTGTCTTGATGTGAATCACTTTGGACTGGCTGCTTTTTCCGGAAGATTTTTTGACTTTGCGAAAATCCTTGAGAGTGTCAAAATAAACCTTAAGACTGTCCACCTGACTGGCTTCTCTGGCGGTAAAAATAATGACAGCCTCTTTTGATTTCCTTATCTGTTTTCTACAGACTTTCCCTGTACTCTTTTTACAACGGGCTGACAGCTTGTAGCGACAAACCCATACCGTATTGCGAAGCTGACAGGTCCATTTGTGGGGCAACTGAAATTCAATGTAGGAGTTTTTAAAAAGTTTCGCTTGGGCGGGTTGAATCACAATAAAACTGAAGAAAAAAAAACAGCATCGCAAAAGTGTATTTCCTGCCAATTTACCTTTTCCCTCTCATCCAGATGAAAACCCCGGCCAACAACAGAAGGCCCGCTCCGATCATCAGATAAAAGTTCATATCAGCACCACCTTCTGAACCGTCAAAGTCCTCTCCCTGATTGGTTTCATCAATGGCTGTGTTGAGATGGGCACCGATATTGACACCAAAAGTCCCCACATTCTTTGAACGCAGATTCTTGCCGGCCACCATGGATGACTTGGTGGCAATCACTCTCAGGGATTTAATGGCTCTGAAAAATTCACTGGAGTATTTTGTATAGAACAACTTATGGGCACTGAAGGTCACCAGAACGGCAACTTTTCCCTTCACCGTTGCCAGATAACGGGTGTAGTAATGGGGGATTTCACTTCCCTGATGCATTCCATCCACCCATTTATGCCTTTGGATTTTGATAACCTTGGAATGGATCAACTTGGAGGTGGAGCGCTTGCCGGAGCGGGTGACAATGGGCCTGGTTTTCATAAGATGGTTATAATAAGCTTTTAAATTATCCTTGGGGCCCACCTCCTTGGCCGCCAGGATAATGATAGCCTCCCTTGTTTTCTTTTTTTGGGACCCGCAGGCCTTGCTGGCAGCTCTCTTGCTTTTACCAATGCATCTTCTGTCTATGGCGTAACGGCAGATCCATGCCGTGTTTTCCAGGCGACAACTCCAACGGGCGGGAAGTTTAAAGCTCACATAGGCATTTCTGAATATTTTGGCCTCTGTCTGCCGGGGGTGGCTCTGAATGACAAGGACAAGCAACAACAACGGGAAGATATCCAAAAAAAACTGTCTCTTCATAACCATGATGATAAGTTATCAAAACAAGGGAAAGCAAGTAAAAGATAAATACTGATTAGCCCGCATTTCTCTAAACTTTTGTAGCGAGGCTTTCAAGCTTCCGAAAGTTAAAGAGAAAATTTAGAAAGTGAACTGAAGGTATAGTGACACTATGTCGAAGTCCAGTTTTTAATGGAAAATGGTCAGGTCTGACGAAGATGGTCTGAAAGTCGCTTCAGGCAATAAACCATCTTCAATATGTGAGTGTATGAGCTTCCAGGATTATGAAATAATGTGGTTTTCAGGTCATACACGTTGGCCCCTGGAAAACGCTGAATTTTTCGCTTTGCAATATAATAGAGTCAATCCCAACATGGCAACATGGTGAGAAGGCTGAAAAACCTGAAAAAACAGTATTTGCTTGTCAATTAAAAAAAAGATTGATAGAGTCAACTATTATGAATTTTCAACAATTGACCACATTTTGTACCGTTCTCAGCGAAGGCAGTATGACTGCTGCCGCAGAAAAGCTGTTTTTAACCCAGCCTGCAGTGAGTCAGCAGATCAGAAATCTTGAGGAAGAACTCAATGTGGATCTACTGGTTCGGGGTTCCCGCCAGGCAAAAGCCACCACCCAGGGTCATATCCTGTATGACTATGCAAAACGCATCATTGCCATGAATCAACAGGCCCAGGTGGCCATCCAGACTGTGGGTGAAGCCATCCAGGGGACCCTTCGTATTGGGACACTCAATTCCCTGGGACTCTACATTATCAGCCCCGTTGTTGGTCTTTTTTTAAAACACAACTCCCAATTGAACATTAAACTCAATTACAATGATGGTCCCACACTGATTGACCTGTTCAATAAAAATCAATTGGACGTGATTATCATTCCCGATGCTCATACCGAATACCGGATGACTCCGGAAAACGCCGACAAAAAAATGTTGATGAAGGATGAAATGTGGCTGGTGGGAACAAGTAAGGACTCAAACCTTCCCCCTGACATTCAGATGAGCGAAATTAATAAAAAGCCTGTTGTCTGCTTGTCTGAAAGATTCCCGGGCTTCCAAAGTGTTCTCAATAAGAAATTTGATGACAGCAAGTGTCATATTCAGCCTGTTTTTGAAACAACCAATGTGGGAACCATCAAAAGAGTTATTGAATCAGGTCTTGGTTGGGGGTTTTTACCTGCCCACAGCATCCGAAAGCACGTTCGATCCGGCCGTATGTCAGTTGTTCCTATCTCTGATTTTCAATATCCCATGGATGTCAAATTCTATTCAAAAAAAAGTGAGGATACCAAGAAAATCCGGGTTTTTGATGTCTTCTACCGTGCCCTGCTACAACAGATTCAAAGCAAATTTATTTAACTCCCTCCCCTATTGCAGACAAGTGACCTCAGAGCTTATCCGGCAGAGAGAATAAATTCCTTTGGCAAAGGGTAGCCGTTATAGTTGCTGGCCATGGAATAGCCATAAGCACCCGTGTCACAAATGGCAAGAAAGTCCCCCTGGAAAAGACTTTGCAGGGATTGGGTTTTGGCCAGAAAATCACTGGACTCACAAACAGGACCAACCAGGTCATAAACTTTTTTGGGAAGGCTTTCATCTTTCCTCAAAGGTAAAATACGATGTTCAGCCTGGTAGAGAGCAGGACGCATAAAATGATGCATCCCCGTGTTGAGAATGGCAAAGTTTTTATGACTTGTCTCTTTGGTGTACTCCACCTGGCACAGGAGAACCCCACAACGGGCCACCAGAACCCTTCCCGGTTCAATGAGAATTTCCCCCTGAAAATCCTTCAGAGCCGACCGTAAGGCATCACCATAAGATTTCATGGTTTTAAAATCCCTTTTCTCATCCATGTCCTGGTAATGAATGCCCACTCCCCCACCAATATCAAGACTTCCCATCTTAAAACCAAGTCTTTGCAATTCCTGATAAATGAAAAAGAGTTTCTCTGTGGCTTCCCTGATAACAGACAGATCAAGAAGTTGGGAGCCAATATGCATACTCAGTCCCCTTAAACAAAGATGCTTCCTGTATTTTTCCAAAATCCCCGTCAGTTCAGGTATAAAAGCCGATTCCATGCCAAATTTATTTTCACTCATCCCCGTTGTAATATAGGGGTGGGTTATGGGATTGACTGCAGGATTCATTCTAAAAGCCACATTGATTTTTTTATTTTTACTTTGAGCCAATCGGCCAATACGCTCAAGTTCCTGGGGGGATTCCACATTGATCTGCCTGATTTTGCGATCCATGGACAGACTGATCTCCCCCACAGATTTGCCCACCCCGGAAAAAATTATATCTTCCGCCAAAAAACCACAATCAAAAGCCCTTTCCATCTCACCACCTGAAACCACATCCAAACCAAGACCAAGATCCTTTATTTTTTTCAAAATCTCTTTGTTGCTATTGGCTTTGACGGCGTAATGAGTCCTTAAGTTCTCAATACCCCCGAGACTGTTTTGGAGTTTTTGAAAACGCAATTCCACATTTTTAAGATCATAGACATAACAGGCACAGCCTCCATTGTCCTGAATGATTTCAGACAGTCTCCCCTTCTCCCCAAAAAACAGATCATTTTTCTGATAACAAACCATCAATCGGAAAACCCCAAACCAAACTCAATGTGAAGAGCCTGTGCCACCTCCTCCAATTGTTCTTTTTGCACAATTGTTGAAATTTTAATTTCTGAGGTGGTCACAAGACGGATGGGTATGGATTTTTTGGCAAGAGCGGAGAAAAACCGGGCAGCCACTCCGAACTGATTTTGCATTCCAACACCCACCACTGAAACCTTGGCCACGTTTTCTATGAGTTCAATGTGTGTGGCCGCATCCACCTGAGTGGTTACAACCTGATGGGCCTCTTCAACATCATCAGAATGAACTGAAAAAGCCAGGCGTTGTCCACCTTCATAGCTTTGACTTTGAGTGATAATATCCACCACAATCCCTTTTTCAGCCAGTTTTGAGAAAAGATCTGCCAAAAACTCAGGAGTGTCCGGGATTGGAAACAATTGAAACACTGAAGTGTTGGGGTCATGGGTGAACGCTGTGACAACCGGTTTTTCCATATTTTCTCCTTTGGGTAAAACCCAAGTGCCTTCTTTTTCCTCAAAAGATGATCTTAAATGAATCTTAATATTAAACTTTGAAGCCAACTCAACAGATCTGGCCTGAAGGACCTTTGATCCAAGAGAGGCCATTTCCATCATTTCATCAAAATAAACCTTTTTCAGTGGACGAGCCTGGGGAACAAGACGGGGATCAGCTGTAAAAATGGCTGGCACATCAGTGTATATTTCACAGAATTGGCTTTTAAGGACATAGGCCAAAGCAACGGCTGTGGTGTCTGATCCGCCACGTCCCAGGGTGGTGATATTGGATTGAGGATCAATGCCCTGAAAACCAGCCACCACAGGAACAATACTCCGATCAATCAATTCCATGAGCCTGTCCCCGCCAATGGACTCAATAGTGGCCCTGCCTGGAAGAGAATTGGTTTTAATACCCAATTGAAAAGCAAGAAGTGGCCTGGCCTTCACTCCCCTCTTATTAAGGGCCATGGCCAGGAGAGCCACTGACACCTGTTCACCAGAAGCCAGTAACATATCATAAGACAGAGAATGATCCTTTGGAGATATCCGGTGAGCCATGGAAATCAGGCGATTGGTTTCCCCTGACATGGCTGAAGCCACCAGGATCGGTTTTTCTTTTTTTTTATTGATATCATCGACCACCCTCCTGGCAACAGATTCAATTCTGTCAAGAGACCCAAGAGAAGTTCCACCGAATTTCTTAACAACAGAAGACATAACCCGTATCCTTAAATCACGGTGATTATACTTGTCTAATGATTTATATTGACTTCCCTCTCCAAACCACATAGTTTGGTTCTTTCATTCTGCCGCGGGGTGGAGCAGTCTGGTAGCTCGTCGGGCTCATAACCCGAAGGTCGCAGGTTCAAATCCTGTCCCCGCAACCATCGGATTTATGGTTCTATTCCCAAATTTTGTAAGTCTTTTAAATAACAGGAAAACCTTTGGAGTCGTCTAATCCAAGGGATTTGAGTTGAGTCACTTGAAGTCACGTCCAGTCACATTCGGTGGCTTCACGCTGTCTTCACTTTGGCTTCATGGAAAATGCCCTCTTATGACTGAAGGTGAACTGTCAGCCTCTTTAGATAGGTAACACAGAAAAATCGAAAAACACGGCTCTGGGTGCTCGTTTTAAGGGGTATTTAAAAAAGCCAATAAGGCTAAGTAGTTAAAATAACAACAAAAGAGGAAATAGCTCAAGCCTCTTATTTCTGAATAATTCAGTCTATTTCTAAGTTTGCGGACCTGATGCGGACTTTTTGCGGACCTGGGAAAACCCTGAAACCCGTTTTCTTAAAGGCTTACAGCAAAGTACCAGGATCTGATCGGGATGGGCCTCTGTTTTTGACCCCATTTTGGTCCATTCCGGAGACATCCTTTACACTTTATACCGGACACATGGTTTGTAAGTTTTACAATTTTTTACACAAATGTAAAATATGGAAAAATGGAACTTGAGATTTTTTCAGGACCGACTAAATTCTCTATGGAGTGAAACAATATCTTTATTTTATATTTTCCATTCCTCCGGGAAAAAGTTTTTTAAGGATTTTTTCCACTTGTTTGCGTAACTTGGGAACATGAACAGAAGAGGCTTTTGTTTTAAGGAAATTTCTTAAAGGTTCCAGAGGATGCCCTCCATATTGACCGGATTCTTTAACGTCACTGTTTACTACTGATAATCCAGCCAAATGAACATTGTCAGTGATTTTGACTCCGCTGTTAATGGCCACCTTTCCTCCTGAGATAAAATTATCACCGATTGTCACGGAACCGGCAGTGCCTCCGTAAGCCGCCATGAGTCCTTTTTTCCCAATAACAATATTATGGGCCAGGTGACATTGATTATCAATTTTGGTCCCACGGCCAATGACTGAATCTTCAAGAGTTCCCCTGTCAATAGCACTTCCGGCCCCAATATGAACTTCTTCTTCAAGAATCACACGGCCTGTGTGGGGAATTCGGTGATGGTTTCCCTGATTATCCTGAACGTAGCCGTAACCTTCAGAACCAATCACCGCCTGTGGCATAATTTCACAGGAGTCACCGATTTGGCAGGAATGTCCTATATAACAGAGGGGGTGAAGTGTTACGTTTTTTCCAATTTTACAGTTTTTCTCTATAACAGCGTGAGGACCCACATAAGTTCCTGAACCAATGGAGCAGTTTTCCCCGATAACCGCGTAAGGTCCAACGATCACTCCTTTTGCCAGTTGGACTGTTTTGTCAATAAGGGCTGTAGGGTGACAACCTTGCCAAGAGGCTCTGTAGGGAGTATCAAAAACAAATTCTTTTTTTATTTTTTGGGCTGTTAAATTTACATTTTTTGAAAACAGCCAGGTCTTTTTTGAATTCATGTTTTTTACTTCTTCTTTAAGTGAAAGGGGGGCCAGAATGCATTTATTGTTTGAGGACTCAGCAATTTTTAACCATTTTTTTCCGTTTATAAAGGCAAAGCTTTTTTCTGCTTTGCTGTGAGGAGTACCAAATTCAACCACTTCCTGTGACAGGTTTCCAAGAGTCCCTGAAATCAGAGGGCCGCAAAAATCCAAAAGATCCTGAGCTTTTAAAACTTTATTAAATTTCATTTCATTAAAGATCCTTTTCTTTGCACTGAATGAGTCTTGCTTAAAATAAACGATTTATTTTGTGAAAACAAGTGATTTGCTTCATCAAGAATCAAGTCTATCAGTCTATCAGTCTATTATAAAAGATAAAACAGAGGGAGGGTTTTTACCCTCCCTTCTGTGCAAATATTTATTGGTTATTGAAGAGGCCTTTTTAAAAGCCCTGTCTATTGATTTATTGACTGATTTAGTTTCTGGCACATTTGAAATTGAATTGGTAATCCCCTGGATCCAGGTAATCATCAAAGATCAGTTCCTGACCCTGAACTGTGTAATTATTGCCGGAGTAAGTTTGATAGGAGGAGGCCTCCAGAGCCTTGAATCTGACTTCCATGTCTATGTTGCCATCCAGATCATCATCAAGGGGAACACATCCCAGATTGACTTCCTTTTGCATATCCCTGACAGCCTCACCCATGGTGGTCAACTGACTGGTGTAATTGCCGGCCCCAACATTTCCAATCTCACCCCCTGTGAGCATGGAAAGTTCTGTGTATCTTGTTCCCTCATTGTTCACAATACTGTGCCAGGCAATGGTTTTGTTACTAAAGGACTGATTCACATAGTTTATAAAGCCTTGAGGGGTGACTCCCCCTTGGGCCTGTTCATCAGAAAGGACCACAATGGCCAAATGGGCACCCTCACGGAAAAACTGTCTGTGCGGGGATTCATTATTAATGTATCTCGTAATAGCCTGATAAGCAGCAGCAATACCTGCCTCCCGATTGTCACCCCCATTTGGAAAACCCTGAATACGGGTTCCAAAAAGTTCCTGAGCCTCATCAATGTCCATACTGGAGTCAAGAACGTGGGTGCTTGTGTTGGCATCATTGTCAAAATCCGTCAATTTTCCTCTGGTGTGTTCCCGATTGTCAGTGATATTTGCCGCAGTGGCCGCTATTTGCCAGTCCATATCCTGAATCTGTTCAATAAAACCATCGATCTTATCAGCCAGATTCGCTCGCTCTGCATCCATGGAACCTGAAGTGTCCACCACAAACAAAATATCAACCGGAACCTCCTCCAAAACCTCCTGACTCACCTGCTGGGAAACAGCCTCAATCTTGGTCTGCCAACTCAAAGTCTCCGAACGCTGGTTGCCCGCATTATCAAACACTGTCACCTGAAAACTGTTCTCACGGGTGCTTGTCGCAGAAAGAGATAAAGTCGTACCTCCTGAACAACTGTAATTGCCTCCATTAAAAAGACACTGGATATTCTTCACACCACTGCCACTGCCATCATCCGCACTGAACTGAATTTGAGCCGCCTGACCAATATAAACAGGACTGGACGGTCTCGTTGAAAACTGAAGGGTGGGAGCCGTGGTGTCAATAACCCAGGTATATGTCTCAACTGAAGACACATTGCCTGCACCGTCCTCTGCTCTGACTGAAAAATTATGCTCCCCATCGGAAAGATTTCTGTAACTCTTTGTGTCCTGACAAATACCAAAGGAACCACTGTCAAGACGGCATTCCACCTTCTCTATTGAACCCCCTCTGTCCTGGACACTGAAGGCAAAGGAAGCACTTCTTTGCCTGGTTGGATTGTTCGGACTTGAGGTGATCCTCACCACTGGCAAAGACCGGTCCACAGACCACTGGTGGGAAATCTCATCAGAAACATTACCCGCATTGTCCACAGCCTTGGCTCTCAATGTGTGTCTGCCCTCTGACAGATTGGTCACATTCATGGGATTGGGACAGACCCCATAAGCTCTACTGTCCACTTTGCATTGAATCTCCTTCAAACCACTCCCACTGTCCTGGGCATTGAAGGCAAAACGGGCCTGATCGGTTTTAATAACAGCACCGGGCTTCTCTGAAAAACTCAATGTGGGTCTGGTGCTGTCAACAACCCAAGCATGAGTGATGGCTGATGATCTGTTACCCAAAGCATCCAGACCTGTGACTGAAAAACTGTGTGCTCCATCGGAAAGACTTGTGAGATTGTGGGCACTGGTGCAAGTCTGTAGAGCCCCTCCATCCAACTGACACTTATAGGAACGGATATCATTCTGACCGCCCACCTCGGAAAACTGGAAAACAGCACTCTGACTCCTTGTCCTCTCATCAGGCTTTTGGGTGAACTGAATCCCTGAAGCAACCGTGTCAACCCTCCAGGTGTGGGTCTGAACAGAAGACGTATTGCCCGCTCTGTCCACACTGTAAGCCATAAAAGTATGGCTCCCGTCGAGCAAATTATTAACATCGGCGGGGTTGGGGCAAACCTGATAGCTTCCTCCATCCACCTTGCATTGAATCTCCTTCAAACCACTGCCACTGTCCCGGGCATCGAAAACAAAATGGGCCTGTTTGGAATTGATGGCTGCCCCTGGTTTCTCCGTAAAAGACAAAGTGGGGTTCACTGTGTCAATGGTCCAGACATAAACAACAGGCTCTGATTGGTTATCCAAAGCGTCCAGACCAATCACTGAAAAGCGATGCTCCCCATCGGAAAGACCTGTGAGACTGCGAGGACTGGTGCAAACCTCCACAGAACCTCCATCAACCTGACACTTATAGGAACTGACTTCCTCGTTGTTCACCCCTGCAAACTGAAAACCGGCCTTCTGCTCTTTGACGATCCCCTCAGGCTTTTGGGTCAACTCAATGCTGGGACCTGTCATATCAATGGACCAGGAATAAGTCTGCACTGTGGACGTATTGCCCGCATGATCCCTGACTCTGACTGAAAACATATGCTCCCCTTCAGAAAGCTCTGTGTAATGATAAGAATCATCACAATTCTCAAAAGAACCACCATCAAGACGACATTGAGCCTGCTCCACCCCACTGCCCGAATCCCGGGACTCAAAAGAAAAAGAAGCCTCCTGACTGTTGGTGGGATTGGTCGGTTGAGAACTGAGCATAATGGTGGGCCGGGTCTGATCCACCACCCACTGATAAGACACCTCATCGGAAAAATTACCAGCCCTGTCCTCACTCCTGGCTGTCAAACTGTGGCTCCCCTCTGATAAACCCTTTAAATCAATGGAATTCTGATAAACCTGATAGGCTCCACCATCCACTTTATACTGAATTCCCTTGATACCACTGCCATTATCACGGCCATGAAAGGTAAAACGGGCCTGATTCACATTCACTGCCGCCCTGGGCTTTTCCACTAAAACCAATGTGGGCTTGGTGGAATCAACAAACCAACGATAAATAATGGGTGATGAACTGTTCCCCACAGCATCTGAACCAATGACTGAAAAACCATGCTCTCCATCAGAAAGACCTGTGAGACTGCGAGGACTGACACAGGACCCTCTGGCTCCTCCATCAAGCTGACACTGGTAAGAAACAATGCCCTGAGTGTCATTGATCCCCGCAAACTGAAAACCGGCATTTTGATCCTTGCTGATGGCATCCGGCTTCTGAGTAAACTGAATGGTGGGGGCTGTGGTGTCCTGAGTCCAGGAATGAGACACAGGCTGGGAAACCCTTCCCACATTGTCCACCGCCTTCACCTCTACACTATGGGGACCATCAGAAAGACCGCTCAGACTGAACTCTGAACGACAGAGCTTAAACTGACTCTCATTGTCCACACGACACTCAAGACGGGAAATGCCTGAACCTGTATCAAGGGGAATAAAACTGAAATCCGGAGTGATATCTGCTGTCAAAGCCGCTGGACCAAGACTCAAACTTAAAGTGGGGGAAGTCTGGTCTGATCTCCAATTGACCTGTTTGGGTCTGGAAAAATTACCCGCATTGTCCTGAGCCCTGACCACAAGAAGATAGTTTCTGCTTTCCTCCAAAGACTGGTACATCACACTCTGATCACAGACCTCAAACTGTCCATTGCCCTGTTTGTCACACTGGATATGCTTTACGCCACTGCCACTGTCCTGGGCGTTAACACCAATATTCAGTTCTGTTTCAGCAATCCAGGTCCGGGGGGGATTGACAAAGTCCACCTCTGGTGGAATGCCGTCATGGATAATACTGTCACCCACGCATTGGGTCTCCTCCTGACCCCGAAATCTGTATTTTACATAAATAGTGTTTTTCTGGTTGAGTTCCCTGAGTTCAATAACCTTGGTATTGTCGGTTGCTAAATCCTCCCAGGACCCTGTGGAACAATTGGCATCAAAGCTGATGAACATCTCATCGGCATCCTTGGTTGGGTTGAAAGTAAGATAAATATCTTTGTCTGATGTGTACTCATCACCATTATTGATTAAGAGCTGAACAACCTCTGTTGACAGAGACCCCGGTCTGCGAAGACTTCGGACACCCTGAAGGCCAAAAGAATTTTCCTCTTCACAGTAAGCACAGGAAAAAAGTATGCAAAGAAGACGAACAATCAGAAAAGATGATCTTTTAAAATCAACCAATACCCTTTTAAACACTTGTCTCATATTAAAACCCTCCATAACCCAACGATTAAGAGAGCACAAAATATGCCCAAAGCCTGAATCAACTGAACAGACCGCAGAGACAAAATAACTGCCTTTTTTCATGACAGTTGTTCAAATGTTTGACGGAGAAAAAGGGAACAAATGTTAAACGGTTGGACCAGTGAAAAAAATAAAAACAACCGTAAAAAAGTTTGACTGTGTTCCCAACCCACATAACCTGACTGATCCCGGAAAACAGTCACCAGCATTACTACCAACTGGTCACCGACCCCTTTTCGGATGAAACTGGTATGAAACAATCTTAGAAGTTCGGGTTAGAGTTGGATTTATCCTTTTAAAATCCCATTGTAATAACAACCCTGACGTTTATCCTGTTAAAATATTGACCATACCCAATATTTTTCGTATAAATATTGGGTATGGTCAATAGAATGGCTCAACTGTCACAGTCAAACAGCTTTTTTATTTTGGGCCCAAGGGGTTCCGGGAAATCCACTCTTATCAGACAGAGATATTCCAAAGGCAGTCTTTATATTGATTTACTGGATCCACAGGTGGAGGACCGTTACCGGTTGGATCCCTCCACACTTTCAAAGGAATTGGCTGGAAAACCTCAGATAAAAAGGGTTATTATTGATGAGGTTCAGAAACTGCCCCGTATTCTGGACGTGGTCCATCAGCTGATCGAGGAAAGAAATATTCAGTTTATTCTCAGTGGTTCCTCTGCCCGAAAACTCAAAAGAGGGGGAGCCAATCTGCTGGCGGGACGGGCCTTTGTTTTTCACCTTTACCCCTTTACTTCCATGGAGTTGGGCCATCGTTTTCATCTCAATACAGCCCTGCATTGGGGATTATTGCCACGGCAGATTAATCTCAAAGAGGATAATGACAAAAAAGAATATCTGAAAGCCTACACCCTTACTTATTTAAAGGAAGAGATTCAATTGGAACAAATCATAAGGAAATTAAGTCCTTTTCGAAAATTTTTGGAAATTGCAGCCCAAATGAATGCCAAGGTCGTTAATTATTCCAAAATAGCCCGTGACATTGGAGTAGACACAACAACTGTTCAGAATTATTACTCCATCCTTGAAGAAACACTGGTGGGTTTTTATCTGAACTCCTATCACAGGTCCATACGAAAAAGCCAACGGCTTTCCCCAAAATTTTATTTATTTGATGCTGGTGTCTGTCGGGCTTTAAAGGGAACTCTGGATATTCCCCTACGACCTCAGACTTATGATTTCGGAGAGAGTTTTGAACACTTTATTATTCTGGAGATTATCAAACTTGCGGAATATAAGAGAAAAGATTGGAAATACTTTTATCTGCTGACCAAAGATGGGGTGGAAATTGATTTAATTATAGATCGTCCCGGTCAGACCACACTATGTATAGAGATTAAATCCTCTGACAGGATCACAGACGCTGACGTGAAAAATCTTAACCGCCTCGGGGTGGACATTCCTGAATCCAGTCTCTACTGCCTCTCAAGGGATCCTGTAAGAAAAAAAATACAAAATGTTCTGTGTCTGGAATGGTCAGAGGGAATTAGGGATCTTTTTAAAACTTCCAGTTTGATTTCCCCATTGGTAAAGTCAAGCTGACGGATATTGATTCTTTCCAATGTCTTTGCAAGTTTATCATTGGTTATTGGGTCTTCTATGGATTTTTCTCTTAAAGCCCTTATAACATCTCTCACTGCACTGGAGTAAGATGCCGCCAGGACATTAAAACAGGCCAGAAAAACGACAAAACCACTTAAAACACTTTTCAGGGAACGGACAAGTCTGTTTGTGATGCTCATCTTGAGCTCCTCATTTTCAGAGAACATGAATATTAAAAAACCCGCAATATGTCAAATGCTTCTTTGCCCATTCCCTCTGTTTCATTTCTTTTTCATGCTTTTTCTCAACATGGGGATGAGTTGGTGGCTTGACAAGACAGCAATATATGCTGTGCTTTCAACTATGCCAATTTCATTAAAAATTGTCATGGTTCCTGTTCGGCAACCCAGCAATTTCAAAAACTGAAAACACCTGGAAAATCCAACCCCACGGTCAAAACCCTCATGATTCTGTCTAAAGCTCTTAATAAAAACCTGAAGATTCAATTAGTGGCTTAGCTGATGTCTTTTGACCATACTCCCAATTTATCGGCTAAATTGGGAGTATGGTCAAGAATCTTCAACAAGACCGGTCCAAGGACATACTTTAATGAATAAAAAGCCTTGAAAAACCATGGAAAACGGGGTGAGAATACATCTTGATTTCAGAAAAAATATCTTTTATCCTGCTTATATATAATATCCGAATTGATTATGAGGAAAAAAGTCCATGGGTCTGGCCACCATGATTATGATTGTGTTAAGCTTTTTTGCGGAAAGAGCCTGGGGGTTTAACACTTCAACTTTCAACTGTGCTCGATTGTTTGCCCGCACCAACGGCATTCCCATCAGGGGCAGTAATTTAATCTTTCACCATGGGGTAAACAGTAGAGCCTCTTTGGAAAAATTCATTGCCTCTGGTGCCAAATACGCTGAAGGAGATGTCTCTATAGGAAGAGACGGAAACCTTATTATGACTCATCCTCCAATAAAAGACAGTGATTTGACTTTTGTGGAATGGGTGCATTCACTAGTGGAAACCGGACGCAATATTAAAGTTGATTTAAAAGACCCTCGTGCTGTTGATCTGGTTATCGATACTTTAGAATCATATGGATTGCATCAACAGGAGTTCAAAGGTCAAAATCGCTTGATTGTTCATGCCAATATCGTTAAAGGCCCTCTAAGTCCCTCTCCTATTTTTTCGGCTAAAGATCTTCAAAAAGTTCGCAGGCATTTCCCCCATGCCATTATCTCTTTGGGAATTACCTTAACAGGAGAGAGTCCTGTCATCGGACCAAAAGTACTGTCCAAACTTAAATCTGAAGCTTCCAAAATAGGAAACCCTATCACTTTTTCCATTCGTGCAACCCATGCCACTCCGGCAATCATCGCCGCTCTTTCCGATATCCAAGCTGGTAGAAACATTACTTTCTGGGAACACCCTTCCCATAAAGTGAGTCCTCGTTTATACCAGGCTCTCGTACATATGGCTCCCAATGCTTTTTTTGATTTACGGGAACCTCCATCCCCTCCTTGGCAAACAGGAACCTGAGTTCAAAGGGAAAAGTTAAAACCCATTGTCTCATAAAAAAATTTCTTCTTAACACTGATTATAATTTCAGGACCTTATATATGGGCTTCGATATTAATAATTGTGTAAACATTCTAATTGTTTCCAAAAACTTTGAATTTTCCGTTGAAGAGACATATCATATTCTGTCAGGATTAAAAAGGGTTTCTCAGATCTCTGAAAAACTTTCATGGTCTTTTAAGATTCAGAATCTACAAAAACACAACACCTTCTGTATTTTTTACAAAACTGCCATATTGATTTAACATCTGAGTACTCTTTTCCTTCCATGGGCCGGAGCCACTCAAAGACAATAAATGAACTTTGAAAGGTATTATCTCCATAATCAAAAAACAGGAAATTTCAAACACGACCAGAATACTACCGGTTTTCCAATGCTTTGGAAAACCAAATGTTTTCCATTAGAAAAAACTATTGGTTTAAAACAGTTTTATTCATTATATTTTTAAACCAAAAGGTTGTGGATATTAAAACCCAAAAGGAGAAAAATTGAATCCATTCGTACTTTTTTTTACTTTCATGTTTTTATTTTCAACCTCCTGGGGAATATATACTGAAGATGAAATTAAAAAAATATGGGCCGATACCAATTACGGTTTTGAGAATCTGTTTTACACTTTAGATGCAAATCTGTGTTACAAGTCAGAAAAGAGATTCAGTGCCTGTATGATGGCCTTCAATGATTTGCTTTTAAAGATCAAAAAAGAGGGTGAGGATGATAAATTTCATCAATTGAGAGTTTCTGATACTGGTGAATTGAAAATTGCCTCTATTGCTGAAGAGGATTTTCCAAAATCAGAGGAAGACCTGTTGGTATCCATTAGGGAACGTAGAGAGGCTTTCAGATTGTTTTATCAAAAGATCATGACTCCAAAGGCCGAAACGGAACATCCGTTTTCGGTCACAACGGATTCCGTTTCACAAACGCCACCTCACATCCGGCAGTTTGGTGATCTTGTCGGTGGGATTTTTGAATTGACCACAAAAATTCCGGAGGGAGACAGAAGTTATATTGCCGGAGGTTCTTATAGAATTTATTTAAAGGAAGCCATGGGACTTTACAGTGATTTTTATCCTGTGGCCTTAAAAATTCCAAAACTCAACAGAAACAGAGATTTTGCCATAGGAGCTATTACTGATTTCTATGAGACAGAAGACGGGGACAATGGCCTGGTGGTTCATCCCATTGAGGGCTCATCGGCCGAGTTCGCCGGTTTTCGAAAAGGAGATATGATCCTGAGTATTGATGGTTTTGATCTTACAAATTTAACTCTCAATAACCAAATGCTCAGAGATATGACAAGTAAAATCAGAGGCCCTGAGGGCACCCGGTTGAAATTAAAAGTTCAGAAAATATGTGATGACAGTCACGAACAGAAGGAAATAACAGTCATTCGTGGTCCCTCTCCCAGAAGAATATCTCACTGGTTTAGCGATTCTTCTTTTGTAAGTCTTGATCAACCAGAGTCTTTAGGTTGCAATAATGAAATCAAACAGTCTGAGGTCAACTCCGGTCAACCAACAGATCCAACCGCCAATTCCCAGACTGTTGCTCGTTATGTTCCTTTGAAAGCTTTTAGTGCCGCTCCTATGGGACATTTTGCCGGCCAGCAATTTCCTCTATGCAGGGAGTTTCTCATTTTACAGAAAGCGGAACTTTCAAATCCTCAAAGTCAGGGTATGATTATTGATCTTCGTGGTAATCCGGGAGGAATTCTCGATGAGGCGGCCTGTATGTTGAATTCCATTATTGAAAGTCAGGATATCATTGTACGTTTGTTGCCGATAGAGGAAGGAAAACTTCGGCAGACTTCTGATGGAATGAATGTTGTGACCTATTATTTTACTGAAGATGGTTTTCTTCCCAATTCCAAAACTCCTCTTCCCTTTATCTATAATAAAAACATTGTTGTTCTTGTGGATGGGGAATCCGGAAGTGCTTCTGAGATCTTTGCCGGAACTTTGCAGGAAATGAAACGGGGTTGGGTCGTGGGTCGTCGAACCTTTGGCAAAGGGACAATCATGAAAAGAGACAGGGCTTTTCTTGATGAGACAGCTTCCGGTCTCAAAGACATTGAGACAATTTTCACCGCAGGAATTTACACTCTAAACAGTGGACGATCTCCACAGGGTTATGGAATTATTCCGGATTTTCATGTGTTCAGAACAGGTGAGGATATTAAAGATTCCAGCTACATTTCTCCACGGGATCAATTATTTTTTGACAGCATTTCATTTGCAAACAACCAATGGGAACAGAATCGTCCGGAGGAACTGGCCCGGCTTATTGAATGTGTTCATAAAAAAGATCGATTGGGTGAAATTCTCAGGAAAAAAATTCAAAAAGACAGAAGACACGCCCGCCCATTTATCGGTGACTATCAACTTGAATTGGCAAAAGATATTTTAAAATGTTCTTCGCCCAGAGGACCGGATATAATTACAAAGTCCAATTTATCACCCCCTTTTCTGTCAAAAGAAGAGAGAATAAAGAAAATAGAATAGATGGAATAGAAATAAAAACGTAACAAGGAGGAAACCATTGGAAAATATATAGTACATATAACAATTGTTATTATTTCATGTTTATTTCATTTCAGAGCCTATTCCGAGGAGTGTGTTTTTGAGGGGGTCGTGGAACCCTCTGAGAAAACTGTAATTAGAGAACTTTACAGCACTGCCTGTCACTTTTTTAATGATGATCCAAAAGGGGAATACGAAATGGTTAAGAAAGGCGTGTATAAAATGATTATAGACTCCTCTTTTGGTGGATTTAGAAGACAAAGTAGATCAGGAAAACAGAATGGAGGTCAGTAACTTCTTAAACTGACATGTGAGTTTTTTCACAGTGATTTCTATTTTTCCATTCTGAAAGATCATTTTTTGTGTTGCCAGAATTTCTGTTGGGGAAGATAGAAGAGGATCTATTCTTATTTTAAAGGAAATCACTTCTCTATACCTGTATTCGGCGGCAACATAGGAGCGATCATAGGTAAAAAGACCATCTTCATAAAACCCTTCACCTCTGTAAACACCCCCTATAGAATCTCCTTTGAGGTGATCTTTTAAAGGAAGCTGCTCAATATCCAGGGAAATAAAGAAATTGATACCAGCTGCCCTATCGCTTTCGATATGAATGTCGTAAGTGGATTCCTTTCCGTCTCCGTAAGGGGGATTCATGATACCTGACATAAAGATACATTCAGTGGGAGAAGGCTGGTGATCTTTAAAGGAATTTTCAACAGAAAAGGGTTGTTGGTGATCTTTTAATAAAAGGTCTTCAATGGAAAATGAGTGTTGGGGTTTTAATAAAAAGCCTTCAACATGGGAAGTCCTGGTTTCAATAAAGGTTTTATCCTGTCCATAAGTTGTAGAGAAGAGAAAAGTTCCAAATACGAAATGGATCAAAACTTTCACTAAAACTCCATAGCGTAGTGCTGGATCAATTTGTTAAAAAGCCGGTTGTTTTTTCTCATTTATATTATGAGTACAATTCTATCCATATTCAAAATAAAATCAAGAATAAGGTATGGGACCAATCTTTTCTTTTTGAAAAACAGGATGCCGGATATGTGGATTGCTGCTTTCTCCATTCTACCTTGATGATTTTTTACAAAAGAATGAGGGTCTTGTTTCTTTGCATTTTCCTCCTTTCGCAGGGAGTCTAAAATCATGAAGCCAAGGGAGGAGGGTTAAGGAGGCGAGGGTTTTTGTAAGACCACATAATCATATTCGTTTGCTGAGTTGTTCATGTAGATAACGAACTTCATCAAGAAATTTTGGAATATCCGCTACAACCTGAAGAGCAATCCCCTTGTCGTAGGTGTGACTGGTTTTTCCACGGAGTTGTCGGTACATGGACCACTGAGGCCAATCACTCAGAAGCAATCCGGATTTATTACCGCTTCTAATCACAAATTGAAAAGGAACCTGATTATGAAATTCATCAGGCGTGGATGATATGCTTTTAAGGTATCTTCGGAGGAGACTGTGAGATATTTCGTAGGTAAATTCAAATCGTTGTATAAGTCCGTCACGAATTTGTTCATCACTGGTATCTTTTTCGTAGCGTTTTAATCCTTCTTCAAGGCGTAGGATAGCTTTGGTCAGAGGTTCAAGATTAACTTTCATTTCCATCTTATTATAAATAACCTATCCTCCTTTGACAAGCCAGATTTTTTATCCTTGAAATCACAACATATAAACATCATTTGGAAATGGATATCGAGATTGAGACTTCCAGCTATCGTGAAATTATTATCGGAAATAGGCTTGACTTCCAAAGTCAGATCAAAAAGCACTCTGGATTTTTATAAGAATGCTTTTTTAAATCTTCTGAAAACCAAAGGCTACAGTGGTGTTTTTGTCATCTATGATGAGTTTGGAAAGTATTTGGAAAAAGGAGTTCATAATCCTACAGAATTGAACATTCAGTTTTTACAGGATTTTGCTGAATTTTGTGATCGCTCAGGGGAAAAGCAATGTCATCTGATGCTCATTACCCATCTCTCTGTTTCCCAATATGCCAGTCAACTTCCTATCCATGTTCAGCAGGAATGGGCAAAGATCGGGGGTCGCTTTCAGGAATCAGCCTTTTACGATAAAAACTCGGATTATTACAAACTGATATCCAGTGTTTTTGAAAAAAAAACAACAAAGGCTTACAGCTTTCCCTGTTTGAAGATGTCTATGAAGAGGAGTTCAAATTTAACAATCCGGAAAAGAACGTGGCCTGGTATCTGGATGAAGACTCAGCCATTAAATGGTGGCATAGAATCATAGAAAAACAGGATTGACATTTGCAGGGTTGGAAGAAAAATAAAATAACCGGGGATCAACCAACAATCAATGGAAGGTTTCAAGTAACTGCTCACACTTTTGGCAATCTTGGCCTTCGCCTGCCTCGCTACGAAAGTTTGTGAGGAGTTCGGGTTAAATTCCCATTCGCAGATAGACAAAATCATAGCCAAAGACCCCTGTCAGGTTCAGGGAAGGAGCCTGGGGCCTGAATTCATAGGAATTTTCAAGTCTTTTATGAATCCAGACATCAGGTCTGTAGGCTCTGTATTCTCCCTGTAAAATCGTATTAAGCTCAGGACGGGCCAGGCCGAGCTTACTGGTAAGGAAAATCACTCCAGGTGGTTTTAAACGCAAGGCAGACAAAGTGTGCCTGCGGGATTCAGGATCATTGGGTCCCAGAAACACAAACAGGGCTTTTCCCCTTGGAAGAAGTCCCATGCTGTCAAAATAATTCTCAGAAGGTGCCGCCTCCATGATTTTTTCCATTTTCTTAATGGTTTCCATCTGTCTGGAATTACTTCTGTAGAAAGTGCCCGGGACAATGACAACAAAAGGTGAAAGAAGCAGAAGAAAAGTCATTGTCAGCTTTTTGAACGGATTGTCCGCAAAACGGAGAACAAATAAAAAGGGCAGGCTTAAAAAGGGAATGAGCTGGGCAATAAAATAACTCCATTTTTCAGGATGAACGACAAGAATCAGCAGAACCGGCACAAACAGGATAATCTGGCCCTTAAGCAATTTGGTCATGTGTTTTTCATGTTTTAAAAAACACAGAAAACCCAAAAAAATCAAAAACCAATTAAGAAAATTGATTTTCAGGGTGATGAATATCTCACTCCAGAGACAGGGACTGAAAATGGGTTTTGTGGAATTTATATGGTACCTCAAAGCCATGGCATAAGGGTTTTCATAAATAAGACCCCATTGAACCAGAAGATGGCCGGTCAAAAAAAGAAGGCCAATCGGCAAAAATATGGAAAAGACAAAATTCAGCAGGATTTTTGACAGATCCGATGGACTTTTATAGTGAAGATAAGACTGATAACTTATGATGGCAAAAATAAGATAGACGGCCTTTGGAGTGGATAAAAAGGCAAGAACACAAAGAGTTAAAATCTTTAAGTCAATTGTTTTAAAAGCCTTAAACTCATAGTTGTCATGGTTATTGTAAAAGTTTTTGTTAATCAACGTGTAAGCCATGATAATAAAAAGGTTGGAAATAAGATCCGCCCGAACCCGAAAACTGTTGTAAAAATAAATCTGAAAGCTCAACAAAAAAAATCCGAAAATCATCCAGTTCAGGGAATTTTTCACCATGGACCTGATATTCAGGAGAAAAAGAAAAAAACAGGTAAAAGCCACTCCCCCAAAAAACAGACGGGCCATCTGAATATGTTCCACATTGGACAGGGGAAAAAAGTACAGGAGTTTGAGCGGAAGATGAAAAAGAAGTTTGTAATGATTGGCTCCGGCATTGTCCTGTCCCAGAATTCCAGATACGGCAATGGACCAGAATTCAGAATGGGAAATAAAATTATTAAAACTCATGAAAAGAAAGAGAACAAGGCTGACTCCAAAAAAGCCAATCTCAGGTTTCAGGTTTTTAACCTGTCTGGCCTGAGAAAAGGAAAAATCGAAAAAAAAAGAGAAAACAGATTTTCTCACTGTTTTTTTAAGCCTTTCAGTCATTATAATATATTTCCTTTCAGGAGCTCCGCAAAAATAACTTAAAATAGGCACTGCACAGGTTTCCGGAGGAGAGGTGAACGGATCCACCGAAATGGATTCGGGACAACAACCCCATTAATGAACCGGGGCGGGGAGAGGGTTGACTCCATCCTCCTCTGGTGTATCCTGTCCAACGGTCACAGCCTCTTTGAACTTCAATAGGGATTATGTCACAGTTTCAGGACCATGAAACAGGATTTTCCAATTTCACTGGCCTTTGAGCCATAACCATGACACATTCATGCTTATTTTATCTCAAATGATAACCGATAGAAAAGCATGACAAACACGGCTGTTGCCCTTACAATTTTATTTGTTTTCAGTGTTCTTGTGGGCCGGTTTATCCGACGTTTCCAAACACCCCATTTTATTTTATCAGGAATGGTTTATCTCCTTTTTGGCCTGGTTTTTGGTCCCCACCTGGGGTTGGGCCTTTTAAGTGATGACCTTCTTTACCAACTTGAACCTTTCACAGATCTTTTAACGGGAACCGCCGGTTTTCTCCTTGGTTTAAGAATTCGTATTCTCCATGAAAACAGGAGGATATTTATCAGTGGCTGTATCACAGCCCTGGTCACATTTTTTATTATGACTCTCTGTTTTTTCGCTCTGGCCCATTTTGCCGTGGATTTCAGTCAAAATGGAGACAGTTTTCAGGGCATTCCATTCCTCAGTTCCATAACTCCCAGACATCTCTGGTTCAGTTTTGGAGTCAGTGCCACGGCCTGTTCGTCCTCCTTACTGAGTTTTGGTACGGTTTCCCGTTTTGAAAAAAGCCGCTCCAACATCACCCACGCCCTGAGTGTTATGGCCCCTGCCGTGCAAATAACAGCCATTATTCTTATGGGCGGAAGCCTGGCTCTGGCCCGTTTCAAACATTCAGCCAGTTCCCTTGATCTCTCTGTTTTTCAATGGTTGATAACCAGCCTGTTCTCCGGTGTTCTCTGTGCCATGCTCTTTTCCCTTTTCATAGGTAAAAAATCAGAGCCCAACCGGATTATGCTGGCCGCCCTTGGAACACTCACCTTTGCCTGTGGAGTGGGAACCACCTTAAATATTTCCCCCCTTTTTGTCTGCCTGATTTTGGGGATCAGTATCGGACTTTTTTCAAGCCATGGTGAAATCCTGAAAAAAGCCCTGATTCAGATGGAGGAACCCACTTTTGTTCTTCTGCTCATTATAGGAGGGGCCACCTGGCAACCGGAAATCAGTCGGATATGGATGTTACCAGGACTTTATTTTATCATCCGCTTCACCATTTTTTCCACCATGACACACAGGATTCACAACAGACTCAGCAAAAAGAAACTCTCCCGTCTGGGCCATGGGTTGCTCGGTCAGGACCTTATTGCCGTGGCCATGGCTTTAAGTCTCTCAAAAGCCTTTCCCCTGATTTCACAGCTCTTTCTGACAACAATTTTCGGAAGTATTTTTCTCAATGATATTATCGCCATCTCTTTACTTAAAAGAGTGATCCTGGACAATGAACAGGCCATTGAAGTGAAACCCATTCTGAAAGAAAGGGAAGTGTCATGAAGATCGTTATTGTCGGGGCGGGAGACGTGGGAAGTTTTCTGGCAAAGGACCTCTCCCAAAG
This sequence comes from Bdellovibrionales bacterium, assembly GCA_965218815.1. Classification (GTDB taxonomy): domain Bacteria; phylum Bdellovibrionota; class Bdellovibrionia; order Bdellovibrionales; family JAGQZY01; genus JAGQZY01. The sequence continues at coordinate 1,118,972 of CBDCLX010000002.1, read as the reverse complement.
ATCTGAAGACGTTATTATGATTGATAATGACAGAAAGGCCTTGGAACGGGTGGAGGAAACCACCGACGTGATGACTTTCAAAGGGGACGGTACCTTTCGAAAACATCTTAAGGAGGCGGGAGCGGACACCGCTGATTTGGTTGTGGGAGTCACAAATCACGATGACACAAATCTGGTTGTCACCTCTTTGGCCAGCAGTATGGGGGCCAAACGAACAGTGGCAAGGGTGGATGCCCCGGAATTCTTCCTCACCACAGGAGGAATTGAACGCCATGTTCTTGGCAGTTTCGCCATTGTCTGTGCCTCCCGTCTTGTGAGTGCGGAACTTTTGCGACTTGTCCGTAAAATTGATATGGATTTTGTGGAAAATTTCTCCTCTGATTCAATTTCCATAGCTCTTATCAGTGTCAATGAAAGTTTTCGTTACCTGGACAAACCGGCTTCTGATGTTGATCTTGGACAAAACGCCAGACTCATTGGTATTTTCAGGGATGGGGAGTTAAGATATCCCTCTGATCTGGCCCATCTTTACAACGGTGACAAGGTCCTGGTGGCCTCCAAACTTGAAAAACTTCCCCTGACCCTGCAACGACTCTCAAAAACCCCCGGGAAAAGGGCCATCATTATTGGAGGAGGGGATGTGGGTTACCAACTGGCCCAATCCCTTCAGAAAGCGGAGAACTCGCTGACAGTGATTGACATTGATCGAAGTCGCTGTCAGTTTCTGGCTGACAACCTGGACAATGTCACCATTGTTCACGGGGATGGAACCAGCCTTGGTTTATTACAGGAAGAACACGTTGGAATGGCCGACTACACTCTCTCTGTGACTAAAGCGGATGAAGTGAACCTGATGTCCTCACTCATCACTCAGGAAATCGGGGTTTCCCACTCTTACACTCTGGTCCACCGTCCCGGTTACAGTCATATTTATGAACACCTGGGAATCAAGGGAACAACCAGTGCCCATCAGCTGATTTCCCAGGCCGTGAACAAATACTTTCCCAATCAGGTGATTTTAACGGATGCTCCAATACCCGGCACGGAATATCTGGTGGGGGAATTTCAGGTTCCCTATCAACTCAAGTCAAAAAGTCTTAAAATCAGTGAATTGATTCTCCCACCAGGCTGTTACCTTGTTGGAATTTCAAGAAATGAAGAGTTTTATTTTGGAAACGAAAATTCAGAAATAAATGCCGGGGATGTTCTGATTATTGTTTGCAGACGCAGGGAACTCAAAGGTCTGGAACGTCTCTTTCGTAAATTAAAGTAGGTGAGAAGTGCAAAAAAGAATTGTTGCTTATTATGTGGGTCAGCTTTTTATGGTTCTCGGCCTCTTTATGTGCGTCCCTTTTGTGCTGGCCTATTGGGATGGAGTACAGAACTCCTCTTATGCCTATGCCGCTTCTATTATCATCTCTTCTGTTTCCGGGATGGCCCTGCTCTTTATCTGCCGCTATCTGTACTCCGTATCCGGGACCGTATCCTATGTTTCCCACCAGGGAAACCCCTCTGATCTTTCAAACAAAGTAAATATAAACCAAATTCCAATATCAAGAAAAGATGCCTTTGGAATTGTGGCCTTTGGTTGGGTGGGAAGTGGAATACTCAGTGGTCTTCCCTTTTTATTTGAAGGAAGTCTGCAAAGCCTGAGTTCTTCAACTTTTGAAGCCATTTCCGGTTTAACCACCACAGGGGCCACTGTCATTTCAGAAATTGAGTCCCTCTCCAGAGCCACCCATTTGTGGAGAGTGCTCCTCCACTGGATTGGCGGTATGGGAATTGTGGTTCTCTTTGTCGCCATTTTTCCCCAAATGGGTCTGGGGGGGAAATATCTTTTTAAAAGTGAGGCGGCAGGCCCCATCAACGAAGGGATAAAACCCAGAATCAAACAAACAGCCCTGAGACTCTGGTGGCTCTATGCCTTCTTCACGGCAGCCTGCACTGGCCTGCTTTATCTGTCAGGACTCTCTGTTTTTGATTCCATCTGCCATGCCTTTTCCACGCTCTCCACAGGAGGCTTCTCAACCCGCTCCCAAAGTGTGGGAGCCTTTGAAAACCCTTTGGCGGAATGGATTATCATATTTTTCATGATGACTGGAGGAATCAGTTTCAGCCTCTATTATGGTCTTTTTCAGGGCCAGATCACAAAACTTTTCAAAAGCATAGAGGTTCGTTTTTTTATTCTTCTCAACCTGTTTGTTTCAGGTATTATCTTTTTTTCGAGAACAGGACTGGAAGGGCATCACTGGCATGAAGAGCTTCGCGATGCTCTCTTTCAGACCACAGCCATCACCACAACAACAGGACTGATGACAGCAGACTTTGATGGATATGATCCAATAAGCAAATACCTTCTTTTCCTCTGTATGTTCATTGGAGGTTGTGCCGGTTCCACGGCAGGAGGTCTTAAAGCCTCACGGGTCCTGGTTGTCTTTAAATCCTGCTTACAACAGTTAAAGCTTGTCCTTCATCCCCAGGAGGTCGTAAGCACCAAGTTGGGCAACCAGACAGTGTCCCGTCAGATCATCAATAATATTTTCATTTTTGTCTGTTCTTATTTTGTTTTTTATCTGTTTGGAGTCTTTTTAATGTTCTGTCTGGGACTGGATTGGGTGAGTGCTACAAGCAGCGTGGTCGCCAGTCTGTCCAGTGTGGGTCCCGGTTTTGGCACCGTGGGACCAACCCAAAACTATGGTTTTATTCATCCCCTTGGAAAATGGATCCTTTGTTTTTATATGATCGCCGGTCGTCTTGAAATTTTCGTGCTGCTCAGTTTGTTCACCCCTTCATTCTGGAGAAAAGGCTAATGAAAAAGTTTTTCATGCTCATCATTCTTTTTTCCATGATCCTGACCACGAAATTTCTGTCCCTGCCTGACACCCACAGTTCTGTTCTCCTGGCCATTGGACTGATTATTTTAGGGGCTTACACTCTTTCGGAAATTGGTTCCTCACTGAAATTTCCAAAAGTCACCGGCTACATACTCACAGGTCTGCTTCTGGGGCCTTTTGCCACAGGAATCCTCTCCAAGAACATTGTGAACGAAATTGAAATGTTCAACACCCTGGCCATTGGACTGATCGCCATAGCTGCGGGCCTTGAATTGCATTTTTCCTCTCTCAAAAAAGTCATTCTCCCCATACTGACCACCTCATTTTTTAAAATTCTGTTTCTGAGTCTGTCTGCCGTCATAGCCATATTCATTGCCAACAGGTACTTCCATGATTTTGGTCTGGGACCCAGCCTGCAATTAAGTTCGCTGGCCCTGGTTTTTGCCGCCCTCTGTCTGGGGACATCACCGGCTATTTCCATTGCCGTTATCTCCGAGATGAATGCCAAAAGCCGTATGAGCCAGATGATTCTGGGTTCAGCCATCATCAAGGATATCCTGGTTATTATCTGCCTGGCCATTTCCCTTTCCTTCGCGAAATCCCTGACAAACAGTGATGTCAACACAACGGGAAGTTTTATCCATCTTATGAATGAATTGGGGCTATCCCTTGCAGCAGGAATGATTCTGGGAATGGTTTTGATTTTCTACATCCGCATTGTTCACCAGGAAATGTTCCTGTTTATAGTGGCCATGATCCTGGTCACGGCCAAGATCAGTGAAGCCATTCACCTTGAATTGCTATTGGTCTTTATTGTGGCTGGTATTATTCTGCGGAACTTTTCAAAACAAGAAAAAGTCCTTCACGAAGCTCTTGAAAAAGTTTCATTGCCTGTCTTTGTGGTCTTCTTCACTAATATTGGAGCTGGCCTTGATCTGGCCGCCACCTGGAAATTTTTACCCGTGGCAGGACTTCTTTTTGTAGCCAGAGGACTGTCCTTTATAGCCGCCTCCAGACTGGCAGGACATCGACACAATGAACATCCGTCCATTCAGAACAAAATATGGTTGGGATACCTACCCCAGGCAGGAGTGACTCTGGGACTGATTTCCATTGCCTCCAAAGACCTGTCTGTTTACTCGGAAGTGATTGAAAACGTGGGTTTTGGTCTCGTCACTCTCAATCTCCTGCTCGGTCCTGTCTTTTTAAGAATGATCCTCCAGGTGGAGGAACCCGATATCCTGAACAGGGAAATCAATGACTCTCAAAATGAAGATCCACTCAGGGGGCAGGAGGATGTGGAAGAGAAAACACCTGAAAAACAGTGGGATTCCGACAACGATCGCGATTTTAATTCCATGGTCAATGGAATGGCTAAAAACCTGATTGACGAAAAGGTTAAAAAACACTTCCTTGAACTTTCCTTCCGTTTCTATGAAATCTTCAAAGAACAACAGATTCTGCCACAAAAAAGAATTCTCGATCGTTTTACAGCCAATCTCCGTAAGATTGACGGGCTTAATGAAGAGGAAATCGTTCTCAATATTGACAAGCATCTCCATGAAATGGGTGAAAAGGGTCACGGCATTTACAACACCATTGGTCCACTGCAAACAGAATTGGATCAGGTTTCAGTGGTTCAATTGGTTCCCATGCCCTCTTCCGCAATTCATATTCAGAAAGAGGACAGCCTCTGGATCCGGGGTTCCAAGATTCTTCATTACCCTTATTACTGGTTCAATAAAAATTCCAAAAGGGAAGTCCCCTTGAGAAAAATCGCCAAATTCAACCTGGAAGCTTTTATTGGTTCAAACTGCCTGCAATTGATCCATTCCTGGTATCACCTTCTTGGAAGATACATTGAAAGCTTTCAGCACTCTCTTGAAAACAAAAACTTTTTGAGCAACGATTTTCTGGATCAGATAGAAAATGAAAATGAAGTCTGGTTAAAATCCATGCACTCTGATTTCAAAAGAGAGTTCAAAAGAACAGCCATTCCATGGATCAGGCAACTGACCCAGGTGAACACAGTTTATCTTTCCGACTCCCTCATTCGTTATTCCTCTGTGGAACCGGATATAAAGGAAAATTTTGAAACAGCAAAAAAGAACTCCCTTCTCTGGGAGGAAAAATTTGTTTTTTATCGCAACCGCCTGAAAGTGAATGTTCAGTCAACATTGCTGTCTGATGCCCTGGAAAAACTGATCCGGGAAAAATTCTTTAATTCCATTAAAGAGGCCCGAATCAATGCCAATGAACTGGTGGACGACATCTTTTCTTTTTTTGAAAATATCGAAAAGAAAATGAAGGAGGACTCGGAGAGAAAAGACGAAACCATTTATCAGAATATCCGGGAAAAAACATGGGCTTTTGCTGAACAGCACCTGCAGGCTGACATCAAAACAAAGGCCGTCCGTGGAAACTTTCGCCTTCTCAATCGTGATATATCCATAAGCCTGCAACGAAGCCTTCCAAAAGAGGCCACTCATTTCCAGATCGCATCAGACCAGACACCTATCCATCAAATAAAAAATCCATCTGAGATTCTTGTCAAAAAAATCAATCTTTATGAACTTTTTGAACAGAATATAATGATTAATTTCCTTCCCTTTATTGAGGAAAAAGTGGAGGGAATCTCAAATTACCTGGAAGCCCTCCTCCTTGAAATGGAACAGACATTCTCCATTATCAATTGTGCACTGGAATCAGAAAACAATGAAGGGCACAGATCAAAAAACGTGGAGGAAAGCATTCTGAAAACCATTGACTCTGAAAGGAATAAAATATCAGAACTTCATCGTGGGTTCACAAATTATGCCCTACAGGTCAATTCATCAGTCAAAAAACTTCTCAGGGAATGTCAGACTGAGGTGGGAAGAGTCACTGAACATTTCTCCATAGCCACAGTTGCCAAAAACCAGTTTCGTCAGAAACTCCGTAATACTGTACATCTGATTCAAAGTGCCAAACAATCACTGGACAAAAGCATTGATGACTCCTGTCAAAAAGTCAAAAAGCTGATCCTTCACCAGAGTGAACGGGACATTGACAAGATTATTTCCAGCAAAATTCTGTCCAGGACACTGGATACAAGCACCATTCGTCAATTTATTGAGGAAACACATACGATCTCCAAAAACCTCAATCAGCTTCCAAGGGTTTACTTCAGACTTTTTAATCTGGACCCTGTTCAGGATAAGAGATTTTTTATCGCCTATCAGAATCATTGGAATTACCTGAAAGCATTTTCAAAAGAGGAAAGCTCCCGGGAAAGTCAGAAAATCCTGATTATTGGAGACAGAGGAATGGGTAAATCCTCCCTTATTAACATTGCACAAATGGACATTAAGACAGGAAGACTCATTAGAATTGATTCTGATGACAATGAACTCCCCGTTAAAACCCTGGCCCGCACTCTGAACTGCAACACCAATACAATGTCACTGCTTCAAGCCATGAAAAAAACAAGTACTACCATCATTATGGACAATGCCGACCAACTGCTCAATATGCGTCATCTCCAGGAATTTGAAAAACTTTTTGAATTAATCTGTCAGTCTTCCCATGAAGTCCATTGGATCCTGTCAATAACCAAATGCAATCTGGAAGCTCTTGACCTGTCCTATGGAATTCGCGGCCTGTTCAGTAAAATCATTGATCTGGATAAACTTGATTTTAATTCAGGCAGGGAAATTATTTTTGGCCGCCATCGTTTAAGCGGCCTCACCATTGAGTACCCAAAAACCTTTATCAATAATTGGGCCTTAAAACTGGGCCTGTCCACTGAAGATGAAATGTTTTTCAGAGTTCTCTTTGAACGTTCCCATGGTTACGTCCGTCATATTCTTCACCTCTGGCTGCTCAGTCTGGTCTCCGCCGACAGCAACTCCTTAAAAGTATCCATGGAAAGAACCATGGAATGGGGGATGCCAATGATCCATGATTTTTCAGTTCCTCAAAAATATTTACTGGGTCAGCTTTACAGCCATCATCACATGAATATTAAAAGTCTCAGTAACAGCCTTGGTACCTCCCCTTCCATTATTAACAATGAAGTCCGTTACATGGAACAGTGTGGCCTTGTCCAGAGCTGGGGTGCTGACAGAACTCATTTTAAAATCCCCAATCACCTGGTAACCCCCGTAGGTCAGGAACTTAAAAAAGAAGGAATTATCCATGAAAACACCAATTGACTCGGCAGTGCAAGTGATTTCTGAAAAAGGACCGGAGTTTTCCGTACACACTTTTTCTTTTTTTAAAATAGGTTTTATCATCGCCCTTTCCTTTTTGATTTATTATGTGTCAGGGAAACTGATCCGGTTAATGCTCAATACAGGGGTCCTTGGAAAAACCGGTATTTATTACAAAATCATCAACGCCTCCACTTTTATTGTTCCTGTTTTTCTTTTCCTCATTGGTCTGATCAACGTGTCCCAGGACTCTCTCATGATTTCCATGTTCTTTTTCCTGACTTTCAGTATCACGCTTGGTTACTCCCTCATTGACCCTGCCAAATCCCTGATAGCCTCTCTGGTCATCGGATTGCGGGAAAATTTAATGATCAATGATTATCTGATTATGAAAGACTTTGAGGGGGAGATCCTGTCCATTGACACTTTTCATATCACTCTCCTGTCCCCTCATGGAGTTAAAACCTACATACCCACCCATCATATTCTGGAAACAGCCTATGAAGTCCACTCAAAAAAAGGAGGACCTTCCATAACTCTGACCGTCCTCTCCGGAAAAATATCCAGACAAAATCTTGAACGTCTGGCCTATCTCTGTCCTTTCAGGAAACAGGATTCCATGGTCAGAATCTCCAATGTTGAAAACAATTATAAATTATTCATGGAAATCACTGACCAGAACTGCCGTCCACAGATCAATGAATACTTTGAAAAACACTGGCAATAGGATAAGTCACTGCCACAATTTTGGATGAGATTGGTATTGAGACAACGAGAAGCAACTGAGGCGTACTTTATGTACGCAAGGAGAGAGACGAGGCAGACGAATGCCAAGATCGCCAAGAGTGTGAGCAGTTACAAACAAAAAACAGATGATCTGCAGTGTTATTCAATATAATTTATTTCAAAACAGTCAGGTTCTTCCTCTCCCAAAGTCGAACCTTTGATCTGGCTTCATCAAACAGGCGTTTGTAATTGCCATAGGTGATGTCTTTCACAACCTCCTCAGGCAACTCCCTCCACACTCCCTGGTAAAGACGCAAAACCTTCCCGTACTTGGATGAAGAGGGGGCAACCTCATCGGAACCGAAAACAATCCGTTTTGAATAATCCTTAAAAAACTCTCTCCACTGGGAACTCAGGTGTTGATTCTCAAAAAATTGTTCAGCCACTTTGTCCCATGAGATATCCAGAAAAAGATTCTGTGAGATGGAAAGAAGTCGTTTCAAAAACTTAATATGCCCGGGTCTGGCTTTAACATAGCGACCCAGCCCTGTATGGGCCCAGATTATTTTTGTACCCCTGTGTTTTATAAAGAGTTTTTCCAGGGATTTCAGATAAGTGGGTTCATCCCTGTTATTGGATATCATGGCATCAATATCACAATGCAGAATAACGACAAGTCCCACCTCTTCGGCAAATTTCAAAATCTTTCCAAGTGCCGGGTCTTCAAGATTAGCCACCTCTCCCGCTATTTTTCCGGAAACAACTTCCTTTTTCACGGAAAACTCACCAATGCCGGTGAAAGTGCCTGGAAATTTAAGAAGCATCTTTCTGATATGATCCACAGCCCAACCATCAGTGGGGTTGAAACCCACAATCATGGGGTCAAAAAACTCTCTTTTGGCTTCCGGCAAAGACTGATATTCTGAAGCAATAATGGCATCAATGGCACTGTAGTAATACAGGGACTGATCGTCATGGAGATAGTAGCTGGGAGACACCCCCGTTTCCATATCCCACCTTTGTTGCAGGGGAATTCCAAAAACTGCCGCCCTCCTTATTCCCTGACCTGAGAGAATCCCATAAGCCTCATTAAGGGTGAGGCCCTTCTGAATATAATTTCTAAGATGAAAGTGGGAGTCCGCCATAAGTACAGGATTGAAGTTATTCCCCTTCTCATCCGTTTTTTTTACGGAGAGTTTTTCAGAGAATCCAGGAGTTTTTTCGATATGAGTGCAGGACAAAGCCAAAAAAGAAAAAAAGAAAAAAATATTTTTCAGAAAAACAGGTCTCATATCTGGATAAAACTATCCAAAATTTCATGGTTTGTCATCAAATACTTTCAATCAGCCAAAAAGTCCAGAAACACCAAACCATGAGACTGTTTTAGCCCGAACTTCTCACAATCCCTGCTTCACTGCCACAATTTTGAAGGAGATTGGCATGAGACAACGGGAAACATACAGCCCGGATATGAATTATTTACAATTTCTGTGTGGAAAGTATGAATATATTTCAATATCAACAAAAATTTTGATCTTTCTTTCTTTCCTGTATTATATTTCTCCTGACAGAATATTATGAAAGGCAAGGTGGAACATAATGAACGCTGAAAACATGAAGACATTATTGAAAATATTGTTGGTGACAGTCATTTTAAACCAGGGCCTTTATAAAGCCCATGCTGCTGTTGAAGAACAGAAAGGTCATGACTCGTCCACAAATAAAGGATTCCCCCCAGATATACTCTATAAACTACTGGTAGCGGAATTTGCCTATTATCGCAATAACCCGGGACTTGCCATTGATACATACACATATATAGCCAAACAGACCCGGGATGCAAATGTTGCAGAACAAGCCACAAGACTTACAATCCAATTCATTGGAGGTGAAAAAGCCATAGAGGCTGCCCGACTCTGGCTTGAAGTTGACCCCTTAAACCTTGAACCCAGAAAAAAACTTGTGCCCTTCCTGATAAAAAAAGGAAACACTGAGGAGGCCATCAAACACCTCAGGGTGATTGTCGAAACAAGTCTCAATTCACAGGAAACAGAAGCCAACCTGAGCCAAACCGAATCCCGGATATTCTCCGATGATCCATTGTCAGGGTTTGACTTTGCCCTGAATGTCCTTTCCATATTTATCGGGAAAGATCTTGAAGAACAGGCCACCCGGGTGATGCAACAACTTGTTTCTGAGTACAACAAAGACAATATAAAAGCACAAATCGCACTGGCCAAATTTTTTGCCCGGGCCAAACGCCTGCAGAAGGCTCTGGAAATTGTCAGGTCCGTGGTTCTCCTTGCCCCTGATGACGAACAGATTGTCATCTTTTATACACAGCTACACCGCAAGCTTGGAGATGACGGTCAGGCTCTTGAAGTTCTCTCAGAATTTTTCCAACATCATCCTGACGCAAGTCTGGCCCGCATAACCTATGCCAACACACTCATAAACCTGGGACAGTATGATGAAGCCCTTAAGGCATTTGAAGAATTGCTCAGAAGGGACCCTGAAAATGATGATGCCCGCTATTCATTTGGCCTGTTACTTTTGAAAATGGGTCAGACCGCAGAACAAGTGGATCAGGCCGCAAAACAAGTGGATCAGGCCGCAGAACAATTTGAAAAACTTGTGAACAGCAAATCAATACATCTGGTGAACCTGGCATACTTCTACCTTGCCCAAATTGCGGAATCCAGGGGGCAAATCCATGAAGCCATAGCCTTTTATAAGAAAATCCATAACACTCAGGACTCTCAAGAGTACTGGTTGAATGCACAGTTCAAAATTGCAAATCTCCTTAAAAAATCGGGTGACCTCACAGCAGCACAAAATCACCTCCATGGGTTACCCGCAAGAAATGAAGCAATACAGGCCAATATCTATGGTTTTGAGGCACATCTGCTGATAGATGCCGGACTGGAGGAGGAGGCCATTGCCGTTTATAAGAGGGCTATTAAAGAAATTCCCCAGAACACGGAATTACTCTTCGCCTATTCAACCCTGGCTGAAGAGCTGGGAAAAACTGACATTATACAAGTCATTGAACCCGGATTGCGTGCAATCCTTTCTGAAAACCCTGAGGATGCTGAGGTTCTCAACTTCCTGGGCTATGCTCTCACTGAACACACAGATCGGTATGAAGAGGCCTATGATCTTCTTAAACGTGCCAACCAACTGCTTCCTGAAGATCCATACATTACTGATTCCTTGGGTTGGGCTCTTTTCCGCATGGGAAAATATGAGGAAGCTCTTGGTTATCTGCATCAGGCCATGTCCTTATTACCCACTCCGGAAACAGCCGCTCATCTTGGTGAAGTCCTCTGGGTCTTAGGACAACAGGATAAGGCACGCAGTGTGTGGAATGAGGCACTCCAGCACATGAAAGACAGAGAAAATTATGAGTACCTGATTAAAACCGTTGAACGCCTGACCCTTAAATTATCAATATAAGGGGGGATTATCAATATAAAATGTAACTGCCTGCACCCTGACGAATTTCCGGTCAATGGATGACTCCCCTTGTATCTATTAAAATTTTATCCTTAAAATCCTTGAGTGTCAGAGAGGAAAAAGCTTTATGGTCAACAAGCAGAACGATGACATCACATTTTTGAACAGCAGATTCCAGACAACAGATATTAACATTTTCAAATGACTGGAGAGATTCAGGAAGGCTGGAAACATGGGGTTCAACAACCAGAAGATGCACACCATGACGGGCCAGACCTGCCACAATATCCACAGCCGGACTTCCCCTCAGATCATCAGTGTCCGGTTTAAAGGAAAGCCCCAGGCATCCCACTTTTGAGAAGTTTGAGGGCAAACTCTCCAAAATTCTCCAGGTCACATACTTTGGTTTATAATCATTAACCTCTCTGGCCATTTGGATGAGACGGGATTCCTTTGGATTTTTATGGACAATAAACCAGGGATCAACAGAAATACAATGTCCCCCAACCCCTGGCCCGGGATTTAGAATATTGACCCGGGGATGATAGTTGGCCAGGTCAATCAGTTCCCAGACATTGAGATTCAACCGGTCACAGATCAGGGAAAGTTCATTGGCAAAAGCGATATTAACATCCCTAAAGGAATTTTCCGTGAGTTTGACCATCTCAGCCATTCTGGCATGGGTTTTAACACATTCACCCGAGACAAATAATTTATAAAATTGAACAGCCCTGGAAGCACAGACCGGTGTCAATCCTCCGATCACTCTATTGTTCACTTTAAGTTCGTGGAGAATGCGACCAGGGAGAACCCTTTCAGGGCAATAAGCCAGATGAACATCACAATCTGAGTCCTCTTCAGAATCAGGAATCTTCAAATCCCCTCGACACTTCCTTAAAATATCACCCATCCACCCGGTTGTACCCACAGGGGAGGTGGACTCAAGGATAACAAGATTGTCCGGTTCCAGAACAGGAGCAATCTTCCGTAAAGCCGATTCAATGAAACTTAAATCAGGTTCATGATTGTTCTTAAAGGGTGTGGGTACGGCAATAACAAAGACATCAGATGCCCGGGCCTCCTGAGAGGCTTTAAAATTTTTTTTTACCGCCACTTTCAGGAGTTCCCCAAGACCTGGTTCCAGAACAGGGGCTTTCCCGGAGTTGACAGCATCCACCACTTCCGGTTTGGTATCAAGTCCATGGACCTGAATCCCAAGATCAGACAAGACAGCAGCTGTTGGCAGGCCAATATAACCCAGACCCACAATGGAAACTTTCTCAATCTTAAATGCCATCAGGAATCCCTCAAACCGTAACCGGGAGAGTAGGGCCTGGTTTTAAATAAATCAAGATCTAACACATTCACGTCTTTAAAAAAATAATCCTCAATAATGATTCTCCTCTCCAGCTTAATCAATCTGTAAACAGGAAAACCAAAACCTTCAGAATATCCCAAAATATAATCCTTATCCCAACTCACCAGAAAACCCGGAGAGGCCTTCTCTATAAAAAAAAGGCCTTTGTTCAGGTTTCCCATTTCAAGATTCTCAGGTTGTGGGCAGAAATGAGAACTGTTTGAACGATAAATATTACGCATAAAGGGGTCCGGCGTGTAAAGAAAAGTTCCCGGATCAGTGACAATGTTACGGTTGTCATAAAAAAGCTCAATGGAGAGCTGGTCATTGTGATCGTGCCCCCCACGTCCAAGCTGTCCCACGGGACCACACCTGAAAGAAAGAAAAAAACGGGAATTCCTGTAAACAGCAACACCAAAATCGGAAAAAACAAAAAACTGCAACCCCTCACGATAGTCTTCAGAGGGGGTAAAAAAATATTTTTTTGAAACCTTTGCCTTTGATAAATCATGGGGGGCCTGTTTCCTTCTGGGGAGATTCAGGGAGTGTTCAATTTCCTTCATGATGATGGAGTATGATTTTTCACTCAGGGCATAACTCCTTCCAAAAGGAGTCTGACCCGTTACAGCTTCAGCAGCCACAGTGAAAAGTTTACGGGAAATACGGGTCAGAGAACGACTGATTAACTCACCCTCAATCTCATTGAATTCCCCTGTCAAAAAACTTTTTATAATATTTTTGATATGGGAAACATCAAGGGAGTCCTCCCTGATTCCCCCATCATTGACAAGAACAGGGTTGAGTTTGAAAAAGCGTCCACTGTCATTATCACCAATCTGAACAATGTGGCCATCAGGCTTGGTTAAAGCCTCCAGAAAAAAGGACATTCCTCCAATTTTTTTCAAATTCTCCCGACAAACAGACTGTTTGTCTGCCGTATCGGGATGGATTCCAAAAAGAATGAGTGAGTACACAAACATCTCCGCACTCAAACGATGATAGGCTGCTGAACCTTCAAAGTTGGTTCCACAATCATGAAACTGATAGTTAAATTCCTTTTTGATTTCCTGAAGACAGGTTTTCCGCCAAAGTGAAATGTTTTTGTCAGAGGCTTTAAGATAAAAGGCGATGAAGCCCAAACCGGCAATGTTGGCAAGATAATGATTCCCCCGGAAATCAATTCTCTTTTCAAAATGATTGAATACAAAATGGCCATGATCGTAAAGACTGGAAGAAAGGACAGACAAAAATTTTTTGGAAAATTCCGCACCAAAACCCCGAAAAATATCCATGGACAGTGCCCAGTTGGCTCCGCGAATGGCAATGTCCATGGGACATCTCCAATTCACTCCAAAGAAAGGGGGATTATTGGATATAAAGTCCAGTATTTGTGACTCAAATTCACCCATCAGCTCCTCTGGTGAATAATCCGAAAAGGCTTCCTTTAAGGCCATCCCATAGGCATAGGCAAGAAGAGGCAAATGCTGCATACGACTGAGTTCCCAGGGCACTTTTATATCCACCCCCTGTTTATGGCCATAGGGAATGTTCCTCCACCACTGATTGTTTTTCCAGCGATAACCCGATTTAAAATCCAACTGCCAGTCAATCCATTCATAGTCTGATCTTATTAAAGAAAACATTTTTTTTGAGAGATGACGATTTGAAATATTAATGTGTCTGGCCTTTTCAAGTTGTTCATAAGACCATTGATTTTTGCGGGAACCATAAAAATGTCCATTGAGTCCGGCACATTGAACTCCATGGGAGACCTTTTGCCAGCCTGAGCCAAGCAGGTTAAACTCATGATTCATGATTTTCCTGACAAGAAAGGAGAGCTCAGGAATTGAGGTTTTTATATTTCCACAATCCGGTGGTGTGATCAGGGGCTCCCCAAAACCCGGCTTTTTAAGGCTGTAACTCGGGAAAAAAGTATAATAGACATGATCCATGCTTTGTCTGACTTTTTGAACCAGAAAAAAGAGGATTTTAAGAGTCAGGAGATGAAAAGGTATGACTCGAGCCCTGGCCACACACTCATGGTAAAAAGCCCTCATTTTAGCAATATGGCTGAAAAAAAACCGGATCCCGGCCATGCACCTGGAGAAACAACTACATTTACTCATGCAGCAGACCAGTCATTGGAACCCCAGCCATGAAATAACGCAAAGCAATGTCTCCTGATAATTACCAACATATCTTATATATTAGTGCTCATTGGATTTTCAAGCATTTGTCAGAGAAAAACAGTTTCTTTCACATTCCCTGTAAAGTTTTGTTGCAGGAATATAAAAACAGGAACACAGCCATGCTTGTCGTATTTTTTATCAGGGATATATCATGCTCCAGGTTTTGCAAAATCTTAAAAACGGTCAAATCACTGTGGCCAGTCTTCCCCAACCACAAGTCAGGGAGAACCATCTCCTCATAGCCTCAGAGCACTCATTAATATCCAAAGGCACTGAAAAGATGGTTCTTGAATTTGGAAAAGCCAATTACCTCAATAAAGCCCGTCAACAACCAGATAAGGTTAAAATGGCATTGAATAAAATCAGGACAGACGGAGTTGTACCCACCATTGAAACCATTATCAACAAGTTAAACCAGTCCCTGCCTTTGGGCTATAGCAATGTGGGCCGGATTATGGAAGTGGGGTCGGGAGTCACTGATTTTTCCACAGGAGATCGTGTTCTGTCCAATGGATACCATGCTGAAGTGGTCTGTGTTCCAAAAAATTTATGTGCCAGAATCCCCGATACTGTCCCCAGTGAGGTGGCAGCATTTGGAGTTCCCGGGGCCATTGGTCTGCATGGAGTCCGGCTGGCAAAACCCACTCTTGGAGAAAAGTTTGTGGTCACAGGTCTTGGACTTATCGGGCTTTTGGTGGCCCAGATTTTAAGAGCCAATGGCTGCGAGGTTCTGGGGCTGGATATTGATTCGGCCAAATTGAATATGGCCGGACAAATGGGTTTTTTGACCCTGGACTCACAATCACCCAATATCCTCAGGGAAGTGGATCACTTTTCAAATGGCAGAGGTGTGGACGGTGTTATTGTTACAGCCGCAACAAACAGCCATAAGCCTCTTCTACAGGCCGCAGAGATCTGTCGCAAAAAAGGCCGGATCGTCCTGATTGGAGTGACAGGCATGGAGCTTTCACGTCCTCTTTTCTTCAGGAAGGAACTCTCCTTTCAGGTGTCATGCTCCTATGGTCCGGGACGATACGACCCTTTTTATGAAGAGCAGGGGCATGATTACCCCTTTTCTTATGTTCGATGGACTGAACAAAGGAATTTTGAAGCCATTCTGAATTTAATGTCCAGTGGGGCCATTGATGCCAAACCCCTCATATCCCATCGTTTCAGGGTTGATGATTCTCCAAAAGCCTACGAAGTCATTTTTAACAACCAGTCAGCTCTTGGAGTTGTGTTAAGTTATCCTGAAAGCAAAGAGACAATAAAGAAGAGTGTTTTTAAAAATCCGGATTATAAAGCTGAAAATCAGAAAAAGACAAAAGTGAGTTTTCTGGGAGCCGGTCAATATGCTTCAGGCGTTCTGATGCCTGCCTTTAAAAAAGCCGGGGTCTCTTTTCATGCTGTTGTCACGGCCCGTGGTCTGGGGTCCTACAAAGCAGCCGAAAAATTCAATTTTAAACAGACTTTGTCAAAAACTGATGATATTTTCAGGGGTGACAGTTCCATCATTGTGATTGTCACCCGGCATAACACCCATGGTGAATACACCCTGAAAAGTCTGAAAGAGGGAAAAGATGTCTTTGTGGAAAAGCCCCTGGCAATAAACATGAATGAAATCAACAGGATTGAGGAATTTTACAAGTCCGGTAGGACAGCCCCCCAAATCATGGTGGGTTTTAATCGTCGTTTTTCACCCCTTGTTCAGGAGGTTATTCCCTCTTTGAGAAAATCAAATTCCCCAAAAATAATCTCCATGAAAATCAATGCCGGTCAGATTCCACCCGATCACTGGGTTCAGGATATTCATTTGGGGGGCCGTCGGCTTATTGGGGAGGGTTGCCATTTTATAGACCTGGCCCGTTATCTGGTGGGTCACGAAATTGTCCACTTCAATGCCTCCTCAAGCCTTCCCAAAACCAGGGATTATAACAAAGAGGATCAATGGAGTCTTAATCTGAAATTCAGGGATGGTTCATTGGCAAACATATTTTATTTCTCCAATGGTCACAAAAGTCTGCCCAAAGAGGACATTGAAGTCCATTGTGACGGTATGAGCTTTAAAATAGACAACTTCAGAACTTTAAAAAGTTTTGGCTGGAAAGGGATTCCAAACATGAAACTCTGGTTACAGGATAAAGGTCAATTCTCCTGTGTTTCCTGTTTTATAAATTCAGTTCAAAAGGGACATTGGACGATACCCCTTAATGAACTCCTTGAAGTGGCAGGGATCAGCATTAAGGCTTCTGAAGAGCTTGGAAAATAAAAAATGAAAGTCATTGCCCCCCCTTTTGGTGATTCTGGTATTTGCCTTCCCCCTTCCTCTCTGCGATGTCTGTCAGGCATGCCTCCACTCGTTTCCCCCTTGTCTCTTTCTCACACCAAGATCATCCAAAGTTGTGGCGGTTAAAGAGAAGTATAATGAAAATATTGTTCTTTTCTGATAATTTTTTTCCTGAAACAAATGCAGCGGCCTCCAGAGTCTATGAAAGGGCAAAGATCTGGGCAAAGATGGGCCATCAGATCACCATCATCACAAGTTTTCCCAACTTCCCTGAAGGACAGATTTTTCAGGGTTACAAAAACAAATGGTACCAGGTCAGGATGCTGGACAACCTGAGAGTTGTACGGGTTAAAACTTTTATCAGTCCCAATAAAGGTGTCTTTCTGAGAACCATTGACTTTATCTCCTTTATGATTACAGGAACCGTGGCGGGAATATTTCAGGAGAAACCTGATATTGTTTTAGCCTCATCCCCTCAGTTTTTTACAGCCATTACAGGGTATCTGGTCTCTCTTGTCAAAAGATGCCCCCTGGGGCTTGAAATTGCCGATCTCTGGCCTGCATCCATTAAAGCCGTCGATGCAATAAAAAGTCACAGATCTTTGTATCTGCTCGAAAAAATTGAACTCTTTCTTTACAGAAAAACAAAATTTATAGTGACCCTGACAGAGTCATTTAAAACCAATATAGTCAGACGAGGTATAAAACCTGAAAAAATCTTTACTGTCATCAACGGCGTTGATACCGGTTTTTTTGGTAAAATCAATAAAAAAAATCACAAACTGGAAACCGATCTGAAACTAAAAGACAAATGCGTTATCGGTTACATTGGAACCATGGGAATGTCTCACGGACTGGATCAGGTTATTGAAGTGGCAAAGATTCTGAAAAATGAAAAAAACGATTCCATTCATTTTCTCTTTGTCGGAGGAGGTGCAAAAAGGGAAAAGCTTATTGATTTATCAGGAAAGTTTTCACTTTCCAATGTGACGTTTGTAAACAGACAGGCCAAAGACAGGATTATTGACTATTGGTCTCTCTGTGATCTGGCCCTTGTTCACCTCAAAAACCATCCCACTTTCAGCGAAGTGATTCCCTCAAAGATATTTGAAGCCATGGCCCTTGGCCTGCCCATCATTTACTGTGGACCACAAAGTGATGGCAGTGATATCGTCACCAGGGAAAAAGTGGGCGTTCATATTGAAAGCTCCTCCCCTGAACTTTTAAAAAGAGCCATTGAAGACCTCTCCCGAAACAGGAGTTTAATGAAAGCTTTCTCAGACAAAACAGGTGAGGCTGTCCTGCGATACACCAGAACCCAACAGGCCAATGATTTTATGAAAGTGATACAGCAGACAATTTATGGAAAGGTATAAACAATTCGATCAGGAATCAGGTCCGGGAGCAGACGACGACAATATTCATTAAAATGGGGGCTGTGACCAGTGAGATAAACAGTCAGGCGTTCTTTCCGATTCTGGTCTCCATTCCATTTATCCCCTTGGTTTTTCATGGAGGAGAGAGTTCTGTCCCCTGTCCCCCATTTGTTTTCCACTCTGTTTTTTATAAAGCGAGCCACCTGGACTGCGGGGTGGATCCATTGGATGGAGGGACTTAAGACCCTGGAAAGGCTTTTTTGTAAAAGAAAGTAGTGGGAACAACCCAGAAGAAGGGTGTCAATGTCTTCAGCAATGAGAGGGTCGAGATAATTTTTAAGAATCCGTTCAACAGCCGGATCTTCTGTCCGGTCTTTTTCAATCATGGGAACCAGCAGAGGGCAGGCTTTGGTAAATATCTGAACATGACTGTCCAGAGTTTTAAAAAACCGGGGGTATATTTCAGTCCTGACAGTGGTCCGGGTGGCTATAACTCCTATTCTTTTGTTTTTTGATCTTTTTAAGCTGTCCTGCCCACAGGGAGTGATCATATTGTACACAGGAGTTCCTGATTTTGTCTGTGTGAGTTCGAGGAAAAAACCGGACAGGGAATGACAGGCTATGAGGATCACATCCACCTTGAGGGATTCAAGAAATTTTATATTTTCAGAACAGTATTGTTTAAGGGTTTTAAGGGGTTTGTCTCCATAGGGAAGGCGGGCTGTATCCCCCAGGTAACTGTACCTGGCCGACGGAGGAATCTGTCTTCTGAGTTCCCTGAGTACAGTCAATCCTCCAACACCTGAATCAAAAAGACCAATATGCATCAGGGATTTTCCATTTTAAAACTGGCTCTGGCGAAAAAAGTCATGGAGAAATAAAGGGAGAAATAAAGGGAAAGCATCCATGGAATAAGGTGTGCCAGTATTATGGAAACAAAAGACCGGGAGGAAATAGTCATTCCAATAAAAAGGGGCAGGAGGTTTTGTAAGAGGATCAAAAAAAATAAAGCTGTCCATTGACCATAAACCAGCCTTTCAGACTCCTGAAGAGCATCCTTTTTCCCCTCCAGATAATCCCTGTCAAAAGAGGCCACCAGACAGACAAAGATCAGCCGGGTCCAGCGAATCAATCCGGGGATGAAAAGAAAAAGAAAGTGGAAACCAATGCTGATAATGGCCCTTGTGTATTCTATAAGACTTTGGTGAAGATGGGTTTTAAGAAAGATCAGGGGATGGGGGCCGTGGGTGTTTTTCATTTGGCGTTGACTGCTTCGGGCCACATAAAGAATCCATATCACAGAGAACAGACCCTGATAGAGGACTCCAATAAAAGTGACCACCAGGACTGGAGTCATTGAAATGTAGGGGTCTTCAAAACGGGCTTTGTTGAGGCTTGTCACCCAGGACTCAAGGCACCAGAGAAGCAGGCTCAGGGGAAGCAGGACAGGGGTGACTTCCTTAAGGACCCGTGGAAACAATGCCAGACTCTGTTGAAATCTAATCTTTGACCAAATCATAAAAGACCTTTAGGATACCAGGATATGGATATACTGGCAGCGGGGGATAAAATCCACTGAAATTCTGCGTAAAATGAGAATGGCCCATTGCCCTGGTGGCGAAATGGTAGACGCACAGGACTTAAAATCCAGTTGTCTAGGGCTAAAACTCTTCCAATACATGAAAGGTTAAACTTGATAAGAGGTTGTAATTATTAACCTTTGAAAGATCAAGTCTCCCTGTAAGTCCATGAAAAATCAGTGCATTCCAACCTTAAACAGACGTTGATAGAACCTTGAAAATACGTCCAACTAACCAAGCGTTTATTGCGTATGTGTTGCGGTTTTAAAGAGGAAATTCTTGTTGCGGTCGAAAGCCGCAACAAGATAATTTATTGTATTTCCATTTTGTTCATGCCAACCACCTGTCTCATCTTTGGAGAACAATCAACTTTAGATGGGCTGCCTAACAGAAAGATCATGAGAGGGCATCAATTTTTGGGCATGGTCGGGCTGTGAATGAGCATCATTACTGTGGGAAGCCGAAGCTCAATAGTAATGGATTTCCTTATTCAAAAATTCACTTTTCCAGCTAATCCAGACTTGGAGTCATAAATTCTCAATCAAAACACCATTCAAATGACCTCAAAATAGGATTCACTGGATTTTACAAAACAAAAAGATCAGAAAAAAAACCTGAAAAACAAGATGGAATATCTCTCAGTTTTACAAAAAATGTCTTTTATCCTGCTTATACCCGAAGATATGTGTTGGTCGTCAGAACAAAAAAACCATCATAAAGGGCATCGGATTGGATTTTCTGTACATCCAGCGAAACTTTGGTCTGAGAAGGGTTGAGTTTAATAAATTTCCTGTCCTTGGAGTTACTGATAAGCTGTTTAATTCTTGACCTCCACCTAAGGTCACAGAGAAAGACTAACATCTAAATCTGTAGCTTCATACTTCTGAAGAATCTGAGTCAAGCGAGCCTCTACAAATTTTCTCAATTGACTGTTATTTCCAAAATCAGCTTTAGTTATAAAATCCGATCGTTTATCTAAACTCATCCTTAACAGTCTGTCTTTTATTATGCAATCATAAAATGATTTTTTTTAAATTTCCTCTTAAAAGATGCGTCAGTTTCAGGATCGACTCTAAAAAAGCCAAAGTTTTTTGTAATGCACTTATTAAAAAAGAATCCTGGATAATTTGTAACCCCAACTTTTGGAAGGTCTTTTTCTCTCTTGTTTATAAAAAGAAAACTTAGATATACTGATTAGGTGTCGAAGTTACGGCACAGGAAAAAACTGAAGTTGTCAAAGAGTGTTAAACAGCTTATCAGCAATGCCAAAGACAGAAAGTTTATTAAACTCAGAGAAAATGATCTTTGGTGCAAAACTCTATTGCCTGACATTGGTTTCTTCCTCTTCCGAATCATCATTCAAAGGAACTCTCTTTTTTGTGTGTTTGAATTCTACACTGCATTTTCGGGATAGACCACAACGTGCCTGATACCAGTACCATTTTTGGGTTTTTCTCATGGTTGTTGAAATGGGTGTTATTTCCATTCTGTTGTTGGAATGACACCACTGCCTCATACAGGCCGTTTCCCATTGACAGCATTTTCCAATATTTTTTCTGATATTTTTGACTTTAAAAGCCGTCTTGTTAACAGCCTCAAGTGCGGATATCTTCTCAAAATCTTCATGGCAATTTTCATTTTCTGGAGGAATGGGATACAAAACACAATCTTCATCTTTACTGCAAGAATAGGGATCTGCACCCTGAGTTTCTGAAAGGGACCGATAAGTGTTTGTTATGCCCTTGGCTGTTTTTTTAAAATCACTGGAACCGTACACACAGGCGAGAGTGTCCCAAAGCTCTCTATACTTAGGGTGGAGGAAGGTTTCTTTTCTCAGTCTTGTAAAAACATCTCTTTTTATCTCGCAAGTGGCGGATCCTGTTTTGAGGGGATGGGATCCACAAACCGCACATTCGGGGAAAGCCTGGGCAATGGCTTTTGACAATCCCGGATCTCTGTCAAATCGGTAAGTCTGATCTTCCTGGATTGCGTTTTTAAAACAATGTCGATCATTTTTTTAAATCTAATTCTCATCGTTCCAACCTTGTTCAGAACATTAACACTCGATGTCAATCTTTCTGCATAGCAACTTTTATCTTTCTTATACTCCAATCATACCTTGCATTTTCGGAATTTATTTCCGAAAATGCAAGGTATGATTGATCGTTGGATCACCCACAAACTTAAAAAAACCATAGACAATAGACCTGTTGTGGCCCTCTTAGGAGCCAGGCAGGTGGGTAAAACCACATTGGCCCAAAAAATTTCCTCTTATTATTCCTCCTCTATTTATCTGGACCTGGAATCTCCAGAAGATCTACTGAAACTCAGCGATCCTATAAGCTTCTTATCCTCACACAAGGACAAGCTGATTATTCTGGATGAAATTCAAAACACTCCGGATATATTTAAGGTTCTACGAGGAATCATTGATAAAAATAAGACTCAGGGACGAAGAACTTCACAGTTTTTAATTTTGGGATCGGCATCAATGGAATTACTACGCCAATCACAAAGTTTGGCTGGACGTATCAGCTATATTGAAATGGGTGGTCTCAACATCCTGGAAATTCCAAACAAAAAAAAAGAAATACAAAAGCTATGGTTGAGAGGAGGGTTTCCAGAGAGTTATCTCTGTGACTCTAATGAATCAAGTATGGAATGGTTGGAAGATTTAATTCGCACCTATTTGCAACGGGATATTCCACAAATGGGTTTTAAAATTCCAGCGACTCGATTGCGTCGATTATGGACTATGCTGGCTCATCTTCAGGGAGAAACCATTAATTATTCGCAAATTGGAGGCAATCTGGAAATAGATAGTAAAACTATTCGTCGCTATATGGATATTTTTGTGGATTTATTACTGATCAGACGGCTGGAACCCTGGTCCAGAAATGCAAAAAAGCGTATGATTAAATCCCCTCGATTTTATATCCGTGACAGTGGCATCCAGCACAGGCTATTGGGAATCCATAATTATGAAAATCTGCTTTCCAATCCCATACTGGGTAAAAGTTGGGAGGCTTTTGTGATTGAAAATATCCATTCTATTTTACCCCAAACAGCACAAACTTATTTTTATCGTACAAGATCAGGTTCTGAAATAGATTTGTTAATTCAATTTCCTTCAGAAAAAATATGGGCTGTCGAAATTAAATATGGTGTTGCCCCAAAAGTGAACAAAAATTTTTACATCACCTGTCAAGAAATCAAAGCCACCCGGAGATATATTATTTATGGGGGAGATGATGAGTTTTCAATAAACAACGATATAAAAATAATTTCCCTTGGAAAGTTTATGAATGAGTTAAATAAACAGGCAAAATCTTGATTTTTTATTGATTTCAGTGATTTAAAAAAACTTTTCCTGAAACCCGTTTTGTAGTGGCCCTTTGGGTTGACTGACAATCTTGTCTCCATAAATCTGAAACTTCAACTGTGCCAGTTCTTCGGGGCTGATCCAGTTTGACCGGGGAGACAGTCTTGCGACTGGTCCGGTTTTCGTCCTTATGGGAGTGAAAACATATCCTGTTTACCTGTGAGTCCTGGTTTCCATACGAGAGGGCCATATATTCCTGAGGGTATAAGCAGGATAAAAGACATTTTTTGTAAAACTGAGAGATATTCCATCCTAGTTTTCCGGTTTTTTTCTGATCTTTTTGTTTTGTGAATCCTAGGGTGAAAGTCACGGAATCTGTGTTGGTCCCAGACTTTCTGGTCAGCCTATCAGCTTTTACCGAAACAGGATATTTATTTCTGGGTTAATGAGTATTGGGATTTTTTTGGAAACAGGAATCAGTGACAGAAGGTCTGATCGAATATCCTAAAATCTGGCAACTATACCAAATATTATATCTGATCCTAATGGACCCATTTCATGGGTTGTCCTGTAAGAAGATGTTTTTTTCAGATCGCTGGATTTAGAGGTTCTTAAGGGTTTTGTTTCTGTGATACTTTCTATGACACTTCCAAGGCTAAATTTGATGGATAAAAAGAAACCGGAGAAAAAACTTTCATTGATTCTGAAATAATTTTCAAAATGAAAGAAAAGGCCCAAAAAATTGTTTCCCTTCAAATATTTGGAATACCAATCATTGTATTTTTTTCTTGGTTCCTGAAGAACTTTGTCGTCTTGTGTTAAAGAGTAAAACAGACCAAAAAAGATAGCTCTACCGGAACTTTCAAAGGTTCCCTGTTTAAAAACAAGACCAAAAGGAATATCCAAGGAGTTTATTCTGAAATTCACAGGCTTGCTTCTGAATTTTGTTGGGATATTTCTTTGTATGTAATCGACACCGATAAAGACTCCTCTTTTTGGATTGAAATAAAAAAGAGAACTTGCTAAAGGGTTTTTTACAAAAAAGGAAGTTGAGAAGCTCCAGGGAAGTTCAAACAAACTTTTAACTTTTGAAATGGCAATCAATGACTATATAGACCATCTTCAAGTCGAAGGTGTTTCACCCAACTATATTCGTAGTGAAAAAGGGAGAATACTTCCCGTTGCTGCGACATTAGAGAAAAGATTTAAGGTGAAATATGTTCACAAGCTTACGGAAGATGAGGCTTATCATTTTCGGAAACATTTACTCAAGCGTGTAGAAGCAGAAGAGATCAAAAAAGTAACCGCTTTTAATGATCTTAATGCAATAAAGAGACTGTTTAAATGGCTTAAAAAAAGAAAGAGGATTCTTCAAAATCCTTGGGTGGAAATTGAGGCCATTCCAGTACCAAAAGAAGAAAGTGCAAGAACCATTGCCCCTTCAATTGATATTCTTCCTCAATTGTTATCCGCCAATTATACACACCGTTACGGGTTTCCTATCAAAGAATTTGCCTATGGGCTTTTTCGGACGGGGGCACGAAAAGAGGAGTTGTTGTATTTGGAAGTGGATGATGTGGATTGGGAAACAGGTTATTGGGTTATTCGACCCAAGGAATGTCCTATTAAGCATGGAATGAAGTGGTCTCCCAAATATGGGAAGACCAGGGAAACCATCATTCCTGTTGATGTTCTGGAGATGTTAAAACCTTTGATAGAACGGTCTATGAGTCACCGAGTTGTGGGTTACACTCCCAATAAGAGGGGCAAGCTGGTTCCAGTTAATGCAGGATTTATTTTTACAATGATAGATCATCGCTTATCAGCTAGGAGCCAACGATCTGTCTATAAGAGAGTGGATTCAATTCGGGGAGCCTGGGGAGCTTTGTTTGTTGCTGCTGGTTTGGGAGAAGTGAAAGAAGGCTCAAGTCCATCAACGAGGAAGTATAAGGATGGTAGAAAGATTCGGACAGACTATAGTGTGCCATACACAAGGCACGATATGCGACGAGGGTTTAATCTAGCAGCAAAAGAGGCTGGAATGTCTTTGGACGAGAGGGCATCCATTCTTGGGCATGGTCGAGATGTGAATGAGCATCACTATTGTGGCAGACCGAAACTTGATACCCAAAGGATTGCAGAGATACTCAATGAGAAGATGTGGAAAAAGGTAAGTGAAGACAAGGGGTGATGGGCCTATCTACAGTTAAATGAGAAGGGCCGGATGATGGCTAATCGCTGGTGCCCCGAGCCAGACTTGAACTGGCACGACCATTTCTAGTCCCAGGATTTTAAGTCCTGTGCGTCTACCAATTTCGCCACCGGGGCTTGTTGCGTATGTGTTGCGGTCTCTAATTTATATATTTTTCGGGATTAAGCAAATAAAATTGTAACTTCTTGAAAGTATTTATTTTTTATCTCTTTTCAGTTTGCCTTTTATGGGTTAAATATCTCGTAGACGCACAGGACTTAAAATCCTGGGACTAGAAATGGTCGTGCCAGTTCAAGTCTGGCCCGGGGCACCAATAGTCAAGCTATTCAAGCACCCACTGACAAAAAATCTGAATCATGTGAGGTCGTTTAGAAAAGGGCGGAGGTCAACCCTAAGGTCCACACAAAATGGCTTGAAAGACTTTAGTTATAACAATAGTAACTGACTCTGTAATCCCCCGAATCAAGGGCTGTACGGAATTCCACCTTATCACCTCTGAAAAAATACTCCTGACTCACCGCCTGACCTGTGGAAATATTAATCACATGACCATAGTCCCCGTTGCTGGAAACAACCACGCAGTCCAGAGTGTAAGAAAGTCTTGAATTGGCAACATGAGTTCCGATTTCCCCCAACTGATTTCCATAATCAGAAGCACAAACGGAACCAATATAGCCACCCGTATCCATTGATAATCTGGCATACTCAATACCAGATCTCCCTCCATGACCACTCAGACAGGTGGCTCCTTCTTCACTGTAAGGATTAACAATAATGGAGTGAAACTTAAACACAACCCTGGAACCATAAAGTCTGGCCACAAGCTCTCTCAGTCTGGCTCCATTGGACTTATACAGGTCTGGAAGTGAATTGCCCAGATTATCCTCCATGGTTTCCCGTTCGTCAGAAATCAGAATAACGTGTTTTGGAACACCTGTACGAAGACAGTTTGCATTTTCCGGGGCATCACTGGCAATTCCTCTTTCAAAAGCCCGATAGGTGGTAAAAATACCACGTTCCCAACCACTTCCCTCAGAGTGAATTCCACCAGTTTCAGGATTGATAATAGGGTTTCCCATAGTATCCCTTAAAGCAGTATCCCTGACGACCGCTCCCTGGATCATCCTTCGCACCTGTTGTGAAGTGTACTCCCCTTTCCGGATACAATAAACATTGGGTGCAAAGGGAACAAACTTACCATCCACATAGTCAAGACGATCCATCCACACCTGTGGGTCAGAAGGGGAAGTGGTTATCACCGCAATATGATAATCCAGTTCCTGTATTCTGGTGATAAGAGAGGATATCCTGTTAGACATACTACTCTGCTCGTATTCCATGGAACCGGAGTTATCAATATTGATGATAATATCAACCGCCCCAACATCCTGACCAACATGAAGATCCTTGGTCATATGAACAATACGTCGATAAATAACCCATTCCACAACTTCGGTGATTATGATAACCCGACCGCCTCCGCCGTCACCGCCATCTCCACCATCGCCGTCACCGCCATCTCCACCATCGCCATCACCGCCATCGCCACCATCGCCATCATTATCCTCGGTTGAAACTATAATAACAAATTCATGGGGACCAGGCGGCAGGTTATCAAAAACGATGCGATCCGTATTGTCACAGTCAATAGGTTGGCCATTGAGTGTACAGTCCACATCCACTTCAAGCCCATCCCTTGGAACCACATTATAATCCACCACGGGAGGAGGATCATCAACAGTGGTGTCATGGGGTCTTTCCCGAAAATCAATGCGGACATCACTGTTACCCCCTATGGAGGGGTCTGTAGGTCTGTTACCCGGATCATCTGTCTTCACACCCGCCCGGGACTTAAACTGGGCCTCCCTGGAACAATTCTGGTATATAAACAGAACCAGAAAACCAAGGGCAATAAGACCTGGTGCAAGAATCATTTGAATTTTTTTTAATTTAAATATTGATTTTACCATGACAACTCCAAAGCTTTTATACTGTCCTTTAAATTATGGTGAACCCCTTGGACAAAAGTAACTAATTTCATAATCCCCTGTTTTCAGTATCTGGTCAAATCGAATCACCCGACCATTGAGCTGATAACCTGACAGGGATTCGCCAGTAGTATATCCAACAACATTCAGATCAACCTGACCATCCCCATTAATGTCCATAGGTACACAATCAAGAAGATAGCTTTTCTCCAGATTCACCACACCTGCACCAATCTTGTCCAAAGCCCCACCATAATCATTGGCACAAATATCCTCCACCACCCCATCGGTGAGCTGTGAAAGTTCCATGTAAGCATGACCAACTTTTGTGTCTGTATCACCACAATTATGTATGTCATCAGGTTTTACAATCACTGAATTAAACTGAAAGACCTTTTCCGGCCATTGTGATCTGACAAGATTGACGAGATTGTCCCCACGACTTTTCATCTGACCGGGAAGAGGCTTCCCCACTTTATCCACCAGAGTTTCATTTTCATCAGAAATGAGAATTACACTGAGAGAAGCTTCTGAACGAAAAAAATCATGGAGCCGCCGGTTGACTGCATTGATGGGGTTTATGGCTCTTTCAACAGCTCTGTAAGTATTATGAATACCACGTTCATGACCATTGCCTATTTCAGGGCGATAAATGGTTCTGGAGAAAAGATCATGGGCTGTTACAATATCCTGACTCACATCCAACTGATAACTTCCGTTTGGAAATCTCAATAAAGCCCCGTCAGCCAGTGGATTATAGGCTCTTGTCACAGGGTCAAACTCATAAGGATCTGTGGTGATAATTCCCAATCTCCAGTCCAACCCACTGATTTTTGAGAACAAACTCGTAATCCGTCTGGCAATCCCCATCTGCTCCTCATACATCGACCTTGAATTATCCACGACAAAGAGAATATCCGCTCTGTTGTCCTGACTCTCAATCTGAACCTGGAGTTGTCGCCTTTGGTAAGTGTCTGCAACATTTGTATAAATTATCCATGAAGCCTGATTGTTGGCACCCAACCCCACAGTGTCTTCAACCTTAACTTTAAAAAGATGCTTGCCCTCCTGCAAATCCTCAAACAGCAATTGACTGACACCCCTTTCACAATCCACTTCTCTTTTATCCAAATAACAATTCATGGTGGAAATAGGATTATCTCCCGGAACAATTTCAAAACCAATCCGGGTGCTTTCACCCAGAATATGATCATCAGGATAACGTGTGATATTCACCTGGGGTGGCTTTTGTTTGTCAGACAAAACAGGAGCAGAAGTTCCTCCATCATCCTTGAGGTTTTTTGATGAAAAATCAACAGACTGACCTGCACGACAACCTGCCATCCATAAAATGGCAAAAAGCAAAAATAAACTTTTCATTAAGCACTCTCCAGGAATGACTAAAGACTTTCCTCTCTTATTGGTTTCTTCGGATTATTCTTACTGGAAAATAAGGTTTTTGAAAATTTTCTGGACTTTTGTTCCCATCGGGCCCGAACTTCTATTTGAAAAAAGAGCTAAATGAACCTTAAAAATTCCTGTCAAAACTATTTTTGAAAATTAAAACTTAGTAACTTCAATAGGTTAAAGGATAATGGTTGGGATAAGCGACAACAAAATCGCTTGGTAATGACACAAAATCGCTTGGTAGTAATACTTTGTGCCCTTCAATAAGTTCGACTTAAAGTCGAATTTAGGGTCACCTGTCTCAGAATTGGAATGGGTGATCATTCATTGACATAATATATCTCATCTTTTTTGAGGGCATACATTTAATGGCCTCTCCAGAAAACCGGAGTAATATCTGGCAGTAATATCATCTTTCTGAGAAGGGAAGGTATCTGCGTTCAGCTTCCCCTGACCATTGACCTCTGGGGCGATAAATGCGATTGCCGGAATACTGCTCCAGAATATGGGCCACCCATCCACTCACTCTTGAAACGGCAAAAACAGGAGTGAAAATATCCAGGGGGACACCCATACTATGATAAACAGTGGCTGAATAAAAATCCACATTGGGTAACAGACCCTTGCGACTTTTCATTTCATCATCAAGAATTCTGGACATGGCAAACCACTTGGAGTCTCCAGGTTTTTCAGTCATGTTCTGACTCATATGACGGAGAATTTTAGCTCGTGGATCTCCGTTTTTGTAAACCCGGTGACCAAAGCCCATGATTTTTCTTTTTTCTCCAAGAGCCTGTTCAAGCCAGGGAATCACTTTGTCCTGGGAACCAATTTCCCTGAGAGTTTTCATCACCTGTTCATTGGCTCCCCCGTGGAGCGGTCCTTTCAAGGCTCCAATGGCACTGACAATGGCTGAATACATATCACTGAGAGATGAAGTTGTGACTCTGGCGGCAAAGGTGGAACAGTTTAATTCATGATCCGCATGGAGGATCAAACAGGTATCAAAAACCCTAACCATCTCCCCATCCGGCTCCTCTCCCTTTAACATATGAAGAAAGTTCCAGGCCAGATTTTGATCCGCTTCTGGCTGGATCCCCTCAAGTCCCTCACGAAAACGATGAAAAAGAGCCACCAGCGTTCCCATTCTGGCTGACAAAGACACTGATTTGCGGCGATTGGCCTGTTCATCCATGACCCCGGCATCCTTATCCCAAAGCCCCATTGTGGCAACAGCGGTCTGAAGCCAGGCCATGGGGTGGATATCTATTGTTGGAAGTTTTTTAAGAGCCTCCACAAGATCGGGTTCCAGAACCATGGCGGCACCCAAAGAGGATTTTAATTCCTCCAATTCTGATAAAGTGGGCAACCGATTGTTCCAAAGTAAAAACACCACTTCCTCAAAGCTTGAGTTTTTAACCAGGTCTTCAATGGCGTAACCCCTGTAACACAAGGTGGAATCCACAATAGAGGAAATGGCCGTGGTACAGGCAATCACCCCCTCAAGTCCTTTATCAATAGCTCCATCATAGACTTGCATAAAATATCCTTGTCAAAATATGAGCCTCTATCATGATTATGCTGATATGGGGTTAAATTTCCCTGTTCCCAACAGGGAACCCGGAAAGAAAGCCCACAGTGTAAGTATAATAAGCTAACTAACAGAGGTCAATCTCATTATTCGTTCCTTGACCTCAGTAACAATAACAGTGAGATCTCTGGTCTGCTCCTGACTGAACCGGGAAGCCTGATAAAAAATCTCATTGCGAAGAGAATGAACCTCTTTTTTCACATTTTGTTTTATAACAGATACAATTTCATCAAAACCCCATTTCTGCCCCTGACTGTTTGTCAGGGAAAGAAAACCGGAGGAACAAAAAATCAGTTTATCCTTTGGATTAAGGTCCACTGTTTTATCTTCAATCCTGTAATCTGAAACTTCTCTGTCACAATAAAAGGCTTCGGGAAACCCTGACAAAAGTTCGATGCGGTCATCAGATGACTGATAATGAAGGGTGACGAGCTGACCCACGTTACAATAGGTCATCTGAAACTTTCTGCGGTCAAAATAGGCATAAAACAAAGAGGAATGATCTTTGGGCAAGGCTCCCTCTGATTTCATCCTCTCAAAAATTTCCGTCAGCAGGGCTTTGGGGCTTTTTCTCTCACTCTCTTCAATCTCGTAACTCACTTTCATCAATATGGACAGAAAGAGAGCCGACATTCCATAACCGGAGGCAGAGGAAAGAAAGAGACCAAAGTACATTTTGTCATAATGTTCAAAAATATCAAAATAATCACCACCGGAAATTGAACTGGGCTTGAATTTGGTACTGAACTGAAAACCCTGGATATTGGGAAACTCCGTAGGAACCAGAAACTTTTGAATACGGAGGGATTGACGCAATAAATCATTATTTTGTTCAATAAGAGTCTCAATGTGAGAATTGATGTTGGAAAGCTCTTTTCTGTAAATCTTCAGGTCCTGGTTCTTACGATCAAGCTCAGTTTCAAGAACCTTAATTTTTCTAAGCAGATTCTCTTCTACAGACATGGCTTATTGTTTCCTGAGTTTCAGGTTCTGTCAATAATTCTGAAAATAAAACCACCCAGAGCTTGAAAAACAGCCCCAAATTGTTTTTATTCTCCCTGTGGAAACCAAGGAACTTGAGGCTTCACCCTATTTTCTACTTTTACAGGAACAATGGCAACTTTTATTTGAACTCTGTCACTTCACAGAATCCCTGAATCCCCGTTGGAAAAGGAAAACACTTCAGGCAAAGCTCCAAAAACTGGGACAACCTCTGGTTTTCAGGACCAGAGCTTTAAAGTGCGATGAAGAGAAGTTAAAAATCATAAAACAATATTTTTTTAAGGAACTGGGGTTTAAAATCATCAAAGAATCCAATTTGAGCTTTCAGGATTGCCTGCTTCCCTTTGTCCTCAGTCGCCGTCAATCCCCGGCCCCTTTGCTCATGCTCATCTTCTGCTGTTTTCTGGAAGAGTGTGGCTTAAAAGCCAGGAACATCAGCTGTCACCTGACAAACCTGTTAAAAGTTCAGATAAACGGGAACCCCTGTATCATCAATATTGATCGCCATGGAGAATTTCTTGAACCCCATGAAGTTGTGGGTCTTATCAACAGGGGCCTGAACTTTTCCAGCAGTTGGCTGGGATCCAACATTCTGGTCATCAGATATTTGAATCTCATTAAAAAACTGGCCCGCCAGGCAGCCAGACTTCAGGCTCTCTCCCTCACTCACAGTTATCTTATGAAATATCAACCTTTTAACCTCAAACATCTTGCAGGACGAGCCATGACTTCCTTTGAAAAAGGCGATTATCAGAAAACCATTGAGGATATTCGCAGTTATTTTCAATACAGGCAGAGTGGCCACCCCAACCAGGACCTGAAAAAGCTCTACAAACTGGCTTTATCAAAAGAAAAATCCAAAAATCTTCTTTGAAGGTAAGTTGGAAACCAGAATCAAGCCGTTCGGCAAACTCAACAGGTTTTATGACTACCAAGCGATCTATACTGATCGTGTTTGAAATTTCCGGTTTTTCAATAAAAAAACTTCCGTGAAAACCCAAACACGACCAGTATATACGTTGGCGGTTACCTGCAAAGAGCGATTTTTCTTAAGGAAATCTGTGGATTGTCAATAATGGATTGAATTTCTCTGACCAGTTCCATAACCATTCTGGCTGTGTATTCCCTGTTCACCCGGCCAAAACTGGAAAGAACCAGGGTAATCTTCCGGGCATTTACAGGAAATACACTGTTATCATCCACTCTGGATTTTAAGATATTAAAGGAATTGTCAATAATACCCACCAGTTCATTGGCCTTGGCAAGAACTCCTTTCAGGTTCAGATCATTCGTGCCCTCGTTTTTATTGATAAACTCAACAAGGTTTGAACGGGTGGCAAAACCCATATTCATGGATTCAAGAATGGTGACAATATCCCCTCTCTTGGCATCATAGAAGGAAGGTTGTTTGGATGCCATTTGGATGCTCTCCACCAGAGAATCCGCTCCCGTTTTCAAAGCCCTGGCCTCACTTAATGTCATCTGATCAGGAACCCTCAATTGGATATCCACATAAAGAATAGAAGAGACCCGAGTATTAAAATCCTTGAAAATTTCTGTTTTTGAAAATACTTCTGAAGCTCTTTGCGTACGACGACCACTTCCGGGTTTGGCAGACCAGACATTCAGGGAAAAACCAACCAATAAGACAACAATAACTATTCTCATTTTCTACTCCTTTCCATCCTCATTCTTACTTTCGTTTTCACTTTCCAACTGTGACTCTGATTTCTCTTCCAGGTCAAAATCAAACAAATCATTGACCATCTGATTATATGTAAAAATCTCATGGTAAAGAGAACCCAAGGTTTGGGACAGTTCCACCAGAATCCGGTTCCTTATGAACTCCCCTCTCTGTGCACTCTCAAGATTTAACAGTTGCCTGTCATCCAGTCCCAGAAGCTGTTCGACCTGCCATTGGTTCAGGGATCCATTCTGGTACAACACAGACCTTATAACACTTCCCGGATTGTCATGACACTGCTTTTCCGCCTCCCTGTATTTTTTACCAGGAATACTGTCCAAAAGTGTCAAAAAACAACGGGAAAGATTTTTTAACTTCTCATCCACTGTTGATCTTATGGAGATCTCAACAAGATTGATAATGGCCTGGTGATAATGATTTAACTCATTGATAATACTTGTAGTTAAGCTTTCCGTTGAGGTATTATCCCGATTTTTTTGCTCCATTCCATTATCCACCCAGGGGAGAAAAGCCCTTTGAAAACGCTCCCAATCGGACCTGACCCCCTGACTGCCAAGATGGGGGGTGAACTCCTCTGCCACCATTTGATGATAGGCCTTCTTCATGTTTCCAAGACGCTCAATGCTTTCAGGAAGGATATTTTCATCCCACCATCTTTGGGCCTGGGCTTCTGTACTAAACAGAAGAGGGTTGTCTTCGTCCCTTGGGGCCTGAATATAAGCCTGGTGAAGTCCCACATGGAGGGTCCCGGGTGAGGTGAACTGACTTCTTGTGGCCAAAGGCCTGAAAGAGTTGCTGTCATGATTGCGGACGGGCTGGTAAAGATTGTCACAAATATCAGCTTTCAACAGATGGGGAAACTGAAACCTGAGAGCCAGTCCCTCCCTGTCCTCAGAAAAAAAGTCAATGCCTTTTCCACTTTCCGGTCCACAAATCAACTGAGTGAGGCTGTAAGCATAGAGTTCAGATGTGTCAAAACCATGGTGGGATTGGCTCCATTGGATATGACTGTCCCCCTTCCTTGTCCTACCCAGAGAATTAAGTGTTGCTTCAATCAGATAAATGTATTCCCATTTAAAAATGGGATTATGGAACTCAAGAGCTTTAACAATGCTTTCATAAAGAGCACCCTGCCTTTCTAAAGTAAAACCCATGGGCCTTTGAGTCTTCCCTTCCATTGATACATCTTTTGGGGGGTACATAAAACTTCTTGTGGGGCCATACATAAAGGGAGCCCAGTTTTTAAAAAGAATCAGTCCATAGACCCGATCCTCCTCCACATCAGACGTGAGCAAACGACGAAGGGTTCCCATTAAAAAAGGATAATGACTGAGGTCTGAGGGAAGCCCAAGGTCTTCAAGCTCTTTTCGAACATGGTAGGGAAGCGTTCGACCCTGGGGCCAGAAGAAGTGATCATTAATAGTGACAGGTCCCAGGTCAATAAATTCAATCATCTGATTGATGAGGTGGGCGGCTTCATTGGAATCCGGATTGTGATTCTGTCCATAAAGACCCCAGTAATACTGGCCTGTCCTGTTCAGTTCAAAACTCAACACTTCATCCAAAATCACTCTTAAAAGGTCAAAAGCCATTTTGCGGGGATGGGGATAAGGGGGGGCGAGTGGTTCAAGCTCCATAACAGGGCTGACATACCCGGGTTCCATTTCCTGTCTTATGACCTCTCCCTGGAGGTGGTCCATAACAGTTTGGGCCTCTTCAGAGGACAGACCTTCCTCTTCTTTAAGAATCCTGACGGCAAAAGCACGATGTGCCGCTTTGATTAAATCCAGTTCCGTACTTTTACCAGTCAGATAAATTTCCCGACTGCGGGTCAGATAACGGATTTGTTCACGGCTGGAATCATAGTTGTCAAAAAAACCGGTTAACTTTGTTTTCCACCTTGAAACGGCCATGTTAAATTGTCCAAGGATCTTCCTGCCACGCCAGGCTTTACTGTAATCATGAAAACTCCTGATTTCAGTCAACATGGGGATGGCTGTACACAGAGCCTCATGGCCATTTTCCTGATGCCCGCTGTAATGTTCAGCACAGTGTTTTTTGCTGTTCATTTGACTGACAATCCCGGGTTCTTTTGCAAGGTGATATTTTGCTTTCACAAATTCCTGTGTTCGACTGCCAGTCCCGGGTTCTTCACCTCTGACAGATCTCAGGGCTTTTTCAAAATTCATGACAAGTTTCTCCTGTGTATCCTGACCCATATCTTTGTCCGCCAAAAGCCTCTCTGACTGACTGATAAAAGCCTCAGCCTTTTGATCCACTTTGGATTCCATAAAATTCAAATGATGGGCAGAAGCGACATAAGGGCTTATCAACTCAAAAAGGAGGAGAAAAGCCACCATACGGCCTGTCCCTATAATCAGTCCCACAGGACCTGTTGTGATACTGAGAACAAGGGTGATTCGGCTGGCCAGAGTGGCACTCATACGAGCCGTGGACGTTTGAACCAGTTTTGAAGTTCCTGCTGTAAGAGCTGACAGGGATATGGCTGCCGAAACCAGACTGACAATGCCCACTCCCAACTCTTCTTTTAAGAACTGGTCAGAATTGATGTATTGTCCAGCCCTGCGACAGGAGGCTCCACCCACTGACTGGTGGTAATCATAGACCTGAAACTCCTCTCCATTTTCATCAGTGATGGTTCCCGGGCTTTGATCCTCATCCAGGTTTAACGAATATCCCCTGCTTCCCCCACCTCCTGTTAAACTCAGCAAACATTGCTGAACATCTTTATTTTGTAACAGGGTTTTGACAATATGATCGGCAATAAACCCTATAGCCAGGGAAATTTGGGGAATCACCAGTCGGGCCGTAGCCAGGCTGACCGGGCCATATTTTGGATCAATTTTACGAAGGACCTTGAACATAATAGGGGTTGAAATTCTGGAGGCCAGAACAAAAGAGGAAAAACCGGCATAGAAGATCTTATCCGCAAACATTTTCGCCAATTCATCAAGACAAACAGGGTCCGTGTTTTTGGCCACAGGTTTAAACCTCATACTGTCCCTGAAGGATGAACCAAAGCAGGTGGCCAGGCGGACAAGGACCATGGCTGCGGCGAAACGAAGAGTTTCAGCGGGGAGATGCAAAAAACCGGTCTTCATGGATTTTAAAACCCTGTACTGATCACTTCTGTAAAGATGGGCCAGCTGGTGACTGCGATAGGCCTCAGAATGGCCTGCCAGAAACCTGAGTGCCGTGACAATCCCCCCAGCTCTCTGAAAGATCTCATATCGATTTCGATCACCAGTATTCTTTAGGGAATGGGTTCTAAAAAACCCGGCCTTTTCAGAAAACATCCTCAGGGATTCGGAACTCAGTCTGAAACCTCCGGAAACAGTGTCCTGCAACCTGGAACCCAAAGAAGATCCCTGCCCTTTTGTTTCTCCCGTATGGACAAAAGTTACAGGGCCAATGTGATCAAAAATAACCTGAAAACTCCTGTATCCAAAACTCTTTTGACTTCTATCAAGCTCTTCGTAAGCTTTGATAAGAGTCTGTGCTTTTTTTAAAGGATCTTCCCATGTTTTCCCCTTCTTTTCCGTGGTGCTGATTTTTTCAGGTTCATCACCATCATAGATGTCCTGATCAGCAGTACCAACACCACCAAACCCATGACAGGAAAACAGAAGAATCAACACACTCAACGTCATTTGGGTGATCCAATTTGAATAATTCATGTCAGGCCAGATCGTCATACTATTGTTGTTGGAATGGACCAGTGCTCGTGTAATTTTTTGTTATAAGGTCACGGGCTGGCAAAGCTCTCATGGGTGTCATTACAAAAACGAACAACAGTTAACCCGCATTTCCCACAAAAAAACGGCCCATCTCATTTTGAATCTCCTTTGTAAGATTTTTTTGTTTACGGATCGTGTTTTGATTTATAGGTGAATTTAAAAGGCACTACAAGAGGCCTTGTAAAAAAAACAGGTTTGTCTAAAAATTTTACATTTTAACCCGTTTGGATATTACTACCAAGCGGCGTTGTTGCACATAAGCAGTTTCACCATCACCAAAGTCTGGTCTTGAATTGATAAAAAAGACACTTTCCCATATCCTGGAATTAAATAAAACAGTGAGTACATTGTCATAGAAAACCTGGATCGTTGCCCTACAGGACTTTATATGTGTGCTCAAAATTCCTGTTGTTCTGAATAATATTTGTAACGACTTGCACATTCACTGAATTCCTTTTGTCACTGCCACAATTTTGAAGGAAATTGGAAGCCGTAGCAGAAAGTTTATGAGAAATGCGGGTTAAGGGGCTAATGTTGGAATTGCTTCTGTTGGGGCTTTCAAACACCGTCGTCTTATCACTCCAAAAACATAAAAGCCTACTTCATTCCCTTTTTATTTATTTTCGTAGTCACTTTCATTGGTTTGGGTCTTAATGCCATTGAGGTTTTCAGGGAAAACAATGAATTTCTGGGGATCATTGCCTGTATTTTGCTGATTATTGAGTTATGGATTGTCCTTGAAGCCCGGACTTCATTGAAGAAAATCCACAATAACCAAAGAAATCTCTTTCAGAAATTGCATTAGAACTGACAAAAGGCGTTAAGCCCTGATTGCTTTATTCATACCTATGTGCAATAATATCCATTCTTTCCAGGAGCAAAAGTGTTTGAATTGGAAACATATATAAGAAAAATAAAAAAGATAAGAAGGGGGGACCAGATGGAAACAATAAAAACACTTCCGATGTTGTTTGTTGTATTCTCAATTTTAATAATCACCAGTGCAACAAAGTGCGTTCCGGTGGGATATTTGGGTATTGTAAAACATTGGGGGGAAGTCAACCATAATATGGTTTTAAAAGAAGGGCTTAATTTTGTCACTCCGATAAGAACCACAGTAGAATATATAAATGTAAAGCTATTGAAATTTGACGAACAGGCACAGGCTTCCTCAAAAGACCTGCAAACTGTTTCCACTATTGTAACCATTCAGTATTCCATTGGAAACGTGTCCAATGTGTATCAGAAAATTGGAAGAGAGAATAGTGTAACGGAAATCCTTTTGAAACCGGCAGTGGCGGAAAGTGTAAAAGCGGTGACAGCCAAATACACGGCGGAAGAATTGATAACAATGAGGCCGGAAGTGAAAAGTCACATAGGCAAAACAATAGCGTCTTTCCTGGAAGACACCCTCAACGGGAAAGATCTTTCCGTTGATTCCTTAAAGATTGCGAACATAGCCATCACGGATTTTGATTTCTCAAATGAATTCAATAAATCCATTGAATTGAAAGTTCGGGCTGAACAACAGGCTTTGCAGGCTAAAAATGAAAAACTCAAAAAAATCACAGACGCAGAAGCAATTGCGGAAAAAATAAAAATTGAATCCATTGCCAGAGCTAATGCCATAAAAAGAGAAGCTCAGGCCTTACGGGAAAATCCCTTGCTCATTGAATATAGAAGAATAGAAAAATGGGACGGAAAACTTCCGGAAGTGACTGGAGGAGCCATTCCCATGTTCAATATAAAAAATAAATAGTCAGCCATTCCGTCCATAGGCTGGAGCCACTCAAATCCATAGGCTCTACCAGGAAATAACATTTATAAAAAAGCCAGGGGGGTTTTAAAGAAATTTTTGGAGGGGAAAAAGGCCAATGAGAAGTCGTGATTGGAATGAAGGGCCTTCTGAATGCTTAAAGGATTTAAGTTATGCCAGGATTTTACTCTCACCCTTATGGAAGAGGGAAATTCCCTACAGGAGGCTTTAGGGCTTACGATTCGTGTCGGTCATAGAAAAAAGGATTCTCCAAAAAATCCATTGCTCATGAGATAGCTTACACATTAATAGACAAGGGGACCTCCTTCAGGTTGATATTTATTGTTGACTATCCCAGTGTATGTGTCTTGAGGATCCTCATCCAAAAACGGAATGGACTGATATATAAATCCCGCTTTCGACATTTCATATAAAATATCTGATATGCCAATAAAGCTGTCAAGATCAAGTAAATTGAAATCCTGAGTACTCCCCTGAACATAATCCATAATATCTTTTTTTCCTTCGGTCACCCTCTTGATGTATTGGTTTTGACACCAATAACTCAGAACCTCCTCCATGGCTCCGTTTCTCCCTATTTCATTTTCTGTCAAATATTTGAGATTGGCGGACTTGAAGAAAAAATGAATCATTTCATGAAAAATCACAGAGTCTTCCAAAACCTTACTCTGAAAAAAGATATCTCCATAATCATTGATATTTATATAAATATCATTCACCGAAGCAACTTCTCCATTGTGAAAGAAGGCATAGACATTATTCTCAACGGGAATACTCACATCTTCCCAGCTATCCACATAGCGAACACTGTCCAGCCTAATGTTTAGATCCAGTTTGGCATTGAAAGTACCTGTAAAAAAACGACAGGCGGTACCATATACTTCTTTTACAACTTCTGTTTTCTCAACAGGATAAACTGTCCCTGTGAAAACACATTCTTCAGAATAGGCTTCTGAGTATGTTAGAAGTAAAATAATTGTGATTATTAGATGTTTCATTACTCCTCCTATTTCTTTGTTCTGGTTATTCCCTTTCTAAAAAGTTTTGAGGAATTATGTCCAGCATTTTGATTTCATACTGATTATGTTTGAATTTTTACTGATTTCTCCTGTTATGAAGATCATTTAATTTTAAGCTGCATCTCTTTATTAAAAAGCTTAGATTAAAACAAGGGTCTTTTCCAGTGAAAAATAAATAATTTTTTTCGGTATAAGTTGAAATTCTATAGAGTATAAGAAAATCAGATAAATAAAAAATTCAACACATACTATTTTCTAATTCTCAGATTTGGATTATTTTATGGGCTTTGTATCTTTTCGCTATTTGTTCACATCTGACCTTTCCAAAAAGCCTGTGACAAATTGGGTTTCAAAAGCCACCAGACCATTGGATGGAATCTGGAAAAAATGGCTGAAACCGGCAAATAAGATTCAAGAGGCCTATTTTAAAACACGCAGCTGCTTTTTTTCACAAGACCAGTTAAAGAAAAATTTAAAATGATTGATAAGATTTATTCTAAAGAATCCGCATCCATCAAGAAATGCTGTGAAGTTTCTCGTGTTTCACGTTCTGGGTATTATGATTCTCTGAAAAGACCTGAGAGTTTGAGAAGTTCTGAAAACAAACAACTCAGGTGTACCTGACCCGAATTTCTCATGAAGTCTCACGGTAAAGCTGAAACACCAATGTGACAGAGGGCTTATGTGACAAAGAATATTTGATTTAAATGTTTCATTATAAGACATATTTATAATCATTACTTTTTTTTCCATTGGTTTCTGATAAACTATAGTTATAAGGGTTGAAAGAAACAGCTTATTGGGGGAAGGGGGATTTTGTATTTAAAAAAAGCATTAAAGTGCTGGCAAAATGTGTATATCTGCGTGTATTTTCTTGTTCTGTCTGTCCCGACCCTGTTTATCTTCCAGAATTGCAGTAAATATCAGGCAAACTATTTGGGAAAAAGAAAGGTCTCATCACACACCATCAATTGTAAAGTTCAGCTTCATACAATCACTCCATTTGAAAGAAACAAAGTACAAATCAGTCAGGCAGGCCAGGCAAGCCTTGAATCATATGGTGAAGACGATTCAGGAACACAACAAACACTTGCTATGGTAGTTAACCCTTCCTGTTTGAGTCAGGCAGAAGAACCTGTTGAGGTCCTTGGGCAGATTGTGGAAGTTCCCTCTCAATTAAGCCAGTTAAACAGTGCTGCCATAAACATGACTTTTGATGGGGAAATTGACATGGACCAATTGACACGGGATATGGAGCAAAGTCCCTGTCTTATTGGCATTACTGAAGATGAAACAGTCACATTGGAGCCTGGTTACACTGAATTCACGGATGACAATGAAGACCCTATACCCGGAGTTCAGGCAGATTCCGCTTCCACCAATTTTAATGACCCTATGATTACAGACCAGGGTCACCTTGATTTTATCAATTATTTCAACAGCCTTGACCTGCAGAATCAGATCACAGGCACTGTTGTTGTAGCTGTTGTGGATTCTGGAATTGATAAAAATCATCCTGATTTCCAGAATCGGCTTTGGGATGACGGTTATGGAAATCCTGGAAAAAACTTTGTTTCAGGAGGTAATCCCAATGATACTGATGATGAGCTTGGTCACGGAACCCATGTTGCAGGAATTATAGCCGCCAGACAAAATAACAACACAGGCACTGTGGGGCTTAATGGAGATTTCGTTCGCATTATGGTTGCAAAGACTTTTAAAGGTAAAACAACCACGACATCAGCTATTTATAATGGAATACAATATGCCATTGAACAGGAGGCTGATGTCATCAATCTCAGCTTATCGACCAGTACTACAAAAATTCTTTATCTCCAGGCCATTAATGAAGCCATCAATGCAGGAATCATTGTCAGTATGGCTGCGGGGAATAATGGCAAGCAATACACCAACCAACCTGCCGCCAGAAGTTATTATTGTCCCGCTCCAGGCTGTTTTGGCTATCTTATGGATGGAGCCTTATCAGTGGCTTCCGTGAACAGCAGTACGGGAAACCTTTCAAGTTTTTCCGATTTTGGTGCCGTGGACATTGCCGCTCCTGGTTCTGAATTAGATCTGACACGGGGAATCCTGTCCACGATCCCCGGCAATCAGTGGGGACGAATGGCTGGTACATCCATGGCGACACCTGTTATTTCTGCTGCGGCAGCCTTTCTTATTGGTCATCTTAAAACCAACAATATCAATTACACTCCCAGTTCCATTGAAACCTTTTTAAAGGAAAAAGGCACCATAGTGAGTTCTCATGTCAATGTTATAGAAGGTCGTATTATTGATTTTGATGTGATGAGTGAAAACATAGCTCAAATCAGACGTGTCATTTCCTGTGGTCCGGGTTTCAGACCTAACAGTGACCAGACAGCCTGTATCCCTGCTACTGACAATAATGGTCCTTGTTTATAAAATATAGAACTTGTTTAAACCTGACCTGGACTTTATATCTCCATTATGACTGAGACTAGGCTTCTTGAAACATTAAAAGAACACCCCTTTTTACTGGCCCCCATGGCAGGTATTACAGACAGTATCTTTCGCTTCTTTATGAAAAAACAGGGGGCTGGTATCGTCACTTCAGAACTGGTGTCAGCCAATGGTCTTCTCCACAATAATGAAAAAACAAAAAAAATGATGGATTTTTTTGAGGAGGAAAGACCCGTGGGAATTCAGGTTTTTGGACAGGAGCCAAAGGCCCTTATCCAGGCAGCCCAATATGTGGAACAACTGGGTGCTGATTTTGTTGATATCAATCTGGGTTGTCCTGTCAAAAAGATTGTCAGGGGGGGTGCCGGTGCAGCCCTTTTAAAGGAACCGGAAAAACTCATGAAAATCCTGAGAGGAATCAAAAAAACAATCACAATCCCCCTCACCATTAAAATCCGTACGGGCTGGGACCAACAAAGTCTTAACGCTTTGGACATTGTCCATCTGGCCCACAATGAAGGAGTTACCTGGGTGACCATTCACGGACGAACACGCAGCCAGGCCTACACAGGAAAAGCTGACTGGGAGTATATTGCCAAAGTCAAAGCCGGCAGCCCCCTTCCCATCATAGGCAATGGAGACATCACCTCAGCAGATCAGGCTGTTGGTCTTCTTGAAAATTCAGGTTGTGACGGAGTGATGATTGGTCGCGGGTGTTTAAAAAATCCATGGATTTTCCAGCAATCCCTCAAACTCTGGAAAAACAGGGAAGTAAATGTTGTCTCCTGGAATTATCTCCCCCTGTTTCAGTTCATCCATCTCCATGGGGAAAAACTCCCTGACAAAAAATCCTTAGGTCTTCTCCTGAAAAAACTTGCCATCTGGTACTCCTCAGGGCTTCCCGGAGCCTCTGAATTCAGGAAATCTGTTTTTTCAGCCCGGGGTCTGGATGAGACTCTTAATTCCATTGCAGATTATTATTCCGATCTCCACCCAAAAATGAGAAAAGACACCAGTCACCAGGCTTTTCTCATGGGCGGCCATGGTTAACATCTTAACAGGATGTCTCGGGCTAGTTATAAAACCTTGAGAACTATTTATACGGCCTTAAACGACAAACTCTTATTGGAGAAGAGCTTCCAAAAATACTGAAAACAAGGCTATCCCCATTGGGAGCGGAACGAAACCAACGGATGTTAGCGTCCTGAAAGTAAGAAGCCATATAATCCTTTTCCAATCTGAAAAGTTGAGGTATGATTTCTGTTGGAAGTTTTCCCATTGTCGTCTGACGAAAATAAGGGGGCCCTTCCTCACCAACAATCAGATTTCCAAATGTGGATACAATCATAGACATTCTATAGGAGCCAAGATTATTAATAAATAATCAAGAATAAACCAAAAAAGGGAGAAAAACCCTCTATGGAGGATATTCTTCTAGCACAGACCCAAAGTTTCATTGAAAAATACGGATTTGTACCTGAAAACCTTAAAGGTCTGGAAACCGGACGACTGAAACAAGGGACTTCAAATAAAAATTCCAATGTATTGTCAGTCAGACAGGGTTTTGTGAATTACGATGCCCTCAATGCCACTCCTTTTGGATTTGGCAAAGCCGACACTCCTGTTAATTTTAATGCCAAACAAATCAATTGCGTATGGGTGGTGGCGGGCTAGGAAGTGGCAGTGGGGTAGGAGGCAGTTCTCTTATGGGTGGTGACGGCGGAGGGGGGGCCGGGATGGGTTCATCTGGACCCTGGTGGACATCAATCCTCGCCTGCGACGACAGATTGGTAAGACCCATTGGACCTTGCATCAAATTCATGATCTGAATTTGATTGTCGGAAATCACGGATAATTGCCACTTGCCGTGTCCATCACCCAAGGCTCCTGAAGAATCAGGGTCATGAATTACGGCATCACCATAGCGGCGATCTTGGACACCTTTTTCAAGATCTCTTGACCGGAATGTCTTTGATCTGTGTGCCGTCAGGTGGACTGTGACTTTTCCAGGGGATTTTTGGCCATTGTCATCAACCCCTCTGATGACAATATTTGCATCCTCTGCCGTGGGGTTTATCAGACGCAGTCGGCTTCGAAACATTAAGTTGTCTGAGGGATTGAAAAAAGGGATCGAAGCACCCCACAATTTAAGAGGGTATGGGTGTAGGCCATCACCCTGGTCATCAGGTGTCTCATTCGGTGCATCCACGGAGGAGTGATGTTGTATGGAGGAGTGATGTTGTATTGGTAATATTCTCGTCCGCATACCCTCGACTTTATCAATACTGGCGATAGAACCATTGTAGGTACGGGAGAAGACAAGAGGCTGAATCTTCAGTCCTG
Organism: Bdellovibrionales bacterium; assembly: GCA_965218815.1. Classification (GTDB taxonomy): domain Bacteria; phylum Bdellovibrionota; class Bdellovibrionia; order Bdellovibrionales; family JAGQZY01; genus JAGQZY01. Next base: position 1,074,411 of record CBDCLX010000002.1, on the reverse strand, counting down.
TGTATAAAGACAGTTGATAATTTCTGCCGTACCAACCAGCACCATCCAAAAGGCCTCCACTCAAGCCTTTGTCAGAGTTTCCATGGCTCAGATCTGAGGAATTCAGATGTGCTACCTTATTCGCTTCCATGGAAAGTGTGATAGGTCCCAGTTTTTTACCTCCATCACTGATGGCAAAGATTTTAATTGTTCCGGCACGATTGGAGAGGTTGATGATTCTGACAAAGGATTCTGCCCGTCTCCAGCCCATGAATAAACCGATAGAACAGACTGGAAAGTCAGCTGCACGAGGGGCCTCTGCCGCATTACAGGGTGGAGTTGTTCCAAAGGCTTGATAAGAAGGAACCAGAAAAAACAGGGGAAGAAGATGATGATAATTGACAAAGTGTTTGGGGTCTCCCTCTGACGACGCTGTCAATCCCGTGGAATTATTTCCATTATTACTACTGTTACCTTGATAACCGCTGCAATTCTGGTATCCCAAAGTTAAAATTAACAAACCGGAAAAAAAGAAAACCATTCCTTTAAAAAAACTTTTATTGTAAACCATCTTAATATTCTCCCTTTATTCGCCTCTATGCGATTTGTTGAATTAAGTCAATAACAAATTACAATGGTGGAGTTCCCCAGCCACTCCACCTGATTGGAAAAAACTAATTTGTTCAGACTACCAGACACATCAGTTATCAACACAGCTCCCGGAGGTTCTTTCAAGTGTAAAATAACATTCTTTATAAGCAACCCAATCTACTTTCAAAGGGACCTTAACACATTCCAGAGCATCCAGATCAAAAGCCTGATAAGAGTCACTACCGCTCATAGAGTACTCCCTGCCACCCAGAGTTGCCCTGACTTCAGTTTGCCAGTCATCTGAAGGTTCACTTCCTTCAGGACACTCAGGAATATTGTTTGTTGCCGTGCAACCTTCGGGTTGTCCTTCACACATGACACTTTCAAATGTGGACTCGGTAAAAGAAGGGATGTAGCGGGTACTGCAATTGGAGACATCCCAATTGTAAGGATTACCCCTTTTTTTAAGTATTATCAATTGACGTTCCAGCAGTAAAAGCGTCGACTCTTTTACTCTGTTATAGCCGGGTGAACATCTGCTATCGTTATGAATGAGATTTTGGGGTGGATCCTGCGGGTCTTGCGGGTCTTGAGGATCCTGCGGGTCTTGAGGATCTTGAGGATCTTGAGGATCCTGCGGGTCTTGTGGATCTTGCGGGTCTTGCGGGTCTTGTGGATCTTGAGGATCTTGAGGATCCTGCGGGTCTTGTGGATCTTGAGGATCCTGCGGGTCTTGAGGATCTTGAGGATCTTGAGGATCCTGCGGGTCTTGTGGATCTTGAGGATCCTGCGGGTCTTGAGGATCTTGAGGATCTTGAGGATCCTGCGGGTCTTGTGGATCTTGAGGATCCTGCGGGTCTTGTGGATCTTGAGGATCCTGCGGGTCTTGAGGATCTTGAGGATCTTGAGGATTGGAATTAAGAGGATGGACCGTTAATGAAGTTTCTGAAGAATCAACGAAACCTCCACCGAAAACGCTGACTCTCACTTTATAGACTCCTTCATCCTCCAGAATGACCGGTCTTAATATGATAGTGTTTGTAGTAGCCCATGGAAGAAAAACATCATCTTTAAACCATTGATAGATTAACTCCTCGTTTCCGAAAGCATAAACCTGAATGATAAACAACCCCCCTTCAATGGCTTCCCCTTTGGGGTGCAAATCCTGGAGGATAACAGGTTCGGGGGTTTCAGATTTTTTAAAAGACACATTACCTATGGCCCCCGAACTCTGATCACAATTCTGGTAACTGAAGACAATGATAGTCATAAACAAAATGATGCCCCCTAAACGGGTCAATCCATAGTATTTTTTCTTCATAACTTTCACTCCTTGTTTCCCATTACTGAGTTATACTAAGTTTGATTGATGTTCTATAGTTCCCATGATTAAAGCATCACGGGAAACAATTATTATTCAATAATAAACAATATGTGAGATTTGTTTTAAAATTTTTATTCCCCCCCCCTGAAGCTTGTTGAAGACAAGAGATTATTTTTCTTAAACAGACTTTATTAATGTATATAGTAATATTATTTAACATTTTTTTCAAAAAATCAATATGAATTAAGGAAATGAATCAAAATAAATTAAAAAAGACTTGATTATTGCTCTTATTTAAATGAGTACTAAAACTTCTGTGTTTCACTCTGAGACAATGGCTTCACTCATCTTTTCCGGGTTCCAAAAGTCTGATGGTTTTTGTCTGTATGAAGATGAGACATATTCTGATTCTGTTGGTCTGTGGACCTGGCTTTTAGCAATAAAATTCTTTACAAATATGAAATCATTTCAAAATGGATTCAAATTCACACCTACGGAGCAATCACTACATGTGTTCTATAAAATTTGGAAACCGCACAGAAAGTTTGTAAGAAGTTCGGATTAATCACAAAGAAACTTATGACAAATGAAACACCAGAATGCGATTGTTTGCCGGCATACTCACATCCTTCATGAGTTTAAAGCCATGGATTTCAAGTTCACCAACAACATTCTCAAAATTCCTGATTCCACTTTCAGAATTTCGTTCCTTAAGCCAGGCATCAAATTTTCTGTTACTTTCAGAAGTGAATTGCCCCTTATAATTAAAAGCCCCATAGACAATAAACAAACCACCCTGTGAAAGAACACGGCTGATATCATCAAACATTTTTAGGCAATAATCCCAGGAAATTATATGGAGGGTATTACAGGTAAAAACCACATCAAAGTCCTCCTCAGGAAGCAAGTCTTTTGGAATTTCATACTCAAAAGGTCCTTTGATGTTAGACTCTGGAAAATCCTTAAGCCACAATGATATTCCCCTATGGTTCTCCCTGCGGTCCACAAGAGTCCAATTCATCTGTTTAAAATGGGAAGCCATAAAGACGGCGTGTTGGCCTGTCCCCGCTCCAATTTCAAGTAAAGACTTTGAATTTCCCAAAAGAGATTCAAAAACCCTGAGGATGGGTTGGACGTTTCTATCACAGGAAGGAGCATAGGGTGTTTCAATCAAAACAAGTACAGCATACCAAAAAATACCGGTTAAACCACCTTATCTGCATTTTTAATCCTACATTCTCAGAAAAAAATAAGAAACTTGGAAAAACCATGGAAAACAGGGTGAAATACATCTTGATTTCAGAAAAAATATCTTTTATTACAGGTTTAATCAGATTCCCTGAAAATCCTGATACACAGGACAAAGTGGGATTACAGCCAAGTTGTGGGAAAAAGTACCATTTATAATTATTGTATTTTCAGGAAATTTGGATGAAGGTATTTCCGAGATAAATCTTATAATAAATTTTCGATCCTCCAGGCTGGCAAAGCCGTTTTTTATTTCTTTCGGATCGTCACTACCCAAAACCAAATTGGCTTCCAGATAAGTGATTTTATAATATGTGGCAACTTTTTGATCCTCTCTTTTAGTTAAAGAAACCTCTGTCATGGGAATCTGAACCGGGATTTTGATGGCCCCCTTATCAGGGACAAAGCTCCTGCGAACGCATTTAGGATAAACAGGCACCCTGTTTTGTATATAATGAATTATAGCTTCTCCCATAATTTTATTAAACTTTTCAATAGTTTTGTTGAAGTTAGCGACATAGTTTTTGGGCAGATTTCTCCAGTTTTCAGAGTTGACCTGCCGCCACTCGATAGGATTACTTTCATCCCCGATTAAATGTTTGAGTTTTTTATCAATCTCAACTTTGGAATTTTCAAGACTTTTTATATATATTTTATTTCTATGATCTCCTCTTTTATCAGGATAAAACTCACAAAACCCAGGCTTTTCACCCTCACCCATACAAATAACCTGACTGATAACACTCCTTCTCTCCGATTCTTCTCCACGCGAATGAGAATGGATTCCCACGGGAGAATATTGCTGATCCTCACCCTTTCGAAACAAAGTCATTCCCGAAAAGCCAGGACCCAGAGGATGATCACATTGTAAAAGAGCCAGAGGACTTAAATTATTATTGAATTCAGGTAAATCCCAACTGTTTTGAATAGCCCTGCATTTGATTTGAGCGATCGAAATCTCCTCTGTTCTTGGATTTTCAAAAATTGAGAAGGCAAAGAGAGATTCATTATCAGATATTCCTTTGGCATTATCCATATCCGGTTTTAAAAACCGTCCGGAAGATTTTCTTTTCAGTTTAAGAATAGCCCAATCAGGTTGAGAGTCCTCTTTTGATAAACCTTCATAAGTCTTTGATACCCTTATCAATTGATCGCAATCCAGAATCTCCATGGGTTTGTCATCACCAATTCGTGGTAAAATCACCTTAACATCCCCTTCACAGGAATCTCCAGGGTTAAAATAGCTGGGAAGACAATGGCGGGCTGTAAGAAAAAGATCTTCATCAATGAGACTTCCCTGACAATTCTTTGTCATTGTAAAAGTTTCGCCATCATGATTCAGATCAAATTTTCTAATCAAGTGCCCAAAAGAGGGAGGACAGTCCTGACATTCAAGTTGATCGAACTTGTGTTTGAACTCATCCAGATCATTCCATTGAAGACTCAGAGGTTTGCGAATTTCTTCCCCTGGGGCTTCCTTTGAATCATCTTTTGGAACTCCCATAGGACAGTCCCCTGGAGTTTGTTCCCGTTGTTCATCTGATGGCAATGGGGGATTTTCTTTTCTCTGTGTTATTGGAGGAACTCCTCTCCACTCCTCCACTGTTGGGGGAATCTCTCTGTGTGTTGTCGAGGGATGTTGATCCCCTGCTGGTGGAGGAACTGGATTTGGCTCCTCTGGTGTGGCTGGAATCTCTCCCTGCTCTTGATCTTCTCTTTGTTCCTGATCCTCTTCCCGGGGCAACTGTGTTTCCGAGTCTCCGTCTTTTCCACCGATTTGACACGGCGGACATTCATAATTGGAGTGACAGGCTGTCAGGAACAAGATGACAACTGCGAGAAAAAAATTTTGAATTTTTACAGACATTTTGTTGAAATATACGGTTTTTAGGCTTCTTTTTCCAGACCCTTTGAAAAAAAAACAGACTTGTTTGAAATATGATGTCTAAAGTTTAGACAAAAGAGACCGTTTTGAAATGGTGGGAGGATGTTAGATTTCTGAAAGAAACATTCGTGAAGTCATCAATGAAGACCCAATTGTTCAAGCCCTGTTGAAAGCCGGACAAGAATTGGATGAAAGAGAGTTTCATACTTTTATTACCTCCACTCACCCCACAAATTCTGGTGAAGAGGCAGAAATTTTAATATGTAAAATTTTCAAAAGAGAAAAAAATCTTATTTAAGTTCTAAAATCTGTGTATATCAGTCTTTTTTTACCGATAAACCCATGAAACCTCTTCAAGAGAACAAAACTTCAGGAATCTACGTTTTAAACAGCGGGATCTCCCCCCAGGGGTATGGAATCATCCCTGATTTTCATATTTCAAACACTGGTGAACCTGTTAACCTGGACAGCTCCATTCCTCTTGTGGATCGGTTGTTTTTTAACAATATTCAATTTGAAAACAGTTCATGGGAACAAAACCGTCCCGAGGAACTGGCCCAATTAAAGGATTGCATTAACACAGAGAGACGCTTAAGTCCGGCCCTGAGAAAGAAAATCCAGGCAGAACAAAAGTACAGCCGTACTTTTGCCGTTGATTATCAACTTGAATTGGCAAAAGATATTTTGATGTGTGCCCAATCACGTCCTATTATGATCCAATCGCCTGATCTGTCACCTATTTACAACTCCAAATTTCCAAAAAACAAGTGATTTGGATGAGTCCTGACATATCTTCTTGAAAAAGTCGAAAATCCGGGGAAGATCAATATTCAGATTTTCCCGTATAGCTTTTTATTTCAATGAAATGTCCGAAAGGATCTTTAAAGAACATGGTTTTTTGTTCTCCCGCACGATTTTTAAAGCGGGTTTGTGGTTTTAATATAAAATGAGTGTGTGCTTTTTCCAGTATGATTTTTAATTCTTCAAATTTTTCAGGAGGTACAATGACACCGAAATGGGGAATAGGAACAGACTGGCTGTCCACTGAATTAAATTGAGCGACTGCATTTGTTTTTGCTATCAGATGACAGGCGAGTTGGTGCCCAAAAAAATTGAAATCCACCCATAAGGGATCCGAACGGCCTTCTTTGGCTCCTATTAATTTGCCATAAAAATCTCTGGCTTTTTGTAAGCTGGTGACCCCAATGGCCAGGTGAAAAGGTGTTCTCATCTGAATTAAAGTCCTGAAAACTCAAGTTGCATCGGTGTTTTACAATCCTCTGGATTTTCTTAAGCAGGCTAATTCCAGAATTCCCTTTTTTATATTTTACACGGATTCCCTGCTTCATTATTATAATTTCATCTTTTTGTAAAGAAAAAATGTGATTAATCCTGGTGTTCTGGGTTTATACTGGTTTCATTTAAGTTTTCAGGTGTCTCAAGAAGGGAAAAATCGGACATTTCAAACATGACCAGTATATATTTTTTCTGGTGATCTTTTTGACACGATGTGGATATACTGATCCTGTTTGAGTTTTCACGGGGTTTGGATATATCGGAATATAATATTCAGATATAATATCAGAAATGTTCATTAATTATGTTATGAATCAGGTATGTCCCTGAATCTAAAGCTTTTTCATTTAAATACATCGGATGGATCCCAAAAACCCATTCTTCCCAAGGGGTATTGGCATTTGGTCACCTGTTTGCGTTCCATTGTCATCAGTGAACACATGGGACCTGTCAGGGCTTTGGAGGCCTATGAATTTTACCAGGGGAGAGAGGCTTATGGGTTTTTACTGGAAGTGATCTGTGGTCTCCACTCACCAATGCTCGGTGAAACGGAGATCCTGGGTCAGTTTAAAGATTTTGTTTCTGAAAACAAAAATGAATTCAGTCCTGAGTTGGATTACATTGTGGATCACCTGTTACAGGAAGCCAGGAAAATAAGAAATGAATTTTTACAGAACCTGGGTTGCACCTCCTATGGCAGTCTGCTGAGAAAACATTTACGCTCCAGGGACCAGGACATTCACATCATAGGGGCAGGCTCTTTGAGTCAGGATATTCTTCCCTGGTTTGCAAAATTAAACAGAAATATTTCTGTTTACACAAGAGACATTCAGTGCCACCAGTCCCTGACAAAAAAATATCAGAACATCTCTTTAAAGTCTCTGGATTGTCTCAAACAAACCAGATCTGAAAACGATTTGAATGACCTGACGGAGTCCCCCTCCTTTTTCAGTCATGACCAACAACCTGGACTTCAGGGAATTCTGGTGGTGGCAGCCCCTGTGACCTCCCTCTGGTTCAACGAAAACATCAGATCTGAAGCTTTTGAAAAAATTTATGATCTCAGGGGGGAGAGTGCCCGGGACCCCCTTGGTCTGCCCAACGTGATTTCCTTAAAAGTTCTTTTTTCCCATATCCAGAAGAACAAGCATCAGGCCTCGTTGATTCGAAAAAGTGTACTCAGGTCTATTAGAGACCGGGCTTTGAATACCAATTCCATGGAAAAACAACGTCCCTTTGGCTGGGAAGACCTGTGGACCTGCTTATAGGATCCCGCCAGAGTGATCTGGCCCGTTTGCAGGCCTATGAAGTGGGTGACAGACTTTTGGAGAAAAACCCCGGTCTTTCCATTCAGTATCACTTTCGTCAATCTCTTGGTGATCAGAACCAGGGAAATCCCCTTTGGAAGATGCCGGAAAAAGGGGTTTTTACCCGTGATTTTCGGGAATCCCTTATAAAAGGTGAGTGTGATCTTGTTGTCCATTCATGGAAGGATCTGCCCATAGATGATCTTCCTGGTGAAACAAAACTGATTGCCACTTTGAAAAGGGCAGACTCCAGAGATCTTCTGCTCTTTAAAAAAGATCATTTCAATAAGGTTGTTCAGAAAAAAAAACTCCATTTGTTTTCCTCCTCTCCCCGTCGCAGTTACAATCTCACTGATTTTTTTAAAACCTGTTTTCCGGCTCCCCTGACCCATGTTCACTTTGAGAGTGTTCGTGGCAATATTCTCACCCGGGTTGGCAGGCTCATGGAAAGTGAAAAGGGGGATGGTTTGATTCTGGCCAAGGCTGCCATGGATCGTCTTCTTTCCACCAAAAGGGAGGAGTTTTTGGAGAACAAACAAAAGCTTCTCTCTTTTTTAAGGAAATGCCTTTGGCAGGTTTTACCTCTGAGTCGAAATCCAACGGCTGCCGGTCAGGGGGCTTTGGCCATAGAGGCCCTGTCCGGTCGGGATGATTTAAAGTCCCTGTTCTCATCCATTCACTGTCCTGAAACCTGGAAAGGGGTTTGCCATGAAAAAGTCATTTTAAAAAGTTATGGAGGAGGTTGTCACCAGAAAATCGGAGTCACTCATCTCCATCGTCATTATGGTAATATGACTTTTTTAAGGGGGGAAACAGAACAGGGGGAGATTTTAAGGGAATTGTACTGGGAGGATGGATTCTCCCAACAACAATCACAACACCCCTCCAGGGTGGAAAAGCCATTCGTCTCCACTGAAAGGGACAAACAAAAAGATATCCACCAAAAAGAGATCTATCTTGTCAGAGGACAGTGGTTCCATCCAAAAAGACGGGATTATATCAGATTACAGGATGGCAATGCCCATTTTGTAAGCAGAGCCAGGGCTCTTCCGAAATCAGAGGTTTTTGACCCTGGTACAGACATTGTCTGGGTGAGTGGTCAAAAAACCTGGGAAGATCTGGCCCAACGTGGTCTTTGGGTCCATGGCAGTAGTGAGTCTATGGGAGAAAGAGAGGATAGAAGGATAGACCTTTTGGCACAAAAACCCCTCCGTTGGTTAAAGTGGGCCCACAGTCAGGCTCCCCGATCCCCAGGGATGGAAACAGTGGCCACCTATGATCTGATTCCCAATGAATCAATTTCCAATGAATCCACCTCTGAAGGGTTGGCTTCCGAAAATTCGGAGTCCCACCAGAGCCTTCAGGATTTGAAGGGATATGAAGATAAAAACCCGGGTCCTTCGGATATTCCGGGTCTAAGGAATCACAAGGCCCTTTACTGGAGGAGCGGGTCCCAATTTCAGTGGGCTGTCCAAGGATGCCCGGAGCTTCTGAAGCATGAACATTTTTGCGGACCTGGAAACACTTTCACCATAATCAATGATGTGTTAAAGGGGAAAAATATAAAAAAGCAACCAAAGATCATACCCATGGAATGGATTCTTAAAAAGGAAAGGTCAATGGAAGGTTTGTCCCGGGAATTATTTAAAAAAGCCCAGGCTGTGTCCCCCGGGGGGGTCCATTCACCTGTAAGAGCCTTTAAGGGACTTATTGCCCCCTCAAGGTCTGATGAGATACCCACAGACAGCAAATCCCCTTGTGAGAAATCCAGATCTGAAACTTCTTTCCCTGAAGCTTTTTCCAGGGTAAAATCCGGGTTTGAAAAAAAACATTTACAAAACCCCATTTTTTTTAAAAAAGCAAAGGGTCCTTACCTTTATTCCTGTGATGGGAACAGGTATGTGGATTTCTGCCAGAGTTTTGGTCCCCTGATTTTAGGCCATCGTGATCCTGACGTGTCAAAGGCTGTGGAGGAAATCATTCAAACAGCCTGGACTTTTGGAACCTGTGAACCTTACAGTCTGGATCTGGCCCAGTGGATTGTTGATCGCATTCCTCACCTGGATAAACTCCGTTTTGTGAGTTCAGGAACAGAGGCCGTTATGAGTGTCCTGCGTTTGGCCCGGGGGGTAACAGGTCGTCATAAAGTGATTAAGTTTGAGGGCAATTACCATGGCCATGTGGATTCCTTGCTGGTTAAGGCGGGCAGTGGCCTGGCTGGAGCCGGAGCCAGTGACAGTGCCGGGGTTTCAGAGAAAGTGGCCTCTGAAACCATTGTGTTACCCATGGGTGATAAACAGGCCCTTGAACAGGCTTTTATCAACCATAAAAATGAGATTGCCGCTGTTATCGTTGAACCTCTTCCCGCTAATTTTGGTTTGTTGAAACAGGATAAGGGCTTTCTGAAATTTTTAAGGGGAATCACCACAAAAGAGGAAAGTCTTCTTGTTTTTGATGAAGTGATTTCCGGTTTTCGGGTGGCTATGGGGGGGATGGCTGAGATCAGTGGAGTGGAACCTGATCTTGTGACCTATGGGAAAATCATTGGTGGGGGGTTCCCGGTAGGTTGTTACGCTGGCAAAAAACAATGGATGGATCAGGTGGCCCCTTTGGGACCTGTTTATCAGGCAGGCACCCTGAGTGCCAATCCGGTGGGGATGGTGGCCGGTCTTGCCACATTAATCAAGATGGAAAAGGAAAATGTGATTGAAAAGCTGGAAAAACGGACCAGTGAATTTGTAAAAAATCTTGAGTCCTGCATAAAAGACTGTGAACTTCCTTTAAAAATCAGTCACTTTGCCTCTCTTTTCTGGATTCACAGTTCCTCCAGGAAAGAACCCGGGAATATCAGGGAGATTGGAGTTCATCAAAAGGAAATTTTCAGCCAGCTTTTTTATCACTGTTTAAAACAGGGACTTTACCTGGCACCCAGTGCCTATGAGGTTTCCTTTTTGTCCTGGTCCCATGATGAAGAGGTACTGAAGGACAGTTGTTATCGTTTTAAAAAAGCTTTTGAGGGGTTAACCCGATCTCTTTGCTTTGAATACAGAAATTAGTGAAGGCGAGAAAACAAGTTGGCTTGAACGGATTGTGCGGCCAGAAGACATCTTTTTTCTTCACAGATCCAGATTCTTTAAACGCTTGTCTATGATTTCCTTATAAGTGCTTTTATATTCCTTAGGTAAAAAACTTTTTTTAATCAGTTTTTGCCAAAAGGGAACAACCTCTGCAAAATCTTTCAAAGTGGATGCGATCACTTTTTCCGGGATGTTCATGTATTTAACAGCAAAGTAATCAATGAGGTCATTTCTTTTTAATCGCCTTTTCTTTCCTCTGATGGGTAAGGCCAGTTCTTCCCGGGAGTTTTTCAAAACCAGTATTGAACTGACCAGGTCATAGGCTGGGCTTAACTTTGTAATTCCTTCCTCAGTTGTAATGAGGGAAAAGTTTTTTAAATGCATATCCTCATTTCCAACCAGATATGAAAAAAGGGTTCGTTTGAAAAGTTCTATATTTTCCACGGCCGGGAAGGTGCAGAATTTTTTAATCACTTTTTGGACATTTTCCATGGAGGAATTGTACTTTGTCTCTCTTGTTTCTTCACAGAGTTGTGCAAAATCCTCTACTGGCAACGTTCTGTTGTGACCAACTCTGTCAAAACGTCTTATAAAATAAGAAAGCCCCCCTCCCTTGCAATAAATCAAACCATGCAGTGGAGTCCTGATTCCGGAAGCTTTGGCCATTTTCATTGTGACATCTTCGTTTTCAGGGAGTGATTTGAATGATGGATTTTGTGGTTTGAGAATGTATCGTCCCCCTCTTTCAACAATTTTAAAAGATATATCCTTTTTACTAAAAGAAACACTCAGCTTTGGCTGTACCCCTTGAATGGACATTTTTGTCGCATACAATTGGACTTGTTCCAATTGTTCTGCATTTGTGTATGGAAAGTCCTTCAGTTCACTGAGTCCCTTTGCCAAAAGGGATAAACCTTTAGGGGAATAGCGTTTTGACTTTGGTATTTGCTCGTATGTGATCGGGCAGATTTTCAATTTTTTTCCTTTAATGTGACAGCTCCAACCATATCTTCACCAACAGCAGTCAGTTGGCTTAAATAGTCCCTTTTGTCTATCTTTTTTTGTTTCAATAGCACTTCAAGCTGGAAACCTTCCGGCAAAAGACCGTCAAAAAATGGGGGAAATCTGCTATAGGAATGCTTTTTTTTTGTTGTGGGTATTGTGAGGGATATTCCCGGTCCTTTGTATTTTTCATCATATTTAAACTCATAGGTCTTGTCCCCAAATTCCATTAGAGTTCCAGCAAGGTTTTTTTGATAATACACTTGTACTGTTCTCAGTTTTTACTCCCTGAGGTAAGCATCCATCAATGGGCTTTGTATTGAAAGGGTCATGTTCAGAGTTTTTAAAATTTGAACCAGAGTTTTTAGTTGAATGGATTGTTTTCCCTTTTCAATGTCATACACGACTGTTTTTCCCACCCCTGACAGATCGGCTAATTGTTTTTGAGTGAGTTTGCTTTTCTTTCTGTGAAATCTGACCAGTTCACCAATCTGACTCATATCTGTTGCTTTGGAAGTTTGGTCTTTTGTTTCCTGCAAATGAATATTATAAGCACTGGCCATATTACTGTTATAGCAATAAAATTCTTTGGATTCCATAAAAAATTCCAGATAAAAACAAATAATCCATAATTTTTTACTTCTAAAGCAGTAATTAAATAAAAATTGAAGTATAAAATCAAATATTTTTTCACATCCCTACACCAAGGTGAAATTTCTGGAAGAAGAGATGAAAGTCTCCCGGGCCAGAAGACTTAAATGACTTAAATGACTTAAATGACAGGAAAACAGGGGATGGGGATACATTTCTATTTCACAAAAAATACCTTTATTCATCTTATACCCAAAACTGTTGGGGTAGCTTGTTTTTATACTTTATAACCTCGTATATTTGAAGTACAATTTCAAATATGAAAGGTTATATTCACAGAGATTCACTCCAAAAAAGATTGGAAGAGCTTCTTGAAAATTACCCTGCTGTCGCCATTTTAGGGGCCAGACAGGTGGGAAAGTCCATCTTTTTTTATTTTTTCAGATACTTTTTCATTTTACTTTTTAGAACATGGAGGATTTTTGCTTTTTTCTTTCTTTTGGCGTAGTTCAAAGGGTGTCGCTTAAGATCCTTGAGCTTAAAAAGATTTTTTTTATCAATCATTGAAATTTTACAAAGAACAGGTGGAGATCCTTCCAACAGGTAAGTAAAGTATTTATCTTTACCGGAAATTTTCTGGCCTAAAACAATGATCTTATCAAGAAAACCTCTATCAAGCTCTTCTGACAAAGTCGTATTACACTGGGTTCTTCTTGCGTGAAACTCAAAGACATCCACGACAGAGACTCCTTTCCTCAGATCAAGAAATTCATTCAGAATAAGGTCACAGGAGTATTTTCTCCCATCATAGTCAATTGTTAATATCCCCTTTCCATTACTGGATAGGGAAATCATATAACCGTGGTTTGTATCAAGTTTCAAAGAGCAGGAAAAAACCCGATTGGCGGAAAAAGTCACAGAGGTGTAAAAAAAAGTGATTATCGGGATGAAACACAATTTCATATTCGGTTATCTCCTTGGTCTGCAATAACGTACCAGGTTGGTGGAACAATGTAAGTTGCCCCACTTTTTATGGGCAAAAAGAGTGTTTATTTTTGAGTGGTCAAGAGAGGTTTTTGCAGTAATTTTATTCAAATAATTATTGTATGGAGTAACAACCTGATCCGGAAATATAAGTTTTGATCCAATGGCCACTCCGTTTGTCATGTTCGGGAAAACGGCGTGACCTCTGGCAAATTTTATGTCTGTATCATCATCACTAACGCCATCCATATAGGCCGGGTTGGATGTGTAAAAAAGTGTTGGAACCCGAATGATGGAATCAGGACATCTTCTTCCAATTTTTTTTTTAAGATTTTCTGCAAAGTCATCAAGTTGTTTATCAACAATTTTTGAAAATTTTTTGTTGTCCACATGAAAACCTTCAATAAACTCTCGTCCGGTCACACCTTCGCAACATTCCGGTCCGGTCAAATTCAACTCATCGCAAATACTAAGGGTGGCTATTTGAATACCACCAGATGAAGAGGCGGGTCCTCTTTGGGATTGGAATTCATAATCCAAAGGCAATTCCCCGTGGGCTGCATTGATAGTTAGGATTCCCTTTAAAAGGTCATTTAGAAAAGAAGTGGATCGGGTTTCATCCTCTTCTGTTTCCTGTTTTCGTAATTCTCTTGCCTGTGAGCAGGTATGTTGTGCAGAAGAACTGTTCTCCAGAAATTTATTATGATCTTTGTTGTTTTCATCAAAAAGTTTACCTCCATAACTGCTCAACTCCTCCTCAGCAAGGGACTGGTCTGCAACCAGAAGCTTAAAATGACATGGATAGGGGTCTCCTGAAGGGATGGTTTTCATGATTTCATCCGTGTGCCCAAGAGCCAAAAATGAAGTGGGAGCTTCAATAACCTCAGCATTGCCGCAGATATCTCTTGTCAACTGATTGAATTCTTTTTTGATATGAGCATCACCTCTGCCGACAACGCAAAAGTGGGGTGGAATTCCGGCAAAATTACCTCCACTGGCAGCATTAAAATGACTTCTTTTCCAGAGATTGACCTTATTGACTTTAACTTTCGGACAGATTCCGGGAACCGTCTTACTAAACTGTTCATGAAAGTTTTCTCCCACAGGGGCACCTTCCGAACTTTCATAGTCTGCATTTATATCAAGAACAGGTTGTCCTGTTTGGGGATCAAAATGCCCCTGCATAACATCCTGTTGCCAATTATAACTTGTTTTTTCCGTTGAACACACCACGATCTTTTCAGCTTTCTTTTCCCCGACGATTGAATGGAGATACTTTTTTAAAGCTGCACACTCGTTTTCGGATCCGGAAAGGAAAATTGTGGGATACTTGAATTCAGGAGACGTAGGAGAAGATGAATTTCCTGCCGTTAGAATTTCCCGGGCAAAGCTGTTAACAAAATTCTGACCTCCCTGGTTGGTGGAGACAAAGGCCATTGACACAGGAAAAGTTTCATTGAGTATCCTGCCTTTTTCCGGACACAAGGGAATTGAATTATTCCCAGGGTTGTGTTCGGAACAAATTTCACCCAGAGCTATTTGGGAAAACAGCCCTATCAGGAACAACACATAAACTTTTATAATCATTGCTTAAATATATAAAAAATTAAGTTCATGTGCAAGAGAGTTTATCAGTCGGGTATTTTTTCGGCAATGTCTCTGACCAGATCCAGAATATCCGGTGCCTGTTCAGAGTTTTTAAAATTTGAACCAGAGTTTTTAGTTGAATGGATTGTTTTCCCTTTTCAATGTCATACACGACTGTTTTTCCCACCCCTGACAGATCGGCTAATTGTTTTTGAGTGAGTTTGCTTTTCTTTCTGTGAAATCTGACCAGTTCACCAATCTGACTCATATCTGTTGCTTTGGAAGTTTGGTCTTTTGTTTCCTGCAAATGAATATTATAAGCACTGGCCATATTACTGTTATAGCAATAAAATTCTTTGGATTCCATAAAAAATTCCAGATAAAAACAAATAATCCATAATTTTTTACTTCTAAAGCAGTAATTAAATAAAAATTGAAGTATAAAATCAAATATTTTTTCACATCCCTACACCAAGGTGAAATTTCTGGAAGAAGAGATGAAAGTCTCCCGGGCCAGAAGACTTAAATGACTTAAATGACTTAAATGACAGGAAAACAGGGGATGGGGATACATTTCTATTTCACAAAAAATACCTTTATTCATCTTATACCCCCATATTAAAGAATTTTTATTTTACATTAAGACTATCGGCTAGATCTGAGGAAATTTAAGTGGTTTTAAAAAACTCCGATTTTTGATTGATTTTTATTCAAAAATCCGAGAAAATTGTTTATATGATCTATAAAAAGCGAATTATTAGTCTTTCACCAAACAAAAACGTCTTTTTGTTTGGTGTCAGGGGAAGTGGCAAAACAGCTCTTTTAAAACGGCTTTTCCCATCAGCCCTTTATATTGATCTTTTAAATGAATCTCTTTACCAGAATTATCTTTCCGATATTGGGCAGTTTTATGAAACAGTCCATGCTTTTAAAGATGATGGTTTGGTTATTGTGGACGAGATTCAGAGAATGCCCCGCCTTTTAAATGAAGTTCATCGCCTTATTGAATCTTCCAGTCGCCGTTTTATTCTTACCGGTTCCAGTGCTCGTAAAATCAAAGTCAGAGGGGTAAATCTTTTGGGTGGCCGGGCGGGTAAAATGCTTCTTCATCCTTTTGTTCCTGAAGAGTTGGGGGAGGATTTTGATTTGAATCAGACTTTGCAATATGGCTTGCTTCCTATTGTGTGGTCTTCCACTGATAGGGGCGATAAGTTGAAAGATTATGCTGAAACTTATCTTAAGGAGGAAGTGAAAGCCGAGGCTTTGGTAAGAGATCTTCCCGGCTTTGCCCGATTTCTGGAAGTGGCCGCCTTGTATCACGGGCAAGTCATCAATATGAGTGCCATTGCACGGGAATCTCAAATTTCCAGAAACTCTGTTCGTGAATTTTTTTCTATTTTAGAGGATACGATGCTGGGATTTTTTCTGCCAGCTTATTATCCAAAACTTCGGCTAAAAGAGCAAAAAAGTAATAAATTTTATTTAATTGATCCGGGTCTTGCCAGAGCTTTAAAGAAAAACTCCGGTTCGGTTTCTATTGAGGAAAAAGGGTTTCTTTTTGAGGGATTGACAGCTCAGATTTTGAGAGCTTATGGAGACTATCACAATCTTTATGAATCTGTTTATTACTGGTCATCCCTGGAGGCTAAAAAAACAGAGGTGGATTTCCTTTTAAAGAAAGGGGAGGACTTGATAGCCATTGAGGTTAAAGCCAAAAATCAGGTTTCCTCCCAGGATTACAGAGGGTTGAAAGCCATCAATGGGTTGCCGACTGTTCAAAGACGGATTGTGGTTTACTTGGGTAGAGCTGTGAGAAAGACAGAAGATGGAATTGAAATCTGGCCTTTTGATTTTTTTTGCAAAAATTTAAAAAAAATTTTTTAGTCAATCCTGGTGTATAGGTGGGATAAAAGTTGCTATGTAGAAATATTCCCATCCTTGTTTTTCGGGTTTTTTCTGAGTTTCTGAGTTTCTGAGTTTCTGATCTTTTCAATGACCTCAGACTCCTCGTAATCCGGGTTTATGGACGGTCTTTTTTATTTTTCTGTTATTCCGTTTTCATGACAATGGACGGGTTGAAGGAGGTGAGTGAGAGGATTCGTTTTGAAAACAAAGATCGTCTCCGAGTTCTCTGGCCCAAAGGTTTCAAACAAACTATTATTGGTGAACTTTCTTCTTTGATGATAAATGTCATAAAATAAAATGGTCAATATGAAGTAAAACGCAGTGTTTTCAAAAGTTTATTTAATTGATAACCTTATTTCAACCGGAGGTTCTCATACTTTTGGGGAACCTCAGTCAGGGGCATCGGGCCCATCACCGCCATCACCGCCTTGACATGACGGTGCTTGGCTGGAGGTAGTAACACATCCATTCACTAACTCAAAGTCACCCATATTCACTCGTCTCGTGGAGTGTATGTAAAATTTCACAGTTTTCATGGCACAAGTCTGCCCTGAAACAGGATAATAGATCCCTTCTTTCGTGTCACTGCGAATGCTTTTTTGAAGACAACCAGAACTGATACAGGGATTGTCTACGGTATTCCTGTTCCAGCCGTTTGAACCCATGCTTGCTTTTAAAGCTGCCCACTTTGGTCTTTGGTTGCAGGTTTTATAAAATACAAGGGTACTTGTTTTACAATCCGATGAGCTCCGACTGTATTTCTTTGTCGTTTTATCCGTCATAGTACTGCAATTGTTATCACAGGCATTATCTTCGATATTTTTAAAACCTTGCTTACTCATGGTTCTCTTTAAATCAGTCTTTGTTGGATGTTCACAGGGTATGGCCTCCTCACAGGCTGTTCTGGCAGCATTCGGCCTCTGTCCTGCGGGACAACTCTCACAGGTGTTACCAACATGTATTTGGTTCCCGGTACAGGTAGGAGGTGGTATACTTTCTACCTCACAGGCTGTTCTGGCAGCATTCGGCCTCTGTCCTGCGGGACAACTCTCACAGGTGTTACCAACATATATTTGGTTCCCGGTACAAGACGGTGTTGACGACGTAACAGTCAAACTGAGTTCCTCGGAACCAACTGATCTTCCCCCAACAAAACCCACTATGACTCTATAACGACCTTCATCAGATTGACTCACAGAATTCAACTGAAGAAAGTTTTCATCTTCTCCCTCAATTGATTGATCATTTTTGAACCATTGATAGGTTAAAGTACCGGTTCCGGAAGCCTGAATTGACATCGTATAATTGTCACCTTCACCGACCCGTACTGAAGAAGGCAGGTTTGAGGTAATATTGGGGGCGACACCAGATGCTTCTGGATCAGGATCGTGCGTAGTCGCTTTATTACTCTTCTCTTTAGGGGAGTCACCGCAGTTTTGATAACCCATAATAATGACAAAAAGACAAACCAAACTAAAAAAACTCCAGATTGTATTACTTTTAGGCCTCATCATAATTCCTTTGATTGATGTTAATCACAAGTTAGGAAACCAATCCTGATTCAACTTTAACTAACAGTTGAATTCATAACTTCCTTTCTGGACGGCATCCCCAAGTATTATTTTACCTGAATTATTGTCTAATCAATAGATAAATTACAAAAAGCAGACACAAAATGAATTTTTGAATCATATTGAGACAATGGAAAATGGTAACTGCTCACACCTCAAGTTCCAATCCAAATTGTTAGAGGCTTATTTTTATTCATCTTATACCCCATCGGGCTACCTTCAGTCAGATTTTTTGTGTATAAGAGTTCCCTTTAACAGGGAGGGCCTGGCCGTGAGAATCCTGACCGTGGCCATATCTCCCGGTGTTTTGTTTTGATTTTCAAATTCCACCCGACGGTTCTGGCTGTTTCGTCCAAGGGCCATGCCCTGATCATCAATATCCTCAATCAACACTTCCTGAACCTGCCCCAGGGACCTTTGGGAAAGTTTCAGGGCAATGGGCCTTTGGAGTGCAAAAAGTCTTTCAAGACGTTCTGATTTCTCCTCTTCACTGAGAGGATCTTCCCACTGGGCCGCCCTGGTGAAGGGCCTTGGCGAGTATTTAAAGGCGAAGATTCCATCATATTCAACCTCTCTGATAAGGGTCAAAGTCTCCTGGAATTGTTCTTCAGTCTCTCCCGGAAAACCAACAATAATGTCCGTGGAAAGGGCGACACCGGGGAGTGCTTTTCTAATCATTTTCACCTTTTTAAGATACTCCTCTCTGGTGTAACCACGGTTCATTCGCTCAAGAACCCGGGAGTTTCCCGATTGCACGGGTAAATGGATGGAATCACAGATTTTAGTCCGGTATTTCCCGGAAATCTCCACAAGTTCCTCATCAAAATCCTTGGGATGAGATGTTGTGTAGCGAATTCTTAAAGTGTCAGTCTCACAGGCCACAGTCTTGAGAAGTTCACCAAAATCAGCTCCACATTCTGACTGATAGGAATTGACATTCTGACCAAGGAGTGTGACTTCCCTGACCCCTCTTTTATTGAGATTTTGAATGTCTTTAATGAGTTCATCCATTCTCCGGCTGCGTTCCCGACCCCTGGTGAAGGGCACTACACAAAAGCTGCAGAAATTATCACAGCCTTTTGTGATATTCACAAAGCTGGAAATCCCCGGCTTGCGGATCAGGGTTTCCACCTGATAGGGCTGGTTGTGTAAAAATCTGGTGGCACAGACCCTGTCTCCATTTTTTTCAACCTGGGCCACAATGGAGGGTAATTGGTCGATGGCATCAGTTCCAAAGGTAAAATCCAGCAGGGGGATGTCTGAGAGAAGTTTTTTCTTTTCCTGTTGGGCCACACATCCCCCCACCCCAATAAGCAAAGAAGGTTTTTTCTTTTTCAAATCTCTGTAGCGACCCACCTCAGAATGAAGTTTGTGAACTGGTTTTTCGCGAACACTGCATGAATTGATAATAATCAGGGAAGCCTGTTCAGGCGTTGCCACCGGATAATAATTGGCCATTTCCAGAAGGGAATACATTCTTTCTGTATCATTGACATTCATCTGACAGCCATAAGTGGTGATATACACCCCTTTGGATTGAAAATTCATGGTAGCCTCCTGCTGGGTTTTTATAACCTAATGGTCATATCCAAGTCAAAATCCTGTCCGCCAGGGATTCTGACACACTGTTTTATACAGATGAACCCGCATTTCCCATGACATTTTGTGGCAGAGCCGTCGAACACTTCTACAGCCTCGCTACGAAAATTTATGAGAAGCTCGGGCTGGCCTTTAGTCTTAATTTTAGATATAAAGTCGCGGTTTTTGTCCCATTATGGGATACACAGGCATTCTGGTCCCAAGCGTCTGGCTTTCTTCCAGATTCGGGTTTACAATGGTTTCTGAATCTGTTCCCTGTAGGTTTGCTGTGGGTCTCCTTTAATGGAAATCTTACGGGAACCTGGTTCACAATTAAGAGGAAGCAGTTACGTTTTAATCCGGTATCTTTTTTTTTGAAAATTTGCAAAAAGAGAATTCAAAAAAACTCAATACAGGTTATAATAATCAGTATTGAGTAAAGCCAAACAACTCCATTTGAAGAGGTTATTATGAAATTTATCTTTTTTGTGCTTGTTTCTTTTTTCCTTGTTTTCCCCACGAATGTTCAGGCCCAGTGGAATCTCTTTAATCGGAACAAGAAAGCCCGTCTTCAATGTGAAAATTTAACAGACATCAAAAGAAATTTTCTTCTGGCCCATATAACCACCAGCCAACTGACTCCAACACTTGAAACACACACGATTAAAAAACTTCTGGAATCCTATGATCCCATGAGACTTTATTTTTCCCGCTCTGATATCAATCAATTATCCAAAAAAATGAAAAATCTTTTTAAGAGGATTGAGAAAGGTCAATGTGATCCCTTGTTTGAGCTTCAGGATTTTTACGTCAGGAAAGTCAGGGAGCGGGTTCGTTTTGCCAAAGGAAAACTCAATAAGACATTCAAATTTGACAAGTCCACACGGATTCTTCTGGACCCTGAGAAAAGAGGTTATGCAAAAAACAAAAAAGACCTTCAGAGGTTGCAGGAAAAATACATACACTTTCAGATATCCAACCGGTTAATCACAGGAAAGAGCCTGAAAGAAGCCATAAAACTGGTGGCCAATTCCTATGATCGAATTTTACGGAGACAGGAAAAGAAAAAGAAACAGGATATTTTATCCGGTTATATCAATAGTTTTGCCCACTCTCTGGACCCCCACACCAGTTATTTTTCAGCAGAGGCTCTTGAGGACTTTGAAATCCAGATGAGTCTCTCTCTTGAGGGAATTGGAGCCACTCTGATCTCAGAGGATGGCTTCACTGTTGTTGACTCCCTGGTTAAAGGGGGAGCTGCTGAACGTTCGGGGAAAATTTTTCCAAAAGATAAAATCCTTGCTGTGGGACAGTTTGAAAAAGAAAAACCCCAGCCCTTTGAAAATGTTATGGAATGGGAACTCCGGAACGTGGTTCGCCTGATTCGGGGTAAAAAAGGCAGTCAGGTGAATCTTAAAATTTTACGTCGTCACAAGACAGGGACCCAGCCTCATACAGTGACTCTGGTTCGGGATAAAATCAAGCTTGAGGATGAAGCGGCACAGTTGAGCTTTTTTAACAAGGAGATCAATGGAGTGAAACGCAAGGTGGGACTTGTTAACCTTCCCTCTTTTTATGCCTCCAGCAAAGGGGATCGTTCCAGTGCCCGGGACGTGAAAAATATTATAAAAAAAGCAAAAGAGGCCCGGATTGATGGCCTTGTTCTGGATATGTCACAAAATGGTGGGGGCAGCCTCAGTGATGCAGTGACTCTGGCTGGACTTTTTTTCAGGCAGGGCAATGTGGTTAAACAGTCTTCAAAGAATCCAAAAATCAAACCCATTCCCCTGAAGGACAGTGATCCGGAGGTGGACTGGCATGGACCTCTTGTGGTACTGACCAGTCGATTGAGTGCTTCAGCCTCTGAAATTGTTGCGGGAACACTAAAAGACTATCAGAGAGCCATTGTCGCTGGTGCCGATCACACCTTTGGAAAGGGAAGTGTGCAGCAGGTTATCCCCTTATCCCCTGGTCTTGGAGCGTTAAAAGTGACCGTGGGTATGTTTTTTACTCCAGGTGGTTTTTCCACTCAACACCGGGGAGTGGAATCTCATATCGTTCTGCCAAGTGCCCTGAATAATAAGGACATTGGGGAGAAAACACTGGATTACTCCCTGCCTCCAAAGAGAATTGGCAAATTCATCTCCCGTTCGGCCTTTGTCAGTTCGGGTAAAGGTCATTGGAAAAAACTGGAGAAAAAAACAATTGAGACCCTGGCAAAACGCTCGACAATAAGGGTGTCAAAGGATGAAGGCTTTAATAAAATCATTGAAGAAGTCAAAAAGATCAAGGAAGAGGAAAGCAGAGGCATTATTCTGGGTCAGTCTTTTAATGAAAGAAAAGACAGAAAGGATGAGTATGAAAAGAAAAAAAGTTTATCCGATAGTGAAAAACTTGCTGAATATCACAAACGCCCTGATATCAGAGAAGCTGTCAATATTCTTGTTGATCTCATTGACATACAGAGTAAGGTTCCTTTAAAGCTTGCCAGAAAAAATGCTTCTGATATTTAAAGCATTTCCATAAAGAAAGTCCAATGCTGTTGAATAAGAGCATTCTCCTGAAAATGTTTGAACTCATGGTTCAGTCCCGGATTCTTGAAGAGAGGATGATCCAGATCTATCGCAAAGGGGATGCCTGTTTTTGGATTGGCGGCCCGGGGGAGGAAGCCTTTGGTGTGCCCCTTGGAATGCTGGTGAAAAAAGGTCATGGCCCTCTGTATGATTATCTTCATCTTCATTACAGAGCCACCCCCACTCTTCTGGCCCTGGGAATGGATCCAGGGGATGCCCTGAGACTGATAATGAATAAAGCCACGGACCCCTGTACGGGGGGGCGTAACTTCTCCAATCACTATTGTTATCCAGAGTGGAATGTGGTACCCGTGTCCTCACCCATTGAGGTTCAGTATTCCATGGCCATTGGCACGGCCCTTTCCCAACGCCGTCATCAGACAGAGGCTGTAAGCATTGTGACAGGTGGGGACGCAGGTTCTGCCGAGGGGGACTTTACAAGTTCTTTGATTTGGGCTTCAAGACCCGGCTTTGAACTTCCCCTTTATATCACCATTCAAAACAACGGCTGGGGCATATCAACGGATTATGATTCCCAGCACGGGGAAAAACATATTGCCGATCGGGGTAAAGCCTTTGGCATCAAAACCCGGGTGTATAATGGCAACGATCCTGTGGAATCTTACATGGGCATTCAGGAAGATCTTAAATACATCAGAAAAACAGGAAAACCGGTGGTTGCGGAATTTAAGGTCTCAAGACTCTATGGTCACTCTTCGGCTTCGGGGGCCAACCCCGTTGAGGGAGAGGTGTGTTGTATTGAAAATTTTGAAAAAAGACTTGTGAATAAAAAAATTCTTGGCCCGGGCAAAGCCAAAGAAATAAAAAATCATCATTTTAAAAACATAAAAAAACTTGCTGATGAAATAAAAAGGGAAGTCTCTCCTGAGGCTGACAGCCTTTGGGATCATATCTATTTTAATGGTGAGAACGGGGACTGGAGAAGATTTTAATGGCAAATATGGCCCAGTCCATTCGCATGGCTCTCCACTACGCAGAGGAAAATCTGGAACTGACCGATGTTTTCGGTCAGGACGTGGGACCTCCCATGGGTGGTGTTTTTACAGCCACCCAGGGAGTGGGGTGTGCCTGGAACTCCCCACTTGATGAAAGGGGAATTATTGGTGCAGCCATAGGACTGGCCCTGGCGGGTGACTCCTGTGTGGCGGAGATTCAGTTTTGTGATTATATTTTCAATACCATTGATTTGCTGAAGATTGCCGGAAACACTCTCTGGGCTTCCAATGGTCAGTACCCCATGCCACTGACAGTGATGACTCCTGTGGGGGCCGGTATTCGCGGATCCATATACCATTCCCACAGTTTTGATGCCTGGGCCACCCGTTTGCCAGGCTGGAAAATCGTCATGCCCTCAACCCCTCTTGATGCCTATGGACTTTTACTTTCAGCCATTAAGGATCCCAATCCGGTGCTTTTTTTAAAACCCAAGGCTCTGCTGCGGGTTCGGGGAGAGGAACTCATCCCCGGAGAGCCTGCAAGTGAGAGAGAACTGAAAGAAAGAATAGATGCCCCCTTGGGGGATCGTTCCCAATGGAAACCCCGCTGGCCGGAACTTAAGGGGTTTTTTATTAAGATCGGTGAAGCAAAAACAATCCGTACAGGCAAGGATATGACTCTGGTCACCTATGGTCGTCATGCCTCCATGGCCTGTAAGGTGGCCGATGAATTAAAAAAAGAAAAGGCTGTTGAAATTGAGGTCATTGATCTGATATCCCTGTATCCTTATGACTGGAATTGTATCAGGAATTCAGTTCAAAAAACAAAAAGGGTGTTGTTTGTAAATGAGGACACCGAGGTCACTAATTTTGCAGAGCATCTTTCTTACAGGGTGACTAGGGAGCTCTTTTATGACTTGCTGGCCAGACCCCGGGTGCTGGCTGCCAAAAATCTCCCGGGCATTGGTTTGCATTCCAATCTTGAAGAAAACACTGTGCCCCAAAGCCATGATATCATGGAAGCTGTCCTTGACCTGCTCCGTGAAGTCCCCTAAGCCCTCTAAGGCAAGAATTTATGTTAAGCTGTACTATGTTTTTGGCAGAGAAATCCCGTGAAATTTCAAATACGACTGTTATATACTATCCGGGTTTTCAGTTGTTTCAGAAGGAAAAAACTGTGAAAACTCAAACACGACCATTATAAAAAGGAATGCAATCATGGGGAAAACCAAAAATAAAGACGGGAACAGAAAGTTTGACAAATACTGGTTTTACAACCAGTCAGTCCAGTCCGCCGACGTGGATGTGAAATTTTTCAGAGACACCTATAAAAGTCTGAAAAAGAAAAAGCCACTTGTTTTTCGTGAGGATTTTTGTGGAACTTTTAAATTGAGTTGTGAATGGGTAAAGTTGGATACTGAATTCAAATCCATTGGTGTTGATATTGATTCTGAGCCGATCAGCTATGGCAAAAAACATTATCTGTCAAAACTGACCAGGGACCAGCAGAGAAGAATTGAGATTATCAACAATGATGTCCTTAAAAAAAATGGTTCCATGGTGGATATTATTGCCGCCTGTAATTTCAGTTACTTTATTCTCAAGGAGCGTAAACCCCTCAAAAAATATTTTGCCAATAACCTGAAAACCTTAAACAAGGATGGAATTTTTATTCTGGATATTTTTGGCGGCTCACTTTGTTATGAGCCCAATGAAGAAGAGACAGAACATGATGACTTCAGCTATTTTTGGGACCAGGACAGCTTTGATCCCATTTCCAATGAGACTGCTTTTCACATTCACTTCAAACCCAGGGGTAAAAAGAAAATAAAAAAAGTTTTTTCTTATGACTGGCGTATGTATTCCATCCCGGAAATCAGGGATATTCTTGATGAAGTGGGTTTCAGGAATATTCAGGTTTACTGGGAAGGCACTGATAAAAACGGGGAAGGGGATGGAGAGTTCAGGCCTACAATAAAGGGTGAGGATTGTGAAAGCTGGATCGCCTATATTATCGCTGAAAAACCCTGACAGACCTAATCTGAACTTCTCATAAACTTTCTACTGCGACTTCCAATCTCCTCGAAATTTAAAGGGAAAATGGCAGGAGGGGGATACTACAAACCAAATTCTTTTTTTTCATCAATCCGGTATTTTTCCCTTTTCCTGATTTTTCCAAATTTTCTCTGTCTCCAGGCATATTGATCCCTGGCCTTTTTTATTGTCTCTCTTTTCAGTTTACGCCAGGCCAGAAAACTTGTGTAAGTTTTTTTAGGAAACATTTTTTTCTTTCTCTTAAACAGTGTCCTGGCTCTTCTCCGTTTGTAAAAATATTTCTTACGAAGCTGTTTCTGACTATGGGCAACAGAGACCCTTTTCTTCTCCTGTTGTCGTTTGTTTGCCAGGTAGAGATCAAAAGCCTTTTTACGCTCTTCCAGCCGAATAAAGAACTTTTCCTTTTCAGACTCCTTTTCAAAAGAAGCCCCAAAGCCCATAAGAGGTGAGAAAACCAGACCTGAGATGAAAAAACAAATAAGCATCTCTTTTCATATTACACCGGAATTTCAGATGAAATGAGTCTAAAAATTCAGGAATCATGGACAAAAGACTTGCCCGAACTCCAACAGCCTTTTATGGTGAGAGGAGTCCAGGAGGAAAGTGATGATGGAATTTTTCGTGAATATGGTTCAATTTATTCTTCAGACGGCTGTGGTTGTGGCCGGTCTTCTTGTTCTCACTGCCTTTGTTGCCTCATTGGTGGGCAAAAACAGGGGAGACACTGACCTTGTGGTCAAGGATCTGAACCGGAAATTGAACAAAGACTGTAATGTTCTTCAAAAAAACCTCCTCAACAAAAAAGAATTCAAAAAATTGTTAAAAGAGGAAAAGGCAGGGAAAAAAAGAGGAAAAGGGGAAAAAGAGGAAAAACAAAGGGTTTTTGTCCTTGATTTCAAGGGGGACATCAAGGCTTCAGAGGTCAGGCAGTTACGCCACGAAATTTCCGCCATCCTGGGGGTGGCCACTCCAAAGGATCAGGTATTGTTAAGGCTTGAAAGCCCCGGGGGGATGGTCCACAGCTATGGACTTGCAACCAGTCAACTTCAAAGAATCAAAAATAAAAACATTTCCCTGGTTGTTTCTGTGGATAAAATAGCAGCCAGCGGTGGTTATATGATGGCAAGCATTGCCGATCGCATTATTTCGGCCCCTTTTGCCATTATTGGTTCCATTGGGGTTGTGGCTTCCATCCCCAATTTTAATAAACTCCTCAGGAAAAACGACATTGAATATCTGGAAATCACAGCGGGTGAATACAAGAGAACCCTCACCCCCTTGGGTGAAGTGACAGAACCAGGGATGAAAAAATGCAGAGAGCAGATTGAAGAGACTCATCTTTTATTTAAAAACCATGTTAAAAAACAAAGGGAGCAGGTGGACCTTGAAAAGGTGGCCACAGGTGAATACTGGTATGGCTTACAGGCCAAAGAACTCAAACTTGTTGATGAAATAGGCACCAGCGATGACTATCTTCTCAATCTCAGGGACACTCACAGTCTTCTGGAAGTTTCAATGAACCAGAAAAAAGGTTTAAAGGAAAAACTGGCTGAAAGCCTGTCCCTGAACATGGAAAAGTTTTTTGACATTATAGAAAATCGAATCTGGAAAAACCGTTTTCAATAAGGATCTGTCCAAAAAGAATCTGGTAGGGAGGGTTAGCCTGCAAAGACCAAAAGGTCTTCAGGAGAACAGGACACAGCCCCCACCTGTGCCACCACAAACCCTGCAGCCAGATTGGCCAGGAGTCCTCCCTCCTCCAGAGTCCATCCGGCACATAAAGCCAGGGCAAAAGCGGCAATGACAGTGTCTCCGGCACCAGTGACATCAAAAACCCGACGTGCAAAAGTGGGCAGTCCTGAAATATTTGTGTGATTAAAGAGTTTCATCCCCTGATCTCCAAGGGTGATAACCATCTGTTGGGATTTCAACACTTTCATGAATTCAAAGCCAATGGCATTCAGATCTTTCCAGATTTCAGGTTTCGGAATCTGTCTGGCCAGTTCCAAAGCCTCATCCCGATTGGGTGTCATAAATTGAGCACCCTCATAAAAATCCAGAGGGGTGCTGCGGTGGGGATCAACAAGAACGGGTTTATTCCTTTCTTTTGCCAACTGAATAAGACTTTGGCAGAATTCTTTGTCCACCAGACCTTTGGCATAATCCTGGATCACCACACAGTGACACTGGTCCACAGCCTTTGGCAAGGTCTCCCTGGCCTGGATCAGAATCTCCTGGGAAGGGGATTTTTTACTTTCAAAATCCACCCGCACAATATGCTGATGGGAGGACATGATTCTCAACTTTGTGGTCGTGTTTCTCTGGATGTCTTCCATCAAATATTGGGTTGAAATGTTTTTCTCTTTAAGAAGGTTTTTTAAATCGTGTCCATTGGGATCCTGGCCAATCACAGAAAACAACAGTGGTTCACCGCCAAGGGAACACACATTGGCTGCCACATTGGCTGAAAGCCCGGGTTTTTTGTCCCTTGTGTTCACCTCGACCACGGGGACAGGGGCTTCAGGACTGATTCTCAGTACATCCCCATGAATATACTCATCCACTCCAACATCCCCAAAGACAAGAACCTTACCCCCTTTAAGCTCATGGAGTTTTTCAAGAATTCTCCGGCTTTTGGCTTTAAAATCTGACACCATAATATTCATCATATCATTCTAACGAACAGTCCCATACAGGGGATGTGAAAATTTTTTGGATTTTATTTGAATTTGCTATAGACTTTTCTTACTAAAAGACCTGAAAATTCAAATCAGATGGGTGAAGTCCCATAAAAACTTTTTTGTCACCAGGAGTTGGTATGGAAGAATTAATATCAGGAGAACTGTTCAGAAACGTGCTGGAGGCCTTGAATGAAACTGCTGATCTCATCAATTGCGATCCCAATGTCCTGGTACGGTTGAATAAACCACGACGTTCCATGATTTTCAGTATCCCCGTACGCATGGACGATGGCCATGTGCAAGCCTTCACCGGTTATCGGGTCCAGTACTGTTCCTCCTTAGGCCCCTTTAAAGGCGGAATTCGTTATCATCAGGATGTGAACCTCAGTGAGGTGGCTGCCCTGGCCGCCCTGATGACTTTCAAAACCTCTCTGCTCAACCTTCCTTTGGGTGGGGCCAAGGGTGGAGTGAGGGTGAACCCGGGGGAACTTTCTCGTGCTGAAAAACAAAGCCTCACCCGACGTTTTACTACAGAATTGGGCCCTTTTATTGGACCCCATGAAGATATTCCCGCACCGGATATGGGAACAGATCCCCAGACCATGGCCTGGATGATGGACACTTACTCCCAGCAAAAAGGTTTTGCCCAACCCGGGGTGGTGACTGGCAAGCCCGTTGACATTGGGGGCTCTCTGGGACGGGACACCTCCACAGGTCACGGGGTGATCTATATAGCGGAAAAAGCCTGTATTTCCAGATCCACTGAAATTAAAAATGCCAGTTTTGCCGTGCAGGGTTTTGGAAACGTGGGGCAAAATGTTTGTGATCTGGCTTACAAAATGGGAGCCAAAGTGGTGGCTGTCAGTGATGTCAGTGGTGGTCTGTTCAATGCTGAAGGCCTGGACATACCAGCACTGCTGAACTATATCAAAGACAACAAAGTGATTAAAGATTTTCCCGAAGCCACCAGTCTGACCAATAAGGAACTGCTTGAATTGGATGTGGATATACTGGCTCCCTGTGCCCTTGGAGGGGTGATTAACGAAAAAAACGCCCATGGAGTAAAAGCCAGAATTATTGTTGAGGGGGCCAATGGGCCAACCACCATGGAAGCTGACCGTATTCTTACGGAGAATGGCTGTATGGTGATTCCTGATATTCTTGCCAACGGTGGTGGTGTCATTGTCAGTTATTTTGAGTGGGTCCAGGATGTACAAAACTACTTCTGGGACGCGAATCAGGTGGACAAAAACATGAAAAAAACCATCATCAAAGCCTTTGATAAAGTTTATCAGTTCTCCCTGAAGGAGAAGGTCAGTGTGCGAACAGCAGCCATGGCTGTTTCAATAAGACATCTGGAGAAAGCCATGTTGCTCCGGGGTCTTTACCCGCGATGAACCCGGGTTCCTTTCGACCCTGGCTGTGGCTCCCCCCCAGGCTGGCCCATGATATTTCACCCTGGTTTTTACCTCTGGTAGCTGCTTTCACTCCAAAATTTGATAATCAGTGGTCCCCTCTCAAATGGAAAAATCTTAATTTTGCCAATCCCCTGGGACTGGCTGGTGGAGTGGATAAAAAGGGTTCCAGTCTGGCCGCCTGGAAAAAACTGGGAGTGGGCTTTCTGGAAGTGGGAACAGTGACTCCAAAACCCCAGGGTCCCAACACGGGTCGGATCCTGTCCCGGGACAAACAGGCACAGGCCCTATGGAACAAAATGGGTTTCCAAAATGCAGGTGCAGACCATATGGCCCGGACTTTAAAAAAAATAAAGAAGGGAGATACTCCCCTTTTTATCAATATTGGAAGGAATCGCTGGACAAAACACAAGGAAGCTTTCCTGGATTATGTTGAATGCATTAAAAAGCTTCATACACACACCGATGGCTTTGTCATCAATCTGAGTAGTCCCAACACTCAGGGCCTCCAGGATCTGTTGAAAGCTTCTGAATTGAAGATTTTTTTACCCTCTCTGTGCAACCATCTGGCCGATATGAACATGAACAAACCCCTGCTTCTCAAACTCAGTCCTGACATGGATGAAAAGGCATTAAAGGAAACGCTGGAAAGTTCTCTGGCCTTTGTGGATGGCTGGGTGCTTACCAACAGTACAAAAACCAGGTATCCATCAAGCCCCTTTCCTCCAAAAGAGGGAGGAGTCTCCGGTCAGCCCCTGGCTGATCTCTCCCGAAAGGCCCTGGCCATTGCAGCCCCTTATAAAAGCAGGAACCCCGAAAAACTTCTTGTTTCCACAGGAGGTATAGACAGTCATCAGGAAATTCTGAAGAGGCTGAATATGGGAGCTGACCTGGTTCAGGTCTATTCAGCCCTGGTTTTTTTCGGCCCCCTTTTTTTTAAATACCAACTCGAACAACTTGGAAAAAGTTAACCCCGGGATTATTTTCCGGTATTTCTGCAGGTGACAACACCATGACGGTGTATCTCATTCCTGAGATTATCAAAAAAATCCCTGATTTCATCACTGTTGGACAATCCTTTCCCTGATTGGTTTATATCCACATCAAAAGTCTGACGACTATTATCATCATAACGAACTTCCAAAGTGGCCTTGTCATAAGAATGATTGCCTGCATCTTCACCGGATTGGGCCTGGTTCATCAGTTCATGAAGATGTCTGATTTTTTCTTCAATGATGGGGTCATCAGCGTTCGAGGCCAGTCCCTTAACGCATTTTCTGTCAATAGCAATATAAATGTTGTTGACATCCTGTGATAAGACCACACTTCCTTGGGGATCTGTATAAATCACTTCTTTGGCTCCCCCTATGGAGTTGCTGTATCCGCCTGCTTTATCAAACTGACTTTTGGAACAGTTAACCAGGCTCATAAAAAGGATTAAAAAGTTGAGTGTTTTTAAAAAGTTTTTCATTTCTTTCTCCAAATAAGCTTTGTTTTATATTAAATCACGACTGTCTTTATAAATGGCCACCAAAACCTTGTAGCCTCTGGTTTCTAATCGTTTTGCAAGAAACTCCGGATCCGCATCCCCGTTCTGACTTAAAAAACTGGGAACTGTTCCACGGTAATCAAGATAACCTCCACCAAGGCAGGGTTGTGTTATATTGCCCTGAAGAGTGTTAAACAAACACTGTGAATTATCACGATGGAGACGAATACAACCTCCTGAATCCCTGCGACCAAGACGTTCAGTCATATAAGTCCCGTGAATGGCCACACCGGTGGCTCTTCCATTCTGGTAATTATGATAAAAGAACATGGTTTCATACATTCGAGCATTTTTAAAAAGAACTGAATAATATTCAGAATGAAAACGATGGGTATCCAATTTAAAAACCCCTGTTGGAGTTTCAATCTTCTGACCGCAGGGGTTACCACTTGATATTGGCCAGACACGAATCCGGTTCCAGTCATCCAGGTTGTTTGAGCGACCATTCCTGACAAGAACCTGCATTCTCTGGGCAGAGGAGTTTTCTGAAGAGGAGTCGGATCTTGAACCGATGTTAACAAGTAGAACCATATCAAAATAACTGAGCATTTTTACGGGTCGGTTTTGTTCAGGGGACCAGAAATGACGATAAACAATATCCAGAATTTCCCTTTTGCTTTTACGCCAGCTTCCACGGAGTGGAAAAGCCTTGCCAAGGCTTGAGTAAAGCAGAGGAAATTCCCTTTCAACAGAGGATTGTTCTGCCATCAGTGGATGGGAGGGGTCCTGTCTTTCCTGTGAGTATTCACGCGGATTTGTGGACACCTGACTGGTGTCACATTCTGTGAACTCCCTGACAATGAGGTCTTCACCCCCCTGAGTTTTCTCAATAATCTTCTGTGGGTTGGAATGGAAACTGTCTCCACAGGCAGCCAGTGCAAAAACAAAGACCAAGGCTGTCAGTGAAACTGTTGTCTTTCTCAAAATGGAGCATTTTTCAAAATTCATACCCCAGAATATATTCACAAACTGTGCCGAAATGAGACAAGGGCAAAAACTGACCCGGGTCAGGGATGTTTCAGGCTCTGATTTCCTGTATTATCTGGGTTATCCAGTCATTTCTCCAAACCACAACAGACCTTATATAAAGTCCATAGAAAGATCATGAAAAAGTAAAAAATCATGTGAATGACATTTTTTGTTCTCATCTGTTGAATTATTGGCCACTCAGTTTGTTTTTTTCCACTCAGAGAAAAGATTCAATTTTTGAATCCATTTGTATAAATACTCCTTGTCAATTTCCGACTCGGTCATGATTCCCCGAATGTCTTTGAGATGCTTTTCTGAACCACCTTCCCTGTAAAAACTAAGCTTTTTAATAATGATATCTTCAGGAGTTGCAAGATAAACCTCACTGCCCTGCCAGAAGGGAACTTTTCTGCGACGTTGAAATTCAGTCTGGGAATGCTCCGTATCCTTGCGAATTATAATATCAATCTTAATCCCTGTCCCCTGGTGAATAAGGTTGAACTGACCCCGATGGACAATTTCAGAGTTTAAAATCTCAAGGGGAGGACAGTAAAACTTTTCTGAAGGAAACAGGGCCTCCAAACTGGAACCATGTTCAGGCAGGATATCAAGGACTAAATCCATATCATGAGTCATTCTGGGTTCCCCATAAACCATTGAGGCCACTGAACCGACGACCATATAAGGAATATTCTCTGACTCCAGTTTTTGAATGACTGTGAAAAACACATCAATCATATTATCTGGCATCAGGAACAACCCCGTTCAATGAGGGCATAGGCTTTTTTGTTGATTTCCTTTTCTGTAAGATTTGGAAATTTATTTTTAATTTGAAAACGTTTTACCTGAAAAGCCATTTCAAACAAACTGGCGGCTAAACGTAATTTTCGATCAATTTTTTTAGGGTCCATACGAGGAGTATCCTTTCTGCTATGGGAAAAAACAACCGAAAACTTGTAACCCGCATTTCTCACAAACTTCCTACTGCGACTGCGGGTTAACCCGAACTTCTCCATCCAAGGGATCAAGACGGGAAAAGAACAGGAAATTTCAAAAGGATCCGGAAAAAAGAACTGAGCAGCGAATCTGAGAAGCTTTCCTTTGAAGACGCTTTTCATTGATTGACTGTAAAATGTGAGAACCAACATAGGGCGAGGAGGTCACAAGACCCCAACTGGTGGCCATGGCTGCGGTTTTACCAATGAGCTCCCCCAAAGTGTTTTTTGGAAGCCTGGAATCGTACTCCACCCGTTCAACATCAGCGGTGGCTTCAGCCAATTCCCCGGGAAACCGTTGCCAGGCTTCAAATTTGTTGGTGAAAATAGACTTCACGGCTTCCATACCCGGTTCAACTCCGGGGATGATCTTAAAGGCTTCAATCATTTTATCAGTCAAACCACTGATTAACTCCGCCAGTGTGTCCCCGCCAAAGACAAGACGTATGAAGGCACGAGTTCCATATCTGGTATTATCGGCCAGGGTTAAAAGCTCACCCACAATTCCTGACATAACAATAATATCAAAAAAATTCAGAATATAGGATTGTTTGATCTTATACATTTGAATCTGATGATCCACATACTGCATGGCCGCCTTATGGGCCCTGAACTTCCCGGGAATTTTACTTTTGATCCAGGCTGAAGCCAGCTCAAAAGCCTGCCCCAACTGCATTCCAAAACCCACAAGAGGGGTGGCAAAAATCATAACATAACCGGAAATAAAAATACCCAGGTCCACCCGACCCAACCCATAAAGATTTGTGGCAATCATGGTGACTGAAGCTGCCGGAATCGTGTGCCAGATGATTTTCAGATAATGGAGTTGATTCTCACGCCAGTTGTTGGCTGGATTCCTGAAAAGATTTTTAAAATAATAACGCCAAAACCCTTTTTGGCCATCACTGTATTTAACAACATGGTCAAATCCACCCTGTCCACCAATACGGGTGTCCTCCTGTATTTTCAGCCAGGTCCCCGCAATCACCCCAAGAAGGATTGAAGGAATAAATCCAGTCCAGAACAGATAGCGTGACATATAACGAAAATGGGTGTCCGTATCCATGCCTCCGGGATCAAAGGGTTGTAATAATCCCGATTGCACACTGGCAAAAAGAACAAGAGTGGATCCTATGGCCATTGGGATAGATGAAAAGACCGATGAAATCTGAGCCCTTACCGCCCGATCCATGGCCTGGGGGTTTTTGGCCATTTTGGAGGCCGTGAACACCCGACCCAGTTGTTCGTTGTCAGGGTGAATGCTCTGTAAGAGTTTCATGCGAAACTGTATATCTGTTTTTTTTAAAAATTCCTCACCTCTGTGAGCCAGTCCATAAGCCCAGCTCCGAACCTGTTCATAATCAATATTTTTTTCCATATCCCGTCTGAATCTTTTGATGGACTCTTTGTTGATATCAATGGGGGATATCCCACCCTCTCTCAATTCACGGCCAAACTCCCTGGCAAAACTGGAAGGATCCATGGAATTGTTCAGTTTCGTTGAAGTCATCTCAGAAATAAAGGACTGCATCAGAAGTTCAAAGGTTCTTGTGAAAAAGGCCCTGTAAAAAAATCGTTCCCTGGAATTCAGTTCTTTTAATTTTGGATCGTAAAGAGAACTGACTCCAATGGAGGATATCCCCTGTTTTCGGGAGGAGTCAAAGATCATCTGCCACCGGGCAGGATCCTGAATAGATTCCATAAGAGCTTTCTGAGCCCTCTCTTTAGCCAGTTTTATGGCCTCAGCCTCAGCCTTTATAATCTCGGATTCAAAGCGAGTCAGATCCTCAAGACCCTTTTCTGAAATCATCCATTGGCTTAAAAGATTCCCCGGACTGTGACCTTCAGCTTTTTGACCGGTGTCTGTCCCCCCATTGGAAGCCAGGGAAGAAACAAAACCAGAACTGTTATTGACGGCCCTTGAAACCACACGATGCAACTTTCGGGGCCAGGACTCCAGACCTCCATTGTACTCTGAGGGAAAATGCTGCTCGCCTTTTCTGGAATTCATAGTCACTTTAAAAAAGCCGGGATAGATTAAAAACATGAACCATTGACCTGGTCTATAAAAGTAATTGTGAGTGAGATAGACATAATTCCACATTGACAAAGCCGCTTTAAAGGAACGGATTACGGACGGATAACTTAAGAAAGTATTGGCCATGGCCTCTCTGACGGCACGAATCCTCTTTCCTGGAAAGTTTTGGGCCACTTCATCATACGTCTCTCCCATGTTCCTGGAGAAAGCAAGCATCTTATGGTAAGTATCCTCTGACCTTGTATAGTCTCTGGTGGCCCTCTTTTCGTCAGCCTGCTGAACCCTCAAAAGGGATAACAAAATGTGTTTCAACCCTCCCGGGGACAGACGTTCTTTAAGGGCTTTGAGAGGGGGAGCGGAAAAAAGGGATTCCGGTCCTATCCGCCCTTTTTCAATTTCCCTGATTAAATCCTCTGTTGAAGCTCTCCCCTGTTTTAACCGTTGCAGGTATTCAAACAAAAGCTTTTCCTCACTGGGGGTGATGTCACTGACCTTGCCTCCACCTGATTTTTCAATATCTCTGGCCTTTTCCTCCCAATATTTTTGAGTGGCTTCCCTGGAATGATAATAAAAGGCAGACAGCCAGCCCAGTTGACCGCGACTCAGGGATCGGGTGTTCCAGGTTCCTTTTAAGGCAATAAAGGAGTTCACAACAATGTGAATGGCCGCCAGAGGTTTTAAAATCTCAGTAAAAATCACAGCAAAACCATAGAGCAGTTTTAACCAGCGGTGATCGATGATGTAGGAGTCATAAATGTAGGTTACTCCAGTGGTAACCCGAATGAAAGCATCCTCTGACAGATGAACATAGGCCCGACCATAATCAATATGTTCCATATAACCCATAAAATGAGCTTCAACGGCACTGATAAGATCCACAGATTTATAAATATGAATTTGAAAAAAATCAGGAAAAGTCATGGCTCCCAACACGGCCACACCGGCACCTGTTCCATATTTTACAAATTTTAATGCCGGACTGTCTTTGACGAACTCCCAACTGCGAAGTCTTTGCTCCCGATGGGATGATGAAGCAGCCAGTATCAAAAGGGCCTGTTGCACCTTGGGAGCCCCTTCAGGACGGGGCTGCATTAAAAATCTCATAAACAAATGGATACGGGTCATCAATCGACGACTTTCAAAAAGAGCCTGATTGGCATGAGTCAGGGATTCATTGACAAACAAACCCTGTTTTACATGATCGTATTCAGCCTCACTGATCCGACCATCGGCAAAAGCCTTCCTGACAAGTTCCCCTGACTGACCTGTATCCACAGATTGGATCCTCTCAACACTTTCAGTGAATTGTCTCAAATACTCATCAGCAGCAATGGCTCTTCTAAACTGTTCCTGAAAAAGAGAATCCTGGATATCCATGGATTTTTTCAAAAACTCAAGCATTTGCCTGATAAGGGATTGGGTTCTTTCATAGGTCCATGGATCAACCAAAGAGACCAGCACGTTAAAAAGGGGTTGGCCCACTCTGGTGGAAACAAGGGCCAACTGGGGATGACTGATCAGATTTTCACCGATTTTCAAAAAACCATTTTTAATTTTAAATTTCTCCGGTTTCCGGTTTAATTTTAATGGCAGGGTAAAAACGGGAAGAGGAGCGTTACCAATATTCACTCTTACATAATTGAGATCAATAAAACGAACAGGCAATATGTGATCGTTTTCAGTCAATTGGGAGGATTCCACATAGACCAGATACCCGGCAAAAAAGAAAACAGCCTCCACAGGTGAGAAAAATTTATGGAGTGGTCGTCCTCCGGGATCAGCGATAATAAAAGTCATTTCTCCCTGACCCCGGAAATCCTCCAAAGGGTTTTCTGCTGAAAACCCCGGACTCAGGGACTGGGTGAAATCCCTCTGTCTGATTTCAGTGATAACCTCACCACCCTGACTGACAAGAAGTTTCATACGGCGACCCCAGTAATGTCTGGTCCTCAAACGATCATCAATCATCATATCCACATTCAGACTGTGACCACTGCGGGGATCAAAGGAACGAAGCTCCTCAAGTTCAGCCCTGGCAAAAGCCAGTCGGCTTTGAACATCGTCAATATAAAAATCGGCCTGAATTTTTTGAGCTTCCATTGTGGCTTCAGACTTTTTTGCTTTCTGACTGGCACCAACAGCCTGAAGAGCCTCTATATCCCTTTCCAAAAACCCAATGCGTTCCTCATAGTCCTGAAGAAGGGCTTTTTCCCTTAGAATCTCATTGTTTTTGGAACGTTCATCAATGACTGTCTGTTTAAGCATCTGGAAAGGATCCAGAGGAGACTCCCTTGTGGGATCAAGAACAGAGGTCAGGAGTTTCTCCAGACTTTTTTCCCTTTCCTCTTCAGCACCTGTTTCCGGAGCAGACCCGGACACTGTACGGGTCTGCTGAACCTGAGCCCACAACTGAAAGGGAACCCCCGTCACAAAGACAACCAGACTTAATAAAGAACCAAAGAGGCTGCGATAAACCGGGTTT
The DNA here is from genome assembly GCA_965218815.1 of Bdellovibrionales bacterium. GTDB lineage: Bacteria > Bdellovibrionota > Bdellovibrionia > Bdellovibrionales > JAGQZY01 > JAGQZY01. The sequence continues at coordinate 1,036,773 of CBDCLX010000002.1, read as the reverse complement.
TGCATTTGTCTCAATGTTATCCTATGCGTTAAATACAAGCAGTGCTGAAAAAGTTCATTGGTTGATGTACAATGGCCAACAATGTTTTGTAAAGAAAAAACCCTGTCGGCAGAAGTTTCTCCAACTCATAGACTGATCGCATTTGAATTTGCATGGGTTTGCCCTGTTGAAATACCAGAAAATCCAAACACGATCAGTCTATTTCTTATGAATTTTATTAATACATTTGTTAATACACAAAGCAGGAGAATAAAATGACAGATTCATCAAAACCTCTGAATAACTGGGGTATCTTTATAGGTTTGATTGCAGGCTGTGTTATTGGTCTGATTCTCAATAACCTTAAAGCCCAACCGGATTACAGCCCCTTTATCGAGTCCATCACAAACAATGTTTTATACCCTGTGGGAAATATTTTTCTTCAATCCCTGTTCATGATTATTGTGCCTCTGGTTTTCAGTTCCCTGATTGTCGGAGTGGCCGACATGGGCAATCCGGCTTCCATAGGACGTTTAAGCAAGAGGCTTTTTATACTTTATGCCTGTAGCACTTTGATTGCCATTCTTATTGGACAGGTTCTTATGGGAACAATGAGGCCCGGCGACAGTATTCCAAAAGCCAAAGCAGAGGAAGTGGCGATCAGTATGCAGGATAAAATGTCATCCATGAAAGAAAAAAGTTCCATGGTGGGAACAGCTCTCTGGCCCGGAATCTTAACAAAAATAATCCCAAGAAACATTATTGATCAGTTTGGTGAAAACAATATGTTGTCCGTGATTTTCGTTTCCCTGTTGTTTGGTTTAAGCCTCCTCTATATGCCCAATGGCCCTCCAAAGGAATCCTTTATCCACTTTATGTCCGCTCTATCCAATCTGTCCATCACCATTATCAAATGGATTATGAAAACCGCACCTTTTGCCGTGGCTGCTCTTTTGGCTATTGCCGTTTCCGAGTTTGGTCTGGATTTGATGAAAAGCATGATCTTTTATGTTCTCGTTATGTTTACGGGAATGCTTTTGCATATATTTGGAACCTACAGCCTGTTTTTGAAATTTCTTGTGAAAATACCAATTAAAGAATTTTTCCTGAGAATGATCCCTGTTTTTACAACAGCTTTCAGTACCAGTTCCAGCAGTGCCACCATGCCCGTAACAATGGATACCCTGGAAAAAAAGTTTGGTGCCCCAAGAAAGATTGTGAGTTTTTCCATACCTATTGGCACCGTTGTCAATATGGACGGAACTGCTCTTTTTGAGGTGGCTGCCACTTTGTTTATAGCACAGGTTTTTGGAATTCCCCTTGCATGGACAGGTCTTATCCTGCTTATAGCCATTGTTTTTATCACTTCCATTGGAGTGGCCGGAGTGCCTGGTGGTTCCCTGCCCATTTTAATGTCTTCCATGGTGATATTGGGAATTCCCTCTGAAGGACTGGCCATCATCCTGGGAGTGGACAGATTGCTGGATATGGGACGGACTGTGGTCAACGTGACAGGAGATTCCATAGTCACACTCTATCTTGCAAAGAAGGAAAATACTGATATCACAGGTTACATGAAAAACAATCCTGCCTGATGATGTCACTTGTGGACACAATCCCCTTTTTCGCTTTAAATGGAAAAATGTCAAGTTTTAAAGAACATCCCCAGTGGAAGGCCGTGGTCTCCATTCAGAAAAAACTCAAAACCCATGGTTTTCAGGTTTTGGTGGCCGGTGGGGCCGTTCGGGATCTCTTATTAAAAAAACAGGCCAATGATATTGACCTGATCACTGATGCCAAACCCTGGGAGGTGGAAAATCTTTTTGAGAAAACAGTCATGGTGGGTCGTCAATTTGGAGTGTCACGGGTGATCCTGGAAGGCAATGACATTGAGGTGGCCACCTTCCGCAGGGATGGCCCCTACCTGGATGGCCGAAGACCGGAGTCCGTGGAATTTTCATCAGCCAGGGAAGATGCCAAAAGACGGGATTTTACCATCAATGCCCTGTTCTATGATCTGGAAAACAATGAGATCATTGATTATGTGGAAGGGCAAAAAGACATAGAAATGAAAATCATCCGTACTGTGGGAAAGCCTGAAGAAAGATTCCAGGAAGACAAGCTGCGAATCTTAAGAGCCTTGCGGTTCCACAGTCAGTTGGGTTTTGATATTGAAGAAGAAACCTTCAAGGCCATAAAAACCTTTGCTTCCTTCATCCACCAGGTGTCCATGGAAAGAATCCGCAATGAGTGGGAAAAAATTCTTGTTTCAAAATATTTATTATCCTGCCTCCAAAAAGTCCATGAGTCCAACTTGTGGTCGGCCCTGTTCCCCTCATGGAGTTTTTGCCCCTATGACTATAATGGAATTCAGGGGAAATACGAACCTGAGAAAATCTGGATTCTGTGGTTTTTGCTTCACAGGCCCCCATCCAAAGAGCAATTGCTCAAACAGCTCAAAATCTGGAAACTTCCCAGACAATGGATACAGAAAACAGTTCACTGTTATCAGAGTCTGGAATCATTGAAAAACATCCAAAAATGGGAGTCTGTGGACTTGGCTCTTCTTTTAAACCAGCCCCATGGCACTCTGGCCCTGGAAATTTATCAATACCTTCATCAAAGGCCCATGAAGCCTGACTTTTCTGAAAAACTCAAAAAAGCCAAGTCCTTTTTTCATAATGGACATTTACCCAAACCTCTGGTGACCGGCAATGATCTGATCAGGGAAGGATTTTCCGGACCCAGTCTGGCTCAGATTCTTAAAAATCTTTATCGAACACAAATCAAAGAGGGAATCACTGAAAAGAAAACTCTTTTAACCCGAATAGAATGACAGGTGTCGGAATCACTAACCCGCATTTCTCATAAACTTCCGTAGCGAGGCTGTCGAAAGTTTATGAGAAATGCGGGCTAAAGGGGAAACAGTTACCGTGTTCTGAATTGTTCACGAAAGGGGTCAAATTCAGTGCCGCAGGTCTTGGCACAACACTTTGGCTTTCCGCTCTGAATGCTTGGCTTTTGCCAGCTGTTTAATAACACCTTCTGGAAGAAGGGGCCATTGATAATGGATTCAAGATTTCCAGCCCTGGCATCCAAATCATCAACTCCCCCTTCAAGTTCATTGAGCATTTTCCACATATAGGAATCCCTCTCCTTAAAATACCAGGGGTAGAGCTGACCTGCCGTCCAGCAACAGGGAAAGGCGTGACCTTCCGCACTGATGTAAACACTTTTCTCTTTGGCCACTTTACATTTCACTGGAGTCTGATCGAGGTAATTTTCCAGACTTCCGTATTTTTTCATAAGAGCTTCCTCTTTGGCCAAAGCTTTGTTTTGGTATTTTTCGTTGACAGGTTTTTCAAGAAAATACTCGATCTCCCCCTGACGATTATGAACAACCTGCCGGTCTGTTCCCTCCATCCGCAGGCTGTTGAAAAATCGTCCTGTTTTCTTGATATTAAAAGCCTTAAAACCAAGCTCTCTGGCCAAAGCCCCTGCCTCTTCCACCTGATGTTCGTTGTGGCGAAAAACAATAAAATCCCAAACGGCTGTTCCATTTTCCAGCAGATAGGCTTTCATATTCCTTATAATTGTTGGAAAATGGGTTCCTTTTCTGTAAATGGCATTGGTGTCTTCCAGGCCATCCACACTGAAATGAACCAGGTCCACAACACCTGCCAGTTCCCTCCACCACTCCTCTTTTCTGGCCGAACCATTGGTAAACATATCCAGGCGGATCTTTGGATTCACTTCCCTGAAATAACGAAAAGCCTCAAGGGTGTCCTCAGCCACAATGGGATCACCGTAATTACCACACATATAAATGCGATCAAGTTGCCTGATAAAATCAATGGGAAAAATCTTCTGAATATCTCCGAGACTTAACTCCACAAGAGGTAAAAAGGGGTTGTTCTTCCCTCCACAGATTGTCCTTGCACACATGGGGCAACGGGCGTTGCACTTGGATGTGATTTCCAGATGGATGGTTCTTATCTGTTTATATCTATACATTTCAGGAATTTATACATTTATTTTAAAGGTCTGATCCCCCGGCCAAAGAGGAAGCTCTGTTCCCTTGCGTCTCTTGGGGATTTTGCTGTCAGCACTGCTTACACAACTTTTTGTGATACAGATTGCCGGTTTTGGAAAAAGATTAAAACCTGTTTCAATATGTCCCAAGGGCTTGTCATCACAGCTGTAACTCCGCTTGATAAAGCCATCAGGTTCCCTGATAATAATGCTTCTGTAGCCGGAACTGCACTCCCAACCTTCAAAATTATTAAATTCAAAAGCGTTAAAACGTTCAGCCTGATCCATGAACCAGGTCTTTCCCCTCTGGTCAGTCAGTTCCACCTGCAAGTGAGGAGGGATGGGTTCCTGACTGCCCTCCTCCAGAGGAAGGGGGTCAAACAGAATCCGAGGACGGGTGGAAACCCTGTGTTTCATGGCCATTCGTTGTTTTGTGTAATTCCTCTGGGGCATCCCATTACGAAGTTTTTGTAACATATCATCAGTGTAACCCTCAACAACCTTGGTGGCCGTTGGATTGCTCTGTGGTTTTAGGGTCACGTTAATGCCACGATTATGAAAGTAAAGCATATCCTCCCAAACGGCTTCAAAGCGATCGGGAACCATCACTGAATTGATAGTGATATGAACATCGTTTTCCTGTAACAAAACAAGTTTATCAGCAAATTTTTCCCTGACCGCAAACTCTTTGTGATAGCTGGCTGTTATGCTGACCCGATGAAGATTTTTTGTCGCTTCCACATATCTCTTAAACCAGCCCATGCCCGGACTCATATTAGTGGTCATGTGAACCGATTGGTAATTACTGTGATCCACATCTTCTGAATAATGCTTTAACACCTCCAGATAACCCGGGTGAAGAGTAGGCTCTCCCCCACTGAATGAAAAGTGAAAAGAATTAAAACCCCGTTCACGGGCCTGTCTTTTAATCTCATCCAACGTGCTGATAACCAGTGTTGTGGGTCTGTGATCTCTTTTGTCAGAACGGGCATAGGGCCAGCAGTAGGAACATTTGTAATTGCAAAATCGCCCCAAAAGCCAACTCACACAAAATAGATCCCTGTGTAAAAGGGTCCTCTGCCCCACTCTGGTAATGTCTCCAAAGGGGATTTTTCTGAAATCATAGTTTGACCATATATCCATAAGCCTGGTGACATTGTAATTTAACACTCATCCCCTTGCAAGAAATAAAATGGGGATCAGCCCGAATTTCGAGGAGATTGGAAGCCGCAGCAGAAAGTTTATGAGAAGTTCGGGTTAACTCTGGGTGTCCATAAGTTCATTCAGGCTCAGACGAGTGAGTTTTGAAAGGTTTTTCAGACAATAGTAAAAAAGACTGGCAGTTATAATCATAAGGGGCAGGGCAATGACCAAATAGCCCATCCAGGTCATATCAGCAATCTGAATGTTGAGTATTTCCGCCTTTTCCTTTTCAGAAATATCCGATGGTATTTCCTTAAAAATGTGCATGGCCAGAAAGAAATTCAAAAAGGCACTGAAGAAAAAAGTCCCTGAAAAAAGAAAAGTGCATTTTTTTATAAGAATCCTGTAGTGTTCCTGATTATCAAATTTATCAAGACATTGTTGGATTTTTTCTATGGGGAAAAATCCCGGTTGATTGAGAAAAAAGGAAAACAGTGGTTTTTTTGAAAAACAGGAAAAAAACACAAAAAGACCAAGAAGAGCAGGGAAACCGGCTTCCTTGACGGCAAACCAGAGACCTTCAAGTTTCATAAGTGCCAACCCTCCCGTAAAAAGAACATTCAACAGACCAAGAAGAGAAACCCAATTGATTTTCTTTTCTTTTATGAAGTCAAAGATCCCATGACCAAGAGGGAGGGAAAGAGCCATCAGAAGAGCATAGAGAGGCCCCTGTTCTCCAAGGAAACCAGAGAACTTATTAAGGATCAATACGGGAAGAATAATATCAACAAAGAGACTGATCCAAGGCTTCCTGGAATTTTGCGAGACTGTGGTGTCCATCTTCCAATTGTAAGAACAGGTTCTCTCTGAGTCAAACATCTCATCACAGTCAAAACAAAGGGTCTTCAGAATGACACTGGTGTCTTTTACACAAATGATCTATACTTTGGTTATGTGTCGTATTTTTGGTTTCCGGTCTGTTCTGCAAAGTGGAGTTCATAAAAGTCTTGTGGATTCCAAAAACTCCATCCTCCATCAAAGCCACAAGCATCCTGATGGCTGGGGAGTGGCCTACTACAAAATAGGAACCCCCCATATTGTCAAGCTGGGACACCAGGCAAGGGAATGTAAAATTTTCGAAAAAGTTTCCGGGGTGGTGTCTTCAAACACTGTGGTGGCTCACATCAGAAAATCAACAGTGGGGTCAGTGGGACCACTCAACACTCATCCCTTTCAGTTTGGCCCCTGGATTTTTGCCCACAACGGAAACGTTGAACACTTTCAGACCATAAGACCCCGTTTCCTGGAGTGTATCGACCAGGAACTCAGATCTTTTATTCTTGGAGAAACGGACAGTGAACATTTGTTCTTTCTCCTTCTCTCCCTGATGAAGAAAAGAGGACAGCTGGATGAATCCGTAAACTCTTTTGAACCAAAAACTGTCATGGAGGAATTTATAGAACTGTTCAAAAGTCTTGCAGGACCTTTATCTCTGTCAAAAAAGGATAACGACAAAAATTATATCAGTTTCGTTTTAACCAATGGAAAATCCATGTTGGCCTATCATGGAGGCAAAGAACTTTTTTTCAGCACCCACAAAAGGAAATGTTCTGAGAGAGACACCTGTTCCCATTTCAAGCCTCTTTGTGAAAGTTATGCGGCAAATGCTGACAAAGTCCAGCATTTTCTGGTCAGTTCCGAAAAAATTGCCAATGAAAACATCTGGACAGCCCTGAATTTTGGCGAAATGACTTTTATCAACAATCATTTTATTTTTCAGAGACAACAGATCGGCCATTAACCCGCATTTCTCATAAACTTTCTACTACGAAAGTTTATGAGAAATGCGGGCCAGTCTGTTCCCCCTCAAAAACCAGTTCAAAGTTCACGGGACTGAAAAAGTGAGTCAGAAATTCAAGGTTTATAAAATTCACTCCAAGGTCTATGATTTCCGGGATCTCCTCCAAACGAATGTGACCATAAATTTCTGTCTTCACATCGCCGGGAACAAAATCCAACCCTTCTTTTATGGCCCCACTGTTTTCACTTTTAAAACGGATATGTTTCACTCCAAGCTCACAGGCCGTTTTGATCTCTTCAGTATTTTTCACTTCCACGATAATGGAACTGTTGCTACGATTACGAAAGTTGATAACAGCCTGTTTCAATCCACCCGCCAGATAAATATGCTTCCGGTCCATGATAAAATCATTTTTCATGGAGAGAGGGCATTCTATGGCCCCTCCATCCTTCATGGCCTTTTTGTAAAAGGGACCATAACCTGGTACGGGTTGACAATGATCAAGGACCCGGGTCTGACTTCCATGACAGGCTTTCACAAATTTTCTTGTTTGGGTGGCCAGACCACTGAACAGTTCCAAAAGACTGAGACCTTTTGCCCAAAGTTTCAACAGGGAAGTTATATCCCCATCCACCAGAGAGACACTTTGATTACAGAGAACCTCCTGACCGGCCATAAAATATTCCTCACAATTAAGATCTGGATCTATGTGATTCATGTAATAGTGAAAGAGGGAGGTCCCGGACAAAACCAGGTCCTCTCTGGCGACCAACTGGGCAATACCAAACTTTTCAGGGAAACCAAAAAACCGATCATTAATGTTATTCTCAGTCAGTGTCCTGTTTAAGACAGATTTAAAAAAATCTTCCATGGGTTCTAATTTTGATTGGACTTTTTTATGGCCATTTCCTGTTGAAAGATTTTCTCCAACTCTTCACGAACCACTTTTTCCACAATCCCCGGAAGCTGTTCCCTAATGGCTTTTTCCAGAACAACACGGGCTTCCGGGGAAACAGGAGAGGACCCCTGATTGACAGATGTCGGTGTTGGGGGGTCCTCTTGCACCCCCCCTTCATTCTGATCCAGAAACTCCAAAGCCCCGGGTTTTTCCATGTCTGATGAAGAATTCTCCCCGGATTCCGGTTGAAAGAGAAAATTCCCCAGTTCCAGTTTTTTATCAGTTTGTAAATCCACAGGCTCAAAACGATCGGAATCCCTGTTCTCCTCCTGTAAATCCACAGACCCAAAACGATCGGAATCCCTGTTCTCCTCCTCTTCCTCTTTAATGATTTCCTCAGAATCAGAATCCTGTTCCGCCTCCAGATTAAAAAAGGAATGGGATTCATCCCCCTGTTCACGGAGTTTGAATTTATCAATGGACTCAGCAAAAACATTTTCCTTATCAATGGATCCCAGCTGTTTCTGCTGTTGATGCGTCTGGTCGGATTCAAAACCCTCCCCTGTTTTCTGGTTTTCCTGTTGATCCAGAGTAAAGGAAAAATCAGGTTCACTCTCTCTGTTTTCCTGTCCACGGGGCTTTTCCCGTTGAACAACACCTGTTTTTATGTTTTTTGGAAAATCTTTTATGTTTTTTGGAAAATCCAAAGGTTCAGAAACATTCTGACCCTGGTTCTCCTTAATCAGGAAATTGACAACTTGACGCAGATCTTCAATTTCAAAAGGTTTTTCAAGTTCGGCCTTCGCTCCGCAATTTTGGTACTCTTTTGGGTCCAATTCCATGAAAGAACTCCACATAAGAACCACAGGAATATGCCTTGTCTTCTGGTTCCGATTCAGTTCCTTACAGACTTCATAACCATTTTTCTTTTGCAACAGAATGTCCGCAAAGACAATATGGGGCTGATAGCTTTCTGTCACCGGCAAAACATCCAATCCACTTTGAACAGATTTGATTTCAGCCCCAAAATTCTGAAGTCCCAATCGAAACACCCTGTCAATGGAAGTGCTTTTGTCTGCCAGTAAGATCCGTAAAGACATGGATTCAGTAAAGACATATTTTTCCCTGAAGTCAAGGGGGTTAACCCAAACTTCTCATAAACTTTCGAAGAGATTGGAAGCCGCAGTAGGAAGTTTGTGAGAAATGCGGGTTAATGCCTTGACGCTGGTTTTGACGGGATTTTATACTGATTCCATCCCGATTTTCCAGGGAAGTGAACCTGAAAAACCACACCGGATCAGTCTATGTTTGTTCTGATGGATCGTCACATCTCAAAAGCTTTTCTCACCCATTTTTTATCGGGCCTGGTGGTCTTTTTAACCCTGTTTTTTGTTATTGATTTTATGACCTCTTTAATGAGATTTGATGTTGGTTTATCCACTTTGGGTCGCTATTATGGGGCCTACTCCTTCCAGATATGCTATCAGTTCATTCCCGTAGCCACCATGGTGGGCATGGCCTTCACACTGTCGGAACTCAATCGAAACAGGGAACTGACAGCCCTTTTCAGTCTGGGAGTCAGTCTGGGTCGGATCCTTCTTCCCATTTTTTTATGGACTTCTATTCTCTTTGGCTTTTCCTTCCTGTTGGGCGATCAGGTGATCCCCGTGACCAAGCAAAAAAGGGATTACATTTACTACAGTGAAATGAAAAAAACACCTGGACTTTTTTCAACGATGAAAACAGACAAAATCTGGTACCGGTCAGGGTCTGTCCTCTTTAACATCAAACTTCTTGATTCCAAAAATCATAAGGCTTTTGGAGTCACTTTCCATTATTTTTCCCCGGACTGGCACCTGGAACAACTGATTTCCTCAAAGGAAGCGCTCATACAGGAGGGACAATGGGAACTTCTGGATGGAAAAAAAATAACATTTGTTGACAATATGACAACTCCGGTGGTGGAAAAATTCAAAACAAAAACCATTATTGTGGACAAGGAACTTTCAGATATTCAAAGTACAAGTTCAGCTTCAGATTTTCTGAGCCTCAGGGAGCTTGGCCGTTACATAAAAAAAAACAAGGAAGCCGGGCTAAACATGACAAGTTTTGAAGTGGATTATCATAATAAGTTCAGCTTTCCCTTCACGGTTTTTGTTATGGCCCTGATGGTTGTCCCCTTTGTTATTGGCCATCATCGATCCATCGGATTTACAAAGAACGTGTTTTTAATCATTGCCCTGACTTTTGTTTTTTGGGTACTCCACTCGTTTTTCATCTCTTTTGGTCGCCATGGACAGATCCCCCCCATAATCGCCACCTGGGGAGCCAATGTTCTGATGCTCCTGTTGACCCGTTACAATTTTTACCTGCAAAAAGTCTGAAAACAAATGTAAGGGGGCTATCATCGTAGGTCCAACCTGAGGTTTCCCGATTTTAGAGTGATTTCCTTTTGACTCATTTTACATGGCAAAACAGTGATTTTAACACCTGCTTTTCCCGCTTTTCTTAATTTTTTTCCGTATTCAGGATCAATATGGTCCGCCACTTTGAAGGTCTGACAATCTGTTCTTTGAACCACAAAAAGCATTTCACAGCTAAAACCCTGTTTCACAAGCTCAATCAGTTCTTCCAGATGCTTTTGACCACGGGTGGTCACGGCATCGGGGAAGAAGGCAATGCCATTTTCAGCCAGAGTGACATTTTTCACTTCCATGAAGTGAAGGGGTTTTCTCAGATTCCCATGATTCCATTTCTTCACGTCGTGGTCTTCTGAATTCCACAAAACCAGATCAATACGGGACCTGGTATTAATCTTTACCTCTGTCTGTATCCTGTTAAATTTTTTCCAATGCTTCAATGGAGTCTTCTCAAAAAGCTCTCTAACCAGTTTATTGGGTAAAGTTGTATTCACCCCCACCCAGCTTTTTCCGGATTTCACCATTTGCAGGGTGTATTGAAGCTTTCTTCCTGGATCACTGACTTTTGAAAAGAGACAGGTCTGGCCACTGTTTTCCAATCCCATCATACTTCCAGTGTTGGGGCAATGGGCTGTAATGATTCTCCCTCCAAACTCAATGTCCACAAAAAAACGTTTGTAGCGTTTTTGAAACAAACCCTTATTAACAGTTTCTTTGAACTTCATTGACATTCCTGCATTGACATTCCTGAAGGAAACAGATTTTTTTCATGTGATTTCCACGGAGAAACTCCTTGAGAATTAAAACACAATCAGTATAATGAATGACCGGTCTGAAATCAAAAGACAAGGAGGAAAATTTGAAAACATATAATCCAGGTATAAAAATTGGTTACCTGGGAGGAGGACAACTGGCCCGGATGCTCACCCAAAGTGCCCTGAAAATGGGTCTCAATCCCCATATCCTGAGTCCTGATGCTCATGATCCGGCGGCAAAAACCTGTGGATTCTGGCAAAAGGGAAACCTTAATAACCCAGAAGACCTGGAGATTTTTCTTAAAAAAACGGATGTGACAGGGTTTGAAAGTGAGTTTTTAAATGCCCCTCTGTTAATCAAGGCCAAAAAAAATACCAAAGCCAAAATTTTTCCATCTCCTGAACTCATGGGTCTCCTTCAGGACAGGAAGAGCCAGAAGAGGCTCCTCGACGAACATCGCCTGGATACAGCCCTTTGGGTACCTGCCGATAATCACAGGGATATGGAAAACTTTATTCGTATTTATGGTTATCCCATGGTTTTTAAAAAACGATTTTTTGGCTATGATGGCCATGGCACCTTTATTATTAAAAACAAGCCCGATTTGATCTTTTTTTTAAAAAAACACTGGAAAAAAGGTTCATTTATAATGGAAAAATTTATCCCTTTTGAAAAAGAATATGCTGTCATTGCAGCCCACAGTCAGGATGGAAGTTTCACTCATTTTCCTTTTGTTGAAAGCTTTCAAAAACAGGCCCGTTGTGACTGGGTCAAAGGCCCCGTTAAGATCAAAGGCGGAAAAGCCATCATAGAAAAACTCAGGGCTTTTCTGAAAAAACTTCACTATGTGGGTGTTATGGGTGTTGAATTTTTCCTGACAGATAAGAGGTTTATCATCAATGAAATCGCCCCAAGAGTTCACAACACCGGTCATTATTCCTTAAATACTGAGGGTCCCAGCCAGTTTGACCTGCACAATATGTGTCTTCTGGGTCTGGAATTGCCAAAAGAAATAAAAATCAAAAAAGCCTTTGCCATGGTCAATCTGATTGGTCATACAAAACCAGTGAAACTACGGGCCGTGGAAGGTCTCCACTGGTATGGTAAGAATGAAAACCGCAAAGGCCGGAAAATGGGGCATATCAATACCCTGTCCAACTCCCCTGACGAGGCTTTAAGGCAGGCTCTGAAAAGAAGAAAAAAAATTCAATTGTAATGAAGACTCATGGATTCATACTCCTTAAGAATCCTCCTGCGAATTTTCCCTTTAAGGGTTGTCGCATCATTTACAGTCAAATCAGCAGTATCAACAGGAGGCAGAATATGAACCCCCACTTTTCTGACCAGGGAGTCTGTATTGATAAAAATTGAACCTTTTTTCAAACAACAATCCACTCCGCAAAGAACAATGGGAACAATGGGAACCTTTGCATTGATGGCAAAGATAAAGGGACCGGATTTAAACTCACCAATCTCATTGCTCCGTCGTCTCCCCCCCTCTGGAGAAAGGGCAAAAATCTCTCCTTCCGCCAATCTCTTTTCAGCCTGACTATAAACCTGAATGGCTTTCTGACGATCTCTGCGGGTGATCGGGAGAATTCCCAAAAGAGTCATGGCCTTTCCGAAAAATGGAATTTTAAAAAGAGAGCTTTTGGCTCCAAAACAGAAAAAATACGGGGAACTGCAAACAAGAACAGGAATGTCCAGGTGACTGCTATGGGTAAAAAGATAAACAAAACCCCTGTTCCCGGGTCTGTTTTCCTCACCATGAATCTCAACCTGAATGCCTGAGAGAAATAAAATCCCCTGAGCCCAAAACCTGATAATCCGGCTGATATAAGAGCGGGGAAGGTGGAGAAAAAGCACGACAATCACCACGATGGAATAAAAAACAGTATGAAATGGAATAAAAACAATAAGAAAGAGGGCTCGGAAAAAAAGAGAAATTTTTATCATTGAGTTTAACACTTTCCTGTAGAAAGTTATTTTTGTGGCTTCTTCATGGGAGATGAGTGGCGACCTTTCAGGAAGCACTCAGATCCACAGAGACCATTTTAGAGACCCCTCTCTCCTCCATGGTCACCCCGTAAAGTTTTTCGGCAACTTCCATGGTGTATTTGTTGTGGGTGACAAGAATGACCTGGGAACGTTTGGCCATTTCCCTAACCAGATCATTAAAACGCATGACGTTGGCATCATCCAGGGGAGCATCCACCTCATCCAGCAAACAATAGGGGGAGGGCTTCACCAGAAAGATGGAAAAAATCAGGGAAACAGCTGTTAGGGCCTTTTCTCCACCAGAGAGCAGAGACACATTTTGCAGTTTCTTGCCAGGAGGTTTTGAAACAATATCAATGCCCGTCTCCTCTTTTTCCGGATCTTCAACCAGAACCAAACGGGCCTCACCCCCACCAAAAAGCATGGGGAAAACCTTTTCAAACTGACTGTTCACAGCTTCAAAGGTTTCCCTGAAGCGTTTTGAACAAATGCGGTTGATTCGTTCAATCACTTTGTCAAGCTGGGACTTGGCTCCCACAAGATCCTCGTTTTGCTGACTTAGAAAATCAAAGCGGGTGGCCAACTCATCATACTCTTCAATGGCTGAAAGATTTACCTGGCCAATACGAGCCAGTTCTTCCTTTAAGACATTCATTTCCTCCTCAGAGGACTCTCTGTCCCTGTCCTGTACTGCCAACTCTTCAGCCACCTGAGAGAGATCCTTCTGGTAGCGTTCCCGGATACTCTCCACCAGATTCCGCTCATTCATCCTGGATTGTTCAAACAATAACCGGGCCTCATTCATCCTGGATTGCTGCTTGTTTCTCTCTACTGCTGTTCGGGAAAAAATCTCCTGGACTTCAAACAATCTGGCATTGGATTTTTCAAAATCGTCCCTTAAAGCAGCAAGCCCTGATTTCTGTTCCTCCACTTTCTGGATAAGAACCTCAAGTTTGGCTTTTTTTTCTTCAAGAAGAATCCGGGTGTCTGTCATCAGCTGGCTGTTTTTAGAGGACTCCTCATTCATCCGGTTCATCTGCTCCCGAATTTCAGCCAGGGACTTTTTCAGTCTCTGGTGTTCCTTTTGAACACCGATAAACTCCTGTTGCTTTTTGGCATTTTCCACCCGCAGGTGGGTCACTTTGTTTTGCAGATCATTGAGACCGGATTTTTCCGTCTCAAGAGATATTGTCAGCTCTGCCATGAAAAGTTCCAGATTTTTCTTTTTTTCCGCTTTCTTATGGAGATGGAAACTGAGAGCGGAGAGTTCCTCCCGAATTTGTTTTTCTCTCTTTAACAGATCATCCAGTTTTTGCTCCTGTTCCCCCAGGGCCTGGTTTACATTTTGTTGCTCCAATTCCACCCTCTGCAGATCTTTTTTAAGACCTGTGATTAAGATCTCCTTATTTGTTTCATCTCTATGGGCCTTTTTCAGATATTCACTCACTTGATCCACCAAGGCTTTAATCTTTTTCATGGCTGCTCTGGCCAAAGCCAATTTGCCGGCCCACTCCTCTTTGGATTCTTTTAATTGGTCAATTTCCCTCTCACGCTGAAGAACCCCGGTTGAAACATCCCCCTTATGACCACCACTGATGATTCCCTCACAGGTAAACAAATCCCCTTCTAAAGTGACAAAAGTCCAGGAAGGAAAACAAAGTTGAAGTTTTATGGCTTGATGAATATCCTCAACCACGGCCACTTTGTGGATCAGTCTCTCCATGATCGGACGCTGCTTTTCAGACATCTGAACCACTTCTCCAAGCAGGGCCTTAACACCTTCACTGCTTTTTACAAGAGAACTTTCCGAAGTATCATGAGTCTGTAAAACACCACTGGCAGAATAAAAACTGGACCGTCCTGATTTTTTTTCCTTTAAATATTCAAGGGCTTTTAAAGACTCTTCCCTGTCCTGACTCACCAGCATTTGCAGCCTTGGCCCAAGGACAGCCTCCAGAGCCACTTCAAGGGCTTCAGGCACTCTGAGAATTTCTGAAACAGGTGTGAACTTTTCACAAGACCGCTTCTGTTCCTTATCCAAAACCCCAAGACCCTCCCTTTGCCGAAGCATGATGGATTTCACACCCTCTTCAAAACCCTCAAAGTTATCCCGAAGGTTTTCCAAACCATAGAGTCTTGAAGTCACTTCATTAAGCTTTTCCTTAAACAGCAGGACCTCTGATTCCTTCACCTCCAGTTCAGCATCCAGTTTTTCCTTTTGATTTTTCAGAGACTCCACATCATTGAAAATATCCATTTGCATTTGGCGTTCTTTCTGGAACCCCTCCAGAGCTTTTTTATAATTTTTGTCAAATTCTGTCTTCCTGTTTTCCAGTTCGTCCAGCGTGTTTTTGGCCTGATCCACTTCCACCTCAACATGAGAGGCGGTTTCCTCCATACGGCCCTGCCTGGTGAGGTCCCCAGCCTCTGTCTCTGTTAAAGAGAAAAGCTCCTTTCTTTTTTCACTCAGCCGACTTTCATACTCTTCGATGAGATTCCGTTTTTGGTCATATTGATTTTTTTCAGTTTCGTACTGACTTTTTAATTCTTCGGCTCTCTGACCAATCTGTGTCAGATCTTTGGCAAGAATATTAAAATCCTCGACAAAAGTTTTTTCCCGAATCTGATTTTCAGTGAAGCGGGAGCTTGCCATTTCTTTTGAACGACGGGCCTGCTCAACCTGAAAACCCATCTCCTGTATTTCCGTTTCTCTTTTTCGCACCTCTTCCTGGCTCTCCCCAAGAGATATCCGAAAATTTTCAATAACCTTTTCCTCACTCAAAGCCCTGCCACGCAATTCAGCAAGCTCTGCTTCAAGTGCCGCCACTTTTGTTTCCAGCTCCATCTGCCGGTCCTGGGCCTGGTTAAACTCTTTTTGAGCTGTATGGGTTTGGCCCTGTAACTCCAAAAATTCCTTTGAGGAAATCCAGAGTTCAATGGCTTCCATCTCTGTTTTAAGTTTGCGATATCTCTCCGCTCTTTGGGCCTGTCTTTGCAGGCTGTCCATCTGGCGTTTCAACTCACGAATAATATCCTGCAAACGAAGCAGATTGGCTTCTGTGGCTTTAAGTTTTCTCTGGGATTCCCTTTTGCGGTTTCTGAACTTGGTGATACCGGCAGCCTCTTCAATCAGGACTCTGCGTTCTTCCGGCTTTGCAGTGATCATCTGACTGATGGCCCCCTGTTCAACAATGCTGAAACCCCTGGCCCCCACCCCCGTGTCCATAAATATCTCCTGAATATCGCGGAGCCTGGCCGGTTGTCTGTTAATCAGGTACTCTGATTCCCCGGAGCGGTGAAGACGACGGGTCACCATCAACTCCGGGTGATTCAGATATTTGGCCGGGAACAATCCCCCCTCATTTTCAAGGACCAGAGAAACCTCACAGAGTCCCATGGACGTGTAGCCATCGGCCCCTGAAAAAATCACATCCTCCATACTGGAGCCACGCAAATGCCTGGCTGACATTTCACCCATAACCCAGATCAGAGCATCCACAATGTTGGATTTTCCACAACCATTGGGACCCACAACACCTGTGATTCCTGAATCAAAATGAATGACAGTACGGTCTTTAAAGGATTTAAACCCCATCAGTTCCAGCCTCCTGATTCTCAATGTTCACTCCTCCATTTGACCCAGAAACAATAAAACCATGCAATACATCTTACTGATCCTGTTTGGATTTTCAGGCATTTCAAGATGAAAAAACCGTGAAATTTCAAACACGACCAGTACAATATACAATATAATTTCTACAATATGAGCCAAAGACCTGTCAATTGACAATTCCCATCACAAATCCGGTGACCCCATTCCCTCTTTATCCTCTCCATCCAGGATCGCCAAAAAAACAGTGACCCAATAGCCCTCTCCAAAAGCCCTCTCCAAACTTTGAAAAGTGTGTGCTAAAGGGTCTCCCATGTTTCACGGGTGGGGGGGGTTCCCTCAGGATAAACATTCACGTTATCGGCCAGCCAGGAGGAGGCATGACTGTTTTTATTATATAACAAATGATAAAGAGTGTAATAGCGAACCACTTTTTTAACATATCTGCGGGTTTCCCTAAAAGGGATGTGTTCGATAAACTCATCCATTTCCAACTGACCAAACTGGTGCAACCATTTATGAACCCGATGAGGACCCCCATTGTAGGCGGCGGCAGCCAGAGGAATCTTGTCCTGAAATTTTTTAAGAACCCTCTTTAAGTAACGGGTTCCAATTTCCACTCCCACTGAAGGTCTGAAAAGATCGGGATCTTTGATGTTTTTTCCCATCAGTGAAGCCACCTTGCGGCCTGTGTGTGTCATGATTTGCATCAACCCCCTGGCTCCCACAGGAGACAGGGCATCAGGCCTGAAATTGGTTTCCGCCTTCATGATACTCCAGACAAATTCCGGAGGCACACCAAAATTTTTACCATGTTTCAGAACTTCATCCTCAAAAGCCCTTGGATAGACAAACTGCCAGAGAACAGCACCCAGATGAAGTCCAAGGTGTTTTCTCGCATCAGCAAAGTATTGAGCACCTATGTAAGCTGAACGATGGAATAACCTGTTACGATAATATTCAAACATGAGAGTTTTCAGGTTCTCCAGGTTTTTTGTCCGTTCTTCAAGACCATAGAGTTCCCATTTGGCCAAATCATTCAGTCCAATCATGGAAAGATGTTTGGCCTTTTCAATATGTTCACGAAACTTAAGTTTCCTGATATTTGAGTGCATTGGGGCAGTCTCTCTCTCCGCCTCCATATACTCCTTCATAAATGGAAGTTTTTGCCACTGACTCAGGGAAAACCCCGTCTCACCCACTTTTGTCTGAAAGGGATTAAAATTCTGATACCCTTCTTTTTGAGTCAGATGGGTGAGCCAGTTTTCACGGAGAACAAAAGAGGCATCGTACTGAAGACTGGTCAGGGACCCGGGAGTTAATATGTTTCGTAACCTCTGCACAGCGGCTATGGAATAATAACCAATGGATTCATCCTGTGATATCTCCAGAAAAAGTTTTCGGGCCCGTGTTTTATGACCAAGCCTCTCCAGACTCATGGCCATCCAGTACTTTAGCCTTTCCGAAGCCAACACCGGAATATTTTCCTCCAAAGCTTTTTGCATGAGATCAAAGGATTTCTGATAATCCCCTTTCAGGTAATAGATCCAGGGAATATACCAATGGGTCTTTCTTCCAAAAACCGTGTGGGGATACCTGGCCTGAAGCTCTTTAAATCGCATTAAAGCTCCATCATAATCCTTGTGCTGGTAACCAAGAAAGGCTCCATTGTAAAGAAACCAAAGGGCTTTTTGACCGGAAAAACTTTTATAGGCTTTCTGATAAATATCCAAAGCCTTCTGATATTCACCCGACTGGGAAGCTGCCTTTGCAAAAAGTCTGATATAATCCTCGTCCTTTTGTCTCTTTCTGCTTCTATAATAGGGCTTTAAGCGATCAAAAGCCTCTTTCACCATTCCCTCATTAACCAGGTATTCAGACACAACACTGTCCCTGATGAAACTGTTCTTTTCTGACTTTTTAAATTGCCTGATCTCCCTGGAGACCTTTTCCTTGGCTCCCAACCACTGCAATCTCCTTATGCGTTTTTTCTGATCCTTAATCCTGTCCCTGCATTTTAAGGGCTCTCCATCCAGTAAATTATCCTTCCATCTCAATCCCCAATGGGCAACAGACCCATAAGTGGGATAGCGGACATACAGTTTCCGGCTCCAGTAACAAACACCAGCTTTTTCTCTTTTGGTATTATTGATCTTTACAAGAAACCATAAGATATCAGGATGAAGGTCGCTGTGTCTCATTTTTCTTTCCATCTTTTTGAACATCTTTTCTGCTCCATTGTATTTTTTTGTTTCAAAAAGAATTTCAGCCAGATGAAAATCGGATTTTCTTTTAAGAAAATCAGAAGAATCCAGCTGGTTGATCTTTTTAAGGAATTTTCCAGCCAGAGCATACTTGTGCAAACCAAGGTAAGCCAAACCCAGATAATAATGAACCACATCCCGCAGGTGGGTGCCCTTCCCAAGACTTTGATGGAAGGATTCAATGGCAAAATCATAATTTTTTTGCTCAAAAAAAATAAGTCCGTGGAAAAATTCGATCAGAGATGATTCCCTGGAATCCAGTTTGTCCAGAGAGACATCACTGAGTTCCCCATGGGCTTTTATATAATCCTTATTGAGAAAATATTTTCTGGCCACTTCAATTTTTGGAGGAACCGCCAGAGCGAAAGATTGAAAAATGGTGATAAAAATCAGAATTTGTTTTCTCACTTTTTTAATGATAACCAAAGATATGAGAAAAACTAAGGCCAGATCTCAATTTATCTGCCAACATTGTGGTGCCCAGCGTCCTAAATGGGAGGGTCGCTGCACAGATTGCGGGTCCTGGAATTCCTTTGTTGAGGAACTCAGCCCCACTGTCATCAAAACCAATCATCCATGGATTAAAAAACAGGAATCAAAACTTGTCACTCTGGACCAAAGTCAATTAACAAAAACAAGTGACTCCAGATTGCAAACCGGAATCAGGGAATTGGATCGAGTTCTTGGAGGAGGTTTGTTTCCGGGTAGTTTTACTTTGTTGGGCGGATCCCCCGGCATTGGCAAAAGCACATTAACTTTACAAATGATTGCCAGACTTGCTGAACAAGATCATAAAGTTCTCTACGTTTCTGCTGAGGAATCAACCGGTCAAACTCAATCCAGAGCCCGCCGTCTTGGTATTCAGTCAAAAAATATTTTATTGGCTGCCGAGGGAAATCTGGAAAATATTTTTAAGCTTGTTTCCAAAGCCAAACCCATGGTTCTGATTATTGACTCCATCCAGACAGTTTCCATGGATGAACTCAGTTCAGCTCCCGGCTCTGTCTCACAGGTCAGGGAATGTGCCAGCCAGCTGATGACTCTTGCCAAAACCAACAACTATTGTGTTTTTCTCATTGGCCATGTAACCAAGGATGGAAGCATTGCAGGTCCCAGAGTTCTGGAACATATGGTGGACACCGTTCTCTCTTTTGACGGGGACCAGAGCCATCAGTTCCGTTTGCTGAGATCAGTAAAGAACCGCTTTGGTCCAGCCCAGGAGTTGGGTGTTTTTTCCATGTCAGCCCAGGGATTGAAAGAAGTGGAAAATCCCTCAGAAATGTTTCTGGAAGAACGTGGGGAAAAACTGGTGGGTTCTTCCATCTTTCCATCCATTGAAGGCAGTCGCCCTCTGCTCTGTGAAATCCAGGCTCTTGTCACCCCCACCCATCTACCTATTCCCAGGCGTGCATCCCTGGGGTTTGACATTCAACGGGTCCACCTGTTGGTGGCTGTTCTGTGCAAGCAACTCAACTTCAACCTGAATCAGGATGATATTTTTATCAATGTCGTTGGAGGATTAAAACTCACTGATACAGCTACGGATCTGGCCGTGGTGGCCGCCCTTATATCCAGTAATAAAAACAAGGCTCTTGATGCCATGGCTTGTTTTTCCGGAGAGGTGGGACTGACAGGAGAGGTTCGTGGGGTTCCCTATTGTGACCTTCGTGTCAAGGAAGGCATGAAATTGGGTTTTAAAAAGTTCTACCTTCCTGTTTCCAATAAAAAACATCTGGAAAAAAATCTTCTCAAACAACCCGTGGACTTTTGCTGGGTTAAAAACACCCAACAGCTGCTGGCCCGTATTCTCTCATAGCAGAGGCATGAGCCATGACTATTGAAGCGAGAGAACCTGCTTCAGGAAAGGAGCTTCTTTTTTCAGTTTTTCGGGATTCCCCGCCACAGCTTTTTTGGCTTTCTTAAGAGCCTGGGTCAAAGCTTTGCTGATCTTTTCAAAATCTTCAGGAGTTGCTGATAAAATCTCTTTTTTTGTTTTCATATAATCATCCCAACTCCTGTCATTTAAATACAGACCTGTCATAAAAGAGGTTTTCTCTGACACGGATTTGTCTTTGTAATAGGATTTCAGGGAACCCAGAATGGCCGGCTTTAATTTTTCCCTGTCCAGTTTCCGGTTTTTCATAAAATCCACAGCCTGGGAGAAGATATCAAGACTCTGCTTCAAATGGGGATCCCTGTAGGTGGACAGGGTAAACAAACCATCCCAACCAAAGGAGGACCATGCTCCATAGGCCCCTGACTGTTCCCTGAGTCGTGGAATCATAAAGTGAGTGTCAAGATATTGGGAGTAAACCTGCATAGTCCCACGGTATTGCAGACCCTGATCCCTGAAAGATGTGGCCTGGACCACATATTGAACCTCTCCGGGGATGGCATAACCGTCATAATTCTTTTGTCCGGAAAAGGACCAGGTTTGGTCCCCAAAACCACGGGAGGGGAGAGAATCCCTGAGTTTTCCCAGTTCCAACTCAAGTTCTTTAAGCTTTTTCCCTTCTGCTGTGATCGTTGTCAGAAACAACCTGTTTTGATTAAAAACACTTCTGAGCATCCTCCTGAGAGTGGAGGATAAAAGCTTTGAATCAACTTTTGACTTCAGAATGTATTCTTCAAAAGACCCGCCATCTATTTCATCATTAAAGGCCCCCAAGGCAGGGAAAAAGCTTTTAGCGGCAGCCCCTGTGGCAAGATAGCGTCCACGTCCGGAAACACTGTTTGCCATTTCCACTTTCATTTCCTTAACAAGACTGTCCACCCGGTCCACAGGAGAGAACTGACTCTCCGTCAAAAGCTCTTTTAAAAGAGCCAGACTCCTGTCACGGTTCCCATCAAGAAAACTCAAATTCACAACCAGAGTGGGTTTGAACTTTTCCAGGCCCCTGAATGATTGATAGGCATGAACATAAAATCCAATCCCGCCAGTGTGGGTGTCAATCTTCTTTGACAACTCCTGAAAAGAATAATTTGTGGTGTCTGTTTTTTTGAGAAGATTTGTGAAAAACTCAAGTTTTTTCAGGTCTTCCTCTCCAACACCCCTGAGATCAAAAAACAACCTGATATAGGAAATTCCACCAGTGTCCTGTGGATACTCAATCACTTCAGTGGAACCTGTTTTGATTTTTGTAAAGGGAATGGGCTTTTCATCCACTGTTATATCCGAGAGCTTTAACAGAGGGGTTTTCCCTGTGATTTCAGGAGGCTCTTCAGCTTTAACCCACTGACGGTAGATTTTATCCTCTTTTTCATACTCAGCCAATGGTTTTTCCCCAAGAGCCTTCTCCACCTGTTTCTCAAGTCCTGCATTGAATTTTTTGGAAAACAGGGGATCAGGTTTCAGCACAAGCCAGCGGGACCGGGGATTCTCCTTAAAATGTTTTTTAAAAAAATCCCTGACAAAGGTTTTATCACTGAGAATCTGACGAAGTTCCCTGAAACGACCCATAAAATCCAGGTCTTCCTCCAGGGACAGATCCTGATAAAGCCAATTGTCAACCACAGTCCACCCCAATCGAAAACCCCGGTGGGAACCATTGCTGTATTTTTCCTTGTAGGAGAATTCATACTTGTTGAGAATGGAGGTCAGAAGTTCCTGTTCCAGGCCCTGTTCAATGACCTTATCCAGCTCCTGCCCCAAAACATCTCCCAGCTTTTCCCTCTGTGAAGATTCTGTTCCTTCAAAAACAAAACCAAAGGCATTGTCCCTGCTTTCCAGGCCCAGGGGAAAAATTGACTGGGCAAGACCTTCCTTAAGAATGCGAAGTCTTAATGGAGAAGCCGGTTTTGCGGTAAAAGCCTGGACCAGGATATGAGCCACATCCCTGTGAACAGAAGTCAGGGGACCAAGAACATAACTTTTGGTCACAAAGTCCCTGTTGGGGGTTTTCTGCCCCTGATAAATGGCTTCCACAACAGCACTGGAATAATTAAAATCTGTTTGCAGGGGAATTTCAGGGGGAATGTAATCAGGGTTCCTGTCAAAGTGAGCAAGAAACTTTTCATCAATAGTGGCCAGAGTCTTTTTGTAATCAATATCTCCATAGAGATAGATCACAGAGTTCTGGGGGTGATAGTATTTTTTATGGGCCTCCACAATCTGCTCAAAGCTGAGACCTGCAATCTTTTCAGGAAGCCCACCACTCTCATTGGCATAGGGGGTCTGGGACAAAAGAGAACGACTGAGATGAAATCCAAGGGTCCTGTAAGGACTGGAAAAAGCTCCTTTCATTTCACTGAGAACAATCCCATTGATGGACATTTTTTGTGTCTCCGGGTCCACTTCGTATCTCCAACCCTCCCTTTTGATAATTCTTGGATCCTGGACAGTTTTTGGAAAAAAGACAGCATCCATATAGACAGAAAGAAGATTATCAAAATCCACGGAATCCCTGGTCACAAAAGGATAAAAAGTTCTCACATCACCAGTCATGGCATTGATAAAACTGGCCACTGTGGAATCCGACACTTTTAAAAAATTTGATTTTGAAGGATAGAGTCTTGAACCGGCCAGAACGGCGTGTTCAAAAATGTGAAAAAGTCCCGTGTCATCATAAGGGGGGGTTCTGAAAGCCACCATAAAAGTGCGGGCAACATCAGGGTTTTTGACAAGAACCAGCCTGGCCCCCGACTTTTTGTGTCTCAGTTCCACCACCTCTGCCCTGGGGGAGGGCATCTGAAAACTTTTCAGGGTTTTGTATGATTTATAGGAATTTTCAGAGGTGCAACCCATAAAGACTCCACTCAACAGGATGACCAAACAAAACAAAATACTGAACACTCTCATGACAATGGCTCCTTTCATTTTTCATTTTTGTATATCCACCGAATCAGCATAAATGGGTTCATAATTAATATAAAACTGCCCTCCTGTTTGCTCCAAGTCAATATTCCTGGATAAATGAATGGCATTTTCATCAATGTCATAGGTCCAACCCCCGGAACCATTGAATATTTTCTGAACGCCCTTTTCATATTCATAACGTACCTCTATAGATGCAATATTGGGTAGACTGTCAAGAGGAATGGTGAGCACCGACTGAACCAGATGACTGGCAAAATGGGCAAGATCCTTTCCATAACTGGCTTGACAAAGATCAAAGGAGTAACCGCGACGGCCAAAGAGTCCAACCATTCTCTCAAACTCCAAAACATATTTGTCCTGTCCGGATTCATCCTCATGGCAACCATATCTTTGGGACATAACATATCCAACAGCATAGTGAATTTTGTTCTCATCACCTTTTTTAAGGTTCAACAAAAAACTGTAGGATTCCTCAGAGCTCACATTGCTTTGGTCATAAGAATCCGTCATAACGAAAACAGCCAAATGGGCATGGGGGCGATAAAAACTCCTGTTCTCTTTTTTAAACACAGATCCCGAAAAAACCAAAGCAGGAATACTGAAAAATCGCTCTGCTGTGTTACCACCCTTACCCACTTTCATCATCTCACTGAGGCACTCCCCCGCCCTATAGGTTTTTTTACTCACATAATTGGAATACTTATGGCTGTATTTCTTTGCCAGTTCATCACATCGGTGTAACCTTCCATCAGGGGCAACACTGGAAGATTTCCTTTTCGTCGATGATATTGATGAAGTGGTGACACCAATATGGTAATCAACGAACCTGACATTCAGAAACTGATTGACAAACAGTTCAGCGTTTTTTGTCAGAAGATCCTGTTCCACCTCCATACTGATTGAATCATCAATGATGAACAGAATATCAAGAGAGGGGTTGTAAGTGTGCACCACGGATTTAATAACCTTCATGGGTCGGGGATGTTTCTTTAAACCCGGATCCACATGACAGGTCACAAAACCAAAAAAACACAAAAAAAGGAGCACAAGAAATTTCAGTCCATTCACAGGATCCTCTTTAATGGATACTCCACTCATTTTCAAGAATATAATAGGGTCTGTCCGATCAAGGGAAGATCACAGTGACACAGTGACACAGTGACAGAATGACAGAATGACATAAGAGGTATGTGAGTCGTTACAAATCAACCTACTGTTCCTTGCGGTTTAAAAGACTGGCTGTTTTCTCCAGACCATCAAAAACAATCCCTTCAACAGCATCACTGACCTTTTCCAGAATATCAGGAAGGTCTTCCCGTTCCTGTTTTGAAAAAGAGGAGAGGACATAACCAACCACCTCCTGTGAGCCTTCCGGTCTCCCCACCCCAATGCGAATGCGATAATAATCATTGGTCTTTAGTTTTTCATGGATATCACGGACCCCATTATGGCCTCCATGGCCTCGGCCCCTTTGAACCTTTATTCGTTTGAAAGTCTGTTCAATTTCATCATGCAGAACAATAAGATGACAAGGATCAATTTTATAGTAGTGATAGAGAGCCTGAATGGCTTCACCTGAATGATTCATAAAAGTCTGGGGCTTGACCATTAAAATTTTTTCACCCTCAACTGTAAAAGAATAGGTCAGGGACCTGTGTTCTTTTTTCTCGGGAGGATTGCCAATACTGTTGAGATAAGAGTCAATGGCCATAAAACCCACATTGTGCCGAGTGAGTAAATGCTTTGTCCCTGGATTCCCCAGACCAGCCACCAACCACATAGACCGATCAAAGACCTATTTTTTGGTTTCCGTCTTTTTAGCTTCCACCTTTTTAGCCTCCATCTTTTTGGCCTCTCCGGTGTCAGCCGCTTTTGTGTCCCCTGCCTGACCACCTTCGATGCCTGTTTCATCGACAACCTCAGCAACTTTCTCTTTTTTAGGATGATTAACAGTGACAATGGTCCTGTCCGAGGCTGTCAGAGGAATCACGTCCGGGGGCAAAGTTATCTCCGAGACGTGAATGGACTGCCCCACTTTCAGGTGGGAAATATCCACCCTGATTTCTTCAGGAATTTTGCTGGGATTGCATTTCACCTCTATCTGGCCCTGAGTGATCTGACGGATCCCCCCATCCTCCCTCACTCCCACAGGTTCACCGACAAATTGAATGGTCACATTCACCCGAATGGATGCCTCCATATCAAGAGCATAAAGATCCACATGAATGGGGCGACCTGTGGCGGGATGGGTCTGAATTTTTTTGAGCATCACTTTTAAGGAGTTCAGCGGGGAATAATCACTCCTGGTTTCAAAAATAGAACTTTCATGCTTGCTGCCACTATGCTTGACAATAAAGAGTTCATCCATCATCACATTCTGATTTTCCATTTTGGGGCCATACATCACAGCGGGAATTTTGTGTTTCTTACGCAAGCCCCTGGACTTCCCTTTCCCGGGATGTCTTATATCCACATTGAATTGTTCAACAACAGCCATTAAGTACCTCTTTTGCCCTGAAAGCCCTGACAGGGTCTGTTTTAATCATTAAAAAGGGAGGACACTGAATCATTCTCATAAATTCTGAGAAGAGCTTCAGCCACCACAGAAGCCACACTCACCACCTTCACTTTACCACAGCCGACCCCCTCCTGACTCAGAGGAATGGTGTCTGTCACCAAAACCTTCTGGATCCTGGATTCCTTCAAACGTCCTACAGCCGAACCGGAAAACAGAGCATGGGTAGCCACTGCAAACACCTCTTTTGCCCCATTGTCAATAAGGCTGTCAATAGCCTGTGTTAAAGTTCCAGCCGTGTCGATGATATCGTCCACAATAATGGCTGTCTTGTCCTTCACCTCACCGATCAGGTGAAAAGCCCTGGCCTCATTGGGACCTGAACGTCTTTTATCCACAATGGCCATGGAACAATTGATCCTTTTGGCAAAAGCCCTGGCCCTTTCCACCCCTCCGGCATCAGGGCTGACCACCACAAAATCATGACCTGTTCCATAGGATTTTTTCCACTCCAGAGCCAAAGTGGGTATGGCAAAGAGGTGGTCCACAGGACAATTGAAAAAGCCCTGGATCTGAGCGGCATGGAGATCCACACAGACCACCCGTGTGGCCCCCGCTGTGGTCACAAGATCAGCCATACACTTGGCTGATATGGGGGCACGGGGAGCCACCTTTCTATCCTGTCTGGCGTACCCATAATAGGGAATAACGGCAGTCACCTCCTTGGCAGAGGCCCTTTTCAGAGCATCCAGAATAATAAAAAGCTCCATGTAGTTCTGATTCACTGGGGGACAGGCACTCTGGATAACAAAAACACTGTCACCTCGGACACTTTCATGGATTTCCACCTGAACCTCTCCATCGGCAAAACAGGTGATTTCACTCCGACCCAAGGGAACTCCGGCAAAATCAGCCACTCTTTTTGAAAAATTCCTGTGGGAAGTGCCTGAAAATATTTTAATGTGGGACATAGTTCACCTCATATTATTATCACTTGTTCACATTATTATTTTGTCTGGATTATTGCTGCACTGCTGCCTGGATTATTGTCTGGATGGGGGATTTTGCCCTTTAATATTTCAAAAAGATTTTTCAAGGCCCCTGCTCTGTGGGAAATGGCATTTTTTTCACCCGGACTCATTTCAGCAAGACTGCGGCTTTCCCCCCGGGGAATAAAAAGAGGATCATAACCAAAACCGTTATGGCCTGACAGGCGACGGGCAATTTCACCTTCAAGTTCCCCATGGCAGATAAACTCTTCGTCTGAGGGGCTGATGGCCAGCAAACAGCAATGAAAACGCGCCTTGCGATCAGTAGCCCTGCACAGTCCCATTATTTTCAGAAGCTTGGCATTATTCTCTGAAACCCTGGCTCCAGAGCCGGCATAACGGGCCGAATGAACACCTGGCAAACCTCCCAAGGCATCCACCACAAGACCTGAATCATCAGCCACTGTCCAGACCTCTGGTTTTATGGCGTGCAGGGCCCGGGCCTTAATACGGGCATTGTCCTCGAAACTCTGCCCGTCCTCGGGCGGCTGTGAAAAATAATGAAGTTTATCCTGACTGTGAATTTCAAGGGGAAAAGGGGATAGAAGTTTTTTCAATTCGGTCACTTTCCCCCTGTTTCCAGTGGCGAGCCAAAGTTCCATCACTCTCCCCCCGACAGGGGCACACCCAACTGTTTTAAAAGGTCTGTCTGCACCTGGTGAAGGCTCATGCAACCATGGATGGCCAGGTCCAGCATTTGATCCAACTGGCTTCTTGTGAAAGAGTTTTCCTCAGCCGTACCCTGAATCTCAACCAATCCCATACGGTTATTGATAACAAAATTGCAGTCTGTGTCCGCCATGCTGTCTTCCCTGTAGCAAAGATCTAACAGGGGATTGTTTTCAAAAATTCCCACACTGATAGCTGACACCTGATTTTTCAACGGGTTTTTTAAAATCTCTTTTTTTCTCTGGAGGTGGTTGAGGGCCTGGGCCAAAGCCACAAAACCTCCGGTGATGGCCGCTGTCCGGGTTCCCCCATCGGCCTGCAAAACATCGCAGTCAACAGTGATCTGGAGGTTTTTAAGCAGGTACAGATCAACGCAACTTCTCAGGGACCTGGCAATCAGTCTTGAAATCTCCTGGATGCGACCCGAAGTCCCAATCTTTTCCCGTTTCATACGCTCATGGGTGGAACGGGGAAGCATACCGTATTCGGCCGTCACCCAGCCCCTGTTCTGGCCCTTTAACCATTTGGGAAGCTGATCCTCCACACTGGCATTGCAGGCCACTTTGGTGTGTCCAACCTGGATCAGGGCACTGCCCTCGGCATAACGGTTAAAATGGGGAGTGATGGTCACAGGACGAAGTTCATTGGCTTTACGCTTATCGTGTCTTAACATTCCTTGCTTTTAAAATACTTCAGGGAAGTTTGTCCATGTTTTTCGCATAATCCTCAAGAGCAGCATGAATTTTTCCGGCAATAGCCCTCTGTACTTTGGGCCGGGTGAGCTTTTGCCGTTCCCGCCTGTTGGATATATAACCCACTTCAATGAGAAGAGCCGGAGCTGAGTTCTGACTGAGAACATAAAAGGGGGCCTGCCTGATCCTTCTCTTCTTGTTCTGTCTCCAGTGCCTGCGTACCAAAGAACCCAGTTGGTAGCTTTGGAGCAGGCGACCGGATTGACTGAGATCAAAGACAATCCTCTCCACGTCCCCTCCCCCGACCTTCTTTTGGAGAATATCCTTTCGTTGTCCCCTCTGTCCTGTCTGTCTTTTTCCGTTGTGACTGATTAAGGACAGGAACCTGTGTGTTTGCTGTTGTTGAATATAAAATTCAGAACCATGGATTTTTTGATTTTTGTGGGCATTGGCATGAATGCTGATAAAGAGATCACTGGCAAACTGCCTGGACATTCCAAGCCTTGTGGAAAGTTTTAAATCCCTGTCTGTTTTCCTTAAAAGCAAAGCTTCAAAGTCAGGGTCCTGCTTCAATCGTTCATAGAGTCTGCGGGCAATGTTTAAATTAATGTCTGATTCTTTGATCTGCCCATAAATGGCACCACGATCCCGGCCCCCATGACCCGGATCAATACTGACCCGCAGAGCTTTGGCATGGCCCACCGAAGCCCATAAAAAAAGGAAAACAATCCATCGAAACCCCATCTTCCCATATTAATGACTTGAAGCATTATTTTCCAGAGAAACTGAAAGTTCAGGTCCTTGGCCTCAGGTCTTTGGCCTGTCTTCAGGCAACTTGACTTCATTTGAAAATAAAGTGTACTAGCCCCATGGTCTCTTGGCGCAGCTGGTAGCGCGTCTCCTTGACATGGAGGAGGTCACTGGTTCGAGTCCAGTAGAGACCACCAAAACGAACCATCGGTTCTATTCCCAAATTTTGTAAGTATTTAAAATCACTCAAAAGAGGCTTGCAATCACAAACCAAAATTTCATGGGATTCCATGAAATTTCATCCGTTTGCTACTTCCATACTACTTTTTTACTACTTCTTTGATTCCAGAATCCGGATCCGAAATTTGGACTTTTCTTTCTTTTTCAGTAAAATCCCTTTGTGATGATGGCTTTGTGATTGCATAAGTTTTTCTCTCCCTGTTGCTGTCCTGCTTCCAGTCTGCGGAGCAGCCCTGACTTGCCCTCAATTCTCATGCCTTGCGGTCCCCTTTGGGGGACACTCCAGGCATTTTAATTGCTGCTTACGCTTGACGGGCTAAGGGGCTGCACTCGCATCCTTCCAGCAGCTTTTCCTTTTCCCTCTTTCAGAGGATTCCCTCCCCCTCGGAGGGAAGGCTCGGTTGAGCCCTCCGAGGGGGAGGGGATTTTTTAACAACGCAACAACAAACAAAGGAGAAATTACCATGAATATTTATGATGCCATCAAAATCCTTGGAATCACCGATTTAGAGGAAATCACACAGGAAGACGTTAAGAAAGCTTATAGGAAAGCTTATAGGAAAGCCTCAAGAAAATATCATCCTGATTGTAACCCTTCAGGTGAGGAAATGATGAAACTTGTTAATGAGGCCAACTCCGTCCTTGAAGATGCCAGGTATCCCATTTCTGTCAACTCTGATGACAACTATGACTATGGATCAGAGATCAACTCAGCCCTTAACGCCATCAACAACCTTCAGGGTCTTTTTATAGAAGTCTGTGGGGCCGGGGTGTGGGTTTCAGGGGAAACAAAGGTCCATAAGGACATACTGAAGTCCCAGGGCTTTATGTTCTCAGGCAATAAAAAGATGTGGTATTTCCGTCCGAAATCAAAAAAGCATTTCTTTAGAGGAAAAAGTCAATTTTCCATTGATGAAATCCGTTCCAAGTACGGAACTCAGAAAGTCGAAAATCAAAAACCCTATGCTTTAAAGGCCCACACTTAGTGGGTCTTTTTTATAAAAGATTTGAAGTCCAAGGTAAACTGTTTAAATTCAAGAATACGTTTCTTTAACGAGTATCTTTACACAAAGATTGTAAACAACGAAATATAAAATCACTAAAATTTACACTTCTGATCAAATCCAATAAGGTGATTAACCATAGACAAAAGTCTGGTCAAATTGCTGAACATCTTAAAAAGATTTACAAAAAATAAATTTTTCCCAACTCATATTAAAATCCTTTGGAATATTTAAATTATATGCAAAAGCGTCAAAGAAATACAAATTGTAAAATTTTTATATTGAACTAATGGCCAGAAATTGATACAACACTTATATTGGTCCGGTTTGAATTTTCATGGAATTTCTCTATGAAAAAAACATGAAAAACAAATGGTCTTCAGTATATATTGTTATTTTTGAAAATCCTGAGTCGGTCACTCTATAATCCTGGAGGTAAAATGAAAAAACATTTATTTGGTGTCATGGTTTTATTGGTTTTATTTTCATCCAAGGCTTTGGCACATCTCAATATACAAGAATGGGCAATGGAGTCTCTGGAGTATGATAAACAGGAAGTAGTGAACGAAATTCCAGCCCTCTTTGCAAAAACCTTAAATCAATACCAATTAAAAGGAGCACTTGAACCTGATATTGAATCCATTCAGTTAAACCTGGTCATACCTTATTTCCTTGTTAAACAGTTTAACAGGGCTGTGGAGCTTGTGCTTTTTGTACCGCCAATACCACAGGACACAGTTAATACACAAAGGTACGTTCTTGAGATGGATGTCACTGATACTGAAAGTGGAGATCCATTGAAACTTAAGTGTCAGGTGAGTATAAACTATGACTTTTCCACTGGCTCTTTCAATATGAGGTTTTTTGATGCCTCTCTTTTGAGAGGCCCGGTTTCCCCATGCAATTTAACATACCAGGAAGAAGACGATGAGGTACAAATTTTCCACGATTTATCTCTCAATCCCCATCACGAATTTCCAAATCCTAAAAGACAAAGACTTTTGAGATTTGCAAAAGACACAGCCAGCGTATCTCCACGCTTGGTGGAAATCCAATAGAATCAATTTCAGACACCTTATACTGATCTTGTTTGAGTTTTCATGGAATTTCCCTGAGAGATCATTTATTCTATGCTGAATTTCTTTAGCCAAAATCCGCTTAAAACAAGTGGTCTCACATGAAAAACAAATGGTCTTCAGTATAAAAGACTGGTTCTGGATATTTTTGTAAAAAATTCATAAAACTTTTGTCATTTTTACATCTTTGGAAAGTTCATTTCTTTAAATTGAATCATAAAAAATGAAAAAAAGTCTTTGCCAAAAACCGGGATTTTATTGAATAATAAAGATTTATGAACCCCTTTCTGATTGTTCAGGGGGAATGACTTTAGAAAAACTTCAAAGAACCCGGAGGATGACTGTGCCGAAAGCCAAGAAACACCCCTGGAGAAAGTGCCAGCCAGGTTATCACTGGCGAAGCTCTTCCCATGTGGATGCTCACTTAAGAGAAGGAGATCAGGTTAAAGCCCATTACAGAAAAGGAACTTGCGTAAAAAACCCATCAGGCCGGGATGTGATGTATGAAGATGAACTCCATCGCATTGCCAGTTTGTATTTTCCAAAACTAAGGTCAAATATCAGTAAAAACAAACTTTAAACCACACAGAGGTAAAAAATGTTGTTAAGAGATATGAAGAACTTAAAAGCTATCAGAAATAAAGGGGTCTTTTTATTGACCTTTTTTATCTGTAGTTCTTTCCGGGTCTATGCGGAACCTGTTTCATTTTGTTCCAGGGAGTTGACTTCTCTTGAGTGTATCAAGGCACACATCACCCTTAGGTATCCAGATGATGAAGGAGAAGACTTTTTCTTCCTGGAGGGTAAATTTATTTATGATGAAAAAGAGTACAGCTTTTCAACAAGAAGACCCGTTTTTTCCATGGAGTCCTGCTTTGATACTATGGAGAAAGTCAAATTTATCACTTCACCGGGACAATTTTGCGTTCAGGCGGAAGATAATTCCAATGATGACGATTATGTCACTTTAGATGGTTTTTACAGTTCCAAGGGGGAGTGGACTTACTTTGAAGAGTATGAGAGATTTTATTACGAAGATTATACGGAACCCATCTGTGCCTGCCTGGATTTGGAGAAAGAGGGGAACAACCCTCATGCTTTTTTAAATTCCTTCAGTGGATTTGATTTTTTTAGTTCCATAAAGACCATTGATTATTTCCCTAAAAGATACGTTCATCGGTTTCAAGCTAAAACAGGTGATAAAGATAAAAGTTTTATTGACAGACTTCTTGAAAAAGTTTATATTTTCGGCTCTGACGAATAATTGATGGTTCTATATCAACACTATGGGCGATGATATCAAAATAACCTTTCATTATTTGATTATCTTGGTATTGCTGGAATCTTTCGAGTTCAGGTAAAGGTGTTAACACAACTGTCTGAAACGAGATGTTTCTTGTTGTGTTTTCATTTTCAATGGGAACTGAATAAGTACCATAGATAAAAAAATTTTATTGGTTCCTTATAACGAAATCTTAAAGTTGTGTCAATAGTCTTTCTTGGTCAGGCTATAGCATAGAATTGACGAGTTTTAAATAGAAAAATTTGACCATGTAAAATTTAACCTTTTTGCTGCCATTAGCACCTCCTATGAACAGGCTCTCAACCCAGACGGATGCCAGGGGTGGTGTCATTCAAAGTGATCCACATACACAGGAAAACCCTGGGGAATTTATATTACCCGTGAAGTGGAACGATTGTAGCCAGAATGTAATCCAGATTTTTATCCAGTGACAATGAAGAATTATTATTATATATAATAAAGGATGTTTTGTATAAATTATCTCCAAAATATCTCCAAATATGTTTATTTTTCAATTAAAAATATTTACAACAAATTTTCCGGGAAATACTGTACACTTTCTTCAAATCTCAAAGGAGGATGATAATGGGGTTAATTGTTGAAACCCAAATAAAATCAATCTCTCTTTTTTCACTGTTTTCTTTTCTTTTGTTTTGTCCACCTTTAGCCAATGGAGAGTTTTCTCCCACCTATTTTGATTTAGAAGTGGCCAAAAAGCGTTGCACTCCCAAGCACAGTGAATCAGAAGAGCTTCTTTTAAATGAATTTGAGCATGGACAATACACCTTCCCTAAAATGTCTGACCACTTTGAAAAAGTCTATGCTTCCGGAAAAAGAATAGGTCTCCATGTGAATTATGATCCTGAGAGGGATCAGTTTTTTCTTTATTATGCCGGCCAGTACAGATCTGAAGAACCTCAACCTGTTCCCATCACTCCCAATTTTATCGCCAGCATCACTCGTCATATTGAAATGGCCCATGAAATGGGTTTTGCCAGCTTTGTCTTTTTTTCTGATATGGGTCATTCCCATTTTTTCTTTACTGAAGACCAATGGAGGGAATTGGAAGAAGTTCAAAACAATTTTCCAAAACTTTATAAAAGAATATTTGCCAACTCTGAGACAAGAATTCTTTATCATTTATCTGAAAAGCTTGACTTTTTTGATGGAAGCGGAAGTTATATACAAAAGACTGACCTTGTCATTAAGTATTGGAATCGCAACTTCTTTACAAAAAATGACCCATCAGATTTTTATGAGATTCAGGTGCAGCAAAAAGCCGGATATCACAATACAGTCAGCTCAATAAATGGGTATAATCAGGGATATGGTTTTTCCATCAGTGCCAGTCGCAATGGATGCTTCCCCTATCGGGATAGAAATGGAAATCTCCGTTACTTTGATATCAGTATTTATGAGCTTCGCCGTGAACATGGAGCGGAAGCCATTGATCCCATTTAAACAGAATATGTGTCGTCGAAATGGCCCTATATCGTGCCTGGCAGATGATTTGCTGTGGCCCTTTGTAAACTTAGGTTCTTGTCAGGAAGAGATCGTTTAAGACTCTCTGGATTGGGGATGAGTTTTTTTCATAAATGTCAACAATACCGAGACCCAGAGCCTGAATCATATCCGTGGGAGGGACTCTCCCCCTTCCATACTGTCTCTTATTCACGAACGCATGGGAATAAATTGAAAATAAGGCTTTTTGATTTTTCTTTGTTGTTTTCAGGGTTTTTTGATTTTGGGGTATAAGAAGGATAAAAGGCCTTTTTTGTAAAATCGAGAGATATTCCATCCTTGTTTTCCGGTTTTTTTCTGAGTTTTTTGTTTTGTGAATCCTATTTTGTGGTCATTTGGTCATTTGAGTGAGGCCAAACTCAAGTC
The DNA here is from genome assembly GCA_965218815.1 of Bdellovibrionales bacterium. GTDB lineage: Bacteria > Bdellovibrionota > Bdellovibrionia > Bdellovibrionales > JAGQZY01 > JAGQZY01. The sequence continues at coordinate 1,001,871 of CBDCLX010000002.1, read as the reverse complement.
CATGGGAAAACAGATTCAGGAGCGGATTCTCACGGATGTGGGAAACAAACTCAAAGAGAACGAAAACATTAGGGAGTTGAGGGAGGTCCGGGCTGTTCCGGTAAGGATCAGGGTCAGGGATCAGGTGATTTGGACCCGTACGGATATTACGGGAAACGCAAATTCTCTTTTCAAGGCTGCGGGGGTGGCCATTCCTCCAAAAATACAAAGCTGGGACTGGTGATTGCCCTGATTTATCTGATCTATATCAACTACGGAAGAATCCTTGGCCTGAAACCGGGGTCAGCCCTTCTTATCTGCTCTGTTTCTTTAAAACTCATTGATCGGGTCGGTTATCGGGATGCCATGGTTCTTTTGTTTTCCAACTTCATGCTTCTGTTGGCCCGTTTTCTTGAATCCCAAACCCTGGGGATTACCATTTTTGCCGCCTTTGATCTGATTGTCACCACAGCCCTTTTGGTACAACTCCACAACGGATCCCGCATTGAATTTGATATGAGATCCCTTCTGAAAACAGGGACAAAACTTTTTCTGCAAATCACCCCTTTTATGATTCTTTTGTTTTTTGTATTCCCCAGGTTTTCAATCAATTTCACCGGTCTCAAGGTGGGTCACCCTCCGGCCCGGGGATTTGGCGAAAGCATTGAACCGGGAAGTATCGCACAACTGGCAAAAAATGATCAGGTGGCCTTTCACGCCAGGTTTTACGACACTCCCCCCTCTCCTTCGGAAATGTACTGGAGGGGGGCTGTATTCAGCATAAACCAGGGCATGAAGTGGAACAGAACCGTCCCCGTTAAAGAAAACACAAGAGTTCCTGAAAATTTTCAGGAAGATACTTTAAAACAGGAAATTCTCATGGAACCTGTTTTTAATGAATGGCTTTTTGCCATAGACAGGTCCTACTGGATTCAACATAAAAACAAGGCTCTGCAAAAACTTACAAAAAGAACGGAAACCTTAAACTTTGTCCTTAAAAAAAGTCATGACAGAAAGTTTATCTATGAAGCCTATTCATCAAAAAACATCACCGATCCCTTAACCAGTGAAAATAAAAGAAAATACCTTCAATCCCCGAATGTCTTTGATCCCCGCATTGACCAACTGATCCGAAAAATAAAAGAAGAAGCCAAAACCAATGAAAAAAAGGCTTTCAACCTTATGCTTTTTTACCAAAAACAGTTTTCCTACACACTCAAGCCCGGTGTTCTCCGGGGAAACAGTCTTGGAGAGTTTTTATTTGAAAAAAAGAAGGGTTTCTGTGAACACTTTGCCACAAGTTTTGCCGCCCTGATGCGACTGGCGGAAGTTCCCTCCCGCATTGTTGTGGGTTTCCACGGGGGCATCAAAAGTGAAATCAGTGACTATTACCTTGTGACAGGCAGAGATGCCCACGCCTGGACGGAAATATGGTCTGAAGAGAAAAAAAAATGGTTGCGTTTTGATCCCACTGTTATGGTTTCCCCCTTACGTCTCCAACTGGGAGGACAGGTTTACCACTCCCTGACAGAAACGGATCTCATGGAGGCCCAAAACAAAAGTGAGGATTTGTTAAAACAATTTGACAGGGGCTGGTTCCGAAAATTTCGCCTGACTCTGGATGCTCTGACCACCCAATGGAATCTTTTTTTACTGAAATACGATCACCAGGGGCAAATTGATTTTTTTGAAAGACTGGGGTTTAAAAACATCAACCAGGGCGTTCTTTTAACCCTCTCCCTGCTTCTGCTCCTTGTTTTTTTTCTCATTATCCGATTAAAAACCAAAACACCCGGACCAAAAAAAGGGGTGGAGGAAAAAGCCTATCTTCTTCTCCGTAAACAACTGGCAAAAAAAGGGGTGGAGAAAAAAACCAGTGAAGGTCCCAGTGATTTCCTGCTTCGCTGCCAAAAAGAATTTCCCGATGAAAAAAACAAACTGGAAGTTTTTCGCAAAGCCTATCTAAGGCAACACTACGGATACATAAAAAGCGACTATGACTTCAGTGAGGTAAAAAATATTTTTCTTTAGTGAGTCGATCCTGAAAAATATATGAAACTTTTTTTTGGTAATGAGCAAGAGGGGCTGTAATACGATATAATATCGGTCAAAACTTTTAGCGGCCTTCTGTTATGATCAGGTCTACTTTTTTCCCAGGCTCATTGGCAGCAGATAATTCCTCGCTGAGTTCAATTTTTCCAAAGACTGTTGCACTTGAAAGAATATCCATAAATTCAATCGTATTCATACCTTTTCTCTGGGAGAATCCACTGATAAAACCATATTTTGTCACTTTATTGACATCATACTTTTTGTTTAATTCATCATAAGTAAGACGTTCACACTCTGATTCCACTATCGAGTGACTGTCTAATTTTCCCATATAAGGGCTAAAACTCCAAAAGTATCTTTCTTCAATTGGCAACTCAAAAAATCGAGATCTTGGAGAACAAGTATGTTGACTAATGACTTGAATATCCCATGACACTGACTTTAATTCTTCACTGGTTACCCATTCATCTTCATGATAAACTTTGAGAATTGCCGAATATAAATCATTTACTGCAATTAATGATTCCCAAAACTGTAGAGATTCTTTGTTTGCCAGAAGAAGATTAAATTTTTCCCTGAGCCTGGATATTTCATTTTTCAAATCATCTTCTGGCCAGCCCCGTTGTAAATCTTCATCAAAAGAGTGTTCTTTCCACCTAAGTTGTCTTTCAGTTCCGATGATCTCGTCAATTGGCACGTCAGGGTTGAACAAATGTTTGAGTCCTTGTTTAATGTTTAGAATTTCCGACCCCTTAATATAAAAAATATCTATGTCATTTATGAATACCAATTCATCGTTATCACTAAACGGGTGTTGGAAAGAATCCGTAACAACTGTCGCATTTAACGGACTCTGGTTTCCCGGAAGAATTCCTCCGGTGGTTCCGGAATGGACAGTAATTTTATTCTTCCAGTTTCCGGGATCACTCAAAATACGACTTCCTGAAGTTCCGGGTTTTACGGTAAACTCTTCAATAGTTTCCCTGTCCTGATCCCCACTGGGAACCTGACTGGAATCACCAAAACTGAATAAACTGGAATTTAGATAAGAACTTGTGTCTGAAGCGGTTGTGCCTGATCCAAGAGTGCCATCCATGGAAATGGACACATTTGAAAGAGATCCCTCTATCTGCTCCAGGGGAATTTCATAAAGTTCTGCTGTTTTCTCAAGAGTGGTTTTTAAAACAGAAGCTCTATTTGTAATCTGACTCTTTAAAGCCTCTATTCCAAGGGCCAAATGTGCATCCACAACACGCACACCCTTTAAACCGGAAGCAGGACCGTATATCTTTTTTGCAAACCCACCCAAAGTGGTTTCAATGCCAAAGAGATGCCACTGACTATCAACTTCTAACATATATCCGGGTAAAACGTGACCGTCTTCATAGATAAAAACCTGATTGGTTTCAAAGAATGCTGATTTTTTTAATCTTCCATAAAGAAGATTGAAGAGAACAGTTCCTGAATAACACTGCATACGATTGGCAAAGATAGGGGAGAATACACTGGTATGGGCCTTGTTGTACTTCATGGGTTGTCCACCGTGTTGGTCCAGGAGATTTTTTTCATAGGTTGTTTTAAACTCATGGGGTCCTGTGTCCTGGGACATTGAACCCAACAGGGAATCAAAATAACCGATAAGAGGAGGATTTATCTCTGCCCCTGGTGTTTGAAAACCACTTTTTAAAAACTCCTCTTTGTGAGTTTCAAGGATAATTTCCAGAAGCAGATCCTGGTCAACAATCTTTTTTTCATCAATTTGACTGATCAATTGTATTTGAGAAGGACTTAATTGATCCCTTTTTACCTCCATTTCAATTTCATGGAGTTTTATTTTTGGTTCACTCACATGGGAGCTGTTTGTGTGATTCCCTTTCTTTGAATGACAACCCACAAAAAAGGAAAAACAAAGAATTGTTATCTGGAAAATAAAAGTAAGGGTTTTCATTGATGGTCTCCGAAAAATTGTCTTTATAAATATCTGTCACTTCATTACCTCTATTTTTTAGTTTTCAAACGTTCTTAAAACCGAACAATAGAGATTTAAAAATTCTCAAACGTATCAATGTAGAACACATAGAGATGCAATCGACAAGCCAGAAACGGCATGGATAAATTTATTTTCAGAAGTTTGAGGACAAAGTTCGTTCAATAGCTGTCAAAACATTTGACAATAACGCTTCGGGGGAAGCCTTAACCGCACCCAAAGGATTGTGAATCTTGCCAGAAAAACAACCCCCTGGAGAGGATTACTGGAAATTTTTCAGGAAACAATCACATAGGTCCTGACGGCCTTATTGGGGAACTTCGCTGCTGACGACCTATATATCCAAGTGTTCTTTGAAGAAACCTTCCTATCTCCTCGTTTTCCAAGGCAGCCTCCGCCAAAGCTTTGTAATACGCATCTTCCTGAAGAATTTGATGCACCTCCTGCACTTCCCACTTCCTTAGAACTCTGGATGTTGAAAACCCTGTACTCTCAACAGAGGAGTCAATAACATTGGAAAGTCTTGAAAAAATAGGGTTCCTATACAACATACGATCTGAATTCCAAAGTCTTAAAAGAAAATTTGCATCATTGAGTAGTGTATTCAGATGCCAGGGGGCAAACATTTCCACCATCTGAAAGAGATTCCATAAATTACCTGACGGTCTGCAAAAGGGACTGCTAAACATATCTCCAATGACTATCAGGGAAACTTTCTCCGGTTTGGAGAGATTCTTATAGTCAGGAATATCTCCTCTGTAAATACCTTTTTCTTCAAAAGTTTTGAAAAGCAGCCTTGCAGTATCCTGATCCACCGGGGATATTCCGCTTGCCGTTTCTTCTGTTCCATGAATGAATGCAAGAAGATCATCTATCATATATTCTTGTTTTATCATCCCTTCCCTGAATTCCTCACCCATGTGGTATCCATGTCTAAAATTTCTAAAGTCTCTTACTTCCTCTTTCAAGGGGATCCGAAAATCTTCTATAGATACAAAAAAGTCAGGATCATTGAGTTTATCATTTATATGATTCCCGTAGAGAGCCTGAAAGTCACTTAATCGAATATCAAACTCACCACTTTTGACAGCGTCCAATATTCCCACTGTCGCTTTTCTCCAGGCATTGGCCCGTTCCAAAAAGGAAGGGGCTGAAGACCCGTCGCCACTTTCCGACGATCTCAGGATAGAGCGTCGATGACGGTCCAATGATTCAAAAAAAGCCGACATCTCCTCCCCGGAGTGGGGATCAAGGCGGGAAAAAAAGAGTTTTCTGTAAGCTCTATCCGCCGCTTCGGAAGAAGCCTCTCCGAAAATGGCCTGTCTTGCTTTCTCATTTTCAAGCATCCATGAAGCTTCTTGATTCAGGGAATCCTCTAAAAATCTGATCTCATCAGGAGGTAACCCGTCCGGGCTGATTCTCAATTCACTAAGGGGGCTTTTCAAAGCTTTGCTCACAACTGTCACAAAAGGAAGCCCCCACGAACCTCCAAAAGCCATGGAGCTTGAAAAAAACAGGAGTGTCCCGATAAAAAAAGAGGCAAAAATATTTATTGACATCTTTGGATGGTTATATTAAAAAACCTCTTAATACAAATGATTTTCTTCAAATTGTAAAAATTTCACAGAACACAGGACTTTCTCCTCTTCTGCCTGAAATAAAGAACCAGACCGTAAGCCCAAAAAGAATTTGGGGAGGAAATTTTTATATCCTTCTTTTTTAAACGAAATTTGTATTTCACTTCAAGATTTTCTGAAAAAACCTGGTAGGGTTTTAATACCTGAACTCCCTCCTTTTTCAAACCGGAGCTGATAATAATATCGGGAGGACCTGAATCACTTTGGCAGTCAAATAGAAATTTAAGATTTTCACTCCAATAAGGAACATTTTCAACGGGCCTTTTGTTTCTGGCGGTCACAGCCAATCGAACCTGCTTTTCAGTCACAAAAAAAAGTTTTTTAACCCCAAGACTCAATAAAGTGGAAGCAAGTAAAAATTCCTCTCCCTGACCTCTTAACCCACCACCCAGAATGGCAACCCTGGTGAGAGGATCAATCCCCTTGAGGGCCAAAAGCCTTTGGAGACGGTCTTTTCTGTGAGTCAGACTGCCCCTTTTAAAACCAGCCAGGGACCAGTTTTTCCAATAGGCATGAAAGCTTCTTGGAAGACGGAACATTTCAAATTCAAAACGGGAGCGAACATCCACAATAATGGATTTTTCAAGATCCGTGTTTCCCCCGGCTCTTGAAAACAAACGCCCCTCCATTCCAAGATCTGTTTCAACCAATAAAGTCTCCGGACTCTGACAACCAACAAGAAGAAGAGACACCAGAAAATACAATCCATGCTTCACGCAGGAAATCCAGACTGACAGGAGTTTTTTATGATCTTTTTTAACGGAAAAGTCAGAAAACTGTTGAGTTAAAGAAATCAAATCAAAAAGCCTTAAAAACATGAACTATTGATTTTTATGTTTCATGGTCGGGAATAAAAGAACATCCCGAATACTGGAACAATTTGTAAGAAGCATCACAATCCTCTCAACCCCCAGTCCCACGCCTCCCGTGGGGGGCATTCCCACATCAATGGCATGAATAAAATCAGAGTCCATGGGCTGGGCCTGTTTATCAATCACCCGTTTTTTCTCCTGTTCCCTGAACCTTTCCAACTGATCTTCCGGGTCATTGAGTTCAGTGTAAGAATTTCCTATTTCCATACCCGCACAGGGTATAAGAAGGATAAAAGGCCTTTTTTGTAAAATCGAGAGATATTCCATCCTTGTTTTCCGGTTTTTTTCTGAGTTTTTTGTTTTGTGAATCCTATTTTGTGGTCATTTGGTCATTTGAGTGAGGCCAAACTCAAGTCCATGGGAAAACAGATTCAGGAGCGGATTCTCACGGATGTGGGAAACAAACTCAAAGAGAACGAAAACATTAGGGAGTTGAGGGAGGTCCGGGCTGTTCCGGTAAGGATCAGGGTCAGGGATCAGGTGATTTGGACCCGTACGGATATTACGGGAAACGCAAATTCTCTTTTCAAGGCTGCGGGGGTGGCCATTCCTCCAAAAATCCAAAAAGAAAAAAGACTTGAATCCCCAAAGAAAAACCACCGCCATAAAGCAGTGGTTTAAAATGGGCATTGTTATTTAAATGTGATTAACTCAAAAAAATAAGCACTTCATTATGAGGTTTTCCTTAAAAAATCAAATGTCTTCTTTTTGGAATCGAGTTTAAAAAATTCAGTGAATTTTCTTAATTACAAATGGTGTTTGTAAGTTTGGTTATATAATAAAAAACAGGGGCTTTCATTTTTTTTCTACACCTTTGTAAAAAAGAAAAATGTGTAAATAATTTTTACACTCAGATTGATTATTTGTAAAATTTACATTTTTTAAAAATATTGATGACTTTGAATCAAACTTAAAGGTAATTGTAACAGAAAAACCGGATGGGTGACGGGATTTGAACGGGTATTTTGCGGGCCTGGAAAACCCCGCAACCCGATTTCCAGAGTAACAAAGAACAAACTCTCAGAGATATGTTCACTTCAAACATTCCATTCTTTACATTTTTCTTCTAAAAGGTTCTTTTCTACTGAATTTTAAAGGACACAACAAAAGAAGAAAATGTATAATTAACAAATAAGGAAGACCATAAATGCCAAATCAAAATCCTGAACAAAAAGCCAGGGATAAAATTGACCAAAAGCTTAAAGAAGCTGGCTGGTCTGTTCAGGATAAAGACAAAGTGGATTGGAACAAGGGCTTGGGTGTTGCTATCCGGGAGTATCCAACTCAGGAAGGCAAACCGGCTGACTATGTGCTTTTTGTTGATAGAGACCCCGTCGGTATTATTGAAGCTAAAAGGGACAGTGAGGGGCATAGAATCACAACAGTTGAGGATCAATCAGCCCAATATGCTGATAGTTCCCTAAAGTCTCTTGGTAATAAACCCCTTCCTTTTCGTTATGAAGCAACAGGGGTTCTTACACGCTATACTGATATTCGTGACCCAAAACCCCGATCCAGAGAGGTGTTCTCTTTTCATCAACCAAAAACCCTAAAAGACAGAATCAATGAAAATAAGACTTTAAGAGGACGTTTAAATCAGAACCTGCCTCTGTTTTCTCCCCTGGCAAATTATTTTAGGGATTGCCAGATAAAAGCTATCAAAAACCTTGAACAATCCTTCAGAGAAAATCGTCCCAGAGCCTTAATCCAGATGGCAACGGGTTCAGGGAAAACTTTTACAGCAGTAACTGCTATCTACAGACTTTTAAAGTTTGTCAAAGCTAAGAAAATTCTTTTTTTAGTGGATACCAAGAACTTAGGTGAACAAGCGGAACAGGAGTTTTCAAATTACACTCCTACCGATGACAACAAAAAATTCACGGAACTCTATGGAGTTACAAGGCTGCAATCAAAATATATTCCCACAGACAGTGAAGTTTATATTTCCACCATTCAAAGGCTTTATTCCATTCTTAAATCCGAGGATTTGGACGAGTCTTTGGAAAAAACCAATCCCAATGAACCCGGTTTTAAACTCAAACCACCTTCGGAACTTGTCTATAACCCGGAAGTGCCCGTTGAGTTTTTTGATTTTATCATTATTGATGAATGTCACCGGTCTATTTACAACTTGTGGAAACAGGTTTTTGATTACTTTGACGCTTTTCTAATTGGTCTTACAGCAACACCTGACAAGAGAACCTTTGGTTTCTTTAATGAGAATCTTGTCAGTGAATATTCACATATTGAGGCCGTTGCCGACGGAGTGAATGTCGGTTTTGACACTTATATCATTGAGACCAGGATTTCAAATCAGGGTAATACGATCTCAGCTAAAGAATATGTTGATAAAAGAGACAGGCTTACAAGAAAAACCCGTTGGGAGCAAATGGATGAAGACCTTGAATACAGGCCAACAGAGCTTGACAGGAAAGTGGTCAATCCCAGTCAAATTCGGAATATTATCAGGACATTTAAAAACAAACTTCCTGAAATTTTCCCACACAGAGAGGAGGTTCCAAAAACCCTTATCTTTGCCAAAACGGACAGTCATGCGGATGACATTATAAATACTGTTAGGGAGGAATTTGGAGAAGATAATAGTTTTTGTAAAAAAATAACCTATCAATCCAAGGAAGACCCAAAATCCCTTCTTTCCCAGTTCAGAAATGATTACAATCCAAGAATTGCCGTGACGGTGGACATGATTGCAACGGGAACAGATGTCAAGCCTTTGGAGTGTTTAATTTTCATGAGAGATGTGCGTTCAAAAAACTATTATGAACAAATGCTGGGCCGAGGGACAAGAACTTTTGAGAAAGATGATTTAAAAAAAGTCAGTCCCTCATCAACCACTCAAAAAACCCATTTTGTTGTTATAGATGCCGTGGGAGTTTCAAAATCAAATAAAACAGAAATGAAACCTCTTGAAAAAAAGAGATACATTCCAACAAAAGAGCTTCTGAATGCTGTCCTTATGGGGAACAAAGAAGAGGATGTTTATTCTTCCCTTGCTTCAAGACTTTCCCGTTTTGAAAAAAACATGACATTATCAGAAAAACAGGAGTTTAAAAAACTGTCATCAGGCAGGGACCCAAGGGATTATATAAAATCCCTCCTTAAAGCCCATGATCCTGATACTATTGAAGATAAAGCACAGGAAAAATTCAATCTCAAAAAACAGGAGGAGCCTACAGAAGAACAAAAAGCAGAAGTTCAAAAAAACCTCTTAAAAGAAACTCAAGTCATGTTTAATGGCAGTCTGAATGAGTTTATAGTAAAAACCCAACAAGCCCATGAACAGATTATTGATAAGGTTAATCTTGATGAAGTCAATTATGCAGGCTGGGGAGAAGGGCAAGAGGAAAACTATAAAAAGATTGTTCAGGATTTTGAGGGTTTTATAAAAGAAAATAAAGACGAGATCACAGCACTGAGCATATTTTACAATGAGCCTCACAGAAGAAAAGAAATCACCTACAATATGGTCAATGAAATATACGAAAAACTAAAAACAAATAAACCCAACTTGTCTCCTTTAAGAGTTTATGAGGCTTACTCAAAACTTGAAGGACAATCGTTGCAAAATCCCATCAGTCAATTAACAGCTATTATTTCCCTGGTTCGCAGAATATGTGAAATTGATCCTAAGTTGATCCTTTACAATCAGACTGTGGACAAAAATTTTCAACAATGGATTTTCAAAAGACATGAGGGAAATAAGGAAAAATTCACCGAGGAGCAAATGAAATGGTTAAGGATGATAAAAGATCATATTGCGAGTTCACTCCATATAGAAGAGGAAGACTTTAATAGAGCCCCATTTGATGCGGAAGGCGGATTGGGAAAAATGTATCAGCTTTTTGGAGAACAAATGAATGGGATTATCGGGGAAGTCAATGAGGCATTATCCCTATGACAGATAAGCAAATAAAAAATCTGATTTTAACCGGTGAAGGATACCATATAGAGTTCAAACAATCTTTTGATAAATCTCTTATCAGGGAAGTTTGTGCCTTTGCCAATTCGTCTGGTGGACACATTCTGATGGGAGTAACAGATGACGGAACAGTTCAGGGCATTGGTACAGATAACCGCCTTCGATCCAGGATTCAGGACTTATTGAATCAACTACAGCCAAAGCTGGATATTACCATTGAGGTAAAAGACAATCTTATTGTCATTCATGTTCCTGAAGGTCAGGAAAAACCTTATAGCTGTTCAATGGGGTTTTTTATGAGAGTGGGAGCAAATTCCCAGAAAATGACAAGAAATGAGATCATTGATTTTTTCAAAAAAGAGGGACGTGTTAATTTTGAAGAGTTAATCAATGAAAAGGCTGATTTTAAAAGAGATTTTGATCCAAGAGCTTTTAAACATTTTTTAGAACTTTCAGGCATCAGTCCCGCTATTAAGATGGAGACTCTTTTACAGAATCTTGATTGCCTGACATCTGATAAAAAACTTACAAACCTGGGTGTCTTGTTTTTTTCCAAAGACATAGATTTTATCATGAACCATGCCCTTGTTGATTGTATTTTGTTCAGTGGAAAAGAGAAAATCAAAATTTTAAACAGGAGACAGTACAAAGAAAATTTGATCGAAAACATTGAAAATGCTCTGTCTTTTGTTCAAAAGCACACCAATACCGAATATGTGATTACGGGAAAACCCCGCAGAGAGAATATCCATGATTATCCTGAAACGGCTTTAAGAGAGGCCATTGTCAATGCTGTTTGCCACAGGGATTATTTTGAAAAACGCTGTCATGTTGTTATAGAGGTATTTTCTGACAGAGTGGAGATTTACAATCCAGGTGGCCTGCCAAATGGACTTGATCCAAAAGACTTTGGAACAAAAAGTGTTCCACGAAATCTTCTCATTGCTTCAATGTTACACAGGGTAAACTATATAGAGCAGGCGGGAACAGGAATTGGTCGTATCAAAGAGGCTCTGGCAAACCATAACAGGGAAGTGGAGCTTGATATTCAATACGGTGATAACAGCCTGTTTTACAGCATCATTTTCAGAAAAAAAGGGTTGGTAGAAAACACCTCAGAAGGGTTGGTGGAAAGCTATAAAAATGATAAAAAACCAGATAATTCAAGCAGATATGAGGTTGGTAGAAAAAGGTTGGTAGAAAATCAATCCAGGATGCTTGAGTTGATGCTCAAAGACCCTAAAATTTCAAAACAAAAAATGGCTGAGATTATCGGTATTAGTACCACCGCCGTTGATAAGAATATCAGTACACTCAAAAAAGAAGGTTTCATAGAAAGAGTTGGACCCAATAAGGGCGGTCATTGGCGGGTAATTAAAAAATGAGAAAAGACTGGAAACCTACAAGTCAAGTATTAAAAGAGATAAATCCTAAAGCAGAATTTATTCCAAATAAAACACGAAAAGACTGGGTTATGGTTCAATTGGGAGAAATAGTAGAAATTGCTCGTGGTGGATCACCTAGGCCAATAAAGAAATATATAACAACCAATTCAAACGGTATAAATTGGATTAAGATTGGAGACGTGGATGAGAATGCAAAGTACATAACAAAAGCAAAACAAAAAATCTGTTTAAAAGATGGAGTTTTTTTGATGACTTGTCTTTGAGTTTTCATTTTTTTCTTTCATTTTAAAAATAAGTGTTTTATTTTCCTTCAAAACTATTTCCGAATTTTCCACAAACTTTTTTAAAGATTCTATTTCCTTTTTGTTCATGTTTCCGGGATTTTCAATAATTGTCTTGGCCATTTGATAAGAGCTAAAAAACCCTGGGGGTCTATATGAGCGAGATATTTAGCATCGGTTGAATATTCCATGGGGTCAGTATCCTCCGGGGTCAGGACGATCTTTTTCCGCTTCAAGTTCGTCTTCAAGTTCTTCAAGTTTGTCTTGAAGGTTTTCATATTTTGACATTAAATCCAAACAAGAATCGACTAAATCATTTTTTTAAAATGTTCCAATGTTCTCATTCTTTTTTTTATTTCTATTTTTTCTTCTCTTTCCCATTCTTTTTCCATTTCTCTTTTTTTTCTTACTTCCCGTGTTACATAGGGTTTTCTTATTAAAAAGGATTCAATTCTATAGGACACATCAAAATAATGAAAAGTAACCCCATCAAACACCCATATCCCTATATAAATCCCTATACAACAAAATAGCCCCACAAACACCAACCCAAATATCTTTTCGAATATGGTTTCATCTCTCATACTCTTGTTTATCGGCTCTTTTCTCCGGGGGTTCAAGGCTTTTTTACTGGGGTTGAAGGGCCGGATTTAAAGTGTTGAAGCGGGCCACCGGAAGAGGAGGAGGTTTTCCATTTCTCATGAATCTTGTTCATTGAAGAACTCTGACGGAGAACCCGGGTTTTCTGTGATGGATTCCCTTATTCAAAAATTCACTTTTCCAACCAAATCAGGTTTGGAATCATAAATCCTCAAGAAAAACTCCTGTCAAATGACCATAAAATGGAGTTCGTAAAGCAAAAGATCAGAAAAACTCAGAAAAACCATGAAAAACGGGGTGGAAATACATCTTGATCTCTAAAAAAAATATCTTTTATCCTTCTTATACACCTTATTTTATCTTTGCTTTTTTCACCTTTCGTGTTTGTGGAGTCAGCGGAAAACACTTACGGAGAGCGTCAACAAATGGAGGAACTCCAACCCGCCAAGAGACCTGTTGATATTCTGTTTGTTGATGATCGGATAGACCCTGAAGTGTTGAGAATGAGACGACAGCAAAGACTTTTTATGGAACAAGTGAAACAAAATCCATCTCTAGATCCATCTAATATCATGCTCTTTACGACAGAAATAGGAGAAGGACAAGCGAATGGAAGAGATCAGACGAACAACGTAGACATTCTCCATCTATTGGATGAGGCACCACCTACTGTAAAAATAAGTCCCAAAGTTTGGAAAAGTTTTGTGGATTATATAGAAAATTATTATAGGAATAAGGGTCAGGAACAAGTTGTGTATGATGGTATGATTTGTGATTTTCCGGTAGAAGACAATAATACTGACACCGGTTCGGATGCGGGAGCGGAACAATCGGAATTTGATTGCAAACCTTTTAATTTTTCCGGTGAAGTCCAAAACAATCATTCAGCACCTGTTATAAACGAAACTGGAACTGCTCTTGATGCTCTTAGAGAGTCTTTCAGAAATAATAAAGGAAACTTCTTCAGATCACCTGTAAGAGTAAGAGACTATTCTCTAACTATAAGAGATGCAGATGAAAGAGTAGAAAGTGATATTGGTTCTCATAAAAAGATCCATATTAAAGACCATTTGTTTTTCATGCTTTTTGATAAAAATTAATTTCTCTACTATAATCTAATCTCTGAAACAGATAAAAATAGCGTGGCGGAAAAATTGTGACTATTGAACAGCAAATTAGAAGTCTTGCAAAAAATTACGCAGGAAAACTTAACAGAAAAATTGAATCTCGTCTTGAAGAAATGAAAGAAGATGATCGTTCACATTTTCTTATTTATCAAGTTTTGTGATTGATATGTATCAAAATAAAGGACGTTTTGTGTACAAGTATGCAGGCTCATTTTTGGAAGAGGTTACTAAACTATGTTTTAAAAATAAATTTTCAAATTCGGGTATAAGAAGGATAAAAGGCCTTTTTTGTAAAATCGAGAGATATTCCATCCTTGTTTTCCGGGTTTTTTCTGAGTTTTTTGTTTTGTGAATCCTATTTTGTGGTCATTTGGTCATTTGAGTGAGGCCAAACTCAAGTCCATGGGAAAACAGATTCAGGAGCGGATTCTCACGGATGTGGGAAACAAACTCAAAGAGAACGAAAACATTAAAGACTGGATGAAAGAGTATGAGTATGAGGGAAGAAGACTGATTGTCCATTACAATCTCAAAAGGGCAGGGAAAGACATAAGGGACCGGGAAAGGCTCATTGAAAGAGTTGAGAAGAAGATGAAAGACTCCAGGGTGAGAGTTACTAATCTTGTTAATAACACGGGAACAAAGAAATACCTGAAAATGGGGAACAAAGATAACGGACAAGCAAAAGGAGCTTTATAAGGCTTTGAATCTTGAAATTGATTCCAAAGTTAAAATACTGGATTCCTGAAACCACTGCTTTTGTAGTGACCCCCGCCTTCTGCAAACTATTGAAATTACTCATGACGCAAATGCAAAATGCGGAAGTCAGGAAAAACATTGAGATTGACTTGCCAAAGCGGTCAAGAGAAAAACTTTTAAAACTAAAATTTTTTTAAAAGGTAAAAAAATGAGGTCTCGTTAACGGCTTCTTTTAAGGTACCAGCACGCACTGTTGAGTTGTCCGATCCAATGTATGACCAATTGGACACCTACACCGCCGGTCTTCTTGAACCCAGGTTCTTGCATCTGGACAATTACCTGGGCCAACAGGAACGCAACGCATAGTCAACGTATTAAGTTGTCTTCCAGTAGGACACAAACACCGTCCGAAATTAGGACTCCATATCCTGTCTTCTGAGCAAGGAAAGCTGTTCTTTGCTATACACTCATTGCCGTACCAGACCTCACTGGTGGGACAGGTTTTCTTGTTCCCACAAATAGTTGCAGAGGTTGAAAAGGCGTTACCAGGACACATACACCGGTTGACGAGTGGGTTATATAGAAGGTCCCCTGTACATCGAAGTGCTGGGTTTTCCAGGTCTTCAATACGGTCTAATAAGTCTTGGATTGTTGAATCATAAGCACCACAGGATTTTATGGGCCGGGTCTCGGCTGTTCCCGAAGTGGAATCCACAGTCAAGATCAAAGGAATGACCAAAGGATTTAATCCCCTTATCTGACTTTTTATATTGAATATTAAGTTTCCTTTAAATTCGTCGGTTGTCCCAGTATCTTTTATTGACGACACTATGACTTTGTCAACAATGACAGTTGATAACGGTATCTGTTGACCTGCTTTAGCCAATATGTTGTCAGTTATTGCACAACCGGCACGCCATTGATTTATATTGATTTCAAACCCTGTTGGCAAGATTGTTTGTGTCGTGTCTATCGTAAACGGTTCATCTGGAAGATCATTAAACTGACAAATACAATTAGCCGGGTTTAGTAAGGACTGGAGCGTTGAATACTTCAGGGCTTCCCTCTGGAGTTGTTCTTTTATAAACCGGCTTTCTTTTTGTTGTGTAGTCATCACCTGCATTGTTAACAAAACAGATAAACTCACAACACCTAAACCAACAATAGCTTCAATCAGACCAAAGCCGCTTTGATTTTGGTTACATAGTACAGACACAATTATAATCCACTTCTGAAATATTTCAAATAGTCGGTCACTGTTTTACAACCGCTATTATAACTAATATCAAGCGGGGTCCTTCCCTTACTATCCCTGATATTCATATCGGCTCCCTCCGCAATCACTCTACTCACAGCCTCAATGTCGAGATCATTAAACGGAATTGTTAACTAACCTATCGGCACCCCTGGTTCCAAACTAAAGGGTATAAATCTTATTTTGAAACAAAAATGTAAAAATAAATTAAATAATTAAAAAAGCGTTGTTGCGATATTGATTTTCTGGGGAGCCGTTTGATCTCGGTGCCGGATATGTGTGGTATGTGTGGAAGGAGAGAGTTTTTCCTGACTTCCGCATCCCGACTTTGAAGCAGTGTATGCGTCAAGACTACAAGAAACTCTGGATGGTGGAGGATGCCTTTGGGGAGTTGAAGGGAACTTTGAAGGCCCGTCCGGTTTAAATTAAAAAGGTTTGATTTCAATCTGATTCGAGTTTCCATGAGAGATAAAGTAAAAAAAATAATCATCGCAGGAACCCTGCTTGTAATATCAGTTCAGGGATTTTCCAAAGAAAAAAGGGCAAAAAGAGATATGAAAAACGCCAAACAAATTACCTGTGTTTTTTTTGATAAAGAAAATCAAATGCCATGCCTGAGAGAAATCAGTAAACCTGAATTATCCCATCTCACTGATAAAAAAAGTGTGGGGCACAGATTTTGATAACGAATTTTACAACTTGTGGCGTAACCAGGGTTATGACCACGGATAGCAGGTTGTTTACAATTTATTCAGGACTCACAAACCAGAGGATGAGATTATGAGATAAAAGTTTTTTGAAACAAACACAATTTGGGAGTTTTCAGTTGTATTTTCTCATAGCAGGCATTTTTCACGAAATTGAGAGATATCCCACCCACTATTTTTCTGGTATTTTTGTTAATGACCTGTTTGATTAAGATAGGGATAGAGGCTTACACCTTCATTGATGATTGTCCAACAATCAGGGGAAGCCATGTATTTTATCCATTTTTTGGTGTTTTTTATATCCATATAAATTTCATAATGAGTGCCCTCTGTCAATTGAAAGCGTCCGTCACTTTTTTGGAGAACCAGAAAATATTCAGACACATAAAGTTCAAAAAATCCATTTTTAAACTCTGTAAGTATTTTTCTCATTCTTTCGTCGGAGCGTCTGGAATAATCCAAAACTGAAAGATGAGGATTTTGTTCAACAATATCGGTGACGTAAATGGTTCCTGCTAGATGATAAAGTCTTTTTCTTCCAGTCTTCAAATCATTCAAGTCGATCCGTTTGATAGCGGGGTCCAAACTTCCATTTGGCCAGCCGATAATAGAGCGTTGGGTGCGTTGTTCAGGGTTTGGCCTTTCTGAGGACTCAATTTCCCATCGTCTGTTGTATTCAGCAGTATGGTATAAAACAGCTGACACTTCTTTTTCGAATTCATCCCTGGAGACTTGATCTTCAAAAGTTTTATGGATTAAATGACCGTGAAAAAAATCTCTTTTACTGATTTCCTCAAAGTAACCTCTTTCTTGCATTAACAGGATATGTTGGTGGATAAGGCCTGCCAGGCTCATTGGCATTGGGAACAGACTTTGTTCTCCATCGCGAAGTTTCCTTGTGTTACAGATAACGCCGCTATCGGGGTTTATTGTATTTTCGGAATGAACAATGGCATTCCCTGAAGAATTTCCTTTTCCGGCAAATGTGTGAACGGAAAATAATAGAAAGACAGTGCAGATTAAAGATAATTGGTTTATTATGCTTCCCCCTTTACTGAGACTCTTTCTTTATAGCAGATAAAAAAATCAAATTCAATCTTATAAATTGGTTTCACAGAATTTCTGTGGAGACTTGACAAAATATAGTATTCGGAATGGGAAGACGAACGGTTGATTTATGGATACAAATAAAGTTGAAATTAGAAACCTGATAAGGCAAACACGCAAAAAGCCAAGTATTCAAGCGACAGGTCTTGTTGAAGTTTCAGTCCAAGGCATCCTCATATATGTTAAGGAAAACTTCGTAATATATGTTAACGAAAGCTTCGTAGAAATTTAAAAGATCCTTATCCCAATCAAGCAGCAGTCTGTCAGACATCACCAATATTGCCATGGAATAACAAAAACGATAATAGGAATAACTTTTGGGAGTTGGATCACATCTGTTTGAATATTCATCTCCATATTCTATAGCAGTATCGATGGGCACAAAAGGCTCACCAAGATCTGTTTTCAATTGTTTTATGGCCATTTCAGCTTCACGAATAGAATTTTCCAAAAAACTTAAAGCCTGTTTGCCCTTTTCAATTTCTTGAGCAATCTCGCCAATACCCTGATAAGTTGGGTCTATCCCTGTTGATTTTTGATCTTCATAAAACTTTTTCAATGCTGCATAGAGTTTTACTTTTTGTGAAGCTACATCAGTACCATCATCTACTTCTGTATTTCCTCCTTGACTCCAAGCTGAAGAAATTACAGAAAAGAAAACCAAACTTACTAAAAACAACCTCATTTTTTACCTCTCTATTACTACTAGTTTTTAAAAGCTATTTAATAACAGAAGTTTCTCTTCGCTTTCAACAAAAAAATCAGGCACCAGAAAAATTTTCCACTTTTTTTCTTTTGTATGGACTGCACTCTAAAAGTTGGAGGGTATAAGCAGGATAAAGGGCATTTTTCACGAAATTGAGAGATATTCCCATCCTTGTTTTCCAGGTTTTTTCTGAGTTTCTGAGTTTTTCTCGAGCTTATCCACAAATTCGGTGGAATTATGCTTAAGAATTAGGCAAAAGAAGGGCTCCTTGATGGATTTTTCAATAGAGGGTTCACTGTACTTTTGTTTCAGATCAAAAAGGGAACCCTCCTCAATTCCCCCCCTTGTCCATAAAAACAATTTTATCGGAAAGTTTTTCCACATCATTCATCAGATGAGTGGTCAGTAAAATTGTCATCCCCTGTTTTTTAGTCTCTTCCAGCAACTCTCGCCATCTCCTCTGCAGTCTCCTTCAGATTCAAACACAAACCTGGCTCCCCCAAATCCGGAACAATCTCTGCTGTCACCGCCAGACTAAAGATTCCCCCATCTCCACTGAGAATTTCAAATGTTGAGTCAGTCTATCAGTGTTGTAAAAAATTAATTTTTTCGTCTGAAAAGTCTAAATTTGTTTAAATCCATTCGTCAGTACTTTTTCCCAATCCTCTATGGAAAAATTTTCCATTGCAGTTGAATTGATAATTTCATTATACTCATTCGGAGAAGAATCTTCCAACTGAGACAGTTGTTTTCTGATTCTTGTGATCCTTCTTATATCATTTCCAAAAGGACGGAAAGTATCTTCAAAAAACTTTTTAAAAGAGTTGCTCTCTGTAGTGGCTCTAAAAAAATATCCAAGCTCAGAAGAAATGGAATCAGGACTCATAACGCTTAAAGACACGAGGGGAGGTTTCATCAGACTTTTAATTTTATCTTTTAAAAAACCAATTCCCTCTTTGTAAGAAGGATTATCAGGATCAAGGTTTATATATTTCCAAAAAAACAATATCTCATCAATCCTGTGCATCCAACTTCTGATTTTAACTGGAGAACCAATAGCTCTCATTCTAAGAGACTCCATCATGATCGACATAAGAGTTGGATTCCCGGGCTGAAGATTCAAGTACGGGTTGGTGTGGAGCTTTGCAATATATGGAAAATAAAAACGACTGACATCAGTCATAACATAGGAAGTATAAGGGAAGTTTCCATTGACCAAAGCACTGACAACACCTGCTTTAATATCTGAATAGTTCAGACTTATGTATACTGTAGATGTTTCAATATCATCCCAAAGTCCGCCAAGCCCAACCTGGAAACCTTCCTGTATAGATGATTCGTCTTTTCTTAAAAATCCTCCAATGATTGAGTCAGTAAAAAGTGCCATATCATCGGCACTGGAAGGATCAATGTGTGAGAGAACAAAAGACAAATAAATTCTTTTTGTAAACTCATCATGACTATTAAGTATTCTTTCCGGATGTGATCGAAGAATATCAAGTGGAGAATTCAGAAATTGCTTAAGATCATCCCGAATTTTTTGAACTTCATCGTATGTGCTATTGAGAGAGTGGTGACGAGTGTGAATTTCCAGACTTTCCTCATCAGAAATAACTCTGCCACCAGGGATGGTCTGCCCTGTTACAGGAACATCAGCCTCTGTTGTTCCTCTCGTAAGTGCTTTCTTCAACCAGGAAAATGGGTTTGCCTGAACTTGAGGTTTAAAGGAAAATAAAACCATCATGAATGTTGATAATAAACAGACTTTGGTTTTTTCCATATTTTTCCTTAATTTTCCGATATATAACATTAAAATATAACAAGGATTGATGCACAAAAAACTATCACAATCTTACGCCGAAAAAAATAATTTAAAAAACTTTTTGAAAATTTTTCACAAATTTCGAAAAACCACCCGACCTGTAGAGGCTCTTTCTGACTTTTATTGTATAATTTTTCTTTTCAATAAGTGATGTTTGAAAATTTTTCAGGATTGTTGTGGGTTATCAATTTAATATTATGTTAATATTATGTTAATATTTAAAGAGACTTTGACCTTAACCCAAATCGCTACATATTCATTTTAGATGATCAGGAATTGTAAGCAGTTACCAGAAATTAACCTACGGCTATTGTTTTTTATGCAAATAATAAAGAGAACCCCCCTTCATACAGGAAAAAGGGGAATAGTGGTTCCTTCCAAAAAAAACATAAAGAGAGTCATTATCCAATAGAAATCGATGATGGACCATCACTCCGTCATCAATCTTCTTTGAAATAACTTTTTGAACTATGTCAATTGCCTTGGGACTATACTTCTGCTTGGATTCCATACAGAGAACATCAAGCTCATAAGCCTCTACTTCGTATTCCACCATGGGCAACTCCAATGGTTTCGCTGTTCCTGACCCTTCTATTATCGTATAGGAGCTTCCTTCATATTTTACATTGCATAGCCCCCTCACACGGGGAGCGTCTGTTACCCAAACAACTTTGCCATCAGCAGTGTATGTCAAAGTGGAATATTCCTGATACTCCATAAGAGAAGAAGGATGGGGATCGGGGTCATAAAAATCCATATCAGGGTGTTGAACATTAGGACCACAGACATATTTTTGAAATTCCCATATTCCCTCCAAATTCTCATGGGCAAAGACAAAGGGGGAAACAAGTATCACTGACATAACAAATGATAAAAAAACTTTCAAACAAATCTCCTGTGTTGCTTATTGTGATCCACTGCTTATTCTAGTGGTGTATCATATAATGGGATAAAAAAGTGAAAAAAAATCACAGGATTTAAAGATAGCTGGGTGCGTTGTAAAGAAGCGAAGTCTTTTCTAAGCATACTACTAAGTTTCTAAAAAACTCAAAAATAGCCTCTTGATGAAATGAACAAGTGCCAGAATGAAGCAAATCAGACAAACGAGGGATTTTACACTTTTTATTCTTTCTCCGTAAGCAACTTATAAAGTTCTCTACTCAAACACACACGTTATTACCTGAATATACCAGGGTAGTTTCCTGAGTAAGAGGGTTTTAGATAAGCTCCAGGGCAAAAAACTTGATTTATTGTGCCAATTTGGTTATAAGTTGCATCTATAACTGGTCGTGTTTGAATTGTCCGGTTTTTTTGAGAGTGGGCATCCATGAAATTTCAAACACGATCAGTATAAACCCTCTATCTATTAGGTAAAAATGAAAAATATTCACACACTCATTAAAATGGGTCGTTTTACCCTGGCACTCTTTTCTTTCTTTTTTATCGTCCATCTCAATAAGTCCATGGCCGATAATAACCAGGGAGTTGGTGTCAAAGCACAACCAGAAGGTGATAAATCCACTGAGCATTTACTGGAGATAAATATCTCTTGTGCTGACCTGGAGGATTGTCCGGATTATGTGGGAGGCCTGGCGTATCCCGTAAGAGAAGTCATTCAGGGAAACATAAAGTATGGCGTACAGGGATGTTCACAAACTCTCATAGCTCCAGACCAAATACTTACTAACAGACACTGCTTACTCCAAGACTCTATAAAAGTGGGAGCTTCTTGCAGCAATATTACAGTGGTCTTTCCCCAAACAAAGCAAAGTCCCCGTGAGAGCCTTGCCTGCCAAACTATCCTGGAGATGAGTCCCCTATATCCTGACCCGCACGGGCTTGGAGTCTTCCCGGACTGGGTGATTCTTCAACTGGCTCATCCTGTTCAGAGAAGTCCCATTGAAGTGGACACCTCTGGTATTCCCAATAAGACCACTTTAAGAACTTTTCCTGTTTACTATGAATATGAAAAAGCAAAAAACCTTAAAGTCGGAACCAACTCAGTTAAAACTGTGGCGAGTGGAAACATAAAAAAGATATCCTGTCGCTCGTACATGGATCTTTTTTCCTCTATTTACTACAACCATCCTCATTCACCCCTTTTAAATTTCATTTGTGACAGTGATACCATCTATGGCAACTCAGGTGCAGGGTTGATTTCCCAGGAGGGAAAAATTTCAGGAGTTTTGAGTATGAGTCCACCCACAAGCTCTATTCCACTTATGGGAACCCGGCACAACCTACCTCACTACAGGCGAACTATAACAACAAGTAATGCCCACTGTATTCCCCCCCTTAATGCCGACGGCAGCACAGCCTGTGCCTTTGATACAACAAGTGTTCAAATGTATTCCATGGGCTTTTTTGCTTCAACCACTCACGGACAAATTTTGAGCGAGGCTCTCCTTGAAGAATTGGAAGCCGCTATTGCAAAAGACAAAACGATTCAGTGGGAAGATTACAATGAGAGCTTTGTGGCTCAAATCTATGCCCCGGAGAACACTTTTGAAGGGGAGCCATTACTCCCATCCTCTTCTGCCATCCTTCGTTATATTAAACCTATTGAGTTGCAAAAGAGTTTCCCTAAAACCCCCCTTTGTATTCATTCTTCAAGAAAAACAGAACCATTCCGCTTAATGCTTCCACGTCTGTCCTCTCCATTGGCTAAACTGAATATCAGTGAAAAGGGTCGCTTTCTCTCCCCTTTGGAACTCTCTTTTTTACAGTTTGATATGAAGTACGATGCAATCAATGATCAGTTTTCCGGTCAATTGTCCCCCATGGGGACTGATATGAAGAACCTATTCAATGGACTCATGATGCAAATGGATAGAGGTTTTTCAAGATGTGTCTATTCTCCTCTTGAAGCCTATTGCCATGAACTGTACCATGCCACTCGACAAATAGAGAATTTAATATCTTCAAGTGTCACAACTGCAAATCTATTTGCAAATGAACATTTCATCACAGGAAACATAAAGGGAGCAAATCAAATAACCATTCCCGTATGCAGTAATCAGTAGTTCAACCACGGTAGACCACCAGATTCAGTGTTTAGTCGTTATAATCAATCTCTGGGACAGTGTTTGCGGTTATCGGGAATACTGTTGGACCTGGCGTAGTTGTCGTAATGTTCACAGATGTTCTGAAACAGGGATGTTTGTGAACTGCCAAACTCAGGACTGTTTGCAATTCTGCGTCTGAGATTTCTTCGAAAATTCTCCCTCAGCCGGAAGAGGCAGATACGGGAGGTCCACCACTTCCTCTATTTTTTAGGACTGCCTCCTGGCTCCCCTCGATTGCGTCTGTTAAGAAGAGCCAGGTTCGTGGAAAATGGGCTCCACCCCCTTCTATGCGGAACTTTTCAGCCTCTCCCACTCCACCAAGGCTTGTCCCTCCTGCTTTCGAGCCACTGACCTGACCCCCATCCTGAAGCCTGGGAAGAGTCTTGGGGATCTTCCCCACCATCTCCACCACTACCACCACCAGTGATGAATCCTCTTCCTGATGATCGGAGAATTTATTTGGTTTTGGATAATGCTTCTTACAACAAGTCATTGAAGGTGAGACTTTTGGCCAGGCAATTGGGTATACGAATATTGTATTTACCTGCTTATTCACCGAATTTGAATCCCATAGAGAGGTTATGGAAATTCATGAAGAAGAAGGTGATGGCCAATCATTATTTTCCAGACCTGAAGACTTTTAGGAAAGAGATCATGCTTTTTATGAGAGGAATCAGGAAATACAAACAGGAGCTTTCAACTTTAATTACTGATAATTTTCAAATCATGGGAACCTGACATTTCAAACACGATCAGTATAAATGTCATTTCGTGGAATAAATAAGGACAGAACCAAATCCTGATCTCCTGTGATAACAATGATGAGATCAACTAATTTTTTATACGAAAGAGTGGCTCAAAATTTTTTATCTATTTGTAATTACTGATTTTTATGTTTCTAAGAGTTTCTTATCAAAATTTTCCTTTTATACAACTTTTATACATCGTATATATACGATATTTAATTTAAAATAAATCTTGTATATACGATAGTATGGAGGATTTATGATAGACAAACTCACTCTAAAACAAGTGACAAGAAAAAGTGTAAAACAAACAATGAACACTTGAGAAACCACTGCGGGAACCGAGATATTTGATAATAAGAGGTAATCCCGGAGGATGAGATATTTGGATAACAGTCGGATACAAACAAAAACGGATCAGATCAGGACAAAAGTCAAGAATCTGAACGATCATTTGTATTTCCACTTTTGTTATGATCCAATCAAATTCATGAAATGCGGGCTAGATGGTGATTACGGCCCTTCAGATATAAAGAGTTTTTGTTGTGAAAATGAAATAAAAGATATATTCTAAACTTATGAATCTACAGTTTATTTTTTTGAATATACTGGTATCAATTATTTTTTTTGAACTTCTGTCCTGGTTTTTCCTCTCTGACTATATGGATTCAAAAATCAACAAAACAGTTCATCGATACCGGTTTGATATATTTTTTGACAGGGCTTTTAAAAACCCTGAAACGGTCTCATTTTTTAATTTTGATAATCTGGCAAGTGTACCCCACCCTTACCTGGGATATATCAAGTCTGATAAGAGTCGCCAACTTGATATTATTCATGAAAAAAAGGATTTTGTTTTGTAATTAGTGATGTTTTTGAAATAATTTATATTTTTAAAAGCATCCTGGGAAAGCGTTTGCCCTGATTTGGCCTCTATTATTTTTAAAACTTTTTCATCAATTAAAAAGTCAATTTCATACCCTCCCTTGTCTCTCCAGAAGTAGACGGGAGGTTTTTCCCCGAGATTAAAAAAATGTTTTTCCAGCTCTATAAAAACAAAGTTTTCAAAAAGAGATCCCTTGAGTGAATGAATATTTATTTCTTCAGGTTTTTTTTATGGACAGAAGGCGGCAGAGAAGCCCGGTATCGTAAAAAAATATTTTTGAGGATTTTGTCAGTCTTTTGTTAAAATTTTTATAATAAGGGGACAGTTTTTTAATAATAAAACTGCTTTCGAGGAGAGACAGCCAGGATTTTACGGTGTTTTGGGAAATGCCAGAGTCATTGGCCAATGCCTGGAGATTGACTAATTGTCCAACTCTACCGGCAAGCATTTTTAAAAGAGTGTTGAATTGTCCCAGATTACTGATATTTTTAATGAGTCTTACATCTTTATTGACATAGGTGTCGATGTAATTGTCAAACCATTGTTTTACTCTTATCTCTTCCCCGTGTAATTGGGGGTAAAAACCTTTGAAGATAAGATGATTGAGGCTTTTTAATTCCTTATGTGATATTAACTCTTTCATAGATAAAGGGAGCAGGCGTAAGAGGGAGACCCTTCCGGCCAGGGATTGGGTCAATTTTTCTTCCAGTAAAAACTGGTTAGATCCTGTTAAAATGAATTGTCCTTTTTTTTTCTCTTTATCCACTTTTGTCTGGATGTAAGATAAAATTTCCGGAGTTCTTTGAACTTCGTCAATAATGACGTTTGAACCATAAGTTTCCAAAAAGCCTTTTGGATCCTGTGAGGCAAATTCTCTATTGTCCAGATTCTCCATGGAGATGTATTTTCTGTTGTGAAAAGTTTTTTTTGCCACAGTGGTCTTTCCGGATTGTCTGGGACCCAAAATTGCCACAACGGGGTATTCCTGAGCAGATTTTTTTATTTCTTTTGTAAGGAGTCTTCGTATATATTGACTTTGTTTGGTTTTTTGTGTGACTTTCATAATTCCAGTCTATGGCCTATTATTCGAAAAGTCCAGAAAATATGGCCAAATATGCATTCAGATTGCATATTTGGCCAAACTTGTCACGAGCTGTCAGTTTTGTTAAATCGTCGATCCTGAAATTATACATACGTTTTAAGAAGAAATTTTTTAAAAAACCAAAGTTTTTCTTTTTTTCTGTATTTTACCCTGATTGTTTTGCAATAAAAGTAAAATCAGTCCAATCATCTTTTCTTTGTCTTTTGGACTGCTTTCAGCCACCAGAAGGGTTAAGGCTGTCAGGGCTTCCGGTGTCAGGTTTTCAGGAAGTCTTGAGGCTTTTTTCAAAAACCAGATAAAAGTAAAGGCTCCACTTCGTTTATTACCATCAGTAAAAGGATGGTTTTTTACCATGAAATAAAAAAGATGGGCCGCTTTGTCTTCCACAGATGGGTATAAATCCTTTCCACCAAATGTTTGAAAGATATTTCCGACAATTCCACTAACAGAGTTTTTTTCCTTTTCCTGTGCAAATAAGGCATTTGCCTGTTTTTTCACAATAAGATCCTGTTTGAGTTTATCCAAAGAGTTGTTGAGTTCTTTGGCCGTAAAAGAGATCTGCTTTTTTGTCCACCCCTTTTTTGGAAAACTGGATTTATCATAGGCATCAAGGGAAAACCAGGTGTTGGCAAAAACACTGATAAGGTCAATAGCCTCTTTTGTGGGAAGAGACTGACCTTCGGGCAAAAGGGTTTTTATATTTTCCAGACTTTTTTGAAATTTCTGGTAATTTTTAGCAAGCTGTTTTTTGTTGATGGTGTAACCTTCAAGAAGATGCTGTTTTAAGGTCTTTGTGGTCCATTTTCTAAACGAAATGGCTTTTTCTGAATTTGTCTTATATCCTACTGATAATATAATATCCAAAGAATAAAATTTTACAGGTTTATCTGAAAAAGCAATGTGCATTTTTTGCACATTGCTTTTTTCGTCAACTTCACCATCTTTTATTATTTTTCCTATATGTTTCGTAACAACTGACCTGTCAATTTCAAAAACATCCGCAATTTGTTTTTGTGTTCCCCATACTGTATCTTTCTTTAAATCCCCACGAAATTCAATTTTTCCGCTCCTAGATTGATAAATAAGTATATTTTTACTCATACTTCTTTCCTTATTCATATTTCTGCAAAAATTTTAAGTGGATTTTAAATAGGTTGATTCATGCTTTTTTGTAATGAATCTTTTGGCTTTCCTGAGTTTTTTGTAACTTCTTTCAGTCCCCATTTAAAAATCTAACCTAATTATATAAATTTTCTAAACTCATTATGTTTAATCAATAGTTTATTAATTATTTCTTCACTTGGCATACGATACATATCAAAACTTCTTTCATATTGTTTCCAAACTTTTATTAACCTTATAATTGATTCTTTTATACTTCCTATGTCCTTTTTAAGGGATTTTGTATTTTCATCATAAAAAAACCGGCGGGCTACTTTCATAAATTCTGGATTTTTTCTAATTTCTGGACTTTCAACAGTTCTACGATAAAGTTCACCATTGATATTAACCTTATCTCCTTATATTTTTCAAATTTCCATTTCACACTTAATTCCTACTTCTATGCTGTGTATAAGCAGGATAAAAGATATTTTATCAGAGATCAAGATGTATTCCCACCCCGTTTTCCATGTTTTTTCTGATCTTTTTGCTTTACGAATTCCATTTTGTGTTCATTTGAATGGGGTTTTTCTTGAGAACTTATGATTCCAAACCTGATTTGATTGGAAAAGTGAATTTTTGAATAAGGGAATCCATCACAGAAAACCCGGGTTCTCCGTCAGAGTTCTCCAATGAAGAAGATTCATGAAAAATCGAAAACCTCCTCCTCTTCCGGTGGCCCCCTTGGAGAACAGGGCTCTGGAATTCCTGACTCCAGTCCCAAGTGGGTGAGAATCTTTTTGATGACTTCAGGTCCCTCTATGGAAGAGATGACTTTGAGTTTCCCCCCACACTCCGAACAAACCTCAATGTCCATTCCAAAAACCCTTTTAAGTCTCCCGGCCCAGTTCATGGAAGAGGATTTTCCGGGCTTTGTTGCTTGTTTTTCAGGGCTTTTTGTTTTTGGAGTGATTAGAGAGCGGTGTTTGAAATTTGGGGCAAAGATTCCATGAAACCTTATGAGGTTGGTTTTTGGTCTTGGAACAAGGGAAGCCAGTCGTGAGAGAAAGTCCAGAGGGTCAAGGATAATCCGGGTGGTTCCATTCTCATAAGGGGTTTTAACTGATAAATCACTTTCCCCAGGGAATTGAGTGAAAGTCTCTGTTCACTCAGACTTGGTCTTGAAATGTAACGACAAATCCTTTCAGGCTTTTCCCTCTGGTGGACTTTTGTGGAAACCCCGGCGTGGAGACTGAAGCCTGAGTGTTTTGACAGAAAAGGCTTCTCCCTGTTGTTTGTTTCAGGAAGAGTTTTCAGTGTCAGGGCCTTTTGACCTTTGTGTTTTCCAAGGGCTATTCGGTAAGTAATCGATGAGGATTGGACCTGGTCCATGGCCGTGGGGTCTGAGTCCAGTGAAAGAAAGGCTGTTCCCCCATCCTTTTCAATGAATCCCCGTTTTTCCAAAAATCTGACCACTCTTTGAACAAGACTTTTAAGGAGTTTGTCGAGTTCCTGGTTTGAAGGGGGAGTTGTCAATTGAAACTTTGGTCTTCCGTCTTCAAAGCTGTAGACTCCATCGGGAAACATCATGTGGAAGTGGATATTGAGGTTAAGGCTTCCACCGAAGCGTTGAATGAAAGTCACTGAACCTGTTCTGGCCCCGGACTTTCTGGTCAGTCCCTCTTTTTTAATAAGGAATGTGGAAAGGGTCCTGTTGACAAGACCCAAAACCTCTCCCATGACTTTGTGGTCTCTGGCAAACAGGAATCTGAGTTGAAAGGGAAAAGTCAAAACCCACTGTCTCATGGGTTTTTCGGGAAAAACCTCATCAACCAAATGGGTGGCAGCTTCAGCCATTCTCCTGGCTCCGCAACTGGGACAGAATCCCCGTTTTTTGCAACTAAAGGCGACAAGCTTTTCATGGTTGCAGGATGTGCATTGGACTCTTAGAAACCCATGGGCCAGAACTCCACATTTGAGAAACTCGTCAAATTCCTTTCTGACAAATTCCGGAAGTCCTTTTTCATAATCCCGGTCCATTTGTTGACAGAAGTCCAGAAGATTTTTCTGGATGAGTTTGTAGAGAAGAGTTTTTTCCGGTTGGTGTCGTTTGTAACTGACAGAGGGATTGGAAAAATGGGGGTTGAGTAAAGCCACCAAAGAAACTGATGGCAAAATGAAAACCAAGTATATAATCTAAACACTTCGGAGGAACCCAGTAGTCAATAAAAACCTCCTGTAGTGTTATACGGGCTTGAAAAGCATGATATTTTATAAAAAAGAGGGATGAAATCCTTTTTTCAGGACCGACTAAATTTTTGGAAAACGGGATATTACCCGGATTACTCTTATTTCTGTTGATTTTCTCTCGGCAAACTGATTTTTTTTATAAATTCATCAAACAGACGGATGTCTTCAGGGCTTAATGGTTCTCTTCCCATGGGCATGAGGTATCCACCATTTTTGGCATGGAGATATTTGTCCGGATTCAGCCGGTCAGAGATCATCCAGGCATACGAAGGGTTGTCCCGAAGAAATTGATTTAATTCAAAGGAGTTATAAAAAGGAATGGAGGGACCGATAGGGTCAAGGGAATGGCAAAACTGTTGGGGTAGCTTGTTTTTATACTTTATAACCTCGTATATTTGAAGTACAATTTCAAATATGAAAGGTTATATTCACAGAGATTCACTCCAAAAAAGATTGGAAGAGCTTCTTGAAAATTACCCTGCTGTCGCCATTTTAGGGGCCAGACAGGTGGGAAAGTCCATCTTTTTTTATTTTTTCAGATACTTTTTCATTTTACTTTTTAGAACATGGAGGATTTTTGCTTTTTTCTTTCTTTTGGCGTAGTTCAAAGGGTGTCGCTTAAGATCCTTGAGCTTAAAAAGATTTTTTTTATCAATCATTGAAATTTTACAAAGAACAGGTGGAGATCCTTCCAACAGGTAAGTAAAGTATTTATCTTTACCGGAAATTTTCTGGCCTAAAACAATGATCTTATCAAGAAAACCTCTATCAAGCTCTTCTGACAAAGTCGTATTACACTGGGTTCTTCTTGCGTGAAACTCAAAGACATCCACGACAGAGACTCCTTTCCTCAGATCAAGAAATTCATTCAGAATAAGGTCACAGGAGTATTTTCTCCCATCATAGTCAATTGTTAATATCCCCTTTCCATTACTGGATAGGGAAATCATATAACCGTGGTTTGTATCAAGTTTCAAAGAGCAGGAAAAAACCCGATTGGCGGAAAAAGTCACAGAGGTGTAAAAAAAAGTGATTATCGGGATGAAACACAATTTCATATTCGGTTATCTCCTTGGTCTGCAATAACGTACCAGGTTGGTGGAACAATGTAAGTTGCCCCACTTTTTATGGGCAAAAAGAGTGTTTATTTTTGAGTGGTCAAGAGAGGTTTTTGCAGTAATTTTATTCAAATAATTATTGTATGGAGTAACAACCTGATCCGGAAATATAAGTTTTGATCCAATGGCCACTCCGTTTGTCATGTTCGGGAAAACGGCGTGACCTCTGGCAAATTTTATGTCTGTATCATCATCACTAACGCCATCCATATAGGCCGGGTTGGATGTGTAAAAAAGTGTTGGAACCCGAATGATGGAATCAGGACATCTTCTTCCAATTTTTTTTTTAAGATTTTCTGCAAAGTCATCAAGTTGTTTATCAACAATTTTTGAAAATTTTTTGTTGTCCACATGAAAACCTTCAATAAACTCTCGTCCGGTCACACCTTCGCAACATTCCGGTCCGGTCAAATTCAACTCATCGCAAATACTAAGGGTGGCTATTTGAATACCACCAGATGAAGAGGCGGGTCCTCTTTGGGATTGGAATTCATAATCCAAAGGCAATTCCCCGTGGGCTGCATTGATAGTTAGGATTCCCTTTAAAAGGTCATTTAGAAAAGAAGTGGATCGGGTTTCATCCTCTTCTGTTTCCTGTTTTCGTAATTCTCTTGCCTGTGAGCAGGTATGTTGTGCAGAAGAACTGTTCTCCAGAAATTTATTATGATCTTTGTTGTTTTCATCAAAAAGTTTACCTCCATAACTGCTCAACTCCTCCTCAGCAAGGGACTGGTCTGCAACCAGAAGCTTAAAATGACATGGATAGGGGTCTCCTGAAGGGATGGTTTTCATGATTTCATCCGTGTGCCCAAGAGCCAAAAATGAAGTGGGAGCTTCAATAACCTCAGCATTGCCGCAGATATCTCTTGTCAACTGATTGAATTCTTTTTTGATATGAGCATCACCTCTGCCGACAACGCAAAAGTGGGGTGGAATTCCGGCAAAATTACCTCCACTGGCAGCATTAAAATGACTTCTTTTCCAGAGATTGACCTTATTGACTTTAACTTTCGGACAGATTCCGGGAACCATCTTACTAAACTGTTCATGAAAGTTTTCTCCCACAGGGGCACCTTCCGAACTTTCATAGTCTGCATTTATATCAAGAACAGGTTGTCCTGTTTGGGGATCAAAATGCCCCTGCATAACATCCTGTTGCCAATTATAACTTGTTTTTTCCGTTGAACACACCACGATCTTTTCAGCTTTCTTTTCCCCGACGATTGAATGGAGATACTTTTTTAAAGCTGCACACTCGTTTTCGGATCCGGAAAGGAAAATTGTGGGATACTTGAATTCAGGAGACGTAGGAGAAGATGAATTTCCTGCCGTTAGAATTTCCCGGGCAAAGCTGTTAACAAAATTCTGACCTCCCTGGTTGGTGGAGACAAAGGCCATTGACACAGGAAAAGTTTCATTGAGTATCCTGCCTTTTTCCGGACACAAGGGAATTGAATTATTCCCAGGGTTGTGTTCGGAACAAATTTCACCCAGAGCTATTTGGGAAAACAGCCCTATCAGGAACAACACATAAACTTTTATAATCATTGCTTAAATATATAAAAAATTGCCTCTTCACCAGAATTTGTGAATGAGTGGAGGTTCAGGTAATCTTCCAAGGGAATGATATAAAGCTATTTTAATGGATTTGTACTCCCTAAAACCGTAAGATTTTCTCATAGTCAGTTTTACTTTGTTGTTTAAACCCTCTACAATCCCCGATGAAAATTGTTTTTTGGCCCTAAACCAATTGAGAATGAGATCCTTATGTCGTCGAATCATCTTGGCTTCATGTTTCAAAGGCTCTATCCGGGAACGCATGACTTTGGTTGTCCAGCGAGCCAGAAACTTATCCGCCCATGAGGGGGATAAATAATCCCAAAAGAATTGGAACTCTTCTTTTAGTAAATAGGCCCTGACGCTCCTGAGGTTGTATTGTAAAAGTTTCTTCAAACCAACCTCCTGTTTTTCTGTCAGATTCTCTGAGTGCTTTAATAAAAGCCACCTGGAGTTTGTTAACACAGGGTCATATCCATCCGCTTTCATCTGACGATGCTCTCCCGCTCTCACTTTATCTATTGCTTTGTTAATCCGAGCAACGATATGAAAACGGTCCAGGATATGAGTGGCTTGAGACACTCGATCCTTTATAACCTTCAAATAAGGTTTCCACATATCTGAGCAAACGTATTCAATAAGTTGTGTTCTTCTTGTCCCCAGCATATCAAAGAACTTTGAAAAAGTTTCCTCTGTCCGCTCTTTTCCAATCCAAAGTAAACGGACACATCCGGAGTTGATCTGATAAACTAAAGTTAGATATTTATGCCCCTTTTTCCACTGAATCTCATCAACTCCAATAGCCCTGACACTCTCTAAACAGCGATGGGAAAGGCCCCACTCAACGATAAACTCCACAGAGCGAAAAACCTTCCCCCAACTTGTTCTAAACCGAACTGACACCTCTTTCCATGACAGCACCTTGGCCCAATTTGCCAGAAATTGCATATAGACTTTGGTTAATTGGTTTTTTCCATCACTCCATGGAGTTTTTTCAACTTTAACTCCACACCAAGAGCAGTTGACTCGTCTCATTTTATAACAGAAGAACACGGGAATTCCCCAGATAGGAATAAATTCAAATTTTCGTGCCTTCGGGGATGTATCATAAATAGAAGCCTCCTGATGGCATCCCGAACAAATGGGGATACCATTTTTTCGAGGGTGAATTTGAACATGAATACAAGTTTCCCCGCCCTCGGTGAATAAAGTTATTCTCCCGTAAACAAAAGACTTGAATTTGTAACATTTATTTAGGATAGTCTTTACCAGCATCTTTTCGCCCTTTTTTGGTTGTTGTTTTCTCAAATTATGATTTACTGGAATCTGGCGGGAGATGCTATTTCAATATGAATCTTAATGCACTAAAAATGTGATTCGTTGAGCGGGGATGCTCAACGAATTGGGGTGTGGGGCAGAGCCCCATATCAGCCAGGATGGCTGTCCTTATTTATTCCACGAAATGACATTTAGAAGTTAAAAAGGGCTTTTTTTATCCACATCTTCTGGTGAATATCCAAAAAATTAAGTTCATGTGCAAGAGAGTTTATCAGTCGGGTATTTTTTCGGCAATGTCTCTGACCAGATCCAGAATATCCGGTGCCCAGTTTGTGTTGACTAAAACAACGATCTCCATTTTCTTTTCGGCAATATGAAAAGCTGCGGATGTGAAGCGTCCGGTCCCGCCACCGTGTCCAAATCCCGTGATTTTTCCCCAGTCCGTTTTCCATAATCCAAACCCGTATTGTGAATGAGGGGTTTTCCCTTTGGGTAATGTTTTTTGTGCCAGTTGGACCAGGTTTTTATTGACAATTTTAAAGTTAAAAAAGGCCTTTATTATTGAAAGCAGGTCACTGGCATTGCCACAGAGACTTCCGGCGGCTCCGGCATTGTGCAGGGACAGGGGGCGATCGGGGAGTTTGGGTTTTTTTAAAAAACTTTCAGGATGTCGTTTGTATCCCAACGGAACGGTTTTACCGTCTTCATTGCAATTTCCCCTAAGAGAGTGAAGATTTAAGGGGTTGCTTAATTGTTGAGTGACGTATTCCCGGAATTTCATACCTGAAATTGATTCAATGAGTTTTCCAAGGAGAAAATAATGACTGTTTGAATAATTGAACTTTCCCGAAGAATCAATGGCTCCTTTGGAGATGATATCAATGATTGAGGAATGGTCCTTATCGCCGTATATAAAGCTCTGAGTTTTTTCATCAACGTATTCCTTCAGACCGGCGGTGTGATTCAGTAAACGGGTGATCTTAACGTCATTGAATACTGTTGGCAGTTCCGGAAGGAACTTACGAATGGAATCATTGAGGGAGATTTTTTTCTGTTCAACAAGTTGCAGAATAAGGATGGATGTGATGAGTTTTGTAATGGATCCTATTTTAAAGACTTTGTCTGAGGTCATGGGAATGGAGCGGGACCAGTCCGCATAACCACCATGGATAAAAAGATCCTTCTGTCCCTGTCTTCTCAGACCCACAACCCAGCCCACAATTTTATTTTTCCCGATGTGTTTTTTTATAAGGAGTTCAGTTTTTTCCCTGGTGGAAAATTGTGAATCTCCCCTGTTTTCTCTGTGATCGGGCATCGTATTTTTGGGAATTTGACAAGTGACAGAACAAAGTATTAAAGGGATTAAAATAAGAAAAATCAGTTTTTTATTATTCATGGATTTTTTATTCTTAATCCTCATTTTAAAGGGACAGCCTGTCTGATTGGTTTTTTGTATTCCAAAGATTTTTTTTTTTAGAAGTAATCATTTGGTCTGTTTTTTGGTTGCCAGAAGAAGTCCTTCCTCTGTGGGTATGATGGAACTTTCAACATTCTTGTCCTTATTTAAAAGTATTTTTTGCGTTTGCTTGAAGGAAGAATTTTCAGGAGATCCCGGTACTTGGCCACTGTTCTTCTGGCAATTTCAATGCCCTCTTCTTTTAAATACTTAATAACACACAAGTGAGAAAGCAACACCAACGCCTCTTATTTCTGGATTTTTCAGCAAATTTCAAAGTTGGGTGACTTTTGGGTGATCTGGGTTTTGGAATCAGGTGAATTGAACCTTTGTCATTGATTCGGTTTTCGTTCTTCCTTTGGTTGAGAATACTGCTGCTATGAGAAAATGCAACCGAAAACTCCTCTCAAATGACCATAAAATGGAGTTCGTAAAGCAAAAAGATCAGAAAAACCATGGAAAACGGGGTGGGAATACATCTTGATCCATCTTGATCTCTGAAAAAATATCTTGACAAACTAGGAGTTTTTGCTTATGTTGTGCGTTGATTTTTATTGGAGACATAATGGTAATGAAACACTTTATTTTTATTTTTTTATTTATTTTGTTTGCTTTTGGAAATTCAGGACTTTGCAATGTTATCACTGATATTGAGAAAAATAACAAAGCTCTTGCCCAAATATACCAAGTGAAAACAGTCGAATGCATCGACCTGAGTATTGAAAAATGTCTTCAGGCTCAACAAAAAACAATGGAACTGACAGAAACATTAATGAAGATTACAACAGGACTGTCCATTCAAACAATCCACATTGCCACATACAATAGTAGCAAACGGGCACCCAAAGGAGTCATAGTCCTCAATCCCCTTGAAGAAGAAAATGTCATGGCTTTTATAAATTATCTTGCACTAGAGAAAACGGAAAAAGTTATTGCAAGCATAAGAGAAAACAACGAAATTCTTGCCCAAATATACCAAGTGAAAACAGTCGAATGCATCGACCTGAGTATTGAAAAATGTCTTCAGGCTCAACAAAAAACAATGGAACTGACAGAAACATTAATGGAGATTACAACAGGACTGTCCATTCAAACAATCCACATTGCCACATACAATAGTAGCAAACGGGCACCCAAAGGAGTCATAGTCCTCAATCCCCTTGAAGAAGAAAACACCAGGACTTTCATAGACCACCTGACTACATTTCTTTAAAAAAACCATTTTAAGTCTCCTGGCCCAGTTCATGGAAGAGGAGTTTCTGGACTTTGTTGTCTGTTTCTCTGGGCTTTTGGTTTTTGGAGTGATCAGGCAACGGTGTTTGAAATTCGGTACAAAGATACCATGAAACCTTATGAGATTGGTTCTGGGTCTTGGAACAAGGGAAGCCAAGCGGGAGAGAAAGTCCAGAGGCTCAAGAATAATCCGTGGACTGAGCGAAGAGTTAGAGCAAAGCGAAAACGAAGCAGTGAAATGGCTTGAATGGTTCCATCCGAATAAACAGGTTGAAAGCCTCGACCACCATCAGAATTTGCCAACCAATCATTTTTTACATCTTCTGAGAACCAAAAAGTGATGGAACCCCTTTTAATGAGTTCCTTATTGTAGATTTTCCAGTTGATCTTTTTAAGACGCTTTCCCATAAGAACTCCTTGAGCCATCCTTGGTTTGAAACCTTAGGTTTTAGGTTAAGGGAAAGTGTCTCTTTTTATCAATCAAATCACTAGACTTTGGTCAAAAATGAAACCTCTATGTGCAACAACGCCGTTTTTTGTTATCATTTCATGTTTATTGTTTAGGGAAATTACAAAAAAATTTCTTTTTCAAAAAAATCACTTATCGAAGAACACTTCTTAGCCAACGCAAAACTGTCGTGATTGCAATGACATTATAAGGGAAGTCTCCAAATGTATAGTGTCCGCATGAAAGTAATTTCCACTTGTATTCAACAGAGTTTTGTATATAGTGTTCTGCAGTTTCTTCAGCGAGGTGCGGAAGAAAAACCGGATCATAGTGCCCAGTGAGCATTAATACTTTAGTATCATTATTTGAAAGACTGGAAATATAGGTGTCCGGAGATATTCCAGCCCAAAGACGTTTTAAATGTACTAAATCAGTGAATCCATCTAATGACTTGCGAATATGTTTTGTGGCAAGCCCCGTCCATACTGCCTCAGCAAAGTTGCTTGCCATCATAAGTTGAACGATTGCACGAACTCGATTGTCATGGGCGGCGGCAATTGTAGCAATACAGGAACCAATACTAGCACCAACAATTGCTATTTTTTTGTAACCCATTGAGATAAGCCAATCGATTCCGCATCGGACATCTAGAACAGCTTGTCTAACAGACTGAATTGTTTGACCAATATTTGATGAAACCATGTGCTTTGCAAAAGGCCAGCTTGTGGGTTGACGGTAATCGTGATAGGGTAGCGATAGCCTTAATGCAGATATTCCGCAAACAGCAAACAGATGAGCCATACGATCAAATGATGAGCCTACCGCATTCCAATAGGGAATAATTATTGTTGCATTATCCTTATTTCGAGTTGGAAAAATATGCTGGAAAAATATGCCACACACGACATTATTTTCCGGCACACTTGTATGCAGATTGCTTGTAAAAACAACTTTTCTACCCTGTTGTTCAATTTTCTTGGGGAAGGTGTGTGCAAAAAACTCTTTAGATCTCTCTACAATTCCGTCAAAAGGAATTTTGGAATTATTTGAGTATACAAACTGTTGTGGTATATATTCAATTCCCATCTCTGGAATTTCGGGGATTTTATATATACCGTCAGCTCGTTCCAGGATTTGTTCCCGAGAAAGGATTTGAGATTTGGTACGGAAAAACATTATATGCTCCTTGAAATTTGATTTGGAGGATCGTGGTGTATAAGCAGGATAAAAGATATTTTTTCAGAGATCAAGATGTATTCCCACCCCGTTTTCCATGTTTTTTCTGATCTTTTTGCTTTACGAATTCCATTTTGTGTTCATTTGAATGGGGTTTTTCTTGAGGATTTATGATTCCAAACCTGATTTGGTTGGAAAAGTGAATTTTTGAATAAGGGAATCCATCACAGAAAACCCGGGTTCTCCGTCAGAGTTCTTCAATGAACAAGATTCATGAGAAATGGAAAACCTCCTCCTCTTCCGGTGGCCCCCTTGGAGAACAGGGCTCTGGAATTCCTGACTCCAGTCCCAAGTGGGTGAGAATCTTTTTGATGACTTCAGGTCCCTCTATGGAAGAGATGACTTTGAGTTTCCCCCCACACTCCGAACAAACCTCAATGTCCATTCCAAAAACCCTTTTAAGTCTCCCGGCCCAGTTCATGGAAGAGGATTTTCCGGACTTTGTTGCTTGTTTTTCAGGGCTTTTTGTTTTTGGAGTGATTAGAGAGCGGTGTTTGAAATTTGGGGCAAAGATTCCATGAAACCTTATGAGGTTGGTTTTTGGTCTTGGAACAAGGGAAGCCAGGCGTGAGAGAAAGTCCAGAGGGTCAAGGACAATCCGGGTGGTTCCGTTCTCATAAGGGGTTTTTAACTGATAAATCACTTTCCCCCGGGAATTGAGTGAAAGTCTCTGTTCACTCAGACTTGGTCTTGAAGCAGGCTATAGACACTCTCACAAAAAAATCCTTTGATATGATTATTTCAGATCTCCAAATGCCCAACGTGACAGGAATTGAACTCCTTCAACACATAAGAAATCATTACCCGGATCTCCTTTTCATGATGATCACTGCTTTTGGAACCACAGAGACCGCAGTGGAAGCCATGAAAATGGGAGCTTATGACTATGTCACCAAACCTTTTAAGTTGGATGAAGTTCGCATCAATATTGCCAACGCTCTGAGAAGCCAACATCTGGAAATTGAAAACAGAGTTTTAAAAAAAGAACTTAACAGGGAATACAGTTTTCAATCCCTGGTCGGGAATTCCCAGGCTATGCACATCATTTTTGAAATGGTCAAAAGAGTTTCAGGCACTCCAACCAATATTCTTATTACCGGTGAAAGTGGAACAGGAAAGGAAATGGTGGCAAAAGCCATTCACTACAACGGGTCTCTAAAAGACAGACCCTTTATCACTATCAATTGCGGGGCCATTCCCGAATCCCTGATGGAATCAGAAATGTTTGGACATAAAAAAGGATCTTTCACCGGGGCTGTGACTGACAAGGCGGGACTTTTTGAGGTCGCCGACGGAGGAACCCTTTTTCTCGATGAAGTGGGGGAATTGCCGATAACCATTCAAGTCAAACTCCTTAGAGTCCTCCAGGAAAGAATTCTTCGTCGTGTGGGTGCCACAGAAGACACCTCTGTTGACGTGCGTTTGATTGCCGCCACCAATCGGGATCTGGAAGCCATGGTGAAAGATCAGAGTTTTCGGGAAGATCTTTATTACCGTCTGAACGTGATTCAAATCAAAACCCCCTCTTTAAGGGAACGCAAGGAGGATATTCCCTTACTGTCAGAATTTTTTCTCAAAAAATACAATGAACGACTCAATAAAACAGTGAGTTCCATCAGTGCCGAGGCCATGACTGTCCTGAAAAAATATGACTATCCGGGAAATGTCCGGGAACTTGAAAACATTATAGAAAGAACAGTGGCTCTGGAGGGGGGAGCCTCCATACTTCCTGAAAGTCTTCCTCCTTTTGTCAAAACCATTGGAGGATCAAGAAAAATGGTGTCCAGTGAGGGAATTGACATTACTGATGACGGGATTGATCTGGATAAAGTTATCGGACAGATAGAAAAAGAACTGATTATCAAAGCCATTCATGCGGCCAGTGGGGTTAAAAAGAGGGCGGCAAAACTTCTTGGAATCACTTTTCGCTCCATGCGATACAGAGCGGAAAAATACAATCTGGGTTCCATTTCCGATGAAGAGGACGACGGATGAATCCAAGAACACTTCTTTTTATTTTAATCCTATGGAGTTCTTATCAAATCAGTTTTGGGGAAACAACACAAAGTGCTGAAGATCCATACCGGGATGATCGTTTTGGTGGAGGAATTGTTGGAGATCATTTCTCCACTCCCACCTCGGCTCCGGATCCAGACACCACAGTCAAACCCTATGTCCCAAAAACCCTTCCCACCGGCGGACAGGGCCCCCTGTATGAAGAAATTCCACAGAACCATCAAGAAGCCCCCATATTTTCAAAGTTTAAAAGTGTTTTTTTCGATTGTGCCCCTATAGGTTGCGACACGGGACGGGGGCACTGCTTTGGAACCCGCGGGAAGAAAAGTTGTCACACAACAGGGGATGCCATTGATCTTCACTCCATTCGCTGCAATGGTCAGGAGTATGATTCCAACCACCCTGTTTTTGTCAGAATAGTCAAATGTATTCAAACCCGATTTCACAAGGGGCGACGCTGGAAGGCTCTCCACCAGGATAATACAGGAAAATGTGAAGGATCGGGTCTCCATTCAAGAATAGACAAAATCACATCCTGTCATTGGGATCACGCCCATTTTAGTGTGGGGTGTCGGCGTAATGGAAACATCATGTGGTAAAGGAGTTAACATGAAAAAAACTTTTAAACGGCCTCTAAAATATTTTCTATTTTCCGGTTTTATCTTTTCCATTCTTTTTGGAACTTCTTTTTGTGTTCACCAAAAAAACAAACGTAACCTGAGTTCCATGCAAAGCGTAGACGGTTGGGAAGGGCCCAAGACCGTCCATACCCCTGCAGGAAGTCTTTATGTGTATCACAAAGTTATAGATAATGAACCGGCAAACATCACTTATGTGGATGTGAAATACACCTGTAAGGGGGAAGGCTCTCCAGAGGACTGGAAAAGATTTAAAGTTCAGTGGTTTTATGGAGTGGAGAAAACCCTTCCAGAGAGTGTCGTTCCCCTGGTCTATAGCCCCATTGCGGAATTGAACTTCTCCGGTGATTCACCGGATTCACCAGCCAATGACAACAAAACGACAGTCAAAGAGGAGTTCAACCTTAAAACCCGCTGCCAGAGGGATTAAATCAATAGTCATCAATTTTTTTCAGAAAAATTTTGGATGTTTTTAACTCTTTATTGTGGCCTGTCTAATCTTTCTCAAAAGCCTGAACATTCATACATTTATCATTTTCCTGAAGAAGTTCCCTGAGTGTTCTGACTACAATATGGGGCTTTTTGGAAGACCGGTTTAAAAAACCTGTCAATAATTCATGACTTCCTTGATGGCAGTTCACCGGTGTCAATCGGGATAATTTAACAAGAAAACGATCCGATCTTCCCTTTATGATATCGGGAAGCCGATTCATGAATTTTTTCAAAAATATTTTACGCAAATGGTTTTGTCCTTCCGGAAACAGGTTTCCGTAAATACGACCGATCTCTCTATGGGACAGAGATGAGTTCTTTTGAATTGTTTTTTCAAACCAGTTTATTTTTATATCAGGATCAGGTTGAACCACCTGGCTTACAATGTATTGAATTTTTCCCTTCAGGGAGGGATCCCTGAGTCTTTCTTTTTCAATCAAAATGGAAGCTTTTGAATAATTTTTTGAACTCATGGTCTGCAAAATATTCCAGCGAAGACTCTGGCTCCACTTCAGGCGGGGAAATTGAATCTTACCGGTTAAAAGAGCCTCAAGTTTTTTCATATCCCCCAGAGAGTGGGCCATGTTAATGTAAGCCCTCGTCCAAAGAAGCTGTTCATCAGATCCAGGCTTTGCCTTTTTGGCCCTTTTCCAGACCAATGTCAGATACTTTTTCTGAAATTCCTCCTTTCTTTTCAGACCATCCAGATAGAAGAAAAGGGATGAACCTTTGGACAGATTTTTAAATTGAAAAATATCAATGAAATTTTCAATCAGCATGAGATGTTTTTCCTTAAGAAGAACTTTGAGCATAAGATCCGTATATTCATACAAAGAAACCTGCCTGTCCTGAACCATTTGCCAAAGGGTTTGCACTGCCATCTGACGACTTAAAGGATCTTTAATGGAAGGCATATCAGTCATAAGTGTTTTCAAACTCGTGGGATCAAATTCAACTTTTACAAAATCATAATCCCCATAATTGGGAAAAACCAGATTGGGACAGGGAAAATCCGAAAACTCATTGAATTGTTGACGATCTTTACTGTAAGTCACAGTTTTGGTTGCAAAGGCAATCAATGAATTTCCCTGTTTTTTAAAAAGGGCTATTTTCATCCGATGGGGACCTGTCACACCTGAATTGGTTTTTTGCAATAAGATCAGAGGAGTCATTTGCCCGTCCTTACAGGACCATTTGGCTTCCACACTGCTAACCCCTGAAGTTTCAAGCCAGAACTGTTTCCAGGAGCCAAGGGATCCGTCGTGGGATTTTTCCATTGCTTTAATAAAGTCTTCCAGGGATGTATTTCCAAATTCATGGGTTTTGAAGTAGGTTTTTAATCCTTCCTGAAACTTTTCAAGACCTATATAAAAATTTAATTGTTTGAGGACAGAGGCCCCCTTCCCGTAACTGATCCCGTCAAAGTTGGAAAAGGCCACACTTGTATTGGCAACGGATGATTCTATGGGATGGGTCGTAACCAACTGATCTGCCCTATAAGCCCACTGTTTCGTTCCCCCGTTAAAACCTATCCATGAATCGGAAAAACCCAGACTTTCCATAGCCAAATAGGACATATAGGAAGCAAAACTTTCATTGAGCCACAGGCCGTCCCACCACTTCATTGTCACCAGATTTCCAAACCACATATGAGCCATTTCGTGATAAATAACAGTTGCCAGTATCTCTCTTTGAATCTGAGTCTTGAGGCCATCTTTAACAAAAACTTCTGAAAAAGTGACAGCTCCCACATTTTCCATGGCTCCTTTGTAGGAAATGATAATCTGATCATATTTTTCAAAAGGATAGAGATAATGAAAAAAATCATTAAAAAAATCCAGACCCTTTGCCGTCACGGGAAACCAATCATCAATTTTAACGTGTTTGGCTATCGACTGTCTTGCAAAAAGTCTCAATGGAACAAAGGAAGGACCTTTATAAACCCATTTTTTAAAAGGTCCGGCATGAAGGGGAAAAATATAGGTGCTGAATATCGGGGTTTGTGGAAACTTCCACAAGGCCATTTCCTTATCAAGGGGTTGTCTGGAAGTTTCTTTCTTCGTTGAAATGACTTCCCAATTTTTTGGAGCTTTCACCTCCAGTTCGTAACTGGCCTTGATATCCGG
Organism: Bdellovibrionales bacterium; assembly: GCA_965218815.1. Classification (GTDB taxonomy): domain Bacteria; phylum Bdellovibrionota; class Bdellovibrionia; order Bdellovibrionales; family JAGQZY01; genus JAGQZY01. The sequence continues at coordinate 958,946 of CBDCLX010000002.1, read as the reverse complement.
CTGGTCAAAACAGGGAAACAATTGGTTGGCATCATAGGGTTCAAAATTGGTATAAAAATAAACTCTCCCGTCCTCAGGGTCTTCAATACGGGAAAGACCGGCTCCTTTTTTTGTATAGTCATGCTTAAAACCAATAAGAACTTTGTTTTCACCCTCAATCAGGTTTTTCTGATCAACTGTGATAAAAGATCCATTGTATTCAAAAGAAACCTCTTTTCCATTAATTTTCACAAAATTGACAACACCTTTTTTAAAATCAAAGGTCAGCGGCATGGAAGGTGAAGTGAGCCTGAACTGGGCTTTGACTTCCCCTGTAAATTGTTTTCCCGTATCAGAGAAATTAATTTTTATGCTGTATTTGACTGGAGAGAGAATTCTGGATGATCTGATTTCAGCCCAATTCCGGGTGAGTTCGGGTTTGTTTTCCCGACTCTGTCTGATTCTGTCTTTTCCGTTTTTTTCTCCAAAAAATAACAAATAGGAAATCAGACCCAGGAACAAAGCTCCTGAAAAAAACACCCAAAGCCATTTTTTTCTGTACGGAAATTTCACCATGGATAACCGTCCCAAAAAGACAAACAAACTTTGAAAGATAAAATTCAAAAATTGAATTCACGAAATTTTAAATCAGTATATCACCAAAAAACTGATAACAAAACAAGAAATAGAATTATAAACAATGTTTATCATTTTATCCTCATAAGGACGAAAACCAAATCAATGACAATGGTTCAATTTCCAGGGTCAACAGAAGAACAGGTTATTAAAAAATCCTGTAATGCTAATTAATTCCCGGAGTTTCCTAAAAAATCCCAAAGGGCTTTGCAGTAAAGTTCAGGAAAATCCTTTAAACCATTGAGATGACCCTCCGTGGGAATTTCCAAAACCTTTAAATCAAGATGTTTGTGGGGATCAAAAACCTTTTTGATGCTTTCAATAAAAACCATCGTATCGCCAAGATTTTGAATGGATAAAATGGGAACTTTTTCCCAACGGTTCAAAACCCCCTGTAACCGAAACAGGGACTGATATCCAAAAAAAGGGAGTCCTAACAAAGAGAACAGAACATTGAGTTGCTTTTGTCTGATTCCCTGAAAGGCAAAAAAGTTTCTTGAGTTTTTGTAAACATCATAAAAGGGACCACCGTCACAAATCACTTTTTTAATATCACTGCGTCCTTCACAGGCCAGTAAACCCGACAGACCGGGAGCGGAAAAACAGTATAAGATCTTCCCCCCCTGAACCTGATTAAAAACTCTTTGAATCTGTTTGAACCAGATATAAAAAAGACCCATGGGAAAATATCTCAACAGGGGATGAAAACCCATGGCCTGTCTGCAACCAAAAATCAAATCAAAGGAAACGCAATCAAAACCTATTTCATTAAAATATTTACAATGTCTCCAGGAACTTTTATGGGACCCCCACATATGATGAACAAAGACCACAGTCTCCCTATGTTTTTTCTCCAAAGCCGGAAAACGGTAAAGAGGAAAATCATCTTTTAAAATCTTAAAACCCAACCCGTCCTCAAAAATCCGTGATTTTTTTATTTCCCAAAGTGTTTTCCTCCTTCATGATTTCACACCCACTCCTTACATTACAATTAGTGTCAATATATAATCTGTTTCAACTTATTACAAAAGAACTTGAAAATACAGCCTCTTTTATACTCTCTTGACAAGTGTAATCAAATTTGGTTACACTCTGTTTTGTGGGTCGTTGGAAACGTAATGGAGTTATTATCATCATGTATGCCTATGACCATGATCCACGCCATGTACATATCTATGAGGACAACAAGAGATCGTTGAAGTTCAATGTAGAAACCTGGTCAGTGATGGAAGGCAAACTGACTTCTAAAGCAAAAAAAGCTTTACAAATGTTAAGGAAAGAAGGTGTTTTATGAGAAATCCGATTTTTAAGCAAGTAAAACCAAATTATCGCAGAAGAGGTTTTGAAGTTACTCTTAAGGAGGGAAAAAAACTCAATGATTACATACTTCCTTTTACGGCTTTTGAAGAACATAGTATTGGAACCCAAAATCGAGTTGTAAACATAAAAATTGAAAAGGATTTGGGTTTTCAGGGAGTCAGTATTGAACTTGAGAACGGTTCATGTTTCGATTTTCCGGCAGATTTTGTTCTTTATTACTGTGATCCTTCTTACGTGTATAAGCAGGATAAAAGATATTTTATCAGAGATCAAGATGTATTCCCACCCCGTTTTCCATGTTTTTTCTGATCTTTTTGCTTTACGAATTCCATTTTGTGTTCATTTGAATGGGGTTTTTCTTGAGAACTTATGATTCCAAACCTGATTTGATTGGAAAAGTGAATTTTTGAATAAGGGAATCCATCACAGAAAACCCGGGTTCTCCGTCAGAGTTCTCCAATGAAGAAGATTCATGAGAAATGGAAAACCTCCTCCTCTTCCGGTGGCCCCCTTGGAGAACAGGGCTCTGGAATTCCTGACTCCAGTCCCAAGTGGTTGAGAACCTTTTTGATGACTTCAGGTTCCTCTATGGAAGAGATGACTTTGAGTTTCCCCCCACACTCCGAACAAACCTCAATGTCCATTCCAAAAACCCTTTTAAGTCTCCTGGCCCAGTTCATGGAAGAGGATTTTCCGGACTTTGTTGCTTGTTTTTCAGGGCTTTTTGTTTTTGGAGTGATTAGAGAGCGGTGTTTGAAATTTGGGGCAAAGATTCCATGAAACCTTATGAGGTTGGTTTTTGGTCTTGGAACAAGGGAAGCCAGTCGTGAGAGAAAGTCCAGAGGATCAAGGACAATCCGGGTGGTTCCATTCTCATAAGGGGTTTTTAACTGATAAATCACCTTTCCCTGAGAGTTTACTGAAAGCCTTTGTTCACTCAGACTTGGTCTTGAAATGTAACGACAAATCCTTTCAGGCTTTTCCCTCTGGTGGACTTTTGTAGAAACCCCGGCGTGGAGACTAAAGCCTGAGTGTTTTGACAGAAAAGGCTTCTCCCTGTTGTTTGTTTCAGGAAGAGTTTTCAGTGTCAGAGCCTTTTGACCTTTGTGTTTTCCAAGGGCAATCCGGTAAGTGATGGAAGAAGACCGGACCTGGTCCATGGCCGTGGGGCCTGAGTCCAGTGAAAGAAAGGCTGTTCCCCCATCCTTTTCAATGAATCCCCGTTTTTCCAAAAATCTGACCACTCTTTGAACAAGACTTTTAAGGAGTTTGTCGAGTTCCTGGTTTGAAGGGGGAGTTGTCAATTGAAACTTTGGTCTTCCGTCTTCAAAGCTGTAGACTCCATCGGGAAACATCATGTGGAAGTGGATATTGAGGTTAAGGCTTCCACCGAAGCGTTGAATGAAAGTCACTGAACCTGTTCTGGCTCCTGACTTTTTAGTGAAACCCGCTTTTTTGATGAGAAAGGTGCAAAGAGTTCTGTTGACAAGACCCAAAACCTCTCCCATGACTTTGTGGTCTCTGGCAAACAGGAATCTGAGTTGAAAGGGAAAAGTCAAAACCCACTGTCTCATGGGTTTTTCGGGAAAAACCTCATCAACCAAATGGGTGGCAGCTTCAGCCATTCTCCTGGCTCCGCAACTGGGACAGAATCCCCGTTTTTTGCAACTAAAGGCGACAAGCTTTTCATGGTTGCAGGATGTGCATTGGACTCTTAGAAACCCATGGGCCAGAACTCCACATTTGAGAAACTCGTCAAATTCCTGTTTCACGAATTCCGGAAGTCCTTTTTCATAATCCCGGTCCATTTGTTGACAGAAGTCCAGAAGATTTTCCTGGATGAGTTTGTAGAGAAGAGTTTTTTCCGGTTGGTGTCGTTTGTAACTGACAGAGGGATTGGAGAAATGGGGGTTGAGTAAAGCCACCAAAGAAACTGATGGCAAAATGAAAACCAAGTCTCTTGGAAAAGCTATGAAGATTCAGACCCCAGATAAGTGTAAAAATAATAATAAGTTAAAAGAAACTTTATTTTTTACTTGCATAAATTTTTATTATAGGCTATAACTGCGTCAAATTGTTTTGATATAAACCAGTAAGCTTTTTACTATGAATTATAAAGGAGTTCTCTCGATGAAAAAACAAATTATTCTTTTATCCCTGTTTTTTGTATTTGGTTTGTTTTTAAACCCCCTTCAGGCTGCAAGTCTTGATGATCTTGAAATCTGCCCCAACCCTAACTTGCGTGATGAACTATCAACAAGCCAGGCTTCTGATTCTTCTTCTTCTTCCGGGAGGATTAATCCTCTTTTACCAAAAGGGGAAAATAGTGAAGCTTTACCGGAAAGAGAAAGGAATGGAGATGAAGTCCTGAATAATAGTGAAGCTTTGCAAGAGGGTTATACCTGTAAAGTGGCCACGGTTGAAACCCGCCCTGATTCTGATAAAGGTTGTGAAGGGGGTGGTATTGTTCAATGGACTCTGGTGAAAAAAGAGGGCAATAAAGAAATCTGGGCTGCCCATACGGGATGGGGTCTTATTTATGTGGGAGATGTTGAGCATAGTGCTTACACTTTTAGTGAGGCAAAAGAGGTTTGCAAAAACAAAGAGGTTGTTATTAATGGGGAGAAGATAGAGATGACTCTTCCTGAGATTGGTTTTGGAAAAGGGGGTTCGGATATTGAAAGACCCCTCAATTTTGAATTACTTAAATCTTTGAACTATACATCTGTTGTTTTAAGTAGAGATCGAAGCTGGTTTTGGTCGAGTTCGCCCAACGACGGCCTCAGTGCTTGGGTGTTTCATCCTGCCAGTGGCTATTTCAGCGTCTTCGGCCGCCTCAGCTACGAGTCGGTTCGTTGTGTTGGCCGCTAGGCGTGGGTGAATAATTTGAATATTTGGTTATTGTCGGGCCGAATGGCCCGACGGATACTGGTTGTGTTTTGTATTTAGTTTTTGAATATCTTCTGGCATAAAAAATTATTGGCACGTTATCAGCATCTTCCCATTTATAAGTCATCCTATGTCTTTTCCCGTGAATGTTACCGGCTTAAACTGAAATTACCCAAAGTATTAAAACATGATCTTGGGTCGGAGATATTTAAATCAAGTCTTCGTTGTTTAAAACTGATTATTTCAGCCAATGGTTTCCAGGAAAAAAGAAAATACTTACAATCTTTGCTTTTTGAAATTGAAGTTTTATGGGCTTATTTTCGCCTCCTCTATGATCTTCGGGCTATAAGCAGAGGGGAATTTAAGGTCATTTCCGAGCGACTCGCTGATCTTGGAAAACAAGCAAGTGCCTGGTTTATGTGGGAGAAGAAGCAAAATACTTGAATAAAAAATCAAACAAAATTAGTATTATCACGGATTGATTGCCAGAGCTTTAAAGTCCAAGGATTTTGAAGGAGTGCTTCAGTTCCCCACGGGAGCCCAGTCTGGTTTTTATAAATTGGATGAGAAGCTACGAATCCAAGCTCCTCATATTTTTTGAGCCGTTTGGAGGGTATTCATAGGGTGCAATAAAACTGGTTTTGGTCGAGTTCGCCCAACGACAACAACAATGCTTGGGTGTTTCATCCTGCCAATGGCAATTTCAACAACGACAACCGCAACAACAACAATTCGGTTCGTTGTGTTGGCCGCTAGGCGTGGGGAAAGTCAACCATAAAAGGCTACCAAATCTTTATGGATTGGTAGCCTTTTTTTATTTTAATCGGACACCATTTTTGACAAAACTCATCAGGAAGTTCAGCGAATTCAGTTTTAGAATGAACAAATGTATCCAAAGATTTTTTTCTCAATTGATAACTTTTTGAATGTTTTAGATAACCAAGTCTTGAGTTGATTTTTGCCAGTTTTCTTTGAAGTTCTCTTTGGCTGGACTCAATTGCCAGAGGGTGAGGTTTTTCATCAAAAAAAAGGTTTGTATTTTCTAAAATTCTTAGTTCTTTAATCCACTGCCACTTCTTTTTTGGTGTTACGAATAATTGAAGTGGTTGTGCAGCACTCTCTGTCATTCGCATTTTGTATCCAAGATAATAAACACCCATGGATAAAGGGGAAAGTTTTGTTTTTCTTTGGTTTATTGACTGAAAACGGTTTTGTTCCAGCCAATATCTGATAGGTTCAACCATTTTTGATAACTTTTTTGGATCAGAATCAAGCAGAGTTAAATCATCCATATATCTCAAATAGGCTGTAACCCAAACTTTCAGGCGGTCTTGCTTTTTTTTCTGATCTGTTTAGCGTATTTTAGAGGAGTGGGGATATTTTGTATTTTTTCCCCTTCTATTTTCTTTCTGACAACCATCTGAATGTAAGACCTGGGATCAAGCTCCACCTTTTTACAGGACTCTATGACCGTGTAAAGCACAGACATCACATCTGCTCCGTTAATGGTCCTGGACCCATAAAAGTTCTTCCTCCCCATCACCGAATGCCTGATCGTTCGCTCCGCCTCGTTATTGCTCAACGGAACACGAACATCTTTTAAAAAAAGCGTTAACCCCTCCCAGTGATTCAATGTGTAATTGATCGCCTTTAATAAATGACTCTCACTACGGGCTTCCGGTCTTTTCTCAAACAACCAATCCCTGATCTGTTTCGTTAATTCTCCTGATTCCTCTTTTCTCAACTTCCTTAAAAACTCATAATTTGAGGCCCTCCTCTCAATTTCAAAAAGCCTCCCTATCTTGTCCAGTATCTCTCCACAAGGCCCTGGATAATTCTTCTCTATGTCCGTAAACTTACGCCTCACATGAGACCAGCAAAAAGCCAAATCCACACCATAACTCTCCCTCAAGCCCGACTTGTAACCACTGTAACCATCAACAACCACCGGGGCCCCATAAGGGCCCAACAACTCTTTGGCTATTTTTCCGCTCCTTGTCGGCTCAAATCGGTAATAACTCCCCCCCTGGTTACTCAAAACCCACAAATAACCATCACTCTGCTTACTGTTACCTATCGGCCAGGAAGTCTCATCCAAATGAACACACAAACCACAGGACAATATCTCACCCCTGATCCTCTCCGCCATATCCTCCAAATAACAGTGAACAAAAAAACAAAGACCATACAAGGTCTTCGTGGCCACCCTCAATCCCCCTGATTCCATCACTCTGCGAATCCTCTCCAGGGGAAGGTGGTACAAATACTTCTTCATCACCACATCCACTGAGTGTATAAGCAGGATAAAAGATATTTTATCAGAGATCAAGATGTATTCCCACCCCGTTTTCCATGTTTTTTCTGATCTTTTTGCTTTACGAATTCCATTTTGTGTTCATTTGAATGGGGTTTTTCTTGAGAACTTATGATTCCAAACCTGATTTGATTGGAAAAGTGAATTTTTGAATAAGGGAATCCATCACAGAAAACCCGGGTTCTCCGTCAGAGTTCTCCAATGAAGAAGATTCATGAGAAATGGAAAACCTCCTCCTCTTCCGGTGGCCCCCTTGGAGAACAGGGCTCTGGAATTCCTGACTCCAGTCCCAAGTGGGTGAGAATCTTTTTGATGACTTCAGGTCCCTCTATGGAAGAGATGACTTTGAGTTTCCCCCCAGTTTTCCCCTTTTGGCCCTGGTAAGTTGGTTGCGACAGAGGGATCTTCTGAAATCTGTTATGAACAGTACACCTGAAAAGGGGAGTCCATGAATCTGTCCCTGGATACACCCATTCAGTACCTCAAGGGAGTGGGTCCAAAACTTGGTGAACTTTTAAGAAAAAAGGGCATGGGAACTATCAAGGCCCTTTATGAAAATTACCCCCGCTCCTATGAGGATCGAAGGGTGGTAAGGACCATTTCCTCCCTGGAGGAGGGGGAGACAGTCAGTATCAAGGCCCAAATCATTCATGTCAGCTCTCAAAAACTGGGAAGGTCCCACAGGAGGATCTACAATATCACTGTGGGTGATTCTTCGGGCCGGATTCAGTGTAAGTTTTTTAAAATGCCTTACAGGGGCTATTTTGAACATTTTCAAAAGTCCATGTGTGTCAGGGTTACGGGAAAAGTCACCCGATACAGGGGGCAGAAGGAGTTTCATCACCCTGATGTCCAGGAGTTTAAGTCCGATGAAGAAATAAAGGATGAGCTTGTTCCCATTTATTCAGAGACAGAGGGGTTTTCCAGTTATCGTTTAAGAAAGATCATTACAAAAGCCATTGAGTTTTTGAAAAAAGATCAGATTCGGGGTTTTTATGAAAAACTTCCTCCCTGGATTCTTGAATCCTATGATCTTCCTGACATTAAAGAAACCCTGGTTCGTGTTCACAATCCTCCGTCCGGGGCCAGTGATGAGTTTTTAAAATACAGATCCCCTTATCATCGGAGATTGATTTTTGAAGAGTTCTTCTGGCTTGAAATGATTCTTGCGGCAAGAAAGCGGGGTTTGCAGAAAGAAAAGGCTCCCGCTTTTATAAAAACCGGAAAACTTCCGGGAAAGCTGGAGGAATCCCTTGATTTTGAATTAACAGGGGCCCAGAAGAAAGTTTTTATGGAAATCAAAAATGATCTGAAGAAAAATTTTCCCATGCACCGGCTTATTCAGGGGGATGTGGGAAGTGGAAAAACTTTGGTGGCTTTTCTTTCAGCCCTTATAGCCATTGAAAACTCCCACCAGGTGGCCTTGATGGTTCCCACTGAAATTCTGGCCCAACAACATTATCTAAAAGCTGTGGAGCTTCTTCAGCCCCTGGGGCTAAAGGTGGGTTTTATCAGTGGTCACCTGGGAAGTCGGGAAAAAAAGGAAATCAATGGAAAAATATCCTGCGGAGAGCTTGACCTGGTGGTGGGAACCCATGCTCTGATTCAGGACAGTGTTGGGTTCAAACGCCTGGGTCTTGTGATTGTGGATGAGCAGCATCGTTTTGGGGTGGAACAGAGAAAGAAACTCATTAAAAAAGGCCAAAGTCCCCATTTTCTTCTGATGACAGCCACTCCCATACCAAGGAGTCTGGCCATGACTGTTTACGGGGATTTGGATGTGTCCCTTATTGATGAGATGCCAAAGGGTCGAAAACCGGTCATAACAAGGGTGACCTATCAGAGTCGAAGGCAAAAAATTCTGGATTTTATAAAGAATCATCTGAAAAAGGGAAGACAGGCTTATATGGTTTTTCCTCTGGTTGATGAAAGTGAAAAAATGGAATTGAGTTCCGCCATCCAGGAGTTTGAAAAACTGAAAAAAGAACTTTCTGAGTTTAAACTCAATTTGCTTCATGGAAAAATAAAATCCGATGAAAAGGATCAGATTATGGAGGATTTTAGAAACAGAAAATTTGATGTTCTTGTGGCCACCACGGTCATTGAAGTGGGGATGGATGTTCCCAATGCCAATATTATCTGGATCGACCATGCCGAACGTTTTGGACTGTCCCAGCTCCATCAATTGAGAGGTCGTGTGGGTCGGGGGGAGTTTAAAAGTTATTGTATTTTGTCCCTTGGATTTGCGGTCTCCGAAGAGTCAAGAACCCGTATTGATCTTATGGAAACAACCAGTGATGGTTTTAAAATTGCCGAAGCGGATCTGGAATTAAGGGGAGCGGGTGAACTTCTGGGATCAAGACAGTCGGGTTTGCCCGGTTTCAGGATAGCCAATATTGCAAGGGATCTGTCCATTCTCCAAAAAGCCAGGGAGGCCGCTTTTAAGGTTATTCAGAAGGATCCCAAACTGATAAAAGAGGAAAATCAGTTCTTACGCAAAGAGATTTTCAACAACGAAAAAATGATCGGTTGAACCTGTGTTATTTAAACATGATAGGTTCACAACTCTGGGCTTTTAGAGTGGCTACAAAGGGGTCGTAAAACAACCTTTTTTTACCTTCACCATCGTGAAAACTTACTGTACTGCCACCATTAGGAATACCGTTGTGAAAACCCCATACATTGAAACCAATACCCTTGTTTATTGCAAAATTGAGCATCTCAATGACGATATCCCTTTGTTGTTCTTGATTGTTGTCTACTCGATCAATAGGAACACCAAATTCCCCTAGAATTATTGGGGTCGAGTTGCCAAAAATTTTAATAAATCTATCAAAACGGGATTGGTATAGACCAGTGATGTTATCTACGTTCTCTGCGGACATATCATTTGCATCGTAATAGCCGGTAAAACTTACGAAATCATACGGATTAGGGAAAATAACAGGACTTGTGCCTTTCCCCCAGTTTCGGGTAACAATAATATTGTCATGAAATCCAAAAATGAATTTATTTCTTAATGTTTGTGGCATACGATTAGGTAAACTTCCTAAAGTGGCTTGAAGATATAAAGCCGTTTGAGGGCCATTTTCTGGTGTGTTTTGTTTACACAGTCTTGCCGTTTCAGAAAACATCAAAATAAATACATTATTTGAATAATCCTGAATTTCTCTAAGGAAATATATTACATACTCTTCAAACGCCTGATAGACATTCAGAGTCGTCAGCCAGTTGCATCGAAAATCCCTATCAGTATCAGCATCACCAGAAAAAGTAGGCCCCCAGTTGGTTCCAATATAATTCAATCCTATAAAAGCTTTCAGGTTATTGGCCTTGAGGATTTCCAAAGTTTGACGAAGAGTGGTGAAATTTACGCTATTAAATGTTCTGGGTGAAGGGTCTCCAAGGGGAAACTCGTCAAAATCACTCCATCTATTCACGAGCCAAACAGTATTAAAGCCCATACTTTTGATTTCTGGTATTTTTGACCTTATAAAGTCATGCTTGTCGGCATAACTAATATTATTCCTATGATGTTGTAAAATAGCGGTACTTGCGACGCAATTAATTTCAGAGAGAGGATTGGTTTTGGTTTCAATGAAAGGGTCTGTAATTGGAGGAGATAATGATAAGTTGTCTTTTTTTCCTGAAAAAGGGGTGCCACAGTTCTGATAACAAAAAACGGAAGCGGTTAAAAAAGATAAACTAAAAACAATCGAAATAATTTTTTTCATTTTCATTTTCTTTGTCCAAATCGAATAATTTGCATGGGTTTGCATTTCTCATTGAGAAATGAGAAAATCTTTTTCTTGCCTTAAAGATAGTTTAACAGGTCTACGCATAAAAAACAAGATTCTTTCCGATTTTTAGCCTATCTAAAAAGCCTACCAAGATTACAATCTCGCACACGCAGTCAAAGCCCTATGAAATAGAGTTCCTGGATCATGTCTCCTGTTAAAGCGGTAGGCATACTCAGCTAAATATAGCTTCAGATACAAGAACCCGTATTGATCTTATGGAAACAACCGGTGACGGTTTTAAGATTGCCGAAGCGGATTTGGAGTTAAGGGGACCGGGAGAACTTCTGGGATCAAGGCAGTCGGGTTTGCCCGGTTTCAGGATAGCCAATATTGCAAGGGATCTGTCCATTCTCCAAAAAGCCAGGGAGGCCGCTTTTAAGGTGATTCAAAAAGATCCCAAACTGATGAAAGAGGAAAATCAGTTCTTACGCAAAGAGGTTTTCAACAACGAAAAAATGATTGGTTGAACCTGTGTTATTCAGGTGAATTCCTCATATGGGGATGTCGCATATCCATCATGGGATATTCATTATTTATGAGTTTGTTATATTTGGCCTTTGTATCATCATTGAAAAAATAAATGGAATTATAAATAAAAATTGGCATTGAGTGTTTTTTGAGTAGAGGTGCAATATAAGGGAAATTATTGCTTAAAGTAAGCCCTTCAGTTTCAGTATCAGCCGTCATATAATCTGTTATATTTTTACGACCTTGGGTCACCTTTTCTATGTATTTGTTTTGAGCCCAGTAGCAAAGAACCTCTTCCATCAGTCTATTTGCCTCTATATTCTTTTCAAGAACATATTCAAAATTTGCGGATTTAATAAAAAAATGAATGAATTCATGAAAAACAATGGATTGTTTTGGTGTATAAGCAGGATAAAAGATATTTTATCAGAGATCAAGATGTATTCCCACCCCGTTTTCCATGTTTTTTCTGATCTTTTTGCTTTACGAATTCCATTTTGTGTTCATTTGAATGGGGTTTTTCTTGAGAACTTATGATTCCAAACCTGATTTGGTTGGAAAAGTGAATTTTTGAATAAGGGAATCCATCACAGAAAACCCGGGTTCTCCGTCAGAGTTCTCCAATGAAGAAGATTCATGAAAAATCGAAAACCTCCTCCTCTTCCGGTGGCCCCCTTGGAGAACAGGGCTCTGGAATTCCTGACTCCAGTCCCAAGTGGTTGAGAATCTTTTTGATGACTTCAGGTCCCTCTATGGAAGAGATGACTTTGAGTTTCCCCCCACACTCCGAACAAACCTCAATGTCCATTCCAAAAGTCCTTTTAAGCCTCCTGGCCCATGTCATGGAAGAGGATTTTCCGGACTTTGTTGCTTGTTTTTCAGGGCTTTTTGTTTTTGGAGTGATTAGAGAGCGGTGTTTGAAATTCGGTGCAAAGATTCCATGAAACCTTATGAGGTTGGTTTTTGGTCTTGGAACAAGGGAAGCCAGTCGTGAGAGAAAGTCCAGAGGGTCAAGGATAATCCGGGTGGTTCCATTCTCATAAGGGGTTTTTAACTGATAAATCACTTTCCCCCGGGAATTGAGTGAAAGTCTCTGTTCACTCAGACTTGGTCTTGAAATGTAACGACAAATCCTTTCAGGCTTTTCCCTCTGGTGGACTTTTGTGGAAACCCCGGCGTGGAGACTGAAGCCTGAGTGTTTTGACAGAAAAGGCTTCTCCCTGTTGTTTGTTTCAGGAAGAGTTTTCAGTGTCAGGGCCTTTTGACCTTTGTGTTTTCCAAGGGCTATTCGGTAAGTAATCGATGAGGATTGGACCTGGTCCATGGCCGTGGGGTCTGAGTCCAGTGAAAGAAAGGCTGTTCCCCCATCCCTTTCAATGAATCCCCGTTTTTCCAAAAATCTGACCACTCTTTGAACAAGACTTTTAAGGAGTTTGTCGAGTTCCTGGTTTGAAGGGGGAGTTGTCAATTGAAACTTTGGTCTTCCGTCTTCAAAGCTGTAGACTCCATCGGGAAACATCATGTGGAAGTGGATATTGAGGTTAAGGCTTCCACCGAAGCGTTGAATGAAAGTCACTGAACCTGTTCTGGCTCCTGACTTTTTAGTGAAACCCGCTTTTTTGATGAGAAAGGTGCAAAGAGTTCTGTTGACAAGACCCAAAACCTCTCCCATGACTTTGTGGTCTCTGGCAAACAGGAATCTGAGTTGAAAGGGAAAAGTCAAAACCCACTGTCTCATGGGTTTTTCGGGAAAAACCTCATCAACCAAATGGGTGGCAGCTTCAGCCATTCTCCTGGCTCCGCAACTGGGACAGAATCCCCGTTTTTTGCAACTAAAGGCGACAAGCTTTTCATGGTTGCAGGATGTGCATTGGACTCTTAGAAACCCATGGGCCAGAACTCCACATTTGAGAAACTCGTCAAATTCCTTTCTGACAAATTCCGGAAGTCCTTTTTCATAATCCCGGTCCATTTGTTGACAGAAGTCCAGAAGATTTTCCTGGATGAGTTTGTAGAGAAGAGTTTTCTCCGGTTGGTGTCGTTTGTAACTGACAGAGGGATTGGAAAAATGGGGGTTGAGTAAAGCCACCAAAGAAACTGATGGCAAAATGAAAACCAAGGGCAAAAGTAAACAGCGATGTTTTCATCCAACATAAGGATGAAAACCGGATCAATGACAGAGATTCAATTATGGAGGAAACCACACCTCCGGTGACAAAAATCAGTTTCTGGTCGATGACTTTTTTACCTGATTTGTTTGGTTTACCCATTTCAGGTCCGTCCGGGTCGGATCTCTGTGTTGATTTTTTTGTCTGTTTACGACTTTTGGATTTTTTGGCCATATTTTTCCTTCAACAGGTTTTCAACCACGGGCACGTCTTCAGGACAGTCCACTCCCCGGTTCCTGAAATTCACCTTGAGAACTTTTATGGAAGCTCCCAGATACAGGGCCCGCAATTGTTCAAGACCCTCCATTTTTTCAATGAAAGTTTCGGGAGTCTGACAAAACTTTCTTAAAAAGGCTTTTTTGTAACCGTAAACCCCTATGTGTTTCAAACATCCGGAAAAATCCCCCCGGGGGTTTTTCCTTGAGTAGGGAATGGGGTGACGGCTGAAATAAAGAGCCCTCCGGTCTTGGTCCAGAACAATCTTGGCTGTCCTGTTACTCTTTAAAGCATCGGGAGTCATTTCGCAACCAAAAGTCATCATATCCCAGTTATCAGGGGTTGAAATCATGGCTTCAGCCATTTTATCAAGGACGGGACCGTCAATCAGGGGTTCATCCCCCTGAACATTGATAATAAAGGGTTCCGGTTCTTTCTCACAGGCCTGAAAAACCCGATCACAGCCTGAAGGGAGTCCCGGATCCGTCATCACCACTTTGACCGGCAGATTGGCACAGCTCTCAGCGATTCTTTTATCATCAGTGGCCACGATTATTTTTTTTATGATCCGGCTTTGGGACACTCCCTCAACAACCCACTGGACCATGGGTTTTCCAAGAATTTTGGTTAAAGGCTTTCCCGGAAAACGCTCAGAACCGTATCGAACGGGAATAGCGGCAATAATATCAGCCAATCGCACTCCTTGGATTGAATAAAGATCATCAAACCTCTTGCCTGAGTTTGTAAAAACACGATCAATATGTACACCACTTTTCTGAATAAATCAATGTGATTTGTTCTTATTATTGATTTGTAAAGAATTGAAAATTTTTTAAATTTAAAAATCAATTATGTCAGAGCCACAGTGATTTTACGGGCAAATTTCATAGGAATACCCCTCTGGTGAACAACCCAGAGCTTTTCTGATCTCAGGATGGGCCGAATAAATTCCATTCACCCGCAATCGTGGGTGGGGGTGAGCTCCTCCTCCAATACTTCCCCAGCTTAGTTGCTTATCTTCTTCAAATGAGCAAAGGTCTTTCATGCTTTCCACATAAACATTGGCCCTTTCATTCTCAGGAAGGAATTTTAATTCATTGGCGATAACAGAAGCTGCAATATAATCCGCACTCACCTCCCCTTTTTGTGAAGTTGTCATTTTAATTGATGAATTTTTCCTATAACAGGGCAGTATTTTTTCATACTCTTTTTGCAGAGGAAGACCATTGATAACTGTTGAAATGTTTGCGTCAAAATGATGACCAAACTCGTGGCAAAAAGTGCTAAAGACAGTGTAAGGGTTGTGACGGTTTAGTTGAAATGTTTTCCCCATTGGAGAAACATGTGAAGTGACTTTCCCCAGGGAAGGACTGTACCCGGCATTGTACGATTTTAACATTGTTAGTGAGGGCTCAAAAAATGCATCCAGAAAAGTATTCTCTGGTTTTCCTCTTACCAATTTGTCCTGATCCAGAAACAGGTTCCCATTTCTTTTGACAAAGAGGTCTTTTGAGGGTGGCGATGGTACGTTAATGCTGACCTGGTTTAAGGAATTTCTTACGGCTTGCAGATTTTGTGAACCGGGGAATATCTGTGGCAAAGAGGCCAATGTCTTTCTTCTTGCGTTTTCGACATTTTCCTTAAAAGCCCTGATTTCATTATCCCTGTATAATTCTGAAAAAATATGATCTACAAACACTTTGTTGGTCTGAACTTTTACGAAAGTGTCGTTAATGGTTTTTTGTGTGATAGTCATCTCCGGGTTGTTTATTGATGAGCATATCTGATTTAAGATATTTTGTTCACTTTTAATATTGTGTTGAAGGATCTGTATCTCATTGGAAAGACCATGAAGGGGGCCTCTGTAAGAGGCTCCTCCTGTCAGATTGTCCACATAAGAGTATTGAGCTATAAAATCCTTTCTTTTCTGCAAAGCGGTCTCGTCGGGCGAACGGTACAATTCAATCATTTCTTTCTGCATGGCCTGCAGATTTTTACAATCAGCCAGAAATTTACGGTATAAAGGATGTTGCCTCATGGATTTATAGTTGTAACTGCTTTTATGGTGGTCACATTTTTGGGTAAAATTGTTATAAAAAGACTCCACATCGTTTGATCTGAGATGGTTGAGAATGGCTCTTTCCTCTTTCAGGGTTTGTCTCAGTCCATCCAAGACTTCTCTTAATGTGTCGAGAGCTTCCTGATTCGGTGGCGTAAGGTTATAACTATAACTGGAGTGTTTTTGTAATTTGTCTGAACATATTTTTCCACCTTCCAATCCATTCCATATATCCTCGCCCTTGCCTTTGAGAGCCTGACGGAAGTTTAGATTTCTTAAATTGTATCGGACTCCTTTTTTATCAAGGGCTTCAGTGACAGCTTCAGTGAGACTGTCATACCCCATGGATTTTAAGGATTTTTTCCTGGCCTCTTCAATTGTTGATATTTTTCTCTCTGCTTCAAGACCGCCGATTTTTGTCTTTTTGTAATTGTCACAAACCACTTTGTAGGGATCCGGTCCGCATATCTGATTTAAGTTGATGTTGTTCCTGGGTTTTGGGAGTGAACAGAAATAACAATCCTTGTTTTGATTTTTAATTTCAACAAATTCATCATCCTGAAAGTCATTGTTTGTTGTTTCTCCGAATGAAAAATCATTAAATCCAAGGAAAAAAAGAATCATGAATAATGTTTTTGGAAAACCCATAAAACTCTCAGGCGGCCTGGGGTTCGCTTTTATCAGGAGAGGAAATGAGTGAATCCAGATCCTGTCGCTGACTTTCATTGAGGTTGATGAATTCAACGGCCATTCCCTTTGGAGGAATTCCATGGTCTGAAAAATTCAGACGGATCAACCGGGCCTGACAACTGAGTTTTTTAAAAGGACCCAGAGGAATTTCAATGTCTATTAAATCCCCCACTCTCATGGTTCCCATGTGTTGGTCCAGAATGTTCATAAAGATTCTGTTTTTCACCAGGTCCTCGTAATCCAGAAAAGCTCCGTTCAGGGAGTGTATAAGCAGGATAAAAGATATTTTATCAGAGATCAAGATGTATTCCCACCCCGTTTTCCATGTTTTTTCTGATCTTTTTGCTTTACGAACTCCATTTTGTGTTCATTTGAATGGGGTTTTTCTTGAGGATTTATGATTCCAAACCTGATTTGATTGGAAAAGTGAATTTTTGAATAAGGGAATCCATCACAGAAAACCCGGGTTCTCCGTCAGAGTTCTTCAATGAACAAGATTCATGAGAAATGGAAAACCTCCTCCTCTTCCGGTGGCCCCCTTGGAGAACAGGGCTCTGGAATTCCTGACTCCAGTCCCAAGTGGGTGAGAATCTTTTTGATGACTTCAGGTCCCTCTATGGAAGAGATGACTTTGAGTTTCCCCCCACACTCCGAACAAACCTCAATGTCCATTCCAAAAACCCTTTTAAGTCTCCCGGCCCAGTTCATGGAAGAGGATTTTCCGGACTTTGTTGCTTGTTTTTCAGGGCTTTTTGTTTTTGGAGTGATTAGAGAGCGGTGTTTGAAATTTGGGGCAAAGATTCCATGAAACCTTATGAGGTTGGTTTTTGGTCTTGGAACAAGGGAAGCCAGGCGTGAGAGAAAGTCCAGAGGGTCAAGGACAATCCGGGTGGTTCCGTTCTCATAAGGGGTTTTTAACTGATAAATCACTTTCCCCCGGGAATTGAGTGAAAGTCTCTGTTCACTCAGACTTGGTCTTGAAATGTAACGACAAATCCTTTCAAGCTTTTCCCTCTGGTGAGCTTTTGTGAAAACCCCTTTATTGAGACTGAAACCGGAATATCTGGACAGAAAAGGCTTTGTTTCCCTGTGGTTTGTTTCAGAAAGGGTTTTCAGTGTCAGGGCCTTTTGCCCTTTGTGCTTGCCAAGAGCAATTCGGTAAGTAATCGATGAGGATTGGACCTGGTCCATGGCCGTGGGGCCTGAGTCCAGTGAAAGAAAGGCTGTTCCCCCATCCTTTTCAATGAATCCCCGTTTTTCAAGAAACCTGACCAGTGGTTCCATTCTCATAAGGGGTTTTTAACCGTGAGAGAAAGTCCAGAGGCCCACGGGCCTGATGTAGGGAGTTTTTTGGAGGGAATATCCAGTGATGAAAGCCCCAAAAAAATAAAAGACACCATGGCCTTTATGTTTGAGACCTGTCATATTTTTCACCCCACTCGATATGCCCTTGAAAGTCCCCACAGGCAAAAGGATTATCCCAAATGCTGGGAGGGTTTCAGGCCCCTTTATGAAGGGGAAGTTTAATCTTATCAAGACTATACTGATCCGGTTTGAATTTTCATGGAATTTCCCTGAGAGATTATTTATTCTATGCTGGACTTGTTTATTAAGAAGGACTGCTTAAAACAAGTGGTCTCTCATAAAAAACAAATGGTCTTCAGTAGTGTGCTTAATTTATAAAGGGAATTCCATTTCTCCTTCTTCAATGTCAACAAAGGAAACAACCCCATCCAGTAATGTTTCAATATCTTTGTGTGAAGTGGAAAGTGTCCATGACCTGTTGGTGCATTTAATGGACAGAAGAGTTGCATCCGGATTTTTGTTTTTGGAAAATGGACTCACTGTTGTGGCATATACCAGTAATGTATTGTCATATGGGAAAAAATCACTCGGTTTTTTTAAGCCAAAAGAGGCGGAAGACCAAAAGCTTTTTCCTTTCCTTAAAAAAACAGCAGATACATAAAATTCCTTGTATGTGTTTGTGTCAGGGTCTTCTTCCACTGATTTTTTTTCTTCAATAACAAGTAAGCAATTTTCATTTTCATAGTCGTATAGGTTCTTAACGGTCCTGTCGGGTTGGCTCTCAGAGAGACTGTGCTTAACAAGTGGAGGGTTTTCATTGATTTGTATCTTTTTTTGATGCAATCCTTTTTTTATATCCAGCAGAGGAGGTGCCGTTGTCCTGGCGGATGATGGATAAGACAGGGTGGATGATGGATGAAACAGAAAGGGAGGGTAATCTTCAGAATTATCAAATAACAGGGTTTCTTTAGTAACAGGATTCCTTTTTTCTTCAAAGGAAACAACCCCATCCAGTAATTTTTCAAGGTCACGATATGTCCATAAGTTTGCAATATCATCTCCGGAACAATAAATCATCAGGTAAAATTCAGAATTTTCACTCACCATGAATAGGTTCAGTTGTCTATATTCTGTATCATGTTTAGAGAAATCAAAACCAGGAGATACCCATTTGGCATCGTATCCAAGAACATTGAAAATTTCACCTGTTTTCAAATTCTTTTTACTGTGGGTATTTGAGTTTGATTCAATAAAGAAAACATCAGTTACATTAGCCAGTACGCATTTACTGTTACTATAGTAAGCGAGAGATCTTGACTTCCCATCTGTTGATTTTTCATTCAGTACAAGATCTTGATTGATTGTTACTTTTAGTCCTTCTTCCCCGTTTGTCATTTGCAAGGTATCAGGGGTTGGAGCGGTTCCATGGGGACCCGGAGGCCTGTTTCCATGGGTTTTTGTTTGGCTGTTGGGCAGAGTCCCCTGTATCTGTGGAACGATTTGCCCCCCTGGTTTGTTTTGGCTTAAAGTTGTTGTGTTTTTCCAATTGCCAGGATCAGTGAGAATGCTTTTTCCTGAACCTCCGGGTTTTGCAATAAATTCATCGAAAGTTTCCCTTTCCAGATCACCCTGTGGAACATGACTGGAATCACCAAACTGGAATAAACTCGCATTTAAATAGGTGTCTGTGTTGGCGTGGTGGTGTGTGTGCGACCCTGAAGAACTGTCTATGGGGATGGATACGTTTGAAAGAGAGGATTCTGTTTGATCCAGGGGAATGTCATAGAGCTTTGCTGTCTTTTCAAGAGCGGTTTTTACAACAAAGGCCTTGTTTGTGATCTGATTTTTTAAAGCTTCAATCCCCAAAGCCACATAGGCATCCACAACACGCACTCCCAGCAAACCGGAAGTGGGGCCGTAAATCTTTTTTGCCGGACCATTTAAAGTGGTTTCAACACCAAATAGATGCCACTGATTATCAATTTTTGTCATATATCCCGGCAAAACGTGTCCGTCTTCATAGATAAAGACCTGGTTTGAGTCAAAATAGGCTGATTTTTTAAGTTTTGCGTAGATAATGTTAAAGAGTATGGTTCCCGAATAGCATTGCATACGATTGGCAAAAATTGCTGAGAACACACTGGTGTGATCACGATTGTACTTTAGGGCCTGTTGGTTGTGTAGAGCCAGGAGGTTTTCATAACCCATTTTGAAGTCGTGGGGATCGGTTTCAGGGGACATTGAGCCCAACAGTGGATTAAAGTAAGTCATAAGTGGGTTTTTATCAATTGTTGCAGGAAATTTTTGTTGATTTTTCAAAAAATCCTGTTTGTGAAATTCCAGTATAATTTCAAAGAGCAGATTTTGGTCCACGGTTTTTTTGTTTTCAATCCGGCTTAGTAACTGTTTTTGATTTGTGTTGAGTCGGGTCTGATCAGTTTCGATGCCAAGTTCGTGAAGTTTTATTTTTGGCTGGCTTGATTTTGGGTTGTTTGGTTTTTTTGAGTGACAACCCATGAAAAGCAAAGCGGACAGGGTGAGTGTCATTATCAATGATTGTCTGGAATTTCTAAACATTATTTTCTCCTGTTAGAACGGTTATAAGTTCACATTCATTCTGTTTGGATTCTTTCTAAGAAAAAAGTTCAAACAGAATTATTAGAGTTTCTTTAAGCAAGCTCTATTGGTTTATCCTATAGATTTTTCACACATAGCAGAGCTAAAGGCTGTGAAAAGATTTAGAGAACAGATAGCTATAATAATGAAGAATTCTTTTTTTGGTAGTGTTTTTTATGATATTTGTAAAAATTACATTGGCAACGGGTCGCCTTAACTCCATTACAGAATGTTATTGAACAGGAGTTTTATTTATGAGATTCCTGGGTCCATGACTTCCCGTGTGGGAGGCAGGGGAGCTTAAATAAGCTCCCATTGATCCTTGTTTTTTTTGTAGATATGGCAACCGGAATGGGAAACCAGGGAAGTGTCAACAGAGTTTCCGAATTTTCTGTAAATTTCAACACATAGATTCTGAACCTGTTTTTCAGCAGCTTTTCTGGTGGATCCTTCACCTTCAATATTAAAAGTATCGGCTCCACTGATGTCTGAAAGAAAAAGGGGTATGTCCTCTTTATAGCCAAAACAATCGCATTTTTCCACTTTGTAGCGGATTTTGTTTCCGGAAAAGGCATGAAGTTTTGAATTAAAACCAAAGAGGATCAAAAGAACCATGATTGTCTGCATATTTGGTGGAATAAGTTTTGATATTTTTTTCATTTTAGTTTCTCCTGTTTATAATTTAGTCATACTGACAATTAATGTTTGTCGGTTGAAAGAACTTGGTGCCTCCAACGCAAATGCCCGGCATTTTAAGGTAAAAAAGGCATTTTATGCTCATGTATAAGCAGAATGTGTGCCAATTTGAGACAAAAACCCCGGTGATACCGATTGTGCCATATATATAACTACAAGTTGGGATATCCCTGTTAAAATTGTTGTTCAGGGTTCAAAAAAGCCTGAATATTATCAGATGGGAGTTTTTCAGGATCGACTGATAAAAAATATATGATGAGAATTTATCTTTATTGCGATAATTGATCAAACGCTCTATTTAAAGTATCTACAACAAAATCCGGTTTCAAAGAAGTTTCACCTGTCACTTGGATAAAAACTGGTGTCTAAGCAGGATAAAAGATATTTTATCAGAGATCAAGATGTATTCCCACCCCGTTTTCCATGTTTTTTCTGATCTTTTTGCTTTACGAATTCCATTTTGTGTTCATTTGAATGGGGTTTTTCTTGAGAACTTATGATTCCAAACCTGATTTGATTGGAAAAGTGAATTTTTGAATAAGGGAATCCATCACAGAAAACCCGGGTTCTCCGTCAGAGTTCTCCAATGAACAAGATTCATGAGAAATGGAAAACCTCCTCCTCTTCCGGTGGCCCCCTTGGAGAACAGGGCTCTGGAATTCCTGACTCCAGTCCCAAGTGGGTGAGAATCTTTTTGATGACTTCAGGTCCCTCTATGGAAGAGATGACTTTGAGTTTCCCCCCACACTCCGAACAAACCTCAATGTCCATTCCAAAAACCCTTTTAAGTCTCCTGGCCCAGTTCATGGAAGAGGATTTTCCGGACTTTGTTGCTTGTTTTTCAGGGCTTTTTGTTTTTGGAGTGATTAGAGAGCGGTGTTTGAAATTTGGGGCAAAGATTCCATGAAACCTTATGAGGTTGGTTTTTGGTCTTGGAACAAGGGAAGCCAGTCGTGAGAGAAAGTCCAGAGGATCAAGGACAATCCGGGTGGTTCCATTCTCATAAGGGGTTTTTAACTGATAAATCACCTTTCCCTGAGAGTTTACTGAAAGCCTTTGTTCACTCAGACTTGGTCTTGAAATGTAACGACAAATCCTTTCAAGCTTTTCCCTCTGGTGGACTTTTGTAGAAACCCCGGCGTGGAGACTAAAGCCTGAGTGTTTTGACAGAAAAGGCTTCTCCCTGTTGTTTGTTTCAGGAAGAGTTTTCAGTGTCAGAGCCTTTTGACCTTTGTGTTTTCCAAGGGCAATCCGGTAAGTGATGGAAGAAGACCGGACCTGGTCCATGGCCGTGGGGCCTGAGTCCAGTGAAAGAAAGGCTGTTCCCCCATCCTTTTCAATGAATCCCCGTTTTTCCAAAAATCTGACCACTCTTTGAACAAGACTTTTAAGGAGTTTGTCGAGTTCCTGGTTTGAAGGGGGAGTTGTCAATTGAAACTTTGGTCTTCCGTCTTCAAAGCTGTAGACTCCATCGGGAAACATCATGTGGAAGTGGATATTGAGGTTAAGGCTTCCACCGAAGCGTTGAATGAAAGTCACAGAACCTGTTCTGGCTCCTGACTTTTTAGTGAAACCCGCTTTTTTGATGAGAAAGGTGCAAAGAGTTCTGTTGACAAGACCCAAAACCTCTCCCATGACTTTGTGGTCTCTGGCAAACAGGAATCTGAGTTGAAAGGGAAAAGTCAAAACCCACTGTCTCATGGGTTTTTCGGGAAAAACCTCATCAACCAAATGGGTGGCAGCTTCAGCCATTCTCCTGGCTCCGCAACTGGGACAGAATCCCCGTTTTTTGCAACTAAAGGCGACAAGCTTTTCATGGTTGCAGGATGTGCATTGGACTCTTAGAAACCCATGGGCCAGAACTCCACATTTGAGAAACTCGTCAAATTCCTTTCTGACAAATTCCGGAAGTCCTTTTTCATAATCCCGGTCCATTTGTTGATAGAAGTCCAGAAGATTTTTCTGGATGAGTTTGTAGAGAAGAGTTTTTTCCGGTTGGTGTCGTTTGTAACTGACAGAGGGATTGGAAAAATGGGGGTTGAGTAAAGCCACCAAAGAAACTGATGGCAAAATGAAAACCAAGGGCAAAAGTAAACAGCCATTACAACTTTTGTTGAACCAATATCCAATGCAGTAATAATCTGATTTCGACTTTGTTTCATTTACCAAATCCCTTAAATGTTCAAAAAATGGAACCAAACCACAACAAATTCTGACCAAACTTTTCGTAAAATTTTTGCAGGATATTGAACTTTATAAAAAGTTTAAATCAGTACCTTTAAAAGGTTATGAACCCTTACGCAGTCTGACAAGGACTTTTTTGGTAAAGCTGGCATCAATGACGCGTGCCTTTTGATTCTGACTTTTAAGATAATCCATCACCCTTAAAACCTGCAAGCCTTTGGTCGAGATATTTTCCTCTCCCAGATAAACTGTGATCCCACTATCCATCAAATTCAGTTGCAGGCCGGTCATGGGTTTAAAATTAATAGAGGAAATATTTTCCGTTTTTAAAGCCCCAAAATCGGGAATTTCTCCCAATATCCTTGTCAGTTTTTTTAGGAATTCCGGATCTTCCGCAATTCGATCATTGTACAAAACAGGAACCACAGGGACCAGAGTGGGTTCAACAGGGCCTAATTTTTCCCCTTCCCTGGTGATGACAAAAATTTCATTTTTGTTATCAATAAACAGAGCAATAATACCTTTCAAATGAATCGTGGTGGAAATCCGATCGGGAAAACGTCTCCACAACTCCACTTCTTTAATCCAATGGTTTTTCAATATTCTGTTTCTCAATTTTGGTAAACTGACATTCCATATATTCTGTCCTTTTAACCCCAGAAGTTCTTTTACCCAATAAGGTTTTAAGGTTTGAACCATGGCTTTTTGGTTGTCCTCATAGACAACTGAAACAGATGTATCAGAAATTATAAAAAAATCCTTTTCAGCTTTTAGAATATGACCCAGAGCCACAGCCAGTAAAACAGGAATAAAAATAAGAAAAATTTTTTTTAAGAGTCCCACTGTCTCCAGTTTAAACTGAACTTTCAATCATGGGAAGAAAACTCTGTCCACAGGTCCTGGGTAAAATCCATACTGATCCTGTTTGAATTTTAGGGGTTTTCCCCTCTTAAAAGACCGAAAACCCAAACGGACCAGTATGATCCGGTTTTTTTTACTGACAGACTTCTGTGATCTTTGCAGTGACACTTAAGTCAAAATCCGTCCAGGTCACACTTTTTTTATCTTTTCCTGTATGAAGAAAACCACAGCGTTTTTTAAATTTTTTAATCTGTTCTCCAAAAGCGTATTCAAGGGCATCAAAACGACCCCGTGCATTCAAAGCCCCTGCATTTATTTTGTAATCAAATATCACTTTCTGAGAAACACTGTTTATTTTTAACCGGGTTTCAATGGTTTTCTCTGTCACTTTCTCAACTGAAACAGTGACCACAGTCCCCCCTGAAAGCCCTGAAAATAATGTCTCTGCTATATTTTTGTCCCGCATTGAATCCCCGGAATCCAAAGTTGTCAGATCCACTGTCACCACCAGATCTTTAAAAAGATCCATGATATTTTTCTTTTTTTCATATTTATTGAGTTTAAAACCGCTAAATTTTCCACCAACCCCTGTTTTTTCAGTGAACTTATAACCTGTCGCTCCAACAAGACTGTGCTTTGGATCAAATTCATAGGTGCAGTTTTTTGAGTCTTTCTTTTTTCTGCTGTTCTTTTGCTCTGTACTCTTTTGTTCTGTGTTCTTTTGTCCGGTGGTTTTTTTCTTTTTACTTCCGAAAATACTCGATTCTTTCAATTCTTTAATAAGCCTCTTCAACACACGGGATTCATTGATTTGGATACCAAATTCCACTCTTCTGTTTTTGGAACGGCATTTTAGGAATTCCTCTTCACATTTCAAGGCTCTTTTTCGTGCCCCCACCTGGCTTCTTTTGGTACAGCCATCCAGGGACTCCTCTTCACATATTGAACGACTGGAAGAAAAACCAATGGCTATTAATTTTTCTTTTGTCCAATGACGGATTTCTTTTTTCTGTTCAATCATAACACAATAATCCAGGACGGATCTTGTTCTGTTCTGTGACAATTCCATATTTTTAAAATACGCCTCTCCCTCTGAAACCCCTATCCATTCTTTTGATGTGTGTCCCTCTATCCTGATTTCCTTTATAACTTCCCTAAATTTATTGAGGACCATGAAATATCTCGGACAAAAATCCGATAGAATTTTTTTAAACTCAGGTTTAATCACACTTTTCTGTGGATCAAACATAACACGGGGAGATAAAAATCTTATCACCAATGATTTTTTTATAATCTCTGCCTTCCATTTTTTTAAATCTTGTTCAAACTCTTTTATAAGTTTTTTGTAAATCTCTTCTTTGTACTTGGTGTATTCTTCGGTTATTTTCTTTAACCGCCCTTGTTCTCCCTCAATCTGACTCAGAGAAAGAACGGATATAAACAAAAAGACAATCATCAATCCCGTCATCATATCTGAAATGCTGATCCATTCTTTCATTGATTTCATAAGTTAAACCACAATTTGTGGAAAAATTCCCCAAAAATCCAAATACGACCCGTCTATTATATTGCATTTTTTAAATATTTGTACAACATTTGCTCTGTTTGAATTTTTTGTATTGCTTATCATTTCTTATATGCTCATGATTGGATTCTTTTGAATGACACTCAATGCACAGAACCTTTAAGTTCCCCAGACGATTATCTTTTTTATCTGCGTTGACGTGATGGGTGTGCAAAAATTCTCTGCACTCTTTTTTTGAAAAATTCCCTCCGCAGGACTGACAACGCCAATTTTCCTGCTCCTTTCTTATTCTGGAGATTTCTTTCCAGCTTCTTGTGTAGGAATTGGGAACAGTGCAAATATCAAGTGGCATATTTTTGAATCCATCATGAATTATTGGCTTTTTCTGATACTCTTTAAGGGAAAAGGTTTGTGTTGTTTCATTGGTTTTGAATTGTTTATTGTATTTTTTCAAACAATTTTTGCATACTTGGAGTTCTTTACTGCATTTTTCTTCTTTATTTTTAACTTTTCTGATTATAATAAAATCACCCTTTCCTGCCGATGCCTTGTATATATGCCCTTTGTTTCTCTCTCGCATTTGTTCTATTGTGTTACATTCATAAATATGGAATTTTGGAAGCTGCTTTGGAATCAAATCTTGTAAAGGAGTATTCTCGAGATCCCTCCAATGGGATATATCCACAATATGAATAACCGCTTTTCTGATAGAACCATCCCTTAAAACAGTAACAAATTCCCCATTATTTGTTGGAAATACATCTGATAAATCTGTATCCAGTCCTTCTGTTTCAAATTGCTTGATCTGCTTCTGGATTTTTATCATTTTTGAAAAGTCCATGACCCCAAGTCTTTGTGCAGCCAACTTAAAACTTACAAAGCGGGTCAGGAATAATGAGGATTGAGAATTATTCATTTTGCCTCCTATTTTTATATTCTTTTCTTAGGGTTCTTTTTTCATACAAATTTAAAAGTTTCTTAAAGTGATTCAGCATTGGTTTTTCGTAAACAGGGAATATGAGGTTGTCCCTCTGATAAATCCGTATCCATTAAATGATACCTTTCTTTTTCAGTTCATCTAACAGGTTTAACAGTTCCTTGAAGCGTTCCTGATAAACTTTGTAGTCCTTCACAAGTTCATTCGTCACAGCGGTCAAAAGTCCGTTCAATTCATCAAGGGATTTTTTAAGTTCTTCTCTTGTCTTCTGGGTTTGACTGTTTAATTCCGTACTTAGCCGTTCTAATCCTTTAGACTGTTCAGATAAACTGTTTTTGATGGAATCTGAAAAGTCATTGATTGATTTGACTATCACTTCAGCCTCTTTTCTGATCTTTGCCAAAACCTCTGAAAAATCATTTCCAATTTCTGCAAGCTTTTCCATATTTTCTGTAAGAGTTGTGATCTGGTTTTCATTGGCTTTAAGAATACGGTGTAAATCTTCATTGATTTTGGATATTTTTTCATAATTGCTTGCGAACTTTTCCATGAAATTAGAGGTTTTTTCAATATTGTCCACTGCGTTTTTTAAATTTTCTTCCATTTGCTCGATATGCTCTTTATAATTTTCCTGCCAGGTAATCATTTTTTTAACGGACTCATTGAGTTGTTTAAAATTATCCCCAAACTGTTCAGTCAGATTCTGATTAAAGTCAGTGATAACCTCTTTCAGTGCTTTTATAATTTCCTCTGTGGCCCCCTTGGATAAAGTCTCCAGAGCTTTGTTAGTGGATTTATTGATTTCTTCCAGATACTCATTGGTATTTTTTCCTGAATCCGTAATGGACTGGTGTATCAAATCCATTTTTTCGTTCGTCTTCTTTTGTTCATCCAAAAGCATTTTGTTTGCCGTTTTTTGTTCATTCAAAAACTCTTTCAGGGTATTCAAAAGCATTGTCAGGGTGTGAAGTTTTGAATTTTCAATGGGGTCATCCACAGACAATTCTTTTCTTTTTATATTTTCAATAACTGAAAGAACTATGGATGTGAACATACCCATGATGGAGGTCACAAAGGCCATTTTCAAGCCTTCCAGCAGTTCCGGAACACTTCCCGCAATATCCTCTGTGTTAAAATTCCAAAGACCCAGGAATATTCCCGTAAAAGTTCCGAGGATTCCAAGACTGATGATGATGGGTTTGTAATCCTTAAAGGAGTTTTTCTTAATACTGACCCATTCCAGATGAGCAAAGCGAGCCATAAACAAGAGTGCTATGACTATGATAATATGGTTACTACTTATTGATGAGTGGAGAATGGTCTCTTTTACTAAATCAGGCATTGCTTTTTATTTGATTTTGACAAATTTTCCTTTAAAAAAGTTTCCAAAAAATCCTTTTGCTGACTTCCGTATTTTATGCTTTTGTCGTATATATCAAGGAGATTAGGATGTCAACAGCTTATACCCTTGTGGAGAATTTGACTTTTAACGGTAAAACTCTATAATATATTTGCCTCTTCACCAGAATTTGTGAATGAGTGGAGGTTCAGGTAATCTTCCAAGGGAATGATATAAAGCTATTTAGCCTTATTGGCTTTTTTGGAATTTTGGCCTTTTAGCCTGATCCGATTTGGTAGGGCCTACCGGGATCGAACCGATGACATCCACCTTGTAAGGGTGGCACTCTACCAGCTGAGCTAAGGCCCTGATGAATTTTCAACACAGGTTTCTTACCACCTTGATTGACAAATGTCTAATCAATGGGATGCAGTCCATCCAGTCTATCGACAGGGCAAACACCTGAAAATCCAAACAGGATCACTGTATGTGACGTGTTCAGTCATTTCAATAAAAGAATTGCATTGGTATATATAAGTGGAAGCCGCAGCAGAAAGTTTGTGAGAAGTTCGGGCTGGGCGGCATTTGCCTTTCTTATCAAACTTGGATGGATGCAGTATTATTGACGTTCAGAGCCAGTGTATTTAAAATTGTGGGGGTCTTATGGAAATAGCCATTATCGGTTTGTCAGCCTTGTTTTTTGGTGGTCATGCCCTGCAGTGGTTTTTTGAAAAAACCAAAATACCTGATCTCCTTATTCTCATTGTCATTGGTTATGTTTTGGGTCCAATGACAGGGCTTATCCATAACAGCCAGCTGGGACAGGTGGGTGAACTGGTGGCAACCCTTGCCCTGATTGTCATTCTCTATGAGGCGGGCCTTCATCTTTCAACCCAGGACCTGAAAGAATCATGGATTCCATCCCTTCTTCTATCCCTTTTGACGTTTATCAGTATTGCCCTGGTGGTCACCCTTATTACAACACCTATTGTGAGTTTTCCTTTTTCATTGCTTGTTGCCTTTGCTGTGGGTTCCACCTCTTCTGCCATTGTTATTCCCATGGTGAAATTTTTAAGTCTTAACCAGAAAACAAAAACCATTTTGTCCCTGGAGTCCGCTTTCACTGATATTTTTGCCATTGTTCTTTTTCTGGTGACTGCCGAAGGTATCAAGGCCGGTCAGATGGACCCTTATTCCATTTTCTTCAATATTGGACCCAAAACTTTAATCTCCATGGGTTTTGGAGCTTTGTTTGCCTTTGTCTGGGCCAGCATAAAAAAATATGCCAGTCATCTGACAAAAATGAAATTTGCCGGGGAATCCTGGGCTTTGCTTGTCTATGGACTGGCGGAAGTTTGTGACCTCAATGGGGCCATGGCTGTTCTGGTTCTTGGTTTTTTCCTGGCCAATTTGAACCTGCTCCCGGGTTGGCTGACTTTTACTTTTTCCAAAGAGCCTGTGTCCTATCAGGATATGGCTCTGCTTAAGGAGATCACTTTTTTACTGAAAACCTTTTTCTTTCTGTACCTGGGTCTTCTGATTACAATTAACAACTTTGCTTTGCTGGCTGTGGGGGTTTTGATCGCCCTGAGTATTTTTGTCACCCGTTACCTGTCCGTAACGATACTTTTTCGGAGGGGACTACCCCTGCTGGATGTCCTCACAGTGACTGCCATGGGACCTCGTGGTCTGGCCTGTGCTGTTCTCGCCACCATTCCCATACGTCTTGGTTTTCAGGGAGGTGATAAAATTCAACAGATTCTTTTTTCCACCATTCCCATCTCTGTTTTTTTTACGGCCATCTTTATTTTTCTTTGTGAGAATGACCGGCTACGGAGGCGTTTTGCCTTTTTGTTTCCTCATCATAAAGACAGGGTTTTCCGCGTTCCAAAGAGAAAAAGAAATTGAAAAAATTAGTGGATTTTGTTCATAAACTCTATGATTGGACTTTAAAATGGGCCAGCCATCCCCAAAGTGCCAAAATCCTTTGTGTTCTCTCTTTTTTGGAAGCCTCTATTTTCCCTGTACCGGTGGATCCTCTTCTTCTGGCCATGGGTTTTTCAAAACCCAGACGCAGTTTTTACTATGCTTTCCTGAGTACTTTTTTTTCAATGTTGGGGGCCTTTGGTGGTTATCTCATAGGGTCTTATGCCTGGAGCACCCTTTCTCCCTGGTTTTTTGGATCTGTCTTTTCCCGGGAAAGTTTTGACAATGTGGTCTTCTCTCTTCAGGGGACCACGTTTGTTTCTGTCTTCATTGCAGGCTTTAGTCCCATTCCCTTTAAAATCTTCACCATTGCTGCCGGAGTGACAGCCCTTCCCCTGTTGCCTTTTACCGGGGCAGTCATTCTTTCCCGTGGATTGCGTTATTTTCTTCTGGGAGGGTTGATTTTCAGAATGGGTGAAAAAGCCCAGATATGGATTGAAAACAATTTTGAAACCATGACTTACACAGTATCAGCCTTTATCATTCTCACTCTTGTATTGTTTAAGTTTTTTTACTGATTGAACTGAAAATATGGAAAACCAAAAATGACGGATTCCCCTTTAAATTTCGGAAGCTTGAAAGCCTTGCTACAAAAATTTATGAGAAATGCGGGCCAGGGTTTTTCCCAAGAGGATAACAGGAATACTGACCTGTTTTTGGACTGGTAACATAGTGGGATAGAAATTTGTCCCCATAACTTTTTTTGAATTTTTCATGAAAACAGGAGTAATTCTGTTTTAAAAATTCTTTGGTTGAAGATTCAATGAAAATTTCCGTGTGGGTGTCCAGGCATCGGGATTCACTGAGAGCCATAAGAACCTGATCCGCTATTTTCTGGGTGAAAGGCGGATCAATGAGGATAATACCAAAGCAGGTTTGGTTTTTTTTTAAAAATTTAAAGACATCAGATTTAAAAACTTTCAATTCCCCGCCAATGCCCAAGTTTCCCCTGTTCCTGTTGATAATGCGGATGGAATGGGGGTGGGATTCAACGGCAATCACCTGAGAGGCCCCTCTGGACAGGGCCTCAATGGCCAGATTTCCCGTTCCTGAAAAAAGATCCAGAACAGAGGTGTCTTTAATGGAGGATTGGATTTTGTTAAAAAGACTCTCTTTGACCCGATCTGTTGTGGGGCGAATATGGTCTGCCTGAAAAGAGCTTAGTGTCCTTCCCCCGTATTTTCCGGCTATGATCCGCACTGGCTTTTTTTCTCCCAGAGGTCCTGGATCCTGGTCACAATGTCCCGGATATTTTCAAACGGTTTTTCAATAAAAATATCCGCCCCAAGGGATTTGATGGATTCCGGATTGTAATCCCCGGAATAGGCGGAAATAAGGGCAATGGCCACAGGTTTTTTCTGATCTGTTTGTGAAATCACTTCAGGACCGGTGAGTCCTGGCATGAGAACATCAATCACAACGGCATCGGGATCAACCTCTTTCCACTTTTTAACTCCATCATTACCGTCCACGGCAACGAACACTTCATGGCCTGCCCGCATGAAAATTTTTTCCAAAGATCGACGGACCAGAGGTTCATCATCAATAATAAGAACTTTCATAACTCATTCACCAGAGGCAGGGAAATAACGAACTCAGTTCCATCCGTATAGTCTTCATTGAGTTTCAGACTCCCACCACTTTTTTTAATCACAGACTGGGACAGACTCAGACCAAGCCCTGTACCTTTCCCCTCCTTTTTGGTTGTAAAGAAAGGGTCAAAGATGAACTTTCTGACTTCCTGTGGAATACCGGAACCGGTATCCCGTACCGTGATTTCAACCCATGAATCCCGAAGACCTGTAATGACTGTCAGCAGATCTCCATCCTCCATGGCCTGACAGGCATTCCTCACAAGGTTGAAAATCACCTGTTGTAAAAGTTGTGGGTTACAACGCACAAACAGGGGTTTGGGCCAGAGCCTGATTTCTGAATTCAGGGAACGCATGGCCATTTTCAAAAGGGGTAATGTTTTGGAGACCATATCATTGGCATCAATATTCTGAACTCTGGAATCATTACCAACACTGGAAAAATCAAGAAGATCCTTAATGATTCTCTGACAGCGGGCTGCCGCCTCTTTGATTTCTGTTAAATCCCTGTAAGATTGGCTCTGATTGTCAAAATCATCCAGCAGGAGTTCTGAAAGGGAATGTATTCCCGTCAGTGGATTGTTCAGTTCATGGGCAATATTGCCCGCAAGTAAACCGATGGCCGCCATTTTTTCACTTTGAATAACCTGACTTTGGAGATTAATGGACTGGCTGATATCAACATATTGATTGATAACATAATCGACAGAATCGCTTTCCATCAATCGAATGGGATAGGAGTGAACACGGTAAACTTTTTCACCCACATGAATATCACTGGATTGGGGTTTTCCCGTGGATAAGGTCTGAACCATGGGACAGGACTTGCAGGGTTTGTCCAGAAGGGCAAAATTCTGATAACAGATTTTATCCGGTTTATTATGATATTCACCATTGGAAAGGGATATTTTATAGTCCTGTTTGACAATAATAATGGGGTCTTTCATTTTATTGAAAGTGTCAGACCACTGTTTGGTAATATCCTCAAGACTTTTTCTTAAAAGAATGTTTTCAAGGGCCATATTGACAATGGCCCATCTTTGGTTGAGTTCACTATGAAACTCTTCCAAGGAATTCAGGTCAAGAGAATGTTCAAAAATCATGGAAGCATGAACCAGTTTTAATTCTGTGGATTGAAAAACAAAATCATGAACAATGACAGACCCAAAGGGTCTTCCAAAGAAACGCCCAAGATCATGGGAAAATCCGTTTTTGCTATTTGTTTTCAGGAAGGTTTCATTATCGTTCACCCATTTTGTTTTTTCAGTGAATTGTTTTCCCTGAAAATAAAAAAAGCGAATCTCCTTTAAATCTTTTTTTAGGGCAAAAACAGGGGGCATAACTCCGTGAAAACGTCTGAATTCATTGCGAACTTCATTCATAAGATCCTGAATCTTGTGGGAACGGGATATGTTTTTGATAAATGCGAGTATGGATCGCATTCTTTTTACGGAAAGCTCAGCTTTCTTATTGGCTTCAAAATCTTTTTTTGTTCTTTCATGGACCAATTGCTCCAGGTTTTGGTTCAGGGTTTCCAGTTGTTTGTTCTGTTTTTTTAATTTTTGGAGATTGGAGTGATACCGGGATCTGTCAAGACTGGCTTCATAGGCTTTTCTGAAAATTTCAACGGAATCGTCTTCTTTGTCAAGGATTGCAAAAACCCGGGCCTGGTTGATCAAACATGAAACCTGTTCAGTTCTGGCAAGGGACCCCATAACCAGCAGGATCAGATCGGGATTTTTTTTATGTGTCTGAATCAGTGTCTCCAGCCCCTCCTGGAATCTGGAGGGATCTATCCTGAACAGGAAAATTTTTACTGATTTTTGGTTGGCGGAAAAAGAGAGGTTTTCAGAGTTTTGCAATTTCCAGTCAGGATTGAAACCTTTAAGTTTCTCTTTCAGATTCTGTACTTGATTTTGACTCAGACCCTGGTGAAGCAGGTCCACAGAATGGAAAGAGTCCTGGAGATTTTGAACGGGCATATTTTTATTATACTCATCCTGTTTTGAATTTCAAAATTTATACATGACTGGTATAACCATTCAGTGACGCAGAAGAGATGGGTGGGGGAGAAGATTCCTTCTGATCACTCCGTGAGGGGAATTTTCAATGAAATGAATGTCAATACCCTGGCTTAAACATCCAAAGGCCATTTCCTGCAGACGATGGGTCCTCCAGTGATTCAGGATGTCTATAAGTCCTGAAAAGGAAAGTTCCAGCTTGGGACTCATGTGAATATCCCCGTGGATAAAGGCACCCTGGTCTGTTTTTGTGTTGTATAAAGCCACATTATAAGAGCGACTGGTGAGAGCAAAGGAGGATCTGTCAGAGAAACAAAGAACAGGTTGATTCAACAGGTTTATTTCCATTTCTGTTCGATCAATGATCTGATCTTCAAGACCTTTATCCATAAGAAATTTCTTATCTTTGGGAAGAACCACAACACGAAGCCATTGGGGAAAAAGGGTTTTGGAGTGGGAGGAGAGAATTTTCAGAAATTCCTGACTGAAATTTTGATCCTCATAGGGGTCGAGAAAAACATCTGTTTTTCCTGACCTCCTGCGGATTCCCGAAGAGAGATCAATTTTGAGATTTTGGGATAACTGATTGATAATCTCAATGGAGTCTGAATTTTTATCATTGCAATTGACTTTCCGGTACTCAACAGGGCCGTGAAAAGACTCAAGATAGGATAAAATCCATTTTCCCCAGAAGAGATCACCTGTTTGTGTGATCCTGCTGACTTCCAGATCATCCAGCTGTTCAAGAAACTCTTCCAGTTTGTTTTCATTCACTTCCCTTGTTATTTTGTTCTCAGTGGTTTTTAAAAATTCATTTTGATCAACAAACAAAACTGATTGTTCAATATTAATGAACCTTTTCCATGACGCATCACAAATGAGAGCCATTTCCTGCCGCCAGTTTTTGGCTCTCATCAGATCCAGGCAATGGAGAATAACTCCCGGGGAGATTCTACTGTCAATGCATAAAAAGAGATGGACATCCGGAATCATGACTGTTTTTATTTTGATCCTTCAATGAATTTAAGGGTGTTTCTGTCTTCCGGGTGCCTGTCCAGGTACTTGTTAAAAAGTGCTTTATTGATATCAACCCCATCTTCCCGGGTCCATTCATACAGATTCATGATGGCTGTTCTGTTGTAAGGATTCTCATCAAGCCCTCTTAAAAGACAGGCCCGGGCCAGATCCTTATTGGACTGGAAACGGTGAATATGGGCCAGACCCACCCAGGCTTCATCAGACTGACTTCTGTCTTCAAGCATTTGGGCAAAAAGCCCCCTGGCCTCCTCAAACTGGCCTTTTTTCATGGCTGAAGTGGCTGCTTCCATGGTTGGAATCCTGCTCTCTTCTTTTAACGAACTGTTAAAAATCTTCATAGTAAACCTCCCTTGATAGTCTTTTTTCGGCGCATTTTCCTGATAATTTCTGATTTTTCGTTGTCTATGCAGGATATGATTTGTAAATCCTCCTCCATAATATCAGAAACATTGGTTCTGATTTTGCGGAGAACTTCAATCATTTCATTTTTCTTTGGAGGATTTAGAGTTTCAGAAGCCTTGTTATTGGAAATTGTATTTATTTTCCTGTCAGTGTTTTGAATGTTAAAGAGAATCTTTTCCCTTTTTTCATACAGACTTTGCAGGTTTTCAAAATGTCTGGCCTTGAATTGGGTTCGTTTTTTCCTTGATTCCTCAAGAAATTTTTCCAAATGGAAATTTTTTTCTTTCAAAAGATCCAGTATTCTGCTCATAGCTTTCTCCTGTTTTTACTTCCGGCCGTTTCGGTTTTATTTGTCGGATTGGGCTTCATGGAAGTCCTCTCTGATAAATCCAAACAGCATTCATTATTCATACATCCTGGTTTTGATTTTTTTTATGGGCTTTCAGGAAAGCTTAATATTAAATCAAAACTGAACAGTTCCATTATAACCCGGGAATCTTTTTTTTCATGAGTCATTAATATGTCATGGACAAAAGGAAAGAAAAATTCTCAAAGCTTTGATTTTACTGATAGAGAAAAGAGGGTGACAATCCTTTGACTCTTTCAAAAGTCTAAGTCACCACTTCCCCTTTTGGCGATCCTAGCCAGAACTTCTCACAAACTTCCTACTGCGGCTGCCGAACTCCTCTTTACAAAAGGATTTGAGAATTTTTTTGGCCTTCTCCATGCTTTCAGGGTGCACATAAACCCGTTCGATGACTCTGGCTTCTTCATATTTTTGGAAGATTTCTGTGCACAGATCAATGGATGTGGGGGGGGAGTACGCATCAAGGGCATAAATGGTCAGAGGCTCTGAACCTGTTTTGTAATACTTTGAAAGATGAGATCTGGAATTTGCCAGAATGGTTTCAATACCCTCTTCATTGAGTCTGGTGTTGATTTTTTTTGTGCGGGAGGAACTGGAGGAAGTGATATGATCTTCAAACACAATTCTGAAGGGGCGATGTTGGGTAATTCTCTGTGCCCAGGGGTTTTGGGATGAGGCCATATTTTCGTAAAGGGAAAAATCAGTGCAGCAGGTATAGTCTTCAATGGAGGCTGGAAGTTTGTAATCACAATTTTCTGATGTCAGGTAATAATAAAGCATTTTTTCATAAATAATGCTTTTGTGATGAAAATAAACCATCAAATACATATGGTGACGGGACAGTAGAAAATCATCAAAAGTGTAAATGGCCCGACGGTCCAGGGCCAGGTGAACACGGTCTTCAACAATATGATATTTAAAATTTCCCAACAGCCAGTTCAGTTCCACTTTTCCATAGCTGATTCCGCAGAAATAAGCATCCCGGACCAGATAATCCATCCGATCCACATCCACTTCCGAACTGATTATCTGACTGAGAATGGGACGAAAGTTCAATTCCCTGTCAAAAAAGAAACCACTTGTGTCTTCAAGTTTTCTGTCAATCAGACAGGCAATATGGTAAGGCTCAAAAGCAGGAAAGGAGTCTGATAGAATTTTTGTCAGGTGGGAATGGGTTATAAATTTAATGGTGTAATCCTCATGATGGGCCTTGTGATCCCTGTTCTCTTTGTAAACTCCGATTTGCAGATCTTTAAGAGGGGGCATCACCACCTCTGTACTGTGGCTGAGGGGACCATGGCCAATATCATGGAGAAGGGCCCCCAGACGGAGAATTTGCCGGTAGCTGTGTTTTTTTTCTTCACTGCTGAATTTAAAATCCCTGAAAATGGAATCAAAGGCCAGACCGGCCAGGTAAAAGGCTCCCAAAGAATGAAGGTAACGGCTGTGAGTGGCTCCCGGAAAACTGAACTCGGAAAAACCAAGTTGTTTTATCATTCTCAATCGTTGAAAAACAGCTGAATCAAGAACCTGGATTTCCTGCCTTGAAACTGTTAATGCCCCATGAATGGGGTCTCTGATTTCCAAAATAATACCTTGTCTGTGTTCATTATGTTTCAAAATTGCCGTCAAATCTCCTGTGGGGAGAACTGAAAAAAACGGGATGGACCTGTCTGTTTTCAAAAAGATTTTAACATGGTGACCCATTCCCTTCAATCATTCCCGGAAATTTGATACTAAATAACAGCTTTTTATGAAAACTTACCTCAATTTACTGGAACATATTCTGAAAAATGGTGAAAAGAAACAGGATCGCACCGGTACGGGCACACTCAGTGTTTTTGGTTGTCAGTGTCGTTACAGGTTGGATCGCTTTCCCCTGGTGACTACCAAAAAAGTCCATCTTAAGTCCGTCATCCATGAACTTCTGTGGTTTTTAAAGGGAGACACCAATATTCAGTATCTCAGGGATAATAAAGTCCGTATCTGGGATGAGTGGGCGGATGAACATGGCAACCTGGGTCCTGTTTATGGGGCCCAATGGCGGTCCTGGAAAACTCCGGAAGATCAGGCTCTGGATCAGATCACCCATGTGATTGAACAGATCAAAAAGAATCCGGATTCCAGGCGGCATTTGGTGGTGGCTTTCAATCCGGGTGAAATTCACAAAATGGCCCTTCCCCCCTGCCATGCCTTTTTCCAGTTTTATGTTTCCGGCAACAAACTCTCCTGCCAGCTTTATCAGAGAAGTGCTGATGTCTTTTTAGGGGTTCCCTTTAATATTGCAAGCTATGCCCTTCTCTCCATGATGGTGGCCCAGGTTTGTCATCTTCAGGCTTTTGAACTGATACACAGCCTGGGGGATGCCCATCTTTACCTGAATCACCTGGACCAGGCCCGACTTCAACTCAGCCGTACACCCAGACCTTTTCCAAAAATGAATTTGAATCCTGAAGTAAAAAATATTTTTAATTTTCAATTCAGGGATTTCACTCTCACTGAATATGATCCTCATCCCCATATTCCCGCTCCGGTGTCCGTATGATTTTGTCCCATATTGCAGCCCATGGGAAAAACAGGATCATTGGTTCCAGGGGAAATCTCCCCTGGCATTTGCCGGAAGATCTTGAGTATTTTAAACAAAAAACCCTGGGGCATATGATTGTCATGGGCAGGAAAACTTTTGAATCCTTTCCTGAACCTTTGAAAAACCGTTTGCATATCGTGATAACAAGACAAAAGACCTATGAGGTGTCCAGGGGGGTTGAGGTTTTTAATACTATTGACTCAGCTCTTGGGTTCTGTGAGACCCGGACCAAACACTGGGGTGAGGAGGTGTTTATTATCGGTGGTGGTGAAATTTACAGACAGACCCTTCATAAGGCTGACAGGCTCTACCTGACTCTGATTCACAGGGAATTTGATGGTGATACCAAATACCCTGACTATAAGAAAAATTTTGTTATGATTGAAAAAAGAGACCATTTTGGTGATATTCCCTGCTCTTTTTGCCTGTTTATAACTGGACAGAAAGACTGTTTTCCGCAAAATCTGTGAAGTTTTATTGGAATGGAGGCAAGAATCTTTTAAACTGAATTCTGTTCCGGGTTCTGTGAAAGGGGCCGGATCAGTGTCTGGATCAACTGATTTTGTTGGATTTGCTTTCAGGAGGTGGATTTTGTCACAAATCAAAACGATAACAATAAAACTTGCCCTGATTGGGTTGTTTATCATTTTTCTTCCGAACTGCCGTTCAAACTCCCAGAAGGGATCCGGGGACCTGCCTATTTGTGATCCGCAACTTAAAATGAGAGTTCCTTTGTCCTCACCTTTTGACGCAAACAAAATTCAATTGGAACCGCAAACCCTGCAGAAAAATTCTGAGATTGATCTGGCTTTTGCTGTGGACACTGCTTGTATTGACGCACTGGGTCAACCCCTCTATATTCTGGGACACAAGGTGGAGGTGCCAGAGTCCCTGAAGGAATTGCCTCAGGCTGCCCTCGCTCTCACTGTCACAGGCCCCATTGACCAGGAACAGTTGACAAAGGATATGTACCAAAGCCCGTGTTTGCTTGGCATTACTGAAGATATGCCCGTGGAGCTGGATATACCGGAGGAGACAAAAGGGGGGGGGACTCTTATTCAGAAAAATCTTGATGATCCCAAGGCTGGGGAGCAGGCCCACCTTGGGTTTTTGAACCACTCCAGCACTCTTGAAATACAGAATCATATTGATGAACAGGTTATAGTTGCCGTTCTGGATACCGGTATCAACGAAGATCATCCTGAACTGCACAGGCGAATGTGGGAGTCCCTCCTTGGAAGACATGGAGAAAATTTCACAAATCCAAACCCACGCAATGGCAATTCCTCTGATGATGATGGTCAGGGAACCCATATTGCCGGAATTATAGGAGCCCAACAAAACAATGGCTATGGTGTGGCTGGTCTTCTCGGGGGTTTTGTACGGCTGATGTCAGTGAAAGTTCTGGGTGGCAGACACACACAAAGTAAAGGTAGCGGAGTGTTCAACGGAATACAATACGCCGTGAACAGGGGAGCGGATGTTATCAATCTCAGTTTGGGGGATGACAGAGTGAATGTGTTAACAATGGCAGGAGTGTTGACTGCTGTTCGTGCAGGGGTCTTTCTCTCCCTTTCTGCTGGAGATGATTCAAGTCTGTTATCGGGAAGACAGCATCGTTTTCCAGCCTCTGTTGGAGCGGACATCGGGGGTGCTGTCACAGTGGGTTCTGTTGACACTCACGATGGTCGCCTTTCCCGCTTCTCCAATTATTCATCAGATTATGTGGAGATTGCGGCTCCCGGGACTGAAAAATCCAGTGGTGCCCCGCGAAACAATGGAATTTTGTCAACGGATATCAATGGCCGGTATTCACGAAGACGGGGGACAGCCATGGCTGCCGCCATGGTTTCTTCAGCGGCAGCCATCCTGATTGGTTATTTTAAAACCAATGAGATCAGTTACACACCAGAAGGTATTGAAAGAATCATACTCACCAGTGGCAGTCGTTCGATTGCAGACCTGCGAAGCAAGGTTCGGGGAGGAAAGGTTCTTGATTTGGGTGGTATTACCACTGGAATCAACAGTATTTCTGACTGCAAATAAATATTTCATATTTTCCTTGATTTCCCTGGAGACCCCTGTTAGGACGGAGCATCAGTCCGTATTCTCATAAATTTCTCTAAACTTTCTCGCAGTGAGACTGTCACAGTGTGGGGTTTAAGCAGTTGAAAGTTTGTGGGAAATGCAGAAATTGCCCTTCAAAAAAGGCCCTGTGGGCCTTTTTTTTTGGAGTAAGGGCTTACATTTGCTTCACTGTCAAAAGGGGGGAGCAGTGACTTTTTGGATTGGATTTTTAAAATGTCTGTAAAAATGGAAGAACTCAGGGAATATGCCAAAAAGGTTGCCAAAGGGGAGAACTGTATTCTTTATGATATACAAATGACAGGTTCCCATTCAAAACCCATCCTCAGAATTTTTATTGATAAAGAGGGGAAGCAGGGGGTTTCCATTGACGATTGCTCCCAGGTTTCAAGGGGTTTGGATTTGATTCTGGACAGGGAGGATCTGGTTTCTGACAGAGCTTACCATCTGGAGGTTTCCTCTCCGGGTTTGGACCGGCATCTGAGTGAAAGCTGGCACTTTAAAAAGGCCATAGGGGAAAAAATCCATATTCGGTTAAAGACAAATCCGGAAGTCGTAACACTCCATCCTGAAAAGGGGGATGGAAAGAGGAAAAAACTCACAGGTCAGTTGCTTAAGGCAGACGAATCCTCCATTGAGTTGGCCCCTGATGATAAGAGGGGACAGGATCCTGGTTCTGTGATGATTCCATATAAGTCAATAGACAGGGCCAGGGTGATTTTTTGTTATACGACAAATAATTTTAACAGAAAAAAATCAAAAAAAAGAAAGGATTGAATTGTGGATAATGTTTTTTCTATTTCTAATTTGAATCGAATGATTGAACAGGTGGGAAGGGATAAGGGAATTGACCGGGACCTCATCATTGAAGCTGTCAAGGAAGGATTGCTTCTGGCGGCCCGTAAGGAGTATGGAACTTACAGGGATATTGAAGCCACTTACAATGATGAAACAGGGGAAGTGGAGCTTTATCAGTTCAATGAAGTGGTTTCTGAAGAGGAGTTTGAAGATGAGGAAATTGAAATCAAACTGGAGGCCGCCCGCAAGCTTGATCCTGAAGCCCAATTGCACGATTCCATTGGCATGAAGCTGGATGTTTCCAATCTTGGTCGCATTGCCACCCAAAAAGCCATACAGATTATCAAACAAAAAGTTCAGGATGCAGAGAGAGATATTATTTTTAACGAGTTTGAAAGCCGTAAGGGGGAGATTGCCTCGGGTATTATTCGCCGTGTGGAAAAGGGAACTATTGTGGTTGATCTTGGGCGTACGGAAGCCATTCTTCCCTATCGTGAACAGATCCCGGGTGAAAACTTCAAGCAGGGGGATCGTGTTCAGGGCCATCTACTGGATGTCAGGCAAACCTCCCGTGGTCCCCAGATTGTTATGTCCCGGGCTCATCCCGATTATATGATGAAACTTTTTGAAATTGAAGTCCCTGAAATATATGACAATATCATCCAGATCATGGCTGCGGCAAGGGAACCCGGGCAGCGAGCCAAGATTGCTGTTCACAGTAAGGATTCTGCGGTGGATCCTGTGGGAGCTTGTGTGGGCATGAAAGGTTCCCGTGTACAAAATGTTGTCCAGGAACTCAGAGGTGAAAAAATTGATATCGTGGAATGGGATGAGGATATCACCCGTTTTGCCTGCAATGCTTTGGCCCCAGCGGAAATTTCCCGGGTTTTTCTGGATGAAGTGAATAAGGAAATGGAAATAGTGGTCCCTGACACTCAGCTCAGTCTGGCCATTGGCAAGCGGGGAGTGAATGTCCGTCTGGCGGCCAAATTGACGGGTTGGAAAATTGACATTATATCAGAGACAAAGGCTTCGATCCGCACGGCGGAATCCATATTCAACCTTATGCTTATGCCCAATATGAGTGACACCATGGCCCAGAATATTTTTCAGAGTGGTTTTGGTTCTTTTCAATCTCTGGCCTCAGCCCAGGTTGAGGATATCATGGCTATTCCAGGTTATGAAGACAAGGAAAAAGCCCAGACCATAATTCAGGAAGCCAGAGATCTCCTGAAAAAATATCAGGATGAGGGTATTGAAATTCCAGAAGCCAAAACAGATGAAGTCATTCCAGTGAAAGGTTCTGATGCCAAGTCCCATGCCGATCAGATGTTAAAAAAGCAAATGGCCCGACTTGATGCCGATGAAAAGGAAAAGGAACTTATGGAGGACGAAAAAGTAAAACAGGAAAGTGCAACAGGGATGGATGAAGAGAAAAAGCAACCGGAAGACGACAGGACAGGGATGGGTGAAGGAGAAGATCAGGAAGATGGCAGGACAGGGACAGACGAAGAGGATAAAGACGAATAGTGATCAAATTCCTGTTTGGATTTTCCAGAATTTTCCAGAATTTTCAACGTAAAAACAGACGGATCACTGCAATTAAGGGAGTCAGGTTTGGACCAACCCAAAGTTTATGAATTTGCAAAGGAAATTGGAATAGAAACACTGGTTTTGATGGATAAGATCCGTCATTGGAAATTGCCTGTTAAAAGTCATATGGCTGAACTGACTCCTGAAGTTATGGAACAGATTCGTCAGAAACTGGATGAGGAATCCGGAGTCAAAAAGAAAAAAACAAAGAAAAAAATAGCAAAAAAAGTCACAAAAACCAGTACAACAAAGAAGAAGAAGAAGAAGAAGACAACGACACAGGCTGCAAAAGTCGTAAAAAAACCAAAATCCGCACAAACCAAAAAAACAGTCACAAAGAAAACAGTCACAAAGAAAACGATCATTCGGCGTAAAAAATCAGATATTGAAAAACAGGCCGTTGAAAAACAAGTTATTGAAAAACAGGCCGTTGAAAAACCCGAAGAGATTTTAACTTCAGAAAAAGCCCAGACACCGATTCATCAACCCACCCCTCCGGTTGGCAGTGATAAACAGGAGGCAAAAACCACTCCTGAAAAAACTCCAGCCTCCACTTCATCACGCAAACGGGAGGTGAAAATGACTGAAGGGGGGCCAATCAGTGGTGTTAAATCAGACATTTCCCGTCGTAATGTGGTGGGAAAAATGGACCTCAGCAAGCTTGAAAAACAGGGTGTCGGTGGAAGATTCCAGAAAACCAGCACTCGTAATATTCGGGCTGGTTTCGTGGCTGCTGACAATCCCTCCATGTTGATGGTTCCGGAGGATTCGGATTTCTCCAGTCAACGTCGGGACAGAGAGAAAAGAAAAAAACTTGTTAATGTTCCTGCTCCCTCAAGAAAGGCTGATGAACAGGCCCCCCCTTCTTTTGTTTCCTCTGAATTTAAAAAACGGGAAGTGGTGTTTCAACCCAAAAAGAAGAAGATAGCCACCAATGTGGCTGATTTCAAAAAGACAGAGATCACCACTCCTGCGGCCCATAAAAGAGTCATTAAAGTTCACGGAACAATGAAAGTGTCTGATCTGGCTGATGCTCTGGGGATTAAAAGTTCACAGCTCATTAGGGCTTTGATGAAAAATGGAGTGGTGTGCCATATTCATGGGGATATGGATTTTGAGACTATCTCTCTTATTGTTCCTGAGTTTGGTTACGAAGCTGAAAATGTCCTTAAAACTGAAGATGAACTGATTGGTATGGCTGCCTTTGGTAATCTCACAGCAGAAAAAGTGGAACGGTTTCCGATTGTCACGGTCATGGGTCATGTGGATCACGGGAAAACAACACTCCTTGATCGAATTCGTAAGACACAGGTGACAGAAGGGGAGGCAGGGGGAATCACCCAGCACATGGGGGCTTATCGGGTGAAAACAAAAATTGGTGAGTGCACTTTTATTGATACTCCAGGCCATGAAGCTTTTACAGCCATGCGGGCCCGTGGGGCCAATGCCACAGATGTGGTTGTTCTGGTTGTGGCGGCTGATGATGGTGTCATGCCCCAGACCGTTGAAGCTGTGAATCATTCCCGGCAGGCTGATGTTCCCATTATTGTGGCCATTAATAAAATGGATCGACCTGATGCCAACCCCGATCGGGTGAAACA
Organism: Bdellovibrionales bacterium; assembly: GCA_965218815.1. GTDB lineage: Bacteria > Bdellovibrionota > Bdellovibrionia > Bdellovibrionales > JAGQZY01 > JAGQZY01. The sequence goes on along the minus strand of CBDCLX010000002.1, from coordinate 914,874 downwards.
ACAACTGGCTGAACATGAGCTTGTGCCTGAAGATTGGGGGGGGTCCACCCTCTTTGTTCCCGTTTCCGCTTTAAAAGGTGAAGGTATTGATGAACTCCTTGAACAGGTGAGTCTGCTGGCTGAAATGTTGGAACTGAAGGCCAATCCAAAACGTTCGGCCACAGGTCTGGTGGTGGAAAGTCGGGTTGAAAAAGGTCAGGGAAATGTGGCCACTCTTCTTGTGCAGGATGGTACCCTGACTTCAGGTCAATATGTGGTGATTGGTCAAATGGCCTGTCGTGTGCGTCAGATATTTGATGAATCCGGGAAAAAAATTGACAGTGCCGGACCCAGTCATCCTATGGAAGTCATCGGTTTGCCCGGATCGCCAATGGCTGGAGACACTTTTGATGCCTGTAAGGACGAAAAGACGGCTGAATGTATTGCTGAGCAAAGAGTTCAGGAGCGTTTGCATGAAAAACAGGCCAGGCAGAAAGCTCCAACAAGCCTTGAGGATATTTTCTCTGAGATCAAAACAGGTCAACTCAGGGAATTGCCCGTGATTCTTAAAACAGATATGGCTGGAACAGGTGAGGCCATTCACTCCATGTTTGAAAAGATTTCAACCGATGAAGTGAAGATCAAGGTTATTCATCAGGGGGTTGGAGGGATCAGTATTTCCGATGTTCTTCTGGCCAGTACGGCAGGAGGTCTGATCGTTGGTTTTAATACCAGACCTGATAACAATGCCCGTAGTGAGGCCAGAGAAAGATCTGTTGAAATCAAGACCTACTCTGTGGTTTACAACCTTATAGATGAAATGAAAGCGGCCATGTCCGGCCTTCTTGACCCGGATATTGTTGAGAAAACTCTGGGAAGAGCTGAGGTTCGCAATATTTTCAATGTTCCAAAAGTTGGAGCCATTGCGGGAAGTTTTGTGGTGGATGGGAAAATCACCAGAAACTCCCTCCTGCGTCTGATTCGTAATGGCACGGTGATTTACACGGGCAAAGTGAGCAGTTTGAGACGTTTTAAGGATGATACCAAGGAGGTCGCCTCCGGGTATGAATGTGGGATTGGAGTTGAAAACTTTAATGACATCAAAGTGGGTGATGAAATTGAAGCCTTCTTTGAGGAAAAAGTGGTCCGCACTATTTAATGACTGTTGGGATTTATGTCAGGAACAAGTCTTCGTTTGCAGAGAGTAGAAAGGGAAATAAGAGAGATTGTTTCCAGTTACCTGACCCGGGAACAATCAGGTTCAGGGGATGCTTTGGTTTGCCTGACCCGTGTAGAGGTTGGCGGGGATCTTCGCAATGTGAAGGCCTTTGTTTGTGTTATAGGCCAGGAGGAGGTGGACTCAGAGGTTCTTAAAACCCTGCAATCCCATGCCCCTTCCATTCAAAGCCTTTTTGGTTCCCGTTTTCGGATGAAGTTTTGTCCAAAATTAAGGTTTTTAAATGATTCATCAGTGAGAATGCTGGCCAGGATTGATAAGGTTATTAAAAAGAAACACCAGAGTTCATGAAAGGAGTTAAAACTGTGTAATGAATATGAAAGATGGTTTGCTTCTTATTGACAAACCAGGGGGAATAACCAGTCACGACGTGGTGGCCTCCTGTCGTCGTCTTCTTGGAAGAAGGGATATTGGTCATGCGGGAACTCTGGATCCAATAGCCACGGGTTTATTGATTATTCTTGTCGGCAAGGCCACAAAACTTTCTGATTTTATCCTGAAGGGGGATAAGGTTTATGAGGCCACTCTGCTTTTGGGCCATGAAACAGACACGGATGATATTTCCGGAAAACTGCTGCACAGATCCCGGGACTTGAATCTGGATCATGAACAGGTGTCAAAAGCTGTGATTGATCTCACCGGTTCTCTGCATTTACCTGTTCCCATCTACTCGGCTGTTAAGGTGGCCGGTTCAAAGCTCTACCAGAAAGCCCGCAGGGGTGAGACTTTTGAGTCCCCCATAAGGAAAATGAATTTCAGTGGAGTCAGGCTTCTTGATTTTGGTAATGATCGTGTGAGTGTTGAACTTTCATGTGCCAGGGGCAGCTATATCAGATCCTGGGCCAGGGCTCTTGGAAAAATACTTGGCTGTGGAGCTACGGTGGAGGCTCTTAGGCGGCTGAGGTCTGAACCTTATTCCTTAAAAGAAGCCACAGGGATAGCGGCCCTGGAAAACCCTGACAAAGGGGAAGAAGAGAGTCTTGGGTCTGCTTTTATCCCACTCAATCAGAGTTTGCCTGATTTTCCACCGGTGAAAATTGAGGGAATGGATGAGAAGTTGATTTCAAATGGTCAGATATCAAGAGGTCTTGGGCGTTTTTTGGAACTTGAATTTGGAGACAGGGAGCCGGGGGTTAAGCTTTTAAGCCGTCATTCCGGTCGTCTTCTCTCTGTTCTCATTTACCAGTCCCCTGGAGGATTTAAAATTCAGAGGGTTTTTCCAATCTAACCCGCATCTCGACAGCTTCGCTACGAAAATTTATGAGAAATGCGGGTTAAATGATTGACGGGGAAGACTCCTTCCAATAAAGTGGTTGGATTGCAGTCCAGTTGACCTGTAAAGAAATGGGGAAGAGTACGTCAAAAGATTTCTTATACAGAAGCTGAAGACAGGATCATGAAATTTCTAAATTTCTCCGGGAGGGTAATAATGGCTTTACAGCCCATACAAAAACAGGAAATCGTTAAACATTTTCAAAGAAAAGAGCAGGATACCGGAAGTTCAGAGGTTCAGGTGGCTTTACTCACTTATCGGATTAAAGACCTCACAGGGCATTTCAAAGAGCATAAGAAGGACAGGCATGGCCAAAGAGGTCTGGTCCATCTTGTTAACAGGAGACGAAAACTTCTGGCTTATTTTAAAAACAAAGACCTGGAAAGATATACAAAACTTATTGGCGAACTGGGTCTCAGAAAATAATTTTTCAAATGATTTCAAACAAACTATTTCCAAAGAAAAGAAAATACAGAGAGGTTTTATGAAACAGACAGTCACTTTCAAATTGGGTCAGCAGAATATAGAAATTGAGTCCGGTCGAATGGCAAAACAGGCCGATGGTTCTGTCCTTGTTACGGCGGGGAACAATGTGGTTTTGGTCACAGTGGTTTCCTCAAAAAAAGATTCAGATATGGACTTTTTTCCCCTAATCGTTGAGTATGCGGAAAAATTTTATGCTTCAGGGAAAATCCCAGGGGGCTTTTTTAAAAGAGAGGGTCGTCCCACGTCAAGTGCCACTCTCAATGCCCGTCTGATTGATCGCCCTCTCAGGCCCACTTTTCCTGAGGGTTACAAAAGGGACACCCAGATTGTGAACACTATTTTAAGCTATGATGGAACTTATCCGGTTGAGACTCTGGCCAGTATTGGTGCTTCTGCGGCAACGCATATCAGTGATATTCCCTTCAATGGACCAACGGCAGCTCTGATGATTGGCTATGTGGAGGGACAGTTTGTTATCAACCCTTCCCTCAGGCAATTGAGAAATTCAGAAATTGAACTCATCGTCGCCGGAACCCGTAAAGGTCTTTTAATGGTTGAGGGGGAGGCAAAGCTTGTGGGGGAGGATCTGATTCTGAAAGCCTTGAGATTTGCCCATGAACAGATGACCCCTGTTTTTGATGCCCAGGATGAGTTACGTCAAAAAATGGGAAACAGGGAAAAAAGAGAGTTTGTGTCTTTCAAAGTGGATGAAGCCTTCAGGGAGCAGGTTGTGGATTTCGCTGGAGCCAAAATCACCGAGGCTCTGACCATCAGGGAAAAAGGCAGACGTTATCAAGTTTACGATGATATTAAAAAAGAGACAGAAGAGCATTTTCTCAGGACCATTCAGGATAAAAATGAACAGGATTTGCGTAAAAAAGAACTGGGCATTGTCATTGACGATCTCAAGTACACTCTTTCCAGAAAAAATATTCTGGAAAAAAGACAACGCATTGATGGTCGGGACAGCACCACAGTGCGTCCCATCCAGTGCGAAGTGGCTTTATTGCCAAGAGCCCACGGTTCCGGTCTTTTCACCCGTGGTGAAACCCAGGTTCTTGGGGTTGTCACTCTTGGAACAGGTGATGATGAGCAGACAATTGATAATCTGAACAGTGCTTACAAAAAGAAATTCTTTTTGCACTATAATTTTCCACCCTATTGTGTGGGTGAAACAGGTCGTATGGGCGGTCAGTCCCGTCGTGAGATTGGTCATGGAGTTTTGGCTGAGCGGGCTTTACAGGCTGTTCTTCCCGACCATGGCAAGTTTCCTTACACCATTCGTTTGGTGGGTGAAGTAACAGAGTCAAATGGTTCCTCCTCCATGGGTACTGTTTGCAGTGGAACTCTGGCCATGCTGGATGCCGGTGTTCCACTTAAAGGCAATGTGGCTGGTGTTGCCATGGGTCTTGTTTCTGATGGAACCAACACAGTTGTTCTCACTGATATTCTTGGGGATGAGGATCATCTGGGTGATATGGACTTTAAAGTGGCAGGGACCAGGACAGGTATCAGTGCCATTCAGATGGACATTAAAATTGATTCCATTTCCTTTGATGTGATGGAGCAGGCCCTTAATCAGGCCAAAGAGGGTCGTCTTCATATTCTTGAAAAAATGGAGGAGACCATTGATAAGCCCCGTGGTGATATTTCTGAATTTGCCCCCCGTATCCAGACCATTAAGATCAAACCTGAAAAAGTCCGTGAGGTGATCGGGGCCGGCGGTAAGGTCATCAAAGGCATTATTGAGGAAACAGGAGTGAAAATAGATATTGAAGATGACGGTTCCATCCATGTTGCCTCCACTAATCCGGAAATGGCTAAAAAAGCCATTGCCATCATTGAAAATATTTGTGCCGAGGCCCAAATGGGTCAGATTTACAAGGGTAAGGTCATCAAGATTGTTGATTTTGGGGCTTTTATTGAAATTCTTCCCAACACCCAGGGTCTGCTTCATATCTCAGAGGTGGCCAATGAGCGTATTCGTGATGTTCGGGATTATCTCAGTGAGGGTGGAGATGTGGACGTGAAGGTGATTGATATTGATCGGGCCGGTCGTATCAAACTTTCAAGGAAAGCCCTTCTCAACACCCAATGAGATATTTTTGTCCATGAGAGGGAATTTTACTGAAAGTTCAGGCAATCACAGTTTGTTTAAAAAATCCACTCTTGATAATGGGGTTCGGGTTCTTTCAGAGCATTATCCCCATTCCCGTTGTCTCATCATGGGCTTCTGGATTCACATGGGTACCCGCTTTGAAAAGAAAGAGCAGATGGGTGTTTCCCATTTACTTGAACATATGGTGTTTAAGGGAACTGAAAAATACAATGCTTTTGAACTGGCCCGCTGTCTGGAGGCCCGTGGCGGGGAAATCAATGCCTTCACCGCCCGGGAACACACCTGCTTTCATACAAGTTGTTTAAAAGAGGATATGGATCTCAGCGTGGATGTCCTCAGTCAGATCTGTGCTTTTGCCAGTTTTGATGAATCCTCGTTCAGGAGAGAAAAGCAGGTGATCCAACAGGAAATTCTCATGGCTACTGATGATCTGGAAGAATATATTTATGATCTCTATTATGAAAACATTTTTCCGGATAACCCTTTGGGTTATCAGATACTTGGTTCAATGAAATCATTGAAATCCCTTTCCCTGAACCATGTCAGGGATCACTACGATCAATATTTTGTACCTGAAAACATGATTGTTACAGCTGTGGGTTCTGTGGATCATGGGACTCTTGTTGCCAGTGTTGAAAAACATTTGAGTAAAAAAAAGTGGAAGGGCAAAACAAGACAGGAAAGTTCATTGATCACTCCACCGGAAATTGTCATTAATGATTTTTTTGTCAAAGACTGTGAACAGTATCATATTCTCATGGGCTTTCCCGCCTGCAGCTATTCGGATCCCAGTCGTTTTAATCACTTTGTTGTGAACACAGCCCTTGGGGGTGGTATGACTTCAAGGTTTTACCAGTGCCTTCGGGAGGAAAGGGGACTTGCTTATTCTGTCTTCAGTGTTTTGAACACTTTCACTGATACGGGCCTTCAGACTGTCTATGTCGGAACGGAAAAGAGGAATGTAATGCAGGTGGTTGATCTCATAAAAAAAGAGCTTAAAGAGTTAAGACAAGAGGGTCTGAACCGGGAGGATATTGAACTTTATAAAACCCAGGCCAAGGGTGAAATTATTATTGGTGCTGAAGACTTTGAGAATCGTATGAATTCCCTGGCCATTAATGAAATGATTTTTGGTGAATATCGCTCTGTGGATCAGGTGATCTGTGACATTGACAAGGTGAACAAAGATTCTGTGATGGAGTCCATCCGATCAAAACTTGATCCTGAAAATAATCTCAGCTTTTTTCTATTGGGACCGGAACCTATTACACCTTAACATAAATTCTCGCCTTAGAGGGCTTAGGTTTTTTTGTCCAGATTCCATGCATTGTGACGAAGGACAAGCCCTATGAGGTAAGGATTTATGTTAAGGTGTAATATAAGCATCTGACTTTAAAAAACCGAATTTCTTGTAAGGATAACAATTGAATAAAATTCAAAATGTAAACTTTTTTCCTGGAGTGTTTGACATTTCAGCAAAGCACAGCTTTTATTGTAACTGCTCCCCCTTTTGGCATTTGCCTGCCTCGTCTCTCCTTGCGGCGTACATAAAGTACGCCTTAGTCGTTCCTCGTTGTTTCATATCCAATTCATCCAGAATTGTGGCAGTGACAGAAGGAGATTCAGTGAGTGTGCAAGTAGTTGCCTTTTATTTTAATTGGAGGGTGTTTTTATGAAAAATCTGTTTTCAGAAATCAACAGGGATTTGCCTGCCAGCATTGTGGTGTTTTTGGTGGCCATGCCCCTTTGTCTTGGTATTGCCCTTGCTTCGGGAGCTCCTCTTTTTTCAGGTCTCATTGCGGGAGTGGTGGGTGGAATCATTGTTGGTTCACTGAGTGGTTCGGCTTTGGGTGTGAGTGGGCCTGCTGCAGGTCTTGCAGTGATTGTTCTCAATGCCATCACTGATTTGGGCAGTTATGAGGTTTTTTTACTGGCAGTGGTGATAGCTGGTGTTATCCAGGTGCTCATGGGTTTTTTGAAAGCGGGCATGGTGGCCTATTACTTTCCCAGTGCTGTTATCAATGGAATGCTGGCAGGCATTGGTGTCATTATCTTTTTAAAGCAGATTCCTCACGGCGTGGGTTATGATGTGAATCCGGAGGGACATTTGAAATTTTCCCAGCCGGATTCCCAAAATACATTGTCTGAACTCATCAATATGCTTGATTACATTCACTATGGTTCTCTTATTATCACTCTTGCTTCCCTGGTGATACTGATGCTCTGGGAAACCCGTTTTATAAAGCAGTTTAAAATTTTTCAACTCATCCAGGGACCATTGACGGTTGTTATAACCGGGGTCATTCTCAACAGATTGTTCTCAGGGAATGAAAGTTTAATGTTGCTTAAGGAGCAGGTGGTTCATATTCCAGTCAATGGTGGTTTGGGAGACATTTTTGCAAGTTTTCGTATGCCTGATTTCTCTGAAATTCTGAACCCCGAGGTTTATATGACTGGAGTGATTCTGGCTGTGGTTGGTTCTCTGGAAACTTTGCTCTGTGTTGAGGCCAGTGATAAACAGGATCCTCAAAGACGGGTCACCCCCACCAATCGGGAACTCAAAGCCCAGGGGGTTGGTAATTTTATTTCAGGGATGATTGGGGGGCTTCCCATCACTCAGGTGATTGTGAGAAGTTCCGTGAATGTCCAGGCAGGTGGTCAGACAAAACTGTCAGCCATCATCCATGGGTTTATAATTTTCATCTCTTTGACTTTGATTCCCGACTGGCTCAACCAAATCCCCCTGTCAACGCTAGCAGCCATCCTTTTTGTTGTGGGCTACAAATTGGCCAAGCCAGGTCTTTTTAAGAAAACCTACAGACAGGGTTGGGATCAGTTTATTCCTTTTATGACCACCATTTTGGGGATTCTGTTCACAGACCTTCTCATTGGTATTGCATTGGGTTTTCTGGTCTCAATTCTTTTTATTCTTTATACTAATTATATTATTCCCATTGTTGTTGATAAGGAGTTGAAGAAACAAGGACATATTTTTATTGAACTTAGTGCAAATGTCTCTTTTTTGAAAAAGGCTGTCTTACAGAAAGTTCTGGCCAGTATCCCCAATGATCGCCATGTCACCATTGATGCCTCCAAGACCTATTACATTCATCAGGATGTCATTGACATTATTGAAAGCTTTAAAATTTCAGCAAAATCCCGGAACATTAACGTCAGTCTGATAGAACTTTATGACAATAAACAACAATCTCCGGTCATTCATTTTAGAGTTTCAGAGTAACTGCGGCATTTCTCTTGTTACGTTAAATGCTACATTAAATGCATGGATTCAGGAATAGATTTCAATTCCGGTTCTGACTCTGACTCTGTTTTCTGGAAAATAAAAGCTTTATCTATTGTGGCTGCCGAACTCCTCTCTACAACAGGATTTCCCCTGAAGCCGTTTCGACATAGTGTCACTATGCCTTCAACGACTTTCGGTCCGTTTCTCCTTTTGTAGAGGGATTTTGACAGCCTCGCTACGAAAGTTTATAAGAAGTTCGGGTTAATGCACTGTTTTCCTGTTGGTCTGTGGAATAGAAGTGTTATACATTTAACTTATTGTAATGTTTCTGTCGGAAAATGTGAGGTGAACAATGGCTAAAAAAAACAGTTCCAAGACGAGTCATACTGCAGTCTGGCAGGAGTTAAAGGAAAAGTTTTCCAATACTTCCCCCCAGTCCTACTCCATAGATGGTTCTTTTTCTGTTAACGCCACCATAGATCATTCCCATTTTGGCCTTGGTATTGTGACCAGCTCTTTTGCCAATAAAATTGAAGTTTGTTTTGAAGAGGGTGTCAAAGCCCTTGTCCATCGTCAGGAGTGATGTCTCTTTCTGCAATTCCCATTATGGGGTTGTTTGTTTCGCTGGTTTCCGTTTTTATTGGTCTGGGTGGTGGCATTATCCTGGTTCCCCTGCTTCCTTCGGTTTTTGGACTTGGTGTCCATGAATCAGTGGCCACCAGTCTTTTCACAATTTTTTTTGTAGTTTCAGAAAACTCCTACAGATTTCACAAAAAAAAACAAGGTCTTATTCATTGGCCCGTCGTTTTATTGATGGGACCTGTCTCGGCCCTTACAGCCATGATTTCCGCCCAAATTTCTCAAAAGACAAGTCCGGAGAGAATCCTTGATGTTTTGGGGGTCATTCTTGCCCTGATAGCCCTGAAAAACCTGTTTCCCTCCCTTTTATCAAAGAATCACGGTTCCCCTTTGACCTTCATTTCCAAAAAATTTTCCCCCACAGATACCAAACCCCCAGGAACAAAGTCCCATGAAAAGCATGGATTGGGAGCCAGAGAAAAATTTTTTTCAATGGGGGGTGGGGTTCTGGCCGGTCTGACTTCCGGCTTTGCAGGGGTGGGTTCGGGAGTGGTCCTGTCACCTGTTATGATCCTGTTAAAAACAGTAAAACCAGTTCAACTGGTGCCCACAGCCAATGCCAATATGGTTTTTACAACCTTGGGGGGCTGTCTGTCCTTTCTTGCTGGCAGTCAATCTGTTGACTGGAATCAATGGGGATTGATACGTTGGGATATCGCTTTGGGTCTTTTTGTTTCAGTTTCATTGTTCAGTCACTTTTTTCGACCCCACCAGAACAAACTGCCGTTAAAAACAAAATCCATAATTCTGTCCCTTATTCTGGGGGGACTGATTTTTAAAATTTTTTATATTGGGGTCCATTGATGTTCAATGAAATTTTAATCTTTTGTTGTCATCGGCCGGAGAATTTGTTTTAAGGTGATATGAGATTTAAAAGAATAGAGGAGAAACTCCGTAAACAATTTCAGTCCATCATTGAATTGAAAATTGAGGACGAAAGTCATAATCACAGGGGACGAAAGGGAATGGAAAGTCACTTCAGGGTTTTTTTGGTCAGCCATGACTTTTTCGGACAAACACGGAGAAGGAGGCACGACCTGGTGAACAGTCTTTTGGCCGATGAGTTTGAAAAAGGTCTTCACGCCCTGTCCTTAAGACTTTTAACTCCCGAAGAGTTTAAAAAACAGAGTGGGGATTTTGAGTCTCCGGAATGTCAGGGGGGCGAGTGACCATGTCAGAGGAAATTATCTATACAATGAAAGGGGTTTCCAAGGTTTATCCACCGAATAAATATGTTTTAAAAAACATTTATTTGTCTTACTTTTATGGTGCTAAAATCGGGGTTCTGGGACTTAATGGAAGTGGGAAATCCAGTTTGTTGAAAATCATCGCCGGTCTTGATAAGGATTTTTTGGGGGAGTCCTTTCCCGCCAGGGATTTTAAACTGGGTTTTCTGGAACAGGAACCTCAGTTGAATCCTGAAAAAACAGTGAAAGAAGTGGTTATGGAAGGGGTGGGGTCTCTCGGCGAGGACCTTAAACTCTTCAATGAAATCAGTATGACAATGTGTGATGAAAACATCAGCCCGGAGGAAATGGAAAAACTTATTGAAAAACAGGGGAAAGTTCAGGAAAGAATTGAATCCCAGGATGGCTGGGAGCTTGACTCAAAACTTGAACAGGCCATGGATTCCCTTCGCTGCCCCCCTGAGGAGAGCCTCATTAAAAATCTGTCGGGTGGAGAAAAAAGGCGGGTGGCTCTCTGCCGCCTCTTATTGTCAAACCCCGATATTCTTCTGATGGATGAACCCACAAACCACATGGATGCGGAAACAGTGGCCTGGCTTGAGTACTATCTGGATCAGTTTCCGGGAACAGTGATTGCCGTGACCCATGATCGTTATTTTCTTGACAATGTGGCCGGGTGGATTCTGGAGCTGAATCGAGGAGAGGGCATTCCCTGGAAAGGAAATTACTCTTCCTGGCTGGATCAAAAAGAAAAGCGGTTGAAAACTGAAGAAAAACAGGAAACAAAACGCCATGAGACCCTAAAGAGGGAGCTTGAGTGGGTCAGGCAGGGAACCAAGGGCCGTCAGGCCCAATCAAAGGCAAGACTCAAAGCCTACGAAAGCCTTTTGAAGGAACCATCCTCTGAAAAACTCCAGAAAATGCAAATCTATATTCCCCCTGGTCCACGTCTTGGCAACACTGTTATTGAAGGGCGAAACATAACAAAAGCCTACGGGGACAGAGTTCTTATGGACAATTTCAGTTTTAACCTTCCCCGTGGTGGTATTGTGGGTCTCATTGGCCCCAATGGAGCTGGTAAAACCACCCTGTTTAAGATGATCGTCGGCCTGGAAAAACCGGATTCCGGGGAAATACTCATTGGAGAAACCGTCAAAACGGCCTATGTGGATCAGGATCGGGCCACCCTGGATCCCAACAAAAGCATTTGGGAGGATATTTCCGGAGGGCAGGATTTCATTCAGGTGGGAAACCGGGAAATGAATTCCAGAGCTTATGTTTCCCGCTTTAATTTTACAGGAGGAGACCAGCAAAAAAAAATTGGAACTCTCTCTGGAGGTGAACGCAATCGGGTGAATATGGCCAAACTTTTACTGTCAGGAGCCAATGTGTTGCTTTTGGATGAACCCACAAACGACCTTGACGTAAACACCATGAGGGCTTTGGAGGAAGGCCTCATGATGTTTGGAGGTTGTGTCCTCTGCATCAGCCACGATCGTTGGTTTCTGGACCGGATTTGCACCCATATTATGGCCTTTGAAAATGATTCCAGAGTCAATTTCCTTCAGGGCAATTACAGCCAGTGGGAAGAGGATTACAAATCCCGTCTGGGTGTGGACAGTCTTACACCTAAAAGAATCCGATACCGCAAACTGGCAGGTTAGCCTGTATTTTTAAAAAAAAATGAAAAAAACGCGACTTTTTGTTGACTCAGAGCCAGGATGACTATGAACTGTAAGGGTAGAGAACATCAATTATAAAAAAAATAACCAACAATGGGGGTGGAAAAATGGCAAAAAAGAAGAAAATAGCCAAAAAGAAAAAAACGGTGAGAAAGACCACTAAAAAGAAGAAGGCAGCCAAAAAGAAAAAAACAGTGAGAAAGACCACTAAAAAGAAGAAGGCAGCCAAAAAGAAAAAAACAGTGAGAAAGACCACTAAAAAGAAGAAGGCAGCCAAAAAGAAAAAAACAGTGAGAAAGACCACCAAAAAGAAGAAGGCAGCCAAAAAGAAAAAAACAGTGAGAAAGACCACCAAAAAGAAGAAGCGCAAAGCCAATCCTGCTTTTATGAAGCCTTTGGTTCCAAGTGATGCCCTTGCTGCCATTGTTGGAAGCAAGCCTTTGCCGAGACCACAGGTGATCAAAAAAATGTGGGCTTATATTAAAAGTAAAGGCCTTCAGGATTCCAAGGACAAAAGAAACATTAATGCTGATGCTTCCCTTAAAGAGATCTTTGGTAAAAGTCAGATTTCTATGTTTCATATGCCCAAATTTTTGAATGAGCATCTCAAATGATTTTGTGGTAATGCCGGTTCAATGTCCATGAAGTAAGGAATTATTGGAATTTTAAACCCCTGTCACGGCGGGGGTTTCGGCTGGCCACAGCGGGAAGTTTGTGGGAAATACGGCGGGTTATATCCCTGGTAGTAAGTTCCGGATTCTCCAGAACCTGTTTTTTCATATCGGTTTGGAAGGGTTTTTATGTTTCAGTGGTTGCTTCGCTTTTTATTTGGAAGACAAACAAACATTTTCAATAAAAAAGGCCGGGTGAAACATGACCTGGGTGAACAAAAATGGAAAGACTGGGATAAACGTCTCAGTGAAAATCCAGACTACGATTTTCGTAATCATACAGGAAAAAAAAGATCATAGTGACCATTGTCTCACGGCCTGCCTTACTTCAGAAGGTTTGTGAATATGACCTGTCCTTGACACCACTTGTTTCATAGACTGATAACATCGGGCCACTTTTTGGCCATAATATCTTGCTCTCCGACCACTGCCATTGTAACTGGTGGCCAGTCTTCTTAACAGAGCAACATTCTCCGGGTTTCTGTTAATCTTATGAAGCAGTTTTTCCTGTTTGGCTTTTGCAAACATCACTGAATGGTACAAGTCAGCCTGGGCCAGGGTGCTTTTCAACATAGCCTTGCGGTATCGGGTTTGACTCCTGCGATATTGACTAAAAAAAGGAACCACTGGTGTGTGCATCCTGAGAACATCTCTGGCCGTGGAATTCGTGATCTGATAAATTCCGTAGTCATTGCCCGCCCCCCGGGCATTTGGAGTAATTCCTGATTCATAGTAAGCAACGCAAAAACTAAAACGGGGATCAAGTTTAAACTCAGGACGCAATCTGTTGATCGTGGAAACATCATTCATGACAAGTCTGGCTTTGTCCTCCAGACCCATGGACTTTAAACAGGAATGCCTGAAGTAATTTCGCCTGCGATAAAGGGTGTTATTGCAGTTAAAAATACGATTTCTGGGCAGGGAGGAAGTTTGCCTTTGTCTTCCAGACGGATTGGCTCCGGATTGTGCACTTCTCGCAGAATGACCCAATGATCTTCTGGACACGAGATTTGCTCCATCCATGGCACAATAGGGAAGAGAAAGGTGAAGGTGATCATTATTTGTGGAACTTCCTCCAAGTTTTGAGGCTGTATGACCAATGGAACCTTCATACTCAATTTTTCCGGAAGTACATTTGTCGGGCAGAGACTGCTTCCAGCAATTGCGAAATTCATCGTAAAAAACAGCTTGAGATCCGTGATAGTGTCGCTTGAATGTGGAGACTATGTAGCTGTTGCCGGAGCTCTCAAAAAGTCTGAACTTGATAATATCCATGGCGGCGGCCAGGGCATGAAGGCTTAATCTTCTTCCATCCCTTGTTTGCCGATTGTTATAAGTTCCCAAATGATGAATCAAAACCTTAACAGGTTTTGGGTATCCGGCTGCCTGAGCAGAGTCCTCAATACAACGGAAAAAAGTAAAATTCAGATGATTATGAAAGTTCTTTTGAAGAAAGGCGTTTCCACAATTCCTGTCAGAACCATAACCACCCATGGTATTTTGATTCCTGTAGCAGCCATTCCAGCGCAAGGCTTGGCCATGGGCCAGGGCAAAGATTTCGTCTTCCACCACAAAGGAGACCTGATTTTTTCTCAAAACCTGTTGATGTTGTTGAACTGTTTGTTGGGGTTGTTCGTTAGAGATAACACTTTGAATACTATTATCATTGGATTCGTCAAAATCATCCAGATTAAAGTCCAGTGGGATTTTCACATCATTATAATTGGAATTTCCCAATTCATTTAATTGGGAGTGAAATGGATTGCAACCGGAAACACCAACAAGGAAAAAAAAGAAAATAGTAAATTTCCCTATGTTTTTCTTTTTGGAGACAAAACATCTTGTTATAAATTCATGGTTTTTTTGTGCTTTCATGACTTTATTTCTTTCGGGTGAAAGGCAACAAGAGTAAAGTCATAAAAACAAAAGGAAACGGTTAAAACTGTTTATGCCTCTGTATTTTGAAGAAGTTCCGAAAAAGTGTCTAAAAATTTATAAAGATCTGAGGTGAGTAAAAAAAAATGACAAAAAAGGACAGAATTTCAGGTAACATCTCTCTCTTAACAATTCCCTGACTTTCGTCTTTCTTGTTTATGAGAATTTCAGGTTAATCCTTGATGACAAGGTGATTGGGTAACTCATTGATGTCACCTGGAGGAAGGGGAAAGTGTTTGGAAAGAAGCTCTCCACAAATGTCAATTCCTTCAATCATCCCTGCTGCCACGTTTTTATTCCTGATCCCGGAAATCATCCTGTCAATCACTTTCTTCCAGGTTTCAGGTGACAACTTGTCACTGATGGTTTTATCAGAAAGAACCACCGCCCGACGTTCCATAAGGGAGAGCATCAAAAGAACACCTGTGGAGTTTTTTGTCTCTCTTATATCGGATTCAAAAAATTCTATTTCAGCTCTTTGGTTAACCTGTAGGGCCTGATCGTGGCATGGAGTTAAAATTCTTTGAACCCACTCCAGGGGGGACAGAATTCTGGTGAGAAAAAAGATGATAACCAGACCTAAGACCATATAAAGGGGAGACTCCAAAAGAGCAATCTCTGTATAAAGACTGAAAATCCAATCTGAAAGAAACCAGATAACAATCAAAAACAAAAGCAGAGTCAGGGGAACATGTCCAATGGTTGAGGACCGACGAACAATCATGGGAACCACTTCCCCTGATGTCTTTTTTTCCACCTTCCCTACAGCCTCTTCTATGAGGCGAAAGTCATCTGAACTCAATCTTGATCTGATCCACTTTGGTCTGTCCATTATCACCAGCCTCCCGAGGCACCGCCTCCACTAAAGCCTCCGCCGCCGCCTCCAAAAAAACCGCCTCCAAGACCTCCTCCAAAACCGCCACTGCCAAAACCACTGCCTCTATAGGAACCATAGGAACCACCTATCAGTATTCCAAGAAGACCCCCCCGACCACAGAAGATAAGCAGAAAAAGCAGAAAGAGAATCTGCAACCAGTTTAAGGATTTATCGCCGTGACTTGTTTTTTGAAAGTTCTTCTGACCACCAAGCAGAGACTCCATGTCAACTTCAGGATGGATTCTTTTGGTTATTTGAAAAACTCCAATGAGTACGGCTCCACTGGGGTTTCCTGAACGCATCATGGGCACCATGGCTTCATCTATAATTCTCTTTGCGTGAGCATCCGTCAGTGCCCCTTCATGATCCTGACCCACTTCAATACGAATGCGTCTTTCCTTTTTGGCAATGAGCAACAAAACCCCATTGTCTTTTTCCTTACTGCCAAGTCCCCAATGATCGACAACATTAAAAGAAGCCTGTTCAATAGTGCTGCCCTCCAGACTGGAAACCGTGAGAACGGCCAACTCGGTTCCTCCACCACGTTTCTTTAAAATTCTTAAAGCATGGTTCAGCTGTCTTTCGGTGTTGTTATCAATGATGTCTGCATAGTCACTAACGGGACCACGCAGAGGGGGAGGCTTGAATGAAGCCTGTTGGCCATGCCCGATGTTCACAGGCATAATACCGGCAATCAGAAGGAGGATCAGGAAAAACCGCAATTAAAATTTTACCTCAGGAATTTTTTCCACTTTTTCAGAAGGATCAGCCGCCCACTGGGGCATCTTGTCATATTTAAAAAAAAGACTGTTAGTGAAACTTGTGGGGAAAACCGTCACTAGATTGTTAAACTTCTTAATGCTTTCAATATGCAACTGGCGGGCCCTGGTGATCCTATTCTCAGTGCCCTCCAGCTGGGCCTGGAGTTCACGAAAATTTCTGTCCGCTTTCAGATCGGGATATCTTTCGGAAATCATCATCAATCGACCAAGGGCCTGGGTTAAATGTCCCTGAGCCTGTTGGTACTGCTGAAGTTGCTGTGGTGTGGCTTTGGATATATCCAAAGTCATTTTTGTTGCTTCAGCCCTTGCTTTAATCACTGATTGTAATGTTTCCTTTTCATGGGCGGCATA
Source organism: Bdellovibrionales bacterium (assembly GCA_965218815.1). Classification (GTDB taxonomy): domain Bacteria; phylum Bdellovibrionota; class Bdellovibrionia; order Bdellovibrionales; family JAGQZY01; genus JAGQZY01. Next base: position 898,412 of record CBDCLX010000002.1, on the reverse strand, counting down.
GCCTTTGACCGTGTTAACCAGATTGGGAATCAGGTCTGCACGCCGTTTATACTGGTTACTGACTTCAGCCACCTGTGCATCCACCTCGTTTTTTGCCATGGGAATGGATCGCACCCCACAACTCACTAAAAACAGGCTCAGACCAATAATACAAATGACAGGAGTTAAAAATGTTCGTTTCTCAGATATTGTACTTTCTCCGGTGCAGGACAAATAATACCCCCTTTTTGGCAATTCTGGTACTGACTTTTCTCGCCTATCCCTGCGATGTTATGTACAGAGGGAGTATGAGTCACTACGGCAAATATACTGGTCGTGTTTGAAGTGTCCGGGTTTTCGAGAGTGAATATCCATGAAATTTCAAACACGATCAGTATATAACACAACTCAAACCCAAATCAAGAATTTGTGTAACTTCTATTCAATAGGTCTCACGGGTTAATAATGAATGCTCACATTCTGGGTTTCGGTGAAAAAATTTAGGGAATACTCTCCACCCTCCCTCCCCAGCCCGGAATGTTTCATGCCACCCAAAGGGGCTCGAAGATTGCGATACATCCAGGAGTTCACCCAGACTGTGCCTGCCTGGATCTTTCTGGAAAGACGATGGACCCTTCTGTTATCCAAAGTCCAAAGACTTGCACAGAGTCCATATTGTGTTCCATTGGCCATTTCCAGAACTTCCTCTTCTGTTTCAAAAGGGGTGAGGGTCACCACAGGTCCAAAGATCTCCTCCTGTTGAACAGAACATTTTGGATCAAGATCTGTAATCACTGTGGGCCGCATATAATAACCTCCCTGAATCCTTTCATCAAGCTCTCCGACTTCAGAACGGGTTCGGATTCGCCCTCCCTCCTTTCTGGCCAGTTTCACATAGGAGAGAACTTTTTCCAGATGAGGTCTTGAAACCAGGGCACCCACAAAGGTTTTGTCATCTTCCGGGTCCCCCACCCGGAGTTTTTCTGTTGCACTGACAAACTGATCCAGAAATTTTTCATAAATGTTTTTTTCAATAAAAATTCTTGAACCACAAAGACAAATCTCCCCCTGATTGAGAAAACCGGAACGCAGGGATGTTTTCAAAGCTTTTTTAAAATCACAATCTGAAAAAATAATATTGGGATTTTTACCACCCAATTCAAAACTGCTTTTTTTAAAAAGAGGGGCTATGCTTTTTGCAATCAAAGCTCCCGTTTTTGTTCCGCCGGTAAAAGACACCACGGGCACTTCCGGGTGTTCCACCAGAGACTGCCCTGCCCCTGACCCCTGACCATGAACAATATTGATAACACCTTTTGGAAAGCCTGATTCAACCACCAGTTCACTGAACAGATGGGCGGTCATGGGAGTCAATTCAGAAGGTTTGCATACAGCTGTATTACCCGTGGCAATGCAGGGGGCGATCTTCCAGGTCAAAAGATACAGAGGGAGATTCCAGGGGGAAATAAGGGCACAGGGGCCAATGGGGGGGCGGTGAATCCACTCCACCACATTTTCAATGTCTGTGAAGGAGATTGATTGACGGTTCATAACAGCATAGGCAAAAAAACGAAGGTTACTGCTTCCACGGGGAATGTCCACAGAACGGGCCAACCAAACCGGTTTCCCCTGATCAAAACTCTCGGCAGCCACCAGTTTTTCAGAATTCTTATCAATGAGATCAGCAAGTTTTAGTATCCACTGAACCCGCTCTTCAACTGGGGTTTTTGACCAGTTTTTAAAAGCCTTTCCGGCAGCCCTCACAGCAATATCCACATCCTCTTTTGTGGAATTGGCCACCCTGGAATAAACCTTTCCGGTCACGGGGGAATGATTATCCATGTATTCACCCTGAACAGGGTCAAGCCACTGACCATCAATGAAATTTTTTATCTTCAACATAAATTCCTGCTTTCATGTTTATTATATACTGATCGTGTTTGAATTTTCATGGGTTTTCTCTATCAGAACACCTGAAAATTCAAATGGAATCCTCATAAAAATGGGGAGCCACTTTTTCCATAAATCTTTCCATGGAAACACAAACATCCTCATTGTTATGATTGTTGAAATCAAACCACAACATCAGACGATCTTCAGGATGAAAACGTTCTTTTATCTGGTTGACTATGGTTTCAGGATGACCCACAAGGGCATTGTCAACGGCCTGGGCCAGTTTGACCGGATCAATGGTCCCCTGGATGGCTTTCCAATAGGTTTGATTGGCATCAAGGGCTTTGGCTTTGGCTGTTTCATTGTTTTCCTCAACACTTTTTTTTGGATCATCACTGAGAAAGACCAAGGCCGTGCGGGGCATAAGACTCCGGTGCCAGGGACCTCCCTGTTTATGATATATCTCTTTCATTTTCCGGTGGGTGGCTTCAATGACTTCAGGAGGGGTGATGGACAGGTTGAAAACACCACAAGGCATATAGAGGTTGGCCACCTGGTGGGCTTCAGTCCAGTGGGCTCCAATGGTCAGCCTGAGGTACTCAAGAGGGGTATCAAGGGGAATCACCCCCACCTTTTCAAATTCCCAGAGGGAGGGAATTTTTATCCGGGCGACTTCACCAGTCACAGAGTTTTCTTTTTTGTAAATATCACAGACTTTTTCCCAATCTTCAGAACCGGGAAAAAGGGCTTTATGAAGTTCAATGGGTCTGATGTCTTCTGTGGAAAGGACTTCTCCTCGTAGAAATCGAAGGAAAATCTCTGTGGCCTGAAGGAAAATACGATTTTTTAAAACAGGCCATGCGAGCTGCTCTGTCCTGTTTCGTGGTCTCATTCCGTAAGGATGGGTGGAAAAAGGGAAGCGGCCAGAGGCAAAACCAAGTTCCAATTTGCGATCCTCACTGTGATGAAGGGAGTGGAGACTTAAAAAAGTTTTGACCCCTTCTGCATGGGCCAGGGGTCCTCCATTGCATAAAATATTGCGAATGGCAGAACCTATATTGAGTCTTCTGGTTTGTGAAAACACCAGATGGGCCAACTGTAAAACGTCTGTGTTGAGTCCTATTTCCCCTGAAAAATCAGGAATCACAGCCATGGGATTTTGCTTTTGAACCTGACAGGAAAGATGGGTTTCAGCCACCCAGGCTGTTCCAAAGTTCAGACTGTCAGCAAGTTTCACCTGAGAGAAAAAGTTTTCAAACATCTGTCTTTCACTGGGCATAAAACCCTTAACTTCGTTCTGACAAATGGATAAGAAGATATCAAATTTCATAAACAACCCAGTCTTCCACCATCCACGGCAATGCTCTGACCGGTGATATAGGCAGCTTTTTCAGACACCAGAAAACCAATGAGAGAAGCGGTTTCACCAGGCTCAGCAAATCTTTTCATGGGAACTTTTTCCTTCCATGACTGTTCAACATCCTGGTAACTTTTACCCAGTTTGTCCACCTGGGCCTGAATCAGGGATTTCAAACGGGGAGTGTTGGTAAAACCCGGCATCACATTGTTCACGGTGATCTGGTAAGGGGCCAGCTCCAGGGACAGGGTCTTGGCCCAGCTGGCCACAGCTGAACGGACTGTATTGGAAACACCCAAGTGGGGAATGGGAACCCTTACTGAAGTGGAAGTGATGGTTAGGATCCGACCAAACTTTTGTTGTTTCATGGACTCCAAAAAGATACGAACCATGACTGAGTTGGCCACAAGATGCTTTTCCATAGCCTCTATAAACTCTTCCGGCAGGGCTTGTGAAATGGCCCCTCCCTCCGGGCCCCCTGAATTGAGGATGACAATACTGTAAGGGTTTTGCCCATGTCTGCGAACCAATTCCTTTTGCCACTGATCCCTGTCCCGAATATCCAGACCCAGAAAATCGTGATTCTCTCCTGGAAGTTCTTTAAGAAGTTTCTGTAACTGGCCCCTGTTACGGGCAAAAAGAGTCAGTTGCAGGCCAAGGCCAGCCAACTCAAAAGCCGTGGCCTGACCTATCCCCCGGGAGGCCCCGCAGATAAGGGCTCTTCTTTTTGTCATTTTCACCTCTCAGTCCACAAAACAATGTTCTCTGTCAATCTGTTTTTGTTATAACGGTTCCCCCTTTTGGTGATTTCCTGGCATTGACCTTCTTCGTCTCTCCCTGCGGCACAGTTTTAAGTACGCCTTCAGTCATTCCTCAATGTCTCATGCCAATCTCGTCCGGAATTGAGTCCGTTACAAAGGGGTGCGAATCGTTAAATTTACTTATCAAAAAACAAAAAAAAGATCAATTAAAGTTTTCTCCTGTTTAAAAATTAAAAAAATCATGCGTTTTCATAAAAAACTGTTTCATAATGAGAATACCCATGAATAATCTTCCATTTCATATTACAATGGAAACCTGACATTGGTCCCTTTTTTTGGGTTTTTTACTGATCTTCCTCCTTCATGAATAAAAACCCGGATGGAACAGGTGTGATCAGAGGGTGGGGATTTTTTGAAACACTTACATTTTGTTTTTTTGTTTTTTATCTTTGCCATAGTATCGACCGGTCTTTTTCAGAACTGTACAGGAATGGAGGCAGTCAAACTGAGCAGTGACCATACAGGTGATGGTGATGGTGATGGTAAATCCCTGTGCCCAACACCCAAAAATTCTTTGCTCAATCGATGGCTTGACGATACTAGTAAACTGGATAACCCCAAAACTTTAAATGATCAGGGGGAGTTTAATGATGAGATCAATTATTCTGTGGATTCAGATATGTTTTATTACGAAACCACGCATCCGGGTCTTCCCAGATGCAAATCCACCATTGTCAGTATAGGGAAAAATTTTGACAGTGAGGAAATTGAATTGAAAGTTGATGCCGACACCTGCGAAAAATCAAGATCTTTATACAGTGATGAGCAGGATCAACTCATGGACATCATCAGACGGTCTCTGAACAGTTTAAGTAAAAAAGATTCCAGCAGCCAGGCTGGCTGCCGCTTTCCCCGTCTTTCTGTGGATACCAAATCCAACGGTCACCAAGATCCCGACTTTGAAATCTATTATGCCTCTGCCGAATGTGTTCGGATTGGTGAATCTTTTGTGTCCATCACAGATGCCCATGGTGTATCAAACTTCCAAAATGCTCAGCTCATACAGGAAACGAAAGACTTTTTTAACGGCCTGATTGACGATGTCTGCCCGTAATGAAACACACTGAAGTTTCCGGTTGTCAAAATCCATACTCTTCATGTATGTATTGATCTATGGATAAATTGATCTGGATTGATATGGAAATGACAGGTCTTGATGTGAGTAGGGAACGGATCATCGAAGTGGCTGCCATTGTCACTGACAGTCACTTTAGAAGTCTTGAAACTTTTGAATCCGTTGTTTTTCAGGATCAGGAACTTTTGAACAATATGGATAAATGGAACGCCAGACAACATCGTGAAAGCGGTCTGATCTCCCAAGTTTCCAAGGCCCCAAAGCAGGAGGAAGTGGAGAAAAAACTTTGTCACCTGGTCGGCAAACATTTTGGAAAGGAAAAAGCCATCCTCTGCGGTAACAGCATCAGTCAGGACAGAAACTTTATCAATGTCTATATGCCCCGTCTCTCAAAACTTCTTCACTATCGTATGCTTGATGTAACCGCCTGGAAACTGATTATGCAATCAAGGTTTGGAGTGGAGTACAAAAAAAAACAAAGTCACAGGGCCATTGATGATATCAGGGAAAGTATTGCTGAACTGAAAACTTTTATTGATTTTATAGACAACAAAAAAAGAGGATATCCATGAAAAACTTTAAAGGGAAATGGAATCCCTGCTTTTGTTCCATCGAAAGTTTTGGATATTCACCAGAAGATGTGGATAAAAAAAGCCCTTTTTAACTTCTAAATGTCATTTCGTGGAATAAATAAGGACAGCCATCCTGGCTGATATGGGGCTCTGCCCCACACCCCAATTCGTTGAGCATCCCCGGAATCACATGTGCATTAAGAATATTGAAATAGCATCTCCCGCCAGATTCCAGTAAATCATAATTTGAGAAAACAACAACCAAAAAAGGGCGAAAAGATGCTGGTAAAGACTATCCTAACAAATTCAAGTCTTTTGGTGAGAATAACTTTATTCACCGAGGGCGGGGAAAATTCAGCCACCCTCGAAAAAATGGTATCCCCATTTGTGACTGCCATCAGGAGGCTTCTAATGATACATCCCCGAAGGCATCACCTGTCCCGTGTTCTTCTGTTATAAAATGAGACGAGAACTGCTCTTGGTGTGGAGTTAAAGTTGAAAAAACTCCATGGAGTGATGGAAAAAACCAATTAACCAAAGTCTATATGCCCAAATTGGGCCAAGGTGCTGTCATGGAAAGAGGTGTCAGTTCGGTTTAGAACAAGTTGGGGGAAGGTTTTTCGCTCTGTGGAGTTTATCGTTGAGTGGGGCCTTTCCCATCGCTGTTTAGAGAGTGTCAGGGCTATTGGAGTTGATGAGATTCAGTGGAAAAAGGGGCATAAATATCTAACTTTAGTTTATCAGATCAACTCCGGATGTGTCCGTTTACTTTGGATTGGAAAAGAGCGGACAGAGGAAACTTTTTCAAAGTTCTTTGATATGCTGGGGACAAGAAGAACACAACTTATTGAATACGTTTGCTCAGATATGTGGAAACCTTATTTGAAGGTTATAAAGGATCGAGTGTCTCAAGCCACTCATATCCTGGACCGTTTTCATATCGTTGCTCGGATTAACAAAGCAATAGATAAAGTGAGAGCGGGAGAGCATCGTCAGATGAAAGCGGATGGATATGACCCTGTGTTAACAAACTCCAGGTGGCTTTTATTAAAGCACTCAGAGAATCTGACAGAAAAACAGGAGGTTGGTTTGAAGAAACTTTTACAATACAACCTCAGGAGCGTCAGGGCCTATTTACTAAAAGAAGAGTTCCAATTCTTTTGGGATTATTTATCCCCCTCATGGGCGGATAAGTTTCTGGCTCGCTGGACAACCAAAGTCATGCGTTCCCGGATAGAGCCTTTGAAACATGAAGCCAAGATGATTCGACGACATAAGAATCTCATTCTCAATTGGTTTAGGGCCAAAAAACAATTTTCATCGGGGATTGTAGAGGGTTTAAACAACAAAGTAAAACTGACTATGAGAAAATCTTACGGTTTTAGGGAGTACAAATCCATTAAAATAGCTTTATATCATTCCCTTGGAAGATTACCTGAACCTCCACTCATTCACAAATTCTGGTGAAGAGGCAAAGTTTTTGATGATCCTGTTACATTCCTTTAAGGAATTGCTGAAGGTGGCACTGTGATCCCGACAGGTGATAATAACAGCCACATTTTGACTCAAATGAATCACCTGTCTGATCTGACGATTTTTTCCCGGATGGATGAGGTCAATAACGTAACCCCATTGGCTTCCTTTTTTAAAAGGTTGTGAACCAAGAACATCGTAACCGTATTTGGGGTATTCCCTTACCCATCTTTTTACATAACTTTTCAGGTTGGTTTTGTTTTTCATGTTATCCACCCGGACTGTCAGACTGGCATGAACATTGTTCCGCATGATGGGAGAGCGGTAAATGGTTTCAATGAAACGACTTTTCTGAGGTGGCTTGGTTTGTATCCAGTTTGTATTTGCAGCCTGAATTTCAAATCCAAAGTCAGATTTGTAAACTCCAAGTGTTGGCTGTGTTTCTTTTCCTGTCTCCGGCCTTGGCACAGCCCAAAGCAGACCTGGAATTAAAAAAATCAGTACAAAACCCGATAATTTCAGGAATTTCAATTTCATGGGACAACCTCCTTTTGATCTTTGATTCATTCTATTTATTCACCCCATTTACATTTTCTCGGACTTTTCTATCTTATAAAAAGTGAAAATTCAAACAGAATCTTTATTTGATCCAGAACTGTCTGCACTTTTCAGAAAAAAATCAAGATTATGTCCTGGCAAAGAGTTTAAACCCTGTTTTTCCCTTTGAAAACCAATCTGACAAGATATTGACCAAAGTCCAGATTAAGGTGTACTCGGTGTGGGTAGTCAGTTTCATTTTATTTTGTTCAAAACGGTATCATCAGCCTCTTACTTTCCCTGACAGGAGCACTGCCAAAACTGAGAAATGTTTCATGGAATTTTTTCAGATCAAAATCCATACCCTGAAGAGTCTTTATTTGCTCCCGCAAATCATAAATTTCAGTGAAACCGGCAAAGTAACTGGCCAGCTGCACCTGGGACACTGTGGCCCGGTTCCACTTTTTCTCAGCTTCAGCCCTTTCCTGAAAACCCTCTGTCATCATAAGCTTTAAAGCCTGTTTCCTGCCAAGACCCTTATTGTGAATTTCATAATCAATAATGGTGTTGGTTACAACCCTTAAAAACCATTTGTAATACATAAGCCACAACTCCCGGCTGTTATCCCCATAACCCTGTTCAAGCATCATTCGTTCGGCGTAAACAGCCCAACCCTCTGTCATTGTGCCGGTAATAAAGATGGACGGGATCAGACTTGCGGACTTATTGTTGTAAATCTGTTGCACATAGTGACCTGGAATGGCTTCATGAATATTTAAAATCTGTAAAGTGTAATCATTGTATTCACGAAGATAACTTTCCTGTTCTTCAGGTGACATGGCGTTCAGGGGAGTCACATTGTAGTAAGTCTGGCGATCCCTGTCAAAAGGACCCGGGGGATCAATACCGGCTCCGGCAACACCCCTTTGGTACAGAGGGGTTTCACGGACTTCAAGGGGTTTTTCCGGGTTGAGGGTGAGAAGATCTTTCTCTTTCACAAATTCAGCAAGTTCTGGAAGCTGTTCCCTGACTGACCTGATAAAATCCCCGGGTTTCCCATGTTTTTTTGAAAGCTTTTTAATGACATTTGAAATGACTTTATATCGGTTTTCTGGTGGAAGACCTGTTCCGTAGTATTCAGGGTACAGGGTCGTGGCCAAGTCAAACATTTTTGATAAAACATCCTCTTTGGCGGCCAGGGCTTTTTGGTAAAGCTGCCCGGGGCTGCCTGCAACCTGCAAATCAAATTTGAATTTCTGCCTGTAAAGCACCTCGCCTATGGAAAAACTCCTGAAGCCACCCACTTTTTGTGGTCGGACCAGGATTCCATTTAAAAAACGGATATGATTTCCAACAATGGTTCCTGCCGCTTTGATACGCTGGTTAAGACTCTGTCTTTTACGGCGGGGGAGTCTGGAATCCTTAAACTTTTTGGCAATCAGGAATTTTAAATATTTCTCCAGACCCCTGGTCTGTTTGATGGCAAGTTTCAAATGCTCTTTAGTGGGTCTGTTTATATTCAGTCTGACTGCTCTATAAAATTCAGAAACTTTTAAAAGTTTTTCGTTGAGACTTTCAAGACGTTCATCCAAAGGGATACTTCTCTTATCAAGGACAGCACTGACGGAAGGGCCTATGTTGTGTCTGGCAGGATTCCATTCATGGGGCTTGAAAATCTCAATGGTCCATATCCCTTTTTCCATTTTGTTGAGTATGAGTTGACGGTCAGTGATCTGACTGACAGAGAGTCGGGTTTCATCGAACTTCTTAAAAAGAGTGAGATGCTTTTTGTAAAAATCAAGTTTTTTATCGTATGTTTGCCGGTCAGGGATTTCAAGAATGGAATCATATTCAGACAGACCGGATTTTGAAGCCCAGTCTGGATGAGTTTCCCACAATTCTTTTAAAAAGGATCGGGTCAGGTCGGAAAATTCTTTATTGTCAGGACTTTTCCCGGAATGAACACAGGCCACAAATTGAAAAAAAACAAAAACCAGAACACTGAAACGAAAAGTCATATCTTTTTGTATACTGGTCCGGTTTGAATTTTTCAACAGATAGCTCCCAAAAGTCTTTTTTTACCTGCTCCGGTCACCTGGGGTAAATGAACTTTCTTTCCAAGGTGTCGGGCCAAAGCCAGAAAAGCAAAGCAGGAAGCTTCAAAGGCCTGGGAAGGCCAACCCAGATCATCAGTTGTTTTTATTTCAGTATCCGGGAGCCAGAACCGGATCCGATCCATGAGATAGGAGTTAAAAACCCCACCCCCGTAAAAATGGATTTTTTCTGGTATTCCCTCTTTTTTATAGCATTGACTGATGGAAAGGGCTGTGACCTCTGTGAGGGTGGAGAGCTGTTCCTCAAGACTCAGTTTTTCAAAAGCTCTTCCTCCCTTTTTTTTGATAAATGAAAGATTGAAGTTCTCACGTCCGGTGCTTTTTGGGGCTTTGGTTTTAAAAAAAGGATGTTTAAGAAACTCATTGACCAATACGGGATTGGGCAGGGCTTTGCGGGAGAGATTTCCATTTTTATCACACCAAAGCCCCCTTTTTTCCTTTATCCACGCATCAATAAGTATATTGGCCGGTCCTGTATCATAAGCTGTCACTTTATCACCTTTTATAAGAGTGAGGTTGGAAATTCCACCCAGGTTGTGAAAAGCTGTATTGCCGGATTTTAATTGCCGACACAGGTGTTTTTGAAAAAAAGGGACAAAAGGGGCTCCCTGTCCCCCCTCAATAACATCCGCTGAACGAAAATCATAATAAACAGGTTTTTTATAAAGCCTGGAACAAAACCCGGGGTGTCCAATCTGAAAACTGACCTGTCCCCCCCTGTGATAAACACTCTGTCCGTGAAGCCCCACAAGGTCAAAGTTGCCTTCCATGGGTTGGGCATAGAATTTTCCCAATGCAAAGTGGAGTTTTCCAAGTTCATGGCTTAAGAGTTCATTGCTGGCGGCTTTTAAGAGTTTTTCCTTAAGAAATCCTGGTATTTTTTTTTGAGTGTGTTTTTTAAATCTGAGTTTTTTAAGCTTATTGTCAGATTCAATGATGACATAGTCCACAGCATCCAGGCTGGTTCCGCTCATGATTCCAAGACTTCTTATTTTTCTTTGCGTGGGCATTTTATATTGATCCTGTTTGGATTTTCCAATAGGGAAAATACCTAAAAAATTCAAATCAATATAGCACAAATTGGTTTTTGTAATTTCTGTTATTTGAAAGTTGACAGGTGTCGGCAATGATTGTGTTTTCAAGAACAGTTTTCGGTGGAAGTTGCACATGATGACCTATCACGTTAAACCCACTGAAAAGAGGAAAAGTCTCTCTTTTTTCATCTTCAGAAAAAACAAGAATATCTTTTTTGTTCTTCTCCTTTTTGGCAGGGGATTGTCTGTAAAAAGAGTGAACTTTCTTAAGCCATGGCCAGTGTCTCTGAGTGACCTCCCTGGAAGCCTCCAGAAAAGACTGAAAATTTCCTGTCTCATACCAGAAGGCTTTGGAAAGATGGAAATGACTGACTCTTTCCCCTGAATTGATGGCTTTTGTCAGAGTGTCAGAAAAGATGGAGGAGGGACCTTCCGGTAAAAAATTAAAAATTCTTCGGGAAAACACTTTATAACCTGTGTAATGCAGGGGTTTCAACCCACTTTTTTTATAAGTGCCTGCAGAGAAGGCTGTCCCTGGAAGTTTATGGGGACAGGGTCCCGGACCTGTTCCCGGTGGTTTCTCTCCAAAACCCAGAATGTTTCCCTTTTCATCGGCCCAGACAGGTTTGAGACTTTTTAAAAGTTCCGGGTGGTCACATGTCAGAAGAGTGCAAAGACTCTGGTCCCTTTGGAATTGACGGACCAATTGGGAAAAAACCTGATTGTCTTCAGGGATGAGAAGGGAATCTCCATTGGCAACCAGAAAAAAGTCTTCTTTTTTCAGTTGCTCCCGGGCTTTCCAAAGGGCTCCGCCACTGCCAAGCAGCTGGTCTTCCATGGAAATATGAAGGGATGAACAGTGATTTTGGAGTTTTCCTGCATAAAACCTGAGTTTTTCAGGAAGATGATGGGTGTTGAACAGGAAGTGATTAAACCCGCCTTTTCTGGCCAGGTAAAAGCCATAATTCATAAGGGGTAAATTGATAAAGGGAAGACAGGGTTTGGGAAGTTGTTTACTGAAAGGCTCCATTCGGGTTCCAAGACCTGCTGTGAGAATGAAACAAAGGCTCAAAGTTTCTCCCATTGGGGTTTTGATTTCTCCAGGAGTTTCTCCCAGACAGGATAGTGTCCCCGATTTTTAATTTTTTCAAGAATTTTTGAAAGAGTGGGTTGAATATAATGAAGATAAGATCTGTTGTTTCCGGGTTTTTTAAAACTGGTAAAAAAGGCAAAACTGCCACAGGCCTTAAAACAACGTTGAAGAGTTTGTTGTTCAAAAAAATCCTGCCATTGTTCCCCATCCAGCTGGAGTTTATCGAAGTGGGGAAAGTGATTTTTGTAATATTGCATTAAATATCCGGTGAATGTTGAGTCAAGGGACACATAGGAGTCGTGGAAGAGGCTCACCAGATCATAGACAACCGGCCCCATACGGGCATCCTGAAAATCTATAATCACCACCTCATCAGAGGTTAACATAACATTTCTGGAATGAAAATCCCTATGGCAGATCACCTGTGGTGATCTGTAAAGTCTTTCACAAAGAGTTCTGAATTCCCTGTCCAGTTTTTTTTCCTCTGTTGTGGACATTGGAGTTTTTAAAAGACCTTTAAACAAATGGGTTTTTGAAAAGTTCAACTCCTGGAAAAGTTTTTCCACTGAAAATTCCTGTTTATAGGCTGTACAGGCTTCTGGATGTTTTTCCTCAAAACAAAGGCTGTGGATGCGGATCAACTGATCCATGACTTTCGTGTAGGTTTTAAGGAGACTGTTTTCAGTGATACAATTCCAGACATATTTCTCAAGGCTCAGATCACCCAGGTCTTCAATCAAAAACAGGCCTTTTTTTTCTGAAAAGTCATAAAGGCCGGGTACACGCACCCCTGAATGTTGAAAATATCCATGGGTGGAGAGAAAGGGAAAGATTTGAGGATCAGTGAAGGCCTCCCAGACCATCAAGACCCAGGATTTGTCACCCAAACTCACCCGATAATAACGGCGGGATGAGGCATCTCCTGTTAAAGGCTGAAGATCATAATCAGGACTCCCGATCCGGGAAGTCAGAAAATCCCTGAAAAGCTCTTTTTGGGTTTTAATTCTTTTTATAACTTCCCTGCCCATGGCCAGATTTTTCCCCTTGGATGAGTGGCCAGTCAATGTTATACTAGTCGTGTTTGAATTTTTACGAAGTTTTTTTATGAAGAATATAAAAAAAGTAACGACTCACACCTCTTGAGTCATTGCTCCAATTCCGGATTGTGATTGGCCTGAGACAGGCAAAACGAATTGTCGATTTAAAAGGGGAGCATGATTAGAAAACACATGATTAGAAAACAAGATGGTGAAAAACAAATGGAGAAAGGAATACAATCATGAAAGCATCCCGTTCTGTGGCTTTTTGGGTCCTGGCCATTGTCCTTGTTATTATCCTGGTTCAGGCCTATGAACAGAATAAACAATCCAAAATTGTGAACTTTGATTACCCCCAGTTTCGTAAAGCCGTTGAAAGTGAAAAGGTGGAATCCATAACTTTCAAGAATGTTGGTTCAGGAGGTGACATTGGGGAAATTGAAGGTCTCATAAAAGACGGATATGTGGATGAACTTGGTGGTAAAGAGTTTGGCATCATGGGCAATATTGGAGAGCAGGGAGCCAGGCTTCTTGAGCAAAATAACATCACTCCCAAATATGAATCCAATTCCAAAAACTCCTTTATGATGGTTTTTCTGATGAACTATTTGCCCATTATCATTATTTTTGGTCTGTTTCTCTTTATTATGAGGCAGCTACAGACAGGAGGGGGCAAGGCTATGTCCTTTGGCAAGAGCAAAGCCAAGCTTCTCACAGAAAATAAAAACAAGGTGACATTTGAAGATGTGGCGGGAGTGGCAGAAGCCAAAGAGGAACTGTATGAAATTGTGGATTTTCTTAGAAATGCCAAAAAATACACCAGTCTTGGTGGTAAAATTCCAAAGGGAGTGCTTTTGGTGGGGCCTCCTGGAACCGGTAAAACCCTTTTGGCAAGATCTGTGGCCGGGGAAGCAAGGGTTCCCTTTTTCACTATTTCGGGATCAGATTTTGTGGAGATGTTTGTGGGGGTGGGAGCCAGCCGTGTTCGTGATCTTTTTGAACAGGGCAAACGCACTGCTCCCTGTTTGATTTTTATTGATGAAATTGACGCTGTGGGCCGACATCGGGGAGCTGGAATGGGGGGAGGCCATGACGAAAGAGAACAGACCCTCAATCAAATGTTAGTGGAAATGGACGGCTTTGAAAGCAATGATGGAGTGATTATTATTGCGGCCACCAACCGGCCTGATGTCCTTGATCCGGCATTGCTCAGGCCCGGGCGTTTTGATCGTCGGATTGTTGTAAACAAACCGGATGTCAACGGTCGTGAAAAAATTCTTGGGGTTCATGCCAAAAAAGTTCCAATGGCCAGTGATGTTCAACTGAAAAAAGTGGCTCAGGGGACACCTGGTTTTTCAGGGGCCGATCTGGCCAATCTGGTCAATGAAGCCGCTCTTAACGCTGCCAGAAACAATCACTCCAAGGTGACCATGGGGGATTTTAATCATGCCAAGGACAAAGTCATCATGGGATCAGAGAGAAAGTCCATGGTCATCAGTGATGAGGACAAAAAAATCACAGCTTATCATGAAGCTGGTCATGCTCTTGTGGGAAAAATGCTTAAAGGCACAGATCCCATTCATAAGGTCACAATCATACCCAGGGGAATGGCTTTGGGTTTGACCCAGTTTTTGCCTGAAGAGGATCGCCTGAACCTTTCCAAAAGCAGTGCTGAAAATATGATTGCCATGCTCTTTGGTGGTCGTGTGGCAGAAGAAATTATTTTTAAGGATTACACCACAGGGGCGGGTAATGATATTGAACGGGCCACTGAAATGGCTCGCAAAATGGTCTGTGAATGGGGGATGAGTGAAAAACTGGGACCTTTGGCCTATGAGAAAAATGAGGGACCTGTTTTCCTCGGTATGCAATCCCAAAACCGTAGAGAGTACTCGGACTCCAAGGCCAGGGAAATCGACTCAGAAGTCCATCGTCTTATTATGGATGGTTACAATAAAGCCAGAAGAATCCTTAGGGACAACCTTCAGATTCTCCATAAAATTTCCAAGGCTCTTTTGGAACTTGAAACCATTGATGGTGAAGACATCACTCTTATTGTGAATGGTAGTCATCTGGAGGATATCAAAAAACGTCATTCTGATCTTGAAAAAGCCATGGCCGAAGAACAAAAACTGGCTAAAGAGGAAATGGATAAACAGATTGAGGAAGATAAAGAGAAAGAAGACAAAATCACCACTGGTGGGACTATGGGTGATCCTGTGACCGTCTGAGCAGGTTAATGCACTATCCTGTAAGATGAGAGGCATTTTGTGAGCGGAAAACTTTTTGGAACCGATGGAATAAGAGCCACGGCCAACACTTTTCCCATGACTCCTGATATTATTCTGAAGGTGGGTCAAGCCCTTGGTTGCATCATCCGGAGGGATCCTCCCAGGAGTTCCTACTCCAAAGTGGTTATTGGTAAAGACACCCGCCTTTCCGGTTATATGGTGGAGTTGGCTTTGACCAGTGGACTGAACTCCATGGGGGTTCATGTTCACCTGGTGGGTCCTCTACCCACACCAGGAATTGGTTTTCTGGCCAGAAACATGAGAGCGGATGCGGGGATTGTGATCTCAGCCTCCCACAATCCCTTTTATGATAACGGTATAAAAATCTTTGGCAATGACGGTTTTAAGATGTCATCTGAGATGGAATCAGAAATTGAGAAACTTGTTTTTGGTGCCAATATGGAGAGTCTGCTGGTCGGGAAAACCCAATTGGGTCGTACAAAGCGAATAAAGGATGCTGCCGGTCGCTATATTGTGGACATTAAAAACACTTTCCCCCTGGAATACACCCTGGAGGGTTTGAGAATTGTTTTGGATTGTGCTCATGGAGCTTCCTATAAAGTGGCTCCGGCGGTGTTTCAGGAGTTGGGGGCAGAGGTTATTGTTCTTGGTGATAAGCCCAATGGTTTTAATGTGAATGACAAAGTGGGAGCCCTTTATCCCAAAGGAATGACTGAAGCTGTGGTCAAGTATCGGGCCGACGTGGGGATTAGTCTGGACGGAGATGCTGACAGGGCTATTATGGCAGATGAGAGAGGTCAGATTGTTAATGGGGATCATGTTCTGGCTATTGCGGCCATTCATTTAAAAGAGAGGGGAAGACTGCCCAAAAACACCATTGTGGCCACCAACATGAGCAATTTTGGTCTTGATAAACTGATGAGTAAAAAAGGTATTCGGGTGGTGCGTACCGAGGTGGGTGATAAAAATGTGATTCAAAAAATGAGACAGGAGGGTTACCTCCTTGGAGGTGAACAATCAGGGCATATCATATTTCTTGAACATTCCACTACAGGTGATGGTTGTGTAGCGGCTCTCAATGTTCTGGCTGTGATGAGGGCTTCCGGGGAAAAACTCAGTGTTCTCAGCAATGTTATCAAAGAGGTCCCCCAGGTTTTAATCAATATAAAGATCAAAAATCAGTTTGAGTTTGATAAAATCAGGGGTTTTAGAGATTTAAAGGAAAGCATTGAGTCAGACCTTAAAGGGGAAGGGCGTTTACTGGTTCGTTATTCAGGAACTGAAAATCTGGTCAGGGTTCTGGTGGAAGGGCCGAACAAAAAAGAGATCACTGACCATGCTAGAAAAATGGCCTTTTTGTTGGAAAAAAGTCTCAATTAAAATTAAAATGCGGTCTCCACGATCATCAGGGCAATACCCACAATGGAACCCCCGGCAATAATTCCAGCTCCAATACTTTCCTTGTTCTCAAGAATTGTCTGAAAACGGGGGGATCTTTTTTCTTCGGGTTTCCTACTCATGAGCCAGAAGATCAGGGAACCGATAAAAAACTCAAGGGAAATGTTAAAGGGTAAAACAAAAGCAATTCCAAAAGCCACAGGGGAGAAGGGGAATTTCCCCTGTGTTTTGTGACTGAAAAACTCACAAACAATCCCCATGATACCACCCATAAGGACAGCCATCCGGGCTGTTGGATGGAGGGCCCCGAGACCGGTTGAAAGAACTTCAGCCACAGCTTTCCACACAGTAGCTCCCGGCATTGGAAACTTTTCTGTGGTGAACAGGGAAATATCCCCCTGAAACATCATGTAGAAAACGGGCACGGCAACCAGTCCTCCACAGACAATTCCAATGCCGTGTCCCATCGCCTGGTGTCTGGGTTTCCCGCCCAGCATATAGGCTGGCTTGATATCCATAAGTAGATTTGAAGCACTCAGACAGGTTTCAGATGTGATTCCCGCTGTGATTAAATTGGTTCCCATATTTCCCGGAGCCAGAATAGCGTAGGTGACCTGGGTCATTTTTCCCAAAGCACCTCCGGGAGTGATGGCGGTCACCCCTGTGGACTTCACGGCCATGATTGAAAAAACAAAAACAAGGGGTATGGAAATGGCTGAAAGCCAGTAATCAATGCCAAAAAAGGACTTTCCCATAATCATGACAAAAACTCCAAGAATGGGAATTCCGATGTAAGAAACCATTTTGGGCAGTTCTATGGAGACAAGAATATCGGGTTGACTTTGTTTTTTCTTTTTTTGTTTCTTTTTGAATAACTCAGTGATGCTGGAAAGGGTGCTTCCGGATATTAAAAAAGAAAAAATGGAGGAGGTTGTCATCATGGCCGCCCCTCCCCACAAGGCCCACATCGTGATATTTTTAAAACCTGTTCCCACAATCACTCCCTTGTTGATGAGTGTTGGGGCAAGGATAAAATAGTTGAGGCAGGCCCCGAGGAACATGGAGGCTGTGGCCCTGATGGACATAAGAACCCCTGTGCCCATCATGACAATGGAGCTGTCCAGACTGATGGTGAGTTCCTTTAAGGGGATGCCACCCAGTTTTGGAGTGGCAATTTTGTAAATCAAATCATCCCAGTGTGAAGGAAGGGCCAGGAACTTTAATCCTGCTTTTGCCAAAACAGCTTCACTTTTTAAAAGTTCAATCACAGCGGCTGCAAAGGCTCCAAGACCAAGAATTTTTGCCTTCAACAAACCCTCTTTGCCGTCTGAGTCATGGAGGTTGTTCAGGACAACACCCGCAGCGTAACCCTCCGGAAAGGGGAGTTGTTCATCATTGATGTATCTTTTTTTAAGAGGAAAGGCGTAAAGCATACCCATAAGCCCCAGAACCACGATCCACAAATAGGCTTGCCACATGGGTATGATCCGGCCTGTGACCATCATATAGGCGGGCAGGGAGGCCACAAGGGGAGAGGTCATATAACCAGCACTGGTGGCAATGGACTGCATGGCATTGTTCTCAAGAACAGTCATTTCATTCCCGAGACTGAATTTGGAAAGTAATTTAAAAGTGGCATAAGAGAGGACCACGGAGGTGATTCCCACTCCAAGGGTCCATCCGGTTTTGATCCCTATGTAAAGGTTAGTGAGACTGAGAATGGAACCCAGGAGAGCTCCCGTGATTCCTGACCGAAGGGTGAGCTGTCGCATATCCCCACGGTACACATTTTCAAGCCACCACTTGTCTTTTTCCTCAAGACTCCAGTTGCAAATTTGTTCTTCAGTGAGTTGTTTAATGGCCATAGCTCTCTTCTCTAATTCCCTGGCCCGAACTTCTCATAAACTTTCGTAGAGAGGAGTTCGGACCAGGTCCTTGTTTACAAGCTTCACATTCACAGGTTTTTCTGATCCTGTCTGGATTTCTGTTTGAATTCCGAGGCAATATTGCGGTTGATGGAACCTATATGCTTTTGGAAATCAGCCATGGCCTTTTTGGGTATGGAAGTCGAAGAGGGAAGATTATTGACCTTCAGAGGGTTTATAATGCGATTGTGCTTTGACATTTCAAAATGGAGATGGGGGCCTGTGGCTAAACCTGTAGATCCCACATAACCAATGGTTTGGCCCTGCAAGACTCTGGATTTCCGATGAAGACTTTTTTTAAATCGGCTGAGATGGAGGTATTTGGTCTGATAACCGGAAACATGATTGATAACAATCATGTTTCCGGAACCACCATAATGCCCTATTTTGATAATAGTTCCATCTCCGATAGAGCGTATGGGAGTTCCCCAGGGGGCACCATAATCCACTCCCTTGTGGGCTTTGTAGCGACGGTGAATGGGATGGTAACGACGGCGGGAGAAACCAGAGGTAACCTGTCCAAACTTTATGGGGCTTTTTAAAAAAACTTTCACCAGGGACTGGCCTTTGTCATCAAAATACCCCTGGATGTTTTTGTCTCTGTACAAATAAGCCTTATGGGTTTTTTTCCGATTCTGGTATTCACCATAGATGATTTTCCCCCAGTCTAAAAATTCCCCATGGGCAAAGAGTTTTTCAACAGAAAATCGCCATTGATCCCCTTTTTGGACTTCTCTGGAAAAGTCCACCTGCCAACCGAAGACTTCTGCAAATTGGATAATGACATTGGGAGGTATTTTCTGTTCAATGGCTGAACTCCAGAGGCTGTCTTTGATAAAACCAACAAAATGAATAATTTCCCGGGTAGTTTTGATTTCCTTTATTTCGCTGGACCAATCCTCATTGGATTTTGTGATTTCCAGGTGATTCACAGGATCAATGACAAAGGAAATACGGTCAAAACTTCCATCCCATTTTTTAAAGATGGTGAAGCGGGTTCCAGGTTGGATAAAACGTAAATTTATATTGGAATCGGCTTCCTCAATAATTTTACCAATGAGTCTGGAACTCAATCCTGTTTCTTTCAGGCTCTGGTGAACAGAGGAATTCTTTTTTATACTATAGGAATCCATGAGGCTTGTGGGTGTCAGACTGTCTTTTACGTCAAAAAAATGAACTTTTGGTAAAAGTCCCTGGCCCCTGGCCTGATGAAAGAACAGAAATAAAAAAAGGAGAAGGAGGGCGGGGTTTGTTTTGACTTTCATGGTCTTTTTCTCCTTCATCAAGGATATAAATACCTGCATTTGGATCAGGATCATATGTGTTTTTTCATCTCTTAGCTATTATAGTACCTTATTGGTTATATAAAACAAGAGGGGATTCATTTCCCCCTTTTTTTCTCAAAATGATAAACTTTTGAAATTATTTAAGAAAATTGTAATCCTGTGGAGGGCCTCTTTTCTCAGAATCTGTAGGCCAGTCCCAATGAAACAAACCAGCCGACCCACTCGGCATCCCTGAATTTCAGGAGGTGATTTTTAAAACCTGTTTGCAGGAGATACTGACTGTGAGTGTGGGTCAGTCGCAGACCAAGATAAATCCTGGAATCCACGGCCCACTCCGGTTTTGTATCCCTGGATTTCAGAAAAACCCCTGGTCCGGCAGCCACGCCAACATAGATGGGAAAACTCATGGAGCGGGGGAAGCCTAAATTCATTAAAACACTCAGTTTGTTCAACTTATCCCCACTTCTGACAAACTGCTGCCACTCCAGATGAAAGGCACTGGTCACATAACTTCCCCTGTGAGATTGATAAAAAATCTCTGAACTCCAGAGGGAAGGGGGTTTGAACCGACCATATTTTTTGTTGTTTGTCAGATGGCCCACAGAAAAACCCAATAAAGACTGCCTGGAAAGGGAACCCTTTTGCTTTGCCTCTTTGGGAGTGGCTTTCTTTTTTTTGTCAGTAAAGTATTTCATGGCAGCGGAGTGACCGGTTTCACGGGCGGCCATCTTCACTTCCATGATTGGCCTGAATTCCAGGTCTTTGACTTCTGCAAAGCGGCTGGTTTCGTGGGTGACAATTTCCACTGGCCAGGATTTTATATACAGGTTTGTTGGGTGACGAGTTCTGTGGGTCACAGCGGCTTTCACCGGAACTTCCTCCGAAAAGAGGATAAAACAAAATAGAAACGCTTTAGTCTGCATTTTTGATTGTGGAATTACCTCACACCTTTATAACAGGTGTAAAGTGAAACTGGCTTTTTCAGAATGACCGAGCATGTCATACAAGAGGGCACCTCATATGAAAGCTTTATATATACACCAGGATGGCCGTCCCGAAAAGCCAATAAATAAATTTTGAAATGTATTATCTCCATAATCAAAAAACAGAAAATTTCAAACACGATTGGTATATTATGATTTGATTTTTTTTCACCAGTACAATTAATTAGTAAATCAAATTGCTAACAAAATTAATCATTGTAACAGATCATCGGGAAATAAACCCTGAAAATACGGAAACAGCTTAAAGAAAGATTGTGTTCTTTCCGGAAAACCCTGCCAGTTAACTGTAAAATTCTTAAACAATCATGAAAGTTTTATAAAAGTGGTTTTTCTCAATAGGTTTTTTTTGGAATTTGGTGTATATTACAAATCCCAAAACCCCAAAAGGTTTATAACCCTTTTAAGAGAAAATAAGTAATGAAAAACCCCCTTCCTTTTTTATCTTTATTTTTTGTCTTGTTCTCTATTCCCAACTTCAGTTGGGCGGAAAGCGTCACTATGGCGATGGATTCAACGGGAGAGACTTTTTATGAGTACGAACTTTCTGCTCGAGATATCCAAAACAGAGAAACCAGAAAAGCCGCTTTGAGGGAAGCACTGGAAAATATGCAAGCTCCCCTGGAGGAGGCAAGAGCGGCCCGTGAAGCGGGAAATCCTGATAAAGCTATGGAAATATTACAGGAACCTGTGGGCGAAGCAAAGAGGATTCTTGAAGAAGCAGGCATAAATGATCACAATCCTCATCAGGATGAAGAGGAAAAGGAATTAAGAAATAAATACGAGGAAATCTCGAATGAAATGCCGAAAATAATTGCAGAACAATCAGTAAAAGCAACCAGTGAACTCATTGGAAAATGGGGAGAGGATTTTATTCGTGAAAGTCTTCACAAGGTCCATGTAAATCTGAGGTTAGCTGTTTTTATGTCCGACTACTACATAGCCTGCCTGGAAAAAAATGAAGAGTGGTTTCAAAAGATAGCAGAAAAGGTTTACTACGATGATCCGTGGTTTGAGAAAACAAGGAACTCAACGCTTCACTCTCAAATGTTCTGTGGTGTACAGATTAATTCCTGGAGAAGTGAAATTGCGGAAAAATATCCTCTGATGAGAGTTTATCTGGCTGCCGCCACTTATTCATTGCTTGAAGCGAACTATACACGTCTTGCTCAGAAAGATTTTGATTATATTCATGAAGAATCGTTATCCATTCGGGAACAGGTAAGAAGAAAGCTTGCCGAATCCCATTATGAAGACCAAAAACATTTTTTAAATCACAAATTTTCCGGATTAGCAAAACTCCCCCCTCTTACCAGAAATGAACTGATACTGGCCGAACAGCTTTTTGATAAAAACAAATGGGCCAAGGACACTCTCAGAGAGACAGGAAACCTTCCCGAAGAACTCAGGAAAGATCCTGAAGTCGTCTGTGCAAGACCCAAACCCACATTGATCTTTGACGAGTTTAGAGAATGTTTCCTGGAAAAGTACAGCGAACTTCTTATCGGCAGTCAGGAAGAAAAAAAACCCGGCCTTGGAATCCTTGGGTATATCACCACTCCTGAACCCACTGATGAAGAGTTGGCTGAAGGTGTCAAAAAAATAAGGAAAAACGCTGTTACCCTCCTGGAGAACTTTCGTGAAGAACATTTTATACGAGACAGAAAAACCGGTCGTTATTCTTTAAGAGAGGAATATAGAAATCAATATGAAAATCAATATGGACAAACTATCGATGTCGTTACAATACAAAAAGATTTTTCTTTTGCTTCCAATGTCGATCTTTTCCAGTTCCTGGCAGGCCGTCTGGAAACTGATAATGATGGTTATAAACAACTCAATGAGGCAGGAGCTACGGAAGAGGATGTGGAAACACTTCTGGAACTGGGAAAAACAATTTACCAGGAAGATATCACCAGTAGAATGTGGATTGAAATAGGAGCCATGGTTGGGTGGGCTATTGTTGTATGTGGTTTTTTTACCAGAGGGAGAGGATTGACTCTCAAGGGAGCTTGTGAACTTCCCGTGGGACTTTTTGCCAATGCTCATTTCTTCATTGTTGACACCAGAAATTATCGGAAAGCTTTAAGGTACGCTTTTTACAGGCCGGATGGCAGCCGTCCCGCTTACCAGGATGTGAGTGAACTTGAATCTCTAGCCTTTGCAGCCGTTGCCTCAACACTCATGATTCCCCTTTTCACGGGAATTCCTCAACTTGCCAGAGGCCTTAGAAATGGAGACGATATCGCAAAAAAAGTCACCTTTAAACTCGGAGATGATATTGCGAAAAATTTTAAAATTCAATCGTCACAAATTGCAGATGAACATATGCCCTGGGCGAGTGTCCTTGTGAGGAAATTTAAAAAGATTCTGGAACTCTTTTATTTTACTGAAGGAAGTAAAGGGAATCCCTATGCTGTCAGCTCCCTTGAAAAACTCGCCTCCCTTGAAAGAAAAAGCACACCTCCTCCTACTAATTTGCTTCCTCACCAAAATCTGTCTCCTTAAGGATTTTCCCTGAAGCCGTTTCGACATAGTGTCACCTAGGACTTCAACGACTTTCGGTCCGCTTCTCCTTTTGTAGAGGTATTTCGACAGCCTTGCCACGAAAGTTTATGAGAAGTTCGGGTTTTATGCCCTTTTTTGTCTTAGATATGTACACAGTACAGACAAAAGAGCTGTTCTGGCAGGTGGAAACAATCAGCTTGTTTTTCCTCTTGATTTGTTTTTTGTCAAAAATTTTGTCAACTGTCTAACTGCTTCCCCAATTCTTTTGTTCTGAGCCTTTGAAATCCTTTTGGTCTCTCTATTGCTCTTAAATAAGGTTGGATACTTTAAGGAGGTATAAAAATGAGACAAACGATGCAGAAAATAAAAAAAACAGGGTTCCTTTTTTTCCCAATTGTTATTTTACTGGGAATGACAAACTGCGGCCAGTTTCATTCTTTCTCAGAGACAGACAAAGAAAAATTTTTATCAGAAAATCCCGTTTTCAGAAATGGACAGGGTCATGACCCCCTGGATGAGAGCACCACCTGTCCTACAGGACAAACACTTGTTGACGGTGTCTGTCAAACCATCACCTGTCCTACAGGTCAAAGACTTGTTCGTAACACCTGTGAGCCGATCACCTGTCCTACAGGTCAAAGACTTGTTGGTAACACTTGTCAACCTATCACCACCTGTCCTTCAGGCTACAGACTCAACAGTGCCGGAACGGGTTGTGAACGTATCCCTCCTCCTACCAGACCTAACACTGGAGACGGCGGAGATGGTGGAGACGGCGGCGGTGGTGGAGACGGCTGTCCTCTCATGATCGACTCAGAAGGTGTTGAATACGCTGATATGAATGAACTTAGAAACTCTGATGACTCTTACCTGGAAAGTGGTGAACTCAGCCTCACGGCTCCCGCCGATGGCGTGAAGTTCAACCTTCTCGGTCAACAAAACACCGCCCAACTTGATAACGGAGAGTTCCTGCACATTCAACCTGAAGCCCATAACTTTAAATTCCAGATCAGCTGGACAAAATCCGATCAGTCCCGTTACCGTTGGCTGACTCTTCCCGATGCCAGTGGCCATGTGAATGGTATTGATGAACTTTTTGGAGACAACACCTTTGGTCCTGACTCTGAGAGTCCTTTTGCCAGAGATGGTTTCAGAGCCTTGATGAAATGGGATCGCGGGGATGCGGTGAACAGTGATCAGGACTTTTCCGACGATTATATTGATTCCAATGATGCGGTTTTTTCCAGACTTCGTTTGTGGCACGATCTCAATGGTGACGGTAACTGTGACACTTCCTCAGAGATATCCAGTGAGCTTGTGACTTTGGACGAGATGGGGATTACTTACATTCACCTGATGGCCAATGAGAACTTTTTTGAGACGGACGTTTATGGCAATAGCATCACTTACAAGTCTCTGGTTGGTTTCAGAGCTTCCAGTGAGGAAGCCACCCGTCTTGGAACAGCCTTTGACATCTGGTTCCGTTACAATCCCCGTGAATTGATTTCAACCGGTTACGCAGAAATCAGACCCAACCTTTAACCTTAACCCCAGTTCCAACCGGTGTTTCCCTCTCTTCACCGGTTGGACCTCCTTAATAAATGGTATGTATCCTCCTTGTATGTCGGGCAGTTACACTTTGTAACTGCCCTTTTTTTATGCTTTCGTCACGGAATTTCATTTGAAAATGTGAATAAGGAACAGCTTGAAAACCAGTACATCTTAACATAAATTCTTTGATCATGAAAAAGTTTTTTGTTCTTATAATCTTCCCTGTTTTTTTACTGCTTGGTTTGAAGGGACTGGTTTATTACTATTTAAATTGTAAACTTCATTTACAATCATCCGTGGTTTTTGAAATTCAAAAAGGAATGGGGCTTGGTCAACTGGCCATAGATCTGAGTCAGAGGAATATCATTCATTATCCCATTCTGTTTTCAAAAATTGGTCAGTATTATGGTTATGACCTTAAAATCAAGTATGGGGAATACAAGATCAATCCAGGGGACACTTACGAGGATCTTCTGAAGAAGATTGTCAAAGGGGATAATTATCAATATGAAATCACTTTTGTGGAAGGGGATCACCAGTACAAATACGCAAGACAGTTACAAAAAAGAGGACTGACCACAGTGAAAGAGTTTTTGGAACTCAGCAAAAATCGGGAGTTTATAAAAACCCTGTTTCAGGGAAAGCAGTTTGCTCTGAACCAGTCCAGTCTGGAAGGCTATTTGTTTCCGGACACCTATTTTTTTTCAAAAAGTGATGGAGCCGAAAAAATTATCAGGACAATGGTGGAGAGGTTTTTTGATAAAGTGGGCAAACTGGATTTCAGTAAAACCCATCTTTCCCTTCACCAGGTGGTGACCCTTGCCAGTATTGTGGAAAAGGAAACGGGGGTGGGTTTTGAGAGACCTCTTATTTCCTCTGTTTTTCACAATCGTTTAAGGAAAAAAATGAAACTTCAGACAGATCCCACCATTATTTATGGGATTCTGGATAAAATGGGAAAGGAGATAAACAATATCAGAAAGAAGGATATTTTGACTCCCAGTTCCTATAACACTTATGTCATAGAGGGTTTGCCACCAGGACCTGTCTCCAATCCAGGGCTGGAATCCGTCAAAGCTGTTCTCAACCCCGACAAATCCGAATACCTTTATTTTGTCAGTAAGAATGATGGTACCCATGTTTTCAGCAGGACCTATAGAGAGCATTTAGGGGCTGTTGAAAAATACCAGAAAAATTCCAAAATGAGACGGGGAAAGTCCTGGCATGACCTGAAAAACAGATCCATGAATCCCTGATGATCCCCAAAACTGTGGGGGCTGCCATTGAATCGGCAAGCATGATTTTTGGGAAAGAGAGCCTGCTGCAACCTGCTTCAGTTTGGTTTTTTCCGGCAGCTTCACCACGAAACTTCATGGAAGTTTGGGTTGGACTTGTTTTTTTGGAAAAATCCCTGAAAATAAAGGAAATGTCAGAGAAGTTCCACAAATTAAAAAATATTAAAATGTTGGTTATGGATGTGGATGGAGTCCTGACGGATGCCCGAATCATCCTGGACTCTGGTTTAGGTTGGATGCGTTTTTTTTCGGTGAGGGATGGCATTGGTATTCACCGGTTGCGACACAATGGGTATAAAACGGCTGTGATTACAGGTTCCCATGCTGAGGATGTGCGTTTGAGGGTACAGGCCCTTAAAATTGATTATTTTTACGAAAATAAACTGGACAAAAAGCCAGCTTATGAGAACCTTAAAGAAGTGTCAGGCTTCAGGGATCAGGAAATCAGCTACATTGGTGACGATATTTTTGATGTGCCCCTTTTAAAACAAGTTGGTTTTTCGGCCACTGTACCGGAAGCAGTTGAAGAAGTTCTCAATGAGTGTGACTATGTTACAAAAAGGAGAGGTGGTTATGGAGCCGTAAGAGAGATCTGTCAATTGATTCTCAAATATGGTTATTATAATTAAGACAAGGAAGGGGTGCGTTATGAGATTTTTGGTCTTTGTTTTTTTCTTTTTGATGTCCCTTAGAGGGGCGGCAGTCACCATTGAATTTCCAAAAGATGAACTGGCCAGGGAATCAGTCCTTCCGGTTTTTGAGAACACTTTAGCTGTCAGATCCCGTCTGGTTCCCACCAAAGGGCGTTTTGAAATGGGTTTTACCTTGGGCTTTGCCCTGAATGAAGCTTTTTTCAACACCCTTCGCTACGGGGGCCATATTGCCTATCATATGACTGAAACCCATGGATTTCTTCTTGAAGGACAGCTTTACCAAAAGGGCTTAAACAGCAATGGTAAGGCTCTTGCAAGCAAGGATTTTGACAAAAATACAGATGAAACAGTGACAGAATTTATCCGAATGGAATACGCTCCCCAGCCTGAGTATCATTTTTTGGTCAATTATCAGATGACGGCTTATTACGGTAAAATCTCTGTTCTTAAAAACTTTGTGATGAATCTTTCCCTCTATGGTCTCCTGGGTCTGGGAACAGTGGGTGTTGGTGGGGAGAATGTCCCAGCCCTGAACTTAGGTCTGGGTCAAAAGTTTTATGTTAACAAAAACTGGGGCTTTCGGGCGGACTTGGGTATTATCATTTATCAGGGAGTGAATTATTTTAAAGGAAAGGACGGAGAATTTTCCCCTCTGCTTGATGCACGGGGACGAAAAGGGGTCAAAGAGTTTATAAAGGCTCCCAAAAAGCCCAGTGAGTTTGAGTCCAGCATGAGCTATGACACCCGTATTTCCGTATCTTTGATTTTTTTGATTTAAACAGGCTTGATATGGATAAGTTTATGGTTTCAAATGATGGAGAAGGGGTGGTCTTGAGTCCAGTTATATTCCATAAATCTACAAATTTCTTAAACTTTTTTATAATCTGGTATGGAATTGGATGAATTATGAAAAAAATCATGCTGTGTTTTTTATTGTTTTTTTCAACTCTGGCTTTTGGTCAGAGTGAAAATGAGGAAGACAGTTCAGTGGATGAGATAGAAGGTCTTTTTAAGGAAGAGGCTGAGTCCAGTGAACATCGTGAACGTTTTGAGGATTCAGAAAAAAAAAGAGGCAAGGGAGGTGTCCCCAAGGGCATATCAGATCTTAAAAGTCTTGAAACTTTTAATGATATTGCCATTATTCAAAAGCGGTATCTTCCAAAGACAGGGCGTTTTGAATTCTACGCTGCCGGTGGAATCAACCTCAATGATGCTTTTTTCTTTGGTAATGGTATCAATCTCCGTTTGGGTTATAATTTTCGGGAAAAATGGGCTGTTGAGGCCTCTTACAGTTACATTCAAAACAGTGCCAGGCAGGTGACCAATGAACTTTCGGAACAGGGAGTTACAACGGAAGGGTCTCTCTCGACGGATAATTACATTGGGATGGATTTGAAGTGGACTCCCATTTATGGAAAATATGCTTATATGGATGAGAAAATTATACCCTTTGATTTTTATTTTATTTTTGGTGCTGGTGTAACCACTCCAAAATTTATCAGTTCTGCGGATGAAGGAAGCACCACCCCGATAGAGGTGGAGTCACCTTATACATTGCGTTTGGGTACGGGCCAGATATTTGCCATCAACAAGTGGATGGCTTTTCGTTGGGATATTGCCAATCATTTTGTTTATTCCACAATCAGCAAGGATGGTGAAAAGGAGGATCAGTGGAACAATAATCTTTTCCTGAGTCTCGGTTTGAGTTTCTTTTTCCCGGAGGCAAAATACCGATGAGAAATATGGAATGGGTTCCATGGAACTTTTTCAATAAAAAATTCCCTGTTTTAAGCAGCCATGTCATAAAAAAACCAGGCATTTTTCTGGCTTTCCTTTTCATGCCTTTTGTGGTGGGGGCGGAAAATCCCAACCTGGAGATCACCCGGGAAATTCAGGACCAGTTCACCCAATTAAAGGCTCCCATGTTTGTTGTGGCAAAAAGAGGAAAAAAGGGAAGACGGCAGAGAAAAAGAGTCAATCTGTTACACAAGGCTTTTGAACTGGTTCGCCAGAAAAAATACCAGGCTTCATCCATACTCCTGTATAAACTGGCCCGGGGTTCCCGATATAAAGAACAGCGATCCCAAATCAAATATATTTTGGGTCTTATGCTCATAAAAATGGAGTTGTACCAGGTGGCTGCTTTTGTCTTTTATGATGTGATCAGTGGGGAAATTCGCAGTGGTCACACTTCAAAATATTTGCGTCAAAGTTTAAGCAAGCTTTCTTTTTTAAGCAATGTTCTGGATAGTGATGTGCTTCTTAAATATGTTATTTCCAGAATAAAAGTCAAGGATTTTCCCCATGAACAGAAGGATCTTTTTTATTATCGTCTGGGGGAACTGCGTTTGAAGGAAAAAAGATACAATCAGGCCGCCCGTATTTTTAAACGGGTGGACTCCAAAAGTCCGGTTTACACCAAGGCTCTCTATAAAACAGGATTGTCTTATTCAAAAGGACGCAAAGCAGCCAAAGCCATGGCTGCCTTTCAGTTGCTCTATGAAATGAGTAAGGACCGGGGTATAACTGGTAATAATCGTGTGAATGCCTTACTTTCCATGGCACGGGTTTACTACCAGAATAAAAAGTGGGATAAAGCTATTGAGTACTATAGATTTATACCTCGTGATACCTGGCAATGGCATGATTCCCTGTTTGAACAAAGTTGGGCCATGTTGCGTTCCGGTCGTTATTTTCGTTCAGCATTGTCCAATTTTCACACTCTCCATTCCTCCTATTATGAAGACCGTTATGCTCCTGAATCCCTGCTGTTGAGATCCATGGTTTATCTTTTTATCTGTCGTTACGATGAAATGGGTAAAGTTTTAAATCTGTTCGATAAAATTTACAGACCTGTGACTTCAGAAGTTCAAGGTTTTTTAAAAGTAAAATCCGAGAACAATTATTTTGATGAACTTGTCAAAGCGGATACGATCAAACAGACAACCAGAAACAAAAAAGGGGTTATGAAAAAAACAACCCTGAAAACCAGATTGCCGAAAGTTATACTCAATGAAATAATTGATAAACCCAATATCCGCAGTAACATGAGCTATATTAAAGCCCTTGAAAGTGAAGTTTTGAAAATGAGACAGCTCAGTTCCGGATGGAAAACTTCCAGTATTGGCCTCTATGCACAAAGGGTCCTTGACAAACGTATAAGAAACACCCGGACTGTCATTGGCAAGCAGGTTCGTAATCAGTTGAGAAGAATCCATTCAGAATTGAAAGACTTTTTTGAACAAAGTGATTTTCTTAAATTTGAGATGGTCAGTGCCAAAAAAGAAAATCTGAGAAAGAAACTGATAGGCAAAGGTCTTCAGAAAAGTCAGGTTACAGAGCATGAGAATCGGGACTTCTTTGTTGCCAATGGGTACGAGTATTGGCCTTATAAGGGGGAGTATTGGCTTGATGAACTGGGGAACTATCACTATGTGGGAATGCAAGCCTGTGAATAGGAGATGTTATTGTGAATAATATGTTGATAGGCCTTGTTCTTTTTTCATTGGTTTTTACCAGTGGAGAGGGCTTTGCCCAAAGTCCCGGTAAAAGAAAAAAAATGGGCAATCTGACTTTGAGAAAGTTAAAGTCACAAATACCTAAGTCACAGTCCCTGCGAAAAAATGACATTCCGGTCAGAAATGTGGGTTTGATTAAGCCTCCGACTTCAAGCAACTTTTATGTCTATGATGATGATCCCCGGAAAACAGAGTACAATCGTTTGATTGATGAGGAAATCAAACGTCTTTACAGACTTTCCAAAAGATACAGAAGGAGTCGAAGCCGTGGTGAAATATGGTTGCGGCTGGGGGAGCGGTATATTGAGAAAGCCCAGATTATTGATTTTAAATTGCAGGACAACTATGACAAAAAATTAAAGGCCTATCATGCACATAAAACAAAAATACGACCCAGACCTCCCAGCCGGAGACCTGTGCGGGCCTATCATAAACGGGCTATTCGGCTTTATGAATGGTATATTCGTGATTTTCCAAAGGATCATAAAGTTCCTCAGGCCCTTTATTTTCTCGGTTATAATAACTTTGAAATTGGAAACCTGCAAAAAGGTGAACAATATTATCTTCAATTGACAAAAGATTATCCCAAAAGTGTTTATGTCAGTGAATCCCACTTTGCCCTTGGAGAGTTTTACTTTGAGAGGGAAAAATGGAAAGAAGCCTTAACCCAATACATGAAAGTGGTTAAGAGAAGAAGAAGTCGTTTGCACAGTTTTGCTCTTTATAAGGTTTCCTGGTGTTATTATCGTCTGCAACAGTATAAAAAAGCCCTGGCTATTCTTGTGAAGGTGATAAAGGTGGGGGCACAGGCTGATTCCCAGACAGTTGAGGGAACACGGGCTATTGACAAATTACGCCTTGCCAAGGAAGCCACCAGTGACTTTGTTTCCTTTTATGAACGAACCGGCCGTTATAAACAGGCTTATGATGATTTTATGGAGATAACGGGGAATGAGAACAAGACCCGTAAGATGATTGGGCAATTGGCTTATCGTTATTCCTATTCAGGAAATTTAAAATTTTCATATTATCTTTTTAAACAGTTGATTAATCTTTACATGAAAGATTCCAAGTCATCAGAATACCAGTATCAGATTGTCCAGGATTTTGGTGCCACAGGCCGTATTCAGTCTTTCAGAAAGGAGCTTGCTTACTGGATTGATGAATTTGGTCTGGAAAGTGAGTGGGCACAGGCCAACAAAGACAAACCTGAAGTTGTTAAAAAAAGCTTTGAATTGCAGGAAAGCACTTTAAGAAACTCCACTTTAAGTCTTCACAATCAGGCTGTCAGCAACAAAGCGGAATACTCAATGAAGCTGGCCACTTATTCCTATAAAATGTATGTGCACTATTTTAAGAAATCCAAAAATTATATTGAAATGATGTTTTTCTATGCTGAACTTCTCTATGATTTCAAAAAATACAAGAAAGCCGCCATTAATTATGAAAGGGTTGCCAAACTGGCTCCAAAGGGCAAATATTTTGAAAAAGCGGTTACAAACGGTGTTCTTGCCAGAGAAAAGCAGCTTCCATCTGATGAACAGATGGCCGTTCTTCAGAAAAATCTTTCAAGCAAGATGGATAAGATTCCCCTGAGTTCTGAAGTGAAGGCTTTTTTAAACGCTTCAGCCTTTTATCTGAAACATTTTCCAAAAGGTGAAAAATCACTGCAAATCAGACGGCGATTGGGGTTGGTCTATTATGCTCACAATCATTTTGACTTCACCATTCGTATTTTAAGGGAGATTGAAAAAGAACGCCCAAAATCCAAAGATGTTATTCTTGTTGCTGAGATTATTTCAGATATTCATTTATTGAGAAATGATCTCATTCATTACCTGAAAGAAGGGTATGAATTTTTAAGGAACCCTGTTATTGCCGGTTCAGATTATGGCAAAAAACTCAGAGTGAATCTGGAAAAAGCAAGATTTCTGATGGCTGATAATTTTTCAAAAAATGGCAATTATCTGAAAGCAGCCAAAGCTTTTGAAAGTTTTGCTGCTGACAACCCAGGATCCACTCAGGCTCATTTCGCATTGTTTAATTCAGCCAGTAACTACGCCAAGGCAGGTGTCGTGTTTAACTCCATCAGAATGTATAAAAAAGTGATTGCCAAATCAGGAAAGGGTCTTAAAATTTCCTTAAGTCAGGAGGCTCGTAACAGTCTGGGGGAAATGTATAAAAAACTGGGTCAGTTAAAAGAGTCAGCTCTCTATTATGAGTCCTATGGAAAAAATGCCAGTGGCGGGAAGGCCATTAATGCCGTTTTCAATGCGGCGGTCATCTGGGATGCTCTCAACCAGTATAAAAGGGCTTTTAATGCTTATAATCTTTATGCCAGTCTGGATAAGGTGAAAGGTGTTCAGGAAGCCACTTGGGCAAAGGCGGAAATGTATCGTCGTCAGAAAATTTATCCAAAGGCCATTTATCAATATGATAAATTCACCCAGTCCAACTCCCCTGATCTGGACAGAACCATTAAGGCTTTATTTTACATTGGCGATTTTCACCGTAATCTTGGAAGGGTAAAGATTTCCAGAGAGTGGTATCAAAAGGTTTTACGGGTTGTTGGTGGCAGTTCCAAAGCCACAAAACTGGGTGCCAAATATGCGGCCCAGGTCCAGTATCATTTGAGTAAAGGTGATCTGGATGAAATGAAAAGGGTGAAATTAGGTCATACGGATGCCTCTATCACCGCAGGTTTGAATAAAATGAAAGCCATTCAGAAAACCCTGATTAGAAATATGGCCAGGGTCATCAAATATGATTATGGTCCTTATGTGGTGGCTGCTCTTGCTGCTGAAGGGGAGTCCTATAAAATTATTGGTGACACTTTTAAAAATATTCCGGTTCCAAGAGAGTATTCCAAAGGTGAGGTGGCCAAAAAATTTAAAGCCATGGCCAGGAAACAGGCAAAAGGCTTTTATGATAAAGCTGTCCTGTCTTACCGTAATGCCTTTGACAAGGGTTTATCCCTTAGGGCCTATAGTCGTGAAATGATTTTGAGTGCAAGAGCTCTTTATCATTTGGATCCTGAAGAGTTTACAAATGCCGGTGAGATTGGTGATATTGGTCAATTAATAGATACAATGGGAATATAAGTCATGTTAAAAGCTAAAAATTTTATTAAAATTTTATTCGGTCTGATTTTTGTTATTTCCTGCCAGATGCAACAACCAAAAAAGGAACTTCCAACCAAACCAGGTTCAATGGACTCTGAAGAGAGAGCAGAACTGAAAAAAATTCAGAATCAGACAGGAGGACTTCATTCTCTTATGGGTCAGTATTACAGGCAGAAGCGTTATCGAAAGCTTTTAATAGAAGCAGGAAAAATTCTGTCCAAAAATGAATATGATTTAAAAGCTCTTTCCGTTCTTGGCCTCTATCATCTGGACAAGGGGAAGTATGGTGCTGCCCGTATTTTTTTTGAAAAGGCCTTGGAGAAGCATCCCGATGAGGCGGGCCTTTACAATAATATTGGAGTGATCCTGCTCAAGGAAAACAATCTTGACTCTGCTCTTCTGAGTTTCAGGAAAGCCTATGAAATTGACAGTACCAATCTGGCGATTCAGGGTAATCTGGGAAGTATTTACATAAAATATATGGATTATATCCAGGCTGAAAATATGGCAGTGGATGCTTATACCAAGCAGCCTGATAATGCCATTATTGCCAATAATTTTGCCATTATTTTAAGAACTCAGGGTCAATATGAGGAGGCTGAACAGATTTACAGGAAAATACTGGATCGTAACCCCAGAAATTTACCTGCGAACTTAAATTATGCTATCCTGT
The DNA here is from genome assembly GCA_965218815.1 of Bdellovibrionales bacterium. Taxonomy (GTDB): domain Bacteria; phylum Bdellovibrionota; class Bdellovibrionia; order Bdellovibrionales; family JAGQZY01; genus JAGQZY01. Next base: position 864,245 of record CBDCLX010000002.1, on the reverse strand, counting down.
TGGTAGAATACATGAAAAAATACAAAAAGGGTAAACAAATGGTGAATAAACTGGAGTTTTTAAACCCCAGAAGCAAATATATCCTGGACAAGATAAAAGACTTACAAATCAAGGTGGAACAAATAGATGATAAATCTTTATAGATACGTTTTTTTATTTGTGACTATTTTGATTTTGCCCATCACGACTCTGGCTCAGAGTGTAAAAACAAAAAAAGGAAAACCAAAGCGTACAACCATTAACTTTGAAGATCAATTAATTAAAGGGGAAAACCAGATGCCTGACCTTCTTTATATGCTGCAAAAAAAGAAATTTAATTACAAACGTCTGATTCGGTTGCGGGAGGATTTTCTTCCTGAGATGGAAGAGACAGCAACAGAGATTGAAGAAGCTGGCAAGTCTTGAAAAAATAACTTGAGAAGGAATAAAATTTTTTGAACCAGATTATAGTTCTTAAAATTCGTAAAGGTGGTCAGCTGATTGATGAAAAAAGGATCAGTCATACCCCTGTTGTTCTGGGTTCCTCGGAAGTGGAGGCCCATGTGATTTTAAGAGGTGATGTTTCCCCTGTTCATGCCCGTATTGAAAAACGGGGGGATGCATTTATGATCTGTGACCTGGGTTCAGAGAGGGGAACCTTTAAGAATCTGGATAAAATCCTGGAAGCCCGGTTACAACCGGAGGACAGGATCAGTATTGGGGAATTTTCCGTTGAGTTTTCTTTGGAGTTTGATTCTGATGGGGTTTTCAAGTCAGTACCACAACCAATTTCTGAACAAACCCCTGAAGACATCCATGGGCAAATTCCAATTTCAGAGGAACCGGTTTCAGATTCTCCCGCCAAAGTTATAAGACAGAGTACTTTTGCCCCTCCCAGTCCGTATAAAAATATTGATGAGTTTGTAAAACCTTCAAAAGGGACCACAGTGGAGGTTTTGGTAGCCTGGCGGGAGAGAATCATTTCCGCCCATCATTTTTCCAATGGGTCCGTGGTTGTGGGAACAGATCCTTCCTGTGATGTGATTGTTCCCCTTATTTCCTCAAATGTTTCCAAGGCCCCTTTATTGCAGATCAACAATCATGTTCAGATCATACTGTATCCGGGTATGGAAGGGGTTTTGATCAGTGGCAAGCAACATATCAATTTTAATCAGCTTTCAACCATAGGTCGCGGGTCTGGCCGGAATCTGGTTTTAAAACAGGATGAAATGGCTCGTGTCCATCTGGGTGGAGAGTTGGAACTTGTTGTTCGTTATTCTCCACAAGCCCCCAAACCCGCTGTTATTCCTTTTATAGATTTGTCCAGTAACGGATTTCTGGCGATTCTTCTGGCCATTGTCCTCTCTGGAATTCTTATGCTGTGGGTGGCTTTAAACCGCCTGGACAAAATTGACCGGCCTGATGATGAGGAATTCAGAACAGCCCTTATTATCACAAATCCACCCAAACCACCGCCAAAACCAAGGGCCAGGTCTTTCCAACCTCCAAAACCGGAGAAAAAAGTTAAAAAAATTGTAAGGCCAAAGCCAAAGCCAAAGCCAAAACCAAAGCTGACCAAGGCGACAAAGAAGAAACTTAATATTGATATGTCAAAAAAGGCAAGGAAAAGAGTGAAGAACACCCGCTCCAAACAGACGGTCAGCAGAAGAGCCAGTGGTCCCAGTGGAACTTCAAAAGCCTTGCGTAAAAAAGATGGTAAAACAACCAATCAGATGACTTCAGTGAAAAAAGGTGGTGGTGTAAAAACGGGTAATAAACAGGGTGCCCAAATGCAATCAGAGAAAAATCTTAAAAAATCGGGTATCTTTAGTGCTTTTGGTGGTGGAGGACGAAACAATCGTTTGGATCAGTCTTATTCAGGTGAGGGAGGATTGGCTGGACTGGCGGATAAAGCATCGGGTTCGGCAGGTTTTGCTGAAGATCGCCCGGGAAAGGGGCTTGGTTCCAAATTTAGGGACACAGGGAGCGGTCGTGGAAGAAGGTCCAATGTGGGTGTTTCCGGTTTGGAGAGAAAAAGAAAAAAGGGTCTTGGAATCAGTGGTCTTAGTGGTGGTAGCCTGGGTGACCGTAAAAGCCTGACAATTATTCCCGGAGGTGGTGGGGAGGAATTCAGCGGTCAAATTGACCGGGCTGGTATTCGCAGGGTTTTTGTGGAGAACACAAGGGCTATTCGTTCCTGTTATGAAAGAGAACTGAACAGGAATCCCTCGTTGAGTGGAATTCTCAAGCTTAATTTTGATATTGGTCAAGAAGGCCGTGTTGTTGGTCGTCCCTCCATTAATTGGGGGGATTCCTCTATAAAGAGCAGAGTTTTGGCTGGCTGTATTTTAAATCGTTTAAAATCCTGGAGGTTCCCGGAACCCCCAAGTAATGAAATTATTAATGTTATTTATCCTTTGGCATTTAGTTCTAAATGATAAAAACGGGAGGTATAAAATGGAAGAAACCACAGAAATGATGAATGAGGTTATGACCAACGAAGAAACACAGAATTTTATTCTGCGAGCTTTTGAAGAGGGAGGAACGGCCATGTATTTTATTGCCATGGTTGGAATCCTGACCTTCGTTGTTATTATTAAACAGATTATGGCTCTTAAGGATGCCAGTATTGACAAAAAGGATTTTAATGAAAACCTTTTTGGTATGATTCTAAGGGGCGATATCCAGCAGGCTATTAATTATTGTGATAGCAGGCCGTCCCCACTCACAAACACCTTAAAGGCGGGGTTGGTTCAGGTGATGAATCAACGTCCTGATGAGGAAGTGCAGGTGGCCATGGATGCGGCTGTGTTGAGAGATACACCAAAAGTGGAAGGTTGGGTGAGTTTCCTTGCGGTCTTTGGTAACCTTTCCACTCTCATCGGACTGGTGGGAACCATTTTAGGAATGATTACCGCTTTCCGTGGAGTGTCTTCAGCTGATGATGCCAAAAAAGCGGAACTTCTTTCAGAGGGGATTTCAGAAGCATTGAACTGTACCGCTTTTGGACTTATTGTTGCTGTGATTGCCATTGCCTCTTTTGGGGTTTTTCAGCATCGCATCAGCCTGATCCTCAATGAAATGACAGAAAGCAGTATGAGTCTGCTTAATCTTGTAGCTTCCAATAGAGACAAGATTAAATCGTAGAGAGGAATTTTTATGGCACACGTCACTGATGGAAGAGGAAATAAAAGAGAATCAAGTTTTGATTTAAACCTGATTCCCTTTATTGATCTGATGAGTGTGATGATCACATTTCTGTTGATTACTGCTGTGTGGACCCAGGTCTCCATGATTAAACTTGGTAACTCCATTTATGGTAAACAGAACACAGATGATCCGCCGCCACCTCCTCCCAAATCTGATGTGCCCTTTCGTCTGGACGTAAAGGAAAAGGGTTACAGGCTTGTCATTGGTCAGAAAACATATGGAATTGGGAAACAACAAAATGGTGAATATGATGAAGAAGGACTGAAAATGCAGCTGGATAAAATTAAAAAGGCTTACCCGGATAAAGTGGATGCCGTGATTACTGTGGAAGACCATTTAAAATATGATTTTCTTATTCGGGGAATGGATGTGTTGCTTCAGTCAGGCTTTCCGGCGATTTCAGTGGCCACGGGAGGGGCAAAGTAATGGCCCTTTACGCACCTGGAATCCGCAATCGTCGTGGTTATATGAGAGCTGGCAAGAGAAGCATGGTGGCGGTCTTGTCCCTGACGGCCATGGTGGATATGTTTACAGTCCTGGCCGTCTTTCTCCTTCAAAATTATCGGGTGGAGGAGATTCAGTTGAAAAAATCGGTGCCGTTGCCCCAGGCCACCGCTGTTAAAAAATTAAGGCCGGCTCATGTGGTGGTTGTCACTCAGGATGAAATTTTTCTGGATGATATTCCGGTGGCCAAGTATGATATGGTTAGGGAGCAGGAACACTGGTTGATTGAAACTTTGCAGATCAGACTTCAAAGAGCCATTGAAGACAAAAAAAGGGAGATGGAATCAGGTCTTAAAAACACTTTAAAAACCGCTTTCTCCAAAAAGCCTGAAGAAACTGAAGAGGAGGAAGAGCGTCTGAAACGCATTGCCTGGGGAAGGGTTACCATGCAGGCTGATAAAAACATTGATTTTCTCACCATAAAAAAAGTGATGTACACAATCACAGAAGCGGGTGCCTCTCTGATTAATTTTGCCGTAACCCCCAAGAAGCCTTCAGGAGAGAAATGAGCAGACTTCTTAAAGATCCCACAACAAAATTTACACTTATAAGTTCCTGAAAGGAAAGGTGGATTCCCGTTTTCCTTACAATTCATCATGGATATCATTGTTACTTAGTTAATAGGGATTGACAAAGAAACCTTAACCTCTCTTTTGCGAATCTTGAATTTGATCTTTGTTGCAAACTTACCGGAGCTCCATTGGTACCCTTTCCTGATTTTGTTGATCGTATGAATCAATTCAAAACCCCATTTGGACTGTTCCTCTATATTTTCAGATAGGGTGGAAGTCAGTAATCCGAATCGGGTGTTGGTTCTATCAGTTTGATTCACCTGTCCGGAAAGGACAAATTCCCTTGAAAACCGTTGTTCAGAATTTTCGATTATAAAATAAGATGACCCACTGATTCCTTTTCCCCACCGGTTCCAGATGGGAGTCTTACTGTTTTCATAAAAACGACTCTCTGCCAGCAGGGAGAATATGTTTGTAAGATTAAACCTGACACTTGCAGAAATTCTTTTCTCTTCCTTTGCATCGGATTTCTGTCCTATGTTTTTTTGCTGAAGAGCTGAGGCGACAAAACTGACCTGGCCCACCTGTTTTCTCAGTCGTACTGCAAAGCCCAGATCTTCCTGTGTGGTTTCATGGCCATTTCCTTCTGTTTTATAAATGGATATTTCCGCTCCATCCAATATTCCAATAGTCTGTTCCAGGGGGATATCAAGAGTGGCTCCAATGACCTCATGGTTAAACCTCTGTATATCACTTTGGCCCACAGGTATAAGGCCACTCAATCTGCGTTGCCCAAAGGGTGATCTGTCCTGTTGTTCGAGAATAAGGACTACGGGATAGCCTCCAAAATTCTGAATTTCCACATAGATATTTTCAACAAATTGTTCAAATTCAACATCTCTGTCAGTTTCCAGATCATCAGTGTGTTCAAGTTGGGAAAAGAGATAGGCACTGACGACAGTTTTTACCTTATTTTCCCAATCTGTACTGATGCTCACACTGGAGTCAGGCAAGTGCGATGAATCGTCATAATTTCTCCTATCGTCAGATATGGTCGGTTGGTTCTGATAAAAATCCCTGTACACCTGGGAAGCAAAACTCTGAAAGTTTTGTTCGATAAGTGTTTCTTCCCTGAAGTCTTCAGCAGAGGAAGCCATGACAGGATATGTACAAAGAAAGAACACAGATGCAAAACAAAGAAAGAACTGACTGATAAGACCTCCATCATGGAGAGTTGTCTTCACTTCAATAGAATATCCGACAGACTGTTTGTCCCCACCTGTCATGGACTGGTCCTGTTTGGCTCTTCACGGAGGCTTCCATGTTGGAAAAATGAAAAACCCAAACGGACCACTGTATGAGTATAATTTTAAGAAAGAAAATCTTTGAGTCAATCCAATGCAGGACCATGGAAGAGTTTTTCCCTTTGAAAAGCCAGGTTGAACCGGACTTCCACGGTCAGTTATCCAGTGTAACAGGGTTACATTCTTATGAGATTTTTTTGGTGAGTGATGTGTTTTCGGTTATACTGATCCTGTTTAAAATTTTGCACCCCCATGGTTTGAAAATTGTCAGTGATTACAGTAATAAAATCCGTTAGGGATAATACTATGAAACCCTTTGAAAAACATCCAGATGAATGCCAGCAGATGATCTCAATTTGTCAAAGACTCTATGAGCGAAATATGCTGGCCGCAGCTGATGGCAATGTCAGCATGAAGGTGTCTTCAGGAATTCTGATAACCCCTTCGAGGGTTTCCAAAGCTTTTATGAAACTGGAGGAAATGGCTTTAATCAATGAGGACAATAAAATTCTCCATGGTCAGCCTTCCTCAGAGCGTCTTATGCATCTGGCAGTCTATAACCATTGCCCCCGGGCCAGGGCTGTGGTTCATGCCCATCCGCCCACAGCCATTGCCTGGACTGTGGCTTTTCCGGAGGACAGAGAACTTCCCAATCACTGTTTGTCTGAAATCATTCTGGCAGTGGGAAAAATTCCCATTATTGAGTATGCCTGCCCGGGAACCCGGGCTATGGGTGATGTTTTATTGCCTTTTATTGAAGATCATAAGGTGATGATTTTAAGTCGCCATGGAGCTTTGTCCTGGGGAGAAGACCTGGAAGAGGCGATCATGGGTATGGAACGTCTTGAGCATTCCGCTGAAATTCTCTATCGTGCCAGAAATCTGGGGGAATTGACCTCCTTACCTGAAGAGGAAAAAGCGGTTCTTCTGGAGATGCGAAAAAAGATGGGAAATAAAAGCTTATGAGAGACCTTTTGTCACAATCATTGAAATTGCAAAATGGAAAACTCTCTATTCTGGATCAACAACAGCTTCCGGGTCATGAGGTTTGGCTTCCTGTTCAAAACCCTGATCAAATGATTCACATGATTAAAGAACTGAAAGTCAGGGGAGCTCCTCTGATTGGAGTGGCAGCCAGTCTCAGTCTTGCACTCTGGAGTCAGGGCCGGAAGGACCAGGGACTTTTTGAAAATCAGGCCAACAAACTCAAACAGGCAAGACCCACAGCCGTGAATCTTATGAATAATATTGACAGTCTTCTTGTCACTGCAAAGGAAACGAAGATGAGTTCATCGGCCATTTTGGACACAGCTTTTGGAATTTTTGATGAGGATGTTGAAATTTGTTTGAAGATGGCAAAGGCGGGGGAGGTTCTCATTGCAGAGGGGAATTCCATCCTTACCCACTGCAACACCGGAGGGTTGGCCACAGTGGGGGTGGGGACAGCCCTTGGAGTGATTATCCAGGCCCATAAACAGGGAACAAAAATTCATGTCTATGTGGATGAGACTCGTCCCCTTTTGCAGGGAGGACGACTGACTACCTGGGAGTTAATGAAAGCAGATGTTCCTTACACACTGATTTGCGATAACATGGCTGCTTTCTTAATGAGACAAAATAAAATCAATAAGGTGTTTCTGGGGGCTGATCGCATCGCCATGAATGGGGACTTTGCCAACAAAATCGGGACTTACAATCTGGCTGTTCTCTGTGAGTATCACAATGTGCCTTTTTATGTGGTGGCTCCTCCAACCACTCTTGATTTCTGTTGTGAAACAGGGGATCAGATTCCCATAGAGATCAGAAGGGAAGAGGAAGTCAGAGGTTTTTCCAGTGCATGTGGTGAAGTCAGGTGGGCTCTGGATCAATCAAAGGTTTACAATCCGGCTTTTGATATCACACCTGTGAAACTGGTGACAGGTGCTGTTATTGGTGGAACTTATCTGAGTTGTTCCCAAATTCAGGCAGGTGGACTTAAACATTTTTCATGAAGGGGGAGACTTTATGTGGGCTATTATTGGTGGAACAGGTTTTGAAAAATTTGAAGGTTTTAAAAACCTCGAGGAATTGGAACGACAAACTCCTTTTGGAGAAACATCCATTGGTTTTAAAAAAGTGAGTCTGGATGGGGTGGAGGCCCTGTTTATTCCACGCCATGGAACTGACCACAATCTTCTTCCAATGGAGGTTAATTACAGAGCTAATATCTATGCACTTAAAAAAATGGGGGCCACAAAACTTCTTGGATTTTCAGCGGTGGGAAGTCTTACTGATGAATGTGCCCCGGGGGACCTTGTTATACCCGATCAGTTCATCGACCGAACCAAGGGTATCAGAAAAACCAGTTTTTTTGGAGAAGGTCTTGTGGGTCATGTGTCCTTGGCAGAATCAGTGACTCCCGGGCTGGTTGCGGAACTTAAGCAAAGAGCCGGGGAATTTGAATTTAAAAGTCATTTTAATAAAACTCTGGTGGTGATGGAAGGGCCTCAGTTTTCAACCAAGGCGGAATCCAACCTTTACCGGAGTTTTAAGGCACATATTATTGGGATGACCAGTTACCCTGAATACGCTCTGGCCCGGGAGGCCGGTCTTGCCTATATGAATTGCTGTTTTGTGACTGATTATGATTGTTGGAAGGAGGACATTCCCCATGTGACAGTCCATGAAGTCATGCGGGTGATGAAGGGGAACAACAAAAAGGCCTTTCATGTGGCAAAAGATTTGTTGCATAGCCGGAACAAATCCATCCAGAGTCTGGATGAAAAAGACCGGGGTTTTGGTTCGTCCCTGATGACAACTTTTGAACCCCTTAATGAAAGTCAAAAACAGTGGGTTAAAACCCTTATGAAAGAGTGAAGATCATAGGGTTAAATCATCTTTTTTTTGATTTTTTTCAGCAAACGGGTTTCCATTTGACGAACAGCCTCCCTGCTCACTTCCCATTCATTGCCGATCTCCTGGAGTTTCATGGGTTTATCACTAAGCAGGCGTTTCTCCAGGATGTGAATCTCCTTTTTTGACAATTGGCCTTTCAGGTTGTCAATCACCTCCTTGAGTTTTTCAAGAGATTCCTTTTCAATAAGTTTTTCGGTAACATTTCCATCGGGGGAAGATTGAAAATCAAGAAAATGAAGGAATTCATTATTTGTGACACTTTGATCCAGACTTAAATCCTTGCGGGTCATCCTCTTTTCCATCATTTTTACGTCTTTTTCTGAGACTCCCAGTTTGTCACTGAGAAGTTTTACTGTGGGTTCCATGCCCATACGGTCCAGTTTGCTTTTTTCCTTTTCCAGATTATAGAACAATTTTCTTTGGGCATGGGTGGTGCCAATTTTTACAAGAGAGTACTGTTTCATCAGATAGTCCTGAATGTAACCCTTGATCCACCAAACGGCGTAGGTAATCAGTCTGGTCCCCTTGTAAGGGTTGAACTCTTTTACTGCGTGCATCAGACCGATATTGCCTTCCTGAATCAGGTCGATGAGTTTGGATCTGAACTGTGAGTACTCTGCGGCCACCTTGACCACAAAACGGAGATTGGAGGTTACTAAAATCTCAGCATCTTTTGGGTCCCTGGTCTCCCGATAGCGTTTGGCTATTTTAAACTCTTCTTCCCTGGACAGGAGTGGGTAGCGTTGGAGGGTTTCCAGATAATAGCTCAGACCATCACTGAGTGCAGGCAGTTTGGTTATGGCTTTGGATCGGGGACGACCCTCCACAATTTCAGGAATATGTTTTTTTGTGGATTTGGGAGTCACCTGGGCCAGGGGTTTTTTGACTTCCTTTCTGTTTTTCTTTTTCCTTTGAAACATTTCTTCAGGCCCTGTCGAGAAGTTGATTGAGCTTTTCCTCAATGGAAGCCTGGATTTGTCCCTTAAAAGGTATCAATGGAAAGGGAATGTCAATCACTATTGAGACATGGGCTTTGTCACCGGATTCCGTAACATTCAATCTTGCCTTAAATTGACGGCCATTGAGTTCTCCACTCATTGTGGAATCATCAAATTGGTATTGAATGTGACTGTCAAATTTTTTAAGCCCTTCCCCCTGAGAAAGTAAAGCTTTGGCTTTATTAAAGGTTTCTCTTGCTGTGAATGGGGATGAATGATTGATATTTATTGTTGGCAAGGACCCTCCTGACTGAAGATACTCATTTTATTTAAATTTTTCAGTATATGGCTGATTTTTTTGAACACACACTGTTCGTGTTTGAATTTTCAGGTCTTCCAACAGGGAAACATCTGAAAACCCAAACAGGATCAGCATAACCATTCCAGTTTAACATAATCTCTCCTTCACCGCCACAATTTTGGATGAGATGGGACAAACAGAGGGGCAGATTCAGGGTGTGCTTCACGGACTCCACAAAAGGACAGCCTCGCTACAAAACTTTATGAGAAGTTTGGGCTAAAGGAAAGAACCATTACAAAGGCACTTGAAAAGTCAAACAGAATCAGTGTAAAATTTCCAGAGACATTTTTTATCAATCCGTTGGAGTTTTACAGGTAAAAAACAGACAGTAAAAAGCAGTTATTGGAAAGGACTTTGAGGGAAGAATATGGATTTTGTGACTAAAAAGAAACGAACTCACCGTTGTGGTGATCTGGGTATGGAACATAAGGGGCAGACGGTGATTCTCATGGGTTGGATTCACAGTCGCCGTGATCTGGGGGGGTTGATTTTTGTGGACCTGAGGGATCGTGGGGGGCTGGTGCAGATTGTCCTGGATCCCACCCGGTCTGAAATAATCCTGGCCAGAAAATTAAGAAATGAATTTGTCGTGGCTATCCAGGGGGAAGTTCGTCCCCGCCCCCAGGGGATGGTTAACAGTGAAATGAAAACCGGAGCCATTGAAGTTGAAGTCAGTGAACTTGAAATTCTTTCGGAAGCCCAAACCCCTCCCTTTGTGGTGGGGAATCCCAATGTTTCAGAGTTAATGCGTCTTAAATACCGTTACCTTTCTTTAAGGGATCCTCAATTGCAGCACTGTTTGCACTTACGTCACCAGGTGACCAGGGTGGTTCGGGACACTCTCAGTGAAGAAGGATTTTGGGAGGTGGAGACTCCCATACTCTATAAAACCACTCCTGAAGGGGCCAGGGACTACCTGGTTCCCTCCCGTATCAGTCCAGGGGAATTCTATGCCCTTCCCCAGAGTCCGCAAACCTTGAAACAACTGTTAATGATTGGGGGACTGGACTCCTATTTTCAGATTGCCCGATGCTTTCGGGATGAGGACCTCAGGGCTGACCGGCAGCCTGAATTTTCCCAAATTGATCTGGAGATGGCTTTTGTGGATGAAGAGGATGTGCGGGCTATCAATGAAAAACTGTTGAAAACCATCTGGAAAAAAATCAAGTCTGTGGATTTGGGAGACATTCCTGTTTTGGATTACAATAAGGCTTTGATTGAATATGGAACGGACAGGCCAGATCTAAGAAACCCAATGAAGATCATTGATTGTTCAGACCTTCTTGGAAATTGTGGATTCAGGGTTTTTGATTCGGTTCTCAGTGAGGCAGGGGTGGTTCGTGGTTTGGGTTTGCCTGTTAAAGGGGAAATATCAAGATCCAAAATAGACAAATGGGTGAAGTCCGTAAAACCTCATGGAGCCAGGGGCCTTGTCTGGATTAAAAAACAGGGGGATGGATATCAGTCTCCTGCAAATCAGTTTTTATCACAGGAGCTTCTGGCTTCTGTTTACAGGCGACTGTGTCCACAGGGTTTTGGCCTGGGACTTTTGGTTTCAGACAAAGAGGATGTGGTCAGTACCTCATTGGGTTTTCTCCGCCAGTTTTTGGCAGAGCAATTTGATCTTATCGACAAATCCGGAGATCAATTTTGTTGGGTTGTGAATTTTCCTCTCTTTGCTTATGACAGGGAGGAAAAACGTTTTGTAGCCTGTCACCATCCTTTCACAATGCCAAAAGATGAGGATGTGGAGGTATTGAAATCAGGAGACTTTCAGGCTTTGTCAAAACTGCGGGCCAAGGCTTACGATCTTGTTTGCAATGGTCATGAGTTGGCTGGAGGAAGTGTTCGTATTCATCGTCAGGAGATTCAGAGTGCCATGTTTAAGGCTTTGGGTTTAAGTGAGGAGCTTGCCAGACAAAAATTTGGTTATTTTGTGGAGGCCCTGACCTATGGGGCCCCTCCCCATGGAGGCATTGCCTGGGGGCTTGACCGGCTGGTAATGATCCTGGCCGGAACTGATGCCATCCGTGATGTGATTGCTTATCCAAAAACAACAAAAGCCCAATGTTTAATGTCCGGTTCCCCCTCGCAACCTGAACCCGGACAGTTGCAGGAACTGGGATTGTCCCTTTCATAAAATATTAATCAGACAGGGGTTTTGTGTTTTTTATTCTTTTTGGTCAATAGGAAATCAATCTTTCCGTCCACTGTATCCACAGCAGTAACCAGGACACTCAGGGGGTCCCCCAGTTTGTATATTCTGCCGGTTTTTTGACCCCTTAGCATGAGGTTTTCTTCATGAAATTCAAAAAATTCATTTCCCAGATTTTCCACTTTAATCAGACCGTCAATGCCAAACTGGCGTAATAGAACAAACAATCCGAATTTGGTAACACCACTGACAATACCGGAGAAATTCTGACCAATCCTGTCTTCAAGAAACCGGGCTTTTTTTATGGCCACCACCTGCCTTTCAGCCTTAATGGCCCTTTGTTCGGCACCACTCAGAAGAGTTCCAAAACTCCCTAAATCCTCTTCAGAATAAAGACATCCGGAGGGGGATGAAGTGAAAAGTTTTTTGAGAATCCGGTGAACAATGAGGTCAGGATAACGACGGATGGGGGATGTGAAATGAGTGTAATGGGAAAAACCAAGACCAAAGTGGCCGATATTGTCTTTGTTATAGGCAGCCTGATTCATGGATCGCAGAGTGAGGATATTGAGAATAATTCCCTGAGGTTGTGATTTGAACTCCTGTAAACACTTGGTCAGTTTTTTTTGCAGATGTCCGTCCTTTAGTTTTTTATGAATTCCAAATTGGGACAAAAAAATCTGCAAACGATCAATGTTTTCTGAATCCGGAGGGGGATGAACCCGAAAAAGAGAGGGTTTTTCTTTTTTCTGAATCATTTTGGCCACTGACACATTGGCGGCCAGCATGAGTTCCTCAATAAGTTTGTGGGCAAAAACCCTCTGACTTTTTATCACGTCCACTGTCTGGCCCAACTCATTGACCACCACTTCGGTTTCAGGAATTTCCAGTTCCAGGGATCCTTCTCTATGGCGTTTTTTCATTAAAATTTCGGCAAGTCGGGAAGCCTGTAAAATGTTTTTCTGAACAGCTTCTTTTTTATGGGTTTCATGACCATCAATGATTTCCTGGGCCTGGCCATAAGTGATACGGGCCTGGGAACAAATCACAGCTTCATAGACCTGAGCATTGTTAACATTGCCGTCAAAGTTTGTTTCCATTTCGCAAACAAAGGCCAGACGGTCCACATTTGGCTTTAAAGAGCAGATTCCATTGGACAGTTCCTCTGGCAGCATGGGAACTACAAAGTCTGGAAGATAAACACTGGTTCCCCGCTTAACAGCCTCGTTGTCAATATTGCCGGCCTGTTTGATATAGTGGCTGACATCGGCAATGGCCACAAAAAGACAAAACCCCCTTTTTGTCTGTTGAACATGGATGGCATCATCGAAGTCTTTGGCTGTTACTCCATCAATAGTTATAAAAGCCATCTTTCTTAAATCCTTTCTGTCCTTATGCTCTTTAATATCCACTTTCAGGGGAATGTGCTCCACTTCATCCATCACTTCTGGTGGAAACTCCATGGGAATCTGATGACTGTGAAGGACTCTTTTTGTGTCTGTATTGGGGTCTTGGTTGTCACCGATAACCTCCACCACCTGACCGATAAAATCTGATTTTTTTGAAGGATATTTGAGAATTTTTACGGCCACAAGATCCCCTTTTCCGGCACCACTGGATTTTTTGAATGGGATCTTTAAAACCGCCCCCCATTTTTTAAAACCATCATGAACATGAAAAACACCGCTTTCATACTTATGAATCTGGCCCACAACATGGGTCACCCCCCTTTGAATGATTTTCAGGTGCACACCAGAAAACCGCTCCCCTCTTTTTTCTTTTTTTACTTCAGCTGTGACGCGATCATTGGTCATAACCCCTGTCATTTCCCTGGGGGAAAGAAAGAGATCTGGTTGATCAGACTGGTCAGGAATTAAAAATCCAAAGCCATCAGGATGTCGTTTGGCCACACCGGTCACACGTTTTACACGTTCTTTTTTCATAAGTTGGACCTGAGGGCTGACCCGTACTGATCCGATTTGGAGTTCGAAGCAGATACCTTGGGTAAGGTGATTAAAAGAGTACTGTCAACAAGATCCTGCAAACGATGGGTGTTTTTCAGAATTTTATCCACATAGAGTTTTTGTTCGGGGGTCAGAGGTTCTTCATCAATAAGTTGCAGAAAGCTGAAGATACCGGTCAGTGGTGTTTTCAATTCGTGATTGACTAACAACATAAAATCCATTTTCATTTTGTTAAGACTCTTCAGTTCTTCATTGGCCCGGAGTAATCTTTGATTTTGTTGGTTAATGGTTTGTTTCATTTCAAAAACTTCCGCAGCCTGGGAGATGATACCGGAAAACTCTCCTGGTTCCCAGGGTTTGGTGACATACCGGTGGATTTGTCCCTGATTAATGGCATCAATGACAGATTCCAGATCCGTATAACCAGTCAGCAGGATACGAACAGCATCCGGTTGAATTTTTTTTGCTTCCATGAAAAATTCAACGCCTGTCATTTCAGGCATTTTCTGGTCACTGATGATGACAGAAAAATTTTGTTTATCAAGCTCTTTGAGAGCTTTGGGTCCTGAAGGGGCAGCTATAACAATATAGTTTTTTCTGAAAAGTCGTTTGAGGGCTTCCAGGTTATGGGGTTCATCATCAATACAGAGTATTGAGTGTTTCATAGAGTTTGTTGTCCTTCAGTTTGTCATATTGTCATAAAAGTGAATCCGGATGCAAGTCTATCAAAGATTAAAATAGCTGACAAGACGGGATTCTATAAGTCCACAATCAGATGGGAAAGACGGGAAATAAAGGGAAATTTTCAGGGAAAAATGTTTATTTGGAAGCCGCAGTAGAAAGCTTGTGAGAAATGCAGGTTAGGAGTTTGTTTTTTTTACAAAGCTTATTGTTTTTTCGTTTTAACTGTAATATGTTTCTGGTTTTGTCTGTTTCCAGTGGACTGTCAGACAGGAATTTCTGGATAATATCCTGCCGTGTTGAAGGTGGGAATTTGGACAGGAGGAAAAACAAATGGTCTTCAGTATAAAAAAGGCAATTTATATTTTCGGAGTGTTTTTTTGTTCTTTTATGCTTCCATTGGCTGCTTTTTCTGAGGATTGCACCTATCAATTTGACCTGAAGAACTCTTCTATTCAGGGAACAGGTTATAAGTTTACCAAAAAGATGGGAGTGAGTGGATATTTTCCTGATTTTAAACTCAGCAAAAACGGGAAAAAGAAAAGTGTCATGGAACTTCTTAAAGGTCTGGTGGTTACAGTCAATCCGGCAACTCTGGATTCCGGAAATCCAGTGCGGGACAAAAATATGACGGAAACATTATTTTTCGGACTTGCTGGGGGTTCAGAAGTCACTGTTTCAGTTGAGAACGTGACGGATACAAATATTGAAACCCAATTAAAAATCAACAACAGAACCCGAAAAGTGATATTTACTTACAGTATAAAGGAGGGGGTTCTGACAGCCAGAGGTCGTTTTAACGCTTTTGAATATGCACTTGGAAGGCATATTGAGGCACTGAAAAAACGTTGTGGCCCGCTCCATACAGGTCAGAACGGAAAGAGTGTGACATGGACGGATTTTGACCTGAGTGGGACTGCCAAAATCATAAAAACCTGCCAAAAAAAGAATTGAAAAATTATGTTTTTTATTTTGTTAAAAACTGTACAATAAGGGAGTTGGACCGTATTTTTCATGGAGTTTCATGGTGAGGGTGTCAGCAGTCACAGTGGAAAGTTTATGAGAAATGCGGTCCAGGGGGTTTGACCGGGGAGTGTGAAAATTCTTAAATTTTTTTTTTTTGTTTTCATTTCTGTTTTGTTGGTTGTGTTTCTGGGTCAGTTCTTGGGAACCGAAAAGGATTTTTTTATGGTTTCTGACACCCCTGTTTCAGTGGTTTATGAAGGCAGTCAAAAAGCCATGGTCCAGGCTTTAAAACCCCGTTGGGTGGAGGAACTGCTGAGTCTCAGGGGCAAGAATATATGGAATATCAGTCTGCCGGAATTGCAGAAAAAAATATTAGAAAATGACTGGGTTGGGAAAGTGGAATTGCGACGACATTTTCCCAATCAGATTTCCACCATCATTCACTTAAAGGATATTGCCATCCTTTTTGTGGGCAGAAAAAATAAAATTTTTGCCATTACCGGAAAAGGGGAGAAATTGGGTCCGGTTGAACCGACTTTGGTTCCGGTGGTTCCTGTTTTGTACAATGTCCGAATTGCAGAAGATCCGGAATTGTTGGGTCGATTATTGGGGATGATGGAGGCAGTGCCCGATTTTGGGGTTCTGAAAACGGAAAACATCGCCTCTATTGATCTTAAACCCATGACTGGCCTGCAACTGAATCTGATAGACAGCAAGGTCACAGTCTATTTGGGAGAGAAAAATATTTCAATCAAAGGTTTGCAGGTTTTACGGGTTACGGACTATCTTAAAAGCCAGAACCAAAAGGCCCGCATCATTGATGCCAGCTTTACGAAAAAAGTTCTTGTCAGACTGCATGGGGGGTCAAAACAAGAATAGACGAGGCAGGCAAATGCCAAGATCGCCAAAAGTGTGAGCAGTTACCGGAATTGTTGGGTTGATTATTGGGGATGATGGAGGCAGTGCCCGATTTTTGGGATCTAAAAACGGAAAATATTATCTCTATTGATTTTAAACCCATGACTGACCTGCAACTGAATTTGATAGACAGTAAGGTCACGGTTTGTTTTGGAGAGAGAAATATCCCGACCAAAGGCTTGCAGGTTTTACGGGTTACGGACTATCTTAAAAGTCAGAATTAAAAGGCACGCGTCATTGATGCCAACTTTACGAAAAAAACCTTGTCAGACTGCATAGGGGTTCATAAGCTTTTTAAAGAGACTGGTTTCTTTGTCAAAAAAATTGTTATTATGACAAAGGACTGGAGGCTGTTAATGGTCCTGCTCCATTTTTTTAAACCTTTAAGAGGTTTTGTGGATGAGACAAAATAAAAGTCAAATTATTGCAGCACTGGACATTGGTTCAACAAAAACGGTGGTGGCTGTGGCCATCTGTACTCGGGTCGGAATGGATCTGATTGCCCTCAGTCAGGTGAAAAACTCTGGGGTGAGGCAGGGCCGGATTATCAATATGGATGAAACCATGGCAGGCATTGTTGAGGTCAGAGAGGAAGCCCAACGATTGGCAGGGGTTAAACTTTCTGAAATTTGTTTGTCTGTGGGAGGGGAAGGGGTTCAAACCATGACTTCCCATGGGTTGGTTCCGGTGAATGGACAGGAAATTGACAAAATGGATATTGATCGGGTGTTGGATGTGGCCAGGACTGTTCATATTCCGGAAAAAAGTCGTATTCTCCATGTTTTGCCAAAAACTTTCACTGTTGATGGTCAGCAGGGAATTGATTCGCCCATGGACATGAATGGAGTTCGGCTGGAAGTGGATGCCCAACTTATTACTGTTTCTGAAAAAAATCTTGGTAATATTTTAACCTGTGTTGAAAAGGCAGGTCTGACAGTGGATCAGATTGTTTTGGATCAATATGCGTCCTCTCTTGTGACCCTTGAAGATGATGAAAAACAGGCTGGAGTGGTTCTCGTTGGGATAGGTGGAGGAACCTGTGAGCTTATTGTTTATAAAAACTCCTGTGTGAGTCATATAGGAACCATTCTGGTGGGTGGTTTGAATTTCACTCAGGATGTGGCTGTTGGGTTGAAAACCCCTGTGGATCAGGCTGAGATCACTAAAAGAAAATACGGAACAGCTCTGGTGGACATGGTGGGTGAGGATGAAAGTATTGAAGTGACCGGGCTGGGTGAAAGAAAGAATCACAGGGCTTCCCGCATCGAACTGAGTCGTATCCTGGAGGCCCGGGCTGAAGAGACCCTTTCTCTTGTTTTTAACCGGCTTAACGAATGGAACGTACTCAATCACGCAGGTGCCGGTGTGGTTTTTACCGGTGGCGGCTCTCTGTTGCCGGGGTTGGTTGAACTGGCCGAATTTACTTTTGACATTCCTGTGAGAAAAGGGAGAATTGGAAATGTTATAGGTATGGAGGAGGATTATTATAACAATCCTGCTTTTATCACAGTCATTGGAACTCTTTTTTCTGGTTGTGATCAGAGTTTTGTGTCTGAAAAAACAAAAGGAAAGGTTTTAACAGGTAAAACAGGTGGAACCTGGAATCAGGTTAAGAAACTTATGAGTAAAGCCTTATCAATATGATTGGGGGATTTTATGTTTGAGTTGGAAGAAAAAATGGGAAAAAAGGAAGATATCGGTGCAAGTATTAAAGTGGTTGGAATTGGCGGAGGTGGGAATAACGCCATTGAAACCATGATCCAGGGTGGCCTTAACCAGGTGGAGTTTATTGCAGCCAATACGGACATTCAGGCCCTTAAACCCCATAGAGCCAGTAAAAAAATTCAGATGGGCTGTGAGTTAACCAGGGGCCTGGGAGCGGGAGCCAATCCGGAGATTGGCAAACGGGCGGCCATTGAGTCTTACAATGACCTTGTGGAAGCCCTTGAAGGGGCTGATATGGTTTTTGTCACCGCTGGTATGGGTGGTGGTACAGGAACCGGTGGAGCCCCCATTGTGGCTAAAATTGCAAAAGAATTGGGGGCACTCACCATTGGTGTTGTCACCAGACCCTTTCTGTTTGAAGGCAAAAAACGCACACGTCAGGCCCATGAAGGCATTGAAGAATTAAAGGAAAACGTGGACACCCTGATTGTGATTCCAAACCAGAAACTTCTCAGTGTCTCCAGTGAAAAAACCCCTCTCCTGGAAACTTTTAAAAAGGCTGATGAGGTTTTGTTACAGGCTGTTCGGGGAATATCAGATCTCATTAATATTCGTGGTTTGATTAATCTGGATTTTGCCGATATTCGCACTGTCATGTCATCCCAGGGAATGGCCATCATGGGTACGGCCGCAGCCGATGGTGATAATCGTGCTGTGGAAGCGGCCAAAGCTTCCATCTCTTCACCCCTTCTTGAGAATATTTCCATTGAAGGGGCAACAGGGATTATCATCAATATCACAGGCGGTGAGGGTCTGAGTCTTCATGAGGTCGATGAAGCTTCCACACTGATTACAGAAGCAGCTCATGAAGATGCTGAAATTATCTTTGGTGCTGTGATTGATGACAGCATGGGCGATGAAGTGAGGGTCACAGTGATTGCAACGGGTTTTGATGAGAACTCTGCACAAAAAACCAGACCATCCATAAATCGTCAACAGTTCAGGACTCTTAATCCTCCTTCTAATCTTCAGTTGGAAAGATCTCATTCAGAAAATCACATAAAGGATCACACAGACAGCCACATGGACAATGGCCGTATTGGAGGTGCTGATTTTAGGAACGGAAACCGGGACAAACAAACATCGACACCTCATGACAAAATCCAGGATATTAATACGGAAGAAGTGACAGCTTCCCATGAACAAGTTTTTTCCCCTCCGGCACCCGCCCCTGTGGATGACAGAAAGCCTTTGGCAAGGGATATTTTAATAGCAAAGGCCCGTGCCTATAAAGAGCAAATGGCCAGTCAATCCAGGAAGAATCCACAACAATTGTCCATGCCCGTAGATGAGGATTCCATGGAGAATTGGGAGGAGGAAGACAAACTGACTGTGCCTTTGAATCAGGAGGATCTGGATATTCCCACTTATCTGCGACGACAACAGTTTACAAAAGATGATTGACCCGTATTTCTGTTACAGTAACGGTTTTGGCAGCTACAGCGGAAAGTTTATGGAAAATGCAGGCTAAGGTTAATATCTGTTTTTTATCGGATATCCACATCCGTAATATGAAAGAGAGCAATAGTCAAAAGCTATTGCTCTTTTTATATGCATTAAACCATCAGCCAGTGACTCATCTTTTTCTGGTGGGCGATATTTTTGACCTATGGATTCATAAACATAAATATTTTGTTGCAAAGTTCTTTAAAATCGTAAATGCTATAAATACTCTTGTTAAAAAGGGAGTGGAGGTTCACTACTTTGAAGGCAATCATGATTTTCATTTGAAACAGTTTTGGCAACAGGAAGTTGGGGTTAAGGTCCATGATGGACCTGCTTTTTTTTCCATCGGTCATTATAAACTAAGAGTTGAGCATGGGGATTTTATGAACCCCGATGACAGGGCTTATTTTTTATTAAGATCCTTTTTACGTTCAAAACCCATAAATTTTATGATTAAAAACACCCCTGGTTCTCTTATTCAGTGGATTGGAGGGAAGGCCAGTGCAATCAGTCGTTATTACAGTTCTAATCCGAAAAAACTGAATGAGGAGATTATCAGGGATTTTATGCACAATTATGCCGGAAAAGTGATCCGGGAGGGTTTTTTTGATTATCTTATTACCGGTCACACCCATGTCCGTGACATTTATGAATTCAATGAGAAGGGAAAAAAGGTTTACTCTATTAACCTTGGTTGTTGGCTTAAGGAGCAAAAAGTCCTTGTTCTCGATGAATCCGGTCACAGATTTCAGAATATAGACAGTCATGAGTTTAAATTTTCCTGAACCTCGGGAAATTCAATCCCAATTTGAAAGAATGACAAAGGAAATAACCAGAGTCCGTCTTCATTGTCATTTCATGACTTTTGGTGCTACAGGTCCAACGTGGGAAAAACGATTGGAGCTAAGAAGCTTATTGGTGAAAGATCTGGAAAATTCTTTTGAAAATTTTCCTGAAGATTATAAAAAAAAACTTTTAACCCCCGGGAGTTCCCCACATCTTCCAGGTGTTTCCATTTCCATTTCCCATTGTCCTCTTTTTGGAGGTTTTGTTTTTTCCTCTGATAAAGGTCTTTCCCTGGGTTTGGATATTGAAGAAGCGGATCGTGTGAGTCTTCGGTCTGTTAAATATGTGTCCAGTTTGGAGGAGATTGGGGAAAGTCCTGAAGTTTCTTTTCTTTGGGTTGCCAAGGAAGCGGCTTTTAAATCTGTGCCTTCTGAAGGGCAACAATATTTTTTAAGAGACCTTTTAATTTCCGATTGGTGGAAAACAGAAATGGAAGGATATGGCTTTGGATTTTTTCTAAAGAAAAAAAATATTAAAGGAAAGGGGATCATCTTCAGGAATGATCATCTTGTCTTTGGATTTGCTTTTCAAAGAACTCCAGGGCTATGGGGGAAGACCAGTCCTGAATACCAATGATTTTTTTTAGAAGGGTTCCTTTTTTATCAAAAATAAAACTCTCTGGCAGACGATCCACTCCAAAAGCCTGTTTCCACTCTTTCTTTCCATCCATGGTGACAATGAGGTTTTTGCGAAAACCATTAAAGGCCCTTACAAACTTTATGACATCCTCTTTGTTTTCATCCCTGGAAACAGCCAGAAGAACCACTTGACCTGGAAAAGCGTCCAAAAGTCCCATCAATGATGGGAACTCGTCCAGGCAGGGTTCACACCAGGTGGCCCAGAAACTTAAGATCACCACTTTCCCTTTCAGGGAGGACAGAGTCCACTTCTGTCCATCAATGGAGGTGAAGGTTTTTTCTTTATAACCATAGAGTCCCCTGGACTCCAGATCCTTCAAAATTTGATAGGATTCCGGAAGGGCCTGACGTTCCTGTTTTTTCACCTGCCAGTAAATCAGACAGGGAATAGCTAAAAGTATCAGCATAAAAAAGAAACCAGCCTGCATTTTTCGTATCGGATACCAGGATCGCCAAAAGTGTAAGTGGTTGTCCTTCATTTCTCTTAAATTTTTGAAATTTTGGCAGGCATGGCAAAAAGTTGAGAGAACAGCGGACTAATTTGCACTGCGGTTGATCCTTCGGGATTGATTTTTGATTTTACGGAGATTCTTTTTCTTTATTAAAAGAGCTTTCACTCTCTGGATTTTTGTGTATTTTTCTTTTTCTTCAGCAGTCATTTCTTTAATCACCTGCTTTTTTTTACCATCTTTTGTTTTGATCCTGAACTTTTTATCCGTTTTGGGTTCGGCAGGATTAAAATCAACAAATTCAATAAAAGCCATGGGGGCACCATCACCCACACGGGGACCAAGTGTTAATATACGGGTGTAACCTCCTGGACGATGGTTAAAACGCATCGCAAGATCATGAATAATTTTAAAAGCTGTGTCTTTACAGCAATAGCGGGAAATAAGATTGCGAGTGGCACTGAGGTTTTTTTTGCGACCCAGGGTGATAGCCTTTTCCACATGACGACGGAGTTCTTTGGCTTTGGAAAGTGTTGTTCTGATTCGCTCGTGTTCAACAAGAGAACATACAAGACCACGAATCAGGGCTTTCCTGGCCTCAGGTGACCTGGAAAATCTTTTGGTTTGCAGTCTGTGTTTCATCTTTCACTCTCCAAAAATTATATGGGTTACTGGTATTCCCCACCATCAGAGGTCTCTTGTCCGGTGATTCCACTCGCTGGAGCATCTGTCATGCTGCCTCCAACAGGGTTTTCCTCCACTCTCTTGAAGGGAGTGGAATTATTGGGGTCCCAGCCCGGAGGAGGCCATCCCTCAATTTCCATTCCCAGCCCAAGACCCATTTCAACTAAAATTTCCTTGATTTCATTCAGTGATTTCCGTCCAAAGTTTTTTGTCTTAAGCATTTCTGACTCAGACCGGACGACCAATTCTCCAATGTAACGGATATTTGCATTTTTTAAACAATTGGCACTTCTCACTGAAAGTTCAAGATCGTCCACAGTCCTGAAGAGATTTTCATTGAGTTGAACCCCTGTTGTCTCCAGTTTCTGTTGGACAGGAGTTGCATTTTCATCAAAGTTAATAAAAACCTGCATCTGTTCTTTCATGATTTTGGCACCCAAGGCCACCGATTCTTCCGGACTCACGGAACCATCAGTCCAGACCTCCAAAGTGAGAGCATCATAATCTGTTCTTTGTCCCACACGGGCTGCAGAAATATTGTAGTTGACACGAACAATTGGAGAGTAAAGGGCATCCATGGGAATTCCCTCCACACCGAGAAGGTGGTCTTCGTTTTCTTCGGCAGGAACATAGCCACGGCCAAAATTCACCTGGAGTTGAGCATTAAAATGCCCTTCCTCCCCTAAAGTGGCAATATGATGGTCAGGGTTGAGAACCAGGGTTTTATCATTTGTCTGAATGTCTCCGGCTGTTACTTTGCCAGGGCCTCTTTTATTAATATTGAGAATCTGGGGTTCTGCTGTGTATTGGGTGAACCGCACTTCTTTAAGGTTCAGGATAATATCAGTCACATCTTCAATCACATCGGGTATGGTGGAAAATTCATGGAGGACATCTTCAATCTTCACTGCTGAGACGGCTGAGCCCATCATGGAACTGAGAAGAACCCGTCTCATGGAGTTTCCAAGGGTGATTCCATAGCCTTTCTCAAGGGGACGAATGGAAAATTTTCCGTAAGTTCTGGTCAAAGAGTTTTGATCCACATCAAAGTTTTTTGGTCTGATGAGATCATGCCAAAATTTATAATAATGTTCCTGCATTTCATTCTCCTCGTATTTTGAAAATTTAAATTCTACGTCTTTTTGGAGGTCGGCAACCATTGTGGGGAACAGGAGTCATATCTCTCATTGACAGAACTTTCAACCCTGCATTGGCAATGGCACGAATGGCAGGTTCTCTGCCTGCACCGGGACCTTTTAGAAAAACATTCACGGAACGAACTCCCATCTCAGTGGCTTTTTTGACCACATCTTCAGCTGTCATTTGGGCGGCAAAAGGAGTCCCCCGTCTGCTGCCCTTAAAGCCAATGGCTCCTGCACTGGACCAACACAAAGTGTTTCCTCCAGAATCAGTGATGGTGATAATGGTGTTGCTGAAACCGGCTTTCACCAGACATTGACCAACAGGAACATTCTTTTTGACTTTTTTCTTCTTTGTTACTTTTTTAACGGCCATATTCTAAACCACTCCTTAAAACCAGTGACTGCTTTCCTTAAACGGTCCTCTTTAAACTGCTTTCTTTTTGTTGGCCACTGTCTTTTTGGGTCCCTTCCGGGTTCTGGCATTTTGTTTTGTGGACTGCCCCCGGACAGGAAGGCCCTTGCGGTGGCGAAGGCCACGGTAACAGCCAAGATCCATCAGTCTTTTAATGGACAGGGAAACCTCTCTTCGCAGATCCCCTTCCACTTTAAAATTTTTTTCAATGAGATTACGCAGTTTGGCCACGTCGGGGTCTGTTAACTCATGGGTTCTTTTCCCCGGTTCAAAACCCATCATTTTGACAAGGTCCCTGGCTGACCTGGGTCCAATCCCGTAAAGATAGGTTAGGGAGACTTCCAGCCTTTTATTTTTTGGTAAATCAGTTCCTGATATACGAGCCATTAACCCTGTCTCTGCTTATGTCTGGGATTTTCACAAATGATGCGAATAATCCCCTTGCGTTTGATAATCTTGCATTTGTTGCATATCGGCTTCACCGATGCCCGAACTTTCATTTAACCTCTTTTCAATTCTGTACTCTGACCGGTTCTAAAATTCCAGGTTGGATTGTCTGTGAAAAACACCTGAAAATCAAACATAATCAGTATAAATATGGATGAATCAGACACATAACAGTTTTCATTATGTTTCGTCCAGTATTATTTTTAACAGATATTCATTCTGCCTGAATTTTCACACTCATCCCCCTGAAAAATTCGTAACTTCTCACACTTTTGGTGATCTTGGTATTTGCCTGCCTCGTCTCTCCTTACGGCGTACATAAAGTATGTCTCAGTCGCTCCTCGTTGTCTCATCTAATTTCATCCAAAATGTTACAGAGGGAGCTTCGTCAGGGTGCAGGCAGTTACAAAAACTCAACCAATGGACCCGTATTTTCCATAACCTTCCTGCTTACAAATAAGGCTGAAAACGGGAAAATACCTGGTCTGTGCCCCCCTGTCCATTAATGACCGCAAATAAACCTCTTTGCTGGTAATAGTCCTTTAATATTTCTGCATTTCGGGCATAAGCTTCAAGACGGGTGAAAATCACGTCTTCACTGTCATCCTTACGCTGATAGGTTTTGTTTCCACACTTGTCACAGGTTCCGTCCGCTTTTGTGGGATAGGATTGGGTGTGGTAAACAGCACCACAGCCCTTACAGAGTCTTCGCCCTGTCAGTCTCTTAATGAGGGTTTCCTGGGACACTTCCAAAAACAGGGCATACCCTATGGGAATCGCGTCTATTTCAGCCAGGAGCTTTTCCAGGGCCTCGGCCTGGGGTAAAGTGCGAGGAAAACCATCAAAGATAAAGGGGCTTTTCCTGTTCTGTTCAATCACTTCCTTAACAAGACCAATGGTTACAGAATCGGGGACAAGACGGCCGGAGTCCACATAAGATTTGGCTTCAAGACCCAAAGGGGTTTGGTCCTTCATGGCTGTGCGAAAAAGATTGCCAGTACCAATATGCAGTTGTTTTGTTTCTTCAGCGATCCTTGCAGCCTGAGTGCCCTTGCCAGACCCTGGCGGACCAAAAAGGACAATACTCAAAACTGCACCCTTTTCTTTCGTGGCCGACGCTGGGCTTTGATAATGGCTTCATAGCGATAACTGTTGACCTTTTCAATCATCTGAATGGCCACCCCCACAAGAATGAGCAAACTGGTCCCTCCAAAATAGAAAGGCACATTCACACGGATAATGAGGATTGTTGGCAGGAGGCAGACAGCACTCAGATAAATGGCCCCTGCCACATTCACCCTTTCCATCACCTTGCTGATATAATTGGCTGTGCTTTTTCCGGCCCGGATTCCGGGAATAAATTTTCCTGACTTTTTCAGATTATCGGAAATCTCTGTAGGAGGGAAAACAATTTCCGTGTAGAAAAAACAGAAGAACACAATCAGGGCAATAAATAGAATATTGTAGAGGCCTCCACCCGTGGGACTTAAGGGATTCATGTAATCCTGAACCACCTGAACCCAAGCTGCATCCGAAAAGCTGGAAATGGTTGCCGGCATCATTAAGATGGAACTGGCAAAGATGGGGGGGATCACTCCTGATGGATTCAGTTTGATGGGGAAAAAACTCCCCATGGTTTGTGCTCCCCGACCCCCCTTTTGGGAAATATGGATGGGAAGTCGCCTTTGGGAGACCTCCATAAAAATAATAAAGGCCACAACAAGAACCATAAAGGCCAAAAGCATAAGTCCCAACAGGCCGTTGATCTGACCATTGGAAACAAGGGTCCACAGTCCTACGGCCCCTGAGGGTATCCCGGCGGCAATACCCGCATAAATAATCAGGCTTGCCCCTTCACCAATACCCCGGTCTGAAATCTGTTCTCCAAGCCACATGATAAAACAGGTTCCCGCCACCAGAGTGACAATGGTCATCGTTTTGAAAGGTATGGGGCCTACCTGGGGATAATAGAGGGCCTCACCCAAAGGACCACTTTGCCCCATCAGCCAGCTGGAAATGGCATAGCCCTGAATAATGGCCAGAAGGACGGTGGACCAGCGGGTGTACTGGGTGATTTTCTTTTGTCCATGCTGTCCTTCTTTTTTCAGAGCTTCAAGATAGGGAATGGTGGCTGTTAAAAGCTGAAAAATAATGGAAGCGGAAATATAGGGCATAATGCCCAGGGCAAAAACACTGAATTGATTTAAGGCTCCACCGGTAAAAGTGTTGAATAAACCGAAAAGACCCCCTTGGGTTTCAAAAAAGGATTTGACCACATCCCCGTTGATGCCTGGAGTGGGGACATGAACTCCAAGACGGTAAA
This sequence comes from Bdellovibrionales bacterium, assembly GCA_965218815.1. Classification (GTDB taxonomy): domain Bacteria; phylum Bdellovibrionota; class Bdellovibrionia; order Bdellovibrionales; family JAGQZY01; genus JAGQZY01. Next base: position 837,746 of record CBDCLX010000002.1, on the reverse strand, counting down.
CCAGCAGGCAAAAGAGAGTGAAGAGCAGACGACGACGCAAATCCTCGTTTTGAAGCAGGTTCTCGGCAGCGGCTGTGTTAGATGTTGAAAGAGCCATCAAATCACTCCTGGCAGATGATTCACAATATTTTTGGGTCTTGACAAAGACAAAGACATTAAATCACCTCGACTTTTCCGCCGGCTTTTTCAATCTCCCGTTGTGCGGCCTGACTGAATTTGTGGGCTTTCACTGTCAGGGATTGATTCAGACTCCCTTTGGCAAGAACTTTCAACTTGTCTGTTTTCCTTAAAAACCCTTTTTCAATTAGAATTTCAGGGCTGATTTCATTTCCAAAATCATTCATCCGGCAGAGGTTCATGATGACATAGTCCTTTTTAAAGCGGGTGTTTTTAAAACCAAACTTGGGGAGTCGTCTGTGAAGGGGCACCTGTCCCCCTTCAAAACCTCTGAGGTTTTTTCCGCCGGAACGGGCCTTCTGGCCCTTGTGACCTTTGCCTGAAGTTCCACCCCAGTTGGATCCATCCCCCCGACCCACTCTCTTTTTTTTATGTGTTGCCCCTTTATTGGGGGCCAGTTCCGCCAGTAAACTCATTTTATTTCTCCACTTTGACATCAAGTAAATGATACACTTTTAATATTTGACCACGCGTGGCCGGGTGATCAGGGACCACAACCTCTGACTCACGTTTCCTGAGTCCGAGACAACGAAGGCTGTCTTTTTGGCTTTGGGTGCAGCCAATAGAACTTCTCCTGAGTTTTAATCTGAATTTTTTTTCCATTTTCCTTACCTCAAAAACTATTTAAAAACCATTTCTGGAACCATTATTTGTAGCTGGAGATGAACTCTTTTCCCTGCAATTGGGACAAACCATGAATAGTGGCTCTCACTGCATTATGGGAATTACGGGTTCCCACACATTTGGTGAGAATATCCTTGACCCCCACAGACTCCAAAATAGCCCGCACCGGGCCACCGGCAATAACACCTGTTCCCGGAGCTGCCGGTCGCATAATCACCCGGGCTGCTCCAAACTCACCCAACACTTCATGGGCGATGGTTCGTCCCTCGGCCAGGGGAAACTGAGCAAAGGCTTTTTTTGCACTGCGGGATGCCTTTCCAATGGCCTCCGGTACTTCACCCGCCTTTCCCATACCATAACCCACACTGCCTGCTCCATTGCCGACCACTACAAGGGCTGAAAACGAAAAACGTCGCCCTCCCTTAACCACTTTGGCCACCCGCTTTATGGAAACCACTCTCTCTTCATAATTTGAAACTTCTTCCATTCGATCTTCTCCCAGGAGTATAAAAACCCCTTAAAACTCCAAACCGGCCTCTCTGGCACTGCCAGCCAGAGATTTGATAACCCCATGGTAAATGTAACCACTGCGATCAAAAACAGCTTTGGTGATATTTTTTTCTTTGGCTCTTTGGGCAATCAATTTTCCAATTTCAACGGCAGCCACCAGGCCGGGACCTTTGATTTTATCCTGTAAAGTGGAGGCACTCACCAAAGTGCGGGCATTGTCATCATCAACCAATTGGGCATAAATATTTTTTGTGCTTTTATACACACAAAGCCTGGGGCGGAGACTGTTGCCTGAAACTTTTTTGCGGATTTTCAATCTTTTTTTCATCCGGATCTTAAGTTTTCCACTCCATTTTTTTTTCATCATCACACGCATGCTAAACCTCTCATTTAGTCCTATGACCAGGCCAGTCATCTCGCCAGCCTTCTATTTACCCGCAGACTTACCCTCTTTACGGCGGATCACTTCATCGCTGTATCGAATCCCCTTGCCGAGAAAAGGTTCCGGGGGTCTGAAGTTTCTGATTTTGGCAGCCACCTGGCCCACCTGCTCCTTACTGGGACCACTGACATGAACAGTGGTCTGTTTTTCAACCTTGATATTAATCCCTTCGGGAATGGAAAATTTTATGGGGTGGGAAAAACCTAAAGACATTTCCAGGGTTTTGCCTGATACGGAGGAACGGTAACCCACTCCATTGAGAATGAGACTCTTTTTAAAACCCTTTGTGACACCAATCACCGCATTTTGGACCAGGGAACGATACAGTCCATGGAGGGACCGGCTCTTTTTGTTTTCCTCCTGTCTTTCCATAAAAATCTGATTCCCCTCTATGCGGGCTTTCACTTGGGGAAGCATTTTTACCTTCAGGCTGTGTTTTGCAGCTTTCACAATCACTTCGTTTTCAGGGGTCAAGGTGACTTTGACCTGACTGTCAAATGAAATGGGGACTTTTCCTATTCGTGACATATCCTCACCTACCAGACAACACAGAGAAGTTCGCCGCCCACATTCTTTTCCCTGGCCTGACCACCACTCATGATTCCCTGACTTGTACTTAGAATAGCCAGTCCATAGCCTGCTCGCACATGGGGAATCTTATCCACTTTCACATATTCCCTTCGACTGGGGCGACTCCACCTTTTGATTTTTGAAAGACAGGGATGACCCTGATTGTTGTATTTGAGATAAATTCTCATCATTCCCTGTCTGTTGTCCTGAATCACCTTGAAATTGTGAATGTAGTTTTGTTCCTGCAAAACTCTGGCAATTCCCTTGCGAATGTTGGAAGAGGGCACATCCACTTTTTTGTGACAGGCCCCATGGGCGTTTCTGATTCTTGTTAAAAAGTTACCAATCATATCCATTCCAGATTTCTCCTTACCAGCTGGCTTTGGTGACACCAGGGATCATTCCCCGTCCCACCAGTTCCCTGAAAGCAATACGGGACATTTGAAATTTTCTCATATAACCTCTGGAACGGCCGGTGATCTTACATCGGCTCACCACCCGAACACCTATGGAACGTCTTGGAAGATGATCCATTTTTTCTCTGGCTTCCATTTTTTCCACTGGATCTGCGGTCTGACTTTTAAGAATCTTTCTTAGTTCAGCCCGCTTATTTCGGTAGTGTTCCACCACTGCCATTTTCTGAATCTCTTTGGCAATCATCGCTTTTCTGGCCATTGTTTTTTACCTCCTGAAGGGAAAACCAAAACCTTCAAGCAGTGCTTTTCCCTGAGCATCATTTTTTGCTGAAGTGCAGATTGTTATGTTCATACCTCGAACCTTATCCACTTTGTCATAATTGATCTCAGGAAAAACAATCTGCTCTTTAAGGCCCATATTGTAATTGCCACGTCCGTCAAAACCCTTTGAAGACAGGCCCCTGAAGTCCCTTACACGGGGCAAGGCCACTGAAATCAGTCGATCCATAAAGGACCACATTTTTCTCCTTCGCAGAGTCACCATGACTCCCAGAGGCATTCCCTCCCGCAATTTAAAGTTGGCCAGGGATTTTTTGGCTCGGGTGATGACAGATTTTTGTCCCGTGATTTGGGTTAACTCTTCAGAAACACCATTGAGGACTTTGGAGTTTTGAACGGCATCAGAGAGACAACTGCTCACAACAATTTTTTTGATTTGAGGTGCTTCCATTTTGTTTTTAAGGCCCAATGATTTTATCAGTGCCGGCCCCACTTCCTTATTGTATTTTTCCTGTAAGCGTTTCATTTTAAAACTCCATCCAAATTACAAATCATAAAACTTCCGGAGCCAGGGAAATAATCTTGACAAACTGTCTGGCTCTTAACTCCCTGGCCACTGGTCCGAAAATCCGGGTTCCAACAGGTTCCTTATTCTGATTGACAAGCACCGCTGCATTGTCATCAAAACAAATGGAGGAACCGTCAGAACGATGAATCATCTTTTTTGTACGCACAACAACAGCCTTGGCCACTTCCCCCTTTTTCACCTTGGAGGTGGGAAGAGCTGCTTTGACCGAGACAACTATAATATCCCCCACAGAAGCTGTTCTTCTCTTTGAACCGCCAATCACTTTGATACACTGAATTTCTTTGGCTCCGGAGTTGTCGGCCACTTTCATTCTGGTCTGGACCTGAATCATTGCCCTCCCCCCTGGCTTTTTACCACCTCTGCCATTTTCCAATGCTTTGTTTTACTGATGGCGTGGGTTTCAAAGATGCGAACCATGTCTCCAATTCTGGCTGTGTTGTTTTCGTCATGGGCCGTAAAGACTGAAGTCCGGCGAACGTATTTTTTATATCTGGGATGTTTCACCACTCTGTAAACACGCACAGTCACTGTCTTGTCCATTTTATCACTGATGACCTGCCCGGTGACTTCATTTCTCCGGCCACGTTTATTTTCTGTCATGTTTGGCTTCTCCAATATTGTTGTTACGGGTGTTCCCAGCCAGTGCTGTTTTCAATCTGGCAATGTCCCTTCTCATGTGACGAATGGAAATAGGGTTTTTCATTTGTCCCATGGCTTTTTTCATTTTTGCCATAAAGATATTTTCTCTTATCTCCCGGATTTTTTTGTTCAGGTCAACAGGTGTTAGATTTTTAATGTCTTCAAAGTTCATGCTTCAACCTCTCTGGCAACAAATTTGGTTTTAAATGGTATCTTATGGCCAGCCAGCCTGAAAGCCTCCTGGGCCTGCTCCCGAGTCACACCATTGATTTCAAAAAGCACCAGCCCCGGGCGGACAACAGCAGCCCAGTACTCGGGATTTCCTTTTCCCTTACCCATACGAACTTCAGCCGGTTTTTTACTGATGGGTTTGCTGGGAAAAACCCGAATCCAGACCTTCCCCCCCCGTTTTACGCTGCGGCTGATGGCAATACGGGCCGCTTCGATCTGGCGGGCAGTCATCCAGGCATCTCCCTGGGCCTGAATGCCGTAATCTCCAAAGGCCACTGTGTTGCCACGGGTGGCATAGCCTTTGCGACGACCCTTGTGCTGCTTTCTCCATTTGACCTTTTTGGGGCTTAACATCATATTGTTTTTACCCCTTGCAGTCTCTTTTTAGGCACGTCTTGTCTCCTCCAACTCTCTTTGTGACAGGATATCCCCTTTATAAATCCAAATTTTTAAACCAATGATTCCATAGGTGGTTAAGGCTTCTGCTGTTCCATAGTCAATATCTGCCCGTAATGTATGAAGGGGAACGCTTTTTTCATTGTACCATTCGGTACGGGCAATCTCCGCTCCATCCAAACGCCCGGAGACCTGAGCCTTGACCCCTCTGACACCTCCACGGATGGCTGAGGCAATGGCTTTTTTCAAGGCTCTCCGCCATGAGACACGTTTTTCAAGCTGGGTGGCGATATTTTCAGCCACCAGTTGGGCATCCACATCAGGTTTGCGGACTTCCTGAATATTGACCTGCACTTCATTGGGAGTCATTTTCTGAAGATCGTCCTTGAGGGAATCAATTCCAACCCCCTTTTTCCCTATGACCACCCCTGGTCGGGCCGTGGATATGATGATTTTTAACTTATTTGCGGCCCTTTCCATTTCAATTTTTGCCACCCCGGCGTGTTTGAGTTTTTTCTTTAAATAATTTCTCAGTTTGATATCTTCGTGAAGCTGATCAGAGTAGAGACGGCCCTTGGCAAACCAACGACTCTCCCAACCTCTGATGACACCCACTCTCAGGCTGATCGGACTGACTTTTTGACCCATAAACAATTACCTCTCGTCCAAGACCAGACTTATATGGCTGGATTTCTTTTTGATGACAAAAGCCCTGCCCTGGGCCCGTGGTTGATGCCTTTTCGTAAAAGGCCCTTTGTCCACCATGATTTTCTTTATATACAAATTATCCAAATCAATCACTTCCTCTTTTTCAGCATTGGCCACTGCCGATTCCACAAGCTTTTTAATCATCATGGAAGGCTTTTTGTTGTCATGAGTCAGTAGACGAATGGCTTCGTTAACCATTTTCCCACGGACCATGTCAGCCACAATGCGGGCTTTCTGATCTCCAACTTTTGCAAACTTTAAACTGGCTTTGACTTCCATACTTTCACCCTACTTTTTCTTTTTATCTGTATGGCCGTGGAAGGTGCGGGTGGGGGAAAACTCGCCCAACTTGTGGCCAATCATATTTTCACTCACATAAATGGGAACAAACTTGCGACCGTTATGGACTGCGAAAGTAAGCCCTATCATTTCAGGAATAATAGTTGAACGTCTGGACCAGGTTTTTATGGCTTTCTTGTCTCCACCCTTATTGGCAGCCTCCACTTTTTTAATGAGATGATGATCAACAAAAGGACCTTTTTTCATGGAACGTGACACGCCAACTTCTCCTTATTTTTTATTCCGACGTTTAATAATAAAACGATCTGTGGATTTATTGTTTCTGGTTTTATGACCTTTGCAGGGTTGACCCCAGGGGGTGGTGGGATGATGGCCCTTGCCTTTACCTTCACCTCCGCCTAATGGGTGATCCACCGGATTCATGGCCATTCCCCGAACGGTGGGCCTTTTCCCCTTCCATCGTTTGCGGCCCGCTTTGCCAATGGAAATGTTTTCATTGTCCGTGTTTCCAAGCTGACCCACGCTGGCTCGACAGAGGGCAGGGACTTCTCTCACCTCACCCGAGGGAAGTTTAATCTGGGCTTTCTGGCCCACCCGACCCACCAGAGTGGCCTGGGTCCCTGCACTTCGACAAAGCTGTCCCCCTTTTTTTGGCCGAAGTTCAATATTATGGATGATTGTCCCTATGGGCATTTCAGAAAGACACAGACTGTTTCCTGGTTTGATATCAGCTTTGGCACTGGACACAATACTGGTTCCCACTTCAAGACCTGTGGGGGCAAGAATGTAAGACTTGGCTCCATCGGCATAATGGAGAAGGGCAATCCGACAGGTTCTGTTGGGGTCATATTCAATGGCTGCCACCTGGGCAGGGACTTCCAGTTTATTGCGATGAAAATCAATAATGCGATATTTTCTTTTATGCCCTCCCCCATGATGACGCATGGTGATATGTCCATGGTTGTTACGGGCTCCGGTTTTTCTGATTTCCCTGGTCAGGGATTTTTCAGGTTTGGATTTTGTGATTTCACTGAAATCAAAACCTGTCATGCCCCGGCGACCCGGACTGGTTGGACGAAACTTTTTGACTCCCACTTCAAGCTCCCTCAAAAATAGAGATTTTTTGGCCCTTCATCAATTTGATAAAGGCTTTCTTTTTGTACTTTGGCGGACCAAAGCGTGCGTATCTTTTTAACCAGCGGGTTCTGTAAATCAAGGTTCTGATGTCCATGACCTTCACATCAAAAACTTTTTCAATGGCCTGACGCACATCTTTTTTCCCGGCTTTGAGATCCACTTCAAAAACATAGGTGTTGAAGTCACTGTAAGTTGAGGTCTTTTCAGTAAGAAGAGGTCTTTTAATCACATCATACATTTTTTTCATCACTGTACCCCACATTTCTGAATCACTTTGTCCATGGAGGACCGGGCCAAGACCACGGCATCATATTTGAGGAGATCATAGACATTGAGTCCGTCCACTTCATTGTAGCGAAATCCGGGAAGGTTGCGACAGGCTCTTCCAAACATTTCATCCTTTTTGGAATCAATCAGAAGTCCTTTGGAAAGACCAAAAAAACAGAGACGGTCAGCCAGCTCTTTGGTTTTACCTTCTTTGGAGGTCATATCACTGACCACAAACAGACGCTGTTCCCCGTAAAGCCAGGAGAGAGCGGAACGCAGACCCAGCTGTTTGACCTTTCTGTTCATATGAAAGGAATAATTCCGTGGATGAGGTCCATGGATCACAGAACCACCCCTTAACAAAGGGGATCTGGATGAACCCTGGCGGGCATTGCCTGTGCCCTTTTGTTTGTAGGGTTTTTTACCTCCACCTCTCACATCCCCGCGATTTTTGGTGTTGTGAGTCCCCTGGCGACGACCCGCCAATTGCCACCGGACAAGACCATGGAGAATATCTTTACGGATATCCTCTCCAATCAGTTTGTCCGGGACTTCCATGTCTCCTGACTTTTCCTTTTTCCAGTTCAACACTTCTATTTTAGCCATAACCCACTCATTCCCCGGGGGAGAAAGTCGTTTCTCCAGTTCCATATTTTTATCTTATTCATGATTGACTGATCCTGTTGTTGACGCATCTCATTGCCTGAGTATTCTCACAAGGCCTTTGGGTGGGCCGGGGACAGAGCCTTTGACAAGGATCAGACCTTCTTCCTTCTGCACATCCACAATTTCCACATTTTTCACTGTGACAGTTTTATTTCCAAAATGGCCGGGTAATTTTTTGCCCGGAATGATACGGCCAGGCCAGGTTCTGTTACCCACAGAACCGGGTTGACGATGGAAAGTGGAACCATGGGCTGCCGGCCCTCCTTTAAAATTAAATCTCTTCATGGTTCCCGTAAATCCCCGCCCTTTGGAGGTGGCTGTTAGTTTGATCTTTGAGCCTTTTTCAAAGGAGGTCACATCCACTTTTTGACCCACCTGGATTCCCTCGGGAACCTGTCCACGGATTTCACGGGAAAAAAGGGCCCCTTTTTTGGAAGAGGTGTTTTTCAAATGCCCCTTTTCTGCCAGACTCACATTTTTCTCAGATCTTTCCAGAAGAGATATTTGAACTGCGTCATAATGATCCCTTTTCCTGGTTTTTATCTGGGTGACTGTCCAGGATTTCACCTTGAGAACAGTGACGGGAATCCGAATTCCTTTTTCTGAATAAACAGAGGCCATGCCCAATTTGAAGCCAAACAGCCCATTGAGGGTGACAACCTGATCCGGGATTGTTGTTTCCCCTCTGTCTTCTTTGTTTACGAGAACTTCTCCACCACTGACTTCAATGGCTGGGGATGATTGTTTTGTGTCTGTATCCTCTGTATCAGGTGCAGAGGAGAGGGTATCGGATTCTCTTTCGGGGGAGGCTTCCGGCTGTTGTCCTTTCCTTTCAATGTCTTCCTGTTTTTTGTCTTCCTGTTTTTTTTCTTCTTCACTCATGTTTATGACCCCGAAGAAAGCTTGATTTCCACATCAACTCCGGCTGACAGATCCAGTTTCATCAGTTGGTCGATGGTTTGTTGTGTGGGTTCCAGAATATCAAGCAATCTTTTGTGTGTTCTGATTTCAAATTGTTCACGGGATTTTTTATCCACATGGGGGGATCTCAAAATAGTGTAGCGGTTTTTCCGTGTGGGCAGTGGAATGGGTCCCACAATATGGGCTCCTGTCCGGCGGGCTGTGTCCACAATTTCCCGGGTGGACTGATCCAACAGCTTATGGTCAAAGGCCTTCAATCGAATTCTGATTTTTTGACTCTGCATTTTCTTATGTCTCTTTCACAAGTTACTAAAATAACCAGGGAAACTCCGGGTGAATCGTTCAGATAAGGAGTTACCGGGATGCCAATTCCAATGGGTTGACTGGTCAATATGCACGTTAAAAGGCCTGTTTGTCAAAGCTCTTTTTGAATTTTTCCAACTTTTTCATTTTCCAGGATTTCTTACAGGTTGTCTGACTTCCACAGCCCCGGCCTGGGCTGTGGTAATGATACCGTCAAAATCGCTCGGTAATTAAAGTGTGACAAAGTCGCTTGGATTAATACAGCCCTTGCCTGGTACAGTCTTTTGGTATAAGTTTCTTTGCTTCTTTACCCGTGGAGTCAGAACCTGTATTTTGGTTCAGAGAACTGGTTTGCCTTCAACTGTTCATCACCATGTGGGCGGGCAGGAGAGATCATGGGCGGAATCGGTATCAATGAGTAAGAGGTGTCCCGTGGCGGGCAGGAGAGGTCTTTGGTGTTTACAGGTCTTATTGAGGCAACCACGAGTGTGATTTCAGCCATCAGCACAGGTCAATCCATCCGGTTGGTTCTGAAAAGGCCAATCCGGTTCCAGAACCTGTCCATTGGTGACAGTCTGTCCTGCAACGGGGTTTGTCTGAGTCTGGAGGAATTTGACAAACACACTATGATCTTCACCCTTGGCCATGAAACTTTAAAAATCACAGGCTGGGGGGAACAAAAACTGAAATCCATTTCTTTTCATCTGGAACAATCCCTGAAACTGGGTGATTGTGTCCACGGTCATCTGGTGACAGGTCATGTGGACACATCTGTTCAGTTGACGGGCAGAGAGGAAAAAGGGGACTGTCTGCTTTTGGATTTTCAATTGCTCCAAAAGCAAAAGCCTCAGATTTATGAAAAATGCTATATTGCCATCAATGGGGTGAGCCTTACGGTGAATCACATTGATAAAGATCAGTTTCAGGTCTGTCTGGTTCCTGAAACTTTGCGGGGAACCTGGTTGGGTCAGTTACAAGAGGAGGACTCTGTAAATATTGAAACAGATTACTGTATTAAGGGATTTCTCAACGCACGGGGGCTTCTCCATGCATAGTCCCCGGGAATTGATCGAAGACATTGGCAACGGGAAAATGGTTATCCTCATTGATAATGAGGACAGGGAAAATGAAGGGGATATTGTTCTGGCTGCCAATTTTGCCACTGCTGAAACTATTAATTTTATGGCCAAAGAGGCTCGTGGGCTTATTTGTCTGGCTCTCAACGGGGAGCAAATTGAAAAACTGAGCATTCCCCTGATGGTTGAAAACCAGACCAACAGGTCCCTCAACAAGACAGCCTTCACTGTCAGTATTGAAGCGGCCCATGGGGTTTCCACGGGCATTTCAGCAGCGGATCGGGCTCATACCATTCGGGTGGCTTCAAATCCAAGAGCCAGGGCCAGTGATCTGATTATGCCGGGACACGTTTTTCCCATTCGGGCCAAAAGAGGAGGGGTTTTAAAGAGAGCGGGGCACACAGAGGGAAGTGTTGACCTGGCCAGACTGGCCGGACTCAACCCTGCTGCAGTGATTTGTGAGATCATGAAAGAGGATGGGACCATGGCACGATTTCCTGACCTTGTCGCCTTTGCCGAAAAATTTGGTTTCAGGATGGGAACCATCGAAGATCTTATCAGTTATCGTCTTGAAAATGAGACCCTTATTTCCCAGGTGGTTGATGAAGCTCTTTTTCATCCTTTTTCCAGGGATTTTCGGGTCAGGGTTTTTAAAAATATTCTTGATGGTTCAGAAAATATTGTTATCCAAAAAGGCATAATCAATAAGGGCCAACCCACCCTGGTGAGGGTGCAGGTGGAAAACATCATGGGGGATGTTTTTCGTGGTGGCCCCTATGATTCAGGGTCTCACATACAGTCCATTTTAAAAATCATGGCTTCCAGCCCTTCCGCCGTTTTTGTTTATCTGCGTAAGGAGGGGGAGAATTCCATGATTTCCAGGCAGGTGAAATCCTTCAGTGACAAAAGTGAGGGATCACCACAAATGGATTCCAGGGAGTATGGAATCGGGGCTCAGATTTTAAGGGAATTGGGGGTGGGGGCCATCCATTTGATGGCCAGAAATAAACCCAACAATATTGGACTCAGAAGTTTTGGTTTGAACATTGTTAAAGTTTCTGAAGACGGGGCATAAACCCCTGGTAATAATATCATTAATGAGCCAAACAGTGGTAAGTCACCTCATAATCTCCGGGATCCAGGGGTCTGTCAAACTGTAACCGAAGTCCGTCGATGGTGTGGTCGGGAATTCCTAAGTCAGGATTCTTTGCGACAATTCGGAAATCGACAATACGACTTTGTGGTGTGCATCTCATCTCATAGGTCTTTTTCAGGTTTGATACTCCATGCCCAATGTCAGATAAAATTTCACTGTAATTGTCAGAACAGATATCGCCGATAATACCACCTGTTTTTTTCGACATGGTTTCGTATCTGTAACCGTACGATTCACCATCCTTGTCAATACAGTTGCTGGTGTGGGCAATAATGGAATGAAATTGAAAGACTTTATTCTGACCAAAACTTTTTTTCACAAGATCAATAAGTTCATCGGGGGTGTTTTTTATACCACCTCCTGATTCATTTTCGTCGGAAACCACCACCACGGCGAGAGCAGCCTCATGGCGGAAAAATTTGTTCAGTATACGATTCTCATCTGTATCATTGGCCGTAGCCCGTTGAATGGCCCGGTAGGTGGCCCGAAGACCCTGTTCAGAACCGGAACCAGTTGCCTCTCTCTGAACACTTTCAGAAAATATTTCCTGGGCATCGCCAATAGCTGGCGTTAAGTAATAGTATCCTCTGGATTTGTTGTGCCGGTGTTTTTTCCTGCTCATGAGGACCAATCGACCGTCACTGCCCGTAATCCATGGCGGATGTTTGCTGGCATGATCATCGTTTGGCACCTCTAACCGGGGATCCGTTGTTGTCATTCCCATACGCCAGTCAAAACCTCTGATCCGGTCAATAAAATTGGTAAAGCGTTGACTGATCTTTCTCTGTTCCACAGCCATTGAACCTGAATTATCAATGACAAAAAGAATATCAATTTTGTTTTTTTCATTGGTGGCATGGAGGTTATGGTTATGTCTTTTCTGGTCGGATGGGTTATAAACATACCAGTCTTCCTGGAACTGACCGCTCCGCCCGTCCTCATCAGTGACAATTATCTGGATTTGGTGTTGTCCCAGGTCCAGGTTGCCAAGATCAATGGTATTTTTTCCTGAACCACAGGGGACCCGAATTCCATCAACAAAACATTCTACCTTGACAATACCACTCTCACCTTTAAGAACTTCAAAAACAATTTGGTTGTTCCCCCCTCCGGGATGATCTCTGGGATATTCAATAACCCTCACTGAAGGTTCCGTTTGTTCGTTGTTCGAATCCCCGGAATCATAATCACCATTGGTTGAGGAACCTGAAGAGGAACCCTCCTGAATTGAACCCTTCCTCCCACTAAAGAGAAACCCCTGACCGCAACCGGTTATAAAAAACTGAAAACCAATCAATATTAAAATCAACCTGGATTTCTCGTAAATTTTGTGGGAAGTCCGGTCCAGGATTGAAGATTTCATTTTTCACTCCTTTGGTTCAAATTTCATAAGCAGTTAAGGTCAGACTATAATAAACAGAACAACCTGAAACTTGATCGGAAACGGATTCACTGTTCAACAGTCTTAAAAAGGATATTATTGAACTTTAAGTCTTAGGTAGAGGAATTTTGTCTCAATAGAAGACAGTTTTTTTTAAACGGGATTCCTGTCAGTTGAACTGTCCATAATGCATATAAAAAACATTGATGAGTTCATGAGGGATAAAAGGGATTGTCTCATTCTGAGACAACATTATAAAAATCATTAGATAAATCAATACCTTAATTAAATTTGTGTAAAGTATTGTAAAATTTAAGGAAACTTTATGAATAACCTGATTATGAAAAATTATGGAGTCATTCTAACCGATAGAACTTTAGGTAAGGATATCGCCCTAAAGATCCTGGACCGGGAATCTTTTCCCGTCACTTTGGATTTCAAAGGGGTGATAGCTCTTGGGTCTTCTTTCGGAGATGAATTAATAGCATCTGCGAGAAAAATTTTTGGAATTTTTACAGACATTTGTTGAAATATACGGTTTTTAGGCTTTCTTTTCCAGACCCTTTGAAAAAAAATAGATTTGTCTGAAATATGATGTCTAAATCTTAGACAAAAATAAATAATCCAGTTATTGTGTCCCATCAGATGTCCGCAGTTATTGCCTTTCCAACTACTGTACACAATCCGTAACTGCTTGCACCCTGACGAAGCTCCCTCAGTCACTGCCACAATTTTGGATGAGATTGGTATGAGATAACGAGGAGCGACTGAGGCGTACTTTATGTACGCTGCAAGGAGAGACGAGGCAGGCGAATGCCAGGATCGCTAAAAGGGAGAGCCGTTACGAATTAAACTCCAAACAGGAGTTATCATGAGGAATAAAAAATGGAACAGTTACTTAAAAACAATAAAGCCTGGTCTGATTCCATAAAAAAGGAATCCCCTGATTTTTTTAAAAATCTATCCAAAGGTCAACAACCTTCCTATTTATGGATTGGTTGTTCTGACAGCAGGGTTCCTGCAACCCAGGTTTGTGGCTTAAAACCTGGAGATCTATTTGTCCATCGCAATATTGCCAACCTCGTTGTTCCAACAGATAAAAACCTTATGTCTGTCCTCCAATATGCTGTCTCTGTTTTAAACGTGAATCATGTTATTGTCTGCGGACACTCAGGCTGTGGAGGCGTGAAAGCGGCTCTGGAGCAAAACACTTCAGGACCCATCAGAGAATGGCTTAAAAATATTGAAGATGTTTACAAAAAATACCGATCTCAGCTGGATCAACACCCCAAAGGTTCTGAAGAGAAGATTAACCATCTTGTGGAACTCAATGTTCGTCAGCAGGTTTTTCACCTCAGTGAAACCTCCATCATTCAGGAAGCCTGGAAACAGGGTCGGAATTTAAAAATCCACGGCCTGGTTTATGATTTAAAAACCGGAGAGATGGGGGACCTTGGAGTCTCTATCCCGCATTTATCATAAACTTTCGAGGTCACTGCTCACACTTTTGGAGGAGATTGGAAGCCTTCTGTAGCAAGAATTTATGTTAAGATGTACTAGCCGTTATAGGAGTTGACAAGAACCTGTCGGGGTTTGGAACCATTGGCTGGTCCAATCACTTCCTCTTTTTCCATGTTTTCAATAAGACGGGCTGCTCTGGGATAACCAATGCGAAACTTTCTTTGAATCAGAGAGGCACTCACCTCTTTTGTAGTGGCAACCCAGGCGAGAATCTCATCATAGCGATCATCAAACTCCTGGGTTTTCTCGTCAAAATCAGTGACCTCAGAACCTTCTGTGGAACTGAGATGATTTGTCATTGTCATGGCTTTTTCATTGTATTCAGGATCTCCCTGATCAGACCAGTCATTCATTACAGAGATGATTTCATTTTCGGTCACCCAGGGACCATGATAGCGGGTTGGCTTTGCCACCCCGGGAGACAGAAAAAGCATATCCCCTCTGGCCAGAAGACGTTCGGCCCCCGCCTCGTCAAGAATAATACGGGAGTCCATTTTGCTGGCTACTTTAAAACTGATACGACCGGGAATATTGGTCTTGATAAGACCTGTCACCACATCCTTGCGGGGGGATTGCATGGCCAGTATCAAATGAATCCCACTGGCCCGGGCCATTTGGGCCAGTCTCACAACAAGTTGTTCCACGTTGTGTTTATCAATGGTCATGAGATCTCCAAATTCCTCCACCACAATCACGATATAAGGCTGGGAGGTGAAGTGGTAGGTCTCATTATATCGCCGTTGCTGTTCCAGTTCAGAGTTATAAGCTTCATGTTGTGAGATTTCCTCTTTATTGAGTTCAAGGACTTTTTCATTAAATACCTCAAGTCCCCTGGAGCCGAATTTTGACATGGACCGGTAGCGTTTTTCCATTTCCCTGACAGCCCACTTAAGGGAACCAACGGCTTTTTTTGGTTCACAAATGGTGGGCATGAGCAGGTGGGGGATATCATTGAATGTGGAGAGATCCACCTGCTTGGGATCAATGAGAATAAGGCGAAGGGTCTTTGGTGAGTGCCTGAAGAGCATTCCGGTGAGGGCACACACAACAAAAACAGACTTTCCGGAACCGGTTGTTCCGGCGACCAGAAGGTGTGGCATTCTCCGCAAATCCACAACTGTTGGCTGGCCATTGGCTTGTCTTCCCAAAGCCAGGGGCAGTTTGATCTCTTCAGACCAGAACTTCTCATTGGCGACAATGTCTTTTAGAAAAACAGTTTCCCGGTTGGCATTTGAAGTTTCAATACCCACCACATCCCGTCCGGGGATGGGGGCAATAATTCTGACAGACTCGCTGCTCAGGGCCAGGGACAGGTCATCGGCCAATTCAGTGATCTTGCTGATTTTGACATGGGCCTCCGGCTTGAATTCGAAAAGAGTCACTGCCGGTCCCGGTTTGGCTCCCGTGATTTCACCGTTGATGGAAAATTGTGACAACTTGTTAAGCAGTATTTTCGATTTTTTCTGAACTTCGGATTGGCTTATCCTGTAACGGGAGGTCGGTGGATCCTCAAGTATTTTTATTTCAGGCAGTTTCCAATTGGCAATTCTTCTCTGAACCTGTTTTTTCAGTCGGACCTGTCGGCGATCCATTTTTTCAGGTGTTTTCTCTGCACTTCCATCAGATATGTTTTCTCTGCACTCAGCCCCTTCTGTTTTCTCGGGAAAGGCCTGGAGATCGTTGTTAAAAATACTGAAAACAGGGGGTATTTTTATGGAGGGGACTCTGATTTTTATTTTTAAATTCCTGAAACAGGAAAACAAATGGAGGATCACTCTGGAAAAAAAACGGTTGACCAGAAAAATTTTTTTAACCCCCCCCCTAAGACTCCAATCGGTAATAAAAATCAGGGCAATCACTGAAAAACTGGCCAAAAAGAGGGTGGTTCCCTGGAGATTCAGCCCTTTGACAAGCATGGAGGCAAAAAAAGCACCAATAGATCCTCCCATTCCCACCCTTTCCCCATAAAACCTGAAATGATTAAAATGGATTTCAAGGAAAGAGGCCAGACTGATAAGGAGAACAGCAAGCCAGACCTGTTTTTCCCATTTTTTTTCAAGTCCTTCCTTTCTCAGGGCGTTGTAGCTCATCGCAAAAAAAGTGATAACCAAGATCCAGGAACTCATACCAAAAAACTGATAGAAAAAGTCGGCCCCAAAACTTCCAAAATAACCGCACCAATTGCTTGGCTTTAAATTATTCCCAATGGAGTTCCATGAAGGGTCCGCAGGGTTGTAACTGTAGAGGGCAAGTGAAAAAAACAGGGCAATGGACAAAAAAATGATAGCCGCAATATCATTGCGCAGTTTGTGCAAAGAATTGGAAATCATTTTTTTATTTTAATCTCTATTCAGGGCAAATACAGTTATATACGGGGAAGGCTCGACTTTGGCCTGTATTTGCCTCCCGAGTTTGACAGCAGCGTATGCGTCAGGGAGTCTCTCCCTGTGGTCATTAAACCGTTTTTTAAAAGAAAATGCCAATTCCATCCCTAACCCGCATTTCTCATAAACTTTCTGCTGCGGCTTCCAATCTCCTCGAAAGTTAAAGAGAAAATTTATGAGAAATGCGGGCTAACCTGAATCCTGACAGAGACCACTTTACATAAAATCAGAGAAATCCGCACATTTTTCCAGAATAAAATCCATTTTATCCACAGATTCTGGTGGAGACCGGGAAATTTTTATTTTTGCAAGAAAATTTTTTTTTATATTGCAGAGGACCTTTGTTTGCATTTTTGTTTTTATAGGCTTATTTACATTTTTCTTATTTTAATGCGGGAGTTCCAATGGAAAACTTTTTAATGAGTCATAAGTCACTGTCTGTCACTGATTTGCGGTCGGGAAGTCTGGAATATTTGGTAAAAGCCAGAATTTCCAGTTTTTTTGACCAACAGAAAAAAGAAAATGTGGATCTGAATGGCCCTGGTCTCCATAAAATTGTTATTGGACAGGTGGAAAAACCTCTGATTGAGCTTTCACTGGATCAATGCAATGGCAATCAGGTGAAAGCGGCAAGACTTTTAGGCATCAACAGAAACACACTGAAAAAAAAGATTGATGCCTATAAGATTGAGATCAAAAGACACCATTGATTCTAGCCCGCATTTCGACAGCCTCGCTACGAAAGCTTATGAGAAATGCGGGCTAAGCGGTGGTTGCCATAACCGGTTGCTGTAAAGAAAGGGAGGATCTATGCAAATGAGAACGCCCCCCAGTCATCTGGACGCAGAGGTGTCCATATTGGGTGGTCTCCTGGTCTATCCCCAAGCCCTTCTTATTGTTTCAGAAATTCTGAATTCCACTGATTTTTACAGACCAGCCCATCAAAAAATCTATCAGGTTATGATGGAACTCCACAACTCCGGGGAGCCTGTGGACATTGTGACTATGAGCAATGCCCTGAAAGCCAAAGAGGAACTGGAAAAAATTGGGGGACCGGCCATTTTGGCTGAAATCATGAATCATGGCCCCACAGCAGTTAACATAGAGCAACATTCAAAAATAGTCAAAGAAAAGGCCCTGTTGAGAAAACTGATTCAGGAAACCACAAATCTTCTGGATCGGGCCTATGACCAAAACTATGAAAACATAGAGGCTTTTCTTGATGAAGCTGAGGGTAAGATTCTTCAGGTGACAAATCAATGGGAGGTGAACAATGAGCTGATGAGTGCTGCCGATCTTATGAAATTAAGCATGAAGAAGCTGACAGAACTCAATGAGAGAAAACAGGACATCATTGGACTTCCCTCAGGGTTTTCATCTCTGGATAAAATGACAGCAGGCTTTCAGCCTGGAGATTTTATTATCATTGCCGCCCGCCCCTCCATGGGGAAAACAGCCCTGAGCCTGAATATGGCTCTGCACGCTGCGGTTTATAATAAAAAAACAGTGGCTTACTTTTCTGTGGAAATGAGTAAGGAGCAGCTGATGATGAGAGTGTTGGGGACTGAAGCCCGGGTGAACATTTCTGACTTAAGGGTGGGAAGGATTAAGGACAACGATTGGCCTCGACTTATTGATAAGGCAGCCATCCTGGGTGAATCCCTTCTTTTTATTGATGACACCAGTGGCATTTCCCCCCAGGAAATTCGTTCCAAAGCCCGCCGTCTCAAAAGACAACAGGGTCTGGATCTGGTTGTGGTGGATTACCTGCAGATTATGAGGTTGAGGACTCGGGTGGAAAGCCGTGAACGGGAAGTGGCTGAAATTTCAAGGAGTTTAAAATCCCTTGCCAAGGAGCTCAATGTTCCGGTGATTGCCCTGGCCCAGCTCAACCGTGGCGTTGAGGGGAGAACAGGAGAGGCCAGAAAACCTCTTCTCTCCGATTTAAGGGAGTCCGGTTCCATTGAGCAGGATGCTGATCTCATTATGATGCTTTACAGAGAAGAGTATTATGAGAAAGAAAACCTGGATGTTAAAGGACAGGCCGATCTTTTGTTGCGAAAACACCGAAATGGTCCCGTGGGCAATCTCAAGCTGAAATGGGAACCTCAATACAGCTGTTTTACAGACTGGTATGATTCTGTTCCCCAGGAGATCATTCCAGTGCCCCTTTCCAGGAACAAGGACAAGCTCAGGAATTTTGCACCTCCAGCCAATCCTCCATTTTGAAAATACAAGTGACCCTGGTTGTGGTTTATCACAACGAAAAAGAAAACTTACAGGCTCTTTTGGGTTCTTTTGAAGACATGGCAGGCACAGGTTTGGAGTCCCGGTTTCAGTTTCTGTTTATCAATAATCATTCTGTGGATGTTTCCTCTGGAATAATTGAAGGGTGGATGGAATCCCATCCCCAATTTGTGAGCAGAATTTTGAATCGCCGAAAGAATCATATGGCTGAAGCAAGACAACAGGCTCTCCATGAGGTCCGGACTCCCTGGCTGGCCTTTGTGGATGCAGACTCCCGTCTTGTCTCTGGCTGGTTCGAAGCAGTTCTCAAGTCCATTGCTGATGCCAGCCCTGAAACGGCTGTGATTGGAGGCAAGGCCCATTATCTGGCGGACAGGCCCTGGCATTCCTTTGTTATTCCACTGGCCGGTTATTTCCCCATGGGGAAAAAGACCAACCGGAAAACAAAAATTCCCCATATTCCAACAAATAATTATTTACTGAAAAGGGAGGCGGGTCTGAAAGTGGGAGGCTTTGATTCCTTTTTTGATCGGGTTGGAGAGGATATGGATATCAATGTCCGGTTGCGGAAAAAGTATGGGATTTTTTATGATCCCCGGTTTTCCGTGGAACACAAACTCCCCACTTCGGTTTTTCAATGGTATTCCAAGATGGCCCTCTATGGGCGTGCCCAAAGTTTTGTTTTTGTCAAGTATTTTGGAGAAGTTCCCCATGAGAAGTTTCTTCCGGGAATCCTGATTCCCCTGATATTGATAATGATTGGCTCTGTTCCCTGGAGTTTCATTTTGCTGATCCTTCTTTTTTTCATTCCCCGCCCCCGTCTCTATTTGCTGAGTATTATCTTTTATGGTTTGGGGGAATGGGTGGGGCTGGTCATGGCTTTGACTGGATGTCTCAAAAAAAGTCAATTTAAATCAGATGTTTAACACACATTTCCTGCTGCGGCTTCCAATCTCCTCTACAAAAGGATTTACTCCCTCAAGCTGTTTCGACATAGTGTCACCTAGGACTTCAACGACTTTCGGTCCGCTTCTCCTTTTGTAGGGGGATTTCGACAGCCTCGCTACGAAAGTTTATGAGAAGTTCGGGCTAAAACTCTCATTGTGAAAGGGGTGATCCCCTTCTGTTGAAAATTTAAACAAATAAATCATAAAAATGAGTATCAATCTTTTTTCATTTGCTATAGAAAAAAACAATTCTTTACAATAAGGGTTAGGGGTTCCATTGATTCAGGCAAAAAAAGACATTTCCATTATTATACCCTGCTTTAATGAGGAGGAATCCATCCCTGTTGTTATTCCCCGAATGCTTGATGCATTGGATCAATTGAAAAAAAGCCAAAGAATTGATGAGTATGAACTGATCGTTGTTAATGACAAATCCACAGACCGGTCTGTATTCCTTCTCGAAGATTATGAGAAGGTGAAACTCTATCACACCGAAGAAGGCCCCCGTGGTTATGGGCGGGCTTTAAAAACAGGTTTCCGTCGGGCACGGGGACAGTGGATTGGCTTTCTTGATATGGACAATAGTTATCGGCCTGAAGATATTTTTCTTTTTATTGACGAGATGGATCGGGGGGACTCTGATTTCATTATGGGTGTTCGTTTTTTTAAAGATAAAGGTATGAGTTTTATCCGGGGTGCCGGCAACTGGTTTTATATGTTCCTGGCCAGGATTTTTTACGGATCTTCTCTGTGTGATGTTTGTAGTGGTTATCGTTTTTTCCACAGGAACCATCTTAAAAGCATTCTGAATATTTCTGAGAATGGTTTGAACTTTTCCATTTATCTGACTCTTAAAATGCTTGTCCAGAATGTTTTTATCAGGCAGGTTCCCATTCATTATGACGAAAGACTGGGCCTTTCAAAGTTATCTGTTGTGTGGGATGGATTGTCTTTTTTAAAGGTTTTTTTCACTATGAGAAAAAGGTATATTCATGCTGTTGAGCATCGTTCGGTGTAGTGATTGTCGTCAGTTTTCAGAAAAAAATTCTGTAGAACTGAGAAAAAAAAAATTAAGTAAAAATGTGGAACTCATTGGCCCTGTTCTGGCATCCAGTGTATCCGCCATGAGAAATCAGGGAGGGGCTGCTGCAAAAGGCCAATGGCTTTTTTTTATGGACGAGGATTGCCATGTCAAGACTGACAGGGTCCTTGATTTAATCTCGAAAATGGAAAACAAATCCCTGGTCTGTGTGAGTGGCCGTTACCAGTTGAAACAGGGCAATTATCTGCAAAAGGTTTATCATAAAATTCAGAGACAGTGGGTTCTTCAGGGGCTTTCCGGTGACTCCATTGATGGGTTTAAAGTGGGGTTTCATCTTCTGGGTGGAGCCTTGTTGGTTAAAAAGGAGGTTTTTGACAAAGTGGGTGGTTTTAATGAAAACATGGGTTGGGGAGCCGAAGAAAGGGATTTTGTGGAACGTTTGAGGGAAGAGGGATTCACAACGGGAGTGAGTTTTTCCCTGGCAGTGGTCCATACCAACAATTTAAATCTGTTTGGTTTTGTTAAAAGAGCCTGGTATCAGAATTTTAATGGGGCTTACTATGGATTGAAAAGGAGTTCCGGGGGGCGGTACATTGAATATTTAAGAACCCCGTTAAAATTTTTGTTACCCACAGTTCTCTTTTTTTTTCTTGGTTTTATGGCTTTGTGTTCAGGTCAGGTGATGTTTGAATTGAAAAGAATAAAATCATTGAATCCCTTTATGAAAGGGAAATCATATCCGTTTTCCAATTTGAGCGTCAGGGAAATGTTTCAGAGGATTGATGTTTTTTATGTCTGTTTTGACGAACCCAGCCGATCTGAAAATTGGGAACAGATAAAATCAATTCTGAAGAAAGCCAAAAAAATTGAAGGGATTGTTGGTTTTGATGAGGCTCTGAAAACCTGTGCCCGAAGGTCCTCAACGGACCATTTTTTTATTATTGATGGGGATAACAGAATTCTGGAAGACCGCTTGAACAGCAGGCCTCAGTTGTCAGAAGTCAGTGACCAATGGATTTTGTCCTGGTCTTCCCTGAATTCCATGAATGCCCTGATTTATGGAAACGGAGGATTGAAACTCTGGCCCAAAGAGGTGGCCATAAATATAAAAAGTCATGAGAATGCGGGAGAGACAGGAGATCAGACGGATTACTGTTTTGTGGCAAAATATTACATGGTGGATGATTATGTCACAGAGACAGTTGTCAACGGCACTCCCAAACAGGCTTTTCGTTCCGGTTTTCGTGAAGGTGTCAAGATGAGCCTCCAGTGGGGTCAGCAAGTGTCCTTAAATATGGAAAATTTTGATTCTGCTCTGGGAAAACAAAATCGACTGCGTCTTAAAACATGGTGTGAAGTGGGTGCGGATGTGGTCAATGGTTACTGGGCTGTTTTGGGGGCCCGTTTGGGTCTGAAAATGAATGCCATTGATTTGTTTGACCATCAGGCTATTAATTCCTATGAATGGATCGACAACTGTTTGTTTTTACGGGTGCTTGACCCCCTTGGCCTCACTTTTGAGGATATGGGCAGCCCGGGGTCTGAAAAAAAGCTGATTCCCCAGATCAACCGATTGGGGGAAATTTTAAATAAACATCTTCCCCTGGAGTTAAAGCTTTTAAATCCTGATGAAAGCCTGTCATTCAAGAAAAAACTTCTTAACCCCAAACGAGTCGGTCTTCTTGAAAAGAGGTAACTGCTCACACTTTTACAATTACGGCGGATATTCGGTCCGCTTCTCCTTTTGCAGAGGCATTTCGAAAGCCTCACTACGAAAGCTTGTGAGAAATGCGGGTTAGATAATCAGATAATTTTTTCAAGATTGACTTTTTGATCCATTAATAAATAGGCCCGATTGAAGGTGGTCTTTGACAGGGCGATCTCTGAGTCAGGGAGATTGTTTTCTCTTTTGGCTTTAACGTGGTGGGACCTGAGGCCGCCAAGCCACCAGCGGCTGTCACTCATATAAACAATATCCCCCTCATCAAGGGCCATCTGTTCCATGATTTTCCGTGACAGTTGAATCCAGTTGTCTGGAACAGAGTCATTCATGGTGATGGAAAGTTTTTTGACTCTTTGCCCCGGTCTGTGGTTGGGCCTGCCACCTTTATAGGTCTTCATGGCTTCATCCAGACTGTCAACAGTCAATCCGTTGATGTTTTTGTGGTCTTTGCGACGGGTTATCATTGTTATCACAAAACCAATGAGAGCTGTGACCAGCATACCGAACAAAGCCCGAAAATAAATGTATTCCCCCTGGATTGGACCTGATAAAAACCAGGCCAGTGGGGCAATGAGCTTTGGCTGCCAGACTGTCAACAGGGTCAACCCGCTTCCAAAGACCATGGCAGTGCAGGCCGCAAAGGAATGAAATCTCTTCCAGAAGACTCCCATAAAAATGGTGGTGACAAGGGCCGGAATGATCGTCATGATTCCCTTGTAATGGATGTCCATCAGACTGCCTTTCTGATTGTTAAACCAGATCACAAGGAGCAGCCCTGTGAGAGTGGCCATAATGGAGGCCCAGCGTGCAGCTTTTAAATAATGTTTGTCGCTGGCCTCAGGTTTGATCAGAGGTTTGTAAATGTCATAGACACCAATGGCGGCACAGCCGTTGATAAGAGTGTCAATGGTGGACATGAGGGCCGCCATGAGGGCCGCCACCACAAAACTAAAAATCCAGGCATTTTGTTTGACTGTGGCCCAACACACCACAATGAAAGTGTGGAAGGTGTTTTTGATTTCAATAAACTCATAACCGGCTAAAGCCCCTCCCTCCACAGACTGTTTGATGATAAGGGACTTTCCAATCCAGCCCAGCCCCCCCACGATAATGGCTGAAATTGGAAGAGTGACCATCACATTAAAAAAGGCCACCTTACGGCCCTCATCCACACTTTTGACAGTGAGGAAACGCATTAAAACCCCCTGATTCATAAAGGCAAAGGCAATGCTTCCAGCCAGAGCTTCTCCCCAAAAAAGTTCCGCAGTGTTGAAATTCGGATTTTCGTTCAACGGAACAAAGGGCAGGCGATGGGAGATGGGCAGATAGGACCACCACTCATCAAAACCTCCCAGGGCGTGGATTCCTGCAAAAACAGCAATGGCTCCTGCAAAATAGAGCATCACTCCCTGGAAAAGATCAGTAAAAATAACAGCTGTCTGTCCGCCAAAAGTGACATAACCTCCAAGGAACAGAGCCAGGAGGGGGACTGAATAAATTTGTGGAATCCGGAACATTCCCTCAAGGGCCACTCCAATGGTGTAAAAATTGTAGCCAATATAAAAGAACATATAGGCGAGAATGATTGTCAGGGAAATATAACGGGCCTTGCTGTTAAAGCGTTTCTGAAAGTACTCAGGGACGGATTTAATCCGGTTGTAATAAATAACGGGAAGCCAGCCAAAAATAAAAAAGGGGGCCAGTAACCAATCATTGAGATAGATCATGGTGGAACTCATGCCCGTGTTATAACCCTGCTCTGAATATTTCAGATAACTGTAGGAGCCTATGCCTGTAGCCACCATACTGGCTGCCGGCAACCACCAGGAAAAGCGGTTTCCCGAATAGAAAAAATCGTTAATATTTTTATTGAAACGGGCAAAGTAAGTCCCAAAGGCCGTAATAACAAAAACATAGGTCATGGCCACAAAAGCAATGACAAGGATGGATTCTCTTTGCATTGCAATTCCAAAGGATTCCATTCAGATATTTTCCGGTAAGGACAGGGCCATGTGAATCCAGAAGGCGTGGAGGCTGGCAAAATAAAAAAAGCCAAGAATAATGAGACCAAACCACAGACGGTCTCTGGAACGTGAAAAATGACAGGCTTTGGTTTTCACAACCAGCCAGAGTCCTGAGCCTGTGTAGAAAAGACCAAAACCATAATGGTAAAGGTAACTGGTCCAGGGGTTGGTTTCACCCAGTTTTTCAATGAGAAAACGTGGAAAGTAAAAGCAAAAAATCAGGAATAAAAAAAGGGCTGACAAAGACTTCATTTTCTAAGGGCTCTTCTTAAAATTTTGCCCACATTGGTTTTTGGAAGTTCATCACGGAACTCAATGAAGCGAGGCACTTTGTAGCCTGTCAGGTTTTTTCTGGCAAATTCCCTTAACTCCTCTTCAGTGACAGGAGCTTTTTTGGATACAAAAACCTTGACGGCCTCCCCTGATTTTTCATCAGGAACCCCAACAGCAGCCACCTCATTCACCGCAGGATGATCTGAGAGAACACTTTCAATCTCATTGGGATAGACGTTAAACCCCGACACAAGGATCATGTCTTTTTTACGGTCAACAATTTTAAAATAACCATCCTTTTTCATAACAGCAATATCTCCTGTGTGAAGCCAACCCTCTTTTAAGACGTTTGCTGATTCTTTCGGCCTTTGCCAATAGCCTTTCATGATCTGTGGGCCCTGACAGCAGAGTTCTCCGGCCTCACCCTGGGGAACAGGTTCCCCTTTGTTGTTGACAAGTTTGACATCCGTATTGGGCAGGGGAAGACCAATGGTTCCCCTTTGATCAGAACCATCCATGGGGTTGCAGCAGACAACAGGAGAGGCTTCAGTCAATCCGTAACCCTCAATGACTTTGGTCCCTGTGACTTCAAACCACCTTTCAATCACATTGTTTTCCAGGGCCATGGCTCCAGCCACACTGAGTTTGGTTTTGGAAAAACTGACAGAAGAAAAGTCTTCATGGTTGAGAAGGGCTTTAAAAAGAGTGTTCACCCCCGTCAGAATCGTGAAGGGATATTTCTTAAGGATTTTGATGAAATCGGGAATATCCCTTGGATTGGTTATTAAAATATTGTGTCCGCCATAGCACATAATGGCCAGACAATTCACGGTTAGTGAAAAAATGTGATAGAGGGGAAGGGGTGTGATAACCACTTCCTTCCCCTTCACGAACAGGGGGGACATCCAGGTAAAAATCTGGTTCATGTTGGCAATGATGTTGCCATGGGTGAGCATGGCTCCTTTAGCCACTCCTGTGGTGCCACCTGTGTATTGGAGGAAAGCCAGGTCATCCCTCCGGCTTTCAATTTTTGTGGCTTTGTATGACCCACCTTTTTCAAGGCTTTCCAGAAAAGAGTGGGCCTGTGGCAGTGAGTACTTCGGGACCATCTTTTTGATGTATTTAATGGCTTTGTTCACAACAAATCTTTTAACACCGGGGAAAAGATCACCGACTTCTGTAATGACAATGTGTCTGATCCGGGTTTGATTCAGAATATTTTCCAGTTGATGGGCAAAGTTGGCAAGAATGACAATGGCTTTGACCCCTGAATCCTTGAATTGATGAAGCATTTCCCGTTTTGTGTAGAGGGGGTTGGTATTGACCACCACCAGACCGGCTTTCACAGCTCCAAAGAGAGCCACAGGAAACTGGAGGAGATTTGGCATTTGCAGGGCGATGGAATCCCCTTTCTTCAACCCACATTCATGGATGAGAAAATTGGCAAAACAATCAGAAAGATGATTCACTTCCCTGTAGGTGAGAGTCACATCCATATTGGTAAAAGCCGGTTTGTCTGAATATTTTTTCACTGTTTTCTCAATCAGATGGAGGATTGAGGCGTAGTTCTCAACATCAATGGATGGAGAGACTCCTTTCGGATATTTTTTATGCCATAGTGCCATTGTTTTTCTCCTTTTCAGGTTTATGAGTTTTAAAAACTTTTGAGTTTGAAATATTCTGCATTGATAATTGTAAGCACCCCCCCTCCCCCCAATATTTTTTACTGAGATAGACCGGTATAACGGTTCATGTCTCCCAACTGACAAACAACGTGAAACTGTTTTTTTGTCAGGGGTTGAGGGGTCATCTGCATTTTTCACAATATTCTCTGGCTTTCATTCATGTCAAATTGAATCAATTCCGGATTTTTCGTGAATTTGCCTTTCTATAAAGCTGGAAAATTCAAAACGGATGGGTGTATAATGAAGTGAAGTTATGCTGAAGACTGTTTGTTTTTCACGGGGGTTCACAGAAAAATTCCGTGAAAATCCAAAGACAATCAATGTATTGGGGGCGGCTTGAGGGTTTTTGGTTCTCATGCTATACCGGTTTCCAGTTGGTTTTTCGGTGTTTTTTTATGTGTAATAGGGAGTTTGGACCGAATCAACAGAATACGGGAGGTTTTAATGAAGAAACACAGTTCTATTTTACTGATTGTCATTTTCAGTTTGTTTTTATTGTGGAGTCGTTGGATTCCCCATGGTGCCAATCTGAGTCCTGTGCTGGCTCTCTTTCTGATATCCGGCTGGCTGGTTCGTCGGGATCGGTGGTATGTCTTGTCCCTGCCCTTGCTGGCCTTTTATCTCAGTGATCTTTATCTGGGCTTTTATCCAGGTTGGATTTTTACTTATATATCCCTTGTTTTTGTGATGTTCTTTGGTTTTTTTATGAAAAAAAACCTGGTTTCCTTTTTAACCCTGGGTTGGGGAGTCGCTCTTTTCTTTTTCATTATTTCCAATTTTGGGGTCTGGGTGACTTCAGGTCTCTACCCTCTCAATGGAGAGGGACTTCTGCTTTGTTATAAAATGGCACTTCCTTTTTTTAGAGCCAGTCTGACTGGCACCACCCTGTTTTTGGCCGGATTTTATTTTCTTGGCAAAACCTGTGAACAGACAGCCTTGCCACGAAATTTTTTGAAAAACACGAATTGTACCGATTGCATTTAAATTTTCACGGGAGTTTCTTTATCAAAAAACAGGAATTTTCAAACACAATCGGTATAGAGGAAAATTTGTTTTCCATTGAGGGCTGTTATGGCTGATAAAAGTGACAGATATGACAGTAACACCCCGGGGCGTTATTATGTGGATCGGTCCTGCATTGACTGTTCAGCCTGTAATTTGACGGCCCCCGATCATTTTGTTTTGGATGAGGATGATGGTTATGCCTATGTGGTCAGGCAACCGAAAACTTCAGATGAAGAGGAACTTTGTGTGGAAGCCATGGAGGCCTGTCCTGTGGAGAGTATTGGCAACGATGGAGACACTTGATTGGTCTCCAGGGATTCTGATCACTTTTTTAACCGTGAACTGCAATGGCTTGAGTTCAATCGGAGAGTTCTCCGGCAGGCAGCACATTCCCATACCCCTTTACTGGAACGTCTGCATTTTTTAAGTATATTCACATCCAATCTGGATGAATTTGTCATGAAAAGAGTGGGGGGACTGAAACGCCAACTGGACTTTGGACTTTCAAAAAAATCCCATGATGGAAAGATGGCTATTGATCAGGTGAAACTGATTCGGGAACATTTGCTGGAAGATTACAGGGAAATTGCAAAAATTTATAAGAAAAACCTTGTTCCTGAGCTGTCCAATCATCACATTCGTCTGAAAAAGTGGAGAGATCTCACTAAAAATCAGAAAGAGCAGGTGAGTCAGTATTACCAGAAAAGTGTTTTCCCCGTACTCACTCCTCTGGTTGTGGACAATGCTCTTCCCTTCCCTTTTATTTCCAATTTGTCATCATCCCTGGCCATTAAGCTTGAGCATAAGGAAAGTGGGGATGTTTTTTTTGGTCGGGTTAAGATTCCAGAGGTCTTTCCTCCATGGAGTCAGGTCAACGATGATGACCCCGGTGTTACCTATGTGTCTCTTTTCCAATTGATTTCCCACAATTTACAGGAACTTTTCCCGGATATGAATATTCTTGGAGTGATGCCCTTTCGGATCACCCGTAATGCGGACCTGGATCGGGATGAGGATGGGGCTGAAGACCTCCTGGATATGATTACCGAGGAGATTCGTCAGAGACGATTTGCAGAGGCTGTTCGTCTTGAGGTGGGAAAGAACCCGGACTCCTGGATGCTTGATCTTCTCAAGACGGAGCTGGAACTTGAAGACAATGATGTTTATGAACTGGGCGGTCTTCTGGATTACACCTCTCTTCGGGTGATTTTTGATTTGCCCATGCCCCACCTTAAATTTCCATCCTGGGACCCACAGGTGTCCCCTCCATTCCAGGACAATCAGACTTCTCTTTTTGACAGAATTAAAAAGAGGGATTTAATGGTCCATCATCCCTATGAGAGTTTTACGGCCAGTGTGGAACGCTTTATCCGCTTAGCCAGTGAAGACCAAAACGTGGTGGCCATTAAGATGACCCTCTATCGAACCAATGAAAAAAGTTCCATTATATCCTCTTTGATTCATGCGGCGGAACAGGGCAAACAGGTGGTCTGTCTTGTGGAATTGAAAGCCCGTTTTGATGAGGAACAGAATATTTACTGGGCCCAACAGATGGAAAAGGTGGGAATCCATGTGGTCTATGGAGTCATCGGTTTCAAAACCCACTGCAAAACCACCCTTGTTTTACGCAAGGAAAACAAAGAGATCAACGCCTACTGTCATATTGGAACGGGCAATTACAACAGTGCCACGGCAAAGGGTTATACGGATATAGGGCTTCTCACCGCCAACAAAGAGATCACTCAGGATGTGATTCAGCTGTTTCACTTTTTGACGGGTCGTTCATTTCAACGTGAGTTTAAGGCCTTGCTGGTAGCTCCCATGAATATGAAGGATCGCTTTATAGAGCTTATCCAGAATGAAATTGATGTGGCAAAGAGGGGTGAGGAGGCCCATATCATTGCCAAATGCAACAGTCTGGAGGATCGCAAAATCTGCAACCTTTTGTATGAAGCCTCAAAAGTGGGAGTGAAAGTGGATATGATTATCCGGGGTTTTTGTTGTCTCAAACCCCAGGTTAAGGGACTCAGTGAAAACATTCGGGTTCTCTCTGTTATTGGACGTTTCCTTGAGCATTCAAGATTGTTTTTCTTTCTCAATGGCCACAAGGATTCCTTGGACGGACTCTTTTATATGGGTTCTGCCGATTGGATGCATCGTAACCTTCACAGGCGGGTGGAGGTGATCACCCCTGTTTTTGATCGTGGTTTAAAAAGGCGTTGCATGGAGGTGTTGCAGATGGCACTGGAGGATAAAAAAGGAGCCTGGGAACTGGACAGCACGGGACAATATCTGGAACCCAACGCCACTTCACAGGCTTTGAGTTCCCAGGAAAGTCTAATGCGGTTGACAATGGTCCGCTGTCATTCACTGAATCCCGGGGACAATTCGTAGTGAAGTCATGAATGGTTATCTCCAGTTGTCTGGTTTTCTGGAAATTCGGGTTAATAGTTTTTTGATGATTATCGGAAAAACACCCAGGAGACAGAAAGCAAAAACAAGGCGGGGGGATAAAAGACTTTCCGGGGATTCGATTTTTGACAACTGGGTTCCGGCATTGACAAAGACAATGGTTCCAGCCAGCATCCCCACCTGACTGACAA
Organism: Bdellovibrionales bacterium; assembly: GCA_965218815.1. GTDB lineage: Bacteria > Bdellovibrionota > Bdellovibrionia > Bdellovibrionales > JAGQZY01 > JAGQZY01. The sequence continues at coordinate 807,504 of CBDCLX010000002.1, read as the reverse complement.
AAAAGAAAGTGCCTGTCTTCATGGGTGTGAGTCCCATAATCAGGTTGACTGCGGAGAAGGGAAACAGGGGAACCAGTCTTAGATTGAAAAGGTAAAAAGCCCCTTCCTCTTCAATGCCTTTATTGATTTTTTTCAGAGAGGAACCAAAACGTCCCTGTACCCAATCTCTGAGGATAAATCTTGAGGTCAGAAAGGCAAGAGTGGCTCCTGTGGTGCTGGCAAGAGAGACAAGGATGGTGCCAGTGACAAGTCCAAAGAGGGCTCCGGCAAGGATTGTGAGTGGAACAGCTCCAGGAAGAAACAGAGTGATATTTATTATATAAACAAGCATATAGATAAGCAGAGTTTGAATGGGCTTTTCCTGGTAGAAATTGGCAAAAACCTGTTGCTGATCCCTGATGGAATCAAAACTGAGATGTTTATTGAGTCCATGGAAAAAAAAGAGAAAAATCAGAAGGATTAAAAAAGAAATCGGTATGTAAAAACCTGTCTGTGTTTTCATGCACTTTGGATCAATCCGGTTTGTCCGATAATAAAAGGTCAAGTTTTCCCTGACTGTCCAACTCAGCAAGTTCAGTGAAACCACCAATCAGTTTGTCGTCAATAAAAATCTGGGGGACTGTGAGCATTCCCGATTTTTCTTTCAGTTCGGAAAAAAGTTCGGGATCCTTATCCACCATGATCTCTTCAAAGGGAACTCCCTTTTGATTCATTAAATTTTTTGCACGGACGCAAAAAGGACAATAATCTTTGCTGTAAATAATAACTTTGGACATTTCACAACTCCTTACCAAAAACTTTACTTTTTGATTTTGTAAAAAAGTTTCTAATATCATCAAAGATGGCAATAAAAGAGGGTAAAAACAGACTTGAGATAATGGAACCAATCAGCATCCCCCAACCAAGTCCTATGGTCAGGGGAACAATAAAGGAGTCTGTGCCTCCGATACCATAGGCTGTGGGTAAAATTCCACAAACAGTGGTCAAAGTGGTTAAAACAATGGGTCTGAGACGTTTTTCACCGGCCTGGCAAATACTTTTGTTTTGATCCAATCCCTCTTTTCTTTCCTTTATAACAAAGTCCACAAAGACAATGGCATTGTTCACAATCACTCCGGAAAGAGCCACCACCCCCAACATTCCCATGAAGCTCAAAGGTTCTCCGTGAATGAATAAAGCCCAGACCACTGACACGGCTCCAATGGGAATGGCCAGAATGATAATCATGGGCCAGATAAGACTTTGGAAGGTTAAAATCAAAAGAAAGTAAATCAGAATAAGAGCCAGAATGAAAGCCCGACCCAGAGACAGGAGACTCTCCTGAGTGTCTTCATTTTCCCCGGAAAAATTCAGACTCAAACCGGGGTGTTTGGAAAGATACTTGTCCTTTTGGTTGTGGATGATATTATTCGTCTCAGTGGCAGAGATCAGATTTGTGTCCACATCACCGGTAATGGTCACCTGACGGCGATTGTTGACATGGAAATAGGATTCAACATCTTTTTGGGAGTGAAAATCGGCGATACTTTTTAATGAGACCAGTTTGCCAGAAGGATTGAGAATTTTCAGATCACCAAGCCCCTCGTTCCCCTTTTTTTCCTCCTCTGGAAGGGAGACACGGATGTCAATCTCATCATTGAGGTTACGGATACTGGTGGCTATAAGACCTTTGAAGGCTGACATCACTGTGACTCCCACGGAGGCCGGGGAAAGCCCCACGGAACTGGCCTCTGTTGGATTGACCTGTACAACCACCTGGTTTTTCCCTTCAGAAAAGTTATGGGTAACATCCCTTGTTCCCCTGATTTTTTTAATATCAGCCATGATTTCATTCACAACAGGCATGATCTGTTCATAGTTTTTTCCCTGAACTCCAATACTGATGGGTTTTCCAACGGGGGGACCTGCCTTGAAACGCTCAAAGAAAATTTCCAGATTTTCTGTTTCTTTAAGGGATGCCCTCATGGCTTCAATAATTTCATCAGCCTGGCGGTGACGATCTGATTCGGGAGTCAGATAAATGATGATCTGGGCATAGTGGGACCCCCTTTGACCAGGCTCATCAGGTCTTTGACGAAATTCACCAATACTGGTGATATGGTTTTTGATTTCCCCAGGGGGAAAGTCTGAGAGCATTTGTTCTATGGGTTTTATCAATTCTGTTGTTTGTTCCATACTGGTTCCAATGGGTGCTTTGGCTTTAATGACAAACTGCTCAATACCTTTTGGGGGGAACAACACCACTTTCATGAAGTTTAAAGTGAAGAAAAGGGAAAAACCTATGAAAAGCGAGAAGACAGTGAAAGCAACATAGCGGAAACGAATCACCTGACTCAGAAAAGCACTGTATGCTTTTAAAATCTTTTTCCAAAAGACATTAAACCCGGCTTTAAAACCTTTTTTGGAAGTCTGAATATGTCCGGCTTTGACCCAGCGGCCGATATGATAGGGCAGAATGAAATAACATTCCAGAAGACTGACAAAGAGAGCACAGATCACACTCAGGGGAATGAATTTTGCGAATTTGCCAAAAATCCCTGACATGATGGTCATAGGGAGGAAAGCCAGAACTGTTGTCATGACAGAGGCAAAAACTGCAGACCAGATATTTTTGGTTCCCTTAATGGCCGCCTCTATTGGTTCTTCACCATTCTCCATTTCCCGTATGGCATTTTCCGTGATAACCACGGCATCATCCACAAGCATTCCGATGACGATAATCAAACCAGTCATGGTGAGCAGATTTATGGAAACCCCCTGGTATTGAAAAAATATCATGGTCCCCAGGAAGGAAAAAGGTATGCCAACCGCTGTGATCAATGAAACCCTGAAAGGCAGAAAAAGACTGAGAACCAGAATAACCAGAATCAGACCCACTAACAGGTTATTGGAAAGAACATTCAGACGTTTTCTGATGAAGATAGATAAATCATTCACAAGTTCAAGTTTCACATCCGTTAATTGATTGTTTTTAAAGTTGTCTTTGACTCTCTCCTTTAGAATGTCAATGAGGTGGATGACATCAGCTTTTTGTTTTTTCAGGACCACAAGGCGGATAGCCTCTCTGCCATTGATTCTGTAGGCAATTTGCTGTTCCTTGAGATTCATGGAAATCCGGGCCACATCCTTAAGAAGAATAGGATGACTGAGATCATTGGAGCGAACCACAGTCATTTTCACATCTTCAGCATTGTGAAACTGCCCTTCTGTCCGGACGATCACATCTTTTTCAATACCCCCCTCCCTTTGGGTGAATCGTCCCCCTGGTATGGAGATATTCTGTTGCTTAAGAGCGGTAACCACTTCAGTGAGAGATAATTGGTAATTCCTGAGTTTTTTAGCTGAGACTTCAACCCGAATCTCGTATTTTCTTTCACCCAGGAGATCCACCCGGGCCACTCCCTTTATTTTTTCAATTTCCTTTTCCACATGGCGGGCGGCCTCTTTAAGAGCCAGCGAGTCTTTTGCTCCACTCACAGTCACTTCAACAACAGGGAAAATTTTTGTTTCAATGGATGAGACCACAGGATCCTCAGCCTCATCGGGTAAATTTTTGAAACGATCAATCACTTCCTGAGTGTCAAGTTTGCCTTCCTCATGGCTGGTCTGGTCAGGGTCCAGCTTCAGGATGATACCACTGAGACCTTCCATGGAAGTGGAGGCTATCTGCTTGACACCATCCACTTCTTTAAGTTCCTGTTCCAGGGGGTTGGTGATGAGTTTTTCCACTTCACTGGGGGAGGCTCCAGGGAAAGGGGTATAGACAGTGATAATATCGTATTGAATATTGGGGAAGGCTTCTTTGTTAAGGGTTATCAGTGAGTAAAGGCCAAGACCTATGACAAGGATGGTGAAAAGTTCTGAAAAAAGCCCCTGTCTTGCAAAAAATTCAATAAGTTTTTTCATGGGTTGTGACCTGTCATCAGGGTTTCAATGAGTGGAGACAGGCTGTTATACATATCCCCCGAAATTTTCTGGATCTGCCAGGCCAGTTGTCTGACTTCAACAGATTTTTGATTCCTGTTAAATTCCCACTGATTCAGATCATCCTCGGCAGTGACCCATTGGTTCACTCCGATTCTTCCAAGGGAAAAGCGTCTCTTTTCAGCAGCCACCCGTTTTTTTTGACTGGCAATCAGCTGAGTATAAACTTTTAAAGTCTCCTCTTCCACTTTTAACTTGCGGCACTTGTCTCGCCATCTGGTCTTAAGATCATCCGTGGCTATTTGCAATTGGGCTGATGCTTTTTCCTTTTCTATAAATTGGGTGGTTCTTTGGGCCCTGGCCCCTGAGTTGTTTAAAGGCCAGAAAAGCTTTATACCCAGATTCCAGGAAGGGCCACGGCCAAAACCATTATCATCATGACCCCTTAAAACATTTCGGAGGTTTGTGATGGAACGATTGTCAACACTGTTGCCCTGATAACCGGCAATGAGTTTGAGATCTGGAAGACTTTCATTTTTTGAAGCCTTAAAGTCTGCATCAAAGGCCGCCAGTTTTTTTTCCAAAGCCTGAACACCCGCTGTTTTTTTTGGATTTTTCAGATTGCAGGCCTTTAAGGCCACCTGGACAGGTTCATCAATGGCCATGGGAATGTCCATAACATTCACCTGTAAAAACATATCGGGAAAATTCAGACTGGCAATCAGCTTTTCCCATTGGGCTGTCAGATCTGTTTTAATCAGTTTCATGTGGGAGGCTGTGGAGGCCATAAGAGTCTCCAGACTGATGATATCCGGTTTTTCCACAGCTCCTTTGCGACTTCGACGGGTCATTATTCGAAGTAATTTTTTTTGTCTTTTCAAACGGTTTTCCAGAGTGTTCATTTGTTTTTGGAGCAACCAGGCTCTGTAAAAATCCCTGATAAAAACCAGAACCAGATTTTCAATGTCGTCCCTGACTTTCAACTCAAGGGCTTTGGCCCGATGGCGGGACCCCTGTCTTCTTTGTCGAAAAGAATAACCAAAAATGTCTTTCAGTAAATTTTGTTCCATCCGTAAAATGACAGCAGACTGTTTGAAGTCCCTGAGAAAACTGTTGCCAAAACGGCCAAGACTCTTTCCAAAGTCCAGAGATGTATCATCCTGTTGCCAGGCCAGGCTGGTTTTTGTTCCTGTTTCCCAGTTTTTTTCCAGACCGAGACTCCATTGCCAGTTTTTGGTACGCAGGGGGGTGAAGGGGTTGAATTTCACTGAATTGTCATCCTGAAAACTGGTTCCCCCCACCAGGATGGTGTCTGTTAATGAGTCAAACCGGTTTTGCTCTTCTGTATTCACCAGAGCATAATCATAACCCAGTAATTTAAAGGATGAAGACTGTTTAAGGGCTGCTTTAATAATAAAGGGGATAGTCAGTTTTTTTTCAGGGATCCTGTTTAAATAAGTTTTTATATCAGGAGATAAAGTGGCTTTGACCGAATAAGAGTGGCAAAAGAGGAAAAGAAAAAAAAAGCAGGCCAGAAGAGGTCCCAAACAAACTCCATATCCGGGTTGTACTGATTTTCTTTGAATTTTCAGATGTTTTGAGAAGAAAAATTCGTGAAAATCCAAATAAAACCAGTGTCATTCAATTTTAATTATGAGGCTCTGTAAAGTCAATTTATCCATCCCTTGTTTTTAAAATACAGGTCAGGTGTGGACAGGGAGGATAAAAATCGTCATACTTATCCATCATGCCCTACACTGCCGCCATTGATATTGGATCCAATGCCATCCGCCTGGCCATTGCCAATAATACGGATTCAGGGCTTTACATTTCCTATATATCCCGTCAGGCGGTCCGCTTGGGCAGCAGTGTTTTCAGTCAGGGAAATATCAGCAGGGAAATTTATTCTGATTTAAAGGAAGCTCTTTTGCAATTTAAAAACCAACTTGAAAATCATCATGTTGTCCATTGGCGGGCTGTTGCCACCAGTGCCATGAGAGAGGCCACCAATAACCAGGCTGTTATTGCCCGTTTAAAAAGGGAAACAGGAATCACTGTTGATATTATCAGCGGTCAGGAGGAGGCCCGTCTGGTGAGTCTTGCCATTTCAAAAAAAATTGATCTCAGCCAGAGCCGTTATCTCCTGATTGATATTGGGGGTGGCAGCATTGAACTGGTGGCCATTGTTGATGGCCGGACCATGAAAAAGAAGAGTTATAAAATTGGTGTGGTCCGGATCCTGGAGTTACAGAAGAATAAAAGAGAAAGACCTGAAGACTGGCTTCCGGAGTTTATTGAAAATGAGATCCATGATTTTTTCAGGGAACTTCCGAAACTGGAACAGGCTGTGGGCACAGGAGGAAACATGGACCGGTTTATTAAACTAAAGACTTTTGTTTCCAATGAACGGGGAATGTTTTTAACCACAGAGGAAATGAAAGCAATGGATGAGATGCTCCGTGGGGTGAATTACAGGGAAAGAATCCTGAAGTTCTGTCTCAAACCGGACAGGGCCGATGTGATTGTCCCTGCGGCACTTGTCACCAACCGGATCATGGCTTTGGCTGGCTCTGAGAAAATTCATTTGCCCCAGGTGGGGCTTAAGGATGGTCTTCTCCACGAGTTGTCCTCCAGACTCTAACATTTGCCTTAAGTGTTTCATTATAAAACACATTTGAATTCCTGGAATGGGAATATTACTTCCAGTTGTTTTTCAGACTCACCGAGCGGTTAAAGATCAGTCTTTCTTTTGTTGAGTCCTGGTCCAGAGAAAAGTAACCCACTCGTTCAAACTGAAAAGACTCCCCTTTTTTGCAATGACTTAAAGAAGCCTCAGCCAGACTCCCTGTTAAAGTTTTCAGGGAATCGGGATTGATAAATTCAAGAAAACTTTTGTCTTTGTGGGAGGCGGGATGAGGGTCCGTGAAAAGACGATCGTAGAGATGAACAGTGATGGGTTGGGCATCATCAGCACAAACCCAGTGAATGATTCCCCGGACTTTCCTTCCCTCAGGGTTTTTGCCAAGAGTGTCGGGATCAATTCGGCACTTGAGTTCGATCACCTCATTTTTTTCATCTTTAACAACCTCCTCACAACGGATGATGTAGGAATAACGCAAACGCACTTCACCCCCCGGTTTGAGCCGGAAGTATTTTTTGGAAGGGTTTTCCATAAAATCATCACGATCTATCCAGAGGTTTTTGGACATGGTCAGGGTTCTTGCCCCCAGACTTTCGTCCTTGGGATGGTTGGGGACTTTCAGGTGTTCTGTTTTATCGTAGTTTGTTAATGTGACCTTCAGAGGCCTGAGAACAACCATCCGTCTCATGGCCTTTTGGTTGAGATCAAAACGGAGGCACTCTTCCAGCTGTCCATAGTCAATAAGGGACTGGGACTTGGAGACTCCCACCTGACGGCACAGTTCCCGAAGACTTTCCGGAGTGTAGCCCCGTCTTCGAAACCCACAGAGGGTCGGCATTCGGGGATCATCCCAGCCGGTGACATGGTTGCCCTCCACCAGTTTTTTGAGGTTTCTTTTGGAAACAATGACGTGGCTTAAAAACAGTTTTGAAAACTCAATTTGTTTGGGTGGCTCTTTGAAATCCAATTGTTCAAGAAACCAGTCATAAAGAGGTCTGTGGTCCTCAAACTCAAGAGTGCAGGTGGAATGGGTGATTCCTTCAATGGCATCAGAAAGCCCATGGGTGAAATCATACAGAGGGTAAATACACCATCTGTTTCCGGTCATGGGATGGCTTTCCTGACGGATGCGATAGATCAGGGGATCACGCATATTCATATTCCCCGAACTCATATCAATTTTAGCCCTTAAAGTATGTTCCCCGTCCCTGAATTCACCCTTTTTCATGCGTTCAAAAAGATCCAGGTTTTCTTCAATACTGCGGTTGCGGTAAGGGCTGTTTTTACCTGGAATGTTGTGATCTCCCCGATATTCACGGACCTGTTCTTCACTCAGAGAATCCACATAGGCCTTTCCTTTTTTTATCAGTTCCAGGGCAAAACCATAAAGTTTCTCAAAGTATTCAGAAGCATGGCACAGTCTGTCCCACTGAAAACCCAGCCACTGGATGTCCTCTTTAATGGCCTCCATGTATTCCTGATTTGCGGAACCCGGGTTGGTGTCATCAAAACGGAGGTTGCACTGACTGGCATAAGTTTTTTTAAGTCCAAAATTAAGACAAATGGATTTGGCGTGACCAATGTGAAGGTAACCATTGGGTTCTGGTGGGAAACGGGTGTGGACTCGACCGGAATTTTTCCCCTCTTTCAGGTCCTTGTCAATAATGTTTTCAATGAAGTTTTTCACAGGGGTTACCATTGTTTTTGTTGTCTTTGTTTCCATTGTCTGTTGTGTTCTCTTTGTCCGGGTCGTCATAAACCAGCTTTTTTTTGTATTGGGAGAGCAGGCGGTCAGCCTCTTCTTCAAGGGCTGTGTTCACGGTGGAGTATCTGTGGAAATATTTTCTCCTGTCAAAATTGATTGTTTGCCATTGCTTTGAAAGGTCACTATCATCCAGATTTTCTTCCAGCAGTTCTGTCCACAGGTGTTCCACCAGATCCATGGATTTGTGGATAAGTTCCAGGACCTTTTGCTTTTTGGAATCAAATTCAAAGGATATTTCAAAATTGTGTTGTTTGAGTTGGTCATTCACCCGCAGTCCATAGCGACCCAGAATTTCCTCCCTGTAAATACGTCCTTCAACCACAAATTGGGATTTTTCCAGATCGTATTCCTCCTGAAAGCGTTTCTTAAGGACTTTTTGTGTCTGTGCACAAAGTTCTTTGGGAAAGGGACTCCATTTAACTGAAGATTTTAATCGGGGATCCATCTATTTCCTCCATCACCAGAATTTTTATATAAGTTATTCCTGTCTGAAGACAAAACCGTTCTCCCTGGAACTGAATACCATTTTTTTGTATCAGTTTTGAACCGGGAAATCCACCTCTCTGCGTCCCAGGGGTCCTGTGATGACCAATTTGACAGATCCCCGGAGTTGTTCTGTGGGAACGGGAAAATCCACATAGTAAGCTGTGGCCCAACGGGAATGATAGGGCATAAGGGCTTTGGCCTGACTGAGGTTGATATTGGCAGGGTAGGGTTTTCCCTCATAGCGTGTGCCCCGGTTAAGGAGGTAGATTCTCCAAATGGAGTTTTTATTGGCCAGGTTGTCGTCTTTTCCCCTGGGAGTGTAAAAACTCAGCCAGATTTTGGTTTTACTGTTCAATTCCTCCATACGTTCGTTTGACTTTTGGGAGTTTTCCTCCTGGCTCCAGTCATAGTATTGCTTCAGACGTTTATGGACGGCCAGGGAGACCTCACGGGTGAAGAGTGTAGTCCGGAATTCAAAGTTTTTGTAAACACCGGCGAACTGACTGTCTCCGGCACTGTTTTCCCTGATGATCCTTAAATACTCACTGCGACCTTCCTCGTGGGGATGGGTTGTGCAGGAGAAAAGACAGAAGGCTGCAACAAGGATTTGAAAAAGGCGGGTCACCCGGTAAAAAACATGAAGTTTCATGATTTCCATTGTGCTTGATTTTGGTCTGTCCCGTCAAACCAAATCCACTTTATTAGCCCGCATTTCTTACAGGCTTTCGTAGCGAAGCTTTCAATCTCCTCGAAATTTAAAGAGAAAATTTAGAAAATGGGCTGAAGGCATAGTAGCACTCTGTCGAGGTCCAGTTTTTAAATTTTCTCTTTAAATTTCGAGGAGACTGGAAGCCGCAGTAGGAAGTTTATGAGAAGTTCGGGTTAACCCGGTTTCTGGATTGTTAATACACAGTGATTTTGTATTACCACCAAGTGATTTTGTCGTTGTTATAACAATGCGATTAAAAATTTTTAATTATTTTTATTATTTTATCTAAATAACAGACAATTTATGATTTTCGGGCCCCATGGGGGGCCCTCACATTTTTTTTCTTGCAATAAAAGAAACAAATCCATATCCTTTTATTTAGTTCTGTAACTGAAAAAAGATGGATTTTGTAAAAGTTATTCATATCTAACTTCCACTTGGCCTTCTTATTGAGTGCAGATGATTGAGAGGGGAGGGGATGTCATGGTTTTTCTGGGTTCACTGTCAGAAAAGTTTAACAGTGGCGGAATCTGTATGTGGTTCATACTGGCTTTGTTCATTTTGGGTGTTGCCATAACCATTGAGAGAATTGTGGCCCTCTACATCAAAAGAAAACCGGTGCAGAAGATCAAGGCCCTTAATTTTGAAAAGAAAATTCGTCAGGGGGAGCTGGACCTGGTGTTAAAAGCCAGTCAGCAGGATAAAAGCCTGTCCATTTACCGAACGGTGGCTGTGGGTGCGGAGGTGGCCATGAATATGGGTGGAAAGGATGAGATCCATGGACGTATGGAAGAGGTCATCCTGGAGGAAACAGAGGAAATTGAAAAGAGAACAGCCTTTCTTGCCATGATTGCCAATGTGGCTACTTTGGCAGGGCTTCTGGGAACCATCACAGGAATGATTAAAGCTTTTGCCGCGGTCAGCAGTGCCAATCCTGTGGAGAAAGCCACTCTTCTTTCCAATGGTGTTTCCGAGGCCATGAACACAACAGCTTTTGGTTTGATTGTGGCCATTCCCACACTTCTTGTTTATGCTCTTTTAACCAACCGTTCCCAGATTCTCACTGATGATCTGAATCAGGCAGCACTTAAGGTTTATAACTGGTTGAGTCACTCATTCAACCCCCTTGAGTTTCACAATCGCCCCTCTTCGAAGTTTTGAGAGGGAAGGACGGAAGTTATGTTCGGAGGAGAAACAGCAAAAAAGTCCATGAACACGGAAATTGATCTGGTGGCTTTTATCTCTCTTTTGTCCGTCTGTATTTGTTTTCTGCTATTAACCACTGTATGGGTTCAGATTGCTTCGATGAACATCAAGCAGGCTATTGGCGGTCAGGCCGAGGGAACTTCAAGGCCAAAGCCGGAAATGTGGGTGGTTCTGGAATCTGAAGGACAGATGAGATTTCAATTGCGTAACAGCCCTCAAAAAATTTTTGGTGTTTATGGAAATAATAAAATTGAGGGGAAGGAAGGTCACCCCGATTATGAAAAATTAAATAACTATTTAACAAAACTCACGACTGATTTTGACCAATTGTCCATAGCCCTTATCCGCCCCTCAAAAATGACAAGTTTTGAGGACATTATCAGGTTAATGGATGTTTTTCGGAAAAGAGGGATTGAAGATCTGGGGATAACCCCTATTTGATTCTGAATGCCGGTCTGGTTTGAGTTCTCAGGGTTGACAACAGGAAACCTGTGAAGATTCAAACAGGATCAGTATAAGAAACAAAAAAGATTCAGGGATTGAATGATGTTTTATCAGGTTTCACGGAGTTATTTGCAATCCAGGTCGAGAGCCAAAATCAGAAGAACCCTTGTAGCCACTATCATGTTGACATCTCTTGTGGATACTTTTTCTGTTCTTGTGATTTACCTGCTGATGAGCTTTTCCACTACAGGAGAACTTCTTTATATCGGTAAGGGTATGGAACTGCCGTCAGCCAGCCAGGTTGTGGAACTTGGGAGAAATGTGTTGGTGAAGGTGGAGAAAAACAAATTGTTTGTTGAAGAAGAGGAGATCTCTGTCAACAGCCTTGTTGAAAAACTGATGCAGCTGAGGAAAAACTGGGAAACCTATTATCCGGGCACTGAATTCAATGGAGCCATGACTGTCCAGGCTGATCGTCGTCAAACCTATGATCTTCTCAGTCATGTGATTCAGGCAGGCAGTCATGCCGGGTACAGTAACATTGATTTTGCGGTGATCAGAAAATGAGGGGTCAAATGATCTTTAGTGCATTGTTGGTTTCCAGTTTGTTTGTATCTTCTCCATTGGCTTTGGCCGGGATTCAGGCCCAAGCCACCAGGACAGATCACCAGAGCCGGGTACAGGATTTGTTGATCGACAAACTCAGGGGGGTGTTTTCAGGTTTGCCTGAGAGCAGCCCGGCCCGTGTGAAAGTGGGTTTGAGACTGGCTGACCTCCATGCTGAGCGGGCTCGTCTGCAAGCCAAAAAAAAGCTGGAGGAAGCCTGTATTGGATGTGCGGATGGGCAGGGAGATCGTGAGCAGGCTCTCAGGTATTATCATCATGTTTTGCCGGGATTAACCTCAGACAGGCTTCAAACTGTTTTAATACAGATGGGTCATCTTTATGAAGTGATGAACCAAAACACCCAGGCCATTGAATTTTATAAAAAGGGGATTGATGGAAGTCAGGGTTTTCTGAAAGCGGAGGCGGAATTCTCTTTGGCTGAGATTTATTTTAAACAAAGGGATTTTCAACAGGCTCAGATTTATTACCAACAGGCTTTGACTGAAAACTCCTTTAAAAAGAAAGGGCTTGCCAGTTTTCGTTTGTCCTGGTGTCGCTACAATACAGGGGATGTTTCCGGTGCTGTTTCCGGTCTTGAAAAAATGTTAAGAAATCCCGGGCTTTTCAGTCGTAATAAGGAAAATCTTTCTGGAGTGGATGAGGATTTTAAAGCTGAGGTTGCCAGGGATTATACGGTTTTTATGGCCCATAGTCAGTTGATTGGTCTTGAAGCCATTGAGAAAGTTTTTCAATTAAGTCCCGAACAAAATCGAATTGGAAATGTTTCATTTTTGGCAGAAGAGCTGGAGCGTCTTGGAAGAATCAGACAATCCGAACAGGCATGGGAACTGATTGTGAAAAGAACAGATCAGGTCCGGGTTCGGATGGAGGTTTTGGTGAACCTGGCCCGTCTTGATCTCAGGATGAATAATGAAAAGGATAAACTTTTTTCTCACTTCAAAAGAGCTTTGGTCCCATTATCACAGACAAAAAAAAACACAACACCCGGGGGGAAGCCGTCAACACAGGCACAGGTTGACCAGAGGACGTTTGAGGAATTGAAAAGGCAACTGAGAAGTATTGTTTTTAAATGGAATCGGAGTGAGGAAAAAAATCCCTCCAAAGAACTCATCATGGCTTATGGGGCCTGGTTTGAAGTGGTTTCCGAAGATGTTGAAGCCTTTAAACTGGCTTCACAGGCAGCCACCCTGGCCCGGAATTTTCATAAAGCCTGGCTTTGGAACGGGAAAGCCATCTCCTTAATACAAGACAGTAAAGAGCTTGAATCCCTTTTGATTCGAAGAATTGAAATCGCTGAACTGGCTGAAAACTCCAAGTGGCTGATGACGGCCCAAAATCTCTATCTGGAAAAAAGCATTGAAAAAACCAGGTTGTCGGAAATTCGTTACCAAATGGCCCAGGTTCAGTACGAAAACAAAAATTATGAAATGGCTGCCAATCAGTTTCATAAACTGGCTTTGGATCCATCAGTTTCTGATAAATGGAGACTCCAGTCTGCTGAACTGGCTCTGGATTCCCTGGTGTTGACCAAAAATGATCCGGCTATTGAAGCTTGGGGAAAAAAGTTTGCCAAAAACCTCCCTGACCGAAAAAAACATTTTCTGGGATTGGTCGGTCAATCCATCCTGTCCCAATCCGCCCGGTTTTCTTCAGATCCTGACAAGTCCTGGACCATTCTTAACCGTTTTGATGTGTCCAGTGCCAATCCTGAGCAAGTAAAAACATATCATGAAAACAGAATTATTTTGTCCCGTCAGTTAAACAAATTTTATGAAATGGGGGAATCCCTTCAGTTTTTTCCTGGTCTTGATAATCTTACGGACAAAGAGCGTCGCTTTGCCCTTGAAAACAAAGTCTGGCTCAGTGAAACCCGGCTGGATTTCAATGGGGCTTATCTTGCTTACAGGAAATTAAACACAGGTGATTGGCTTAGGTTGGCCCGTCTTGCGGATCTGGCTGAAAAACCTTCGGAAAGGTACTACCTGCAGTATTTAAAAAATGCACAGGATTCAAAACTGGCTTTCTCCATTTGTTTTAAACTCATTGAAAAAAGTCGGAGTTTAAAGGGGCCTTATAAGTCCTGTGTTCCCCATTTACAGAAAAAAAAGGAGGCTTTTGCCGGTCTTATCATTGATCTTTATGGAAAGGGGAAACCCACCTCTCTTCTCCTTGGCCAGCTTAAAACTTATGGACTTGAGAAAACCTGGGTGGCCTCAGTGGTTTCCCGGGGGTTGTTGCTCCAGCGGGGTGAGGTGCAGTTGAAGAGACTTGAAAAGCATCAGCTGAAAAACCGTTATTTGGTTTCCTCCATTCAACGCAGATTAAACCTCATCCATTCTTTTGAAAAGACCATCAGTGAGGCCACCAAAACCCGGGACTGGCTGGCCCAGACTCTTTTTCTCAGCTATTTGAGAACCCAATACATCCGTTTTTATGAGAACTTAATGGCCTTGCCCCTTCCTGCGGATATGAATGATGAAGAGCGACGGGAATCCATGACTTTGCTCAGCCAACAGGCCACCCCTTACAGGGAAAAAGCCGATCAGATTCAAATAAAGCTGGATGAACTCTGGAGGGATCAGGATTCACAGGACTGGCTTTATGCTGATTTTCATAAAAGCACCCGGAGTCTTCAGGCTCTCCTGGGGCCTCAAATTGAGAAATTAAAGTCTGTGGTTGAAAGATCATCATCAGACCTTTTGAATCTGGTTTATCGCCAGGAAAGAAAACGCAACGTATCTTCAGTGTCCCTGCTGAAGAGGACCAGACAACAGATCAGGAAGACTCCCAGGGACAGAAAAGTTCTTAAAAAGCTTGTTGAGCTGGAGACTGTCCGGGGTTATCAGCCCATGATTATTTATTTGAAAAATCGTTTGGAAAAACTGGATCAACATTAATCAGGAGGAGTTATGAATTATCGGTTTGTTTTGTTTTTTTTGATCATCATTGGATGTCCATTGGTTTTTTCATTTCCTGACGGGAAACAGGTGAAAGACCGGAAAGAGCAGGAGATTTCCTTTGATGAGATTATTGTCCATGGGAAGCACCATTTTTCTGATGAGGTTGTCAGGACAGTGGAACAGGATAAGGTTCTTGACAGTCTTTTGGAGGTTCCCCGGGACTTTAAGGATCGTGTGAAAATGTCATCAAAAAGAAACTGAAGATCTGTTGTTATGACAAAACGCCTGGTTCTTTATAACAAAGAGGGCAATGTTCTTCGGGTCTATCCCTGGAAAAAGCCTGAAACCCTGTGGGTTGTTTTTCGCAAGGATACCAGGAGGCTTGAGGTCATGACCTCCCTGGACCGGTTAAAAAAAGAAAAGGTGCCCTTTGAAACTCTGGCCCGGGCTTCGGGGGATCACCTTTTACATCAGCCTTTGAAGGTGGGAAATTTCGGCCACCTTGAACTTGTTAAAAGAGGGGAAATCTCTCCGGTCATTCAAAGTGAACTCATTTCCAGGTCTTCCGGGGACCGAAAATTTCTTTTTTTTTCAGTCTTGTTTTATCTTCTTGTTGGCTTTCTGTTGAACAATGGTTTTATGTCGGATGAAGTTCCTGAGGAAGTTGAAGGGGAAAGAAAGCGGGAAATTGTCAGGGTTGTGCATAAAAAGTTGGAAATTCCCCGGTCCGACTCCCGCCGGACCTTGATTGTCAGTCTGGCGGGTGTCTCCAAAAAAACAGATTCAAAGGCAGACTCTTTAAGAAGAAGGGGGGCTTTTTTAGCCGCTCTGGGACAATTGAAAAAAGGCCATCAGAGAGGGGGGGGGTTGGACATGGGGAATGTCCAATCCACATCAGGTCCGGGTGTTGAAGGCCATCAGGAAGGTGGTGGTGGGGTCCAAACCAGTATTTATGGAGAGGGTCTTGTGGCAGCCCCTCTGGGTTCCGGTTCCCGTGTCAAAGGGGGTGGCGGTTATGGGACCAAAGGCAAGGGGGGAGGGAAAGCAGGTTTTGGGTCTTTATCCATGGTGGGTTCCACAGGGGTCTCCATGAGACCTGTCTCCGGTGAGGCCTCTGTTGGCGGAGGACTTGATCATCGTCTTGTTGCCGATGTGGTCCGCCGTCATTTGGGGCAAATTCGTTTTTGCTATGAGCAGGGTTTACAACTCAACGCTTCTCTTTCGGGGAGGGTGGTCGTTTTTTGGGTGATTGATGCCAATGGTCGGGTCCGGTTTGCCAAAACCAAAGACACATCTCTTAACAATAAATCTGTGGAGGATTGTCTGTTAAGACGGTTGCGGACCTGGAAATTCCCAATTCCCGGAAACAATCGGGAAGTGAAGGTGTCCTTTCCTTTTCGTTTTAACCCTTTTCATTTCAAAAGACGGCCCAAAGGTGATTGAAAAATGATTGGGGATGTAGTAATTTTGGAATTCCGCCTGAATAGGGAGGAATTCACTGGGAAATCGGGGAAAGCTACTATAGTATGCTGATCATGTCTGGATTTTCATGGATGACTTTTTTAGGGAGGGGAGCAAAAATGGAAATCAGATTAAATAATTATGGGCTTCCAAAGGAGTTTTTATGAAAAAGTGCTTGCTGTTTTTTTCCCTTTTACTGTTTTTGTCTTCCTGCTTTGATGGCTGGAAAAAGGATGCCTTTGAAGATGAAAGTGAGAGTGTAAAAAATGCTGTCCCTTTTAATCAGCAGAAAGAGAAAATCCCTCCTCCCGACAGGGATGTCATTTTTATGAATTTTGAACCTGTTTACAGTGTTCTCGAAGGGGAAACCCTGAATATCCCTGTCAGATACAGCATTGGTCACCCCAACGTGAAATTCCAGCAGATTGTCATTCAGGATTCTGATGAGTTTTCAGGTTTGACTTATGATGAAAAAAATCAAAACATTTCCATAACCCCCCTTGAAGAATTTGTGGATATCAGTTCAAAATACAAATTGCAGACTGTGGAGGTTTCCCTGTTTGCGGAATATGAGGGGATTGTCCTTGAGTCAGTTGCAAAAATAAACATTATGGTTGTTCCGCGAATGCACAACCGGGGGGTTCTGTCGGAGATACTGAAAACTGTTGATTTTCCTTCAAAAACCTCTCCCGGAAAAGAATATCAATTTAAGGTTTATGTCCATGGAAGTACTGAACAGCCTCCCAGTCTTCAGATTTTCAATAGAAATAAATATTCTCAGGTTCGTGGTGGAGATAGTGGAAATGGAGGTGCCAGATACTTTTCTGTAAAATACCCCCCTTCCAATGGCTTTGGAGACGAGGAACTCCTTGAAAGATGTGGCTGTTCTGACAAATCAACAAGGGAAGGTCTGGATATCTGGGAATTTGATGTGACACTGAACTTACCTGAAAACATGAGACTTTTTAAAGACAAAGACACCTATGGAATAGACTTTGTGGCTTATTCCATATATGGAGTTCCCTCAAAGACTCTCAATCAGATATTGAATGTTTCTCCGGAAACAGCTCCGGAACCTGCTTTTATCGGTGAGCCTGTGGTTCGTTTTGTCAGGGGGGAATGGAACAGTCACACCTTTTTGGTGGTTAATACATCCGGCATTTCAAAGGTGTCAGCAAGATGTGTTTCTCCTGTAGGATCCACCTGTCAGTGTCAGGAGAATGCCAGGCATTACTCCAGCTGCATTCTCAAATGGAAACCTGAGGAAACAGGGGGATTTGAAGTGGAGGTTCATAAGGTTGGTCAGATTTTTGATAATTTTCAATTGGCCGATGAGTCTGTGGTTAAGGAAAGTTTCAGAGTGACTGTTGTGGAATCGGAACAGCCGGTGTCACGACCCAATTCAGAAATCCCATCAGTAACAGGGAGACCAGGAGACAGATTTGATACTGATCCCAAACCGGTTGGTGAACGCCTGCCAGTGACAACAGGGATGGGTGAAGGGACCAGTGGATCTCATGGTAAAGACGAAGGTGGAGTTGATGGCTCCTCACAACCGGGGATTGGCCCGGAACAGTCCCGACCGGTTGTTAATGAACCAGCAGACATTGTTGTGGATACGGGCCCGGAACCCATAACCCATTGAGGAGGATCACGGTGATCATGAAATTTTTTGTTTTTATTTTACTAATGTTTTTTTCCCCTCTGGTTCATGGGGATATCATGAAGGACTTTGACTCCTTGGGCGGTAATGATGTTCTTATCAATCGGGCCAGACTGTTACAACCGGACAAACAAATAAAAATTGTGCAGGAACGCATTGTGGACTTGCATCAACGCAGTGAGTTTTCCCTGGGGTATGGAAATGTGATTGGTGGTGATGCCTATCTTCAGACCCGGATGCTTTTGTTGAATTACCATTTCCATATTGATCCCCGCTGGTCTGTGGGGCTCAGTTATTTTGAGGCTTACAATGAACTCACCCGGGAAGGTTATTTTTTAATCCATGAGGAGGATCTGGTTCCTGATGTGGATCAGCCTGATTCCGGTTATGAACTGATGGTCAACTTTGCCCCTCTTTATGGGAAAATCAATATGTTTGATCTGGGGGTTGTTCAGTTTGATGTTTATCTGACGGGCAGTTACGGTCGCATGGAACTGGAGTCCGGTGAAACGGGTCTGTTCAGTGTGGGTGGAGGACTTGGTTTGTGGATTTCCCGGCATTTGACTGCCCGTCTGGAAATCCGTCAGCGTTTTTACCAGGCCCAACGTTTTAGTGGTCCCGTTGACATGGAAACCACTCTGGTCAGCTTTACCTTTGGATATTTGCTTTAGGGGATCATGATGTTCCGATTCTTTTTTACAGTCTTTTTGTTGATTCAACCTGCTTTTGCCGATGATCTGTTTAATATTCTGGATTCAAGGACTTCTCCCAATGACCTGGATATCGGGAAAAAAGTCCAGACTCTGAAAAACTTCAGGAAACTCATAAAACATCCAACGGCAGAGCAGAATATTTTTTTCCGGTTTTTGTCTGAAGGCAAAGTGGAAAAGGCCCTCTACCAGTGGCCTCTGGCTTTTGGGAACACTTCTTCATTTGCCGCAGGTGACACAGGGGGTGCCCTCTATGGTTATCTGTTGTTTAAAAACGGTTTGCCACTGACTGGTCTTGAAGTTCTGTTTACAAAAAATCCAAGACAAATTCATCCCCTGCTGGTTCAGCTTTGGCAGGCTCTTATGCAATTCAATGTGAGGCTGTGGGCAATAACCAGTGTTCAGTGGTCTGGAGATTGGATTGATATTTTTGGTTCATCGGCAGAAATCAGGGTGCTGGCTCGTCGCTTTGGCAGTGAACCCCCTCTGGATGAATATGAAAAGTTGTTGAGAAAAACCCCTCCTGGCAGTTGGGAGCGAAACTGGGTTCAGTGGCGTTACATCACCACTTTGCTGACAAACAGTGAAGATGCCAAAGCGGCAAAACTTTTAAAACATTTACAGGGGGTGACTGAAAACAACCCTGTTTCAAAAAATCTGATGAATCTGACAGCAGCCCGGATGCTTTACCAGAATGGCTATCTGACCGAAAGCATTCGTTATTACAGAAAAGTGAAAAAAGGCTCGGACTACTGGTTTGAGGCCTTGGAGGAAATGGGTTGGGCAGAGTTGCGACTGGGTCAACCCCAGAATGCTCTGGCCCATACACAGACTCTTCTGAATCCTGATTTTGATCAGGATGTGGGGCCTGGAGCCTTTTATCTTGCCAGCCTTGCCAATCTTAAAGTCTGTGATTACCAAGGCGTATCAAAAACCATCATGGATTTTAAAAACCGCTTTCAGATGAAAACAAAAAGGTTTTTGAAATTACAAAAACAACCTGATACTCCGGCTGTCAGGAAACTTTTCAAAACATTGACTGTCTCCTCCGGTCCTGTTGTTTTGGGCGGAAACCTTCCCCGCTATATGGCCCGTGATGAACATCTGTATTTTTTATTACAAAGACAAAAACAATGGGATAAGGAAGTCGGGACAGCAAAAAAACTCTATTCCCGGTCCATGAATCAGGGGATCAGGGCAGCGGGGTTTCAGTTAAAAATGGAGGAGTTCAGAAATGAGGTCAGTGCCCGTGGTCGTAGAGCCTATGCTGTGGTCCTGGATCGGGTCAAGGTCCTTGTGGATCAGGAGATTGCAGAGATTTCCGGAACTCTTAAAAAAATGCAGATTGTGGAGGTAGAACTGATTCAACAGGTTTCATTGCTGGAGAAGGTGATTGTGGATGACCCCGAAAAGGATTCCAGACACAGTGTTAAAAGAGGAACCACAGGGGCCAAAGGAAAATATGCCATGAGTTTCATTTATCAGGGGGAGAGATGGTTTGATGAGTTGTCCAGTTACCAGGTCAATATCAGTGGAATGTGTGGTTCAAAAGGGAGTTTGTAAAAAAAACAAATTTGTCTTTTTTGATTTTTTTCAGGTTTTCCTCAATGGGAAGTCCGGGAGAACCACCCATAGAATCATTATAAACACCTTATTTGTTATTTGTTTTTTCTTGTTCACGGCCTGTCAGGTTGACCCCGGACAAAAGAAACAAACCCGTTCTGAAAAACCAATTATCAAAAAGTTCATCACAAGTGCCTACAACCCATCTGTTGATATTCTTTTTGTTATTGATAATTCACACAGTATGGCTGATATTCAAAATCTTTTGGCTAAAAATGCTGAGTTGTTTATTAATCATTTTCTGGATGTGGAATTTATTGACTACCATATTGCTGTCACCACTTCGTCACCTCGTCACTCAAACTTCATCAATGATTCCATTAGGGTTCTCCATGCCGATGAGTCCGATAGTGAGTCAGAATCCGGGGCCAGGCCGAACATTATGACTTCCTCCATTGTTTATGCGGGTCAATTGGCAGGATGCAAAACCCTCAAACGTCATCATGCCCACTCCAACTATGTGGACAGGCACACCCTGGAGGCTGCTGAATGTCTTAGAGAGATGATGAGAGTTGGAGACTCCGGTTCCACAGTGGAACACTTTCTCAGTGTTCCACCCATTGTGATCGAAACATTGATGCCGGGCCGACTTGTTTTCTATCGTCCCGGGGCCCATTTGGCTATTGTAGTTATCACGGACACTTATGACCAGAGCGGTTTCACGCCTGAACAGTCTTATGATTTTTTATTACACATTAAGGAAGGTGATGCGAAAAAAATTCATTATGCTGCCGGAATCGTTACTGTTGAAGTATCCCAGTACCAATGTTCAGCGGAAGGAGAGGATAAGCCTCCCCCTCTTAAGCTTATGAGGATGGTGGAACTCTTTGGTCCCCGTGGTTACCGGTTTAACCTTTGTCAATTTGATTATGGGAAAGATCTTTCCCGCTTTGCCAGTCACCTGATGGATTCTGTCTTAAGCTTTCCCCTTGATCATTTGCCTGATATGGATACCATGGAGGTTCGTTATGACCACAAGGGAGGGAGTCAGTTGATTCCCAATGGTCCCGGGGGCTGGACCTATGATACAGAAAACAATACTGTTCATCTGTCCAGGGATATCCACCTGAAGAAGGGGACAGGAGGACAGTTTAATATTCATTATGAACCCTTTTATACCCTTGAACTTTAACTCCGGGATCACTATAGGAAAAGGTGTGTATTGATATTCATTGGAAGCTGTTATACACTTTATTTCAGCACAGAGAGGGGGCTTTTTGAGAAAACTGAAAACTGTGATTATCTTTTTCCACTGTTTCTGCTTTCTGGGCTGTCAGGCTGATTCCGGTCCTAAAAAGCATTCCCGCTTGACAAAAAAGCTCGCCAAAAAATCTGTTGTCAGTTACAATCCAGCCGTTGACGTTCTGTTTGTTATTGACGATTCAGGAAGCATGGAATCTGTCCAGCACCTTCTGGCAAAAAATTCTGCAATATTTATTGATGAATTTCTGGATACAGAGATCATTGATTATCACATTGCTGTCACCGCTTCATCCTCAGCACTTTATCTCCAGGCGGTTCCACCGGGGAGTAAGAAGGTTCATCCTGACACACAGACTTCCCATGTTCCCGTTCAGAATGCCTCTTCCCGCATCTATGGAGGTGTGCTGAAAAGATGTAAAAAACTGTCTGAAGAACATCATATCTATTCCAACTATGTGGACAGGCACACTCCGGAAGGGGCCGGGTGTCTCAGTGAAATGATGAAAGTTGGAACCAGTTCTCCCGGTCCTGAGGAATTTTTTAATATTCCCTTTTCGGCCTTATCAGGAAAAATGCTTGTGAAGAATTTTGCTTTTTATCGTCCAGAGGCTCATCTGGCTGTCTTTGTTATCACAGACAGTTATGACCAAAGTGGTCTTACCCCTCAGGAGTCCTACTTGTCTTTGTTGAAACTGAAAAAGGGTGAAGAGAAAAAGATTCACTATGCTGCGGGGGTTATCACCACTGAGATGCTTCAGTACGAGTGCGATCAGGAGGAGTCTCCACCCTCCAATATTATTGAAATGGTGAAACTTGTTGGTGATCGTGGCTACTATTTTAATCTTTGTCAGTATAATTATGGGAAGGGTCTTGCTCATTTTGCCAATCATCTGGTGGATTCGGTCCTCTCCATTCCCCTTGACCCCCTTCCTGATGTCAAAACCATAGCAGTCCGTTACGATTATAAGGGGGGAAGTCAATGGATTCCAAAAGGCTTTGGTGGCTGGACTTATGATGTGGACAACAATACGATCCATTTATCCAGAAATATCAAACTTGAAAAAACAGGGGGGGAGTTCAGCATTCAATATGAACTGTTTTATATGCCCGAACCTGTGGATCTTTGAGCGTAACGACTCATAATGCACTTTATATGGCCAATCAAATAAGACGGGTACGACGTTCAAGGGGTCATTCCCCATCACAGGGGATTGTTACAAATAAAAAAACGCAAACTTTTTTGAGTTTGCGTTTTTTATTCGTACGGTTTGTATGTGTGGATTGGCGTGTTTTTTATCTTGTGATATAGCCCATCTGCTCATTTGTGCGGCGGTTGACAATGTGGAGTCTGTCCCTGTCAATTTCCAGCATATAATTTCTGTTTCTGGTATAGAAAATGTGATCACTATCACGATCGTCAAACTCCAAGATGTCTCTGTCACCATCTCTGTCAACATCCAGGATGATGGCTTCAATTCCATTGCCACTGGTACGGGAGTCAAACTCAAACTGAACCGTCACATCGTAGGAGTCTCTGAGGTTATCATAATCTCTTCTCCTGTCTATGGCGATATCACACTGCATTCTTACATCATCAGCATTAAATATCTCTTCCAAGATTTTGGTAATCATAATACCGGCACCACAGTCAATAACACCATTGACAATAGTGTTGAGAAAACGATCGGTAAAAGCATCTAGCACATTTTCAGGATGGTCGTAAAGATCTCTCAAATCAATTCTTCGCCTGTTCCTGTTATCGTCGTGATTAGCATAGTCCCAACCACTATCGAGACCAGGGAGAAAAGCATTGGCGTATTCATCCTTGTCTTCAATGTGAATCACTCCGCTCACGCTGCGTGAACAATTCCTATTACAGTCGTCAGGTCGTCTGATTTCATCGAAATAACCGTAGTCTCCAGGGTCATCTCCATCATTGTTATTTTTTTTACTGCCGCAGGCGGTGATCAGAATTCCCAGAAAAAAGACGAGAAGTCCAATTGTTATTTTTTGTTTCATTTTATACCTCACTTGATAAATGTTTCTTTTCTTTTTAATTACTTTTCTTATCTTCATGGAATGTGCCAGAATGAAACAAAAAAAAGATTTTTAATTTCAATATCTTACAAAGACACGGGGAGGATCGTGCCAAAGATTCCGGAAAATTGTCACTGTCAGTGTTTAAAAAAGTGACAGTTTGCCCTGGGATTTTTGCCTCTCAGGGCTGCGGACTCCAATTCCACTGTTCTCTGTTCTTTACTTGGAGATGAAATTTGGTCAGAGAAGTATTCTTTTAAGATGAGAAGTTCGGGCTAACCGCGGTAATATCATCCCATTTTTTCAGGGAAGATGCCTGAGAAAATCAGGAGCACTGCATACATAAACCCCTGTTCCCTCCCATTGCTGTTTTTTAAGAATTTTTTTTTCATTCACGAGCTGGAAAAAAACAGGTGTTTTCAATTTTCCGGCAAAGACTGAAAGGTTGGGGGAAATATTTGTTTTTTTTAATTTGCATTCAACGGGAATCCAGGGTTTTCCATTTTTTGTCATCAAAAAATCAATTTCCTTTTTATCCTTTGTCTTCAGGTAATAGAGGTCAAATTTTCCTTCCCCACTGTCAGTCCAGTAATGACAGGCTTTCAGGAGATGGGAAGCCACCATGTTTTCAAATCTAGCTCCCGGATCCTTTATCTCCGACCAATCCCACAGATATATTTTTTTCTCTTTTTTAAGGGAGCGGGCAATATTGGTGGACCAGGGCTGTATTTCAAAATGATAATAAAGGTCTTTCAAATAATTCATCCACCTCTTCACGGTGTCATAACTGACCTCCAGATTCTCCCTGAGAGAATTCAGTCCAATGGGATTGGAGACTCTTTCAGGCAACAGGGAAATAAGCATCTCAATTTTACTTAATTCGGGAATACGACTTAAATCCCTCATGTCTTCCCTGACAATCTTGTCAATACGCCCCTTTTGCCAGATATTGAGAATTTTTTCAGAGGAGCTTAAAAGAGGTTCCGGAAATCCACCATAGACAGTGAGATCCTCCCATAAATCCCAAAGCCTTTTTGACGATGACACGGACAGCTCTCCGGAAAAAATTTCCTCAAGACTCCCCGGAGGTGAGCTTGTTTTCGTAAGGATTTCCCCGATGGAAAAAGGATGAAGCCGAAACCCGACGTATCTTCCCATAAGACTGTCGGAACCCTTCCTGTAAAGATCCAGCCTCGCACTGCCTGTTACGATAATTTTGATTTCCTTCTCCAGGGTGTCATAGAGACCTTTTAAATTTTGTTTCCATTTTGCCGCTTTATGAATTTCATCGAGAATGAGAATGGATTGATTTTCAAGTTGGGAGGTAGTCATCCTGGGGGATCGGGTCCAGATTTTCCTGAAATCCAGGTCATCCCAATTGTAATACCGACCCTCCTGTTTCTTTAGAAACATTCTGGCAAGAGTCGTCTTCCCGACCTGTCTGGGCCCTGAAACAAAAGCCATTCTCTTTCTTGAAAGAGCCAGGGTGTTGATTGGTTGATAGAGGCTGCGGTTCTTCATACGACTATTTTACGATAACATGAGATTTTGGTCAATCCTCTTCCATATTGTATTGAAAATAACCATATCTGTTTGTAACTGCTTGCACCCTGACGCAGTTACATCCATTTTAATCCAATTTGTCATGGGTTTCGGCTTCTCTGTGATCAAATAATGGGTTTATTTATAGCCGATCAACATAAGGTGGGCGTGATTTTCAGAGGGTAGTTCCCCCGCAAACAGTAAATTCTTCATGGGAGCCATGGCTTTGAAGGATTCAAGGGAATCGGCATCATTGTCATTGGTATGTCCTTCAAGTGGAAAGAAATCATTGAATTGCAATAAAAGAAGTTGTCCTTTGGGTAAAAGCTCATACCATTTGGCAAAATTCTTAATATGTTCACAGGATGTGTTGATGATAATGTCAACATTATTGGTCTTGAAAAAAAATCTGCCAATCCCCGTATAAGAAAATTTGTTAACCACCAGATTTAAACGCTTGTAGTTCAGATCAAAAATGTCTTTGGTTATGGCGTTGAAACGACCTTTGCTATGGTTTTTGTGGTTGAGACGAATGGCCACTGATTCAAAATCAGGACTTTTATCAACACTCACAATTCCCTTAAGAGACTTATCCTTCAGGAGGATTGCTGACAAAATACCTGGTCCTTCAGAGAGAACAAGGGCTGTTTCAAAGGAGAGTTTTAACTCTTCAAGGCATTTTTTTATCCATAATTGACTGAGAATCTGTTCTTTGGAAAAAAACTCATGGAGGGGAAAGGTTTTATGATTTTCCAGAACAACTTTGATCTGGTTAAAAAGGTTTTTTCCTGTGGCTTGAAAAATAAGGTTTAGAAATTGAAGGAAAGAGCCTTGAGAAATGAAATGTTCGTAAGCTTTTTTTAATTGCCGTAAGAGAGCATCCTGATGGAAATAGTCATAAAATTCCAGAATTTTTTTTATTTTTATGAATGCATACTTTTCTATTATCAGGCTGACCAGAATTTTGCAGTAAGAGTGACCGGGTTCTTTTGATTTGTCATTGAGCCATTTAATCAAAAGATTTTTCATGTTTTCATTTCGGCCTTCTTTTATGGTGATATGACGGCACATCAGGTGGAAATTTTCAAAACCTGAATCACACTTCATATAACTTAATAACTTGGTTGTGAAAATTATTGTATCCTGAGTCTCTTTTGCAAAAACAACGTTCTCAAGATGAAATGTCAGGGGAGAGTTTTTCAGGCTTTTTATCAGTTCAAAACAATTAACAATTTTGGTTTCATTGTCGGAGTCGGAAGTCCATATTTCTACTGTTGTTTGGAATTTTGGTATAATTTTTAATTCAGGATAGATGAGCTTACAACCAAAAAGTATTTGGTCCAGATGGCCACTTAAACTTAAATGAGAATCTGTTTCATTGGGGGGGGGGGGGGGGGGGGATAACATTTTTTTCAACCATTTCTTCCTTCATCCTTTATATTGTAATCAAATATATTTGCAAAGTAAATTTTGATGAACATTCTGCGGGGCATCAGGTATGGGCTGGTCGTGTCTTGGTTTTCCGGTTTTCCAATCAGCCACCCACAGGTCACAGTCATCCAACTTTAAAATGGATTGAAAAATTCAGAAATACAGTTTAAGGGATCCGGTTTCTGAATTATTTCCATTGAGGTTTTCTTTTTTTTGAAGAGATCAGGTGTCTGGCCTTGCAGACACTTGGGGAAGAAAAAGGAGGCAGATTATGAAAGTCATTTATTTGAAGAAAAAAAACAACAGGGGACAGAGTTTAATAGAATATATGGTGATTGTGGCACTTATGGCTGTGGCCACCATGGGGCTTATGAGAATCCTGTCACAGACCACCAGGGGCAAATTGGCCAGTATTATTCAATCCCTTCAGGGGGGAAAATCCAATGTTCAGGTGAAGTTTGAGAAAATGGACAAGGAGGATCTTCGCAAAAAGGATATGGGAAACTTTTTTCGTGGTTCCCGTTCCAATCGGGCAAAATAGATGTCTGTACCGATTCTGTTTATATCCAGAGGGCAGGCCATACTGGAAAGTATTTTGGTGTTGCCGTTTCTTTCTGTGGTGCTTTGTTCACTGATGTTTGGGTTTCATCATCTTGGGAGTTCTTATCTTTTTGACCACTGGACTTATCAGTCAGCTCTCTGTCTGGCCATGGAAAATGATCCTTCTTTCTGTAAAAATCGGCTGAGGGGAAGACTGGGGTTGATTCCCCTTTCCCGGTTTTCCATCACTGAATTTTATAAGAACAGAAAGCAGGTCCGGGTCCGGGTAAGAACAAGTACTCCTTTTCTGCCGGATGGAGAGATTTTTGAAAAACTCAGACTTCCCATAAAAATCAGTGATTTGGAACCGGTCCAATGAGTTTAACCCGCATTTCCCACAAAATTTCCACTGCGGACGGTGGCTTTGTGACCATCTCCCTGATTCTGATGACCCCTTTTGTTTTTATTCTGGTTTTTGGGGTTCTCTGGTCTGTTTGGTTTATAAACCAGAAGCATCAACTTGATAACCTCTGTTATGGTTTTGTTTTGAAGTCCCAGAAAAATTTAGTGGATCAGAATGAAACACTTTTGGGCCTCAATGGGCAGGCAAAGGCTTTGATTTTACAGAAGAAAGCTTTGGATATTCTTATCTTGACAGGCCCTCCGACTGTTAAGGCCGCCGCCCTTTTGAAAAGAAGGGGAGTGCTTGCCATGCAAAAGGCTCTGGGGCTGAAGCAAAAGTTTTTGCTCTATCAGGGAAATGTTCTGTCCCGATCAGAACTTTTCCGGATGAGAACAAAAATGAACAGACATTTTGAAAAGATTGCAGGGATCTGGCCCGGGCTTCGTCGTGGAACTCTGATTTTTAAAATTCAATGGAAGGACTCACAACTTAAGATTGCCATCAGGGATATTGCTCCGGTTTACAAACGGGGTGGGGATCACTCCAGAAATCAGGTTCACAAAGTCAGGTGGAGTACAAACTTAAGTTCTGTATTGCCAGTCTGGATCAGTCGGATGCTTCCCATACAAAAAAGATGGGAAGGTCATTGTGCAAGTCACCCACACAAAGGAGGTTTGAAATGGCACTCAGCAATGGGAGAGGGCAAACACTCGTTGAAACCCTTATCCTCACTCTTTTTTTAAGCTTGTTTTTTATCTTTCTGGATTCCTGTTATGAAATTAAACCCCATTATGATCATTACAAAATTCA
Source organism: Bdellovibrionales bacterium (assembly GCA_965218815.1). Classification (GTDB taxonomy): domain Bacteria; phylum Bdellovibrionota; class Bdellovibrionia; order Bdellovibrionales; family JAGQZY01; genus JAGQZY01. The sequence goes on along the minus strand of CBDCLX010000002.1, from coordinate 779,379 downwards.
AAGAAAAGTTCATCGGTCCCGGTTCTGAAGCCAATATCAATGCCATTGCTGTTATTGCCATGGCTTTGGGGCTTGTTGCCTTTCTGACACAATTTGGAAAGTCGGGGAAAAAAATACAGGCAGGCAATCAAGTCACTGAAAGTATTGATATTTTTATTCCTGAAGGGCAGAGTCTGGTTCCCATTCGGGTGGCTAACAATGAATCCCTGGATCAGATCATTGGACGGTACGGGGTGGTTGACCTCTATTCAACCCCCCTTGGTCCCGGGAAAAAGGCATCCCGTATTGCCTATAAGGTAAAACTTGTTCGAAGTCCTGGCAGTTCGGAGCATTTTAGTGTATTACTTCCAGCGGACCAGGCCCATAGAATCACCGGCTATCCTGGAGAGTTTTATGTGAGCGTAAGAAATCCAAAATCCGTAGGGACCCAATTTGTTAAAAAAAAATCCAAAGTGACCAGAAGAGCAATTGTTTTTGAATCGGAGTGAGTATGATTTTCCTACTGATGATAATGAATCTGTGGGCCAGGGAAGTGGTGATTCAGTCTGGGCAGACCTCAGATATTAGATATCAGAGGCATCTGCTGGAAAGCCCCCGGAGTCAGTCCTTTATTCAATATTATATTTCTCAAAAGTCAGACTGGACTTACAGGCTTCTTAATGAATTGAAATTGGGACAGTTTCATTTCTTAAATGGCGATTTGGAAAAAGCCAGGAAACATTTTAAAAAAATGGCTGATTTTCAACATCAGGCCAATTGGAATTCAAAAGAACGGGATGGCATCCACTATGCTCTCATGAGACTGTCTCAATTGGAAGGGGATGAAAAACAAAGGCAATTCTGGTTACGGCAGGCTGTGGCCCTTGAGTACAATAAAACACCGGATCCTGGTCTTTTTCCGCCCCCTCTTATTGAGGATTACCGGAAATTAAAGAAAAAAATGGTACAATACGTCTGGCAGTTACCGGAACAGGCTGACCTCTTTGATAAGATTTTAATCAATGGAAAAAAACAGGAGGGTCATTCAGGCTTTATCAAAACAGTGGGGGCTGTCCAGAGGATTCAGTTTCTTTCCAATCGTTATCTACCCGTTCACTATATGGCCCATCCAAAACAACTTGAGAAACTTCTGGTGAAACCTGTTCCCCTGGCTCAGGGAAGCTGTCATCGACCTGTTTTGAATACTGATATCAGCCCTGGCTGGAAGTGGGTTTATCTTTTTGGTGATTGTGTTTCAGACAGCAGGGATACGGGGACCCTGAATCCGGTTCAAGGCCCCAATCACCAGATCAGGACCCGGGTGGCTGTGGTTCCGGAGAAGGTGGCAGGAAAGAACACCCAATTTTACAAATCAAAATGGTTTTGGGTTGGTCTTTCTGTTGTGACCACGGGTCTTGCCTTTCATAATTTTGAAAAAAACAAGGGGGGTCAGTCACAAACTCAAGGGAATGTTCAGGTCTTCAGAAATAATAGTGTGTCAGAATGAGGGAAATACAGGTTAAGGTCCGGGGAGGATCAGTATAAGAACCATGGATAAGAAAAAAATCATCATTCTGACAACGGGTGGGACCATTGAGAAATGTTACAGTGAGTACGATGGTTCCCTTAAAAATCGCCAATCCAGATTAAAAAAGAGCCTGTTATCACGTTTACGTCTGCCCCATATAAGAGTCCACCTGGAGGAAGTTATGGCAAAGGACTCACTTTATATGACTGATGAGGATCGTGAGAAAATCTGGCAGACAGTTTTTGGTTGTTTTTCAAAAAAACACCCCATTGTTATTCTTCATGGAACGGATACCATGGTTCAGACTGCGGGTTACTGCCATGGTCAGTGTTCCCCCCCCCCTGTCCCCGTGGTTTTCACAGGAGCCATGAAGCCCATAGGGTTTGAGGACTCTGATGCCGTTCAGAATTTGATCGAGGCTCTCTGTCTCTGTCAGGTGATGACTCCTGGTTTTTATATTTCCTTTCATAATCAGATATTTCAGGTTCCCCATGTAAAGAAAAATCGCCGTCGCCGCACTTTTGAAATGTGATTCATGAGAAATGCGGGTTAGACAGAATTATTATAAGGTCCATGCTACAAAAGCTTGTGAGAAATTCGGGCTAAAACTCAGGTGGTCCTGATTTTTGATTTTTTTTTGCCGATTTTACTGGCTTGTCGTTTTTGGCTGATTTTATCGATGATCTCAAAGGTCTCAATACGAAGATCATTTTCATAGATGAAGCGATAAAAACCCTCTATTTCAGGACTTTGACGAAACTTTTTTAATGAGGAGGGAATGTCGTGGTGGTTTAAGTCTCCGGAATTATCATTTTTTGGTTTCTTTCTGGTCACTTATCCCTGCCTTTCCGTCCGTGTTTTTACACCCTGATCCCCTTTAAGTTTTCAGGTGTTTCAATAAAGAGGGGATCCTGAAGTTCCAAACACGATCAGTACAAAAGTCCTCAACAACCCGGGTTTTCCCGATGAAACTTTATTAAAAATCCGAACAGTTTCACCAGTGTATTGGGATTTTCAGATTTTGTCAAACCGGATGAGTATCACTTGATTTTGTTGTCAGCTCTGGTAAGTCTTTGCTTCTGGAGGAGTTTCCATGAAACCCATGGACGGTCGCAGCCTGTCTTTAGAGCGTCGGGATTTTTTAAAGAAAAGGGTTCATTTTTTCTCTGAACAACAGGGCTTTCCCCCCTGTCTGGCTGTCATACTGGTTGGTGACAATCCCGCAAGCCGGGTTTATGTGGGAAATAAAATAAAAGCCTGCACGTCAGCAGGCATTAAAAGTCTTGAGTACCCGTTAAAACGGGAAACCACGGAAACAGAATTGATCCACTTGGTTGAGTCTCTTAATAAAGACCCCCGTGTTCATGCTATTTTGGTTCAGCTGCCGCTGCCTGAGCATATCAATAAGGCCAGGGTTCTTGCTCATCTTGATCCTGTGAAAGATGCTGACGGTCTCTGTACTGAAAATCTGGGACTTTTACTGAGTGGTCAGAGAAGGGTGGCCCCCTGCACTCCATCCGGTGTCATTGAGATTTTAAAAAGATACAAAATTCCCATGGAAGGACAAAATGCAGTGGTTGTGGGACGTAGTCAGATTGTTGGAAAACCCATGGCCCTTCTCCTCCTTCAGGAAAATGCCACAGTCACTCTTTGTCATTCAAAAACCAAAGACCTGAACTTTCATTTAAAAAATGCTGATATTGTGGTGGTGGCTGCCGGAAAACCCGGGTTCCTGGGGGCGGAGAATTTTTCCAGGGGCAGCGTGATTGTGGATGTGGGGATTCACCGTAAGGAGGGGGGTGGTCTCTGTGGTGATGTCCGCTATAATGAACTGGAAAATGTGGTCAGGGCAGCCACTCCGGTTCCAGGAGGTGTTGGCCCCATGACCATTGCCATGCTTCTTGAAAACACCTTAAAGTTGGCTGAACTCCAGACAGGGAAAACAGAATGACCAGGGAATTGAAAAAAACCCCTCTCTTTGAAGCCCATATCAGACGTTCCGGGAAAATGGTGGAGTTTGCTGGCTGGCAAATGCCCTTGCAGTTTGAAGGTATTCGCAAAGAACACCACCAGGTTCGAAAAAGTCTGGGACTTTTTGATGTCTCTCATATGGGTGAAATTCGGGTCCGTGGAAAGGAAGCCCTTAAAACCCTGCAATGGTTAACCACCAATGATGTTTCAAAACTTCAGAGGGGACAGGCCCAATACAGTCTTTTTCCAAATGAACAGGGAGGGATTGTGGATGATCTGGTAGTCTATTGCCTTAAACCGGAAGAAGACTATCTTTTATGTGTCAATGCCGCCAATACTGAAAAGGATTTAAGATTTTTAATGGAAAACAATCGCGGAGCCATCATTGAGGATGAAAGCAACCAGTGGGGACAGATGGCCATCCAGGGTCCTCTGGCTCTGGATTGTCTTGAAAAAGTCACGGGGCTTTTTCTTAAGAGACATCCGGATTTTTGTTTCCTTAAGTGGTCATGGAGGGAGCAAACCTGCCTTGTGGCCCGCACGGGTTACACAGGTGAAAATGGGGTGGAGATTTTTGTCCCCTGGGAATTGACTGAAGCCTTGTGGGAAAAATTTTTTAGGGAATACCCGGAAGCCGCACCCATTGGACTGGGAGCCAGGGACACTTTACGCATGGAAATGGCCTACCCTCTTTATGGTCAGGATATCAGTGACACAACTTTTCCACAGGAGGTGGGATTGGGATGGGTTGTCAAAAGCAACAAAGGGGATTTTATGGGGCGTTCTGAAATGATGGCGGCCATGAGTCAAGGGACCATGGGGAAACGGGTGGGAATTGAACTTACAGGCAAAGGCATTGCACGCAGTGGTCATAAGGTGTTTTCCGTTGACAGTAAGGAAGTTGGAATTGTAACTAGTGGGACTTTGTCCCCCAGCCTGGACAAGGCCATTGCAGTGGTTCGTCTCTTTTCCCCGTTGGGCAAGGTGGATGAAACAGTTTTTGTGGAAATGAGAAATAAAAGGGTGGAGGGAAAGATTGTAAAAACCCCCTTCTACAGAAAAGAGGAGTAAAAAGTGACCTACGTTCCAGAGGATTATTATTACACAAAAGATCATGAGTGGGCTCAGGTGGATGAAAACGTGGTGACTGTGGGCATCACCGATTATGCCCAGGAGCAGCTGGGTGAGGTGATTTATGTGGATCTTCCCGAAGAGGGACAAAAAGTCGCCCAAAATGAAAGTTTTGGATCTGTTGAGAGTGTTAAGGCAGCCAGTGATCTGATTGCTCCTGTTTCCGGGACAGTGATTCAGGTGAACACATCCCATAGCGATAACAGTGGATTGATTAATGATGATCCCATGAACGATGGATGGCTGATTCGCATTGAAATGGATACGGAAAAGGAATTGGCTGCTTTGTTGAAGGCTTCTGATTACAGGAATTTTATTTCGAAAAAAAAGTAAACTTGTAAAACATCACTTGCGTCTGTGGTGGAACTGGTAGACACGCTAGACTTAGGATCTAGTGCCGTAAGGCGTGGGGGTTCGATTCCCTCCAGGCGTACCAAAGTTCGTAGGGTTCATTTTTAAATTGTGAAATCAATCATCGTGCCATTGCCTCAACAACAGAAACGCATAAAATACTACCGGTCAGGCTAAATGTTGGGGACGAAATAATTTCGGTCAACTGGGTTTGGGGCACATAAATATTGGAGATACGTCAAGCCTCGGAACCTTTAACTTGGGAACAACAAGAATTAAAAAAATTTCTTCGGCTTCTTATTTTTCCTGTGCTTTGTTGGATAATGGAAATGTCAGGTGTTGGGGAGCTAACTTTTCTGGCCAACTGGGTTTGGGACATACTCAACCCACTAGCACTGAATCACCCATTGGCAGTGCTGTAAATCTTTCAGAAAGTGCTATTGATATTTCAACAGGTGAAGGATTCGCTTGTGCTTTGTTAAAGTCAGGAAAACTTAAATGTTGGGGACGAAATAATTCCGGTCAACTGGGTTTAGGGCACACGATCACCATTGGTGATAATGAAACTCTTGAAAATGTAACTTCTCCAGACACTGGTGGAACTGTAGCTCCCGTTTACCCAAGGTTTTCATTTTCTCCCATAAACCCAAGGGTTTCAAATCAAGTGAGTTTTAATGCCAGTGATTCTTTTGCAAAAACTCCTATTACTTCTTATGCATGGGATTTTGGAGGTGGAAGTACAGCCACAGGAGTGAATGCTAATCAATCTTTTACTACCGTCGGCAACCACACAGTCAGACTCACCGTTACAGACCAATCAGGAAATAGTCAGTTTCAAGAGAAAATTGTTGTCGTGGAATCTACAACCAGACGACCTCTTGCATTTGAGAGCCGACAGATTTTTAAGACGGAAAAAAATAAAGTTATCATTTTGGATCTTAAAGCGGGAAAGACCAGCAGAGAGGGAGTGACTTTAAGTTATTCTCTTGTCGATAATCCATCCAGTGGAGCCTTGAGTGAATGTTTAAGTTTAAATGGAGCCAGTGGACTTTCCTGTAAGTACACACCTGCCCAGGACTTTGTTGGAACAGCCAGATTTTTCTACAAAGTTAATGATGGAAGTTATGATTCCATCAACAAGGCCGAAGTGGGGATTCGCATTATTGAACCAAGACCTTCAGTGATAAAAATAACCTCATCAAAGGATCATGCCTGTGCCCTCTACGATAGCAAACAAATAAAGTGTTGGGGACGAAATAATTCCGGTCAACTCGGTTATGGTCATAGAAGAAATATTGGTGACAATGAAGCTGTGGAGGATCAGAGTTTTGTGAGTGTGGGCGGGAATGTTTTAGACGTATCAACCGGTGATAACCACACCTGTGTTTTATTAGAAAACAAGAAAACAAAATGTTGGGGAGCTAACTTTTCTGGCCAACTGGGGGTTGGAAGCACTCAGAATACCTCCACTCCTTTAAGTGAGGTTTTAGAGTTAGGCTTCCCAGTAAAACAGATAGCTTCTGGCGGTGATACCAACTGTGTTTTAGGCGAACAAGGTCAGGTGAAATGCTGGGGTTTAAACCGTAATGGACAATTGGGAATTGGTAGTACAGATACTTGGGGTGATTCAGAGTACGAAACTCTTGAAAAACTTCCTTTTGTGGTTCTTGGCAGAAAGGCCGTAAAAATAAGCACCGGAAAGAATCATACCTGTGCTGTTCTTGATAACGGTTCCTTTAAATGCTGGGGTTGGAACGGTTTTGGACAACTGGGCTATGGGCATACCAATAATATTGGGGACAATGAAATCTTAAGTTCAATCAATGAAATTTCTTTGGGAACAGCAGTTATTGATCTGTCTTTAAGCCATGGTCACACCTGTGCCTTACTGAGTGATAAAAATACAAAGTGTTGGGGACAAAATGATTCCGGTCAATTAGGCTATGGGCATACCAATAATATTGGGGACAATGAAACTTTGGCTTCTCTGGGAGTTTTGGATTTCACTTTGGATATAGAACAGATCATTTCAGGCAATAGATATAGTTGTGCTTTGTTAAGCGATCGCAAGCTGAGATGTTGGGGTTATGGTTATGGTTTTCCAGAAATATTCGAAGTTTCCAGAGGAATTATTTCAAGTATCTCTGACTCCATCGTTATTGATAGAGATAATATAATTATGGCCTCAACATTTGATTCAGGAGGTTTTAGTTCAGGAGTCTGTTTATTGCTTGCTTCAGGTGAGGTTCATTGTTGGGGAAATAACAGTAGCGGTCAACTGGGTTTGGGACACAATCAAAATATTGATGACGGACGGCCTATTTTCATCCCGAGCAACTCAGTGTTTCCAAATCAGAGTCGTCCATTGATAGCGAGATTTAATTATCTCACAAGTTTTTCAAATTTAAAGACTGTGCACTTTGACGCAAGTTCAAGTTTTTTTCAAGGTTCCAGTGCCCCTTATTCCTGGAACTTTGGGGATGGTACACCTGTTGTTTCCGGAAAAATTGTTAGCCATACCTTTAGTCAGATTGGAACTTATTCCGTTCAACTCACTGTCAGAAATTCACTAGGTCAGACTCATTCAGTGACAAAGAATGTAGTCATTAGGCCGGAAAATGCTCCACCCTTTTTATTATCTCAACAAGAGTTTTCTGTGATCCAAGGGACTATTGCCAGATTAAATTTAAAAAATGCTGCGGACATTGACAGCACAAGTTTAACCTATAGTGTTGTCAGTAATCCTTCACAGGGAACTTTATCAAACTGTTCCTCTTCAAACAGTAGTGTTTCTTGCAGGTATCAGGCTCCCGCAGATTTTTCAGGGCAAACTCAATTTACTTATAAGGCTAATGACGGAACAACGGATTCCAATTTATCTATTGTGAAACTGAATATTATTGCTTCCGATCCAGTCATTTTACAACTTTCAGCAGGACATGAACACACCTGTGCCCTCTATGAAAACAAGAAAGTTCGTTGCTGGGGAAATAACAGTAGCGGTCAACTGGGCTATGGGAATACCAATAATATTGGTGATAATGAATTTCCTGTTAATCAGGGTTTTGTGGATGTTGGAGCCAATATTATTGGGATATCGACAGGTGGTTTTCATACCTGTGCTTTATTGGAAGACAAGTCTGTAAAATGCTGGGGTTTAAACCGTAATGGACAATTGGGACTGACTCACGCAAACTCTATTGGTGATAATGAGTTCCCATCAAGCATTGGGTCAATTAACATCGGAGAATCTGTAAAAAAGGTTGTTACAGGTTATAAATTTTCCTGTGCTTTGACTGAATCAGGAAAAGTGAAGTGTTGGGGCGATAATGAATATGGTCAACTGGGACTTTCAAGGTCTGATAGAACAGTTCACACTAATCTTCAATTTTCACGAATTAGTGGAAGAGCTATCGACTTATTTTCTGGAAACCATCATGTTTGTACTCTTCTAAAAGAAGGAAGGATTCGTTGCTGGGGAAATAACAGTAGCGGTCAACTGGGCTATGGGAATACCAATAATATTGGTGATAATGAGCATCCTTTTATTGCAGGCAATGTTGATGTGGGTCAGAGAGTTCAAGACATGGCATTGGGTTTAAATCACACCTGTGCTTTATTGGAAGATAAGTCTATAAAATGCTGGGGAGAGAGCCGTTGGGGTCAATTGGGTTCAGGTCATTTAGAGAATATTGGTGATAATGAGTTTCCCTCATCCATAAGTTCCACTCGTTTTGAAGTAAATGTGAAAAAAATCACTGCTGGTGAAAGATTCACTTGTTCATTACTTGTGAATGACAATATCAGGTGTTGGGGAAGTAATAACCATGGTTTTATTTTTCAAGCCAATATTGGTAATGTTTTAAATATCACAGCTTTTTCAAATCATGTTTGTGCTTTGTTAAAAAATGGTCAGACAAAATGTTGGGGAAATAATAATAGCGGCCAATTGGGTCTGGGTCATAATAGAAATGTTGGTAATAACGAAAATATTATCATTGTTGACAGTCCTCAAACAGGAGGTGATGCCAACTATCTTATCTCAAGATTTAATTATGAAGCCCAAACAGTTTCAATGATAAACTTTGATGCTTCCCCTTCCTATTCAAGTTCATCCATCGTAAGTTATGCCTGGAATTTTGGCGATAGTACAACAGGAACTGGACAAACTCCCAGCCATACCTTTTCAAGTTCCGGGACTTATACAGTCACCTTGACTTTAACAGACGATCTTAATCAGACAGATACATTTTCACAGCCTGTAGAAATAAAAATGCCAAACAGTCCTCCGTTTTTTCTTAGTTCATCCCAAACTGTTATTGTTTATCAGGATGAAACTAACTCTCTCTCACTCAACCCGGGGACTGATAGTGAAAACACCTCCAACCTAACCTATACATTAGTTCAGGGTCCGTCAAGAGGAACTCTGTCAAATTGTCTGAATGGCACCTCTGATTTAACTTGTGATTACACACCTGATGAAGATTCCAGGGAAGATGTGACATTTACATATAAAGTGAATGACGGAAGTCTTGACTCTATTGAGGTGGCCACTGTGTTTTTACTTGTTCGACCGTCAAAATCTCCTGTCCTCGATATCTCATTAGGCCTTCATCATAGTTGTGCTTTGTTTCAGGATGGTAATGTGAAGTGTTGGGGACAAAATAATCGAGGTCAATTGGGTTATGGAAATACAGACCAGATTGGTCACAATAACATTCCTTCTCTTTTCACTCATAATTTTATTGATCTTGGTGCTGATGCCATACAGATTTCATCAGGAGCAAACAGTACCTGTACGGTTCTAACAAATGGTCATATAAAATGTTGGGGACGAAATAATTCCGGTCAACTGGGTTATGGGCACACAAATACTATCGGTAATTATAGAAGCTTGAGTTCTATTAACTCCGTGTCTCTCGGCCAAAGAGTTGTACAGATTTCTGTGGGAAATAACTCCTACAGTAATCATGTCTGTGCTTTGCTTGAAACAGGTGGTGTTAAATGTTGGGGAGGCAACTATTTCGGTCAACTGGGTTATGGGCACACAAATACTATCGGTAATAATGAAACCCTGGAAACTTTGGCCGTCCTGGATTTAGGCGGAAGAGCCCTTAAGGTCGCTGTTGGAGGTTCTTCAAGTTGTGCCATTATGGAAGACGGTGGTTTGAAATGTTGGGGACGAAATAATTCCGGTCAACTGGGTTATGGGCATACAAACACTATCGGTGATGATGAAACTCTGTCAAATCTTGGAGTTGTCAGTTTACCGGAAGCTGTTGTTGATGTTCATATTTACTTTAACACCTGTGTTTTATTTGCAAGTGGAAACACAAAATGTTGGGGGTCCAGACATTCAGATATCATTGGACAAATGGTTAGTGAAGATATTGGTGATAACGAAACTCCCTTTGCTCTTGCGAATCTAAATTTTGGAGCTTTGGTCAATAGTTTATCATTAGGAGAAGATCATGGCTGTGCTTTGCTTGAAAACGGCTCTGTAAAATGTTGGGGAGGCAACTATCAAGGTCTACTGGGTTTAGGAACAAGAAGACAATCAGTGGATTACGTTACAGAGGCAACGGCTGTTCTACTAGGACAAAATGCTATCGGTCTAGCTTCAGGTTTTTATCATAGCTGTACTCTACTTGTAAACGGAAATCTTAAATGCTGGGGATCAAATGATTTCGGCAAGCTGGGTTTGGGTCACACAAACGCCATTGGTGATGATGAAACTCCGGACCATATAACCTCTGTTGGCGAAAGAAGCACTTCCCCCATCGCCCGAATCAAAACGAATTTTGTTCTGGGGGTTGAAAACAGAGCCATGACCTTTGATGCTTCCTCCTCCTACTCATCAAATCCCTCAATGGAAACCTATGCCTGGGATTTTGGAGACGATGGAACAGCCACAACCCAAAGTGCCCAACACACTTTTACAGAATCAGAAACCTACACCGTCTCCCTTACAGTCACCGATGAAAATTCCAACACTCACACTGCGAGTAAAGAGATAACGATTCTTGAAGACCTAACCAGTGATGATGGGATGATGAGAGGTCCGGCCAATGAAGATGAAACTGAAGAGGAGAAAGAAGAGGGAGAAGGAGATGAAAACCAAGGGGGAGAATAGAGAAATGAAAGAAAAATAAATAAACAATAACCAAACACCGGAAGGGACGTACGTTATGAGAACAAAAATTCAAAGAATAAAGAATTCTGTCAGAAAAAGTTTTCTGTCTTTATTAAATCACCCGATTTTTCAAGGTTTTTACTCTAAATCCTTCTTTTGCAAAAAAACAACAGGCTTCATGCCTTCTCCCTGCGTTGCCGTTGTTCTTCTTTCTCTCATAGCACCAAGTCTTGTGGCAACAGATAAAGGGACTGGAACCCTCTTGCCTCCAACAGGTTTTTGCCAAACAAGAACCTATGATACAGCCATCATCTGTTCAGAAAACATCTTTATCGCTGAAACCCTTGAAAACCTCAATGACTACAACACCCGTTCAGGACTTGTTAACGGTGAATACAAAGACATTGAAATCGCTTTCCCGCTCACTGGAGAAATAGTCAAAGTCCAATCCCCCTGTAAAGTCAGAGTCAGAGCAGGGTTGACTCATACGGCAACAAATGTCTGTTTGGATTCCAAAGGAAGACTGGAGATTTTTGAAAACTCTATCTTCAATTCACAAAAGATTCATATCCTCTCTGAAGGGGGAGTGAGTGTTGGCCCCTCAAGTATTCTCAGAGGATCGGAACTTGAAATCTTTTCTTCAGGTCAGGTCGATGTAAACAGAGGGGTTCGTTTTAATCTTTCGGGAAGTACAAGAATTATTTCCACTTCAACAGACCAGAGAATTCACTTTGGTCCCGGGAGTCGGGTGAACTCAGGTTCTTTAACCCTTATCGGTCATGATCTTGTAAACTTTGCTGACACTCGTGTGATAAGCACAGGGGATGTGACCATAGAGTCCAGGGGGGTGGAGAGTGGAAACCAGGTGAGTTTTCTTAAGCAAACATCTCTAAGGGGCAGGAACATAACCATCCGTGGTGGAAACCAGATGATAGCAAGAAGTATGACACGCTTTAGAGCATCAGCCAATCTTCATGCTCAGGCCCTGGGTTGTGATCTATCTGAAGGAGTTACCCTTCAAGGTGCAAGCTCTTCAGGCTCCTGTATTGGACCAGGTTTTAACCAAATCCCCACAACTCTTGTCACAGCCAGCCCAAAGACCGGAAATGTTCCCTTCACCACAAGGTTTGATGGTTCCGGTTCCAGTGACCCTGATGGAACGATTCAGTCTTACAGGTGGGAGTTTCCTGATGGTAGCTTTGCCAGTGGAAGAATCCTTCCAAGAGCCTCATGGGGGTTCACAAAACCCGGGAGTTACACTGTCAAACTGATTGTCACTGACAACAACGGGGCTTCAAGTAAAGCAGAGGTTGTCATCAATGCCCAAAGCCCACTTGTTTCCCCTGTGGCCCTGGCAACTTATTCCCCGCAGAGTGGAGATGCTCCACTGACTGTTTCCTTTGACGGTTCTGGTTCCAGTGACCCTGATGGAACCATTCAAACTTATGAGTGGATATTCAGTGACGGGGAAACTCTTTCAGGAATCAATGCCCAGAGGACTTTTGACAGGGCTGGGGAATACAGATTTTCTCTAAGAGTGACAGATTCCAGTGGACTGACAAATCAGACAGAAGAATTTGTTATCAGTGTGACAGAGCCAAACCGTCCCCCTGTCATGGTTGGGGATCAGACTTTTGAAGTCAAAGAAAACAAGGTCATGAATATTGATCTCAATGGGGCCACAGACCCTGACGGAAACCTTATAACCTATGAAACCGTCAATGCCCCGACTTCAGGAACACTGACTGAGTGTTTGGGTGGTACAAGTGATTTGAGTTGTGTTTACACTCCAGGCAGTGACTTCACAGGGACTGTGATTTTTTCCTACAGAGCCAGTGACGGAAGAAGGGATTCCGAAACTGTTTCTATAGTCACATTAAATGTCATTAGCTACAATAAAAAACCCACAGCCAATGCCGGATCAGATCAGAATGCTCTTTCAGGAACTATGGTGACACTTGATGGTTCAGGGTCCACTGATCCTGAGAACCAACCCATCACCTATTCCTGGACACTTTCAGGCAAACCCTTTTTAAGCAGGGCACAACTGGCTAATAGAAACTCTGTAAATCCAAACTTCATTGTGGATAGGGATGGGACCTACACGGCAAGGCTCATTGTGAATGACGGAAAGCTTGACAGTCTTCCTGATGAAGTGTCCGTTACCGTGACAGGTGAAACCAACACCCCCCCTGTACTTAATCCCATCACAACTCCCCAAAACATTCCCATAGGAACAGAGTTAAGGTTTACAATTTCAGGTTCTGATGCCAATACCCAGGATCAAATCCGTTTTTCCTCCCCCAACCTTCCAGCCAATGCTTCTCTCAATGGTGGCACAGGGGAGTTTCGCTTTAAACCTGTTTTATCTCAGGTGGGTCCCCACATGGTAAGCTTTCAGGTCACCGATGGAAAGGACATCACCTCCCGGACTGTGATGCTTTTGGTTCAACCGGCTGCTGAAAATCAGGTGACAGCCCTGTCTTCAAGAGTCATTGATGCCAATTCTTTCTCAAGTGGTCAGACAGTTCCCCTTGCCGGAGTCAGAGTGGGAGTTCTGGGATCCACTGTCACAACAACAACAGACAGTCAGGGAAGGTTCACCCTTTCTGGCATCCCCCATGGTTCACAAATTGTTACCCTTAATGCTTCCGGTGTGACAGGATCGGATCAGGTTCGCTATGCCAACTTCAACGGCAGACTCAATATTATGCAAAATGTTTTAAACAGACCCTTGAGGGACTATATGCTCCCCCGTGTTGATCCAGCCTCCACAGCTATGGTGAACCCCACACAGACAACCACTGTTAGTAACACAAACGCTGGTGTGACTTTAACAGTTCCCCGGAACACGGCCATGAATAGTGACGGAACCATATACTCAGGCCCCCTGTCCGTTGATATGGTTCCAACAGATGCCACCCCAAGGGAATTGCCGGAAGAGTTTCAGCCAAGCTTTATTATCACCATTCAACCCACAGGGGTGAGGTTTAATAATCCTGTGCCCATAACCTTTCCAAATACTGATAATTTACCCGCAGGAAGTGTGACTGAGCTTTTCTCTCTTTCAGAAAGGGGAGGTTTTGAGAGTGTTGGCTTTGGCAGAGTATCTTCTGATGGTCGGACTATCACTACAATAGCAGGGGGTGTGAGAAGTGCCAGTTGGCATTTTATGACTGTCATAGAACCAAGGCTTGAAAAAATCGGTCCACCGGATTCCGGTGATGGAGACAACAATGATAACGATCCTGATATGTGTGAGGGAAGTCTTTTGTGTGTGGCTTCAGGGGCATTGGGTGAGGACCATGAACTTCCCGGTTTTGTCAGTCATGGGGTCCCCATTACAATGAAAATGGGTTATAAGAATCCCCCTTCCCTTGAGTTCAGTCCCATACAATTCAGAGTTGTTTATGTCACACGCAGAGTTCCCATTGATCCCAGGAATCCCGGTAGAACTATTGCCATAAATCCACTTCCGGTTCCAAGAATGACTGTAAATACAACCATAGGTGGTTCAACTTCTCCAATGACTTCCTTTAATACCACAGATCTATTAAGCAGACCGGATACCCCCTTTGGTCTTGTCAAACACATTGAAACCCGTGGGATGGGTACAGGTATTCATTCCATTGGACTCTCAGTGGGTCTGGGTGCCTCCATGAACGGAGGGGGATCAAGAACAATGAAAAAAAGTGTTGATTATCCTGTGATCTCTCCTGACACGGAGTTCGGCATGGGTTGGAGGTTTGAGGGGCTTCACAAGCTCTATGGAATGAACGGTGATCCGGTGAGTTCCACATCCAGGAAGATTATGCTTGTCTATGGAAACTTCAAGTTCCTTGTTTTTGACAGAAACGAGGATGGCACCTACACTTCTCCCCAAGGGGATTATTCCACCCTTTCCTTTATTCCCGAACCCTTTGGGGGTTACAGCAGGGTTGCCAAGGATGGCACCAACTATGTCTTTGACCGACACGGAAAACTTGCGGGTTTTCTTGACAGGTACAACAGAAGAACCACATACAACTATGATACCAGCAGTGGTAAACTCACAGAGATTTTGTATAGTAACGGAAGCAGGACCTCTTTTGTTTACGGCTCTGACGGTTATATTGACACTATTACTGACCCCATGATGCGGGTCACACGTTTTAGTCATGATTCCACAGGTCATCTTTTGCAAATTATTGATTCTGACAATACAACCCGGACCTTTGACTATGGGGCAGATCACAGACTTCTCTCCCAGGTGGATAAAAAGCAAAGGGCCAAGAACTATGGTTATGATGAGATGGGTAACGTGGTTCAGGTCATACGTCCTGACAACACTCAGGTTGGATTGTTATCAAAGGTGACAAAGCTGACAACCCAGGGAGGGGATTCCTCTATGGTTATGGTTGATAATGACAGCAGGTTTTCCAACTTTTCAGATGCCAGGGGGAATGTGACAAAAATAGAGACCAACGCTTTTGGTTCCTCTATGAAGTCCATAGACCCTATGGGTCAGACGGTGAGTTATACAAGAGATGAAGACAACAACATCACACAAAGCACTGACAAAAGAGGAAATGATGTTACAAGAGCCTATGATTCTATGGGTAATTTAACTTCCTTTAGAGATGCACACTTCAGACAATACAGTTATGGGTATATGTCAAACCCGGCAGATAACTTTCATCAGATCACATCAAACAGAGATGCCAGGGGGAACACAACAACCTACAGTTACGACAGGCTTGGAAATTTGACAAGAATGATGATGCCAAACAGCAGGTCCACCAGTTTTACCTACAATGGGTATTTGATGACCTCCATGACTCGTGCTGAGGACATTCAGGATGTTACAACCCACTTTGAACATGATGCCAATGGGAACGTCTCCATTGTCAGGGATAATGGGAGACTGATTATAAGCCAAAGGACCTATGACAGTGCGGGAAATGTTTTAACCAGCACGGATGCCCTTGGGAATACGACCACCTACACTTATGATTCCATGAACAGACTCTCAACCCAAACGGATGCCAGGGGGGGAGTTGTTCAATACGACTATGACAACATGGGAAATTTAACCTTCATCACAGATGAGAGAAACCATATCACCTCTTTTGAGTACGACGGGATGGATCGTCTGGTTAAGGTCACAGACCCAAGGCTTTTCACTGAAGAGTTTGAATACGATGCCAACGGAAATCTTATTGAAAAAACAGACAAGAATGGGGACACCATCATCAGTCAGTATGATGTGTTAAACAGGATGGAAAATAAAACCTTTCCCGATGAAAGCACTTATGTTTTCACTTATGATCCAAATAATAATCTTCTCACAGCCACAGACTCTGATTCAGATATTTCCTTCACCTATGATGAAAGATCAGATCGTTTGGCTCAGGCTTCAACAGTCAACAACAAAACAGTTCCCGATGTGGATATTTTCTACTCCTATGATGACAACGATAACATAACATCAGTTTATGATTCTGTGGCTGGAGCCGATCAGATCTTCTATGGTTATGATGAGAGTAACAGACTCATTAGAATTGGTCGCTCATCCACTGATCCTTTCTCAATCAGGTTTAGCTACAATAAACTGGACAACAGGACAGGAACTATTTATCCCAATGGAGTTACTTCCTCATACCTCTATACCCCTGGAAAACCCAACCGGTTAAGAACACTGACTCACAGTCTGACAACAACCCCTTTAAACGAGGATGGAACTTCGGGAGAGACCACAATAGAAACCCATTCCTCTTTTGTTTACTCCTATAATCTCAATGACTATGTCACAGGTGTTGATACCGTCAGGTCAGAGTTGACTGTGAACTCTCATCTGACTTATATCTATGACACTGACAATCAGTTAACCTCGGCCACAAAGCCCCAGGGCACAGGGACAGAGACCTTTACCTATGATCTTTCAGGGAACAGGTTAAGAAGAGATGAAGAGACCGTGGATTCCACATTCTCAGATAACAATGAATTGACAAATGACAAAACCTACACCTATGTCTATGACAGGAACGGAAACCTCACACAAAAAACCCATATTGCAACAGGACAAGTTACAACCTACACCTGGGATTATGAGAATCAATTAACTTCGGTAATAACAAAACCCAATGCCACGGCTGAACCAACAAGTGAGGTTTCTTACAGGTACGATGCTCTGGGAAGAAGAATACAGAAAAATGTGAATGACACCATAACCAAATATGTCTATGATAGAGGCAATATTTTGTTGGAGTTCAATGCCCAGAACACGATGGAAGCCAAGTACACACACAGTGGCAGGACAGATGAAGTGATGATTATGGAAAGACCTGAGAGTCCACATACAAGTGAGAGTTTTTTAACTCAGAAGTATTATTATCACCATGATCGTTTGGGATCAGTCACAGAGATCACAAACCTGGACGGAGATGTTGTCCAGAGATACATCTATGACTCTTTTGGGAACACGAGTATTTACGACAAGGACGGAGCAGCTATTACAGAATCCAGCACAGATTATCTAAAAACCCCATACACTTTCACAGGACGTGAACGTGATCCTGAAACAGGACTTCATTACCACAGGGCCAGGTACTATGACACAGAAGCTGGAAGGTGGATCAGTTCTGATCCTATTGGGTTTAGAGGGGGAGATTTTAATTTGTATGGATATGTGGAGAATAATTCTATTAACTATGTTGATCCATTTGGTCTCTGGAGTATTGCTTCTGAACATGGAGCAACTCTTTCAGGAGTTCATTACAAAATGATTATAATTGAAGTTCATGTGGATATAGCGTTTCAAGCGTTTGCAAGTAGAGATGCCATTATTACATTTACCACAGGTGGAAAGCATACTTCAGACACCATTCATCATATTGGAAAAGCAATTGATTTTAGAACCAGAGATTTAAGTTCAGGGCAAGTACGTCAAATTGTAGCTAGGTTAAAACTATATCTTGGTCCTAAATACGATGTGGTAAATGAACATCACAAAAAAGGGCAACCTCATATCCACATAGAATATGATCCAAAGGAGGACTCATGCAAAGAATAATTTTAAATACTTTTTTCTTTAAAAATATATTTAGATTCTCCTTAACAATTAGTCTATTTGTTTTAATTATTTGTTATCTGAATCCTTCAATTGCAAAAGAAGCTAAAAATCACAAAAATTCAAAAACTGGCGAAGTATATTATATGAAAGGAGAAAAATATATATCCATAAAAGGAAAAAAATTGAGTTTATCACAAATGTGTAAAATAGATTTAAATGGCGATAAGTTTGATGACTTTGTCTTTTTAATACAAGGTTGGAAAGTCTTTGTACTTTTGACGAACGGTCAGAACCAAACCAATTTACACTTAATTAAAGATCTTGGCAAATTTAAACCAAATCTACACTGCATTAAAGGAGATTTTGTTACTGAAACAACGGTTGGCAGACGGAAAGGGAGAAAATTTAAAGTCCCAACAGGTACTTTTTTTGAAATAGGTTGGCCAGAGTCAGCTGCTGTTGCGTATTACTGGGAAAATGGTTCATTTAAAGAAGTATGGACATCTGGTTAGATTAAATATGATAGCACCAAGGGAATTTATTTGAAGGATTCCTGATGGATCATTTTTATGATGCAGTAAGAGTTATTTTTGACATAAATCATCTTTGATGAGAGAAACCATATCACCTCTTTTGAGTACGACGGGATGGATCGTCTGGTTAAGGTCACAGACCCAAGGCTTTTCACTGAAGAGTTTGAATACGATGCCAACGGAAATCTTATTGAAAAAACAGACAAGAATGGGGACACCATCATCAGTCAGTATGATGTGTTAAACAGGATGGAAAATAAAACCTTTCCCGATGAAAGCACTTATGTTTTCACTTATGATCCAAATAATAATCTTCTCACAGCCACAGACTCTGATTCAGATATTTCCTTCACCTATGATGAAAGATCAGATCGTTTGGCTCAGGCTTCAACAGTCAACAACAAAACAGTTCCCGATGTGGATATTTTCTACTCCTATGATGACAACGATAACATAACATCAGTTTATGATTCTGTGGCTGGAGCCGATCAGATCTTCTATGGTTATGATGAGAGTAACAGACTCATTAGAATTGGTCGCTCATCCACTGATCCTTCGTCTATTAGGTTTAGCTACAATAAACTGGACAACAGGACAGGAACTATTTACCCCAATGGAGTTACTTCCTCATACCTCTATACCCCTGGAAAACCCAACCGGTTAAGAACACTGACTCACAGTCTGACAACAACCCCTTTAAACGAGGATGGAACTTCGGGAGAGACCACAATAGAAACCCATTCCTCTTTTGTTTACTCCTATAATCTCAATGACTATGTCACAGGTGTTGATACCGTCAGGTCAGAGTTGACTGTGAACTCTCATCTGACTTATATCTATGACACTGACAATCAGTTAACCTCGGCCACAAAGCCCCAGGGCACAGGGACAGAGACCTTTACCTATGATCTTTCAGGGAACAGGTTAAGAAGAGATGAAGAGACCGTGGATTCCACATTCTCAGATAACAATGAATTGACAAATGACAAAACCTACACCTATGTCTATGACAGGAACGGAAACCTCACACAAAAAACCCATATTGCAACAGGACAAGTTACAACCTACACCTGGGACTATGAGAACAGGCTCACCTCTGTGACAAGAAGACCCAGTAGTATTGCCCAGGCAACAAGTGAGGTTTCTTACAGGTACGATGCTCTGGGAAGAAGAATACAGAAAAATGTGAATGACACCATAACCAAATATGTCTATGATAGAGGCAATATTTTGTTGGAGTTCAATGCCCAGAACACGATGGAAGCCAAGTACACACACAGTGGCAGGACAGATGAAGTGATGATTATGGAAAGACCTGAGAGTCCACATACAAGTGAGAGTTTTTTAACTCAGAAGTATTATTATCACCATGATCGTTTGGGATCAGTCACAGAGATCACAAACCTGGACGGAGATGTTGTCCAGAGATACATCTATGACTCTTTTGGGAACACGAGTATTTACGACAAGGACGGAGCAGCTATTACAGAATCCAGCACAGATTATCTAAAAACCCCATACACTTTCACAGGACGTGAACGTGATCCTGAAACAGGACTTCATTACCACAGGGCCAGGTACTATGACACAGAAGCTGGAAGGTGGATCAGTTCTGATCCTATTGGGTTTGACAGTGGGGATACCAACTTTTACAGGTATGTTTTCAACAATTCGATAAACTTTAATGATCCTGATGGGGAAAATCCAATTGCTCTAATTTGTGCTGGACTGATTGCTGTTGGTGGTTTAGCCGATGCAACACTAGTCATAAATGAAATTCTTAGAATTAGAAATGAGTTAAATGCTAAGCTAGAAAAATTAGAGAAGGAGCAGGCAAAATGTTCCGATACTTCTTCTAGATATCATGAAATTGAAGAAGAGAAGGAAAAGATAAACTACCAACTTGCGATTGGAGCTCTCTTTGAAGCAGCAAAAAGTCAAGTCCCAGGTGTAGGTGGATTCACCAAACTAGGAGGTTTAGCTTGTATCAGTCTTGCATTAAAAAAGTTGTAGACCATCAAGTCATCCCCTTTATAAAAAAATATGTGATTGAAAAAAGGAGGTGACAGGATAAAAATAACCAGTAAAAAAATCCTAACTGAGAGAGTTATGTCAACACAACTCTATACTACCATATCTTATTTTATATTATGGCTTTGCCTTTTTTTATTTTCCTTGTTTATTCTTGATATTTATATAATACATCCAAAATTAGATATTTTGACGAAATATAATTTCTTATCCAGGTTAATCCTGCTGTTCATGGGTTTTTTGGACTTTATATTTTTGTTTAAGCTTTTAATGGCTTATATTTTCAACGATGAAATAACCCTTCGTAAATATATGATGCTCACATCTTTTTTCTTTATAATAATTTTTGTTCCTTTAGAAATATATTCACACATGGATTATGAAGATTATATTTCACTCACACCCTATTCTTTTCCATTCTGGGAACTGTTTAAGGCTTCTTTATTTTTGTATTTGTTAAATTTTGATTCCAGAAATAATGACTTGAAGATCAAATATATAAAAATAAATAAGATATTTACGAATATATGTATATCTTACTTGGTTGTCCAACATTTTATTGCTGTTGTATCTTTGATTTTTCGTGAAACCTTTGATGAAATTGCTCTATATTTCTTCTCAATTTATTCTTATATTTACATAAATCTTTTTCTTGTTAATTCTCCTCTTGTATTATTTTTTTTATTGTTTACATTGAGATGGTTCTTCAAAAATCATAGTAAACAAAACACAATTGAAATAAAATTTTGAGAATTATCGAGGATGTCCATTTTTTTCGTTGTAAAAGGATATTTGCCTCTTTACCAGAATTTGTGGGTGAGTGGTGGAAACCAGATGATAGATTCCCACGGGCAAGCCCGTGGTCCTTACTGTTACAGCTTCATACAAAGCTGACCTGAATCCTGCTGTCCCTGATGCTCAACATATCGCTTTATCACTTCTTCATCCATGCCGACGCTACTGACAAAGTAGCCTGGCGACCATACAACATTTTCTTTCCAATAAACCTTATTTAACCACTTGAAATATTTCCTTAAATAAGACGACGATTGGCTTTTTAAACGACTCATCACAGAAGAAATGCTGTACTTTGGTGGAACAACCATCACCATATGCAAATGATCTTTGTCAAAGCCAATCATCTCCACCGTTACGCCAGGCATACTTCTCAGTAGCTTTGGCATTATCTTACGAATGTAACTACATACAGCAGGATTCAGTATCCGACGGCGATACGTGCAAACCCATACAATATGATACTGAAGTTGATAAACACTATGAGATGACTTTATAACATCCATGCTCTATCTTAGCATGGTTTGCAAGTATCACTCATCGGGTTCATTCACCCCCGGGCAAGCCCGGGGTACTCTGTTTCGGATAGCCCACTGGGCTATCCTTCACCACATAGCAAGAAGTATGACACGCTTTAGAGCATCAGCCAATCTTCACGCTCAGGCCCTGGGTTGTGATCTATCTGAAGGAGTTACCCTTCAAGGTGATCCAAATAATAATCTTCTCACAGCCACAGACTCTGATTCAGATATTTCCTTCACCTATGATGAAAGATCAGATCGTTTGGCTCAGGCTTCAACAGTCAACAACAAAACAGTTCCCGATGTGGATATTTTCTACTCCTATGATGACAACGATAACATAACATCAGTTTATGATTCTGTGACTGGAGCCGATCAGATCTTCTATGGTTATGATGAGAGTAACAGACTCATTAGAATTGGTCGCTCATCCACTGATCCTTCGTCTATTAGGTTTAGCTACAATAAACTGGACAACAGGACAGGAACTATTTATCCCAATGGAGTTACTTCCTCATACCTCTATACCCCTGGAAAACCCAACCGGTTAAGAACACTGACTCACAGTCTGACAACAACCCCTTTAAACGAGGATGGAACTTCGGGAGAGACCACAATAGAAACCCATTCCTCTTTTGTTTACTCCTATAATCTCAATGACTATGTCACAGGTGTTGATACCGTCAGGTCAGAGTTGACTGTGAACTCTCATCTGACTTATATCTATGACACTGACAATCAGTTAACCTCGGCCACAAAGCCCCAGGGCACAGGGACAGAGACCTTTACCTATGATCTTTCAGGGAACAGGTTAAGAAGAGATGAAGAGATGAAGAGACCGTGGATTCCACATTCTCAGATAACAATGAATTGACAAATGACAAAACCTACACCTATGTCTATGACAGGAACGGAAACCTCACACAAAAAACCCATATTGCAACAGGACAAGTTACAACCTACACCTGGGATTATGAGAATCAATTAACTTCGGTAATAACAAAACCCAATGCCACGGCTGAACCAACAAGTGAGGTTTCTTACAGGTACGATGCTTTGGGAAGAAGGATACAGAAGAATGTGAATGACACCATAACCAAATATGTTTATGATAGAGGTAATATCCTATTGGAGTTCAATGCTCAGAACACGATGGAAGCCAAGTACACACACAGTGGCAGAGCAGATGAAGTGATGATTATGGAAAGACCTGAGAGTCCACATACAAGTGAGAGTTTTTCAAACCAGAGATATTACTACCACCATGACCGCCTGGGTTCAACAACAGAGATCACAAACGGGGACGGGGATGTCATCCAACGCTATGTCTATGATTCTTTCGGAAACACCAGTATTTACAATAAGGATGGAACTTCGATCACAGAATCAAGTACAGACTATTTGAAAAATCCATACACTTTCACAGGAAGGGAACGTGATCCTGAAACAGGGCTTCAGTACCACAGAGCCAGGTATTATGACACAGAAGCCGGAAGGTGGATTTCTTCTGATCCCATCACCTTTGATAGTGGGGATACTAATTTCTATAGGTATGTTGGGAATAATTCCATAAATTTTAATGATCCTAATGGGACTATTGGTCTTGGTTTTAAAATTGGTTTAATAGTTGCAATTGGAGGTGGAGCAGCTCTTTTTGTTGCCGTTAAGTATGGTTTATTAAATAAACTTAAAAAAGATTTAGAAAATTTAGAAAATGATGGAAGTGGTTCATGTCCTCCAAAAAATCCAAACAGAGAAAAAAGAATTGCAGAATTAAAACAAAAGATAAAAACCTTAGAAAAAGAGATAGAAGAGGATGTTGAAAAACTTTTTGAACTTTTTGGTATTGAAAATATGACACCCATTTCTTAGAAGCTTGGAATTTTCAATGAACATGATTACAGTTTTTTCTCTATTTATGTGCAATCTGAGAAAATCATCTTTTATGTGGTTCATATTCTCAATACCTATAGTTCAGATGATAGTTGCTCCTACTTTTTTATATTTTTTTTATATATATAGTGAATGTATAGAAAGAGAATTTAACGGCTTTCCTCCGGGGATTGACGTAATTTTATTTTTTATTCAAACTATCATGGGTTGTGTTTTTGGAATCTTTATAGGATGCGTATTTTTTAAATCTCCAAGAGGTAAACATATATTTTTTATTTTAGAACCTATCGTAACAATACTTTTATGTTTTGGAACTTTAATATATTTCTTTTTTGTTAACAATGGAAAAATGTCTCCTATTTTTCAACTATGGAATATGATAGGTCAGGATGTAATTCGTGTTTTAAATCTATGTACAGCTTAATTACATATTTAATTTTATTAAAGGTTTATACTGATCATGTTTGAATTTTCGAGGTATTTCCCTATTGGAAAACCGGAAAATTCAAACACGATCAGTATAAAACAGAAAAGGAAATAATGAGAAAGATAAAGATAAAGATAAAGATATTTTTAATTGATTTTTTAAATGGATTTACGATTGTTATAAAAAAATCATCTTTTATGTGGTTTGTATTTTCAATACCTATAATTCATATGATTTTTTCTCCTATT
The DNA here is from genome assembly GCA_965218815.1 of Bdellovibrionales bacterium. Classification (GTDB taxonomy): domain Bacteria; phylum Bdellovibrionota; class Bdellovibrionia; order Bdellovibrionales; family JAGQZY01; genus JAGQZY01. Next base: position 754,787 of record CBDCLX010000002.1, on the reverse strand, counting down.
ATTTTATATTCTTTATATTTGCATGAAAATTGTTTAGAAAGAGGATTTATTAACGGAGTCTCTCCTATTAGTACAGTTGATACAATAACATTTCTTACAAGATTTGTTATAGGTTCTATTTTTGGACTTTTTATAGGTTTATTATTCCTTAAGTCTCCAAGAGGTAAACACATAATCTTCATTTTAGACCCTATAGTAACAATATTTTTGTGTCTTGAAAGTTTAATAAGTCTTTTTCTTATTCCTTATGGAGATAAGGGTAGTCCTCCTGTTTTTTTGATTTGGGATATGATAAATAGAGATATAACTCGTATTTTAAACTTATGTGTGTGAGTTCCACATCCGAGAAAATCATGCTCGTTTACGGAAACTTCAAGAAAGCTCTTTCTGAACTCAATTGTGTAGTCATTAAATCAAGACTGATACTACTATTGGATTCATTATTAAAACACTGTTTCCATAATCATCAGTGCAATCTCCACAATGGAACCACCGGCAATAATACCCGCTCCAATGCTCTCTTTGTTTTCAAAAATTGTCTGGAAACGGAAAGATCTTTTTTCTTCAGGTTTTTTCCCCATAAGCCAGAAATATTAAAGGGCAAAACAAAAGCGATCCCAAAAGCCACAGGGGAAAGGGGAAACTTCCCCCTGGTTCTGTGATTGAAAAACTCAAAAACAACACCCATCACAGCCCCAACAAGGACTGCCACCTGGGCTGTGGGATGAAGGGCACCAAGACCCTTTGAGAGAACCTCGGCAACGGCTTTCCAGACAGTGGCCCCAGGCATTGGAAACTTTTCCGTGGTGAAAAGAGAAATATCCCCCTGAAACATCATATAGAATACGGGTACGGCAACCAATCCCCCACAAACAATTCCAATGGCGTGTCCCATAGCCTGATGCCTGGGTTTTCCTCCCAACATATAGGCCGGTTTAATATCCATGAGGAGATTTGAAGCACTCAAACAGGTTTCAGATGTGATTCCCGCCGTGATTAAGTTTGTTCCCATATTTCCAGGGGCCAGGATAGCGTAAGTGACCTGGGTCATTTTTCCCAAAACCCCTCCAGGAGTGATGGCTGTCACTCCTGTGGAGTTTACCGCCATAATCGAAAAAATAAAAACAAGGGGAACAGCAACGGCAGAAAGCCAGTAATCAATACCAAAAAAAGATTTTCCCATAATCATTACAAAAACGCCAAGAACGGGAATCCCGATATAGGAAACCATCCTTGGTAATTCTATGGAAGCCAGAACATCGGAATGATGTTGCTTGTTCTGTTTTTTCCCCTTCTTTTTAAAAACAGATAAAAACGGAGCCATTATCACCAGCCAGTACGATGTTCTCAATCGTCTTGAAAACAAATTCTTTCCCGATGGAAGCTCTTACACTTTCACCTATGATGCCAATAACAATTTTCTCACGGCCACAGACCCTGACTCTGATCTTCTTTTTACCTATGACAATTCTGATCGCCTCACACAAGCCTCAACAGTCAATTCCCGAACAGTTCCCGATGTGGATATTTTCTACTCCTATGATGACAACGATAACATAACATCAGTTTATGATTCTGTGGCTGGAGCCGATCAGATCTTCTATGGTTATGATGAGAGTAACAGACTCATTAGAATTGGTCGCTCATCCACTGATCCTTCGTCTATTAGGTTTAGCTACAATAAACTGGACAACAGGACAGGAACTATTTATCCCAATGGAGTTACTTCCTCATACCTCTATACCCCTGGAAAACCCAACCGGTTAAGAACACTGACTCACAGTCTGACAACAACCCCTTTAAACGAGGATGGAACTTCGGGAGAGACCACAATAGAAACCCATTCCTCTTTTGTTTACTCCTATAATCTCAATGACTATGTCACAGGTGTTGATACCGTCAGGTCAGAGTTGACTGTGAACTCTCATCTGACTTATATCTATGACACTGACAATCAGTTAACCTCGGCCACAAAGCCCCAGGGCACAGGGACAGAGACCTTTACCTATGATCTTTCAGGGAACAGGTTAAGAAGAGATGAAGAGACCGTGGATTCCACATTCTCAGATAACAATGAATTGACAAATGACAAAACCTACACCTATGTCTATGACAGGAACGGAAACCTCACACAAAAAACCCATATTGCAACAGGACAAGTTACAACCTACACCTGGGATTATGAGAACAGGCTCACCTCTGTGACAAGAAGACCCAGTAGTATTGCCCAGGCAACAAGTGAGGTTTCTTACAGGTACGATGCTCTGGGAAGAAGAATACAGAAAAATGTGAATGACACCATAACCAAATATGTCTATGATAGAGGCAATATTTTGTTGGAGTTCAATGCCCAGAACACGATGGAAGCCAAGTACACACACAGTGGCAGGACAGATGAAGTGATGATTATGGAAAGACCTGAGAGTCCACATACAAGTGAGAGTTTTTTAACTCAGAAGTATTATTATCACCATGATCGTTTGGGATCAGTCACAGAGATCACAAACCTGGACGGAGATGTTGTCCAGAGATACATCTATGACTCTTTTGGGAACACGAGTATTTACGACAAGGACGGAGCAGCTATTACAGAATCCAGCACAGATTATCTAAAAACCCCATACACTTTCACAGGACGTGAACGTGATCCTGAAACAGGACTTCATTACCACAGGGCCAGGTACTATGACACAGAAGCTGGAAGGTGGATCAGTTCTGATCCTATTGGTTTTAGAGGGGGAGATTTTAATTTGTATGGATATGTGGAGAATAATTCTTTAAACTTGACTGATCCTAATGGGACTATTCCAAGTTATGTTGTTGCTATACCACTTACAATTGGAGCAATCATCATAGCAATAGCTTTCTATAAGTTTGTTCTTAAAGGACTTATTGAAGACATGAAAAAAGCCATAGAAGATGCAAGTTGTGATCCTTCAAAGCAAAAAAGGAGAGATAAATTGCAAAAGAGGATCAGTGCATTAAGGAAAAAAATAAGAAAACTTGAACATCGGCTTGAAGAATTTTTACCGGATAATAATGAAAAACAACCGGTTATTTAATCATTTTAAATGTCTCAAATACAAACAAATGAAAAAACGAAAAATTATTTTTTAAGTGTATTAAAACACACAATTTTATATTTAAAAAAATTGTCAATTACACGGCCATTATTTTCATTGCCTATGATGAAATTAACTGTTTTTCTAATTTTGATGCTCTTGGATTTATTGTATAATCCTACTCATGAGGTAATAGATATTCTCAATATAATATTAACTTTTATAGCTTTTATTATTAGTGCCATTTTTGGTTTTTTTGTAGGTATATCATTTCTCAAATCTCCAAAAGGCAAAAATGTATTTTTTATTTTAGAACCTTTAATAACGATTTCTTTTTCTATCGGAGTTTTAATATATCTCTTCTTTATTCCAATTGAAAATACACCCTTTGCCTATCAAATTTGGATGTTAATAACCCGGATTACCCTTTGACTTATATCTATGACACTACAAACACAAAATCACTTAAAAGAGTGGACATAGCAAGGCAAAAGTATAAGAATGGATAGATCAATTAAAAAGATGTCAATGACACGATCACAAACTATGTTCACGATAGAGATAATATTTTACTGGAGTTTAACTCTCAAAACACAATGGAAGCCAAGTACACCCACAGTGACAGAACAGATGAAGTGATGGTAATGGAAAGACCGACAAGTCCCCATACAAATAACATATTCACAGCCCAGAGATATTACTACCACCATGACCGTCTGGGTTCCACAGCAGAGATTACAAATCCATCAGGGGATGTTGTCCAACGCTATGTCTATGATGATAAAGCGAAAGTGATTTTTACCATCTGATTGCTGGAGGTGATTCAATTTTATAACCCATACTCCGATAAGCTTTTGCTCGTTTTTTAAACATGGAAAGAGTCAGACTTGACCATGGATCAACATAATCATAAATTCTGACTTCACTCTTGCCTTTAACGGGCCTATGAATACGACCGGCATATTGAATGACTCTTCCTCTGAATGCAATCGGCATTGTTAAAAACAGGGTGTCCAAAGCAGGTAAATCAAATCCCTCACCAATAAGTGAACCAGTGGTTAGAATACAAACAGGTTGTTTTCTGTCTATGGCAACATTAATTTCATCAAGAATCAGGTTTCTTTGTTTTTTGGAAAGGTCACCATCAAGAATAAAAACACGATTTTCTGAAATATTTTTACTTAAAAGATTCTTTTTCAAAAGTCGCAAATGCTCTTTTCTCTCGGAAAGAACAAGGGGAACTCTGGCTTCATCCAAAGCATCAATAATATCATCTGACACAAGTTCAAGTCTTCCTTCATCATTGATAAGGTGATTCCAAACCTGGTGAATAGGAGGTTGTAAACCGGCTTCATCTGGAAGTTTAAAATCCGAATTTCTGACAATCACCCTTTTTGAGTTAAATTTAATTTCCTCCCCAGACATTTCATAACGAATAGGACCAGATTGCATATAAATAATAGCCTGATGGCCGTCCTTCCTGTAAGGGGTCGCCGTCAAACCAAGAATGTAACGGGCCGGGGATTTCTTCAAAATCGACTCAAAGGTGAAAGCGGCAATATGATGACATTCATCCACAACAATTTGCTCATATTTATTCAATAACTTTTGAAGATCATCTTCATCCATCTTGCTAATGGTTTGCATCATAGCTATGTCGATCTTCCCTTGAGGTTTTTTCTTTTGACCATTAATAATTCCAATTTTCTTAATATCAAAATTAACAAATTCAGAGAGCCTTTGTTTCCACTGGTCAAGAAGTGGTGCCCTATGGACAAGAACAAGAGTAGATGATTTTCTTTTTGAAATAACAGCACAACCCACCACTGTTTTCCCTGATCCGGGAGGAGCAACGAACACTCCATTTTCATACTGAATGATTTCCTCCAAAGCTTTTTTTTGCTCTTTTTTAAGTTTACCCTTAAAAGAAATTTTAAACTTATGATGATTGGGTCTGTTATCTCTAAGATTTAACCTGGCACCAGCATCTTTACAAATTTCTTCGACTTTTTCCAAAAGACCACTTGGTAGAACGAGATAATTGTCTTCTTGTTCTCCACAAAATATGTATTTTGGAATATTCCAGGTTGAAAATCTCATTTTTTGTTTTTGAAAAAATTCTGGATTTGCAAACGTCGCAAGTCTTTTAAAGGCAGCCACCAGTTTTGAAGACACACCTTCAATATTGATATAAAGCTGGGATGACAGTTCTGCTGAAATTTCCTGTCCAAAACACTGATCTTTAATCTGTTGAGCCATTATATCAAGAGAGTTTTCAGACCATAATTGATTCTCATTCTCTACAGGGAAGACAGCTCTATCAAAGGATGGTGAAACTTTATTAACCAGATTCAAAACATCCAGATAACTTAAAGTCCGAATGGATGATAGAAATTTCCATTGGTCTTCAATGGGCTTGAGATTATCAGAAATAAAAACACTGTTACCACTTTGCCTTGGCACTTTCTGAAGTGGCAGAGCTATAAGGTTTCCAAAGCCACCTTTTGGCATATAGTCCTGATTGGGAAAAAACCGATCATACGAAGAAAGATCAAACCTGGTTGATTTCATAATAGCTCTGGTCATAATGATGGAACCAAGTCGTCTGGCTAATGAAGCCGGTATAAATTCTGAAAAAAATATCCAGGCATGGCCACCATAACCGGATCGGGATCTCTCAATGGCAACATCAATGCCAAGTTTTTCGGCTTCTTTTTTAAATAAGATAATATCCTGCTCCCACTGCTTGTCATCAAAATCAGCAGCCATAAATTTGCAACTATCATCATTTCTAATCGTGTAGGTTCCTAGAGTTATTTTCCCCATAAGATGATCTGAAATTGATTTTTCATCAAGTTGTTTAAAGGCTTTATGTGTGCAGTCTGTACACTTAATTTTCGGTTTTTCGCAAACTCCACGAACCCATTCATTGGAACAAACAGGAGAATATCCTTTCTTGCCTGTTTTTCTGTTTTCCCAAAATTTTGGGAAAACATCAGTTCTGCAAGCAAAGAGTTTTAAAAAAAGATCAATTTTTTCATCTGGTGTTGTTGGAACCTTTGAAGATACTCCATCTCCAATTGAAGGATGATTGGCTTCTTCAAGGTTTCTCTGAGTTTGCAATAAAGACAGTTCAGAAAGAAGCTTTTTTTTCTCTCTTTCCAGTTCCACAAGTTGCTTTTTTATTGTTTCAACAGATCGTTCACTCATATTTTCTATTCAATGATTTCGATAAACTTCTTTGCTGTTTGAGAAACAGTCATAGTGGGAAATAGCTCTAAGATCAAGGTAATCCGGGTGTATAGGTAGGATAAAAGTTATTTTTCACGAAATTGAGAGATATTCTCGCCCTTGTTTTCCGGGTTTTTTCTGAGTTTCTGAGTTTTTTCTGATCTTTTTGTTCTATGACTCCCATTTTGTGGTCATTTGAGTGGGATTTTGATTGAGAATTTATGACTCCAAGTCTGGTGAAGAGAAACTCAAGTCTGTAGAATAAATGTTTTTTATCATATAAGTTGCCAGACTTTAGTGAATGATAAAACATCTCGAATTGGAGGTCAAAACATTTCGGTTGAAATGGGGGTCGGGAGCGGGTATTCTGTGACTGTTTAAACACACTCGAATTTTCATGTTTTTTGGGAATTGAGGGTCTCTGATAATTCAAGACTAACCAGCCTGTTTTCAGGAGGTTTGAGGGAGGAAAAATGAAATTAGCTTTAATAATACTATGGATGATCTTGCCATCCTGTGCCTTTTTCAGCAAAAAAGCTGATAACAGCACAGCCATTGACAAATATGAAAAAAAGATGAGGAGTCTGGCCTCTTTCCCATACGGTTACAAACTGCACAAAACCAGTCTGACCCTTGTCGGTCCTGATGCTGATGTTATTCTTTTTTATAAAGACGGCGACGAGATTGTTATTAAAGTGTGTGAGAGGTACTCTGTTATTGATAAGAGGAGTGATTGTCAGTCCGACCTTTCGATAAGAGTTTCCGTTGAGGATTTCAAGAACAGGCTTAAACTTGCTTTAAGGGTCCCTGATTTCGACACTTTGGGGCAAAAGGAGGCGGAGCAATTGAAAGCTTATAGCCTATCCTATCAAAACCAAGTTCAGGATTTGGAAAGACAAAGGGACGAAGTCCAAAGACAGGAGAATAGAATTCTGGGTTTTGTTAAAAGGTATGAGAATCCTGAGATCGTTAAGAATTGCCTGGATCCCTCAAAGACCTGTGAAGCGGAAAGCATTCCGGATCCACAAGAGTTGTCAGATTTGAGATTGAGAATTGAGGAGTTCAATAAAAAGATCAATGATGGTCAAGGATTGAGTGGTGCTGTTAAGGGGTTAAATTCCGCTATTGAGAGTTTAGTGGATAATGTGATTGGAGTTGAGGGGGATAAGATTCCTCACTTAAGTTATTCAAGGGATAAGACGGGTATTGAATACAGTGTTTTAAGAAGTTTTGTGAAGCCTTATGTGAATATTTCCGAAGTTCCCTTTGTTTCCGTGAAGGCTGGTGAATTTATGATGGGCAGTCCGAGATCAGAGAAGGGCCGGGATGGGGATGAGTTGAGACACAGGGTGATTTTGAAAAAGGATTTTGAAATAAGTCCCATAGAGGTAACACAATTTCAGTGGTTTGATTTGATGGGTTCTAATCCATCCTATTTTAAGGAGGAGAGGTATTGTCCAGGGAGTCACATGGAAAGGGATGGTTTTTCAATGTGTGCCCTTTTTCCGGTTGAGAGTGTTTCCCATAAGGATGTGAAAAAATTTTTGAAGGCGTATAACGAGAGGGCTGAGAGAAAGGGTGAAGGTTATGAGTATCGTTTGCCAACAGAAGCGGAATGGGAGTATGCCGCAAGAGGAGGAACAACAACGGCATACTCCTTTGGTGACAATGTTTCAGATTTAAAGAAGTATGGCTGGTATTCAGAGAATTCCGGTGGTCAGACGAGAGTGGTGGCCACAAAAGGCCCTAATCCATTGGGTTTGTATGATGTTCATGGGAATGTGTGGGAGTGGGTGGAGGATTGGCATGAAAAGTATCCGACAGGTCCACTCACTGATCCAAGAGGGCCGGAAGTTGGCTCTGACCGGGTTCTGCGTGGCGGAAGTTGGAGCTACTTCGCTCGTGGCTTGCGGTCGGCCATTCGTTACAGCAGCGGGCCGCTGGACCGCTACAAGATTTTCGGTTTCCGCCTTGTGAGGACACCCAGGTAAAATTTTTTTATTTTTAATAATAACTTTATTTTTCATTTTTCTCAGTTTTAAAAAACTGTTTTTCAGACATAAGGGGTCGTCTGTTTACAGGCTCCACCACAACAATTTTTTCCTGAAACTGATTATTTCCCAGTTGATCTGTCACAGTCAGTCTGACTGTGTGTAACCCCAACTTTTGGACGGTCTTTTTTTTAATTTTATTTTTCTGTTATTCCGTTTTCATGACAATCGACGAGTTGAAGGAGTTGAGTGAGAGGATTCGTTTTGAAAACAAAGATCGTCTCCGGGTTCTCTGGCCCAAAGGTTTCAAACAAACTATTATTGGTGAACTTTCTTCTGGGAAGAGAGTTCCTGATCTGAGCAAAGCCACGGGTATTTATCCTTCGGTGATCAGAAGCTGGCAGGGAAAAACTGAAAAACCAAGGAAAAAACAATTCAAACAGATCAATATCACACCAATAAACCAGTCTGACTCCCCCCTCTCCCCTCTTCTCAGCATTTCTTCCAATCTTATGGCTCTTGCCGGAGTCCCTTTTCCCGGTTCTTTTTTTTCTCAGATTGTTTTTTCTTATCCTTCAAACGGGTTTCAACAGCCACTTTCGGTGATTTTGTTTTCTTTCTTGGTTTTGGTTGAGTCAAAGCCTCCTGAATTTCCTTACATAAATTTAAAAAAACCTGTTTTTTATTTTGAAGCCGGCTGCGAAACTTTTCTGAAAACAAAACAAGCTCCCCTTCCCTGTTGATTCGTGATCCCAGTTTTTCAATCAGTCTCTGTTTTTGATTATCAGTAAACGCCTGACTTTCCGGAATATTTAAACGGGCTTCCACCCGGGTTTCCGTTTTATTGACTTTTTGTCCGCCAGGCCCTGAACTGCGACTGTACTGAAAACACAGCTCATTTTTTAAAATCTCTTTTTTTCTGTCAGTCAATCTGAATAAATTGGTGTACTGAGTCTTTGTATTCAAATATTTATTCCTCATTACAAAACTTCATCTGGGTTGACAAATTTGACATATCTTGGGATCTGACTTTTTTGATATTCATATTTGATTTTAATTATTTGTCAAACAACCGAGAGCCTGATCATATCAAATCCGACGAAATATAATGGGATGAACTTTCTATGAAATCACGATCCTGCTCAAAAACTTTTCATGGGAGCTGTTTAACTGATCTATAAAAATCCCAACTCTCCCTACTCACCACTGGTATGGTCGCCCTGTGACTTCACCGTTTTCAGTTCCTCCACTACCAGTGACATGATCTCCTGTCATCGGAAAGTCTAAAAAAGGTCTGGGATCATTGGGGTCTGGATTTACAGCCAGAATAGACAAACGAGGATTGCGAAGAAAAAATGCAGTGTTAGTCTTGAGTGCCGATTTCAATAATTCAAGCTCACCAGGAGACAGACGCTTCGTAAGGGCCTCACGCAGACTTCGGTTTTGTTCAAGAAGGGGTCTTTCCAGGTTTTCCGGATTGGGAATCAACTCCCCTTCGTAAACATCAATAATGGAAAGACCGAGAGCCTGGATCATATTTGTGGCCGTCAGGTCCTTATTTTTTTTCATACTGTCCCTTATCCATGAACGCATGGGAGCAAAATGAAAGTTAGTATTACTCTCCTCCCATGGAGCATAAGCATAGTTTTCAACGGAAAGACCACTGACAAAATCGCTATGTCTCAGTATAGCTGATAGGGGCTCTTCACCACCCGTTTCTGGAAGAAGCAGAACCTCATTAAGCTGAAAACCATTGGCTTTCATATGGTCCCAACTGGAGAGAGTCGCTTTTTTAACAGCGGACCAATCCCCGGAAACAAGAACAATGACTGTGTCGGCAAAGAGTTTATAAAAAGAATTTAAAGCCTCATAAGAGTTAAATACATTCAAAGGAACTGGGGTTTGAGCCTGAATCTGTTGAGCACGGGTAAGTCTGCCAATTCTTCCTTCATAAAAGGATATGGAATTTCTCATCCCGTTTGCAACACCAGTATGAAAAGCCTTCTCTTCTTCAGTGTCTGCCGATTCTACAGCTTGGATGCGTTCCTGATACATTCTTCTAAGAGAGGTTAAACCTTCAGTATCTTCAGTGATGGTTTCATCAATATCATAAAATCGGATCTCATACCATACGATAAAATATTCCCAGGGAGAGGATTCTTTTCTCATTAAATTATCAAGTACGAGATGGCTGTAAGCGTGAAGGAATAAAGCCTTTTGGCAAATACCTCCAAAAACAATCACCTTTTGAGTCGCTTCAATCGTAGTAGAGTAATGATAAACAGGATAGTATTTTGCCTGGCCATACTCTCCGGGACCTGAATAAAGGATATGAAAATCATCATCGGGAATCCAGTTTTCAGGTAATTTTTTGTTGACATCCTCAATCCATGTCTGGGTTTGTTTTACACAAACTTCACCTTCGTCCGTGTCTGGAAAATGAAAAGTCACCTCGGCAAAGACATTGGTGAAAAAAAGTAAGGATAAAACAAAAAGACCTGTCAATAAATGATTCATGTTCCTCCCCTTTGTTTGAATTTTGTACGATTGTGGATTATCCCTTCACTCAGACTGTATTCCAGTAATTTGAGACAGTTAATCTGTGTTGTTTGGTCTGTCAATAAAAATAGTGCGGATTATTGAAAAAAATACCCTCAAGAGTGGGAAGTGGTGTCATCAGAAAACCCTGTGGATGGAGGAAAAAGTTCAATAAAGATGAGAATAGAAATACCACAGACAATGGACATATCCGCCACATTAAAGGCTGGCCAGACCCACTCTTTATGGTAGTGAAAATCCAGAAAGTCCACCACATAGCCAAAGCGAAGCCGATCAATGTAATTGCCAACAGCTCCGGCAAATACAGAACACAAAGCAAGGATTTTTATTTTTTCCTCCTGAGTGACTGTCTTTAACATAAACAGAATCACAATCATGGCAATGGGGGGTATGACAAGAAAAAAAGCACTGCGAATGTCGGACTGGATTTTGCTGAACAGTCCAAAAGCCGCCCCGTAATTGCGAACATAGGTGATATTAAAATAGTTTTGAATCACTTCAAGGGTCTGACCTTCTTCAAAATTCCTTAAAACGGAACCTTTGGTGAACTGATCCAGAAGGACAATAATCACACCTGTTCCAAAGAGATAAAGTGATTTTCTTTTCATTTCAAAGCCTCATTGCATTTTTCACAAACCCGTCCATAAACCCGGGTTTCCACAAGAGTATCATAATTCCAGCAGCGGGGACACTTTTCGCCAGATGCCTTTTGCACCTGAATATTGATATCGAACCTGTCTGGATTTTCAGTGTTGTTTTCTTTCTGTGAAGTCGGGGACAAAGGGGGTTTGTCACCCAGAGTTAATTCTGACACAATAAAAAACTCCCTGAGCTGACCTTTGGAAAGTTTTTCAAAAACCTTCACTGTCTCTTCAGACAATTCCAGTCTGACACCGGCCTCAAGGCTTGAACCCATGTTTTTGGCAGCCCTCTGTTCCTCCAGTTTTTTTGAAACCAGTGACCGGACTTCAAAAAGAGTGACAAACAAGCTCCGTATCTGTTCATTTTTCCAGGAGGGGTCTGCTTTTGGAAAATCCTCCATAAACACACTGTTTCTGGTTTTTCCAGGGAAATGACTGTAGGCCTCTTCACTTAAAAAAGAGAGGATGGGAGCCATAACCTTTATGAGATTTTCAGCCAGAAGGTAAATCACTGTCTGGCAGGATCTTCTTGGATACCCATCAGACTTCCATGTGTAAAGCCGGTCCTTAACCATATCAAGATAATGATTGGACAAATCAATAGTGAAAAACTGATTGAGACAATGATAAACTTTACAAAATTCAAAGCGGTCATAATGCTCTGTTACTTTTTCCATGAACTGACAAAAACGATCCAGAATCCACTGATCCAGGGGAGGCATTTGCCCGCAGGAAATTTTATCTTTTTTAAAATCAAAATCGTGCAGATTGCCAAGGAGAAACCGCAGGATGTTACGCAACCGGCGATAGGTCTCTGTCACCCTTTGAAAACCCTCCTGACTGTAGTTCATATCCTGACCATAATCCTGAGAAGCTGTCCAAAGTCGCAGGAGTTCAGCTCCTGATCTTTTAATAAGGTCTGCAGGATCCACCACATTCCCAAGACTCTTTGACATCTTTCTTCCCTTGCTGTCATTGACAAAATTATGAGTCAGTAAAGCTTTAAAAGGACTCTGTCCACTGGAGGCAATGGAAGTCAGAAGACTTGTCTGAAACCACCCTCTGTGCTGATCACTCCCCTCAAGATAAAGATCTGCCGGAAAGTTCAGTTCCTCTCTTTTTCTCTGGACAGCCCCATGGCAGACACCACTATCAAACCAGACATCAAGAATATCCGAACCTTTTTTGAAATCCCCGGCCCCGCAGTTTTTACAGACATGATCCAGAACCAACTCTTCCACAGGAAGATCGTAATAAGCCTCTATCCCGGAACCTTTCTCCATGGCACTGGCGATTTTCTCCATCACCTCTTCATCCAGCCAAGGGGTATCACAGGCCTTGCAGTAAAGAACCGGTATAGGCACTCCCCAGTTTCGCTGGCGACTGATGCACCAGTCAGGACGGTTTTCAATCATGGCCTTTAATCGCTTCACACCCCAATCAGGAACAAACTGAATGTCATTGATGGCCTTTAAGGCCTTCTGTCGAATGTTGTACTTTCCATCATCCATTTTCATAAACCACTGGGCTGTGGTTCTGAAAATCAAAGGGGTTTTGGTCCGCCAGCAGTGGGGGTAACTGTGGACAATGTCTCTGTGGGCCAGGAGGTGCCCGGACTTTTTCAGATCATCAATAATCATTGGGTTGGCTTCAAAAATATCAAGTCCCAGGTATTTGGGAACTTCATGGGTGAACCGGCCATCAGGGGTCACAGGACTCATGATGGGCAGATGGTATTGACAACCCACCAGATAATCATCCTGGCCATGACCAGGGGCTGTATGAACCAGACCACTGCCTGTTTCCAGGGTAACATGGTCACCAAGAATCAAAAGGGAGGGGCGGTCTGCAAGGGGATGCCATGCCTTTTCAAACTCAAACTCTTTTCCAAAAAAATATTTCCCTGGTTCTTTAAGTTTAAGACCTGTTTCCTTTTCAAATTTCTCTCTGACCTTTCTGGCAAGAAGGAGACATTCATCCCCACTTTCAAAGAAACCGTATTCATGATTTTCATTAAGGGCAATGGCCTGATTGGAAGGCAGAGTCCAGGGGGTTGTGGTCCAGATCACACAGTGGACAGCTTTATTAAAAGTTCCAAACCTGGAATGGGGTTTATAGGGGAACCTGACATAAATGGAAGGACTGCGATGATCCAGATACTCAATTTCAGCTTCCGCCAAAGCGGTCTGTAAAGGAACGCACCAGTAAACCGGTTTTTCCCCACGGACAATCACGCCATTTTTATAATGACGGGCAAACTCCCGAACCTCTTCAGCTTCGTAACCGGAGTTCATGGTTAAGTAGGGGTTTTCCCACTGACCAAAAACACCCAGGCGGATAAACTCCTCCCTTTGAATATTCACCCATTTGCCAGCCTCCTTACGGCACATTTGCCGCAACTCCCGACTTGATTTGTCTTTGGCCCCGGATCCCAGTTCCTTTGTGACTTTGTGTTCTATGGGAAGCCCATGACAATCCCAGCCAGGAATGTAGGGGGCATAAAAGCCAGCCATATTTTTATATTTGATAACAAAGTCCTTAAGACATTTGTTGAGACTGTGACCTATATGAATATGACCATTGGCATAGGGGGGGCCATCCAGCATGGTAAAGGGGCTGCAAGCCTTATTTTTATCCACCATTTTCCGATAAATATGATTCTCTTTCCAGATTTTGATGATTTCCGTTTCCCTCTGACTGAGATTGGCTTTCATTGGAAAATCGGTTTTTGGTAAATGAATGGAATCCTTTATGGCCTGTTTATTGTCGTTCACCTGAAAACTCCTTTTGGTCCGTACACTCTTCTGTCACAGTGGTGTTTCGGTGGCTTCGCCATAAAGCTTCATGAAAAATGCGGATGAGCCTATCAATTTCATTCTATTGGAATTGGGAGAATTTTTCAAAGCCAAGGGAGACCAGAATCCGAAGGGCTTCTGATGTGGAATCCAGGTTGAATCGCTTCATCACCTCATTCACCCGTTTTTCACTGAGGGGGTCCAGATCCATCCATTTTCCGTTGGAAAATTTCAGGTCTGTTGGTTTTTTATGAGGTTCACAGCCAACTCCGGTGTTTTGGTGACCGGATGTGTCCAGGCCCACCGGTTTTTCTCTGAAAGAAGCCGGATGCAGCTTTGGAGTGTCCTGATCAGAAGTCTGACCGGTGGGTTCTGTTGGAGAGTCCATCCCGGGTTTCTCATTTGAGGATTTCCGGTCAGATGATAACTTTTGGTCAGCCAATGCATTGTTCCCCGCACTCTCATGACCCACAAGATTTTTTAAATCATGGATAAATTTTTCAGACTTCACCAGACCTTCCCTCTCCTTCAGTCTCCGGGATTTTTGATAGAGGCTCACCAGTCTCTCCGGGGTATGAATCATATCACGCACCTCTTCCGGTTGGTCCTGCAACCAGGAAAAAGCCTGCTGCAGGGTTTTTCTTGTAAATGCTTCTGGTGGAAAATCAAGAGCCATGGGAAATGGGATATTAGTCATGACCCAAGGCACAATCAAGTTTATATTGATCCGGTTTGAGTTTTTATGGATTTGATCTATAGTCTGCGTTCCTCTCAGGGTATGAATCATTGACAGATTGTAGTGAAGATAACGGGTGTTGCGGCTTTTGGTTATGGGTGGTAGCGGTTGGGACAACAATGACACTCCCTGAATTACAAATCAGGTCCCAGTTTCAGAAGCTCTCCCATGGGGCCAAGAAATGCCAGCATTTCAAGAAAGGAGTCTATAACTGATGAGGCCACATTCCGTTGACCGGAACCGGTTACAGACTCAACATCTCCATGAATGTTATAAGTGATGAAAACCTGTCCAAGGCCCTTTTGGGTTATTTTTTCCGGCTTGTTTCTGCCAGCCTCATAGTCCAGGTTCAGTTCCACCTTGTTATGGTTTTTCAGACTGGCAATTCTGCCTCCGGGTTTGTAAGTCACCGACACAAAAGATCCATTGGGGCTATGGGCTTTTGTCAATAAACCTCTGGGATTATAACTGAAAAAAATCCTGCTTTTCTTCTGGGCCTGTCCCCCTTTGAGAACAAATTTTTCAGCCTGGGTTATCCGCATGTTTTTCGTATCGTATTTAAAAATAAACTTCAGCCAGCTGAGGACTTTATTCCTCTCATCGTATTGCCTGTATTCCTGCTTGTTCAAAAGGCCATTGAAGTAATAACTGTAAGTTCGATAATGGACTTTATTTTCTTTCACTGAAAGGGGACGACCAAGGTAGGGATGAAAATACATATCCTTAATATCCGAATTGAGATTTTCCTTCACACGGTCAAGGTACTTGTCCTTGGAAAAACTGTATTTTTTATACCAGAATTCATGATGACCAAGATATTTCTTCTCATCTTTACAGTTACGGGTGTATTTCCCTGAATAGTGGTTTTTTGGATCATCCTCTGAAAACATGAATTTATATTGTTCCTGACAGCCTCGACGATTTGTATAACTTTTAATCCAGTCATTGGCTGTATTATAATTCATTTTAATACTGGTTTTGTCAGGAAACTCCACCCGAACCAGGTTGTGCTGATTGTCATAGGCATACATATAGACCTTGCTCCATATATTTTTTACGGAAATTAAATTATCACTTTGAAACTGATAGGTGGCCTGATAACCTCTGCCATTGTAAATTCTTTTCAGTCTGCCTGATTGATTGTAGGAAAAATTCAAACGCCTTCCCTTGTTGTCTGTCAGATAGGAAAGTTTATTCCCTTTATATTCCAGTTTAATAAAAGCCCCCATGGCATTGGTTATTTTAATGGGTCTTCCCTTTCTGTTGAATTTTTCCACCACTCCGTCAAATTTTTTCCTCTGGTAAAAATAACCATCAAATGTGATGTTCTCCATTCCCTTTGCCTGGGATTGAAAAACATTTTTTCCATTGTTTTTTTTACCCGCATTTGACAAACCAAGACGCATGGCATACTCAAATCTCATTTTCGTATTGCTCATCAATTCAGTTTTGAATTTTCCAGCATCTTTTTCCTTTATTTTATGACCCGCCTTTAATTTTGTGATAATGGTATTACTTGTCTTTTCAGGACTTCTGAAATCAAAACTGCCTGGATAATAAGTCACTTTCAAACCTCCACCACATTCAGTAAGATCAAGGGTTCCATCAGACAGAATCTCAAGCCGGGTCTCAATGGCTGAACACCAGCCATAACCAAAAAGACCGTCAAAAAGGGACCGGGAACTGTAGAAACGCTGAATTTTTATTTCATAACCGTCCTGGGGATCAACAAAATCCACCCAGGACTCCGTATAACTGCCATTACGCATATTCACCACAGCCTGGCTGTTCAGGGAAATAAAAAATAAAAAACAGATCAAAAAAACTCTCATAAAAAACAGTCCTAAACCTTAATTGTCACAATTTTCTTAATCATAAAACCACCAACAATCTGAAGAATAACAACCACAGCAAGAACAATCCAGCCAAGGGTTGTGGAAAACAAGGGTTTTGTATATTCCGGATCAATAGCCGTGGACATGGCAAGCAGCAAAAAGGGTATACAACTGACAATAATCCCCTGAAAAATCCCCTGAGCCGTGAGAGCTTCAATCTTTTTTTCCACCTTCTGTCTTTCTCTGATAGTGAATGTGATGGCCTGAAAGGTCTCTGCCATATTTCCACCTGTTTCCTTGAGAATATTAACAGAAGTGACAAACATCTGAACATCCGGTCTTGGAATTCTTTCTCCAAGTTCAGTCAAGGCATCCTCAATGCTCTGTCCCAGCTGGTTTTGGGATAAAACAAGACGAAATTCCTGACTGATGGGATTTTTTAGATTTTTTACCACCCGATCCATGGACTGGGTGACACTTAAACCCGCCCGGACTCCATTGGATAAAATGGTCATGGCATCCACCATCTGATTAGTGAACCAGTCACAACGCTTTTCATAAAGATATTTAACCACCTGCTTGGGAATATTCCAACCGAGAAGAGTGAATATGAAACCAAAAAAAAGTCCCGCCAGAATGTTTGGCCAGAAAAAAACAAAAAAGAGTCCCCCAAGACCAAAACTCAATAACATAAGAAGTCTGGTCAGCTTGTTCTTGTCCATTTCCACAAACATCAATTCAAGATAACGTAAAATCTCATCTCTTTGTCCCAGACTTTGATCGTTGACAAAAGAAAAAAGTCTGTCAATCCAAAGATAAGAAATGGTAAAAATGCACAGGGCAACCAGTAAAATAAGAACGGGCAGTGGAATATCAAGAGAGAAGTTTTCCATGAACTCATTCATCCATTATCCTCCCGTTTTTTTCATCTTAAGTCGTCGTAAACCGGATTTTGAAGAGGTTTTTTCCTTCGGGCTGTCCGGAACCTCGTTTGAAAAAAGATCTTTTGGAATACTGATTCCCCTTTCCTTAAGATCCTGTATGAATTTGGGAATAAGTCCTTTGGACAGAAATTTTCCAACGATCCTGCGATTCTTGTTGTAACCCGTCTCTTTAAAAGTAAAAACATCCTGTAAAGTCACGGCATCTCCCTGAATTCCCTGAACTTCGGTGATACTCATGATTTTCCGGCTTCCATCAGAAAGCCTTGATATCTGCACAATCAGATCAACAGCTCCGGCAATCTGTTCCCGGATGGCCTTGGCTGGAAGATCCATTCCAGCCATCATACACAGGGTTTCAAGACGACTAATGGCTTCTCTTGGATTGTTGGAGTGGACAGTGGTCATGGAGCCATCATGACCAGTATTCATGGCTGATAACATATCAAGGGCTGCTCCATCACGGCACTCTCCCACAACAATTCGATCCGGTCTCATACGCAATGAGTTTCTCACCAGATCCCGAATAGTGATGGCCCCTGTACCCTCCATATTTGCCGGACGGGTTTCAAGACGCACAACATGGTCCTGCTTTAATTGTAGTTCTGCGGCATCCTCAACAGTAATAATCCGTTCAGTCACGGGAATAAAGGAGGAAAGACAATTGAGGAGAGTGGTTTTCCCTGAGCCGGTTCCCCCTGAAATAATAACATTTTTACCATTGGAAACACAGAGTTTTAAAAAATCAACCATTTGTTTGTTACAGGAACCATAAGCCAAATACTGGTCAACTCTAAAAGAATCCTTGCGAAACTTACGAATGGTCACAGCAGGACCATCAATGGAAAGGGGTTCTATGACGGCATTCACCCTTGAGCCATCCTGAAGGCGGGCATCAACATAAGGGGTTTTCTCATCAATGCGACGGCCCAGAGGTGCCACAATTCTCTCTATCACATTGCGAAGCTGAACATTGGAGGTGAAGTGAATCTTACTGAATTGAATTTTCCCGTTTTTCTCAATAAATATTTTATTGTAACCATTGACCATGATTTCTGAAATGCTGTCAAGAACCAGCAAATCTTCCAAAGGCCCCAGACCCAGGGCCTCGTCCAGGACTTCCTTGATAATCTGTTTGCGATCCACACTGCTTAAACCCCTGGACTCCTGTTCAAGAATCCTGCCAATGGCCACTATCACATCACTCCGAAGCTTTTTTCCCAATTCAGGATCTTCCTGGGCTTTGCTAATATCATCATTTTTAAGGTTAAGATCCTTAATCAGTCTTCTGTGAATGGTTATTTTCAAATGGGTTCTGGCATCCATACCCTTGTTTTCAGTGGCATTGGACTCAGAAGAGGGTTGATTAAAAGAAACACTGGGTTTTTGAACAGCCTTGAGTTTTTGAAGCAGCCCTCCGGAAAGAGTTCTTACCAGATTGTGATAACTTCCCGAAATTGCGGTTTTACCCGCTGAAAGCACAAAAGGCGTTCCCCGTTTCAGAGCTGTCATGGCTGTGACATCATCCTGTGGAATGACACCCAAAATTTTCTTGCGAACAGATTTTTCTATACCGGGAAGATCCAGACCCACCTTGCTGTATTTGTTGATAACAAGTTGTACCACCTGTTGGGGAATGGCGGCAGCCATCAGTTCCTTATGAAGACGCAAAGTCTGATTTAACGTCAGGACTTCCGGAGTGGTCACAGTGAGAATCAGTGTGCTGAGTTCCAGAACCCTTGATTGTATTTCTTCAATATTGTTACCGAGATCAACATAGATGTATTTATAAAAATTACTCAGCGTCTGTAATTGCTTTATGGTCACTGAGACATTGGGAATAAAAATTTCTCCAGGATTTTTTATGATAGCAAGATAGTGAAGTGGAGTCTGGGAGTGGATATTAACAACAGCCCCCAGATTACGGGGATTGATTGTACCTGTAAAAGCATTTAACTCGTTAATGGTCTTGGGTTTTTGGAATCCTGTAATAAAATTCTGGTCGCCACAGGATTTTGAGTCAAGATCAATCAAAAGACAGGGGGTTCTTAACTCAACTGCAGAGGCCACAGCCAGATTGGCGGTAAAAACACTTTTACCAATACCCCCCTTGCCCCCGATCACTGAAATAATGGAACTGTTTGGATTGATAACCAAAAGAACCTCCTGTACTTTTATCGGAAAAATCAAAAGAAAATATTAAGATTTTTACAATTTAATTCAGGTAAAATCCATGTGAATGAAAGACGACACCTTATTCGCTAAGTCTGAATTTTCTCTTGATTTTCTCTGCTCCGGCACCGGCTGAAGCCTTAATGAAGGGGGTGATAAAAACCACAAATTGGGTTTTATCACTACGAAAACTTTTCCCGGAATAGAGATTAAAAAGGGCATCAGGATTGGAATCCGGATTATAATCAGTTCCTGAACTGTTTCTGATAAGACCACCAACAGCAGCACTCTGGCCTCCACGGACATTGACAATGGTCTGAACGCTGTTTTTGGCTATCTGTGGGCCCTGATCTGTGTTCCCAAGAAGAGAACTCACTGTGAACTGCATATTCAACTCAATAAGGTCAGATCGGGGGTTGATAATTTTGGGTTTGATGTTGGAATTTATTCCGACAGGCTGAAATTGGGTGCTTACAATAACTCCTGTTCCATCACTTGCCGGAGTCCTGACCGCATAAGGAATCATGGTTTCAGAACTGACAGCCCCGGATTGACCATCTTTGGTGGTCACAGATGTGCTTTCCAGAATACGGGCATAACCATGTTCCCTGGCCGCATTGAGTTTTGGAAGCAACCCAGTGATGGCCCCCGAAATTTCAGCTACAATCCCATCGTTGTTTTTCCTTGTATCCTTTGTGAAACCCACAGCAATGTTGTCCTGAAGGGAGGGGGACCATCTGAAAGAGGAACTTTTTAAATATCTTTTACTCATTTGAACGTAATGAACCACCAACTGAATTATTTTTGCCGGTGGTCTGGCAGGTGGTGCCCTTACATTCAACATATTAATAACAAGGGCATCAGCCTTCTTTTTAATGACTTCCGCCTTCTCAGCCTCAGAAAAAACAGGGACTGGAACATATGTTTGGGCAATCACATAGGCCTCATCCTTTTCCGCTTTTGAATTAACCACCCCTTTGAGAATAAATTTGCCATTGACTGCCCGAACTTCAACATCCGGATTGTTAATATGCCTTTCAATAATTTCAGCAATCTTCTTTTGGGCAATGGGGTTGATTTCAACAAGAGAGTCAACAAGTTTATTATACTGCCTCATCACTCCATAAATACGATTCAGGTCCTTTGGCATAAGAACTTTGCCGTCAATAATAACTTTCTTGTTTACAATTTTAATGGTGATGCCTTCAATATCACTGAGTAAGGCTCTGACTTCCCGGACCACTCTGGTCAAATCCGATTTGCGAACTTCAATCCGATACTCAAAAAGTTTTTTCCCCTTACGGTCATGGATGGTCAGAGTGGCAAGACCGGGTTTTTTGGGAACAAAAACAAGAGTGTTTCTTTCCCGATCCAGTTTCCCCTCCACAATGGATCTGAAATCCCCGAGAAATTCAGAGCCTGGAGGCAGATGAGCCAGAACCTCCTGATGCTGAATTCCCATATAAATGGTCAGATATTTTTTTCCGTATTCATTCTTTTCAATTCCAAAACAGGACAGGGAAGATAAAAAAACAAGGGAACCAAAAAGAAAAATTCTTTTATATCCTTTCATAACGTCCCTTTTTTCTTCCTGACTTTGGCGGCTGGGGTTTGGGTGGCGGAGGAGTTATGGGTTTTGGAGTCTGGGCGGGAGTTCTTACTTTCACCCGGTTGAGAATATCGTTAATATCAGCAATTTTAAGAGGAATTTTGATACGATCATTGGGGTTACGAAGTGAAAAGTTAATGGGGGCTGAAATGGATATCAAATAAAAAACATTCTGGGCATCACTGGGACTCACTTCCACAGTGATTGTTGCATAATTGTTATCCACTCTTAGATTTCTTATTTCATAGTTGTCCGCATCCCCTTTAATCACCTGGATGGGAAGATTGTCCACAATACTCTGTCCTGTGGCCAAAACAGGAACATCCTGTAAAATGGTTTTCAAACGTCTTTCTTTTTTCAAACCGGTTCCATCATCCACTCCGGCTATGACATCCACCCGGTCTCCGGGCTTTATGAGTTTGGCCACACCACTGACCTCACTGACGGGTATTGTCACAGCTCTTCTCCCAGGGGAAATCTGCATGGAAAGCCCCGTGCTTTTGTCAGGAAAAACAAGCTTGGTGTTTAGAATCTGCTCCCCTTTTTTAATAGGTGCCAGGGCAATCTGCCCCACAATTTCAGTGGGATTCTGAAGGGCGAAGGGTTCAATAAAATCAGAGGGCTTTTCCACAACCTCCAGTTTTGACTCATCCACAATTTCAAATTCCATGATATCCTCCCTGGCCACCACCACAGTTTTTGACTGACCAAACTTTCTTGCATAATTGGCCCTTTTATCCTGAGCCCAGCCATAGAGAAGAATCACCGCAAAGAGAGCCGCTCCAATGGATATCCATAATGTCCTTGTTTCATTGTTCTCCATTTCCTACCTCCCACACTGGCTGTTAAGACAAAGACCATACATGGTCATAATCCACACAGGATTCACGCTGACTGACTGGTTCCTATCTGCATCCGGTATTCCGTAAATATCGCGATTATGAATGGCCGGATCACGTCCCTGTTCCTCCAGAACAAGACCAAGGGAGATGGGCCTCTCCGTTGCTGTCTGATAGCTTGCCCTGTTTTGGGTATCTGTATTGATTCCATGGAGACGGGTCATCGTGTTATAATAATGAAGAGCCGTGTTTGAGGTGACTCCATTGGATCGAAAATACATTAGATTGGCCCGATGCCGAAAAGTTTCAAAGGCGTAAGTGCGGGAATGAATATTGTGAACAATACCCGTATGGACAATACCAAAAAAACCAAAAGAGTAATAGAGCATGACCGAAAACAAAACCACAAGAACAGTGGCTTCAATGCTGGCAAAACCTTTCTCATCAGAATATTGTAAAAAATCTTTTTTGTTCTCCATATTCTAGCATCCATTGTCCATCATATAGTGATGAGCCTGATTGGGATTAAAATTATAGCCCCCCAGATTTTTCAGAGCCATGGCCCTTTGGGACATAAAATTATCCCGACATTCACTGAAGTTGGGTTCCCTGGAGAGAAAAGACTGGATATGGGCGGTAAAACCCTCAGGGTCACTGCCTGTTTTCCCCATAAAAGGAACTCTTTTAAAGAGAATGGGAGCTTTAAAAAGGATTCGAACACCAAGAAAAATCTCAGAACTTGGTTCCGGCTGGTAGATATCATTAAACTGATAATTCGCAGGTTCCCTGACTTCAAACCATCCATTGGAAAGCAGAGCGGAGAGAGCCTGACTGGTGGTCAGTTCCTTATATTTTTCAATAGCTCTCTCCTTTTGTTTGTCTTCATTGAGATGAGCCAGGGAATAATTGCGGGCTGAAGCAAAACTGACATACTGGATGGTTTCCACCACCAGGAAAGTCATTGCAAAACTGAACAAAACCCCCACAAAACCAAAAATAATAATGAAGGCAAAAATAAAATCAAGGGTCAGAAAACCTTTTTCATTTTTAAGTGGAACCATGGATTCCCTTTGGGGAACTCCCTTCTGCAATCCAGGATAAAACAAAAAGTCTTTCTGATTCATAATGAATCTCCTATGGGTGATCCATGTCTGCCAGGATGATTGGGATGTTTGCCTTTTCCCCTGGACACAGGACCCCAATAGCCGTTTTCAATCATTCCGGCCACATAGACCCAAGGCTTTTCCACGAGGCGGGTGAAATATTTTTTCTCCTTTATCCCACTGGTAATGGCAACAACAAGACTCACCATAAGAGTCAAAATAAGAACAGCCTCTATGGTCATTTGTCCTCTCTCTTTTTGGTTTTTCCATTTCCTGTTTTTCAAAACAATCCTCCATGGAAAACACTGGTGACCCATCCAAAAAAAACAGCCACAGTGTATGGAATTTTATGGGTCTCAGCTGGTTTGAGTCTGTAAAAAAACCCCCGCAAATTCTGAACAACCAGAGAAAGCTTACGGGCAAAAAGGCTTTGCAAAAGCCCAATCAAAGCCCCCCAAAAAAGACTGTAAACAAAAATCTCAAAAGTCAAAACAGGTCCCATTAAAATTCCAAAACTCATCATGAACTTCATGTCCCCGGCTCCGATAACCCCAACAAGAACCAAAGGAAGCATGAGAAGCCCCCCCACAAAAAAACCACCCAACGCCAGTTCCGGGGAACCAAAGAGAAAAACAAACAAAAAACCAAAAAAAGACAGGCTTAAAAAAAGCCAGTTATGAAATTTTTTAAAACACAGATCATCCAAAACAGCTACACAAAGAAAGCCCAGAGGACAAAACAGGGAAAGACCCATCAGGGACTCCCCAAAGGGGGGGATCCGCCGGGTTTTCTCCACTTAATCCTGTCGCCGTTTTTAAAGGTAAAGCGATGACCAAAACTGATATGTTTTTCAACCCTGGCCCCCAGTCTTGGAGCCGCCTTGGAAAAAACTTTCCTGGGACCCTTGTCACCCATAAAAACCCCTCCCAAAATAAAGACAAAAAGCCCAAGAAGAAGGATGAGTTCTGTTGTCATAACTCACTCTCTTTTTTCAATTAAAACTCTGAATGTTTTCACCCAGCGTTTTCACCTTACCTTCAATAATACCCATGATCTGCTCTCTGAAAAGCATGGCTATGGCCACAACCACCACAAGCATAAGGATATATTCTGTGGCTCCCTGGGCGGATTCATCCTTCCAAAGTTTTTTCAGTGTTTTCATCATAAAAATCTCCTTTATTGATTATCTGTATCACACCTGTTCACACAATGACTTCATCGGATTAAATGGCTGATAACATTAGCCCACTTTTCCCATAAAATTTCAAAAAGAGACTGACAAAACACCCCACAAAAAGAGAAATGGACTGGAAATTTCCGGCTGGACAGACTGTCTCAAAATAAGAAACAGTCACCACCCATACTTCTTATGCTAGGTCAGGGCTTCTTTGGCTGTTTTGATTTACAATCCTGCATTTTATGACGAAAACGCCTGTGCCAAAGGGGTTCTTTTTTCAACAAACCTGAGGCCCTGCGAAACTCCTGGTGAAGAAAATTACTCCTCTGGCAATGTTCACTGAAGGCCTTTAAAGACACCTCATATTTTTTTAACTCAAAGGCCGTTTTTGCCAGGCCCAGAAAATCCCTGGGTTTTGGTTCCTTATGCTGACTGGCTTTCAGATAATAGGTATAGGCAGAGGCCAGATTTCTGTTTTCATAGTAGGTGCTGGCGGTCACCCACAAAGCCTCTTCGGATCCGGAAAACTTTTTTCCCACACTGGCCAGGATTCTTTGACCCTTTTCCTTTTCGCCCGTGTCTATATGGGCCTGCCCCAGATAAATGTAATTGCTTGGATTTTCAGGAGCCTTGCCAACAGCTTCCTGACAAATCTTTTTTGCCTCCATAATGAGATTAGCCAGACTGTTGTATTGACAGAGTTTGGAATAATGTCGTTTCCTTAACCTGACTTTGTTTTTCTCCATATCCTCCAGCACCCTTCTGGCTTCATTGGCATACTGAGTGATATGCTTTTCAAGCATTTCAAGCCACAGATCATAAACCTTTATATTTTCAGGATTTTTAGTCTGAGCCTGCTTCAAAAGACTGAAGATTTTTTCCCTGGCTTCCTCCGCCTTGGCTTCATATTGCACATGATATTCATCTTTTTTCTGATTTTTGGTTTTCCCGGACTTCTCCTTTGAGGCATTATTATCTGAAGACTTAACCAGAATCGGGGTGTCTGAAGTGCCTGCCAGAAACCCGGAATAAACCCTGATAGCAAGAATATAGGTTTTGATTTTCACCTTTTTTCGGTTGAGCAGGCTGTCCACCAGAGGAATGGCATCCTGAAACCGGGACAGATGAACATGGGCTTTAATGAGTTGTTCAATGGATTTTTTTGGAAGTCTCTCTGCCATGGGAGTCAGCCATTTTACGACTATGGACCAGTCTTTTTCCTGATTGTAGTGATTAGCCAGAAAAAGTCTGGCTTTTATGTTTTCCGGATTGGCCTGAATATTTTTCTCCAAAAGACTGATTTCTTCGGGCCTGAGGATACGATTCACTGCTCCATGGGTCACCAGTGACCATAAAAAGAAAAACAAAATGGAAATTTTAAGAAATGTTTTAAAATGATTCATTTTAAACAGGTTCCTTCCGATAAAGTACTATCCCATGGGCTTATCGGAAGACTTGAAAAAAATATTGATCTGTCAGAAGGCCAAAGCTTGTGAGCAGGGGCAGGCCGTTCTGGAATACATACTGGTCCTGATCGTTGTTGTATCCATTGTTCTGGGTGTCCTCTACCAGTTTAATGATGCTTTTCGAAATTTTCTTCAGAGTTATTTTGGAGATTATCTTACCTGCCTTCTGGAAACAGGTGAACTCCCTGCCCTTGGAGGGGAAGGGTATCCCAACCAGGGAATCTGCAGTGCCGGATTCAAAAACTTCAATGTCGCCAGTGGACGTTCCATTGTAGATCCCAACACCAACAGAGCTGCTGCAGAAAACAGTAGAACCTCAACAAATGATGAAAATAAAAATGGAAGTGGTGGTGGTAATGGTGGTAATGGTGGTGGAAACCAGACTTCTTCCCCAGGGAAAAACTCTTCTTCCTCAAGACCCGGTCGGTTCAACAAGACCAATGCCTCAACCAATGCAGAAGCAAAACTGTCTGATCGTCCGGCCCGCCAAAGGCTTCAAATGGATCAGAATTCCCAGGGAGATGAAGACACATCCAAAAGTAAAAGCGGCAGAATAAGGAGCAGAAAACGTACTGTCCACCGTCGGGTGATGAGACTGGGTGAAGAGTACCTGACTGAAAAGGAAAAGGAAAAAAAAGAAAAAACCGTGGGCGATGGCAAGAAGATCATAGCGGAAGGGGGACCTGTGTCCAATCTTCGCAAGGCCCGTTTTGACCTGAAATTGCCTGAACCTCCAAAACCTACGGTTAAAGACAAAGGGTTTCGGCTTTCCATTGGTTTTTTTATCAAATTTTTGGTCATTGCAGGAATTATTATTGCCATTTTTCTTTTTCTTGGAAGCCAGGTTCTTCAGATTAAAAAAAGCTGGCAAAAATAAGATCCATTGAAACTTTCAGAAGAATCATTGTATACAAAGATATGCGTATTGCCCTGGCTCAAATGAATTCCCACCTCGGTCATTTTGATCACAATGTCCAAAAAATTTTAAACCTGTGTGAAGAGGCTGCGAACAAAAAATGCCAACTTATTGTTTTCCCTGAACTGAACATTCTGGGCTATCATCCCCAGGATCTGCTGGAAAGACCCAGTGTTATTGAAAACCAGAATAAAGCCATTGAAGAATTATTAAAAAAACTCCCTCCCGGGCTTTTCTGCCTTGTGGGAGCTGCCACAAAAAATCATCACAGGGGAAAACCCTACTTTAACTCCGCTCTTTTGCTTCAGGGCAATAAAATCCTCAGACAATTCAATAAGGAACTGCTTCCCGTTTATGACGTTTTTGACGACAGTCGCCATTTTGCTGAGGGTCAATTGATTGACAATCAGTTTCACTGCCATGGGAAGCATATCCAGGTTTTAATTTGTGAGGATATGTGGGGCTGGGATGACCTCCATGAAAAAAACCCCATCCTGTGTATTCCCCCCAATCAAGTGGATCTTGTGGTGAATTTAAGTGCCTCTCCCTTCACTCCCAATAAAAAAAACCAGCGTTTGTTCTTTGCCAGAAAAACAGTGGACCATCTCAAGGCTCCCCTGATTTATGTGAATATGGTGGGGGGACAGGACGAACTCATCTTTGACGGAGGAAGCTTCGCCATGGATGAACAATTCCGACTGTTGGCAGAAAGCGCCTATTGTGTTGAGGATTTCAATATTGTGGATTTCAATGAAAAAAAAGGAGGCTGTCGTCCCTCTCCACGGACAACCACAGAACACTTACATCAGGTTCTCGTCCTGGGCCTGAGGGATTTCATCCTTAAAACCGGTTTTGAAAAAGCCCATCTGGGCTTAAGTGGTGGTATTGATTCGGCAGTAACGGCCTGCCTTCTGGCTGATGCCATTGGATCTGAAAATCTGACAGCCATGACTCTGCCCACAAACTTCAATTCCCGGCAAAGTGCTGACCTGGCAAAAAATCTGGCCAAAAACATTGGCTGTCAGATTTACAATCTGTCCATCCAGGAATCCTATGAAACGCTGGTTCGATCCTATGAGAACTGCTTTGGTCCCAAAAATTTCTCCCTGATCCATGAAAATATCCAGGCCCGCCTCCGTGGGATCTTTCTTATGGCCTACAGCAATGAACACAGGAGTCTGTTAATTGCCACTGGCAATAAAAATGAATACGCCACCGGTTACACCACTCTGTATGGAGATATGTGTGGCGGGCTGGCCCCCCTGGCTGATCTTCTAAAAAGTCAGATCTATGAACTGGCCCATTATTATAACAAAATCCAATCACTGATTCCCGGGGATATTATCACCCGCCCCCCAACAGCCGAACTGAAAGAAAACCAGAAAGACAGTGATTCTCTGCCTGATTACAATTTCCTCGATCCATCCATTGACAGATTGGTGTGTCATAGGGAGACAGCCCAATCAAAGACCGATCAGTGGTTATTGAAACAACTTTACCGCTCTGAATTCAAACGTTGGCAGGCCCCACCCATTCTGAAAGTGTCTGACCACGCCTTTGGACAGGGAAGACGGATGCCCATTGCCCACAGGACCCTAGAGTTTTTTGAATAGTGTGACTTTATTGCCCTGTTTTGACCCGGAGTACTCAACCCGATCATTGAGATTTTTAACAAGATGAATGCCCAGGCCCCCCACCTTTCGGCTTATGAGGTCTCCCTGGGGAAGCTCAGAGGCTTCGCGTAACAAATTAAAGGGAGGAGCACTGTCCTGCACCTGAACCATAAGTTCCCCATTTTTAAGGACCGCCAGGACCTTCACATGACCATCCGTTCTCCCATGGAAAAAGGAATTCACAATGAGTTCTTCAAGAGAAACCTCCATGTCAAAGGTTTTTGACTGGTCCACATTGTACTTTTCACAGAAAATCCTGAATTTTTCTGCAAATATGGAAAAATCTTTATCAAAGGACACTAAAGTATATTCAAAATTGACTTTGCTGGTTTCGCTTTCCATAATCAGACCTTTCGGAAAGTTATAAATCATCAGTCCTGGTTTGAGAATATCCCCAACTTGACAGTATTACAATAAAAATTGTATTTTATAATATAATTCATGCTGGCCTCTGTGAAGATTTAGATTTTAAAGAAGGAAAATCCAAAGGTAACCAGTCTGGAAAGGATTTTTTATGCATAGTGTTTATACTGAACAAAGAGAAGGGTCTTCTGTTTTCAATTTGGGGGGGCGTATTGATGCCTCAAATTCAAGTCAGATTCACGAAAGAATCATGGATGAAATTGAAAATGGCTGTAAATCAATGATTATTGATTTTTCCCAGGTCAGTTATATCTCCAGTGCCGGCCTGAGAATTTTAATTTACGCTTCCAAGGCCATGGTTAAGGAATCCGGTTCATTTTACATTTGTTCAATCAACAAGAACATTGAAAAAATTTTCCAGATCAGTGGTCTCACAGGGCTTTTTGACATTTATCCCGATGTTCAGTCTTGTTTGGATGCCGTCAAAAAATAATCAGTACAGGTAAAATTTGAAAAAGTTTCTGATTTTTGCAAGCCTGTTTTTCCACAGTCCATTTGCTCTTGCCAATGGGGCTGAAGGTTTCAACTATGTGGTCAACACGCTGGTTCTTCTACTCTCCGCCGCACTCATTATGTGGATGGCCGCCGGCTTTTGTATGCTTGAAGGGGGATTGGTCAGAAAAAAAAGCACAGGGGTGATCTGTCTGAAAAACATCCTGATTTACTCTATTTCCTGTCTGTGTTTTTATCTCATTGGCTACAACCTCATGTTCAGGGATGGAAAAAACTGGATGGATTCCTTTTATTTCTTTTCCAACATGGATATGGCGGAGTTTTCCCTGATCACCCAGGGAACCAAAGACAAACTTTCTGAAATTACCAAAAAGAATTATTCCAGCATGGCTTTTGTCTTTTTTCAAATGACCTTTGTTGCCACCGCTGCTTCTGTCATTTCAGGAGCTTTGGCAGAAAGGGTAAAACTGTGGTCTTTTTTTATTTTTGTGGCTCTTTTGGCAGCCTTTATCTATCCCATACAGGGAAGCTGGTCCTGGGGTGGCGGCTGGTTGGCCGGAATGGGTTTTTACGATTTTGCCGGGTCCACTGTGGTTCACTCAGTGGGGGGATGGGCAGCCCTGACCGGTGTTTTCATCCTGGGGCCAAGAAAAGACAAATACGGGAAAAAGGGCCATGTGAAAAAATATTTTCCATCCAGTGTTCCCCTGGTCACCTTGGGGGTGTTTATCCTCTGGTTTGGCTGGCTGGGTTTTAACGGAGGCTCCCTTCTCATCACCTCCGGAGTGGAGAACATCTCCAAAATGGCGTTGATATTCATGAACACCAATATTGCCGCCTGTTCGGGAGCTGTGACGGCTTTGATACTGGGCCGTCTTCTCTATGGCAGAATCAATATTCTACTGGTTCTTAATGGAGCTTTGGCCGGTCTGGTCTCCATCACTGCGGGCCCTGACTTTGCACAACCTCTTCACGCCATTCTGGTAGGTGGTGTTGGAAGCCTTCTGGCTTTACTGAGCATTCCCCTGTTGGATAAACTCAGATTGGATGATGTGGTGGGGGCCATTCCCGTCCACCTGGTGGCCGGGATATGGGGAACCCTTGCTGTTGGAATCTGGGGACCTGCCTCTTTCATGATTCAATGTCTCGGGGTGGCCTGTGTGGGAGCCTTTGTATGCACCACTTCAATACTGACCTGGTTGATTTTGAAACAGATTATAGGAATCCGGGTCTCAGAAGATCTTGAAGATCTGGGACAGGATCTTTTGGAATTGGGGCTGGAGTCCGACCCTGACAGTCAGTGGGAGGGTTTATATTAAAATCACTGCTCATAACCTAAACAATCCTGGCACTGGCCTTCCCTGTCTTTTCTTTTGCACTGCATACTAACCCGAACTTCTCATTGTCTTATGCTGATCTCAATCTGCCATGCGGGCCGTTCCAAAAGGATTGTCTTTCCGTGGGGCCTCCATTCGCATACCCATATCCACCCACCTTAATGGCTGTGGATATATTGAGGATCGCAGACCAGGGGCCAATGCTGACCCCTATCTGGTTTCCTCTCAGCTTATTGAAGCCATTTGTTTAAATTAGCCCGGTCCACATTTCGTACTGACATATCGTAAGCAAATGTAATATAGTCATTCAGTTTTCTGTCAGGAGGTTGTGCCTTGATAAAAAGGTCTTTGTTAAAATGGATTGTTCTTGGCACTTTTGTGGTGTCCTGCTCAAAAAATGAAAAATCACCACTTAATGAAAATGGGAATCCCATCATTGGAGACCATTACAGTGACGAAAACATGAACTTTCCTGGAGGGGTCCCTGTGTTCGTCGCCCTTATCAGGCTCAACAGTCCAGCTCTTTTAAATTCAGCAAAAAAAGAGGCTTCCGGTCAATATTCCGTGGACATGGATCTCAAAGACAGTCTCCTTGAAGAACAGGAAGAGGCCATTGAAAAGCTCAAAGCCATCTCCCCTGACATTAAATTTTTATACAAGTACAGAATGGTTCTCAATGCTCTGGCCATCCAGGCCCCCCAGAGTGTGGCTTCCCAAATCAATCAGTTAAAGTTGGGATTCATTGAGTCCAATGAACCTTTCAGGTCCCGTCACTTCCACTCCCAGGGTCACTCCCCTTCTGCCCATAACAATGTCGCCTCTCTCATAGGGGCAGACAAAATTCACAAATATTTTAAAGGAGTCAGTTCCAATGGAGACCTTGTTCCCATCAAAGGTCAGGGCATTCGGGTGGGTGTTGCTGACACTGGAATTGATTTCACACACAGGACATTTGGAGGTGCTGGAGACCCGGCTGTGTATAACAGTATTGATCCTTCAAAAGACACCGCATTTTTTCCCAATAACAAAGTCAAAGGCGGTAAGGATTTTGTGGGAGAATCTTTCTCCATGGAATCCGGATCTTATGAGGATCAAATTCCTGTTCCCGATAACAACCCCATTGACACTAACGGCCATGGAACGGCTGTGGCCAGCATCCTGGCAGGAAAGGGAGATAATGTAAATACCTATGATGGGGTGGCCCCGGAAGCTGAACTTTATGCCCTTAAAATCTCCTCCAAATCAGGCAGTTCCACTATGGTTTTCCTTGCCTCTTTGGAATACGCCGCAGATCCCAATGCCGATTTTTCCCTTCAGGATCGTTTGCATATCGTTAATTTCTCTCTGGAATCACCTTCTGGAAGACCACAGAGTCTCTATAATCAGGCCATCGCCAATTTAACAAAAGCAGGGGTGATGGTTGTGGCAGCTGCAGGCAACCAGGGATTTGAGGAGCCTAATGTTGTCGGAAGTCCGGGGACAGCAGATCATGCCATTTCCGTGGCGGCCTCAGTGTCCACATACAAAGAAAATGATATGCCTGCCATAAAGTTTCAGAGTCCAAACCACCCCCTTCTTCTTACAAAATTCAGGGAAGGGGAAGAGGATATGACAATCCCTGTATCCCAACTGCCATCGGGCTTAACAGGAAAGCTTGTGCACATTGGCCTGGCCAACAAAGACTTAAGCCAGGAACAGAAAGACCAGGTCAAAGGTTGTGTGGCATTGATTGACCGTGGTGAAGTGTCCTTCAGTGAAAAAATTGGAAGAGCCTATGAAGCTGGAGCCATTGGAGTTGTCATAATAAACAACGTGGAAGGACACTTTAATGCTCCCATAAGAGGTGATAAATCTTACCCCGTTCCAGGGGTTTTTATCACTTCAGATATTGGTAAAATCCTTAAGGAGAACCTGGAACAAGGGGTTGTGGACGTTGACTTCAAACCCATTGAGGGAATTGAAAGGCCGGAAGTGATTGATGCCATGGCTGCTTTTTCATCCCGCGGACCAAGGAGCATAGATTCATTGATTAAACCGGAAATCACTGCCCCTGGAGTGAAAAATCATTCGGCAAAATGGGGAACCGGATATGAAGGAATAAAACAAGATGGAACCTCCTTCTCCTCTCCCATTGTTTCAGGTGTGCTGGCTCTTTTACTTCAATACAAAAAAAATCTTTCCCCCGCTCAGGCCAAATCCATGATTCTCAACACAGGGTCTCTCATCAATAATCCTGAAGAGGAAGGACTCTATCCCATCTCCAGACAGGGAGCCGGTCGTCTTAACGCCTACAGAGCACTGACAACAGACATTGTCTCTTCCAGGCCCACCATTTCCCTTGGCCATATCAGTGTGGATGACCAAATGACTCTGGTTGAAAACTTTCAGGTTCAAAACCTGGCAGATCATCAGGTCACATACACCTTTGATCCGGTCAATTCAGACACCATGAAACTGTTCCTGTCCAAAACCCAGGTCAACCTGGCTTCTGGAGAAAAAAAAGACATCACCGTCTCCATTCAGCTCAAGGCCCGGGATGAAATTGTGGCCGAAGCCAATGCCTTTATCAAAATATCAAAGGGAACTCAATTCATGGGATTCATTCCTATTTTGGCCATCATCAGTAAAAGCACAAACATCAATCTGGACCAGCTACTTATTGATGCCCCCAATCTGTCTTCCTCCATGGGACAAAATGTTGAAGTGACTTTATCCAACGAAAGCCCCAATAAAGGTTCCGCTTTTCTCTTCAACCTCCTGGGTCGGGATTCAAGAAATCTCAGTTCCGACCATGCCTCTGCCTCCCATGGCTGTGATTTGCAATCCTCAGGTTATCGACTGGTTTATCGGGATGGAAAAAAGTTCCTGCAGCTGGCTGTCAAGCTTTTCAATCCTGTCAGTAATTGGAAAACCTGCACTGTGACTGCGGAAATTGACTACAATGGTGATTTGGTGACTGATGAGTGGCTCAGAGGTGCCTATGTAAAAGAGGTTCCCTGGTTAAAGGAAATCAATCATCCGGATTTTAAGTTTGGCACTTTGGTGTTTGATATGCATAAATATTTAAAACTTCAACAAAACAGGGTTTCAGGTCAGGAGTTGTTGGTCGGTTCCTATAAAAGTCTTTCCAGAATGTATGCTTTCCCCCATTCCACAATCTCCATTGTGGAAATCCCCGTGAACAGGTTTGGAAATCTGGACATTCGATTGAAAATCTATGTGTCCTTCAAAGGAATTGATACTTTCAAACGGGATATCCTTTCATCAGAAAGCACAACAAATTTCTGGCAAAAGATCAGTCTGAACCCTGAAAAGTCCGGCTACAGGGATATTCCCATGGAAGTGGAACTGGAACCAGGAGCTTCCAAAAAAATCCGGATAAAAAAAGGACTTAACAGGAAAGAGGCTCTTATCGGATACTTTCCAAGGAATTTTTTCACAACAGGTTATGGACAGGATAACCAGTCCTTTATTCCAGGACCAGTGTTTAAAAACAGATAGCCCGCCTGACGTGTGATCATGCCTTATTCAGACAATCGTAAAAGGGATTTTTTCATTTCCTCCACCTTTGAAATCATATCCCTGAGCAGTTTCCGGTCATTTTCAACAACCTCTTTTGGAGCATTTGCCATAAAGTCCCTGTTATTCAGTTTGGAATTGATCTTCTGCACATCTTTTTCCTGTTTCTCAATAAGTTTCTTCAGACGTTGAATCTCTTTTTGAATATCAACAACGCCTTCCAGTGAAACAATAACATCAATTTCCAGATCACCCAGGCGAATGGGGGTCACCGCACATTTTTTCAGGGACTCCCGTTTCCTGATCTCACAATTTCCTAATGAGGCCAGGCGAATAATTTCTGATTTGTTATTGCCCAGAAGTTTTTGAGAATGATCCTCCCCGGGAGAAAGCCAGACATCTATTTTTTCTGAAGGTTTGATATTGTTTTCCCCGCGAATGTTTCGGATGGAAAGAATCACCTGTTTGACCAGTTCCATCTCAAAGGAGGCTGCCTTACTGCCAAGAGAAAGCCATTTTTCATCTCTTCGGGGTGTTGGATAATGATCCCTGATACAGAGTTCCTTACGAACAGGCAGTTTGTTGTATATTTCCTCAGTGATAAAGGGAATAAACGGGTGGAGAAGGCGGAGGATCCGGTTAAGACTTTCAGCCAGAACCCATCTGGTTATCTGTTTTTGTTTTTCATCCTTTCCATAGAGAATGGGTTTTGAAAACTCCAGGTACCAGTCACAGAATTCATGCCATGTGAATGAATAAATACAGTTGGCTGCATCGGAAAACCGCATATCCTCCAGAAAATCATTCACATCCTTTTCCACTTGTCCCAGCTGGTAAATCAGCCATCTGTCCGCAGTTAACAAACAGGACGGAGTGATCGGAATGTCAGTCCCAGGATCAGGGGAATCAGCCTGAAAATCCTCTATATGACCAAGACAAAAGCGGGCGGCATTCCAGATTTTATTCATAAAATTACGGTAACCCTCCAGTCTCTGAATGGAAAACTTAATATCTTTACCCATGGCCATCTGGGATATGAGGGTAAATCTCAGGGCATCCGCCCCGTATTTTTCAATCATCTCCACTGGATCAACGGAGTTACCAAGGGATTTTGACATTTTACGGCCCTGGGAATCCCGGATCAGTCCGTGGATATAAACCTTTCTGAAAGGAATATCCCCTGTCATTTCAAGTCCCATCATAATCATACGGGCCACCCAGAAGAAAATAATATCATGACCTGTGACAAGAACTGAGGTGGGGTAAAAAGTCTTTATGGCCTCTGTTGTTTCAGGCCAGCCCAGGGTGCTGAAGGGCCAGAGAGCGGAACTGAACCAGGTGTCAAGAACATCCCTGTCCTGCTCTATGCTTTGGCTGCCACAGGACTCACAGAAATGGGGGTTCTCCTCTGTGACAATAATATGATTACAATCAGCACAGTACCAGGCCGGAATCCTGTGACCCCACCAAAGCTGTCTGGAGACACACCAGTCTTCAATGATGTTCATCCAGTGGATATAGGTTTTCTGCCATGATTCAGGAACAAACCCAATGCTGCCATTACTGACAACATGACGGGCCGGAGTGGCCAGGTCTTTGGTTTTTACAAACCATTGTTCACTTAAATAAGGTTCAACCACAGCCCCCGTGCGATCACAATAACCCACACTGTGTTTGTGAGGTTCAATTTTAACAATAATTTTTTTTTCCTCCAGATCTTTGACAATTTGCCGACGGGCTTCCTGCACTTTCATGCCCTCATAAGGACCTCCTTTTTCATTGAGAGTGCCATTGGGATTGAGGATATTGATAAACTCCAGATTGTGTTTTTGGCCCAACTTATAGTCACTGAAATCATGAGCCGGTGTGACCTTCAAAGCTCCTGTTCCAAATTCCCGATCCACATATTCGTCGGCAATAATGGAAATTTTACGATGGATTAAGGGCAGAATGACTTTTTTCCCAACCAGATGACGGTAACGCTCATCTTCGGGATGAACACAAACACAAGAATCCCCAAGACAGGTTTCAGGGCGGGTGGTGGCAATAACAATTTTCTCATCACTCCCCTCCATGGAATAAGCCAGATGGTAGAGATGACCCTTCGTTTCCCGGTGAACCACCTCAAGATCGGAAATGGCCGATTGCAGGGGAGGCGACCAGTTCACAAGTCTTTTTCCCCGATAGAGCAAGCCTTTTTTGTAAAGATGGACAAAGACTTTGCGAACAGCCCTGGAAACTCCCTCATCCAGGGTGAAGCTGGTTTTGTCCCAGTCCACTGAATCTCCCAGACGTTTCATCTGGGAATAAATGCGATCACCGTATTTGTTTTTCCACTTCCAGACCTCTTCAAGAAAAGCCTTGCGTCCCATTTTCAGACGATCCTGCCCTGACTGACATAATTCCTTTTCAACAACAGCCTGGGTGGCAATCCCGGCATGATCGGAACCTGGAAGCCACAGGGTGTTAAAACCCAACATCCGCTTCCATCGAACCAGAACATCCTGAATGCTGTGGTCAAGGGCATGACCCATGTGAAGAAAGCCTGTGACATTGGGAGGGGGAAGAATCACACAAAAAGGGAGCCTGGTGGACTGATCCTCAGCCTTAAAGGCCCCACTGTCCTCCCAGACTTTGTAGATTCTCTGTTCCACCTCAGAAGGGGAATAACGATTAGACAGATTCTCAGACATTGATTCCTGTTTATGGTTTTATTATGTTTTTTCCAGTTATTCTTCCCATGACAAATACTGAAAGGTCAGTATAGCATTCTCCGGAAAAAGTCCCAAGGGAAACCTTAAATAACCCCCTTCCTGGAAGGGGTGCGGGCCTGTATCATAACAATAAACAAACTGATTAACAGGAAAAATGATTGCTTGTAAAATAAATATTTTTGAAAAGAATGACAGATAATCATGAACAAAGGAATCAACAGAAGAAAGTGATACATCTTCATTTTTGTTTTTATCAGGTTCACGTCTCTTTTTAAACTCCGTATTATTTTATTCAGAGTCTGACTGGAAAACAACAGGGAATTGGGAATAAAGGCAAAAAAGAAAAGGGGTGATATTTCAATTAAAAAAGCGAAAAGAGATTCATCGGCTTTTCCCCGTAAAACCATGGCTCCAAAAAAACCAAAGAGTGTACCACAACGCAAAATCCGAAAATGAGGAAACAGAGCAGCCAGGAAACTGAAAAAAAGCCATAAAGACATAACACTGTCAACAATAAAGCTTTGACCGGCAATATCCTGATACAAAGTATACCAGCCTTCAATTTCTGTGCGACGGTTGACCTTCTCCCAGGCCCAGGTCACCTGTTTGTGAGCCAATCCGGCATTCAGAACATAGAAACAGGTCAAAAAACTGATATGAGGAGAGGGGGGTCTGTTCACGGACAATGAGTCCTCCATTTTTTTAATCCAATAAGTTTCCCTGCCCAGGAAAAAGGCGGTAACTGTCCCAGTTCAATAAGGGTTTTCTTGGGACTCAAATAATCACAAAAAGGGGAAAAAATAAAAATAACGGCAACGGGGAAAGCCATGTCTCCAAAACCAACACCAAAAAACAGAAAAGTACCCACATGAAAAATAAGTCTGAAAAATCCAAAAACCCTGTGAAGATGAAGACGAAAAGCAAAATGAAGGGAAACAAGATGTATCCAGATTGTTCCCATATAGGACCAAAAAGCAACCCATGGGTATTTAAAAAACAGGGAGCGGAAAGGGGCAAATTCATGGTAACTCAAAGCCTCCCTTGCGGATATGTTCGTAAGAATATTCTTATCCAATTGACAGATCAAATGCGGATCAACCGCACAACGAATGATCTCTGAAACTTTCCAATATCCGGTCATTAAATAGAAGCAGCAAATCATAAATTGGGAAAACCAAAAGACCTGTATGCATTTATAATTATGGATTCTTTGCAACCAGGGTTTGCTTTTGGAGACAGTGGATGGCAGGAGCAAAAAACCCAGGGAAATCCATAAAAACCCATGCATATTATGACCAAAATGGCCATCTGAGTTGACAAGGGCCACGATAAAAAACAAGCCCAATGCCTGAAGGAGTCGAAAAAACACCCTGTCCGGATTCAAAAAACTGAATAAAGACCCAAAAATCCACATCAGAAAAACAGGCCTGATCAATGTCGCTATAAAATCGGAATCGGCTGTACCAAATACCCAGAGTGGAGTCAGAAAGCGACTGTCTGAATATTGCCGTAACATCCAACCATGGGAATTAACAGCAGAAAACAGGGAAAAACCATAAAACAGACGTAAAGCCATCCGGGTTCGATGGTAATTTTCAGTCATCCCTGAAAAAAGAGTTTTTGGTTCAAAAAAGAATTTCTGACCCCGAAAATAATTTATGGATTTCTTAAAAAAAAATTTAATCAAATTATTTTTTCGCATGGAATATCTCAATTTCATTCTGGTAAATCACCCTGCCATGCCAGAATAACTCGATGGGATTATATTTTCTTTTAACGACTCCCCATCGGACATGGGAATTTTTTCTTAAGAGCATGGCATTTATATTATCAATTGTCTTTTTTCTCAGAGGATTGTTTTTCTCCAGAGACCTCATTTTTCTGGATAAAGTGTATGTCCTTATGTGAGGAAAGCGTTTCGCAATAAAATTCAGGTCAATCACAGAAGGATCAAAAAATTCCCCATCAATTCTGTGAATTGACATAACCCAATCCTCCAAATATTTATCCGGCCTTGGATGAAAGATTTTCCAGGTGTAAATTGGAAAAATATTCTGCTCTCCTGAAATTGATTCATAGAAAACAGAAAACAAGCTCTGGAAAACAAAAAAAACAATCATACTAATTTTTAAGTAATAAATACTTTTCATGGCATAAAATTAAATCACATCCTGATTCATCTGTTAAACCTGAGTTTTTCAACAACCTGATAAAAACTCCCACCTCTCTAATCCATGCACGGTTAATATCCATTAATGCCCGACAAATCAGATTAAATAGTAACTGATACATATTGATTTTATCAACTCATCATTGTTATATTTCAGCTATGAGTCTGAAAAACAAAAAAAAAGTGGGCCTCGCTTTAAGTGGTGGAGGCATTAAAGCCGCAGCTTTCCATATTGGGGTTTGTATGGCTCTCCAGGAAAAAGGCTTTGTTTTTGCCGGAGGTCACCATAAAGAAGTCCAATCCAAATATTCACAGGCTGAAAATGTGATCAGGCTGTATGTGGGATCCAGTGCCGGGGCTGTCATCAGCACTTTCCTGGCCAGTGGATACTCACTGGAGGCCATTGTTTCAGCCTTTGGAAAAGGGGCAAAGTGGAACATTAAAGGTCTCAAAGAACCTTCCGCCTTTGAAACTCCCTTAAAGCCTTTGTATTATTCAGATATTCTTTCCTTAAGTGGAAAAAACTGGATCAGACTTTTTCCCAATATCCTGAAAGGGCGATCTGTTTTCAGCGGTGGATTTGAAGCTTTGCTCAAAACAGGATTTAAAGTCAATGGTCTTGTCACCGCCAAAGGTCTGGAAAAATATATTCGAAAATATGTCTGGCCGGATAATTCCTTTGAAGCCCTGGGAGTGGAACTCTATGTTGTGGCCACCCAGCTTAACCACTCCCGCAAGATGATTTTTGGAAATTTTAAAGAGAACAAAAAAATCAAACACATTGGTTGGGCCAACTATGCAAATGTCAGTGATGCCGTGGCTGCTTCAGCCAGTCTTCCACCCGTTTTTTCCCCTTACGGCATTAAAAATGAAAAAGGAAAAGAAATCTTCTATTTTGACGGTGAAATCAGAGACACCCTCTCAACCCATGTTGCCAAAGATCACGGCTGTGATCTTATCATAGCCAGTTATTCCATCCAACCTTACCATTATAACGAAAAGACTGGAAGTCTCCACGAATATGGGATTCCATTAATTTGTAACCAGGCCCTCTACCAGGTCGTTCAACAGAAAATTGAGGCCCATATCTCTGCCCAGGAGGCTTTTGATAAAATTCATAAAGCCATCCGGGCTTACTTCAAACAAAAGCAGCTGCCCCGTGAAGACATGAACAGACTCCTCAAAATCATTGAAGAGAAAGCCAACTACAGGCCGGATGTGGAGACCATTTATATTCATCCCAACCCTCAGGATTATGAAATGTTTTTTGCAGACCACTTCAGCCTCAACCCCAGAATTCTCGGGAAAATCGTGCAGACTGGTTTTCGCTCAGCCACAAATCAACTGAATCAAAAAAATATGTAACCTGGAATTCCTCAAAATAAGTCACACCTTTGTCCATTAAGAGTGGAAAAACCATCTGTTTCCTGTTTGAATCCAAATGTAAGATGGAATAATAGAAGTGTTTTTTCCTGTTTCATATCATCCATAAACATTAGGGGAAATGGAATTTTCAGAGGGAACCTTCGTAAAAATGCAGACACGATCAGTATAATTACCAGACCCTTAAAAAAAGACGGGACCAGACAGGGTTTCGCTGTTCATCCAGGGAGAACCAGACAAAGCCCAGACGACTTTCAATATTTCTGAAGGGTACAAAACCCCAATCCCTGGAATCATCACGGCTTTTACGATGATCTGAAAGAACAAAGACGTGGCCCTGGGGGACCAGAATATCCAAATCATTCATCCCGGGGTCAGGCTTAATGGCATGGGAGTGCTCCTCTCCGGGAAGCCTCTCAAAACCTAAACCTTCACCAGAGGAACTGTAAGAGACCATTTCGTTATTCAGAAACAAAAGACCTTTTTTAAGATTCAATCTGTCACCCGGCAAAGCAACAACCCTTCTGACAATTAATTGTTTTTCGTCCCCCGGGAAACGAAAGGAAATCATATCCCCGCGTTTGGGGAACACAGGTTTGAGCCTCCGGCCTCCCACAAAAGGGACACCATAACTGAGGCACCAGCTGAGAACAAAATCCCCTTTTTTCAGGTTGGGATTCATATTTTCAGTGGTGATGGACAGACTGCTGATAACAAAAAAATGACAAAAGACAGGAAAAAAGACAACAACAAGTGTTTTGAAAAAAAATCTCTGCCCTGGTGATAAAGTGGACAAAACTTTCACCATCCTTAATTCACCCTCTATTGAACCCACCGAAACAGCCGTTCCACCCGAAAATCCCCGGGAGGACAAAGAAATTCTGAATCCACCTCAGACTCCCTGCAACTTAACCAGATCAAAAACAATTTTCCCACAAGCCTCTCCATGGGCAACCCGCCCCAATAACGACTGTCGGAAGACTGATTCCGGTTATCACCCATCATAAATATTTCATTTTTTGGTACATGAAATTCAAAAGAGTTCTGTTCAACATCAGACAGATACTGAACTCTGTAAGATTTCTGACCATTGCTTTCAGTCATGGCCAAAACATCCTCATCCCCGGTTTCCACAATCTGATATTCAAAGGGATGACCATTGATGGAAACAACACCTTTTTCATCCATGGATACCCGATCTCCTGGAAGACCAATGACTCTTTTAACAATAAAACGGCCTGACAGGTCCTTGTCCCTGAAAACAGCAATGTCCCCCCGTTTTGGAGTCCATGGTCCAAAAATCCATGTCTCACTAAAAGGCAGCCGAAGGCCATAAGCCCATTTCTTTACGAGAACATAGTCTCTCACCAAAAGGGTCTGCTCCATACTTCCTGAAGGAATAACAAAAGGCTCAAAACAAAGCCAGCGAACACTTAAACACAAAAAAACCAACAGAAAAAAGGAGGAAAAAACATCATTCCACCTCCCTTTTTTATTCTGACGGTTTTTACTCCCAAAGAAAATGGCCTTTCTGAAAAAACCGGAAACCCGAGTTATTTCAGATCCAAATTGAAAACAGTTCATCTAATGAACCTGGTGAAAAAACCGGGTGAAACGAATGGTGAAGGGATTACAGAGAAAAGTCACTATGGGAAGGGTTTCCTCACAGGATAACCATACAAACATGGCCCGGCCAAGAATATACTCGTGTGGAACAAAACCCCACTTTCTTGAGTCAGAAGAACGATCCCGGTTATCTCCCATCACAAAGATCTGTCCCTCCGGGATATAAACAGGTCCATAAAAATCTCCCATATATTCCCCTTTACGCAGAAGAATATGATGTTTCTGTCCGTCAATATCTTCAATATAATGTTCAAAATCGGCTTTGGATTCATAAGGTCTAAGGCCACTTTGCAGGTCCACATCCCTGACATAAGAAAAGACCCCTTCATCCTGAGCAGATGTTTTTATCACCTTTTTATCATTGATAAAAAGTCTTCCGTCTTCGTAATAAATCTTGTCACCTGGAACACCCACCACTCTTTTGATGTAAAAAGTACTCATATCCTTTGGATATTTGAAAACAATAACCTCTCCTCTTTTTGGTTTCCCAAATTCCATCAACCACTTCTCACTAAAGGGAAAGCGAACCCCATAGACTGACTTGTTAACAAAAATATGGTCGTGAATGAGTAAAGAGGGAAGCATACTTTGAGAGGGAATCACATAGGCCTCCATAAAAGCCCACCGGATGA
Source organism: Bdellovibrionales bacterium (assembly GCA_965218815.1). Lineage (GTDB taxonomy): Bacteria > Bdellovibrionota > Bdellovibrionia > Bdellovibrionales > JAGQZY01 > JAGQZY01. Next base: position 711,784 of record CBDCLX010000002.1, on the reverse strand, counting down.
ACAAAGCCACTCCAATGGCCAGCATATAAGAACCTGCTCCATGAGTCCAGAATCGTTTGTTTAACATGATTTAATCCTCCACTTTCAGAATAGCCAGAAAAGCCTCCTGGGGAACCTCTACTGTTCCAATTTGTTTCATCCGTTTCTTGCCCGCCTTTTGCTTTTCAAGAAGTTTGCGTTTACGGGTGATATCCCCTCCATAGCATTTCGCAGTCACATCTTTTCTCAGGGCACTGACATTCTCACGGGCCACAATTTTTGAACCAATGGCTGCCTGAATGGCCACCGGGAATTGTTGTCTCGGTATAAGTTCCTTCATCTTTTTACAGAGAGACCGTCCCTTATAAACCGCCTGGCTTTGGTGGGTGATTACCGAAAGGGCATCCACCGGATCACCATTAATAAGAATATCCAGTTTTACCAGGTCAGCACTTTCATATCTTGTCAATTCATACTCCATGGAGGCATAACCACGGGAAATGGTTTTCAACCTGTCATAAAAATCTATCACCATTTCACTCATGGGAAGATTGTATTGAATAATGACTTTCGTCTCTGAAATATAATCTATTCCTGTCTGAATTCCACGTCTTGATTCACAGAGTTTTAAAATTCCACCGATACCCTCTGAAGGGGTGTGAATGGTTATTTTCACAACAGGCTCCTCAATATGGTCAATTTCAGTCAGGTCAGGAAGTCTGGCTGGATTTTCCAGTTCTGTAAATTTTCCTTTCTTATCACAAACTTTATAAACAACGGTGGGGGCTGTGGTGATCAGATTGAGATCGAATTCCCGCTCCAGACGTTCCTGCACAATTTCCATATGAAGAAGACCCAGAAAGCCACAACGGAAACCAAAACCCAGAGCTGCAGAAGTTTCCACTTCATAACTGAAACTGGAATCATTAAGAGCCAGTTTTTCCAAAGCCACTTCCAGTTCCTTGAAATCAGGTGATTCCACCGTGAAGAGACCCGCAAAAACCATGGGTTTGACTTTCCGAAAACCAGGCAGAGGTTCCACATTGTCCTGTTTTGCATGGGTGATGGTGTCCCCCACAGTAACATCCCGGATGCTCTTGATACCACAAATAAAAAAGCCCACCTCTCCGGCATGGATAGTGTTCACTGTAAAAGGTTGGGGTGTGAAGTATCCCAGTTTTAAAACATCGTAGCTGGCATCAGAAGACATGAACCTGATCCTATCAGATTTTTTAACCAAACCATCCATCACACGACACAAAACCACCACCCCCTGGTAACTATCAAACCAGGAGTCAAAGATAAGAGCCCTTAATGGTTTGTTGGGATCCCCTTTGGGGGCCGGAATTTTTTGCACCACCTGTTCAAGAATTTTATCAATGCCTTTTTTTTCTTTGGCACTGGCGAGGACCACCTGACGACAGTCAATGCCAATGCCATCTTCAATTTGTCGCATCACAGCCTCCGGATCAGCCGCCGGCAGATCAATCTTGTTTAAAACCGGTAAAATTTCCAGATTATTATCAAGGGCCAGATAAACATTGGCAAGGGTTTGGGCTTCCACTCCCTGGGCCGCATCCACCACCAGCACAGCCCCTTCACAGGCTGCCAGAGATCGGGACACCTCATAACTGAAATCCACATGGCCTGGAGTATCAATCAGATTGAGTTGATAGGACCTGCCATCAGAGGCTTTATAGTGGAGACGCACCGTCTGGGCTTTGATAGTGATTCCCCGCTCCCTTTCAATATCCATGGAATCCAGAACCTGTTCTTTCATTTCACGATCGCTCAAAGCCCCTGTGCTTTGGATCAGACAATCGGCAAGGGTGGACTTTCCATGGTCAATATGGGCAATGATGGAAAAGTTGCGAATGCGAGAGACTTCCATAAGGTTTTAAATTTTAAAATAGGACTTAAGAGCATCCACTTTGTCCAACCTCTCCCAGGTGAATGTCTCTTCTTCCCTGCCAAAATGACCGTAAGTTGCCGTAGGACGGTAACGGGGTTTAAGAAGATCAAACTCTTTGACAATTTGTGAAGGTTTCAGTCCCCAGAGTGTGGAAACAGCCTGGGACAGTTTTTCTCCACTGACCTGACCTGTTCCATAATTGTCCACCATAACACTGACAGGCTCGGCCACTCCAATGGCATAAGCCAACTGAACCAGACAACGACGGGCCAGACCGGAGGCCACAATATTTTTTGCTATATGACGAGCTGCATAAGCTGCTGAGCGATCCACTTTGGAGGGGTCTTTCCCTGAAAAAGCCCCCCCACCATGGGCTCCATGTCCTCCATAGGAGTCCACAATCACCTTACGGCCTGTCAATCCGCAATCCCCCTGAGGGCCACCAATAATGAAACGACCCGTGGGATTAACAAAAAACCGGGTTTTCTGATCCATCCATTTTTTATCAATGACTTCTTTAATAACTTCCTCCACCACAAATTCACGAATCTGGTTCTGACTGGCTCTGGAATGATGCTGAGTGGAGATCACCACTGAATCAACACGGGTGGGTTTCCCCTCCACATACTGAAAAGTCACCTGAGACTTGCTGTCAGGACCAAGGTAATCAACAATTTTCTGCTTACGCTTATCAGCCAGGGTTTTGACAAGTTTATGGGAAAGGGAAATGGTTAGCGGCATCATCTCTGGAGTCTCATTGACGGCATAACCAAACATCAAACCCTGATCCCCTGCCCCCTGCTCTTTACTGTCACTCTTATTGACACCCATGGCAATATCCTGGCTTTGCTGGTCAATGGAAGTCAAAACAGCACAGGTTTTATAATCAAACCCTGTGTTGATAGTATCATCGTAACCAATATCTTTAATGACCTCCCTGACAATTTCAGGGATTTCAACATAACATTGTGTGGAAATTTCCCCGGCAACCACCACCATTCCAGTTGTAACCATTGTTTCTGCAGCCACCCGCCCCGAAGGGTCCTTCCCAAGAATGGCATCAAGAATACCATCGCTGATCTGGTCAGCCATTTTATCGGGATGACCTTCTGAAACAGATTCACTGGTGAAAAGATAATTTTTCATGAACACTCCCATTTTTTTGAATCACAATGAACCAAAGTCCTGTTCTCTGTCAATAAATCAATAAAATGGACAAGACTGAACTTTTCCAAAAGAAAATGACTGGATGTGCCAGAAATCATGGGTCAATGGGTTTTTATCCTAACCTGAACTTGTCTTGTACTACAGAGATTTATACTTTTCAGCCAGCAGGCTTTGACGATCTTCCAATTTTATATCATGACCATTGATCCACAATTTTTCAACCCAACTTGTGGGTTCCAGAGGATCCCCGGACCACAGGACAAGATTGGCTGTGACTCCAGTCATAAGTTTTCCCCGCCCGTCAGGGATCCCAAAGACCTGTGCAGGGGTTTGGGTGATGGCCTGAAGGGCTTTGTCCACTGACATCCCGTACTTGACAGCAATCCCGGCCTCCTGTCTCAACCGGGTGATGTATCCTATAAATCCTCCGAAGAGAAGAGAGCTAAACATCACTTTCACTCCCTTTTCAGAAAGAACAGCCGCCGTATCAAACCTGGCATTAAGGGCATCAAAACCCTGATTGGTCATCCAGCTTGGTTGCAGAATGACGGGGATTCCATGTTCTTTCAATGAGGAGGCCACCAGAACCGCCTCCACGGCTTCTTCAATAACAAGTTTTGGCCTTAAACCTGACTTGTTCAGTTCTTCCTTAAACCGGATAAGAGTTTTAATATCACTGGCCCGATTGACCCTTATAACCCAGGGGATTTTACCCTTCAAAACAGGAAGCATGGCTTTCATATCCCCTTTGGACAGAAAATACTTTCTTGAATTTCCCTTCTCGTAGGAAACCGGATCTTTGGAAAAAGAGAGAACATCGTCCACAATCTTTCTCAGATCCCTCCATTGCATACTGCGACTACTGAGTTTCTGGTCAGTCATAAAGTTATGGAATTTTCCAATCTGACCGAACATGGCCACCCGGGGATCCATATACTGACTCTTTTCATGAAGATCAAAGCCAACCCCCATCCCACTGATAAGGTGTCCAACAGGTCTGGCTATCACCGTGGTGATTCCCCCCTGCCTGGCAATGGGAATTCTCAGGGATCTCAGGTTCAGTGCGTCCATCACCCGATTGTCAGGAGTGGCTTCTGTCACTTCCGTGAAGTAGTCATAGGTTGATGATTCCAGACTGATTTCCATAAGCCCAAGCTGAGTGACAGGATCAATCAGCCCGGGGGTGAGAAACCGGCCTTTGCCATCAACAAGATCCATACTCTTTTCAGAAACTTTCAGGTCTCCTGAACCGGAATTTTCTGAACTCCCTGAAGAGTCCTCACCTGAATTTTCAGGCTTTTCCGAAAGAACAGCAGTGACAAGCCCCCTGCTGACTTTTACAGAACCATACTGCCACTTCCCTGAAGGCTGAAGATAATTCACATTCTTCACAATAAAGGACTGACCTGTGGGATGGAATTCGGATTCTTCCCTCTCATTGGGGTCAGGATATTTGAGATCCATTGGGGTCACGGTTTTTCCAAACTCCCTTCCGTCAAAGAGTTGGGAATCATTCTGCCCCACTTCAAAGTCACTTTTGATCCCTGTTTTTTTGTGACGATCAAAAACAATTTTTCCATTGATAACAACAAATCGGGTTTTTGTATAAATCGAAAAAGGATGACCATCCCAGACAACAAGGTCCGCCATTTTTCCCTCTTCAATGGTTCCCACTTTATCGTCAATTCCCAGGGCCCAGGCCGGATTTTTTGTCACCCACTGAAGGGCCTGATCCTCGGTGATTTGAAGACCGATTTTTCTTCCTGCAACCATGGCCTTTCCAGCCTCCACATTAAGGTATTGAACATCAATTTCCGAGTCAGAGTGGACAATGGCCCTTGCCCCTGCGTCAGCCAGAAGAGCCAGTCCTTGGGGGATCCCATCAAAAGCTTCAGCCTTAAAACCCCACCAATCAGCCCAGGAGGCCACGGCCACCTCCTCTTTTGCAAGACGATGACGAATTTTATAGGCCTCAAGACCATGCTGAAAACTTCGTATCTTAAAATCAAACTCTTTTGCCAGATCGAGCATGGCACTAAGATCATCGGCCCTGTAACAATGGATGTGAACAAGAATATTGCCTTTCAGCACTTCAGAGAGAGTTTCAGAGACAAAGTCCCTATCCGGCATTTCAGGCTTTTTCTTGTTTTTTGGCTTCCATTGACCTTTTTCATCCAGTAAACCCCGGTCTGCCCACTTGCGATTGTACTCAATGGCTTTTTGAAAAGCCGCCCTGAAACCGGCAATCACTCCCATTCTTGTGGACGGTCCTCCCTTTTCTCCATAAACTCTTTTGGGATTCTCTCCACAGGCCATCTTTAAACCCTGGGGAGCCCCTGGAAATCTCATCTCACGGGCACTGAGCCTGGGAATCAATTTGGCCGTGAAACTTCTCCCACCAATCAGGTTGGCCGAACCGGGTAAAACCTGAATGGTTGTGACACCTCCGGCAAGGGCCCTCCACAGACTGGGGTCCTGGGGCCAGAAACCATGTTCAGCCCAGATGTCTGCTGTCACAGGTCGGGTCACTTCATTGCCGTCGGAGTGGGCCTTGATATGAGGAGAGGAATAAACCCCCATGTGGGAGTGGACATCAATCAATCCGGGAGTCACCACCATCCCACTTCCGTCAATAACCAAAGTCTCAGGGGGAACCTCTGTTTTCCCTTCAGAAACTTTTTTAATAAGTCCTTTTTCCAGAAAAACAGAGGCTTTTGGATAAATTTTCCCGCTGGCTGTCATGACTTTGGCATTTTTGATAATCAGAGGTGTTGAGTCCATGGGAAAAGGCTTTGGATCTGCTGTCTGTGGCATCCGGTTTTTCCATAAAGGGGCCTTGTCTTTTTTAAAAAGGGAAAAATCATTACACTGACAGGAAACAATCACCAGTGGAAGAAAAAATAAAATAAATGGATTCTTCGCTATCATTTGCCCCTTACTAACCAAAACTCTGAAAAAATACAAGCTATACTGATCCGGTTTGACAAAAGGGTTAAAAACAAGTTATAAGTGATTATGGATCGACAGGCTATCGCACCCGTCTTTTTGGGTGAGGAAAGTCCGGGCTTCGTAGGTCGTGCAAGGGGTAACACCCCTCCACCGTAAGGTGAGGACCAGTGGAACAGAAAGAATGTCCAGAGCATGGATCCTTGGACCGGGCACGGGAGGTTTAAGGGGAGTTGCTGGAGTGAAATCAGCTAAACTCTGCGTGAAGCAAGATCAAATAGGGAAGCGTTTGAATGTGACTCCATGAAGCTTCCGGGTTGATCGCTAAAGACCTTGGGTGACCCAGGTCTCAGATGAATGATAGCCCTCGACAGAACCCGGCTTATCGTTGATCCATACGGGGAGAACCAAAGGGTTCTCCCCGTATTTTTTGGAATATGAATACCTTAAAAGAGGGGGTTTTGTTTGATCACTTCTGCCAATTGTGAATAAGACCTGTGGAACCTTTTCACAATTGGATTCCTTCAAGAGTGTGAAGTTTCCTTTTGATATTCAATCCACCGCCACTAAACCCCCCAAGGTCTCCTGTCCCCACCACCCGATGACAGGGGATGACCAGCAGCAGAGGGTTTTTGGCACAGGCTGTTCCCACAGCCCGGGAAGCTCCCGGATTTTTTATGGACCTGGCAATCTCAGAGTAGGTTTTGACCTGACCGTACGGAATTTGTTTTATTTTCCTCCAAATCCGTTTCTGAAAAACTGTTCCTCCAAGGTTTTTCCAGTCAATGCTGATTTCAAGGGACTGACTCCGGCCTTTCAGATAATGATTTATCTCTCTCACTGTTTTTTTGGTTATGGGATGAACCCATCTTTTTTGATTGAAAGGCTTTTTTTTCTGAAAACGGATCCCAGTCACTCCTTTGTCACTGTAAACCACTTTGAGACAGCCTGAAAAAAAAGGATATTCAAACTCCACAATACTCCAGGTCAATAGACGTTCTTTCCCACTTTAGAGAGTTTAACCGGAGTTTTTTATTGTGTAAGATAAAAGTCCATGGAACAGCAGGTCCAGACCATAGTCTGTTAAGTCTTCCCTCTTATTCTCCGAATACTACAATTGAACCTCACAAGGGGGAGTCAGATGCTTAGAATAGGAATTGGCTTTTTAACGCTTTTTTTGTTCATCGGTTGCAGTAAGGACAAAGGAAATACCACTGCATCATCAGACAATGAAACCAACTGGAGTCTTTCAGCTCTTAAAAAGAAACAAAAACAACCTGAAGACAGTCCATGGGAGAGGCTAGATATTTTAGGAAATGAGAGCCTTGTTATCAATGATTCCGCTCCGGCAATGACCCGAACCCTGTCTGATCCTAATTGTAAAATCACCTTAATCTATAATATCCGGTGGACCACAGACGGTATGCTTTTTGAGGGTTATAGTGTGGAGGGCAATCCTCGCAACTGTACAGTGGCAACTTTACACTGTCCGGACAGTTATGAGACAATGAGTCTGAATGCATTTGTGTTTGAGGGTTATCTCTCCGATGACGAAAACATCCTGACAGTCACCTGCTCTCCTGATTCCAATAATGGAGTCATTTACAAGTACACTTATGTCAGGTAAAAAGTCCTGTTTCATTTGAGTTTCCCATAAGACTCAACAGATACTGTTTTCCCGGGGCCTAACCCGTATTTCTCTTTAAATTTTTTCTGCTGCGGCTGACTGTGTATTAATCCTCTTACAAATACCGGTCTATAAGAGACTGAATATCCCCGATGGGATGATTCCCCACGATCTGATCCACCTGTTGACCCTCTTTAAAAAGAATAAGAGCCGGGATTCCACGCACCCCATACGAGGCCGGAGTCTCCTGGTTTTTGTCAATATCCACCTTGGCAACCACCAACCGGCCTGAATATTCCCTGGCAATTTCATCCAATTTTGGAGCAAGAGCCTTGCAGGGGCCACACCACTCAGCCCAAAAATCCACCAAAACAGGAACACTGGACTTAAGGACATCCTCCTTAAAATTCATATCCGACGTGTGAACAGGCTTCATAAAATCCTCCTTTTATTTGCCATTTCCTGTCTATTATTCTTTAAGAAGAAGGTCAAATAAGCCGATAGTGAAACAGTGAGTTACCAGGAATATAACGTCCTTATTGTAGATGATGACCTCTCTTTTGGTGAAAGCCTGAAGGAGGCAATCACACGCTCAGGGTTTCGCTGCTATCTGGTTAAAAATTCAAGAGAGGCTCTGGAGTATGCCAGAATTCAGAGCGTTCATATTTTATTGATTGACTGTCTGCTTCCAGGAGTCAATGGGTTAAATCTCATCAGGGATATACAAAAAGTCATAACAGAAGAACCCTATCTGTTTCTGATGAGTGGAGTCTTTAAAGACAAGCAATTTATCAGTGAATCTGTCAGGAACACCAAAGTTACAGATTTTCTGGTCAAACCCTTTGATACCACGAAACTCATTAAAAAACTGAAGTCTCTGCTCAGTGGAGTGGATGAAAAAGAAGATGGCTTCAATTCCCTGACCCGTCTTTATCTTGAAAGATCGATAAACAAAAATGAAATTATAAAAATCATTAATGAATCCCAGGGATTACACAGCTTTGATCTTCCCTGGATTTTAAAACTCCTTTCAGACTCCAGAGCCTATGGCCATTTGAAGATCACATCCTCCCGTGGGGATATGGCCGACGTGGAGTTCTCATTGGGTGATATTGTCAGGGTGGATATCAAAAGCAAACATTCCCTTCTTGGTCTCCTGCTGGTTGAAAAAGGTTATCTGGACAGAAGCAGCCTGGAAGAAGCTCTTTCCAGCAATTCTGAAAAAAAAATGATCGGACGTTACCTTGTTGAAAAAAACCTGATCAGTCCTCACGCCATACCCACAGTGCTCAAAGATCAATTGATCTGGCGACTCAAACAACTTATCACAAATTCACAGGTGAAATTGAATTTTGTGGAATCCCGGGCCATCACCACAATTATCACCATCGAAAATAATGAGTTCATCAGGTTCCTCATAGAAACCATGGAAAATATCATCCATCCCAACTGGCTGAAAACCCATTATCTGCCTATCAGCCAAAACACCCTCGTTATCAATGAAAAGTCAAAGGACGAAATACAGAAAACTCTCATCCTTCCACATATACCACACATATCCGGCACCTATGCCTCCATCTCCCCTTTCTTAAAGAAAGGAGCCACATTGGAGGAAATATTGACAAAAAACCCAAGTATAGAAAAACATATTCTTAAATTGATTCATTTTATGAATATCATGGGTTACATTTCTTTCAGAAATACTCAAAAATCTCTCAATTTGAATTATCAGATCAAACGGCTTGAGAAACTGAATCTGGAGTTCCAAAACAAGGATTATTTCCAACGCCTTGGGGTCAGTCGAAGTGCCAAAGACAATGATCTCAAAAAAGCTTATCTTGACCTGGCCAAAGTGCTTCATCCTGATAAACTGAATAAATCCAGTCCCGATCAGATCAAAGACCTTTCAAAAAAGGTTTTTTCAAAAATACAGACAGCCTATAACACTTTAAGAAAAAAAGACACAAGAGAGACCTATATAACTGAAATAGAAATCAGACAATCAGCACAATACATAGAAGCCGACCAGTTGTTTGATTTGAGCAAATCCTTCATTTCAAAAGGTCAGTACTCCAAAGCCAAAAAAGAACTGAAGCAGGCCATGGCCCTTAACCCGGAATCATATGAATTTAAAATTTACGGTCTGTGGACAGAAATAAAAACCACAAAAACCCCAAGCCCTGGCTTTATTGCCGATATTGACAAAAAACTGAAACTGATCCCTCTCGAATCAAAAGACTCGGCGGCCTATTATCATGTCCGCGGTCTTTATTACAAACTGAATAACAACCATGAAAAAGCCCGAAAACAATTTCTTGCAGCTCTTAACAGAGACCCCGGTTTTATCAGTGCCCGTCGGGAAATGAGTCACCTGAAGAAAAAAATTGATGTTTCCATGTTGCTTAAAGGAAATCTCAAGGACGTGGTTGGTCTTTTTTTAAAAAAGTGATGTTTTTCATTGGTTGACCTTCATTTTTTAAAGTGATAAACAATTTCCTGAAATAATGACTCATGTCTTCTGTGTCGCCGCCACAGGTTTTGGATGAGACCAGCAGGAAGCAGCAACCAAGACGACAGTTTAACGTACGCCGCACAGAAGAGAAGGCAAGTGCCAGCATCGCCAAAAGAGGGAGCAGTGCCGACTTTGTATGTGCAGTTGCAAAATGAACTGATAAATCAGCGGGCAAAGCCTGTAAGGAGATCTCTCTGAAAAAAAAAAGAGTGGAGCAGACTGTTCTCCCTTTTCGGGAATTCACTGTCACAGTGGATGACAATGCTGTAAAAATCGGATCTGGACAGGATCTTGCCGTTATTGCCGGTCCCTGTGTGATTGACAATCGTGATCTGGCCTTTAACACAGCCCGTGTTTTATCTGAAATCAGTCAACGCCTGGGTATTGGTATTATTTTTAAAAGCTCCTATGAAAAAGACAACAGGGGAGCCATTGGAAACTGGAAGGGGCCTCTGATTGAAGAGGGTTTGAAAATCCTCTCAGACATTCGCAAAGAGTTTCAGCTCCCTGTTCTCACAGATGTCCATCGCACTGAAGAAGTGGCTCGCACTGCGGAGTTTGTGGATGTTCTCCAGATTCCAGCCTATATGTGTCAGCAAACCTCCCTGGCCGTTGAATGTGGCAAAACAGGAAAAGCCATCAATGTAAAAAAAGGACAGTTCATGGCTCCTGAAAACATGAGTGGAGTGTTAAGTAAAATCAAATCCACAGGCAACAATAATATTCTTCTTACAGAACGGGGGGTCTGTTTTGGTTACAACCGGTTGGTGGCTGACATTCGCTCTATTCCAATCATGCAGGAATTGGGGGCTCCTGTCTGTTTTGATGCAACCCATATTATCCGACTGTATGGCATCAGCAGTGCAGATCCCTCTGGAGGTGAACCCCGCTTTGTTCCCCATTTGACTCTGGCGGCTGTGGCAGCAGGCACCGATGCTCTTTTCATAGAAACCCATCCTGACCCCATGTCAGCCAAATGTGATGCCGCTTCCCAATTGCATCTCTCCCATTTTGAAAAGCTCATAAAGCAAGCCAAAAACGTCCGCAAAGCCATTCAAAAACCGGAAAATGTGGGCATAATGGATTTTGACTCACATTCTTCATAAGATGAGTCGTTACAAATCAGGATTGTGCTTTTATTACATCCTTTCAGAAATGATTCCCACATTTTTTCTTGGAATTATAAGTTTTACTTTTATTCTTCTTATGTTCCAGATATTGAAATTTACTGACACCTTTCTTCAGCACTCCATTGGTCTTTTCACCCTTTTTCATCTACTCTCCTCCCTGTCGATCAGTTTTTTGCCAATCATTCTCCCCATGAGTCTGGTCCTGAGCATTGTTCTCACCTATAACAGATTGTCCGGTGATTCGGAAATTATTGCCATGAAGTCCCTGGGTTTGGGAATGGGACCCCTTATTGCCCCCGGAATTGTTTTGGGACTGGTCACAACCATTCTCTCCGGCTACACTTCCTTTAAAACAGGACCCTGGGGACACCGACAATTTGAACTCATTATAACAGAAATCACCAGTTCAAAAATCATTACTGATATCCGCGAGGGAACCTTCTCAGGTTTTCTGGACATGGTTATTTACAGTAACAAAATCGACAAAAAGACCAAAGAACACAAAAATGTTTTTATCTATGATGAACGCAAGTCCTCCGACCCCACCACAATCATTGCCGAAAAAGGGGAGTTTTTTGTCAAAAAATCACTGAACTCCTATCAGGCTTCCATGCATTTGACCAATGGTCATATTCATAAAAGTTCCGAGTTGGAATATACCAAAATTCACTTTCAAAACTATGACCTTCAAATCACTGAACCCACTCACAAAAAACTTCAGGATAAATCTCTCAACAGCCTCACTTACAAAGATATAAAAAAACTGTTAAAAGAGACCAAAGACCCCCATCGACTGAGAAAATTCAACTATGAATGGCACAAACGCCTGAGTCTCTCTTTTGCCTGTCTCCTGCTGGTATTGCTTGGCAGTGGTTTTGGTTGTGGCAATAACAACCGTTCAGGGAGAATGGGTGGAGGAGTTATCAGTGTTGCCATTATTGTCATCTACTGGCTGTTATTTCTCATTGGAAGTAGCACCATCAAACTGGATTTTGTACCTGTCTGGTTGAGTGCATGGTTACCTGTTCTTATTCTGACACCCTTTGCACTTTTTTTTATCGTCAAAAACTGGACTTGAACTTCCTGGCCTGAAAATGATTTTTTAAAATGGCAATAAGATCCCTTCTGTTACGAATCATCTGGGCCCCATCAAACAAAAGCTGATTATTACCCGCCATGGTGGCATCCCCAGGGTTGCCTGGAAGAACGAGAAGACTGTTGCCAAGTTCAATGGCTGCCTGAGCTGTTATTATGGTCCCACTTTTTTCACTGGCCTGAATAATGAGAGTTTGTTCACTCAAAGCGGCTATGAGACGGTTTCTATTGTAAAAATGATATTTTTTCATTTCCAGATTGGTTTCGTACTCGGACAGAAAAACAACCATGGGATTTTGGACCAGGCGTTCAATGGATTGGGGGTACTTTCTTTCAAGACCCGAGGGAAGAACCACTATTGTTGGTTGCCCGGCCCGAAGAGCCAGAAAATGGGCCCATTGATCCACCCCACGGGCTCCCCCGCTGATAACACCGACATCAAGAAGCTGAAGAGTGGGCAGAATTTCGTGCTCCATCCATTGTTTTAAACCATAACTGAGGTTTCTGGACCCCACAATGGATACATAATTTTCACCCAAAAGTGAGGGTTTTCCTTCCAGGTAAATGGATGAAGGAGGGCTTTTAAGCCTGAACAACCCCCGGGGATAAAGAGAATCTGTTTTATCTATTTTTAACATACCCAAAGACCCTGTGTTTTTTATATAATTTCCATAAAAACAAGGCAAAACCCGAACCCCATCCATTTTGTTGTAAATACAGGCTGGAATGGAAAAATCCGGTAAAAATTCCGGATTTTGAACATTTCCCATGGCTTGCCCCCAAGACCTTATCTGTTATAAGCTTTTTTCATGAAATTCGGTTTTGTCCTTTTTTTTGTGTCCATTCTGGTGTCCTTCACCCTGTTAAACCCAAAAGTTCAGTCAAAACTCACCAGTCTTTTTTTTGGAACAGGACGTTCTGTTCTAGCACAGATGGAAATGGACCTGGAAGGTCAAAAATACAAAGTGATTAAAGTGTCCGACATTCAGGGTCTGGCCATTGAAATTTACAAATATACAGATGAAGGTCTTTTTTTTATGGATTCCAGCCCCCTGACGGATAAAAAAGACGGCTTTTACAAATTTGAAGACAAAAAATACAATCTCTTCTTAAAAGACATTAATGGTGACAGTCGCAATGAAATTGTGACACCCACTGTGGATAAATACATCAAAGGAAGATTAAATGTTTTCTTTTTTGACCCTGATACTGAACAACTGAAAAAAGTAACAAAGCATTGAAAATCCAGATAGGATCACTGTTTGACTGTAAAATGTATAAATTTTTTCATAATCTGAATAATACAAACTCTTAACAGGGAAAGGTTTCTATGATTTACAATAGCATTCTGGATACCGTCGGTAACACTCCCATTGTGGAATTAAAAAAGGTTATTCCAAAAAATTCACCCCATCGTTTTTGGGCCAAGCTTGAGTACTTCAATCCGGGTTCGAGTGTCAAGGATCGCATTGCCCTGGCCCTTATCGAGGGAGCTGAAAAACGGGGAGAGTTAAAACCCGGAGGGACGATTATTGAAGCCACCTCGGGAAACACGGGAATGGGACTGGCTCTGGTCAGTGCAGTGAAAGGTTACAAAGCTGTTTTTGTTATGCCGGATAAAATCAGCGAGGAAAAACGGGCGGCTCTGAGAGCTTATGGAACCAAGGTGGTTATCACACCCACTGCTGTGGAACCGGAAGATCCCAGAAGTTATTTATCCGTTTCAAAAAAACTGACTGAAATGACACCTGGTGGGTTTCTCGCCAATCAGTACCACAATCCTGATAATCCCAAGATCCACTATCAGACAACAGGACCTGAGATATGGGAACAGACAGAAGGCAAACTTGATGTTTTTGTGGCAGGGGCCGGTACTGGAGGAACAATCTCCGGAGTGGGACGTTATTTAAAAGAAAAAAACCCTGATATAAAAATCATATGCCCTGATCCAATGGGAAGTATCCTCCATGATTTGTACTACCACAAGGAAGTCAAAGCCCACCCCTACAAAGTGGAGGGGGTGGGAGAGGATATGCTTCCTGACAATGTCCACATGGACGTGATTGATGGTTTCGTTCAGGTTTCTGACAAGGACAGCTTTCTTATGACCCGTGAAATTGTAGCCAAAGAAGGAATCTGTGTTGGTCCCTCTTCAGCCATGGCCCTTGTTGGAGCCCTCAGGCATTCTGAACAACTGGATAAACCCTCCAACCTGTTGATTATGATGGCTGACAGTGGCCGGGCCTACATGAGTAAAGCCTTTAATGACGACTGGCTGCGGGAAAACGAGTTTATGCCCTCTCCCATGAAACTTAAAAAAGTGTCTGACCTGCTCAACTTCAACAGAAACAAACCTTCAGTTATTTCAGCCAATGTGGACCAAAATGTTTTACAGGTTGTTCAACTCCTGAAAGACCATGGCATCTCCCATATCCCTGTGTTCTCTGACAGGGAACTGGTTGGAATCCTTGATGAAAGTGATCTCATCTTTCCCCTGGCAACAGGTCAACTGAAACCCACTGAACCCATCATCCATCTGGTGAAAGGTTCTGTGGTCTGGGTCCATGGGGAGGATGACCTGGAATCACTTTCTGAACACTTCCAAAAAGGTTTTGTGGCTCTTTTGAAAGACCAGAATGAAAAACTCCATATCATCACAAAAATTGATCTTCTTGACTTTATGACCAGACAGTTCGAAAAATAAACTCAGCCGATTTCAGGATCATTGCGTCAGTATAACAGAGAGGGGCTTTTTATATGAAAAACAAGGGTCCCGGGTTTTCAACCCGTGCCATCCACGCCGGTCAACAGCCGGAACCGACAACAGGTGCCATCATCACACCCATTTATCTCACCTCAACCTTTGTGCAGTCTTCACCTGGAAAACACAAAGGTTATGAATACAGTCGCACTTCCAATCCCACCCGCAAAGCCTATGAGGATTGTCTGGCCAGTCTTGAGTCAGGAGAGTTTGGATTTGGCTTTGCCTCCGGATGTGCTGCAAGCACCACAATCATGCATCTTCTGAAAAATGGCGATCATGTGATTGCCTGTGATGATCTGTATGGCGGCTCTTTCAGACTCTTTGACAAGGTCATCCGAAAAAATGGAATCCAGTTTTCCTTTGTGGATATGACAGACCTGAATAACATTGAAAAAGCTCTCCAAAAAAATACAAGGATGATATGGATTGAAACACCAACCAATCCTCTCCTGAAACTCATTGATATTCAGAGAGCCTCAAAAATCAGCAGAGCCAGGAGAGTGACGACAGTGGTGGATAACACTTTTATGAGTCCTTATTTTCAAAAGCCTCTGGATTTAGGAGCTGACATTGTGGTTCATTCAAGCACCAAGTTTATCAATGGTCACAGTGATATTGTGGGTGGAGCTGTTGTGGTCAAAAATCCACAGATTGCAGAACGCCTGGCTTTTTTAAGCAATTCCATGGGTGGAATCTGTTCCCCTTTTGATGCTTTTATGTGTTTGCGAAGCCTGAAAACCCTGTCTGTGCGAATGAAGGCCCATGAGGAAAATGCAATGGCCGTGGCTGATTTTCTGGAAACCCATGATCAGGTGGAAAAGGTGATCTATCCGGGGCTTAAAAGTCACCCCCAGTATGATCTGGCACAAAAACAAATGTCCGGTTTTAGTGGAATGATCAGTTTTTATTTAAAAGGAGGATTGAATGCCGCCTCCCATTTTCTTGAAAAAGTGAAAATTTTTTCGCTGGCTGAGAGTCTGGGTGGGGTGGAATCTCTCATTGAACACCCGGCCATTATGACTCACGCCAGTGTCCCCCCTGACATTCGAAAACAATTGGGTATTGAAGACAATCTGATTCGTCTCAGTGTTGGTATTGAAGACTCAGAGGATCTTATCAAAGATCTGGAACAGGCTCTGTTCAGTTGACAGAAAATACGGCCT
The DNA here is from genome assembly GCA_965218815.1 of Bdellovibrionales bacterium. Lineage (GTDB taxonomy): Bacteria > Bdellovibrionota > Bdellovibrionia > Bdellovibrionales > JAGQZY01 > JAGQZY01. The sequence goes on along the minus strand of CBDCLX010000002.1, from coordinate 695,489 downwards.
TCAGTAAATCAATAAAAGAGAATCCAAATCTGTGGGTCAGGTAGCTCAGTCGGTAGAGCAGAGGACTGAAAATCCTCGTGTCGGGGGTTCAAATCCCTCCCTGACCACCAAATTTCCCACGGTTCTATCCTACCCGAACTTCTCATAAACTTTCGTAGCGAGGCAGGCGAATGCCAGGATCGCCAAAAGGGGGGGCAGTTACAATAAAAGTTGATATGGACTACCAATAATTCAGTCGATTGACCAGAACTTCATTGGCAGTGCCATTATAATGTTTTTCCACTTCCTTCAGGAGAAAGATATTATCAAAGGTGACTTTGTTCCCGTTGAAGTCCAGGGGGTCTGGTATATGACCATAGAAAAATGATGAAGCCTTCCACTTTCCATTGTTATCCAGTCGGGCATCTATGACAGTCATGGCATTTTTTACAAAGCACCTGTCAATAAAAGGGTCTTCACTGGCTGACATCAAACCCACAAGAACAATAAATTTGACTTTGGGAAACTGATTTTCAACCAATGTTTTCATCTGTCTGATAACAGTGCAGTTGAGGTCCATGGAATAATCACTGTTCACGGAAGGAATGTTTTTATGGAAGAAACTTAAAAACCCCGCATAGAGGATTTTAAGGGATAAAACATAAAAGGGTCGGGCTTTATAGAAAAGACCTCTGTATTTCAATTGACCATCAACAAGCTGGTAGTAAGGACTCTTTCCATGGGACCACGAGAAATAAGAAGCTGTCCCGAGGACCCGTTCCAGATGGAAGTCAAAGTATTGGTAAATCACAAGACCCTCTTTTTGTGAAACCTGATCAGGAATACTGGACACCTGTAATTGTCTTAAATGGCTATTGGGACCCCAACCGGGGAAGGCATAGTTATAAGATCGGAATTGGGAGTTCTTCTTTTCAAAAAGATAGGGAAGAGTTGTTTCCACAGGAAGGCCTTTTCCAAAAGTGTTTGACCCGCCAAAAAAGATGGCAAACTTTTTTGCATTCTTGTTGGGAATGGGGTTCTTTCGTCGCCCATATTGATCCAGTTCATATTTTACCTGATAAATCCGTGTTTTTCCATAAGTTGCAGTGTTCAGGGAAGAGGTTCCGGGCTTACCAAGCAAACCCAATTCAGCATCATGTATGTAATAAGGGAGATCAAATGTTTTTTTTAACCTGGGTTGTTCCAGCTTTTTGATTTCCCTGAAGATAAAAAAAAACCATTTGTCAAAAAAACAAGACAGAAAACCAGGGTAAAATAAAAAAAAATGACTTTCAGAGTGTTCAAAATTTTAACTGTTTCAAATCAGGCACCTGCCCCTGTGGTTACCTGCACACATCGTTGTTCCCTGGATTTTTACAGGACTCATTCATTAACACGAATACGACGGAAAAGATGATTTGATTGATACTCAAGACCATTTCCAACAATGGACACTCCAAGAAGAATTTCATCTGAATAAAAATTCTGAACTTCTGTTAACCTTACAAACTGTCTGGGCATACCATCTTTGGCTGAACGAAAGACAATGTAATAACCGGCTTCATCAGTCTCATGACTCTCTGAAGCTCTCCTATTGTGATCTTCTGGCGTGTCAACAGATTCAATCCAATTCTTAAAATGACCAAATCCCAGTAGTATGGGTTTTTGAGTTTTCGAATCAACCTGAGTGACAACTAACTTTTTTTTGGCAGAGCCATCCGGTTCTTTAACAACACTCACTTTAAGGGTTTTGGGAGTGTCCGAAAAACCTATTTCCCGCCAGAGGCCTACAGATTGATCACCTATTTTATTTTCAGCTATGTTATGATGGCCAAATTCAATGCTATTATCATCATACATGACATTGCTATCATACATTTCAAAATTGTCCTGCATCAGCAGGACCCAGTAAGGTCTGACAATTAAAGGCCATGGGATTTCATCACCCGAAGTGGAATAAACATCATGAAATGCATCATGGGGATATGGCTGATTCCCATCACTCCACAGATCAGGAGCACCAGAGGCATGATGACTGAAAATTAAAGTGATAAGAGATATAAAAACGAACTGAAACTTTCTCATAGCATTCTCTCTTCATCAGGAGGGCTGATACCCCGAAGCTGAAACTGAATATCTTTATTCAGATAATAGCCGTTTTTGGCAAGAAAAATATATTTTGGTTTATTATAATCAGGTTCTATAAGTTTTCTCAGTCGTTTAATGGTCACATAGATTTTATTGTCATGAACAGAGGGATCGTAGTCCTGTTTCCAGATGGTTTCAATAAGCTCATCCTTGGAAAAAACCCGACCCGGGTGGGCTAAAAAGAGTTTAAGCATCTCAAGGAGGATAAACTGGTTTTTAAAGTTCACTTTACCTTTACTTTTTTCAATAATGATATGTGATTGAACATCATAAATCATGTCATACGGGCTTTTCCCTGATTTCTGGACCTCTTCCAAAAGTCTGGAAAGTGCTCTGTGAAGACGACACATATTTTTACTGTCAATGGATCTCACGCCCAACTCAAGATATATCCTGGCTTTTTCCAGATTTCCCATTTCTTTGTAAGTGAGTCCCAAACCGTACAGGAGGGCAAAATGGGTGTAGAGGTCCTTTTCCTCTTTAATCATCTCATAACAGTTCCATAAAGCTTCAAGAGCCTGTGAATACCTTTTAAGCTTTCTGTAAATATGAGCATTGATTATAAGGACTGTCAGATGCAGTTTTGGAAAACCGGACACATCAAAAATCTGTAGATTGTAAATCTCCTTGAGAGCTTCCCTGAGAAGCCCCAACTGGTAATAAGAGGCCGCCAGACCTGTGATGGCATAACAAATATCCTTTTTGGAATCCCGTTTAAGAGCCAGATCCAGGGATTTTTGGCAAAGTTTCAAAGCTAATTCATTTTGGCCGTTGCGGGACTCACAAAGGGCCAGGATGTAATAAGCCTTTGGAGTCAGATCACCCGTTTCTTTGACCCATTGATTGAGTTCCTCTCTAAGTTTCTGAATTTTCTCATGATCCTGTAATTCAGCATAGGCCTGGAGAAGACGGCTGCTGCACTCCAGATAAAGCTCTGTGTTTCTGATGGTTTGAGAGTTTTTAAGAGGTTCCAGTAACTCCACGCATCGGAGAGTGTCCCCCCTTTCAATAAGAAGTCGTGCCAGACAGATTTTGATTCCAGGATTCTGCTCATCCATTTCCCCTTTTTTAAGGAGAAGGGCCAAATCTTCGTCTTTTTTCAGGATATCCATGCAAGCTCCACACGAAAAGGTAGGATATATACTGATCGTGTTTGAAATTTCCGGTTTTTCAATAAAGAAACTTCCGTAAAAACTCAAACACGATCAGTATAATGTCCCACATTGCCTAAAAAATCAACTTCTTAAATTCTCTTAACCATGCCAGGCATTATCTACCTGGATTTATTGAAAAATTGCCTGACTGATCCCTTCATGATTTTTTTGGATCGTAAGAGCTTACCCTCTCTGTGCTTTCTGTCATCCATGAAACACTTTCTTTCAAAGCCTCTCTGGCCGGTGTGGACTGAAACCCAAGTTCCTCTCTGGCTCTCTGGCTTGAAAACCAATGGTAAAGGGAAGCTATCAGGGCTGTTTCACCACTGATTGAACTTTCAACAGAAATTTTTCCCATAAAATCTCCAATAAAACCCAAACCCTTGAGTAAAATTCCAGGCAGGGGGATTTTTGGAGCCTTAGCACCGGCAATGTGGGCAATTGTGGAAAAAAGCTCTCTGATTGTCATATTTTCACCACCAATGATGTAGCGTCGGGCCGGCCTTCCTTTTTTTAAACAGAGATCAATGGCTTTTATGACATCTTTCACATGAACCACATTAACACCTCCTGGAGGGTAAAAGTTAAAATGACCACGGGCCACTTTTACCTGGGTCTTCCGACTGCCTTTTATGGCATCGCCTGCTCCATAAATAGTGGAAGGATTTATTATGTAGGTTTTCAACCCTGTTTCATGAAAGGCCTTCACCACCAGTTCTTCAGCTTTCCTTTTGGTTTCAAAATACCCCAAATTGTATTTTCCAAGATTATAATTGAAATTCTCATCAATGGATTGGGGTTTGAAGCTGGCTCCGATGGCAGCCACTGAACTGAGATGAAGAAGCTTTGGAACATTGTTTTTTATACAAGCCTGAAGAACATTGGTTGTTCCCTGCACATTGGTTGCTTCCATCAAACGGCGTTCTGACTTTCTATAAGCAATGAGTCCTGCCAAATGATAAACCACCCCTTTGTTTTTTGTGGCTTTCAATAAAGACTCTGCATCAGTGATATCTCCATAAATAACTTCAACGGATCTGTCCTTAAGAAATTTGAGATTGCTTGATTTGCGGGCCAGGATAGAAACCTTTAAACCCCTATTCATAAGATCATTTGTGAGATACTGACCAAGAAAACCTGTTGCACCTGTCACCAGAGCATTAATCTGCATCGAGAAGAACCTCAAGAAGTTTCACAGGTTCAACAGGTTTCATCATGGCATCCTTTTTGACCTTGCTGATATTTCTCACAATCTCATGTCCGGCAACAACCTCTCCCATGACAATGTATTTTCCATTGAGATGCTCCATTGGTTTCACGGTTATAAAAAACTGACTGCCCATGGAATCGGGATTGTCTTTAATCTTTGACATGGCCACCAGAAACCCTCTGTCAAACTTTATATTGTTTGTTTCATTTCTTATGGTGAAGCCTGGCCACCCTTTTCCGTTACCAAGAGGACATCCTGTCTGGATACCAAGATCAGGGTGAACCTTGTGAAAGATCATATTTTTGTAAAAAGGGGTGTTTTTGATTCTTTTCCCCGTTTTAATATCACTATAGGTTTTCTTCCCTGTAACAAGATCAATGAAATTTTCAACGGTTTCTGGAGCTTCAGCCTTAAAAAGCTTTAATCTGACATCCCCCATGGAGGTTTTAAGGGTAACAAAAACAAATGAAAAATCAGGATTGGAGAAAACCACTTTTGCGTGCATAAAAAGCAAAACAAAAAGAAAAAGTCTTATAAATCCCATAAATACGATTTTCAATGATTTTAAAGAATCAGGTCAAGCTTTTTAGAAACCCTGACTGTTTTTTCAGGGCTTCATTGAGGGCCTTCATGGGGTTGTCTATTTTCAGAATTTGTCCCGCTTTCCAGAGATTTGGATTTTTTTGCAAGACTTTGGTGCTGGGTGAATGATTGCATATCTGTAAAGTCTGTTTAAACCGTCTCAACCATTGATAGTGCCTGATCCACTGATCGCACTCTCCAGGCTTGAGTTCAAGCGACTTAACAAGAGACAAAGTGTTTGGACTTTCAGGGGATGAGTTCTGCAGGAGAACCAATTTCTGTGCAGTGAGTTCACAGTGGATAAGTCCTCCTGGAGCATATTTAATGTCAATGGATTGATCCGTATTCTGTATAAAAAGCTTTCCCTGGATTTCATCCAGTTCTTTCATGTCTTTTCCGTATAGTCTTAAAAGATCCATTCTGTCCTTAAAGTAATGATCTTTCTGTCCCAGGAGTCTGGATCGCAGATAAGCCTGTTTTTGCCAGGATTGGGCCGAATTTCCAATAAAATCTGTCAGCTGTTTTTTGGACAATAACAAACGGTGGTCAGACTCATTGGGCTTTAAACGCAAATCAACATTATAAAGTTTACCAACATTTGTCATTGAACTGATGAAATGAATAAAGCGTTTTGCCATCTTCATTTGTATCTGGTTTGGTTTGTTATCAGTTAAAAAGATAAAATCCAGATCCGAGTGAATACCAAGTTCAAACCCACTCCATTTGCCCATGCAGAGAATATCCATATCCTCTCCAAATTTATTTTTCAGATATTCCAGAAAGCCTGAGGCAATTGTGTCAGCCTGCTCGGAAAGCTGACCTGTGAGATATTCAACGTCATTTTTTTTCAAAAAATAAATGATGGCCACCAGATGACCAAGCCATTTATAATCAATAAAATCCTCAATGAGACTTTCAATATTCCCGGTTTTGTGAATTTCAACATGGCCCAAAGCAAAGCTGTCAATCAAACCCGGACGACAACACAGGGTCTGACCAATATAAGGGGAAATGGAAAACAACCAGGCCAGGTTTTCCACCAGTTCATCATTACGATCAAGGAGGTAAAAAATTGAGGATTTTGAACGAATGGCCAGAATAAAATCCTTAAAACTTTGAATGGCCATGTTTTCATCAATGGCAATACGGCAACTGTCCTCCAGAAACCGGTTGAGAACCTTTTTCTTTTTGTTTTCAAGATTTCTCTTTCTTAAAGGCTGACTTTGAATCCTCAGAATCTGATCCACAGCTTTTTTGGATTGATGATTTAAATTACTTAAATCAGGATTCAGTTTCAGGTCCCCACAGGGCTTCACAGTAAAAAACTGATCTATCAACTCATGGGATTGATTCAGACACTCAAGCAGTTCATCTCTTTTGACAGGCAAGGGGATTTTTTCAAAAAACTCATGTGAGAGAATATATGTGTGCCTGTCTCCATCTATATGAATCAGGTTTTCAATATTACGCAGTTGCCAGTAGAATCCTGACAGAAAATCAAATGTTTTTACATCAATAATTCTTCTGTTTTCAAGCTCTTTCATGGCAGTGGTCATGGAAGGACTTTGCAGTTCCCAGTGCCGTCCCCCGTAAATCACCTGTAAGGACTGGACATAGAGTTCTATATCCCTGATACCCCCCGGATGGAATTTGATATCCAGTGGCTGATGTTTTTTCCCCCACTGATATTGGATTCTGGATCGAAGACCTTTAATGTCCTCAACCACTGAAAAATCAAGATATCGCGGAAAAGCCAGACCCCGACAATAGGAGTCCAGTTCTCTGTTAAGGTCATCAGGTCCCGTAAGGGGTCGCATACGAATAAAGCCCAGTCGATTCCATGCTTCCGTGTATTCATCAAAATAGTTAAAAAACTGCTTTTCGCTGGATACCAGAGGAGATAAATGCCCGCCTGGCCGCAGACTGGTGTCTATCCTGTAACAAAAACCCATATTATTGTTGTCCGAGAGAATTTGAATGAAGTTTTTTATTTTTTTATGGAAGTCCTGATTTCCCTGTTTTTCCTTTTCCTTATGGACAAAAACAATGTCAATATCAGAACTTAAATTCAGCTCTTTTGAACCCAATTTGCCAAAAGCCAGAAGAGAAATCGCATAATCCTGCAACTGACAATGCTGCCAGGTTTTCTTCAGAAGAAGATCTGTTTGTTCAGTCCAGAATTCACAGATCTTTTGAGCCGGAACTTTTTGACTTAAAACCGCAAAGGCACATTGAAGCCAGTGATGGTGCTTCCAGACGTGCAATTCATCTTTAAAATCCTTTACCTGTCTTTTGCTGAGATTGAAATAATGTTTAAGAACAGGAGAGTATTGAAAGAAAGATTCCCGAAGGGATCCATCATAACTGTCTAATCCAGGTAAGGAGACCATTGGGGCTTATAGTGATTTTTGTTATCAAAGGTCAGGCGATATTCATATTTGCCATCAATACTGACAATATAGAGTTGGTAGCGCCCCGTTTGATCACTTGAAAAAAGAATAAAACGACCGTCAGGTGAAAAGCTTGGATTTTCATTATTGGCCATACGGCCATTTTTTTTGCGGGATGAAGTGAGACGTTTGACGTTTTTGCCATTGGAGTCGATTGTAAAAATATCAAAATGGCCTTTATCAAAGCCGGAAAAGGCAATGAGCTTCCCATCAGGAGACCAGACAGGGGTGGAATTGTACACACCGGCAAAAGTGAGACGTTTGGTGTTTCCGCCATTGATATCCATGGTGTAAATCATGGGCTTTCCCGAGCGATCTGATGAAAAAGCAACAGTTCTTCCATCAGGGCTGATGGCCGGTTCCACATTCATGGCTCCCCTGGGGCCATTGGTGATTCGGGTTGTTTTTAAACTCCTGAGATTGATACGATAGATATCCGAAGCTCCTGACCTCGAAATTCTTAAAAAAATCGATCGGGAGTCAGGAGTGAAAACCCCTCCCGAGTTAATTCCCTTTTCATAGGAAACAAGACGACGTTCTCCATTGACCAGGTCATAAATAAAAAGATCTACATTCCGTGATCTGGTTTTTTTATGATACACATATGAGGTGTATGTAAGGTAGCGGCCATTGGGAGACCAGGCGGGAGACTGGGAGATGCTCTGATGATTTGTAATGGGCCGTTGATTGGCTCCATCCCAGTCCATAATAAAAATCTCCTTTCGAAAACCTCTGGTGGATCGGGACACCACAAGCTGACTGGTGAAAAAACCTTTACGACCGGTAAGACTTTTCACAACATCATTGCTGAATCTATGGGCAATCTTTCTAAGATTGTTGACTGAGTCCGTGTAGTTTTTTGTCATGATTAATTTTTTTTGTGGGACATGATAGATATATCCCTGGTATTGAAGCTGATTTTTAACCACTTTAAAACCCGATCGAATCATAAATTCAGCTCCAATGTGTTCCCATGATGAAAAATCAAAGCCCCTATGGGGATCCTTCCCCCTGTGATGAAGAGATCGTTTTGTATAATCCTCAATAAAAGCCTCTCTGGGTATGAATGAAAAATAAGAGGAGATGGTCAGATCCTTTTTGATGATATTATAAAGACGCTGACCGTATTTTACGATGTGTGGTTTGGAGGACTTTTCATCAAGGGGAATAAAGGGAACAAGAACCAGGGGGCTTTGTTTCACTTCTGCCTGACCCACATTGATATAGGGTCTTTCCCTTGAATGAAGTCTTTTCACTGGAACAAAGAAAATCATAAAGGAAAGGGGTATAGTCAGAAAAATCCGGGTCAGCACAGAGACTCCTTTATTCCGGGAACCGGAACTCCACCCCCCTGGTGAAGTAAAAGTCAGCCAGGTTTGCCGGTGGAGGGGGAAGGGGATTGGCTTTTTCAAGGGTTTTAAAAACATTTTGGTCAAAAAACTCATTTCCTGATTTAAGAATCAGATTTTTACTGAGAATGCCTCCTTTTTTGTCAATCCGTATTAACACACGGGCACTTAAATTAGCACTGGTCAGCCACTCTGGCAAGCTCCAATGATGTCGGATATGGCGATCCAGTTGATTCAGATAGGATTCATGATGGAGTTTTTCAAGGCCACTTAAGGAGGCTCCCTGGCTGATGGCATTTCCCTTATATTCCTGTTTCTTTGTTTTTTTACGGGCTTCCAGATTTTTTAGAGCCTTTAATCGGGCAATGGCTGAGCTTTGTTCCTCTTTTAATTGTTGTTTTTTTACGGGCTTCTGAAGTTTCAGTGATTTGAGCTTTGATTGTTTTTCCACTTGTTTTTTAATTTGTTTTTCAATCTTCTTTTTTGTCTTTGGTCTGATTTTTCTTTCGGAAAAGTTTTCTTTTTCGGGAAGAGCGATAATATCAATTCGAACAGATTGTTGATAGTTGGGGATTTCTGAAGGAAAAACAAGAATTTTTACAGTGAAAACAGTGAACACCCCCAAATGAAGCATAAAGGACAAAAAGATAAAATTTGAGAAATTGTCATTGGGGATTGTCATTTGGCAGAGTCACCAACCCTATATTAAATATCCCGGCAGCTCTTATTTCCGCCAAAGTTTTTGCCACAAGACCATAACCCACGTTTTTATCGGCTTTAAGATAAATCTGTTTGTTGGGACGGGAGGCAAAGATGGTCTTTATTTTTTTTCGCAGCCCTGTTAAGGACACTTCCTCCCTGGCCACATAGAGCCTGTTATTCTCCCTGATAATAAGGACAAAGGGTTTGTCACTGGTCTCAATTCCGGAAGATGCCGTTTTTGGCAAATTGATGTCAATTCCCTGTTGCATCATGGGGGCTGTCACCATGAATACGACAAGCAAAACCAACATCACATCCACTAAAGGGGTGACATTAATCTCACTCATGGATTGACGATAACGTCCTGATTCCATACCCATATCAATTCTGATCCAGTTCCAGTCGGGCCATGTTTAAAAAATCAGAAACAAAATTATTTATATTATTTTCCTGTTTTCTGATTTCATTGAGTAGATAATTATAAGCCATTACAGCAGGGATAGCCGCGAACAACCCAACAGCTGTGGCAAACAGGGCTTCTGAAATTCCAGGAGCCACTGTGGACAGACTTGCCGAACCGGCATTGGCAATGGCCCGGAAAGAATTCATAATTCCAATCACTGTTCCAAGAAGACCAATGAAAGGGGCCGTGCTTCCCGTCGTGGCCAAAAAAGCCATGTTCTCCTCAAGATATGATATCTCCTGATCCTGTCCTCTCCGCAGGGCCTTTTCCAGGTTGTCAATACCAAAGCCCGGTGAAAGATTGTTTTTCCTCACCCTTTCCAGTTCAAGAAAACCGGCATTAAAGATTCGGGACAGAGGACTGTTTTCATGTTTTTCATCCAGTCTGCCTTTAACCTGTTCAAGGCTGCTGAAAGACCAGAAAACTTTAAAAAATTTATCATTATCCTCTTTGGTTTTTGAAAAAAGCTTTCTTTTTTTCAAAATGATAGCCCATGAGATAATGGACATGGCAATAAGGGCCAGAAGAAGAATCTGGACCACGATCCCTGCCCCCATGATGTCTGAAAACAGGGAAGACTGGACTGTGATTTCAGCAGTTGTTTTTTCATCCATATCTGATAAGGCTAAAGGAGTTTTGTTTGAGGTTCAACCTGTTACACTGTCCTATAAATCTTTCACCAATCGGATAGGATTTCAAGTCCGATTCAAACGTTTGTCCCTGAAAAAGTCCTGAAGAAGAGAACAGCTCTGTCTTTCCAAAACCCCCCGGGTCCAGATCACTTTATGATTAAGCTCCGATCTGTCAAAAAGTTGAAAGAGACTCTGCCCGCCCATCTTATGATCTGTGGCCGAGTAAACCACCCGATCCATGCGACTTTGGAGTATGACCCCACAACACATAACGCATGGCTCCATGCTTGAGTAGAGACTGCAACCCACCAATCTCCAGTGACCCAGTTTTTTACAGGCTCTGTGGATGGCCAGGATCTCAGCATGAGCCAGAGGTGTTTTCAATTTTTCCCTGAGATTAAAAGCCCCTGCCAGCACTTCACCAGTCTGATTGTCAACCACCAGGGCACCCACTGGCACCTCCTGACAATCTCTGGCTTTTTTTGCCAAATACAGGCACTGGGCCAAATGGAACCGGTCTGTTTCCCTCTGATTCAAGATTCAATGTTCTCCTTATTGAATTTATTCAGTCTTTTTGGTAGAAATACACTCTTTACCCGCATTTCTCATGAATTTTTATAGCGAGAATGGCCAAAACACAACAGACAAAAAAGGTGGGTGATTGAATTGTCATTTATAAAGATACGGGAGAATGAGGCTTTTGAACAGGCTTTCAGGCGTTTCAAAAAGTCCTGTGAAAAATCAGGGATTCTCTCTGAAGTCAAAAAAAGAGAGCATTATGAAAAGCCCAGTATTCGTCTTAAAAAAAAGTCCATTGCTGCCCGTAAACGGCTTATCAAAAAAGCAAAAAGAGGTTTTGATTGATTATGTCTTCCATGAAAGAACAAATTTTATCAGACATGAAAACAGCCATGAAGACCCGGAACCCCCAAAAGGTTTCGGGTCTTGGCATGAAAGATATGGGGAAGGTGATGCAGGCTGTTCTTACCAAAACCAAAAACACTGCTGATAATAAAAAGGTCAGTGAAATTGTTAAATCTCTCCTTCAATAGGGTGATTTGTTTTGAGGTATGATCCGGGTTTTATAGAAAAAGTAGGGGAAGCCAATAATATTATTGAGATTGTTTCCCAATACACGGAACTGAAGGCCCGTGGTCAGCAGTATGTGGGTCTATGTCCCTTTCCCGATCATAATGAAAAAACCCCCAGCTTTTCAGTTTCAGAAACCAGGCAACTCTATCATTGTTTTGGCTGCAAAAAATCAGGGAATATTTTCACTTTTCTTGAAACTTACAATGGATTCTCTTTTGTGGAGGCCCTCGAATATCTGGCCGCACGAGCCCATCTGAAAATGCCGGAAAGCAGCAACAATTCCTCCCCGGGCAAAGAATGCTCCATGGACCAAAAGCAACAAATGTTCAGAGTCAATAAACTGGCTGCTGATTTTTATCATCAAAAACTAAAAAGCCTGCCAAAAGAACACAGACTCAACACCTACCTTAAAAAACGTCACCTCACCAATGAAATGATTAAAGAGTTTTCCATTGGTTATGCTCCTGAAGCCTGGGATGAACTGACCAGTCATCTCAATAAGAAAAAAACCCCTTCCCCCCTGTCTGAAAAATCCGGTTTAATTCGTAAAAACAAAAAAGGAGGTTATTTTGATTTGTTCCGTGATCGTTTGATGTTTCCCATTGTTTCCATTGAAAGTCATGTGATTGGTTTTGGTGGTCGGGTTATCAAAGAAGGGGAACCCAAATATATCAACAGTCCGGAGTCTTATATTTTCAAGAAAGGACAGAATTTTTACGGTCTGGATAAATCCATCCGATTCATACGCAGTGAAGATCAGGTGTTTGTGGTCGAAGGTTACATGGACTTTCTTGCTCTTTACTCACAGGGAATTAAAAATGTTGTTGCCACTTTGGGAACAGCTTTAACAGAAAAACACGTCCGTCTGTTAAAAAGATGGACAAAAAATATTATCCTGATTTTCGACGGGGATGAAGCCGGCCAGAGGGCAGCCCAGGGGAGTCTGATTCAATTCTTTAAGGAAAATTTATCCCCCGGAATTCTGCTCCTGCCCGAAAAAATGGATCCTGACGATTTTATTCATAATTTTGGCAGAGAGGAGTTTTTAAAGAAAGTCCAAGGTGCAGAAGACCTGTTTTTGAATCTGACCAGGACATGGCTTGCCAATGACAGGGGTCAACCTGCTGATAAAATCCGGTTTCTGGATAAAATCAGTCCCCTTTTAAAATCCCTGAAAGACCCCAGGCTTTTGCAAATGTACATCCAGGAGCTTGCCCCCCACCTGAATGAAAGTCCCAAAAAACTTTACTCCTGGGTGATGATGGGGAGGGAAAAACTCTCCAGGACCATAAACCCAACAGCCCCTGGGACACCCCTGGAGCCGGAAAACAGCCTTCCAACCAGGGTTTCCCTGGATGGAGCCACTGAAGATGAGCTGGTCCTTTTGGGGTTATCTCTTAAATCTCTGAAATATATGGACTTTTTTGTAACCCAACAAGGTCTTGATTATCTGAACCACAAAAAACTCAAACAGGTTTTTTCCCAGGCTGTCAGCAAGTATAGACAGGAACCAAAAAATTTTGATAAGTTGGCAAATTGGGTCCTTTCAAAAATTGAAAACCCTGAAAAAATTACCAGTTTAGTTAATATATCGTCAGATACTGAATATCTGAGTTCGGGGGAAAATTTTCAGGATAAAAATTTCAATCATGATGAAAACCTCCTAAAAGGGTGTTTGTTTCACATTAAAGACCGTTATTTGCGACAGCAGGCAGCCATTTTGGTGGAAGAAATGAAGCTTGACCACACCGACACAAAATTGGAACGCTTTATGAAGATACAGAATGATCGAAAAGCATTGGAAAAATTAAAAAATACACCCTTGGGAGATAATCAATGAAAAAAAAGAAAGAGGAAAAAGCTTTAACAGTGGCCCAACAGCAAAAAATAGCTGTGGAAGAGGCGGAGCGTTTGATTCATGCAGCTAAAAAAAGTGGTGAAGACATCAGCGTCAGGGAAATTGATGAGACCCTGCCAAAAAAACTGATTGCCACTGAAGCTCTGGACATTGTCATTCAATCCATTGAAACCCATGGTATCACCATTCTGGAACACACCACTGAGGATGGCAGCAGTGCTGCCGCCTTCCTGGAAAACACTAATGTTGATGAAAAAGATGAAGAGGTCTCTGAAGCCGACGTGAAATCCAATGACCCTGTTCGTCTTTATTTGAGGAAAATGGGCAGTGTTTCCCTTTTAACCCGTGAGGGTGAAGTCCAGATTGCCCAAAGAATCGAAACCGGTGAGCGTCAGATTGTCCGAGCCATTTTAACCTCTCCTGTGGGAACCCGGGAAATCATTCAGTTGGGTGATCGTGTCAATGCCGGAAAACTGAAAGTCAAAGCTATTTTTCGGGGACTTGAGGACGAAGAGACCCATTACGAGGAACAGGAATACATCAACAAGATTCATGAACTCATCGGGGAAGTCAGAAGATATGAAAAACAGGTCACCAGACATTTTAAAAAACTGCTGCGTACAGACCTCAGTAAGAGTCAAAGACAAGAGATTCTGGAGCTTGTGGATAAGGATATTGAAAAGCTGATGATGGTTTTTGAGAGAATCAATTTTAACCGAAAAACCATCAACCGCATTGTCATTAAATTCAAAAATCTTGTGAATCGCATGACTATACTTCGCCGTCGTATCAAGGAGGGGATTACAAAAACCTTCTCCAAAGACCTTGATGATCTCATGGACCTTTATAAAAACGTAGCAGAGAATGAAAAGGAAATGGCCCGGTTGACCCAGAAAACAGGGCTTTCATTTAATAAATTCCGTGTTTCTTATTTACAGACTGTGGATGCCAAAAAGCGTTTGGACCGTTTAAACAAGGATGCCAGGATGCACTTTGAATGGATCCGTGACACCCACACTGAAATCTGGAAAGGGGAGCGGGAGGCTGACCTGGCAAAATCAGAATTGGTTGAAGCCAATCTGCGTCTGGTTGTTTCCATTGCCAAAAAATACACAAACCGTGGTTTGCAGTTTTTGGATATCATTCAGGAAGGTAATATCGGTTTGATGAAAGCTGTGGACAAATTTGAATATCGTCGCGGCTACAAATTTTCAACCTATGCCACCTGGTGGATTCGTCAGGCCATCACCCGAGCCATTGCTGATCAGGCCCGCACCATCCGCATTCCAGTTCACATGATCGAAACCATCAACAAACTTGTGAGAACATCCCGTCATCTCGTTCAGGAACTGGGCAGGGAACCACAGCCAGAGGAAATTGCCCTTAAAATGGATATGCCTGTGGATAAAATTCGTAAAGTCCTTAAAATTGCCAAAGAACCCATATCCCTTGAAACCCCTGTGGGTGAAGAAGACGACTCCCATCTCGGTGATTTCATTGAAGACAAAAAAGTCATTAACCCTTCCGAGGCTATTGTTAATCTCAATCTGGCTGAACAAACCCGTAAAGCTCTTTCCACTCTCACGCCCAGAGAAGAAAGGGTTTTGCGTATGCGTTTTGGAATCGGTGAAGAAAGTGATCACACCCTGGAGGAAGTGGGACAGGATTTCAATGTCACCCGGGAGCGAATCCGTCAGATTGAGGCAAAAGCTCTCCGTAAACTTCGTCATCCATCCCGTTCAGGGAAGCTGAAAACTTTTATAGACTGAAGCCAGGATGTTTATGGGGGCTTAGCTTAGTTGGTTAAAGCATCCGGCTCATAACCGGAGGATCGAAGGTTCGAATCCTTCAGCCCCTACCAATCAACCCGCACTCTGGAAACCTCACCATGAAACTTCATGAGAAACGCAGGTTGGTTGACTTTCAGACCATTTGTGAATACTTTTTCCTGTTTTGTACTCTGCCTATCCCATGAAGTTTCATGGTCAGGAATGTAAGATACCCACAAAGTTTATGGGAAACCATGCTAAAACCCACTGAAAACAGGACATGACTCTTGATATCCACATTTAATATTCCGGATAAAATTTTTCTCTTCTGCTTCACCCTTCTAATTCTGGCAACCCCGGCATGGGCTAAAATTGTTGAATCCATTCACATTCTTGGTCACAGGAAAATTGAAAAAGATGCCATCATGGAAAAACTCATCAACAAAGTGGGAAGTCCATTAAATCTGAAGGCCGTCAAAGAAGAAGTTCAGACTCTTTTTAAGACGGGCTATTTTCAGGACATTCAGGTCAGAGAAAAACCAGGTCAAAAAGGAAGTCTTGTCCTCACCTACACAGTTGTTGAGAGACCAACCATTGCCTCCATTGAATACAGGGGGAACTCTGAACTTGACGATGATGAACTGTCTGAACTTACAAAGATGAAAGTCTTTGAAATTATCGACTACGGGAAGATCACCCGTGGAGTTGCGGATATTCAGAAAGCCTACGAGGAAAAAGGTTACTATCTGGCCAAAATCTCATATCAGGTGAAGGAAGCCAAAACCGGTACAGTCAAAGTCATTTTCAAGATTGAGGAAAATGATCAGGTCCTGGTAAAAAGAATTTCCTTTATAGGAAATAAAAACATAGCCTCCAGTGACATTAAAGCCCGTATGCTCACAAGAGAGGGGGGAATGTTCAGCTCCCTGTCCGGTTCAGGAACCTATAAGCAGGATGCCTTTGAACAGGATATCCAGTTGATAAGTCTTGTGTATTTTAACAAAGGTTATGTTCAGGCCAAAGTTTCCCGTCCTGAAGTGACAGTGACCCCAGATAAAAAAGGCATTTACATCAGTATCCGGGTTGAGGAGGGGAAACAATTCAATACAGGTGAAGTGAGTTTTTCAGGAGACCTTCTCTTCCCCATTGAGGAATTGGCCAAAGTGACAAAACTGGAGGAATCAAAAATCTTTATCTATGAAACAGTTCAAAGAGACATCAAAGCCTTTACCGCCAAATATGGTGACCTTGGATACGCCTACACCAATGTCATTCCAAAAACTTTTATCAGGGAAAAAGAACGGAAAGTGGATATTATTTATGAGTTTGACAAAGGAAAAAAGGTTTATTTTGGAACCATCAATGTCGTTGGCAACACCCGTACCAGAGACAAGGTGGTCCGCCGTGAACTGAGAGTGGGGGAAGGGGAACTTTACAATGAAACCCGTAAAAGGGAATCTCTGGATAATATCCGTCGTCTGGGTTTTTTTGAGTCTGTGGAATTTAATATTAAAACCCCCAAAGGACGTGAAGATCTCATGGACATTGATATTGTGGTTAAAGAGAGGAATACGGGAAGTTTTCAACTGGGAGCCGGTTACTCTTCCTTCAGTAAAGTTATTTTCAATGCCCAACTTAACCAAAACAATTTTCTGGGTCGCGGTCAGAATGTGGGATTGCAAATTGATTACTCCAAATTACAAAAGAATTATCGTTTGAATTTCACCGAACCCTATTTATACGACAGCCTCTGGACCACAGGTTTTGACATCTATAGAAATGAAAACAACATTCCGGATCTTTTTTTTCAAAAAGTGCAAGGAGCCGCCTTGCGAATGGGACATCCCATTTACAGTCGCTATATTTATGGCTTCTTGCGTTATAAATTGGATAATACCAAAACTTCTATGTTGAAAGGCGAACAGGCCAGGGATGTCCTCAGACCGGAGACAGCCAACGGAATTACAAGCTCTGTAACAGCCTCAGTGGAATACGACAAAAGAAATGATCGTTTCACTCCCAGTCGGGGGATTCATACCAGTTTTTCTTATGAGTTGGCAGGTCTGGGAGGAGATTTATCCTACAGTAAAGGAGACGCTTTTTTCAGGTGGTATTATAATATTTTTTGGAATTTAGTTTTAAGAACCAATTTTTCTTATGGTTTTGTGGCTGCTCCAAAAGATCAGATTCCCTTCACTAAAAAATACCGTCTGGGAGGCCCCTACAATATGCGTGGTTTTGATTTTGTTGATATTGGAACCAAAGCTTTTTCAATGGAACGTTTCCTCTATCTCACCTGTGATCCCAAATTTCCTGGTAATCTTCAATGTCTGAAACCTGATGATGCCAGAAAACGGGCTTATATTGTCGTTGGGGGAAATCAACAGGCCCTGGTCATGATTGAATTGGAGTTTCCCCTGGTCAAAGAAGCCGGAATCAGGGGAGTGTTCTTTTATGATTTGGGGGCTGCTGAAAACAATCTGGCCATAAACACCTTCAGGAAGGATATGGGCTTTGGAGTCCGTTGGTTCTCCCCCATGGGGCCTCTACGCTTTGAATGGGGTTTTCCTTTGGACAGACGGGCTGATCTTTATGAGGAGGCCTCAGAATTTCACTTTGCAATTGGAGCTCCTTTTTAATAGAAAAACAAAGTTGGGCTGAAAAACCGACATAATAGAAAAACAAAGTTGGGCTGAAAAACCGACAAAGGAGATTTTATGAAAAAATTAATAGTTCTCACCATAATTTGTTCCCAGACTTTTGCCTGGGCCAATTTCAAGGCTGCCTACATCGATATGCAGACAGCCATCCAAAGCACCTCGGTTGGTCAAACAGCCAAAAAGAGTCTGGAAAAGGAGTTTAACAAAAAGAAAGAGGAACTGAAGAAAAAAGAAGGAGCCCTTAAAAAAGAAGCTGATGCCTTTGAAAAAAAGAGAATGGTTCTCTCAGAAAAAGTGAGGGCTGAAAAACAGGCCTCTCTCCAAAAAAAGATGATTGAATTTCAACAGGAGTTACAGGCCAGCCAAATGAATATCCAGAAAAAAGAAAGGGAGCTGACGGCCCCCATCCTGGAAAAAATTCAGAAAATCATCAAAAAAATAGCTGATAAGGAAAACTATTCCATGGTCTTTGAAAAAAACAGTCAGGCCGTGATGTGGGCCAAAGCCGAACTGGACATCACCCGGCAAGTCATTAACGAGTTCGAAAAAAAGAGTAAAAAATGATGTCATCTGATCACTTTCTGAATATTATTGATATTCAAAAAAAAATTCCCCATCGCTTTCCATTTCTCCTTGTGGATCGTCTTTTGTCTTTTGAAAAAGGACCCGATCCGGAAAAACGAGTGGGCCGAAAAGTTCACGCCAGAAAAAATGTAAGCATCAATGAGGCGTTTTTTGCAGGTCACTTTCCGGACAACCCAATTTTGCCTGGAGTTCTACAGGTTGAAATCATGGCCCAGACAGGGGCTCTTGCCTGTGTTGCAGATAAAAATGACAAAAAAGCAGATGTCCTCATTGCAAGAATCAATCAGGCAAAATTCAAACGCACTGTAAGCCCGGGGGATGTTCTTGACGTGTACGCCAAAATTACCAGTGAAAAGCGTTCCATCATCTGCATGGATTCCCAAATCTTCTGTGAAGACCAGCTGGTCTCTGAATGTCAGGTTGTGGCTAAAATGTTTTTTGTCGAATAGAAGGGGTTTCACTTATGGGTATTCATCCCACAGCCATTGTCTCTGAAAGGGCAAAAATTCACAAAAGTGCCCATCTGGGTCCTTATGTTATTATTCGGGGGGAAATGGAAATCGGACCCAATGTGATTATTGACCAGTTTGTCACCATGGGGAATGAATACAGTCAGGTCCGGGTGGGAGAAGGTTGTCATATTTTTGCCGGTGCTGTGATCGGGGAAGAACCACAAATTATTAACTATACGGAAGAACCAACTTCTGTTGTCATTGGGGAGAACACCAAGATTCGGGAATATGCCACAATTCACGGGGGAATTTCCAGAAGTGGAGGTGTCACCCGCATTGGCAATCACTGTCTGCTTATGGCCTACATTCATGTGGCCCATGATTGCCAGATTGGAAACAATGTGGTGATGGCCAATCTTGTGCAACTGTCCGGCCATGTTCATGTGGAGGACTGGGTGCAATTGGGTGGTGGTTCTGTGGTGAATCAATTTGTACGTTTGGGAAAACATTCCTACCTGGCAGGTCATAGCACAGTGGTTAAGGATATCCTGCCCTTCACCATCACTCGTGGCAATCCAGCAGTGATGAGAGCCACCAACCAGATAGGAATGGATCGCAGGGGCTATAACAAAAAAGAAATTGCCAGTATCAGAAAAGCATTGAGAATAATTATTAAAAGTGAAAACACCCTGGAACAATCCCTGTTAAAAGTTCAGCAGGAGTGTGAAAAAAATGAAGCCATGGAGTATCTCCTTGAATTTGCAAAAAAACCCTCTCAACGGGGACTGGCCCTATAAACAAACCCAACTGGTATTTTCAATGGATTGTCTTTTTCAATTTCCAAAAAAACTCCGTGAACGGGGAGTTGTTCCATGAACCCTGTGAAAACAGCCCTCATAGGGGCCGGTCATCTTGGCACCTACCATGCCGAAAAACTTTTTCAAATCAAAAACTCCCAACTTGTTGCTATTTGTGATCCTCTTTTGGAAAAAGCCCAAAGACTGGCTCAAAAGTATTCCTGTCAGGCTTTTTCTGATTTTGAAAACCTCACAGAGCCATTGGATGCTGTGTTGATCGCAACCCCCACACTCTTTCACTTTGAGGTGGCTCAATTTTTTCTTGAAAGGGGAAAACACGTTTTTATTGAAAAACCCATCACCCAAACAACAAAGGAGGGGGAAAAATTATGCCAATTGGCCAAAGAAAAAAACCGGATATTACAGGTGGGTCATGTGGAGCGTTTCAACCCGGCCTTTATAAAAGCCGAGGAATATTTAAAACCACAGAAGATATTGTTTGTGGAAGCCCGGAGGTTGGCCCCTTTTAAACCACGAAATACTGACGTGGATGTGATTCTTGATCTTATGATTCATGATATTGATCTGATTCTAAATCTTGTGAACAGCCCTGTTATCAGGGTTTCAGCAGTGGGATCCCAGGTGCTTACCTCCCACCTGGATATTGTCAATGCCCAGCTTGAATTTGAATCAGGGGTTGTGGCCAGCATCACAGCCTCCCGGGTGTCTCCCTTGAGACTTCGTCAATTGCAGGTGTTCCTTGAAAAAAAATCCCTTTGTCTTGATTTTGACTCAGTTGAAATAATTTTGTCCAATAACAATCCCATCACCCAAACAGAACCACTTGGACCAGCAACCTGTCTGCCACCAAAACCTGGATTTACAAGCTCATTAAATGATTTAACAGAGAAAAAATCACAAACCTGGACACTCCCCAAAGAGGATGCTCTCCTGTCTGAAGACAGGGCCTTTATTGACAGTATCCAAAAATTCCAAACTCCTGTTGTCAGTGGTGAACAGGCTTTGGCTGCAATGAAAGTGGTGGAACAAATTCATGAACAAATCAAATATCAACCCAAAGACAGATAATATTCTTGTGGTTGCCGCCGAGGCCTCAAGCTGTATGTATGCAAAACTTTTTATGAAGTCCTGGAAATCCTTTTACCCTGACACCCGATTTTTTGGAGTGGGCGATAGAGATATGTATTCCCAGGGAATGGAGTGCGTGGGTTTTGCTGAAGACATGGCTGTGGTGGGAATTCAGGAAGTTTTGGCCCACTGGAAAGACATTAAAAAAAGTTTCCATAGCCTTGTTAACACAGCCCGGGAAAAAAGACCCCGTTTTGCCCTTTTACTGGATTATCCCGGTTTTAATCTGAGATTGGCCCCCCGTCTCAAAAAGCTGGGTATTCCCGTGGTGTATTATCTTTCCCCCCAATTGTGGGCCTGGAAAGAAGGACGGGTCAAATCCATAAAACAGTTCGTAGATGACATGATGGTGGTTTTTCCCTTTGAAGTGGATTTTTACAAAAAACACGGAGTTCAGGCCCACTTTGTGGGTCACCCCCTAGTGGAGATTGTTCATCAGGAAATCCTCCTGCCGTCATCCCGTCGCCCCCCCTGGCACTCAGAAGCTTATTTGTCAAAGGGGATTGGATCTGTTTTTTCCTCCAAAAAAACCGGCAAACCTGTTCTGGGTCTTATGCCAGGCAGTCGAAAAAGTGAAATTCAACACAATTTAAAGATCCAGTGGATGACTGCCCGGAAGCTCATGGAAAACTGTGACATTGATGTCAGATTTCTTGTAGCCCCCACTTTTGAAGTGGATTTTTTAAAACAACAACTCCCGGAGTGTGCCGGTTCCATGAAATTTTTAAAAGGAAAACCCACTGCCATGATTCAAAAATGTGATTTGATTCTGGCTGCATCAGGAACAGCCACCCTACAGGTGGCTCTTTGTGAAAAGCCCATGATTGTGATGTATCGCATGAACAGAATCACTGCTTTTCTGGCAAAATTTCTCGTAGGGCATTTGAGTCATTATTGTATTGTCAATATCATTGCAGGCCATGAAGTTGTTCCTGAGTTTATGCAATCAAAGGCCCAACCCCAAATTCTGGCCAAAGCTCTTGAAAAAATATTAAAATCCCGGGATCACAGGGAAAAAATGATTTTATCCCTTAAAAAAATCTCGAAAGATCTGGGTCATGGAGGAGCCACAGAAAATCTTGTACACTTTCTGAACAAAAAATATGGGGACAAGAGTCTATGAAATTTCTCCTGTTTATCTTATTTCCCTTTTCACTTTTATTTTTCATTGGAGTCTGGTTTCGCAATCTTTTTTTTGATTTGAACATTTTTAAATCCCGGTCCGTGTCCAAACCTGTGATTTGTGTCGGCAATCTGACAACCGGAGGAACAGGGAAAACCCCCTGGGTTCAGTTTATTTGTAAATACCTGGAAAAAAGGGGTGAAAAAGTGTTGATTGTGAGCCGGGGTTATGGAGGTGATTTTTCAGGAACTATGGAAATTCAGACCCATAGCAACCCCCGACAATGCGGGGATGAACCCCTTTGGCTGAAAAAAAACACCAATGCCATGGTTTATATTGGCAAAGACCGTTTTCTTACAACTCAGAAAGCTCTTTGCAGGAAAAAGGTTGATGTGGTTCTGCTGGACGATGGTTACCAACACAGACAAATGAAAAGGGATTTTAATATTGTTTTACTTGATGCTCTGGCCCCTGCCCGTCATTATTCCATGCTCCCCGTGGGAAGGATGCGGGAGGGTTTTTCCAGTTTGAAAAGAGCAGATGCCCTGATTATCACCAAATGCAACCATGCCAAACCCGAACAGATGGAAAAGCTCATGGAGTACTGTCTGCTCTATATCCCAAAGTCACGGATATTTCTTTCTGATTATGTTTTTGAAAAATGGTCCCCTTTGTTTGACAACTCTCCCAGGAATTTTAAAAAAGAAGGACTGACTCTGGTTTGTGCTTTGGGGAATCCCCATGGCTTTTTGAAAACCGTTGACGGGCTGGGCATAAAACCAATAAAAAAATTTGTTTTCCCTGACCATTATTTTTGGAAACCTCATGATATAAAAGAAATTATAAAAACCATGCAAAAAGAGGGGAGTTCTGACCTTCTGACAACCACCAAGGATGCCGTTAAATTATTCCATTACAGGAAGGATTTTTGTGATCATGGAATTCAGCTTTGGATTTGTTCCATGCATATAAAACCCAGAGATGGCATTGAAAATCTATTTTCAAAAATGTCAATCTGTATTTTTCACGAAGTTTCGCAAAGAGACTGCTTAAACGCCAATGTTACAGAGGGGTATGAAACATAATGAATAAGGAAAATCCAATTGTGTCTGCAGGTGATACAGGTTATTATCCTCGCAAAAACAAAACCTGTCAGGGACAATATCATGAAGCCTTATGAGTTGGCTGTCAGGTGACAGAGAACCCCCAGTGGGTTGTGGACCAAAGCCTCATCCACTTCCAGTTCTTTAATGGGCGTGGAAGGCAGTTCAAACTTAAAGGGTCTTAAAACTTCTTCAAAAACGGTAGAAAGAGCTCTGGCTCCTGTCTTGTGATAAAAAGCTTTTTTGGCCAGCAACTTTAATGCTCTTTTTTTAAACTTCAGTTTGATTCCATAATGTTTGAAAGATTGTTCATATTGGTGAAGAATGGAATGTTCAGAGTTGACAATAATTTCATAGAGTTCTTTTTCTCCAAGACTTTCACAACTGACCCTTACGGGGAGTCTTCCAATGAATTCATGTTCAAAGCCAAATTTTACAAAATCATCTGCCGTAAGTTTTTTAAAAACTTCGGTGATGTCTTCATTTTTTTTATCACTGTGAAGACCAATGGATTTTTTGCTAAGTCGAGAATCAATAATGTCTTCAAGACCATGGAAAGCTCCACTAAAGATAAAAAGAATATTTTTTGTATTAACCACCTCTTTTTCATCTTTTCCTTTCTTCTGAAAATTCATAAAAGTTTTAAATTGAGAGATCATATCATAATTGGCATTGATATCCACGTCAGTGTTTTCAAGAAGACGCAGAAAACCAAACTGCACTCCCCGACCACTGACATCACGGCCCCCATAGTTTTTTCTGGAAGCCAGCTTGTCCACTTCATCCACATAGACTATCCCTTTGGCAGCCAGTTCCCTGTTATCACCGGCGTTTCGAACCAGATCTCTTATGATATCGTCCACATTGGATCCCATGTAGCCAACCTCACTGAAACGAGTGGCATCCGCCTTGACAAAGGGAACCCCTATTAAGTTGGAAATCAACCTCACGAGATAAGTTTTACCCACCCCTGTGGGACCAAGAATCAGCAAATTTTGTTTTTGATAATTGACATCATTATCTTCATTGCTGGCTCTCAGGTGATTGTAGTGATCGCAAACGGTAATGGATAAGGCTTTTTTGGCATTATTCTGACCAATGACAAAACGATCAAGGTAGTCTTTCACTTCCCTTGGTTTAAAATTAAAACCTCCAATGGATTCCTGAATATTTTCCCGAGGTTCTTTTTTCTCTTCTTTTTTCTCTTTCTTCATTTCAAAGGAGAGGTTGTCAGTCATGGAAAGGATCTGAACTTGACCGCCAAATTTTTTTTGAATTAAATCCTGAAACTCTTTTTGGAATTCTTCCGGATTGAAAGATTCCGTGATTTTTTCCGGATTGATTTTTCGGATATTTTCGCCTTTTTTCAGGTTCTTTTCTTCTCGATTCATTGACCACTTCATATCAAAAATTTAGAGATAGAGACAGCTAATATCCTCTAAAACCGGAAAAAATCAATGACAAGGCAGAGTGATCCAGAGAGAAAAGTATAATTGATAAAATTATTTTATTATAAAGATAAATATAATCAATTTTACTTATGGAAGAGGTGCCGGTATACCTACACACAGCCGTCAGGATTTTGGCCGATCGGTCGATCAAGAACACCTCTCCCAGCTCCTTCCGAGCTCCCACCTACAAAACACCCAAAAAGGGCCCCGCCAGGACGGCTTTGCCATATTGGCAAAAAATTCACAAGACAGTGTTCCAGTCCGTATTGGGAAATATGTCTTTAACCCGAACTTCTCATAAACTTTCTACTGCGGCTTTCAAGCTTCTGAAATTTAAAGGGAATTCGGGTTAAAGACATATTCTCACTTTGCCTCTGGAACCCTTAAGTTCAAGCAGGTTGTCATTTTCAGGGATAGTCTCGGGTGCACAATTTAAAATCCAGAGTCTCAACAGTTTTATTCTTTCAGAATCCAAAAGGGAATACCCTCTGTCAACAGGGGGCATACTCTGGTGAGCAGACACGGATTCATAGATTTTTGAACCATTTTCCAGAAACAGATTCCCTTTTTCGTCAGCTTTGGTTCTGGTAATAAGAACACCTGGCACAATTCCATTGAGAAAACCAAGGCTTCTGTACTCAGTCATATCTGCTCCAAAGAGAAGGGCATTGTCTTCAGGGTGAAGACCCTTGTGTGAATGGCAGTCCAGACATTTTCCCACCTCGAAAACCTCCTGTCTTATGATCTGGTAGTCAATTTTTTCCGGATTTTCAAAGTAAAAATGCAGGTCTGTTTTAAGATTTTTATCTGTTTTTCCAATTTGGCTTTGGACCCTGGCAATTGTATCCGGTTGTTCCACAGCATAAATATCCAATGAAGGTGATTGCTGCCAACGGCTGTTACAGGCCAGAACAAACAACAAAGGGGATAGTCTGATCCCAAGGGTAAGACTTTTTTTTAACAAACCAAAATCGCTTGGCAGTAATAACCTGTGCCATATCACTACAAAATTTATGAGAAATTGAAGCATTCTACTACCGCAACTATACAGAATCCTTATTGTCTTCCCGCTTTTCTTCCTGTTGCTGCTTTTCCTCTTTATCTTCTTTTTCCTGTTCTTCTTCTTTCTCCTGCCCCTCTTTTTCTCTTTTTTCTTCTTTGACTTCATCAGCAGGCTGGCTGCTGTTAATATCAAAAGGTTCCATAAACTCCACTTTCACGTCCCCGGCTTCTTCAATTTTAGCTGTCCATTTTTTGCCATCTTCAGAAGTGATGAGAAAACTTCCCTTACGATAAACTTTTTCCAAGTCACCCCGTTCATTGGGTTCCTTGTAAGAAAATTTAAAGTGGGCTTTCATTTTTCTGCCACTTTCAATGACATCATTGTAAATTTTGGAAAAGTCAATTTCGACAGCATCGGGATGTTTTTCTGCCAGAACCTGAGTCATATAATCAGTGATCATCCTGTTCATCCTGCTCATTTGATCGATACTTAAATCTTCTGTCTCCTTGGAGAACCAAAAAGTTAAGGCGATAAAAACAATAACCACAATCAAACTGATGTATTTCATTGAAAACTCCGTTTTTTATTTTTTATTGTGCCCTGATTTTCCCTGGAGTGAAAGACTCACAAACCAAGACAGGACCTTTTAAACGCTATGCATCATAAATAGGGTTATGAATCCCCGTTCTCACAAGCTTTTGGCAGCCCTACTACAAAACTCCATAAGAATGCAAGCTATCTAATTTTTGTGGAACTGTCTTTTACCCACTTGAAAATCAGACCAGAATCAGTGTATTTTCAATGAAAACCATAGGAAATTCAGGCTAAAATCAGGAGTCTCAATGGCTGTTATTCAGTCCCAAATCAACAAAAACTCAGATTCTTTTCGTAAAAACCATTCTCATATGACAGGCCTTGTAAAATCCTTTAAAGACAATGTTGCAAAGATCAGGAAGGGAGGGGAGCCTGAAGCCCTTAAAAAACACAAAGCCCGTGGAAAACTGACGGCCCGTGAACGCATCTCCAGTCTCATTGATCCGGGAACTTCTTTTCTTGAATTTTCAACCCTGGCGGCCTGGGATATGTACGGGGGGATGGCTCCAGGAGCAGGACTTGTGACCGGGATGGGGCTTGTCAAAGCTGTAGAGTGTGTGATTGTGGCCAATGATGCCACAGTGAAGGGGGGAACCTATTTCCCGATCACAGTGAAAAAACACCTCAGAGCCCAGGAAATTGCCATGGAAAATGGCCTTCCCTGCCTGTATCTTGTGGACAGTGGTGGAGCCTTTTTGCCCAAACAGGATGAGGTTTTCCCGGACCGGGATCATTTTGGCCGGATTTTTTATAACCAGGCCCGAATGTCAGCCTGTAAAATTCCACAACTTTCCATTGTTATGGGAAGTTGCACTGCCGGTGGAGCCTATGTTCCGGCCATGAGTGATGAAAATATTATCGTCAAAAACACTGGCAGTATTTTTTTGGGAGGACCGCCTCTGGTGAAATCCGCCACAGGAGAGGAGGTCAGCGTTGAAGATTTGGGAGGAGCCAAAGTTCACAGTCAAATATCAGGGGTGACTGATCATTTTGCTGAAGACGACAAACAGGCTCTGGAAATAGCCCGTCAAATGGTGGCCCATCTCAACCACCAGACCAAAGAAAGCCTTCTTTGTAAAGCCTCTGAGGACCCCCTTTATGATGGGGAGGACATTTATGGTATCATTCCCAGGGACAGACGGGAACAGTTTGATGTGCGGGAGATCATTGCCCGCCTTGTGGATGGCAGCAGATTCCATGAATTTAAAAAAAACTATGGAAACACCCTAGTCACTGGATTTGCCCATCTTTGGGGGATGCCTTTGGGAATTGTGGCAAACAATGGTGTTTTATTTGGTGAATCAGCCATGAAGGGCACCCACTTTATTGAGCTTTGCGAACAAAGGCGGATTCCCCTTGTCTTTTTACAGAACATCACGGGTTTTATGGTGGGCAAAAAATATGAACACCAGGGAATTGCCAAACACGGAGCCAAAATGGTCATGGCTGTGAGTAATGCCACAGTTCCAAAATTCACGGTGATTATCGGAGGGTCCCATGGAGCAGGCAATTACGGGATGTGTGGAAGAGCTTTTGGTCCACGACAACTGTGGATGTGGCCCAATGCCAGGATTTCCGTGATGGGTGGGGGGCAGGCTGCCCAGGTTCTCTGCACTGTTAAAGTGGAACAGATGAAAGCCAGAGGTCAAAAAATGAGTGAAAGTGAACAGGAATCCTTTAAAAGACCCATTCTTGAAAAATATGAAAAAGAGAGTTCTGCATACTATTCTTCGGCCCGTCTTTGGGATGATGGTATGATTGATCCTGTGGACACCCGTCAGGTTCTGGCTTTGGGACTTAAAGCCTCTTTAAATAAAAAATGGCCGGATTCAAAACAGGGTGTTTTCAGGATGTGAATCAAATGAAAAATCTTAAACTGGAAAAAGAAAAACATATCTACACACTCACTCTCAATCGCCCCCAGGTGAGAAACGCCTTTGACAATCTTATGATTACTGAGATGACCCGGATTTTCAAAGAACTTCACCAGGAGGAAAAAGTAAGGGTTCTTGTCATAAGAGGGGAAGGGGAGAGCTTTTGTGCAGGTGGTGATCTTCGCTGGATGAAATCCATGATTCAGTATTCAAAACAGGAGAATCAAAAAGATTCAGAGCTTCTCTATGAAATGTTTGAAACTCTTTCAAAAGTTCCTGTTCCTGTCATGGCTCTTGTTCACGGCCATGTCATGGGAGGGGGGCTGGGGCTGATTGCCTCCTGTGATATGAGCTTTGCTGTTGAGGGGACCCGGATGTGTTTTAGTGAAACCCGTCTGGGAATGGCCCCTTCTGTTATAAGCCCTTTTGTTTCCAGAAAGGTGAAGATGGGTGACCTCAGTCGTTACTTTCTAACAGCTGAGTTCTTTGGGTGTCAGCAGGCCCTGGATATGGGGTTGATTCAGGCCTGGGGTTCCCGTTCAGAGATGGAAGAGCAGATGGCAAAGCTTTCAAAAAAAATACTGAACAATGGCCCCGGAGCTTTAAGAGTCACCAAAGCCCTTCTTTCCGAATTGTCTTCTCTTGAAAACCCCAAAAAGAGAACAACAGAACTCATCGCCTCCCTGCGGGTCAGTAAAGAGGGACAGGAGGGCTTAAAGGCCTTTTTGGAAAAACGCAAACCCCGATGGACGGAGTTCCCCTTTGAATGACATTAAAAAACTGGCCATTGCCAATCGAGGGGAAGTGGCCGTTCGAATTATCCGAGCCTGTCAGGAGCTGGGTATTACCAGTGTTTTGCTTCATTCTAAAGCGGACATAAACACCCGGGCCTACCGCATGAGTGATGAACGGATATGCATAGGGGATTCTCCAGTCTCTGAGAGTTATCTGTCCATTGAAAAAAATATTGATGGAGCTCTTGCCAGTGGGGCAGAAGCTCTCCACCCGGGTTTTGGTTTTTTGTCTGAAAATCCTGATTTTGCCAGAGGGCTTAAGGACCAGGGAATCCTCTTTGTGGGGCCTGGGGTTGAGACCCTTTCCAAAATGGGTGACAAGATTGAAGCAAAAAAAATCATTAATGAAGCCGGGATCCCCTGTGTTCCCGGCTATGATGGCAAAAGTCAGGAATTATCCACTTTAATATCGGAAGCGGAAAAAACAGGTTTTCCAGTGATCGTCAAGGCTGCTGCCGGCGGTGGGGGTCGTGGCATGAAAGTCATGGAAAAAAAGGAAGACTGCATGGAAAAAATTCTGGCAGCCAAACGGGAGGCTCTCAGTGCTTTTGGCAATGAAAAGGTTTTTTTGGAAAAATATCTGGACAAAGCCAAACATATTGAAGTTCAGATCTTTGGTGATGCTTCAGGTGAGGTGGTTCATCTTTTTGACAGGGAGTGTTCCGTACAACGCCGCCATCAAAAAATTGTTGAAGAAGCCCTGTCCCCCTCTTTAAGTCAGACCCTGCGTCAGCATCTAACCAGAGCGGCTGTTCAACTGGCAAAAGCTGTGAATTATATGGGGGCCGGAACAGTTGAATTTTTGATCCAGGAGGATCATTTTTATTTTCTTGAAATGAACACCCGTTTGCAGGTGGAACATCCCGTAACAGAATGGGTTTTGGGAGTTGACCTGGTCAAAGCCCAGATTCTCAACACCATGAATCGTTTCGCAGTTTGGGATCAGGATCTGATTTTACCCCGGGGTCATTCCATAGAGTGCAGACTCTATGCTGAAAATCCCTGTGGCCAGGGATTGCCGTCCGTGGGTCCCATTGCCTTTCAGGAGTGGCCGGATGGCCCTGGACGACGCTTTGATTACGCTTACGAAGCAGGTGATGAGATCACATCTTTTTACGATTCCATGATGGCCAAGATTATTGTTTGGGATGAAACCCGTCCGAGAGCCATAAAAAAAATGTTAAAAACTCTGGATGAAACCATTGTTTTTGGAATTGAGTCCAATATTCCTTTACTCAAACAAATTCTCATTCACCCGGATTTTGTGGATGGAAGTTTTAACACCCGGTTTATGAATCAGTATTTTAGCCAGGGGGCAAAGGAATTGGAAAAAAATCCGCAGGACCAAAAGATTGCTGAAATCTGTTATGAAAAAATTTCTGAAAATCACCCTCTCTCTTTTCCATCACCCTGGAATCGTGACTGGAGCAATGTGTGAAAGAATTTCTCCTGGAACTGGATGGTCAGCTTTTAAGAGTCAAAGCCCTGAAAGTAAAGGGGAAACTGTGGTATCATGTGGATGGCAGAACCCATTCCTACAGCCCCCACCTGCAAACCCATGGAGCAGGCAAAAAGTCCTCACCTTCCAACCCCAATGAAATCACAGCCCCCATGCCAGGGAAAATCATAAAGCTTTTTAAAAAAGAAGGGGACTCGGTCAAGCCAGGGGACACCGTGGTGGTTATGGAAGCCATGAAAATGGAGTATACTCTTAAAGTTCATCATTCCATGGTGGTCAGGAAAATTCTGTGTCAGGAAAATGAAACTGTGGAGCTGGGGGAAAGACTGGTGAAGATGGAGGAAAACAATGGCTAACCTGAACATCTTACAGGTCTTCGTGGCAACCGCAGCAGGAAGTTTGTGAGAAATGCGGACTGGGGTCTCCCTTGTGGAAATGGCTTTGCGGGATGGTTTACAGAATGAGGCCGTTCATTTCTCCGTACCCCAACGCTTTAGACTTTTAAAAAAACTCAGTGAAGCCGGTCTTGGAAGAATTGAACTCGGTGCCTTTGTCTCTCCCCATTGGGTTCCCCAAATGAGTCAGACAGGAAGCCTGGTGAAAAAAGCCCTTCAGGCTCAAAATAAGAAAAAAATCAAATCCAGCTTAAGATTTTCAGCCCTGGTTCCCAATATGAAAGGCTTCATCAATGCCAAAGCCTCGGGAATCAGGGAGATTGCCATCTTTGGAGCGGCTTCAGAAACATTTTCCAAACGGAATATCAACTGTTCCATCAAACAAAGTTTAAAAAACTTTCAGGATGTGATGCTTGCCGCTAAAAAGGAAAAACTGAAAACCCGGGCCTATTTGAGCACTGTTTTTGCCTGTCCCTACGAAGGGAAAATCCCAAAAACCAAAGTGCTTAAACTCATGGAAAAATACCTGGATATGGGGGTTCATGAGATTTCTTTGGGTGATACCATTGGGGTAGCCAGTCCCAGGCAGGTTCAGCAATTACTGGTTGAGGTTTTGAAAATAACAAAACCCTCCCGGGTGGCCCTGCATTTTCATGACACCAGGGGGACGGCCATAGCCAATATGGTGACAGGCCTCAATCTGGGTTTTTACACTTTTGACACCAGTCTTGGAGGACTTGGCGGTTGTCCCTATGCTCCGGGAGCCGCAGGAAATGTCGCCACTGAAGACGTGATCTACACTCTTCATGAAATGGGTTTTAGAACAGGCATTGATTTACAGAAGTTGATTAAAACCACCCACTGGCTAAGTCAACAGATGGGCCGACCCTTAAATTCAAAACTCAGCCTCACCGGAGGTTAGCCCCGCATTTCTCACAAGCTTTCGTAGCGAGGCTTTATTTAATATCAAGAATTCGGTCCCCCTGAGGGTCTTGAACCCAGCTTACAAACTGACGGGCTGTCTCTTTGGGGTCAAGAAGCCCGGTCCCATCCTGTCGTACAGAGGCCCGTGGCGGAATTAAATCCGTATCCATATAACCAGGTCTGAAAAGACGCAGGTCTTTCTCTGGAGACTCCCCAGTGACACTGGTCACCAAAAAGTGTAAAGCCTGCTTGGAACAGGAATAACTGGTTGTCAGAGGATCTGGTTTGTTATCCACTATCATGGAACCAACAAAAACCATCTGTTCCAGGCTGTTTTCCCCAAGAAGTTGATGCAGCAAAAAAGCGGGGGTTAAAAAATTCACCTGAAAAGCCCACTGATGGTCCTTCCACTCCTTGCTGACAAAAGAACCATAGGGCCCTCCACCGGCAAAATAAAAAAGCCGTTTGATTTTCTGTTTTTTTATCATCTCCAGGAGTGAAAAAACATTGGACTCTTTGGAAAAATCCATAGGGACAACCTGGCTTTCACCCCCGATTTCAAAGGCCAGGGATTTTAAATCCTCTTTTTTCCGTGAAACAAGAAGAGAAAAATCAGGACGGGCCTCCCTGTTCATCTGGTGACACACGGCCCGACCCAGACCCCGACTGCACCCTAAAAACGCCACCCTTTCCATAATTCCTCTAGTACAGCTTAACATAAATTTCCGTAGCGAGGCTTCCAATCTCCATGACAGGGGATTTAAATTAAAGCCATTGAGTTGGCCGGGCAAATTGGTCATCGTGAAGCCTGTATATCCTATTAAAGCCTCTCTCATATCCTGCACCTTGGACAACCCTTAATTATTAATTTACTCTGTTGATGTCGATTCTTTTTGAAATCCCAATGAACGGTACATCTTGGTTGTTGTAAACATACATTTGATCCACGCAACAATACAAAAGAAACAAATGGAAGCTGAAATAACACCCCAATATAAGTAACGAAAATGTGATGCAGGAACAATAAAAAAGTATGGATATATATACAATATTCCCGATGAAGATAATAACAGTATAACAGATTGAAAATACTTATTACGAACAAAAAGAATACCAACGATAAATTCAATAAAAAGGAGAATAAACCAGAACCATCCTAAAGTCAGAAAGCTCCCTTGAACTTTTAAGTTGGATTTTCCCACAAAATTTTTTATACTTGCATCACCTGGAAAATTGATTTTATGGAAATGTCTGGCAATTTTGGGTACCTCGGTGCTTTCAAAAATTAAATCCCTGTTTTCATTGTTTTGAAATATACCTATGTGTGGAGAACTTAACATTAAGTAGTTAAAAAGACTCCATCTATGTTTCAAATATGCCAGGGGTTCTTTCAGTAAGGCATTTATCCATGCTAACCTTAATTTTTTTTGCAGTTTCTTATCTTTATTCAGAGGGATAAGTTTTTGTTTAGAATAGAACATATTATCTGCAACACCTTTTGTTTTTTTGTAA
Source organism: Bdellovibrionales bacterium (assembly GCA_965218815.1). Classification (GTDB taxonomy): domain Bacteria; phylum Bdellovibrionota; class Bdellovibrionia; order Bdellovibrionales; family JAGQZY01; genus JAGQZY01. The sequence goes on along the minus strand of CBDCLX010000002.1, from coordinate 662,226 downwards.
GCATTATTTATGGATTGAATATCGTGTTTATCCGATGTTCTTATATAAGCAGGAAAATAGTCATTGTTGGAAATTGCTGAGATGCCTGCCAAGTCAAACAGTAAGATATATTGGGTATGGTATGTTTTCTTTGCATTTATTATTTTGTAATAGAAAAATTGAATACCTATCATCATTACGGAAACAATCAAAAGAGTGTAAACTGTACTTATTGCATAAGTTTTCCACATTCCATAATTTGTCCGATTCATAATAATGGTTTGAATAATGAGAAATATAATGGGAACTGCCGAAAATATCCCGTTTACTCTGACTCCAACGGCATAAAATAGAACACCTAAAGGCCCGTTTACTCTGACTCCAACGGCATAAAATAGAACACCTAAAGATACTATATACATGGACCATATGACTTTTCTGTTTATCTGTTCTTGATTCACAATACTAAAAGCCAGGATTCCACAGGAAAGTAGCATTGAATATGCAAAGCCGACATCCTTTATAACAAAACCGGACAAACTCGTTACTATAGGGCTTGCAAGGAAAATTGGTATTAAAATTTTACCAAAGCCAAGCTTATTGAAAACCAACACCCAACAAATTCCAGATACCAGTAAAATAACTGAATGAAATATAAACAGAACTTCTGTAAGACCTGTCAACTTTATCAAAGCAGACCAAAAATATGACATCAATGGAGAATGCCAATCCCTATACGATCCACTCATTGCTTGCTGGAGTTGAAAGGAGGTGTCTACATCATAGACTCCAGGAAAAAAGGCACAAACTATTATGTATACTGCAAGAAATGTTAAGACGATAGAAACCAAACATGAAAGATTTTCAAAAAAATTGCTTTTCGCAAGACATTTAAACAAAATGAATACCTTTATATACTGATCCTGTTTGAAAACTCAGGTGTTTCAAAAGGAAAAAACCGTGAAATTTCAAACATGACCAGTATAACTTACAGTCCATTGACTGGCGTTCAATTTTGAAATATTTTAACTGGAAAAGCTACAACAAGGAACTCATTAAAATTAAACGGGGTTCCATCACCTTTTGGTTCTCAGAAGATGTGGAAGATGATTGGCTGTCAAATTCTGATGGTGGTCAGGGTTTTCAACCTGTTTACTCGGATGGGGCCATTCATGCCATCTTCCTGATCCGTTTCCGTTTTTCTCTGACTCTTCGCTCAGTCCAGGGATTTACAGGGAGTCTTTAAAGTTAAAAGACTTAATCTCTGAAATTATTAAAATCCTAGTGACCCCGATGTTCGTAAGCTATCAAAATCATTGAATAACGCAAATGCAAAATGCGGAAGTCAGGAGATTATGCCGCTATGCTTCTTTTTCAATCCACAACTTTCTGAAATAACTCCCTTTTCATTGAGGGCTTCACTGGCCTGGGAATTTTTTAGGGCTTTTTCAATAACAAGGGAAGCATCTTTACGCCAATGGCGAATCATAGGGTGTTTTCTATTTCGTCGGGGGCGACAAAGCAATTCCATAGAATCTATTTATATTTGCAATAAAGTTTGGTGTCTCTTTATTTTCAAAAACAGTTCAATACAATGCTATGCATAATTTTTTAATAAATTAATGTAGACTATAGCCCTTACCTTGTATTATTTATTTTTTTTATGATTACTGGTAAAATAAGCATTTGTAAAAAATTTAATGAAGTGATATTTCAATTAAAAATATTCACAAATTAAATGAAATTGTACTTGGAAATTAAGCGAGAGAAAGGTTTTGAGGAGGCTTAATTTATCAGGGTTTAAATTTATGTTGAAAAAACAAAAATTAAAGATAAAGAAATGTTTTTGAAAAAAGAACGACTTGTTTTAGGGGTCATTTTCCAAAAAAAGGGGGTTTTTAATGAGAAAAAACTTTGTCAATTTTTTACTTCTTTTCATTCTGTTTTTTACAGAAATATTTACCATGAACATTGCCAATGCATTGTACGAAGAATATGACTCCTGTCCCGATGGAAGTTATCAGGTTCCCCTTTCCAGAAACCAAAAATTCAGAAATGAAGAACACGCACAATTGGCGAAAGAGGGTACCGGACTTATTCGTGGTCTTTCAAGTATTCGTCCAATTCTGTCTTCCCATTGGAGTCTTGAGGATCTGATCATGTGCTTTAGTGGAATTGTCTTAAATCGTCGTCAGGTGGGTCACCATGAAATTTTTGGTCAATACAGGACTTATCATAGAGACGATCCAGGCAGGGTGGTTTCCTTTATACCCGTCTTTTTTAATGCTGCCAACATCCAGGCTTTTCACGGAATAAAAAAGGTTGATGAGGAGGATCCCCATGCTTTTGAAGATCCCCATATTTTTTCTGATCCCCAGTGGACCAGGGCTATATATGCAAAAATGATTTTAAAGGCGGGTTTTTCCCGGGAAATGTCTTTCCCTGATTTTAGTTTTCAATCACTCAGAGAAAAAATCCGGGAGACAATAGATCCTAAAATTAGAAATGTTCTCACTATGAGAAAAGAAGATTATCAGCGGGGAGTCAGAGAAAGGCTGGCAACAGACTCCGATCCTGAAATCAGAGAAGATGGGGAGATTTTTACCGGTCGGATTTTTATTATGCGTATAGGGTTTCAGGATCAGGAAAGCACTGATATTCGTTACTATATGGCTTCCTGGCTTAAGGAACTTTCAAAAGGAGAGTTTATTCCACCTGTTGGGTTGCATGCCATGCTGATTCGTTATTCCTCCAGGGATGAAATCCTGTCTTTTTCTGAACTTGAAAACTCCGGTAAAGTCAGGAATGCCTTTGTGTCTATCCCCAAGAGTGCAGAGTATTTTTGGTTGGCTAATGACGTTGGCATATTTAAATTACTTGATTTATAGTCGACCCTGAAACAGGGTCAGGTGAGACTTTTTCAGGATCGACTTTATAATCCCGACTTATTGTGATCTGTTTTTGGCGGTGAATTTATTTTTCAGCCTTTTTAAGAAGACAATAGAAAACAGGCTGTCCTTTCAAACACGATCAGTATATACGGTGGACTTTTAGAAAAATGTTGAAGAGGCTTGGAGAAAAAGCCGGGGCAAAGGTGTTGGCTTTAATGAAGGCTGCCAACCCTCACCTTACTCCCGATCAAGTGAAAGACATTCTTCTTAGTTCAGCTATACCCACTCGAAAAGCTGATTTTGAATCCAGAATTGAAAGAGAGAACAGTGGCAGTCATACAGATAAGGAGAGATCGTACAGATTTCGGTGAGGAGCGACTGAGGCGTACTTTATGTACACCGCAGTAAGGAGAGACGAGGCAGGCGAATGCCAGGATCGCCAAAAGGGGGGCAGTGACCTTATTTCAAAGAACAGATCTTCCAGACCCGGTGGAATTTTTCAGAAAGTTCAGTGACAGGCTCGTTAACATTCACTATAAATTGTCCTGTCTTTTTGTTTACTTTTGCCCTGAATTCATCAGAAAAGTTTTTTATCACACAATGTTTTTTCACTTTTTTGTTAACATGATCCGGTTCCAGGACAATAACAGTATTGCTTTTTGTCAAATTATTCCATTGAGTCACCAGCAAAACACGACCATTTTTAAGATTTATTTTCATGGTGGTTCCGGGTTCATTACGGGAAAATCCCTTTTCATCAACACTGTCCTGAATCAGATGATACTTTTTATAACCCTGAAAATAGATTTTCCCCTGGCATGATTTTTTGTTCTTTTTCAATTCTTCGATCTCCAGAAAATAGATGCGATTGGAGGATCGATTGTAACAGTGAGTCCAGCTTTCCCTGGATTCCGCTCTGGAGAGAAACATTGTTGAAATAACAAAAATAATTATCATTAAAAAAGTTTTTGGATGATCTGAAAAAATCATATTAACCTCTGGCTCTTCTCAGAGCCCGTTTCAGGCCGGAAGAATTATGAATCTGACCGTCTGCGGAGGCCACCTGTTTCATAGCCTGATAACAACGGGACACTTTTCTGCCATAGTGTCTTGCCCTTTGGCCACTTCCATTATAACGGGTGGCCAGTATTTGTAAAAGACGGGTGTCTTCCGGGTTTCGGTTGATTCGGTGGAGTAATTTTTCACGTTTGGCTTTTGCGAGAATAATGGAGTGATGAATATCCGCCTGGGCTAAAGTGCTTTTGAGCATGGCCTGCTTATATCGACGCTGATTTCCACGGTGCCTGCGAAAAAAGGGAGTCACGGGGTTATGCATTCTAAGAACATCTCTGGCTGTGGAGTCTGTGATCTGATATATTCCCGAATCATTGGAGGCCCCTTGGGCATTTGGTGAAATGCCAGACTCACGATAGGCAATGCAAAGGCTGAATCGTGGATCAAGTTTAAGCTCTGGACGCAATTTGTTGACTTGTGCAACATCCTCCATAACAAGTCTGGCTTTTTCCTCCAGATTCATGGATCTTAAACAGGAATGTCTGGAGTAGCCATGTCTGCGGTAATGGGTGTTATGACAGTTAAAAATACGGCTTTTGGATAAATCATCAGAGTCCTCCCTGTGTTCCACATATCTGCCAGTAATATTACCACTGTTGGTGGTTTCACTGGGTTGATCGTTAAACTCACCATTGGATACGGATTCCCCTCCAATGATTTGGGGAACACTTAACATTTCCTCTGAAACTCTTGTGGTGGCTTCATAGCAACGGGGATTGACTTTTTTTCTCATGAAATCAAGAGCCAGATAACCATACGCATTCCGGCCTCTCGTATTAAAACCGGAGTCTGAGGCTTGAATGATTTTAACAGGCAGATACAATTCCCCGTCCTGTCTTTTTGGTATCAAATGGCGGGATCTAAGCTCTGAACTTCGGTATTTGGCCATTTGCAGCCAGTTTTCAATGGTTTTGTCAAAATTAATACTTCCATCCTGATTGTATTCATGAACCTGTATTCCCAGACCTGGAAAGTTGGGAAGCTGAACAATGGAGTTGGGACCTAAAACTGTTTTTACCTCTTTTAGATTGTCAAGACTCCGAAAATTCATGTTTGTACAGCGAAAACGTATAAAAGAGGGTGATGAAGTGTCCCCTGTAACAACACTTGAAGGGGAAGAAAGTGATGAAGTTCTTCCTGGACGGACTGTCCCTGAAGAAAGGGAGGGGGAAGGCAGCAAACGTCCCGGTGGTTTCAGGGGAGCGGCAATCCGCGAACTGTAAGCAAACGCTGAAGGGGCAATGAGAACAAAACTTACAAATAATAAAAGTAAAAAAGTCTGTTTTTTTATAGATGATTTCATTTTTTATCCTGATCTTTTTATTGACCCTGTTTCAATTTTTTATGAATCTTTATGAGAATTCAATATCAAAATTCAAACAGAACCGGTTTATTTGTTAAACATATTATATTTATTGTTGCCTTTACTGATTACAAATTATGTACCAGTTTGAGACTCCTGAAAGCGGTTCTCATCCATGATTTTGGCTTAAAAAACCCAGTGTTTTTGTATTTCAGGCAAAAAAAGGCTTTCAATTGTCAAAAGTTTTTACAATCAGGAGATCTGACAGGTTTGTTACCTGTGACCTTTTCTTTTGACATGGGAAAGTTCATGAGAAATGTGGATGAGAAGTTCATCACAGGCATCTTCAAGAAGATCAATCACAAGTTCAAAACCTTTGTCTCCTCCACGGTAGGGGTCCGGAATCTGTGTGAAGTTGTGTTTTGTGCAAAAGTCAGTGATCTTTTTAATCTTTGTTTTCTGGGATTCAGTGGCCTGAGCCATGATATGCTTGTAATTGTTGTCATCCATGGTCAGAATCCAGTCAAAGTCATTCAGATCATCAGTTTCCAGGCCTCTGGCAAGACTCCTGAGAACATATCCCCTTTTTTCAGCGTGTTTTCTCATTCTGGGATCTGCCGGTTCTCCCTGGTGATAAGCAATGGTTCCACAGGAATCAATTATGAACTCATGATCCAACCCGGCTTCTTTGACTTTTTTCTCAAAAATCCCCTGAGCCGTGGGGGAACGACAGATATTACCAAGACAAACAAAAAGAACTTTTGTCATATTAAAACCTCTTGCCCCTCGGGGGTTTGTTTACGCATTTCCCATAGTTTTTGACTGATGTAGGGGCGACGGGTCTCACCCGTGCAGACCAAAAGCAATTTTGTAATTTTAAGATTCACCGGATCAGTGAATAAAAGAATAAGAACTTCCTTTATATAATTGGTGCTCAGAGTGATGTAATTGTCCGTACCCACTCCCAGTTTGAGACCTTTTTTTTCCCACCATGAAAAGGGGTGATCCTTGTAATCGGTAAACTGACCGGTGAGTTTTTTGTTTGAAGAGGGAAGGGCAATCACGGACAATTGTTTGTCAATCATGCGATTGAGAACATCATGTTGGTAATGTTCCACCTCTCTGGATATGTGAAACTTTGTTTTGACAAAAGAAATAACTTCCTGCCTGTCAAGCTTTTTACCCCGCCTTATTTTTTCGGGGATATCAGGGTTGGCACTCCAGTCCATGGAATTCAGTTCCCTGGCCTCCAGGGACTCAGGATTCAGAGCTTCTGAACAACTGTTGTCGGCTATCACTTTTTGAAAAATCCTGTGAAAGTAATAATTGGGGTTAATGCCAAGGCTTAAACCATGCTCAACGGCATCAATATGCCAGATGTTCATGGCATTGTCCACAGACTGGATTCCATTGAGAAGAGTGTTCCAGGTTTCCCCGTGATGACTGCGGATTTTAAGACCCATGGCCTGAAGCCTTCGAAAACCGGGTTTCATTTCCTGAAAATGGGATTTTCGGTAAAGTTGTTTTTCGTTTCCCACGGTATCCACTTCAGCAATGTGTTCCCTTAAATGTTGATTCTCTTTCAGGATTTTGATCAATTCAGAAACCTGATAATCAAAATCCTCTCTTTTGTTTTTAAACCGGGTGGAGTTGTAAAAGCTTTGCTCCTTGCGAAAACAGGGGGAGAGAATAAAACAAAACCCTGGATGCCCCCTTTGAAAATCCCTAAAACCCTGATAAAGCCCAAGGATCACATCCCTGGGATGCAGGGATTTAATACCTGGGATTTGTTCTGAAGCCATGGTGGTGGCCCGGGAAAGGGAAAACTTAAGGCGAACAGCTCCAATATTATAATGATTCCAGAGTTTTTCAGCCAGATGGTAGGCCGCATCCTGGTGGGCCTGACGATCAATCAGAATAATCTTGGCAAAATAAAGAATCAACAGGTAGCGATCAAAACTCTGGCCATCGGGCAACCGGATGAAACGATCCACATCCTCTGCTGACCGGATGGGAAGACAGTCATCTCCATAGATGGCTTTGATTTTTTTTTCATAGATCAGACGGTTGGGGCCTTCCAGAAGTTTTTTAAGACGGGGGTAAATGAAGTCAGCAGTGAGAGAACCTGTTAAATGAATATGCTCTTCACGGAAACGAATGGGAAATTTTTTAAAGAATCGAAACAGGGATTTGCCAATAGGATGATTCAACAGATTCCGGATATTCATCTGACCTGTACCATAGAGATGAAGTTTTTCTTTGAAATCCAAAACCTCCTTTTTGATCTCAGGACTTGGAGACCAGGCCATTAAACTGATTGTGTCCATGAGACTCAACCCATTGGTCTCACTGATGGTGCGAATGAGAGCGGAATCTATTTTATCATCCAAGGATATTAACATATATAAATGTAAGAATGACAGAAAAACATGAAAAAATCCATCTTATACTGATCGGGTTGACCTTTCACTGTTTTTCCCTTAAAACACATGAAAAACAAGATGATAAAAAGATTTTTTCAATCCAAACCTGCATTTCTCACAGATTAAGGATTAAAACGGAAAAAGAAAATATCACCATCCTGTACCACATAGTCCCTGCCTTCCAGTCGGTATTTCCCCGACTCCCTTACAGCCTGTTCTGAATGAAGTTCGAACAGGTCCCGGCAGTTGTAGACTTCAGCACGGATAAAACCTTTTTCAAAATTACTGTGAATAGCCCCTGCGGCCTGGGGAGCCCTGGTTCCTTTCTCAATGGTCCAGGCCCGAACCTCTTTTTCTCCCGCTGTAAAGTAAGTCTGAAGCCGCAAAAGACGATAAGCCTCCCGGATCAGACGATGAAGGCCCGGTTCATTGGTTCCCAGAGACTCCAAAAACTCCTTTTGTTCCTCATGATCCAATTGGGCAATCTCAGCTTCCATGAAACTGCAAACAAGAAGACTTTTGTTTTTCTCTTTGGCTGCAAATTCCATAACCTGTTGACTCCAGGAATTCCCTTTTTTGGAGAAATCATCTTCACTTACATTACAAACATAGAGGACTGGTTTTAAGGTCAGAAGTTGCAAATCCCCTGGAAAATCCTCATTCTCTGCAGCCATCTCCATTGTCCGGGCGGCCTGACCATCAGATAAGGTTTTGAAAATCCGGCTGATAATATCCAGCTCTTTTTTCAACTGGGGGTTCTTACCTGCTTTCACAAACTTTTCCAATCGCTTTTTTCTTTTTTCAATGGATTCAAGATCAGCCAGAAGAAGCTCGGTGTTAATGACTTCAATATCCCTGAGAGGGTCAACAGACCCTGACACATGGACCACTTCAGGATCATCAAAACAGCGTACAACATGAATGATGGCATTTGTTTGTCTGATATTCCCAAGAAATTGGTTCCCAAGACCTTCCCCCCGACTGGCACCAGCCACCAACCCCGCAATATCAACAAACTCCATAACAGTGGGAATTTCCTTTTGGGGTTTTATAAGTTTCGCAATTTTTTTTAGCCTGGGATCAGGGACATGGACCACCCCCACATTGGGATCAATGGTACAAAAGGGATAGTTGGCGGCCTCCACTCTGGCAGCCGTCAGGGCATTAAAAAGAGTGCTTTTCCCCACATTGGGTAAACCCACAATTCCACACTGCAAAGCCATGGTTTATTATCCCCCGTCTCTTCCTGTGGCATAACTTTCATTCTTGAACCAGATTTTCAATAACAAAATTCAATGAATCCCTGTTATATTCCACATTGAGTACAAGTATTGTTGCATTGTCCTGAAAACTGAAAAGTGAATGTGCTTTCCGGGTATCCAGAAAATAAAGCCTCTCAGGCATGAAGAAAAACTTTTTATCCTCAAGAAGAAAAACAAAGTGATCAGGAATACAGAAGAAAAAAGCGATCAACCGAAAAGCCCTTCCACGATCCCTGTGGGGGGGAAAAAAACCACCTCTGTCAAACTTAAGAAGGTGACTTCGTCCAAGGTTCTTTTCTATTTTTTTAAGAGGTTCTGATAAGGAGCTGAACTCACGCCAATAACGAGTGGGGGTTCTAAAAGAGAACTCATCATAATCCTTCTGGTTTTCCTTATTGTATTCACTAACAGAAGAAAGATCAATTTCACCGGATGTTCCCCCATCCAATGAAAAAAGACTTAAGCCATATCTGTTATATCCGGGTTTGGATTGATTGTAGGGAATCCAATTGTGAAGATAGGGGGTCAATTGTTTTTTCAATAAAACAGAGTCAAACTTTATTTTCAGTGGACAGGTCTCCCCCAGGGAGGAGAGTTTAAGATAGGCAATTTCAGACTCAAGATCTTTTTGATTCATTGTGACTGTCTTTTCCCTGTATTGCCCTGCAAACTCTCAGATGCAGAAATTGGTGGAGGCGCCGGGAGTTGAACCCGGGTCCGCAAATTGTTCAAATTAAGGCCAGGCTACATACTTAGTCGATGTTCAATAAAATGAGCAACTTCCACCGACAAACTTTACCCATTTCTGCACCGAAAAGTTTAAATTATCAGGCTCGAAACAACACCCAATAACCGAGGTGGCTTAAGTGACACTTCCACTCCCGATCCACCAACAGGAGTTTCCGTGGCAAAGGCAATGCTTATCAGGCAGCCATTGCAGGTGCGAAAGATTCGCCAATTAAAAAAATGCACGTTTTTAACGAGGTCCCCATGCAACCTCGGTATGCTCCTTAAGCTTCTCAATCCACGTCAAAGCCATTACGCCCCCATTGAATGCATTACCTTAACAATACAGTAGCAACTCTTCCCAGCCTGTCAATGCACTCAATATCAGCGTAACAGATCAGCGTAACAGCCACTTTTCCAGTTTATCAGACTCTCCTCTGCAGATCAACAGACAGCCACTTTTTGGAGAGCAGTCCTCCCACTGATGTCCTCTTCCCAAGTTCTCGTGTCGGTTTTCCATGGAAAACCCCAAAAAAATCAAGCAAAACCGGATAATCTAGTCCAGTCACCATTGCCATTGGAGGCTTAAGGATTAAAAATAAATATATGAAATTTCAAAAGAAAAATCTCTTTTTAGTCCTTTTTTTACTCATCACCTTTGGTTTGATACAGGTCTATAGTTCAAGCTATATCTTTGCTGTGGATAAATATGGCGATGGCCTTGTGTTTTTTAAAAAACAACTGTTTTTCGTCTTTATCGGCCTGGGAATTTTGTTTCTTTTCACCAAAATCCCGGAAACATGGCTTTTGAAGTGGGGATGGGTTTTTTGGTTTTTATCCGCTATTGGTCTCTTGTTAACCTTTGTTCCCGGAGTCGGAATCAGGGTGGGAGGAGCCCAACGCTGGATCCCATTGGCTTGGGGTTTTCGTTTTGAACCTTGTGAACTGATGAAAGTCTCCCTCCCCTTTATCTTTGCCCACTTTGTTTCCCAACCGGACAATGCCTGGGGAAAATGGACCTGGCCTTTACGCACACTGATTGTCCTGGGCCCCATGACCTTACTCCTTTTACAACCAGACTTTGGTTCCTTCACTATCTGTCTGATGGTCCTTGGAACCATGCTTTTCGTCTGTGGTCTGCCCTGGCGTTACATCCTTGGCAGCCTCATCCTAATTCCCCCGGGGTTTTACTTTCTTGTGATGAATGTCCCCTACCGTAAAATACGGGTCCTGGCTTTCCTGAATCCCTTTAAAAATCCTGAAACCAGTGGCTTCCAACTGATCCAAAGCATGATTAGTTTTCAGTCAGGAGGGCTTGGTGGAGTGGGAATGGGTAACGGCCAGGGAAAGCTGTTTTTTCTGCCTGCAGCCCATACGGACTTTATTTTGGCTGTGTTGGGTGAAGAGCTTGGTTTTATTGGTTTCAGCCTTCTTGTTTTCTGTTATGGTTATCTGATCTGGCGGAGTTTTCAGCTGTCATTCTCTTTAAAAACCATTGAAAAACAGACATTGGCTCTGGGTCTGACCCTGACTTTCACTTATTCCATTTTCGTGAATATGGGAGTGACTCTGGGGTTATTACCCACCAAGGGACTCACCCTCCCATTTTTGAGTTATGGTGGGAGTTCCCTGGTTGTTCATTGTTTTCTCTTTGGAGTTCTTCTCAATCTTTTATCCCATTATCAGTGCAAATCAGGACGAAAATATGGTTATTGAATATGAAAGTTCACCCGTATGACAAAGGGAAAAGTTCTGGTCATTGCGGGAGGTGGAACAGGGGGGCACATTTATCCCGGTCTGGCTCTGGCTGATTTTTTAACAACACAATATCCGGACTTTCAAATCCATTTTGTTGGAGTGAAAGGGGGTCTGGAAGAAGAAATCATTCCAAAAAACGGGTACCCACTCCACCTGTTAAAGGTGGGAGGACTTCATCACAGTGCGGGTTTACCCCAAAGAGTGGGTTCGCTTCTCCTGTTACCCTTTTGTTTCATCCAATCCCTTTATTTGTACTTTAAAATACGCCCTGCCTGGGTCCTGGGAACAGGTGGTTTTGCCTCAGGTCCTTTTGTTTTCACCAGTTCACTTCTGGGAGTGCGTACAGCCCTTCTGGAGCCCAATGCCAGTCCGGGACTGACCAACCGATGGCTGTCAAAAACAGTGGATTTTTGTTTTGTGGTCTTTCATAAAACCTCCAGTCATTTCCCGAAAAGAAAAGTCCATCTTGTTGGATTGCCTGTAAGAATGAAAAAAGAGAAGCCAAAATTGTCTTTTTTTGGACAGAGACCTTTTCAGGTGTTGATTTTTGGCGGCAGTCAGGGTTCAAGGGCCATTAATAATATCATTGGTCAATGGGTGGAAAATCTGGGGAGTGCAAGTGAAAATTATACAATTTTTCATCAGGTCGGGAGTCGTGACTTTGCTGTCTGGAAGAAGAGATACTCATCAAAATATCACTCTTTCCTCAAGTATGTGGACTATATTCACAATATGCCTGAAAAATTCAGATGGGCCGATCTGATTGTCTGCCGGTCAGGCATTGGTTCTGTGGTTGAGGTGGCCATGAGCTGCAAACCCGCCATTTTTATTCCCCTGCCCACAGCCTCTGACAACCATCAATTTGAAAATGCAAAGGCGTTGGTGGATAAAAAAGCCGCTTTTATGATCGAGGAAAAAAACCTGACCTGGCAAAAACTCCACCGCTTTATTGAAGAATTAAAAAACAACCCCGAAAACCTGGGAAAAACCATGGAATGCCTTGAAAAGTTTGATCACTCCCTGGCCCGGCAACAGATTTTTGATATTCTGATGAGAGACAATCCATGAAAATCAGGAAAACCAAAGCCCATTTTGTGGGTGTGGGGGGAGTGGGTATGTCCTCTCTGGCCCAGCTTTTTCACAGTCTTGGAGCCAAAGTCAGTGGCAGTGATCTGAAATATGGAAAACAAATAAAAGACCTGGAAGCCAAAGGAATTGAGGTGATGATTGGTCATTGCGTCAAAAACGTCAGCCCCAGTATGGATGTTGTGATTTATTCCAGTGCCATCAGTGACTCAAATCCCGAGATAAGAGCCGCCCGCCAGTCTGGTGTTCCCATCATTCCAAGGGCGGAGGCCCTGGCTGAAATTATGCGTTTTAAACGGGGGATTGCCGTGGGGGGGACCCATGGGAAGACCACCACCACCAGCATGATTGGATCCATTCTTATACACGCCGGAATGGACCCCACCATCACTGTGGGGGGACGGTTGAAGTTGATCGAATCCACAGCCCGTCTGGGACAAGGGCCATGGATGGTGGCCGAGGCTGATGAAAGCGACGGAAGTTTTTCAAGACTGTCCCCGGAAATATCCATTATCACCAACATTGACAATGACCATCTTGACTACTTTGGAAGTTTCAAAAACTTACAGAAAGCCTTTCTCAACTTTGCCCTCAATGTTCCCTACTACGGACACGTTGTGGTCTTTGGTGACGATCCAAAAATCCGGCAACTGTTCAGAAACTTCACAAAAAAAATTCACTATTATGGTGTCAATAAAAACAATGACTGTATTTTAAAGGATATGAAAAACTTTTTTCAGGTTTCATACAAAGGAAAGCCAGTGGGTGAACTGAGTCTCAATATTCCCGGACACCACAATGCCTTAAACTCCCTGGCTGCCTGCATCACCGCCCATCTTGCCGGTGTCCCATGGGATGCCTGTTTTAAGGGGGTGAATCAATACTCGGGAGTGGATCGCCGCTTTCAGAAAATTGGTGAAGTTCAGGGTGTGAGAGTTTTTGATGATTATGCCCACCATCCTTCAGAAATCCGTGCTGTCATCTCCAGTGTTGAAAAAATCAAAAATGGAGGAAAATTTCATCTTATCTATCAACCCCATCGTTACTCCAGAACCCGGGACTGCTGGCAGGACTCCATCCACTGTTTTCAGGGAGTGGATCACCTCTATCTGACGGATATCTATCCCGCCGGAGAAGATCCCATTGAAGGAATAACAGGTAAAAATCTAAGTCAAAGTGTTCTGACTCCTTCTCAATATGTTAAAAATTCCGGGGAACTCCTGAAAAGTCTTAAAAAATCCCTGAGGAAAGGGGATCTGGTCATGACCATGGGAGCTGGGGATATAGGGCAGGTGGCCCATCTGGTTGTGAATATGCTAAAATCCCGGTATGACAGCCCTTCAGAATATTGAAATTGAAAAAAACAGGAGTCTTAAAAGTTACACCTCATGGCAGGTGGGTGGTTCCGCCCGGTTTTATTGTGCCCCTGAAACAGTGGATCAGTTAAAACAGGCCCTTGCTTATTCAAAACAAAAAAAAATACCTTACTTTATCCTTGGAGGTGGAACCAACACACTCATCAGTGACAGGGGCATTGACGGTCTTGTTATTCACACTCACAAATTAAAGGGAACAGAGGTTTTAAAAGATAAAAAAAATCTTGTGATTAACGCCCTGGCCGGGACCCCAAAATCCGATGTTCTTAAATATTTTGTGAAACACCGTTTATGGCCAGCCGTGTTTCTCGCCGGTTTGCCCGGAGATATGGCCGGAGGTGTTGTCATGAATGCCGGTGTTGGTTATAAAGTCTCACCCAAAGAGTTTGTGGAAATCGTAAAATCCTTTGATGTGATTTTTTTAAGGGAAAATGGAAAGTTTGGGGGAAAAACCTTTCAAAAAGAAGAGGTCCGGTGGTTTTATCGCAAAACCCGGGGTTGGCAACCTGGAGTGATTACCCGCGTGTGTGTTCACTGGCCCAATGAACCGGATAATAAAGTCCTGGAAGCTTTGCGGACAGGAAACAAAAAACGCAGAGAAACCCAACCTCTGGATCAACCCAATTGTGGTTCTGTTTTTAAAAATCCCCAAGGTGATCGGGCAGGCAGGCTGATCGAGGCCGCAGGCCTCAAAGGTTTGTGTGTGGGTGGTGCCAGAATTTCAGAAAAACACGCCAATTTTATCGTCAACACCGGTCATGCCACAGCCTGTGACATTCATAACCTTATGAAAGAGATACAATTACAGGTTTTTAAAAGATTTCAGATCAGACTCACCAATGAAGTGGTTTACCTGGGTCAATGGTAGGTATTGACTGCTGGGGTTAAATGAACAAGTGATAAGAGCTTACATCAGGAATCAGGAGTTTGAAGATAAGAAACAGGATCAAATGTCTTTTATTCTTCTTATACTCAAGACAGTGGCTTCCTCCAAATAAAAAGTTTCAGTGTGAATATTTAAAAAAATGGCTTGCTATTCAGAAAAAATATGCTTTAAAGCAAAAAAATCCAAATAACTCAATGTCAATTCATTCTCTTAAAAAAAATCAGCCTGGAACAAAAATCTCTTAACAAAAGCCTCTTCTGTTAAATAAAAACTTAATTCAAGGAGGCCTCTATGAAAACAAATTTAATTCTTTTCTTTCTAAATACTTATGTGCTTCCACACATTTTTCCCAGAGTTTTGGATACATAAGCACAAGAACACTGGTAACAATATTCAAGTCAACAAGAAGATTGGATACATCACACATATGTTTGTAATTTGCAAATTCAGGATGATAACTGAGTGTTACTCGGTCAAATTTACTTCCATTTTCCCGCCACCAGTTTAAATTACGAACACCATTTGTAATAATTAAAATAATGGCCTCTTCCTCTTTTAGAAAAGATAGAAATCTGTCAAGTTCTTTCCACAGAGTAACTTCTCCACTAAGAAGCTCAAAAATGATCTTTTGTTTGTTGTAGGGAGGTTTTTTGTAGACCCGATTTAAAACTTTAACAGTCTTAATGGCCTCTTCAATTGTAGGCCAAGGAAAAGAGCCATCGTAAAGCTCTTTGGAACAATAGGAACACTTGTAAGTGCAAACATTACCCATATTCCAATTGACAAAAAGATAAGGGTTAAAAAAAGACTGATTATCAGTTACAGTTGGAGCCAACCTGTCAAATTGAGAAATTTTATTTTTTATTTGATAAATTTCATTCATAATACTTTTCAAAGTACACCTTTCATTTTATTTTCACAACACACATCCAACAATTTGGCATTAAGTGTTATAATTATTAAAGAGGCATAATTTGTAATAGCAAAAGCATACCTATCAATGTCAGGTAGTGTAATGACTGGAACAATAAAAAACATAAAAAGAGGAATGATATGGGCGGATTTAAGAAAGAATTTTTTCTTAAAAATCCTTCTTTTAAATTTTAAAACACCATAAAGAAACGTCAAAAAAAATATCATTATCAAGTAACAGTTTTTTCTGATAACATCAACGGCAACTATATAAGATTTTTTTATATGATTTTTGATGTATTCAACAGGTTCTTCACTCAAATACTTAAAATACAATTTCCTCATAACAACATATTGTCTTTGACTCCAAAGTTCTATTGTGGGCTCATACCATTGGGCATGTTCATGAAGAATATCATCCCAATATCCAATCTTCCATTTATTCTTTAAAGCTCCCAGACCAAGATATGCATTAAACCAAATACCATGTTTATGTGGTGGTTGATGAATATAAAGATCAGGATTTCGCAAATGGGCATAATAATAAAATCCTCTTTGAACCATGCCACTGAAATTAATAACAATTACTATTGCAAGCAAAGGGCAAATAAATAAACCCAATTTGTTATTTTTTGTTTTTAATAATTTCAACATCTTTTTTGAAAACAAACCAATAAGAAAAATAAAAACATAAGTAAAATAGTTTCTGAACATTCCAAAAAGACCACCACAAAAAGCAAGTGTAAAAAGCTTCCATGTTGGCCGATTCTTGTTTTTAAATAAGACCTCCACTAATAAAAATGTCAATATTGCCAATGCCGGAATGGTACTATGTTGGTCTACAAATAGCATTGAGTTTTCAAACCCTGTCTGATAAATATAATGGATTGTTAAAAGCTGAATGATACCAAATACCCATGGACTCTTTCTTAAAAAAAGAAGTGAAAAACACAACAAACTGAACCAGAACAATACATAATTAATGAACACAAGTTCTGAAAAACTGTGAAATTCAATTCCAAAAAATGCCAGGCTACTGATTAATATGGGGAATGCCGAATCATTCCAGCCTATGGAGTGAATCTCATATTGACCCTCTTTCCCGGAAATCATAGGACCCATTCGTGAAAAATTCTTGGAAATTTCCAGATATTCATCTGTGTCTCCGTATTGAGTTCCTTCATATTCAAATTCAAGATACTCATTAGGGTCAAGAAATGCTTTGTTTGAAAATATGATTGTAATTGTTCCAAACAAAATAATCAGATTCTTTAGAAGATTTTCATGACTTATTTTTAAACTCATTCCATTTATACTCCACCATGGCGTTGTTGCACATATAACCTATTAGAATCATTGGGTTTATACCATAAAAATTGCAAAAAACTATATTTTTCCGGTTTTTTGTTTCATAAAGCCAAGTCATTTTAACGGTTTATATGTGCAACAACGCCCTCCACCATTAATTAATTTTTTTTTAAATCTCATTTTTCACTGAATAAACAGCAAAGTCAGTAAAAACATTTGGAGTGATTTTTTGTTCCAACTGAAAACCCTTTTTAATTAAAAAATTATCAAGCCTTTTCATGGATAAAAGATTTATAAAAATACCTGCTATGAGAAAATAATAAGAAAAATATAAATAAAACTCCAAAAATATGATTTTGGAAGTAAAACAATAATTTTACCCTCTGACTTCAAAAAGTTCTTTAAATGTATCATAAATTTTTTGGATAATTTAAAAACTCAAGAACACCCACACATAAAACAAGATCATATTTTTTATCCGTGTCAAACTCCTCCACATCACAAATAACCTTTTCCACTCTTAAATCCCCGCATTCATTCATCAAAGAATCAGAAAAGTCAACACAGGGACAGACTTAGCTCCCTTATCAAGTAAAACCCTGGCATATTCACAGGAACTGGAACCAAGGTCCAAACAGAAGCTTTTTTTAAACCATGAATATATTTATAAAATATCCTTTCTTCTTTCTTTCTAAGAAATTTCCAAATTCTGTTTCTATTTCCAAAATCAGAAGTGTACGGACCCTTTAAACTGTTAAATGTTTTTTTATTCTCGACTTTGAATTAAATATCAAAAGGTACTCCAAAAATTTATGGACTTTTCTTCAGAAAAACACTCACAGTCTTTTCAGCTACTCATTTCGTTGTTTTAAGTCAAAATCTTTTTTGAATCTTTTAACCAGATTGCGAAAATCATCATGACACAATTTGGATTTTTCCGATTCAAAATAAGTTTCCTTAATAACTTTAGCTATCTCCCGAGTTAAAAGAGAATG
The DNA here is from genome assembly GCA_965218815.1 of Bdellovibrionales bacterium. Lineage (GTDB taxonomy): Bacteria > Bdellovibrionota > Bdellovibrionia > Bdellovibrionales > JAGQZY01 > JAGQZY01. Next base: position 644,247 of record CBDCLX010000002.1, on the reverse strand, counting down.
TCCTAATTGATTAAGATGGCAATATCCGTCCATAAAAATCTCCCGAGACTCATCCAAAAAAATCTGAGACATATCTACAATGTTAAGGCTGAGATCCTTCTTTATAAGTTTTCTTACCAAAAGAGAGGACTCTATCATATCTTGCATATGATATTTTTCCCAACTCATTTTAACATTTTTTATCATTTGTTTTTCATGATCCGTTAATTCTTTTTTCGACTTTGGCACATAGGGAGAGGGTTGAAAGAAAAAATAGGATTTCACCCCTCGTTTTGCCAGGAAATTTTGTTGTTCACAAGATTGTTCCAGCCAATAAATTATTCTTTCTAAAAAAGGGAGTGATTCAAAAAGATATGTTTCACGATTTCGTTCTATTTGACGAATAAATTTCTTCTCAAGGCCAAACAAGATTTTTTCCTTTAAGAAGATCCAAATTTTAAGAGAAGTAGGTATAAATTCAAACCACCAGTTCTTTTTCATGAAAACCTTTAGTTTTTTTTGATAAACTCTCGTTTTTCCAGCTTTGATATAAATATCCCAGTTTCCCACTCCGGAATAATAGAGTTTGGAAATAGATACCATAGGATAGTAATGAGGGAAGAACTGATCCAAAACTTCATTAGTTTCATTATACCCTTCTATATTTATTGCCACTTTGACCCTTGGACGAAATAAAATAGCTGCAATCAGTTGCTGTGGTTGTTTGTAGCCACCTATTGCATAATTCCTTAGTCCAAAGTTGTCTTTCTTTTTTAAGCCAAAAGTTTCCTTAAGACTTTCTTGCAATAGATTTTTTTCTTTGTTAAAATGATAAAAGTTTTCAGCAACAGAACCTCCAAAAATAGCTATGAGATCATTGGTATCCTTGTTTTTTTCATTAATAATATCAAAATTCTCATCCTTATTGAGTCTGGCATAACCTAGATAAGGATGAGGTACAGAAATTGAATGATCATCAGTATTCTTTTCAAATTGATACCGACGAACGATTTTATTGAGTTTTGAGTCCATATAATTGGATAAAAAAACACGGGATAAAATTTCAAAAGCAATAGTTAATATAAGCAAATTACTGATAATTACAGAACATAGAGTGATCATTTTGGATTTCAATGAGACCTGCCTTTTTTTGAGAATGTCCCGAATCTAGTTGAAAATTGAAAAGGAAAAGCTCCTGAGATAAGTTTATTAAGTAGTAAAAACATATCAATAAAAGGAGCAATTCCATGAAAGAAAGTACCAGAAGAAGTAAGCAATCGGCAAGACTTATTCCCCAGACAATAGGTCAGTCTGCATTTACCGAAAAGGTGATCCAGGTGGTCAACGAGAGCAAGAAAGCCTTTGATGCCCTCTCCCAGGAGTTTGGTAAAATGTTGGCAGAGACGATCTTGTTTATGGATCGTGAGAACCTCACCGGTCCCGACTATAGTCCTTACGACTCAAATCTAAAGAAATGGGCCAGTCAGCCTGGTTCGGTTTTTATTGGTGGTCAGAAGATCAAGGTTCAAAGGCCCCGTGTTCGTGGTCCAGGGGGTGAGGTTGGTCTTAAGAGTTATGGTCGTTTGAAGGAGCGAGGAGGGTTTTCAGAGGAGCTTTTATTAAAGTCCTTGAGTGGTTTATCCGGTCGTCGCTATGAAGAGACAGTGACCGAGGCGGCTGGTGTTTTTGGTGTATCAAAGAGCAGCGTATCGCGTCATATCGTGGAGGCCACGGCCAAAAGACTTAAGGAATTCCGTGAGCGGGATTTATCCTCTTTTGTCCCCTTTTCAATTTTCATGGATACGATTCACCGAGGTGGCGAGGGATTTGTGGTGGCCCTGGGTATTGACCGACAAGGGGAGAAGAAGGCCCTTGGTTTTTGGGAGGGAGCCACGGAGAATTATGAGATTTGTACTGAGCTTTTAAGAGACCTGGAGGATCGAGGTTTAAAGCTCTCAGAAGGGGTTGTTTATATTACGGATGGAGGCAAGGGTCTTATTAAGTCCTTGAAGGCCCGACATGGTAAGAGCTTGATCCATCAGCGTTGTACGATCCATAAGGATCGTAACATTCAGAGGCATCTTCCAAAGAAGTATAGGAAGAAGGCCCACGATCTGTTCACCAGGGCTTTATCCCTAACGAAATATGAGGATGCGAGGGCGGAGTTGAAGAAGCTTGAGAAGTGGTTGAGGAGCGTCAATGAGTCTGCGGCAGATTCATTAAATGAGGCTTTCGAGAAGATACTCACTGTTCACTGTTTAAAGGTCTGAGGCTCTTCTTCGCAAGACCTTACACTCGACCAATCCGATTGAGTCCATGTTTTCTTCAGTAAGGAAGTGTGAGCATAATATAAAGAGGTATAGAGGGAGTTCAATGTCTCAGCGTTGGTTAGGTTCCATTCTCCTTCATTGTGAAAAGAATTTCCGCAGGGTCAAGGGATATGAAGACATTGGAAAGGTCATCAATGAAATTGAAAAACTACAACAAAGCTTGACCAAAGGAAATTAAATTGTATAAAATGAAAATTGATCAGAAGCTTTTCCTACTTTCAACTAAAAATGGGACATCCTCTGCCTTTTACAAATATTTTTGATAGTTTTTTAAAAATCGTTGAACAAAAAAAACTTTCAGGGACCTGGATTATAACACACAAACTGGTCAAAAGAAAAAACCATTGTTTATAGAAAAAATAGTGTTGAAAGGAATGATAAATAACTATGAATAAAGGAATCAGTAAAAGGAAATGATAGATTCTCATTCCATTTAAAAATTTGATACCTTTTTTAAAAAACAGCCTGTAAAACTGTCAGTGAATATGTTTTGATCGTTTGATTTCTTTAGGTTTACATTTGTTATTTTTACCACTTCTTTTTTAAAGAATTGTATGATCTTGGTTAAAATTTGTCCTGAAAACAATAAAGAGTTTGGAATAACAGAAAAAAAAGAAAAGTGGTAATATCTCAATAAAAAAACCAAAAGGATGTCCATCGGGTTTCCCATCTAAAACCAAAGCCCCGAAATAGCCGATAAAAGTGCCAAGCCGTAAAAGCCGAAAATGAGGAAACAAAGCCGCCAGAAAGCTGAAAAAGATCCATAAAGACATAATACTGTCAATAACAAGAGTTTGACCGGCTATGTCCTGATAGAAAGTGTACCAACCTTTAATTTCCTCACGATTTGTGACTTTTTCCCAGACCCAGGTCACTTCCTTATGGGCAAGACCCGCATTTAAAACATAAAAGCAGGCAAAATTAATTTGAATGGAAGGTGACCTTTTCATTCGCAATGAAGCCTCCATTTTTTAATTGGAATGAGTTTCCACACCCAGGAAAAAGGGGGTAATTGTACCAATGCACAGAGGGTTTCCTTTGGATTCAGATAATCACAAAAAGGGGAAAAAATAAAAATAACAGCAACAGGAAAAGCCATGTCCCCGAAACCAACACCAAAAAATAAAAAGGTGCCTACATGAAAAATAAGCCTGAAAAATCCAAAAACCCTGTGAAGATGAAGACGAAAGGCAAAATGAAGGGAAACAAGATGGATCCAAATGGTTCCCATGTAAGACCAAAAGGCAACCCACGGGTACTCAAAAAAAATTTTAGGATTTTGTCGTCTTAAATGGACATTCTAATTAAAAACATTATAAATATCTTTTCCAAAAAAACCTGCGTTACCCTTAAGAATATTTTCTCCATAAACAGTGATTTCAAGATTATTTTTTTCAGCCAGTCTTAAAAGATGATTCAAAAAAGCCACTCCCTGCTGTTTTATCTCCCCGTATCTCCAGCCCTTAGAGGCCAGGCCCGGAGTGTAATTGAAACAATTGCTGTACCAAAGGGCAATATGCCTTGACCTCATTTCCTCCATGACCTCCACTAAAGGGTTGAAATCAGAAATAAGACTCATTTTTATAAAACTCCTGGGAAGAGCTTTGGCTTTTTTCAGATGATCGGAAAATTGAATATCCCCACCCCATAGTTTTAACTCTTCCTGCCAATGCTTTTCACCCTCCTCAGGAATGATCGACAATAAGGAATCACTAAAGTTTTGCGGATTTTTACGAAGAATTTTTCTCACAAAAGCAGGATAATCCCTGCCATCCCATAATTTCAAAAGCTTTTGTTTAAAATCAAGAATCTTTTGGTTAACGTCAAAGTAAACGAGCTGTGTTTTTTCATAAAAGTCGTGCCGGTAAAGAGTGTGAAGATCAAAGAAACCGGCTGGTAAACCCACAAAAGCATCAATTTTTTTCATATTGTATTCAACATAAGTGTTTCTGACGTTTTCAGTGTTGAAAATAAACATTTTTCTCTTAAAACCGGTTGACTCTATGGAAAGATAATCCAGAACTTTTTCCTGGTGATCTGAGTGTATAAGCAGGATAAAAGATATTTTATCAGAGATCAAGATGTATTCCCACCCCGTTTTCCATGTTTTTTCTGATCTTTTTGCTTTACGAATTCCATTTTGTGTTCATTTGAATGGGGTTTTTCTTGAGAACTTATGATTCCAAACCTGATTTGATTGGAAAAGTGAATTTTTGAATAAGGGAATCCATCACAGAAAACCCGGGTTCTCCGTCAGAGTTCTCCAATGAAGAAGATTCATGAGAAATCGAAAACCTCCTCCTCTTCCGGTGGCCCCCTTGGAGAACAGGGCTCTGGAATTCCTGACTCCAGTCCCAAGTGGGTGAGAATCTTTTTGATGACTTCAGGTCCCTCTATGGAAGAGATGACTTTGAGTTTCCCCCCACACTCCGAACAAACCTCAATGTCCATTCCAAAAACCCTTTTAAGTCTCCCGGCCCAGTTCATGGAAGAGGATTTTCCGGACTTTGTTGCTTGTTTTTCAGGGCTTTTTGTTTTTGGAGTGATTAGAGAGCGGTGTTTGAAATTTGGGGCAAAGATTCCATGAAACCTTATGAGGTTGTTTTTGGTCTTGGAACAAGGGAAGCCAGTCGTGAGAGAAAGTCCAGAGGATCAAGGACAATCCGGGTGGTTCCATTCTCATAAGGGGTTTTTAACTGATAAATCACCTTTCCCTGAGAGTTTACTGAAAGCCTTTGTTCACTCAGACTTGGTCTTGAAATGTAACGACAAATCCTTTCAGGCTTTTCCCTCTGGTGGACTTTTGTGGAAACCCCGGCGTGGAGACTAAAGCCTGAGTGTTTTGACAGAAAAGGCTTCTCCCTGTTGTTTGTTTCAGGAAGAGTTTTCAGTGTCAGAGCCTTTTGACCTTTGTGTTTTCCAAGGGCTATTCGGTAAGTGATGGAAGAAGACCGGACCTGGTCCATGGCCGTGGGGCCTGAGTCCAGTGAAAGAAAGGCTGTTCCCCCATCCTTTTCAATGAATCCCCGTTTTTCCAAAAATCTGACCACTCTTTGAACAAGACTTTTAAGGAGTTTGTCGAGTTCCTGGTTTGAAGGGGGAGTTGTCAATTGAAACTTTGGTCTTCCGTCTTCAAAGCTGTAGACTCCATCGGGAAACATCATGTGGAAGTGGATATTGAGGTTAAGGCTTCCACCGAAGCGTTGAATGAAAGTCACTGAACCTGTTCTGGCTCCTGACTTTTTAGTGAAACCCGCTTTTTTGATGAGAAAGGTGCAAAGAGTTCTGTTGACAAGACCCAAAACCTCTCCCATGACTTTGTGGTCTCTGGCAAACAGGAATCTGAGTTGAAAGGGAAAAGTCAAAACCCACTGTCTCATGGGTTTTTCGGGAAAAACCTCATCAACCAAATGGGTGGCAGCTTCAGCCATTCTCCTGGCTCCGCAACTGGGACAGAATCCCCGTTTTTTGCAACTAAAGGCGACAAGCTTTTCATGGTTGCAGGATGTGCATTGAACCCTTGGAAACCCATGGGCCAGAACTCCACATTTGAGAAACTCGTCAAATTCCTTTCTGACAAATTCCGGAAGTCCTTTTTCATAATCCCGGTCCATTTGTTGACAGAAGTCCAGAAGATTTTTCTGGATGAGTTTGTAGAGAAGAGTTTTTTCCGGTTGGTGTCGTTTGTAACTGACAGAGGGATTGGAAAAATGGGGGTTGAGTAAAGCCACCAAAGAAACTGATGGCAAAATGAAAACCAAGCTCTCATAATAGAAATTAACTTCCTAAATAAATTTTATACTAAAAACGGCGTTGTTGCACATATAACCTATTAAAATTATTGAATTTATATCGGTAAAAATAAAAAAAACCATATTTTTCCGGTTTTTTATTCTATAAAACTAAGTCATTTTAATGGCTTATATGTGCAACAACGCCACTAAAAACTATTTTTTTATGTATTTTACATAGAAAAACCAGTTAAATCAAGTATTTAAATTTTTTCTTAAATTTTGAAAAAATCTATAGGATAATTACTAATGACTCTTCCAAAAAACCAAGTCGCTTTGAGTGGGTAAATGTATAAAAAGATTGAGAAATATTTTGAATTAAAAACAATCAAATCGATATTTGCCTTTTTATTGATAACGATTATATTTATTATTTTTTTCATTCAAAGAAAAAACTTTCTACAGGAAAATTTTCATTTTTTTTATGGAGATGAATACAGTACAATATATGCGGCTTTTTATATACCAAAGCCATTTAAGGGAGAAAAAATAATAGACCTACTGAAAGATGTAAATTTCAATGATAGCTATTATAGAGTTGGAGAAGGAACACGTTGGTTGACAAGACTTTTAACTCCCACTGCTCTTGTTTATATGAATAAATATATTGGTGGCGAGGGTCGATACCTAGATGGTCGCTCTGGTTTTGAACAAATTTCAAAAACTCGTGAATTTACTAAACATGAAATTGTCAACGATGAAGGACTACAGACCCCCTACATCCAGGATTTTTTTTATTTTTTAAGATTACAATATGTTCTTCTTTTTGCTCTGATCCTGATTTTTTTCATTCTCTTTTACTATCATACAGAAGATCCTTTCACCCCTTTTCTCCTAACAACTTACCTTGGAACAGCTTCTACCTTGTTTCATGAACAAAAGGGTTTTTATGTGGACCCTTTGTTGACAATGATGTTCATCCTCGGAGTGTTTTTTGTTTATGCAGGAACACGAAAAGGTTCATTTTACCTTTATGCAAAAAAGATTCCTCTTCTGGCTTTCTGGTATGCTTTTTCTGTTTCTGTAAAATTCTCTGCTATTTTTCTCATTGTAATCCCTCTTGTTATTATTTTTTACCAAAAAATTCAATTTGAGAAAAAAATAAATCAGTGCTTGAAGTTTTTTGTATGGGTGATCATATTTTTTGTTATCATCAACATATCAGCTTTTCACAGGCTTGGTAATCTAATGCTCTACATTCAAGGAACAACATGGGTTTTCCGTCAATATTCTGTTGGAATATTCAATGGGACAATTATGGTCGCCCCTGGATGGCCTTATCTTGCTAAAATTTTTGAAATGTTTGAAAATGATTTTGGTCTCTTATTCTGGTTGTTTTTGCCTTCAGTCACTCTTTCTTTTTTTATCACAGGAAGAAGACAGAAAATAATAAAAACCACTCTTCTTTTTATTTTTGTAGTTTCAATATTTTCACTCACTCAGCAAAGACTTCATATTTTAAGAAATATTATCCCTTTTTATGTGCTTTTTTTACAACTAGTGGGCACTTCCATTTGGGAAATTTTTATTAAATGCAGAAATGATTTTTCCATAAAACCCAGACTCTTTGCAGGAATATTTATCACTGGTATTATTCTTATTCTTGTCTTTGACAAAGTTTACTCACCTACTACTCGATGGATTTTTTCTCACACCTTTGACCGGTCAAGAGAAAAAGCTGTTTCCTTTTTTTCTAAAATAAAGAATGAAGAAAATAAGGATTCTTTTTCAGTGGGAATGGATCTGGAAATGAAAAATCATAAAAACCTCGATAGTCTTCTCTTGGTAGAACCCAGAACACTAAAACATTATATAAAAATATGGAAACACCGAATGGATTCCAAAAATACGGTAGTTCTTGTTCGCAGAATTGATATGAATTTTCAATTAACCAATTTTATTCTTCCAAACATGGGTTTAAAAAATAGAAGATTTGGAAATTATTTTATTTTTTATCATCCAGAGGAACAATAATGAAAAAATCACAAATTATAATTTCTTTTTTGGCGAGTTTTTGATTGGTATTCAATCAAAACTTTCTTTTAAAATTATTAAACCTATAAGACAGTATAAATGCAAATAATAATCCCAATGACAGGTCATGGATCCCGATTTAAAGAAGCTGGCTACAGCCAACTGAAACCTTTTATCCTCATACATGGAAAACCCATGATCTGGTGGATTGTTAAAATGTTTCCCGGTAATGAAAATCAAATTATTTTTATTTGTCAGAAAAAACATCTGGATAATTCAAATATGGAGTCTAAATTGAAAAAAATTGCTCCAAATTGTACAATTTTCCCTATAAAAAGTGGGAAAAAAAAGGACCGGTTAATGACGTTCTTCTGGCTTCAGATATTATAGATGACATACAACCTTCTATTGTCAGCTATTGTGATTATTATATGCACTGGAATTATAACAACTTTAAATCTGAAATAAATAAAAGGAATTTCGATGGAGTCATTCCGTGCTACAGTGGTTTTCATCCTCATTTAATTCCAAAAAAAAACCTCTATGCCAGTTGTAAAACTGATATAAATGGAAATCTTATTGAAATAAGAGAGAAATTTTTGTGGAAAAAAGACAAGATGAAAACGCTTCACTCCCCAGGCGTTTATTATTTCAAAACAGGTGCCATTATGAAAAAATACTTTAAAAAAACGATGGATAACGAAAAACCAATCAATGGGGAATATTACGCCAGTCTCCCATACAACTATCTTCTCAAAGACGGCTTAAAAGTCTGGTGCCCGGTTAATATTTCCCATTTTTGCCAATGGGGAACACCTGAGGATTTACAGGAATATCTTTTCTGGATAAATACAATAAAGGGGTTTCATAAATGATTATACTTATTCCCATGGGTGGAAAAGGAATCCGTTTTTCCAAGGCTGGATATACCGTCAACAAAGCCTCAATTCCAACAACAGATCGACACAGTGGCAAAAAACTACCAATGATTGTCTGTGCGATGAAAGACATTCCTGGAATAGATAATTTAAAAAATCAAATTATTTGTGTGGACCGTTATTTTCATAAAACCAATGGAACAGAGGAAAAAATTCTCGATTTTTTTCCAAATACCACTTTTATTCACGATTATGTAATGCTCGATCAGGCTTTTGCTTGTTTTTTAGCCCGCCGATTTCTTCAAAGTGATAAAGAACTTTTCATAGGCTCCTGTGATAGTGGTATGCTTTTAAATGAACAGGCTTTTAAGAAAGCTTGTACAGAAGCCGATGCTTTAATGATAAGTCACCAAAATAAAAATAGCATTGACTATGATCCCCTGGCCCACAGCTGGGCCAGGTTAAAAAAAACAGACGGCAAAGAACTTCTATCCATATCAATTAAACAGACAGTCAGCGATAATCCGGAAAAAGATCATGCCACAACAGGAATGTTTTGGTTCAAACAGGCCAACACTTTTTTAAAGTATCTTGAAGAGATGATATGGAAACAGGACAAACTTGAAGGCAAATACTATGTTGACAAGGTTCTCTGGTATTGTATCAATGCAGGACTAAGGGTGAAATACTTTGATGTTAAATACATTGGCTGGGGCACTCCATGGGAATATGAAAATTATGAAAAAACCCTGGAGTATTGGAAAACTTTTTCTAAAAAAGAAAAAATAATTTATACTAAAGATCCTTTATTTTTTAACAATTCTCACAGGAAAATTCCATGAAAATCAAAACCCGATCAATATAATGACAAAATCAATAAAACTTTCCATTGTGATTCCCTGTTTTAATGAATCTAAAAATATAAGTGTTGTCCTGAAAAAACTTGATGAAATTTTAAAAAACAGATTTGATGTTGAGGTTATTATCATTGACGGGGCTTCCACGGATAAGACTCCTGAAACATTAAAAAAGACATTTCAGAAATTAAATTCCAAAAAATTCAAACTTATTTTAATGAAAAAACGTAATGGATACGGTCATGATATTATGCATGGACTCAGTCAGGCTCAAGGTGATGTGTTAGCATGGACTCATGCTGATATGCAGACAGATCCTCTTGATGTCATTAAATCTTTTGAAATTTATTTGGGTAAAACAGGAAAAGGTGAAAAAATTTTTGTCAAAGGAAACCGTAAAAATCGTCGATTTACAGAATTTTTCTTCACCTTTGGTATGCAAATTATGGTATGGATCATTTTAGGGAAATATTTAAGTGACATCAACGCACAACCAAAATTGTTTTCCAGAGAGTTCCATGACAAATATTTGAAAAAAGGCTATCCTGCGGATTTCTCGATAGATTTGCACGCTTTTTATCAGGCAAAAACAAAAGGATATAAAATTAAAACTCTGCCCGTTTACTTTTCAAAACGTCTTCACGGAGAGGCTAAGGGAGGTGGAGGAAGCTGGAAAACCCGCATTCAATTAATCAAAAGAACATTTATATATATAATAAAGTTGAAAAGAAATTTGAGAATACAAAATTTAAAATAGTCGATCCTGAAAACCAAGGCATTAGTACAAGGAAAATCATTTCCACAAATCAGGAAACTCTGTACATACAGCATTAACTTCACACCCTTTTATTTGTTTTTTAAAAACTTCAATTTGAGTTATAGGATGATTTTGAAGTTCTGGTGAAACCAGGCAGATTTTATATCCTGCATTTTTCAATTTTTTACAAATACTTTTATTTATTGGTAAATGGGTAAAACAATCCACCCAGGCCCATCTAGCTTTTCCAGAAAAAGAGAGAGCATATTCAATGGGTTCCCACTCAGAAAAACGTACAGCTAAATTCTCAAGTGAAAAACCTTTTACTCCACGATGCACAGCTCGTTCAGCATAAATAGCAAAACAAGGCATAGACAAATCAAGGAAAAACCAGTTTTTAATCTTGTATTGGTTTATTAAATCAATGCAAGCCTGTTCTATTCCTTCTGTTTTAATGTTTAAAATTATGGGACCTTCATGTTGCCATATTTTTAAAATTTCTTCAAACCTTTCAGGGTTATTCTGATGATGAGAAAATGGATCATGACACAATATAAGATCATTTTCATGATATCGAATATCAACTTCAATCCCTCTTGAAAAAGGTACTTTATTAAGTTTTTGAACTGTATTTATTCTATGATGTATATAAACCACTTTTTAATACCTTTTGTACAACATAAATAAAAAATTTCTATAAAAAATATATCTTTAAACTTTCTCAGAATTTTTAAAAAAATAAATAATCTTTATTACAAATCAGCATATTTTCTGTCATTATCAGCTTTCTCAAATATACAATAAGTTATAAGAACTATCAAAACTCCAAAGGAATCTTTTAACCAATGAGGAATTATAAGTCCCATATCATCCATGCCTTTAACATTATTATTTGTGATGTTCATGATATCCTTAAAAGAGCAATTCCCTTTAAAAGTAATGAGTTGATAGCTGTTTTCTATATATTCATGGGTAATATTTAGATTTTTAACCTTTTTAAAAGCCTCAACAATAGATTCCATATAGACACTATTTGACAATGACAGCCTGTAATAAATTTCAACTTCTTCATCCTTGTCACCGATGTTTTTTATCTTTTCCAAAGCCAAAGGTTCAATCAGAATATCCGCCTTGTTCACTTGGGTTTTTATATACTTGTTTGAATCAAATTTTCGTTTTCTGATGGATTCCAAAATATCTTTTTTCAAATAACCCCGCTCTTCTGTATCTCTGATAATTTTCCAGTGATAATGCAACTCAATTTCAGGGTTTATAAAAATTTTAAGGTCATAAAGTTCATTCTGAGAATCCAAATAGAAAGAATGTAATCCTTCAAAAATAATCAGGTTATTTGGTCTTATAGGACGATTTTTTATAAATTCTCCAAGGGAATGATCGTAATGTTTACGATAAATTATTTCCCCGGATTTTAGTCTTTTTAAAAAGTCAGTTTCCCTGTGCAAATAGTTGGCTTTTGGATTAAGATGTGTAAATTCACTCCATTCTTTACTTCCTCTTTCCCATTTATGCATATCGTCTCCATGCAAAACTGTTGTATTTGAAGGCTTAAATATACCCAAAAGAGCTTTTGAAATTGTTGTTTTTCCGACTGCTGAATCTCCTCCAATACCAATCAAAAAAGGTAAGGCGGTGAGTTTGTTCTGAGTATAACTGTGTAACCCTTTTCTATAAATACAAATGCAGTTCATCAAAAGTGTTATCTGGAGAAAAGTCATAGCAAGCCCTGAAAACTTATCAGAATCCATACCAACATTTGATAAATAAACGTAAACAACGTCATTTGTTGCAATATCAGGGAGTAAGAATTGAAAAACTTCCAAATAATCCGCATTTTTTGAAAAAATAAAATACAAAATATAAAATCCCTGTAATCCAAAGAAAAGGAACAAGTGTTGACTTGATTTAATGTAAAAATAAGCCAAAAAAGGGATAATCCAAAAATACCACCCTTGCATTGGAGGAATAAAAAGTAAAATGATGCCAAAACAAAATCCAAGAAATACTAAAAATATATCCCTGTTGTAATTTTTTAATAACACTGCTTTAGTAAACAAAACAAGAAGAGTAGCTGGAATCATGTAAATTATTAAAGATCCCCAGTGAATAAATGGACTGAATAATTTCTCCTGTTCTTTATTATGAAAAACTATTTCAATAAAAGAAGAACTAAAAATATACTGAATATTGACAATAAAGAAGGAACTCAGGGAAATAAAAACAAATAAAGCAATATGCTTTAATTTTAAACCTTTTGATATCAGAAAAACAAAAAAGAATGGATACACCAAGGTAATATTTGTTTTTGCAGCTAGTGAAAGTCCCAATAAAAAAGCTGATGATATTAACTTGTTTTCAAATAAAAAATACAAACTCATAAAGAGTAAAAATATAGGAATTACATCCAACTGACCATGAACATAACTTATATAAATGAGAACAGGAGATAACCAATAAAAATAGATAAGTTTTTTTATTGAGTAAGTTTTTAACCATTTTTTTAAAACAAGAAAAATACCTATATCCGCAAAAAGAAGAGGAAGTCGATATAGAAATAAATTAAAAAAAGGATTCTCAGGAAAAATCCAGCCAAATAACAATCTGGGCAAAGACATAATATAGAGCATAAAAGCTGGATAAGGAAAATAATCTTTTTCCCCTACATTTAAAAATCTTTCATAAGGATTGGAAAATCCACTTTCCACAAAATAATCAATAAATGGAATAAAAAGATCACTTAAAAATTTGGAAGATAAAAAAGTTCCCAAAAGGATTTTAAACAATAATCCTAAAATAAATAATACATTTTCATCGAATTTAAATTTTTTACAAAAAATCATTTCTTAAAAACAAAAAACTTTATTCCACTAAAATTAGTACAAGTTGTTAATCCTATAGTCAGGATATTGGCTAATTCCGGGATAAGATTTGAAATAGTTACCAGAAAACTTAAAAAACCAAGGCCAAGAAATAAAGAAAATGAATAAACAATAAAATATCCGTAAATATATTGAGGTCTTTTCTCTTCCACTTCAAACGCCCATATTTTATTAAGTCTGTATCCTGAAAGAACTCCCGTTATAAAACCAATAGCCGACGAAAAAACATAATAAACAGAAAAAAAATCATACAGAATGTAAAAAACACCATAATTGATAAAAGTTGAAAATAACCCAATTATAATAAATTTAACAAACTGTTTCTTAAGCATTTTTGATATTTGCTTTAAAAGACCGTATATCTATGGATTCAGTTTCCTGAACATCTTTTTTTTATCATAAAAACTCCTTTTGTATTAGCGTAAATCTATTAAAAAAATTTTTGGATCTTTGTACCACTCCATCAAATCAAAGGAATCCGGTAAATCCCAAAAAAAACTTTCTCTGTGATGTTTTCGCTGTTCCTTTTCCAAAAAAGAGGAAGTGTCTGGGCCACACATAACGCAGCCCAAATTGCAAAGATTACCCATTCTTACATCAAAACTGTGAATACTTTTTTGTTGAATATTATTCCCAACTTTTTTGACAATCTCAAAATAATAAAGATTGTGTCTCTGCCTCATGGACTTAACATTAACCTTTTCCATGGAATAACAGTAATCACAACTTTTAAGTTTTTCTCCATTATTGACTTTTTTCCTTAAATTTTGAAAGTATGGGGAATTAAAAAAATCAGAAGGAGTTGTTTTTGAAATGTGAAATTTTTCTTCCTGTTTAAACTGACAACAGGGACGCAGATAACCGGAAGGATCTGTGGCAACCTGACTGAACAGATGAACACAATAAGTTTTTGATTTAATCAACTTTTCAAAAGAAAAGTCATCAGTTTGTATATTTTTAAAAGCCATTAACAAATTATTACACACTTTTAAAACAGACACAAGAGAGCATTCCTGATACAATTACCTATCTCTGTTGCTCCGTCTATGAGTTGTTTTTATCCGTTCAGAAACAATGCTTTCTAAACAAATTTCTGAAAAGACTTTCAAAAAATGAAATGTAACCAAATGAATCAAAAAAATAATTACCAAACACTTTCCATAAATGAAAACCAATACCGGTTATTTCCCGTAAACATACACCGCTCCTGAATCCCTAGCGTCATTGTTTTTCTGATCCCCTCCAACCCCTGTGGTATTGCTGTCTTCCCCTGGAATTCCCACAGCCAGAATATTCCCATCAGAGTTTAAATTCAATGAACGACCAAATTTATCCAAAGACTCTGTGTTTGAAGCCTTGATATAAGCCTGTTGGGTCCACTTCTTCTTATCTTGTACAAACACATACACTACTCCTGAACCCCATGTTTTTTCACTTTCCAAAACTATTAATTCTTTAACCCAATTCCACATTTTTGAAAACTCACCTGTCTTTATTGCATTGTTTTTGATCTCCGTGACAGGACCTTCCCCAGGGGCTCCCACTGCCAGGACATTCCCACCAGAATTTAAACTCAATGAATAACCAAAATAATCCCCATTCCCTGGATTTGAAGCTTTGATATAGGCTTGTTGGGTCCATTTCTTTCCATCTCGTACAAACACATACGCCGCTCCTGAACTCCATGTTTCATTATTTTCCTGATCCCCTCCTACCCCTGTGGCACTGCTGTCTTCTCCAATAGCTCCCACTGCCAGGACATTCCCACCAGAATTTAAACTCAATGAATAACCAAAATAATCCCCATTCCCTGGATTTGAAGCTTTGATATAGGCTTGTTGGGTCCATTTCTTTCCATCTCGTACAAACACATACGCCGCTCCTGAACTCCATGTTTCATTATTTTCCTGATCCCCTCCTACCCCTGTGGCACTGCTGTCTTCTCCAATAGCTCCCACTGCCAGGACATTCCCACCAGAATTTAAACTCAATGAATAACCAAAATAATCCCCATTCCCTGGATTTGAAGCTTTGATATAGGCTTGTTGGGTCCATTTCTTTCCATCTCGTACAAACACATACGCCGCTCCTGAACTCCATGTTTCATTATTTTCCTGATCCCCTCCTACCCCTGTGGCACTGCTGTCTTCCTTATAAGCTCCCACAGCCAGGATGCTTCCATCAGAATTTAAACTCAATGAATGACCAAAATAATCCCCATTCCCTGGATTTGAAGCTTTGATATAGGCTTGTTGGGTCCATTTCTTTCCATCTCGTACAAACACATACGCCGCTCCTGAGTTATTTATATCATTGTTTTTCTGATCCCCTCCAATTCCTGTGGCACTGCTGCCTTCCTTATAAGCTCCCACAGCCAGGATGCTTCCATCAGAATTTAAACTCAATGAATAACCAAAATAATCCCCATTCCCTGGATTTGAAGCTTTGATATAGGCTTGTTGGGTCCATTTCTTTCCATCTCGTACAAACACATACGCCGCTCCTGAACTCCATGTTTCATTATTTTCCTGATCCCCTCCTACCCCTGTGGCACTGCTGTCTTCCTTATAAGCTCCCACAGCCAGGATGCTTCCATCAGAATTTAAACTCAATGAATGACCAAAATAATCAGTATCCCCCGTATTTGAAGCCTTCACATAAGAAATAACATCCCACAAATTCCTGAAAGGGGTGGTTACCACTTCCCTCCGGGAGACAACCGGAGGCTTTAAAGATTTGAATTGAGTGTGTTTCTGTTTTTCTCTATCATCTGATTGGATAGATGGTATAAATATAAAAAAACAAAATAAAAATTTCATATTTCATTTGCCATCAAAAAAGTGGTTATAATTTTAAACATTTAAAATCAATTTTGTTAGATTTTTTTTAGATGCATATAGTCAAAAATGAAAAATCTTTTTAAACAAAGCTCTAAAAAAGCCTGCAAAAAAAGAAACAAATATAACCAGATGAATCAAAAAAGTGACTGCACAATCAGGTGGCCACTTTTTTGAAACTCTGTTGTAGTTAAAGACTGGATACAATCTGTATGAGATTATCTTCTGTAAGTCCATCCTCGTTTTTCAGCTTTCCCCCTAGGGAAGTCTGATTTTTTAAACTATGACAGGAGTTGGTTTTGATCGGCCTCCACTTCATTTCTGTAACAGCTTTTATTGAATCTCAAACCTTCTTATCTAAAGCACAGTGATGCTCTAAAAGCTCCCCCTAACCAGTCAGAGCCCTTCCATTCCAAGGCCACCTCATAAGGTCGCCATGACAGTGCCACAACCCAAGGGACATCTTTCATTGCTGATAACAGGGAATGGTTTGTTTCAGACAATTTTCATATTTGCTTTTCTATACTCCTTTGCTTGTCACTTTTTCTCCTTTTGTTGTTGAGGACGTTTCAATCCCTACGGGGCTGGGTCAATGGTAGGTATTGACTGCAACTATTGTTGCGATGCAAAACGGCATAGGTTTCACCTTGACCGGTTTCCTTCATGGAATAATACTTGTTATTATATTTTCACAAACTAAGGAAAAATCATTACAATCAAAGCTAAGGGGGCTTCACTATGAAAATGACAACTTTTTTTCTTGTTTTTTGTTGGAATGTCAATTTATGGGCCCAGGAAGAAATGCCAAAGGAGAAAGAAAGTGCCACCCAAGCAACCCAGGAAAAAGTTACTGAGAAACAAGCCGTACAGAAACAAAGTGAAAGTGTTCAGGAAAACCGTGTGACCGCAATGCCTGCACAAACCATGGAACAACATATTATTACAGGCAATGTTGCGTTAAACTGGAGTTTGATCAGGGGAATCAGTGTAACAGGTTACGGCCTGATGTTGGGTGGAAAATATTCCTATTTTTTCAGTCCAAAAGTGGGGGCCTTCATCGGTCTTGATTATGTGCAAAGAAACGCAAGTGAAAACGAATGGGAATACCAGTTAACATCTGTGGATATTCCCTTTGGTCTGGCTTTTAAATACAGAAGTTGGTTTGACAACTCTCTTGGAGCCACCTTTTTTGGCTTGTATTATCATAATCCACTGGAAGGAAATGTGGAATACAAAGGTGATAAAATCGTTGTGGATGGACCACCTAAAAGAAAGATTGAAGGAGCTGGTCATCTTGGATTTTTTCTTCAGTCAGAAATGTACTTTAAAGTGACCGAAAATTTCAGTCTTGGTCTGTTTTATGGAATCAAATTTGGTTTTGCAGACGCTATCACCAAAGTGGGGACAAGGAAATCAAAATATAATAACAGCACCATGGATATGATGTTTGGTCTGACCACAAGATTTTAAGGGTCTTTCCACAAAACGCTCAGACAAATGAAATTTTTTAATCCGAACTTTTCATAAACTTTCGTGGCAAGGCTTTCAAACTTCCGAAAGTTAAAGGGAATTGTTACCCAAGAAGGTCATTTATAAAATTATTAAGTTCACTGATAACATCCTCTGGAACTCCGTGACCCCCCGGGAACTCATACCATTGGCCTTTGAGTCCTATTGATAAGAGTTTTTCATGGAGTCTGCGACCCCCCTGAATCTCAAGAAGAGCATCCCGGGCTCCATGACTCTGAAAGAAGGGAATTTTCAAAGTCTCCGGTAAAGTTGGAAAAAAAGAAGGCAGAATCAAAGAACCGGATAAAACCAACAAAGCTCTTGGAATAAAATTCAGCCCATAAAAACAGTGAGTCACAAGGATGGCTCCCTGGCTGAAACCTCCAATGAAAACATTCTGATAGAGGCTGCCCAGGTGATTGAGACACTCCCTGACCCGCTCCATGACTTTTTGGATATCGGCCATCATCTCCTGATTTGAAAGAAGCCTTGAAACCATGGATTCAAAATCATCTGACCGCATTTGAAACCAGGCTCTGCCGGTCATTTCCGGACCGATGGAAACGGTCTCCATTCCCTGGGGAAATACAAACTCCACTTCTTCTGAAAAATAAAGGGTTTGGGCCAGACTGACCAGATCCTCAGCATCAGCCCCATAGCCATGAAACAGGACAATACAGGTTTTTGCACCCTGTGAACCTTCATGGAGACAGTTGATTTGTTTGATTTTTTTCCACTCCATAACTTTTCCTGTCCTATAAAGATAACAGTTTGAAAAAAAATGACAAAAGTTTTAATATTAAAATTGGTCCTGATTTCAGGTCACGGTCAATATTATTGGCAAGCCATTCTCCTTTCCAATGAAACCCTGATGGTAACCGCTCACACTTTTGGCAGGATATATAAAGCGTAACTGCTCACACCCTGACGAAGCTCCCTCAGTCACTGCCACAATTTTGGATGAGATTGGTATGAGACAACGAGGAGCGACTGAGGCGTACTTTATGTACGCCGCAGGAGAAACGAGGCAGGCGAATGCCAAGATCGCCAAAAGTGTGAGCAGTTACTATAAAGCTTGAAAAATCAAAGCAGATCAATATATACTAAAAGTCATTTGTTGTTTCCATGATTTCCATAGAAAGAAATCCCGTGAAAACTCAAACACGACCAGGATCCTGTCCTGGTATAACAATAACAAATATATTATTATGGAAAAACAGCCCATCAATAAAACCCCCAAACCTCCCTGGCTGAAAGTCAAGGCTCCCGTGGGGAAAAATTATCACACTATTAAAAATATGTTGGGTCAACTCAATCTGGCCACAGTCTGCCAGGAAGCCAGATGTCCCAATATGGGAGAATGCTGGGCTAAAGGAACAGCCACTTTTATGCTTATGGGTGATGTTTGCACCCGTGGTTGTCGCTTCTGTCATGTAAAAACCGGCAACCCAAAAGGGAAGATAGACAGTCTTGAACCTGGAAAAGTGGGCTGGTCCATTGCTCAAATGAGGCTCAATTATGTGGTTATTACCAGTGTGAACCGTGATGACAGAATGGATCAGGGGGCCAATCACTTTGGAGAAACCGTTGAAGTTGTGAAAAAAAATGATCCTCATTTGATCGTGGAAATTCTGACCCCTGATTTCCAGGGAAAAGTGGACCTGATTCATCGGGTGGTTGATTCCAGACCGGATGTTTTTGCCCACAATATTGAAACAGTGGAAAGACTCACTCCTGCTGTGAGGGATCCCCGGGCCGGTTACAGACAATCCCTTAAAGTCCTTGATGAAGTGAAAAAACGGGATCCGGAAATGCATACAAAAAGTTCATTGATGTTGGGTCTTGGAGAAAAAGATGAGGAGGTTTTACAGGCCATGGAGGATTTAAAATCCGTGGGTTGTGATATCATTACCTTTGGTCAGTATTTACAGCCCAGTTCTCATCATCTTAAGGTAGTAGAATATATTCAACCAAAAAAATTTGAATATTGGAAACAACTGGCTGAAAATATGAATTTCCTCTATTGTGCCAGCGGCCCCCTGGTGCGTAGCTCTTACAGGGCCGGGGAATTTTTTATGCAAGCTGTGATTGAGAAAAAAAGAAATCAGTGGAGAAAAAAATAATGAATCTGCATGATATAAAGCTTCCTGAAATTGGTGAAGGTGTTAATGAAGGGGAACTGGTCAGTTGGATGGTCCAGCCTGGTGATGTCGTGGAGGTGGATCAGGCCATTGCCGAACTGATGACAGACAAGGCCACAGTGGAGGTCCCATCTTCTGTTGCGGGCACTGTCAGGGAATTGAAATTTTCCGAAGGGGACACCATTGAAGTGGGGCAGACCCTGATAACCATTGAAGTGGAGCAGGCCGCAGAACCTGAAACCACAGAACCCCTCCAGTCCCAAAGCGGCAAAAGCACCAAAGTTTTACCTTCCCCTTCGTCAGTCTCTTTAAAAAACCCTGTTCAACAGGCTGTGACTGGAGAGAATTCCGGATCATCCCCTGTTTTGGCCACTCCTTCAACCCGTCGGCTGGCCAGGGAAAGCCAGGTGAATATTCATAACCTGAAAGGAACAGGGCTTGCCGGACGAGTGACCCGTGAAGATGTCCTTGAAGCTCTGCACGAATCAGAATCCTCACCACCAACAAGTCCTGAAAGAACCTTCGTGGAAAAAGATTCCCACAAACCACAGACTGGAACAGACCTCCCGGCTCAAAACCTTATGGCAGACCAGGAGGAAAGGATTCCCCTCCGGGGCATTCGGAAAAAAATTGCAGAAAATATGCAAATGGCAAAACGAATCATTCCCCATTTCACCTTGATGGATGAAGCCAATGTCACTCCATTGGTTCGATTAAGACAGGAGTTAAAACCAGTGGCTGAAAAAATGGGAGTCAGGCTCACCTATATGCCCTTTGTTATGAAAGCACTGATGGTTACCATGGGTGAATTTCCCAAATTCAATGCCATGATTGATGAAACAGCCATGGAAATTGTTTACAAAAAATACTTTAATATTGGTTTTGCCACAGACACCCCAAAGGGCCTTCTGGTGCCTGTGATTAAGAGTGCCCATCAAAAAACCATTTATCAACTCAGTAAGGAAGTTGTAAGTCTGGCCACAAAAGCCCGTCAGGGTCAACTGTCTGTTGACGAAATGAAAGGGGCCACTTTCACTATCACCAATATTGGCAGTTTGGGCGGAACCTATGCCACCCCCATTATCAATCACCCTGAAGTGGCCATCTTTGGGATGTACAAGATCCAGGAACGCCCCATTCTCAGAGAAGGAAAACTGGATGTGGCAAATTTTATGAATTTCACTGTCACTTGTGATCATCGCCTGATTGATGGGGCTGAGGCCGCCCGCTTTTTGTCAGCCTTTCTTGCCCGTATTAAAAACCCGGGCCGTCTGCTTATGGATATGATTTAGTTTGACCCAAAATATGAATCTCCCTGTATCCAGACCAAAAGAAACAGAATTTCCCCGGATTGAAGACTGGGGTCTGATCCCTTATGGTGAAGCCCTTGAAAGACAAAAAAGTTATGTGAAGGACATTTTTTGTGGCCAACGCAGGGAAACCCTTGTTTTTTGTCATCACCCGTCTGTGGTCACCCTTGGTCGGGGAACCAGGGAAGGGGATGTTTTTTCCTGGACAGGGGAAAAATTTGAAGTCAACAGGGGAGGGCGGGCCACTTATCATGGACCTGGTCAATTGGTGATGTATCCTATTATTGATCTTGGTGGTCAAAGTCCTTCTTTCATAAAAAAAAAGATCAAAAACAAAGACCTCCATGATTATATGCGTTTTTTGGAGCAATCCTTGATTCTCACTCTCCGTGATTATGGAGTGCAAGCCCAGGGTCATTCACCACAAAAACAGGTTGAGGGCAAAGAACCGGCTCTGGCCACAGGGGTTTGGGTAGGTCACCAAAAACTGGCTTCCATTGGTATTGGGGTAAAAAAATGGATCACCCATCATGGTATGGCTGTGAATCTTTTTAAAGACAGGGAGGCCTTTCAGGGAATCAAACCCTGTGGTTTTGATTCTGATACAATGATTTGTCTGGAGGAGATGACCAGCCAAAGAGTCAAACGCAGGGTTTTGCAAAAAGAACTGACCAGTCACTTTATTTTCCTGGTTTACACTGATCGTAAATCCCATCAGGAATGACTGTTATGGGAACAACACCCTTGAAAATCCAAAAATTATGACTGTAGAATAGATTATGACTGTAGAATAGATATGGAGGGTCTTTATGACCAGAATTTCTTATCTGGCTTTGGTTTTAAGCCTGCTTATCTGCCTTCAAGGCTGTGGGGAGGGGTCTGATAAATCAAGTAAAATACTCATGAAATCAATCCCCGAATCCCCCATAGTGATCCGAGCCAATTTCAATATTGGGGACAAATCAGTCAGCGGCCCCTGGTTTTCCGTTAAATTCAGGGGAAAAAACAAAGCCGACAGAACTTTAACTGTGGTTTCCTTTTTAATGGAGATTGAAAGTCGGGTGGACGGCACCACCTCCACAACCAACTATTCACCAGAGGATACCGGTCCGGTATTGTATGTGGTTCCTCCAGGTGAGCTTTTTGGAGGTCTGGTCACCTATTTTGTTGGAGGTCTTCCCGAAAATCCCAGTTTCAAATACACCGCCAAAGTCACCTTTCAAGGCTGGTTCAACAAGAATGACAATCCTGATACACCTTTTGATGAGTCCACTGAACCGGAATCCCGTTTCAAAAAAGTCATAAGCTTCCGAACCCAGTAAGATCCTCCTTGGCCACTGCTCCCCCTCCTTTTGACGATTCTAGCCAGCTATCTTTTCGACCGTCAGGGACAGAGCCAGTTCATGGGCCAAAGGTCTTCTGGATGACCGCAGATAATATCTTGGTGAAATGGAGAGCAGATCAGAAAGTCTTGCCATATAAATATCAGCAAAGCGGTCCACCTGGTTGGCAAAATAACTTTCCTCATTCCCCGCCCTCATGATTTCACCCCAGACAGGATTGAACACAGCTTTTGACTTTTCAATCAATGGAGAGGTTTGTCTGTCGATCTGTGCAATAGCCTTCTGGACTTTCCTGATGGATTCAGCATTATCAACAGAATTTTCTATTTCATGGGAAACCAATTGAACCAGTTTTTCCTCCAATGGATGTTTTTTTGCCATAAGTTCCCGAATTTTATCCTGCCAGGGCTTTACTTTTTTCATTTTTTCTATTTCATCACCCAATTCCTCCACCACAAGAGCTGTTCTCCAATTGCAATCTTTTTTTAACCGGACAATATCACCATAAATATGGTCTCCAATGTAAAGAATATCCTCACCACTGAGGGCTAGATTTTTTTCAAAAAGATCAGCACATCCTCCCTGATAAATCCCTGGAACCAATGGGGTGTCATAATTGGTCATGGTCCCATCCATGGGGTTGATCTTTAAAAAATTGAGTTTGTCAAAAAAGAAGCGGGGCTTACGGGCCAAAGTGATTGTGTAATCAAAAAGATCCATCCAACTCTCATGCTCTTCCAAAAAGGGGTTTAGAGCATAATCCATAAGAGTTTTTGAATAATGAAAATCAGAATTGGTTAAAAGAAAAATTTTCTTTCCATGTTTTTTGTACCTTTCCAGTCCCCGGGCCACCTCCGGTTCCTGAATAACATATTGATCCATGTTTTCACGAACACAACTCTTTAGGGATTCATCACGGTGGGACATATCCATAACTTCAAGAATATCCTTGAGAAGGATTGGATATTCAGGGTATTGACTGGGATTTTCATCTTTCAGATCAACAAGCTGTCCAAATAAAACAGCCACGGAAATGGAAAAAGACGCATCAATGGAGGAAAACTCTTTTGAAGCCAGATCCACATAGGTTCCATGATAATCCTTTTGTTGTTTTCTAAACGGAATCGGTTTTGTACCATGATAAGAGTTTCTGATGGCTCCGTGACGACTGACTTTCAGTAAATTTCCCTGGGTGGAATCAATTATAAGTCCACGAATCACTGAATGGAAATCAAATTGAAGCTTTCTGATTTCCCGGGGGTAGTTTTTTTCATTTAAAAGCTTTTCAATCATGGCCTGATAGGCAAGGGCTTCAAAAACCCGGGTTTTGTAGCGAATCAGGGTATGATCCATATCCAGACCAATGAAACGAATTTTTTTTAAATTCAACGTCCTGTTGACAAAAACCTTTTTTTTCATTGAGAAGAAGACCCTTCCGTATCCAGACCCATTTTATTCCAGAGAAGCATACCCCCTGTCATATTATAAACAGATTCAAAACCCTTATCCCTGGCCAGGGCTGTGGCCCGGGCTGAACGACCACCGCTGCGACAAACAAAAATCAGAGTCCGGTCTTCATCAAGATTATGAATTTCATCCACCAGTTTATCCAGACTCATCAGCCTGGAACCTGGAATATGACCCAATTCGCCCACATATTCCTCCTCAGTTCTCACATCAACAACGGTGATTTTCCCCAGTTTTGTGTTCACTTCTTCAGGTTGAACGTCCTCGACCATATTTAAATCAGGATTGGTTTCAGCAGTGGAAAAAGTGATGAATTTTGACATTTTCAGATCTCCTTATAAAAACTTCATGACTAAGGTATGGTTTTTTGGTCTGCGTCATTCAGTTATGAATGAGAGACTTTTTTTGTCAATTTTACCCTCTCTTTTTCCTTTGTCCAAGACAATCATCGGAATAAAAATTTTCTTTTTGTGACTTTTAAAACACATTCTAATTTTTAAACCCATAACCATGAATTATTTTTATTGATCTTTGAACTTAAAGACGTAAGCATTAATAGTGAAGAGAAAGAAAATAAACCATAAGGAGGCATTTATGGGAATCAAAATATTTTTAACAATATTTATAAGTTTGTGTGTTTCAGTGAGTGTCCTTGCTGACAACCATGAAAACACGGCAACACCCGCAGAAGAGGCATCCATCATGCCTGTGATGGATGAAAAACCATCAGATACCATGAGTATGGAAAAAGATCTGATGTTCTCAGGGGACTTTGCAGGTTCCTATTCCATGTTCAGTAACAAAATTGATCCCCATGGAGGTTTTGACGTGAACCTGGCCCAATTCAATTTGAAAGCCAGCATGGGTCAGTCCCGCCTTCATTTCGGTTTTGGTTATGGTTCCACAGTCAGAGACCTTAATTCTGCAGGAGCCAATAAACTTGGATTACTTAACGCCTCTTACCATATGAAAACCTCTTATGGTCTGGGATTTACGTTGGGTCGTTTTGAATCTCCAGTGGGTCATGAAACCTATAACCACAGAATGAACAGTCAGTTCACAAGAAGTTATGGATTCAGTCTGGCTCCTTATTTCTCCACAGGGGTGGGCTTCAACTATGGTCAGAAAATGTGGAATCTGGGTTTTTTGGTCACCAACGGGCGGGGGGCCGACACAAATATGGATGACGATCTGACTATGGCCGTGACTGTTGACATTGATCCCATCACAGGACTTCACATTGATCTTAATTATGTGATGGGAACAGAAAGTGATGGCAGTCAACCCAGAAACTCCATAGAAGAGGAAGAAGATACCACCTCGACATTTACTGATCTGAGCAGTTATTCAGTAGCCATCATTGATGCTTCCATTTCTTATATGATCAACGATATGTTCAATGTGGCTGTGAATTATATCTCCAATACGATGACTCCCAGCCAATCAGAGGATATAGGCAGTACAAGCCTTGCCGCTTACATCAATGCCAAATACAGTTATTTCGATTTTGGTCTTCGGTATGAACAATTCAGTTTTGACCTTGCCCAAAAGGGAAACACCATGACTGGTCTTCTCTACAATGGTTCGGGTATTGGTTTGACCGGGGAGGGAACTGACAACAGCCTCAGGGCCATCACTTTTGCAGTGAAAACCAATATGGATAAAAATGCCGACATTCTCCTTGAATACAGAATGAACAAAGCCGATGATAAAAACACTTTTGCCAACGCTGATGCGGAACGCACTGATTCTTTCGATAGAATCACTGTGGCTCTCATGTACAATTTCTAACCCAAATCGTACACTTCATGAGGGGCGGGATTCCCCGCCCTCTCATTCATCCACTAATAAATTCATCTTATTTATCGTTTCCTTCCATCACCTTATAAGCTTTCAGGTAATTGTAGGCCTGTAAAATCTGAAAATCATCAAGCAGATTCTTTTTTACACTCCTGTTTGTCTTTCCACTGTCTTTTTTCCACCAGGAAGAGTTTCCTGCATCCTGGCCTTTCTCTCCTTTTTCACTAAGAAGGTGTCCGTCAATATCAGCTTCTCTTTTTACTTTTCTTTTTATAATGGCCTTTTTAAAAGCCTCGCTGTCCACTTCATCAACCTCAATATCAGGGTTGATCCCCTGGGCCTGGATGGAGGTTCCATTGGGAGTGTAGTATCTGGCCACTGTCATTTTTAAACCGGAACCGTCTTCCATTTTAATGACAGATTGCACAGAACCTTTGCCGAAACTTCTCTTTCCCATAATCAATGCCCGTTTGTTATCTTTTAATGCCCCGGCAACAATCTCACTGGCACTGGCTGAATACTCATTAATTAAAACAACCATGGGGAAAGTTGTGTAGGCATCATTTTCTGTAGCATAAACAACTTTTTTGTCCGATTTTTTTCGTCCAATGGTGCTTACGATAATCCCTTTATCAAGGAAGAGATCACTGATCTGGATAGCCTGTCCAAGCAACCCTCCCGGATTGCGTCGCAAATCCAGAATAACACCTCTTATTACCTTATTTTCCTTAATGATCTTTCTCAGTGCTTTTTTAACACCAATGGCTGAATCTTCAGTAAAACTGGTGAGTCTCAAATAGACATAGCTCTGGCCCATATCAGTGGGCTTTACGGATTTGATTTTGATAATCTCTCTTTGTATTATAAAATCTTTTTTTATTCTCAAGCCCTGACGGACAATGCCAAGTTTTATCTTTGAGTTTTCCTTTCCTCTCATCATCCGGGTGGATTCGGCAAGACTCATGTCTTTTGTGGAGTGTCCATCAATGGATACGATTTTGTCACCTGATTTCAATCCCGCTTTCCAGGCGGGTGTGTCTTCAATGGGTGAAATAATGGTTAAAAAACCATCCTGAACAGTGACCTCTATACCAAGTCCTCCAAATTGACCACTTGTTTCACTTTCAAATTCTTTATAGATGTCTGGTGACAGGAAATGAGTGTGGGGATCCAGTTCCCGCAGCATTCCCTTGATCCCGCCATAAATCAGTTTTTTTGTATCAACTTCCTCCACATAATACTGCTGAATCAGATTCATGACTTTGGCAAAAAGCTGTAAGTTCAAGTAGTGATTTTTCGATTTGGCGTACCCAATAACAACACTGAAGATCAGCACAAAAACAACAATCCCCGGGACAGTTTTAAGAATCCATTTTTTCATAACGTCCCTTTCCATTTTTTTGTTTGACAAAAGGATTTGATTTTAACCATTCAGAGAGCTTGAGTGGCTCAGAAAAATGTCTGATTTCAAAATACAATCCCATTTTAAATTGCAGATGTTTGCTGCCCAAACGGCCAATCACCTCTCCTGCCCGGACAAGAGACCCTTTTTCAATAAAAACCTTTCCAAGATTTCCATAAACAGAATAGTAATTTTTCCCGTGATCTATAATCAGAGTGGAACCATAACCCTGAATGGAAGAGTTAAAAACCACCCGTCCTATGGCCACAGCCCGAACCTTTTCCCTTTGATTCAATTTATAAAAATGACCTCTTCGTTTAAATTTCAGAAAATCCTGATTCAATGCCTTATTTAAATTCAGTTTTTTGATTAAAGGATTGACAATGGGGGGGGGGAGGCTCCCTTTTTTTTCAGGAAAATTGAGTCTGGACAGAAACATATCTTTCTCAAAATGAGAAGCTTCAATTCTGGTAAAGCTTTGAATCAATAATAAAACAAATAAGATTTTTTTGAAATCCATCCCATTATCTTACACCCTGTTTGTCAATATGACCAGAAATGAGACAGTCCAGAATTTTTTCATGTTGGATCCTCAAAGCCCTACGAATGGACTGGTTTGAGGGGAAAATGGCAGTCAAAGCCCTTTGGTAAGGAGTTTTGTAACTCTTAACCACAGCCCCATGACTGAATATTTTAGTGACAATAAAAGGACTCTCCCAACCCCAGTCTTCTGTCTGAATATGATACTCATGACTTCCAATCTGAATATCAGAATTAAGTCCAGTTTCCATTACAGACCAATATCCCACCTTCTTCTGACCAAAAGCAAGAATATTTCTAAAGGGGACCTTTTTGACACCCGATAAGTTCTTTGGAACACAACATTTTTTATCCCCCTGCATCTGAACGATTCGTAAAAAATGCGGGGCCAGCCCCTGTCTCCATTAATATTCCAAAACGTCTATGGAAATGGGGGGTTCATGGAAAGGGTCCTGAAATGATTTTCAGACATTTGTTTTCTTTATTTTTCAGCCTTGTCATCCTGGTCATTTTGTCGGCCTGTTCAAAATCAGAAAATCCACTGAATTATTCCTTAGCCCGGCCTGCCCCTTACTGTTCCCAAAAGTTCACCTACTCTGATTTCGTCACAATCAGTGGAAATGCCGGGTATGAATATCTGGCTGGTGGCAATGGAGAGGTTTCCGGCCCCAACCCCATCCGCCATGCTGAAGTAAGAGTCACCAATACTGATAAGGAAATCATCCAGTGTGCCACAACGGATGAGCAGGGAAATTTTTCAGTGAATTTGCCAAAAGACGGTTCCACAGTCCTTGTGACTGTGGCTTCCCGGGCCGACAACAGTTTTTTAAAACTTTATGTCCTGAAAGATCCAAAGACCAATGTTTTTCACAGCCTGGAACAATCTGTTGTTACTGATTCTTCACAAAATATTGGTTCTCTTGTGGCTCATGCCACCGGTTCCCTTGAAGGAGGGGCTTTTAATATTCTTGACAAAATTCTGGACACAAACAGTTTTTTAAGGGACAAAACCAAAGATTGTGGTGAAAATTTTCCCGGTTGCAAGCCTTTCGATGTAGCCCCCTTAACCACCGCCTATTGGTCCAAAGGTGTCAACCCCAATAAGTACCTGGGTTCCTCCCAAAAGAGTCTTGGTCTTTATTCCCGTGAGAGTTTTTACTCCCATGAAAACAATCAGATCTACATTCTTGGTGGTGAAAACGGGGATGTGGATCGTTCTGATACGGATCACTTTGACGACACTATTATCATACACGAGTATGGTCATGTTATTGAACACTTTTATTCCAACCTACGGTCCCCCAAGGGGCCCCATGACGGGAATGATATTATTGATCCAAGACTGGCATTTGCAGAAGCCTGGGCCAACTTTCTTCAGGCACAGGTGACAGGAAAGCCCTGTTACAGGGACACCTACGGTCCTGAAAGCCCCCAAAACATTTATGAAAAAGATCTGGAAGAAGGGGATTTTAACTGTGAACAACAACAGGGGCAACCTCTCCCAAAATATGATCTGCCAACCGTTGAAGGGGAGGGAAACTTTCGGGAGTTTGCCATCACCCGGGCTTTGATTGACATATTTGATGAGAACAATGAAGGGGAGGGAATCGATCAGTTAACAGCAACCTTTGCAGAGTTCTGGACCCTGTTCACTTCAAAAACAGTGGGCATTGCCGATAAAAATTTTCACTTTAGCAGCGTGGGAAGATTTCTTCAGTTGCAAATTCAACTGAAAACTGAATTTCCCGAAACCAAATGGACAGACTGGTCTGAAATTCTTGAAGCAGAAAACTTAAGAAGTGATCTGAAAGATTTTGGAGATTCTCTTGTCTATGGAGAAACCTGCCATCCTATTACAATTCAGGCAAAAAATATACCTGACAACAAATCCCCACTGCATCATGAAAATGGCACTTTCATGAATTCCAATCTTTTTGATTCCAATGATTTTTACGAGTACAACCACACAGAGGATGGTCCCTTTGAACTGAATGTGCATTACATAAGTTCCAGTCAGGGAGAACCCCGTCCCCCTCTGGACATTTTTCTTTACGGGGATAATTATACTTTTGGAAAGGAAACTGACATGGTGACCTCAAAGCGGGGAGGTTCTGATAATGGTGAAAAAAGCCTGTCTGTTGCCAGTTTAAAAAAAGGGGTTTATATGATTAACATTATGGTCTATACAGGGGATCCTCTGAGAGCCTTCAAACCTGTTGACTACAACATGAACATCAAGAACATGAACATCAAGGGACAGAGAGCCTGTCCCAGTGCCCTTTCCCTTTAATCACTCACCCATAGTAACGGTTTCCTCTATCCGATCATAATATCAACTTCAGGATGAAATTCCACCTGCAGGATAGAGTGTATGGCTTCCAGAGTCCCGTACATGGAACTGGGGCAGGAACCACAGGCTCCTTCGTAAGAAAGGGTGACCACATTGTCCTTAAAATCAAGAATTTCAATATCCCCTCCATCAGCCTGTAAGCCCGGCCGAATGGTCCGATCCAGAATCTCTTCAATCTGATCAATTTCAGGACTTCGTTTTTCCCTTTTCTCTTTTTCCTGAACCTCCCCATCCAAAATAAAATGAGGATTATGAACAGGCAAACGGGTCTGCAAGACAGAGGATACCTGTTCAATCAGTTCATTGCGATCAATATCAGCACTGTGAGTCACCGTGACCACATTTTCAAACATATGGAGTTGTTCCACACCATGAACCATAAAAAGATCTTCTGCAAGCCTGAGCTTCTGAGCCTCCTCCCCTGTTCTGAAAGTAACCTTGCCCTCAATTTTAATAGGGGCGTTCACAATAAATTTCATGGCCAGGGGATTGGGGGTGGCCTGGGTTCTTACTAAAATGTCATAATCACGATCAAACTGGTTCACTGAAAAAATTCCTCCACTTTCTTCATGATTTTGAGAAAGGAATCAATTTCCTCAAAGGTATTATAGGGGGCAAGAGACACCCTCACCGTTCCCGGAAATCCCATCAAATTCATAAGAGGTTGAGTGCAATGGTGACCGGAGCGAACAGCCACACCGTATTTATCAAGAAGGGTGCCCACATCACTGGGGTGGGAGCCTTTGATATTAAAGGAGATCACCCCTGCGTAATCCGTGGAATGAAACTCATAAATTTCAACAGATGGGATATCCATCAATCCCTTTTTTAAAAAATCTCTCATATCCAGGACATATTGATGCTGTTTATCAATATTCTGATTTTCCATAAAATCAACAGCCACCCCCAAACCAATGGCTCCGGCTACATTGGGTGTTCCGGCTTCAAATTTTTGCGGGGTTTCTGCATAAGCGGTTTTTTCAAAACTCACTCGATCAATCATACCACCCCCGGACTGATAGGGAGGCATGGAGTCCAGAAGTTCCCTGCGACCAAAGAGAACTCCAATTCCACAGGGACCATACATTTTGTGACCTGAAAAGGCCAAAAAATCACAACCCAGTTTTTGAACATTTAAGGTTTGACTCAAAGGGGCCTGGGCGGCATCAATCAGTGTAAAAATCCCCTGATCCCTGCATTGACTGATAAAACCCTCAACGGGAAGACGGTTGCCAAAACTGTTGGAGTAAAGAATCAGGGAAACAAGTCTGGTTTTTTTATTAAGGTTTCTTTTAAAAGTTTCCTGAGACACTCCTGTTTTTGGATCAAAAGGGATCACTTTCAAACGACAGGAGTTTTTTTCACAGAGAATCTGCCAGGGAACAATATTTGAATGATGTTCCATTGAAGAGATAAGAATTTCATCACCCGCCTTGAATTGTGACCCCAGGGAAGCTGCCACCAGGTTTATGGACTCTGTGGTTCCCCTTGTGAAAACCACCTCTTCCGGCTGCCTGGCATGGATGAAATTCTGAATCTTACAACGGGCCTGCTCATAGTTCTCTGTACCCTGACGACTGATCTGATGATTCCCCCGATGAACATTGGAGGCTTCAAAACGATTGTAACGGTTCATCCGATCCACCACTTGGTTGAGTTTAAGAGTGGAAGCTCCATTATCAAAATAAATCATGGGAGTGGGTCCTCTTTTGTTTTCCAGTTGGGGAAAGAAACCACGAAAATGATCGACTTTAAATTCCATCAGGTTTCCCCAAGACAGGAAATGGTTTCATCCAGATCAGAAAGATAAAAATCCTTAACATGGGATTTCTCTTCGTTGACTAAATCAAAAACAAAGGCTTTTGATAAGCTTTTTAAAGCCTGCTCAGGAGTGTAGCCACGGCTCTTGAGATAAAAACCCTGTTCTTCATTCAATTGTCCCACTGTGGCCCCATGGGTGGCCTTTACCTCATCATTGTATATCTGAAGCTCCGGTTTTGCATTGATCTCAGCCTGGTTTGAAAGCATAAGATTCTTATTGACCTGTTCTGATTGGGATCCACTGGCATCAGGTGCAATATACACACGGCCATTAAAAACCCCCCGGGCCTGGCCGGACAAAATACCCCGATAATTTTCAACAGAAGTGGTCTCTCCAACCTGATGATTGACGCTGATGTGATGATCGGAAAAATAATTTTTGTGATTCACATAGATCCCCTTCATGTTGACCCCGGCCTCCTTGTCTTCCAGGTTCACCTGAAGATTGTGACGGGTCCACAGACTGGATAAAGTGAAATCAAAAACCTTAAGTTGGGACTTCCTCTGAAGATGGGCCTGGAGGTTATAAACAAAATAAGATGTTGAACTTCCTTTTTCCTTCGTAAAAAGATCCAAACAGGACTTTTCATCCATATTCACGTCCAAACGAAAATTACTTAAACCATCAAGGGACTGACCCTGAAAATCAATAAACACCTGCCCCTCAGCCCGGGGACCACAATCAATAAAGAGGTTAAAAACATTGAGAAATGGGGCTTCCTTGATCTCTCTGGATTTTATTCCCTGCAATTTTTCGGAATCATTGGCATCATCATAGAAGGCATTGGTTATTGAGTCTTTAGGTGCGTCCTGAAAAGTGTTGCCAGACTTCATGTTAAAAATTATTTTTACCGGTTTTTCAAGAACAACCCCGGGTTTTAACCTCAGAATCAAACCTGAACCCATAAAAGAGAGGGCACTTTGGGCAAAAAGACCGTTTGTGGAAGAGTGACCAAAAAGCTCAAAGAGAGGAGAATCTTTGGAAGAGTCAAGTTCCTGCAGATGGGTTTTTACTTCAAGTCCTTCAGGACAGGAGGTTTCCTGTTTTAATTGGGTGGGATAGGAAAAATCATTAATTTGAATAACGAAAAACCGGGAATCCTGGTACTGTTGATTTTGTGAAGAACTGAGGGGAAGGGACAGAGGAAAGGAAGGAAGGTCTCCAAAGCTGACGTACTTCCAGTCTTCCCCTTGTGGATAACCCTGATTTTCCCAGGATTTGCTGTGATCAGACACAAGAGACAGCCAGGATCTGGAGTTTGAATTTTCAGAGTTCCGGTTTTGGAGTTTATGGAACTGAATCCATGACTTATGAATATTCTTCATAACCTTTTTTTTCCAGTTCAAGAGCCAGTTCCGGTCCTCCGGTTTTAATGATCTGACCATCAGAGAGAACATGAACATGATCCGGCTTTATATAATCCAAAAGCCGTTGATAATGGGTGACCAGAACAATGGTATTTTCATCATTCTTCAGATGATTCACTCCATCAGCAACAACTTTCATGGCATCAATATCCAGGCCTGAGTCTGTTTCATCCAGAAAAGCCAGGCGGGGGGAGAGCACAGCCATTTGCAATATCTCGTTGCGTTTTTTCTCCCCTCCGGAAAAACCCACATTCACCGAACGCTCAAGAAACTCCTCTTTCATTTTCACTGATTTTACTTTTTCCCTGACAAAATCCATAAACGAGCCGGCATCCATTTCCGGAAAACCCTGATGTTTTGCCAGAGTATTGTAAGAGGTCATTAAAAAGTCAAAATTGGTCACCCCTGGCACTTCCACCGGATATTGAAAAGCCAGAAAAATCCCTTCATGGGCCCTTTCATGGGCTGAAAGTTCCAGGAGATTCTGTTTTTTAAAATTAATTTCGTAGTCTATACTGCCACTGGTGACTGTGTAACCAGGATAACCGGCCACCACTTTTGACAAAGTGGATTTCCCTGAACCATTGGGACCCATGATAGCGTGAATCTCTCCGGCCCTTACTGACAGACTCAGATCTTTTAAAATAGATTTCCCCTCCACTTGTGCATAAAGATTCCTTATTTCCAATAACATTGCTCAACCCACACTGTTTTCCAGTTTCATTTCAATCAGCTTCACCGCTTCAACAGAAAACTCCAGGGGCAGCTGCTTGAAAACCTCTTTGCAAAAACCATTAACCAAAAGGGAAATGGAATTCTCCATATTCATTCCACGGGATTGAAGGTAAAAGAGCTGATCCTCGCTGATACAGCTTGTGGTGGCCTCGTGTTCAAGTACGGCCGTCTTGTTTTTGACTTCAAGATAGGGATAAGTGTTGGCTGAACAGCGATCCCCCACCAGCATGGAGTCACATTGAGAATAATTCCTGGCCCCTTCAGCTTTTGGCATGATTTTAACCAGTCCTCTGTAATTGTTTTTTGACCGGCCTGAAGAAATTCCCTTGGACAGGATGGTACTCTTGGTGTTTTTTCCAATATGAATCATTTTTGTCCCTGTATCGGCCTGCATATAATCATGGGTGAGAGCTACAGAATAAAAAGACCCCTGAGAAAAATCCCCCTGCAAAATACAGCCTGGATACTTCCAGGTAATAGCCGAACCGGACTCCACCTGAGTCCATGAAATCCTGGAACGAATTCCCTTACAAAGACCTCTCTTGGTTACAAAATTATAAATGCCCCCTTTTCCCTCCTTATCCCCTGTGTACCAGTTCTGAACTGTCGAATATTTGATTTCCGCATCATCCAGAGCCACAAGTTCAACAATAGCCGCATGCAACTGATTTTCATCACGCTGGGGAGCTGTGCAACCTTCCAGGTAGTTCACAAAACTTCCCTTGTCGGCAATAACCAGGGTTCTTTCAAATTGACCGGTATCCATGGCATTGATCCTGAAGTAAGTGGACAAATCAAGGGGGCATTTCACCCCCTTAGGGACATAAACAAAGGAACCATCAGAGAAAACCGCCGCATTAAGAGCTGCAAAAAAATTATCTTTATAGGGGACCACCGAACCAAGATACTTTTTTACAAGTTCAGGATGATCATGAACAGCCTCTGAAATGGAACAAAAAACCACTCCGAATTTTTTCAGTTCTTCGGTGTGGGTGATGCCAACAGAGACACTGTCAAACACAGCATCCACGGCCACCCCACTGATTCTTTTTTGTTCGCTCAGGGGAATTCCCAGTTTTTCAAAAGTTTTCAGCAACTCAGGGTCAAGATCATCCAGGGATTTTGGAGTCTCTGATTCCGACCTGGATTTCGGTTCTGCATAATAGGAGATACCCTGAAAATCAATGGGATCATAATTGAGATCGGCCCAGTTCGGTTCTTTCAGAGTTTGCCAATGAACAAAGGCTTTTAAGCGGTAATTTAAAAGCCAGTCCGGTTCTTTTTTCCGCTCTGAAATCTTTCTGATAATGGTTTCAGAGAGACCCTTACCAAAACCCACTGTTTCAATATCCGTATAAAAACCGTATTTATATTCATTGTGATCTTTGAGTGTCTCGCTGCTCTGTCCCATCACACTCTACCAGTCATCATGTTTTCCGTAGATGTGCGTTTTTTAGAGGTGATATTCAGCATTTCATCAATATTGATTTTATTATAAAATTGAATGATCTGTTTATTCAGATGGGCCAGAGGGGCAATGACATTGCAACTGGCCTCCATATCACAATCACCCTGATCCGTATTCAAACATCTCACAATCCCAATGGGCCCCACAACCATCTCAATGAGCTCATAAAGATTGACCTTCTTTAAGTTTTTCCTGATGGAATAACCACCAAAAGCCCCCTGTTCTGATTTAAGAAGACCCTTTTGCACCATTGTCTGCATCACCCGCGAAGTGGCATCAAAGGAACAGGCATACTGACGGCAAACTTCCTTGACCGTGGTAAGCTCTCCTTCCGGTTTCTGTTTCATATGCTTTAAGGCAATGAGAGCGTATTCAACCCTGCGATGGATTTTATTCATGTTCATCTCCCCTTAAATAAGATATAAATTGTCTTATTTTACCACCAATTTACAGACTACTCTCTTTATTGGCATTTTATCAAGTGAATTCAACCCCCTCCCCTTTCAAACGTGGTTTTCATATCCTGTGCGTCGGCCCTGGAAAAAACCATCGTATGGAAAGCTCATGGAATCTCAAGGACTTATAATCTCCCAAAAGGAATCCATTACTGAGACATACAGGTCCAAAGCATAGTTTGGACAATGACCTATTGCCATGGGTTTTGAATATGTTAGGTTTGACCAGTCATGCGTGAGAGGATCAAAGCTGATTGTTTGTCTTTATCTAAGTACTCAAATGAGTATGGAGTCAGTGTCTCCACACTGAGAAGAAAAATCAAGGCCAATAAAATCAACTTTGAACTCATCCATGGAAAGTATTATTTGCCAAGGCCAGACATTCAACAACCCCAACTTTCAGCCTTTACGCCCGTCCCAAACAGGAAGGCTTATAGCCAGACTGGACCTCCCCAAAATGACTTTCCGGATCCGGATATGGCTTTTCTTTTGGATAATATCAGGAAAGTTTACAAAAATCTCCAAAGTAAAGAAGAGCAGATTGTCCAATTGAAGCAACAGGTTGCTAACCTTAAAACTCTGGTTATGTGCCTGGAAAGAAAAGATGAACGGGGTTTACAAAAAAGAACTTTCCCTGCCTTTCTTTAAGGGATAACATTGTTCTATTTATAGCCAATCAACATAAAGCGGGTGTAATTTTCAAGGGGCAAATTTCCCTCAAACAGTAAATTCTTCATGGGAGCCA
This sequence comes from Bdellovibrionales bacterium, assembly GCA_965218815.1. GTDB lineage: Bacteria > Bdellovibrionota > Bdellovibrionia > Bdellovibrionales > JAGQZY01 > JAGQZY01. The sequence goes on along the minus strand of CBDCLX010000002.1, from coordinate 607,493 downwards.
TGGCTTTAAAGGCTTCAACAGAGGCAACACAATTAACGTGTTCTTCAATACAGAAGAAGTCATTGGATTGTAAGAGCAAAAGCTGTCCTTCAGGCAAAAGTTCATACCATTTGTCAAAATCCTTAATATGTTCACAGGATGTGTTGATGATGATATTAAAATCATTGGTTTTTCCGGCAAACTTATTAACAATCAGAGCCAAACGCCTGTAATTAAGGTCAAAAATATCCCTGGTTACAGCATTAAAGCGACCCTGGACATGGTTTTCATAATTCAGTCGAATGGCTACGGGTTTACAATCAGGGTTTTTGTCAACACTGACAATGCCGTGAAAAAGTTTTTCCAAAAGAAGATTCGGTAAAACTCCTGACCACCCACAAAGGACCAATCCTGTTTTACAGGAATCAGGGTTTAAATCCATCAGACAATCCCTGGCCCAAAGTTTACTTAAAATCTGTCCTTTTGAGAAAGACTCATGGAGAGGGAAGTCGCTGTGTTTGTCCTGGATCACTTTAATCTGATTGAAAAGACTTTTCCCTGTGACCTGGTATGTAAAGTTTAGAAATTGCCGTGAAGAATCTTGAGAACCAAAGTGCTGGTAAGCTTTTTTTAATTGTTTTAAGAGAGTTTCCTGATAGAAAAAGTCATAAAACTCCAGAATTTTTTTTATTTTTATGAAAATGTCCTTTTCCAGAAGCAGATCAACCAGCTTTTTACAGTATTCATAACCAGGCTTCATGGATTTGTCCTTAAGCCATTGGATCATGATCTTTTCCACAGCCTCACTCTGACCTGCATCACTTATAAAAGAGTGCTTGAGAATCAGTCGGAAGTTCTCATAATCAGAACCATCACTGAGATGATCCATAAGCCTGTACATGGCCATGGCCTTTTCCCGGCTGTCACCGGCAGACAGAACATTTCGCAAATAGGGCTGTACGGGGAAACTCCTTATGTCTTCCCGTTTCATAAAGCTCTGGTAGAAAAAATTGTAAAAATCCAGCACTTTTTCTGTCTTCTCAAAAGTGTCCTTTTCCAGAAGCAGATCAACCAGCTTTTTACAGTATTCATAACCAGGCTTCATGGATTTGTCCTTAAGCCATTGGATCATGATCTTTTCCACAGCCTCACTCTGACCTGCATCACTTATAAAAGAGTGCTTGAGAATCAGTCGGAAGTTCTCATAATCAGAACCATCACTGAGATGATCCATAAGCCTGTACATGGCCATGGCCTTTTCCCGGCTGTCACCGGCAGACAGAAGACCCTTTAAATAAGGGGTTATTGGAAAATTCTTCAGCTCCCCGGACAGTGGGCTTTTATAGAAAAAACTGTAAAAATTCAGGGTTTTTTCTGTTCTTTCAAAAAAATCCTTTTCCAGAAGCAGATCAACCAGCTTTTTACAGTATTCATAACCAGGCTCCATGGATTTGTCCTTAAGCCATTGGATCATGATCTTTTCCACAGCCTCACTCTGACCTGCATCACTTATAAAAGAGTGCTTGAGAATAAGCTGGAAGTTTTCGTGGTCAGGATCGTAACTGAGATGATCCATAAGCCTGTACATGGCCATGGCCTTTTCCCGGCTGTTACCGGCAGACAGAAGACCCTTTAAATAAGGGGTTATTGGAAAATTCTTCAGCTCCCCGGACAGTGGGCTTTTATGGAAAAAACTGTAAAAATTCAGGGTTTTTTCTGTTCTTTCAAAAAAATCCTTTTCCAGAAGCAGATCAACCAGCTTTTTACAGTATTCATAACCAGGCTCCATGGATTTGTCCTTAAGCCATTGGATCATGATCTTTTCCACAGCCTCACTCTGACCTGCATCACTTATAAAAGAGTGCTTGAGAATCAGTCGGAAGTTCTCATAATCAGAACCATCACTGAGATGATCCATAAGCCTGTACATGGCCATGGCCTTTTCCCGGCTGTCACCGGCAGACAGAACATTTCGCAAATAGGGCTGTACGGGGAAACTCCTTATGTCTTCCCGTTTCATAAAGCTCTGGTAGAAAAAATTGTAAAAATCCAGCACTTTTTCTGTCTTCTCAAAAGTGTCCTTTTCCAGAAGCAGATCAACCAGCTTTTTACAGTATTCATAACCAGGCTTCATGGATTTGTCCTTAAGCCATTGGATCATGATCTTTTCCACAGCCTCACTCTGACCTGCATCACTTATAAAAGAGTGCTTGAGAATCAGTCGGAAGTTCTCATAATCAGAACCATCACTGAGATGATCCATAAGCCTGTACATGGCCATGGCCTTTTCCCGGCTGTCACCGGCAGACAGAAGACCCTTTAAATAAGGGGTTATTGGAAAATTCTTCAGCTCCCCGGACAGTGGGCTTTTATAGAAAAAACTGTAAAAATTCAGGGTTTTTTCTGTTCTTTCAAAAAAATCCTTTTCCAGAAGCAGATCAACCAGCTTTTTACAGTATTCATAACCAGGCTCCATGGATTTGTCCTTAAGCCATTGGATCATGATCTTTTCCACAGCCTCACTCTGACCTGCATCACTTATAAAAGAGTGCTTGAGAATAAGCTGGAAGTTTTCGTGGTCAGGATCGTAACTGAGATGATCCATAAGCCTGTACATGGCCATGGCCTTTTCCCGGCTGTTACCGGCAGACAGAAGACCCTTTAAATAAGGGGTTATTGGAAAATTCTTCAGCTCCCCGGACAGTGGGCTTTTATGGAAAAAACTGTAAAAATTCAGGGTTTTTTCTGTTCTTTCAAAAAAATCCTTTTCCAGAAGCAGATCAACCAGCTTTTTACAGTATTCATAACCAGGCTCCATGGATTTGTCCTTAAGCCATTGGATCATGATCTTTTCCACAGCCTCACTCTGACCTGCATCACTTATAAAAGAGTGCTTGAGAATAAGCTGGAAGTTTTCGTGGTCAGGATCGTAACTGAGATGATCCATAAGCCTGTACATGGCCATGGCCTTTTCCCGGCTGTTACCGGCAGACAGAAGACCCTTTAAATAAGGGGTTATTGGAAAATTCTTCAGACTGTCTCTCAGATTCAAAAGGTCATTCAATCTGATTTTATCGTCAGGAGGATCAAAAGTCAGTCGTTTCAGTGCCAGTCGTATTTTTGGAATAATATCAATATCAGGATAAATGTATTCAAGGCCAATGAGTATTTCATTGGTTGTTTTATAAGCATCCTTTTTACTCATTCTCTGAAAACTTGGTATGAAGCCAATGATAATCATTAATCAAAGTTATTTCTTCAGGAGAATTGAGTCCGAATTTCTGACCTTGATGAGCTCCTTTTAATACCCATTCCCAGTTGGGCTTATTATTATCAGCCACCTGACACCATTTTTCCAGTCTTATTTCAGTTTCTTCCGATTTTTGCCCCCGTATTTTTTGGGAAGCCAGTTTTGCACACTCCCGAAAAGCCCCCCGCCAGGCCTCCTCAGGAGTGTGAAAAAAATGGGTTTCAGAGGCAATATGATCAATAATTCGGTAATTGGTTGTTGTGGACGTGGCCAGGTCCACAAAAACATTCCTGGTTTTGTCACCTGAGTCTTCATCTTTGGACAGCAGGCTTTCATTATAAAGTTTAACAGCTCCATATCCATAAATCAGGGAATTCATGGGATTCAGACAACGCCAGACATAAATACTCTCCTCCTGAAGAGACAGTTCAGGAGTTTCAAAATGAAAATCAGGACGAATACGATTGTCCCCATCCACAACAAAAAAAAAGCGGGTTTCACTTTTCTGTGATGCCATCCGGTGGGCCTGATCGATACCCTCTACACCGTGGATTCTTTTGGCTCTTGGAAACCGGGTGATGAGTTCCACCCAGTTTTTATCTGAGTTGGACTCATCAAAAGAAATAAAAATGATGTCCAGAGGTTTGTCCCTCATTGTGTCCATCCTACACCACCCTATTTTGATTTTCCATTTTTTTATCACTGACACTTGAAAAGTCAAATTGAATCGGTGAAAATTAATAATAACACAAACAACAGGTCCAGGCAAAATGAATAGACTTTCAAAGGATAATGACGCTCTGGTGGGGCATCTCACTGAATTGCGAACAAGGATTATTCGCTCTTTATTGGCCGTGGGGGTTCTGGCTCTTGTTGCCTGGAATTTCAGTGATTTTTTCTTTTCAATCATCAGGAAGCCCATTTTGCCTTATCTTCCTCAGGGAGGTTTGGTTTTTACAGCTCCCATGGACAAGTTTATGGCCCATCTCAAAGTTTCAATTCTTACCGGAGTGGTTCTCTCCTGCCCTGTCTGGATTTATCAGAGTTGGATGTTTGTTGCCCCGGGTCTTTATCAGAATGAAAAAAAGTTGGGTTACTATTTCATTTCTTTTGGAACTTTTTTGTTTCTGATTGGTGTTCTTTTTGTCTATCTTATTGTTTACCCTCTGGCTTTTGAGTTTCTTCTCAATTTTGGTGGTAATATGGATTCAGCCATGATCACTATCAATGATTATCTTTCCTTTTTCATAACCACAACTCTGGTCTTTGGATTGGCCTTTGAGCTTCCTCTGGTTCTCACGATCCTTGGAGTACTTGGAGTTATCAGCAAACCCCTATTGGTAAAATTTCGTCGTTATGCTATTGTCCTGATCTGTGTGTTATCCGCTTTTATAACACCTCCTGATGTTATCAGTATGATTCTACTTGTTCTTCCCCTCTATGGACTTTATGAGTTATCCATTTTTCTGGTGGGCTGGATTCAGCCTGCCCCGGATTCCCGTGAATCTCTGTAGTGAATTTTTTTTCCATCCATAGTGGAGAGGTCTTATGGAAAATGTTGCAAGTTTGGATGAAGTTGATTTCAGAGAGGCCACCTGTACGGCTATCATCAGCGACCTCCATTTATGTGAAGCTGAACCGGCTCATGAAAAATTCCCTTTATGGAAAAAATACAAAACCAGGGAGTTCTTTTTTGATGAACAATTTAAAACCTTTCTTGATTATATCAATGAACAGACAGGAGACAAAAAAATTGAATTGATTTTGAACGGGGATATTTTTGATTTTGACAGTGTGCTGTACCAGCCTTCAAATCCCACTTACCATATTTCCTGGCTTGAGAAGAGAAGGGGACTGGAACCGGAAGAGGAAAAATCAGTGGATAAGATAAAAGTTATCCTCAATGATCACAAGGATTGGTGTCAGGCTCTTCATTGGTTTATCAGCCAGGGTCACAGGATGGTTTTCATCATTGGTAATCATGATCTGGAGCTTCATTGGAAGAGTGTTCAGATTGAGATATTGAATGTTCTTGGCCTCACTGCTGAGGAACGAACCCGTGTGCGGTTTGTCGAATGGTTTTATATCAGCAATCAAGACACACTGATCGAACATGGTAACCAGTATGACCCTTACTGCCTCTGTCAGGATCCCATTAACCCTTTTATACTCAATTATAACAGGGTTCAGGTTCGACTTCCTTTTGGAGACTGGGCCTGCCGGTATTTGGTCAATGGAATGGGTTATTTTAACCCTCACAGAGATGCCAATTATGTCATGACTTTAATTCAGTATGTAAAAGTTTTTTTTAAATATATGATTAAAGCCCAGCCTTTTATTGTCTGGACTTGGTTTTGGAGCAGTGTTGCCACTCTCCTGCGAACATTGAAATCCAACCTGCAAAAACCTCTGTCCGACCCGTTGACAGTGGAACAAAGAGTGGAGGGAATTGCCCGCAGGTCCAATGCCACTCCACGAATTGTTCGTGAACTCAGTGCTCTTTTTTCCAAACCGGCAGCTTCAAATCCTTTACAAATCATGAAAGAACTCTGGCTGGACAGAGCCTTTCTTATTCTTATTTCTCTTTTTGTTTTGTTCCAGATTTTTATTTTCATTAAACAGATTTATGCTCTCTCTTTTTTCTGGATGTTTATTCCTATTTTTATTTTACTTCCCCCCTTTATGCTCTATGCCAGAAATGTGGACTCCTATATCAGTGATTACAAAAAACCCAATGAACAGATTTTGACCACATCAGCTCTGATAACAAAGGTGAACCGGGTGATTCACGGGCACACTCACGATGTGCGTCATGAATTGATTGGAGGAATAGAGCATTTGAATTCAGGCACCTGGTCACCTGCTTTTTCAGATATTGAATGTCTCACATCCCATGACAGTAAAACTTTTATATGGATAGAACCCGCTCCCAATAGTCGTTCAGCCAAAGTTTTAAAAGTGAAGAGCAATCGGGTTATTGAGTTTTTCAAGGACAAAAACAAACAGAAAAAAGAAGTGGATGCGATGCGGTAAAGTCTTTTTTTTCAGGAGGTTGAGGATAAATGGCCATTCAGGTCAAATTTATTTTATTTTAGATCAAAATATGGGATATACTGAAGGTGATCACTCATACCTCTGCCACTGCCACAACTTTAGATGAGATGAGCATTGAAATAACGAGGAACAAAACTAAGATATCCTTAATGCGGCAGAGAGAGGGTAAATGCCAGAATCGCCAAAAGGGGGAACCGTTGCGATTGGAGATTATAATTAACTGAACCACCAGGAGGAAATGATGTCAAGCGTATTGGTTGTAACGAGTAAAGTGAAAAGATTTATTAAGGAGCAATCCGATCTCAATACTTCTTCTGAAACCATTGATGTTCTCAGCAAAGCTGTTGAACAACTCTGTAAAAAGGGTATTGAGTCAGCCAAAGCGGAAAAACGAAAAACAGTCATGGCTCGCGATATCATTATTAATCATCTTTAGATATCCTGGATTGTAAATCATCCCACGTCCATACATCGACCCCTAACCTTTCCGCCTTTTCCATTTTACTGCCTGCTTTGGAACCAGCCACCAGGACATGGGTCTTTTTACTCACAGAGGAGGACAAGTCCCCGCCTGATTGCCGGATCAGATTCTGAACTTCATTACGGGGAACGGGCAGGATTCCTGTAACGACAAACTTCATCCCACTGAGAATGGATTTTTTTACATTGGCTGGAACTTTGATTTCCCGGGGATTGACCCCCTGTTTTAAAAGTTGATTCACTTCCTCGTGGAAGTTTTTTTGTCTTAAGGTTTTCAAAATGGATTGGGTGACTTTGGGGCCCATGTCAGGAAGACTGAGAAGTTCATTTTCATCGGTTTTTAAAAAGGCTTCCATGGTTCTAAAATGCCGGGCTAATGTGCGTGCTGTTTGTTCACCCACAAAGCGAATGCCAAGAGCGTAGATAAATCGATGAAGATCTGTCTGTTTGCTTTCCTCAATGCTTTTGAGTAAATTGACAGTGGATTTTTCTCCCTGTCTTTCAAGGTTGATGATCCGGTCATATTTCAGCCTGTAAATATCCGAAAAAGTCTGAATCAGCTTTTTTTTAAAAAAAGATTCAATCCGTTTGGTCCCAAATTGATCAATATTCATGGCATTGCGGGAAACAAAATGTTTGAGTGATTCCATCATGACTGCATGACAAAGGGAATTAAGACACCTCTTCACAGCCTCCCCTTCCATCTGTTCCGCTTTTTCTCCACATGAGGGGCAGTTGTCGGGAATAATAAATCTTTTTGTCCTTTCCGGTCTTTTGTTTTTTATCACTGAGAGAATTTCAGGAATCACATCGCCCGCCCGGTGAACCATAACTCTATCCCCCACTCTGATATCTTTCCGGTCTGTTTCATCCTGATTGTGAAGGGTGGCATGGATAATTGTCACTCCCCCCACTTTTACCGGTTCCATGATTGCCACAGGAGTTAAAGCTCCCGTACGACCCACCTGAACCACAATTTTTTTTACCTTTGTTTCAGATTGTTCCGGTTTGAATTTTGCGGAAAAAGCCCAACGGGGACTTCGGGCGATAGCTCCCAGACTCTTTTGCAGGGAGAAAGAATTGACTTTGATAACAATACCATCAATCCCAAAAGGGAGGGAGGATCGAAGAGGTTCCATCTCTTTATAATAATCAATGACCTCATTGGCTCCAATACATATCCGGTTTAAAATTTTTTCACTGATTTTTTCTTTGTGACAATGGAGCATGACAGGTAATCCAAAGTCCATAAGCTGATTTTCAAAGTCCAGCTGGGAATGAAATTCAATGCCTTCACAATAACCCGGAGAATAACAAAATATTTTTAGTCTGCGGCTTGCAGCAATTTCCGGATCCAACTGTCTCAGTGTTCCGGCAGCAGCATTTCGTGGATTGATAAAAGTCTGTTCATCTCTTTCCTCCTGTGCCTTGTTAATTTTTAAAAAATCCTCTTTAAATAAAAGAATTTCCCCCCTGATATCCATTCTTTCGGGAGGCTTTGTCCCTTTCAGTTTCAAAGGAAGACCTTCAATCGTGAGAACATTGCTGAGAACATCCTCTCCAGTGAGACCCTCCCCGCGGGTGATGGCATGACAGAGCTTTCCTTTTTGGTAAACCAGTTCAATGGCCACTCCATCAAATTTTGGGGAGCAGAAAAATTCCAGATCCTCTTCTGCATTGATTTGTCTTTTTATTTTTCTTTCAAACTCTGCAATGCCATGGGTTGAATAGGTGTTTTGCAGGGATAACATGGGTTGGCGGTGTTTTTTTTTCTTAAAAGACCTGGGCACCTCCCTGTCATTTGAAGCTTTCAAATGGGTCTTCAGGTTCATTCTGTTTGTTTTTTCTTTCACATTCAGGTTACGGGAGGGTTCACAATACCCCCATGTATCCTCTATATGGTCTCCTAAGGTTTCAGTGGGAGAGTCCGGTTCTTTCAGGTCAGGAAATTGTTTTTCAAGATCCATGAGTTTTTGAAACAGCTGATCGTACTCAAAATCCGGGATTGCAGGTTGATTGACCATATAGTAAAGATGATTGTGATATTTGATTTCTTCTGTGAGATTGCTTATTTCTTTTTTATTCATACCCATAATCCCAATTGAAATACGGATTTAAAGGAACCGGATTAGCAAAGAGTTTATAAGACAGCGTACCAGGAAAGTCAATCCCGGATTCAAAACCCATTTTCATGAAAATTTTAAGACAACGACTCATGCCTCTTGTGTCACCACCACAGTGTTAGCACGAACTTCTCATAAAGACGGGGAAAGCCAGTGTCAATATCCCCAGAGAGTTACGTTTTATGATATATATGAACCGGTATAAGGAGAATTAAAACTGGTGATTTTTTTAACTTCACTTTTTATTTTTTTCGCCTTTCCCGGTTCAGGGAGGAAATTACAAACTGTTCAATTTAACAATGGATCATTATTAAAAGTGGAGATTGCACGCACTGAAGAAGAGAAAGCCCGGGGGCTTATGGACAAAACCCATCTTGCGGAAGACCAGGGAATGTTGTTTGTTTTCAAAAAACCCAAAAAACTGTTCTTTTGGACAAAGAAAACCTATATTCCCCTGAGTATCGGTTATTTTGATAAAGATCGGGTTTTAAAGGAGGTCCATTTCATGAAACCTCAGAATATGATGGAAAGGGATCCAAAAATCAATACTTACAGCAGTTCATGTCAATGTCAATACGCCATAGAGGTCAATAGAGGATGGTTTCGAAAAAACAAAATCAAGCCTGGAGATTGGTTCTCAATTAAAAAACCAAAGAAAAAAAACTAATCTGGTACAGCTTAACACAAATTCTTACCTTGGAGGGCTTAGGGTTTTTTGTCCAGATTCCATGCATTGGCGACGAAAGTCCAGTCAGAATTTTTCCCCAATGGTTTTCCTTGTTTTTTAATTGTGATTAAATAGAATTAAGTTTGGTGCTTCACCCGAAAACTTTTCCTGAATGATTTGGGGATTTTAGTCCATGGGTGAAAACATGGATTTAACTTACAAGGATGTCACAATGAAAAAAACAATTTCATATATTTTTCTTTTTCTCTTCTTTCCCATTTTTCTAGATGGATGCAGTCTTTTTTCCTCCGATGAAAAAAAGACAATGCAGACTTCTGAGGATTCAGGAACTGAAGGAGTTGTTGATGACGGTGATAACAGTGATATGGGTGCAGACCCTTCAGGAACGGAGTCTTACGAAGAAGGGGATCTCGGTACTGAAGAGAGTTTTGGAAGTGGCAGTCAGGAGGATGAGTACCAGGACGACGAATATGCGGTTAATAATGAAACATCGGAGCTTCCTGGTTCCCCCATGACAGATAATCAGGAGCAGGATCTTTTTAACCAACAGAGTGTGGACACCTCTCTCCCCTTTGAGAACAACAACTTTTCACCTTCTGATCAGATGAATTCCATGGCCGACAGACCAAAACTCATACCAGTTAAAAAAATGAAATCATCCGTCTATCAAGCGTCAGGGGTCAATCTCAATCGCCTTTATATTGTACGACCAGATGATAATATGCAGTCCATTGCCACAAAGATTTATGGTAATGATCGTTCTGAAGAACTTTATTCTTATAACCTTCATTTCAGAGGGAAGAATTTAAATACAGGGGATAAAATTTACTACCAGTCACCCAATAACCCCAATGATTCAATGATGAAGACTTATTATGAAGATAATAATTTACCACCTCAATATTACACCACCCAGGAAGGCGACAATCTGAGAAAGTTTTCCAAAAAACTTCTGGGTCATGAGCGAAGTTGGATGGAGATTTATGCCACCAATGAGAATGTTGAATCCAAGGGACGTTTGCCAGCGGGCCTGCAGATTCGCTATTGGCCTGATATGCCAGGCATGACGGCTGACAATTCCAATTCCAACAACGGGTTCACAGAAGAACCCATGCCTGTGAATCAGGATCAGCAGAATGTGGTCATGGATCAGAATCAGCCACCACAACCTGAAAATCCGGATATGGGAAATCCTGCCGATAATATGAATAATACCGAAACAGCCCAAATGGGTGACGTACAAAATATCAATGATCCGCAAATGAACGGTCAAAATCTACCTCCACCTCCTCCAGTTCCAACAGATATGAATAACCAACCAACCATTGAACCTGCAGCCCCACCTTCACCAGTAGAAAACCCTGTAGCTTCTGAAAACAATTCAAAAAGTTTTACAGAAGATGAAAAGTTAATGGTTGCCCTATGTGGTCTGATGTTTGTTGTTGCCATCATTTTGTTGATTCTTATTCGCAGAAACCGGTCACGTAAAGTGAACTTTGGTCATACTCAGAGTTAAAACCTTATATACCAACAACTCTCGTTTTTCATGAAGGGTTATCAATAAAATCAGTGTATCTGGTTGAAGATTTCGTCGAGAACAGTTTTGTTTTTCATACGTCTTCCATTGACAAGATACATAAGATCATCCACAATCTGAATATCCCGATTGCTGTCATGATGAAATTTGATTCCACAACCATTTTCTGTCAACCAGACCACTGAAGCGGTTAAAACCCTCTGCCGTCCGCTCACGTTGAAATAAATATTAATCCTGTCATTGGTGGAAACTTCACCTGTTTTGTGAATAAGAAAAGCTCCAGTCAGACTGATGTTCTTCAGGTCTCCATAATCAGATTTACGGGAATAGTTTTTACGAAATTCGACAGGAAACAACAGGGGCAGGCGTGGTGCCGGATTTTTCATATTTTCCTCCATAAATCTATCACTGCTTTTTTATTCGGCAGTTTTTCATTGAAAAATAAGGTTTTTGGTCTTTTTTTCGAAATTTTTTTGTTTTTTGTCTCATTGGGAGATATTTCTGTTTTTATTGACAGAAAATGTGCTGGCTTTTGGTAGAGGCGGCGCGTTAATTTGAAATTTTAATGTCCAGACTATCAAGTTATTGGTTACTTATTCCGATAAATCAGATACAATAAACAGTAATATTGTGGAAATGTATTGTAAATTTCCCTTAAGTTCCACAGAAAATTAAACCAGGAAATCAATTCATTTCATTACCCATTCTTAATTGAAAAGCAGTAACGTCTGTTTTTAACTCTTGGAGTTGAGTTTATGTCAAGAACCGAAGCAGCCGAAAAAAGAATTCCAAAAAAGGATTTGTCTGAGAAAAAAGAAATTCCAAGGACTAAAACTTTCAGAGAAGGTGAGGAAGGCCGGGAACCAAATTCCAAATATCGTCGTAATTATCAAAAAACCAATTTTCGTAATAAAAACAATCGTAATAATAACAATCGTAATAATAACGGCGGCCGTTACCGTCAGTTTAAACACAATCCCAATGTACAGCCCCACCCTTCTGAAGATTCATTGCCTTCTGTTACAGGGACCTCTGAACCCGTTGATCTTTCTGATGTCCAACTCACTGAAGACGAAAAGTCAGCACTCAGTTCAAAGGGTCTGAAAACAAAAAAAATTGAAGAAGTCCTGCAACTGGCCACCAAACTGAAAATTGAAAATGCAGCAGGTTTTCGCAGACAGGAATTGGTTTTCGAAACTCTGAAAAGAGCAGCTCAACTGGTGGATGTTCTTGGTGATGGTGTTCTTGAAATTCTGCCGGATGGATATGGATTTTTAAGAAAACCGGATTACAATTACCTGCCAGGCCCTGATGACATTTATGTGAGTCCCTCTCAAATTCGTCGTTTTGGTTTACGCACGGGTGATACTATCAGTGGGACTGTTCGATCCCCTAAAGAAGGGGAAAGGTATTTTGCCCTTTTAAAGGTGGATCAGCTCAATCATCAGCCTCCAGCTCTTTCAAAGGAGAAAATTCTTTTTGACAATCTTACTCCCCTTTACCCTGAAGAAAGATTAAAACTTGAACATCAACCGGTTGAATTCACCACTCGTGTTGTGGATTTGATGGCTCCTCTGGGCAAGGGGCAAAGAGCCCTCATTGTCGCCCCTCCCCGTACCGGTAAAACAGTTTTACTCCAGGATATCGCCAATGCCATTTCCAATAATCAACCGGAAACAAAATTGATTGTTTTACTTATTGACGAACGACCAGAGGAAGTGACGGATATGTCACGCAATGTGAAAGGGGAGGTGGTAAGTTCTACTTTTGATGAACCCTCCACCCGCCATGTTCAGGTTGCGGAAATGGTCCTGGAAAAAGCCAAACGTCTGGTAGAGAACAAAAATGATGTTGTGATTTTACTTGATTCCATCACCCGTCTGGCCAGAGCTTATAATACCGTGGTTCCCCCTTCAGGGAAAATTCTTTCCGGTGGCGTGGATTCCAATGCTCTTCACAAACCCAAACGGTTTTTCGGTGCAGCCAGAAATATTGAAGAAGGCGGAAGTCTGACTATTGTTGCCACAGCTCTAATTGATACGGGTTCGCGAATGGATGAAGTGATTTTCGAAGAGTTTAAGGGAACCGGCAATGCGGAAATTCATCTGGATCGTAAGCTCATGGAAAAAAGAATTTTTCCATGTATGGACATTAATAAATCAGGGACCCGTAAGGAAGATCTTCTTATTGAAAAGGCGGATCTTAATCGCCTGTGGATACTCAGAAAAGTTCTTGCTCCAATGAATGTGGTGGACAGCATGGAATTTCTTATTGAAAAACTGAAATCAACGGAAGACAATGCCTCTTTTCTCAGTAAAATGGGTCAATAGGGCAATTTTTACCATGACAGGGTTTTTTGCGGGAAATTCCCGATTTTGTATTACTACCAGGCAATTCTGTGGAAGATTCCAGAAACTGTGTATAACTTTTGAAAATTTCTTTTAAAAGAACTGGACGACTACACTTTTTTATGTTAGGTATTTTTGTCTTTTATACCTGCACTATGGAGCAGCCATTATGAAAACAGACACACATCCTGAATATTATGATGCCAGAGTAACCTGTGTTTGTGGAAACATTTTTACCACAGGATCAACCCTGAAAGAAATTGTAATTGATATCTGTTCTGCCTGTCATCCCTTTTATACGGGCAAACAAAAGCTTGTGGACACAGAGGGACGGGTGGAAAAATTCAGAAAAAAATATGCCAATTATTACAAAAAAAGTGAGTGAATGTTTGAAAAACTGGATGAAATTGAGAAAAAATATGAATCCCTTTGCCATCAATTGCAAAATCCGGAAATAATAGGGGATCAGTATAAACTTCGTCAATTGATGAAAAAACATTCCGAACTTAAGAAAATTGTAACAGTTTTTCGCCAGTACAAAAAACTTCATCAAATCATAGAGGACAATAAACAATTCCTGGTTGAAGAGGAAGATGAGGAATTAAAAGCCCTGGCCAGGGAAGAGTTAAATGAAGCGGAGTCCTCCATCTTCAAAGTGGAACAGGAGCTGAAAATCAGTCTTCTTCCAAAAGACCCCAATGATCAAAAAAATATTATTCTGGAAATTCGTCCGGGAGCCGGAGGGGATGAAGCCAGTCTCTTTGCTGAACAGCTCTTTACAGCCTATACTCATTACACTTCAGATCTTGGGTTTAAAATTGAACTTCTGAATTTCACTGCCGGAAATGTGGGGGGAGCCAGGGAAATCATAGCCATGATTTCAGGAAACAATGTCTATTCCACACTAAAATATGAAAGTGGTGTTCACCGTGTTCAACGTGTTCCCAAAACAGAATCCCAGGGACGGGTACACACTTCCACTGTCACTGTGGCAGTGATTCCTGAAGTTGAAGAGGTCGAAGTGAAAATTGATGAAAAGGAGTTACGTATTGATGTTATGAGAGCCAGTGGGGCTGGTGGTCAACATGTCAATAAAACGGACTCAGCGGTTCGTATCACTCATAATCCAACAGGTCTTGTGGTTTACTGCCAGGAGGGAAAATCACAACATATCAACAAAGATATGGGAATGAAAATTCTTCTGTCACGTCTTAGGGCCATGGAAGAGGAAAAGGCCGCGAAAAAAGCCTCCAGGGACCGCCTTTCACAAATAGGAACAGGGGATCGGTCAGAGAGAATTCGAACCTATAATTTCCCCCAAAACAGGATCACCGATCATCGTATTGGTCTTACTCTTCACTGTCTGGATGATATTATGAAAGGTCACCTCGCCCAGGTCATTGATCCGGTTATGGCTTATTATCGGGCTGAAACTCTCAAACGGTCTGAAAGTGATGAAAATTAAAGACCTTCTGGAACTTGAGAAAAATGAGGAACGTGTTTGTCAATGGCAGAACCTGATTGGTTTCTATATCAAAATGAGTCGGGGCGAGATTCAGTTAAAAAAAGAGATGGAAGTTTTCAGACATCAACAAAAGGCTATTGACAAGGCTCGTTCTCTTTTTCAGAAAGGCTGGCCTGTGGCTTATATCACAGGTCATTGTTTTTTTTATGAAACTGATTTTTTAATCAATAAATCCGTTTTTATTCCAAGACCGGAGACAGAAATTCTGGTTGAAAGAGCTGTGGACAGACTGGCCCGCATTTCTCATAAACCTTCCACTGCCGCTTCTGCTACAAAACCCCATGGGATACACAGATTGCAGGACCAAAGTCAAAGAAACATCCAGGTTATGGATATTGGTTCAGGATCCGGGTGTCTTGGACTCTCCATTGCCAGAAAATGTCCACAAACCAGGGTCTGGCTTTTGGAAGGAGACTTCAGAGCTTTTGAGTTATCAAAAACAAACGCCCAACGCCTGTCTTTGGAAAATGTGAATTTTGAATGCGTCCGTGTTGGTGAGAAGTTGTTTGGACCTTCTGATTGGAAAAACCGGTTTGATCTGATCCTGGCCAACCCTCCTTATATTGCCCATGGAGATCCGAGGGTGTCTCCATGGGTTCATGCCTTTGAACCCCATCAGGCTCTCTATACAGGAGAAAATGGTTTGCATTGGATACACAAATGGCTGGAATGGGGTTATGATTTTTTAAAGGAGGACGGTCTTTTTGTTTTTGAATTTGGACAGGGACAGGGATCAGCCATCAGTTCATGGCTGAAGAAAAGCCCTTACAGGGTCAAAGAATGGATCGACGATTATTCCGGGATTCAGAGATTCGTTGAATTGGGAAAGTAGGTAAAGGATATGGATCAAATCGTGGTAACAGGAGGTCCTGTTCTGAAGGGATCTGTATCCATCAGTGGTTCCAAGAACTCAGCCCTTCCCCTGATCTTTTCCACGCTCCTTGTTCCAGGTCATCATGAATTCAACAACATCCCTGAGCTCAGGGATGTTTTTTCAGCCATCCGGTTGATAGAGTCCCTGGGCTGTTGTTGTCACTTTAAAAACAACAAACTCAGTATTGAAGTGACTGACAAGCTGGAAACTTTTGCTCATTATAATCAGGTTCGGAAAATGAGGGCCAGTATCCTGGTTTTAGGACCTTTACTTGCCCGTTTTGGTCAGGTTCAGGTCAGTCTCCCCGGGGGTTGTGCCATTGGTGCCCGGTCCATCAGAATGCATCTTGAAGCTCTAAAACAAATGGGTGCAGAGATTCAGGTTGATAAAGGGTATGTGGTCGCTAAAACTTCCGGTTTAAAAGGGGCTGTTATTGATCTGGCATTTCCCACTGTGGGAGGAACAGAAAACATTCTGATGGCTGCAAGTCTGGCCCGGGGAACAACTGTGATCCACAATGCCGCCCGTGAACCTGAGATTAAGGATCTGGCGGATTACCTGTCAGATATGGGGTCCCGGATTGAAGGGGCCGGCACGTCTTCCATAAGGATCACTGGTCAAAAACATTTAACTGCAGGCAAACACTGGATTATTCCCGATCGTGTGGAGGCGGGAACTTTTATGGTGGCGACAGCCATCACCGGTGGAGAGGTGATTTTAAAAAACTGTCGTCCGGATCATTTAAAAAATTTTATGAAAATTCTCAGATCCATTGGCGTTTATTGTCAGGAAAACAAAGATGAAATTTATATTAAAGGTGGCCAATTGGTTCATCCCATTCACATAAGTACAGGACCCTATCCTGAGTTCCCAACAGATTTACAGGCCCAATTAATGAGTCTCCTTACCCAGGTTCCGGGTCAAAGCTCCATCAGGGAAAGGATTTTTGAAAATCGTTTTATGCACACACAGGAACTGGTTCGTTTGGGTGCGAACATTCAGGTGAATGGTCAAAGGGCTGTGATTTATGGAGCTTCAAAATTAGCGGGAGCCCCGGTTATGGCCACAGATCTCAGAGCCAGTGCCTCCTTAATATTAGCAGGGTTGGTTGCCACCGGGCAGACAGTGGTTCATAGGGTTTACCATCTGGATCGTGGTTATGAAAAATTGGAAAAAAAGCTTTCCGGACTGGGAGCTCAGATTAAGAGAGTGAGATGACTCAATGGCTTATTAGAAATAAAAAAGGTAAAGTTGACGGACCGCTGACCACTGTTGAAGTGATTCAGAAAATTCGCTCAGGAATTTATTTCGGTGAAGAGCTTGTCTCCCTCTACCCCTCCGGACGCTGGTATTCCATCTCCCGTGAACAGGCTTTTTTTGATGTTATATTGGATCTTCTTGAAGAGGACCTTTTGGGAAAAGCCCCCACAAAAGAGGATGAGAAAAGGGAAATCACCCGAAAAATTCAGATTCTGAAGGAGGAAAACGAAAAAAAGGATGAGGAAACCCAAAAGAAGAGAGGTCAGGCTGTCTTTGAGGACATTGATGCCAAAACCCCTATCATCATTGAAATGGAGAAAAAAGAAATACAACAAAAGGTGGGCCGGGCTGTTGCCTCCAGAAAAAAGTTGAAAAAGAAAAAGCCTGTTCGAAAAATTAAATTAAAACAGGATGATGTTCTAAGGAAGAAAAGACATTTTTCCAATCGATCTTTTGTTTTATTTATAGTCATATCTTTTGTTTTAATTGTTTATCTTCTGGATCAATCAGATCGGAACTCCATTGATAAGATTCATTTGAGAAGACCGGATTTTAAAAAAAACAGGGGCTTTGACAAAAAAGCCGTGAGTCAGGGAATAAATCTGGCCATTCGGGCCTTTCGCAAGGATAATTTTAAAAATTACCTTATCGCCCAGGATGCTCTTATTGAAGTTGTTGAAAGAAGCAACAGCCTGAATGCCTATGCTTTTTTATGCATGACCTACAGAGAGCTGTGGCCCTTCAGTTATCAGGATGGGAAAGACCATAGTACCTTACAAATGATCTTAAGAAGAGTTCAAAAGGTTAACCCTAAAAGTTCTTCAGCAAATATTTGTCTGGTTGTCTCTCACTGGACAAAAGGTCGTTATGATGAGGCTCTCAGAATTATGGATAACAACCTGATCCAATCCCCGGAACTTATTTTCTTTAACCAGATGACAGGGGACATTTATGCCGCAAGAAAGGATTATCAGTCAGCAATGTATTATTTTTCCAAAGTCCGGGAATTATGGACTCCTCCCCCTGTCTGGTCCAAAGCTCTTCTGCAGGAAGCCCGGATGTATCGTAAGCTTGGAGTCCACGGGTCAGCAGTAAAACTCTATCGCAAACTTCTTGGTGAGAATCCATCCCATGCCGTGGCAAAAATTGAGTTGGGTTTGCTGGAGTTTGATCCTTACCAGAATATTTCAAAAGCCCATGATTATATTCGTAGTGGCTTGTTATCAGGTCAGTTTATTCCCAAAATGGTGGAATCTGAGGCTTATATGGTCTTGGCCAAGATCAGAATTTTAAAAGGGGACAACAAAAAAGCTCTCCAGTTTGCACAAAGGGCATTTTCCATCAATTCAAGTAATCAGGAGGCCAGAGACCTTATTGTCAATCTTGGTGGGGTAAAGGCTCTTAATTCCGTGAGTATTGATAACTTCAATATGGTTTATCTTGGGGAACAGTATATGAAGATGAAAAATTTCAACGGAGCTCAGGCTGAATTTAGAGGTGCCTATGAGGCCAATCCAAAAAATGCTTTTGCAGCTCTCAGAGCTGGTGAGGCTTTATGGAGACTCAACCAGAGCAATGAAGCCATCAGTTGGGTGAAAAAATCAATTCATGCAGATCCTTCTTTTATACGAAGTTATATTATTTTGGCTGATTATCAGAGTGCCCGTTTTGATTACATCAATGCCATTGAGACTCTAAAAGCAGCTTTGAGAGTGAGCCTGAGACATAATGGTGTTTTTCGGGGTTTTGCTCTCATTGAGCTTCGTCGTAGAAACTATCCGGGAGCTGTAAGATTTGCCAAAAAAGCTTTGGAACTTTATGACACTGATATTAAGTCTCTTTTGATTTTGGGTGAGGCTCTCAATAAACAGGGAAACCCTGAAGAAGCCTTTCAATATGTTCAGCAGGCATTGGAACTGGATTCAAGCAACCAGAGAGTTCATATCCTTTTTTCCTATGTCCTGGCAGCCTTACAGGGGACAGATGCAAGTATTGATTACCTCAATTCCCTGATTGGCCGGTATGGTAAAACTGATTATATAAGAGCTTTGGGGAACTTGCTGGCCAGGGAGGAGAGAAACCAGGAGGCCAAGCAGTATTATTTTGAAGCTCTTGCTGAAAACCCCAAGGATAAAAAGGCACTGATAGCTCTGGCAAAAATTTTACAATCTGAGAAAAGTTATGACAAAGCCCGGGATTACTTTCTGGAAGCGGCAATCCTTGACCCCTCTGACGCAGAACCTTTGTTTCTAACAGGTCAGCTTTACCTGGATTCGGGCCGTAATGACCAGGCTCTCAAACAATTTGAAAGAGTCATTGTGGTGAATCCCCATTTTCCACTAGCCCATTATTTTGCAGGGCGTGCTCACCTTGCTCTTGGTCATCTGGATGAGGCTCTTGATATGTCTCAAAAAGAGCGGTTGATAAACCCTGAGATTCCTGAACCTTTTCTACTCGCCGCTGAGGTGTATTATAAAAAAGAGGAATACAATCCCTGTACTGAAGAGTATAAAATGGTTCTCACCAAAGGTTTGAAAATAGCAGATGTCTATATTAAAATGGCCCGTTGTTATCGTTTGCTGGGGAACCTGGATTCGGCTTTAACCATGTTGAATGAAGCGGAGAGATTGGAGTCAGGAAATTTTAATATTTACAAGGAGTTGGGAGCCCTTTATCATATACAGGGGGCTTATATAAAAGCCGTGGAATCCTATCGGAAATACCTGCAGTTGAGCCCACGGGCAAAGGACAAGATTTTTATTGAAAACCAGATAAATGCCATTAAGAATGCAACAGGTAATAACTGAAAAGAATGAATGAAATTCAATTGGAAACAAAAAGTGTTTTATCAGGTTCTGGAATTTATTTCTTCCGGGTACTAACAGGCGGCTGGATTGCCATTGTCTTTGCCCATCTCTTTAAGGTTTTATTTGATTTTGAACTTTTCCCTCTTTTTCTGGTCGTTCTTCTGATAACAGGTTTTTTGGTTCATATCACAAGAAAGCGGGGATTTTTTTCAATGGTTATTCTTAACCTTTTTTTTATTTTAATCGGGGTTTTATTGAAAATGTATATCGAATTGGCACCAGCCCACGGTCCACTTTCGTAAAAGGTTGGGAATGATTTATCTTAAAAAACTGGAAGATTGTCAGTATCTTGAAAAATACAAAACAGATCTTGAAAATCGTGATGGCGGCGATATGGATCTTCTGAATCAGGTTTTAAAACTCAATCAGAGACGTAAAGAGCAGATATTTGTCATTGAAACAAAAAAAAATGAACAAAAAAAGAGAAGTATTCTTCTGAATTCACAAAAGAATAAAAAGGAATCAATGGATCATAATGTGATTGCTGAAATTCAGACTTTAAAAAAAGAAATAAAAAATCTTAAAAACTCTTTTGAAGAAACCAGAAAAAATCTGGATGACCTGCTTTTACAACTTCCAAACAAATGTCACGAATCTGTGCCACCCGGGAAAGATGAAAGAGACAACCGGATTGAAAGAAGTTTTGGCGAAGTTCCATCCTTTTTGTTCAAACCAAAAGCTCACCATGAAATTGCTGAATCCATGGGAATTGTGGATTTTAACAGAGCCAGTCGGGTCACCGGTAGCCGTTTCTGTTTTCTTATTCACTGGGGAGCCAAGCTGGAAAGGGCACTGACCAATTTTATGCTTGATCTTCACACCACAGAATTTGGTTATAGAGAGGTGATTCCCCCCTTCCTGGTGAATGAGGACAGCCTTTTTGGAACAGGGCAATTTCCCAAGTTTAAAGAGGATGTTTTTCATATCAGGGATTTTCCTTACTATCTGATTCCAACGGCAGAAGCCCCCATGACCAACTATTTTCGCAATGAGATTTTAAAAGAGGATGAACTGCCACAGCGTTTTGCCGCTTACAGCTCCTGTTTTCGTTCAGAAGCCGGAAGCTATGGCAAGGACACTAAGGGTCTTATTCGTCAACATCAGTTTGAAAAGGTGGAACTGATAAGTTTTGTTCACCCCGATCAATCCCATGAAGAGCATGAACGACTGACCAGTCACGCTGAGGAGGTTTTAAAAAGGCTTGAACTGCATTACCGGGTATCCACCCTTTGCACAGGAGACATGGGTTTTGGAGCCGCCAAATGTTATGATCTTGAAGTCTGGCTTCCGGGAGAAAATAATTACCGTGAAATCAGTTCCTGTTCAAATTTTGAGGATTTTCAGGCCAGGAGAACCAACACCCGTTTTCGTCCCGGAAAAGGGGGAAAACCGGAATATGTTCACACTCTTAATGGTTCGGGACTGGCCATAGGAAGAACTCTGATTGCCATCATTGAAAACTATCAGCAGGAAGACGGTTCTGTAAGAGTTCCTTCGATTCTCAGAAAATATCTCGGCACTGATTTCTTAAAGTGATTTTTTCGTCTGCTCATAATTTTAGCGATCCTGACCACCTGCCTTTCTCTCCGCAGTGCGGGTTAACCCGCATTTCTCACGTCAATCTCATCCAAAATTGTTGCAGTGATAATATGAGTCATTACTTTTTTCAAGCTGTCTGAAAAAGGCTTTTCAGTTCCGGTACAGAGGAACCAACATCAGTTTCCCTGGATTTATCCATTCTTTGGGTGTAATCCACAAAGGCTGGAACAAGGGTATCGCAATCCTTCCCATTCATATGGTTGAGGTGATCCCGAATATGACGGTTTAAATTGTCAATGATGGTTCTTTCAAAAAATTTTTCCTTATTCAGTTTTCTCTGATAATCAAGAATCAGTTCCGTGGCCAGGGTTTTTAATTCCCGGGGTAAAACCTGAGTGTTTAAAAAAGTTGGATATGTCACCCGATGGGAGTGAAAAGGAATTCCCTTCCTGGAGAAATAGTCCATGATTTCAGGCAACTGAAAGGCGTTGTAAATCTGAACGGTACAGGCAATAGCAACCTCATCAAAACAAACACTGTCATCTTGTATGATCTGGTTCAGATTTGCGGTCACATTGGCAAAACTTGCTCCTGTACGAATGTATTCATACACATCATGAATTCCGTCAATACTGGCATAAATGGAGACCCCTTTGAATTTTTTCCAGTAGTCAAGAACAGAGATTCCCTTGAAGTCAAGGCAGGTCAAATTTGTACTGTACTTCAACTTTATATTGGAAGCCCGCCCACTGAGTAAATCAAGAATCTTATAGTGAAGAGGGTCCATCAGGGGTTCTCCCCCTGCAAAATCAATAAATTCCAGTGAATCGGCGATCTTTTCAAAATCCTGCCACCATCTGTCGTCATCCTTAAAAGCTGAAATCAGAGGTTTTTTCAGAATATTCTGTTTTTTTACCACATCGTAAACCCAACCATTGTATTTTTTCATGAGATCAGAAATCACAGGCCAATCATTAATCCAGGAACTGGAATCAACAGGATGACACATACGGCATTTAAGATTACACAAATTACTTAATTTTAGTTCAATGGATTTGGGTAAAAAAGGAACAGTTCCGTCATCACTCACATCCTTCAAAAGAGGGAGACGATCTGAGTAATGGCTGCTCTGTCTTAAAGCCCGTTGACGCATGGATCGGGTGCCAAACTTTTCTACAGACCAACAGGCCTCACACTCTTCAGGTTTTTCACTATTGAGGAACTGAAGACGGATTTTTTTGTATTTATCACTGTTCCAGAGGTCAAGAACCGATGTGTCCTGGACAGAGGACAGTTTGTCACTACGACAGCAAAGCTTAAAAGAACCATCTGTTTTTGTGGCCATATGGGTGAAGGGATAAATACAAAAAGTTTTGCTTTTTAAGGCTTTTTTATAAACAGTTTCACTCATCATTCAGTCCGGTTTGTCAGTTGAGAAAGGCAGGCTAGGAAATTTTCAGCAATGTGTCCACTGATTTTTTCATGATATCAATATCAAAAGGTTTTTTTATGTAATCATCAGCTCCCACTTCAAAACCCCGTTTAACATCCACTTCACTGGTTCTGGCGGATATAAAAACAAGGGGTATTTGTTTTAAATCCTTGTGTTCTTTAAGGAGTTTGGCAAGTTCAAAACCATTAATCCAGGGCAAACCAATATCAAGAATGATAAGATCAATGGGGTGGTCATCCAGAACTGTGGAGAGCTGGGTGCCATCAGCAGCTGTTCTTACAATGTGGCCGTCAGCTTCAAAAATTCTGGCCAGTGCCCTTCTCATGGTTTCATCATCTTCAATGACAAGAAGGGTTTTTGGGCCTTTGGAAGCCTTCAGTTCACGATATTGATTCAGGTCCACAATATTTTCCTTTGTGATCCTTTCCCGGGTGATTTTTTCAATTTTTTTTACGAGATCTTCCGTATTGATTTTTTTATTCATCATTGCCTCCAGATTTCATATTCTTATTTTCCTCCAACCATCGCTCACAATCAATAGCTGCCATACATCCTGTACCTGCGGCTGTAATGGCCTGTCGGTATTTATCGTCAGCCACATCACCAGCGGCAAAAACCCCCCGGACAGAGGTCCTGGCACTGTAGGGTTCTGTGACGATATAACCAACGGGGTTGGTTTTAAGCTGACTTTTGAATAAATTCGTATTGGGCTTATGTCCAATGGCGATAAAAACCCCCTGGACCTCCATATCCCGGGATTGACCGGTTTTCAGGTTCCTGATACGAACAGCTTTAACCACCTGATCTCCGAAAACCTCCTGGAGGGCAGAATCCCAAATCACCTGAATTCTTGGATGTTTCAGGGCTTTCTCAGCCATAATCCTGCTGGCCCGGAATTCCCTGCGACGATGAATAATGGTCACTGTTGAAGCAAAACGGGTCAAAAAGATGGCTTCCTCCATAGCCGTATCCCCACCTCCGACCACAATCACCTTTTGGTCTCTAAAAAAGGCCCCGTCACAGGTGGCACAGGCTGAGACCCCATGACCCAAAAACTTTTTCTCTGATTCCAGTCCCAGATATTTGGCACTGGCTCCTGTGGAGATAATCACACTTCTGGACTGATACAGATTATCGCCGCTCCAGATTTTAAAGGGATGGGAACCAAAATCCACTTTGGTGACATTTCTTGAAATAAAACGGGTGCCAAAACGCTCTGCCTGTTTTTTGGTTTCAACCATAAGCTCAGGCCCCATGATTCCTTCTGGAAACCCCGGATAATTTTCAACATCTGTGGTGGTCATCAACTGGCCGCCCACTTCTTCACCCTCAATCATTAAGGGATTCAGGAGAGCTCTTGAAGCATAAATGGCTGCAGTCAGACCGGCAGGTCCTGAGCCGACAATAATTGTATTTTCAATGGGGTTCATATTTCTCTTGTCCTTTTTTTTCACGGCCTGTTTTTTCAAATCCAAATGGAAAAGATTCTGTTCCCGTCAATCAATTATTTTACTATGCAACAGGGAAAGGATCAATTATAAAATTTGGTTTCACTGTTCCCACTTTTGGCAATTCCGGCATTCACCTGATCTCAGCTGATCGTGGTTGAAATTTCCGGGTTTTCAATAAAGAAACTTCCGTGAAAACCCAAATGCGACCAGTATATCCCGCATTTCTCATAAACTTTCTGCTGCGGCTTCCAATCTATAAAGTTTAAAGTATTCAGATCTTTTATCAACAAGACTCTGGTGAGTCCCCTCTTCAACAATCTGCCCGTCTTTCATAACAAGAATACGATCGCTGTTGATAATGGTTGAAAGCCGATGGGCTATGACAAGGGCTGTTCTTCCCCGGAGTAACGCCTGAATCCCCTTTTGGACCTCCTGCTCACTGGTGGAATCAAGGGCACTTGTGGCTTCATCCAGGACAAGGATGGGTGGATTTTTAAACACAGCCCTGGCAATACTGATTCTTTGCTTTTCACCACCTGAAAAACACACACCCCTTTCCCCTACAGAAGACTGAAAATTCCGATCACCATGGACAAAAGAAGTGACATTGGCAATTTCAGCGGCCATCCGAACCTCTTTTCTGTCCCGTGTCAGGTTTCCAAACCGGATATTGTTCTCCACACTGTCATCAAAAAGAAAAACATCCTGAGTGACATAACCGATTTTTGACCGCAAAGTGGCTGTTTTCAATTTATGAATGGGTGTAGAGCCAATTAAAATTTCACCGGAATCAGGATCAAAAAATCTCTGTAACAAATTCACCAGTGTGGATTTTCCCGCACCACTCTGGCCCACCAAAGCCACCACCTCCCCTTTTTTGATATTGATGTTGATATTTTTAAGTATGGGTTTTTTATTGTATGAAAAACAAACATTTTTAAATTCTATGGACTGCCAGTCTTTTGGAAATACCAGGGGTTGTTCCATATCCTTCACCTGGGTTGGACCTGAGAGAATCTCTTCCAGACGTTCAAGGGCAACGATATTCTGTTGAATGTGAATGATGGCCTGTTGTGATTTTTTAACAGGTTTATCAAGCATTCCGGCAGCAATTAAAAAAGCAATAAAACTTCCCATATCTGATTGATTTCCCCAAATCAGTTGGGCCTGGATGAGACAAATGCCAGAAACCAGAACAGAGGCAAACCATTCATTAACAGGACTTCCCAGTTCTTCACGCTTTATTATTTTTTTCCTTTTGGAGAGATAATATTCCACCTGTTGTCTGAATCTTTCTGTCATTTTTCCCTGTAAATTAAAAGATTGAATGACCCGGACCCCTTCAAGTCCTTCTTTTAAAGTGCGGGTGACCTCTTCCAGGGACTCCTGACTCTGGTGTCCGAATTTTTTAAGGCTCCTGGTAATATAACGAATAACGCTCACAAAGAGAGGTAGAAAAATAAAGGCCCCAAGGGAAATTTGCCAATTGATGAAAAACATATAGGAAATTAAAAACAAAGCCATGATGGGTTCCCGCACCAGATCCATATAATATTGAAGTCCCTGCTGCAAAACCATGGTGTCATTGAGGGTGCGACTCAACAAACCGGCTGAACCCTTTTTCTGACGATTCATGGAGAGAACATCCAGCTCCATAAATTTATCCATAAGAGACACCCGAATATCACAGATCACCTGTTCCCCAACGGACTTAATCAAAAAGAAATGAAAATAACGAGTCAATCCAAAAACAAAATAGTAAACGGGAAGACTTAAAGTCATAAGGAAAACCAGTTGTTTATGATCCATCTGAAGCAACCAGTGCCTGTTATTGAGGTCAAAGTATTGAATTAATCTGTAAAAATTAGGGTCATCCAGAAGAGTTTTTTTCTGGAAAGCCAAAATGATGATGTTTCCAATGATTGGGAGAAAAACAGACATTTGTGCCAGTAAAAAACCAAAAAAAAGAGCAGTGATGATCTTTTTTTTATAGGGATAAATAAAGGGCCATAATTGTTTACAGGACTGGTACATGGGGGTCAAATTGACAAAAAATCATAATAACTTCAATGGTTTTTTGACTGTTTGACTATTTCATGAACAGTGTTCTCAAAATGAGTCATTTATGTTTTGACAGTTTTTTACTTTTTGTCAGTATTTACAAATGCTTATCTCTCATTGATTCAGGTTGCCGGAAATTTTTAAAGTTGTCCAGTTTTTTGACGATAAGAAGGTATATGAAGGATTCAGTCTTAACCCCCCCCCCTGAGGAACAGAGACCGGAGAGTCCAAAGATCATAACAGCCACAGTAAGGAGACAGGATGATTAATTGGGATGAGTTTGAACATATTCATGTGATTAAAAAATTAAAACTTATTCTTGCCTCATGGTGGACCATTGATGTGATTTTTACCGATGAAAAAGGGGAATTGCGTGGGTATAAAAATGGCAATGACCTTGTTAATCTGTCTGTAAAAACTTTCCTGAATAAGGAAGAGCATCGTAAGAATTTCAGTCAGAATATCTTTCAGATCATCAACAAAATGAGGAATAATGAAGACCGTTTCACTTTGACACAATGGTCTCTTGCCGGATTTGATATGGCCATTTTTCCCATTGTCATTGATGGCGAGTTTATGGGCACTGTGGTGGGAATTGGATTTATCAGGGACGTGGATGAAGCCGGTCGTATTGAAGAAGTGAGAAACCGCCTGAAACAGGAAGGAGAAACCGAGGATTCTATCAATCATGCTGTTTCCAGGATCCAGTTCCTTGATACAAACAGCCGTGCCCATTTTATTGATCTTGTGGATCTTGTTTCCAGGGAGGTGGTGACACTCCATCTGGAAATCAGCAATCGTGAAGAAAGAATTCGTGAACTCAATAAAGAGCTTGGGAGTCGCTATAAATATGACAGTATGATTGGCAAATCCGATGCCATGCAAAAACTCTACACTCTTCTGGATAAGGTCAAGGGAGCTGATTGCACTGTTCTCGTGCAGGGGGAGAATGGAACGGGGAAAGAACTTATTGCCAAATCCATTCATTATAATTCATCACGGTCGAACAAGTCTTTTGTTATTCAGAACTGCTCAGCCTTTAATGACAATCTGCTGGAATCCGAACTTTTTGGTCATGCCAAAGGTTCATTCACAGGAGCTCACAAGGACAAAAAAGGCTTATTTGATATTGCGGACAAAGGAACTTTCTTTCTTGATGAAATTGGCGATACCTCACCTCAGATGCAGGTGAAACTTCTTCGTGTCCTTCAGGATGGAACCTTTACTCCCGTGGGAGGACTGGAGTCCCGCAAGGTCGATGTGAGAGTGATTGCCGCAACCAACCATAACCTGAAAGAGATGGTTTCCCTGGGAACTTTTCGGGAGGATTTGTACTACCGGCTTAATGTTATAAACTTGAGGGTTCCACCCCTTAGGGAACGCAAGGAGGACATTCCCCTTCTCTCTGAATTCTTTATTGATCTGGCCTGCAAAAGAACCAATATGGGAAAGCGGGTTCTCACCAAAAGGGCTTTGGAAAAACTCTATGATTATCAATGGCCGGGGAATGTGCGTGAACTTCAAAATGAAATGGAACGGATCGTTGTCCTCAGTGGGGATAAAGTAAAAATTACAGCAGATATGTTCTCTCCAAAAATCATTGAAAGTGGTCAGAAGGCAAAAGTTCAGGGAACACGGGTGACCGGAAAGCTCAAGGATGCCATTGAGGGTCTTGAGGTCCATATGATTAAAGAAGGTTTGCGACGCACCGGATGGAACAAATCAAAACTTGCCAAAGAGCTTGGTATCAGCCGGGCAGGCCTTATTATGAAGGTTGAAAAATATGATCTGGACAAAAGACGAATGCATAAAATAAGCTCATAAACTCCATGGATTCAGATTTTTTAAATATTCTTAAGAACCTGGCCTCAAAAAACAGAACGACTGATCATTTTATAAAAGATCGTCTCTCCCTTTGCAAAACCAAAAATGGTCATGCTTTACTTAAAGCCCTGAAAATTCCATATCTGGTCATGGATATTCCGACCTTTGACTGGAGAACCATGCTTCAAGAGGCCAAAAACCTTCAGTTGAGGTCCGTTCCCCATCGTTCCAGTGACAGTCAGGGCTGGAACAGTCTCTGTCTCCATGGCCTTGATGCCCAAAAAACCCTTTCCTGTGACAGGTATGGGTATCTGAATGAAAAACAAACCCCTTACAAATGGACATGGGCATCAGAAAAAGCCCCCGTAACCACCTGTTACCTGAAATATCTGGTCAGTCATGATTATTTTTCTGAAATTTATCGCATTCGCTTTATGTATCTTCACCCAGGCGGTTTTATAAAATTCCATCGTGATCGTGAAGAGGGCAACAAAAGCCTTGGACCATTGAATATTGCCCTTAATATGCCTGAAAAATGTTATTGGTTATTTAAAAAATGGGGCCAGGTTCCTTTTCAACCGGGCATGGGAATGGCCGTTGATGTTTCCAACGAACATGGAGTCTGGAATCTCTCTGAAGAAACAAGGGTCCATATTATCATCCACGGAAACTATGGAGAAGAGTATTACAGGACAATCAGAAGGAGTGTTGAAAAAAGTCTCAAAAAAAGACTTTCAGATTCCACTAAATCGGCGGAAGATCAAGTCGTTGGATCTTCTATTCCCGGACAAGAGGAAAAATTCAGTATGATTTCCCTTGTGTGGCTGCAAAACCATGAAATAAAAAACCCCGAACTTTTAAAGATAAGTTCCGTTATTACTGAACACTTTTCAAGATTAAGACTCAAAACTATTGATTTTGACTTTGGAATCAATCTTGGGGATTTATTGTCAAAAACTTATGAAATGGGGAAAACCTGGGCCATTGTGATGACACCAGGAACCATTATCAAAGAGGGATTTTATGAATCAGTCAGGGATTTCACGTCCAAAGCCGGTCCGGATATTTTTATGTTTGCCCACCTTATGGATCGCAAAGACAAATGGTTCGGCATACATCCCCAGTGTTTTATTGTGAACCTTGCCTTGTGGAATCAGCTGGATCGCCCCCCTTTAATTAAGAGAGCAACAGGAAAAATCTCTGTTTCAAAAGTGATTCGCAGTTCAGAAAACATTCATGATGATTACACCCCCACTTATCTTATGCCAGGTCGTGGAACAAGCGAAGAAAGTCCAGAAATCATGGGTTGGCATTGGATTCACAAAGCCCTGGAGTCTGGCCTGAGGGTTGAAAATATTCCCTCAGAGATCAGGGAGAAAAAGCTTTTTCTCTACCCGGAACAGAATCAGGAAAGTCTTTTAGCCCGTCTGAAGACTGAAAAACCTGACCTCCATCAGGACCCATTGTCAGATCACCAGGAAAAAGTTCTGGATTATCTTTCTGTGGAATCAACCGGCCTGATGAGAAAAATGTTTATTTTCAACACTGAAAGGGTCAGGAACCATTACGTTGAATACAACATGAAAAAAATTGATGCTTTCGTGGGTTTGCCAGCCGGTTTTTTTGATTTTCACACTCTTTACCGGCATGGTTTTCATGAGCAAACACAGCTCGTTTATTTCGATGTTAACCAAAAAATCCTTGATTTCAAGGAAAAGCTTCTGGATCAGTGGGATGGTAAGGACTACCCGAGTTTTGTAGAGAAGATTCTTCGTAAATACCCGGAAAAATTTAATGATTCATTATTGTCAATCCTCCCTAAACAGGGAGAGAGCCATTGGCGGAAAGAATTAAAATTATGGGGAGGGGAAGTCAGGTTCGCCGATCACCTGACCAGAGTTAAAGATCTTCCAAGGCATTTTATAAAAATGGATCTTATCGACGACTTCAGTCCCCTGATAAAGGTCCTGGAGAAAATGAAGTCTCTCCATATTGCCCTTTGGTACAGCAATTGCTTCAATTACACTCCGGGTCTTGCCTCTAAAAACTGGAGATATGGAGATATAAAACAACAGGGAGTGGCTTTTTTGAATCATCTTTTGAGACTTTCCGAAAGAAATAATCTTGAAATCACTGTTTATGGAGAAGATGTCCTGAAAGCTTCCACAGGATCTTTCGGAACAAACATTCGTGATATTTTCTCGTAATTGTCGTTTTCTGATCAGATTCCATTTACGGTGCCTTGAATTAGCTTCAAAGGGACTGTTCTGAAAAATAACGGACTTTGTATTTCTGCTCCAAAACCCTAAACCACTCATTCAGTTGTTTTGCAGTCTTTTTTTGTTCAAGATATTTATGAATCTTATTTTTTGCCTTGTCAACATTCATGGATTGGTAATGTTTTTGGTTCTGTCTGTATTCATTTTCAATTTCAATAACAGAAACAGGTGTTTTTGAGGCCTTTTTTTTGAAATCATAGAGTCTTTGGACCTCCATATGCCTTCTTACCTTTTCTTTGAGTTCATCATCACTCATCTCAAGTTTTCTCCAGACACCAGACTGCATGGACAGATCTTTTGCCAGCTTCCATTTTTTAATCTGTTCTGAATCCTTAACAGGATGGCTGTAAAACCCCAGAGCTTCATAAAAAAGAAGCCATTCCCTAACCACCTGGTCCCTGGATGAAATCTTTTCAGGGCTGCCAAAATCATAGCCCAAAGCAGAAACCAGGGCTTCATGAATCGCCGTTTCCCTGGTGGTGACAACATGATCTTTCACCTGGGCCAAGGCTGTAACAAGAACCTCACTCCAACAGGAATTAAAAAAAAGAAAAAATGAAAGAATCATCAAAACCAAACGAATCACTCTTCCATTTTACATTGCCACTGTTTTCAATGACCAGTAAATTTTCAGGGTTTGCAGAAGAAAATTTCAGAAATTAAATTTAGTGTTAAGGAAAACCACCTGATAATCAAAAGTCTCCAGAGGGTTGACTTCCGCACTGGTGGCTAAGTTTTGCAGCATCATGCCGTAATTGGAGTTTTCGAACTCCCGTTTATAATCCACATTGATCATATATCGATACTCCAGACCAAAACTCAATCCAGGGCTGACAGGTTTGTCAATTCCAAAGACCAGACCCACATCAAAAGCATTGGAAGAGCCTTCATCATCATTGTACTGACGGGAGGTCAAGCCCGCCATAACACCTGTAATGGGGGTGACAGGCCAGGAAACATCCCAGTGATAGACTCCTTTGGCATTAAAAGAGTACTGGTCAATATCATCAGAAACAGTGTTCACCAACTGATTGATTTCAATCTGCTGAAAAGAATATATAAAACCGGCTTCAAGCTTCAGACGGGAGGTCAAAGAGATTCCCAAGCCAATTCCCCCGGCACCGTTAAACATTTGGATGTTTCCAACATCTGGAAAATTGATAATACCTCCACCAAGACTGAAATAATAATTCCCGGGGTTTTCATCCTTATCAACACTAAAATTATCAGAACTAATCGTGTTGCCGGCACTGTGACCGGCATTGCCAACACTGCTTGTGTTCGCATCGGTCCGATGAAAAGCCACAGTTGCACTTTCATTTTTTATAAGAGCCTCCTCAAACTCCCTGACCAATTCTTCGTTTTCAGAGGACTCAGAGGCTGGAAATCTTGTTTTTTCTGAATTCACAGCTCCAAAAGTATTCAAAGTCAAACCCAATGATAAAAAGAAAAAAATAATGGAATGGAAATTCAATGTGTCCTCCTTATAATCAGTTTAACCATAATCCTGCAAGTTCATGGAAAATGCGGGTGAGCGAAAACAGAGAATACTACCAAAAGATGAAAAAAATCCACACTTATCAGTGGACCATGTAAAATTGACTTGAATAATTAAAATTTATCCACTACTTTTTTTACGATTTGTCTATCTTTTTGACATTCTGACTTTGCCGACGTGGCGGAATTGGTAGACGCAGGGGATTCAAAATCCCCCGGTAGCAATACTGTGCGAGTTCAAGTCTCGCCGTCGGTACCATTTGTCAAGCTATCCGAACACCCACCGACAAAAAAATCTGAATCATGGGAAGCAGCAGCTATATGTCCGGTAATAATTGGACCAATTGATTTACAGTTGGAAATATACGATCAGTCATATTGAATAATCTGTTGTCTTTGTCCCCTCTCCCTCTGACAGTTTAGATTCGCACTCCATGTGGCTGATGTTCAATACAAAACAGAAAAGACAGCGATGACACACTCAACAAAAACAAAGTCGGCATAATTGCCAAAGAACTCAGCCATAGGGCTAATAAGCAAAGTCGTCCCCTGATTGACTAATGGATAGCTTTGTCTCGAAATCCGGAGGCTTGTAAAGCAAAGCAATTTTACAAAAAACTTTTATTCTCCTTACAGGGCCTGTCCTTTTCACCCGGATTCCATTTGCGGCTCCTTTGGTGAATTGTCGTTTTGTGGCAACAATTTTACCAGAATTTGCTCTGCCCCTGTTAATGAGATAGACTCTTTTTTATGATTTGTCATCCAAAATTGATGGAGAATGGCAGTATTGATACAAAATAGATGCCAAATTGCGATTGTTATGCTTGCAATTATGGTTGTCGGCTGTCAGACAATGCAAGATACAGGGTCTGATGTCAGAATCACCAAAGAAGCCTGCAACATAATCAAACCGGTGATTGATGTCGCATCCCGCAGAGCTGAGTTAGCAAAGATACCACTGCCCAGCCGGAATCAATGGTGCCGGCAAAATCCAGAGGGGCACAAGGTTTACCTCAACCGCAAAGCCACAATTCATGGCCCCATAAGAAGACAGAAGTCGAACGCACAGAATGCCGGCAATGCACTCTTCACTAATATTGCCAACTACTATGCAGGAAAAAACCGGGCTGCCGAGCTTATTCGAAACACTCTGGAGAAAGGTGCAAAAATCAATGCATTCACAGAATTGGTTCCATACTCGCCATCTGAATACCCCAACTATAACCCAATGAATGAACCAGTCTTTCAGGTTGCCAACTTCCTGGTACCGTTGGCACACGCATACCTGATTGTCAAAGAGGAATACCCAGAAGACAGGATATTCCTTGCCAAGGTCAAACATTGGGGCAATTATCTTTTCAAAACGACACGCAATGCCCATGATGATTTCACAGATAAAACAAAAGGCATTGACCGACGTGCACTCATTGCAGCCGGATGGGCCTTTTGGGGAAACGCCACCAACAATCACGATGCACTCACTCATGCCCATCATTACTATAATTTGGCACTGCAGGATATTGATGAAGGTAATAAAGTCAATCGCAAATGGCTTCATTTCTACAAAAATGAGAAAGATCGTATCTACTATGCGAATATGACGATCAGTGCTTTACTGGTGGCTGCTTATGCGTTGTCTCGATCCGGGATAAATACTAAACGTGGAACATTGTTGGAAGAGGCTACCTCACTCTGGAAAACATTCATTGACGGCCACTTCCTTGATCTTCTTCAAGTCCGACATAATGGAAGTCGCTCAATAGCCTGGATCGACTTATTCATTCGGGAATTCCCGGACTCTCTCCAAGCCGCAAGTATGCGTGCCTGGATTGCCGAGAGAGAGAGAGAGAGAGAGAGAGAGAGAGAGAGAGAGAGCCATACCCCATTTTATGGCAACATGAACGGTGGTCCCACAACCTGCCTCTATCGCCAATCCGAAGTGGTACCATAGAACAAACGTAACCCAAGCTTTTGAACTCTTTATAAAGTGATTGCAGTTGTTTCTCTTCCTTGAGATCATTCAGATATTTCTTTTACAGGGTATTGGAAGCAGCTTCCTGAAAATTGTCCGGCTTTGGCTCTGGAAGCTTCCATGTCTTTTCAGCATAAACCAGAAAGTAAATGGCCGCTATAATATTGGGAACAAAGGATACACCGATAATCATGTTTGCCATGATGTTGAAAAGAATCGCATAAAAACCGAAAAAACAAAAATATCTGCCGGTCAGAATGGGAACTATGGAGAAAAGTTCAAAAATCAGGCTAAAGACAAAACCCAGTGCCAGAACCGATGGATACTGACAAACAAGAGTATCAGTGACAATTGCAATGGACTGCGACTCTTTAAGCATTACGGAGTGGGCAATATGTTCGAATATGACTTCTTTGAAATAATCAAATGAGAGTTTTTCCAGAGCCATGAACTTCCATAGTCCCGAGGAAAAATACTGAAGAAGAAGGGTGCATTGTATGAGACGAATGACAAGGTGGTTTCTTGTGGTGTCGAGGTGGGTTCTGCTGTTAATAAATATAAAGAAAAAACTTGCAAAAAACCAGATGTGGCGACTGTGACTAACTGTGCTGAAGGAGAATTTGATAGAGAACAAGAGAACAAGAAAAATAAAAGCGAAAGTTCTTAAAACCCAAGAGTCCCTGAAGATGCAAAGAATGGAAAGTGCAAGCACGATTAGGAAAAATAAAGGAGGGTGCCAAGGAGAAAAGGGAATAAAAGAATAAAGAATGTCAGCTAGCCATATAAATTCTGTTCCGGAAGCCGGAAGCCTTGCCAGAAAATAGGATTCATAGCAGAGAAAGCCTGTCAAGAAAATATAGAACATGGCCCGAAAATCATTGGTGTGCAGATCAGTGTTCACAAAGTCCGGTCTCCTTGACTCTTTCCAGTTTCTCATTAAAGAGAAGGTGTTTGTAAAGAGGGCCTTTGAATTTCACAAGCCGCAGATTTTCACAGGGACCCAATTGTTTTAATATCTCCAGGTGATCTTCTTTTATTTTTTTCTTTTGAACTGAATGAAAAAGGAAATGGATATCAATTTCTTTTATCCTCGCTTCTTTTCTATCGTGATCCCGAAAAAGAAAACTCTTACCTCCATCCCAGGTAATATCGTAAAAGGATTTCTGTGGAGGGTTTGCAAAAAGTTTCCAATCGGAAAAAATAAAAATATCCCCATTGTGACCAAAAAAAGGAATAACCAGAAAAGACATGGAAAGAGTCAGGGAAACATAGATAATCAGAATACGCCGGATGAATTTTAAATCCATTATCAAGATCCAGTAAAAATTGAAACAAGTTTTATATGTGCCACAGGATATTACACAATGTCTTTTCAACCCAGTGATTTCTTAATTAAACGGGGTTCCATAACCTTTGGATCCGAGAAGATATGGAACCCCGTTTAATGAGTTGTTTGTTTTATGTTTTCCAGCTAATCTGTGTTTAGACGCTTTCCCATAAAGCCACCCTTAGTGTTGTTTGAAATGTTAATTGACTCCAGAATACGGAAAAGTGTCTTTTTATCAATTCAATCACGGGATTTTATCAAAATGAAACCCTTACGGGCAACACCACCACTCAAGAGAATAAGGAGTAAGGTCACTTATGGCAAAGTATTTTTTATTTCTGTGTTTCTCTCTCTTAGG
Organism: Bdellovibrionales bacterium; assembly: GCA_965218815.1. Lineage (GTDB taxonomy): Bacteria > Bdellovibrionota > Bdellovibrionia > Bdellovibrionales > JAGQZY01 > JAGQZY01. The sequence goes on along the minus strand of CBDCLX010000002.1, from coordinate 571,747 downwards.
CATATATATATATATATATATATGAAGATTGTAAATTCAAACCTTATAAGAATAACCTTTTACCGAATTATTATTCAAAAGATTTCATCCTGAAAACAGGAGCTTATTTAAAAACTCCTGAAAAGAGAATTCAACATTTTTTAAACTTTCCATTTAAGAAAGAAACAGGTGTCATCCGAATAGGAACTTTTGGAGATTCCCACACTTTTGGATCCGAAGCGGGTAAAACTGATACTTATCCTTACCAGCTCCAAAAACTGTTTAATGAAAAATTTCCAGACAAAAGAACAGAAGTTCTTAATTTTGGAGTGGGAGGACATGGATTCCAGGAACAATTTTTTTTATGGGAAAAATACGCAAAAAAATATTCATTGGATTACATTCTTATCGGTCCAAGATGTTTTCAACCGAATAGAGACCTGACGTTTGGCAAACCAATGAATTTTGAAAGACCCATAGCAGGGGTAAAAAATCGATTTATTTTATCTGAAGGGAATCCTCCTTTAAAGGAAGTGTTTCTAAAAGGCCGCACAATGGAGGAAAAACATAGAAAATATTATCAGTTTATCCCCTCACGAACAGCTCTTCTCTACGACACACATCCTTTTGAAGCCTGGGAAACAACTTTTCCCTTCTTGAGAGGTAAGATTTCCAACCCTTTTTATTACAGGAAAATAACAGAAATAGAGGAGGCTGTTGCAATAAACACTCTTCTTCTTGAAAAAATAAAAAAATTATATGACAACAGAATTTTATTTTTTACGGATGATCCTTTCATATTTCATCAATACCATTTTAACAGACAATTGTACAATCTTAATTTTATTCCATTTCCAAAAAACAGACTCTATAAAAATTTTGCCCACAAAAGTTCTCTGGGAAATGAGTTTATCGCGATTTTTTTTTTTAACGCCCTGATAGGGAAGAAAGACTTCTTTATAAAAACGATTAACTGTCATTATACAAGTAACGGGGGTATCCATGAAAGCTTCAATAAAAACCTTTATGATGTACAATCCATATGGATAACCGATGATAGTCAAAAGACTCTTTCCGAGTTAAGACAGAACTCCTCTGATCATCATTACAAAGAAGGAACTTATAAAAAGCATAAATTAAAGGGAACAAAAAGTTTTGTTTCATTTTTATCTTCGTTTTCATCTTCATTTTTGGAATCCCCTTTTTTTCCTGTTTCCATACAATTAAAAGAAAACATGAAAATTTATGTCCAGTTTAAAGATGGAGTTAGAATGAAACTGGGTAAAATAGAAGCCCTGGATTCCTATAAAAAATTTTTTATTTTCCGTCAAAAATACATGGATTCCATGTTTGATGGTTATGTTCATAATTTTTCTTATCTTCTGATAAATCAAATGCCTTCCCTCATGAAGAAAAAAATGAAAAATACAAATGGATATTTAAGGATATTTGTTGAAAATCATAAACTAGGAACCCTTCACAGGGAAAGTCATCCACATAAAGAGGAAGAGGATGTTTTTAAATTTATTCCAAATCAGGATTATAAAAAATCTTTTTTAATGATGGGATTCAATCATGTCAGAGAAAAGGATGTCTCTGATGAATTTTTAACATATTTTCAATATAACATGAAAAATGGGGAAAAAATGAAAAGTCCTATTCATAATTGGAAGTGCAAAAAAGAAATTCAAAAAACACATTTGGATCTGCCAAACTTTAAACCTCTACGAATTTAAAAAACAGACTTTCTTTCTTTTAGAGGACATTCATAACAACTTCCAAGCATTTTCATGATTCAGGTTTTTATTCTTTTGTTTTTAACTTCAAATTGAATATATAAAGTTACTTAAATCTTTCAAACAAAATTCGAAAATCATCATGGCATAATTTAGGTTTTTCTTGTTCAAGATAGGTTTTCCTGATGACCTCGGCAATTTTTTGAGTCAAAAGAGAATGACCCAATTGGTTAAGATGACAACATCCATCCCGGAAAACCTCTTGAGGTTCATCCAAAAAAACTTGAGACATATCAAAAAGATTAAGGCTAAGTTTTCTTTTCTTTATAATCCTTCTTACCAAAAAAAAAATCTCTATCACATTTTGTACATGATGTTTTTCTTCCCAAACCATCTGGACTTCATTTTTATACTTTCTTATCATTTGCTTTTCATGACTTGTTAATTTCTTCTTCGATCGTGGCACATATGGAGATGGTTGAAAAAAGAAATAAGCCTTTATTCCTTTTTCCGCCAAAAAATTTTGCTGTTCGCAAGACCGCTCGAGCCAATAAATTGTTCTCTCCAAAAAAGTGACAGATCCAAATAAATTTATTTTTTTAGCCTGCCTCTTTCGAGAAATTAATTCCTGTTCAAGATCAACAATATATTTCTCTTTTAAAAAATAAAGAATCTTAAAAAAAGTGTGTACAAATTTAAACCCCCAGTCTTTTTCCAAAAAAGCTTTTAATTTTCTTTGAGATGCTCTGGTTTTTGCAGCCCTGATATAAATATCCCAGGTTTTCCATCCGGAATAATAAAGTCGAGAGATAACAGACATAGGATAATAATGAGGAAATCGACTGTTTAGTTTTTTATCAATTTCATTATATCCTTCTATATTGATAGTCATTTTTACTTTTGGACGAAATAAAATAGCTGCAATCAATTGTTGAGGCTGTTTGTAACCACTTAACGCATAATTTTTTATCCCGAAATCACTCTTTAATCCAAATGTTTCTTTGAGATTTTCTTGTAACAGTTTTTTTTCTTTGTTAAAATGATAAAAATTTTCAGCAACGGAACCTCCAAAAATAGCTATAGGATCATTGGTGTCTTGGTTTTTTTCATTAACAATGTCAAAATGATAAATTTTATTGAGTCTGGCATAACCCAGATACGGGTGAGGTATTTTTGCTCCATTATCGGATGCAAAAGCCGAGTGATTTTCAAGATCACGGTCAAATTGATATCGACTAATTATTTTATTGAGCTTTGAGTCGATATAGCCGGAAAAGAAAAACCGGGATAAAATTTCAAAAGCAACAGTCAATATCAGTAAATTAATGACAACCACAACACATATATTTACTGTTTTAAAAAACATATGTCCGATTTGTCCCTATATGGTCAGATGAGTCGGGACTGGAAGCGGGCCAGGCGTAAGGCTCCCTCTTTCAGATCCTGGAGACTGGCTGCAAAACTCAATCGTAAATAAGCTTTAAAGCCAAATTCTTTTCCGGGAACAACGGCCAGTTTTTCATGTTCCAGAAGAAGAGCAGACACCAGCCCTGAGTCCTCCAGCTTTTTACCTTTGTAGTTCCCCCCCAGCCAATTTTGAATATTCACCCACAGATAAAAAGCCCCTTGGGGAGGGAAGACAACCAAACCCTTTACTTTTGAAAGTTCCTCGATAAAAAAGTGTTTTCTCTCTTTTAAAATCATAAGATGATCCTGAACTTCACTGGTACAATGGTTGATTGCCGCCACAGAAGCCCATTGGGAAATGGAGCAGGCAGTTCCTGTGGTCTGGCTCTGAAACCTGCCCATAGCTTCAATAAGATCTTCCGGTCCCACAGCCCAACCCATTCTCCAGCCGGTCATGGCATAGGCCTTGGACATTCCGTTAATGCAAAGGCAACGATCGGCCAATTCAGGGGTTCCATGGAGAAGATGGGGACTGAGAGCCTCTTTACCAAAGGACAACTGGTTGTAAATATCATCACTCAGAATAACAAGTCGGGGGTGATTTTTAATCACTGTGCCCAGTCTTAAAAGCTCTTCCCTGCTGTACTCAGCTCCCGTGGGGTTGTTGGGTGAATTGAGGATTAAAGCCTTGGTCTTTGGTCCAATAGCTTCTGTCAGCTGTTCTGCTGTTAATTTAAATTCACTCTCCTCCCCACAGAGAATGATCTTTGGCACTCCTCCGGCCAGATTCACCATGGACGGATAGCTGACCCAATAGGGGCCAGGGAGGATCACCTCATCTCCTGAATCCAATATTGAACTTAAGGCACTGTAGATAATGAATTTGGCCCCCGAACCCACAGTCACCTGACAGGGCTTCACCTTCATTTGAAGTTGATTGGATATGAGCCGGGAAATGGCCTCTTTGAGTTCCACAATACCAGAGACCGGAGTATAGGTGGTTTTGTTTTCATCAATGGCCCACTTTCCCGCCTCTTTGGCGGGCTTGTCAGTGGGCCAGTCCGGCTCCCCCACTGTTAGAGAAACCACATTGTGACCCTGACTTTTTAATTGCCTGGCCTGGGCCGCCAGTGCCAAAGTGGGTGAAGCTGGCAAATTTTTCAGTTTTTGTGACAACATAACGTCAGAACGAAGTGCATGAACTGAAAATCATGGGCCAACACACTTCACAGCCCATGGTTTTTTAAAAGTCACTGCTTCCCCTTTTGGCGATCCTGGCACCGGTCTTCCTCATTTTCCCTTGCGGCATACGTCAAGTACTCATTTGCTCTTTGTTGTCTCATGTTGGTCTCATCCAGAATGATGATAGTAATGGACTTGAGCCGTTACTTTCATTATTTGCCTTTTAAATGACGATCTATCACTTTTTTAAAACCTTCAACAGGGTAAGCTCCTTTCAGAGAGACACCATTGATAAGATAACCGGGGGTTCCGTTGAAACCAAACTGACTGGCCTCTGCCTTATCAGCTTCAATGATTTTATCAATTTCAGCCGCTTTGGATTTCAGGTCACTGGCCAGTTTGCTTATATTGGCTCCCACTTTTTTGGCCAGCTTTTTATAAAGTTTCCCGGCATCCCTATAGGTTTCATTCTGATTTTCAAAAATCAGTTTTTTAAACTCATAGGCCTTGCCTGCATCCTGCATGGCTATGGCCTCAAAGTACTGTGAGCCCAGGCGGGCGTTGGGATGCTTTTGTTCAAGAGGAAGGTGTTTGAAAAGCAGTCTCACCTTACCCTTATACTCCTCCATGACTTTTTCCACAGTGTCCGCACCCTTTTGGCAAAAAGGACATTGAAAATCAGAGTATTCCACAATGGTGATAGGAGCTGAAGACTTTCCTAAAAAAGCCCTGTTGGCCCCCAGGTCCGGCTTTTTTGGGTTCGTGAATTCCTCATCCTGAGCCTTTTTTTCCGCCTCCTGAGCAGCCATCATTTCTTTCTTTTGGGCTTCTCTGGCTGCTGTCTGGACCACTTCCATAAAACCGGCAGGGTCGCTTTTAATGGCTTCAAAAACAATATCAGGATTATCCTGAATGGTCTTCTTAACCAGTTTGGAACAGGAGGCAAGCAGCCCCATTGATACCAATAAGATCATTGTACGAATCATCATTTTCAAAATATCCTCCTTGGATGGGTTGTTACAAGACCCCTGCCTGACCACCCCTCTGCCCTTCAAACATATAAAGACCATGGACTCAGATTGAGGTTTCAACTTACTTTTTATTAAATCATATTATAACTCTAAAAAACAAGAATTAAAGAAAAGTTTATGAAACCTGAAGGTTTGTGCCGGATTGCAAAGGGGAATGACGAGATGAGTTATGCCTGATCTGAACTTTTTTACAAGACCCCTGACCACCCCTCTGCCCTTCAAACATATAAAGATCATGGACTCAGATTGAGGTTTCAATTTACTTTTTATTAAATCATATTATAACTCTAAAAAACAGGAACTGTAACGACCCACGCCTATAAAGCGGGGGGTTCAACTTAAGGCGTAATGTACACCGCAACAAGAAACGGGGACGGGGAATCCCAGGATCACCAAAAAAGGGAGAACCGTCACCAGCATAATTTCCACAAAAGACTGGAAAATTCAGAGAGAATGAATACAATATATTAAAGATCATGTTTTTTCCCACAAGTTCCCAATAGGGAAACTCTGTGTGAAAATTCAAACAGGACCATTATCAATACAGGAGGTGTTTAATGAGAAAATTTATCCTGATTTTCTTTTTTCCTTTTTTCTCAATAGCTGCGTTAAAATTTCCATCAGACCGGCTGAAAGTCATGGATATTGAGACTTTACAGCGAATTGTAGCCAAAAATCTCAGTATTGCCCAAAAAGCCATTGATGAAAATCCAGGCAAAACTGAAAAAAATGGTGATAACAATCCCAATTTCGCCAATGGGGCCGGACTGATTAAAGAGTCTTTAGAGCTCATCTTTGCCTGTCCGGACCAAAACAGCACCACATCCCAGCTTTATTCCAGCATTGAGGCCCTGGCCATTGAATATGGAGGCATTTATAAATTTCTTCTGACAATCACCAATGAGGCCCTCCAAACCCTGAATCAATCAGGAAAGGACAAAATCCTGCTTCAGGATCAAAACACTTACCTCTTTATTCTCAACAATATGATGGCTGAAAACAGACCTCTTATCCTGGCAACAGAAACCTCATTGTACCTTAAAATCGCTGAAAAAATCAGGGATGCCGATATTCATATCAGCAATGATCTTAAGTCCTACCATGCTCTCAACAGCCTTTCCAATGTGATCAACCCCTCAAAAGTGGCCCGGGAAATGATTGGAAAGAAAAAGTGCTCCTGGTGGCAGATTTTTGGCTGTTAAAACAAACTTTGACAATAAACGGAAGTCTTCCGGGATCAGAATCTACATTCTCCCCAATCTTCTGACCACAACCAATATGTTTTTTGGATTTATGTCCATTATCTTCGCTATTCGCGGGGAATACAGCTTTGGTTCCTACGCCATTGTGGCAGCCTCTGTGTTTGATCTCCTGGATGGTCGGGTGGCCCGCCTCACTGACACCACCAGCACTTTTGGTGCCCAGTATGATTCTCTTTGTGATCTGGTCAGTTTTGGTATGGCCCCGGCCCTGATTATGTACCTGTGGGCCCTGCAACCCTTTGGACGAATGGGCTGGTTGGCCAGTTTTGTCTTTGTGGCCTGCGGGGCCTTGCGTCTGGCTCGTTTCAATGTCCAGACAGAAAGGGAAAGAACCCATTTTCAGGGACTTCCCATTCCCATGGCTGCCGGTATTGTGGCCAGTTCAGTTCTGTGTTTTAAAGACCTGGATATGGATGGCAGCCGGAATGGACTTTTGTTGTTTATGACTTTTATGTTGGGATTGACCATGGTCAGTCAATTTCGCTATAAAAATTTCAAAGACGTGAATTTAAAACAAAAACAACCTTTTACCCATCTTGTCATAGGGGTTTTGATTATTATTTTAGTGGCTGTCAAACCAGAGACAATGCTTTTTGTTCTGTTTTTCTCTTACGCCCTTTTAGGAGCCATTATGGGGCTTTTTCATAAAACCAGCAATATAAGAAAAAGGAACCAACAATGACCAAACACTTTTCTGTTGGAATTGTTGGAGCCACAGGGCTTGTGGGTGAAACCTTCAACAAACTTCTCAGCGATTCCACATACAGTTTTAAGAAATTACGGTTTTTTGCAAGTCTGAAATCAAAAGGCCAGAAAATAAAGTTTCGCACTCGGGAGTATGAAGTCCTGAATCTCCATAAAAACTGCTTTCAGGGTCTGGATCTGGTTTTTTTCTCATCAGGGGATTCCATCAGCAGGCAATGGGCCCCACAGGCTGTGGAACAGGGTTCTATCGTCGTGGATAATTCATCTGCTTATCGGATGGATCCGGAAAGCTCCCTTGTCGTTCCTGAAATTAATTTCAACAAGATCAGAGATCCGATAAAACCGGGAATTATTGCCAATCCCAACTGTTCCACAATCCAGCTTGTTATTGTATTAAATGCATTAAAAAAATTCAATCCTGTGGAAGTACGGGTGGCCAGTTACCAGTCTGTCAGTGGAGCCGGTCAAGACGGAGTCAGGGACCTGCACAGCCAAAGCCGGAATATTCTGAATGGTCAGGAAGCCGGACCTGGTCTCTCCTTTAATCCTCCCATTGCCTTTGAATGTCAGCCAAAAATTGGTTCCTGTGATGATCAGTTCTTCTGCTCTGAAGAATTAAAAATCATGAGAGAAACCAAAAAAATCCTGACCATGCCAGACCTGAAAATATCCGCTTTCACTGTGCGTGTACCAACATTCAATGGCCACGGGGAAGCCCTTTGGCTGAGTTTTGACAAAACCACAGAGCTTGGCTCTATTGAATCCGTTTTGAATGAATCACCAGATATTTGCTACCTGAAACAAAAAATTGTCACTAAAGAGAGGGGAGTCTCAGGGACCCTTCCTGCTAAAAAAACCAGTGAACCAAAGGGCTTTGAATACAATAAAAGTTTTCATTCCTATAAAGAGGTGGAAGGCTCCTCCAAAGTCTTTGTCTCACGACTGCGAAAAGATATGGATTTTGAGAACATCTGGATGATGTGGGTTGTCGCTGATAATCTCTATCGTGGAGCCGCTTCAAATGGATTTTTTATTGCAGAAAGGATTTTTGACAAACTCCAGAGGACATGACAGACTTTTGTCATGATCCCATTTGCTGCAAATTTTTACAGAAAATACCTTTTTGGTTTTCTTTTTATTATCTTTTTAAACTCCACAGCCCAGGCCGCAATCACTATTACAGGATTTGAGAATGAAAGTTTTTCATGGGGTGAGGGAAACCTTTTAAACAATAACAATAACACGAACACCCATGTCATTTACGGTGGTTACTCCGGCACCTGTAAAACCCCCACCAACACTTCGGTCTGTAACAGCTGCGACGGGGAGAGTCTTCCCTGCAATCGACGGCGTATTCATAACAGTCTCATTTTTTCCCTGTCCTTTCAAACCACAGATACAGGTCCCATACTCATCACCACAGACTCCGATGACAATCAGGTTTCTCTGGAAAACGTGCTTGGCCCTTCCGGGGATATTCCGGCAAACAGTATAGTCCGCATTGGAATCCACTGGCAACAAATTTGCCAACAGATGTTTGGTGGAACTAACGGTTGCGGTGAGGAAGAAGATCTGAAGACAGGTGTTTATTCCATTCGGATTGGAATTGACTCCAATCGGGATGGAAAGTTTAATTCAGATAATACCGGAGAATACACCACCGAAGTCAGACTGGCTGTCCTAAGCATCAATGATAAAAGGGAAAACAGCGATGGTACAATCCCCCTGTGTTTTCACAACAGCGGCCCGGATGCCATAATCAGTGCCTGTAACTTCAGTATTTACCCGGGTGATGAAAAAGTGTTTGTGGATGACATTCGTGGAATTTGCAGCTTTCCCATCGTGGGGAAAACACAGGTCCAGGCCATCAGGGTTTTTTACAGGGAGGCATCCAAAGGTCTTCTCAATAACGGAACAGTGGATTTTGCGGATCTTCCCATAGAAGAGGCTGATTCAGCTTGTAACAACAACACCAAAATCATCACCACAACAAAAAACGAGGTGGATGGTTTAACAAACGGTCAGGAATATCTCTTTTATATCGGCATTGTAGACAAAGCAAAAAATGTGGGTTTTGTAACCGCCTATTCCAACCCCGACAACTGCTTTCAAAGTTCAGACAGAACCCAGTGTCACGCAGCCCTAACCACAGGAGTTGGTGGTTGGACTGAACACAAGTTTGACTGTTTTATCACAACAGCTACTTATGGTACATTTTTACATTCCAAAGTAAAAACTTTTCTGAGGTTCCGCAATCGCTTTTTAAAACCCAACCGATGGGGACGTTTCATTATTAAAACCTACTATCGTTACAGCCCCCCTCTGGCAAAGTGGATATCTGAACATCCGGAAAGCAGACTTTTATGGAAGATCCTGCTTTGGCCCCTGTGGCTTTTTGCAAAGATCTGCCTGGATTGGTTTTTTCCGGCTTTCAGTATTTTCCTGCTTTTTCTTTTTCTTGTGGTCAGAAAAAAAAGATTGTCAAATCGGATGTTTAATAAAGTTCTGCACATAAGACATCAAAACACAACTGCAACCGGAAAAACACTGAAGGAAAAAGTATGAAATGGCTGTTCCTGATGGTTTGTATTGCTCCTTTCCATCTTTCAGCAGAAGAGCCCCCGCCTCCTGAATACCCTTACCCCGGCAACTCCGGAAAAAACAAAAGGGAAATCCCTGGAATAGAAAAGCCTGTAAAAAAAGACATTCTGGGAACCTATTATTACTCAAAAAAAAGAAAAAAGAAAAAACCCAAAGTTCCTGAAACCGGGGAAAAACCTTACAAAGTGGGGAGAGATGGAACCTATTACTACTCCACAAAAAAAAATAAAAAAAAGAAGCCTCCTCTCCATGGAATTGAAAAACCCAAATCCATAAACAGTCAGGGGGAATATATTTATAATGACAAAAATACTTTCAAATTCAATGGAGTCCTTTCTGTCCTTGGTGGAAGTTATAAACCCCCTAAAGCTATTTTCACTCTTGAGAACGGATACACAGGTACATACTCCAAAGAGTGGCCATTTCTTTTTCGACTTGATTATGAGCAGAGGCTTGTTGATTCTTTATTCCTAAAAATAGGGTCCGGAGTCACCGTCCTTAAAGGACAGTTCTCAAATGAGGAGAAAGCCAAAAAAAACTCCCGGTCCAGTCTCTTTCCAACGACATTGTCCCTGTCCTATAAATTAAGTGTGTGGGACACTCAATACCTCACTCCCTATGCTGACGCAGGAACGGGTTATTTTATTGAAAGTCGCAAAGAGGAGAGTGATGGTGATAAAAAACCTCGTTATCACCAGGTGTACTCTTTTGGATTTGGAATTCTCGTTTCCCTCTCAAAACTGGACAGAACTTCAACACTCAATGAGTATGGAATCACACAAAGCTGGTTGGATTTTCAGTATCGAAAAATCATCAGTACAAATAGTTCTGAAAATTTCACCTCGGATATGATAACCGGGGGCTTTGCTTTTGGATTCGGTGAAAAAAAAAAACCCATAAAAATCAATGGAGAAAACCCCGGTCAGAAGAACAAAGATGGAAGTCATGTTTACAACCACAAAACTCTTCCCGGAGTGAACAGAGTTTTTTCTCTTCTTGGTGGAGTGTACGGGCCACCTGACATCCAGTCCACCAGAACAGGAGGACAAAATTATCAGGAAATGTACTCAGACAAAATGCAACTTGTCCTCCAATTTGAGTACGACTGGAAACTTTTTAACTCTGTCTTTTTGAAACTGGGGTCCGGGGTGACCCAGGCCGAAGGAAAAGGACAGTTTCTCAATGCCAATCATGGACTTGAACCAAGGGAGACTTTTCAGTTTTATATCTTTCCAACGACATTGTCCCTGTCCTATAAATTAAGTGTGTGGGACACTCAATACCTCACTCCCCATGCTGATGCAGGAATGGGTTATTTTGGATTCGTTGAACACCGATCTGATGGCAACCAAACCCATTACGGGGGAGCCTTTGTTTCCAGTCTGGGGCTGGGAATCCTGATTTCCCTGTCAAATTCCAAAAATGGAACTTCCACATTTAATGAATATGGAATCATCCAAAGCTGGTTGAACCTCCAATACCGGAGGATTATCGGGTTGGATGATCGTAAGGATTTCTCCTCAGACATGATAACCGGGGGGGTTGCCTTTGGCTTCTGAGAGCCTGAGAGTTCGAATGTGTTTATCCTATGATGGCACTGACTTTTTTGGCTGGCAAAAACAAACCGGACAAAACCCAACTGTCCAGGGAATACTGGAAGCCGGATTGTCTCGAATTTATAATCAACCCATTGCTGTTATCGGCTCAGGCCGTACTGACCGTGGAGTCCATGCTCTCAATCAGTGGGCCCATTTTGATCTTCCAAAAAACAGGGATCACAGCCAATTGGCCCATAGACTCCGGAAAATAACCCCTGCTTCCATTGGCATCAAATTCCTGGAGACAGCTCCCGGGAAATTCCATGCTCAAATTTCAGCCATAAGCAAGTGTTATTCCTACCGCATCCAGGTTTCAAAAATCTCCAACCCCTTTTCCAGACACTGGTGCTGGCAACGTCAGCAGACATTAAACCTTTCTTATCTTCAAAAGGCCTCACAACTGTTATTGGGGAAACACGACTTTGAAAGCTTCAGATCCCGAGGCACCAGACTCCACAACACCCTCAGAGAACTCCACATCAGTCGATGGGTCCAAAGGAAATCCAATCTTTTTGAATATCAGATCAAAGGAACCGGTTTTTTAAAGCAAATGGTCAGAAATATTGTGGGTACACTCATAACCCACCAGGATCAGGGATCCCCCCCTTCAGCCATCCTGGAAGTTCTCAAACACAGGGACCGAAAACGGGCTGCAGCCCCAGCTCCAGCCCAAGGTCTGTTTTTAAATTCCGTTCAGTACCCTTTGGAGCTTGACAGTCAGTGCCGAAAATTGTAGGAATTTTCTCCTTGAGAAAGGCTGGCAGTTATGGCCGTCCATAATGGGAGTCATGGGTTTCCATTGAAAAAATGTAATGACTCATGCCTCTTGCCATAATTTTGGATGAGATTGGCATGAAACCTGCCGGTCAAATAACAATGATGGATTTAAAATGATGAAAACCTGGAATGCAAAAAAAGAGGAAGTGGAAAAAAACCGTCAATGGTATCTCCTGGATGCCAGAGATCAAAATCTAGGTCGGTTTTCCACAAAAATTGCCACTCTCCTGTCGGGGAAGGCCAAACCCACCTACACCCCCCATGTGGACACTGGTGACAGTGTGGTGGTCATCAATGCCGAAAAAATCAAAATGACGGGCAACAAATGGGTGGAGAAAAAATATTATCGCAGATCCCGTTTCTTTGGCTCTTTAAAGGAAACCTCAGCCAGGGAAATGTTGAAAAAAAAACCGGAATTCATAATTATGGATGCCGTCCGGGGAATGATGCCAAAAACCAAACTGGGACGAAAAATGTTAAGTAAGCTTAAGGTTTACGCAGGAAGTGAACACCCCCATCAAGCCCAAAAACCGGAAACCTCACAGTAGGAGAACCCAATGGCCACCGAAAAAATCCATTATGCGACAGGAAGAAGAAAAACCAGTTCAGCCCGTGTGTTCCTGAAACCGGGAAAAGGTCAGATAACAATCAATGGTCGGACCATGGATGACTATTTAAAAAGGCCCTCGTCAAAAGCCCATATCCACTTTCCCCTGGAATTAACCTCCCAAAAAGGAAAGCTGGATATAAAAGTCACTGTTAAAGGAGGGGGGGAGTCCGGTCAAGCTGGAGCCATTCGCCACGGAATCTCCTGGGCCTTGACCCGATACGACGAAAATTTCCGCAACACTCTGAAAAAAGCCGGCCTGTTGACCCGGGATTCAAGAATGGTTGAACGAAAAAAATATGGACTCAAAGGGGCCAGAAAGGCTTCCCAATTTTCAAAACGCTAATCCACATTCACAAACTTTTTTATGTTCATTTATGCCCAAAACTCTTTACAAAACTGAATTCGTATCCAACATAAAATATCTGTCCCGCATTTCTCATAAACTTTCAAGGAGATTGGAAGCCGCAGCAGAAAGTTTATGAGAAATGCAGGCTATATCTTTACTCGATTTTAGTCCTGAAAAGCTAAATTCAAATAAAATTACAAAAAGACCGAAATAGTTATTTAGAAACAATAAAAATTCAAATAAAATGAGTATTAAATAAATTTGTTTTAGAGGAGTTATGGAGTATAAGCTTTCTTCTTTTCACTTTTCTCAGGATGTCAATCGCCGACAGAAGCATTATGTCATTAAAAAAATTAATGGTATTCGTTCAAAATGTCCAAGTGATGCCAAATTTACAGGTGAATTTCAATCTGAAAATAAAATGTTATCCGGTGAGATAAAAGTTCTTTTCTCAAAAGGAAGTTTTTTTGTATCCAACAAGGGTTCCTGTGTTGAAGACCTGATGAAAGCACTTATCAGTGAACTTGACGATCAGGTGGCTGTCTGGAAAGAAATCCGTTTTGACCAGCCAAAAACCTTCATCGACTACAGTCAACCCATTCCAAAAAAAGCTTTAGGCTCTTAAATTCATGATTTTCACAATAAAGTATTACTACCAAGCGATTTTGTCGCATTTTAGTTACCAAGGGAAACTGACCCCCTGTGTGAAACCAAAAAATTCACAACCATGGCAACCACCTGTCAATGGCTGGAACCATAATGAACACCAAAATACTGAAAGTAGTCCATAAAAAGAAACCAATCCAGGCTTTTCCCATGGGATCTTCCAAAAAAACAAAAAGCTGCCATAAAATTTTAAGGGCAAAAGGAATGGCAACAATCAGGTAAACCCAACCTACTGACACCACAAAAGGGGCCGATAAAACAAGGGTCAGATAAGCCATTGTGTAAAGACCCATATAATATTTTGTTGCTTTTAAACCTCTTTTTACAGGAAGCACGGGAATGCCTGCTTTTCTGTAGTCTTCCTGATAACGAAGGGCCAAAGCCCAGAAGTGGGGCATTTGCCAGAAAAACATAACCAGAAAAAAATAAACATTGGTTAAATCAAAAACAATATCACTGGCTGCCGTGTATCCGATAACAAAGGGCATAGCTCCGGGGATGGCTCCGGGGATGGCCGCAAAAGGGAATTGTTTCTTCCAGATAAGAGTGTAGAAAACATTGTAAAAAATCAAGGTCATAAGCCCAAGACCTGTCACCTTCCAGGAAACAAAAGAACTTACAATCAGACCCAGACTTATGAAAACAAGTGAAAAAACAAGAGCTTTTAAGGGTTTTAAACACCCACTGGGAATGGGGCGGTTTTTTGTGCGTTTCATCTTTTTATCAATGTCTCTTTCCTGATACTGATTCAAAGCAAAACTTCCCGAACTTAAAAAATAAATCCCCAAAAGAGTGAAAATAAATCTTTTAAAAGGAAATTCAAAGTGGAAGGGACAACCGATGAAAAAACCACCTGCTGTTGTGAAAAGAACAAAGCTGACAATTCCAAATTTTGTTAACTGAAAATAAAGTGATATTGTTTTGAGTTTCAAAGGAACTTTCTCCTGACCAAAGTCATGTTAATCCTTTGCCACTGCCACAATTTTGGATGAGATGGCATGGGACAACCGGGCAATGGATTAAAGTATGATTAATACACACCACAAAGAAAAACACGGCTGGCCAATGCCAGGAATGCCAAAAGAAAGAGTCGTTACTGTGCTTTTTACAGGGTGTTTTCTACCGGTATTCTTGTGTAAATGTCAATGATACAAAAGATAAACAAAAGAACCACAAAACCAAAACTTCCCAATATAATAATGGCATTGGATTTCACATCGTACTTAAGGTGCATGAAAAAAGCCATGACCAGAGCTGCCTTGGCCCCGGCAATCGTGAAAGCAACAACTCCATTAAAAGGAGAGAGATTCATGGCCTTGGCCGTGAAAACTGTCAGGAAAGTTAAAAAAATCAGGGCCACAAAAACTTTTATATATATCCCCAGTGGAATAATATGATGTCCTGCCATACCACCTCTCCTTTTAAACCAGATAAAGCAATGGAAACAAAAAAATCCAGATCAAGTCAATCAAATGCCAGAAAAGTCCAACACACTCAACGGGAGTGTAATAATGAGGGCCAAATTCACCCCGATGGGCCCGGAGCATAACCCAAGCTACAAGCACCATCCCCGCCAAAACGTGGATTCCATGCAGTCCTGTCATCATAAAATAAAAGGAAAAATAAAGGGGAAGATTTTTAATCCCATGAGTGTCCCCTGTAAACCAAAGACCCGGCATTTTGCCCAAATGAATTTTATGACTGTATTCAAAATATTTAACAATCATAAAAACAGCCCCGCAGGCAATAGTGATAGCCAGATTAAGGACAGCTTTCTTTTTGTCATTCTTCTGGCAGTAATAAATCCCAAGAGCCATGGTCAGGGAACTGAACAGGAGAACCACTGTATTGAGGGTTCCAAGCCGCCAATCCGTTGATTTGGACCCCTCAATAAAGACCTCTGGATACAAATTGGAATAAATAAAATAACCCACAAACAAGGTTCCAAACATGAGAACCTCAGAGGTCAGGAAAATCCAAAGTCCTTCCTTGCTGCTCTCATATTCATGTTCGGCACTCTTAAAATGATGGGCGTGGTGATGGGCAGAATGATTGGTATTCATAGGAAACTCCAGGGATTTATACTGATCCTGTTTGGATGTTGACAGGGGTTCTTCCTGCAGGAAACAACATGGTTGTTGAAAAAATCATTTGTACTCATAAGGGCCTGCCGTGATGGTTGGAATCGTATCAAAATTTTCATGGGGTGGAGGAGAGGGAATTGTCCACTCCAGGGTTTTTGCACCCCAGGGATTATTGGGGGCCTTTTTGCCACGATACACTCCATGGATCAAAGTGTACAAAGCCACCAAAAACCCAAGACCAATGGTGTAGGAACCCAAAGTGGATATCCTGTTCAGAGACTCAAAGGCCGGAAGGTAGTCGGCATAACGTCTTGGCATACCCATGGCCCCCAAAACAAACTGGGGAAAGAAAGTCACATTAAAACCAATAAAAACAAGAATCCAGGACAGTCGGGCCACGGGTTCACTGAACATCCGTCCTGTAATCTTTGGAAACCAGTAAAGGGCTCCACCCATAATGGCCATCAGGGTCCCCCCCACCATCACATAATGAAAATGGGCCACCACAAAATAGGTGTCGTGAAAATGAATGTCTGTGGCAATGGTGGATAAAAAGATTCCCGTCACCCCACCAATAGTGAAAATAAACATAAAACCCAGAGCATAGAGCATGGGGGATTGCATCTGGATAGATCCTTCATAGAGAGTGGCCAGCCAGTTAAACAGTTTAATGGCTGTGGGCACACCCACCAGCATGGTCAGGACAGAAAAAATAAGGGAGGCCACTTCTGACTGGGAACTGGTGAACATATGGTGTCCCCACACCAGAAAACTCACAGCGGCAATCCCCAGGGAGGAATAGGCGATGGCTTTGTAGCCAAAAATGGTTTTTTTTGAAAAAGTTGTAATCAGTTCACTAATGATCCCCATGGCCGGAAGAATCATGATGTAAACAGCCGGATGAGAGTAAAACCAGAAAAAATGCTGAAATAAAACCGGGTCACCGCCCAGTTCAGGATCAAAGATTCCAATCCCAAAAATGTTCTCCATGGCCAAAAGGAGAACAGTGATCCCAATCACAGGGGTGGCCAGAACCTGTATAATGGCTGTGGCGTAAAGACTCCAGGTGAAAAGACTGATCCGATGCATGGTGAGTCCCGGACAACGCAATTTATGGACTGTGGCCACAAAGTTGACTCCTGTGAGAATGGATGAAAACCCGGCCACAAAAGCGGCAAGGGCGGCTGTGATATTGGCCCCTGTGAAATTGATGGAATAGGGGGTATAAAAAGTCCAACCCGTGTCAGCACCACCAAGGAAAATACTCCAAAAAGCCAGTAAGGCCCCCAACACATAACAGTACCAGCTCATTAAATTCACCGTTGGAAAGGCCACATCCTTAGCCCCTAAATGCAAAGGCAGAATAATGTTTCCCAAAATCGCAGGGATCCCCGGAATAATCACAAAGAAAACCATAATGACCCCGTGATAGGTCATAAAGCGATTATAAAGATACGGAGAAAAATAGAGTCCCGAACTGAAAAGTTCGGTGCGAAGGAGCATGGCCAACACACCCCCCACAAAAAAGAAAAAAGCCACAGAATAAAAATACAGAAGCCCGATTCTTTTATGGTCACGGGAGGTGATCCAGGAAAGAATTCCCGATTCATGGTTTAAATAATTGGTGCCTGGTCCTGACATGAACTCTCCTATTTTAATGTTTTTATGAATTCAATGACCGCTGTCACATCATCATCTGTCAGCTGCCCCTGGTAAGAGGGCATCTGATTGGGGGGGTATCCCTTCACAGTTTTTGCGTTGGAATTTAATATGGATTCTTTAATATAGTTGTCATCAGCCCTGGCACTGGTTCCATCAGAAAAATTGCGAGGACTTCCATAAAGATCTTTCCAGGTGGGTCCTGTCATTTCGGAACCATCCAGGCTGTGACAACCAATACAGGCCCCCTTGCCTTTGTAAATCTCTTTTCCCTTATCGGCAAGAGACATCTCCTTGGAGTCGAAACTTTCATCACCAAGAATCCAGTCGTTAAAAGCCACCTCATCCACCACCTCAACCCTGCCTAACATGGTGGAATGTCCGGTCCCACAATACTCAGTACAGAAAACATAGAAACGACCTTTTTTAGTCGGTGTAAAACTCAGTTGGGTGTAACGACCGGGGACAATGTCCTGCTTCACTCGAAAGGCAGGAACAAAAAAACTGTGGAGAACAGCCCTGTCTTTTTTATCATTGGGATTCACCTTTGAAGAAGTCATAATCAGACGCACGGGTTTATTGAGAGGAACTGTCATGGTGGCAGGAATTCTTTTTCCCTTGTCATCCACATCAGAAGTTATTTTTCGCCCATTTTTGTAAATAAATTCCCAATCCCATTTTTTTGCCACAACATGAATCTCCATGGCACCAGAGGGAACCTTACGCATATCCATGTAAACTTTTGCCCCCCAGCCAAAGCAAATCATAAAGATCACAAAGGGAATAAAGGACCAGATAAACTCCAGAACATGGTTGTGTGGAATATAGGATGTCTGGTCACTGGCTGATTTTCTTCGATATTTACTGACAAAATAAGCCAGCCCCCCCATGAGAATAAGAAATGAAACAAGGCTTGCAATCAACAAAAAGGAATAAATGGAATCAACACTTTCAGCAAGTTTCGTTGCTGCTGGTGGCATGAATGATTCTGCTTCAGCCGCCGGAATCCAGACCATGGAAAAATTCTCCTTCAAAAGTGGCTTCACACTATCTTGTTTTAAACTTTAACCAAAAAGGAACAAGCCATAAAAGAAAAAGCAGTAAAAACAGGACGGTAATTCCTCTTAATACATTAAACATATGCAATGAATATTTATTCTTTTTTGAATCATAACGGAAGCAAAAAAGTGCAAAATTATCTGTTAAATTCCCGATGACTCCTCTGGAAGCCTCAACCACTGATAACCGAAAGGTTTTTGAATCAAAATAAACTCCATGGAGATATCTTGAGATCAGTCCCCGGGGAGTGGTGATAATGGCTGCTGACGCATGGGACCACTCTTCAAGTTCCTGATTCCATTTGTATCTGAAACCCACAGCCTGGGCCAGTTTTGAAATATTCTCCTGATTCCCAACCAAAAAATGAATTCCCTGACCAGGGTTTTCCCCATCTTTGAGAAACGTCGAAACATATCCCTTTTTTTTATCCCCGGCCAGTTGGAAGTCCTCTTCAGGATCAATACTGACAGCCAAAAATTCAAAGTCTTTTCCCGGTCTTAAGCCAAGCTCACTGAAAACTTCAAAAACCCCTCTGAGATGGAGGTTACAGAGGCTGGGGCAGGAAAAATAAACCAGACTTAAAACAAGTGGTTTTTTACTGCTATAAAAATCGGCTATTTTTAACTCATTTCCATTTTCATCAATAAGAAGCACATCCTGAGGAAGCCTTTGGTTGAGTTTTTCATCAATGCCAACACCTTCTATGGCTTCAGGCCGTTGGTTTTGCTCTCCCACTTCCGACTCCGGGACATAAGCCCAGGTTGAAGGGGGCAGAAGAAAGAATAACAACAGGAATATTTTCAGCCTGGAAACTACGGTATAAACCTCAACCCGCATTTCCCATAGACCCTTCACTGCCAAACAGACCTCTACAATAAGGATTTCCAACTGTTTCGACACCATGTCCACAGCGATTTTCAGGCCGTTTCTCTTTTTGTAGAGGTGCTTCGACAGTTTTGCCACAAAACTTCACAAAAAAAACACAGTTAATCTGCTTTTTTCTGCCCACCTTCATTCGAGTCAGTGGAGCTTTCAGATTTTTGTGGATTCTGATCCATTTCCTTCAGGTCAACCCCTGAATGAATAAAAGCAACATAGATAAAAAAGACAAGAGTTACAAACATGGAAAAGGCAAAAGCCCACATCCCCCCCCGGTTATAGTCTCCGTAATCATAATTCTGGGACATTAAAGCTCTCCTCCAAACAACATTTCCATTTCCTGTCCTATCACTTTTCCATTTGACAGGACAACAGATTGACCAAGGGGTTTTGCCGCACAGCATAAAAGATGGATCGTCAGAAAAACAGGGAAAACTTGTTTTATCAGTCATTTGATAGCAAAACGGGGACCATGGAAATCAGCTGTAAAATTTCTCATTCAGTTATTCTTTTTGTTGAACGTCAGGGAACAGAATTGGATGTTTTTTTTGAAAATTTTGAAACTCCCATGGAGGTTCTCAAAGATCCTTCCTGTTGGATTTCTCTCCAGAAAATGGAGGATTTTCTTTCAAAAATGAAAAATTTCCTGAAATTACAAAAAGCTGAAAGCCATTTTCGGAAAATCGGTCAGAATAATTTCGAATTGCAGGCCTGGGGGGTTCTGGACAGTGTTCTTAAAATGCTTGAATCCCCTGAAGAAATATTTTCCCAGCCCGATCGTTTTCTGTCCTATTTTCTCTCACCTCACCCCTTACTGGAAACAGAAATACAGGAAAAAAACAAAGTCCGGTTTCGTTTGAAGCACAAACTGGAAACCCCCCTTGTTCTTTCTTACCTCCTGGGAACCCTGGAAGGTCTTCCTAATTATATGGGCATGGAACCAGTCAAGATCAGTCAAATGGATGAAGCCTGTTTTGAAATTCTCTGGTCCGACAGGCAGCAAAAACAGAGTTTGTTTGATGAGCAGGAAGAAAAGCGTCATCAGTTTCATCCTGAAATCGTCAAGTCAGTGATTCAAAATTTACAGGAAGGGGGAGGGCAATCCAGTCTGGCTACTAGGGATCAACGTCTCATTCACAGGGCTTTTGAGAAAATGGTGGCCATTGAAGTGAAAAAAAAGATGGCCCTTTGGATTGAAAAACAAAAAGATTTTGACCAATCTCTTTTTAAAATCAAAGATGATTTTTACAAAATGTATGATTATTTCACCAGGGCACAGCAGATTATTACATTGATCAGTCCCTCAGCCCGCAAAGCCTCTGTGCGTGAAGCCATGCGACGGGTGGACTGGGATCATGTCCAGAAGCATTTTCCGGAAATGGTGGAAAGTGCCTGCAATTCCATTCTTTCCGTACAGAAGAGTTTTCATCAAAAAGAGAATTCCTGATGTCTAAAATCACACACATTAAAGCCCGTGAAATTCTGGACAGTCGGGGGTTTCCCACTGTGGAAGTGGATGTTATGACTGAAGCTGGTGTGAAGTCCCGGGCCATTGTTCCATCGGGAGTTTCAACAGGAGCCCATGAAGCCTGTGAGTTGCGTGACGGGGATCAAAAACGTTTTTTCGGTAAAGGTGTTCAAAAGGCTGTCAGTCATGTGAATAATGAAATTTTTCAAATCATAAGAGGCCTGAATGTGCAGGATTGGGAGGATATTGACGAGAGGATGATTGCTCTTGACGGGACCCGAAATAAAACCAGACTTGGGGCCAATGCCATTCTTGGAACCTCTCTGGCCTGTGTCAAAACCGCAGCCCTGGAACAAGGTCAATCCCTTTACAGGTTTCTCGGTGGAGATCAGGCAAAACAGCTTCCCATCCCCTTAATGAATATCCTCAATGGTGGTGTCCATGCAGACAATGGTCTGAATGTGCAGGAATTTATGATTGTGCCCCGTCTGGAAAATTTCAGACGTTCCCTGCAAGCAGGCAGTGAGATTTTTCACCAACTCAAAAAATCACTCTCTGATAAAGGACTGACTGTCTCTGTGGGGGATGAAGGGGGCTTTTCCCCAAAACTTAAAACCAATGAAGAGGCCCTTGATTTGTTGTGCCTGGCTGTTGAACAGGCCGGCTATAGATTGGGGGAGGATGTTTCCCTGGCTCTTGATGTAGCAGCCACTGAGTTTTACAGTGAAAATCATTATCTCTGGGAAGGTCAGAAAAAATCAGCCACTGAAATCACACATATCTATGAAGACTGGCAAAAGAAATTTCCATTAATAAGTATTGAAGATGGATTGTCAGAGGACGATTGGGAGGGCTGGGGCTATTTGACCCGGAATATGGGAAAAAAGCTCCAACTTGTTGGAGATGATCTGTTTGTCACCAACACTGACCGGCTCATTCAGGGGATTCAAAAAGCCTGTGCCAATGCTCTACTGGTGAAGTTCAATCAAATTGGCAGTCTCAGCGAAACCATAAGAGCTGTTAAACTGGCTCAGACCTCAGGTTACCAGACTGTGATGTCCCATCGCAGTGGAGATACAGAAGACACCACCATTGCAGATCTGGCCGTGGCCATGGGGTGTTCACAAATCAAAACAGGAAGTCTGTGTCGCAGTGAAAGAATTGCCAAATACAATCAGCTTTTGCGTATTGAAGAAAACTTGGGGGAAAAAGCCCTGTTTGCCAGATTCCCCTTTAAGTATCCCTCCTGACACACCTTTTACAGAATATACCGAAGACACCCTTAATATGCACAAAAGCAGTTTTTTTTTGATCCCCGCAACCCGGAATTGTCCAAAAAGAAAGTCGCTGCGATTTTCGGGAATATACTGATCGTGTTTGAATTTTCATGGAATTTCTCTATGAAAGTCACATGAAAAACAAATGGTCTTCAGTATAAACCTACTAAGCACAGCGGCCGGAATCTATTCGTCTGACACATAAAATATCAGCTCAGGGTGATGATCTGGACATAGCCTATACACACAAATGCAGTCCGTAAACGACACTTTCCGGTAATTTTAAAAAACCATGTACTCACAAGGCGGAAACCGATATTCTTGTTGCGGTTCTTCGGCCTGTTGTTGTTACGATTGGCCGACCGCAAGTTACGAGCGTTGTTGTTCTAACTTCCGCCACGCAGAACCCGGTTAGAGCCATTGAATTGATCATCACGCCATTTTTAAAGAATTTTCAAAAATATCTTTTCTTACCTCCCTTGAATGAACATGGGCAACATGGCTGACCATACTATTAATTGATTGAATGAGTGACTTCTCGGAGATGAACCCATCCATATATTTTTTCTCTTTTCGCTTTACTTTATTTCTCATCCTCACCAAATTTTCACGCCTCATTCTGATAATTGACGGATAAATATTGAAACCAAGAAAAGGGACACCTTCCGTCACAGGAGCGAGCCTGGTCACTTTTTTCTTAAGACATAAAAGCAGGTTCTCTGATAAAAAATTCTCTATTTCGTGATGAATTTCGTTTAATTCACTTTTGTCATTGGAAAATGATATAAAATCATCCATATAACGCACATAACCCGGAATTTTGACCCGCTCCTTAATAAAATGATCCAGATAATCCAAACAAAAATTAGCAAAATACTGACTTGTAAGACTACCTATTGGAAGTCCTTTCCCGTGTGAATAACCGGGGACTTTATGATCAATGATCACGTTTAATAAATTCAAAAAATCCTTATCCTTAAAATTCATTTCCAGCAGTCTCTTCAAAACGGTATGATCCATGCTTTGAAAGAATTTTTTAATATCACACTTTAAAAAATATTTAAATTTTCGCGTAAACTTCTGACATTTCCTTACGGCGGCATGAACCCCTTTCCCAACGCGACAGGCGTAGCTGTCAAAGATAAATCGCTTTTCAAAAACAGGCTCCAAATAATTACAAAGAGCGTGATGCACCACTCTATCCCTGAAATCCGAACTGCAAATCAACCTTGGTTTAGGTTCTCTGATTTCAAATTGAATATAGGGCCTTGGACGATACGACTTCTGAATCAATTCGTCCTGCAGTTTAAATATTTCATTCTCAAGATAAAAATAAAATGTCGCAATCGATTTTTTATTCTTTTTCCCACTCATTGCCTTTCGGGAAGCCAGTAGTAAATTATCAAAAGATGTTAAATTTTGAAAAATATTTCCAACTCTTTTCATAAAACTATCCTTGTTGTTTAATCCATCCACCAAGCATTTTACCAATTTCATTTATTGATCTGGAAGAGTACTGATACGATTTTTTTGAGAGCAGTCTCAACTCAAAACAAATTCGCATCAAAACTCTCAATTTTTCAAGATTCATATTCACCCTTTTAAGCAAAGGTGTTTTATTCCTGCTGTAGCGGGCCTCCACTATATCCTCCACGACAAGTAAAGACAACCTTGTAAGATGGTCCACGAAAGTGAACCTGGTTTTTTTGGGAAATTTATCTGTTGTTACAAAGAGCCATTTCAAAAAATCAATCCATTTTATGAAAATTGGCAGATCCCCCTTGTCTTTATCAGCCTGAAAGCTCTTATTCTGATAGCTCATTGACACCAGCCTCCGGGTCCTCATCTGAATCATTCACTATGACCCTGGAGACAGATAAAATTTCCTCTCCATATTTGTCCACCTTGCCTTTTCCTATTCCTTCAATTTTGAACAGCTCCGAAGTTGTCTGGGGTCGCTTTTTAACGATCTCAGAGAGCTGTTGATTTGTCAGTATTATATACGGGGGAACCCCATCTTTTTTACACCTTTGCGATCTCCAATCCCGTAATAAATTAAACAAGCCCATTTCATGTTCGGATAAAGTTTTTTTCCAGCTTTCCTCTTTCCTTGCTTTTTTGGTGATTTTATTTCCAACGTCATTATGAACTTCCGGATAATATTTAAGGACGAAAACCAAATAGGGAGTTTTATTTTTTACGAACAGGTAGTCCCGACAGGAGATAAGCTCCTTATCTTTTAAAAAATCCCTCACTTCTTCATCATCAAAGCCACCTAAAGCCGAGTTAAAGGGTAACGATATGACTTTAATCAACAAGACTCCCCCCTAAAAACTGTATCGGTTGTCCCGGATATACCGGTCGTGTTTGAAATCTCGGTGCTTTTAAGTGGAAAAAACCCCGAAAATTCAAACACGAACAAGTATAAATGTGAAAATACTGAAATGGTGTAACATTTAAGGTGTTTTATTAAAACTAAAATTTCCTGTTTAAAAGAACAACAACCTGGAACAAGCTGTATATTACGCCTTGCATAACAATCCAAAAAATAAAAAAAATTTTAGCTAAACCAAAAGAAGGCGAGGGCTTCAGCCACGCTTTGCGGGCTGAAGACACCCCTTCTTTTTTGCCCAGGGCAAAAGTGTAAAAGAACCAAATATTACCTGGGTGTCCTCACAAGGCGGAAACCGATATCCCTGTTGCGGTACCTTCGGCCTGTCGTTGCTACGATTGGCCGACCGCAAGTAACGAGCGTGTAGTACTAACCCCCGCCACGCAGAACCCGGTAAGAGCCAACTTCCGGCCCTCTTGGATCAGTGAGTGGACCTGTCGAATACTTTTCATACCAATCCTCCACCCACTCCCACACATTCCCATGAACATCATACAAACCCAATGGATTAGGGCCTTTTGTGGCCACCACTCTCGTCTGACCACCGGAATTCTCTGAATACCAGCCATACTTCTTTAAATCTGAAACATTGTCACCAAATGAGTATGCCGTTGTTGTTCCTCCTCTTGCGGCATACTCCCATTCCTCTTCTGTTGGCAAACGATACTCATAACCTTCACCCTTTCTCTCAGCTCTCTCGTTATACGCTTTCAAAAACTCTTTCACATCCTTATGGGAAATACTCTCAACCGGGAAAAGGGCACACATTGAAAAACCATCCCTTTCCATGTGACTCCCTGGACAATACCTCTCCTCCTTAAAATAGGATGGATTACCACCCATCACATCAAACCACTGAAATTGAGTGATCTCTATGGGACTTATTTCAAAATCCTTTTTCAAAATCACCCTGTGTCTCAACTCATCCCCATCCCGTCTTTTCTCTGATCTCGGACTGCCCATCATAAATTCACCAGCCTTCACGGGAACAAAGGGAACCTCGGAAATATTCACATAAGGCTTCACAAAACTTCTTAAAACACTGTATTCAATACCCGTCTTATCCCTTGAATAACTTAAGTGAGGAATCTTATCCCCCTCAACTCCAATCACATTATCCACTAAACTCTCAATAGCGGAATTTAACCCCTTAACAGCACCACTCAATCCTTGACCATCATTGATCTTTTTATTGAACTCCTCAATTCTCAATCTCAAATCTGACAACTCTTGTGGATCCGGAATGCTTTCCGCTTCACAGGTCTTTGAGGGATCCAGGCAATTCTTAACGATCTCAGGATTCTCATACCTTTTAACAAAACCCAGAATTCTATTCTCCTGTCTTTGGACTTCGTCCCTTTGTCTTTCCAAATCCTGAACTTGGTTTTGATTCAATTCCTCATGGGATAGGCTATATGCTTTCAATTGCTCCGCCTCCTTTTGCCCCAAAGTGTCGAAATCAGGGACCCTTAAAGCAAGTTTAAGCCTGTTCTTGAAATCCTCAACGGAAACTCTTATCGAAAGGTCGGACTGACAATCACTCCTCTTATCAATAACAGAGTACCTCTCACACACTTTAATAACAATCTCGTCGCCGTCTTTATAAAAAAGAATAACATCAGCATCAGGACCGACAAGGGTCAGACTGGTTTTGTGCAGTTTGTAACCGTATGGGAAAGAGGCCAGACTCCTCATCTTTTTTTCATATTTGTCAATGGCTGTGCTGTTATCAGCTTTTTTGCTGAAAAAGGCACAGGATGGCAAGATCATCCATAGTATTATTAAAGCTAATTTCATTTTTCCTCCCTCAAACCTCCTGAAAACAGGCTGGTTAGTCTTGAATTATCAGAGACCCTCAATTCCCAAAAAACATGAAAATTCGAGTGTGTTTAAACAGTCACAGAGTACCCGCTCCCGACCCCCATTTCAACCGAAATGTTTTGACCTCCAATTCGAGATGTTTTATCATTCACTAAAGTCTGGCAACTTTATGATAAAAAACATTTTCCCATATTCCGGTTTAAATCCAGTTTATCAAAGATTGTTTTTTGTGTTTTCTTGAGAATAATTTTTTAATTCCGGACGGCGTTGTTGCACATATAACTGACTGAAATAACTTGGTTTTGTGAAACAAAAATTCAGGAAAAACGCCATTCACTCTATGTAAACCCAGTTATATCAATAGGTTATATGTGCAACAACGCCATTTTAGACTAAACTTAAGACAGTCTCTTCAGGAGAAACATTGTTTCTTTATGGAAATAAATATACTCACTGTTCAAACAAAAATGGTAATTTCTGATCCAGGGATGAAGTGGAGCGGCACAAGAGGCCCCAAGAATTTCAATAAGTTAAATAACTTACTTAGCAATGGCTAGCAAATTTAAGAGTTGAAATTATATTTTTTTCTCTGATGTTTTTCCAGGTCCGCAAACTTAGAAATAGACTGAAAAATTCAGAAATAAGAGGCTTGAGCTATTTCCTCTTTTTTAGTGATTTTAACTACTTATATTTTTGGGTTTTTTCGGATTCTGGCCTTTTAACCTGATCCGATTTGGTCGGGGAGACAGGATTCAAACCTACAATATTTAGCTTGAAAGGCTAACAGACTAGAAACAATCCGTTTTTCATTGACAGAGACACACTAAGAAATATATAATTTATTTTCGTCAGATAACTCATGTAAAGATTTCCAATATGAAATTAACATATTTTTTAATAATTATAATTCTCCTAACTGAAATTTCCAGTGCCGAAACCAATGAACAAAAAATGGGGGCTGTTTATCAAATTATCGATGAACTTCACCAATACATCATCGAAAATAATGCTTTATTTGCTAAAATGGATGAACTCAATAAAGAAGTCACCGGTAGACCTCGAATTGAAATATTGAGTGATGACGAATTCCAAAAGAAATACTATGGAGATAATGTGGATAATGCCCCAGAAGTTGAAGCTTTCTACAATATAAAAACAAAAACAATCTATCTTCATGATCAAACTGATCTTTCCACTTTGGAAGGAAAATCCACCATTCTCCACGAATATGTACATTTTTTACAATTTGCATACGGGTTGGACCAATCCGTTTTTGTATGTATGAATGAACTTGAAAAAGATGCCTATGAATTGGAAATAAAATATTTAATAGACAATGATGAACCTAAAGACAGCGATATTATAAAATCACTTCGATTTCGCAAACTTTTCTCCTCAGATTGTGGGCCACCGAGATGAAAAGAAAATGTTTTTCAGAAAAACAAACCATCAACAGGGCTTGATTCCAGAGTACCAACTCATCCCTTATTTCTTTTCTAGTTGACTCCAAAAATTTGCCTTTCCTTAGCTTCCAGACTTTCAAGAAAGTAAGATGCTTTTTTATCCCCTAACTCATGGGCTTTTAATGCGTATGGTTGTTTGTTCTCGACTTCTTGACTTCCGGTAAATCGAAAAAGCTGGTCATCTGAAAGTGTCCTAATCCTTCACTGAAGTTTCCTGTTTTTCAACGAAAGGATGGGGCTCCTGGGAAAAGCACCACAAAATTGAAGTAAAATTATATAAATAAATCTGAAACCAACGATTCAAAGGAGGAATCAGATGTATGATCATTATATAGCCGTTGATTGGGCACAAAGTAATATGGCAATTGCAAGGATGACCACTCAATCAAATAATATTAAAACAATTGATACAAAAGCTGATGTCAACGATCTTCGGGCCTACCTAAAAAACCTGAAAGGCAAGAAGATTTTGACAATAGAGGAGACAACAACCTCACAGTGGTTATATTCAGAGTTAAGAGGTGATGTTGATAAGCTTCTCATTTGCGAGCCTCGTCGAAACAGACTTCTCAGTGAGGGAGCAAAAACAGACAGGATTGATGCCCAAAAGCTTGTTTGCTTATTACGTTCAGATCTTTTAAAGCCGGTATTCCATTCAGGTGATGACTTTATTTATCTTCGCAAAATTGTCAGTGGTTATGAAGATGTTGTTAAAGCCGGGGTTCGGGTGAAGAACCAAAGATCAGCCCTTTTTCGGGCTTCTCATGAGAATGGTAAAAAACAGAGTGTTTTAAAGAGGGCAGAAGACAATTTTGTGCTTGATGGTTTGGACAGGGCTATTGCCTCCTACGAGGATGAAAAAAAACGGTATGAGGCAGAATTTAAGAGGCTTTCCAAAAAACATAAAGAGATCAGGCTTCTTAAAAACATTCCAGGAATTGGTGTTATCAACGCTATCAAAATCGTGGCCCGTATTGTTGACCCTCACCGATTTAATCGCAATTCCTGGTGGAATTATTGTGGTCTTATCAAATTAGTGAAGATCAGTGGTGGAAAGTCTTATGGAAGTAAGAATCCCAGGTATTGCCCCCAGATGAAATGTGTTTTCAAAACGGCAGTGCTTGCAGTTATCGGTGGCAACAATGAATTTAATGATCTGTATGAACACTTGATGACTAACAAGAATTACCCACCACATACTGCAAGAAATGCTGTTGCCAGAAGGATTGCCGCCATAACTTTAGGTGTTTTAAAGACAAAGAAGAGCTTTAAATCCTACAGGGAGAAAGAAAGTGTAGATAATAAAAAAAAACAACCTCATAGGGATCATTAGCCATTTGTACAAAGTGAATGCAGAAAATGACTTTATGAGGTGAGGATCGATAGCTCATCAAATACGATAGCTGTAAAAAGCTCAAACTTCCGAATAGCACGTCCTCTATTCCTCAAATTTACAATGACCCATGATTTGAAGTTATAAATGGCAGAATTTATAGTTTCAGATCAAGAGAGTCCAGATAGACGCATGATAGGAATATGTTTTTTTTTAGATAGTAAAGAAAAAGTTAATGGCTGTTCCGCCGTATAAAGCAAAGTTATTTTCTTTTGAAACTTCCGGGAGAACATCAATGAGCAACCGAACTTGATTCTTATATTTCTGACTTTTCATCTCTCTCAAACTCTCCGGGAACAGTGATTTTGTATTTACTAATATAAACACCATTTTTGACAAGGCTTCTTTTTCCAGACCCCAAATCTATTCTTGTCAAATCCAAGTGTTTCAACCACTGATGATTACACTTTTCGGCTAAATATAAAAATAGTCGTTTCACCTTTATAGATGAGCTACTTTCCAATAATGTCTGTACTGATTTTGGACGTAGATTATTAAGGTTTTCCATCAATTCATAACATTCAAAAAGCTCCTGATACTTAGGGGCGAGAAAGAGGCATTCCATAATGGCACGAGCCGGGCTGGACACTTTAACTGAAAAACTTTTTTCCTCAAAGTTTTTAAATTTAACTATAATACAAATAAAACCAGCTATTTATAAACTGAAAAATCAGTTAGTTCAACAGTAATTCGGTTCTTATCAAGAAGGGGTTTGATCTCAATATAAGAAACATCATGAAATTGGACTTGATTCTTCTCAAAGCCTTTAATACCTGGACCTCTTTGGTGATGATTTTTTTGTAAGATCGGCGGTTTTTGTTATTATCAAAGACCCTTTCTTTTTTGTGACAAAATCTTTTTTGGATTTGTTCACTTTTTCCTTCACGACATGATAAAAAATCCCCATAAGTGAGACCATAGGCTCTGAGAATGTTGTCAATTCTGGTCCCATTAAGGATTGTTCTTCCGTTTTCAAATTTTTCAACTGTCTTGAAACTTGCTTCCAAAAGAACGGCAGCCTCTTTGCGACTAAATCCCCTGACTTCACGCAATTTTCTTAAAGTGATTGCATCAGTCTTTCCTTCATTTTTCATTTTCCCTCCAATGAAGCCTTGTGATTTTCAACACCCAAAGGGAATGTCACAGAGTCTCTGCTTGTTGCCTGACTTTGCCATTGACAAAAATCCAAGATATCTGCCAATGTTTGCCCCCTGGTCTGTGATTGCAAAAACACATGGCCCCAGTTGTGCCAGCACCTCACTGGCTGTGAAATAGCAATTTCTGCCAGCGATATGCGACGTTTTTTTTGTAAAATATTCAGTTGGTTAGAAGAAAGTTGCTGCTACGATACCCGGAAAAAACGACCTTGCTACTGACTTAGCCAAACACTTAGCCAAAATTAGCAAATGACAGAAATTTAAAGAAGTGCTGAGAAACAAGCGGGGAAGTTGTGAAAGCTAACTCATTGAAACCATTTGATAAATGATTTTAAATATTTGGATTTTATTTCAAGAATTTGTTGAAACCATTGCCGAAATTTGGTGGAGGTAACAGGGTTCGAACCTGCGACCTTCTGAATGCAAATCAGATGCTCTCCCGGCTGAGCTATACCCCCACAAACCACTGATTCTGTTGTTTTCAAGGAATTTTTAATAAAAACAAACTGAATCAACGGAAATTCATCCTGCCTGAATTTTCAGGGATTTTCCCTTTTGAAACATCCAAACCCCTTCAATATATACTGATCCGGTCTGGGTTTTCCAGTTTTTTTACAAAAGACCAAAGACCATTTGTTTTTCATACGGGTTTTACGGAAAAACTCTGTGGAACTTCAAACACAATCGGTCATATCACATATCAGGCTGTGGCGAGAAAAACCCGGGTGGGAAGACGGGCAAACAATTTTCGCTCTTCCTTGAGATCAAATCCCACTGATTCTCCGCCACAAACAATGGAATCATAAATTTTCCTCAAAATTTCCAACTCCATTGAAGGATCTTCGTCATTACAAAGACTCTCCTGAATGGCATCAAAAATGTTCATGATATCAGGGGTGGTCACCACTTTTGGAAGTTTGTCCATATTAAGACCAAATATGGGCAGAGGGCGGAATCCAATAAGTTTTTTGGTGAGCAATATCTTTTTACCTGAAATAAAATTAATCTGTAAAAACTCATGATCTTCTTCGTCAAAACGACTGAGAACCTCCTCCACATCAAACATATTAATGAAAATCCGGCGACCGTCTGTTTTTTGTTCAATAATAAAACAGTCTGTCAAATCACTTTCAATCAAATTGAGGTGCTCATTGGTATCCACATACTTGAATATCTGTTCCAATAGTTTTTCACCAGCTTCAAATATATTTGAATTATTCAAAAATCCCTCCAGAACTTTAGTCAAATTCATCAGACATAATTTTTATCGACCTTTATTCATTCAAACTTTATAAAAAGTTTTGGAAAATCAATATGTTCTCAATTTGATAAACTCCCGTCTCAGGAGAAAACAAATCAGAACTAAAGTGTTTAAAAAGTAGGGACCCTGATTCTGAATTTGACACACCTTAAATCCAGCCCATAACAAAA
The DNA here is from genome assembly GCA_965218815.1 of Bdellovibrionales bacterium. Lineage (GTDB taxonomy): Bacteria > Bdellovibrionota > Bdellovibrionia > Bdellovibrionales > JAGQZY01 > JAGQZY01. The sequence goes on along the minus strand of CBDCLX010000002.1, from coordinate 539,764 downwards.
CCTCCGGTTAAGACTTTACTTTTAGCAGGCCCTGTCGTAACTTTAGAACTGTCCGAAACAGATGGAGACCCATGATTGTTATACGCTGGCAGGCCCCCTTAAAACCCACCAAAGAACAGGCTCTTATGATTTTTCGGGCTGAAGATCTTCAGCCCAGAGAGGAAACTCTCACTAAAGAAAAAATTTATCCCGACCATAGACACCCTTTTGATGAAGTGCGAATGGTCCTCCATGGTGAACTTCTCTTCAATGTCAATGGGAACCAACTTTTACTGCGATCTGGAGATAAAATCATGATTCCCTCCAACACCAGGCATTCCCAAAAAGTGTTGGGGGATAAAGCCTGTTTTTGTATTGTGGCCAATAAATTTTTTTAGCCCGTATTTCTCACAAGCTTTCGTAGCGAGGCTTTCAAACTTCCTGTTACAGATACCAAAACCCTCTCTGATAACAGGACTTATTTTTCTCCACGTATCCAGGCCAGATATTCCTTGATTTTTTTTTCAAATCCCCTTGAAACAGGCTCATAGAATTTTTGCTCTTTGATTTCTTCCGGGAAATAGTTCTGTGAAACCCAGCCTCTGTCACTCTGATGACTGTAAACATAATCCCGACCATGCCCCAGTTTTTTCATCAATGGACTCCGGCTGGAACGAAGGGCCTTTGGAATGGGAACAGGACCTGTTTCTTTAACCACATTACCAATATCCTCAGTGGCCGCCTTCGAACGGAACACTGGCCGGATAGACCGTCTATGAAAAAGATTTGGGACGCATACGTTCAGCCAGAGGTTGATCCACAGGATTGAAATTCCACTGAAATAAACTCATTATTAAAAATTCAGATCATCCTGAAGATCGCCTTCCTCATAGGATGGTTCAGTTGCCCCAGGATTAACGTACGGCTCATCAGTCAATGGTTCAGCCTCAAACTCGTTAAATTCGTCCGGTACATCCAGGCCCACGGAATCCTCTTCAAACAGAGTTTGACCCCCGGATTTGGACATTATGGAATCCCCCAGTCTGCGTTTCAGAATTTTTGGTTTAAGAAAGAGCAAAAGCTCATTTTTTGTTTTTTGTTCTGTTGTTTGCCGAAACAACCTTCCAATAAAGGGAATGTCTTTTAAGAATGGAATGCCCTTATTAGTATTAGTATTATCCATCTGATAAATGCCCCCAATAACAGCTGTACTGCCATTTTTAACCATCACAGTGGTTTTCGCACTTCTTCTGTTTAACTCCCTTCGTCCATCAGCACTGGCAACACCCGGGAATTCTCTCTTTAATTCCACATCGAGGATAACATCCTCGTTGAATGTTATCTGGGGAGTGACATCAAGAAGAACAGTGAGATCAATAAAATTGAACGTCACAACAGGGGGCGTGTTTGGTTGGATAACAGTCTGACGAATGGGTATTTGTGTTGTTTGCTGAATAGTGGCTTTAATTTTATTCATGGTCACCACTTTGGGTTGGGATAAAACCTTCACCTTGTCCTCTGACTCATACAAACCAAGTGTGGCACCGAGATCCCCGAAAAGGTCAAAAGTCCCCACAGAAAGATCAAAAGAAAGGGCGGCTGTATTGATTCCGCCACCAAAGCGAGTGCCCAGTTGTCCTGCCTGAGAACCCATATCAAAAGATTGTCCTCCCAAATCCCAGTTAATTCCCACGTCTTTTATAAATTCATCCCGGGCTTCAATCAATTTGGCTGAGATTTCCACCTGCATTGGAGGGGTATCAAGAGCTTTAACCAGTTCCATGACTCTTCCAATATATTCATCATAATCTGTAATGACCAGAGAACTGGTTCGCTCATCAGAAGCAATTTTGCCTTCCTTGCTTATAAAATCCTTGAGTTTACCGGATAACTCGCTGACTTTGGCATAACTCACAGGAATGTATTTAACCTTGAGTCCGCCAGACAACAATCTGGCTTCTTTTTCACTTTTAATCTGCTCACTTAATTCTTTTGCCTCCTTACTCAAAGTGGCCTGCTTTGCAATACGCAGCACATTTCCCTGTTTCACATAACCCAGGCCTTTGGCACGCAATATAACCAATAGAGCCTGATCCCAGGGAACTTGCCTTAATCGAATATTTATATTTCCACTCACATCATCGTCCATAATCAAATTGATTCCATAACGGTCGGAAATCAATTCAATAATTGTGCGAATATTGGTATCGGAAAACTCAAGATTAATCCTCTCCCCTGTAAACTCTCCCACATTGACGGAAATGTCTGATTGATCTGACTGGCCAAATGCTTCTTTTAAAGCCTGGTTGTCTTGTGACATTGAAGTTGTTCCGGCTTCTGAATCATCACCACCAGATTCCTGCTGCGAGGAACCTTCTTTGTCCATAATATCAACAGCATCGTTTCCCTCCGACGAACCATCATTGTTACTCATAACCAAAATGGAGGAACCCTCCTTCTGAACCACAGGTTCAATGGGCCTTTTAGTTTGAATAACAAAACGAGCGGCCCCTGTTTCCTGATCAGTATAGGCATTAATCGCAGCAATATCCTGTTTAAAATCTTTGGTAATATAAGGACGCTTGAATTTTTCAGGGAGATGGACTTCAGCAATCTGAATAATCCACTGATTTTTGTCCAGGTCTTTTATAATCTCATAATTGGCAGGACTTGTCGTTTCAATAACAACAGTTCCTCCCTTTTCAAAGGATTTATATTCCAGGTTTACCACTTCATTGGAAAAGGATGTCTGGTTATCCTGAGAGGCATCTTCAAAAGAGTTCCCACTTGTTTCAGCAGATTCAGAGGAGTCATCAGGGGGTGGACCGGCAATGGCTTCTGTTTCCTCCAAACCAAATTTCGACTCCTGAAGTTCAGACTCCAAAGTGAACTCCTCTATCTCCTCTTCATCAGAGAGAGGTTCCTCAAGTTCATCCCGAACCAATTGCTGATCCACCTGGTTTTCATCACTTGTTTCCGCTTCTCCAATATTTTCACTGTCATCATCAGTAAGGCCATTATCAGGACCCCATTCAGACTCGTCACCTTCGGCCAAACCCTCTTCAAGCTCGTCACCACTTCCTTCAGAAGAATCATCCTCTTCTGAAACAACTCCATCTGTTTTCTCTTTGGATTCATCCGCCATATCTTCTTCAAAAAATTCATCACCTTCAACATCAAAAAAGTCTTCGCCATCCTCCTGGTCAAACTCCACATCACCGGAAATGCTGTCTTTATTAATTTCATCGACACTGACTTTTTCTTCATCCAGGGAAAGAAGAGAACAGTTTACAAAAATCAGGGAGAATAAAAAGAACATTAAAAACAAAGTCAATGATTTCTTCATGAGAATCTCCTTCATTGGTCTTTTAAGAAAACCACTTTCGTTGTGGAGTATCTTATATTATTTTTTTCCATGGTCTGGATAATAACAACTTCCTTTTCCCGTATTGCGGCAATGTATCCAAAATTTTCTCCAATATAATCCTTAATTGTTAAACGATATTCCTTGTTGTCAGGACCCTGAAAAATGGCCTTGGATTTCCTGGTCTTCCAAATCAGACCTTTCAATTTGAAGCTGTCCAGATTATGGTTTTGAGCTTCAAGGAAAGGACCATAAATCTGTCCCATTTTGAAAGGTGTTGCCGGTTTTTCAAAAGGATCTCTATACTGATCACGCTTGTAAAGCATGGGTTTTATATAATCCTGTATTGCAGAAATCTGATCAGTGTCTTCCTCCTGTGGAGGCTTTTCAGTTTCTGTTTCCTCTTGTTTTTCCGGTGTCACCTTTTGTTGAGAGGAGGGGGTTTCCAGTTCCTGTTTTGAAACTTCCTCATTTTGAACAATTTGATCTTCTGCCAGGGACGGGACGACCATCAGAGGATCGACAATGAAAAAAAGAAGAAGTCCGAACCACTGAATCATTGGTTCTTATCCTTGTCTTTGTCAGACTCATCTGTTGATTTTGTGCCGTAAACAACCAAGTCCATGTTTAAATTGACAATGGGAATCTCCCCTTTATTCATGGCTTTCAAACTCATCTTTTTAAAGTCAATAACCCGCTCCATCTGAGTGAGTTTGGATATAAAGTCCATAATATCGTGATACTGACCACTGATATCTGTAAAAATCACCTGTTCAGGACAATTGGGAAACTCTTCAGAGGACTCATCAGGCTTTAAACTTCTGACAAAAACCTCTGACTGTTCAGCATATTTGGAAATATTACTTAATATCACACTTTCGGTCATATCTGAAGTGAGATAGCGTTCAAAGTCTTTCATGTTTTCAAAAAGTTTTTTGTTTTCCAATTCATATTTTTCCTTGTTCGACAGAGAAACATTGATTTTTTCCAGCTCTTTCTTTTTTGTCACCAATTCACCATGATTTTTTTCAATTTGAGATTTTATGTTCTGACCATTGTCAAAAAAGTAAAAATAATAGATGACGGCAATAACAAGACTGATAATCAAACATTTTTTGGAATCCAGCTGATCCACTTGTTCCTGTAAAGTCATGGCAATTATTCACACTCCCCGGCAACCGCCACAATTTTGGATGAAACCGGCATGAGACAACGTTAAGGCATACTGATTAATGTACCCCGCAAGAAGAGACTGGGAAGGCCAGTACCGGGATCGCCAAAAGTGTGAGCAGTTACGAGTCATATTATTCCTTTAACTTTAATTCGACGGTAAATTCATGGGTTTCATTTTCGGAATCATTATTCACTTTTTTTATATCTTTATTCACAGCTGACTCAACAGAATCGACTTCACCCATTTTTTTCACTATTTCCTGGACAGATGAAACTTTTCTGGAATAGCCACTGAATAAAATTTTGTCTTTCTCAAAAACAATTTCCTTTAACCACAGATCTTCAGGTGCATTTTTCTGGATATTCAATAAAGTGTTTGTTTTTGACGTTCTTCGTCTGGAAATCGTCTTAACAACCTCCATTCTTGTGCTCATCTTTTCCTTTTCTTTTATTAATTCATGAATAACAGAACTGACATCACCAAAACTGCCCAGTTCCTCCTGGATTTTCTTCACTTCAGAAACACTCGCTTCCAGTTTTTTTTTCAAACTAAACAAATTGTATTTTTCATAAACAACAAGGATGGCAACAAACGTCAATATTATTGATAATTTTTGAAGATGACTCCAATCTAATTTTAAATTCATATCTGCATTAAAAATATTCGCTTGTTTTTCCCCTCCTGCATTCATAAAATTACTGGACTTGGCCAGATTGATCCGAATCATGAATCCCCCACCTGTCTGGCACCCAAACCCAACACACAGGGAAGAAAAGAGAAAACATCCTTTATAAAAGTTTCCGAGAAACGACGGGTAGAGTAGGATATCTTCTGGAAAGGGTTAAAAAGCTGACATTTTACAGATGTGACTTCCCCAATGGAATTAACAAGGCCAGGTATTTTCACTGAACCACCACAAAGAAATATTTCATTTGCTGCTGAACCATCACCCGATTGTTCATAAAATTTAAAACTCTCCTTGATCTCCTCACACAACATGGAATTGACGTTTTTGATAATATTTTCCAGTTCAGTAGGGCTTTCACTCATTCGTGAAAATCCCACCTTAAGATCCGAGGCTTCCATCGGACTGACGTTAAGTTCACGGACAATTTCCATGTCATAAGCATTCCCACCTATGGGTATATCCCTGCAAAACACTACATTGCCTTTTTCAATCACCACAAGATTCATAACCTTGGCACCCACATTGATAATGGCTATTGTGTCCTCACGAACACCATAGTTCATCTCAAAACAATTTGCCAAAGCAAAGTTGTTAACATCAATATGGCTGCATTTTAAGCCCGCAGACTCAATGGTCTCAAAGTAGCCTGCAATACAATCCTGTTTGGCGGCCACCAACAAAACATCCATGGTTTCAGTTGTTGTATTGCTCTCCCTGAGAAGATGGTAATCCACACTTGTTTCATTGAGGTCAAAAGGGATATATTGTTCCGCTTCCCACTGAATTTGTTCACCAAGCAATTTTTTATCTGTTCTGGGTATAAAAATCTTTTTTACAATAACAGAACCCCCAAACATTCCCACACAAACTGATTTTGATTTGATACCCAACTCTTTATGTAAGCTCGCTATCAAACCTGATAAGACCACCGGGTCTGTAATTTCACCGCCACTGACAAGCCCTTCAGGAATGAGTGACATACCAAATCTGTCCAAATAATAAGTATGTCCCCTGCAACGCAATTCAATCATCTTTATGGAACTGGAACCTATATCAAGACCAACCACATTTTTTTTTCCAAAAAACATGAAAAACCTTCCAATTAAAATTTCAGGTTATAAGAACCCCTCAACAATTAAAATTAAATCGAAAATATCAACCAAAGTCAAACCGATGAAAGTCCTGTTTGCGGTTTTTTTTCAGTATCTTCAAATATTTACAATACTCAACGAAAGTCCTGGAAAAGTTTAATCATTAACCCGGAACAAATTAAATCACTGACAAAAGGTATCAGAAAAAAAAGTAAGAAAAAGGGAAAAACAGGAAGTCCATATCCAATACCAAAAACATCAGGGCCGCCAAAGAAAGATAGGGGCCAAAAGGGATACTTGTTTTAAAGCCATCCTTTGAGCGGAAAATATAAAAAGAACCAACAACCAAACCAAGAAAGCTGGAAACGATAATAACAAAAAAAACAGACCGAAACCCACAGACAGCACCAATCCAGGCGAGAAGTTTAATATCTCCTCCACCCATTCCCTCTGTTTTTCTGACAACCAGATAAAAGTGGGAAATGGTCAACAAAAAGCCCCCTCCCACAAGAATCCCCAAAAGAGCATCCAGAAAAGAACGATCGGGGTTAATAAAAGCACCCGCCAAACCAATCACAATTCCAGATAAAGTCAAACGATCCGGTAAAATCATATGATCCAGATCAATAAAACTGGCTGTAACAAGACCAAAGGCAAAAATAAAGTATTCAAGGGTGAAAAGGGTCCAGCCATAACAGTAAAAAATAGAAGAAAAACAGAGCCCCATCAAAGATTCCACAATGGGATAACGTATGGAAAATTTTTGCCTGCATTTTTGGCAACGACCTTTCAGCAAGATCCAGGAAAAAACAGGAATATTCAAATACCAGGGGATAAGGCCCTGACAACTGTTACAGTGACTCCTTGGAAAAACAAGACTCTTGTTTTCAGGCATACGGACAATAACCACATTGCCAAAACTCCCCCAAAGAGTGCCAAAAAAAAAAGCCAGAACAGTCCATATCTCCCATTCACTCAAAGTCTTTCTCCCTGAAAATAATCACGGCAGACAGAAAAAAAAGAAAAGCCCATACCAAAGCCATTATTATGGAATAAGTCAAATCATAAAAACCCACATGGACCTTGGCTATGGCGTAATCCCTCCAGTTGAGTCTTTCAAGATCGGGGAAACTGTGACGAATCAACTCAGCAGCCATTCTAAAAGCTGTTGAATCGCTTCTCTGGGCCAATGTCTCAAGATTATAAATCCAGTGACCAATAAGAAAAAAAGACAAGGCTCCCGTTGCCGATAAAAAAGGTTTTGAAAAAGAGGAAAAGAAAAACGTGGCAGACAGAAGAACACAGGACTCAAGGAAAAAACCAAGAAAACTGTAATAAGAGGTTACCAGCAGGGGCACATCAAGCAGCCATTCAATAAGAGAAAAACAAAGTATAAAACCGATGAGCATGGTTAATAAAAGAGCAATAAGCCCCAAATATTTGCCAAAGAGATACTGACTGCGATTGATTGGTCGTACCAGAAGAGTATAAATAGTCTTTCTCTCAATTTCACGGTAAAAGATATTGCAACCCAAAAACACTGTCAAACCTGCGAAACAAAGATGAATCCCCCCAAGCCCCAAAGACACAGATAATCGAAAGATTTCATCGTAAGACAGCTGACCCAGGGCCAAACACAGTCCCATAAAAAGAATCGTGAAGACAACAACAAAATACAGGACCCGATCACGAATCATTTCAATGTAAGTGTTTTTTGCCACGACATAAACGGGAAAAATCATTTTTGAAACCCCTGATTCTGAAACTTCTTAAAAGCTCTGTCAAGACTCATTTTTTCCTGTTCAACGGAAAGAATCTTTGCCCCCTGATTCCGGGCCTGGTCAATTTTATTCTGTAATTCATCAAGACTTTCAGCCTTTTGGACGTTGATCTCTCTTTTGAGCTGATAACAAAGAGAGTACGATCGGGTTCCCTGATCCACAAATTCTGTTTTTGGACCATTGAAGTGAACCTGACCTTTTTTTATCACCACCAGACTTTGACAAAGACGATCAATATCATCCAGAAGATGACTTGAAAAAAAAATACTTGTATTTTCATTATCAAAAGTGTTCTGAATAATATTCACCAGCTGTCTGCGTCCATCGGGATCAAGTCCCGACAAAGGTTCATCCAGAATAAGGAGTCTGGGCCTGTGAATCAAAGCCTGAGCCATCCCTATTCTCTGTAGCATTCCCTTTGAAAATTGTTTCAAATAAAGTTTTTTGGCATGAGTCAGACCAACAAGTTCCAATAACTCATCACTTCTTTTGTTCAATGTTTTTAAACCCAGACCACTGATCTGACCATAAAATTTCAAAAATTCACTGGCTGTCAGATAATCATAAAAAAAAGGACGCTCGGGAAGATATCCCAAAGTTTCCTTAACCTCCCTATGCAGGTGAGGTTTGTCAAATATTTTCAATTCACCACTTTGGCACTTGAGAAGACCCAACAGACATTTGATGGTCGTGGTCTTGCCTGATCCATTGGCTCCAAGAAAACCCACAATGGATTGATGTTCAATTTTGAAACTCACATTTTTTAAAACCTGAATGTTCTGCATTTTCCAGGGATGCCGAAAACTTTTATTAAGATCATTGACTCTGAGAATCATGAACCTTGTCCTCCAGGATCTTATTATACTGAAGATTTGTTGTTTTTCATGTGATTTCTGATAGAGAAGCCCCGCAAAAATTCAAATGCGACCAGGACACCAGAGAAAGTTTCACCGGAAGACCTGGACTAGCCCGCATTTCACTCTATTTAAAATCCAAAGGGTAAACACCAAATTCACCTGTTTTCAGTTTTTTTATGGCCAAAATCAAAGCTTCTGCCGCATGACTTTCAGTGACACAGGGAACTCCAAAATCCGTACAACTCCTGCGAATGCTGAAACTGGCTTCAAGGGATTGTCTGCCGGAAGTGGTGTTGATAACCAGATCCACCTGGCCTGAGCGGATACGATCCACACAGTGGGGTCGCCCTTCATGAACCTTCTTAACGGGAAGGCAATCAACTCCATTTTCAAAAAGAAAACGGGCCGTCCCCTGGGTGGCTGAAATGGAAAAGTCCAGATTCGTCAGTTCCCGGACAACGGGCAACAGAATAGACTTGTCTTTATCTTTCAGAGACAAAAAAACCTCTCCCTGTCGAGGCAGTTGATTCTGACTGGATAAAAAGGCTTTCATGAGAGCTTCCCCATAATCCCGTCCACGCCCCATACTTTCCCCTGTGGATTTCATTTCAGGCCCCAGAACAGAATCGGCATTGGGAAACTTTTTAAATGGAAAGACAACCCCTTTAACACAAATCAATTCCATTTGATCAGGGTCAGGTATTTTTACATTTATCGCTGATTTTTTAAAACCCATCATTGCCTGAATTCCCAGATCCACAAGGGAAAGACCTGTGGCTTTGGCTAAAAAAGGAACCGTGCGGGAGCAGCGGGGGTTGGCTTCAATAATAAAAATTTTGTCATCTTGGACAGCCAACTGCACGTTAAGATGCCCGATCACATTCATTTTATGGGCCAGTTGTAAACTGCTTTGTTTTATCATTTTCAATGTTTCCGGTTTAAGTCTTTGGGGGGGAATCACTCCCATACTATCCCCCGAGTGAACGCCGGCAGCTTCAATATGTTCGATCACCCCACCCACCAGACTCCAGTCCCTCCCCCTGACAATATCAACATCAACCTCCAAGGCCCCTTCAAGAAACTGATCCATAAAACACCTGGCTTGGGAACTGATATTATTGGCATATTTGAAAAAATATTTTTCCATATCCTCCTCATTTTCAATCACTTCCATACGATGACCACCAAGGACATAGCTGGGGCGACAAATAAGGGGAAAACCAATTCTCCTTCCACAATCCAGAGCTTCATCCAGGTTGGATGCCAAGCCGGCCTGTGGAACCAGAAAATCAACATCCTGACAAATGTCCTTGAAACGGGAACGGTCTTCAGCAAGATCAATGGTATTCAGGGAAGAACCCAGTATATTCACCCCCTCTGATGCCAGTTGATGAACAAGAGACAAAGGGGTCTGACCCCCAAGCTGGAGAATAACCCCCATGGGTTGGACATGGTGGATAACTTCCATAACATTTTCAAAAGCAAGGGGTTCAAAATAAAGTTTATCAGAAACATCATAATCTGTTGAGACTGTTTCAGGATTGGAATTAACCATAACCACTTCATATCCCAATGCTCTCAGAGCCTTCACTCCCCTGACACAACAATAATCAAACTCTATACCCTGACCAATACGATTGGGGCCACTGCCAATGACCAGCACTCGTCCGGGGTTTTTCTCTATAGGCTCGGGATGACTCCAGTAAGTGGAGTAATAATAGGATGTTTTGGATGCAAACTCACCGGCACAAGTGTCCACCTCCAAAAACCCGGGATGAATGGAAAAATGTCTTCGCTTCCGCCTCACCTCCTCACTTGAACTTTGAGTCAGTTCCGCAATTCTTTTGTCAGAAAAACCCTCTTTCTTGGCTTTTCTCAACAGATCCTCATTCAGCACTTTACACTGTCTCAATTCCTGTTCACTCTCAATAATTTTTTTGATCTGATCCAAAAACCAGGAGTCAATGGAACTTAGAGCATGGATCTCATCCAGACTCAGGCCCTGACGAAAAGCCTGAGCCACCTGATAAATACGGGAACTGTTTGGGTAAGAAAGTTTTTTCCGATCAAAAATCACCTCCTTAAAGCCACTGGAAAACTCCTGGGCACACAAAACCTTCTGCAAACTTTCTCTGAATGTGCGACCAAGACTCATGACCTCACCCACACTTTTCATCTGGGTGGAAAGATGATCTCTGGAATTAATGAATTTTTCAAAGGTAAAGCGGGGAATCTTTGTCACCACATAATCCAAAGCCGGTTCATAACAGGAGGGGGTTGTTTTAGTGATATCATTCTGGATTTCATCCAGACGATAGCCAATGGCAAGAAGGGCCGCAATTTTGGCAATTGGAAACCCTGTGGCCTTACTGGCCAGAGCCGATGACCGGGAAACTCTCGGGTTCATTTCTATAACAACCCGTTTGTTGTTCTTCGGATTGACAGCAAACTGGATATTACTCCCGCCACATTCAACTCCCACCACATCCAGTATTTTTCGGGCCTCATCCCGCATATCCTGATAATCCTTTTCAGAAAGAGTCTGTTGGGGAGCCACTGTAATGGAATCCCCTGTATGAACCCCACAGGGGTCAAAATTTTCAATGGAACAAATAACAACAAATGTCCCGGAGCGATCCCGCATGACCTCCAGTTCATATTCCTTCCACCCCAGAATACTCTCCTCCACAAGAACCTCAGAACTGGGACTCTCAGCCAAAGCCCTGGCCAACATGACTTCATACTCCTCTTTTGAATAAGCAATGCCACCCCCTCCTCCTCCAAGGGTGTAATTGGGACGCAGAACGATGGGGAAACCCATTTTTGCACCCACCTCCAGACCCTGTTTAAAACTTTTGACCATTGTACTTTGGGTATGACTGGCTCCCACTTGTCTTAACAGTTTATTGAAAATCTCACGGTCCTCTGCGGCTCGAATCACCTCCGGTGTGGCCCCGATCATCTCCACTCTGTATTTTTTCAGAATTCCTTCCCGATCCAGTTCAAGACCCAGATTCAGAGCTGTTTGTCCCCCCAGAGTGGGAATGATGGCATCCGGTTTTTCCCTGGCAAGGATCTTTTCAACATACTCTTTCTCAAGAGGCTCAATATAAATCCTTGAGGCTATATCAGGGTCTGTCATCACTGTAGCCGGATTGGAGTTAATCAAAATAACTTCCACACCCTCAGCCATCAGGGCTTTGCAGGCCTGAGTCCCTGAATAATCAAACTCACAGGCCTGTCCGATAACAATGGGGCCACTTCCCAAAATAACAATTTTTTTATACTTCTCAATTCCTGGCATGAAAGTGTGATCCTCTTTGCATCGTCATGGATTGTCGTTGCTCCCTTTTTTGACAATCCCGGTATTTGACTGCCTCATCTGTTGTTTCATCTTCTCCAAAAACTGATCGAAAAGATCCTGTCCATCTCTCGGACCAGGGTGACTTTCCGGATGAAACTGAACACTAAAACAATTGTGAACTTCTGACTCTATTCCCGAAATTGTCTGATCATTGAGGTTGATGTGAGTCACTTTTACATTTCCTGGAAGACTGTCTGTTTCCACGGTATAACCATGGTTTTGACTGGTTATGTAAATTTGATTTTTCCCAATATCCTTAACAGGGTGATTGACTCCATGATGACCAAATTTAAGTTTGAATGTTTTTCCGCCAAGAGCAATGGCCAGGAGCTGATGCCCCATACAAATGCCAAAAACAGGTCTTTTCCCCAACAACTCAATGATGGTTTGAACAGCTGACTGAACATCTTTGGGGTCCCCCGGGCCATTTGAAAGTAAAATCCCATCCGGGCCCCAGTTTAGAATGTCATCCCCGGAAGCTCTGGCTGGAAAAATCATAACCTCCCTGGATCTTTTTTTCAGTTCACGCAAAATGTTTTTCTTACAACCAAAATCCAAAACAGCTGTTTTGGGACCCCTTTCATCCTGACCCCGCATTTCCCGAGCCTTCCCGGAACTGACTTTAAAGACCCAGTCTTTATCCTCTTTTCTGAATTGATCAATAAGAAGGGCTGCTTCCTCTCTGGCTTCTTTTTCTGAGGAAGCCTTAAGCATGGCCCCAATCCGGGTCCCCTTTTCCCTTAACAACAAGACCAGGGAGCGGGTGTCTATTCCATCCATGGCCGGGATGGAAAACTCTTCCAGACGTTTGATCCAATGGGAGTTATTTTCACTATGCTGAATGTCAAGAGCTATAAAACCACGAATCCAAAGTTTGTGTGATTCCCAGAAAGACCGGTCCACACCATAATTCCCCTGCTGGGGGGCACTCATAACAACAATCTGACCGTAGTAGGAGGGATCCGTTGCGATTTCCTCATAACCCCCATGGGCTGTGTTAAAAATCACTTCCCCCACAGAAGCTTTCCCGCATTTCCAGTTGCCTCTGAACAGATATCCGGTTTCCAGAACAAGATAAGCACTCATGATTCAACCTTTAACAAAAACTCCATCAGAGCCGCCCGAATGTAAACCCCGTTTTCTTTCTGATTCCATATCATCAAACGGGGATCTTTTTGCACAATAGAATGAAATTCCCCTCCCCAGTTGACCGGCCCAGGGTGCATAATGACTGATTTTTGTGACAAATGAGTCAATCCCTCCCGATCCAAACTGTAAAATTTTTGAAACTGTTCATTGACTACAGAAGAAGTGTCTTGATGACGTTCCCGTTGAACTCGCAAACCCATGTACACATCACACCAGGCAATTGCCTCCCTTAAATTCCCAAAACTTTTGACTTCCTGATGAAATTTTTCAGAAAACCCCTCCGGTCCACAAATGCCCGGTTGGGCACCAAAGTTTTTCAGGAGCCTGATACCCGAGGCCACAACACGGCTATAATCCGTATCCCCCACAAATAAAACTCTCAAACCTTCAAGATGGCCAAAGATCTCTCTCATAGTGAATAAATCCAAAAGGGCCTGGGTGGGATGACTCCTGGAACCAAAACCTCCATTGATCACCGGAACCAGGCTTTTGTCGCTGATGTCCTCCAGAGGATCCTCATCCCCACAGCGAATAATAAAAATATCAGGACCCATGGAGTGCAAGGTCCAAAAAGTGTCCAAAAATGTTTCCCCCTTACTCATACTGGAAGCCCGGACATTATCAATAATCATACACTGGGCCCCTAGTCTCTGAGCTGCCAATTGAAAAGATATTTTTGTCCGGGTACTGGCTTCACTGAAAACCAAAGCCACCTGTTTTCCCCTCAAACTGAGTGGAGGATCTCCCCTCTTTAACTGATTTTTTATTGTCTCTGCCCGGGAAAAAATTTTCAGAACTTCTTTTTTTGAAAGATCATCAACCCGCAAAAAGGACCGAAATTGAAAAGAAGCCATTAAAAGGGAACAATTCCATCAAGCCTGGAAAAAGTCAAGAATTTGACTCAGAATTTTTATAATATATACTGGGATATCCATGTTTTTTAAAATGTTTAAACAGATAATATCCATATTTTTTCCCCTTCTTTTTGTCTTTTCTCTCTGTGCCTGCGGCATTAAGGGAAAACCTCTGCCCCCTGAAACATCTCCAGGAGCAGATAAGGGCAAAAAACAACAGAAAATCCTGAAGAACAGGAAGAACCCATGAAACTGGATTTCCACAAACTGGTGGGTACGGGCAATGACTTTGTTTTCATAAAACACGATCAGGTGCCGGAAAAAACCAAAGCCCCCCCCCTGGCCAGACATCTCTGTGATCGCAAATGGGGGATTGGAGCTGATGGTCTGGTCATTATTAAGACAAACACAAACACTGATCCCCGCTTTTCCTGGAATTTTTACAACAGTGACGGTTCTCAGGCTGCAATGTGTGGCAATGCCCTTCGTTGTGCAGCCCTTTATTTTAAAGAAGTTTACCAGGTGGAAAACTTTCAGCTTGAAACTTTTATGGGGATTGTGAAGGGAACATACAGATCCGGCAATTGTGAAGCCCAATGGGAAGTAAAAAATGAAACACCTTTTAAAAAAACCCTTCATTTAGGGACAAATCAGAACATTCAGGGAGAATTTATTGATACAGGGGTTCCCCATTTTGTGGTTCTTGACAATGGGTGCCTTTTGGATAAATCCCTGTGTCTTTTGATCCAGAACGCCCCCGATTTTGCCCCCCATAAAACCAATGTGACTCTCTTAACAAGAGATGACAGAAAGGGGCACCAAACCAAAAGTTTTGAAAGAGGGGTTAAAGATTTTACCCTGGCCTGTGGCACTGGAGTGATTGCAAGTGCCCTTGTTTTGAAAAAACTTTTCGGACAAGGAGAATATGTTTTCCAAACACCGGGAGGTCAACTTGGAGTAAAACTGGAAGGAAGAACTGTGACTTTAACAGGGTCTGCTCAAATCTCTTTTGCAGGAACCATGAATTTACACCAACCTGATTTGTAACGCTTCATGTCCCCGGTGTTGCTGCCACCATTTTTGGATAAAATTGGCCTGAGACGGGGAGAGATTGATTCATGTACGCCATAAGGAGAGACAAAAAAGGCCAGTACCGGGTTGCCAAAAAGGGGGAGCCTTTATAAGAAAGGAGGGATTTTTATGTTTCATGGGGTGTTCACCGCTTTAGTGACTCCATTTTTAAATGGAAAAATTGATTTTTCATCTTTGGAAAAGCTTATCGACCTCCAACTCTCTGGTGGAGTGGCAGGTTTTGTGATTTGTGGAACCACAGGGGAAAGCCCCACTCTGGAAGAGACTGAACAATTGGATATCCTGGATTTTATTTCCAAAAAAGTGGAAACTGGGGTCCCTGTTCTCTTTGGCTCCGGTTCCCATTGCACGAAAAAAACAATCCGCCTGAGCCAGAAAGCCTGTCAATATCCTATTGAGGCTCTTCTGGTGGTGGTTCCCTATTATAATAAACCTCCTCAGAAGGGTTTGCTGGCCCACTTTAAAACAGTGGCTGACAATGTTGAAAAACCCATCCTTTTATATAATGTTCCTGGCCGAACGGGAACAGCTTTGGAGTCTGCAACAATCATTGAACTTTCAAAACATCCCAATATTGTGGGCATTAAAGAGGCGGACTCAGATCTCAATCAGTTTTCAAAGTATAAGAATTCTGTTCCCAAAGATTTTGCCCTTTTCAGTGGTGACGATAAAAGCTGTGTGGAATTCTGTCTTCTTGGTGGACAGGGGGTCATCAGTGTCTGCTCCCACCTGGCTCCCGCCCAAATGGTGAGCTGGATCAAACGGGCCTGCAATCAGGACAGATCCATTAAAGATGAGTTCAAACAACAACATCCCTGGATTGAAAAGCTCTCCATCACCTCAAATCCCATTCCTGTAAAAGCAGCCTTAAAAAATCAGGGAATTATCACTTCAAAGGAGCTGAGGCTCCCTCTGGTGGCTCTAAGCCATGAAATGGAAGAGGAAATGATGGAAACAATGAATCGTTACAGGATTTCTTCATGAAGAAAAAATCTGTTTTTATTTTTGGAAACAGTGGTCGCATGGGTCGGGAAGTGAGAGGGATTGTGGAAAAAACCCACTGTCTCTCTTTTTTGGGTGGATGTTCAAAAAGGAATAAAAACACTGAGACAAGTCTTTCTCCTGATATTGTTATTGATTTTTCCCTCCCTCAGGCCCTGACTGATCTTAAAGATTTTATTGAAAAACACAAATCCTGTCTGGTCTCAGGAACAACCGGTTTTAATGAAACAGAAAAAAAACAATTGGAGAAGATGGGCCAGACAGTTCCCGTTTTCTGGTCTGCCAATATGAGCTTTGGGATTCATCTTATGATAAAACTCACTGAGAGTCTGGCAAAATATGAAAAATTTTACAAATACCAAATTGAGGAAATCCACCACATTCACAAAAAAGACAAACCCAGTGGGACAGCCCTTATTCTTGAAAAAACGGCCAGACAGTTCACCCGCCTGGAACCCACTGTGTCCCGTCGACAGGAGGATGTTTTTGGAATTCATCGTGTCATTGCCCGTTCTGAGAATGAACAACTGGAAATTTGTCACCAGGCTTTTAATCGAAAACTTTTTGCCCGGGGAGCTGTGGATATCTCAATATGGCTTTGTGAGCAGCCACCAGGCTTTTATGGCATGGATGATTTCCTTGGAAATCCATAGGAATTGCCTGTCAAATGGATTTTCACCTTGAAATTCAAAACAGCAAAGCCATATACTGATCTGGTTCGGATTTTCAAGGGAGTTTCCTGGAAATCAATGGAAGTTCCAGGCCCCTGTAAAAAATCTCAGGGAAAAAGCTCCAGGGAGACAAAATGAAGTTTTTTATCGATTCAGCAGATATAGAGGAAATCAAAGAAGCCAACAGGCGGGGTTGGGTGGATGGAGTGACAACCAATCCCTCTCTAATTGCCAAAACCGGAAGACCACATAGGGAAGTGATTAAAGAAATCTGTTCTGAAGTCCAAGGCCCCATCAGTGCCGAAGTGATTAGTCCGGATGCCCATGGAATGTACAGGGAAGGGCTGGAACTGGCTAAAATCCATGATAATGTGGTGGTTAAAATTCCCATGTGTGAGGAAGGGCTTATTGCTGTGCGTCGTCTTTGTTCTGATGATATTGCCACCAATGTAACTCTTGTCTTTTCACCTCTTCAGGCACTGATGGTTGCCAAAGCCGGAGCCATCATGGTTTCCCCCTTTGTAGGACGTTTGGATGACATCTCAACAGCGGGTATGGAGCTGATTTCACAAATCCAAACCATTTTTCAAAATTATGAATTCCAGACTGAAATTTTGGTGGCCAGTGTGAGACACCCCATGCATATTCTGGAAGCGGCCATGATTGGTGCTGATATTGTAACCGTTCCCCACAAAGTGATGAAGAGCCTGACCAGGCATCCTCTTACTGACAAAGGGATTGACCAGTTTCTCAAAGATGCTCAAGCCAGTCTCTAAGGGTTTTGCCTACTCAATTTTGGGAATCTGCCTGATCAGTTTTCTCAATGGCTGTGCATCAAAAAGGGCCTATCTAAAAGACCTGAACCGTTCCAGGAACACAATTCATCTGGCTATAAAATATGCTTTAAAAGGCAATGTCAAAAAGTTGAGTTCCAATTTCAGGACTTATTTTTCCCCCTATCATCTTCCAGGCATGGATCTTAACGCTCTGACCACCAACAAAAAAAAACGGGCAAGGGTGATGATAAGTGTCCACGGAAATAGAAGACCTTACAGCATCACTATTGCATATATTATTGAGGAGTATCGTTTTGGAAAATACAGATTTGATTATTATGACAGGAAACGGGCAGGGAAATATAAGGAAAAAATTGAGGAATACCTCGCCTCTCGTCCTGAACAAAAAGATATTATTGACGATTTCCTGCCTTATTAAATAAAATACAGGCAGGAGTGCCCCTCCGATGGGTTTTTAAGAAATGTGAAACAATGGTTTCGGAATTTCAAGGGGTCTGACAGTCATGGATGGATTGCAAGTCATATGAGATTACTAAAAAAATCTATTTGTTTCTTCATCTGTAAAAGCCTTCTTTTACCCGTCAGTTTACTGATTTTTCTGTTTCCACAGAGTTCAGAAACTGATAATGATGATCCAAATTTTTTAAGCCGAACCTTTCAGGTGGATTTTTCCAGATTCTCCCCTGCTTTTGCCGCTTTTGAAGATGAATTTCTGTTTGAACAGGTTTCCAGCTTCCAAACCCACAATCACATAAAGGAAGCGGGAAACAGTCAAAAGCAGACCATGAATCAGATTCTGTCAAATATGGGTTTTGACGGGGAAATTCCCATGAAAAATATTTCTGAACTCACAGGACCAGAATTTCAAAGCAAAAAGCCACAAAAAAAAAGAAACATTCCTGACTCCGGGGAATTGGGTTCCGGACCTCTTGTCGCCATGGTAAAAGAAGCCCCTGTCTCACAAAAACCAGTCTCCAAAACTTTCCAAAATCCAGGAACCGGCAAACCCTATGAAAACCGTAAAAACTACAGGATCCATGGCGATATTTCCCTCAAAGAGGGACTGGCTTTTATGGGAACCATGGAGGTTCAATGGGTTCTTGGCAAACAGATTTTAAAGTTTGGATCCATCAATATTGAAAAAGCCACCTATGAGATCAGGGTGGATCAATTAATTGGTGACATTGTAGTTTCTCTTTACGACCAAAACAACAGGCTGACTGGTGAAGGTTTTTTTGGAGTTGATCAGGTTCTGGGAAATTCTTACCAGATTTTCAAAAATCTTGATGTCTTCCCCGTCAACTGGGACCATGCCGGACATATCATTGATGGCCACTCCCTGACTTCCTCCAAAAACAAAAATCTTTCTGGTGTGACCGTCTCACTTTATGGCTTTGACGAGCAAACCAAAACAGACAAAAATGGTCAATTCAGATTCCATGACTGGAAAAAAATCAATTCCCGCTCTATCGCCATGGCTTCAAAATCAGGCCACTATGATTCCCTTTTTATCATTGACTCCAGACAACCTGTCTCCATTCCACTTTTCTCTGAATCCTATATGCAGGCTTTTTTCTCTTATCTGAAGGACCAGGGCATAACCAACCCCGAACAGGGAGGCACTGTCTATGGGTCTATTCTCGGTGTTCGGGAAAAAAGTGGTTACAGGGTTTCCATTGGGAATAAAAACCCCATCTATTTTTTAACATCGGGCTTTGCTGACACTGAAGCGGCTGCTACATCCAACAATGGGTTGTTTTCGTTTGTGGGACTGAAAGCTGGTGATTACCAGCTTTTTATAGAAAAAAATGGTAAAATTGTGGACCAAAAATGGATCGTGGTGGAATCTTCCAAAGTTTCAACTATTTTCCACAGACCCCAAAAAACAGAAAAATATCCTGAACTTTACAATGCCATGGCGGGATCACCTTCCTTTAAAGAGAACAACCTAAACTTTTTTGATAATGATGACTTTCAGATATTGAATCAGGAGCCTGTAAAAACCCATGGAACAACTCGTCATCTGAAACCCCCTGTTCTGGGTTTTTCATCAGATCAGGACCAGCAGGTGGAAAAGAGTTTTATCTCCCATCATAAAAGCTTACAAAAAGCCCCTCTCATTTTTGATGAAAAACTCCATCAGTTAGCAAAAAAGAGGAATATGAAACTGGAAAATGGTTTGATCTTTGGCTTTATTGACTCTCCCGAAAAATATCAGGTTGCCATGCTTGAGGAAACAACCAAAAAAGTGATTTATTTTAATGAAAAAGCTGAGGAAATTGACCCAGATAAAGAAATTGCCTTTGGTTTCATCATGAGTGGTTTCTCAAAAGGTTTGAGTAGTCTGGCTATCCAAACAGATAAAATGGTCCTGGCCACTGATCTTGTTTTCAGTGACCATAGAAGTATCTCTGTCATCAATACAGAAGTTTCTCCTGTCAGTTTATGAAATTCGGGTTAATCCCTTTTCCCTAAACTGGCTTTTAGGTAGTCCCTGTTCATACGGGCAATGTTTTCAAGAGATATTTCCTTGGGACAGGCCAGTTCACAGGCCCCTGTATTGGTGCAATTGCCAAAGCCCATAGCATCCATGGTTTGAACCATGTTGAGAACCCGTTTTTTTCTCTCCGGTTGACCCTGGGGAAGAAGAGCGTATTGAGAAACTTTGGCCCCTGTAAACAACATGGCCGAGGAGTTCTGACAGGCCGCCACACAGGCTCCACAACCAATACAGGCCGCAGCCTGAAAGGAGAGATCCGCTCTTTCCTTATCCACCGGGATGGCATTGGCATCAGGAGCATTGCCTGTATTGACACTAATATAACCTCCTGCCTGTTGAATCTTATCAAAGGTGCTGCGATCCACTTTAAGATCCTTCAGAACGGGAAAGGCTCTGGCCCTGAAGGGTTCAATAACAATGGTGTCACCATCCCTAAAAGATCTCATGTGAAGCTGACAGGTGGTGACCCCTCTTTGGGGACCATGGGCTGAACCATTAATCACCATAGAACACATTCCACAGATTCCCTCCCTGCAATCATGGTCAAACTCAATGACATCAACACCTTTATGAACCAGCTGTTGATTCAACATATCCATCATTTCAAGAAAGGACATATCCCCGGAAACATTTTTGGCATCAAAATCAAAAAAGAAACCCTCTGCCTCCGGTCCTTTTTGCCTCCATATCCTAAGCTTTAAATCCATGGTTTCACCTGCACCCTATTTGTAACTCCGTGTGGCCAGTTTCACATGACTGAACTTCAGTTCCTCCCTGTGAAGTTTTGCTTCTTTACCTGTAAATTCCCAGGCCGCCACATAAGAAAAATTTTCATCATCTCTTTTGGCTTCATTCTCAGGGGTCTGATGTTCCTCCCGAAAATGACCACCACAGGATTCTTCCCGATGGAGAGCGTCCCGGGCCATCAATTCACCCAATTCAAAAAAATCAGCCACCCGCCCGGCCTTTTCCAATTCATGATTAAGGCCCAACCCCCGGCCTGTGATTTTAACATGGGACCAGAATTCCTTTTTCAGTTCAGGAATTTTTTCAAGAGCCTCCTCCAGACCTGTTCGATGACGGGACATTCCCACAAAACCCCACATATAACGACCCAACTGGCGATGGAATTCATCCACTGTTTTATTCCCATTGACTTTGAGAAAACGGTCCCTCTGATCCATGACCTCTTTCTGGACCTGATTGAATTCATTCATTTCCGTACTCACTTCATCCAAAGTTGTGGAGCCAAGATAATGACCCACGGTGGAAGGAAGAATAAAATACCCATCAGAAAGTCCCTGCATCAAAGCCGAGGCTCCCAGACGATTGGATCCATGGTCAGAAAAATTGGCCTCGCCTCCAACAAAAAGTCCTTCAATATTACTCATGAGATTGTAATCCACCCACAATCCTCCCATGGTGTAATGAACTGCCGGATAAATCCTCATGGGGACTTTGTAGGGGTTTTCTCCTGTGATCTGCTCATACATTTGAAAGAGGTTTCCATATTTCTCAGAAATTTTCTTTTCACCATCCCTTTTAACAGCATCGGCAAAATCAAGATAAACAGCCTCTCCGGTGAGACCCACACCACGACCTTCATCCACCCGAAACTTTGCCTGCCTTGAAGCCACATCCCTTGGCACGAGATTTCCAAAACCTGGATAAATGCGTTCCAGGTAATAATCCCTCTCTGCTTCAGGAATTTTACCAGGAGCCCTTTTGTCCCCTTTTTCCTTTGGCACCCAAACCCGTCCATCATTACGCAGAGACTCTGACATCAAAGTCAACTTTGACTGATGCAACCCCGATACCGGAATACAGGTGGGGTGAATTTGGGTGAAACAGGGGTTGGCAAAACAAGCCCCCCGCCTGTGACATCGCCAGGAAGCAGTGACATTGGAATTCATGGCATTGGTGGAAAGATAATACACATTGCCATAACCCCCTGTACAAAGAACCACAACATGGGCTGCGTGTTTTTTTATTTCACCTGTTAAAAGATCACGGGTGATAATTCCCCTGGCCTGATTGTTCACAAGAACCAGATCGAGCATTTCATGGCGGGTGTGCATTCTTACAGTGCCCTTATCCACCTGTTTCATCAACGCTGAATAAGCACCCAAAAGCAGTTGTTGACCAGTCTGTCCCCTGGCGTAAAAAGTCCTTGAAACCTGGGCTCCACCGAAAGAACGATTGGTCAACATTCCCCCATACTCTCTGGCAAAGGGAACCCCCTGGGCCACACAATGATCTATAATGAGATTTGAGTTTTGGGCCAGGCGATAAACATTGGCCTCTCTGGAGCGAAAGTCCCCTCCCTTGATCGTGTCATAAAACAATCTGTAAATTGAATCCCCGTCGTTGGGATAATTCTTGGCCGCATTGATTCCCCCCTGAGCCGCAATGGAGTGGGCCCGTCTGGCTGAATCTTGAATGCAAAAGCTTTCCACATTGTAACCCATCTCACCCAGGGAAGCGGCGGCGGCGGCTCCGGCAAGACCCGTTCCCACAACAATCACTTTGTATTTCCGGCGATTGGCGGGATTCACAAGTTTCATTTTAAACTTGTGATTTTCCCACATTTTCTCAATGGGTTCATCGGGAACATTGGATTTTAAAGACACACCAAACCTCACAAAAACAAAAAAACGTAAATGGGTTGCGAAATAAACCCACCTGCCACAACAAGAGCATAAAACCATCCCGCTTTTTTAATCATTGGAGTGTAGCGGGGATGATTGAAACCAAAACTCTGAAAGACAGAGGACACTCCATGACTCAGGTGAATACCAAGCAGAATCAGACAAATAACGTAGCCGGACACATAGGCGGGGTCTGAAAAAACCTCCACCACCAGACGATAGAGGTCCCGCACAATCATTCCATTGTATTCAACTTCATAATAAGGGCCCCATTTAAAAGTGATGAGATGGTAAACGATGAAAAATAAAATAATGGTCCCATGAAAGGCCATTGTCTTTGAAGCAAAACCCGAAGCTTTTTCCAGAGAAGGGGAGAGGACGTATTTTGCAGGTTTTGCCTTTTTATTTTCAAGACTCAAAAGGATCCCAAGAGTCACATGGATCAATAAGCAGAGACTTAAAAAAAATTCTGTGCCATAGAGAAGAACTTTATTACTGACCATGGCATGACCGTATTTATTAAAAGTTTCAGACCCCGCAAAGATTAAAAGATTTCCGGCCATATGACCAAAAACAAAAAGAGTCCAACCAAGTCCGGCAACTCCCATAAGATATTTTTTTCCAATGGAGGAGTTTAAAAAATTCACGTTTGATTTTCCCTGTTGTTTCATCAATACATTGTCAATAAGTCTTTTCTCCTGTGCGGCTGCCAAATGAACTCTATCCGGTAAAAACATTGGTCACAGTGTTTCAGAATACAATCATAATTGTTTTTTGACGCGGCATGAAAGACATTTTTTAGTGAATTGCTCTCTATCAATCTGTATCTTTTCCAAACTTATGGAAAAAGAAAAAAATATCCATTTAATCAGCCTCGGATGTCCAAAAAATCTGGTGGACAGTGAGATCATGCTGGGCCAAATGTTGAAAACAGGCTATCAGGTTGTGGAGAATCCCAAAGAAGCACAAACCATTGTTATCAACACCTGTGGTTTTATTGATGAGGCCAAAAGAGAATCCATTGAAAAAATTCTGGATGCAGGGGAACTCAAGCAAAAAGGGAATCTTAAAAAACTGGTGGTCACCGGTTGTCTGGTCCAGAAATATAAAGAGGAGTTAATAAAAGAGCTGCCTGAGGTGGATGTTTTCATCGGTTCAGGTGAATTTCAGAATATTAATAAAATTATTGACAGTCCTTCCGAAAAAAAGAGGTACTTTTATCAACCCACCTATTTGCAGGATTCCTCCATATCAAGAGTGAACAGTGAACCTTTTTACAGAGCCTACCTGAAAATTTCAGAGGGTTGTCTTAAACGTTGCTCTTTTTGTGCCATTCCCGGAATCAGGGGGCGTTTGCAGTCCCGACCCCTGTCTCCAATCATCAGTGAAGCCAGACTTCTGGTGGCTGGTGGTGTTCGGGAGATTAACGTTATCTCCCATGATTTTACGGACTATGGTTGGGATTTAAGAAGAAAAGAGAAAAGGGCAAAAGAATCTCCAGAGGAATTATTAAAAACCCTGTCGACCCTGGATGGTCTGGATTGGATCCGTATTTTATATCTGTATCCAGATGGTATCAATGATGAAATGATTGATCTTATGGCTTCACGAAAAAATCTTGTCCCCTATTTTGATATGCCTCTGCAACACATCAATGACTCCCTGCTCAAGCTTATGAATCGGAAAATGACTGCCCAGCAGATCATATCCATTCTGGAAAAAATTCGTCAAAAAATCCCTGAAGCTGTCATTCGAACCCAGTTTATTGTTGGATTTCCAGGTGAAACAGAGGATGTGTTTGAAGAATTATTGGATTTTATCCGGGAGCAGAACTTTGATCGGGTGGGTTGCTTCACCTATTCCCCCCAGGAGGGAACCACCAGTTTTCGGCTTAAAGAAACTGTGGGTGAAGAAACCAAAAAACAACGTTTTGAACGCCTGATGAAAGTCCAGATGAAAATCAGTCGTGAAAAACACAAAAAATATGTGGGAAAAACCCTGAAGGTGTTAATTGATGGAGAAAGTGAGGAGAGTGAACATCTTTTACAGGGTCGAACCTCCTGCCAGGCTCCAGATATTGATGGAGTGGTTTTAATCAATGCCGGAGAAGCCAGAATCGGAGAGTTCGCACAGGTGAAAATCACAGAGAGCCATGACTATGATCTGATTGGTCATATTGTTGACAAAAACTCTTAACGTTCTCATACTTATTCTATGGATCCGGTTCTGGCTTTTTCACGTCCATTTCTCCGACAGGTCAATACAGGTTGCCAAAAGGGGGCTCATAACCCTTAAAGAAAAATATTTTAATTACAAGGAGAGTTTTATTCCATTAAATCCCATTTTGTTTATTTTTATTTCTTCAACCCTTTTGTTCTTTCTGATCAATGTGATCCTTTAAAAAGGTGTAACCACTTGTGGTATGATCTGTGGATCAGGGTAAGGTTTTATGAGACTTTTTGTATGTATCAAGCAGGTTCCTGACACAGAAACCAGAATCCTGCTGACACAGGACAGGCAAAACATTGATTCCAGCGGGATTAAGTGGGTTATCAACCCCTATGATGAGTTTGCCATTGAAGAGGCCATTCGTTTCAGAGACACCCACCCGGAAGCCAGAATCACTGCCATCACTCTGGGACCAAAGGGAAGAGTCAACAATGCTTTGCTGACAGCTATGGCCATGGGAGTGGATGATTCCATATTAATTAACTCTGAACTCCCCCTGGATGCCCTTGCCACAGCCAAGGCTCTGGCAGCAGCAATCAAACAGGAAGGAAAATTTTCAATTGTTTATGCCGGAAGATTGGCCATTGACGACAATGTGTCTGCTGTTCCACTGATGACAGCCCAGTTTCTCAATGTTCCCCACGCCTCCATGGTGAGTGCCATCACCTATAATGACAGGGATCTGACAGCCCGACGGGAAGTGGAAGGGGGAAGCTTTGAAACTTTTAAACTGTCTCTTCCTGCCTTGGTCACCACCAATAAAGGTCTCAACAAGCCCCGTTTTGCCAGTCTTCCAGGAATCATGAAAGCCAAAAAAAAACCCATCAAAAATCTGACTCCGGATGACCTGGGGATTGGCCCCAAAGACTGTAAGGTCAGATTCACCAACTATGAAATGCCCCCTGACCCCCCCCCCTGTAAAATTATTAAAGGAGAGCCAAAGACTCAGGTGAATGAACTGGTTCGTTTTCTACAGGAAGAAGCCAAAGTTCTTTAAAAAAGAGGAAAAATGAAAACAGCTGTTGCTTTTATAGAAACAAAACAGGATCAATTAAAAAAAAGCTCTCTGGAGATTCTCTCTGCATTACAGAGTTCTGATTATACAATCTCCACCTGTGGAATGGGGGCAGTGAACCATCAGGTTCTGAAAATTCTGGGTTCATGGGGGGTTCATAAACATTTTTTCTGCAAAGAAGAGGCTCTTCAACTTTACAACCCGGAAACTTACCAACAGTTTTTCACCCAGGTTTTTAAAATTCAGCCACAGCTCTTTATGGCCAATTCAAACAATCTGGGACGGGATGTTTTTCCAAGACTTGCAGCCCAATTTGAAGCCGCTTATATGAGTGATGTTACAGAAGTTTCTTTTTCTCCGGATATTCTTGTCAAAAGACCCCTGTACTCAGGCAAATGTTCCGCCCAGGTCACTTTCACCGATGAATCACCAAAAATTATTTTGCTTCGATCCAACCAGATTCCCATCATCAACCCCAGGAGCGACTGTAAAACTGAGGTGATGGAAGTTCATCTGGACAAGCCATCCGGAAAGTCCCAAACCCTCTCCATTGAAAAGGGGGAGTCTGAAAAGCCCGACTTAACAGAAGCAGACATCATTGTTTCAGGAGGGCGGGGTTTAAAGGAAGCGGATAACTTTAAACTTCTCCATGAACTGGCCAAACCCCTTGGAGCCACAGTGGGAGCCTCCAGGGCCGTGGTGGATTTGCAATGGGTTCCCCACTCCTTCCAGGTGGGACAAACGGGTAAAACCGTGACACCAAGTCTTTACTTTGCCATTGGTATTTCCGGGGCCATTCAACATCTGGCCGGAATGAGTGGCAGCAAAAATATTGTGGCTATCAATAAAGACGAGAAGGCACCTATTTTTCAAAAGGCCACCTATGGCATTGTCGGAGATCTTTTTGAGGTGGTTCCCCTTCTCACTGAAAAACTCAAAAATCTTCAAAACTAAATTGTTCCGTTTTCTGACCCCTTACCTGATATTTATAATTTACCGGCTTCTTCAGCTCACCTGGAGAGTGAGTATTTACGAAACTCCAGAGGTCAGAAAACGAATGGAAAGTGGAGAAGGTTTTATTTCAGCCCATTGGCATGGAGATGAAACAGGGTTTTTCCCCCTTCTGAAAAAATACCGTTCAGCCTGTATTGTTTCCACCAGTCGGGATGGAGAAATAATGAATCAGCTGGTTCTTCTCTTTGGCGGTCAGACAGTGAGAGGGTCTTCCACCCGGGGGGGAACAGGGGCCCTAAAGGGAATTATCGCCTTAAAAAAACAGGGGTATCGCCCCAACATCGCAGTGGATGGACCTAAAGGTCCACTTCACCAGGTCAAACCGGGGGTTTTTCAAATTTCCAGACTCACAGGACTGCCCATCATCCCCCTGTCTTTTCATGCCTCCAGATCCTACCTTTTTAAAAAATCATGGAACCAAACCCGTCTTCCCCTGCCATTTTCCAAAATCACCATTCAATGGGGAGACACTCTGCCTACCCTTTCCAAAAAAGATGATCCCAAAAACCCGGACTTCCAAAGAAGTCTTGCAGAAAAACTCCATGCCACAAAAAAACTGGCTGTTCATAAAAATCAGGAAAACAGGACTTTTTTGTAACACCCTCAACGGCTCCAAAATGACACTGGCTTTTCATATGAAAGCGGTGTACATCCCCAACAGAGGAGATACTGAGAGAATGAATAATCACCTTTTGAAAACATATAAGCAATTTTCCTTTTTTTTCTTTTTGATTTTTCTCTCAAATCCAGGTGAGACCAAAATTCTGGAAAGAATCAATGCTGTAGTCAATGGTGAAATCATCACTCTCACTGAAATCAGGGAATATCAGAACAAATTAAAAAATGGAGGGCTTCTGGATGAACTGCTCTTTTCAGAACCAAAGGTCAGAGAAAAAGCCCTTAAAGACTCTGAATATCTTCTCAAACTTCTTGTGGATGAAAGAATCATTGATTTTGAAGTGAAGAGACAAAACTTCCTGGTCACAGAGGAAAAAGTCAATAAGGAAGTGACAACCATAGCCAAAAGGCAAAATATGACTTTGGCTCAATTGCGAAAAACCTTAAAAGCCCAATCCATATCTTATGAAGACTATCGCTCTTTTGTTAAAAAAAGTGTGGAACGAAGGCTCCTGGTTGAAAAAGAAATCACCAGTAAAATAAAAATTTCAGAACAGGATATTCTCAGTTATTACCTGGCCAACAACCCCTCCCATGGATCCCAGGTTTTTGAATACAGTTTGTCCCATATCTTATTAGAATCAGGTGATGAAAACAAAGCCAAAGAAATTTTAAAAGATCTGACCTCAGGAGTTTCTTTTGAAGATCTGATTCTGAAACACAGTGTTGACTCTGACAGCCGCAAACAGGGTGGTGAGTTTGGAGATTTTAAATCAGGAGAAATGATTGTCTCTATAGAAAAAGTCATCAGGAATTTAAAAATTGGTGAAACCTCTTCAATAGTGAAAACCCCCATGGGGCTTCATATTTTCAAGGTAACGGATAAAAAGCTGGTGGAAGATCCGGCCATTGAAAAGCAAAGACAAAAAATTTTCCAGAAACTCTATGCCCGGGCTTTTAAAGAACAATTGGTTTTTTGGTTGTCTCAAAAACGTAAAGAAGCCATTGTTCAAATCAATGAAGGTTAACACCATGAGAAGACCTTTTCGTATCGCCATAACAACTGGAGATATCAACGGGATTGGTTTGGAAATCACAGCCAAAGCCCTTACCAAAATCAGACCTCAAAGAGGGGTTCAGTTTTACATCTGGCGATCGTCAAAGGCTTCAAAAAGAGATCTAAAAACCCTTGACCGGTGTTTTTCCCGACACATCTGTCATGACTGGACTTCAGCCATGCAGGTTCCGGAACATTATAAAAACCTTATTGACCTGGAAACCTCCATTCCTCCAGCCAAATGGGTGGAACTGATGGCCCGGAGCGGACTGACCCATGACATTGATGCTCTGGTCACAGGTCCTTTGTCAAAAACTGAAATTATCAGATCCGGATTGAAGGATCAGGGTCATACAGGTCTTTTAAAAAGGATCTCCGGGGGGGGGAATCTTTTTATGGCTTTTGTCGGAAAAAATTTTAATGTGGTTTTGCTCACAGGTCATGTATCCATTAAAAAAGCCTATAACCAGATCAATGAAGATCTCCTTAAACAATGCATTGAGATGACTCATCAGTTTAAAAACCACCTTGGGAAGACTCAAAAAGCAAGACCCATTGGGTTGGTGGCCCTCAATCCCCATGCAGGTGAAAAAGGAGTCATTGACAGAAAAGAGGAAAATGTTTTTAAACCTCTTTTAAAAAAAATGAAGAACAAAAAAATCTCCCTGAGTTCTATTTTAACACCTGATGTTTGTTTTAAAAAAAGGTTCTGGAAGAATTATTCCTGTTACATTGCCAGTTATCACGATCAGGGACTCATTCCCTTTAAAATGGCCCATGATCAGAATCCCGGAGTGCATATCTCCCTTGGCCTGCCTTTTTTAAGAACCAGTGTTGACCATGGCACGGCAAAAGACATTTTTGGTAAAAACAGGGCTGATTCCCGTTCCATGGAACAGGCCATTCAAGTGGCTCTCAAAATATTAAAGGGAAAGTCCATCCTATGGTGAATCATGTTTAAAGATCCCATTTTCAGAGAGTATGACATTCGCGGTGTTTATAAAAGTGATTTTGACAACACCTTTGCCTATAAACTGGGAAGAACTTATGGATTTTTCTTAAAAAATCATGGATATAAAGAGCCTGCTGTTTCTGTGGGTTACGATGCCAGACTTTCAAGCCCTGATATTGCAGAGGCTCTGATTCAGGGAATTGTGTCCTGTGGAATCAAGGTTTTCAACCTAGGTCTTATAAGTACCCCCATGTCTTATTTTTCCCTTTTTCACATCAATCTTTCTGGTGGAATCATGGTGACCGGATCACACAATCCCCCGGATTATAATGGTTTTAAACTTTCCCTGGGAAAAGCCACAATTTTTGGAAAACAGATTCAACAACTTAAAAAACTCTTAAAAACAGAATCCCCCATGCCAAAAGAGCTTCCCTTTACCGGAATTCTTTCCGAAAAAACCGATAACCCCGGCAGTTTCATCTCCAAAGGGAAAAAGGGGTTAATTGAGGACTATGATATTTCCGGGGATTATGTGGACAGATACAAAAGAGAATTCAGGAGTCTCAAAGATCCGGGAGTTGTTCTGGATTGTGGCAATGGGGCGGCTGGGGTCATTGCCCGTCGTCTCTATGAGGCTGTGGGACTAAAGCCTGAAATTTTATTTGAAAAGCCAGATGGACAGTTTCCCAACCATCACCCAGACCCCACAGTGGAGGAAAACACCACAGATCTTAAAAAAGCCGTGATTCTTAAAAAAGCCAGAATTGGCATTGGTTTTGACGGGGATGCTGATCGTATCGGGGTGGTGGATGAACAGGGACGTTTTGTCTTTGGAGATGAAATCATGATTGTTTTGGCCCGTGATATTTTAAAAAATCATCCCGGATCAAAAATCATAGGGGATGTGAAATGTTCTGATCGATTCTATATGGATGTTAACAAAAACGGGGGACAGGCTATTATGTGGAAGACAGGGCACAGTCTTATTAAAAACAAAATCAAGCTGGAAAAAGCTCCTTTTGGAGGCGAGTTAAGTGGTCATATTTTTTTTGCTGACAGAAATTATGGTTATGATGATGCCCCCTATGCAGGTCTTCGTCTCGTTGAAATTATCGGTCAATCGGGGAAAACCATGGATCAGTTACTGGAGGGTGTTCCAAAAAGCTTTGGAACTCCGGAAATTCGTCTTTATACCAAAGAGGAAAACAAAAAAATTCTGGTTGGCAAACTGCAAAAATATTTTGCCCAAAATCCCGAGTTTTCTGACATGAACACCCTGGATGGGGTTCGGGTCCTCTTTCCCGGAGGCTGGGCACTGGCCCGATCCTCCAACACACAGCCTGTTATCACTCTTCGTTTTGAATCAGATACAGAGGAAAAACTCAATCAGATAAAAACAACTGTCATGGATTTTATTGATCCTCTGTTATGAACAATAAAATCCATGTTAAAGGTGCCAGAGAGCATAATTTAAAAAATATTGATGTCTCAATTGAGAAAAACAAACTAACTGTTATCACAGGCCTGTCAGGCAGTGGAAAATCAAGCCTGGCCTTTGATACAATTTATGCTGAAGGTCAAAGACGTTTTATTGACAGCCTCTCCACCTATGCCCGTAACTTTTTATTAAAACTCAACAAACCGGATGTGGATGTCATTCATGGACTTTGCCCTTCCATTGCCATTGACCAGAAAACCACCAGCCACAGCCCCCGCTCCACTGTTGGAACAGTCACGGAAATTTATGATTATCTGCGTTTGCTTTACGCCAAAGTGGGGACCCCACAATGCCCCAGACATAAAATTCCAGTCCAGGGACAATCCCTGGATCAAATCAAATCAGAAATTCTTTCAGGAAACAAAGATGAAAAAATCACTGTCCTGGCCCCTGTAGCCAGAGGGAAAAAGGGAGAGTTTAAAAAAGAGGTGGAAAACTGGATCAAAGCCGGCTATGTATCCGCAAAAATTGATAATCAGTGGGTTTACCTGGACTCTGTCAAGGGTCTTCGTAAAAACAGTCGTCATGATATTGACATTGTCATGGACAAACTGAATCTGGCAAAAACCAAAAACCTCAATGTCAGACTTTCCCAGGCTATTGCCTCAGCCATCAGTCTGACAAAGGGGTTTATTAGTATCGAAACAAAAAATGGAAAACTTCAGAACCATTCCACCCTTCTGGCCTGCCCACAATGCGGCTATTCTTTCAACAATATAGACCCTCTGCTCTTCAGTTTCAACAACCCAAAAGGAGCCTGCCAAAGCTGCAATGGTCTGGGAACCCAGGATGTTCAGGAATATGAAGTCACTGAATACATACCAAACTCAGGAACTGTCACCCAGACAGAGTGGAAAATCAACAATGACAATCCTGATTTTGAATGGAAGGACTCAAGGGTCTGTAAAGACTGTCAGGGATCGGGATTAAAGGAAGAGGCCCTGAATGTGTTTTATAAGGACAAAAATATTTTTGTACTCAGCGATATGTCCGTTAAAAATCTTCATTCTGTTCTTAAAATAAAAGATGAAAAAAGACAGAACGTGGCTGATCCCATCATCTCACAAATACTCAGTCGCCTGGAATATCTTGAAAAAGTGGGAACAGGATATTTGTCCCTTTCCCGTCGTTCCAAAACCCTTTCCGGTGGAGAGGCTCAGAGAATCCGACTGGCTTCCCAGGTGGGGGTGCCCCTGGTGGGGGTTCTCTATGTTCTCGATGAACCAAGCATTGGTCTTCACCCTCGGGATCATCACAATGTTCTAAAAATCCTGGATGAAATAAAAAAACGGGGGAACACCATCATTGTTGTCGAACATGATGAAGAAACCATCCGGGCTGCTGACCATATTATTGACATTGGGCCAAAAGCCGGAAGACAGGGGGGGCAATTGGTCTTTCAGGGCCCTCTTTCTGAACTGAAACAATCAACAGGATTGACAGGTCATTATTTTTCAGGGCGAAAGAAAATTGGAACCCCGAAAAAGCGAAGACCTGGTAACGGCCATACCCTGTCCATTGAAAAAGCCTGCGGTCATAATTTGAAAAACATCAATGTGGATTTCCCACTGCAAAAACTCATCGGGGTGACAGGGGTTTCCGGAAGCGGAAAAAGCACTCTTGTCATGGAAACTCTTTTTAAAAGTCTTGCCAATAAACTTTTAAAACGCTCTTTTGTCTGTTCCCCCTGCAAAGCCATTAAGGGTCTTGAATCCGTGAATCATCTCATTCAAATTGACCAAAAACCCATTGGTCGAACACCCCGTTCCTGTCCTGCCACCTATGTGGGTTTGTTTCCATTGATCAGAAGTCTTTTCACCCATATCCCAGAATCCAGGATAAGGGGTTATAGGGTGGGGCGATTCAGCTTCAATGTAAAAGGGGGGCGTTGCGAATCCTGTATGGGAGCAGGAGTTGTTCGGGTCCGAATGCAGTTTTTATCTGACGTTTATGTCAAATGCGATATCTGCCAGGGTCAGCGTTACAATCCGGAAACTCTTCTGGTTAAGTACAAAGATAAAACTATCAGTGATATTCTGGACATGACCGTTGAAGAGGCCTATCACTTTTTTGAAAATCACAAACCCATCAGACGAAAACTGGAAACCTTAATGAAAGTGGGTTTGGATTACATTTCTCTGGGACAAAGATCCACATCCCTTTCCGGTGGAGAAGCCCAGAGAATCAAACTAAGCAGGGAACTGTCTAAAAAAATGAACGGGCACACTCTTTATATTCTGGATGAACCCACAACAGGACTCCATGTTCACGATGTGGCAAAACTTGTGGAGATGCTTGATGAACTGGTGAATCGGGGAAACACTGTGGTGATTGTCGAACACAACCTGGATGTCATCAGGTTCTGTGATTATTTGATTGATCTTGGTCCTGAAGGAGGAGAAATGGGAGGATATCTTGTTTTCTCAGGACCCACAGAAGAGATTGTAAAAAACAAAGAAAGCATCACCGGTCAATATCTTAAAAAGACACTTGGCACTTGACAAAATCACTCGATAGTAAGACACTTGGCACTTGACAATGCAACAAAAAAAACTTTTTAAAATCCACCTGGATAAAAAAATAAACGCCCTTTGCAGGCTTATGGAAAAAGAAGGAGTGAGTGGACTTTTTATTGAAAGCGGTTTTCCAGATTATTACTTTCTGGATGATCAAACAAGTGTTTTTCGTCCCAATCCTCATTTTCTTTTTTTCTGCCCCGATGAAGGGGAAGGTCACCTGTTAAAAATAAAACCCGGCAAAAAACCAAAACTCTTCTACCACAGTCCAGAGGATTTTTGGCATGAACCCTCCAGATTAAAAAATGAATTCTGGCAGGAGTTTTTTGATATTGAGGTGGTTTCTGACCATTCCAAAATCTGGGAAAAAGCCCGGGAAACCAGAGGAAAAAATATCATCATTTCCCCCCAGCCGGAAAAAGCCATGGAAAACCACTGTCAAACACCCACTCAGGAATTTTTGACAAAAATTCATTGGCTTCGAGTGAGTAAAACGGAATATGAATTGGTCTGTCTCAAAGAAGCCACAAAAAAAGCATCCCGTGGACACTTACAGGCCAAAGAAGTTTTTTTTCAGGGGGCCAGTGAAATTGAAATTTTTCAGGCTTATTTAAAAGCCTCTGAGCAAAGAGAGTCAGAACTTCCCTATGGGGGGATCGTGGCTCTCAATGAAAATACCGCTATTCTCCACTACCAAAAAACCCGTTCCATAGGGAATGCAATGAGTTTTCTTATCGACGCTGGAGCCCGTTACCAGGGTTATTGCTCTGATATCACCAGAACCTATTTTCTTGAAAAAGCCCCTTTGTCATTTAAAAACCTGCACAAAGGCCTGGAAACACTCCAACAATCCCTTTGCAGACAAGTAACACCCGACCGGAGTTATCCGGAAATTCATGCCACAGCCTGCATGGAAATTTCCCGACTTTTAATTGACCTGGGGATTTTTCGCTGTTCCCTGGAACAAGCCGTGGACTTAAAACTTTCAAAGTCTTTTTTCCCCCATGGAGTGGGACATGCCCTGGGTTTACAGGTTCATGATGTGGCGGGGGAACATGATGATCAGGGCTTTGCCCTGGAAGCTCCCAGTGACTATCCCCGGTTACGCACCTTAAGAAAAATCCAACCCAATGACGTGTTAACCATAGAACCTGGAGTTTATTTTATCCCTTTTCTCCTTGCGAAAATCCAATCTGACAAAAAATCAGCAGACCTTATCCATTGGTCCCTTGTGGAAGAACTCAAGCCCCTGGGAGGCATTCGGATTGAAGACAATGTCGTGGCAAAACCCTCCGGTCCTGTCAACCTGACCCGGGAATTTTTGCCCTGTTGACAGACTCACAGATTTGTTTGGATTCCCGGTCTTCCACCATTGAATTGGACCTCCGGCCTTGTGCTTTCGTCTGATTTATGAATAAAATGAAATATGCCCGATCATTTATCAGATTATCTGGATACTTTTCTTAATAGACCCATCCGTATTTTTCTCTACGGAATTTTAATCACTTTCACAATTTTAACAGTGGATGGAAGTCTCTGGCGTTTTTGGAATCTTTACCAAAACCAAAAGGAAATGGAGACACGTATTGCAGACCTTAAAGACAAAGCCCGGAAGCTGGAGTTTGAAATTCACCAGGCCGGAAAACTCAGCTATATTGAACACCAGGCCATAGAACATTTTAACTATGTCCGCGAAAACGATCTCATCTTTATTTTCTCTGAATAAAAACAGGTGGTGAAAAAATGAAAGTAATGGTTCACCCCTTTTTCCGACACCTGTCTTTTCTTTTTCATGCCAATCTCATCCAACATCATGGCAGCAACACAGAAAGCATGAGTCATTACGAATGAAAAAACTTTACCTTGTTGATGTGAGTTCCATGTTTTTCAGAGCCTTTTACGCCATCCGTATACTCAATAATTCCAGAGGTTTGCCCACAAATGCCGTCTATGGTTTCCTCTCCATGTCAGTCAAACTCTTAAGGGATGTCCAGCCCGATTATATGGTTTACTGCTACGACCGGGAAACACCTTCTTTTCGCAAGGAAATTTTTGAAGATTACAAGTCCAATCGCAGGGAAACACCAGAGCTACTGATTCCCCAGATTCCCTATATCAAAAAACTCACTGAACTCATGGGGATTGCAGGAGTTGACAAAGAAAATTATGAGGCTGACGATGTGATCGGATCCCTGACAAATTTTGGACTTCAAAACCAACTGGAAGTGGTGATTGTCAGTGGTGATAAGGATTTTGCCCAATTGGTAAACGAAAAAGTCACCCTGTTTGATACCATGAAAGACAAACAATACGGTGTCCAGGGTGTCATTGAAAAATGGGGGGTCTATCCCCATCAGTTCATTGACTATCTGGCTATCACCGGAGACAGTTCTGACAATATTCCAGGAGTAAAGGGAATTGGACCGAAAGGAGCCCAGGTCCTGCTGGAAAAATTTAAAACCCTTGATGGCATTTATGAAAATATCAACCTGATTAAAAATCCTTCACAAAAAGAGAAGCTGGTGAAATCAAGAGGGAATGCTTACCTGTCTCAAAAACTGGTGAAGATTGTCAAAGATCTGGATCTTGTCAAAAGCCTGGACGATTTTCGTTTAAAGCCTGTTAACAATGAAGAACTGGAAAAAATTCTGGATGAACTGGAGTTTTCCTCTTTTAAGAAAAATCTTCTTGGATCATTCACTCAAAATCAAAAATCATCCAGTCACACTCCTGAAAAAAAACACTCTCAAATAAAAGTCAAAGAAATTTCTGAAGAGGAAATAAAGTCCTGGCTTAAAACCGGAGACAGTGTCTGGATATGGAAGGATGCCCGTCAGTTTTTTATCAATCAGGGCAATGATTGTGGATTATTCAGGGGAGATCTTCAAAATCTCGGTGAAATTCTTTATCAGAAAAAACTCAAATGGAAAGGGTTTAATATAAAATCCGTCTGGCGTGAACTGAACCTTTATAAAGGGGAAGTTCAGTTCGATGTTCTTTTGTCAGCCTATTTATTAAAAGGAAGAAATATAAAAAGCCTGAACGAGGTTTATCAGGAGCAATGCGGAAAAACTTTGCCGGAATTTCCCCAGCCTCCGGATATTCTCCATACTCTGGAAGAGTGTCAGGAGATTTTAGCAGGAAAATTAAGAAAACAAAAAATGCTGCCTATTCTGCAAACCATGGATTTGCCTTTGATTGAGGTTCTGGCCTCCATGGAAGACAGGGGAATCATGCTTGACACTGAGCGGCTGTCTGGAGAAAGCAAAGAGCTTGAAAAGGAAATCAAAAAACTTGAAGAGGAAATCAAGGAGATGGCAGGCGAAGAGTTCAATGTAGCAAGTCCTAAACAGCTTTCTGTCATTCTTTTTGATAAAATGAAACTTAAGAAAAACAAAAAAACAAAAACAGGTTACTCCACTGCCACTGATGTTCTGGAAAATTTAATCTGTGAACATCCCATTGCTCAAAAAATTCTGGATTATCGGGAGTTAAGTAAATTGAAATCCACCTATGTGGATGCCCTGCCTGAGCTGGTGGATGCCAATAGTCGGATTCACACCATCTTCAATCAGGCGTTAACCAGTACCGGTCGTCTTTCAAGCAATCATCCCAATCTGCAGAACATTCCCATTCGCACCCAACGTGGCAGAAAAGTACGGGAAGCCTTTATCGTGCCCAAAGGCATGAAAATGCTATCAGCCGATTACAGTCAGATTGAATTACGGATCCTTGCCCACATCACCCAGGACAAGGGTTTGATTGAAGCCTTTAACAAGGATTGGGATATCCATGCCTGGACCGCCAGTGAAATTTTTTCAACGGCCCCTGAAAAAATCAATTCCGGCCAACGTCGAATGGCTAAAGCGGTGAACTTTGGTATTGCCTATGGTCAAGGTGTTTATGGTTTATCCGAAACCCTGAAAATTCCCAGGAAAGAGGCAAAAGAGATCATTGAAAATTATTTTAAAAAATTTCCAGGGGTAAAAACCTACATGGACCAAACCGTAAAAAAAGCCAAAGATCATGGTTATGTGGAAACTCTTTTTGGCCGCCGTCGGTATTTGCCGGAACTCTTCTCCAAAAACCCAATGCAACGTCAGTTTGGTGAAAGGGCTGCCATTAATTCCCCCATTCAGGGAACAGCCAGCGATCTTATGAAAATGGTCATGCTTGAACTCCACGAAGAATATCCAAGGGAAATGCTATTACAGGTTCACGATGAATTGATTTTTGAACTTCCTGAAAAAGGCATTGAAGATCATGGACGAAGAATCAAAGAGATTATGGAAAACAATGTGCAATTGAAGGTCAGATTTAAAGTCAATATTTCCTGGGGAAACAATTGGTCAGAAATTCATTAGCCCGAGGTTCTCATAAATTTCCGTAGCAAGGCTTTTAAGCTTCTGAAAGTTTATGAGAACCTCGGGCTAAATTTGGCGGAGAGGGTGAGATTCGAACTCACGAGACCCGAAGGCCTGCCGGTTTTCAAGACCGGTGCATTCAACCGCTCTGCCACCTCTCCACATCCGGGAGTGATTTTTATATTTAATGTGAGATAATTCATGAATAACCACATAATCAATCACCTCAAGCATATATCCCCCATAAAATCCTGTTTTATCCCAAAATTCAACAAATCCGAGCTGATTTTTGCCCATGCAGGCCACAATTGTCTTCTTTATCTTGTTCTTTCTGGTTCCCGATGTTAAATTCGGTTTGGCTGAGTCCCGTACAATAGCGATCCTGTGAAATCCGCCAGGTCTGAAAAGAAGCAACGGTAGCTTGTATCCTGTGTGCTACGGGTCGCTCAGCCACTTTAATCACAACAGTGACAGATTGATCATTTTTGAATTTTCACAGAGAAACTCTGTGAAAATCATACAAAAAACAAGTGATCTTTAGTCTAAAAGCAACCCCACCCGAGGGAATCATGGCCTATCAAGTGATTGCTCGTAAATTCCGACCTCAATCCTTTACTGATTTTATTGGCCAAAAACATATCACCCAAACCCTGATCAATGCTCTCAATAGTGACCGTTTTCCCCATGCTGTTTTGCTGACAGGCCCTAGGGGGACAGGGAAAACCACCACTGCCCGTATCGTGGCCAAAACTCTTCTCTGCCAAAATAAAAAGGACAACAAAAACCCCTGTGACCAGTGCCAGTCCTGCCTTGATTTAAAGGCAGGGTCCCATCTGGACGTGATTGAAATTGATGGAGCCAGCAACAATGGCGTGGATCATATTCGTGAACTGAAAAACACCATTGGTTATCAACCCGCTTCCGGGACTTTCAAAGTTTATATTATAGATGAAGTGCATATGCTTTCAACCAGTGCCTTTAATGCTTTGTTAAAAACTTTGGAGGAACCACCCAGTCATGTTATTTTTATTTTTGCCACCACTGAGGTGCAAAAAATTCCCCTGACTATTTTATCCCGTTGCCAGCGTTTTGACTTTCGCAATCATGGTTTAACTGACATAAAAAACCATCTGCAAAATATCTGCTCTCAGGAAAATATTGATTTCGAGGAAAAGGCCCTATGGGTTCTGGCCAAACAGGCAAAAGGCTCTATACGGGATTCCCTTACATTTCTGGATCAATTGATTTCTTTCTGTCATGGTTCTCTGACTCTTAAAAATGTCATGTCAATTCTGGGTCTGACAGACCGCAATCTTCTTCTCAAAGCTCTTCAGGCCATCAATGATGGAAATAATAATCTCATGTTTGAAACTTTAAACTCCTTTAAGGAGTCAGGTTTTGATCCTGTTCTCTTTGCTGAAGAATTTCTTGAAATTTTGCGTAACTGTTTGTTGATAAAAATGGGTTGTCATAAACAAAATGATCTGGGGCTTTCCGATCACGAAATGAAAGATCTTGAAAATCTCTCCTCTGACCTGAAGACAGAGGAGATTCATCTTTTGTTCGATGTCACCTTAACAGGTCTTCAACGACTGAACCTTGGCAATAATCCCGGGTTGGGCCTGGAAATGCTTTTATTCAAACTCATGGGGCTGCCCCGCATTGTTGAAAATTTCAACACCACAAATCAATCT
This sequence comes from Bdellovibrionales bacterium, assembly GCA_965218815.1. Lineage (GTDB taxonomy): Bacteria > Bdellovibrionota > Bdellovibrionia > Bdellovibrionales > JAGQZY01 > JAGQZY01. The sequence goes on along the minus strand of CBDCLX010000002.1, from coordinate 499,796 downwards.
GAAACAGATCAGGAGGTTTCGACAAAGATTTTTTTTCCTGGAAAACAAGTCAAAAAAAATCACAATTCTTCTGTTCTTGTCCCCACAACTTCTGTGGGGAAAACCTGGGAGGAATTTGTTCATGCTGTAAAACAGGTGAACGGTTTTCTTGGTGCTTTGTTGGAACACACATTCATTTTAAATCAGGATGAAAAAACCATTCATCTGGGTTTACCTGAAAAAATGTCTTTTTTAATGGATAAGATCAAAGAACCAAAAAACAGGGAAAGAACCGAGAACTTTTTAAAAAGTTTCTGGTCTGACAAACGTAAAATTGAATTTTCTGTCCTGGACAAGGATCATCTCCATGAAAATCTTTCTCCAAAAGCAGTGGCTCAAAAAATAAAAATGGAAAAAGAGAAAAAAGAAATCAACAATGTGGATTCCCATCCTTTAGTGAAAGCCACAGAAAAGGTTTTTAAAAATCATATAAAAAGAGTTGATGTCAGAAGCGTGACAAAAAATTATGAACAGGAGGAAAAAACGTGATAGAGAGAAATCATGGGAACAGTACACACAAAGATTCCAGGTTTTTTTAATGTTTAAGATTGTCTGTCTTGACAAACTTGTCCATGAAATAACCCGATTGCCGGGGATAGGTCCAAAATCAGCACAGAGGCTGACCCATTACATTCTCAAAAATCAGAATTATTCCAGAAAACTCCGTGAGGCTCTTGAAATGGTGGAGGAAAACATTCATCTCTGCAAAACCTGTTTTAACTACACTGAAAAAATAAAAGATGAATGTAAAATCTGCATGAATCCCCACAGATGTCAGGAGATTTTATGCGTGGTTGAACAACCGGAAGACATTCTGCACATTGAGTCTTCAGGAGCCTATGAAGGCCTTTACCACGTTCTCCATGGAGCCCTCTCCCCTTTGGAGGGAATAACTCCCGATCAGTTAAAAATTGGAGAATTCATGAAACGTCTTTATAAAAACAAAGAGTCCATAAGAGAAGTCATTCTAGCCGTGGACTCAGATCTGGAGGGAGACACAACTGTTCTTTATCTCAACCAAAAACTATCAGGACAAAGTTTTAAAGTGACACGTTTGGCTCAAGGCATTCCCATGGGGGGTAATATTGATTATATTGATGACAGAACCCTGCAAAGAGCATTGTCTCACAGAGTCGAGGTTTAATGGCACTTATCAATCAGGAGGCAAAAGAACTTCATTGCAAGATTATTTATTATGGCCCCTCTTTAGGAGGGAAAACCACAAACCTCAAATGGGTTTACCGGGTCACCCGGGATTCCAGGCCGAAAACCAGTGATTTAATGGAGTTTGACATGGGGTCTCCTGAACGCACTTGTTTTTTTGATTTTTTACCCCTTGATGTGGGACAAATTCGGGGTCTCAACATTCGTTTTCATCTTTATTCTGTTCCCGGACAGGTGATTTATGATGCCAGTCGCAGATTGCTTCTTAAAAACCTGGATGGCATTATTTTTATTGCCGACTCCCAAATGGATCGTATGGATGAAAATATTCATTCCCTGGAAAATATGGGAAAAAACTTGTATCTGTCTGGTTATGATATCAAAAAAACCCCTTTTGTGATTCAATACAATAAAAGGGATTTAAAAGAAATCACATCCATATCTGAATTACGATCGGCCCTTAATAAACACAACTCCCCCGATTTTGAAGCACAGGCTGAAAAAGGTGTTGGAGTTATGGAGTCATTGAATACACTTTCAAAGCTTATTATAGCCAACTTAAAAAGTGGAAAAATTTAACCGGTCTTTTCCAGCAAACTGTCCACTCTGTTTCGTGCCCTGTATCAACAAATAACGATTATAAGTGTTGCAACATGAGGTTTGGTGGAAAAATTATGGACAGTTTTAGCTTTGTTTCACGTATTTTCAGATATTTACGTTTATTTTTCAAAAATAAACTTAACTTTTGTCCAGGAAAACCGACAAGGTTATTGTGACCCCGTTAATTTTGAATAATGGAGAAGACTTATGAAAATAGAAAGAAGACAATTTGAAAGAAAAAAACTGGACCCTCTTGAAATTCAGGGTATTATTTCCACGGACAATCTCACACCCATTACTGATGGAGGTTCTCTCATTCAGGCCTCTGTTCGTGATTTTTCTCTGGAAATTCAAAGAGAAAATCTCTGTGATCCTGTACTCAGAGAAAATCTGACTCTTGACAAAATAGAAGGTGTACAGGTTTCCATTTTAATTCCTGCCATGAATCTGGATGTTGTGGGAACCATCACTCACACCAGGTATTGTGGCGACTCAAAGTTTCAAATTAACATTGACTATTCTTCAGATGCTCCAAAATACTGGCGTGAATGTCTTTGTGAGTTGTTACCAAGTCCGGGGGAAATGGAAAAATAACTGTAACTGTTCTCCCTTCTTTTGGTGATTCTCTGACATGGAAACTTTTCTTCGTCTCTCCCCTGCGACGTATATTAATTACGCCTTACCAAGTGGTTCTCTGTTACATTCACAACTCATCTCCAAAATTGTGGCAGTGATATAAGAGATTGAGTCGTTACTTTCAGTAATCCTCAGAAAAATCATTAACTTCCTGATCTGTTCCCGGACTGAGTTCCTGTATACTGTCAGACTTCTCTGGAGCTTTTTTCAAAGGCTTTTTCGTCTTGACAGGTTTTTCGTTGAAAGGGTTTTCAGGACTGATTTCCGTTTCTTTCTCCGGCAACCCTCCTTCCACCTCTTTCTGTATTGATGAGGTTGTATTGTCCATATCCTCCATGGATGGACCTTCTGGCAACGATAACGGAGAAGGGGCTTCCTCTTTTTTAAAACCCAGAGCTGTTGCTATCTGATCAGTTCTCCAATTAAGACCCAAATAAATTCTAAAGTCTGGTGAGCCAAGCCCTCTGTATAATCCTGTTCCCAGACCTCCATGAAAATGAAAATTTTTAAGACCACTATAGCGATAACCGGCCAGAAGCTCCAGACTGCTTGGTTCCCTGTCAGTGGACATGGTTGCGGTTTCAACAGGGAATCCTCCGTAAAATTCGCCAATAAAGGCAGATCCCTTGTCATCAGTAGTGTAGGAAAAAGCTGAAGAATAAATCAATTGATCAGATATGGGAATAACACCAGAATTTGAAATAATACTGCCTTCCTGGCTTATACGATAACCAAGGTTGAAAGCAAAAAGAATCTCCGGTCTCAACTGAAAATCAACGACACCTTCCAGGTTAAAAGCAGGACCAGGTTCATGACCACCGAAAGGATTTGCTTTTATTCTTTCAAAATCAAAACCTCCGACAACAGCAAGTCTCATTTTTTCATTTTCAAGGAAACGAATTTTCGAATTAAATCGAATGTCATTGAGTCCCTTCGCATCATAGAAAAACACAAAGTTTGGGTCTTTATTAATCTGCTGGGAATTTACTGAACCGATGCCAAACCCCACATCCACATTTGATAAAATTCCTATGCCAAAATGGATATTGGAATAAAGAAGAACATCGTTGGGATCACCAAACTTTTGACCGTTTTTCGTATAAGACAGAGTGGAGTAGGAAAGAGAGTTTGTAGTGTAGTTGAGAAAACCTCCAGCATTCAGCTCATAAGGTTTAAGGGTGCGGGCAGAGTGAACTGTGATAAAATCAAGACCACTGAAAGTTGGATTGAAATTCTGTATATCCGTTCCTCCAAGATTCGAAAAGGCTGGAAAAGAAAAGATGTAAATTGAAAATATCAGAAACCTTTTTAAAAAAATTTTTTTTATCCAAACCATTTACCCCACCTTTCAGTTTTGGTTTTTCCGGCTCTTCAGGGCCTAAACTCCCCAAAAACACCTACATTTAGATATTATTCTGAGGTTTTTGAATTTTCAAGACATTAACCTGCATTTCTTATATGTCAAACTCTTGTAAAAAACACAAACCTTTGATTTTATTGAATTTTTCTTTTTTTAAGCCTGTATATCCCATGCTTGGAAAGATGTCTGGTGTGCCGTCGAATGACTTCCGGGAAAAGAAAATCAAAATGTTTTTCCACAATTTTCTCCACCACTTCGGGATGATCTTTAGACAGATCAGACAGAACCCAACCAACAGCTGTCTGAATAAACCGACTTTGCTCTTTAACAAGATCAGAAACAATTTTCCTGATAAAACTGTGATATTTTCTCTCTTTGGAGGCTTTTCGAAAAGCAACTATTGAAGATCGTCTTTGCCAGAAGTTTTTGCTTTTTCTCCAGCCAGCTATGATTTCAGCAACAGATTTTCCGTGAAATATTATCATGGGATCCAGCACACGGACACAAAACCAGTCTGTTGTACACCAATCCCAAAAGCAGCTTTCCTTATAAAGCCGGTCAAAGTTTTTCAACAGGATTTTTGGATCCATTTGCTTATAGAGATGTTTTTGGATATAAATGATCCCGGCAAATTTGTCTTCAGCTGTTTTTTGACGAATCAGTTCACAGGCTATTGCAAGCTGTTTTTCAGAAGTCCATCTGTCAATACGTTCCTCTTTTCGCCACCTGTCAAGAGTTTTTAGTATCAGAGGGGTTTTTACCCCTCTGTAACAAATCACGTTTTTTAAATAATTCTCAAACCATTTTTTTGTTTTTTCATCTGAAACCCCCTGAAGGAGGCTTTGTAACCTATTAACTGTCTTCAAAAAAACAAAACCTCAAAGAAAGGTGTTTGCTTCCTTTTTTGACGGTCCTGGCACCTGCCTTCTTCATCTCTCCTTGCGACATACGTACCCGAACTTCTCATAAACTTTCTACTGCGGCTATTGGCCAAGAACTTTGGTAATGGCTGAACCAATACCGTATGTCACAAGAAAAGAAAAAATAACAAGCGATTCCATCAGAGCCAGAGACAAAACAAGGGGGACAAGCATTTTACCACCAGCCGCCGGATTTCTGGCAATTCCTTCCAGAGCCGCTGCCGCTGCCTTGCCCTGACCTGAAGCGGCACCAAAAGCAGCCAGACCAACGCCCAGACCAGCTCCCAGACCCATGAGGCCCAAAAACCCTGCATCGTCCACAGAACCAAGGTCAAAATGAGCCCCTGTTTCCTCGGCAAAAGCCTGAACGGAAAAGAGAAAAAGTCCCAATGTCATTGTTGCTTTGTTAAATAATATTTTCATCATAACTCCTTTTTGTTTTTTTAATGATCTCCATGGGGTTGAGCCATCATAACATAGCTCATTGATAACAAAGTAAATACAAAAGCCTGTATAAAACAGACCACTAATCCAAGAGCATAGAAAAAAACAGGCACAAAGTAAACAAGGGGGGATGGTAAAATTTCAAGAAAAACACCAACCACAGCGTGATCCCCTGTCATATTTCCGGCCAAACGCAAACCCAGGCTCACTGGTCGAAAAATGTGGGACAAAAGCTCAATAACAATCATCAGGGGCATGAGCCAGAAAAAGCTCAGAGGCAAGTGGCCTGTAAAATCCCCAATATAACGAAAACCCTTTTCCCTGATCCCCACCCAATTGTAAACCAGAAAAGAAAACAAACCTACGGCAAAAGTGGTGTTAAAATTGTCTGTGGCAGGAGTCATCCCGGGTAAAAGCCCCACCAGATTGTTGACCAGAATAAAAGTGAAAATGGAGGCAAATAAAGGGACATAAGCCCGACCTTCCTTTCCCAAAACCATTTCACTGACAGTCACATTGAATTCCGTCAGAACCTCAAAAAAACCCTTAATGGAAAGCTTTCCAGCTGGAACCACAGCCCTTTCTCCATGACCCAGACAAAACCTTCCCACACAGGAGAAAACAACCAGGCCCAAAGTCACAAGGGCTGCTGTGGCAACATGAACATTATGGTGATTCACCCCGGGAATCATTTGCATCCAGCTAAAATGAACAGCCAACTCACATCACCTCATTTTTTGGGACCACAGCCCAAAAAAAAGCACTTAAAACAAGGGGTATGGCCCCTGCTGACAAATAAAGGGGATTCACTTCTATAAATTTTGTCATTTTGTAAACAATATAAATCAAAACAGGCCACTTCAATATAATGAGAATAAGAAACAAAGCAATGTTTTTTTTCAAAAAGAAAAAGTGAACAGAAATCATAAGACTTAAAAAACTCAAACAAAAAAGAAACTGACCGAGATAGAAATTATTTTTTTCACCTGAATGGAAAAACAATTCTGTTGCAGCACAGCAAACGCAGGTGACTGTAAAATAAATCCTAAAAAAAAATCTATTTCTTTTTTCCCAAAAGAAAGCAGGCATGGACAATCCACAGGATAAGAGAAAAAACCAGTAAGGCTGTAAGGGTCATATTCTCACTATAACCAAAAACAGAGGCTATGGGTTTATGAACGTAATAACTGACAAAAATAAAGCCTGAGAGTTCCAGGCCAAGACTCAATGCCTCTTTCAACGATCCCACTTCAATTTGAATCTATGTTTGGATTGATGTCACTGTCATCGTCATGAATCAAAGCCACTCCGGTGACAAACTCCTTTGGTTTTAGAGAAATTAAACGAACCCCTTGGGTGTTTCGACTCATTTTTGAAATTCCGGAACAGGACATACGAATGGTCTGCCCCTGATCGGTGGTAATAACAATGTCATCCGTGTTCAGAACCACCTTGGCTGTGACCAGATCACTTTTGTTATCCATGGCTTTTTGTGTGATAATTCCGGACCCTCCCCGACCCTGAATCCGATAATCCTCTATGGGCACACGCTTGCCATATCCACCCACTGTACAAACCAGAAGGTGCAGGTTTGAATTTTCAGGCAGGACTTCAAGACCCACAACACTATCTCCGGATGCCAGGCGAATGACTTTCACCCCACGGGCTGTCCGACCCATGGAGCGGACCTTTTTTTCATCAAAACGAATAGCTTTGCCTTTCCTGGTGACAGCAAGAAAACTACACTTTCCGTCACTGATCCTGGCCTGAAGAAGTTCATCATCAGGACCAATGGTAAGGGCAATAATACCTGAAGGCCTTGGTTTGGAAAAGGCACTCAGAGGTGTTTTTTTAATAATCCCGCCTTTTGTTATCATAACCACATATTGGTCTTCCCTGAATTCAGCAACAGGCAACACTGCCTGCACCCTTTCTTTTTTAATATCAACAATATTTACAACAGCCTTTCCAGAGGATGTGCGATGACCCAAAGGTAATTTGTGAACCTTTGCCCAATAAACCTTACCTTTATCCGTAAAAACCAAAAGACTTGTTTTTGTTTCAGCAACAAAAAAAGAGGTCACATAATCCTCTCTTCCTGAGACAGAACCTTTTACACCTTTTCCCCCTCTTCCCTGTTTTTTATACTGATCTATGGGAATTCTTTTAATGTACCCATTTTGAGTGAGTGTAACCGCCATGGTTTCCTGTGCAATAAGGTCCTCATCATCAATTTCCTCTTCGTCCACTGAGATTTGGGTTAAACGGGGGTTGGTGTGTTTTTGTCTGATTTCCGTTAACTCCTCTTTTATGATTTCATAGATTTTTTCAGCAGCCTGAAGGACTGAACGCAACCACTGAGTTTTTTCTCCAAGCTCTTTCAACTCATCAATGATTTTTTGTTTCTCCAAACCTGTCAGACGGGAGAGTTTCATATCCAAAATTGCCTGAGCCTGCTTTTCACTAAAGGAAAATTGATCCATTAAAGCCACTCTGGCCGTTGCCGTGTCTGAACTGGCCCGAATGGTGGCCACAATGGCATCTATGTTATCCAGACACTTTTTCAGACCCTCCAAAACATGGGCACGGGCTTCAGCTTTTTTAAGCTCAAAAACACAACGTTTGGTAACAATATCCTTACGATGAAGGATGAATGCCTGCAGAGCACTTTTTAAGTCAAACACCCGTGGTTGGTTACGGGCATCCAAAGCCAGCATTCTTATTCCAAAACTCACTTTCATCTGGGTGTACTTGTAAAGTTGATTGAGAAGAGTGGTTGGGTCTTCGTTTCGTTTTAAAACAATGACTATTCTCATTCCCTCCCTGCTGGACTCATCACGAATGTCTGTAATTCCCTCGATTTTTTTGTCCCTCACAAGGTCTGCAATACTTTCAATCAAACGGGCTTTGTTCACCTGATAGGGAATTTGTGTGATGTGAATTACATCCCGATTGTTTTTGGTTTGTATGATTTCTGCAACGGCTTTCACAGAGATGATCCCATGGCCCTGTTTATAAGCTCTGACAACACCCTCCTTTCCGGAAACAATTCCTGCAGTCGGAAAATCCGGCCCGGGAATTATTTTAATCAATTCATCAAGGCTGAGGTTGGGGTTATCTATCAGGCCAATGCAGCCATCAATCACTTCACCAAGGTTATGGGGGGGGATGTTGGTGGCCATACCCACAGCAATTCCCGAACTTCCATTAACCAAAAGATTTGGAAACTTGGCAGGCAGAATCAGGGGAATCAAAAGAGAGTCATCATAGTTGGATCCAAAAGGAACTGTTTCCTTTTCGATATCTTCAAGAAGGCTCTCAGCAAGAAGGGTCATCCTGACCTCTGTGTATCGTTGGGCTGCAGGGCTATCGCCATCAATGGACCCAAAGTTTCCTTGACCGTCCACCAGGGGATAACGAAGAGAAAAGTCCTGGGCCATGCGAACCATGGTGTCATAAACGGCTGTGTCCCCATGGGGGTGGTACTTACCGATGACATCCCCGACCACACGAGCTGATTTTTTATAAGGCTTGTTATGGGTGTTGTTTAAGTCATGCATAGCATAGAGAATGCGGCGGTGAACTGGTTTTAAACCATCCCGAACGTCTGGAAGAGCTCTTCCCACAATCACACTCATGGAGTACTGGAGATAAGCCTCTCTCATCTCCTGAGAGATGTCTCTTTGAGAAATATTATGATCCTTTTGACTCATTTCATACACCTACACATCAAGCTCTTTAACAAAGAGGGCGTTTTCAGAAATGAAGTTTCTTCTGGGTTCCACGCTCTCCCCCATGAGAACACTGAATATTTCATCAGCAGCAATGGCATCGTCAATGGTCACCTGTAATAATTGGCGTTTGGCAGGGTTTAATGTGGTCTCCCAAAGCTGTTCAGGGTTCATTTCTCCCAAGCCTTTGTATCGTTGGATGTAAGCCCCCTTTTTGCCAAGTTCCATGAAATATTCATAGAAACTGTTGTAATCATAAAAGGTTTTTAAAGATTTATCCTTGTTGACAACAATGGGCAGTTTCAATGTTCTGTTTAAAGACTCCCAGAGGCCCATAACCTGCAACCAGTCTGGTGAATTCATTTTTTTTGTATTGATTTTATTGTCCTGATAATAACCAAATCGACTGGTTCTGAAAATGACTTCCTCAGAACTGTGGAAGATCAGTTCCACATCCGTAATAGTGTAGTGCTCTTCTTCACTGATAACTGTTTTAAGTTTTTTTACAAACTCCTGACAAACAGACTCACTGCTTAAAAGAGCCTGGACCTTCATATTGTCGCTCAGCAGACATTTAATAATATCTGGTTCTGTGGTTAGAGCATGGGCTTTTAACAGCTTTGAAAATTTCAGGCTGTCCATAACAAATTTTCCAAACTCTTCATCGCTGAACTGGTGCTGGGTTTCAATGTTCAAGTCAGTCAGGGTGTTTTTAAGAAGAAACTCCGTGAGTTCCCTGTCGTTTTTAAAGTAAACCTCCGCTTTTCCCTTTTTATAACGATACAATGGGGGTTGGGCAATGTAAACATAGCCTTTTTCAACAATCTCAGGCATTTGACGAAAGAAAAAGGTGAGAAGGAGGGTTCGGATATGGGACCCATCCACATCGGCATCCGTCATGATGATTATTTTGTGATAACGGATTTTGGATATGTTCATGTCATCTTTTCCAATGCCTGCTCCAAAAGCCGCTATCATCATTTTTATCTCCTCATTGGAGAGCATCTTGTCAAAGCGGGCTTTTTCCACGTTGAGAATCTTACCCCTTAAGGGAAGAACAGCCTGGGTTCTTCGGTCACGGGCCTGTTTGGCTGAACCTCCTGCGGAATCCCCTTCAACCAGATAAATTTCACAAAGAGATGGGTCTTTTTCCTGACAATCAGCCATTTTTCCAGGAAGGGAATGGGAATCCAAGGCTGACTTTCTCCGTGTCAATTCACGGGCTTTTCGGGCTGCAAGACGGGCTTTTGCCGAGCCAACACACTTACCAACAATGATTTTTGAGGCCTGGGGGTTTCGGTCAAACCAATCAGCCAATTTTTCGTTGACCAGAGTCTCCACAAGTCCTTTGACTTCATTGTTTCCAAGCTTCGTCTTTGTCTGTCCCTCAAATTGTGGTTCCGGAACTTTTACGCTGACAACAGCAGCAAGACCTTCTCTGATATCATCCCCTTCAAGGTTTGACTTGATGTTTTTCAATAGGGTTTTTTCCTGGGCATAACTGTTTGTTGTACGGGTCAAGGCTCCACGAAAACCAACAAGATGAGATCCCCCTTCATGGGTGTTAATGTTGTTACAATAACTGTGTATATACTCTGAATAGGAATCATTCCACTGCATGGCAATTTCAATTTCAACAGACTCTTTTATTCCTGAAAAATAGATAACATCACTGTGAAGCTTTTTTTTGTTTGTGTTAATGTGACGAATAAATTCCCTGATGCCATCTGAAAACTGAAAACTGACTTTTTTTTCCGTATCCTGCCTTTCATCAATCAATTCAAATTCAAGGTCGGCATTGAGAAAAGCCATTTCCCTGAAACGGTTGCTCAGAGTTTCAAAGTTGTAGGATGTTTCTTCATTTTTAAAAATGTCCCTGTCAGCTTTAAAAATAACTTTGGTTCCCGTTATATCCGTGGGCCCATAGTCTTTCAGGTCTGATGTGACTTTCCCTTTCCCGTAACTCTGTCTCCAAATGCGACCTTCACGATAGACCTCAACCTGACAAAAGCTTGAAAGAGCATTGACAACAGAGGCCCCCACGCCATGAAGTCCTCCTGAAACTTTATAAGTGTCCTTGTTGAATTTGCCTCCTGCGTGCAAAACGGTATAAACAACTTCAAGGGCTGATTTGCCACTTTTGTGTTTAGAAACAGGAATGCCTCTTCCATTGTCCTGGATGCTTATGCTTTCATCACTGTGAATGATTATTTTTATCCTGGAACAATATCCAGCCAGAGCCTCATCAACAGCATTGTCCACAATTTCATAAACCAAGTGGTGATAGCCTCTTACATCCGTATCACCAATGTACATTCCAGGTCTTTTGCGGACAGCCTCCAGACCCTCCAAGACCTGAATGGAATCAGCATCATACTTTGCTTTTTTTTCAGGAGGGTTGTTCAAAGCCATTTCCTGGTTTTCAGGCATCAGGCTCTCCCCTTTCAGGGAAATTTTCCTTTTTATAAAAAGATCCCCCTTTCACTTCAAAGACAAAGGACCTCTTTCCTTTTTTATTAAAAGCTTCATCTGTTGTCGTAAGAAAAACCTGTCCTCTTATCAAAACCAATTCCTTTAAAAAATTCACCCGTTTTTTGCTGTCCAGTTCTGATAAAACATCATCCAGGAGTAAAATGGGAAATTCCTCATGAGCTTTATAATATAGTTCTGTCTGAACCATTTTGAAAGCTAATACTATAGCCCGTTGTTGGCCCTGTGAACAGAAAAAACGGGCGTTTTTTTCATTAAATTTAAATTTAATACTGTGTTTGTGCGGTCCAACCAGACATTGTCCAACTGCTTTCTCCCGTTCCTTTAAAAAAACCCATTCTTTATACATAGCATTAAAAAATTCCTCTTTTTCCATGAATTTGAAAACCCTGTTTGAAATGAGATATTCCATGGAAATGTTTTCATCATAATCACCGGTTATACAAAAAAATTTTTCAGGTAAAAGTGCCTTTACCTCCTTAATCGCCTCAAGACGGAAAACACAAAGTTGACTGCTCTTTTCAAAAAACTGAAAACTTATCTGTTGATTTAATTCTTCCCCTGCATGAATGGATATTTGTCTTTCCCTTATTTTTTTGAGCAAACTGTTTTTTTGTTTTAACAGCCTTTGGCAATCACTATACAAATCAGAGAATCCAGAAAACAGGGATAAACACAGGTCATCAATAAGTTCCCTTCTTTTCTTGTCTGAATCCTTAATAAGCTGAAGACTTTCAGGGGAAAAAAGAATACTGCAAAAAGTCTTCCTTAATTTTGAAAGAGTTGTTTTTTTTTTGTTTATTGTAAGTGATTTTTTTCTTCCTGACACCATCATTTCAATCTGGTGACAAATACCACCCTTAAAAATTTCAGATTCAAGATAAAAACCATAAAAATCGTTTTTATTTACAAGAACCTGCAGGTCACTGGTACGAAAAGACACTCCATGGGTCAAAAGATAAACCGCCTCCATTAAATTGGTTTTTCCCTGACCATTGGAACCGTGAAAAATATTCAAACCTGAGTTCAAAGAAACAGTTTGTTCTTGTATATTTCTGAATTGTTTCAGCCTTATTCTGGAAATATTCATAGGCGGATCGGCATGACAACACAGGTATAATCTCTGTCTTTTTCAGGTTGAATCACACCAGGAGAAAAACCATCTCTAAAATAAAATACAAATTTTTCTTCAGAAAAACTGTTAAGAATATCCATAAGATATCCGGCATTAAATCCTATCTCAATTTCATCACCTGAATATTCTACATCCATTTCCTCTTTGGCATCTCCAAGTTCAGGATTGTTGGATGTCATTTTCATCTTTCCTTCAGAAAAAGTAAAATTTATCCCATTTGATTTCTGATCAGAAAGTAAAGAAACACGCCGAATAAAATTTAAAAGGTTTTCACGATTAAAAAGTATGGATTTTTCCTTTTCATTGACAATGTCCTCAGGAATAAGTTTCTTGTAATCAGGGTATTTTCCTTCAATTAAACGAATCATCAGGACAGTATTCCCTGTTTTCAATACAAACTGGGACCCCTCAATGGCAACAAGAACAGGTTCGTTGGAAAAATCAATAATTTTTCTTATCTCAATCAGGCCTTTCCTTGGAACAATAACTCCCAGTTTTAAAGTTTCAACATCAGTCAATTTGTCCACAAGGCTTAAACGATGACCATCAGTGGAAACCATACGAAAATAATTTTTTTCATCAAATTTCCTGTTTTCAAAAAAAACCCCATTAAGATGATAACGTGTTTCGTCGTTTGAAACACTGTAAATGGTACGATCAATCATCTCCATAAAAATCTTTTTATCCAATTCAATAAAATTCTCGATTTTTAACGTAGGAAAAACAGGATATTCAGAATGATCAAGATAAACTATATTGAACAGGGATTTTCCCTGTTCAATATGAAGTCGGTCTGGAAAAACATTCCCTTTTGACGCAACTTCAAGAATGATTTTTCCTTCATCATCAAGTTCCCTTACGATCTCAAAAAGATGTTTTGCATTAACAGCAATTTTACCATCCTCCTGAACCTCAGTTTCCACTTCATCAGTTAAACTCACTTCCAAATTAGTGACAAAGATTTTCAGTTTGTTTTCTCCCGCTTTTAAAAGAACATTAATTAAACTGGGCATAGTGGTTTTTTTTTCAGCGATATTCTGGGTTTTAACAAGAAGGTTCATTATATTTTTTTTATCAATTCTGAATTTCATTTTTTCCCCTGTTGTTCAATATACCGATTGTTCACAAGTTTTCACAAAGTTTTTTTGTAAATGCTCACATTTCCAAACCACATCCTTTGTTTTTCCCCGTAGTATGTTTTAAGTTATTCTCATCAAAAGTTATGATGACAAAACAGAAAATATGATTTGTTGAAATTATTTTACTACTTCTTTAATATATAAAAACCAGTAGTAGTAGTAGGTTCTGTTAAAAACCGGAAAATCTTTGTAAGAATATAAGATTACTATAAAAAGTTCATTTGGAAAAAGGGAAAAAACACCCCTTTTTTCTGAAAAATAAATGTGGAAAAAAAGAATCCCTCTTAAAAAAACAGACTTACACACACTTTTATCCACAAACTCTATCTACAGACCTGTTATATTGTGGATACGATTCTGTAAACATTTGAAATCTTTCTTTAAATCAGAATTCTTATCCAGTTCACTCTGAATTTTACGCAACGCATTTAAAACAGTTGTGTGATCTCTTCCTCCAAAAGATCTACCAATTTCAATCAGGGATTTATTTAAACTGTTTCTAATAAGATACATACCCATTTGACGGGCCAACAGAATGGGTTTGCTTCTGTTTTTTGATTTTATGTCCACCAGTCTTATTTTGAAATGCTCAGCAACAAGTTTTTGAATGTCTTCCAAAGTCAGGGTGTTTGCCTCTCCATGAACAGCCAGAACTTTTTTTGCAAGATCCAAATCCAGCTTTAAAGCCTGAAGCTCTGAAAACATTTTGACTTTATTAAGATTTCCTTCAAGTTCACGGATGGACCTTTTTGAAATTTTTGCAATATAATTGGCAACCTCATCAGAAAGGGAAATTTTCTTTTTTTCCGCTTTGTAACGGAGGATGGCCAAACGTGTTTCAAAATCCGGCATTTGTATGTCAGTAATGAGACCCCATTCCAGACGAGTTCTGATGCGATCCTCCAAACCATTGATATCTCTTGGCATTTTGTCGTTGGCCACAACCACTTGTTTTTCCTTTTCAAAAAAATTGTTGAGAGTATGGAAAAACTCCTCCTGAACTCTTTGGCCGTTCCCTATAACCTGAATATCGTCAATAAGCAGAAGATCACATTTCTCTCTATAGCGGATTCTGAAATTTTCCATTTTTCCCCGACGGATTCCTGCAACACATTCATTGAGAAAACGCTCAGCGGAAACATAACATATTTTTATGTGTGGAAGATTTTCCTGAATATGATTTCCGATGGCATGAAGCAAATGAGTCTTTCCCATACCTGTGGGTCCGCAAATAAAGAGAGGATTGTAGCCTTCAGATCCAGGTCTTTGAGCAATACGATAAGAAGAGGCATGGGCAAATTCATTATTCCGGCCCACAATAAAAGACGAAAAGTTGTACTCCGGATTTAGAAAGTCAACAGACCGGGATCGGGACAAGTTTTTTTTAAACCCTTGATAACTAATGCCTTTTGTGGTTTCAGGTTGAGTTTTTGGTTCTCTCTGAGAGGCCATGTCTTTGGACTGGTGGGAAAGGACTGGTGTTTTTGGAAGCTTGTTGGTCACCACCAACTCCACTTCAAAAGGGTTTTGGATGAGACAGGAGATTTCAGAGCAGATTCTTTCAAACAGGTTCTCTGATATCCAGTATTTGTGAAGATCTGTCGGAACCCCCAGCTTGATGCACTGGGGCTTTCCTGAAAGCTTCTCAACAGCCAGCAGATTTGTGGGTTCAAACCAGGTCTGTAAAAGTTTGTTCCCCGCATTTTTAGAGGTCAGATTGTCTTTTACAAGTTTCCAGAACTCATCTTTATTTTCCACAAAACCCTCCAAAAGGAAGTTTTCCACAACATTTAACAGCAGCTGCATAAAAAATCAACAACCTTGACCTGTTTAACGCTTTATGGTCTAAGGGAATATCTTAAAAACTTCAACAGAGACGTATGCTTAGTCAGTATTTTCATGAAAATTCAGCAGCCGCAGTGGCAAAATTCATGAAAAAGGCAGGTCAGGTCGTAAAGGGGTAAAGGTGAAAAAATGGAACTCAGGTATTTAAGGGATACAGATAAAAGGGAAGTGGATTTTGTGGTTCTTAAAAAGAGGAAACCTCTTTTTGGTGTTGAGAGTAAAGTAAGAAATAAATTTTTCTCAAAAAATATTCATTACTTTAAAGAGAGGACTTCCATTCCCGTTTTTTATCAGGTTGATATGGATGGAAGTGACAGGCAGATCGGTGAAGGTTTGATAATGACTTCGATCTCCAGATTTTGTAAATATGAGAATATGATATGAGTTTTCTCTTTATTTACCTCAGCGGCCTGTAACTCACTACAGTCAAAGATAAATTACACTTTGATATTTTTTTAGCTATTGACATTGTAGTCTTTATATACTACGATGAATCGAGTCTATTTTGGTGAAGAGGGAGAATTTATTATTTTACTTCTCCTTGGAGGAGATAAGAGTCGTCAAAATACAGATATAAAAGTGGCCCAAGAGTATTGGAGGCAATATGTATCGAAGTGATTCTTATGATAAAAAACTCAGTCAGAAATTACGGGACTCTGAATTTGCACAGGAGTACATACTCTCTTTAGTGGAAGATAAAGACGAGCCAATGAGTGTTGAATCTGCCCTTCATTTTGTTATTCAGAGAATGGGGACAACAGATTTTGCTCATTTAGTTGGTGAAGATAAAGGAAATGTGGACAAGTTTTTGAAGGGCAAAAGGGTTTTGAAAGAAGACACTCTCAATCGTTATTTGCATCCTTTTGGGCTTCGGATTAAAAAAACTTTAGAAAAAGTTGCTTAACTACTTTTACATATCATGCCCGAAAACCTAAGTTTTCGGATTGGTGCCTCGGGCGAGACTTGAACTGCTTAATGTCTCGCCAGGTGTGAAAGTGTAAAAAAGCAGGATTATTGCCTGGGTGTCCTCACAAGACGAAAACCGACATCTTTGAAGCGGTTCCCCGGCCATCTGTGGTCACGATTGGCCGATCGCAGTTCACGAGCGTAGGAGTTCCACCCCCCACGAACAACTCGGAGAGAGCTGAGAAAACTGCGAGGGGCACTCTCCTCAGGCCCCTTCGGATTAGTCACCGGACCCACGGATAGTCTCCATAATTTAGGGGTTAAAATACGCTTAACAAAATGTCTACTGAATTTGGGGAAGTCCAGTTTAGTCTGTAACTACCAAGCGAAAATGTCGCACCTTAATTACCGAGCGAAAATGACGGTCACAGTGCATCATTAACGACCCCTCCTATACCCCCTAATTAAGGGTCATAGGAGGACAAAAGGATGATCACAATGGACAGTCAAACTCAGTTGAAAATAGATATTATTGCAAAGGTCTCTCGTGGCGAGATGACCATCTCAGATGCTCAAACACTGCTAAGCAAATCCAAACGCACTGTTGAAAGATATGTTCAGCGATATAAAAAAAAAAGGGAGTTCAATTTGTGATTCACAAAAGCACCTATCACACTCCAACCAATAAAATAAGGAGTTTACCAATGAAATGTTTAATGAGTTTTATGCTTTCCCTTTTGACAATACCTGGAAATATCAGAGTGATTTTTCCGTTCCTGGTTTTTCTTTTCAGTTTGTCTGTTTCTCATTTTGCTTTTAGTCAGGGAGAACAAACACCTGCAGATCAGGAAGAACAGATATCTGATAAAAAAGTTGAAGGTCTCATGGAGTGGGCACGGGCACGTCGAAGAGAAGTGCGTCAGACGGACTACAATTATTGTTCTGGCCGTCGTCTAACACTTGATGAATTGATGGAAATATTTGAGCAAGCCATTGCCCTGCAACAGGACAATGATTTGTGCAAACTTTCCGGTTTTAAGTATTTTGACTCAATCACGGAATCAACTGATTTTTTCGCCGCTGATGGGTACTCAGGGCCTTTGTTTGTAACCAGTATCATTAAACAGGATGGGGATGATTTGGTTTGGGGTAGTATGATAACGGTTTTTCGTGAGAATGTTGCCTGTTTAATACCTAATAGGGACAACGATGGATTCAAGATCGATTACTGGCTGCAAACTTCTTCCGTTCCGGTAGAGGATATGCACACAAAACATGATATATACAAAAGAAGTGCCACTCTGGAATTTGATGAAGATGGTCGATTAATGAGGGCCTTAGCGACTACAACAAATATTTACAGATATATCCTTGATTCCAAGGCTCCTGCTGATCATATTAAGGGAGAAAGACTCTCTTGCTTGTGGGAAATTTGACGACAATAGAGACTTTATTGTTGCGTTGGTCGGAGATAGTTCCCGACAGGATCCACTTAGGTGCGGAAGTGGATTTTTACAATTTCTATTTCCTCTGTAAGTTCAAATCCTTGTGAGTAGCTTTCTAAAATTGCAGTTCCAAGCAACTCCACTTGGGGGGCACCATTGTCCTGAACCATCCAGACATCAGAAAGGCTATTGGGTGTGAACCCGTACAAACCGACGAGAAGCCTTTTTTGCGAATTGTCTTCAATCGAATAAAAAACAAGTTATTGGAGGGAATCAGGAAAAATTACTGCTTTTCCAAAAAAGTTTTCTCACTTTTCCAATGTGGATTTCGCCAACCCCTGCACGGATAAAAATATCCTCGAGTATAAGAAGAATAAATTAAAAAAAAGACCACCAACAAAACCGGGTTACTTTTAAACCCTGGCTTTGCAAGTAACCCGCTAATTGTAATGATTTTTCTCTTAACCCTTGATAAGATATTTTTTTATCGAAACTTATAAATGCTGTTTGGTTTTTATATTTCGCACAAGTTTCTTCAAATAATTGAATAAGACTTTTATCTAAAGAAGATAAATCTTTAGGAATACCTGGCGGATAGTTTTCAAGCCAAATCTTTTCCATGATTTAGTATCTTAAAATATTTTTATATTTGTAAATATAAAACCTATATCTTTTCTTCTTGCTTTACAATAAGTCGCCCTTTATTCAAAGTACCTTTCTCGTACTTCTTGATATATTTTGGAATTATGAAAGGAGCATTCAATTCTCCTTCATTTTTGGATACTATAAAATCAAAAGTGTCTTTATCAAAACCTTCTCTTTTTCGTACTGTTAGTTCATCCCACCAATAAACACTAGCAGGAACAGATAACCAACTTGCTATTTCACGCATCTTTGCTTCTCTACCTTTAAAGTGAAATGAAGCACTGATAATTTGTGTACAATTGTTTGTATTAGCCTTATTGTTTATACTCTGTTTTTGAAAATCACTCCCTCCATACACACTGTAGTTTAAATAATAAAAATTGTAACCTTTAGTAATTGAAGGAATCATAACTACTTCAGAAATTTCTATATTTAAAGGCTGAGACGACACAGGTACACCTAATATTTTAACAGAAAATTTTAAGATCTTTTTGGAAAGACGATCTATGATTATTTCTCTTCCACTGAAAAGGTAAACTAAAACGAAAATAGTAAAAAAGATAAGAAATAAGCCAGCCAGAAATTTACTTATAGAGTGATCTTCAACCCGGTTCAGCAAAATTACCATAATAACCAATGGTCCGAAGACAGAACAAACAAATTTTATTATATCAAATCTAATAAAAATCGTCTTTTTACTTTGATTCATAAAGAAGGACTGCTTTCATCTTCTGGAGTTTAATCAATGATTTCATTTTTGAATGGATTGAATATTTTAGTCAAGCCTTTATCTCTTTAACCAAGGACTTTGGAAATAAGTAGTTTTTTTTCTAAGCCACCTATTCGGCGGTTCACTTTTCCAATTCAACCACAGTTTGAATTGGACTTTTCTAAGCCACCTATTCGGCGGTTCACTGATAAAAACCTGGAAAGAGTCGATGCTCGATTTTCTAAGCCACCTATTCGGCGGTTCACATCCTGAACTTCTGTAAGGTTTTCCAAGTGAATTTCTAAGCCACCTATTCGGCGGTTCACATCCATTATTAGACGGTGTTGTTCCAGTTCCATTTCTAAGCCACCTATTCGGCGGTTCACACTCGCGTCCGGGCGGTAACAGTGACAGACCATTTCTAAGCCACCTATTCGGCGGTTCACACGCTCAGATTTTTGGAGATGTTGTAATATCATTTCTAAGCCACCTATTCGGCGGTTCACAATCAAAAGTTTCTGGTCATGCTCTGATTTACTTTCTAAGCCACCTATTCGGCGGTTCACATGCCGAGGTTTCCGGCAACGCTTGGGTTTTCTTTCTAAGCCACCTATTCGGCGGTTCACTATGAAAGGATTTAAATTAAATGAGTCAGACTTTTCTAAGCCACCTATTCGGCGGTTCACGAATTATTCCCTAAACCGTAGGGGAGCATAATTTTCTAAGCCACCTATTCGGCGGTTCACTGTAAAACTTCTGAATCCTGGTCCCCTCATCGTTTCTAAGCCACCTATTCGGCGGTTCACGGGGGCCCCTGTCTTTGTGCTTGCACATAAAATTTCTAAGCCACCTATTCGGCGGTTCACGAGTTTATAGTTTTCTTTGTTTTTATTCTGCTTTTCTAAGCCACCTATTCGGCGGTTCACAAATCTGTACTTTAGAGCCTACAAATGCAGGCTTTCTAAGCCACCTATTCGGCGGTTCACTTTCTCCAGTTCTGGGGTGACTCATTGTAAATTTTCTAAGCCACCTATTCGGCGGTTCACGAATCCCAAACTCCAATCCGGAAAATGCCTGTTTTCTAAGCCACCTATTCGGCGGTTCACTTTTTATTTAAGTTTACATTTAAAATTCAAAGTTTCTAAGCCACCTATTCGGCGGTTCACAAACGGGATTTTATTGTGCAGAATAATCAAAATTTCTAAGCCACCTATTCGGCGGTTCACATTTACAGAAATTTTCCGCATCTTTACGAATCTTTCTAAGCCACCTATTCGGCGGTTCACTTTTATATGAAAAAAACAAGCATACGTTGACTTTTCTAAGCCACCTATTCGGCGGTTCACGGAGAGGAATGTCAAATTCTGATTTTTCTGGCTTTCTAAGCCACCTATTCGGCGGTTCACCATGTTTTTGATCAATCATGCTCTTGTTGATTTTTCTAAGCCACCTATTCGGCGGTTCACCTTAATCCTCAGAACCCTCATCATAAAGATGATTTCTAAGCCACCTATTCGGCGGTTCACCAGGAATGCCGATAATATCTTCCTTGCAAACATTTCTAAGCCACCTATTCGGCGGTTCACCAGGTCAGCGTTCCGCAGATGAGCACCACGCATTTCTAAGCCACCTATTCGGCGGTTCACCCCAACTTGAAAAGATCTTTCATCTTCGAGCATTTCTAAGCCACCTATTCGGCGGTTCACTGTGACCGTTTTCCATTCTAAGCTATAGAGTTTTTCTAAGCCACCTATTCGGCGGTTCACCAGTTAACTTACGCCCAATCACGCCGGTATCTTTTCTAAGCCACCTATTCGGCGGTTCACTTTCACAAGGATTGTCAGCAGGAGCTTTAAGATTTCTAAGCCACCTATTCGGCGGTTCACTGAAACCCCACAGGCAACTCATACGCCATAATCTTTCTAAGCCACCTATTCGGCGGTTCACCCTTTGAAAACAAAAGAAACTTCAATTATAACAAATATTTGTCAAAGAGATAAAATAAAAACCTATCTCTTAATGAGTTATTGTAAGTTATTGATTTAATAGTGATTTTAAATTTGAATAAAATAAAGGGTTAAAATTCAGGTACGGAACTGTTTAAACCAAAACCATAGCTTCCAAATGCTTTTCCCGTGAGAGAATCTGTTTCCTGTTTTACGATAAATAATTTAAACCTCTGACCTGTTCCAAAACTTTTTACGTTAATAAAAGGAGCGTCACTATGTTTTTCTTTAAAATCACCCAATTGTTTTCGAGCTTCTTCCTCACTCATTTTACCACGTTTTGCTTTCCTCCTGACAAGTCTCTCAAGACTGGATTTCACCCTTTGTCTTTTATAGAAAGCATAGCTTGAAATTTTATCAGGAACCGGTCTTATTGACGTTATGTGTGAATACTCACTCATATTGGAAAGCCATTGGGTGATATTCAGTTCCCGTAACGCTTCATTATTATCTGCGAACAAACGAAGTTTCCTTCCTATCTGCTTTTTTTTATAGTCATATTCCGGGAAGGAAATTCCCACTTTTGAGTGACCATCCTTATCCAGTTTTTCAACAATGGCCAGATGAACCTGACGAAACACCTTTTCCCATAAAAACCCCAAACTAATATCCTGACCGGGTAATAAAGTGACCTCCAAATGAAACTTCATGGCTTTACCTCACTCTTTATCACTTTTTCCAAAAACACCACCCCGAACCAACACAGCCATAAGATAATGTTGTTGTTCCTCGTTCAAATCTTTTTTAGATTTAAAACATTCATCAAGCAGTGTGTAAAAATCCTCTTTTTTTGTTGGATTACGATAAGCCATGCCTCTGTTGGTGACACTGCCATAAGGTTCAACGGCAATAGGTCCAATTCCCGAATCAAAAGAGTCAGCAGGATACCATGTATCAATAGTTCGTAGAGCGTTTCCTATCTTTTGGGAATGCAGGGCCGCCCGTTCATTAACAGAATAAAGTATTTTGTTCTTCTTGCCTTTGTCTTTGCCTTTGCCCTTATCCATCACCAGTTCCTCACTGGGATAAACCTCCTGGGATTTTCCGACTTTTGCAAAAGCAGTGATGCCGAGAAGTAAAAATTCTCTTTTCCCGGACAATGCTTTGGCAGTCTCCTGAGCCAGTTCTTTGAGGTCTTTATTTTCTGAATCAAAATCCTTAATGTTTATAGTTTTAGCGTCAAAGGAGTATTCCTTTTTTATCTCTTCATTCTCCATATCTTCATTCAGAACTTTCACCAGCACTTCAATCTTTTCCGCTCCCACTCTGTTTCTCCACAGGAAACGGGCATTGGCAATATTGGTCACATAACGATGTGCCAATTTCTCGAAACCATATTTTTCAATGTACTTTTCAACCCATCTTTCATAATCTTTACTGAATACATCCTTGTCACAAGCTGATGGGTTTTGAACCCCACTGAGAACTTTCAGGGTAAATTCAAGTTTAAGCGTGTCCTGATTTTCATTGAGAGAACAACTATCCACTGTCTGAGGATTTGGATTTGTTATCTTGTGATTTAGTTTTGCGGGATCATTGTCAATATCCGTCTTTGGTAAACGATGAGAAATCGTTCCTCTGACTGATTTTTCAATAAGTTTCAAGGGGGGTGCTTTTTCGTTTCTTCGGTCCCAGGTGGTTCCGTACATAAAACCATCAGAGGGGGCCAGTTTTTTTTCAAAAGCCAGCACCGAGGGCATATCTTTGTTTGTTTTTGTCATGGTCAAACTCCTTTCGTGTTTGATGAAAAATTATTGTTAGTGTTCCGGTTTTTACATAAATATAAATTTTCCTCCCGTTTATAATCGTAATACCAGAGCAGTTCCTCAATGTTTTTGAATTTATAAATCATGCGAAATTCTCCAAGGGTCACCACACTTTCAGCAAAGCGATGGGGGTAAGAGGGGTCTCTCTGGTTTAGAGTCTTGCCCGAAGGTGTTAAGTCGGTCACTCCATGAAAGCCCGTTGCTATGGGAACAATCCATCCATTGTATTTCTTTTTACTTTTCCAACTCACCTGATCTTTTTTGTCTTTCTCACTTTCAGACTCCACCCAGACGGCACTTAGCAAAGCATCCAGAGCGTCCTTTCCTTCCTTCATGGATTGGATCATAAGATCCCGGCGTTCAATCAAAGCATAACCAGGCATTAAAGACCTTAATAACCGGCACTGTTGTTTTATTTCATCAGCATTTTCAAAAACAGGATCATCAAATTTTAAAACATCACCGGAGGCCATTTTCATCATTAACAGTATTTTTTTTATATTTCTGGAAAACTTTTCCTCATCACCGTCAAAAGGATTGAACTTTTCAAATTTATCAAATTTTAAGATCAGGGAGACTTCAAGCTGACAACGGGCCTCCTCTATAAAAGAAGGACGCTCTCCTTTTTTGTCCAGAGGGTTTCCCGTACCGACAATGGAATGATTAAAATCACCAAAACCTTTGTAAGTGTGTAAATGAAAATCATGGGAAATAACTCCAACCCCTCCGATTTTAACAGAACCAAAGATCTCCTGTCTTTGATTCATTTCCCTTTCAATTTTATGGGTTGCTCCCAACCAGGCTGTCATTGCCGGGAATCCGATAGTAAAGGGGCTGGATAAAGCGTTGGCGTTCTGGATTTCAATGTGGGGAAGCACCAGGAATTTCATAATAAAGCCTCCATACCTTCACCTTCCTTTAAAAGAACATCGTAAAAATGTCTGATCTCTATGTCGTATAAATCCAGAGCTTTTTTCCCAAGGACTTTTTTATAGGAGATCACAACCCACCTTGCTGTCTCTTTTAAAAAGAGTTCCCGGTTTTCAGTATCCTCTTTCCTTTTTTGTTCGTAAATGTTGTCCAATATATGCTTCTGGTCTTCCAGAAGGTTCTTGTAGTTCTCACGACCTGTCCAGCCAGGACCTCCCTGTCGGCGAATTTTCACGATTCGATCCAGTATTTCATAAAAAATGTCCAGAATAATTTCATCACGGGACTGACGTATAGTTATATTGTTTCTTCTATCCAATAATATTCTGTGTAAATTGGAGAATTCTTTTTCATAAAATTTGGGCCATAGACATTCTTGAAAAAAGTCTTTTTTTGGAAGTCTTACTTCCCTGTTTTCCAGTCGTGGAGGCCAACTTGGAAGAAGATAGAATTTTCCCCCACGCCTACTGTTAAGAACGCTGATATTTTGCGATTTGGTTCCACCATAACCGATGATTGTCAGATCATAGATCTGTCTGTCCTTTTTTTCACTGTATTCATTGTCCCTGTGAAGCTTTCGTGCTTCCTTGTTTTCCTCACCAGAATGAATCTTTTCAATCCGTTCTTTCATAGAAGATATTAAACCGGATGGAGTCAACAAAGAGAGTTGGTGGTAACTTTCTCCAACGGGAAAATAGACTTGTTTTATTTTGGAACTTGTTGTCGGGGGTTCCGTTTGTTTTTTGATTTTAAGAATCCCCTCTCTCAATTTTTCATAAGGTGCGTCCGTTGAAACATTGCCGAGAACATTGGGTGGCATTGCTTCTCCACTTTCAATATGTTCCAGGAGAGTCTTTCCATCCTTTTCCATTTCAAGATTCAAAAACTTGTAAACAGCCAACACTGCCGCATTTCCATAGGCATCCAGTTTGGCATTCTTTACATTGCCACTGACCAGATAGCCGTCTTTTTCTGGTTGTTCTTTGGAAATCAGATCGTTGTCTTTTGCGGGCTGTCCGGCAATCACCGGACTTGTTCTTCCGTTTTTATTCTTTTCTGCACTTGGATGACTGAATTTACAAACATGAGTGGACAGGGACATTTGTCCGGCTTTTTTTGAAGCCTCAACAAGCCAGTGTTCCAGAGAACATTCTTTATCAATTTGCTCTTCTGTTTTTTTCTTTCTTTCAGACTCTGTTTTATTTTTTTTGAGCTTTTTTTCTTTTTGCTCTGAAAGAAATTTTTCAATAGCCGGATCCATTTATCTCCTTCCTTCAATAATAATTTTTAGTATATCCTATTGATTTTACTTGGAATTTATTCATCGTTTCCCCTCTCTTACAAAACCTGAAAATTCAAACAGGACCAGTCTGTTTATCATTTTTATAATATAACATTAATTAAATCATAATAAATTTTTATCACAATAACACATAGTTTTTATTGACAATACTCCATATCCAGTCCAGAATTGGATTGTATACCTCGGGTCGTGCCTCTCCCGTCCGTCTCCAAAAAAGGACGGTGACCGCCGCCGAGGTAAGATTTTTTTCTGAATCACAACCTTTTGTAAACATCCTGTTTCCCTATAATTTCTTTTAAAACCTGAACACTTTGTTTTTGAATCTCAAGCATTAAATCAGGATTGATAAAGCATATGTATTTTCCAATCTTTTCAAGACAGATTTTAATATTTTTCTGATTCCATATAGGTTCATAGTGATATATTCGATTACGAAAAAGTCTCAGCATATGAATATCTTTTCGTATCTGTACTGAAGCCCTGTCTCTTTTGGCAGAAAAAGGAAAAATATCTTTAATAATTCCCCGATTATGGGTTTCATAGCTCGTATGAAACAGGCTTGTCCAAAAGCCAAAATTGAGTTCCGCTATAATACGGCCTGTTTCAATGGGTCTGTTTTGCTTGTTTAATTGTCCCCTGGCTTTGGATATTTTGTCAGATTCCTGCTCTCTGAAAACTGTTTGTTCCTCTAATATCCAGTTCCTCCCCAGTTTTTTGCTCCAAGCCTCATAGATGCTGTTTCTTAACCCAACTTCCAGAATGTGAAGAAGGGGATAAAACTCTTTGGAGAGTTGAATATTATACTGGTACCTCTTTAAACAGGCTTCAAGGCTATTGTTTTTCCCTCGATAACCTGCCAGTCTCTTTTCAGATATGAGTTTTTGAATTTGTTCTATTTTCATAAAAACATTTTCTTTGTATTTAAAAAAATTAAACATATAATGGAATATATTTCAAAGACTAAATTTTTATAACTCGACGCATAAGTAATTTTAGGAGGTACGATAAACCAAACAGAGATTAATAGTGACGATTAACTTGCCGCACAGGTAGCTTAGAAAATTATATGTTTTATTTTCTTTCATTCTCATTATTAAACTGCCGTACAGGCAGCTTCACATTCCAGTTGATTCCCGTCATTATTTTGCGGTTTTTCCAGATTTTTCGGTTTCCGCCTTGGAGCAAAACAGGCAGTTTTTCCAAAAAACTGGCCATATTGGTCTTTAAGGGAGTGTAATCAGCTTATTTCCACTTTTTTCTTACCAGTCCAAACTGGGGTGAATAGATGAACCTCTCAGAATCATTGTAGTTAACAAAAGACAGTTCCCCATATCGTTTGGCTGCTTCTTTTGGAGTCAAACCCAGCTTTTTGGCAATATCCACTAATAGTTTGGAATAATCCCGGTTCAGCCAAAGCCTCTTCTTATCATCCTGCCAGGAATCGTCATGTTCTATCCTATACCCCTCTTCAACTTTGTTCCAGTAACCTGAGCGACTTTTCACTTTAAATTTGTAATTTTCAAGGTCTTCATCTTCAGGAATCAAATAAATATTCTCACTCGGTTTGGAGTCTCTGAAACGATAGAGTTTCTGGGGAATACCGGTCAGCCAGTAATATTCACTGAACCATCCTGGCAGATGACCCGCACCCTGTGCGTTGGGTTGGTTTAGGGATTGTTCCATCTTATGATGTTCCAAATCCACTAAATTTCTCCGGCGATTAAGTTCCTGATTTTGTTGAACACGGGGAATAGCATCCACGGAATGTTTCAAACTTTCTTCATTGACAAGTTTCTTTAAATCATGGGTTTCAAAGAGGTCATCACAGGTTTCATAACCTGGGTGACAAAAAACAGGCTTAACAGGTTTGCCTTCATGGTTTTCCTGTAAAAAAGATTTTATATTGTATTGCATGATTGCCATGTTGGGTTTTTCCGGGGATTTTTTACGGTGTCGCAAGACTCTTCCAGCCAATTGGATGATGGACCGGTAAGATGAGGGTTCCACGGCAGCCCAGTCAAAATCATGATCCCTTCCAACCTCTTCAACGGGAGTGGCTACCAGAATGTAAATTACGTTTTCAGCACGGGCTTCCGCCAACTGTTTTTTTATGTGGGGGTTCTGGAATATTTTGTCAGGTTCTTTTCTTTTCAGAATCCCGTCCAGATGCTTTTCCTGCTCATTTCTCATCAAAAGGACCTGCTGGCTGTGATAGGCCATGGTTTTTATCTCTATATTGTCAGGCCATTCACATTTTAAGAAATATCCGGTCAGGTTCACGCATGGATTGATATTGGCCATTCGGACCACTCCAAAGGAAACTTTTTTTCCATTTATTTTGTCTTCATAAAAATGTCTCTTATGAAGACTGATAACAGTTTCCTTAATGGAATCAAAATAATATCTTTCCTTCCTGTCAAGTCCATCAGAACAGGTCGAGGTTGTTTTTTCTTTCACAGAACCGGATTCTTTCAGAGAAGAAGAGCTTTCATCATTACCAAAAGAAACCGTGTTCAATTTGACAATTTCAGCTTTTCTTCTTATGGGTTCTTTTCTCAATTTTTTGACCCGATATTCAGTAAATTGGTCATGCAAGCGGTTAAAACAGGGAGGATTATGAATATCATCGGTTACATCGGCTTTGAACTCATCCACCCACGCACAACCCACATTGGAACTGATATTACGGCTTTTGGAAAATAATAACCATCCTTCATAGTAAGACCGAAAAAATCCTTTTGCCAGATCAGGTGGGATAGTGGCTGATGAAATCATGACCTTCCGACCTAACATACCAGCAAGATGGATCAATCGACCAATGGCTTTCAGATCATTAACGTCAAAATCATCAACCTCATCAATAACCAAGTCTGATGACATGAGTCTTAAGCTTGGAAGTATGTAACGGCCACCCCTTGTGGTTTCAGTAGCTTCCATAATATGGTCAATGGTACAGACTAAAATCGGTGAATAAAGTAGTTTGCGACGTTTGTCTGTTGTTAATAGTGTTTTTAATGTTTTGACTGGAATCTCACATTCATAATCAGAGTCACAAAAAGATTCTTCCCCGGCACCAAAAACATTGTGTTCATTTTGGAGATTTCCACCCCACAATTTTTCATCAAATAATTCCTCCATGGATTCTGACCCACTTGTTTCCTCTTCGGAGATTTCTTCACGGATTCCTTTTTTACTCCTGTGTAACTCCTCCATTTCTCTGGAACCAATGATAACAGACAGGTGGCTTTCATCATTCAACTTCAAACGCTCTCTATATTCGTCTCCAGTTTGTAAAGTAAGGGTTCTCAGACCCAAAGCCAAGGTATAACGAAGACCATCTTTATTCGTAGATAAAGCCTTCATGATTTTGGCGTTGGCAAATGTCTTGCCTTTGCCTGTGCTTGCCATATTGACGGCAAAAAAACCAAACTGACTGTCCGAATCTTCATATTTGTTACTTTTTCTCCATTTTTCTATCTGATAAACAACTTTGTCCTGCCATGCAAAATCTTCTGGATTTTTCTTTCCAAGAGCCCTTATGTCATCCGCAATCGGAAACCCATTTTCAAATCTGGGTAGACAATTAACAACTTCCAAAGCTTTTTTGGAAACATTAACCAAATGTTCATCCAGTTTTTGACCTTTTCCTTTCTTTTTAGTGTTGGCTAATAATTTTACAGAAGATTCCCATCTTTCATCAGCTTTTTCAGAAGAATAATTGTGATCCCCTAACATAAGAGACAAACGTGAATGAAAAAGGATAATTCTCCATAGTCCTTTTTCAAAAATACTCTCCATACATCCATTGGGTGAGTTTAATTGTTTGAGAGCTTTACCAGACCATTTTTTTATTTCTTTAACCCATTGGCTTGAATCGCTCAATAATCCTTCTTTGAAAGTCAGACAATCCTCTATAGGAATTTTCTGGTGGTTCTTTTGAAATTCGTTTTTTGGATTTACAGAGTTCTTATAACCAAAACCGGAATCCAGAATTTTAAACAATTTTTTATAATCCAAGAGAGGGTAATTTTTGTAATTTTTGTAATCTTTGTATTTATTGCACTTATCTTTTTCAGGCAAAGGAAGGCGATGATGACTGAGGATAAGCCATGATATTGTCCTTGCCAAAGGAGGAAGATCATCAAGTGGATATTGAATTTGATCCTTCTTTAAGGTTTCACGCAAAGCTTCTTCATCAATGGGATTTTTCACTAAAAAATCAAGCCATTTCTTATCATTGCTTCTTTCCTTTTCACTTTTTTCCTCTTCATTGTTTTTTTCTTCTTCACTGGAGTTGTTGTATTGGGATTTTACAAAAGCATAAAATAACAAACAGGATATCCACTCATGACGTAAAGGATCAGCTTCTTTGCTTCTTTTTCCAAGTTTATTTTGAAAACAAACTGAGGCTTTACCCCAATCATGAAACAAAGCGGCCAAGGCTGTGGCAATCCGAATGATTGGAAGATAGTGCCAATTTCCCTCCCATTGGTTGTTCATTTTGTTTTTGCTCGTGCTGTTGACAGGAACCATTCCCTGATAATTAAATTTTTCTTTTTTACCTACAACCCAGAGCAGATCTGATCGTGATCGACTACGCAACCAATGACAACTTACGGATGTATTTTTACTGGCAGTCCTTTGGAGTGATTTTTTAACGGCACTCAGGCCATTCTGTGTAATCATTGTCTGCCAGGTACTATCACCAATCCTGTTAGCAAAAGCATCAAGGACATTGCGAGTACGTCCCAGAGCTTTCTTTTCGCATTGGGACACAAAAATAACCATCATAAAGTGGTCTCTCCATTTTCTCCCAAAGCAACATTTTTGACCTGATTGAACATAAAGTCCAAGGATTTATGTTTTATAAAAGCCCTGATACACGAATCACGAAATTCCTGTTCTCTGACACCCTCTTTGGCACAAATAAAAGCCAAGGGTAATACAAGGGCATCTTTTATTAAATCAGCCACATCAAAAACAAGGGCTCCACGTCGGGTTTTCCCATGCATAACAGCAAAACCATAAGGAATACCCAAAACCCAGAGAGTGGTGGCTGCTAACCCATAAGCAAGATAATTACCATGATTTAGAAAAATATTAGCCTTGTCTATAGCCTCTCGTTCACGGGTGAAATTTCCGTATTTTGTAACAGTTGTAGCCATCTTATAGAGTTTTTTCGTAAGATCAGCTTCTATTTGAAATAATTGACCGGTAGTTGATGTAACGGTGATCTTATCGCTGTATTTTTTCAATAGATCGGTTAAATCCGCATCATCTCCAAAAAAACCTTCATTGTTAAAATCCCTGTCCTTTGTCCATACGGAATGTAAATAATTTGTACGGGCTTTCTGAAACTTTTTGGCAGCCAGTAAACGGGATTGCTCGTTAAACCAAAACCCCATCCAACCTTGCATATATTCTGTTGGGCGGTATTCACTTTGGGGTGTTAACCATTCAATCTCAGTAGCCATCAACAAAGGGGTTCCTCCCCCACCACAAAAGCCCACAAGAACTCCGGCAGAGGCCAGCATACGCATGGCTGCTTGAGTGATTGATGTACCAGTGCCCAATAAAAGACAAGTGGTATTGGCTATAGGGATATTCCAGTAAAGGTTTTCATTTTTAGTTTCAGTGAGATAAAGAATACGCCCATCTTTTTGCATAACACGGCATTTTTCCAAATAGTAAATGTTGGCTCTTTTAGAATGAAGTATGGCTTTTAAGTTTGTTTTCTCTTTCATCTGACAACCGTAAGTGATTACAATTCAACAAAGATATAATTATACCATATAAATAAAAGCTTTTAAGTACTTGGTTATACTGGAGATATTTTGAAAAGTCCTGATTTTTAAAAGAGCTTTTCAAGAGAAAAAAGATGTAGAACAATTTTGAATATGTTAACAAAACAGCAAAAAGAGGAACTTTTTTCTGAACTCCAAATTGAAAGGGAGAAGAAATTTGCTGATGGAATCCGTGTCATCCTCCTCCTGGATCAAGGTAAACCAGTCAACCAAATTGCAGAATTTCTGTTCTTAAATGAAACCACCATCAGAAAACATAAAAACCGATACCTGGAAGGTGGAATTGAAAAACTCCTCAATGACCATTATGTGGGTCGTTCCTGCTTTCTCTCAGAGGAACAACAAAACCTGCTGATTAAAGAACTGGACTCAAAGGTTTATCCCACAACTCACAGTGTTATTGAATTTGTCAAATCTGAGTTTGGAGTCCAATACACAGTGAGTGGTATGACAAGTCTTCTTCACAAACTGGAGTTTTCCTGTAAAAAGCCTAAAGGAGTTCCCTGCAAGGCTGGCAACAGGAGTTTATTAACCGATACAACGGGGTGACAGCCCATGGTCTGGTGTGTTTTGGAGATTCCACACATCCCACAATGAATCCTGTTTTGTCATCAGGTTGGTTGAGAAAGGACAGGGATTTCGAGGTAAAAACAGGTTCAGGTCGTCAGAGAGTGAATATTAATGGAGCTATTGAGATCAACAGTTTGGATGTGGTGAGCCGTACTTGTAAGACAGTCAATAAGGATCCATGTGTGATTTATTGAGGGGGATTCGTTTGAGGAATCCAGAGGAGCAGAGAATTTATTTGGTTTTGGATAATGCTGCTTACAACAAGTCATTGAAGGTAAAGTTATTGGCCAGGCAATTGGGTATACGAATACTGTATTTACCGGCTTATTCACCGAATTTGAATCCCATAGAGAGGTTATGGAAATTCATGAAGAAGAAAGTGATGGCCAATCATTATTTTCCAGACCTGAAGACTTTTAGGAAAGAAATCATGCTTTTTATGAGAGGAATCAGAAAATACAAAAATGAACTCTCAACTTTGATTACTGATAATTTTCAAATTTATGGGGACAGTCTTTTACAAAGGACGAAATCAAACAGGCATGGACCAACACAGGTTATGACTTTAAAACACTCGCCCATTTGCTGGAACCGTCATACTGCCATGAATCTGAAAAAACATTCACTTCCTGCCTGATGGCTTTCCACAGATTGCTTTCAACAGCTTATATATAGGCGAGTTGCCAGTGAGAAAATTCAAACTATTCACTCCTCGTCTTATGGTTTTGGTTTGGTTATGAAGGATTCATTTTAAGTATAAGACTTTGATTTCACTTTTTCAACTTTTTTTGACCTTGATATATTTATTATACTAAAGATCATTTATTTTTCATGCTATTTCCTAGAGAAATTCCATGAAAACTCAAACACGATCAGTATAAAACTTACAAACAAATAGGGTAATATGAAGCTCTATCAATCACGATTTTTACGGAAAACTAACGTAAATATCTAAAACTCATTGATAACAAATCCCTCACGGGATGATATTTTTGAAAATTATCCATCATTCTATTGTCTATCTTTGCATCCCATGCACTCTCTATTAAGTTGCATTCCATTTTCCATTTTTTCCCAACCAATACATCCAACATTTTGAATTCCTCCAGAGTTTCGGCGGGATCCCGTTTTGCCTCCTGTTTCTTTCTTTCTATACTGATCGTGTTTGAAAAGTCACGGATTTTCCCTTCCTGAAAGATCGGAAAATTCAAACACGATCAGTATATGTGTGAACAACTGATAAACACCATCAGGCCAATGACAAATAAAGCCTCTATAATAGCAGACTTTAAACCATCTATAGAAATATCCATGCCCGCTTTATAATCCTGTCTCAAAGGTTTCGGTTTCCCTTTTGAGGATTTGACGGGCTTTTTTGATATTTTTTTCCTGGACATTCTTAAAATATTTGAGCTTTGGACTTTTCAGTTTGTGTATCAAACCACTTCTTAAGTTCAGGTGTCTGTTGAATTTTCACAGATATATATTCCCATATATAAGAATTTTATCAAGATCAAATATAAAAAGTTAAAAAGGGCTTTTCTTACCCACATCTTCTGGTGAATATCCTAAAAAATATGTGACAATACCTAATGAGAAAAATCAAAAGCCAACTCTCAATGAAAAGCAAATAAAAAAAGAGTCCACAAAGGATGGTTTCTTTGCCGTTTTGACAAATGTCAAAGACCTTGATGCGAGTTCAATCATTATGAACTACAAAGAGTTGTGGAAAATAGAGGATGCCTTCGGGGAACTCAAGGGCAATCTGAAAGCCCGTCCCGTTTTCCATTGGTCAGACCACAGAATTATCGGTCATTTGACCCTGTGTTTTTTATCTTACCTTTGTGAGGCCCACTTAACCAAACGGTTGAGGGAAAAGAAGATGATGTTCAAAAGCCCTGCCCTTGGTAAGACCCATGTCAAGCCTCGCCCTCTGACTGTTGTGGAAGCCATGAAAGACCTCAGGGAGGTCAGAGCCATACCCGTCAAAATCCGTGACCAAATTGTATGGACTCGTACTGACGTTACGGGAAATGCACTGGCTTTGTTCAGGGCAGCTCGTGTGGGGCTTCCACCAAAAATCCTCAAAACCCAAAAGTGTGGATAAACAAACTATGCCTGATTGCGTTAAGTTGTTGATAATACCAACTTGATGCATATGCTGCTGTCAAAGTCGGGATTTAACAGCAGCTGCATAAAAAACAACAACCTTGACCTGTTTAACGCTTTATGGTCTAAGGGAATATCTTAAAAACTTCAACAGAGACGTATGCTTAGTCAGTATTTTCATGAAAATTCAGCAGCCGCAGTGGCAAAATTCATGAAAAAGGCAGGTCAGGTCGTAAAGGGGTAAAAATGAAACGAACGTATCAACCAAAGAGAAAACGCCGGAAAACCACCCATGGGTTCCGTACACGCATGGCAACAAAAAGTGGTCGGGATGTGTTTTCAAGAAGAAGAGCCAAAGGACGTAAACGTCTGGCTGTGACGATAGGTGGAAAGTGACTTGCCATCTCTTCGGCGACGCTCTGATCTTCTTGAGTTAAAAAAACAGGGTCGCTTTTTCCATATCAACTCCTGGCTGGCCGTAAGTTGCAGAAAAAACAATCAGAACAGTTTGCGATGGGCCTGGACTTTGCCAAAAAAAATCGGAAAAGCTGTTGTCAGAAACAAGTTAAAACGGTGGGGAAGAGAGTTTTTACATGATTTTAAGAAAGAAAATATGGACATCAACTTTATTTTCAAAATCAAGAAACCGGAGTTTTATAAAAAACTCAGCTACAAAGACTTTAATAAAGCCTTTCAAAGGGTTTTTAAAAACAAAACCCTGTAAAACTATTTCATTTTTGTTTGGTTTTTATGAAATATTTTTACGTCCGCATCTGGGTTACTCGTGCAGGTTTTTCCCAACCTGCTCCTGCTATGCCAGAGAGTCTTTCCAGACTTTTGGCCCTGGAAAAGGACTTGTTTACAGCACAAAACGAATATTAAGGTGTCATCCCTTTTCCAGGGGAGGATTTGACCCTGTGCCAACAAAAAAAGGACGTTAACCTCCATGGATGAAAAAAACAGTTTTTTGGACAAGAACACACTATTGGCCATTGGTTTGTCAGTGGTTTTTTTTATAGGTTGGCAGGCATACATTCAGAAAAAATACCCCAATCTCAATAAAAAACAAAAAGTGATAAATGAAGCTGAAAAGAAAAACTTCACACAAATCCAGAGCCCCAAAAGGAAATCAGGTTTCAAAACCAAAACACTGTTGGAAACAAGGGAGAAACCAAACTCTCTGTCAGAGGAAAAACTCTGGACGGTATCCACCCCCAAGTTCAATTTTCGTTTAAGCTCCTCTGGAATGGGAATCACTCATTTTGAACTCAACAAATACTCTGACAGGAAAAACAGAAAAATAGAGTTCAATAATGGCAACACAGACTTTGGAAACTTTGCCACTTTGTTTGAAGGACAGGTTGTCAACTTTTCTGTTGAACAGATTTCAGAGGACCGGTTTGTTGGAAAAGCCAAAAAAAATGGTTATCAATTTAAAAAGGAAATGCTCTTTAACAGGAAAAACTACACCATTGATGTGAAACTGGATGTTCAGTCCCCGGAAAGATCAAAGGCTTTGAGTGTTCAAACCCTGCTTTCCAATAAAATCCTTGATGTAAAAACCTCTTTTTTAACACCCTCTTATGAAGGAACAGAGTTTTTTACGATAAGCAGAGGAAGCGGGGAAAGGGAACGTGTCAACGCCCGGGAGGAAATGAAACAACAATACGAAAAAACAGGTTTGGCCTCTATTGGCAGTCTTTATTTCAGCATTGCTTTAAAAGACATGTCTGACTTTATGCCGGAGACTTCTATTCACTATAAACCCCGGCAAAAAGTGGCTTTGGCCTCTGTTATGCACCAGATAAAAGGCATGGGGGTAATCAGTGAAATTCGCTACCAGGGATTTATGGGTCCCAAGAAGTACGACGTTCTCAAACAGCTGGATCAGGACTTTGTGAAGATGATTAATTATGGCATATTCAGTCTTCTGAGCAAGCCCATATTAAAACTTCTTAAAGTGTTGTACGGAGTTCTGAAAAACTGGGGTTTGGCCATTATTTTGCTGACTGTTTTTATTCGCCTTCTGTTACTTCCAATTAATATATCTTCCATGCGTTCCATGAAAAAAGTTCAGAAAATCCAGCCCCAGATTGCTGCCATCAAGGAAAAATACAAGGATGACCCCAAAAGAATCAATCAGGAAACAATGGCCCTGATGAAAAGGGAGAAGGCAAACCCCCTGGGGGGCTGTCTTCCCATGCTTCTTCAATTGCCTGTGTTTTTTGCCCTCTACTCTGTTCTTGGGCAGAGCATTGAACTGTACAAATCCCCCTTTGTTTTCTGGATTCAGGACCTGAGTTATAAAGATCCTTTTTTTATTTTACCAATATCCGTGGGTGTTTTGTACTTCATTCAGATGAGTTTCAGTCCACAACCGGCAGACCCGACTCAGGCAAAAATGATGAAAATGATGCCGGCATTGTTTTGTTTCTTTATGATTACAGTTCCCAGTGGACTGACGCTTTATTTTTTAATCAATACGATTTTTGGAATAGGACAACAATTTCTTTTTCAAAGGGAAAAAACAAAAACAACGACTTAATAGGAGGTAATTTGTGGGCTTGTTTGCAAAAATTTTTGGAAGAAAAGGTGTGAAGGAAAAACAGTCTTTGATTGATGAACTTCTGGAACAAATCATTGAGAAGGGGGGGTTTCGTATCTCCTATGAGACAAAAGTTATAAACCGGGAGGACAGTTCCCAGTCTTTTAAAATTGCCTTTTATGGCGAAGACGAAGAGTTATTTGTTGATCGGAATGGAGCTTTGCTGGATTCTTTTCAGCTTTTCATCAAAAGATCTCTTCAACACCGGTTTCCCGGAGACACAACCGGGGTGATCTGCGATTGCAATAATTTCAGGGAGAAGGCAAACCAGTCCCTTGTGGATCTGGCTGAGCGTTTGAAAAAAAAGGCCCTGGATCAGGGTCGGTCGGTTTATCTGAGAGCTCTTTCCCCCAAGGACCGCAAAGTGGTTCATCAGTTTCTGTCCAACGATAAAAGGGTGAAAAGCCGGTCCGTTGGAGATGGTCTCTACAAAAAGATCAAAATTTACCCGAACACAAAGGGAAACGGTCACGCCAGCTCGCTGTGAAGTCATGATTCACTATGTCGATCTTGTTTCAGACACTATCTGTGCACCGATAACAGCCCATGGTTATGCCAGTGTCGCTGTCATCAGGGTTTCAGGAGACAGGGCGTGGAGTATAACCAGACAGTTTATAGACAGGGGCAGGCAAATCCGATCCCACCATGTTTTTCTTGCCTCTTTTAAAAATCAGAGGGAGCAGAACCTGGATCAGGTTTTAATCACCTGTTTTGAAAAGGGCCGGTCCTTTAGCGGCGATGAAACCGTGGAAATTGCCTGTCACGGGAACCCTCTTATAGTGAATGCCATCAGTGAAGTTTATTTAAACAGTGGTTGTCGCCTGGCCAGACCGGGAGAGTTCTCATTCAGGGCTTTTTACAATGGGAGAATGAATCTTGTTCAGGCTGAATCCATTCAACAGATTATAACGAATAACAATCAGACAGCTTCCAGTGTTTCCTTAAATCATCTGGAGGGGAAGCTTTCCAGGATGTTTGAAGTTCTGGAGGAAGAAATTGTCAGGATTATGGGCCATCTGGAAGCCCGGATTGATTTTGTGGAACAGGACCTGGATACTGATGAAAACCCAAAACTCATGGCTTTGGTCAGAGACACTCTCAAGGTGACAGGCCAGTTGCTCTTATCCTACGAGTCAGGAAAAAACATTGGACAGGGTCACAAAATTCTCATTTCAGGCCCTCCCAATGTGGGGAAATCCAGTCTGTTTAACAGGCTCTTTAATGAAGAGAGAGTGATTGTCACAAACCAGGCCGGAACCACCCGTGATCTTGTTGGAGGACAGACTTTTTTGGGCCCTCATTGTGTGGAGTTTTTTGACAGTGCCGGTATCAGAAATGATCCTGATCCTGTGGAAAAAATGGGAATCAAAAAAGTTTTTGAAGCCATTGAAAACTCCCGTCTCATTCTTTGCGTTATTGACAGGCTGGATGATCTCAAGGAAGAATTTTTTGAAAAACTTCCCTTGGACCGGTGTTTTCTTGTTTTTAACAAAATTGATCTGCTCCCCTTTAGGAATACAGTTTTGGACAGCACTTCTCAAAAACCTTTGGCTACAGGCAAGGGACAATTTTCTCCCGAAAAGAATCAACATGGATGGGAGGAATTTTTTGATAAAATCATCTCCATAAATCCAGGCTTTAAAAAGGAAAGGATTTTTTTTGTTTCGGCTCTTGAAAATCTTCACCTGAAAAATCTAAAAAAAAATATAGCAGACTTTATAAGTTTTCGGAATACGAATACAGAGCAGAATATGGTCACCCAGTCCCGTCATTTCAATCATCTTCTGGAACTCCGGAAAAGTCTGAAAAAAACTCTGGAACTTCTGGAAGAGGATGAAAGTCCTGATTTAATCTCCCAGGAACTGGGGATGGGTTTAAGACAGGTTCATCAAATTCTGGGAAAAGAATACAACGATGAAGTTCTGGATAAAATTTTCAGTGAGTTCTGTATAGGAAAATAATGATGAAGAGATCTTTTGAAAGCATTATTGTGGGAGCCGGACACGCAGGGATTGAAGCAGCCTTTGCCTGTGCCCGCAAGGGACTAAAAACCCTTGTTGTAACTTCCAATATTTCAAGGTCGGGCTTTTTAAGCTGCAATCCGTCCATTGGTGGTTTGGCCAAAGGTCATATGGTGAAAGAAATTGATGCCCTTGGGGGCATTATGGGTTTTGTGGCTGATAAAACCACAATTCAGTTTAAAAGATTGAACACCAGAAAAGGACCGGCTGTCAGGGGCACAAGAGTTCAATGTGACAAAAATCTTTATTGTCAGGAAATGGTTCATTTTTTGCGATCCCGGGAAAATATGGAAATTCTTGAAAATGAGGTGTCCTCATTGCTTATTGATAAAAACAGGGTGAAAGGGGTTATTCTTAAGGACGGAGTGGAGATAAAAAGCCAGACTGTAATTATCACCACAGGCACTTTCATGAATGCCATTATGCATATCGGGACAAAAAAAATTCAGGGGGGTCGGGTGGGAGAAAAGGCCAGCATGGGTCTTTCCGATCAGCTTATTGACAAAGGGTTTGAAGTTTTAAGGTTAAAAACAGGCACTCCCCCAAGGCTTTTGGAAAAAAGTATTGACTGGTCCAAAACTCAGGCTCAGTACGGAGACAGGGAGTACAGACCTTTTAGCTTTAAAAGCCCAAAAACCCTGACCTTACCACAGATTGCCTGTTATCTGACTGGTACCAGTGAAAAAACCCATGAAATCATTCAGAAAAATCTCAAACGATCACCCATGTTTTCCGGTCAGATCACAGGTCTTGGCCCCCGTTATTGTCCCAGTATTGAAGATAAAATCCATCGCTTTTCCCATAAAAAATCCCACCAGACTTTTTTGGAACCTGAGGGCCTTGGAAATCCTTCCATTTACCTCCAGGGAATTTCCACCAGTCTGCCTGAAAGCATCCAGATGGAATTTCTCAGAACAATCCCCGGCCTTGAAAAGGTAAAAATGATTCAACCAGGCTATGCCGTTGAATATGATTTTATTGTTCCAACAGAACTTCATCCCACTTTGGAGACAAAGAAATTAAAAAATCTTTATCTGGCCGGGCAAATCAATGGAACCAGTGGCTATGAGGAGGCTGCAGGTCAGGGTCTTGTGGCAGGAATCAATGCAGCCTGCAGTGTTTTGGAGGAAGAGGAGTTTATCCTGTCCAGGGATGAGGCTTACATTGGGGTTCTTATTGATGATCTGGTGACAAAGGGAACAAGAGAGCCTTACCGAATGTTCACTTCCCGGGCGGAACACCGCCTGGTTTTACGGGAAGACAACAATATAGAACGTTTGCACAGGAAAGGAAAAAAATTTGGTCTGCTAAACCCTGAACACATCCAAAGGGCAGAGGAAATTCTGGAAAAAAGAAATGACCTTTTAAAAGAGTTGGATGGGGAAAAAATCAGTCCCATCAGGGAAGTTCTTGAAAAACTTGAAAGCCTTGGAACAAAACCCATCAATAAACAGGTGAGTCTTTCCAATTTGTTGAAAAGACCGGAAATCACAGTGGAGGATCTGAAAATTTTTAAAAAGGATATTCCCTGTGATGACAGTGAGATCGCTGAACCTGTTGAAATCAAAATTAAATACAAGGGTCATATTGACCGCCAGAATGAATTTATCAATCAATCCAGAAAGCTTGAAAGAATGAAAATACCCCCTTCCCTTGATTACTTTAAAATCTTTGGGTTATCGCAGGAAGAAATGGAGAAACTGGACAAAATCAAACCCAGGACCATTGCCCAGGCCCAAAGAATCAGTGGAGTGAACCCCTCGGGTATCCAGGCTATTTTGATGCATAGCCGCAAAAAATAGCTTCAGTAATGACATATAGTGATAATTATTTGAAAAAAATAATTCCAAACACTAAACCAGATCTGGTTTGTCAGTTTGAGAAATTTTACCTTTTAATCACCCACTACAATTCAGTGATAAATCTTTTTTCAAAAAAAACCTCTGCCTGGAAACATCTTGCGGATTCTTATTTGGGAATGG
Organism: Bdellovibrionales bacterium; assembly: GCA_965218815.1. Taxonomy (GTDB): domain Bacteria; phylum Bdellovibrionota; class Bdellovibrionia; order Bdellovibrionales; family JAGQZY01; genus JAGQZY01. The sequence goes on along the minus strand of CBDCLX010000002.1, from coordinate 459,492 downwards.
AGATGATCCTGAAACTATTGGACCCCACTCCAAATGATCTTTTATCCAATCATTATTGTGGGCAAAGAAGCAGGGGGGAAAGTTATAGGTTCTATGATTTTGGCAGTGGGAATGGTTTTCCTGGTCTTGTCGGAGCACTAATGGAGCCAGGGAACAGGTTCATTTTGGTGGAAAAAAACAGAAAAAAAGCTCAGTTTTTAAAAATGGCTGTCAATGAATTGGATCTCAAAAATGTTGAGATTTTTAATGGGCAGATCAGCTCTCTGAACACTGCTTGTGTTCAATTTGGAATCAGTCGGGCCATGTCTCCCCTTCCCAGGCTTTTAGCTGAAACCCAAAAGGTAACAGAAAGGAATGGGAAAATCTTTTTATTTAAAGGCCAAGACTGGACCGGGGAAGTCAAAGCCTGTTCCTCTGAGATCCTGAAATCCTGGAAAATTAAAGAAGCCGGTTCCTATATTATTGAGGATCAACGGCTTTTTATTATTGTCTGCCTGAGAACCCGGGCTGACTGAAATGTTCCATGTGGAACATTTTGGAGTCAATCAGTCCCCGTATTTCCATTTTTTTCTTGAAAAAAAGATGGGAATAAGGCTAGTTTTATGGGATGGAAAAATCCATGGCCCGGAAAATATGTATTGTGAACCAAAAAGGAGGGGTTGGGAAAACCACTTCCTCAGTCAATATTGCAGCGGGGTTGGCCCGATTGGGCAAAAAAGTTCTCCTTTTGGATACAGATCCCCAGGGCAATGCCTCCAGTGGCCTGGGTCTTAAAAAACATGATTACCAGGAAGCCAATATTTATCAGCTTCTCATTGGAGAAAAGTCTGTTCGGGAAGTGATTTACCCCACAGCTTTTAAAAATCTTTCTCTTATTCCCGCAGGTATGGACCTTGTTGGAGCTGAAATAGAACTTGTGAATGAAATCAGACGGGAATACTGTTTGGATGGGGTTTTGAGGACAATGGATAAACCCTTTGATTTTATTCTTATGGACTGCCCTCCTTCTCTTGGCCTTTTAACTCTTAATGCTTTAGTAGCAGCCCAATCCTTTCTTGTGCCTTTGCAATGTGAATATTATGCTCTTGAAGGCTTAAGCCAGCTTCTTCATACGGCAGGTCTTGTGAGAAAAAGCTTCAATCCATATCTTAAAATGGAGGGTCTTCTGTTGACCATGTTTGATAAACGCAACAAACTCTCCCACCAGGTTGTCAATGAAATCAGAAGTCACTTTAAAGAAAAGGTTTTTCAAACCATGATCCCCCGTAGTGTTCGGTTGAGTGAATCGCCCAGTCATGGACAACCCATATTTGAATACGAACCAAAGTCCGTAGGAGCCTTTAGATATATGGAGTTGTGTGAAGAAATCCTCAGAAGATTCAAAAAACAGGACAAGTTACAAATGGCAGGACAGGAGGAAACCCATGCCCAACTTTAAAATAAAAGAAGAGAAAAAATCCAACTCCAAAAAAGGACTTGGCCGGGGATTGGGCAGTCTCCTGCCCACAGAGAGTTTCTATTTTGAAGATTCACCTGTTGACCACAAACCCTTCTCTTCTCCGGAAAAAAAAACCTCCAGTGTTGATTCCTTCCAGGGATCCCCTGAACAACAGAAAGCTGCAACGGGTTTGTCAAAACCTTCCAAAAAGTTTTTATCAAACTACAAAAAACTAAGTGATAACAATAGTTTATATGACTCTGGAAGAGTTCTTAACCTGGCCATTGAGAAGATCATTCCAAATCCAACCCAACCGAGAAAGAATTTTTTAAGGGAAAGCCTTGAAGAGCTTTCCCTATCTATAAAAGAACAGGGGGTTTTACAACCCATAACAGTGAGAAAGCGGGGAGATCGGTTTGAAATCATAGCAGGTGAGCGTCGCTGGCGGGCTTCACAGATGGCAGGCTTAAAAGAGGTCCCTGCGATTCTTAAAGGTGATGTGAATAATCAGGTATCCATGGAACTGGCTCTTGTTGAAAATCTTCAAAGAGAGGATTTGAATATTCTGGAAGAGGCCATGGGTTACCAGCTTCTTCTTGATGATTACCATCTTTCCCAAAAAAAACTGGCTTTAAAATTAGGCAAAAAAAGAAGTTCCATAGCCAATGCTCTTCGGATACTGGTTCTGCCTGAAGATGTTCAATCCATGTTAAGGCAGGGAACCCTCAGTTTGGGTCATGCAAAAGTGCTTCTTTCCATCAGTGACCTGAAAAAACAAAGCCAACTGGCCAAAAAAACTCTGGCAAAAAAACTCTCCGTTCGGGCTTTGGAAAGGGAGATCAGAAAAGAGAAGGCTAAAAACAACAAACCTGTTGAACAGCAGAAAGCGAATGTCGGATGGGCTTTGGAACTGGCCGACAGCCTTCAGAAAATTCTTGGAACCAAAGTGGATATTCAACATGGAAAAGACAAAAGTCAGATGAATATTATTTTTTACTCTGATGAGGCACTTTCACAGTTTTGTGAAAAGATTAAAAATCATTGGTCACGGGTTTAATCTGCATTCACCTTTCCCCCCCTATCTTGACTTGACCTTCTGAGAGGATTAAACCTTAACTCTTATGGATCAGATTATTGATATTCTAAAAGATATTGGTATCAATGAAACTCTTTTTTTTCAGGTTGGTCTCTTTTTTATAGCCTGGCTTGCCATGAATTGTATTGTTTTCAGGCCCTACCTGATGGCTTATGAAGAGAGGATCCGTCGCACTTTGGGGAGTCAGGAGGAAACCCGGGATATTCTTAAGCAGGCGGAAAAAAAGGAACAGGAATACAAGGCTCTGGCCAGAAAACTCAATGGAGACATACATTCAGCTTTTGCTGAATCAAATACAAAAGCAAAAAAAAAGACAGAGGAAATTCTTTTGCAGGCCAGGGGGGATTCAGAACTTCAGAACGGGAAATTACGCAAACAAATGGAACTCTCTGTTGCACAAGCTCGCAGGGACCTGGAAAATCACATTCCGGCTCTTTCCCTGGGGATTCAAAAAAAGTTCGTGGAGCCTCTCAGGTGATAAAAAAAATCCTTTTTTTTCTTTTATTGTTTTCCTCACAATCTTTTGGAGCCACGGACTCCATTCCGGTGGGAACATTGATTTCCCAGCTGGTCAATGTGAGCCTGTTAATCGCCCTTATCTGTTTTTTCCAGGGGAAAACAGTGGTTCGGATGTTGAAGGATAAAAGGGAAAATTTTCTGAAAGGTGTTAAAGATTCCATGGAGTTGAAAGAAAAAGCCCAGGGTGTTTTGGCGGAAGTGACAGAGAGACTTCGTAAAATGTCGGAAACTTTTGATGAAAAGACAAGAGAAGCCAGGGAAAATGCACAGAACTCTTACCAGAATCAGATCAAAGAAGCCAAAGCCCAGGCGTTACGTCTTAAAGAAATGGTACAGAGGAATTTTGAATTTGAAATCCAAAAGCAGGTGGGGATTTTAAGAAAAGAAACTTTTCAAAAGTCATCCTGGCTTGCGGAAAAAGAAATGAAAGAAAAATTTAATGTGGAAAAACTGAGAGCCTGGAACACTCATTTCCTTTCAGGTCAGAGGGGCGAATAAAATGTCCTCTTTGGCAAAACCCTATGCTACAGCTCTTTTTGAGGTGATGGAGAAAAAGGGGGAAACCTCCGAAACCCTTCAAATACTTCAGGTTCTGGTGGAAACTTTTGAAAAAAATCAGGATGTTTTTGAAGCTTTGAAATCCCCCCTTATTTCAGAGGAAAACAAGATGATCTTTCTCAGCAGAGCCATAGGTCTTGTCGGCACAGATGAGCTTGACAATTTCTTTAGACTTCTTATTAAAAACAATCGACTTCCTGAATTTTTTGGGGTGGTGAAAACCCTTGAATCCCTGAACTCCGGGAAACAGGGTCTGACCAAAGGAGTGGTGGATTCAGCTATTGAGCTGACGGATTCAGAAAAAAATGGAGTCAGACAAAGCCTTGAAAAACATCTCTGTGGTCCCGTGGAGCTTCAGTTCAGAGTTAAACCGGAAATGATTGGAGGAATAGAAGCCAGGGTGGGAGGTTATCTTTTTGAAGACAGTATCAGGTCCCATATAGAAAAATTAAATGATTTTGTAGTAAGGAGAATTTAATTCAATGAATACAAAAATTCGTGCCGATGAAATCAGTCGCATACTTAAAGAACAAATTGAAAAATACAGCACCAGGCTGGAAGTGAAGGAAACCGGAACGGTTCTCTCTGTTGGAGATGGTGTTGCCAGGGTTTATGGTCTTCAGACAGCTATGGCCGGAGAACTTGTGGAGTTTCCCGGGGAAGTCTATGGAATGATTCTGAATCTGGAACAGGATTCTGTGGGAGTTGTGATCTTTGGCGAGGACAGGAACATCAGGGAAAGGGACACAGTGAAGAGAACCCGAAAAATTGTTGAGGTTCCTGTAGGAGAAGTTCTTTTGGGTCGGGTGGTGAATGTTCTCGGTCATCCCATAGACGGAAAAGGTCCCATTGAGGCCAAAGAAGCCCGGGTGGTTGATGTGAAAGCTCCGGGCATTATTTCCCGGCAACCGGTTTCTGAACCTTTACAGACGGGAATCAAGGCTATTGACTCCATGATTCCCATTGGCCGTGGTCAGAGGGAACTGATTATTGGGGACCGTCAAACGGGTAAGACAGCCATTGCCATTGACACCATTATCAATCAAAAGGGTAAAAATGTTCAGTGTTTCTATGTGGCTGTGGGACAAAAACAGTCCACCATTGCCCTTGTGGTTGAAAAACTCAGGGAAACCGGAGCCCTTGAGTACACCACAGTGATTGCAGCCGGAGCCTCCTCCCCGGCCCCCATGCAGTATCTGGCTCCCTATGCCGGGACAGCCATGGCTGAGTATTTCAGGGATTCCGGTCGTCATGCCCTGATTGTCTATGATGACTTGACCAAACAGGCCCAGGCCTATCGTCAGCTCTCTCTTCTTCTTAGAAGACCTCCCGGACGTGAGGCTTTTCCAGGGGATGTGTTTTATGTTCATTCCCGTCTTTTGGAAAGAGCCGCAAAAATGTCTGATGACAAGGGAGGGGGTTCTCTCACAGCTCTTCCCATTATTGAAACCCAGGCGGGTGATATTTCAGCTTACATTCCAACCAATGTAATCTCCATCACAGATGGTCAAATTTTTCTTATTGCCGATCTTTTCCATAAGGGAATTCGTCCCGCTATTGATGTGGGGAAATCTGTTTCACGGGTGGGTGGAGCGGCCCAGATTAAAGCCATGAAGCAGGTGGGAGGGACTTTGAAACTGGCTTTGGCCCAATACCGTGAATTGGAAGCCTTTGCCGCCTTTGCCTCGGATCTGGATCCGGCTTCCAAAGCCCAGCTGGCCCGGGGGGAAAGGCTTGTGGAACTGCTCAAACAACCCCAATACACCCCCTATAAAGTGGAGAATCAGATCCTTGGAATTTATGCTGTTTCAAATGGAGCAGTTGATGGTTTTACTGTGGTGGATGTTCAGCGTTTTGAAAAGGAGTTTATTCAGTTCATGCAACAAAAATATGGGTCCGTTGTTGAGACACTCCGAACAGAAAAGAAAATCTCTGATGAAACCAAAGCCCAATTGGATAAATCCATTGGGGAGTTCAAAGTCGTCTTTGAACCCGGAAGTCATTGAGGAGACCCTTTGGCCAACTTGAAGGATATTCGCACCAGAATTGACAGCACAAAAAACACCCAAAAAATCACAAGTGCCTTAAAACTTGTTTCTGCGGCCAAACTTCGTCGGGCCCAACAGAATATTATTAACCTGAGACCCTACGCCCGAAGTTTGCTCACGTTGATTACTGATATAGTGCACAGTCAGAAGATCAGTCACAAATTTCTTCAAAAAAATGACAAACCAAAATCAATTCTCTATGTTGTCATTGCCTCTGACCGGGGTCTTTGTGGTTCTTTTAATTCAAACATTGCCAAATTTACGGAACAATTGATCGCTGACAAAAAATCCATGGACCAAAAAACAGACTTTATTTTCATAGGCCGTCGGTTGAAAGAGTATTTCAGCCGGAGAAAGGTGGAGCCCATTGAATTCATAACGGGTCTGGACAGGGATATTTCTTATTCACTGGCAGCCCGGGTGGCCGGTAAACTTATGAAAGCTTTTGAAATGGGAGAGTATGGGGGAGTTCAGGTCATTTACAATGAGTTCAAGTCCGCCATTTCCCAGGATGTGGTCAGAGAATGTCTGTTTCCTGTGGACACTTTAAAAGTGAGCAGCTTTAAGCAGGACAATCATCAGGTTTTTTCAAAAGATATTATTTTTGAACCCAAACCTGAAGATATTATTGATCAATTGTTGGAAAAACATTTTGCCACCCAGATTTATCGTTGTATGTCAGAGAGTGTGGCTTCAGAACATGGGGCCAGGATGACTTCCATGGAAAATTCAACAAAAAATGCAGGGGAGCTGATTAAAACTTTAACAATCACTTATAACAAACTAAGACAGGATTCAATTACAAACGAACTGATTGAAATCACAACAGGTGCGGAGGCACTTGGCAGCTGATAAAAAAAAGGAGAAAATTCATGGAAAAGGGTATTGTTAGACAGGTGATGGGGCCGGTGGTGGATGTGGAGTTCAGCTCTGGAGAGCTTCCATCTATTCTTTCAGCTCTCAGGACGACAAATAAATCCATCAGCAATCAGCCGGATAATCTGGTTTTGGAAGTGGCCCAGCATTTGGGGGGTGGTTTGGTTCGCACTGTGGCCATGGACAGCTCTGAGGGTCTGACCCGTGGTCAGGAGGTTAAGCAGACAGGGGAATCCATCACGGTTCCCGTGGGCAAAGAGGTTCTTGGTCGCATTGTTAATGTGGTTGGTGAACCCATCGACGGAAAAGGTCCTGTTTCCACAGAGAAGAGGTGGTCCATTCACAGAGAGGCCCCCACCTTTGAAGAACAGAGTACAAAAGCGGAGATGCTGATGACAGGCATTAAGGTTGTGGATCTTCTGGCCCCTTATGCAAAGGGAGGGAAGATTGGTCTTTTTGGTGGTGCCGGAGTGGGAAAAACAGTTTTGATTCAGGAACTGATTCGTAACATTGCCACAGAACATGGAGGCTATTCTGTCTTTGCCGGAGTGGGGGAGAGAACCCGTGAAGGGAATGATCTTTTCCTTGAGATGACAGAGTCAGGGGTTATAGAAAAAACAGCCCTTTGTTTTGGTCAGATGAATGAACCTCCAGGGGCCCGTCAACGGGTGGGTTTGACAGGTTTAACCATTGCCGAGTATTTTCGGGATCAGGAAGGCCAGGACGTTCTTTTGTTTATTGACAATATTTTCCGGTTCACCCAGGCCGGAGCTGAAGTCTCAGCTCTTCTTGGCCGTATTCCCTCAGCTGTGGGTTACCAACCCACCCTTGGAACAGATATGGGAACTTTACAGGAACGAATCACCTCAACCAAAAAAGGTTCGGTGACCTCTGTCCAGGCTGTTTATGTTCCTGCAGATGACTACACAGATCCGGCTCCGGCGACAACTTTCACCCACCTGGATGCCACAACCAATTTGGATCGGGACATTGCTGCCATGGGAATTTACCCGGCGGTTCACCCTTTGAACTCAACCTCCCGATTGCTCTCATCTGATGTTGTGGGCAAAGAGCATTATCAGACAGCCCGTGATGTTCAGTCCCTTCTTCAACGTTATAAGGAATTACAGGATATTATTGCCATTCTTGGTCTGGATGAACTTTCTGAGGATGACAAGCTTGTGGTCAGTCGAGCCAGAAAGGTTCAAAGATTTTTATCCCAGCCTTTCTTTGTGGCAGAACAATTCACTGGTATGCAGGGGAAATATGTGGATATAAAAGACACTGTGAAGGGGTTTCGGGAGATTCTGGATGGTTCCCATGATGCTTTACCTGAGCAGGCTTTTTATCTTGTGGGAACCATTGAAGAAGCTCTGGAAAAGGCTAAAACACTGTCATGAACTGAGAAGATTACAACCATCTACACTGGAGAAAACAAAAAAGTAACTGCTTGCACTCTGACGAAGTTCCCTCTGTAACTGCTCAGACCTTCGTGACTCCCACGGGATTGGATGAGACAATGAGGAAGACTGGTGCCATACAGAATTTGCCTCTTCACCAGAATTTTAAAAGAGGGACACAAAAGGTTTTTAGGGAGGTTTCATGAATTTTGAGTTAAGTATTGTGACTCCATCCAGAAGTTTGCTCACAAAAGCTTTGGTGCGGGAGGTCTTTGTTCCGGCTCACAGAGGGGAGCTTAATATTCTTCCTGGTCACTCCCCCCTTGTCAGCACTTTAAGTGAAGGTGTTTTAAAGTACAGGTTGAAAGAGGATGACAAAGAGACAGCCTTTGCTATCAGTTGGGGTTATGTGGAGGTGACTCCCCAGGGAGTGAACATTCTGGCAGAAACAGCGGAATCAAAGACAGATATTGATCTGAAGCGGGCAGAGAGAGCTTTGAGGAAGGCCAATGACTTTTTGGACAGGGAAGCTGCAAGTCCTGAAAATATTGAAAAATATCACAGGAAACGTCGTCGGGCTGAAGCCCGGATCACAATGGCCAGATTGTTGTGAAGGAATGTTTCGAAAAGAGAGTGTTGTTTTTTAAACCAATGGATTACACAAAAATAAACACTCTCAATTTTTCCAGGGAGCTTGATTATCATGATAAGAACTATTAAGGAAGCACTACTTGTCAGTCACAGGCAAAAAAATTCTCTTCCACAAAGTGTTATATTTTTTGTAACATCCCGATGCAATGCCAAATGCGAGTTTTGTTTGTATTATGATCAAGTCGATAATCCTGTTCCATCGGGGAAAGAACTTTCTTCCGATGAAGTGGAAAAAATCGCCAGTGTCTACGGGAAACTGACCTATCTTGCTATTTCCGGTGGAGAGCCTTTTATTCGCAATGATCTTCTGGATTTATGTTCATCGTTTATCAATCATTGTGATACGGCGGTGGTGGATATCCCATCAAATTTTTATTACACTGACAAAATGTTTAAATTCACTGAAAATTTTTTAAAGAGTCATCCCCGTACAATGTTGGATTTACAACTTTCTATTGATGATTTATTTGAAAAACATGATGAAAGTCGCAAGGTTAAGGGTTTGTTTGATAAGGCCATCTATGGTTTTAAGAAAATCAAGGAATTTCAAAAAAGCTATAAAAATCTTCGATTAAAAGTGAATATTATATTCTTGCCTGAAAACAAATCCTCACTTAAAAATATCTATTCCTTTTTAAACTCGGAGTTAAAGCCGGATCGCATACAATTAACCTATCCCAATGAACATTTTTCCACAAAAAAATATGAGAAGATAGATAATATCAATGATTATGCTTTGGCTGTAAGGAGCTTAGAGTCATTACATACACCATCCCGAACGGATTTATACGCGTTGGGAATGCACGCTGCTAAAACTGTTTATCGCAATTTGCTTTATGATGCAGTAAAAGGAAAAAAAAACACAGGGTCTTACTGTGAAGCAGGCCGACACATTGTCGTAATCAATGAAGTGGGGGATATTTTCCCTTGTGAACCTCTTTGGAAAACTGTTGGAAATTTGCGAGAAAATAATTATGATATAAAAAAAATATTAAACTCCAAAAGATACAAAGAGTTCAGAAATCTTCATCTTGGTGTCAATAAATGTAACTGTACCTGGGGTTGTGCTTTTTCCACGGAAACCTCTGTCAAACCAAAATATTTGCTTTCCATGGCTAAGGTTATTCTTAGAGAGATAATACATTGATTTATTTAAGTCTCGTTGTGGCTTGTTCACGCCCAAAGAGTGTATTAAAATTACTGGAGTCCATTCAAAATCAGGAAAACCTCGAAAAAATAGAAGTTATTGTTGCTGGAAACACGTCTTGTCTTCCTCCCCTGCATTTGTGGAATTACTCCTGTAAATATGTGGATATTTCCAAAAAACATCCAAATATAAAAAGAAATGCGGCAATCCGGGTCTCTGTTGGAAAACATATTGCTTTTATAGATGATGATGCCTACCTGTCCCGGAGCTGGATTTCCCATGCCCTTTATTTGATCCGTGAGAATCCCGATTATGTATTTACCGGACCTGAGAAACCCACAAGGAAAAGTCGGGTTTCCTGGGAAATTTATGAATCCCAGAAGATATGGATTTGTGAGTTTTCATCAGCCCATGTTAACTTTAACAATGAGAAAGTTCATTGGCTTGATGTTCCTTTTTGTAACTGTATTATTCCAAGAAAATATTTGGGAATGTTGAACGAAAAAATTCCATGGGATATAGATGATTTTCACTTTTTTAGTAATTTGGGTTCAAATGTTTTTTATTTTAACAGCACCGGACTTTTAATATTTCATGACAGATATAAAGAATCTTTAAAAGAACACTTGGAATATAAATGGAAACTAAGATTGCGGACAGGGGAAAAGTTTATAACACATTTTAAATTGTACAGAAAAGTTCCAGGAATTATTTTAATATTTATAAGCCCAATTGTTCTGTCAATTCTTTTTTTCGTACATCTTACTGTTTCGTTTCTTATTTTACTTGTGTATGTTTTTCTTGTTTTTCAACAGGCTTCCAGGAACTTTGGTTCAGTGAAACCATGGACTCAATTTAAAATTATTTTTTTGATTCATTTAATTACATTTGTTTCATTTTTTATGGGTCTTTTTAAAGCTTTGGTTAAAAAACTTTTTGGAAATTACATGAAAAAATAATTTGTATAAACTTGAGTTGAAGTTCTAAATTGGATAGAATATTCATAGGTTGGACTAAAAGATTTTGATTGGGATTTTATGAAATTTCCTGTAATAGGAATTATTGTTCCTTGTTTTAATGAAGAAAGTGTTATTGCTTTTGTTTGTAAAAAACTCAATTCTGTTCTGGAAAAATTAAAAAATGATAAAGTAATATCTCCTGAAAGTCTTCTTTGTTTTGTTGATGATGGCAGTGAAGATTCCACATGGCAGATGATACGGGATCATAGGGGCAAATTACAGAATATAATGGGGATTAAACTTACTCGTAATTATGGTCATCAGGCTGCATTGATGGCAGGAATAAACAGTCTGATGGACATCTGTGACGGTGTTATCACGATAGATGCGGATTTACAGCATGATATTGATATTATACCTGAAATGATTGACCATTTTAAAAGTGGAAGAGATATTGTTTATGCGGTTAAAGCATCAAGAGATAAGGATACTTTCTTTAAAAGAACATCAGCTCATCTTTATTACAAACTGATGTCTCTTTTTGGAACAGAAATTATCTATAATCATGCCGATTATCGTTTTTTAAATAAAAAAATCATGCAATCCCTACTGCAATACAAGGAAAGAAATGTATTCCTTCGTGGACTGATGCCACTGATTTCAGGAAACAGTGAGATTGTTTATTTTGAGGTAAAAAAAAGAATTTCCGGAAAGTCAAAATATTCATGGAAAAAAATGCTTTATCTTGCATGGGATGGAATAACTTCCTTTAGCACGATCCCTCTTCGTTTGATAACCTGTTTTGGTATAATAATATGCTTTTCCTGTTTTTTTTTGATGTTTTATGTTTTGTTTTTCTGGGTTCAGGGTAAAGCCCTGCCAGGCTGGGCCTCCACTGTTTTACCGATTTACTTTCTTGGAGGGATTCAATTATTGTCCTTAGGAGTTATTGGTGAATATATGGGTAAAATATATACAGAAGTCAAGAACAGGCCACTATTTCATATTGAAAAAATTGAATATAAAATTTAAAAGCAGAATTCTTAAGAAAAAGCCCTTTCTTAAATCTGTCCATATCATTCCTCATTTTAGTATTTTATGTAACCCATCATGTTAAAAATGGTTACACAAAATTTTGGACATTTGCCGGACCTTGAACGCCTTTTTTAATAACTCAAGTGGGTGGTCAACCATTTTTCAATCTGTTTTGGTTCCATTGCCTTTCTCCTGGCATAGTCAGAGACCTGAAGTTTGTCCAATGATCCCACATGAAAATATCTGGCCTCCGGGTGAAGAAAATAATAGCCGGAGACAGAGCCCGGGGGGTTCATGGCAAATGTTTCAGTAAGGCTTACTCCGATTGTTTCCCGGGCTTTCAGCAAATCCCAGATTTTCTGTTTTTCCGTGTGATCCGGGCAGGAGGGATAACCCACAGCCGGTCGAATGCCCTGATATTTTTCAGCAATGAGATCCTCTTTGGAAAATTTTTCCATTATGCCATAAAAATCCTGGCGAATTTTCTGATGGAGGCACTCAGCCAGGGCTTCGGCCAGACGATCTCCCAGGATTTTTACCAGGATAGAGGAGTAATCGTCTTTGTTTTTTTCAAACTCCCGGGCCATTTGTTCGATAACCTCTCCTGAGGTGACAGCAAAGGCCCCCATGGAGTCTCCCTCATTGGGACTTTCTTCTGTGATAAAATCAGCCAGACAAAAATGAGGAATGTTTTTCTTTTTCCTTGTTTGCTGGCGAAGGAAATGGAAGCGGGAAAGTTCCTGATTGTTGGAATCCAGAAGAATCACATCATTGGTGTTGCGAAAAGCAGGCCAGAGGCCAAAAACCCCTTTAGGTTTGATTTCCCCCTTTTTGGCCATTGTTTTCAGCATGGCCAAGGCCTCACTGTAGAGTTTTTTTGCCTGTTCCCCGTATTTTTTGTTTTCGAGAATCTTTGGGAAAATCCCTTTCATTTGCCAGGCCCAGAAGAAAGGGGACCAGTCAATAAAATCAATGAGATCTTCCACAGAGGCATTAAAGGGAAAAACTCCGTATTTTTTTGGCACAGGAGTGGGGTTCGGATTTTTGTGTGTCCAGTGGTTGGTGTTGGCATAGTGATAGGAAATAAGGTTTGTTCTTTGCTCTTTTTTAGCCAGGTAATTGTCACGCAGCCTCTTGTAGGATTCCTTATAATGTTTTCTGGTCTTGTCTTCTTCTGTTAAAATCCGGTTGCATACGTCCACCACCAGGGAGGCATCACTGACATGGGCGATAAGACTTGAGTATTGGGGGTCAATTTTTACCGCCGTGTGAATGCGGCTGGTGGTGGCTCCGCCAAAAAGAAGGGGGACTTTTATTCCCTGTTTTTCCATTTCCTGAGCGTTGAAGATCATTTCATCCAGGGAAGGGGTGATAAGCCCACTCATTCCAACAATTCTGGCCTTATATTTCCTTATTGCCCCCATAATTTTTTCACAACTAACCATCACTCCGAGATCCACCATCTTATAACCGTTGCAGGCAAGGACCACTCCAACAATATTTTTGCCAATGTCGTGAACATCCCCTCTTACAGTGGCAATCACAAAGGTTTTTTGACCTTCTTCCTGCTTTTTTTCCTTTTCCATAAAAGGTTCCAGGTAACCCACGGCTTTTTTCATCACCCGGGCACTTTTAACCACCTGGGGAAGGAACATTTTACCTGACCCAAAAAGATCACCCACCTCTTTCATGCCATTCATCAGGGGACCTTCTATGACCTCAAGGGGTGTTTTTAAATTTTTCCTGGCCTCTTCAGTATCTTTTTCCACGAAGTCAGTAATCCCATGAATCAGGGAATGGATAATACGCTTGTCATAAGTTTTCTTACGCCAATTCAGGTCCTGTTTTTTTTCAGATCCCTCTCTTTTTTTAAACTGACTGGCAATTCCAATAAGTCTTTCTGTGGCATCCTGACGGCGGTTGAAAATCACATCTTCAATCCGAACCAGGAGTTCCGGGGGAATATCTTCATAAACAGTGAGCATTCCTGAGTTCACAATACCCATATCAAGCCCTGCTCTTATGGCGTGGAAGAGAAAAACACTGTGCATGGCTTCACGAATTTTGTTATTACCACGAAAGGAGAATGAAATATTACTGACCCCTCCACTGGTTTTTGCCAGAGGACAGGTTTTTTTTATTTCGCTGACAGACTTTATAAAATCAATGGCATAATGATTATGTTCTTCAATTCCTGTTGCTATGGTAAGAACATTGGGGTCAAAGACAATATCCTCAGGGGGAAAGCCCACCTCTTTAGTGAGAATGTTATAGGCTTTCTGACAAATACGAACTTTGTCTTTTTTATTTGTGGCCTGTCCTTTTTCATCAAAGGCCATGACCACAACGGCAGCCCCATAGGTCAGAATTTTTTTTGCCTGTTCCTTAAAGACCTCTACCCCTTCCTTAAGACTGATGGAATTGATAATGGCTTTTCCCTGTATATTTTTTAAACCTGTTTCAAGAATGGACCATCTGGAACTGTCAATCATTATGGGAATTTTTGTAATATCGGGTTCTGAGGCCACAAGTCTTAAAAAACGTTCCATGGCGGCTTCACCTTCAATCATGGCTTCATCAAAGTTAATATCAATGATATTAGCCCCGTTTTCCACTTGCTGACGGGCCACACGAAGGGCTTCTTCAAAATTTCCCTCTTTAATCAGACGATGAAATCGAGGGGAACCTGTCACATTGGTTCGCTCTCCAATCACGATGAAACTCTGAGTTTTTTCGATGACATCAAAATTGTGGGCCTCCAACCCACTTAAACGCATTTTTTTTCGGATGGGAGAAGGAGTTCTGGGTTTTTTCCCCTTTGTTTTTTCAATGATGGCCCGAATATGGTCGGGTGTGGTTCCACAACAGCCCCCCACCAGGTTGACATAGCCTTGGTTGACCATATCAACAATAGCTTCAGAGGTGTGTTCCGGCGTTTCATCATAACCATTTTCAGAGAGAGGGTTTGGAAGACCGGCATTGGGATAAAAGCTGATATAACAATCAGCAATCTGACTTAAATTTCGGATATAGGGTTTCAATTCATTGGCTCCAAAAGCACAGTTCATGCCAACAGCCAGAGGTCTGGCGTGGCGAACGGAATTCCAGAAAGCTTCAATAGTCTGACCAGAAAGAGTGCGTCCCGATTGGTCCGTGATGGTGGCAGAAAGGATCATGGGAAGTTTTTTGTTGAGTTTTTTAAAAATATTGTCGGCAGCTTTGATACAGGCCTTTAGATTAAGAGTGTCAATGAAAGTTTCTGCCAACAGCATATCCACACCTCCATCCATCAGTGCTGTGATCTGTTCACCGAAATCAGCCGCCAGCTGGTCAAAATTGATATCCCGGTAACCGGGGTCGCTCACTTTTGGAGAAAGGGAACTGATCTTTGTCGTGGGTCCGATGGACCCGGCAATCCAGGTGTCATGTTTGAATTCATTAGCCACTTCACGAGCTAGGCAGGCAGCTTGTTTGTTGAGTTCATAGGTGTATTTTTCAGTGGCAAAATCAGCTTGGGACACTCGGGTGCCACTGAACGTATTGGTGCTTATGATCTGAGAACCGGCTTCCAAAAACTGACGGTGCATGTTTTTTACAAGTTCAGGACGGGATAGAGTGAGAAGATCGTGGTTCCCTCGGAGTTTGACAGGATGATCCCTGAAACGTTCACCACGGAAGTCGTCCTCTCCAAGCTTCATGTTCTGGAAAAAAGTTCCAAGACCACCATCAAAATAAAGAATTTGTTTTTCCAGTGTGGAGTGGATGTCTTTCAAGATAAAGCCTTTGTTTTGTAATCTCCTGCTTTCATAAAGCCAAAAAACACTGAAACCCTGATAAAAAGCTTGTTAAAAATGGAGATGAATTGGTTGATCTGAAAATTTTTCACAGGTTTTGCCTGGCAATGGCCAGGCCATCATCAATCATCATGATTGTTTCGGACTTTTCTTTTTTGATCCTCTCAAGGCTTTCCAGAACATTTTTTCTTAAAAATTTGGTTTCGTCAAACCCATAAGTAAGTTCCACAATTTCCACTCTTGTGAGCCAGTCTGTTGGAAATTCCTTTTCCAGGGAATTAAAGAGATGGGTCATTTGGTCAAAATCGGGAATTTTCCTGTGACGTAAACTTCTTATGCCCTGATAGAGTTCATTGAGTCTTTGGTCTCTGGCTGAGCTTTTTTTTGGTGGAACCTGTTTTTTAACAAAACTGTCAGTAGGTCCATAATTTTTCCTGTCAGCAGGCCCTGCGAAAACAGATTCCACCTTTGAACCCACAGCCATATCAAAAGTTCCCCATTCAGGCATAAAAAGAGTCTGATCCCTGTAAGTCACTGTGCATTGGGTAAAACTTAAAAGGCAGAGTTCCCCGCGGGGGGTTCGAAGAAAGTCCATCAATTTCCCTTTCACCTTAACACCACTTTCAAAATGAATTTCACTCATCTGATCTTTGATAATTTTTATGGTTTTCATATCTTCATCAGATGCCCAGGACAGACAATCCTTGTATCCTTTGATAAAACCCAAAGGGGAGCTGTAGCCGTGACTATGGTACTCTTTATTGTGGCCGGACAGTTCTCTGTAACCAAGGCTCAATTGGGTGGGTCCCTGACATCGAAAAAAGAGGCACGCATCATTATTGTCAGTCAGGCATTCGGTAACCTGTCCTGATATTTGCAGGCCTGAGTTAATTTGAACAGTGTTTACTGTTTTTGCCTTAATGGCCTGATTTAAACCAAACACCCCCCCTTTTTTAAAGGAGAGTTCCACAGAGAATTCATTGAGGGTGCGTTTAAGGTCAGAAAAGGACTGGGCCACAAAAAGTTGAGGTTGTGGTTCTGTGATATCGTAACTGTATTTCACACAGTTTATATTGAGGGGATTTTTTTTAACGTGGTCTTTGAGACAATCCTTGGCTTCACCATAGGACGAGAGAAGGCCAGCCCCATAAATTTTTGGATCTTCCAAAGTTCCTATAAGACCGTATTCAGCAGTCCACCAGTTCATTCGTCCCAGGAGGGTGGCTTCTGAAGTGACAGTCATGTTTTTGGCAATGTAATTGAGTTTTTCATCAGCTTTTCTTATTTCAGTTTCCGTGGAGTTGGGGTGTTCCTTGATATCAGAGAGTTCACGGATGGCCTCATAAAGGGCCATATCTTCACTTGAAATAATGGCTTTCCTGGCCACATTGGCATACTGTTTCAGATACTCGGCAAATTCAGGATTGACGAGTATGGGAGCGTGACCAGCAGCTTCGTGGACAATATCAGGGGCCGGAGTATAAAGAATATGTTCCAGAGATCTCATGGCCGAGGCAATGGGCAAAATACTGAGGCTTTGTAATTCCATAAAAGCGGCAGGAGGGATAAAACCACTCACAGGAACAGCGGTCCAACCAAACTTTTCCAGTTTTTTGCTGATACTGTCAATGCTGGGAATTTCCTCCACGGTGATACCTGTTTTTTCAAGACCTTCCAGGTAACAGCTGTGGGCGTGAACAGATAAAAAATTTTTCAGTTGTCGGAGGAGATATCTCCAGACTGCATGATCCACAGGTTGGTACTGAGTGCTGTCCTGATTAGTGATAAATTCCCTGAGATGATCGGGAATGTCTTTCCTCCTGGTTTTTTTATTTTTCCTTATAAATCTCATAAAAAAGGATCCTCTTTTTTTAAATAATGAATGTAATCAGCAATGCCTTCTTCCAGATTCCATTGGGGTTGACTGAAATCCTGACTGAGAAATCTTTCCATTTTTGCCTCTGTAAAATACTGATAACGGGGTCTTATGTCTTCAGGAATGTTCACCCATTCAATATTCATTTTTGTGTTCATGTTTTTAAAAGTGTTTTTGGCCAGATCCAACCAGCTGCGAGCCTCTCCAAAACCCATGTTATAAATACCGGAATAACCCCGACCTTCAAGAATTTCCATAATCCAGCGACAGATGTCTTTGACATAAACAAAATCTCTCAATTGTTCTCCATCTTTGTAATCAGGGTGATGAGACCGGAATAGCTTAAGTGTTCCGTTGACTTTTATCTGACGATAAGCTTTAAAGACAACACTGCTCATGTTTTTCTTATAATATTCATTGGGTCCATAAACATTAAAAAATCGCAACCCCATCCAGAATTTTGGGAACTTTTTTTGTTTTAAGACCCAACGGTCAAAGTTTATTTTTGAATCTCCGTAGGGATTCAGAGGTTTTAACAGATCAGGGTCTGTTTGATCATCAAAGCCGAGATGACCATCTCCATAACAGGCTCCACTGCTGGCGTAGATAAAGGAACTGTTATGATCCCGACAAAACTCAAAGAGTTTTTGGGTGTAGAGCGTGTTGTTTTCCCTTAAAAATCCAACATCCATTTCTGTTGTGGAGGAACAGGCTCCCATGTGAATCACCCACTCAATCTTTGAAGGTTTTTTCAGGTGAGTGAGGAACTCCCTGTGGTCCATGAACTGATTGTATTTTCTTTTAGCCAGGATTCCAGGTCGGGCCTGGGGGGGGACAGAGTCCACACAGAGGATCTCCGTGATCCCTTGTTTATTGAGTTCCCAAAGAAGAACACTTCCAATAAATCCTGTGGCACCTGTTACAACAATCATAATGGCCTCAATTTTCAGTGGATTTTCCCCCGGGAGGGAACCCCTAATAGGGTCAGTATAAAATGCACTGCATAAAATTGCAATCCTTCAGGAGAGCCTTAACCCGCATTTCCGGCAAACTTCACAAGTTGTTTTTTTACTTTTTGTGTGAAAGAGTGCAGGTGAAAAGGAGGTTTTCATGTCTGATAATCCAGTGGGTCTTAATGGCATGGAGTTCATAGAATATGTTGGTCCCGATGCCAGTCTTTTTAAGAAATTATTTCAGAAATTGGGGATGAAATCTGTTGCCAGACATAAGACAAAGAACATAACACTCTATCGTCAAAATGAGATTAATTTTTTATTGAATGAAGAGCCGGGAACTTTTGCGGAAAATTTCCGGAAAATTCATGGTCCATCCATCAGTGCCACAGGATTTCGGGTTTTTGACGCACAGAAAGCTTTCCAAAAAGCTGTGGAAAGAGGGGCCAGGGCCTTTGAGGATGATTCTCTCAAATCCCTGTCCTGGCCAAGCATTTATGGAATTGGCGATTCCCTAATTTACTTTGTGGACAGGTATGGAGACAGGGGGAATATCTATGATGACGAGTTTCAATACACAGGGGATGACAGAAACCCCCAGGGCCAGGGTTTTTTGTGCATTGACCATATGACAAACAATGTCCCTAAAGGTGAGATGGACCGTTGGGCCGGATTTTATGAAGATGTTTTCAATTTCCGTGAATTTCGCTTTTTTGATATCAAGGGGACAAAAACAGGGCTTTTGTCGCGGGCCATGCGTTCACCCTGTGGAAAAATCACGATCCCCATTAACGAACCCACAGAAAACCAGTCCCAGATCCAGGAGTATATAGATGAGTATAAAGGCTCGGGAATTCAGCACATTGCCCTTTTGACAAAAGACATTTGTTCATCGGTGGAAAAAACAAAAAAAGCAGGGATTGGGACTCTGGATGTACCGGACACTTACTATGAGGTTTTGGGGGATCGGGTTCCCAATATCACTGAGGATATGGAAGAACTTGAGGATTTGGGAATTCTGGCTGACGGAGATGAAAAAGGTTATATTTTGCAAATATTCACCCACAATGTGATTGGTCCCATTTTTTATGAATTCATTCAAAGAAAAAATCACTCCGGTTTTGGAGAAGGGAATTTCCAGGCTCTTTTTGAAGCCATTGAGAGGGATCAGAAACGTCGGGGAGTTTTGTAATTGCCTCCCCTTATTGGACAACCGATGAGTGCTGATGAAGCTATGAAACTTGCCATTAAAACAGCCAAAAGGGGTCTGGGTTTTGTTTCACCCAATCCCCCAGTGGGTTGTGTTATTGTGGACAAAGACCATTGTTTTGTATCCCGTGGGGTTCATTTAAAATGGGGAGGAAATCATGCTGAGATCAATGCTGTCAATCAGGTTCAGGACCCTTTCCAGCTGGAAGAGGCCAGCGTTTATGTGACCCTTGAACCTTGTGCCCATAGGGCAAAAACAGGTTCCTGTGCCAGGTCGCTGGCCGAACTTCCCATTAAGAGGGTTTATTACGGGTTGATGGATCCCAATCCGAAAGTTTCAGGAAAGGGTCTTGAAATCTTGAAAGCTCACAATAAAGAAGTGATTCAGTTTGAGAAATATCAATCTCAATGTGAGAAGCTTTGTGAACAATTTCTGTTTCGTATAAAGCATGAAAAACCCTTTGTGGCTTTAAAAGTGGGAGTCAGCCTTGATGGTAAAGTGGCCCTTAAAAGTGGTGAGAGTCAGTGGATCACAGGTCAGAAATCAAGGGAGTATGGACGGGAACTTCGAGCCCATTATGATGCCACTTTTGTGGGGGCTGGAACTGTTCTTTATGATGATCCCAGATTGGACTTCAGGGGAACAAGGTTTGAAGGAAAAAAAAACAATCGTCTCGTTCTTTTTGACCCCGGAGGGAAAGTTTATGATATTTTTCCAGGAACAAAAATCAGTAAAACCCATTTTCCTGAAAACATTTTTGTTATAAGCCCTTCAGAACAGATTCTGGATTGGTCAAAAAGAGGTATTCAGGCGATTTCCTGGGATCAAGGCCCAAAAACACATTGGGTTGATAAAGAACAGGAAAGTCAGTCAATTTCCAGTACTCAGGACAGGGAAAGCTGGAAAAAAGTTTTCCATGAACTTTACGCAAAGGGTTTATTTTCTCTTTTTGTGGAAGGTGGTCCCCGTGTTTTTGGACAGATTCTTCAATGGGGTCTGGCCCAAAAGATATATCTCTTTGAATCCCCTAAAATTGTGGGTTCAGGTCTGAGTTGGAGTCAGTTTTTTGAAAACAAGAAACTTTCCCAGGCTCCTTGGTTACAGTCCTGGGAGACACACTTCTTTAATGAAGACAGACTGCGTATTCTTTATTTTTGTGATTCATGATGTTTTTTTCACACTTGAAAACAAATGCAATGTGGAGTAGCACACAGGGAGCATGAGAAATGTGGGCTAGAACCTGATTTTCTGGAGAAGTTTGTTCAGTTCTTTTTTCCCCGTTTCTTTTTTCAGAATTTCGTCTTTTTTCTCCTGAATTCGGGTTTCCGCAGATTGAATGGTCTTTTTACACCTTTTAAAAGAGGACTCCCATTGTTTTTCCATCTGATTCACCTGTTTTTCCAGTTCATGTTTTTCCTTGTTCATGAGATTTTTGATTTGTTTTTCCACATTTTTTCTGATGTCAGTCAATTCGTTTGAAACTTGAGAAGTTGTGGCTTTAAGTAATTTATGGGCAAGGTTGGAGTTTATACCAAGACTGAAATGTTCCCAGCTTCCTTTGATCTGGATATTAAAATCGAAAGAGTTTAATTCTTTCAGGATTTCATCCAGTATTCTTTTTAAATTTTTATTCTTAGCCTTTACAAAATAATTTACGTTTTTAAAGGAACTTCTGGATTGGAGGGAAAGCTGCTGATTTTTGAGTTCAAATTCAATTCTAGATTGACCCATGGCTTTTCCATAACCGAGAACCACATCACGGGATTGAACCAAAAGATTCTTCTTTACGGGAAAAGATTCTACAAAAATAAAGCCGGATTCTTTTTCAACAGGAGTGGTGTGATCTATATTGACATGAAAAGAAACACCCTTGATTCCATCTTTTTGAAATCCTCCTTTCAGGTCAAAAGTGGTGGGAAGCCCCAGAAGCCCCGGGTTGTTGGTAAGATTTTTAAGAACGCCACTTAAGTTTCCTGATTCCTGGTTTTTGGATTGAGAGCTTACCTGGGCTTTTTTTAACCAGAAAAGGGGATAACTCTTCTTTTTGGGAAAAAAGTAATCAACACCCCTGGCTCTTTTGGTGGGTGTTGGTTCCGATTTTTTTGAAATTTTATTGGGCATATATTTGCGGACCAGATCTTTATATTCCATCACACTTCTCAGTTGTGAAACCACTAAGTTTCCCAGTAACATTTTATTGATTTCATTCAAGTCCAAAGAGGGAATATTGAGTTTTTTCAGGACCTCATCAATGTCCTGTTGTATCAGGTTTTCAAGTTCTTTGTATTGGGATCTGTATTGTTCAATGTCAGTTCTGAATGTTTTTTTGATATTCTCAATGGTTTTGTGTTTTGTTTGTATTTCCCCGTAAAGAGACTCAATTTTTTTAAGAGACTCTCCAATAGTTTCAGGGTTATTGAAATCAATCTTAATGGATTCCATATTTTTGACCAATTGTTTGATTTCACTTTCATCAGACAGCCTGTTAATGTGTTTTTCCCATTCTTTTTTCTTTAATTTGAGGTTTTCTTCCAGAGTTTTTATTTTTTCATGGGTTTTGAAATCATCTTCAAGTTTCTTCAATTGATCTTTGTAATGTTTGCCACCTGCTATGGAAAATATGTCTGAGAGCAGATTGGATTGATTTTTTTCTTTGAGCTGTTTCATGGTTTTTTCAGCAGCTGTGGTGACAGGGCTTTTGGTTTTTCTTTTATTTGGCGGCAGAATTCGACCTGGCTGCTCTCTTTTGGAGCCTGTTTTGATTTGTAAAATGGAAGCCTCAGGAATGACCAGCTTTCCTCTTAAGAGGGCATCCCAAAGCAATTGCAAACGAATTTGTTTGATCTCAAGGAGGTTGTGATCGGGGGTTTTTTTGTCAGTCACCTGAATGCCATGGATGGATAAGGAAGGGACAGAAAAACCAGTTTTAACTCTGGCCACATTCACCTCTGCCCCATAGATCCGGGTTGCAGCAGACTCAAGACCTGATTTGAGATGAAAATCAAAGAGGAATTTAAAGTAAAGGACAATAAGAATCATGATAAGAGTGAGGGGAATAATGGCTCCCGGGCGAACAGGCCCTTTGTTCTTATTTATAGTATTCATTGTATTTCACATACCATTGGTAAACCGTTGTTGTCTTAAAGGCGATAAAAATTTCTGATTGTTTAAAACGCTGATAAATATTCTTTCGATATTTTTTAATAAACCAAAGACTTGTCAGAAAGATGAAAGGCGTGAGGAGTAGGGACAGGACACCTGAGCCCATAACAATGGAGTTGTAAAAGCGGGTCCATGGAATAAGGGGAGTGTTATAGAGATCGGTAAACAAAGGTTTAAGACTTTCGTTTTCAAGTATGAAGGAACCAATAACGTGAAAAACAGAGTCCAGTGACCAGGCTATAAATTTGAAAAAGAAGGCGGTTGTGAAAGCAGCTCCCATCTGAACTCTGAAAAGAATGAGAATCAGAAAAACCAGAACAGTCTGCAGGGAAAACGAAGGGCTCATCCCAAGAACAAACCCCAGAGCAATTCCCCAGGCAATTTGATGACTTCCTGTTTCTGAATGAAGGAGTTTGATAAATTGAAAAAGTTGTTTTAGTAAAAATCCCACTAAGGAGTATTATACTGATTTAGCCTGAAATTTCCAGCAGGTTTTTTATGGAAAATACTGACGTTTTCAAAGGGGATCAGTCTTTGAAAAATTGTATCAGATTCAACCATTGGCTTTGACACCCCGTCATAAACATGCTAACCCTTTACATCAATGAAAATACCTTATCTTGATTTAACTTACCAGTTTCAGGCTTTGGAGAAAAAACTGACAGAGGTCACTGAAAAAGTTTTAAGAAATGGACAATATATCTTGGGTCCTGAGGTTTCCCTGTGTGAGAAAAAACTGGCTGATTTTACAAGTGCCCCCTATTGTGTGACTGCGGGAAGTGGTACGGATGCCCTGCTCATGGCTCTACTTTCCTGTGGAATCAAACCAGGTGATGAAATCATTGTCCCTGCTTTTTCCTTTTTTGCCACAGCAGAGGTTGTTGCTCTTATTGGGGCTAAACCTGTCTTTGTGGATATTGAGCCTGAAACCTGCAATTTAGATCCTCAAAAAATTGAGGACTTTATCACAGAAAAAACCCGTGGGATTTTGCCAGTGTCTCTCTATGGTCAGGTGGCTGATATGAACTCCATCAATGCCATTGCCAAAAAGTATGGATTGGTTGTTATAGAGGATGGGGCCCAGAGCTTTGGTGCCCATTACCAGGGTCGCAGGAGTTGTAACCTGAGTTCTTTGGCCTGTACCAGCTTTTTCCCGTCCAAACCTTTGGGCTGTTTTGGGGAGGGGGGAGCTGTTTTCTGCCAGGATCGGAAGATTTATGAAAAACTGATTCAGGTCAGAAATCATGGGCAGGAAAGCCGGTATCATCATACACGAATTGGTTATAATGGACGTTTGGATACCCTTCAATGTGCTATTTTGATGGTCAAACTGGAGCGTTATCCATGGGAAATCGGGCAAAGACAAAAGATAGCAGGTCTTTACAATGAAGAGTTTAAAACTTTGGAATGTTTAAAAATCCCTTTTGTCAGGGAAGACAGGGATTCTATTTTTGCCCAGTACACTTTGAGAGTGAAACAACGGGATATTTTTCAAAAGCTTTTGACAGAAGAAGGTGTTCCCACTTCCATTCATTACCCAAAGGGAATGCATCAGCAACCGGCTATGGCCAAAATGGTTCCAGAACATTCACCCAAAGTAACTGAAGCCCTTTGTAAAGAGGTTATAAGTCTCCCCCTTTATGCGGATATGCCAGAGAACCATATTGTTTTTGTGGTGGAGAAAGTCAAAAAAGTGGCACGTCAAATGAGAAAATAAATGCTGGAAGTGAGTGTTATTGGCTCTTTGGCCTTTTTATTGACTTTATTTCTCACAAGATTGTTGATCCATCTTTCAGGAACAATGGGAATGATGGATATTCCCAACAGGCGAAGCTCTCACAGTCAACCCACTCCCAAGGGGGGAGGCCTGGCCTTTTTTACTGTCTTTACCATAATTTCCCTGGTTTTTTACATTTTCCTGCCTGAGTATCGTCCCATTGTTTCACCTCTTCTTTTTGGAGGACCGGTGGTTATTTTACTCGGTTGGTTTGATGATCGTTATTGCCTGCCAGCTCTTTTTCGTTTGCTTGTTCATTTTCTGGTGGCCATTCTCATCTACACTTTTGTAACCCAGACCTTTAAATTTCAGATAAATATTTCCTTTTTGCCTGAACAGTTCTGGATCAACTCTGTTTTTTGTATTCTTTTTATCACATGGTTTATCAACCTCTATAATTTTATGGATGGAGCGGACGGTCATGCGGCTTCCACGGCCATTGTTGGTTCTCTTTTAATGGCTGTTGTTGCCAGTCTTCATGGTTCCCGGGGAATTTCCATGATTTATTGTCTTATCAGCTACACGGTCAGTGGTTTTTTATTTTATAACTGGAGTCCTGCTAAAATTTTCATGGGGAATACAGGAAGCTATTTTCTCGGTTTTCTTTTTGCCTCTCTTGCCTTGATTTCCAAGGTCCACGGGGATATTTCCTTCTATTCTCATCTTATTATTTTTGGCTTTTTCATATTTGACACCACTTTTATTTTATTGCTTCGGATTTTTAAAGGAGAACCTTTGTTTAAAGCTCATAAGACATTTATTTTTCACAAACTGATGAAAAAAAACTGGTCCCATGAAAAGATATCAATTTGTTATGTTACGGTGATGATTTTGTGGCTTTTCCCTCTGGCCAACCTGGCCTCCATTCATGACAGCTGGGGTTTTCTGATTGTCATGGTTGCTTATCTTCCTCTTCTGTTTTTTGCCGTTTACAATCGGGCGGGAGAACCGTGAGTCAGAATGAGAAATCATCCCGGGTAAAAACGGCATTGGGCTACACCAGAGATCAGAAAATAACCGATGTTCTGGCCAGAGAATCCTTCACGCTGTCAGCTGAGATGATTCCACCACGAAACGGTGAACCAGTGCCTCTGACCATGGGAAAACTTGATAAAATTATTACAAGTGGAGTGGATTTTCTGTCTGTCACCAGGGGGGCTGGAGGCTCCCTGCGTGGAGGCAGTCTTCCCATTGCCCAGACTATCAAGGATCATTTTGAAAAACCCTGCATTGCCCACTTTACCTGTCAGGACCTTTTGCCTCTGGATATTGAAAATCAACTTATTGACCATCATTACTTTGGAATTCGCAATATTCTGGCTCTCAGGGGAGATCCACCCATGAGCCAGACAGACTGGATTCTCCACAAAGATGGATACTCCTATGCTTACCAGCTGATTCATCAGATTAAAAAACTTAATGAAGGGATTTTTATAAAAAGGGAGGGCTTTGAAGTCCAGAATCGTGAATCCACGGATTTTTGTATTGGGGCCGCTCTCTATCCTGAACATCCCAACAGGAAAGAGAGAATTGATTTTGCTGTTAAAAAGTTTCAGTCAGGGGCAGAATTTGGGATCACCCAGATGATTTTTGATCCCCTGGCCTTTGGCCCTTTTTATCAGGAACTCTCTGACTTGGGGTTTCATCAGGCCATTTTGCCAGGGCTGAGGGTATTGAGATCCCAAAAGCAGGCTATGGTGATGAAATCCCGTTTTGGTTGTGATATTCCGGACTGGTACCTGAAACAGCTTCCTTTGGAATCCAAAAAAGGAGAGATTAATTTATCCGTTTTATCCCCTTTTTTGCAATTGGTTGAAAAATTAAAAGCTTTTGGGATTCCAGGTGTTCACATTTTTGTGCTGTCTGACATTGAACTTTGTCAACAGGCTATAAAAACCTTAAAACAATTGTAACCCTTACTGGGTTTCCTCAATGACTGATGTTATCAGTTGTTCATTGGGTAAATGAACTTTTTTCCCTTCACTGGTTTCAATTGATGTTGTTACAGTCCCGATCTGTAAAATCCTGCCCTGTTGATCCTTTGTTTTTATAAAGACCCCTTCCTTGTATAAATCCCTTGCGTAGAAACCCGCAACAATGGCCTTGGCAATATCCCTGGTTCCAAGGCCAAGGGAAATGGCAAGAACTGCCCCACCGGCGACGAGAATAATCTGGAGGATATTGTCAAGAAGCTCAGTCTCTATTTTTAACTGGCCTACGGCAAGAACAGTGACCACAACAATCAAAAGACTTCGTACAAAGGCTCCAAAAACCCTGAAATATTTGGAATTTACGGTGTCAGAAGCCCCCTGGATAAAATTGGAAATAAAATTTGAGGCCATAAGCCCGAGAACAAAAATAAATGCGGCTCCAATCACGTTGGGAAGATAGAGAGCAAAGGAGTCAATTGTCTTTGTCACATTTTCAAGCCTGAGAGTTTCTGCTGCTGAAATCACAAAAGTCAGCATAAACAACCAGAAAATAAGAACGGAAATAATTTCAGAGGAGGTCTTTTTTATTCCGAGTTTCCTCAGTATTTCGTGGACCCCCACTTTGTCACTCACGGAATCAAAGGTGAGTTTTTTTAATATTTTCTCAGAGCCTTTCATTAACACTTTGGAGATAAAGTAGCCAATAAAAAGGATCAACAAGGCACTTAAAATATTGGGTAAAATTTCAGCGACCTTGGACCACAGTTCAAACATTGGATTTTCCCATACCTTTGAATTCACAACACCACCTCATTTTTGTTGGTTTCTATGATGAGTATTGATAAAATTTTTCGAGAAATCAAGTCCAGCCTGAAATCTTTCATGAAAAATACGGGTTGGCAGGAAATATCTGACCAAAAGCTTGTCATTGGTCCTGTAGTCAAAGGGTTCTGGTCAGCCGTTTCTCAATAAAATTGAAAATCCCATCAATGATTATGGCTAGAAGGGCGGCGGGAACAGCCCCCTGAAGAATGAGGCGACTGTTATTCAGAGCAAGGCCGGTGACAATGGGTTCTCCCAGACCTCCGGCTCCAATAAAGGCAGCCAGTGTGGCTGTTCCTATATTGAGAGTGGTTGCTGTACGCACTCCCGCCAGAAGTGTTGGAAGGGCCAAAGGCAATTTTACTGAAAAAAAGATTTCCCGGGGATACAGTCCAATCCCTCTGGCGACCATGATAAGACATGGGTCAATTTGGTTCATGGCTGTATAAGTGTTTCTCAAAATCGGGAGAAGTGAGTAAATAAAAAGTCCCACAATGGCTGGTTTGTATCCGATGCCGAAAAGAGGAATCATAAAAGCCAGAAGGGCAATGGAGGGAATCGTCTGGAAAACTCCTGACAAACCAAGAATCAGTTTTGACATTTTTTTGTTACTAACGGAGAGGAAAGCAAAAGGGAAGGCCACCAGTATAGCAAGGAAAACAGCCAGACCGGTTAAAAACAGGTGTGTCCTGGTGCGTTTATATAATTTCATCCAGAAATTATTTTGTTTTATTTGTCTGTTTTTGGTGATGAGCTTATTGTTTATTAGAAATTCATGGGCCACTTTCTGAATGCTCAGACCGGAAGCGACCTGGTTGTTCATACTTATAATAACATCATTTGAAATACGGCCACTTAAAAGTTTCAGAACCTTTCTGGCTTTCTCAGGAAAATCTTTGTGAACCAAAGCCAGAGCTTCATACTTTGGGAAAAAATGACGATCATCCCTGAGAACAATAAAATTCATTTTTTTTATCAGAGGTTCTGTGGAATAGGCTTCAGCAAAGTCCACTTTGTTGTTTTTGACGGCTTCATAGGTCAGGGGAATTTCTATTCCTCTCACAGGATTTTTCAATGAATAAGTTTTTTTTAACTGATTCCAGCCGTCACTGCGGCCCTGAAATTCAAAACTCAGCCCCCCTGTCAAATTAGGGAACAAACTCAGATCACTGATTGTTTTAATCCCCAATTTGTCGGCCTGATCTTTTTTCATAATCAGGCAATAGGTGTTTTCAAACCCCAGAGGGGGCAATGAATTTATATTTTTCTGGTCGAGAGTTTTTTTAATGAATTCAGGATTTTTATTTTCGGATTGAATAATGGTCTCAGTAATGGTTCCTGTGTATTCGGGGTAAACGTCAATTCCCTTTTCCTTAAGGGCATTGAAGGCCACCATGGTTCCTCCAAGGCCCGATTTTCTCAGAACAACAAAGCCCCTGTCTTCAAGCAGCTGGGCAAAAATTTCCCCAATAAGGAGGTTTTCAGTAAAACGCTTGGAACCCACGGTGATTGTTCCTTTGGATCCTGAACAGGGTTGACTGAAAACAAAGAGGGAAACAAAGAGGGGAAAACAGTTAAAAAGCTTAGAGAGCATTAAGGGACCTCTGACTGAAAACACCGATCAGCTTTTTATCTTTATCAACCACTGGTAAAACATTGGCCCGGTGGTTGAGTATTTTTTTCATCCCATCCAGAATATGTTGGGTGGAGTAGAGAAAATAATGGGATGTCTTTTGTAAAAAGCCACTTTCAAAACTTTGAAAGTTCAAAAATATTTGTTTGTCATCCACCCAATATAGAGTTGTCTGCCCCCTGGCTTTCAAAAACTCTGTCATTTTTTTTTGATCAGAGAATTTATGGTTCTCTTTTGAATCCAGATTTTGAATTTGAACATGAAGATCTTTCTGACAGGCAGCGAAAACATCAGGATTGATGACAGAATAAAGATAAATTTCCTTGAGCCGACTCCCTGGTGAATGGGATTGGATAAATTCCTTCACATAATCTGATTGGGGGGCAAGTAAGAATTTCCCCGGGCGATCTTTCTGTTCCACACGTCCTTTATTGAGTAAAATGATTTCATCGGCCATATTGAAGGCTTCTGACAGATCGTGAGTAACCAGCATGATTGTTAAGTTCAGTTGGGACTGCAGGCGAAGGAATTCTGTTTGCAGCTCTGATCGGGTGATGGGATCCAGGGCACTGAAAGGTTCATCCATAAGCATAATTCCGGGTTTCATAAAAAGAGCACGGGCAAGTCCCACCCGTTGTTTTTGACCACCACTGATCTCCCCGGGTTTTTTATTAAGAAACTCCGTGGTGTTGGCAATGGAAACCAGTTCACACACTTCATCAATACGATTTTTTATATCTTTTTTTTTCCATTTTTCCCTGGTGGCGATAATGCTGATATTTTCATGTAAGGTCATATGGGGGAAGAGTCCAATCCCCTGAATGGAATATCCCATGGATCTTCGCAGCTTTTCAGGCTGCATGGAATCAAGGTTTTTGCCATGAATGGAAATGGCTCCCTTTTCGGGTTTTAACAGACCGTTGACAAGGCATAAAACTGTTGTCTTGCCACTTCCACTGCTTCCAGCCAGGCAATAGAGTGTATTGTCTTCAATTGTGAGATTGAAATTTTCCAGAACTTTTTTCTCACCATATTTAAAAGAGACTTTTTCCATGAGGATGACAGGATTTTTTGACATTAATTTCAACAAAACATTATTATGAAGGAAAGACAACTCAGTCTTTAGCCAGGATTTTCAGGTCAGTGAACATTTTTATACTGGTCGTATTTAAAATCTCCCGGGTTTTTCTCTTTTAAAACACATGATTTTTCAAACAGGATCAGTATATATCCAGTTTTTGATTATGTAATCAACAACTTCCCGGGTTCCCCATTTTTTTAAGGATGAAATGGCAAAACAGGGAAGACCTGAGCTTTTTTGAAGATAAGGGACCATGGGCTTCCATTGGGAGCGGGGGAGTTTGTCTGCTTTGGTTAAAACAACCATAATTTCTGTATCCATAGCCTTGCAGAAGTCAACAAGTTGAATCTCCTCCTGACTCCATTGGCGACGAATATCCATGAGAAGAATCACT
Organism: Bdellovibrionales bacterium; assembly: GCA_965218815.1. Lineage (GTDB taxonomy): Bacteria > Bdellovibrionota > Bdellovibrionia > Bdellovibrionales > JAGQZY01 > JAGQZY01. The sequence goes on along the minus strand of CBDCLX010000002.1, from coordinate 429,132 downwards.
CCCTTTAAGGATAGGCTGTTTAACAAATAACCCTCCACCATTTTTTTCCAGCTTTCCCTCTCTTTATGGGATCGGGCCCCGTAACCATAGCCGGGCATATCCACCAGCCAGAATAAATTTTTAAAATCAAAGATATTGAGAAGACAGGTCTTGCCTGGAGTTCCACTGATCTTGGCTGTTTTCCGACGGGCCAGTGTATTGACAAAGGATGACTTGCCACTGTTGGATCGGCCGGCCAAAGCCACCTGGGGGTTTTTGCCAACGGGAAATTGTTTCCAATGGCTTGCACTTTGAAGGAATTTCACAGTTTCCAAAATCAACCTTTTGTTTATGCCTGAACCCTTTGTTTTTCAGGTGATTTCCATAGCTGTCAAATTTTCGGGGAAAAATCTGAAAATGTCTCCATGCATCATGAAGTCATTTCCTGAAAAATAATCCGAAATTCGGATTTTTGGACAAAAACATCCGAGATTTGAATTTTATTTGTGATTTTTTCCCGCTTAAGCTGGCCCATTTCTTGATGGACCTGAGTTTGTTTTTCTGGTGTTTCCCATGGAAAATCTGCTGGAAAATCAAAACAATACTGATATAAGCCTTTCAAGGGAGGACCCATGCAAACACAAAAAATAGCTTCTGATAACACAGACTGGATTGAAAACGCTTATTTGCTGCCTATCAATCAAAGCAGTGAAGAATCCTTTGAGGTCAATGATTTTCTGACAATTGGCCGGGATCATGCCAATACAATTTCCATTAATGACCCTTTTGTTTCCAGTCGTCATATACGCATTGAAAAGAGAAAAAGGGGTTATTTATTAAGAGATATGCAAAGTCGTAATGGAACTTTTGTCAATGGTATGCCCGTGGTTGAGGTCTATCTCTCAAATAATGACACATTGATGGTGGGGGAGAGTCTTTTTATTTTTTCAAAACTCAATCGGCAGTCTGATCCCATGAAAAGTGGGAATGAAGAATGGAATCGACAACTTCAGCGATTGCCGGTCATTGCCAATACGGATTACACGGTTCTGGTGCTCGGACCTTCCGGTTCGGGCAAGGAAATTATATCCCGCTGGATTCATGAAAATTCATCAAGGAGGAATAAACCCTATGTGGTGATCAATTGCAGTGCTTTGACTGAAACCCTGATTGAAAGTGAACTCTTTGGACACCTGAAAGGATCTTTCACAGGTTCAACAGAAAACCGTAAAGGAGCTTTTGAAATAGCCCGGGGAGGCACTCTTTTCCTGGATGAAATTGGGGATCTCCCCCTGTCCCTGCAACCCAAGCTTCTGCGTGCCCTTGAAAACAGGGAGATTCGACCGGTGGGAAGTGATGACACCATTAAAACAAATGTTCGTATCATTGTTGCCACACATAAAAATCTAAAGCAGGAGGCCATGAGAAACAGATTTCGGGACGACCTTTACCACAGACTGAATATTTGCCGTGTTACCCCTCCTTCATTGCTTAACCGGATGGAGGATTTTGAGGCTCTTCTCTACCAGTTTTCCAGGGAACAAAGAGTGGGTTTTACATACAGAGCCATTGAGAAGCTGAAAAATCATTCCTGGCCGGGAAATATCCGGGAACTTAAAAATCTTGTTGTTCGGGCGGCAGCTTACTTTCCAGGTCAGAGAATTGAAGAACAGGATCTGGAGCAGCTGATCGACAGGGACTTCGGGGAAAGTGAAAATTCGACCGACACAGATATTCAGGATAACAAATGGCCTCCTGTAAAGGAAGTGGAAAGAAACCTGATTATAACACAGATGAAAAAGCATTTTGGCAATCAGAAAAAGGCGGCTGAGGAGTTGAAAATGGCTAAAAGCACTCTATATGACAAACTGAAAGTCTACCAAATCAATCCTGTGAACTTCAAATCAAGGAGTCGTGTCAATTAAAAAGCCAAGTCCCTGCTCCTCATTCAAAAGTGTGAGTAGTTACGTCAGATTATTTTTATGGGAGGGCAATAAAACTCTTCAGGAGGAAACAGGGAGTCATGCCGGAAAAATAACGGGATTTTTTAGTTTTTTGAAGCGGGTTTGCGAAAACCGGAACTTTGTCGGGATGATGACAGGTAATGAGCGGTGAGTCCTCCCAATTTTGGATGGTAGGAATGAATGTGAATGACTTTCCTGTAATCCGATTCATTGTTCAGAGAAATGTGGCCACTGGAATTTATGACAATCATTTTTTCTTTTACTTTCCTGGGAGCGGTTTTTAGTATTTCTCTGGTTTTTGGACCACTGAGGTGATAGATAATGCTGGATTTTCTCCGGATGCTTTTCCTCCAGTTCCTGAGATTTTTAAGGTGGAAGAGACGAATGCCGGATCTTTTTTTGTAGTTCATAAGAAAACGCCAGGAGTGACTGTACACATCCATTTTTTGATCTTTCAGATTCATTTTCGTGATTTGTTTTCTGAAGACCTCATGAAAAACCTTATCATAAGTTTTTTTAAGAGGTATTTGCCGGATTTGTTTTTTTAATGCCAGGTGCACAGGTCTTTTGTAAAATTTTATTTTATAGCTGAGAATGCGACGTAAACTTTTCTTGATTCTTTTTTTTGAAATTTGACCTTTTCGAACAGCCTGAAGAACGCTGTTCACTGCTTTTTTCTGGTCCCTGTAATTCCAGCCGACCATAATCATATCATTACCTGCCAGAAAGGCCTTTACAGCCCTGTCGCCTATGGACAATTGATTGATTTTGGCTCCACCCATCTGGATGTCATCTGTTAAAAGAATGCCTCTAAATCCCAGACCCTTTCGTAGGATATTTTTAAGAATAAGGGGTGAAAAACTGGCCGGGCTTTTTGAAAAATCAATGAGAGGATAGGAAATATGGGAAGCCATTATGGCAAAAGGGATCCGGTGATTCTGCATTTCCTTATAAGGTTCGAGATCATTAAATAATAACTCAGTCAGGGTGATTTGTTTGTAAGGGGTTACAAGGTGGGAGTCTGTTTTCACTCCTCCATGACCTGGAAAATGTTTGGCTGTTGGTAAAACTCCGGCATTGACAAGTCCTTTGGAGAAAGCAATGGACATTTTGTTGACAATCTCTTTTTCCTTGCTGAAGGACCGGTTACCCAGATAGTCAGTGTCATCAGTATCTGAGATATCAACCACTGGAGCCAGGTTCATGTTAAATCCAAGAGCTGTCATAAATCGGCCTGTCACATAACCCACCTTCTGAACCAAAGCGTGGTTTTTGGTTAAAGCCAGAGTGCGGGCACTGGGAAGAGAGGGGGATGTTTTGATTCGGATCACTTTACCCCCTTCCTGGTCAATAGCAATCAGAAGAGGGGCCTCTGAATTTTTAAAAGCGGCCTGTTGTGCTTTGAGATTCAGCTTTCTGATCTGATTGAGAGTTTTAATGTTACGACCAAAAACGATAACAGCCCCTGGATAAAGAGTGTTCATTTTTTTTGCCAGGGAATTTTCAAAGTGAGAACCTGTAAATCCAAAGATAAACAGCTGACCCACTTGTTTTTCCAGGGGCATATTTTCAATCATTCTTTCAATCTTCAGGAATGGATTTAAAGCAAAACAGATATTTCCCCAGAAGACAAAAGCCATGGAAACAAAAAGATATTTCATTTCATAAGTGTATCATCAATTATGGGAAAAAAGTCCGAAACCGGTTTCAATTTATGACTTTATACCTGTTAAAGGAAAGGCTGTCCAAAAGGGGAACCCATTCAACATTGTGAGAATGCGGGTCAAGGTGAGTGTGGTTTGGGGCAGAGTCTGAGAAGGAACTCCATTTCACCCTGTACTCTGGGCCAGGTGATCTCCCGGATTCTTATTTTGAGTCGGTTATTGGGGGTGATGGAGTATTTTCTGTTCTTCTGATTGGCCAGAGTAATGACTTCATGAACGGGCAAAGGTGTGTTTTCCGTGAATTTAAGAATCAGACTTTCCCGGCCACTTGAAATATCCCTGACTCCAAGCTGTAAACACTGATGACGGATAAACATGACTCCCAAGAGGTTTACCACCTCTTCAGGGGGAGTTCCAAACTGATCCTTGAGTTCCTCCTCCAGGTTGTCAATATCAGTGGGGGATTTGATTTGGGTCAGGGTCCGGTAGTAAAAAAGGCGTAAGCGAACATTTCCAATATAAGAATCGGGTATAAAAGCCCTGATTCTGAGATTAATCTCCGGTTCCACCACTTCCCCGGGGTTTTCCCCTTTAGCCTCTTTAATGGCCTCTTCCAGCAATTGCATATAAAACTCATAACCCACAGAATCAATCAGTCCCGATTGTTCTTCACCCAATAAGGTTCCAGCCCCTCTTAATTCCAGATCATATTGGGCAATTTGTATCCCGCTTCCAAGGGATGAGTTCTCCTGGATCACTCTTAAACGTTCCTTTGCCACATCAGTCAATTGTTTATGTTGTTCTGTTATGAGGTAACAATAAGCTCTGCGGTCACTGCGTCCCACCCGTCCTTTCAGCTGATAGAGCTGACTGAGGCCAAAACAATCGGCCTGATTGATAAGAATGGTATTGGCATTGGGTCTGTCTGTCCCTGACTCTATAATTGTGGAGGCGACCAGAACCTGTATCCTGTTATTGAAAAAGGAAATCATGACGGATTCCAGGTCCTTTTTTTTCATTTGACCGTGAACCACTGCAAGGCTCACTTCAGGGATCCACTGTTTCAATTCCAGGGCAATACTCTCAATGGTCCGGACCTGGTTATGGATGAAAAAAACCTGCCCTCCCCGTTTTACTTCTGTTTCGATGGCCCGCCGGATAATATCTTTGTTAAAATGACAAATGAAAGTTCGCACTTCAAGGCGGTCTATGGGGGCTGTATTGATGAAGCTTAAATCCCTTATTTTGAGTAAGCTCATATTCAGTGTTCGTGGAATGGGAGTGGCCGACAGGCTTAAAGTGTCCACATGAATTTTCATTTTTCGGATGCGTTCCTTATCCCTGACTCCAAACTTTTGCTCTTCATCAATGACTAACAAACCCAAATCCTTAAATTCCACGTCCTGACTCAAAAGACGGTGAGTTCCTATGAGAATGTCCACATCCCCTGTGACCAGTTCAGAAAGGGTTTTTTTAATCTGGGCAGGAGTTTGTAACCTGTTGACAACATTAATTTTTGTTGGCCAGTCTTTAAAACGCTTTTTTAAAGTCCGGTAATGTTGCATTGTCAGGACAGTGGTGGGGGCCAGCAGGGCCACCTGTTTCCCTCCGGCGGCCACAATAAAGGAAGCTCTCATGGCCACTTCAGTTTTTCCAAACCCCACATCCCCGCAAATCAGACGATCCATGGGTTTTTCGTTGACAGTGAGGTCTGTCACCACATCTTCAATGGCCTTTATCTGATCTTCTGTCTCCTGATAGGGGAAAGCGTTGAAGAAATCACTGATATCTGTTTTATCAGAGAGATGCACAGGGCGTGTGATTTCAGAACGTCTGGCATAGAGTTTAATAAGATCATGGGCCATTTCCCGCAGACGTTTTTTGGTCTTTGTTTTTATATTGGCAAATCTGGAGCTTCCCAGTTTATCCAGGTTGGGTCTTGTTCTTTCTGAAGAGTATTTGTTGATCTGGTGGATGCGGTAAATGGGCAGAAAAAGTTTGTCTTTGTCCCGAAATTCCAGTTGTAAAAACTCAGCTTCAATATCAGCCACAGGCATTTTTCTTAAACCCTTAAACTGGCAGATTCCATGGACAGCGTGGAGAACATAGTCATTTTCCTTAAGTTCTCCAAAACTCAGATGCCGATTTCTCTCAGTGGAGTGATTCCTCTTTGTTCTCTGAAAGGACGTTCCATGGAAGTGTTCCATGCTGAAAACAGCCAGATTTTGAGAGCTTAACAAAAAGCTTTGTTTCAGTTTCCCTGGAAAAAAATGGATGAGGTTATAATCTTTGTCTTTCTTGAGATTTTCCCAGTGAAAATCCAGGGAGTCGTGGTAGCGGCATTCATAACCTTGGTTTTCAAAGAAAAAACTCATACGATCAAACTGTGATTTTCCCTTGACTGAAAAGATTTTATGGGTTTCTTCAGGTGTTTTTTTCAGTTCCTGGAAGAGAGCTGTGATTTGTTCATGAAATTTTCCGGATGAAGGTTTTTTGATAACTTCACATGGAAGAGGAGTTGTCTCTTTGTCAAAGTACTCTGTGGAGGTGCCCTCTGCGGAGATTAATGGCGGAGTTTTTATAACACCTGGTTTTTCAAAGTTGATCCTGCGGCCAATGGACTTATTGACTTCCTGAAGGTCTGCAAACAGTTGGGAAGGAGGCAGTGGATGGAGATTTTTATTGAAAAAACCTTTTAACAAATCCATTTCTTTTTCATAGTTGGTTTCAACATTGAGTTCCTCCAGCATCCAGATGCAAACTGAGTTTTGGCAGTATTCAATAGCTGTTGCTGTATTTTTGTAGAAAAGAGGAAGATGGTATTCCAGATTTTCACAATATTCATGGCTCCGGAGAGAGTTTCCTATTGTCTGTAGTTCCAGATTGTCAAATTTAAGGAGTCTTTGACTGGCTCGAAGACAGTTTTCCTCATTCAGTAAAACTTCACGGGCCGGAATGATTGTCAGGCACTCAATTTCTGAAATTGTTCTCTGGCTGAGAGGATCAAAAACTCGCAGGCTTTCAATATCATCGCCAAACAGTTCCATGCGAACCGGAAATTCCATTTGGGGGGGAAACAGGTCCACCAGGCCCCCCCGGTTGGTGAAATGACCAGGATCCTCCACCATGGGGCTTGCCAGATAGCCCAATTGGTGAAGATTTTCAAAAAATCCCCCAGGTAGAGAGCTTCCTTTGGAATATTCAAAGCTGTGATCCATAAAAATATCAGGGCTGAGAGTTTTTTGGAGCAGTCCAAGAATGGGGGCGACAGAGACATGGGTTTTATGTCCATTGAGTGCATGAAAGAACCAGGACAAACGATCCTGAACCTGAGGATGGCTGATTTGCACTCCGGCAAAGGCATTGGGATTGTAGAAGGGAAGTAAATGGGCTTTATGATTGGTCCAGAAGGAGTAATTTTCCATAAAAAGATCGGCTTTCTCCATATTTTCTGTGATGACCAGTTGTGGTCCATGAAGCTTGTTTGATGTGGCCAAATGAAAAGCCAGGGATTCCAGGGGAAGGGAGTTGGTTATATTCAGGGAAAAGGTGCTCTTTCCCTGAATCAGGCCACTAAGATTATCATGCATGGGTTCTTATTTGTGACAGATCTTTTTTTGTCAAAGAGGCTTCCATGGAAATCATTTGAAGCCGCTCTGCGGCAGCCACCAGCCCGGACTCACTTACAGATTAATGTGTAGTATAGTGACAAAAAAGAAATTAAGAAGGGAAAAGGCTGATGGAATCCATTTTACCTCTGTTGATTTTGACTCTTATCGTAGCTACTTTTGGAGGGTTGCTTGTTTGTGTTTCATACGTTCTGGGTCCCAAGGGGCATCACACAAAGACAAAGGATATGCCCTATGAATGTGGTCTTCCAGGTCAGCAGACCGAAAAAACCAATATTTCTGTACACTATTATCTTACGGCCATTTTATTTATTGTTTTTGATATTGAAATTTTGTTTATGTATCCTTGGGCCTTAACCTACAAAGAGTTTGTTGCGTCAGGTCATGGGGCCTATATTTTTCTGGTGATGTTTGTTTTTATTGCCCTGTTTCTCTTTGGTCTAATTTGGGAAATTTATTCCAAAGCCCTGGAGTGGGATTGATGGGAAGCAGTCCTTTTGAAATTACAGTCAATTTAATTAAAATGACTGTAATTTTTTTGTTGATGATCCAGCTTGTTCCCCTTCTGGTTTGGGTGGAAAGAAGAGGATCTGCCTTTATTCAAAACCGTTTTGGGCCCAATAGGGTGGGGCCTTTGGGGTTGACCCAATTGCTTGCTGATGCTGTGAAGTTTCTGTTTAAAGAGGATTTTCGTCCCCAAAAGAGCGTGGCTTTTCTGTATTATCTGGCTCCTGTGGTGGCCCTGATTCCAGGGGCACTGGCTTTTGGTTCTATCCCTTTATCAGCCCCCTTCCAATTGGAATATGGGGGTGAGACTTCTTCCTTTCTGTTTCAGAGTTTTGATATTGATATTGGCATTGTGTTTGTCCTGGGTGTTTCCTCTCTGGGAGCGTATCCCCTTTTGTTTGCGGGCTGGGGTTCAGGAAACAAATACTCTCTTATGGGGGCCTTAAGAGCCAGTGCTCAGATGATCAGTTATGAATTGGCTCTTGGCTTGTCTCTGGTTGGAATTCTTCTGGTTTTTGGAAGCTTTTCCTTTTCAGAAATCATCGGGGCCCAGCAGGGTCCTCTGGATTTTGTGGTTATGGGGGAGTCTGTTGTGATTCCCTATTTGCCCAATTGGGGCATTTTCTATCAGCCTCTGGGTTTTGTTCTCTTTTTTGCGGCCACTTTTGCTGAGACCAACAGAACTCCATTTGACCTGCCAGAGGCGGAGGCGGAATTGGTGGCTGGTTATCATACAGAGTATGGCGGACTTAAAATGCTCATGTTTTACATGGGTGAGTATGGTCACATGATGGTGGCATCCGCCCTTCTTGTGACCTTTTATTTTGGTGGCTGGGGTCTTCCTTTTGGATGGTCAGAGACTTTAAAATCCTTATTTTCTCCAAATTCTTTTTACTATTCCTTTGTTATGTTTTTGGTATTTATGGTTAAAATTCTTTTCTTCCTTTGGATTTTTATTTGGGTCAGGTGGACTTTGCCCCGATTTCGCTATGACCAATTGATGGATTTGGGGTGGAAAACAATGCTCCCCTGGGCTCTATTTAACACAGTGGTCACGGCTTTTGTGGTTGTTGTGTTTCACTCTGTGGGGCATTGATCTGATGGAGAACCCGGGATGATAACAGAAACTTTTGTCTTTTTTTTCTTTGGAGGACTTTCTCTTTTTGCAGGCCTTGGAGTTTTGTTCCATTCTAATCCGGTCATCAGTACCCTCTATCTGGTGGCAGCCATGCTTGGAGTTGCCGGTTTGTTTTTTAACCTCAATGCTCCCTTTATCGCTGCTGTTCAGATTATGGTTTATGCGGGTGCTGTTATGGTTCTGTTTTTATTTGTGGTCATGATTTTTGATGTGAAACAGCCAGACCATCGTGTGTTTTCTCCTGGCAGGACAGCCAATGCTTTTAAAATTTTTTTTGGAGGACTTTTTGCGGGTCTTCTCCTGTTTTCGATTTTATTCAGAATCAGTCGTTTCGATTATTTGAATCCGGAGCGATCCGCTCCCCAGTTTGAAGTTCGGAATATTTCAAAGGTGATTTTCACTGATTATGTGTTTTGTTTTGAAATTCTTGGGCTTCTTTTACTGGTGGTTCCCATTGGGGTCGTGGCTCTTTCCCGTATCCGTGGAGGCACCCATGCCAAATGACTTGTTGGGAAGAACTCATTTCAGGACTGAAAAAATCATTGGGTGGGATTATGCTGGATAGTTTGTTTACTGTGGGTCTTGGTCATTATCTGTTTGTGTCAGTGGCTCTTTTTACTATGGGTCTTTTGGGCGTTTTATTGAGAAAGAATATTTTAGTGATACTCATGTCCATTGAATTGATGCTCAATGCTGTGAATCTGGCTTTTGTGGCTTTTGGATATTATCTCAATGATGTGCATGGGGCTGTGATTGTTCTGTTTGTTATTGCCGTGGCAGCGGCTGAGGCGGCTGTGGGTTTGGCCATTGTGGTCACTCTTTTTAAGAATTTTAAGGAAGTGAATGTCCGGTTTTTTGAACATCTTAAAGGTTAGGTGTATTTAAACAAATGTTTTATTTATTGTTGTTCTCTCCCCTTGTTGGTTTTTTGGTCAATGGGCTTTTCTTTAAAAACAAAAGTGTCCGGCTCTCAGGGAGTCTTGCCAGTGTTGCCGTTTTTATCTCTTTTTTATCTTCAGTACTCTTCTTTTTCAAAATGAACAGTCTTCCCGTGGATGAGCGATTCCTGTCTTTCCGTCTTTTTGAATGGATTCAGGTGGCAGGTCTCAAAGTGGATATGGCCTTCACTCTTGATCCCCTTTCCATGGTGATGATTCTTATTATTACAGGCGTTGGTTTTCTGATCCATTTGTTCAGCGTGGGTTATATGGAACATGACCAAAGACCCGCAAAGTATTTCAGTTATCTGAACTTTTTTATATTCAATATGCTTTTACTGGTTCTTGGTAATAATCTTCTTGTCATGTTTGTGGGCTGGGAGGGGGTGGGGCTTTGCTCCTATTTGCTGATTGGTTTTTGGTTTTCTGATTCTGCCAAAGCGACTGCCGGCATGAAGGCGTTTATTACAAACCGTATTGGCGATGCAGGCTTCTTATTGGCCATTTTTATGCTCTTTGGACTTTTTGGCACTTTGTCTTTTACGGAAATCATGGAGGGTTTGCCTTCTGAGCCCACAAATTTGTGGTTTTCCCCTCTGAATCTGGCCTGTTTGTTTCTCTTTGTGGGGGCTGTGGGTAAATCAGCCCAGATCCCTCTCTATGTCTGGCTGCCTGATGCCATGGCCGGCCCCACTCCGGTTTCCGCTCTCATTCATGCAGCCACCATGGTTACTGCGGGTGTCTATATGATTATTCGTCTCAATCCCCTTTTCCTGATGGCTCCCAATGCCATGATCGTGGTTGCTGTAACAGGGGCCATGACAGCTTTGATGGCTGCCAGTATTGGTCTTGTTCAAAACGACATCAAAAAAGTTTTGGCCTATTCCACAGTTTCCCAGTTGGGTTATATGTTTCTGGCTGTGGGGGTTGGGGCTTTTTCTGCAGCTCTGGCTCACCTGATGACTCATGCTTTTTTTAAAGCTCTCATGTTTTTGGGTTCCGGTTCAGTGATTCATGCCATGGGAGGGGAACAGGATATGAGAAAAATGGGAGGTCTGAAAAAACAGATGCCCGTCACTCATCTGACTTTTGTTTGTGGATGGCTTGCCATTATTGGAGTTCCTTTTTTCTCAGGCTTTTTTTCAAAGGATGAAATATTGTGGTTGAGTTTTCAGTCTCCAAGGGGCCACATTCTTTTATGGATCACAGGGTTTGTGGCGGCTGTCTTCACGGCTTTTTACATGACCCGTCTTGTGGCCATGACTTTTTGGGGAACATCCCGGGTTCCCTCCTCTGTTAAACCCCATGAATCCCCTTTATCCATGACTTTCCCTCTCTGTGTTCTGGCTTTCCTTTCTGTGTTCTCCGGATGGCTTTGTGTTCCTCACGGCTTGGAGTCCATTCTGCCAGGTCACCCCCATAACAAACTGGAACAATGGATCAGTCCCCTGCTTTTCCCCTTTGAAACAGGTCAGGGTTCTTTAAGTCTTGAGTTTGCCCTGATGGTTTTGGTTTTTTGCGGGGTGCTTGTCAGCAGTGTTATGGCCTTTGTTTTTTATGTCCTTAAACCGGAACAGGCCAGACAGAATGCTGAGAGAATGAAAGGACTTTATAAACTTCTTTACAATAAATATTGGGTGGACGAGATTTATTTGAAATTTTTAATCAGACCTCTGGTGAGACTGAGTCGGTATTTATGGGTCAGAGTTGACATCAAAGTGATTGATAATATGGCTCATTCCCTCTGCGATGGAGTTAAAAGTGCCAGTGAGGGGATCAAAGCCCTGCAAACCGGCAATTTACAGATATATGCTCTTTATATGCTCATTGGGCTGGTCTCAAGTCTTTTCTTTCTGATGACAAGGTAAACTTTATGTTATTAAGTGCTCTTATTTTCTTACCCCTTGTTTTTGCCCCCTTGGTTCTACTGGCTCCGAAGCGGATGACAAGAGAGGTGACGTTAATTTGTTCCCTTGTTCATTTTGCTTTTTCCCTGCTCCTCTTTAAACACTTTGATCCAAACACTTCAGCCCTGCAGCTGGTTGCAAAACAATCCTGGCTTAAGGAAATGGGGGTCTCCTATTTTGTTGGTATTGATGGTATTTCTTTTTGGCTGGTTCTTTTGACCACATTTCTGACTCCATTGGTTGTTCTTGCCAGCTGGTCCGGGGTGACCAGGCAGAGAAAAGCTTTTCATGTCTGTCTGTTGATTCTTGAGGCGGCTATGACAGGTTCTTTTCTCGCTTTTGACGGCATTTTATTTTATATCTTTTTTGAACTCACTCTTATTCCCATGTATTTTATCATTGGGATCTGGGGAGGGAAAAATCGCATCTACGCCGCTTTGAAACTCTTTATTTACACAATGGCGGGGTCATTGGGTTTATTTGCCGCCATCATTTACCTGATCTTTCAATGTGACGCTCAATTGGGTGAATTGAGTGCCAGTCTCCTTGATTTTTACCGTCTCAAACTTCCTTTTTCAGAAAATTATTTCGTAAGCTCCCAGAATATTTTATTTTTTATTTTTTCCCTGGCTTTTGCCATTAAGGTTCCCATGTTTCCTTTTCATACCTGGCTTCCCGATGCCCATGTTCAGGCTCCCACAGGAGGTTCCGTGATTTTGGCAGCGGTGATGTTGAAAATGGGAACCTATGGTTTTTTACGTTTTGTGTTGCCCCTGTTTCCCCAGGCCGTGGTTTCCTGGACTCCTTTTTTCATGGGTCTTGGTGTGGTGGGTATTGTCTATGGGGCTCTGGTCGCCCTGGTTCAGGTGGATGTGAAGAAACTTGTGGCTTATTCTTCAGTGTCTCATATGGGTTATGTGATGATCGGGCTTTTTGCCATGAATATGTATGGTTTTCAGGGATCTTTATTCCAGATGCTGGCTCATGGTGTCACCACGGGGGCTCTTTTTATGTTGGTGGGTTTTGTTTATGAAAGAACCCATTCCCTTAAAATTTCCGAGTATGGTGGTTTGGCAAAAGCCATGCCCGTTTATGCAATCTGTTTTCTTTTGCTTGTTTTTTCCAGCATTGCGGTTCCCATGACAGGTGGCTTTGTTGGGGAATTTTTGATTTTGTTTGGGGTTTTTCAAAAGTCCCCTGTTTTTTCCGGGTTTGCTGTTTTTGGTGTTGTTTTGGGTGCGGTTTATATGCTTTGGATGGTTAAAAAGGTTTTTTTTGGTGAGGAAGGTGAGATCGTCAAAAAACATTCAGATCTTATGGATATGAATTTGAGGGAATTTCTGGCAGTCTGTCCCCTGGTTTTAATGGTGTTTTGGATGGGCCTTTCCCCTGGAACTTTTTTGAAATATTCAGAGCGAAGTCTTGAAAATCTGGTTGTGAACAAAGACAAATACAATATTAAGATCCATGGATCAACACAGAAAAGTTTTGGAGATGTCAGTGGACTTTAATTTTTCAGACCTCATTGTCATATTGCCTCTGATCTGTTTATTCATTGCCAGTGTTATCCCCATCACTGTGAAGGTCTTTCGCCAGAGTCAGGAGGAGATAGAGCCTCTGACCGCTTTGATGTATGCCACTTTCGGGTTGGTGTCTGCTGCGGGGCTGACTTTATCGGCTGTAAAGGGTTACTGGAAGATTTCAAAATTGAATTTCGTTGAAGCCTTTTCCGGGGCTATTGTCATTGATGGAATCACGGTCTGGTCTTCATATATTATCTTTGCGGTTGTGGGGTTTTGTCTGTTTCTCACCTATGACTCCAGATCCACCAGAGATCGTCAGTTTTCAGAACATATTTTTCTGATTTTAAATTCAACCATAGGTATGGCTTTAATGGTGATGTCCAACAACCTGATCGTCACTTTTTTATCCATGGAGCTTATGTCTCTTTCTCTGTATTTGTTGATTGCCTTGGGCAGGGAAAAACTTTTTTCAAAGGAGGCTTCTTTTAAATATTTTATTTTGGGAGGACTTGGTTCGGTGATTTTTCTCTATGGGATTGCCTTTATTTATGGGGGGGTCGGAAGTACTTCTCTACAGGAAATGGGGGAGCTTTCCTCCCGTCTCTATGATTCCAACAGTCTTTTTCGCTTTGGAGTCATATTAACCGTGGTTGGTTTTGCCTTTAAAATCTCTCTGGTTCCCTTTCATTCCTGGGTACCTGATGTTTATCAGGGCTCGGCAACTCCTGTGACCAGCATCCTGGCCACAGCAGTCAAAGTGGCCTCTTTTATCGCTTTTCTTCGTTTTTTCCTGTACACGGATTTCTACAATGTGGGTACAGACAGGTTTGTCTGGTTTATGCAGTGGTTGGCTGCACTCACCATGATTGTGGGTAATGTGGCCGCCCTTATGCAGGAAAATTTTAAACGTCTGTTGGCTTATTCCAGTGTGGCTCATTCAGGTTATGCTTTTATGGCCCTTATTGTTGCATCTTTTGGAACAGATGGCGATGCAGGGATCACCAGCCTAGTGTTTTATCTTATATCCTACTCCATTATGACTGTAGGAGCATTGGCTTTGGTTGTCACTTTGGAACAACCCCATAACACCTCCTTTTTGGTGAGTGATCTGAAGGGCCTGGGGAAAAAGTCCCCGGGGATGGCCCTTTGTCTTACCCTTCTTCTTTTTAGCCTTGCAGGTCTGCCGCCAAGCTTTGGCTTTTTTGGAAAATTTTATGTTTTTTCAGCCACTATGGAACAAGGTTTTTACTGGCTCACTTTTATGGGTGTTGTCAGTTCGATTGTGGGTGTAGCCTATTATTTAAAACCTGTGGTGACAATGTATATGATTGAAGGGGAAAGCCTTCCTGTTCGTCAGGAAGCTTTTTTCTCAAGATTCATTGTGATTCTCTCGGCCATCGGAGTCTGTATCCTCGGGGTTTACTCTTCAAGGATTTTTAACTTTGTGCAGGTATCAATCACCAACTCCCTTTAACCTGATTTTCCATACACATAACTGTTCATATTTGTTGTGTGATCCTGTACCTTCCTTGTCTCTTTCTGTAGCGTATGTTAAATACGCCTTAAGTCATTCCCCGTTGTCTCATCCCATCTCATCCACAAAATGGGATGTGGTTACTTATCAGTTTTTCATTCATTTTCGGTTTCTTTAGAGGACACCTCCTCTTCATGGAGAGCCTCTTCCATCACAACTCTTTTTTGTTTCCAGTGGATATTCAGGTCATAGTACTGCAACTGTTCCACAATGATTTTGGCTTTCACGGGATTGAGGTTTGGAATACATACACAGCCATTTTTTATTTTTTTTAAAAATCCATGTTCATTTATTTTTAATTTTTCATCCATCAAAACATATTTAAGGGCTTCTCTGAGGTCTTTTGAATCCAGACGATCAATGGTCAGATCATAGAGGTATTCTCCTTCATCCAGGTTGGATCGCTCGGAATCAGCAAACTCAGTGACATCCAAGGGTTTGGAGTTTGGCCGAGAAGTGACAGAAACTGTGTCAGTGTCTGTCGGGTTTACCGGCTCTTCAATGTTCTGTTCCAGAAAGGATTGCTGTTCCTGGGGTTCTGTAGTCAAAACCTCTTTTGTGGGTGAATTTATGGTTTCCTCTGATGATAAAAACCCCTGTGTTTCCTGTGAAGGTATAAAATCCCCTTCTTCAGGCACCATGGACCCATCAATTCTGGTTCTTATGGTTTCATCAGAACTTTCTTTTTCTCCGGGAATTTGTGATTCAAAAAAATTTTCCTGGAAATGGGATTCAGGATCCTGAATGGCATTGTCATGGTTCTCAAAGTCATCCTGTTGACTGTCAAATCCGGCATCATTATCAGGAATCTCTGTTGTTGATGGACCTTCCGTATATTGTCCAATATCCTCCCATTGATTTTTTTCACTGTCAGTCTCCCCAATGGTTTCCATGGCCTGTTCAGATGCCTGATCCGGGGGACTGTCCTGATGATGGATGCTTTTTGAAATCATTGCATCCGGTTCGTCTGGAGTGTTATATTCGTTGTTGGTGTTCATCCGCACATCACCAGACATTTCCACAATCAGAACGGCTCCACAGTTTTGGCAGGTCACCATTCCAAAATCCTGATTCAGAGTTGTATCACAAGCGGGGCACTGAAGCATATTCCTCCAAAAGGGGAAGCAATAACCTGATTTTTACATGGATTGAACAGAATCACCAGTTTTCTGTCAGAAAAGCTTTTTTTTCTTTTTCCCTTTTTCCAGCAAACGTCTTTGCTTTCGGCTGAGTTGGGATTGTTCAGGGGTTTTGGGCTGGGACTCTCCTATGAGGCTTCCCCGGCTTTCATGCATTTTCTGTTTTTCCTGGGGCTTGAAGGCTTCCAGCATTTCATGATGCTCCTCTTTTGAGGATTCATCAGAGGAAGATTCCTGGCGGATTTGCACTTTCATCAGTTTTTCAATGGTGTCCCTGTGGATGAACTGGTTCATTTCCTCAAAAGCCTGAAAAGTTTCCTTTTTGTATTCAAGAAGGGGATCTTTCTGGGCATAGGCTTTCAGATTCACCCAGTCCCGAATGCGATCCACTCTTTGTAAATGCTCCTTCCAGTAATGGTCAATGGCACTTAACAAAATGCTTTTCTCCACGTCTTCAAAAACAGGGGCCAGTGTGGTTTTTTGGCTCTCAAAACGCTCTTTGACCTGACTGACCACAAGTTCAGTGAGATGATCCCCTGTGATTTCATCAGGAATGTCAATATCAATTCCAAATTGTTTTTCAACAGCCACTTTGAGACCCTTTAAATCCCAGAGTTCCCTTTTGGTTTCTTCGTTGGCGTAGGTGTCAAGAAGGTCTGAGGTCACCTCTGAGAGCATTTCTTTGATTTTTTCACTGACTGCCGTATTGCCTGATCCGGTTTTTTCCAACAAAGACTTTCTCATGGAGTAAATGGTTTTTCTTTGTTGGTTCATCACATCATCGTATTCCAGAAGATGTTTTCTGATTTCAAAATTATGCCCTTCCACTTTTCTCTGGGCGCCTTCAATAGAACGGGAGATCATACGGGCTGTGATGGGCTCATCATCCGGGACTTTAAGAGTGGTCATGATTTTTTGGATCCGTTCTCCATTGAATTTTCTCATGAGATCGTCCTCAAGGGACAGGAAAAAGCGGGATTCTCCCGGGTCTCCCTGACGACCGGAACGTCCCCGTAATTGGTTGTCAATCCGTCGGCTCTCATGACGTTCGGTGCCCACAATGTAAAGACCTCCCGCCTTGAGGACCTCTTTTTTTTCAGACTCACATTGGGCCTGGTATTTTTCCAGGTTTTTTTTGTAATCAGGGTGGTCAGAGAATTTCAGTTCTCTGAGGCTGAGGGCTTCGGCATTGCCTCCAAGGACAATATCTGTTCCACGGCCCGCCATGTTGGTGGCAATGGTGATAGCCCCCTTGCGTCCTGCCTGAGCCACAATTTCAGCTTCCCTTTCGTGGTGTTTGGCATTGAGAACATTATGGGGGATGTTGGCTGAAGTCAGGGCCCGGCTGATGGATTCAGATCTTTCAATACTCACTGTTCCCACCAAAATGGGTTGACCTTTGGTCTGTCTGGTTTTGATGTCTTCGGTAATAGCTTTGAATTTTGCCTTTTCTGATTTGAAAACCACATCATTCTGATCCATGCGGATCATGGGTTTATTGGTGGGAATGACGTGGACATCAAGATTGTAAATCTTTTTAAACTCCAGGGCCTCTGTGTCTGCTGTTCCTGTCATACCGGCAAGTTTTTCGTACATCCGAAAATAATTTTGAAAAGTGATAGAAGCCAGAGTCTGGTTTTCATTTTTAACTTTCACCCCTTCTTTGGCTTCAACAGCCTGGTGCAACCCATCACTCCAACGTCTTCCCTCCATAAGACGACCTGTAAATTCATCCACAATAACAATCTCATGTTCCTGGACCATGTAATCCACATCCCTTTTAAAAAGATGAATGGCCTTCAGGGACTGGTAAATATGATGAAGTTTGTCAATGTGTTGGGGGTCATAGATATTTTCAATACCAATGATTTTTTCAAGGGCACTGTTACCCTCTTCAGTGATGGCAACAGACCGGTTTTTTTCCTCCATTGTGAAATGGAGCTCCGGCTTCAATTGGTTGGCCACCTTGTGCATGGCCAGATAAATTTCAGTATTATCTTCAGCCGGTCCTGAAATAATCAGGGGTGTTCTGGCTTCATCAATAAGAATGGAATCACATTCATCCACAATGGCGTAATGCAAGGGTTTTTGAGCATAATCAGAGAGGTTGTATTTCATATTATCCCGCAAATAATCGAAACCCAGTTCATTGTTGGTGCAGTAGGTGATATCGGCAGCGTAAGATTGTTTGCGAGCCTGGTCATCCATTTCATGAGTGATGGTGTCAGTGGTGAGGTTTAAAAAGTTGTAGATCTGTCCCATCCATTCGGCATCCCGTTTGGCCAGGTAATCATTCACAGTGACAACGTGAACCCCCCGACCGGAGAGGGCGTTGAGGTAAACTGGCAGGGTGGCGGCCAGGGTTTTCCCCTCCCCTGTTCTCATTTCAGCACAGGATCCTTTATGTAAAACGTAGCCACCAACCAGTTGAACATCATAGTGACGCATTTTCAGGACCCGTTTGGCTGCCTCACGACAGGTGGCAAAGGCTTCAATAATCAGGCTGTCAATTGATTCCCCTTTTTCAATTCGGGATTTGAATTCCGGGGTTTTGGCTTGAAGTTCAGTGTCGGAAAACTTTTCCATTGACTTTTCCAACTGATTGATTCCGTCCACATAGGGGCGGATCACTTTCATATTTCTCTGGTGGGCTGTTCCAAAAATTTTTGTAAGAAATCCCATAATTTAAACATAAACCATTGGTTAAATAATGCAATCAGTATATTTATAACAGCTTGAGTAAGCAGACCTCTTTTCCAAGGGAGGTCAAAGCCGGTTGTCGTCCTTTGTCAACAACAATCTCCATGGATAAAAGTTCTCGGTAAATGTCCAGTTCAGTGGAAATAACCTCTCCTGTCCCTTAACAGATACTAACCCGCATTTCTCATAAATTTCTGCCAGAGGTTCTTGAAAACCGGAGAGATCAGGGTCATAATGGGTTCTGTTAATGAAAAAAGTAGAAGCAATTATCAAACCCTTTAAACTTGATGATGTGGTGGACTCCCTTTCTGAAATAGGGGTTGAAGGTCTTAATATTTCCGAAGTTCGGGGATTTGGTCGTCAAAAAGGAAGAACTGAAATATACAGGGGGGCTGAGTATATCGTTGATTTTCTTCCAAAAATAAAAATAGAAACCATTGTGCCTGACTCTCTTGTCCAAGCCACTGTGGAAACCATCAGACAGGCAGCTCGCACAGGCAAGGTGGGGGATGGGAAAATCTTTGTTTCAGATATTGAACAGGCCTTTCGGATTCGAACAGGGGATCGGGATGAATCGGCTCTCTGAACGCCTCATTTCAGATGGGGTATGAAAACCCTGTGGAATAGGGGCAATCAGTCAAACAGGCTGTCCGGTTGAAATAGGAGTCGCACAATAATTGTTTCTTAAGAAACCTGAATATGGTAATAAATCATAAAAAAGTGAAAGTTCAAACAGGATTGGCAAAAGCCGCAGGGAGTGAATATGAATGCACAGGAAGCCATTGATTATGCCCACAAGTATGGAGCCATAATGGTTGATCTTAAATTTACTGATTTACTGGGAACTTGGCAACATCTCACGATTCCCATTTCTCAACTTAAAAAAAATGTTTTTGAAGAAGGGCTGGGTTTTGACGGCAGCTCCATTCGGGGTTGGAGAAGTATTAACGAGTCTGATATGGTTATTATGCCCGACACAGCCACAGCTAAAATGGATCCCTTCACAGAAGTTCCCACAGTCAGTTTTATCTGTGATATTCAGATGCCTGAAAGCGGACTTCCCTATGATAGGGATCCCAGGCAGATTGCCAAAAAAGCCGTCACTTACCTTGTTTCCACAGGTCTGGCCGATGAAGCTTATTTTGGACCTGAAGCGGAATTCTTTGTTTTTGACGATGTTCGTTATGAACAGGGGGCTAACAGGGGTTTTTATCAGGTGGATTCAAAAGAGGGACAGTGGAACAGCGGTCGAAGGGAGGATCCCAATCCAGGTTACAAAACACGTCATAAGGAGGGATATTTTCCGGTCATGCCCTCGGACAGCCTTCATGATATTCGTTCAGAAATCTGTATGCGTCTTGAAGATTGCGGGATTCCGGTGGAAAGGCACCACCATGAGGTGGCTTCAGCCGGTCAGGGTGAAATCAATTATAGATTCAATTCTCTGATAAAAGCGGCTGATGACCTCCAATGGTTTAAATACATCGTTAAGAATACGGCTCGTAAACATAATAAAACCGCCACCTTTATGCCAAAACCTCTTTTTCAGGACAATGGTTCTGGAATGCATATTCACATATCTCTATGGAAGGACGGCAAGCCTCTTTTCTCAGGTGATGAATATGCCGGTCTTTCTGAAACAGCTCTTTTTTTTATTGGTGGAATTTTACAACGAGCCCCCGTTCTGTGTGCTTTTATCAATCCCACCACCAACTCCTATAAACGTCTTGTTCCCGGTTTTGAAGCCCCTGTAAAACTGGCTTACAGCTTTAAAAACCGTTCAGCGGCCGTTCGTATTCCAAACAGTCCCAGTCCGGAATCCAGACGCATTGAATTCAGAACTCCGGATCCCACAGCCAACCCCTACCTTGCTTTTGCTGCCTTAATCATGGCTGGAGTGGAAGGGATTCAAAACAAAACCCACCCTGGAGAACCTCTGGATAAAAACATTTATGGACTGCCTCCGGAAGAGGCTGCTAAAGTGCCTTCTGTACCCGGAAGTCTTAGGGAAAGTTTTAAAAACCTGACAGAGTCTCCTGACTTCCTTCTTCGGGGCGAGGTTTTCAGTGAGGATTTTATTAACAATTGGATTTCCTATAAAACAGAAAGAGAAATTTTTCCCATGGAACAAAGACCTGTTCCCTATGAATTCTTTCTTTATTATGATATATAGATAACAATAAAAGCTTTGCCACATCAGGCATATAAATGCCCTCTTGTATTTTTTACAATTGTAGCGAAAAAAAAAGCCTCCTCACCAGAATCTGTGGGTGAGTGGAGGTTCAGGAAGGATTGTTAAAGGATCCTTTTATGCAAATGCTTATAAGACTTTCCTGCGAAAGTGATTATTTAAATGATTTTATTGATGAAATAATGGAAGAGATTCTTAATAACCCTGAAAAGCGTCTCATCCCCTATACACACGGTTTAGCATAACTATTTTCGTCAATCCTGAAAAAGTCTCATCTGATCTTATTTTCAGGATCGACTAAATATCCTGTAAAAGACGGGCAGCCGCCACTGCCTGGATTTTTTTACTCAAATGGAAAGTTTTGTCGCCCGCATGGATCACATCAATTCGATCCAAAGAAATGTCTTTAAGTGCGGAACCCATGGAAGTTGTTAATTTCGGAGACATGGTTCGTTTAATTTCAAAACCCCTTAAATGGGAACCTTGCTCCACGACCAGATCAATTTCCGCCCCGGAATGTGTTGCCCAAAAATAGCAAGCCTCCTGGTCAACACCTAAAATCTGAATGATGTTTTCCATAATAAACCCTTCCCAGGAGGCTCCGACTTTAGGATGATATTCCAAGTCTCTGAGATTTTTTATATTTAGAAAGTAGTGAAGCAAACCCGTGTCCCGGATGTAAATTTTTGGAGATTTCACCTGACGTTTTCCAAGATTGGCCTTCCAGGGTTTTAAGTTTCTCACCATAAAAGTTGCTTCTAGCGTTTCCAGGTATCGGCGTACCACATGATGTGAAACACCAAAGGCTCTTCCAAGTTCTGAACCATTCCACAATTGGGCTTGGTAGTGGGCCAGCATGGACAAAAATCGATTCAAGGTGACACTGGGGGTTGAAATTCCCAATTGTGGAATATCCCGCTCTATAAAAGTTCGGACAAAATTTCTCCTCCATTGATAACTGTCTGTATGATTTTGGGCTGTAAAAGAACGGGGAAACCCTCCCCTGAGCCATAAGAGTTGAGCTTGGGGGGAAGTCACTTCGGATAAGCAAAAACCTGGAAGTTCATAAAAGGCTATACGTCCGGCCAAAGACTCGGAACTTTGGCGTAATAAGACGGGAGATGCACTGCCAAGAATGAGAAAACGAGCTGGAGTTCTGGGGCGATCAACCAAAACCCGCAGAGTGGGAAAAATTTCAGGATATCTTTGGATTTCATCCAGAACAATAAGTCCCTTTAAGGGGGAGAGGGCCAGCAGAGGATCTGAAAGACGGGCCAAGTCGGCCGTGGATTCCAGATCAAAAAAGTGAAAAGGGCTTTTTTGGGTTTTTAAAAATTCTTTGGCCAAAGTGGTTTTTCCTACCTGACGGGCTCCGAGAAGAGCCACAACGGGATTTCGGGAGAGTTGTCGTTTCAATGCGTTCAAATGAACTTTACGCTGGATCATTATTTATATAGTACCTTGAAAATTGGATGAATACAATCCAATTTTATGAAAAATGCTTTTTATTCTTCTTATACCCCTGAATCTACTTCTACCGAAAGAAAACGACAATATCTTTGACGATGTTCTGAATACTTAAAGCCCCACGCACTTGAATAACTTATCATTTCATAAATGCTGGGGGAAAGCTTAAAGTCATTTCTTCCATAGAGGAGCCTGAAGTGATCAAAAAAATTCTCAACCACTTGGGACTGGAGTCAAAAGTCCCGGAACCCCATTCTCCAGGAGCTTCACCTGAAGAGGATGATTTCGATTTTTCATGAGTTTTCTTTTATGAGAGCCCCCGACGGGGAATCAATCTTCCCTGTAATGGATTCCCTTATTCAAAAATCCCATTTTCTGACCAAACCAGACTTGGAGTCATAAATTTTGGATATTCACCATAAATTCTAGTATTTTTAAAAATAAAAAAATTTTACCTGGGTGTCCTCACAAGGCGGAAACCGAAACTCTTGACGCGGTACCACGGCCTGCTGCCGAAACGATTGGCCGACCGCAAGAAACGAGCGACGCTGCTCCAACTTCCGCCACGCAGAACCCGGTCAGAGCCACCTTCCGGCCCTCTTGGATCAGTGAGTGGACCTGTCGGATACTTTTCATGCCAATCCTCCACCCACTCCCACACATTCCCATGAACATCATACAAACCCAATGGATTAGGGCCTTTTGTGGCCACCACTCTCGTCTGACCACCGGAATTCTCTGAATACCAGCCATACTTCTTTAAATCTGAAATATTGTCACCAAATGAGTATGCCGTTGTCGTTCCTCCTCTTGCGGCATACTCCCATTCCGCTTCTGTTGGCAAACGATACTCATAACCTTCACCCTCTCGTTCCGCCCTCTCGTTATACGCTTTCAAAAACTCTTTCACATCCTTATAAGAAATACTCTCAACCGGGAAAAGAGCACACATTGAAAAACCATCCCTTTCCATGTGACTCCCTGGACAATACCTCTCCTCCTTAAAATAGGATGGATTAGAACCCATCACATCAAACCACTGAAATTGTGTTACCTCTATGGGACTTATTTCAAAATCCTTTTTCAAAATCACCCTGTGTCTCAACTCATCCCCATCCCGGCCCTTCTCCGAACCCGGACTGCCCATCATAAATTCACCAGCCTTCACGGAAACAAAGGGAACTTCGGAAATATTCACATAAGGCTTTACGAAACTTCTTGAAACTGGGAAAAAGGCCAGACTCCTCATCTTTTTTTCATATTTGTCAATGGCTGTGCTGTTATCAGCTTTTTTGCTGAAAAAGGCACAGGATGGCAAGATCATCCATAGTATTATTAAAGCTAATTTCATTTTTCCTCCCTCAAAACTCCTTCTGAAAACAGGCTGGTTAGTCTTGAATTATCAGAGACCCTCAATTCCCAAAAAACATGAAAATTCGAGTGTGTTTAAACAGTCACAGAGTACCCGCTCCCGACCCCCATTTCAACCGAAATGTTTTGACCTCCAATTCGAGATGTTTTATCATTCACTAAAGTCTGGCAACTTATATGATAAAAAACATTTTCCCATATTCCGGTTTAAATCCAGTTTATCAAAGATTGTTTTTTGTGTTTTCTTGAGAATAATTTTTTAATTCCGGACGGCGTTGTTGCACATATAACTGACTGAAATAACTTGGTTTTGTGAAACAAAAATTCAGGAAAAACGCCATTCACTCTATGTAAACCCAGTTATATCAATAGGTTATATGTGCAACAACGCCATTTTAGACTAAACTTAAGACAGTCTCTCCTGAGTTTGCCCTTTCGTTAAAAAAGTCTTCTTAAATGAAAAGCAAAGCCATTCCAGTTTTTTTTCTTGACAATTGTAGTATGTCATATACTATGTATTTGTGCTAAGGAGGGAGATTATGTATATGGCTTGCCCCAAAAGAAAGGATGGAAATACGGTCATCAGACTCGTGGTCTCTTACAGAAAAGATGGTAAACCAAGAACAAAGATAGTTAAAACCATCGGCCAATCTAAAGACCCCACAGTTATAGAGCAATACAAGCAGAGGGCCAGGGCCTTAATTGAAAAGGAAAAACAAGGGCTTGTACAAATAAATGGAGTTATTCGCAATAAGCTTCCAATCAGTCTTTCGGACATAGACAGCGAGGAACGTCACAACAACGGCTTTGATGACATTCTGGGTTTGACTTATCAACAGTTGGGTTTTGGTGACCTCATCCAAACGGGCCGCAACCCAAAGAAGCTCAATTCAATTTTAAAGAGCCTTGTTTTGATGAGAGTCTTTGATCCATCCAGCAAGTTTAAAACCTCACGTTTGCTGGAGGAACATTTTGGTAAAAATATAACTCTCAAACAAATTTTGAATTTAATGGATCACATAGCAGACAAAGAATCAGGGATTAAGGATAAAGTTTCCCGGGCCATCCTTAAGGGCACAGAGCATTTGGATATTGTTCTCTTTGATGTGACCACATTGGCTTTTGAGAGTGTTACTCCCACAGACCTGTTAGAGTTTGGCTATAGCAAAGATGGCAGGCCCGGAGAAGTTCAGGTGGTTTTGGCTGTTCTGTCTGACATCAGAGGTTTACCTATAACTTATAAGTTGTTCCCAGGGAACACTTCAGAGTTTGAGACACTTGAGAAGGTCCTCAAGGATTTTGTCAGTAAGTACAAGATTAAAAGGATAAGAATCATAGCGGATCGAGGCTTGTTTTCCCATAAAAACCTCACAGTCCTGGAGGGTTTAAGTTCAGAGGGTATAAAGGCTGAATATATTGTATCATGTCCATTGAAAAAGTTTCCTCAGGCACTTAAAGATGAGATTTTGAATAAAAGCAACTACAAGGGGGTCGAGGATGACAAAGGGGGTGGAGGAGACTTTTACTATGAGACTCAGTATAAGGGCCGCCGGATTATTGTAAACTCCAGTGAAAAGCGTGGGCGGCATGATGCAAAGAAAAGAGAACGGGCTGTAGAGAAGTTAAGGGAGTTAGAGAAAGATGGAAAGATCAAGAACTCTCAATTGATAAGGGGGGGTGGTAAAAACAAATATGTAGGCAAAGTGAGTGGGGACACAAAAATTGATTGGGGAAAAGTTGAACAGGACGCTTTATGGGACGGGTTGTATGGCGTATGTACGAATTTAAAATCAGAGTCCTCTCGGGCAATTTGTAAAGCTCGCTACAATCTTTGGCGAATCGAAGAACTGTTTCGAATCAATAAACATAATTTGAAAATGCGACCCATATACCATAGAAAAACTCAAAGAATAAAATCCCACATAGTTATCTGCTTTTTGTCCTATGTGGTTCTCAGGACTGCAGAATGGACACTGAAGGAACATGGATTAAATATCAGCCCCCAGGAACTTATTGACACCCTTAAGGATGTGGAGACAACAATTCTTCGAAACAGGGTAAAGATTCCTCCCAAAGTTTATGGTCTTCCTCGTAAGTTATCCGAAAAAGCTGAGAAAATTTATAATGCTTTTGGGCAAGAGTTCCCAACGAGAGCGTACGAAATAAAGTGATATGATCTCAAATGTCTGGGAGATTAGTGTCGTGTAGCAACTTGTAGTATGTTTTTTAAATTGGCCTCTGAGTAAATTGATTTATTTCAAATAAATAATGCAGTGGCTAAATCTGAAAGGGCAAACTCAGGAGTCCATACATCACTGATTCCCTGGGTTGGGTCCTTTATAAGATGGGACATCATGAGGAAGCCCTTGGTTATCTGCATCAATCCCTGTCCCTGATGTCCACTGCAGAAACAGTCGCTCATCTTGGTGAAGTCCTCTGGGATATGGGACAAACGGAGGAGGCACGCAGGGTATGGTCTGATGCACTCCAACAAATGACAGATGATGAAAGTTATGGGTACCTGATCAGAACCGTTGAACGTCTGGAGGGTTCGCCAGAGGCACCGGTTTTAGATTCATCAGTTTGGGGAGTTGATTAAAAACAGTCGCAAAGAGTCACACAACCAATTCCAAAGGGACTGTTTTCAGACAGATCAAAGACCTATTTTTTGGGTGTATAAGAAGGATAAAAGATATTTTTTTAGAGATCAAGATGTATTTCCACCCCGTTTTTCATGGTTTTTCTGATCTTTTGCTTTACGAACTCCATTTTATGGTCATTTGACAGGAGTTTTTCTTGAGGATTTATGATTCCAAACCTGATTTGGTTGGAAAAGTGAATTTTTGAATAAGGGAATCCATCACAGAAAACCCGGGTTCTCCGTCAGAGTTCTCCAATGAAGAAGATTCATGAGAAATGGAAAACCTCCTCCTCTTCCGGTGGCCCCCTTGGAGAACAGGGCTCTGGAATTCCTGACTCCAGTCCCAAGTGGTTGAGAATCTTTTTGATGACTTCAGGTCCCTCTATGGAAGAGATGACTTTGAGTTTCCCCCCACACTCCGAACAAACCTCAATGTCCATTCCAAAAGTCCTTTTAAGCCTCCTGGCCCATGTCATGGAAGAGGACTTTCCTGGTTTTGTTTTTGCTTCCTGTTTTTCAGAATTTTTTGTTTTTGGAGTGATAAGACGATGGTGTTTGAAATTCGGTGCAAAGATTCCATGAAACCTTATGAGGTTGGTTTTTGGTCTTGGAACAAGGGAAGCCAGTCGTGAGAGAAAGTCCAGAGGCTGACAGACCTACACGTCCACTTAATTGGACTCATGGGCTCTCCTCCGGTTGTTTCTGTCAGTATTTCTTCAATATCTTTAATCAATTCTTTGTCGGAAGATCGACGCTTTCTTCCACCCCCTTTTGTTCTTAGTATCTAACGGAAGTGACGATTTTATAGCCTTGACTTCTTTTTTACCCTTTATTACAGTTGTTTTAGAAAGACCAGTGGCATTTGATTTGTGATTCGCTAAATGTGGGAAAAACCTTGAGCCAATCCTTGTTCACACATTCCATGATTTCATTGTAAGAAAATTAAAAACTATTTCAAGTTATTTTTGCGGACCTCCTAAGACAAAATTAAAAAGATTATTTCCGGTTTGGATTCAAAGGCTTCAGAGCCTTGTTAAAGGCTATACCTTTGTTCAGTAGAAAAAAATAATTTTTTTGATAAGCTTAAAAAAAGACCGCCCAAAAGTTGGGGTTACAAAACAAACGGTCATTTTTGCTGAAGTGAAGGAGGAGAGAATGATTTTACAAGCTTATGGTTCGGGGAAAAGAAAAACTCTTTTTGGAGTTTTGACAGTTGTGATTTTTCACTTTTTCTTTTTCGGTTGTTCAAGTCGTCCGAAGACAGACTCATCCGTTGAGTTTTCCTCTCCGAAAGTTTTGGTTGATTCCAAACGGAGGGTGGCCGCTTTCAGGGATTTTGGAGAAGTTATTTCTTATGTAAAGGCTTCAAACACAGGGGCTTGGGATTATTTTGGTGTTTCCCTGAGTTTCAGTGGTGATGGGAACACCCTGGCTGTGGGGGCTCATAGGGAAGACGGCAAGGCCGGAGGAGTTGGAGGCGATCAGACAAACAATGAGGCAGAGGAGTCAGGTTGGTTTTCAGGGATTGGGAATTGGATTGGAGAACAATTTTCAGGGAGTGATCAGGAAAACGATAAGGCATTAAACTCAGGGGCGGTGTATGTGTTCGTGAGAGATACAGAGGGGACGTGGAGCCAACAGGCTTACCTCAAGGCTTCAAACACAGGGGTTAGGGATTGGTTTGGTAAGTCTCTGAGTTTAAGTGGTGATGGGAACAGCCTGGCTGTGGGGGCTCGTAGGGAAGACAGCAATGCCAGAGGTGTTGGAGGCGATCAGTCCAATGATGATGCAAGGGATTCAGGAGCGGTGTATGTGTTCGTGAGAGATACAGAGGGGACGTGGAGCCAACAGGCTTACCTCAAGGCTTCAAACACAGGGGTTGGGGATTTTTTTGGTAGGTCTCTGAGTTTAAGTGGTGATGGGAAAGCCTGGCTGTTGCGGCTTCTTGGGAAGACAGCAAGGCCGGAGGAGTTGGAGGCGATCAGTCCAATGATGATGCAAGGGATTCAGGAGCGGTGTATGTGTTCGTGAGAGATACAGAGGGGACGTGGAGCCAACAGGCTTATCTCAAGGCTTCAAACACAGGGGCTTGGGATCTTTTTGGTGATTCCCTGAGTTTAAGTGGTGATGGGAACAGCCTGGCTGTTGCGGCTTCTTGGGAAGACAGCAAGGCCGGAGGAGTTGGAGGCGATCAGTCCAATGATGATGCAGGGAACTCAGGGGCGGTGTATGTGTTCGTGAGAGATACAGAGAAGACGTGGAGCCAACAGGCTTACCTCAAGGCTTCAAACACAGGGGCTTGGGATCTTTTTGGTGATTCCCTGAGTTTAAGTGGTGATGGGAAGACTCTGGCTGTGGGGGCTTCTGGGGAAGACAGCAAGGCCAGAGGAGTTGGAGGCGATCAGTCCAATGATGATGCAAGGGATTCAGGAGCGGTGTATATTTACCTGCAGTAATAAAGCCGAAAAGAAACGCTGTCAATTACAGATGGGAACATGGAAATGAAGTTCGTGGTCAAGGTCCAGTCCCAACAAATAAGAAAGGGAACTGTTCTCTGTATGAGGTTGGTTTTTGGTCTTGGAACAAGGGAAGCCAGTCGTGAGAGAAAATCCAGAGGATCAAGGACAATCCGGGTGGTTCCATTCTCATAAGGGGTTTTTAACTGATAAATCACTTTCCCCCGGGAATTGAGTGAAAGCCTAAAGTTCACTCAGACCTGGCCTTGAAATGTAACGACAAATCCTTTCAGGCTTTTCCCTCTGGTGGACTTTTGTGGAAACCCCTTTATTGAGACTAAAGCCTGAGTGTTTTGACAGAAGTTGAAAGGGAAAAGTCAAAACCCACTGTCTCATGGGTTTTTTAGGGAAAACCTCATCAACCAAATGGGTGGCTTCTCTTTTTCCACGACTACCTCCTTTTTATGGGACTTTAATCAGGTTTTACGCTGGCCTTACTCAATCCTCATATTTCCAACCCCTCTGTCAGTTACAAACGACACCAACCGGAAAAAACTCTTCTCTACAAGCTCATCCAGGAAAACCTTCTGAACTTCTACCAGCAAATGGACAGGGACTATGAAAAGGGAATTCCCTGTTTTGTGAAAAAAGAATTTGATGAATTTCTCAAGTGCGGAGTCCTGGCCCATGGGTTTCTAAGGGTTCAATGCACATCCTGCAAGCATGAAAAACTTGTGGCCTTTAGTTGTAAAGAAGGGGACTCATTCAAAGGAATGAGGATCAGGCTTTTGTTTCAATAACCTCAGACCCCTCGGCCATGGACCAGGTAAGGTCCTCTTCCATCACCTACCGGATTGCCCTTGGGAAAAACAAAGGGCAAAAGGCCCTGACACTGAAAACCCTTTTTGAAACAAACCACAGGGAAAAGCCTTTTCTGTCCCAACATTCTGGTTTCAGTCTCCATGCAGGGGTTTCCACAAAAGCCCACCAGAGGGAAAAACCTGAAAGGATTTGTCGTTATATTTCAAGACCAGGCTTAAGTGAACAAAGGCTTTCTATGAACTCACAGGGGAAGGTGATTTATCAGTTAAAAACCCCCTATGAAAACGGAACCACAAGGATTGTCCTTGATCCCCTGGATTTTCTCTCACGTCTTGCTTCCCTTGTACCAAGACCCAGAACCAACCTTATAAGGTTTCATGGAATCTTTGCCCCAAATTTCAAACACCGTCGTCTTATCACTCCAAAAACAAAAAACCCAGAGAAACAGACAACACAGCCCGGAAATTCCTCTTCCATGAACTGGGCCAGGAGACTTAAAAGGGTTTTTGGAATGGACATAGAGATTTGCTCGGAATGCGGGGGAAAGTTAAAAGTCATCTCTTCAATAGAGGAACCTGAGGTCATTGAAAAGATTCTCACCCATCTGGGGTTGGATTCAAAAGTCCCGGAACCCCATTCTCCCAGAGCTTCACCTGAAGAGGATGATTTCAAATTTTCATGAGTTTTCTTTTATGAAAGCTTCTGACGTGGAATCAATTTCCCCTGTAATGAATTCCCTTATTCAAAAATTCACTTTTCTGGCCAAACCAGACTTGGAGTCATAAATTTTCAATCAAAATCTCACTCAAATGACCTCAAAATAGGATTCACGAAACAAAAAAATCAGAAAAAACCCGAAAAACAAGATGGAATATCTCTCAATTTTGTGAAAAATGCCCTTTATTCTTCTTATACCCCTTTCATAGAGAAATTCCATGAAAATTCAAATGCGATCAGTATAAAACCCGTAATTTGTGCCGGAGAACTCGGGATAGACTGATCGTGTTTGAATTGTCCGGTGTTTCAAGAGGAAATAGTCCGGGAAATTTCAAATGGAACCAGTATAGAATTTTTAAAAGTGAATGAAAATTTCAAAGTTTGTTTTTTCATCAGGAGTAAGGACACCATAATAATTTCAAATGTTTCCATTTAAAAAAAATAATTAGCTAAATTGTTATATAATGGGGTATATCATTTTTGGAAAACGATGGGAGGTCGGATGCCCATAAAGACATTATCCATAATGATTTTTACTATTTCTTTTTCTTTTTTAAACCTGAAAAAAGCCACAGCTGATGATAACGATGAGACTCCTTTTCCCTGTTCTCTGAATGAAGGGGAATTCCTTACCTATTCAGGTAACAGGATAGGATATTATAAAAAAAACAGGAGAGGATACATAAATCCAGTAAATCCCGATGAAAAAAAGAATCCGGATGTTCCGGCAGATAAACATGGATTGAATATGTTTCATGCAAAAATTTGCCCTTTGAAAAAGGGTAAAACCGTAAAAATTCTTAAAACTTTTTCACCTGAGCCCGGCTGGCTTTCTAAATCTTTAAATTTTCTTAATGTTTTTTCATCGGAGCAGCAACCTGAACCAGAACAATTTTTTGTAGCCATTGAAGTCATCCATTCCAATTTTGATGGCTGCCAATTAAGAAAAGACATCACCTACGTTCTTGAAATTCTCAGCTGTGAAGAGGAAAACAAAATTTCCGTCTCCACCGTAAATGAGGATGATTCTGAAGAAGAACAACAGACGGGTTTTCTGGTAAGAAAATAAAATCATTTCAATCTTTATGAGCTTAAAAGATTCTTATCCATTGGAAAGTCTTTAGCCTTGTAGAAACGGAGGACCTTATAACAATGAGCTTCTATGAATTGAAATAATTCACTGTTTAATGAAAAATCAGCAGGTGCAATCAAATCAGCTCGATAATCGAAATTCATTTGTTTCAATTTTCTTTGGATCATTTTAAGAGATTTTTTTTTGTTATAGACAATCACACCAAGCCCATTGGTCCTTTACAAGAGCCAGTGCCGGTATATCAGTTGGACCATCACCAATATAAATCATGTTTGAAAAAGGGAACTTTAAATTTTCAGGTCTTATTCGTTTATTAACGGGAGCTTTCCGATCTGAAAATGTTCCTTTGGCAATTTCAAAAATAGAGCGGGTTTTCATAGTCTCGTCCATACAGAAAGCAGGCACACTTTCTGGTTGATCCCTTTCATCTTCACTGGAATAGATAATTGTGTATCGTCCTCCAAACGTCCATTCTATTAAATTTTCTGGAAAAACTTCTTCTATAAGGTCTTTCAGACCGGCTGAAATAATAAAGTGATAGATTTTAATTCCATAACTCTTAAAATCCATTCTATTTTCAATTTTTTTTATTTTCCGAAGAAAATCAGAAACGTTCGGATAAAGTTCAACTTTTGGAACAACAAATTCCTTAAAGAACTCTTTATTGAGTGGAACTTTTTCTTGATGGGCTATTCTTGAAAGGGTGTACATCCATATAGGAGTATCAGAAGCCAGAATATGTTCCCATTTTGGTGTCCTTCGGTCACCTCTTAGGTTTTGCCTCTTTCCAGAATTTTTTAGGTGAATTTTTTTCCAAAACCTCTACAGTTTTGGTTGTGGAATCCACAGGTGTCAACGTACCATCAAAATCCCACAGAATGGAAATATTTCTATGTAACACTATTTAAGTGACTTTGGTGATGAACTTTTTTCCGATTTTAATCGTCCGGTAGTCAAATCTCTTTTTGAAAAAGTAAATGCTTTTGTATAACTATCAGTTTTGAATTTATAATCAGAAAGATTTTTATCTTTGCTTTTGTTTGTTTAGATTTTTTTAGGCAATTTTAAAATATTTTTTCCAAAAGCCTCTCATTTTGCCCAACACCCAATCTTCGAAGGCCCTCCTAGTGATTTGGGAATCAGTCAGATGGTATCAACAATCTATATAGATGATCATCCAAGTCAGGTAAAAAGGTCTGAAAAATACAGGTTAAGCTCTCGAAAGGCATCCTCTGAACTTAAGGTCAATTCGCAATCTCTGGCTAACCTTGAAAACGGCTCTTTCCACTCACTTGGTGGCGATAACAACTTATGGGGAATTTCATGGGTCGCTCTTCTCTTAAAGGTCCTCTCAATGGCTTCTATAACCTTTTCTTTTTTTAACTTTCCTGATCTGAGAAGCAGTGTCATATCAACAAGGTCTTTGACACGAGAGTTCTTTCTTCCCTCTCTTGGCAGAGTATAAGTATGCAACTTTTCCGCAAATTGTTGGTTTACTGATAATGCGGGAATCCCTTTTGTATGAAGGTCGGCAAAATCCAACCAATCTTCACCAATCACTATATCTACAGGTTCAATCAGATCATCACCAAGGCCCACATCCAAGTGAAACTTGGAAAATAAACGGCCATCCACCAAAGCTTCAACTGAAAACCTTGCTCCTCCATACGGGGCCGCTTCCAAGCCCATTATTGGCTCAGAAATCTGAAATATAAAAAAATCATTTAAATCTTCGCTGCCTCTTGTTCTGAGTTCTTTTAGAATTGTCATATTTGGGTCTTCAGAAGGGAGTGTTTCAAAAAAACCTGTCCTCATTGCCAAATCAACATCTTTGGTCGCCCTGGGGTGGCTTACCCTAAGCTCCATTGCGTATCCACCTTTCAGGACCCAAGGGCTTGGCTCTATATGAAATAATCTGGCAAGTAAACGATCAAAGGCCACTTGCCGACGCAGTCTTTGAATATCAACTTTCTCATCCTTTGATTTATTTTTTAATCTGTCTGAAAGTGCCATTAAAAAAGCTGTCGCCGTTTTGTATTTATTCATCTTTAATCACTTTCTTTATTTTATCTTCATGTTTTGGGTGAATAAGTCCTTTTTTAATGGCTTCGGTGGCGGCCTGAATAAGAATATCCTTTCCCAGGTGGTTTGACTCAAAAAGATCAAAAATTGTCCGTACAGGGGTTGTCACTGCAAACCCTCTTATAAGCCTGATATCCGATTTTAGAAGTGAAGCCTTGTAGAGAACTAAAATTTTTGGAACTTCATTAAACTTTCTAAAGTGGGATGGAACTGTCATGTGTAGTTTTGATGGCATGAGATCACTTAGATCATAGATTCTGAGTGCTGTATCGTGAGAATAAACTCCTTGGGGAGTCTCATTCCGGTTTCTGGACCAAAGATACCAAAGCATAAGTTGAGCATCTCCATCATCTTGGGGAAACTTTGCAAGACGATAAATCCCTCGCATTTCACGAACCCAATGGCCTGCTTTGACGTGATAGGAATGATGGGCTCTGATGTAACCTGCAGACTCGGCCTGCTTGGTTGTAAAATACCCTTGTTGCTGTGAGGCAACTTCATAGAGAACCTGATCTGGACTGATTACTTTGGATTTCATAATTACCACAATTTATGTGTTAATTATACACATTTGAAATAATTTTGACTATCATAATTGTCACAATTTATGTGTTAAACATGAAAAATCACATTTTTCTCAATTTTTACATTGACTTTCCTCTAAAAAATGCCATATTTTAATTATTGCATAAAAAATTGCAAATAAGAATTTTGAAAAATGAACCCAAACCCATATAAAATTAGAAAAATCAAAGACTTAGCCAATATTTTTCCTGGGCAATCCATCCGTGGGCGGGTCAGCCATCAGCCTAGAGGCAAGTATTTAGTTGCACAAATGAGGGATGTTTCACCTCACAAGAGCCTGGATAAGACCACTTTATCCCGGATGAACCTCAAAGAAGGGGTGACCCCTAAGCTGGTTAAAAAAGGGGACCTTCTTTTTATTTCAAAATCTGGACTGGGAGCCCACCCCCTTCAGTATCATTGTAAAAGAGGACATCAAAAACCTTATTGCCTCACCTCTCTTTTATATTATCCGAGTGAAGGCCAGTGAGGTTTATCCTGAATACCTCAATTGGTACATCAACTCCAGTTCCCAAAGCCGAAGATTCTTAAAAAAAAATGCGATGGGAAGTGTGGTCTTAAGTGTCCCCAAGAAAGTTTTTTCTGAAATGGAGATCCTTCTTCCCCCCCTTGTCCATTCAAAAAACAATCTATCTTCATGATCAAACTGATCTTTCCACTTGGGAAGGAAAATCCACCATTCTCCATGAATATGTACATTTTTTACAATTTGCATACGGGTTGGACCAATCCGTTTTTGTATGTATGAATGAACTTGAAAAAGATGCCTATGAATTGAAAATAAAATATTTAATAGACAATGGTGAACCTAAAGACAGCGATATTATAAAATCACTTCGATTTCGCAAACTTTTCTCCTCAGATTGTGGGCCACCGAGATGAAAAGAAAATGTTTTTCAGAAAAACAAACCATCAATCCGATGGCACTTTTGTCCAATTTCAGGGTCGCAGTCCAAAATAGGGCTTGTTAGTTAATCCCGACTTTGACAGCAGCAGATGCGTCAAAGGTATTCATCTGAAAGTTATGAGGTTTAGAGGTTAAAATTGCTCTTTTTTGAAAAAAGTGTAGTGAACAAAATTGGTTTTAATTTACTTTTTTTTCTTTTTAACCAGACGGACAAACATATTTTCAGATTCAGGTGGAAAAGCGAGGAGGTCAACCCTAAGGGCCACTACAAATCGGCTTATGAATAACTTTTTTTCAAACTACCGAAATCAATATTAAAATTAAATTTTAAATAAAAAAATTATCTGCAAAATGCGGAAGTCAGGAGGATTTTAAAGTTCAAGATTGCTATGGGCAGGAGAAGTAAGAGTTGGAAAAGGGATGCTCCACAGATAGAGACACTAAAGAATGATAAAAGTAAACAACCAAGTAATAGATAGAAATAATCCTAATATTATTATAGAAAGGTTAAGTTTTGAAATGTGTATAAGCAGGATAAAAGACATTTTTTTAGAGATCAAGATGTATTTCCACCCCGTTTTTCATGGTTTTTCTGAGTTTTTCTGATCTTTTGCTTTACGAACTCCATTTTATGGTCATTTGACAGGAGTTTTTCTTGAGGATTTATGATTCCAAACCTGATTTGGTTGGAAAAGTGAATTTTTGAATAAGGGAATCCATCACAGAAAACCCGGGTTCTCCGTCAGAGTTCTCCAATGAAGAAGATTCATGAGAAATGGAAAACCTCCTCCTCTTCGGCCCCCTTGGAGAACAGGGCTCTGGAATTCCTGACTCCAGTCCCAAGTGGGTGAGAATCTTTTTGATGACTTCAGGTCCCTCTATGGAAGAGATGACTTTGAGTTTCCCCCCACACTCCGAACAAACCTCAATGTCCATTCCAAAAACCCTTTTAAGTCTCCCGGCCCAGTTCATGGAAGAGGATTTTCCGGACTTTGTTGCTTGTTTTTCAGGGCTTTTTGTTTTTGGAGTGATTAGAGAGCGGTGTTTGAAATTTGGGGCAAAGATTCCATGAAACCTTATGAGGTTGGTTTTTGGTCTTGGAACAAGGGAAGCCAGTCGTGAGAGAAAGTCCAGAGGGTCAAGGATAATCCGGGTGGTTCCATTCTCATAAGGGGTTTTTAACTGATAAATCACTTTCCCCCGGGAATTGAGTGAAAGTCTCTGTTCACTCAGACTTGGTCTTGAAATGTAACGACAAATCCTTTCAAGCTTTTCCCTCTGGTGGACTTTTGTGGAAACCCCGGCGTGGAGACTGAAGCCTGAGTGTTTTGACAGAAAAGGCTTCTCCCTGTTGTTTGTTTCAGGAAGAGTTTTCAGTGTCAGAGCCTTTTGACCTTTGTGTTTTCCAAGGGCAATCCGGTAAGTGATGGAAGAAGACCGGACCTGGTCCATGGCCGTGGGGCCTGAGTCCAGTGAAAGAAAGGCTGTTCCCCCATCCCTTTCAATGAATCCCCGTTTTTCCAAAAATCTGACCACTCTTTGAACAAGACTTTTAAGGAGTTTGTCGAGTTCCTGGTTTGAAGGGGGAGTTGTCAGTTTTCCAAGAGCCGTTTTGGAGTGATAAGGCGACGGTGTTTGAAATTCGGGGCAAACTGCCCCATGGAACCTTATGATATTGGTTCTGGGTCTTGGAACAAGGGAAGCCAGCCATTTTCCCGGCTTAGCGGACTTTTTCAGGATTGACCATTTTTTACTTGATTTTTGAAAAAGGCTTTATAAAATGTTAATTTATAGATTGGTCGTGCTTAAAATCCTGTCTTTTAATCATGGAAATTCATATCATCTTTAACAAAACAATTTTTTTGAAAAAAGGGGTTTACTATGAAGTGCAAAATTTTGGTTTTTCTCTGCTCTGTCTTGTTGATTTTATCCGGCTGTGCCACGACTCATCCTGGACTCAAAGGAGTCACCGATAAAAAAGACGGTCAATTGGTTGTGAGTGTTGCAGAAAACACAAGCCTCAGTGATGATTTTTACGGTTTTTTTGAGTACACTTTTGAAAATGTTTCTGATGAATGGAAGAGGATGAGAGTTGTCCATGTGGGTTTTCCCAATTTTGAAAATCATATCCTGATAAATAATGACCTACATGCCTGGATCGAAGGGGCTGAATTGAAATTTAAACAAAATCGGCATAACATGGCTCTTCTGACAGTTGGAGTTGCCGCTTTAGGGGGTGTTATTGCTGGGACTTCAAGCAATAGAAATACACAGGTATTTGGTGCCGGTGTTATGGCTGCTTCAATGGGACCCCAGGTAGGTGTGAGTTTTTCAGATTCCATGATCGCTTTAAATGCCGGTCAAAAAGGACTTAATAGAACAGTGAATGTTCCCAAAAACCATGTTTTTGTTCCCTTTTCAGTGGCCCCAAAATCTTTTGTAAGAAGGTGGGTTGTATTGAAAACTCCAAAGATAAAAGAGAGTGAACAGGAGGAAGGCAAGGGGGAACTTTTAACCGGCCTTGACCTTGAAGATGGAAAGGAAGTAATGGAATTCAAGTTTAAAAAAATTCGACAGTTTACAAAACAATTTATTAAAAACCCTAAACGACCTAAACGATTTAAACGACCTAAACGCTCCAAACTCTGAAACAAGGGGTATGTATATACTGACTCATTTGTGAAGTTTCATGATCTCCTCCCCACTGGACTTCTTGTCCGGATCATTACAGATCATTGCGTAAAAACCATCCCACCTGGACTGGAAAACTCTTTTATCCTCATCCAAAACTCTCCTGCTCAGGAAACTGCCCTGGTATATTCAGGTAATAACGTGTGTGTTTGAGCTGACCTGTTTTAACAAAAGCCCCCTTGAGTACCAGGTTGTCTGAGGTCCTGGGCCAGTGATTGCCTCTTAACAAAAAGTTTCAATGTGAATATTTATTATGTATGTGAAGGTATCCACACTTAATCCAATAAGTTGTATGTGCAAAACACCAACTGAAGCCTCTTTGTTTTTCATGGGGTTTTCGTAGGGAAACTCCATGGAAATTCAAACACGATCAGTCTAAAAAGACACAGATCAGAATAAATGATCTTTTGGGGAAATTCCATGAAAATTCAAATAGGATCGGCATAAAAGAGGCACGAAACAGGGGTGGTGATTTTTTAAAAGAATGTTTGACATTTCATGACCAATGAATGAAGTTAAGTCGTTATGCGTCATATTGTGATTTCAGTGCTTATTTTATTTTATAGCCTTCTTGCTCAGGCAAAATCTTATATTGTTTTTATGGAGGGAAAAAAGGCTTTGTGTATAAGCAGGATAAAAGACATTTTTTTAGAGATCAAGATGTATTTCCACCCCGTTTTTCATGGTTTTTCTGAGTTTTTCTGATCTTTTGCTTTACGAACTCCATTTTATGGTCATTTGACAGGAGTTTTTCTTGAGGATTTATGATTCCAAACCTGATTTGGTTGGAAAAGTGAATTTTTGAATAAGGGAATCCATCACAGAAAACCCGGGTTCTCCGTCAGAGTTCTTCAATGAACAAGATTCATGAGAAATGGAAAACCTCCTCCTCTTCCGGTGGCCCCCTTGGAGAACAGGGCTCTGGAATTCCTGACTCCAGTCCCAAGTGGGTGAGAATCTTTTTGATGACTTCAGGTCCCTCTATGGAAGAGATGACTTTGAGTTTCCCCCCACACTCCGAACAAACCTCAATGTCCATTCCAAAAACCCTTTTAAGTCTCCCGGCCCAGTTCATGGAAGAGGATTTTCCGGACTTTGTTGCTTGTTTTTCAGGGCTTTTTGTTTTTGGAGTGATTAGAGAGCGGTGTTTGAAATTCGGTGCAAAGATTCCATGAAACCTTATGAGGTTGGTTTTTGGTCTTGGAACAAGGGAAGCCAGTCGTGAGAGAAAGTCCAGAGGATCAAGGACAATCCGGGTGGTTCCATTCTCATAAGGGGTTTTTAACTGATAAATCACTTTCCCCCGGGAATTGAGTGAAAGTCTCTGTTCACTCAGACTTGGCCTTGAAATGTAACGACAAATCCTTTCAGGCTTTTCCCTCTGGTGGACTTTTGTGGAAACCCCGGCGTGGAGACTGAAGCCTGAGTGTTTTGACAGAAAAGGCTTCTCCCTGTTGTTTGTTTCAGGAAGAGTTTTCAGTGTCAGGGCCTTTTGACCTTTGTGTTTTCCAAGGGCTATTCGGTAAGTAATCGATGAGGATTGGACCTGGTCCATGGCCGTGGGGTCTGAGTCCAGTGAAAGAAAGGCTGTTCCCCCATCCCTTTCAATGAATCCCCGTTTTTCCAAAAATCTGACCACTCTTTGAACAAGACTTTTAAGGAGTTTGTCGAGTTCCTGGTTTGAAGGGGGAGTTGTCAATTGACACTTTGGTCTTCCGTCTTCAAAGCTGTAGACTCCATCGGGAAACATCATGTGGAAGTGGATATTGAGGTTAAGGCTTCCACCGAAGCGTTGAATGAAAGTCACTGAACCTGTTCTGGCTCCTGACTTTTTAGTGAAACCCGCTTTTTTGATGAGAAAGGTGCAAAGAGTTCTGTTGACAAGACCCAAAACCTCTCCCATGACTTTGTGGTCTCTGGCAAACAGGAATCTGAGTTGAAAGGGAAAAGTCAAAACCCACTGTCTCATGGGTTTTTCGGGAAAAACCTCATCAACCAAATGGGTGGCAGCTTCAGCCATTCTCCTGGCTCCGCAACTGGGACAGAATCCCCGTTTTTTGCAACTAAAGGCGACAAGCTTTTCATGGTTGCAGGATGTGCATTGGACTCTTAGAAACCCATGGGCCAGAACTCCACATTTGAGAAACTCGTCAAATTCCTTTCTGACAAATTCCGGAAGTCCTTTTTCATAATCCCGGTCCATTTGTTGATAGAAGTCCAGAAGATTTTTCTGGATGAGTTTGTAGAGAAGAGTTTTTTCCGGTTGATGTCGTTTATAACTGACGGGGGGATTGGAAAAATGGGGGTTGAGTAAAGCCACCAAAGAAACTGATGGCAAAATGAAAACCAAGGGCAAAAGTAAACAGCGATGTTTTCATCCAACATAAGGATGAAAACCGGATCAATGACAGAGATTCAATTCAATCTCTATAAACTCTATCTCATAGCGAAGTGAAATCCCCTTGCAGACATCTATCAATACTTTTGACACCTCATCTGTAATGATAGCTTTCCTATATTTGACTGGACATACCAAATGATAGAGAAGAATAGAAACATTAT
Source organism: Bdellovibrionales bacterium (assembly GCA_965218815.1). Taxonomy (GTDB): domain Bacteria; phylum Bdellovibrionota; class Bdellovibrionia; order Bdellovibrionales; family JAGQZY01; genus JAGQZY01. Next base: position 388,925 of record CBDCLX010000002.1, on the reverse strand, counting down.
GTTTCTTATGAATATAGCGACTCATAAAATGAGGCTAACGCCTCATTGTTTCGCAGCAAGCTGCGGGGAATTAAACCCATATGAGATTAAACAAAATTACTTCTTACTTCTTCTCTTGATACTTTACATATTTCTGAATCATGGAACTGTCTAAACCTACGGTATCAACACAATATCCTCGTGCCCAGAAATGATTACCTGCTTTGTTCGTAAATCCGGATACTTCTGAAATACTCCTATGGCCGTCTTCCCTTTTATTTTGATAATGGATAATCTGAACATTCACTCAAAATCTTCTTTAATAAGAGTTTTTGGAGAGCAGAAGGCAAATCGTTTATGGAGTCGATTTGATGTCTATTACACTCCGAAGCATGCCAGTTGGTTAAATATGGCTGAAATAGCAATAGGTATGTATTCACGACAATGTTTAGGTGGTACGAGAATACCTAACGCAGACTTTTTAAAAAAGAAATTTATTTGGGTGCTGTGACAATAGCATCTACTACTTGCCCAATATTCTTATGATTTTCTACCACTTTAATGTTGGGTGTATTACTTAATGTATGCATATAGGTATGGTGAATGGTTAAAACCATATCCTGAATTTCTTGATCTGTTTCTAAAGGGCAAATTTTTAAACCAATTGACCGAGCTTCATTGAGACCTATATGGCGAGAATGTGTTTTCATTTTTTGATGGTCTGAAAGATAGTTTACAATCTTGTCTATGTCTACTTGTGTTTCATTAGCAAACATCCCATTTGTTAACCATTTTTTCACAACCTCTTTTGACCACTCTATAGCATTCTCACAAGATAATATGAAGGTTGGATGATATTTGCCAATAATGGTTTGCCATAACGGAATTGTTTCAGGTCTTGTTTTAATATCTTGTGCAGCCCTTTCAAATTCAAATAATACAGAACTTGCTGGGACTCCATTAAATTGAGGGTCAATAGGCCCTAAATTGGATGGCTTGCCCATATGAATGAGCCTAGAGGCACAAGCAATCATTGTCCCTGCGGACATGGCAATTTGTGGAACAAAGACTTCAATATTATAATCGAACATATTACACAAATAATCTACTAAAGATTCTGTTGCAGCAATTTCACCACCTGGAGTATGGAGAATCAGATCTAGGCCCTTTTTGCGATCTAAACCATGAATCACAGCCATAAAGGCATTTTTATCATTATCATTGATTTCTGTACCTCGTAAGGGGCCTTTTTGAAGCCAGCCAGAATAATATGTAATAATATTTCGTTGACGCTTGTTAAAAAGAGTGTTGAGATATTTTTGTCTAACCGAATTAAAAGGATCTTTATTTGGATTTTGATTAGCTTCTGTTTGAATTTCCTTTAAAACATCATTCCAGTTTGGCATAGAAAATCAGGAGCTACTCTTGGTTTCAAAAGTATATCCTCCATCTTCCAGCATGGAAAATTTTTTAAAGGGAGCATTCACATCAACGTGATCACTTTGGCTCAGGTATGGTTGGTCCTGTAAATGAGTTGGTACCCCAATAGTTTTGAATACTTGGTAAACCTCTTTTTTTCTATTTTGAGATATGTGTTGGAACTCTTGAGTTTCTTTTTTACGGGACTTTGGGGTCATATTAACCTTCCTTCCTCTTACTAATTATCGGGGAAAATGCAGCCTAACTCAAGTAAAGAATCAAGTAATTCCCGACTTTGACAGCAGTAGTTGCATCAAATCAGTGATTTTGAACACTTAACGCCTATTGTCTGGTTTTGTACCACTACATTCTATGGGGGTTTTTAGGTTTTTGGTGGAAGCCCCACACAAGCCGCCCTGAACAAAGCCAGTGCATTTCCCGTAACATCAGTACGAGTCCATACAATTTGGTCACGGATTTTGACGGGTATGGCTCTGACCGAGGCTTTTCATGGCTTCCACAACGGTCAGAGGGCGGGGCTTTACATGATTGCTCCTGCCAACGGCAGGGCTTTTGAACATCATCTTCTTTTCCCTCAACCGTTTGGTTAAACGGGCCTCACAAAGATAAGATAAAAAACACAATGTTAAATGACCGGTGATTCTGTGGTCTGACCAGTGGAAAACGGGACGGGCTTTCAGATTGCCCTTGAGTTCCCCGAAGGCATCCTCTATTTTCCACAACTCTTTGTAGTTCATAATGATTGAACTCGCATCGAGATTTTTGACATTTGTCAAAACGGCAAAGAAACCATCCTTTGTGGACTCTTTTTTTTTTTGCTTTTCATTGAGAGTTGGCTTTTGATTTTTTTCATTAGGAATCGTCACATATTTCTTATAGCCTTTGTTGGATACAAAAGAAGATGCCTTTACGCCTTTAGCAGAGAGCTTCTTCTCAATTTTTTTATGATAATACCTAAAAAGCAGGATGAAGTTTGGGTCTTATATTTGTTAGGATTGATGAATTCTTCTGTATTAGAATATTTTCATAAAAAAGCATCAAGTACATTCATTTATGCAGGAAGATTCAGGTATACAGTCACATCAATAAAAAGATATCCAATAATTATTCCAAATAACAAGCAGATGATAAGTTTAATAAATATAGTTCAAAAACTAATAGATAAACCTTCCAATTCTCATTTATTCAATGAATTAGATTTATTAGTTTTCGATTTGTATAAAATGAGTAACTCTGAAATCAAAATAATAAGGGAATATTTAAACACTTAATCAAAAAAATATTTTGGTAATGGAATCTGTATCTTTGTGTTAAGAATCTTTCCCTCAAACTGAGAAAAATTGTCAAAAAATTCCTTTCCTGAACAAACAAGCACTTTATTTAAAATTACATTCTTTTAAATCTTTAGTTTTATTCAAAGATCATCCTTCAACCTTAGATCGCATCCAGGCCCATAACCTTCGTTTTGTTTTTGTCCATGTTTTTTTATGTATTTCTTTGCTTCCTGGCTGTCCAGATATTCCGGTTTCAGTCTCAATAAAGGGGTTTCCACAAAAGCTCACCAGAGGGAAAAGCCTGAAAGGATTTGTCGTTATATTTCAAGACCAGGTCTCAGTGAACAGAGGCTTTCCATGAACTCACAGGGGAAGGTGATTTATCAGTTAAAAACCCCCTATGAGAACGGAACCATGCGGATTGTCCCTGACCCCCTGGATCTTCTCTCCCGCCTGGCCTCTCTCATCCCAAGACCCAGAACCAATCTCATAAGGTTTCATGGTGTGTTTGCCCCGAACTTCAAACGTTGCTCCCTGATCACTCCAAAAACAAAGAGTCCAGAGAAACAGACAACAAAGTCCTGAAAATCCTCTTCCATGACCCGGGCCATGAGACTGAAAAGGGTTTTTGGGATGGACATGGAGATTTGCCCGGAATGCGAAGGAAAGTTAAAAGTCATTTCTTCAATAGAGGAGCCTGAGGTGATTAAAAATATTCTCACCCATCCGGGGTTGGATTCAAAAGTCCCGGAACCCCATTCTCCCGGAGCTTCCCCTGAAGAGGATGATTTTGAATTTTCATGAGTTTTCTTTTATGAGAGCTTCTGACGTGGAATCAATTTTCCCTGTCATGGATTCCCTTATTCAAAAATTCACTTTTCCGGCCAAACCAGACCTGGAGTCATAAATTCTCAATCAAAATCCCACTCAAATGACCTCAAAATGGAATTCGCAAAACAAAAAGATCAGAAAAAACCCGAAAAACAAGATGGAATATCTCTCAATTTCGTGAAAAATGTCTTTTATTCTTCTTATACCTGGATTTTATGTCATTTTAAGTTCATAATGAAAACAATCAGTAAAAGGGTTGTTTCTTTGGAAAAATATTTTCCCGCCTCACTATTAATTTTCTTTTTTATGCAATTATTGCAAATAAACAGTTTTGCCACCTCACCATTACCATCATGTAAAAAAGAACTTGGCGACTATAAGATAAAAGAATTAAAAAACCTGATAAAAAAACACAGTGGTTTTCAAAATTTTATCCAACAAGATTTTTTATCAGAAAATTATAAACCTAAAGTGGAAATACAAAACTGTCTTGACAACTCCCCTGATGACACAGTCACCGGGCACATTATAAATAAAACATATCTTGAAAATCATGAAAACTTGAACTTTTCGGAAATTTCCTGTTCTATTAACGGGGAAACCTGGTTTTCCTTTGTAATAACTCTCAAAAACAATCAAATCCTTTATAAACCTTTAATAAAATCAGGAGACAGGGAAATTCTTCCTGGGAATTTCACAAAGAATTTTCTGACGGATACTTTTGAAAAAGCCCTGAAGCATCCTTTTTTAAGAAATATAAAATCAGTTTTCTCATGTCAGATTCAGTATAGATATCTTCCCAACGAAAAAACATTCACTATTTCTTTAAATGGAATATCAACTGTCGTAAGGGATTCAGAGAGTCATAGGTACCGTTCTTACGATTTTGACAGCAAGAGTGTGTTTAATAGTTCTGGCAATCTAAAATATCTTCAATTAAACGGAAACAATATTAACCAATTCCTAAAGAAAAATGACAACCCGTTAATAAGATTGTACCTTCTTTTTCTGGAACAAAAAGAAAATCAACTGCGGGAATGTGAAATTGAGGCATCAGGTCATCGCCATAGAGTTAATGTCTTTATAGAAAATGAAAAAAATTACAAAGCTTCCGTGTCTTTTCGTTGTACAGACTCTCGGAATTGTGACAGTACTCACACATTAACAACTTCTTTCAAAGGTGGAAATTTACAGGAACCAAAATGGTCAATATCTCCCGTCTTCTCCGGAAAATGTAAAAAGTAAAAACCAAACCCGGGAACTTTCGATGACAGCGTGTTCCCGATTTTTAAAACAATTTCATCCTTGTGAAGGATCAGGTCTCCAGGTATATTAAAAACAATGAAACTCGACAAACCTGACGGATTCCCACCGAAAAGGAGAAAAACCATTTCCTGGAATAAAACCTAAAAAGAATATGTCCATATCTATTGTGTATAAGCAGGATAAAAGATATTTTATCAGAGATCAAGATGTATTCCCACCCCGTTTTCCATGTTTTTTCTGATCTTTTTGCTTTACGAATTCCATTTTGTGTTCATTTGAATGGGGTTTTTCTTGAGAACTTATGATTCCAAACCTGATTTGATTGGAAAAGTGAATTTTTGAATAAGGGAATCCATCACAGAAAACCCGGGTTCTCCGTCAGAGTTCTCCAATGAAGAAGATTCATGAAAAATCGAAAACCTCCTCCTCTTCCGGTGGCCCCCTTGGAGAACAGGGCTCTGGAATTCCTGACTCCAGTCCCAAGTGGGTGAGAATCTTTTTGATGACTTCAGGTCCCTCTATGGAAGAGATGACTTTGAGTTTCCCCCCACACTCCGAACAAACCTCAATGTCCATTCCAAAAACCCTTTTAAGTCTCCCGGCCCAGTTCATGGAAGAGGATTTTCCGGACTTTGTTGCTTGTTTTTCAGGGCTTTTTGTTTTTGGAGTGATTAGAGAGCGGTGTTTGAAATTTGGGGCAAAGATTCCATGAAACCTTATGAGGTTGGTTTTTGGTCTTGGAACAAGGGAAGCCAGTCGTGAGAGAAAGTCCAGAGGATCAAGGACAATCCGGGTGGTTCCATTCTCATAAGGGGTTTTTAACTGATAAATCACTTTCCCCCGGGAATTGAGTGAAAGTCTCTGTTCACTCAGACTTGGTCTTGAAATGTAACGACAAATCCTTTCAGGCTTTTCCCTCTGGTGGACTTTTGTGGAAACCCCGGCGTGGAGACTAAAGCCTGAGTGTTTTGACAGAAAAGGCTTCTCCCTGTTGTTTGTTTCAGGAAGAGTTTTCAGTGTCAGGGCCTTTTGACCTTTGTGTTTTCCAAGGGCAATCCGGTAAGTGATGGAAGAAGACCGGACCTGGTCCATGGCCGTGGGGCCTGAGTCCAGTGAAAGAAAGGCTGTTCCCCCATCCTTTTCAATGAATCCCCGTTTTTCCAAAAATCTGACCACTCTTTGAACAAGACTTTTAAGGAGTTTGTCGAGTTCCTGGTTTGAAGGGGGAGTTGTCAATTGACACTTTGGTCTTCCGTCTTCAAAGCTGCAGACTCCATCGGGAAACATCATGTGGAAGTGGATATTGAGGTTAAGGCTTCCACCGAAGCGTTGAATGAAAGTCACTGAACCTGTTCTGGCTCCTGACTTTTTAGTGAAACCCGCTTTTTTGATGAGAAAGGTGCAAAGAGTTCTGTTGACAAGACCCAAAACCTCTCCCATGACTTTGTGGTCTCTGGCAAACAGGAATCTGAGTTGAAGCATACAGGATTCCCCATGTGGCTTTCTTCCAGGCACTGATACGATGTTTTATTTTTTTGGAAGAACTGGAAGCCTCCCCTCTTCTTCCTAACAATTGATTATAAATAGAATGTCGATGATCATCCAATGCTTCAAAAAACTTTAACATTTCCTCGTCGGAGTGGGGATCAAGACGAGAATAAAAAAGTTTTCGATAAGCTTCATCCACTTTGGAGGAAGGAATTCCAAAAATAGCTTTCCGTGCCTTCTTGTTTTCAAGCATCCATGAAGGCTCTTGCTCTAGGGAATCCTTTAAAAACCGGATATTATAGGGAGAGAGTGTCTCTGTATTAATTCTCAGATCACTAAGGATTCTGTTTACAGCTGGCGACAAGCCCCCAAGACCTCCAAAAGCTGTGGAACTTAAAAAAAACAGAAGGATCTCGATAAAAAAGGATTTGAAAACAGTCACTAATACTTTTTTCATTGGAAGGTTCCTCTATGGCTGTCAGGCAGAGTTTTCAGGACTTGCCTCATGAGAAAATCTGTATCTTAAAAACTCAAACACGACGAGCTATACCATAACCCTTGAATAAACAAAGATAATTTTTTGACCCTGTAAAAATTTTATGATGATCGAGTGAACCCTTGATGGTTCTTTGATTCTAATGAATAAAAAGATTTTTTAATTTATAGATCGTCGTGATCCTGCCTAAATGCTCGAACATCCCACAGAATCTCAATCCCTGTATTATCATCAACGCCTTCAATGCCTCTCATGGATAAATTCCAAGTCCATCTAAAATCTTCATTCTCATTAGCTGCCAGAAAAGCAGCATCCATAAAGGGATCAGGCTCCCTTGTGGTTTTAATTCTATTCAAACTTGCTTCAGTGTATTCATTCAGTCTGAACTCAACTCCTCCCACAGCCTTTGCCTCTTCCCACCACTTGAGAAGAAAATCCGGTTCATAAAGATCCTCTCCTGTAATGGAATCAAGAATAAATCTTCTAAACTCCATGTCATCCCAAGAACTGAATATCACTTCTGTGTATTCAATATGTAAATCCGTGCCTTTACTCGTTTGTTTGAACACATATCTGAAGTTCTCAAAAATTTCCTGCCTGCTTGCATCTTCAGGAAGAAAGTCCTCACTATTCATTTTTAGTACGGCTCTTAGCTTCCCTATTGTATTCGGACCTTGATCTGCATAGGAAGATACCATAAAACCGGAAGGATTGAACCATCGCCTATAGGCTTTACGGATTGTTTTGAAATCAATTATTCTTCCGGCAAAACTGTTAAAAGGAAATAACAGGCACAAACAAATCACAAAAAATACACGAAAAGATTTATATTTTCCCAAAAAAAGAGAAATAAATTTCCCTGATTGTCGATCCATTTTTAACCTCTATTCCTGATCCTGTATTAAAATTGGGTGTGGAAGTATTAAAATATAATTGTTTTAGCACATTTTTCCGATTTAATAAAGATTTTTTTCTCTCCATATAAAAATTACAAAAAATCCGACCTGAAGAATATTTGGGTCATATTTTTCCACTGAAAGTCTGTTCTCGGATTTGGTTTTCGGTTTCCTGGCTTCTACTTTGACTTTCAAAGAATCATTGGTTTTTTATAAATCAATGATGGTCATCTTGTTTCAGGACCTCCCAAGTTGACCCACAAAAGCCTGATGTTTAAAATTTACCCAGACACCACTTTTTCTTTAATTTGTTACCATGAGGATATGGCTATAATGATTCAAAATAGAATTATTCCATTGATTTTAATCATAAGACTTTTAAAAAGTGGGTAAAAATGCTACCCTTAAATTAACCATATAATTCGTTTTTGTTGTTAAATACATATATAAAAGATTGAGGGACGTTGGGTTTATTAGACATCCATGAAGATGCATAGAGGATTGTATTTCGTTTTGTTAGATCATAGAGTTTCTTTAAATATTTGCGTCGAACAAAATCAAAGGGAGGTTGTTGTGGATTTTGCTGGGATTGTTGTCTAAGTTCTCCAAGAATTTCACTCCAGGTCGGCATCAGGTCTTTTTTCTTTCTTAAAAGAGATATTCAGGGTTCGATACATTTGAATTAGTCATAACATATTGAGATTCTTTAATCTTTTGATGGGCCTGCTCTGCTTCATAAGCCTTTTCCCAATGATTCAAAATAATCATTAAGTCTTTAATCCCTGGTTGTTCAAAAGATTTTTTTTGCAACTCAGAAAGTCTTTCTGACCGATTTTTATTTTTTTTCATTAACCCCTCCCAAGATTGTCCCTCTAATTACAAACCAAAAGGGATATAATTAGTATATCAATGGAATCAGAAAATCAAATAACGCTATTTGCCTTCTTTCATATTTTTAATTTGTCTCATTTTAATCCATTATTTTTACTTATTCTTCTAAACATTTAATATTTAATGGTTTTTTGCTTCTTTTTAAAAAAGAAAAGTCAAATTTCTAAGCAATTTTTTAATTTATTCCCAACCCAATATTATAGATCACTATTTTAACAATTCAAACAAATACCTTTTAAAAGTACCACTCCTTTTAAGAAACTTCATTCAAAACATTTTCTTCTTCTTTTGATATTTTCTCAAAGGCTGAAAGAGCATATTTTTTAAGAGATTTCAATCTTTCTTGATTTTTTGATCTTTCTCTTACCAATTAGATGGCTTCTTCATTTTTCCAACTTTTTCTGGAAATTGACATTTTTTTAGAATTTCATCGGGAATACTTTTACTAAAGTGAGATACTTTTTGAAGGTCTTGGTGTATTCTTTGCTCTTGATGAGGAGATATGACACCAATTTTCTTGTATTCTTTCCTGGCAAAACCCAAAGGAGCTTTTAGATCCGTATCATTGGACAAAAGAACAACACAATTAAACTCCTTTTTGAAACAGTCAACAAGGATATGGGAAGCAATATTGACATCTGATTCTTTTTCTTCAAATTTCGATATTCGGACAATATCTCCCCGCTCAATTCCCTTCCCCAACGGATTAAGAAATTCTCCTTTAATACTTCGTGTATAAGCAGGATAAAAGATATTTTATCAGAGATCAAGATGTATTCCCACCCCGTTTTCCATGTTTTTTCTGATCTTTTTGCTTTACGAATTCCATTTTGTGTTCATTTGAATGGGGTTTTTCTTGAGAACTTATGATTCCAAACCTGATTTGATTGGAAAAGTGAATTTTTGAATAAGGGAATCCATCACAGAAAACCCGGGTTCTCCGTCAGAGTTCTCCAATGAAGAAGATTCATGAGAAATGGAAAACCTCCTCCTCTTCCGGTGGTCCCCTTGGAGAACAGGGCTCTGGAATTCCTGACTCCAGTCCCAAGTGGGTGAGAATCTTTTTGATGACTTCAGGTCCCTCTATGGAAGAGATGACTTTGAGTTTCCCCCCACACTCCGAACAAACCTCAATGTCCATTCCAAAAACCCTTTTAAGTCTCCCGGCCCAGTTCATGGAAGAGGATTTTCCGGACTTTGTTGCTTGTTTTTCAGGGCTTTTTGTTTTTGGAGTGATAAGACGATGGTGTTTGAAATTTGGGGCAAAGATTCCATGAAACCTTATGAGGTTGGTTTTTGGTCTTGGAACAAGGGAAGCCAGTCGTGAGAGAAAGTCCAGAGGGTCAAGGATAATCCGGGTGGTTCCATTCTCATAAGGGGTTTTTAACTGATAAATCACCTTTCCCTGAGAGTTTACTGAAAGCCTTTGTTCACTCAGACTTGGTCTTGAAATGTAACGACAAATCCTTTCAGGCTTTTCCCTCTGGTGGACTTTTGTGGAAACCCCGGCATGGAGATTAAAGCCTGAGTGTTTTGACAGAAAAGGCTTCTCCCTGTTGTTTGTTTCAGGAAGAGTTTTCAGTGTCAGGGCCTTTTGACCTTTGTGTTTTCCAAGGGCTATTCGGTAAGTAATCGATGAGGATTGGACCTGGTCCATGGCCGTGGGGCCTGAGTCCAGTGAAAGAAAGGCTGTTCCCCCATCCTTTTCAATGAATCCCCGTTTTTCCAAAAATCTGACTCTGACCAGAAAATGCCCCTGGATGGAAGATAAAAGGCGGTCTCTTTGGATGGGTAACATAGAAAAGTCCAAATTCCTGGAATGTAGAAGCTTTGAAGGATGGGAGTTACCAGGATGGTAAACCAGAGCCTGGCGGCCAGTGGCCCGACTGACAGAGCAAGCTCTCACAGTCTTGGCTCCCAAAATTGGGTATTTATTACTATAATCCAAAAAAGGACAAAATCCTAGTTTTCCAAAACCCCTTTTCAGGGGTTTTTTTTATTTCCTGTTTGATTCATTATCTCCCTGAGAACGGAAACAATCTTTAAGGCTTCACCAAAATCAGCTTCAACCTTGATCTTGTACTTTCCATCATAGCCCTGGGAAATAGATCCCTGTTTGAAATTAACATATTTGTCTTTTCCCCAGTGGTTGGCATATTGGGTCCTTATCTTACCACCAGAAACCTGAGCCAGGGCTGCAAGCTTCTTTCTGTCAAAGGCTTCCTTTTCCTTAAGTTGGTTCTGCTCTTTCTTGTATTCAAAAAAGTCATCCCTGTAAGCAGACAAAAGACGACGCTTTATGTCCTTTGCAATCTTCTCAAGTGGTTTTGTGAAAGAACAACCAATGCTATGACAATCTTTTCCACCAAGTCCACTGACTGTCGTCTTCCCATTCCATGAACAGTAAAACAAAAACTCCAGACCATTGTCGTTTTTAAGTTTGTTCTCTTTAGCCGTGTAACCAAAGAAATAAGGCTCCAATTCTTTTACAAGTTTGTTGATCTGTTTGTCTTCCATAATTGTTTTCTCCTTTCAAAAGAAAAAGACCCACTCAAGCGTGGGCCTTTAAAGCGTATGATTTTTGATTCTTCACTCTCTGACTGCCGTACTTGTCACGGATTTCATCAATGGAAAATTTGCTCTTGCCTCTAAAAAAATGCTTTTTTGATTTGGGCCGGAAATACCACATCTTCTTATTGCCTGAGAACAGAAAGCCCTGGGACTTTAAAATGTCCTTATGGACCTTTGTTTCCCCTGAAACCCAGACCCAGGCCCCGCAAACTTCAATAGACAAACCCTGCAAATTATTGATGGCATTTAAAGCTGAGTTGATTTCAGAACCATAATCATAATTATCATCGGCATTGATAGAGATGGGATACCTGGCATCAACCAGAACAGAATTGGCTTCATTGACAAGCTTCATCATCTCCTCACCTGAAGGGTTATGGTCCGGGTGGTATTTCCTTGAGGCTTTCCTGTAGGCTTTCTTAACGTCATCCTCTGTGATCTCAGGTAAATCAGTGATTCCAAGGACTTTAATGGCATCGTAAATATTCATGATTGTTTCTCCTTTCTTTAAGGTAAGGACCCGATCCTGACACACAGGACCAGGTCCAGTTGGTTTTTAGTTTTTGTTAATGGCTTCCATGTATTTTTCCTGCCCCCTGGCTTTCATTTCCAGAATCTGTTCTTTGGTGACTGTTTCCCCATTCTTTTTTGTGTAGGGCATTTCAGCGGCAAAGAGAGCCAGATTGAGATTCAGAAAGTAACTTTCTCCTTGTGGAGTGATAATCATCAGGGAGTTTGATTTTTTGATAAATCTCACTTTTTTGATGTTTTGGTTTATTTGTTGCATTTTGTTCCTCCTTTGTTTGTTGTTAAGAGCTTTTCCCCTCAGGGGGGCTCACCTGAGCCTTCCCCCCTGAGGAAGGGAAAGCCTGCTGGAAGCTGTGGTGTGCGGACCCCTTGCCAGCAGAGCGGCAATTTGAGTGCCTGAAGTGTCCAGAGGACCGTAAGGCATGAAAATTGAGGGCAAGGAGAGGGGACGCTCCGCAGGGCTGAAAGCAAGGACAACAACAGAGAGGGAAACCTATGCAATCACAAGACCAGAATCACAAAGTGGTTTTATTGGAAAACAGACCGATGGAAAAACACCACAGAAAGGAGAAATGAATTTCACAGGCTTTTAGATGGAGGGAATCCCTAAAAGGGAAAATAGGGAGAGAACAGTCAAAGAACACCTGAAATGAAAGTCAGGAAACAAGGAAAGAAAGACGTGAAAGTCATGGATAAAACAAAAACTATGAGTCAAAATGCAGTCAAAGGGCTGAGAAAAAGAAAAATTATAAAGAACCTTCAGATGCTAAATCAATATGACAGTTCTGTAAAAAATACAGGGAAGTTATTGTGTTTTTTCAAATTCCGAATCTTAAAGATCATGAAAATTTTTCAAAAACATGAGAAATATTTTTTAATCCCGACAGAATGTGATACATTTCTTCAATGAAAAATTCAAAGTTTTTGGAAAAAAGTTTTTGGAAACAAACAATGAGAATGTTTTGAGAGGTTTCAGTGAAATTGGTTCATATCCTTTCAGTGTTGGTATTCGCTCTTCCTGGTCCGGTAACCCATGCCGGGTGGTCTGCCACCCGTGGTTTGGATGAACTCATAATCAGAGCCCCCTCCTACGAGTTCCAACAACTTCTCTCAGCTCTTAACAAAATGGGATTTCGTCTTTCAGATGATCTTTCAAGGGATTTGCGGGAGTCCATGGGTGACCCTTCAAAATTGCTTGTCATCCGTTACAGAGGAATAGAGACTATAAAACCCCAACCCAACCATCATGAGGCGTGGACAATCAGTCGTCACAGATCTCCAATCATAACTTTTGAAGAATCGGATATCATTAGAATCTTTTTCTTCTTACAATTTGATCCTTCAGATCTAAGACAGATGGAAAAACTCTTTATCGGATTTGTCTCTCACCTCATAAACACCCGTCCAGGTGTCAGCCCTGCCGGTTTTGATGAAATTCAGGAAATTTCCACAAGGATCAACCTCAGTACCAGAAGGTTTAACCCATCCACTGATGAATACTTTTCGACCTACGATGATTTTGGTAACAGAATATTCCATGATGTCTGGGTCCCCTTTAAAAACATGACTGAAGAAGTTGTTTCAGAAGGATTTTCCCAAACACGCCCCGTGGATATTGAAGCGGGTTTTTTAAGTGCCCTTGGTCCCATAAACGATTTTGAGTTTTTGGGAGCCACGGATTTTCTGAATCATTCTTTCAGAGCCTTTACGGACAGAATTATGACTTCCATTGAACAAATCCCCTCCGCCGCTGAAAGATCAAGAAAACTTGTGGAACTGTACAGGAGTCCCTATTTTAATCTTCCAGAGGGCAGTCCTTACAGAATAAGATTTTTTAGTATGTTGAAAAAAGAGAACTTAATCGATGAAAAGATGGTTTTAAAATGGTGGGAGGATGCGGAGATTTTAGCCAAAGAGATCTCAAATGAAATAGTCCGTGGCTATAATGATCCCTTTGAATTTTCCATAGCAGAAGCCATATCCATGTCATTTCCGAGTCAATATTTGAAGAAATACATCCAAACCGCAGTGGACGGTATCAGAGAGAAAAACAAAAGTATAGGTGTTGATACAATCATCACCCCGGCTGTCCTTCAACAGGACCCCTTTATGTCAGCCCTGTTTCAGGCACAAAGGGAAAACGATACACTTAACCAGGCTGTAAATAATGCCATTACCAGTGTTCTTGCCCTTTAAACAAACGGTTTCTTTTATTAAAAAAGATTGCAAATTGGCAAATGTGAAAAAAAGTTCCCAAATGGTTTTAGGAATTTTAAAGCAGACCGACTCCTATGGATGGGATTCAAGAAATCTTTTAATGGCTTCCTGGGTATGATACCGGGTGGTTCTCAAATCTTTTTCTGTTTTGGCAAGATCGGGGTTGAATTCCGTAACTTCAAAGGAAATAAGGCGAAATTCCCTTTTCACCCAGTCAATGATCGTAAACAACTGTTCCATGGTCAATCCACCCCTGACAGGTGTGCCTGTGGCCGGAACAAGGGAGGCATCCAGAGCATCAATATCAAAACTGACATGGACCTTTTGGCCTTTCCATCTTGGGGAAATACCTGAAAGAATACTCTCAAGACCTTCTGTGTGAATTCGTGAGGAAGTGTAATTTTCAATTTCCTGCTCCCTTATAACCTGAATTTCTCCGAGATCCAGGTCCCTGATACCAAAATAAATGATACGATCAGAAGTGAGACTCTGATTGAGCCAGGGCATTCTCCAAACACTCCTGGGAGCCAGACCCATGAGACCGGCCACAGGCATACCATGAATATTACCGGATGGACTTGTCAGAGGAGTGTTGATATCGCCATGGGCATCAATCCAGATCACTTTCACATCAGAATGTCTTGTCATTATGGCACTGACAGTGGCAAAAGACTGACTGTGATCCCCTCCGATAAGAGCGGGACGAAAACCACGATCCATAATTTCCAGCGTTTTATAATAGAGGGCTTCATAGGCTTCATGGATTGAAACGGACTGTTTCATGGAAAGGGCTTTGAAATTTTTTATGGGGAACAGTGATACTCCTCCAGAACCCCATTTTTTCCAAGTGGACATAAGCCTTACTGACTCCTCTATGGGGTTGCCCATAACCTATGGAGGTTCCCAAAACCCCAAAAGGATTTTTATGAAACCCATTTAACGCACTCTCTGAGCGTTCAGGTTTTATTAAAGTTCTTGGAAGTCTTCCCAGGAGGTCAGGTTTGCGAACCTCTCTGAAAATATCATAACAACGGGAAGGGGAAACCCCTTCCCCAAAAACAGGGACCAAAAGAGAAAACAAAATTATAAGACTGTGACAGTTCTTTTTTTCATGATATCATTCCTTCTAAACCGGTCCCGTTTGGCTTTTGATTACTTTAAGAGGAAAAAACCGAAATTTTAAACAGGATCAGTTATATGTAATATTCTCTCCCAATCCTCTATGGAAAAGTTTTCTATTCCGGGTGTGTTCATAATATCTTTATATTGAGAAGAATCTTTTTTCAATCCAAATAGTTTTTGTCTGACTCTTTCGATCCTTCCCATGTCATCTTCAAGTGGAGTGAGACAGTCGTCGATAAATTTTTCCAAAGAAACACTTTCCCTGGAAGCTTCAAAAAAATTCTGAAGATCAGGAGGATAGCGATAAGGACCGGTCATAGCGGAAAAAACAAATGGAGGTTTCATCAGACTTTCAATTTTACCACTAAGAAAATCAGTTCCATCCCTGTAAGCGGAGTTGTTGTGGTCAAGGTTTATATATTTCCAAAAAAACAATATTTCCTCAATCCGGGACCAGCTTCTGACAGATGGGCCAAAACCTCTTCTATCAAGGAATTTCATCATAAGAGACATAAAAGTGGGGTTTCCCGGTTGAAGTTTTAAATTTAGATTGTCGTGAAGCCTTGCAATACCCGAAATTTCAAAATGACTGACTTCATTTATAATATACCCGGTATAGCTGAAATCATTGTTGATCAAAGCACTGATAACACCTGCTTTAAGATCGTCAGAGTGAAGACCCATATCCTCTGCAACCCTTTCAACATCACTCCATATCCTGCCAAGTTTATAAGCAACACGATCAGTTTCACCGTTTTGTCTTAAAAATCCCCCGAAAACTGAATCGGTAAAAAGTGCCACATCATCAGCACTGGACGGATCAATGCCAGAAACAACCAAAGACAGATAAACTCTTCTTGTGGATTCATCACTGTCAAGGATCCTGTCAGGATGATTTTTGAGAACATCAAGTGGAGAATTCAAAAATTGTTTGACATCCTCCTGAATTTTTCTAATTTCATCATCTGTTTGAAGATGAGAATGATAACGCATATGAATTTCCATACGTCTTTCATCAGAAAGGCCCCTGACAATGCCACCCCGGGTTGTTGAACCTGTGAGCAATCCTCTCAGCCAGGATGTCAAACCCGCCCGGACTTGGAGTGGAGAAGAGAATAAAACCACGATAAGCACCAATAGCAGGTCATTTTTGGTTTTTTCCATTTTTTGCCTTTAACTTCCCTGATGGATTGAACAGTTTTTATAAAAAAACTCTTGTAATTTTATATTTTTGAAATTATCACATTTTTGAATTAAAAGAAAGATTCTGAAAACGACTTGGAAAAAATGAAACTGTTTATCGCAAAAATAATTCTGTACTTTGGTCTGATTTTAACCTGTAAACAGGCTTTTTGTTGTGTGTTTTCAGGTCTTCCGGAAAGCGAGGACACTCGTGTTGTCAATATAAATGGCCGTACAATTTACACATTTTCCAGAACTCACTTATCAGAAAAAAACCCGAATAAAATATTTAATGCCTTCAGGAAAAGTGATCCCGCAATAAAACTTAATGAGATCCTTGTTAAAGAAGAACACTTAATCAAACAAACACAGTCAGTGGTCAGACAAATAACAACTCTGGCGGCATCCGGCCAAATTGACTGGCTGGGTATTGAAGTGTCACCTGAGGAACTGGACCAATTCTCCATTGAGTCCCATACAAACAAATACCTGGAAATAAAACAGGCAGTGGATCAACACTTGGGGAACAATGATCAATGGGATAAACAGAAAACTGACCGGATTCTTCATCTGATGTTCCTGGATTACATCATCGCCATCGCTGAAAATCCTGAAACATTCAGAAATATCCCAGTAACACCCCTTGAAAATCACCAGGTAAAAAGTGAAAGTATCAATGTCATGAAAAGAACCAATGAACACTACGACTCGTTTTTAGATTCAGTTGTTATGCACATGCACACTGAACCGGCAAATATGCCCACAATGACAAGGAATCTAAGGGATCTGAAAAGAGGTGTGCGATTAGGGGAAATTGACGATCAGGAACTGGAGAGACTTCTCAATGAAAAATTTAAAAATGAAGAAATCAGATCAGCAGCCCGAAATTATCTTTTTGATATGAAAAGGGTTTTCTTTCCGGGAGGAGATCTTTTTGAAAAACGCAATGACAGGACAGCAGCCCGTATTCTGGCCCTGTCGGGAAACGGGCTGGTCATAATGGGAATCAGCCACAGACCCGGCATTGAGAGCCGATTGACTGACTCCTGCAAAAAAAATCCATAAACTCTACACTTTTAATCAACTTCAGGTAAATAATAAGGATCACTACGGATGATTTCTGTGCCTGCCTGGATTTGGATGAAGGGGGGAATGACTCTCATGCTTTTTTAAAATGGTGGTTTCTTTGATTGAACCAAATCGAATCCGGTTATCACGGATGTATTGGACTTTCGATCAAAAAGATATATTTAAAACAAATGGTCTTTAGTATAATTTCGAAAAGTCACCTTCAAAATATATGATTTTTTGTGTAAAATCATTTTTTTAAACATGATTTTTAGGGCCACCAGGGAAAATGAAGATTTTTCTCATGATCTTCAACAAATCTTTAAAGAGAATTCCATAGAGGTTCCATTTGATTACATATAAAACAAATTAAACTATTGATTTGTACTATGTTTTTTGTTTTAGGAAATAGTGAGGTCTTCCAGTGATGAAAGATTAACACACTCTGACAAACTTGTTTTCAAAGGAGGCTTCCTCAAAGTCTATTTTCTTATATTTTCCAGATATTTACAGACATCCATTCGCAAGTTTGTCGTAAATATGTCGTAAACTTGTCGCAAATAAAACATCCATGAACTAAAAAATAACCATACAAATAAATGAAACTGCACTTTTTATTGAAAAAAGCACAATTTCATTCATGATGTGGAAATGAGGCAAAGTGAACTTAAAAAGCAAATTGATCGACTGATTCTACTTGGGATCTTTGGAACTTTTCTCTTCTCTACAACCTATGGAAAGGATAAAAAATAAGGACAGATCCTCATTTATCTTCCCCAAAAGAAATTCTGGCAACACAAAAAATGATCTTTCAGAATGGAAAAATAGAAATCACTGTGAAAAAACTTAAATGTCAGTTCAAGAATCCAAATAACCAAAAAGTGAATTGAATTATTGATAAATTTTCTCCAAGAAATCTTTAATCACACTCATTATTTGTCTTAGTGATAAGATTTCTCCCAAACCCCCGTTGCATCATAGCAGTTAATAACAATATCCTTTCTTGAAACTTTTAATAGCGGTCCGAAATAGAGAGCCGGTTTGATTTTGATGTTATCATCAAAAAGGTCAGGCTCGTTTCTTTTTAAAAACTTCAGCTTCAGTGTATAAGCAGGATAAAAGATATTTTATCAGAGATCAAGATGTATTCCCACCCCGTTTTCCATGGTTTTTCTGAGTTTTTCTGATCTTTTGCTTTACGAACTCCATTTTATAGTCATTTGAATGGGGTTTTTCTTGAGAACTTATGATTCCAAACCTGATTTGGTTGGAAAAGTGAATTTTTGAATAAGGGAATCCATCACAGAAAACCCGGGTTCTCCGTCAGAGTTCTCCAATGAAGAAGATTCATGAGAAATCGAAAACCTCATCCTCTTCGGTCCCCTTGGAGAACAGGGCTCTGGAATTCCTGACTCCAGTCCCAAGTGGTTGAGAATCTTTTTGATGACTTCAGGTTCCTCTATGGAAGAGATGACTTTGAGTTTCCCCCCACACTCCGAACAAACCTCAATGTCCATTCCAAAAACCCTTTTAAGTCTCCTGGCCCAGTTCATGGAAGAGGATTTTCCGGACTTTGTTGCTTGTTTTTCAGGGCTTTTTGTTTTTGGAGTGATTAGAGAGCGGTGTTTGAAATTTGGGGCAAAGATTCCATGAAACCTTATGAGGTTGGTTTTTGGTCTTGGAACAAGGGAAGCCAGTCGTGAGAGAAAGTCCAGAGGATCAAGGACAATCCGGGTGGTTCCATTCTCATAAGGGGTTTTTAACTGATAAATCACCTTTCCCTGAGAGTTTACTGAAAGCCTTTGTTCACTCAGACTTGGTCTTGAAATGTAACGACAAATCCTTTCAGGCTTTTCCCTCTGGTGGACTTTTGTGGAAACCCCGGCGTGGAGACTGAAGCCTGAGTGTTTTGACAGAAAAGGCTTCTCCCTGTTGTTTGTTTCAGGAAGAGTTTTCAGTGTCAGGGCCTTTTGACCTTTGTGTTTTCCAAGGGCAATCCGGTAAGTGATGGAAGAAGACCGGACCTGGTCCATGGCCGTGGGGCCTGAGTCCAGTGAAAGAAAGGCTGTTCCCCCATCCCTTTCAATGAATCCCCGTTTTTCCAAAAATCTGACCACTCTTTGAAGCGACTATTTTTCCTTTTGTTTTCAATGTTTACTCATCCTCTTTTTATTTTTTGCTTTTTGTTTTATCCGGGTCTTCAAGAACTGCGACCTGGAGTTTTCTTAATTCTTGTACAAAAGAGTGAATTTTGGGAAACGGGGAATAAGGAAGGTCAATTTTAGCAAGAGTTTCTTTGATAATTTTTTGGGCTTCTTTCTTTTTATCCATTTCCATCAGTATATCAATTTTAAAGCTTAATGCTTTTTGCCAATCTCTGTCTTTGGCAATTTCAAGGGCTTTATTAATTTTTTTCAAAGCTTTTTCATAATCCTTGTCATAGGATGCGGTAGAAGTTTCCCAATAATCATAAGTATAGTCATTTTTATTTTCAGAACGCATTTTACCCAATAATTTTTGAGTTTCTTTTTTATCTTCTTTAAGTTTGGAAATTGTATATTCAAGTTGAGTTTTCTTTTTCACTCCGGGAAGACTTGGAAAGTTTATTGCGTTTTGGAGTGTTTTTTTCTTAAAAAATTCCTTTTTATTTTCCAAAAGAGTTTTTTCGATCATATATTTTCCATATCCATAGATATAATTCAAAAGGTAAGCACAACCCAAAGGGTCTTTTTCCTTTTGTGCAAGAATAATAGACTCATATTTTTCAAATAATGAAAAAGCCTGAGAAGGTGATTTTGTTTCTTTAAAAAGTGTCCAAAAAAAATTCATGGGGACAGATAAAGCTTCATCTCCACAGAGAAAACCCTTGGACTTTAAGTCCCCCAGGTAAGCGTTTATTTTTTTTAAAGTGGGACTTTTTTCCATATCAATGGCATCTTTGACCCATGAAGTTGATTTTTCCCCAATAAACTTTTTAGCTTCTGGTGTTTTCCACTGAATAAAATACCATAAACTCAATCGTTCTTTTTCTTTGGAACTTAAATTCTTTTTGTCAACCAATTCTTTTACGGGTTCTTTATAAGAGCGGGCTTTATCCAGCCAACGCCTGAAGGCCAGAGGGGACTGAACTTGAGTGAATCGATCAAATTCCTTAAAATCCGGGTTTAAAAGAACAAAAGTGGGAGTGAAGGGGATTTTTAAAGGGCCAATACGATTAGGGTCCACATCAACATCAGAGTCCACCTGAAGCCTGATATAATCTTTTGAAATCTCCTGAAACAGGTCGGACTCCAGGGTCATTTCTTTAATCAATCGGCAGGGAGGACAGGAAAGTTGTGTATAAAAAAGAAGTATGGGTTTTTTTTGTGATCGGGACAGGGTTATTGCTTTGTTTATATCATTATGAATAAAACCTCTGGCGGAGGTATTGTGGGATATCCCTGTTTTTTTTGGAGCTTTCCAAAATGTGCGATTTAAATTTTTTCTCCAATAGTATTTGAACCAATTCCAGAATCCTGAAGGATTTTCCGTAATCACTTTGTGTTTTTCTGTTTTGCAGTATGTTTTTTTCTCATCACAGACATAAATATCAAATATGTTTTCCCCTCCGGGGGAAGTTTGGCATTTAATTTCTGATTCATTTTTGGAAATAATACGTCCTTTGGAACAGGTGTTTGGAGCTTCAAGATTAAGAATATGACCTTCAACGGGTTTTATGACGATAATTTCGTTAATCAGGGCTTTTTCCCCCTGGGGAAAGCTGAGTGAGCTTTTCATGGAGGTTTTATCATCTTTTTTTGTAAGGTTTGTTTCAGAATTTTGTGCAAATCCATGGAGAGTAAAGAAAATTACAAAAACGAGATAGGAGTGTCTTTTAAACATCTTAAATTCCCTGGTTAAGTGTTTTCAGAGTTTTTTTGAAGTTCTAAAATTAAATTTTAAAAACAGACTTATATCAATTTTTAGCAAGGAGTCAAGTGTTTTTACAAATTTTTTTAAATGAAATTTCATCATCAAAGATTGGCATCTTCAATGGAAGTGCAGGCTTTGTAATCAACACCGATGCTTTCAGTGTATAAGCAGGATAAAAGATATTTTTTCAGAGATCAAGATGTATTCCCACCCCGTTTTCCATGTTTTTTCTGATCTTTTTGCTTTACGAACTCCATTTTATGGTCATTTGACAGGAGTTTTTCTTGAGGATTTATGATTCCAAACCTGATTTGGTTGGAAAAGTGAATTTTTGAATAAGGGAATCCATCACAGAAAACCCGGGTTCTCCGTCAGAGTTCTTCAATGAACAAGATTCATGAGAAATGGAAAACCTCCTCCTCTTCCGGTGGCCCCCTTGGAGAACAGGGCTCTGGAATTCCTGACTCCAGTCCCAAGTGGGTGAGAATCTTTTTGATGACTTCAGGTCCCTCTATGGAAGAGATGACTTTGAGTTTCCCCCCACACTCCGAACAAACCTCAATGTCCATTCCAAAAACCCTTTTAAGTCTCCCGGCCCAGTTCATGGAAGAGGATTTTCCGGACTTTGTTGCTTGTTTTTCAGGGCTTTTTGTTTTTGGAGTGATTAGAGAGCGGTGTTTGAATTTGGGGCAAAGATTCCATGAAACCTTATGAGGTTGGTTTTTGGTCTTGGAACAAGGGAAGCCAGGCGTGAGAGAAAGTCCAGAGGGTCAAGGACAATCCGGGTGGTTCCGTTCTCATAAGGGGTTTTTAACTGATAAATCACTTTCCCCCGGGAATTGAGTGAAAGTCTCTGTTCACTCAGACTTGGTCTTGAAATGTAACGACAAATCCTTTCAAGCTTTTCCCTCTGGTGGACTTTTGTGGAAACCCCGGCGTGGAGACTGAAGCCTGAGTGTTTTGACAGAAAAGGCTTCTCCCTGTTGTTTGTTTCAGGAAGAGTTTTCAGTGTCAGGGCCTTTTGACCTTTGTGTTTTCCAAGGGCAATCCGGTAAGTGATGGAAGAAGACCGGACCTGGTCCATGGCCGTGGGGTCTGAGTCCAGTGAAAGAAAGGCTGTTCCCACATCCTTTTCAATGAATCCCCGTTTTTCCAAAAATCTGACTCTCACAGTCACTCAATTAGCCAAAGAACTTTCCACTGAAAAGACTTTTATTTTAGGCCCCCTTTTAATCCTGGAAAAACTCTTTGAGGACTTGGGGATCAACAAGGTGATTGAGCGGATTCAAAAAGCCCACCCTCGCCTCACTATTGATTTGAAGAAAATCATATTCACTTTGGTTGTCAGCCGCTTTGTTCACCCAAGTTCCAAGCTAAAGGTTTTTGAACATTGGCAGAAGTCTTTTTATCCGGAGATGATAGAGGGGGACCTGGACCTTCAACATATTTACCGGACCATGGATTTGCTTTGCTCCCATAAAGGGGAGATAGAGAAGTCGCTGTATTGGCACGGCAGGGACTTGTTTAATTTAGAGGTTGATATTGTTTTGTATGACCTGACGACTCTTCGGTTCGAGAGTACAAGAACAGATCTGGGTGACCTTCGCCAGTTTGGCTATAGCAAGGAGAGGCGATCTGATTGTACCCAGGTTGTGTTTGGCTTATTGGTTGACAGGGATGGGATTCCACTGGGCTTTGAGGTTTACCCTGGCAATACTTTTGAAGGTAAAACTCTTTCAGATATTGTTGATAAGATGAAAAAGAAGTTTAAAGTCCGCCGTTTTATTTTTGTTGCAGACAGGGGTCTTCTATCAAGAGGGAATATAGAAAAGCTTGGAGAGGACAAGGGGGAGTTCATCGTTGGCATGAAGTTGGGCTCTTTGGCTAAGGACAGGCAAGAGGGGTTTTACAACATTGACAATTTCCACTGGGTCATACCGGAAGAGTTGGCTGTGTATGAAAGTAAGTATGAGGGGAATAGATGTATTATCACCTGGTCTAAGAAAAGAGCCGACAGAGATCAAAAGGCCAGAACCTCGCTTCTCGAAAAAATTGAAAAGAAGCTCTCTACGAAAAGCGTCACGGCCTCTTCCTTTGTATCCAACAAAGGATATAAAATAGCCTCGCCCTCTGAGTGTTGTGGAAGCCATGCAAAGCCTCAAGGAGGTCAGAGCCATACCCGTCAAAATCCGTGACCAAATTGTATGGACTCGTACTGATGTTACAGGAAATGCTCTGGCTTTGTTCAGGGCAGCTCGTGTGGGGCTTCCACCGAAAATCCTAAAAACCCAAAAGTGTGGATAAACAAACTATGCTTGATTGCGTTAAGTTGCTGATAATACCAACTTGATGCATATGCTGCTGTCAAAGTCGGGATAAATGATCTCTCAGGGAAATTCCATGAAATTTCAAACCGGACCAGTATACTTATCAGATCAGTTTGTAAATTTTACAAAAAAAAATATCTGTTGATTTTTTAGGATGATTGTTAAATAAATGATCTTCAGTATAACATAAAAAAAAAGTGAATGAAAAGTTTAAAAAATAAGGAGTTGATATGAAAACCTGTTTTAAAATGAGTTGGAAACGGATAATGAATTTTATGCTGATTTTTTCAATGGGCATTTTATGTTTTTCCACAGCCCATGCCAATATCGTCAGAGCTGTACAGACAGGGGGAGAACGTGCCGGGAAAGTCATTGGGGACATTATTCATCAGGCAAGGGATAGCTCTCCAAACAGACCTGTGTATGAGATGCTTGAAGAGATGGGATTTAGTCCCTGGGAAGTCCCAAGGGATGTTGTTAAAAGAATGACAGCGAGAAAAGCCATAGATAATCCAATGAACTACTTTTATGATGCTACAGGGCGGATTTATAGAGTTTCTGATCCAGATGTTATTGATTATGACAATGTCTTTTTTAGTGATAAAAATGGTTTAATGGATGAGAGAGTTTTAAAAACCTTTATTTCGAAGAGATTAAGAGCCGATAATGATGAACACGTTAAAATGTTCTGGGAGAGTGTTGAAGAATATTTTGGATCAATGGAAACAAGAGAAGTAGTATTGGATGGTGTAGTATTGGATGGTATGGTGGATAAAATGAGACTTCTTTTTCAATCTTCAGGAGATTTGGAGCTACCCATGGCGGATCTTGTCGCAAAGGGTATTAAATTGCGTGTAATAGAGAAATCTGAAGGTCTTGTATTACTTTTGCGAAAGCTTAATGAAAGCGACCATGGGGATATAAGAATTTTTTCAAGCTCTTATTTTGATTTTGAGTTAGATGCGGGTGGTTTTGGATATGAAATTGTGAGAGGAAATGTGAATAAAATGGGTCAGTTCCTCACTGATGAATCATTTGATTTCTTAAATCTTTGGAAGAAAGTTAATGAAGTCAAAGATTTGGATGAAGGATATCTGTTGACAGGCTTTACGGAATATTTACAAAAGATTATAAAAGAAGAGGGTGCCGGCAGTGCCAGCGGACTAGATGGTGGTATGTTTGGGTTAGCACAGGCTTTTGAAAAGAGTGATAGGTTACAGGTTATAGCCGAGGCTGCCAATAATAGTGAAGGTTTTTCCGATCAGCTCACTGAGATTTTAACGAATTTGTATTTTTGATCAGTCTCAGGCTGACAGATTTCTGTAACGGGATAAAACATTTTTATAGGGTTCCAGCCATAAATTCTCCCCGATTTTTCTTTTTCTTTTGTCCTGAAGGGAGCAGATGATAACCGGAACCTTTGGAAAATCCTTTTGAAAGGCCTCTACGGATTTCCTGTTGGCAATTTGTCTTCCGGATTTGCATTCAATGGCCATAAGGGGTTTGCCTGCGGATTCGATTAAAAAGTCAATTTCCCAATGCCCCTTCCTCCAGAGTGAAATCCGATGTTCATAACGACAATAATCACGGATTCTTATCAGTTCATTGACTATCCATGTTTCAAAAAGAAAGCCCAATTCCTCCGGTGATGGCTGGCTGGTCAGTCTTTTTTGCAGGGCCTTTATAACCCCGCAATCAAAAAAATAAAATTTGGGACGGGATTTTTTACGTTCACTCCTGTTAAAAGGCCATATAAAATGACCAATAAGGGTGTCTTCCAGAAGGGAATAATACTCCTTGACTGTGTTCTGATGGACCGCACATTCTCTGGAAATATTTGTGAATTCAATCATCTGTCCATTGCATTGGGAGGCAACATGGAGAAAACGGAGGAAGGAATCCAGATGACGAACATGGGCTTCCGCCTGGATCTCCTCTTTTATGTAAGTGATGACATAACTTTTCAATTGTTCAACCGCTGTTTTCTTTTCACCTTCAGCAAGAAGAGTGCTGATTAAGGGAAGAGAGCCAAAATTCAGGACATTTGAAAGACGAAAATGACTGCCGAGTTCCTTCATTGTCAGGGGATGAAGTGTGAAATGGAGGGCTCGTCCCCCCAATAAGTTAGCCCCCCTTTTTTTTAATTTGCGGGCACTGGAACCCGAAAGCAGGAACTGCATTTTTTTTCTGTCTATGCCCATTTGAACATAGTCCAGAAGAACGGGGAGTTTTTGAATTTCATCAATAACAACACGGGAGCCTGGTTTTAAAGTGTATAAGCAGGATAAAAGATATTTTATCAGAGATCAAGATGTATTCCCACCCCGTTTTCCATGTTTTTTCTGATCTTTTTGCTTTACGAATTCCATTTTGTGTTCATTTGAATGGGGTTTTTCTTGAGAACTTATGATTCCAAACCTGATTTGATTGGAAAAGTGAATTTTTGAATAAGGGAATCCATCACAGAAAACCCGGGTTCCCCGTCAGAGTTCTCCAATGAAGAAGATTCATGAAAAATCGAAAACCTCCTCCTCTTCCGGTGGCCCCCTTGGAGAACAGGGCTCTGGAATTCCTGACTCCAGTCCCAAGTGGTTGAGAATCTTTTTGATGACTTCAGGTCCCTCTATGGAAGAGATGACTTTGAGTTTCCCCCCACACTCCGAACAAACCTCAATGTCCATTCCAAAAGTCCTTTTAAGCCTCCTGGCCCATGTCATGGAAGAGGATTTTCCGGACTTTGTTGCTTGTTTTTCAGGGCTTTTTGTTTTTGGAGTGATTAGAGAGCGGTGTTTGAAATTCGGTGCAAAGATTCCATGAAACCTTATGAGGTTGGTTTTTGGTCTTGGAACAAGGGAAGCCAGTCGTGAGAGAAAGTCCAGAGGGTCAAGGATAATCCGGGTGGTTCCATTCTCATAAGGGGTTTTTAACTGATAAATCACTTTCCCCCGGGAATTGAGTGAAAGTCTCTGTTCACTCAGACTTGGTCTTGAAATGTAACGACAAATCCTTTCAGGCTTTTCCCTCTGGTGGACTTTTGTGGAAACCCCGGCGTGGAGACTGAAGCCTGAGTGTTTTGACAGAAAAGGCTTCTCCCTGTTGTTTGTTTCAGGAAGAGTTTTCAGTGTCAGGGCCTTTTGACCTTTGTGTTTTCCAAGGGCTATTCGGTAAGTAATCGATGAGGATTGGACCTGGTCCATGGCCGTGGGGTCTGAGTCCAGTGAAAGAAAGGCTGTTCCCCCATCCCTTTCAATGAATCCCCGTTTTTCCAAAAATCTGACCACTCTTTGAACAAGACTTTTAAGGAGTTTGTCGAGTTCCTGGTTTGAAGGGGGAGTTGTCAATTGAAACTTTGGTCTTCCGTCTTCAAAGCTGTAGACTCCATCGGGAAACATCATGTGGAAGTGGATATTGAGGTTAAGGCTTCCACCGAAGCGTTGAATGAAAGTCACTGAACCTGTTCTGGCTCCTGACTTTTTAGTGAAACCCGCTTTTTTGATGAGAAAGGTGCAAAGAGTTCTGTTGACAAGACCCAAAACCTCTCCCATGACTTTGTGGTCTCTGGCAAACAGGAATCTGAGTTGAAAGGGAAAAGTCAAAACCCACTGTCTCATGGGTTTTTCGGGAAAAACCTCATCAACCAAATGGGTGGCAGCTTCAGCCATTCTCCTGGCTCCGCAACTGGGACAGAATCCCCGTTTTTTGCAACTAAAGGCGACAAGCTTTTCATGGTTGCAGGATGTGCATTGGACTCTTAGAAACCCATGGGCCAGAACTCCACATTTGAGAAACTCGTCAAATTCCTTTCTGACAAATTCCGGAAGTCCTTTTTCATAATCCCGGTCCATTTGTTGACAGAAGTCCAGAAGATTTTCCTGGATGAGTTTGTAGAGAAGAGTTTTCTCCGGTTGGTGTCGTTTGTAACTGACAGAGGGATTGGAAAAATGGGGGTTGAGTAAAGCCACCAAAGAAACTGATGGCAAAATGAAAACCAAGGGCAAAAGTAAACAGCGATGTTTTCATCCAACATAAGGATGAAAACCGGATCAATGACAGAGATTCAATTATGGAGGAAACCACACCTCCGGTGACAAAAATCAGTTTCTGGTCGATGACTTTTTTACCTGATTTGTTTGGTTTACCCATTTCAGGTCCGTCCGGGTCGGATCTCTGTGTTGATTTTTTTGTCTGTTTACGACTTTTGGATTTTTTGGCCATATTTTTCCTTCAACAGGTTTTCAACCACGGGCACGTCTTCAGGACAGTCCACTCCCCGGTTCCTGAAATTCACCTTGAGAACTTTTATGGAAGCTCCCAGATACAGGGCCCGCAATTGTTCAAGACCCTCCATTTTTTCAATGAAAGTTTCGGGAGTCTGACAAAACTTTCTTAAAAAGGCTTTTTTGTAACCGTAAACCCCTATGTGTTTCAAACATCCGGAAAAATCCCCCCGGGGGTTTTTCCTTGAGTAGGGAATGGGGTGACGGCTGAAATAAAGAGCCCTCCGGTCTTGGTCCAGAACAATCTTGGCTGTCCTGTTACTCTTTAAAGCATCGGGAGTCATTTCGCAACCAAAAGTCATCATATCCCAGTTATCAGGGGTTGAAATCATGGCTTCAGCCATTTTATCAAGGACGGGACCGTCAATCAGGGGTTCATCCCCCTGAACATTGATAATAAAGGGTTCCGGTTCTTTCTCACAGGCCTGAAAAACCCGATCACAGCCTGAAGGGAGTCCCGGATCCGTCATCACCACTTTGACCGGCAGATTGGCACAGCTCTCAGCGATTCTTTTATCATCAGTGGCCACGATTATTTTTTTTATGATCCGGCTTTGGGACACTCCCTCAACAACCCACTGGACCATGGGTTTTCCAAGAATTTTGGTTAAAGGCTTTCCCGGAAAACGCTCAGAACCGTATCGAACGGGAATAGCGGCAATAATATCAGCCAATCGCACTCCTTGGATTGAATAAAGATCATCAAACCTCTTGCCTGAGTTTGTAAAAACACGATCAATATGTACACCACTTTTCTGAATAAATCAATGTGATTTGTTCTTATTATTGATTTGTAAAGAATTGAAAATTTTTTAAATTTAAAAATCAATTATGTCAGAGCCACAGTGATTTTACGGGCAAATTTCATAGGAATACCCCTCTGGTGAACAACCCAGAGCTTTTCTGATCTCAGGATGGGCCGAATAAATTCCATTCACCCGCAATCGTGGGTGGGGGTGAGCTCCTCCTCCAATACTTCCCCAGCTTAGTTGCTTATCTTCTTCAAATGAGCAAAGGTCTTTCATGCTTTCCACATAAACATTGGCCCTTTCATTCTCAGGAAGGAATTTTAATTCATTGGCGATAACAGAAGCTGCAATATAATCCGCACTCACCTCCCCTTTTTGTGAAGTTGTCATTTTAATTGATGAATTTTTCCTATAACAGGGCAGTATTTTTTCATACTCTTTTTGCAGAGGAAGACCATTGATAACTGTTGAAATGTTTGCGTCAAAATGATGACCAAACTCGTGGCAAAAAGTGCTAAAGACAGTGTAAGGGTTGTGACGGTTTAGTTGAAATGTTTTCCCCATTGGAGAAACATGTGAAGTGACTTTCCCCAGGGAAGGACTGTACCCGGCATTGTACGATTTTAACATTGTTAGTGAGGGCTCAAAAAATGCATCCAGAAAAGTATTCTCTGGTTTTCCTCTTACCAATTTGTCCTGATCCAGAAACAGGTTCCCATTTCTTTTGACAAAGAGGTCTTTTGAGGGTGGCGATGGTACGTTAATGCTGACCTGGTTTAAGGAATTTCTTACGGCTTGCAGATTTTGTGAACCGGGGAATATCTGTGGCAAAGAGGCCAATGTCTTTCTTCTTGCGTTTTCGACATTTTCCTTAAAAGCCCTGATTTCATTATCCCTGTATAATTCTGAAAAAATATGATCTACAAACACTTTGTTGGTCTGAACTTTTACGAAAGTGTCGTTAATGGTTTTTTGTGTGATAGTCATCTCCGGGTTGTTTATTGATGAGCATATCTGATTTAAGATATTTTGTTCACTTTTAATATTGTGTTGAAGGATCTGTATCTCATTGGAAAGACCATGAAGGGGGCCTCTGTAAGAGGCTCCTCCTGTCAGATTGTCCACATAAGAGTATTGAGCTATAAAATCCTTTCTTTTCTGCAAAGCGGTCTCGTCGGGCGAACGGTACAATTCAATCATTTCTTTCTGCATGGCCTGCAGATTTTTACAATCAGCCAGAAATTTACGGTATAAAGGATGTTGCCTCATGGATTTATAGTTGTAACTGCTTTTATGGTGGTCACATTTTTGGGTAAAATTGTTATAAAAAGACTCCACATCGTTTGATCTGAGATGGTTGAGAATGGCTCTTTCCTCTTTCAGGGTTTGTCTCAGTCCATCCAAGACTTCTCTTAATGTGTCGAGAGCTTCCTGATTCGGTGGCGTAAGGTTATAACTATAACTGGAGTGTTTTTGTAATTTGTCTGAACATATTTTTCCACCTTCCAATCCATTCCATATATCCTCGCCCTTGCCTTTGAGAGCCTGACGGAAGTTTAGATTTCTTAAATTGTATCGGACTCCTTTTTTATCAAGGGCTTCAGTGACAGCTTCAGTGAGACTGTCATACCCCATGGATTTTAAGGATTTTTTCCTGGCCTCTTCAATTGTTGATATTTTTCTCTCTGCTTCAAGACCGCCGATTTTTGTCTTTTTGTAATTGTCACAAACCACTTTGTAGGGATCCGGTCCGCATATCTGATTTAAGTTGATGTTGTTCCTGGGTTTTGGGAGTGAACAGAAATAACAATCCTTGTTTTGATTTTTAATTTCAACAAATTCATCATCCTGAAAGTCATTGTTTGTTGTTTCTCCGAATGAAAAATCATTAAATCCAAGGAAAAAAAGAATCATGAATAATGTTTTTGGAAAACCCATAAAACTCTCAGGCGGCCTGGGGTTCGCTTTTATCAGGAGAGGAAATGAGTGAATCCAGATCCTGTCGCTGACTTTCATTGAGGTTGATGAATTCAACGGCCATTCCCTTTGGAGGAATTCCATGGTCTGAAAAATTCAGACGGATCAACCGGGCCTGACAACTGAGTTTTTTAAAAGGACCCAGAGGAATTTCAATGTCTATTAAATCCCCCACTCTCATGGTTCCCATGTGTTGGTCCAGAATGTTCATAAAGATTCTGTTTTTCACCAGGTCCTCGTAATCCAGAAAAGCTCCGTTCAGGGAGTGTATAAGCAGGATAAAAGATATTTTATCAGAGATCAAGATGTATTCCCACCCCGTTTTCCATGTTTTTTCTGATCTTTTTGCTTTACGAACTCCATTTTATGGTCATTTGACAGGAGTTTTTCTTGAGGATTTATGATTCCAAACCTGATTTGGTTGGAAAAGCCGAAAAAGTTCGTTCGGGGGCGACCTACAACCCCCTCTCAAAAAATGTTATGCAGAATCCTTACCCCGTGTTTGCAGACTTGCGTGAGAACAGTCCCATCCACCGCAGTCTCCTCACAGGTTGTTGGATTGTAAGCCGTTACAGTGATGCTGAGGCCATCCTGAAAGACCATGAAAATTTTTCCAACAACCCCGGGCTTCGCAGAGACAGGAAAGGACGTGTGCTGCCGCCGGGACCCGATGATTACAGTGTTCTACTGGTAGACCCTCCACACCACACATGGTCATCCTGTTTTTGGAAGCTCCTTTGAAGGTTTTGTTATTGAAAATATTATTTCCTCCCTCCCTCGCTGGCAGTTTTATTTTTATCGAACCAAAGTCGGAGCGGAAATAGATTTATTTATGGTTAAAGGATCCCGTCGACTGGCTATTGAGATAAAAACAGGAAAAAAGGAGATAGTCTGAATAGAAACAGTTGGAGATATACTGATCATGTTTGAATCTTCAGCAGTGGAACGCTTTAAGGAAATTTCAAGAAAGGCAAATAAAGAGATGCCTCAAATCGAACCCCGCCATCTTCATTATGAAACCACGCTCCTGGAGAATCAAAAATAAAAAGCGAACTTCACTCACCATTTTAAAATTAAGCAGACAAAGATCCTGAATGTTTTGGTTTCATAATTTGCAGGATTTTAGGGGGTTAAACTTCTTTTCCTTGCAAAAAATTATAACTTTTTCCTCTTAAAACCAAGAAATATAGCAACATTCAGACTTTTTCAGGGCCAACTGAATAATTACGATGCTTTACAAGTTTGGAATTTCTTGAGGCAACATAATGTCGATAAACAAATATTCGAATCATATACGCCACGCCTAGAGACCAATGCATAGAACCGAACGGGCGGTCTGGGGGATATCGGCTTTGACGGCACCCCCGGTATAGTGCCCCCAAAGGACATAGGGGTAGTATCCTTGTGCTCTTGAAAGCGTATTCGCCCAAAGTGCCCAAAGATGCCTATGATAGAAGGTTGTCCATATAAGAGGTGAGAGGATTACCTCAATTATGGGCATCAGGGCGGCTGGAAGTCTCAATCTGAAACTTTACTTTGAAAGTGGCTCACACACAGAGGAAAACCCTTGGGGAGTTTATATCCGTCGTGAGGTGGAATAATTATAAATTGTCTTCTGAAAAAACACTTACTTCCGGGTTAAAAATCTAAAAAGACACTAACCACTTAATATTATTTGAAAAAATGAGAGCGGGGAAATCCAAATTGATCTTGCAGTAAACAGGAAGTATAATGTATAAGGGTACAAGGCTAAGTAGTATATGGAAAAATTAGAAAAAGAGTATCAATTTTTCAAAGCAAAAAAAGATGAGCTTCTTGCAAAGTATGAGAACAAGTTCATTGTTATTCGTGGGCAAGAAGTAATTGCTGCTTATGACAGTATGACAGATGCTATTGAGGAAACCAAGAAACAGTATGAATTAGGCACTTTCCTAGTTCAACATATAGCCAAAGAAGATGATGTAGCCTTTTTTCATTCTCGTGCATTCATAAAAAATGCCTAGTCAGTTTAAACTGCCACATTTTGCATTTTTTTATCCCATTGAAAAAAGAAGAAATGTAATAATAACACCTTGTGATGTTACCAGTCCCTATAACGATATTAAAAAAAATCACAACACAAAAGCCATTTGGGATACAGGAGCTACACATACTGCAATAAGTCCTCACCTGGTTTCTTCTCTAAAATTACCAGTTGTCTCAATGACTCAGGTTCGTGGGGTTCATGGTACGCAAGAGGTCAGTCGGCACATTATTAACCTTGTCCTTCCCAATAAAGTTACAGTTGAAAAAACTTTAGTAAGCCAATTAGATATAGGAAATGCTGATATACTCATTGGTATGGATATTATTGGGATGGGAGATTTTACTGTATGCAAAGGACAGTTTTTCTCTTTTGCTTTTCCTCCTTTTGATAAACCCATAAATTTGGTTGAAAAAGCAGATAGGATTAACAAGAATATTCATAAGCAAAACAAAAAGTTTTTGCAAAAGAAGTAATCAATCAATTAAAACCAAAAAAATAAACTGATATTACACTTCAAATCGTTATAAAAAATCCTTAAAGAAGACTTCAATTTATTTTGCCTTTAGTTCAGTTAATATAATTCTATTTAAAAAATGAATTTACCATAAGTTTCATCAAATACGGTTCATAAACCCAAACAATTAAATCTAAACCACTAACCATAAGGAGTGAATATGTATTCATTTTTATTGGTGGTCTGGTGTATAAGCAGGATAAAAGATATTTTATCAGAGATCAAGATGTATTCCCACCCCGTTTTCCATGTTTTTTCTGATCTTTTTGCTTTACGAATTCCATTTTGTGTTCATTTGAATGGGGTTTTTCTTGAGAACTTATGATTCCAAACCTGATTTGGTTGGAAAAGTGAATTTTTGAATAAGGGAATCCATCACAGAAAACCCGGGTTCTCCGTCAGAGTTCTCCAATGAAGAAGATTCATGAGAAATCGAAAACCTCCTCCTCTTCCGGTGGTCCCCTTGGAGAACAGGGCTCTGGAATTCCTGACTCCAGTCCCAAGTGGGTGAGAATCTTTTTGATGACTTCAGGTCCCTCTATGGAAGAGATGACTTTGAGTTTCCCCCCACACTCCGAACAAACCTCAATGTCCATTCCAAAAACCCTTTTAAGTCTCCCGGCCCAGTTCATGGAAGAGGATTTTCCGGACTTTGTTGCTTGTTTTTCAGGGCTTTTTGTTTTTGGAGTGATTAGAGAGCGGTGTTTGAAATTTGGGGCAAAGATTCCATGAAACCTTATGAGGTTGGTTTTTGGTCTTGGAACAAGGGAAGCCAGTCGTGAGAGAAAGTCCAGAGGGTCAAGGATAATCCGGGTGGTTCCATTCTCATAAGGGGTTTTTAACTGATAAATCACCTTTCCCTGAGAGTTTACTGAAAGCCTTTGTTCACTCAGACTTGGCCTTGAAATGTAACGACAAATCCTTTCAGGCTTTTCCCTCTGGTGGACTTTTGTGGAAACCCCGGCGTGGAGACTAAAGCCTGAGTGTTTTGACAGAAAAGGCTTCTCCCTGTTGTTTGTTTCAGGAAGAGTTTTCAGTGTCAGAGCCTTTTGACCTTTGTGTTTTCCAAGGGCAATCCGGTAAGTGATGGAAGAAGACCGGACCTGGTCCATGGCCGTGGGGCCTGAGTCCAGTGAAAGAAAGGCTGTTCCCCCATCCTTTTCAATGAATCCCCGTTTTTCCAAAAATCTGACCACTCTTTGAAGCCCCCTTTTAATCTTGGAACGGTTGTTTGAGGATTTGGGAATAAATGATATGATAGAGCATATTAAGACCACCCACCCTCGTCTCACTATCGATTTGAAGAAAATCATATTCACTTTAGTTGTCAGCCGTTTTGTTCACCCAAGTTCCAAGCTAAAGGTTTTTGAGTACTGGCAGAAGTCTTTTTATCCAGAGATGATAGAGGGGGATTTGGAGCTTCAACATATCTATCGCACTATGGATTTGCTTTACTCCCATAAAGCGGAAATAGAAAAGTCGTTGTATTGGCATGGTCGAGACTTGTTCAATTTAGAGGTTGATATTGTTTTGTATGATCTGACGACTCTTCGGTTCGAGAGTACAAGAACGGGCTTGGGGGAACTCCGTCAGTTTGGCTATAGCAAAGAGATGCGATCTGATTGTACTCAAGTTGTGTTTGGCTTATTGGTTGATAGAGATGGAATTCCACTGGGCTTTGAGGTTTACCCTGGTAATACTTTTGAAGGTAAAACTCTTTCAGATATTGTTGATAAGATGAGGAAGAAGTTTAAAGTCCGTCGTTTTATTTTTGTTGCCGATCGGGGGTTTCTATCAAGGGGCAATATTGAAAAGCTCAGAGAGGATAAGGGAGAGTTCATAGTTGGCATGAAGTTAGGCTCTTTAACCAAGGATAAAAAAGAGGAGTTTTATAACATTGACAATTTCCACTGGGTCATCCCAGAAGAGTTGGCTGTTTATGAGCGTGAGCATGAGGGGAACAGGTGCATTATCACCTGGTCTAAGAAAAGAGCTAACAGAGATCAAAAGGCCAGAGCCTCACTTCTTGAAAAAATTGAAAAGAAACTCTCTGCTAAAAGTGTAACGGCCTCTTCTTTTGTATCCAATAAAGGATATAAAAAATATGTGACCATGCCTAATGATAAAACCCAAAAGCCAACTCTAAACAAAAAGCAAATAGATTCCCACGGGCAAGCCCGTGGTCCTTACTGTTACAGCTTCATACAAAGCTGACCTGAATCCTGCTGTCCCTGATGCTCAACATATCGCTTTATCACTTCTTCATCCATGCCGACGCTACTGACAAAGTAGCCTGGCGACCATACAACATTTTCTTTCCAATAAACCTTATTTAACCACTTGAAATATTTCCTTAAATAAGACGACGATTGGCTTTTTAAACGACTCATCACAGAAGAAATGCTGTACTTTGGTGGAACAACCATCACCATATGCAAATGATCTTTGTCAAAGCCAATCATCTCCACCGTTACGCCAGGCATACTTCTCAGTAGCTTTGGCATTATCTTACGAATGTAACTACATACAGCAGGATTCAGTATCCGACGGCGATACTTGCAAACCCATACAATATGATACTGAAGTTGATAAACACTATGAGATGACTTTATAACATCCATGCTCTATCTTAGCATGGTTTGCAAGTATCACTCGTCGGGTTCATTCACCCCCGGGCAAGCCCGGGGTACTCTGTTTCGGATAGCCCACTGGGCTATCCTTCACCACATAGAAAAAGAATCAACGAAAGATGGTTTCTTTGCCGTTTTAACAAATGTCAAAGACCTTAATGCAAGCTCAATCATTATGAATTACAAAGAGTTGTGGAAAATAGAGGATGCCTTTGGGGAACTCAAGGGCACCCTGAAAGCTCGCCCCGTTTTCCATTGGACAGACCATAGAATCACTGGTCACCTGACACTGTGTTTCTTAGCTTATCTCTGTGAAGCACACTTAACCAAGCAGTTGAGAGAAAAGAAGGTGATATTTAAAAGCCCCGCCATTGGTAGAAGCCAGTATGTAAAGCCTCGCCCTCTGACGGTGGTTGAAGCCATGAAAAGCCTCAAGGAAGTCAGGGCCATACCTGTAAAAATTCGTGACCAGGTGATATGGACCCGTACAGACATTACAGGCGAGGCCCTCGCCTTGTTCAGGGCGGCCCGTGTGGGCCTTCCTCCAAAAATCCTCAAAACCCATAAAATGTAGATAAACAAACTTTGTCAATGAGCGTTAAGTAGTTAATATCAAAAGATTGACGCAGTTGCTGCTGTCAAACTCGTGACCACGATTCATTTGAAAGGTATTATTGCTCTGTTTATTGATAACAAAAATGAAATTTTTGTCATCACCATGGGAGGTATCATTATGTGGAAGTTTTTCTTATTCATTATTTGTTGTTTTGCTGTTGGGTTTGGAGTGGGTTGTGCCACCCATAAAGCCAAAACCACGGACTCTTCTCTTCATTCCAAGTCTATGTTCATAGGAAAAGAACGACAACCTCAGGCAGCCAGTGACTGTCCCGATCTGACAGGAACCTATCATGCTCCCCCGAATTTTTTTTCCGGAAAAAGTATCCAAGAGGCTCGACACGGGGAAAAAGAAATGGTCACTGTCAGTCAGACGGAAGAGGGATATGTTACTACTTACAAAGTAGACGACGAACCTATTTTTTTGGCTGCTAGTGGTGGATTTAGAGTTGAAGAGAATAAAGATATGACTGATCAAAATACAGGTGCCAAAAGTTATAGCCGGGCTATCCATTATTGCAAAGATCAGGAAGTGGTTATGATGGAATTGGAATTTGATGAAAAAATGCAGATTCGATGGGCCATATATACTACAACAAAGCGGCTTCGTTCTGGTATAGAAGTTAGATGGACAAGTTTAAGTGATGGGATATCAGCAGCAGAAATAGAATTGTATATCCGTAAATAAAGGGCATTGCTTTATCTTTATAGGAATATAGAGGTGGTCACGAGGATTTGACTTCTTTTCAGGACTGACTTTTTATGGATTTCGCTTAAAAGTGCATAAATCCCTGATCTCTGATAAAATATCTTTTATCCTGCTTATACACCAATACCACGGCAGCCATGGGTAAGGGGTTTGCCATCGGTTCGGCGGCCCTTACGGCTCTGGCCCTTTTTGTGGCCTACGGGTCTTCAGTCAATGCCATTCGCCTGGGTCAGGGGCTTGATCCTCTATCCACTCTATCCATGGACATAACAGACCCCATGGTTGTTATAGGGCTTTTTCTCTGGGCTCTGTTGTTCCCCTGTGGGCGGGGTCCATGACCATGACCTCTGTGGGTAAGGCGGCTGGAGACATGGTCACGGAAATTCGCCGTCAGTTTAAGGAAATCCCCGGTCTTTTTGAAGGCACAGGGAAGCCTGACACCACCCGTTGTGTTGAAATTTCCACTAAAGCGGCTTTAAGGGAGATGTGTATAAGCAGGATAAAAGATATTTTATCAGAGATCAAGATGTATTCCCACCCCGTTTTCCATGTTTTTTCTGATCTTTTTGCTTTACGAATTCCATTTTGTGTTCATTTGAATGGGGTTTTTCTTGAGAACTTATGATTCCAAACCTGATTTGATTGGAAAAGTGAATTTTTGAATAAGGGAATCCATCACAGAAAACCCGGGTTCTCCGTCAGAGTTCTCCAATGAAGAAGATTCATGAAAAATCGAAAACCTCCTCCTCTTCCGGTGGCCCCCTTGGAGAACAGGGCTCTGGAATTCCTGACTCCAGTCCCAAGTGGGTGAGAATCTTTTTGATGACTTCAGGTCCCTCTATGGAAGAGATGACTTTGAGTTTCCCCCCACACTCCGAACAAACCTCAATGTCCATTCCAAAAACCCTTTTAAGTCTCCCGGCCCAGTTCATGGAAGAGGATTTTCCGGACTTTGTTGCTTGTTTTTCAGGGCTTTTTGTTTTTGGAGTGATTAGAGAGCGGTGTTTGAAATTTGGGGCAAAGATTCCATGAAACCTTATGAGGTTGTTTTTGGTCTTGGAACAAGGGAAGCCAGTCGTGAGAGAAAGTCCAGAGGATCAAGGACAATCCGGGTGGTTCCATTCTCATAAGGGGTTTTTAACTGATAAATCACCTTTCCCTGAGAGTTTACTGAAAGCCTTTGTTCACTCAGACTTGGTCTTGAAATGTAACGACAAATCCTTTCAGGCTTTTCCCTCTGGTGGACTTTTGTGGAAACCCCGGCGTGGAGACTAAAGCCTGAGTGTTTTGACAGAAAAGGCTTCTCCCTGTTGTTTGTTTCAGGAAGAGTTTTCAGTGTCAGAGCCTTTTGACCTTTGTGTTTTCCAAGGGCTATTCGGTAAGTGATGGAAGAAGACCGGACCTGGTCCATGGCCGTGGGGCCTGAGTCCAGTGAAAGAAAGGCTGTTCCCCCATCCTTTTCAATGAATCCCCGTTTTTCCAAAAATCTGACCACTCTTTGAACAAGACTTTTAAGGAGTTTGTCGAGTTCCTGGTTTGAAGGGGGAGTTGTCAATTGAAACTTTGGTCTTCCGTCTTCAAAGCTGTAGACTCCATCGGGAAACATCATGTGGAAGTGGATATTGAGGTTAAGGCTTCCACCGAAGCGTTGAATGAAAGTCACTGAACCTGTTCTGGCTCCTGACTTTTTAGTGAAACCCGCTTTTTTGATGAGAAAGGTGCAAAGAGTTCTGTTGACAAGACCCAAAACCTCTCCCATGACTTTGTGGTCTCTGGCAAACAGGAATCTGAGTTGAAAGGGAAAAGTCAAAACCCACTGTCTCATGGGTTTTTCGGGAAAAACCTCATCAACCAAATGGGTGGCAGCTTCAGCCATTCTCCTGGCTCCGCAACTGGGACAGAATCCCCGTTTTTTGCAACTAAAGGCGACAAGCTTTTCATGGTTGCAGGATGTGCATTGGACTCTTAGAAACCCATGGGCCAGAACTCCACATTTGAGAAACTCGTCAAATTCCTTTCTGACAAATTCCGGAAGTCCTTTTTCATAATCCCGGTCCATTTGTTGACAGAAGTCCAGAAGATTTTCCTGGATGAGTTTGTAGAGAAGAGTTTTTTCCGGTTGGTGTCGTTTGTAACTGACAGAGGGATTGAAAAAATGGGGGTTGAGTAAAGCCACCAAAGAAACTGATGGCAAAATGAAAACCAAGGGCAAAAGTAAACAGCGATGTTTTCATCCAACATAAGGATGAAAACCGGATCAATGACAGAGATTCAATTATGGAGGAAACCACATCTCTTACGTTACAAATAGAAAGTTTAAAAATACTGTTTCACTGTAAAACACTCTCTATTTTTTTATATTAAAAATAATAAGATCAAAGTTATCATTTATAAATGCGAATTCGTCTATTTTTTACTGTTTTTCTTTTTTTGTTTGTGGCAATGAATTAGAATGGGAACAATTCATCTTCTTCACTAAATCCAGAGGATCCAGGAGGAGTCTTTGGTCAAAATTTAAAATCGGACCTAAGTCTAAACTTGTCCAATGTTTGTCTGTCAATCAAAAAATGGAATCTAAAAATACATAAA
Source organism: Bdellovibrionales bacterium (assembly GCA_965218815.1). Classification (GTDB taxonomy): domain Bacteria; phylum Bdellovibrionota; class Bdellovibrionia; order Bdellovibrionales; family JAGQZY01; genus JAGQZY01. The sequence goes on along the minus strand of CBDCLX010000002.1, from coordinate 349,351 downwards.
AGACTACTAATTGCCGATAAAAAATTAAAAAGGAATCCCCATGAAAAGTCTTTTAATTTTTATATTTCTGATTCCTTTTGATTTAGTAAATGCTAAGCCGGAAATATCAAAAAATCTAAGAAAAAAATCTGATAAGATTTCAATAAAAGAGGCTTGCATGACTTGTAAAATCTATTTTGATTGTGAAATTGAAAATCACAGAAAGAATTATGGAAAAGTTGATTCCATTCATTATTGTAGGCTAAACGGAGACAAAACCAAACAACTAAAACCTTATAAAATCTGTTCAGATTTCAGGGAAAAAGATAAGGAAAATTTTTCCACAAAAAAACTTGAATCTGCTTATAAAAATCCAAAATACTTAAAAACTACTTCAAGTAATTGCATACCTATTGACAGTATTGAATGTCAGAGAAAAATAGCCATTGAGGGTTTAATTTTTCATTATAATCTTCATTGTGGCGACTTGAGAAAACAGGTTATTAAGTAAATAAGAATTTTAGGCCAGTTCAATTTGATTTTGATCCGAGGATTATTGGATTTGCAGATCATAGCTTCCAGTGAGGAAAGTATTGTTTTAAAACTCCCCATCATCAGGAAAATCTATTTTTCCTGGACATCTTTCTTCATTGAAGTTATAATTTTTTATTATCTGAACAATTCTGTATGCAACAAAATCTGCCAAGCATCCAGAGAGTGTATTATTAGGCAAGTCTCTATTGAGACCTTCTTCAATAGCCTCTTGGATAGCTGGTCTAATAAAATCAGTTACTTTAAAATATCTATCAGATGACAATTTATCCATCCCTTCTATTTGCCTTAAAGATTCCTCTAATGAATGTGAGCCGTTCATTCCCATCATTACTACCTCCAATTATTTTGTATAATACAAATTTTCAAAAGCATATATCTTGATGTATTTTAAATGGTTTTTAAGAAAAAAGAAAGATAAATTCAAGATAATCTTTCACATACTAACCCCATTCCCGTATGTCCATTGACTGAAGAATATTATTAAAGAAATATATAAAGTAACTTTAAAATAGATTTTCATACAGAACCTATCCGTTTCTTATAATATCTATAGTGGAAAAGCCCCCCAATAACCCTCACTTCCGGCACAAACCAATAATCTTCCATGACTGGCCTTATGACTCCGGTCTTTTCTACGGGGAAAATGGAATAAAGCTGATTTTTCATCAAACAAAAAATGAGTGGTGCAAATCCTCTTTTGAAGCTCCAATGGAAACCCAATGGGTAGAACACGCAACTTCCCTGTATGGGAAGGGCCTTCAGCCATAAAAAAACCCGGTTTGGCCAAACCAAAGGTCAAAGTCATTGAAGCCTTTACAGCAGCCCCTTTGAAAACACCCCTGTCACAATCCAGACCTGATGGGGCATCCAGACTCACAACAGTTGTTTCCAGTGAGTTAATGAAATCAACAAGACGGCCCACTTCCCCTTCACAGCCTCTGGATCCCGTTCCAAAAAGAGCATCAACAATCAATTCTGAATCGGACGGAACTTTAAAACCTTTTAAAGACAGGGAAGTCACCAAAAGTCCCTGTTTTTTGACCCGATCCAGTTGTTTTTTTAACAGAGCCGAAGGGGACTTGTCTGTTTCCAACACAAAGACCCGAAGATTTGTAAAACCTGCTGAAAAAAGATGACAGGCCACAACGCACCCGTCTCCTCCGTTATTGCCGGGACCGCAGAGAACACTTGCCAACCCCCGTGAAAGTTTGGAAGAAAAGTTTTGAATGATTTCCCGTGCTGCCACAGCCCCTGCTGATTCCATCAGGAGTTCAGCACTCAGTCCATAGTCCTGAGAACGAAGATCCATCATACGACTTTGTTCAACAGTTGCTAAATTCATAATCCACTCATTTTTCATTCCATTATGCTTGTCTTAATTCTGAGATTCCATGAACCTTCACTTCCAGGACATATCCTGAACAACAGAGTTTTTGGCTATTACAAAAAATGCTGAATTGGAAATAACAGGGTTCAGACAATTTCTTAAAAGAAATCTGTACACTCTGGATTGTCCCGGATAAACCTTGTGACAGTGACGGACTCCAATTATTATAAATCCATTGTTTTCAAGTATTCTGGATAAGGATTTTATTGAAAAATAAGAAAGATGGTGATCCGTATCGTAGTAAGCTCCAATACGTTTTTTTCTCAAGCCCAGTCTTTCCATTAAAAACTTAAATCTGTTTGACAGTGATTTTATATTTGGCACAGCTATAAAAACACAGCCATTGGGTTTTAACAGAGTTTTGATTTTTCCAAGGTATGCAACAGGATCTTTTAAATGCTCCAGAACCTGATGCATTGTGATTAAATTAAACCGCTTTTCAAAATCAATGGAAAAGAAATCACCACTATACACTTTACAGGAAAGGGACCTGCCAAGTTTGTTTGTCAGCACCGGGTCCACATCATAACCCTCAACAGACCAGCCCCTCTTCCCGGCTGCTCTCATTAAAAAACCCCCTCCACATCCAAAATCCAGTAAAAATTTATCACCAACATCCTCTCCCATACTTTTTTCAATGACTGAAAGATAATAATCATGTCCATACAAAAGAGGTTCATCCCACCTTGACCCTTCCCCCTCCCGGATATAGCCTGAATAGAACCTGGTCAAATACTCATCCGTGTATTGAGGATTCATAAACTGAACATGACAGTTTTCACAAAACCAGATGTCATTTTTCAGATAATCCTTAAACATTTTTCCAATATTTGAACTTTTACAGAATAAACATTCTTCTTTTATTTCATCGTATGTTACGTCATACATTTCAATCTCTCCAATATCATTCTCCAGTAGAACATTTTAAGCCAAAAGACCTTTAATGCTTTCCGTGACACGATTAAAAGTCTGTGAGGAAACCTTCATGGAACGGTCTTCAGAAAAAAGGCGATCCAGGCTTTCGTATGATTTCTCAAGAACAGCCTGAACCTTATCTTTGTCCCTTTCCTCCATTCCAATAACAACATTGAGAAATTTTTCAAAGAGTTTAAACTGCAAACCCAGCCAAAAACGACACTCACGATCCTTTTCCGTATCCCCTTTTTCCTCTCTCAGCATGGATATGATTTGGAAAAGATCCTTTGTCAATTGTTCAATAAGATCAACCTGATGGTAGCGTCTCATGACATCTTCCGATTGCCAGTGACAGAATTTTTGACCCCCAATACCTGAACAAAATTGTTTTATCTCACGAGCCACCCTTGTGGAGATTTCCTGATAATGATCCAGTCGTTTATTGGTTTCCCCTGTTTCGGCATTTACCTCCCGACTTAATTTAAAGAGAGTGTGTACAATGATAACATACTTTTTAAATTCCTGTTTAAGAAGAAATAAGGAAAGGTGGGGGGAAAACCCACCACCATCATGTCCGTGAAATATGATCTTTTGACTGACCTGTTCGTATTTGCCGGGCTTCAACCAGGAGCGACCAACACTTATCCAAGCAAAGGGTAAAATAAAAAGAGGAGTCACGGCAAAATAAATAAAATAAGTCAGAATACAGATTTTAAATCCTGAAAGAAATTGTTCCCCCTGAAAAAAAAGTTCAAGAGAATCCCCGACAAAGGAAAAAAGAATCTGACAGAGAATCAGTTGTAAAACCTGAAAAAGACCCATGGTCCATACGGCAAAATAAAGCCTTTGATGACCCCGAATCAGTGTTCTGTAAAACTCAAAAAGAGAAAGCAACCAATGCAAAAAAAACAAAAGGGGAAACCAAAAAATATCCAGACCGAAAAAAGAATAAAAAGCCGACAGACTTATTAAAAAACCAACAGTTGTCCTGAGAAAAAGTGTGGTTAAAACAATAAAACAGAAGAATAAAAAAAACTCCAATGAATTTTGTTGAATATCAAAAGAAAAATTCTGAATGTACTGATAAAACACGGACAGAAAGAAAAGAAAAAAGCCTAAAATACCAAAAGCCAGCCCCGCATGACGGACAGCCGTTTTTCTGAAAAGCAGGTGGATAACAATTCCCGACAGGCACAAAACCGGTCCCAAAACGGAACCGGAGGTCATCATTATCAGAGTGGAAAAACCCATCCCAATAAAACTTCCCAAAAATAAAAACAGGATCTGGGTTCTTGTAAAAGAACCCACATTGATAAAAGATAAAAGTTGATTAAAAAAAGCTTTTTTCCGAAAACTGAAAAACTGTAACCCAAAGGCAATGAAAAAATCACCAGTCAGACTCTGACCCAATTGGTTGAACATCCATGACTGCAAACCTTTCGTCCCTCTGGACAAATCAAGGGAAAAAGAATTCAGAAGAAGATTTGAAAAAATCAAAAGAACGACAAGAGCCGGGAACAGGTACCAAACAGGGATTGAAACAAGGTCAGAATACATCAAAAAAAACCCATAAAAACTCAAAGACGATGAATGGAAACCAAAGTTTGTCTGTTTTTCATATCTTTGCTCTGCAGGAAACCCAATAAAAATTTATATTACGGTGTACCAGTATAAACATCATAACGAACTAATTTTCCCCTGTATAAAAAATCCGGTTTTCCATGTAAATAATCCCCATTTACAGAACGTTTGACAACCACTCTCTTAATACCCCTGTTTAAAGCCTGAGTAATGACTCTTTGCACACTACAGATTTCATGGGTCACATCCCTTAAAAAAACCATTGATTTCCCCGGTTTTGACTTGTTTTTTGTGTTTTCAAACATAGGGTCCAGATAAAGGGCCTCAACCCCTTCTGAAAAAAGAAGGACCCCCTTAAGAGAATCCATAAGCCTGATTTCCATAAATTCCCCCGGATCAATAAAATGATTTGAAGAAGCCTCTTTTACCGCATCAGGATGTTTGGCAATTTCATTGGAAAATTCACGGGAAGCCCGGGCCAGGGCCTCTCTCACAAGGCAAAAAGGGACGGGGTTGATCTCAAAACCCAAAACACGGATACCAAAAGAAATAATATGGACAGCATCTTTACCCAAACCCAAAGTCCCGTCAATCACCTTGAAGTTTTCCTGCCCCCTGTAACCAAGAGCCCGACACAAAAGATCCTTTTTAAAACTCCGCTTCTGCCTCTGAAACCGATGGATCTCCCTTTGCAAATCCAGACAAATGGAGAAGCGGGCTCCCCATCGGGGGTTTCGCACTTTTAAAACCCCATCTTCAATAATAAAATAATAATCCTCAACAGGTTCATAAATCACAGCGAAGTTGAATTTCTCCGCCAGTTCCAGGGAGTCCTGTCGCCACTGATTGTCTAAAACAAGGACAACCACAACGGACCCAGAAAAATAAAAATAAAAAGACCGGACTCAATAGTGTAGTGAAGCTTCTGCAAACTCAGACAATCACCAATATGGGAGGAGAGAAAGGAAGAGGCTTTGTAAAAACGGTGATTGACATAAACTTCAAAACAGACAGAAACCACAATCAGTAAAATGATCTCCTTTTGAGCCAGTATAGAGGCGAATAAACCAAGAATCAGAATATGTCCCAAAGACAGAAAAGAATAAACAAATTTTGATGCCTCAAAACCCAACAAAGTGGATAATGTGGAAATTCTGGCCCTGCTGTTGTAATAAATATCCTGAACCTGTCTGCAGAAATCATATTTGAGGGCATGATAACCAAAGACCCCTCCCAAAAGAGCTGAAGCGAGACTCAATCCGCCATAAAGCAGAAACTCATAACCGAGAATGAGCAGAGGACCGGTCATCCAAAAAGTGTTAAACAGATTGAGTCCTTTATAGCGACGGTTAAAAATCCCGGAAGTGAAAGTAAAACCCACAACAAGAACCCATAAAACAAGAACGATTACCAAAGGTCGTTTATAAAAACAGTAAGTTCCAAAAAGAAAGGAAAGAAACAGAAAAACCGCAGCCAGATGATAAGCCTGATAAGGGCGTATAAATCCATGAACAAGGGGTTTACCAACACTGTACTCGTTAATCCTGTCCACTCCATTCACATAATCACTGTAATCATTATAAAGGGTCAAAGCCATGAAAAAAGATTCCAGGGAGAGAAAAGAAAACAAAACCAATCCATAGGAAACCTCCCCATACCTGTAAAACAAAAAAGAAAGTCCCACTATAAGGGGAAAAGTCAGATAAATATTGCGTGGAAGGGAGTACCATTGCCTTAAGGCTCCGAAAAGAGAGGAAGATTTTCTTTCTATAATTTTAAAAGTGACTGTCTCATCAGAACAATTAACGTTGAGACTTCTGACAGGTTGTGCAAAATGGGTTTTGGAAAAACGTCCTGTCAGAACAGGCCAAAACTGTTTGTTTTTCCTTGAAAGGGTGACAAATTCGCTCAATGTCCTTGCCTTGTTTCCGGTGTTTGCCGCCAATACAGAAGTTCCGGAATATCCTTTAGATTATCCACTATTTTTTGTTGATCCCCTTTAAGAAACCCGGACAGGGTTTTCAACTTGTGTTGGTAAAGATCAATTTCCTCCTGATTGATCCTGTCAAAACGAACAAGGCTTTCCTGAAAAATATCCCCCCCCCGACAATACGGTAAATTTCCTCCAGACTTTGAACATTCTTAAATTGTAACCGGGTCCCGGAGTCCATATCCCGACACAAAAAGGATCCAAAAGAATTCAGATACCCTGATCGAATGTCCCCTAAAATGGCTTTGTTCTCACCATTTCGAACATCATAATCCAGAAGATCATCGCTCCTTTGAAATAAAAGGCCAAGGCTTGTTCCCAATCCCAGAATCAGGTCTTTCATCTCACCGCTAAAATGATCGAGAGCCACAAAAGGAGCCAGCAGACACCACCTGAAAAGAGAAGCTGTCTTAAGATCATGGACCTGGGTGAGTTGTTCAAAGCTCAATTGAAAATCACCAACAAGGGTGTATAAGCAGGATAAAAGATATTTTATCAGAGATCAAGATGTATTCCCACCCCGTTTTCCATGTTTTTTCTGATCTTTTTGCTTTACGAATTCCATTTTGTGTTCATTTGAATGGGGTTTTTCTTGAGAACTTATGATTCCAAACCTGATTTGGTTGGAAAAGTGAATTTTTGAATAAGGGAATCCATCACAGAAAACCCGGGTTCTCCGTCAGAGTTCTCCAATGAAGAAGATTCATGAAAAATCGAAAACCTCCTCCTCTTCCGGTGGCCCCCTTGGAGAACAGGGCTCTGGAATTCCTGACTCCAGTCCCAAGTGGTTGAGAATCTTTTTGATGACTTCAGGTCCCTCTATGGAAGAGATGACTTTGAGTTTCCCCCCACACTCCGAACAAACCTCAATGTCCATTCCAAAAGTCCTTTTAAGCCTCCTGGCCCATGTCATGGAAGAGGATTTTCCGGACTTTGTTGCTTGTTTTTCAGGGCTTTTTGTTTTTGGAGTGATTAGAGAGCGGTGTTTGAAATTCGGTGCAAAGATTCCATGAAACCTTATGAGGTTGGTTTTTGGTCTTGGAACAAGGGAAGCCAGTCGTGAGAGAAAGTCCAGAGGGTCAAGGATAATCCGGGTGGTTCCATTCTCATAAGGGGTTTTTAACTGATAAATCACTTTCCCCCGGGAATTGAGTGAAAGTCTCTGTTCACTCAGACTTGGTCTTGAAATGTAACGACAAATCCTTTCAGGCTTTTCCCTCTGGTGGACTTTTGTGGAAACCCCGGCGTGGAGACTGAAGCCTGAGTGTTTTGACAGAAAAGGCTTCTCCCTGTTGTTTGTTTCAGGAAGAGTTTTCAGTGTCAGGGCCTTTTGACCTTTGTGTTTTCCAAGGGCTATTCGGTAAGTAATCGATGAGGATTGGACCTGGTCCATGGCCGTGGGGTCTGAGTCCAGTGAAAGAAAGGCTGTTCCCCCATCCCTTTCAATGAATCCCCGTTTTTCCAAAAATCTGACCACTCTTTGAACAAGACTTTTAAGGAGTTTGTCGAGTTCCTGGTTTGAAGGGGGAGTTGTCAATTGAAACTTTGGTCTTCCGTCTTCAAAGCTGTAGACTCCATCGGGAAACATCATGTGGAAGTGGATATTGAGGTTAAGGCTTCCACCGAAGCGTTGAATGAAAGTCACTGAACCTGTTCTGGCTCCTGACTTTTTAGTGAAACCCGCTTTTTTGATGAGAAAGGTGCAAAGAGTTCTGTTGACAAGACCCAAAACCTCTCCCATGACTTTGTGGTCTCTGGCAAACAGGAATCTGAGTTGAAAGGGAAAAGTCAAAACCCACTGTCTCATGGGTTTTTCGGGAAAAACCTCATCAACCAAATGGGTGGCAGCTTCAGCCATTCTCCTGGCTCCGCAACTGGGACAGAATCCCCGTTTTTTGCAACTAAAGGCGACAAGCTTTTCATGGTTGCAGGATGTGCATTGGACTCTTAGAAACCCATGGGCCAGAACTCCACATTTGAGAAACTCGTCAAATTCCTTTCTGACAAATTCCGGAAGTCCTTTTTCATAATCCCGGTCCATTTGTTGATAGAAGTCCAGAAGATTTTTCTGGATGAGTTTGTAGAGAAGAGTTTTTTCCGGTTGATGTCGTTTATAACTGACGGGGGGATTGGAAAAATGGGGGTTGAGTAAAGCCACCAAAGAAACTGATGGCAAAATGAAAACCAAGGGCAAAAGTAAACAGCGATGTTTTCATCCAACATAAGGATGAAAACCGGATCAATGACAGAGATTCAATTCACCAGAAATCAAAACCCAGGTCACCCAAAAGTCACCCAACTTTGAAATTTGCTGAAAAATCCGGAAATAAGAGGCGTTGCGTTGCCTTCTCGTTTGTGTGTTATGATGGTCTTTATTGAGGGAAGGCCATTTTCCATGGCAATTTCCTGGGCTCTGAGGTGTTTTTTCACTGTGATCGGGAAATAGGTTCCCCCCTTCACTGTGGCATCATTGGCCACAATCACACACTCTACAGCTTTGACAAGCCCCATCCCGGTCACAAGTCCTGCTCCTGGAGCCATCCCCCCCCGTACATATCCCAGGCCGCCAGGAGTTTAATAACAACGTTCAATGGAAACCCTACGGTTTATCTTTAAAAACAACACCCAAAGCCAATGCAAAAAAAAACCTGAGGGTTTCAATAAAACTGGAACTCTCCAGTATTGACCAAAGTCTTTCCATAAACGGTATTCCATCTATCACCAGAAGTCATTTTAAAACAGAAGTGAATCTGAAAACTCCAAAACCCATTGTTCTTTCAGGTTTTTCCCGTCAGGATTCGGGAAAAAACAATCAGGGTCTGCCCTGGTTAAGTCAAATACCTCTTTTAAGACCCCTTTTTTCAAGCGGTCAGATTTATAACAGTGAGATGGAATTGGTCTTTATCCTGCTTCCAAGTTTTTATGAATAATAAACTCAAAGAGACTGTAAAAAACATTTATCAATCCTACTCCCCTCTCAGCAAACCTGAAACACAACTGTTGTATGGAAATAATAAAAATGATTTTAAAAAACTTGTGGAAAAGAAAATAAAAGATCTGAATGAAGAAGAACAAACAAGGGTAAAAAATGAACTTTTTGGTTTTGGTCCCCTGACTCCCCTTATGGAAAATAAGAGCATCTTTGATATTATGGTTCAAGGTTCTCAGTCCATTTTTTATGAAGATTCAGAGGGTATGAAAAAACTGGAAGACTGTTTTCTGACTGATCATTCCTTTAAAAACTTTTGTGAAAGAATCATGAAAGAGTCACAACTTCTTATCAATAAAAAAGACCCCTTTGCCAATGGAAAAATCGGAGACTTTCGTCTTCACATGATCATACCACCCATTACCAGGCAAACCACCATCACTTTGAGAAAACACGGCACCCATATCCGCTCCCTTGAAAAAACTTAAAGAACAGGCTTTCTTGACCCGGACCCAACAACTCTGGTTTAAAAAACTTCTTGAAGATCAATTTAATTTTCTTATTATCGGTCCAACGGGTTCCGGGAAAACCACATTTTTAAACAGCCTGATCCATGAAATTTCTCAAGATCAAAGGCTGATTATTATTGAAGATACCGATGAAATTCAAATTCAAAACCCTCTGAGTTCAAAACTTCTGGCCAGGGAACTCTGTCCCAGCAGTTTAACTCCTGTGACCATGAGCGATCTTGTCAAACAAAGTTTACGAATGAGGCCGGATCGTCTGGTGGTGGGGGAGGTGAGAAGTTCTGAAGCCAAAGACCTTTTGCAGGCCCTGGCCACAGGGCACAGGGGATCCATGGGTACACTCCATGCCCAATCAGCCAAACAGGCTCTGCTCCGTCTGGAAATGCTCATCCAAATGGGAGCCCCCCAATGGAGTCTCCACTCCATCAGGCAACTGATTCAAATGAGTCTTGATTATCTGATTGTCCTCAAAGACAACCGTCTGCAAAAAGGAATCATGGAGGTTTGCAAAATCACATCCCATGAAAAATTCGGCCTCCTGTTACAAAAAGTGGATTTTAATATTGTGAATCACAATCTTTCCGAACTCACAAATGGTCAACATTCTCAAAAATCCCATCTCTCCCAAAATCAGGGAACCATTGGTGCTTTCTTCTGAATTCCATGAATTATGAGAGGTTAAAAAATGAAAAAAACCAGATCAAAGAAAAACAGGATGTGCCCTCAACTCCAGTGAGGATGAAAACCGGATCTGCAAATCAATACCTCCAGCTAATGGATTCCCTTATTCAAAAATTCACTTTTCCAGACAAACCAGATTTGGAGTCATAAATTTTCAATCAAAACCTCACTCAAATGACCACAAAATAGGAGAATCAGAGTGTCTGTCCAGGAGATTTCCAAGACGATACATCTGTTCACTGTTTTCAGGATCAAGTCGTTTTTTAAAAAAAGCCCGATAAATATCCCTGTAAGCAAGGGTCTGTTCTGTGAACTGACCTGGAACTGGAAATTGATTTACGAGTCCTCTAACATTAAAATCCACAGCACTTGCAAATCCCGGAGGATTGTCAGGGTCAAAGAGTTTCAGAGGATCCATCGTGGCGGCTCTCAACTCATCCAGCATGGCTTCAGGAAGGTTTTCTATTTCTCTTGTTTCCAGGATTTCATCCAGAGTGCGGTTGAATTGTTCGTCAACGATTCCGGATAAATGATCAATGACATTTCCGGAGATTCTACGGGTATTTTCTATTGATTGACCATGTTGTTGTTTGACATAAATTGCCACTTCCTCAGCTGTGGGGCCTGATAGAGGCTTAACAGATAATGACTTCCTGGATTTTCCACCAAAAATGAGTTTGAGAGGATTAATCGCAAAGCTGTTAAAAGAAAACAGTAAACACAGAATAAAAATTCCAACCGGAAAAGGATTTTTTGATGGTGATTTTTGTGAAAACGCTTTGATTCTCAATGAATCAGACAACATCTTTAGAAACAAATAAATGATTTTCAACTCAGATAATGATTTTTTAGAATTATGCATTTTCGCTCTCCTTAAAAAATTATTATACTGATCTTGTTTTGAAAATTCACGGTTTTAGAGAGTAAAAAAACTTGAAAATCCAAACCGGATCAGTAAATATAAATAATTAAAATATCAATAATCTTTTCCGGTCAGTCTATAGCACAGGATTGATTGAAAATCTTAGGAGAAAAACACGACTTGACCAGACAAGCCATTTCTGATTTATTATGATGGAATTATCACTTTAGTCAGTTGTCCTCTACCCTTACCTGAGAGTCTGAAAATGCCATCAAAGAAAATCCCTGAAAAAAGAAAACAACAGGCCCATAATGCTCTCTTCAATGAAACCTTCATCAATGAAAAATACGGACTGGATATTTTCCGTCTTGTCTTTAAACCCTCTGAGTTCAAACTCTTTAACTGGAAAACTCTTAAACCGGAAATGACTGTCTTCATGGATGAAGAAGGCAATGAAAAGCGTATTGATCTTTTATTCTCTGTCCAAATCAAAGACTCTAAAAAACAGGTCCGTATCTTTTTCCTCCTTGAACACAAAAGCCACCAGGATCCCCAGTTGCTCAAACAAGTTCTGGGGTATCAGACCTGTATTTACAATCGCTGGAATTATCCGGTGATCCCCATTCTTGTCTATCACGGACGACAAAAGCACTGGAAGGGGCCGTTGAACTTTCAGGACTCCCTGGAGGGTCTGACTCCTGTTTTGAAACAGAAATTTGGAAAGAATATTCTCAATTTTTGTTGTAAACTGTTGAATATCCATGATATTGATTTATATCGTGGAACGGGCAAAAGTTTGCTTTCCAGACCCATTTTGCTTATAATGGGAAGTATCTGGAGGCTCCGCCGGGAGACCATTGTGGAGTTGTTTCAGATGGGCACAACTCTGGGTGAAGAGGATCAGAGATTTTTGGTTCAAAAGGCGGTGGATTACATTCGTCGGAACGATCCGAATTTCACATTGAGCGTACTCAGGAGTATAGAAGAAGAAACCATAGAGGAGGATCAAAGGCTTATGTCAGCATTACAATGTTCTTTGGATGAGGCTGAAGAAAGAGGAGTCAAAAGAGGAGTCAAAAGAGGAATCAAAAGAGGTCATAAAGAAGGCCGTATGGAAGGTCATAAAGAGGGAACTCAAAAAACGGCGTTGCGGATGATCCAAAATGGTCTTGATGTGAAAACGATTTGTCTATGTACCGGACTGACTCCCAAAGAAGTGGAGGAGTTACGTCAAAAAGCTAAAAGCGTAAAGCCTGATTAAATCCCCATAACAAAGTGAAAAAGTTTTAAAAATCTCTATAATGACAGCCCTTCTAAAATTCCACCGAAAAAATGGACAAGCTCAATGCGGAAGTCAGGAAAAAATAAAAAATTCCTTGTTTTTTTATTTTTTGATGTTATAAAGATTGGAAACAAGGAGAGCTATTATGAAGTTGTTGATTTTTTTGCCTTTTTTCTTTGTGGGGGAGCGGGTACAGGCACAGACAGGAAGTTCAACAGAAACACCTGGGAATTTGCTTCGTTTGGTTTGTGAAAAAAATAATTACAGGTTTTTTGAAAAACTCTTCCCTGATCGTGTATTTGTTCTGGAACAGGTTTCAAATGATGATTCCCTCTCTGCTAACCGAGTTAATGGTTCTGATTTTATTGCTGTTGAGAAACTGGGGGGAAACTCAAAGTCATCTCTTCCATAGAGGGACCTGAAGTCATCAAAAAGATTCTCACCCACTTGGGACTGGAGTCAGGAATTCCAGAGCCCTGTTCTCCAAGGGGACCACCGGAAGAGGAGGAGGTTTTCCATTTCTCATGAATCTTCTTCATTGGAGAACTCTGACGGAGAACCCGGGTTTTCTGTGATGGATTCCCTTATTCAAAAATTCACTTTTCCAACCAAATCAGGTTTGGAATCATAAATCCTCAAGAAAAACTCCTGTCAAATGACCATAAAATGGAGTTCGTAAAGCAAAAGATCAGAAAAACTCAGAAAAACCATGAAAAACGGGGTGGAAATACATCTTGATCTCTAAAAAAATGTCTTTTATCCTGCTTATACACAACACCCAGGACAAGTTCAAAATTCTCTGCTTGTATGGTCCCTTTCTGATGTATTTTGTATAGGGTGTTGTATATCTTTATAACAGGTTCCAGTCTTTTTCTTTCATCTGCCCAGTTTCTCCATTTGTCTTTATATTCCAAAAACATTTTTTCAATGTCCTTGTGATCTTTTAGTATTTTTCTTTGTGGTTCTTCCGTTTCATCACTGTTTGTGGCTTCCATTTCACCACTGTTTGTAACTTCCGTTTCATCATCTTGTTTTGAACCCTCTTGATGATTTCTTTCTTTTTCCGGAATCGGTATTGAGTCAGCACATTCAATATCCTCGTTATAGTTGTTTAAGTCTGTTTTTATCCATGATTTTACAGCATCGGGAGGCTGTGGATATGATGGAATCTTTGGCTTTTTCAATTCAATCAAAGTGTTATTACTGCTGTGGGAAGCACTGTCTTCCAAGTAATGGATAATAACACGAGTTTCTGTTTCCTTTGGAATTTCAGAAAGCCAGATAACCTCCCCCTCTTTTTCTTTAAACTCCTTGAGATCCAGGATTTTTTTTGATCTCAGATTTTTTAAGTCTTTTAAGAATTTAAATAAACCTATGGAACTGTTCTTATTCACAGATAATTTTCTCCAGAAAGCATATTCTTGACACTCATTGTGTTTTAGTTTTAGAACGAATTTCCCTGTGTATGTACAGTAATTGACTTCAAATGTAAAGCATCCAGGCATAGAGTGCAGGACCCGCAAAGAGAACGCTGTCAATCCGAACTAGGATCCCTCCGTGTCTCGGCATTCTGATATTTCTAATCTTTCAAAATCCGGATTTTTTTGACAAAGACAAAAGAAAATTGGATGAAAATCTGCTATAAAAACACGACTTGACCAGGCAAGCCATTTCTGATTTATTGTGATGGAATTATTGTTTTAGTCGGTTGTTCCTCCCCTCTACCTGAGAGCCTGAAAATGCCATCAAAGAAAATTCCTGAAAAAAGAAAACAACAGGCCCATAATGCCCTGTTCAATGAAACCTTTATCAATGAAAAATATGGACTGGACATTTTCCGCCTTGTCTTTAAACCCTCTGAGTTCAAACTCTTTAACTGGAAAACCTTAAAACCTGAAATGACTGTCTTTATGGATGAAGAGGGCAATGAAAAACGCATTGATCTTTTATTCTCAGTCCAAGTCAAAGGCTCCAAAAAACAGGTGCGTATTTTTTTTCTGCTCGAACACAAAAGCCACCAGGATCCCCAATTGCTCAGACAGGTTCTGGGATACCAGACTTGTATTTATAATCGCTGGAATTATCCGGTGATTCCCATCCTTGTCTATCACGGACGACAAAAACACTGGAAGGGGCCGTTGAACTTTCAGGACTCACTGGAAGGTCTGACTCCTATCCTAAAACAGAAATTTGGTAAGAATATTCTCAATTTCCGTTGTAAGCTGTTGAATATCCATGATATTGACTTGTATCGTGGAATGGGTAAAAGTTTGCTTTCAAGGCCCATTTTGCTTATAATGGGAAGTATCTGGAAACTCCGCCGGGAAACCATTGCGGAGTTGTTTCAGATGGGTACAACTCTGGGTGAAAAGGATCAGAGGTTTCTTGTTCAAAAGGCAGTGGATTATATCCGTCGGAATGATCCGAATTTCACATTGAGCGTACTTAGGAGTATAGAAGAGGAAACCATAGAGGAGGATCAAAGGCTTATGTCAGCATTACAATGTTCATTAGATGAAGAGAGAGAAAAGGGAATCAAAAAAGGTCACAAAAAAGGCCGTATGGAAGGTCATAAAGAAGGTCGTATGGAAGGTCATAAAGAAGGCCGTAGAGAAGGAACTCAAGAGGCAGCATTACGAATGATTCAACGTGGTGCCGACTTGGAGACCATTTGCCTTTATACAGGACTCACCTCCAAAGAAGTGGAAGAGTTACGTCAAAAAACTAAAAGCATAAAGCCTGATTAAATCCCCATAACAAAGTGAAAAAGTCTTAAAAATCTCCATTAAAAAAACTGAAAAAATAATAAGTAAAAGAAAAATCTCTCTGCCTAAAAAAGCGGTGACTCTGGCTTTAAAAGCCTTTGCAACTCTTATGAGTTTTAAAGCACTCATGGTCCGCTTTCCATTTTTAATCTTTGAAACAGAAGCGGGAATCAGCCCCACCATTTTGTCAAGTTTGGCCTGGATCATGTTTCTGGGTCTTTCTCAAATTCTTTAATTTCTCTGAAATATTCAAATCATTCATCACCGGTTTTTAAACCAAATTAGTAAATTAAAATTCTGAAAAAATAACAAAAAAATAACGATCGAAAAAAAATAAAAAAATATGAAAAAAATTTTAATTTTTTCAAAAAAATATTTTCACCAATAGAAACATATCTTTAGAAATTTTTGTTCTGAAAACCATTGATGGTTCTAAAAAAATTTTTAATTGTTTTGATGGAAACTCAAACTTTTTATGAGGGTTAACAAGGTTAACAATGTAAACAAAAAGCCTATTAGTAGGGGGGTATGAAAAATGAAGCATGAAAAATTTTGTTTGATCGTCAGTGGAACAACCACCAAAGCCAATGGTTTTGTGAGGTTTGCCCGTTGGTTTTTTAAGAGCCTTGAGGACCTCTTCCTGGCTTTGGATACACACACAGGAGGAAAAGGGAGTCATGGAAAGTTAACAGGCCCTGTGGCGGCCTTTACGGGGGTTTGGGAGGCTTGCCACCAACAAGCAAAAAAAGAGCGAAGCTCCCTGCCCTGGAGGTTTTTTTGGAGGACACTGGTGCCTGTGTCCATACTTGCATCACGAAAATGACTACAAATGAACAAAAAACGCCACAAACCAAATATGAAAAAAACAGACGACAAACACAAAAAATAAACTCAGAAAAAACGATTTATAAAAAATGGAAAACACAAAATTAAAACTAAGAAAATGGAGGAAGTGTATAAGCAGGATAAAAGATATTTTATCAGAGATCAAGATGTATTCCCACCCCGTTTTCCATGTTTTTTCTGATCTTTTTGCTTTACGAACTCCATTTTATGGTCATTTGACAGGAGTTTTTCTTGAGGATTTATGATTCCAAACCTGATTTGGTTGGAAAAGTGAATTTTTGAATAAGGGAATCCATCACAGAAAACCCGGGTTCTCCGTCAGAGTTCTTCAATGAACAAGATTCATGAAAAATCGAAAACCTCCTCCTCTTCCGGTGGTCCCCTTGGAGAACAGGGCTCTGGAATTCCTGACTCCAGTCCCAAGTGGTTGAGAATCTTTTTGATGACTTCAGGTCCCTCTATGGAAGAGATGACTTTGAGTTTCCCCCCACACTCCGAACAAACCTCAATGTCCATTCCAAAAACCCTTTTAAGTCTCCTGGCCCAGTTCATGGAAGAGGATTTTCCGGACTTTGTTGCTTGTTTTTCAGGGCTTTTTGTTTTTGGAGTGATTAGAGAGCGGTGTTTGAAATTCGGTGCAAAGATTCCATGAAACCTTATGAGGTTGGTTTTTGGTCTTGGAACAAGGGAAGCCAGTCGTGAGAGAAAGTCCAGAGGGTCAAGGATAATCCTGGTGGTTCCGTTCTCATAAGGGGTTTTTAACTGATAAATCACTTTCCCCCGGGAATTGAGTGAAAGTCTCTGTTCACTCAAACCTGGTCTTGAAATGTAACGACAAATCCTTTCAAGCTTTTCCCTCTGGTGAGCTTTTGTGGAAACCCCGGCGTGGAGACTAAAGCCTGAGTGTTTTGACAGAAAAGGCTTGCTTTCCCTGTGGTTTGTTTCAGAAAGGGTTTTCAGTGTCAGGGCCTTTTGCCCTTTGTGCTTGCCAAGGGCTATTCGGTAAGTAATCGATGAGGATTGGACCTGGTCCATGGCCGTGGGGTCTGGGTTTATTGATAGAAAAGCCTGATCCTCATCCCTTTGAATGAGTCCCCGTTTTTCCAGAAACCTGACCAGAATGGACACTGAAAGAACATGGATTAAATATCAGCCCCCAGGAACTTATTGACACCCTTAAGGATGTGGAGACAACAATTCTTTGAAACAGAGTAAAGATTCCTCCCAAGGTTTATGGTCTTCCTCGTAAGTTATCCGAAAAAGCTGAGAAAATTTATAAAGCTTTTGGGCAAGAGTTCCCAACGAGGGCGTACGAGATAAAGTGATATGATCTCAAATGTCTGGGAGATTAGTGTCGTGTAGCAACTTGTAGTATGTCTTTTAAATTGATTGTCTGAGTAAATTGATTTATTTCAAATAGATAATGCAGTGGCTAAATCTGAAAGGGCAAACTGCCCATTTGTCCACCTTTTGAAAATTCTGAAACTCGATTGAATCCATGGAGGTACTGTAGGGTCTGTGAAGAGATGTTCATTTTCACTTTGGTGATGATGTGAATTGGTAAAAAGACTTTGATTCAATTCTATGGATACATCACTTATGGATTTCGACCATGATACATTGAGAGTTTTATTCAGATGATTTATAATAGTTGGAATGTCAGATATGAGATTTTTATAATATAAATAGGTACGTTTTAAATCACGTGAAGCTATCTCTGCTTCGAGGACATATCTTAGCCATATAAGATATCCAGTGGACTGGTGGATATTATTGTGTGTTTCCAGTGATGCTGCTACATCAAGGGGGTTGCGTATGGGTGAAATGATTAATGGTGTGGCTCCAAAACTTTTGAAAGTTTTAATCCAGAATGGTAATAAACGGCTTATTCTGGGGTCTTTTAATACAAAAAGAGAACTATCTCCAAATTCATTTTCAAGTATGGTACAGGCACGCTCATGAAACTTATTGGCAGTAGAGGAGGAAAACCAGTCTGGATTAATTATTTTATAATCATCCCAAGTTGATTTTATTGATATGAGGATATCTTTATTTAGTTCATGGATATTTGTGAGCCTCCTGAATTTTCGTGTGTTGTTAAAATTCGATGGTGTTAAGATCTTTGGAGTATCACAACCAAGAGTTTTTAAAAGATAAGAGGTGGCAGAATTGCCACTGTAGGGTACACCAGTAGGAATCCAATTTTATTGAGTTTACGAGTCATAACCCCTATATAGTTTAGCTGAGTTACTTTGGAAAGTTGTGGACTCAAAAAAGAAGCATAGCGACAGAAATCTATGGGTTCCAGAAAGGAACTTCATAAATTGAGTCAAAATTTGCAAATTTTTCAAGATCATTTTTTATATTCCTTTTTAACCAAGTTTTTGGAGCTTGTCCCTCATTTCAAAAGGAATAGATTTTTTGCAATAAAATTTTGACTTATGCTTTTCTACAAGATAGATTTGCAGGTTGCAAATAACAAGCACTACTAGCCCGATCTTCTCATAGGATTTCGTAGCGAAAAGACCGAAATACTTTAGTGTCATGCGGTTTGGACTGAAAGACGTTGAAAGCATAGTTGACACTATGTCAAAACGGCTTGAGGGAAAAATGCCTGATAATGAAGATGTTTCGGCATTTGTAGCAGGAATCCTATGAGAAGATCGGGGTAGGACCTTTTTAAAGTAACAAGACCAGGTTGAAAGTCAACAAATGTCAAAAGATATTTCTTTAGCAACACTTTTTACAGTTGGATATATCCTTACTGTAGCACTTATATTATATACCTCCCTATTTGTTCCACTGGGATACGACGAGGCATACAATATGCAAGTGGTGGATTCTCTATCTAAGGGCCAAGGGTATTCCAGCTATGGGCTTGTTCACACATGGAATAGATTGTTCGATCCCAGAGTAACCACTGGCCCTATGGTGCTACTTCCTGCATCTATCGCTTGGAACATATCGGGCAATAGTATTTTTGCTGTTAGGATCACAATGCTACTGTTCTATTTTTTGTATGCTGCAGGACTTTTCTATATATTCAAAATGGGTGGGTCAAATAAATTACAAGCTTTGATGGTGGTGGTAATGTCATCTTGCATAGTGGGGCTCCCTGATTTTGCGGCAATGGAGGGATATATTCACATGAACAGTCAGGGATGGCCTTATTTTGGCATACCAATGGGGCGAATTTTAGGAGAACTGCCTGCTGCGGCCAGTATTATTTTAGCATCTGTATTCGCTGCGAGAGACAAACCTTTTTGGGCCGCCCTTGCTGTGGGAATTGCAATTCAAATGAAATTGACATATCTCGTGCCAGGGGCAATTATTTTAATTTTCTGGGCCATGGCTACAGCAATTTTAGATAAAAGAATACGCTTACATACCTTATTGGCAATTGTAGCCTTGGTAGCATTGCCAACGATAGCCTTTGAAATATATCGACTTATTTCCTTTTGGGAATTAAATTCATATATTCAATCTTTGATGGGGTATAAGCAATTTATCAAAGACCAGTCAGAACTGGCATTCACAGCAGGCTTCAAAGGAAAGGTGACAGGGTTATGGAGTTCTGTTTCATATCTTGTTTTGATACCATCTGCCTATCTTTTGCTGCTCTTTGTTATTTGCCTGATGAAGTGTTATGTGAAAAACAAAGAAAAAGTATTTTTACCAGAATATTGGATTTCTATAATTAAAAGACATTGTACCCATTTAACGATGGCAAGAATATCGCTTGTGTTTGCAGGATTGGCCTCTTTGTGTTTATGGCTATTTTTTATTCAACAACAATCATCAAGGCACGCACTTCCATTTGCACTCTTATTTGTGCCACCACTTTTTTGGTATGGGATAACTTGTTATAGGTATTTGAAAAATAGCAATTTAAACCACTTCGCATTTATGGCCATCAAGTTGTCATTTTATCTTGTATTGGTCTTAGCTTTCCACCGGCAATTGAAAAATCTTCTGGCATTTTATGGAGTTAATAAGCATATCTCTGCTGAGAGAGAGCAAGTTATAAATATAATCAATAGCAATGTTGGCGGTAAAAAAATCGTAGCAATACATGTTGATGGATGGTGGCAAAACCCTGAGTATCAGTTATTTTTTAACAAACCTACTGTGCCCGAAACAAGGGGTGATGTTATTATGATTGTTCAGGACTATCAGTTGTATTTTACAAAAAATGATTGGGCAGCATATAAAAAGAAATGCAGAAAAATGCTCTACCGATCAAAAAGGGTCATGGTTTGTGTCTATGTATCTAGGATGCAATTAGACCTACTTAAAAAAGGTGTCTGTTTATTTCGGGGAAATCAATATGACATGTCTATCAATACAAGAGGAAACATTGGTTAAAATAATATGGAACACCTGAGAGTCATCCTCCCCGTATATAATGAACAAGATATTATCCTTGAGGTAATCGCAAGCTGGTTAAAAGTTCTTCGGAGTCTTGATATTCGATTTAAAATATATGTTTATGATGACGGATCTAAGGATGGAACCCTGGATATTCTAAATTCTGTTTCTAAAAATAATCCTGAGATTGTAATTAAGACTGGACTGAACATAGGCCATGGGCCAACCATCTTGAAAGGATACAGGGAAAGTGGTGAGGCGACATGGATATTTCAAACTGATTCAGATAATGAAATGCCCGCCAGCTCTTTTGAGACACTGTGGAGACAGAGAGATGGATATGATTTCATTATTGGAAAAAGGCAGGGCAGGAGTCAGAAAATTCCTCGAAAAGTAGTCAGCCTTGTTTCTCGTGTTATAGTTTGGTCTTTTTATTTCCCCTGTGGTGTTCTGGATGTTAATTGTCCTTATCGACTTATGAGAGCAGATTGTTTCAAAGATGTCTTTAGTTCTATTCCAGAAAATACATTTGCACCTAATGTAATTGTTTCTGGTATGGCCGGGTTGAAGAGAATGAAAATATTTCAAATCAATGTCAGCCATACTGGTCGCACTACCGGAGTGTACTCTCTGAATATCAAAAAATTGATTAAGTGCTCAGCATTGTCTATGATTCAAACTGTTTTTTATAGATTCAGGATAATTTGATGTCTCATTACAAGTACGATTATTTGATTGTTGGGGCCGGGCTATTTGGATCGGTTTTTGCTTATGAGGCTAAAAGTCGAGGGAAGAAATGCTTAGTCATTGACCGCCGAGATCATATTGGAGGAAACACTTACTGCGATCAGTTCGATGGAATTATTGTACATAGATATGGACCACACATTTTTCACACCAATTCAGATAAAATCTGGAAATTTGTCAATCAGTTCGCTTCATTCAATAACTATATCAACAGCCCCTTGGCCTATTACAAAGGGAGGCTTTACAATCTGCCTTTTAATATGCATACTTTCTACCAAATTTGGGGATGCAAAACTCCTGTTGATGCCAAAAATAAAATCGATCAGGAGACACAGCATTACAGGTCAAAGACACCAAACAATTTAGAAGAGCAGGCTCTTTCCCTGGTTGGGAAAGACATCTATGAAATGTTGATTAGAGGATACACCACAAAGCAATGGGGTCGTGACCCCAAGGAGTTGCCTGCATCCATAATTAAACGGATTCCTCTCCGTTTAACATTTAATAACAATTATTACCAGCACCGTTACCAAGGAATTCCAATAGGTGGATATAATGTCATTACAGAGTCGTTGCTAAAGGATATTGAAGTGCGTTTGTCTGTCGATTTCTTTTCACATAGGTATGAGTTAGAATCCCTGGCTTCAAAGATAATTTTTACTGGAAAAATAGATGAGTTTTATGATTACCGGTTTGGGATGCTTGAATACAGAAGTCTCCGCTTTGAACACGAAAAACTGGATATGTCAGACTATCAGGGAAATGCTGTTGTAAATTATACCGATCTGCACCCTTCTTATACCCGTATCATAGAACACAAACATTTTGAGTTTGGGAGACAAGACCATACTGTTATTACAAAGGAGTACCCACAAAGTTATAGTGAGGAAAGAGAGCCGTTTTATCCAATAAATGACCCTAAAAATAATTCTCTATATAAAAAATACAAGGAATTATCTTTTACAGATGATCATGTGATTTTTGGAGGGCGGTTAGCAGAATACAGGTATTATGATATGGATCAGGTAATCGGATCGGCACTGCATAGGAGCAGGGTCGTGTTTGATGAGGGAAAGCATCCTGGCGGTTCGTCTTAAAGAAACTTTTATATTTAAGTTTCGTAATCAAAAATTTCTCTTGCTATTTTTCTGGGAATTGCATTTAATGAGAGAATGCTTTTAAGGAGACTTGTGTTTACCTTTATCTTGGAGAAATTTTAATTATCTTTTCTCGTACTGATACTCAACTTTCTGGTAAAAAGAATTTTCCAGAAGCCATCATTTTGGCAGGTGGATTAGGGACCCGTTTACGACAGGTTGTATCGGATGTGCCGAAATCAATGGCACCCATTTCGGGTAGACCATTTCTTGAGATTTTATTGGCATCCTTAAATAAAAAGGGGTTTTGTCGAGTGGTGATTTCTCTTGGGTATATGGCAGATAAGATTATAACCTATTTTGGATCCAAATTTTCCGGTATGGAATTGCATTACGAAATTGAGTTGACTCCTTTAGGTACTGGAGGAGCCATCCGTAGGGCCTTGACCCGGTGTAAAGAAGATCATGCATTTGTGTTTAATGGAGACACTTTTATTGATCTTGAAATTGAAAATGTTGAAACCACTTGGCAAAGACTACGGATTCCAGTGATCGTAGCCTCTGTTGTGTCTAATGTGAAGAGGTATGGACAGCTGCATATTCAAAATGGACGGGTAATAAGTCTGAAAGAAAAAAATACTACAGGTCCGGGAGTTATCAATGCCGGATGCTATGTCTTTCCAAAAAATTTATTGGACAGATTTCCAATCGACCAACCCTTTTCCCTGGAAACTGATTTTCTTGTTCAGGCCGTGAAAGAGCAATCTTTTCATGCCTTTATATCAAAAGGTCGTTTTATTGATATTGGCATTCCAGAAGAGTATGCTCGTGCTGAAATTGAATTGGCTAAAGAAGGTTTATGAAAGTCTGATTTTTCAACACAGAAAATGATATCCTGCAAAGGAAGTGATGAAGAAATTCTCATATTTGATTATCGTCTGTGAATGGCAGCTTATCTTCATTCGACCGCTTTAAGGTCTTAATATCGTTTCTATATTGATTAAGGTGGATACACATTTCGCGGTCAGGTTGAACAGGGTGCCTTTGCCTCAGTCCCCCTGTCTTGACTTCTTCTTGTGGTCGTTTGCGTATAACAAACTCAATCCCACATTCTCCCACGGGAGTCAGTGTTTGATCGTACCGGGGAAGATTATAACGATAAGTGGCTGAAAGCAGTTCCAGCCGGACAAGTTCAATATCTCCTCCCAGCCCACGGATAAGGTCAATCACATTTACCGAACGCTGGCTCCAGGATCGCTCCTTATATATAGTGAATGTCCATCTGTGATCGTTGTTGAACGTGCTGGGAAATACGCCCTGTTCATACAAATCTTCATCAGGAACAGTCACAATGAGATAGCCACCAGGTCGAACCACTCGTAACCAATTGACAAGCCCCTCTCTTGGATTGACTAGATGTTCAAGACAATGACTGCTGTGAACAAAATCATAACTTTGATCTCTACATGTCTTGATAAACTGTGCATCTCCGTCCTCTATATCCCATGTTGTCACACTACTCATCTTTGGGAATAACTCGACATAAAGAGACAAAGGGTCAGGTTTTCCCCCTATATCAAGCCCTCTTCCTACAAAGTAACGGCATAAAAAGTCAGGTGATGAAAGTCGCCTTTGAATGGATTTGCTACATTCCTTCATTTTGAAGCCCACTCTGTTTAATATGACATCCCATATATTTTTCCTTTATTCAACCCGCTCTTTCTTTAGTACAGAAATGGCGACTGTCATCAATCAACTTCAGTATCTTTTAAAATTCCATAGTCAAACTTTTTTGACTGAAGTCTCAAAGAAAGTCGTCTTTTATTTATTATAGATGTTCTCAAAACTTTTCCAATCTTTAAAATTTTGTTGAAAAGAAAATATCCCACATAATCCATAGCTCCAGCAATTAGAACTCTCATCTTTTAACAAATTTCCTTTTTACAATTCCAATATATATCAAATGGTACATACAAAGGTTTATAATTAACAAGAAAAAACAAAAATTGCAAAAAAGTAAGAGACTTAACATTTATAAGTCTCTTGGAGACCGATGTCGTACGCCAGATAAAAAAGAAAAAGCAGGAAAATAAACTGTTAGAGGGTATTTATTCTTTTCAGCTTTAGGGAAACCTATATCACTGAGAATATGATTCAATTTTTTCCAGGCTGACTCTGCTCCATAAGTACTTTTGGCAAACTTCAAACCTGCTTTAGACAACTTTGTCCAAAGCATTTCATTTTCATACAACTTCACCACAGTTTTGGCAAAGGCTTTAGGTTCATTGGCAATCAAAATGTGTTCTCCATCAATGAGTTCCATTTCTTCTGCTGCTATGGAAGTTGATACAACTGGTAGTCCTACGCTCATTGCTATGCCAATTTTCCTCTTAATTTCTGCCCCATACCAAAATGGAGCAACAAAAATACGTATTCTATCCAGGTAAAAGGGTAAATTTTCAACAAATTCTGTTACAATAATGTCTTTATCAACTAATTTTTGAAGCTTTATCGGAAGACAGCTTCCAATAATATGAAAACGCACATTTGGCAAATATTTTCTAATTTCTGGCATAATCTCTTTGACAAAACAGATGATGGCATCAATGTTGGCTTTATGTTGATATTCTCCAAAAAAACCGATGTTATGCCTGAATTCGAATGTCTTTTTTGTGCCGATAATATCGAGAACAGGTGGAAAAGTGTGAATACGTGTTTCTGGGATTTCCTTGTTGAGAATCTCCAATTCGGCATTACTGTGTACTATTGAAGCATCAGCAGCACGAATCATTGCCATATCCATTTTTTTTATATTTTCAGTTTTTTTCTTTTTCAAAATATTTTTGGATAATTCTGATTCATGATGTGTTTTCAAATAGTGTAGATCAGTTGTTTTAAAAAGTAGTTTTGCCTGGGGACAATATTTGCGAATCGCTTGAAGATACTTGTTCATAGTATTCACATGAAATACCAATACAAGATCATATCGATGTCCTGATTCTTTTATATGTTTATCAACAGATTTACAATATGGAGCATACAGTACTTCAATACCAACTCGTTGCAGATCAGGGGTGTATTCAGACATATAAAAATTATCTTCAGGAATAAATGTGACTTGAAAGCCCATATCACGCAAAAGAAGCATCATATTGATCGCTGTAACAGAACTGATATTTCGATCAGGTGTCGGTGTGCAATGATCCAAAACCAGAACCCGATATACAGATTTACGATCTTTAGCCTTGTCCACATTTTGTGTATAAGCAGGATAAAAGATATTTTATCAGAGATCAAGATGTATTCCCACCCCGTTTTCCATGTTTTTTCTGATCTTTTTGCTTTACGAATTCCATTTTGTGTTCATTTGAATGGGGTTTTTCTTGAGAACTTATGATTCCAAACCTGATTTGATTGGAAAAGTGAATTTTTGAATAAGGGAATCCATCACAGAAAACCCGGGTTCTCCGTCAGAGTTCTCCAATGAAGAAGATTCATGAAAAATCGAAAACCTCCTCCTCTTCCGGTGGCCCCCTTGGAGAACAGGGCTCTGGAATTCCTGACTCCAGTCCCAAGTGGTTGAGAATCTTTTTGATGACTTCAGGTCCCTCTATGGAAGAGATGACTTTGAGTTTCCCCCCACACTCCGAACAAACCTCAATGTCCATTCCAAAAACCCTTTTAAGTCTCCCGGCCCAGTTCATGGAAGAGGATTTTCCGGACTTTGTTGCTTGTTTTTCAGGGCTTTTTGTTTTTGGAGTGATTAGAGAGCGGTGTTTGAAATTTGGGGCAAAGATTCCATGAAACCTTATGAGGTTGGTTTTTGGTCTTGGAACAAGGGAAGCCAGTCGTGAGAGAAAGTCCAGAGGATCAAGGACAATCCGGGTGGTTCCATTCTCATAAGGGGTTTTTAACTGATAAATCACCTTTCCCTGAGAGTTTACTGAAAGCCTTTGTTCACTCAGACTTGGTCTTGAAGTTTTCTGTGATGGATTCCCTTATTCAAAAATTCACTTTTCCAACCAAATCAGGTTTGGAATCATAAATCCTCAAGAAAAACTCCTGTCAAATGACCATAAAATGGAGTTCGTAAAGCAAAAGATCAGAAAAACTCAGAAAAACCATGAAAAACGGGGTGGAAATACATCTTGATCTCTAAAAAAATATCTTTTATCCTTCTTATACACCAAAAAATTAAGGACAAATTCAAAAAAAACATTGAAAAGTACAAGGAATAATGAGAATAATTCGATGTTTGCAACATATAAAATTATTAAAATCAATTGATTTTATAGGTCAAAAATCTATAGATTATATGTGCAACAATGCTGAATAATTCTATAAAAAGGAAAACATCATGCATGATACCGCTAGGGAAATAGGAAATAAATTTATAGAACTCTATTGTAAAGATAATTGTCAAAAAATATTAGATGTGGGAGCTATGAATATAGGAGGAAGCTTAAGAAATTATTGTCCATCCACAGTGGAGTATATTGGCGTGGATATAGAAGCGGGGGAAGGAGTGGATATTATTCTTGAAAACCCTTATTCTTTTCCTTTCAAAGAAAATTCATTTAATATTATTGTTACCTCATCATCATTTGAACATAATCAGATGTTTTGGTTGACGTTCTCCGAAATGAGTAGGGT
Organism: Bdellovibrionales bacterium; assembly: GCA_965218815.1. Taxonomy (GTDB): domain Bacteria; phylum Bdellovibrionota; class Bdellovibrionia; order Bdellovibrionales; family JAGQZY01; genus JAGQZY01. The sequence continues at coordinate 322,187 of CBDCLX010000002.1, read as the reverse complement.
TTTAAAAGATGGAGGCTATATCTACATAAATGCTCCATCAAATGGTTTATTTCATCAATATCCTTATGATAATTGGCGATTTTATCCTGATGCCGGAATTGCTTTGGAAAAATGGGCAAATAGAAATGGCTATCAGGTAAAGCTTGTCGAATCTTTTATATCATTAAGAAAAGATGATGGGTGGAATGATTGTGTTATGATTTTTCAAAAAGGAAAGTTTTCAAGACAGGAACAATACCTTTCTGAAGCACTTACTCATCCAGTAATGAATGTAAGACGATGGGACAAAAGCTCTATTGGTCATTTTTCGGAATTGACCGAAGACATGATGTTGTTGGAAAACTGCAAGAAAAAAATAGAAAATCATAAAAAAGAAATTGAAGATTGGAAGAAAAAAGTCGACGGGAGTGAAAAAGTAATCAAAGATTTATGCTCATCAAAAAGTTGGCGGATGACAGCTCCATTAAGAACTTTTAGAAGATATTTGAATAGAATTTTATCAAACTAAAAAGGTAAGAGCCAAGAAATTTCAGGGTTACTCATGCTAATAATACTTAAATTTTTAGACTTTTCTTTAAAACTGTGTTTCATTAGCTGTGCAAAAATCTATTATTCAATTCGCTTCTTTTTTTATGATCGTTTCTTTTTTCAGACAAAAATTCATTCAACAAAAAATTCACTTAAAAACACAAAGTATCTTGCAATCATAGCATCTTATCCAAAAAATAATGAAGTCTCAGAAAATATATTAAAAGCTTGAGTTGAGGTTTCTGTTTGCCAGAGAGCCAAAAATCATGGGAGAGGTTTTGGGGATTGTCAATAGGACCCTTTCCACATTCCTTATTAAAAAAGCGGGACTGATCAGAAAGTCCGGGGCCAGAACAGGTTCTGTGACCTTCATCCAACGCTTCGGGGGAAGCCTTAATCTCAATATCCATTTCCACATGATGTTTCCAGATGGTGTCTATAGTTTTGAGAATGCGAGATCAAAGTTTCACTTCACAACTCCTCCTTCAAACCGGGAACTCGACAAACTCCTGGCAAACATTGTTCACAGAGTGGTCAGGTTTCTTGAAAAACGGGGACTCATTCAAAGGGATGAGGATCAGGCTTTTCTATCAATAAACTCAGACCCCACGGCCATGGACCAGGTCCAATCCTCATCGATTACTTACCGAATAGCCCTTGGCAAGCACAAAGGGCAAAAGGCCCTGACACTGAAAACCCTTTCTGAAACAAACCACAGGGAAAGCAAGCCTTTTCTGTCAAAACACTCAGGCTTTAGTCTCCATGCCGGGGTTTCCACAAAAGCTCACCAGAGGGAAAAGCTTGAAAGGATTTGTCGTTACATTTCAAGACCAAGTCTGAGTGAACAGAGACTTTCACTCAATTCCCGGGGGAAAGTGATTTATCAGTTAAAAACCCCTTATGAGAACGGAACCACCAGGATTATCCTTGACCCTCTGGACTTTCTCTCACGACTGGCTTCCCTTGTTCCAAGACCAAAAACCAACCTCATAAGGTTCCATGGTGTGTTTGCCCCAAATTTCAAATATCGATCCTTGATTACTCCAAAAACAAAAAGCCCTGAAAAACAAGCAACAAAGTCCGGAAAATCCTCTTCCATGAACTGGGCCAGGAGACTTAAAAGGGTTTTTGGAATGGACATTGAGGTTTGTTCGGAGTGTGGGGGGAAACTCAAAGTCATCTCTTCCATAGAGGAACCTGAAGTCATCAAAAAGATTCTCACCCACTTGGGACTGGAGTCAGGAATTCCAGAGCCCTGTTCTCCAAGGGGGCCGAAGAGGAGGAGGTTTTCCATTTCTCATGAATCTTGTTCATTGAAGAACTCTGACGGAGAACCCGGTTTTTCTGTGATGGATTCCCTTATTCAAAAATTCACTTTTCCAACCAAATCAGGTTTGGAATCATAAATCCTCAAGAAAAACTCCTGTCAAATGACCATAAAATGGAGTTCGTAAAGCAAAAGATCAGAAAAACTCAGAAAAACCATGAAAAACGGGGTGGAAATACATTTTGATCTCTAAAAAAATATCTTTTATCCTTCTTATACACATATCTTTTTTAGTTTTCATTATCAAAGAGACATTTGACGAGTGAGCCAAATAAGAAATTCATGGGTAACTCAAGGAAATACAACGGCTGGGTTTTGGGATGATGTAAGTTGGGAATCAGTAAAAAGACAAGGGGAACAAACAGTACAATCCTGGATAAATAGTGAAATGAAAGGAACCTCTGTAACAGTTGTTCTTATTAGAGCAGAAACCTATAGTAGAAAATATGTATTATATGAAATTCAAAAAAGTTATGAAGAAGGGAAAGGTTTATTGGGAATTTATATTCATAATATGAAAAATCAAAATATCTATTATCATGGCATTTCTTTCATTCACAGTTACTTTTTTAATTATTGGATTGTCGATGTACGGTAAAACAAATGGATGATTGATATGCGAAAATACCATGTGGCACTTTCTTTTGCTGGGGAACAGAGGAATTTTATTAGAGAAGTGGCTAATAAATTGAAAGAAAAGCAACTCAAAGTATTTTTTGACGAACACGACCAATCAAAAGGATGGGGGTGTGAACCATACGATTATTTCGGACAAATATACTCAAAAGAAGCATATTTGGTTGTTCTGTTCATATCAAAAGAATACATCGTGTATAAGCAGGATAAAAGACATTTTTTTAGAGATCAAGATGTATTTCCACCCCGTTTTTCATGGTTTTTCTGAGTTTTTCTGATCTTTTTGCTTTACGAACTCCATTTTATGGTCATTTGACAGGAGTTTTTCTTGAGAACTTATGATTCCAAACCTGATTTGGTTGGAAAAGTGAATTTTTGAATAAGGGAATCCATCACAGAAAACCCGGGTTCTCCGTCAGAGTTCTTCAATGAACAAGATTCATGAGAAATGGAAAACCTCCTCCTCTTCCGGTGGCCCCCTTGGAGAACAGGGCTCTGGAATTCCTGACTCCAGTCCCAAGTGGGTGAGAATCTTTTTGATGACTTCAGGTCCCTCTATGGAAGAGATGACTTTGAGTTTCCCCCCACACTCCGAACAAACCTCAATGTCCATTCCAAAAACCCTTTTAAGTCTCCTGGCCCAGTTCATGGAAGAGGATTTTCCGGACTTTGTTGCTTGTTTTTCAGGGCTTTTTGTTTTTGGAGTGATTAGAGAGCGGTGTTTGAAATTTGGGGCAAAGATTCCATGAAACCTTATGAGGTTGGTTTTTGGTCTTGGAACAAGGGAAGCCAGTCGTGAGAGAAAGTCCAGAGGGTCAAGGATAATCCGGGTGGTTCCATTCTCATAAGGGGTTTTTAACTGATAAATCACTTTCCCCCGGGAATTGAGTGAAAGTCTCTGTTCACTCAGACTTGGCCTTGAAATGTAACGACAAATCCTTTCAGGCTTTTCCCTCTGGTGGACTTTTGTGGAAACCCCGGCGTGGAGACTAAAGCCTGAGTGTTTTGACAGAAAAGGCTTCTCCCTGTTGTTTGTTTCAGGAAGAGTTTTCAGTGTCAGAGCCTTTTGACCTTTGTGTTTTCCAAGGGCAATCCGGTAAGTGATGGAAGAAGACCGGACCTGGTCCATGGCCGTGGGGCCTGAGTCCAGTGAAAGAAAGGCTGTTCCCCCATCCTTTTCAATGAATCCCCGTTTTTCCAAAAATCTGACCACTCTTTGAACAAGACTTTTAAGGAGTTTGTCGAGTTCCTGGTTTGAAGGGGGAGTTGTCAATTGACACTTTGGTCTTCCGTCTTCAAAGCTGTAGACTCCATCGGGAAACATCATGTGGAAGTGGATATTGAGGTTAAGGCTTCCACCGAAGCGTTGAATGAAAGTCACTGAACCTGTTCTGGCTCCTGACTTTTTAGTGAAACCCGCTTTTTTGATGAGAAAGGTGCAAAGAGTTCTGTTGACAAGACCCAAAACCTCTCCCATGACTTTGTGGTCTCTGGCAAACAGGAATCTGAGTTGAAAGGGAAAAGTCAAAACCCACTGTCTCATGGGTTTTTCGGGAAAAACCTCATCAACCAAATGGGTGGCACTTTCAGCCATTCTCCTGGCTCCGCAACTGGGACAGAATCCCCGTTTTTTGCAACTAAAGGCGACAAGCTTTTCATGGTTGCAGGATGTGCATTGGACTCTTAGAAACCCATGGGCCAGAACTCCACATTTGAGAAACTCGTCAAATTCCTTTCTGACAAATTCCGGAAGTCCTTTTTCATAATCCCGGTCCATTTGTTGACAGAAGTCCAGAAGATTTTTCTGGATGAGTTTGTAGAGAAGAGTTTTTTCCGGTTGGTGTCGTTTGTAACTGACAGAGGGATTGGAGAAATGGGGGTTGAGTAAAGCCACCAAAGAAACTGATGGCAAAATGAAAACCAAGGGCAAAAGTAAACAGCGATGTTTTCATCCAACATAAGGATGAAAACCGGATCAATGACAGAGATTCAATTCACCAGAAATCAAAACCCAGGTCACCCAAAAGTCACCCAACTTTGAAATTTGCTGAAAAATCCGGAAATAAGAGACGTTGCGTTGCCTTCTCGTTTGTGTGTTATGATGGTCTTTATTGAGGGAAGGCCATTTTCCATGGCAATTTCCTGGGCTCTGAGGTGTTTTTTCACTGTGATCGGGCAATAGGTTCCCCCCTTCACTGTGGCATCATTGGCCACAATCACACACTCTACAGCTTTGACAAGCCCCATCCCGGTCACAAGTCCTGCTCCTGGAGCCATCCCCCCCCGTACATATCCCAGGCCGCCAGGGTTGAAAATTCAAGAAAAGAAGTTCCCGGATCAATGAGACTGGAGATGCGTTCACGGGCCGTCAGTTTTCCACGGGCTTTGTGTTTTTTAAGGGCTTCAGGCTCCCCTCCCTTCCTGATGTTTAAGACCAAAACTACATGACTGGATTGTGGAATTCTCTATTGACAAGTGTAATCAAACATGGTTACATGTTATCATGGGGAGATGGAAGCGTAATGGAGTTATTATTATCATGTATGCCTATGACCATGATCCACGTCATGTACACATCTATGAAGACGGGAAAAGATTATTGAAATTTAATATAGAAACTTGGTCAGTGATGGAAGGTAAGCTGACTCCCAAAGTAAAAAAAGCCTTGCAGATGTTAAGAAAAGAAGGTGTTTTATGAGAAATCCAATTTTTAAGCAAATAAAACCCAATTACCGCAAAAAGGGATTTGAGATAACTCTTAAGGAGGGTAAACATCTTAATGATTACTTGCTTCCTTTCACGGTTTTTAAGGAGCATAGTATTGGAACTCAAAACCGAGTTGTAAATATAAAAGTTGAAAAAGATTTGGGACTCCAAGGAGCTAGCATTGAACTTGAGAACGGCTCATCTTTTGACTTTCCAACAGACCTTGTTCTTTACCATTGTGACCCCTCCTATGATTGGGCTCCCATCAACCAACTTAAAAAGGTTCTGAGGGACGAACTTGCCGTTCAACAATTATCTTTGCGAGTTATTGCTGCAGCTCTCCAGACCTCTCCTACCCAAGTTTCTCGGCTACTTGAAGAAAACAAGGCATCAAAGCAACTTTTACAGTTGCTTCAACTTGCTGAGTTGGCCGGATATAGTGTGGAGTTTCGTTTGAAGGAAAAAGACAAGACTTCGTGATAACAAACTTGACTTCTCCTTACTCTCCCATGAGAGGTTAGATGTGAAAAACATTGTCTCTGAAATTTCAAAGACAACCAGCCCGCTCCTTTAAACAGGTGGAAGAAGCTATTGCTGTGATCAAAAACCAGGCCCGACCCGGTGACAGGGTTTTGATTATAAGCAACGGAGGGTTCCAGGAAATTTACCAGAAAATCCTGGAAACACTTGATCATGATTAAAAATCATTTTCGATCAGCACTGTCACCCACGAGAATATGAACATCTCCAGGGCAAGTTACGGGATTGATGGAAAAACCTTCCGCCTTGAGCATATCCATAAGGTTGGAAGACCCGATTCGATGCGATAACCCCACGGCAACAAAAATACTGTTGTATTCACTATTCTCGTGAGCTTCTTTGAATTTCCTCAACCATAATTCATTTCGATCTTTCAGGATAGCATCCTCAGAACCCCTTGATTCAAACTTCTGCGGACTATTTAAACAAAATTTATGTCAACTTACAGTTAATGTTATTTGACAAATTGATAAAAATACTGTTTATCTTATCTGACTGAAGATTGTTTATTTTCGTATGATTTTCATAAAGAAATTCTATGGAAATTCAAGAACGATCACTATATTACATTGGGAAAAAGTTGTTTCTTTAAGGGAGAAAATGAATCCACTTGTCTTTTTTATTCTTATTATTTTTTCATTTTCAAATTCATGGGGGATGAATTTCTCAGAAGTCGAAATCAGAAAAGCCTGGACAGAGACAGGTTACAGCTTTGAAATTCTAAATGTTTGTGATAAAAGTGAAAAAGAAATTATGGTCACTCGGGGACCGGTCAGAGGTTCTCTCCATTGGCTTTCAAACTATCGTTTCGTAAGTTTGACCCAACGGGAACCTCTGGATTGTGAATCTGAAGAATCATCTTCTCCACTTCCAGGGAGTGATGATAAAATCCGGACAGCATCACCATCGTCTGAGTTCAGTTCCACTGAACCCCAGGCTCTTTATGTGTGGCTTTAAGACTTTTTAAGTATTCTCCAAATTCAGGAACCGGTTTGTTAGTTGAAAAAAAAGCAACCGATCCTCCTTTTAAACCCCTTGAGTTGAGTTTCACTAAGGCGATTTATACTCTAAACAGTGGACGATCACCCCAGGGTTATGGAATCATCCCGGATTTTCATTTTTCCCGTACTGGGGAACCCCTTGATAACGAGGCTCATTATATCTCCAATGGAGACAGGTTGTTTTTTAACAATATTCAATTTGAAAATGATCCCTGGGAACAGAATCGTCCCGATGAAGTCACTCGATTAAATGACTGTATTAACAAAGCGGACCGAATGGGTGAAAATCTTAAAAAGAAAATTCAGGAGGATGAAAGATACGAGCGTCCCTTTGCCGGAGACTATCATATTGAGCTGGCAAAAGACATTCTCATGTGTTCTGATCCACGTCCCGAAATAATTCCCATGCCTTTGGAACGAGGACCTTTTGACCTTCACCACCACTTTGTCGAAAATAAAAATTTCCAAAAAGCCACGGAGGTAACTCTTGGCCGGTATTGAAGAAGACGACCTCCCCTTGTCCGATATGTACTTAATCGCTTTTTTAAATTGCTATTATCCGGGGAATGATCCACATCACACCTCCTGTCTATGGAAACCTGTAAATGATTGACTTTCTTAATGTAGCAGATTTTAGAAATTTTAAAATGTGGGGAAGGTTGACGTTTTACATTGAAGCGGATAAATGCTCCACTATTAACGCACAACCTGAGAAGAAAAAAACATTAACCCAGCCAGTGCCGATGAAAAGCTGCACCTCATGGAATTGGCCTGTAAAACTGGAAATATCTCCAGGGCGTGTCGGGAAATAAACTGTTCCCGACAAACATTTTACAATTACAAAAAAATCATCGATGCACATGGAATGGAATACTTGGAAAAAATTCTTAGAAAAGAACACCTCTTTAATAAAACAAATACTCGAAACTCTGTAGAGCAGGTTGTTAATTTTTCTCTTCAAAATCCTCATCTCGGAGAAGAAAAAGTTGCAAAGAAAATCAAAGAAGACTTACAAATCGATATGACAAAAGGAAGTGTGAGAAATATATGGAAAAGGTACGGTATGCAGACCATACCCCTGAGGGTGGAGAAAAGTCGGTTAAACTTCGATCCTTTCAGTGAGGCGACTGGATGACTTTGAGAGACTTGCAAGCAAGTGCCTGGAGGCCCTCCAGAAGGGGTCGAAAGGCACACGCAGCTTGCCTTACCGGATTATTGTGAGCTGTGCCCCCTTCTGGGGACCACCCTCATGGCCTTGCTACCCCCAGGCATTCCACCCCCCTTGACTTTTGTTTTTGAGAGGAGTTTAACAGAGAGTGTAACGTGCCGTGACCGACAAAATCGCTCGGTAATTAAACCGTCATTTTCAACATTCTCGGAGAACCAAAAAGTGATGGAACCCCGTTTAATAAGTTCCTTGTTGTAGGTTTTCCAGTTAATCTTTTTTTCTGGTGAGGAGGCAACTTTATATGTTATGTTTCTATGAAAATCCGTTCTACATGGATTTTACTGTCTTTCAGAAAGAATTATCCTAAAAAAGCAGACTCAAAAGGATGAGAATTTTGCTTCAATTTCTATTATCAATAATTATCCTTATTGTCCCCATAACAGTAACCTCTGCGGTGAGTTCTCCATATGTCCATCTTAATTTTATAAATACAGAAGAAGGTCAAACCTGTAAGAAAAATGTCCTGACCTGGATGAGTGAAGTGAATAAAAAACTGTCAAGCCACCTGATACCCACTGATTTTATTGTAAATTACAATGGGGAAATAGAAATTGATTTTTATAGATTTATTCACATAAGATCCACGGAAGTTCTGGAAAAAATTGTTTTTATTGCCAACGAATGTAAAGAACCCCACTTTATTCATGAATACGGTCATATTGTATTGGATCACTTAATGAGAATGGCTTCACCGGCCTGGCGATATTCCATCACCTGGAGTGTTTTTAATCCTGCCTCAGTGGAACCCAAAACTATTGATGAAATCAAGTCTGAGTACATTGAACAAATACGCATTCTTAAAAAAATCAATAATAAACACAGAGAAAAAATTCAAGAAACCTGCTTAAATAAGTTCTCTGAGAGACAACAAAATATGTCTCCCAACTCTGATACAAAAAATATCTGTGGAAAAGCTCCCCATGAAGATAACAACCTGGAAGTATCTCCCTTTACGGTTCTTCACCAGACCGGTGAGACAATAGAAAAATATGAGAAATTTGTGGACAGACTCAATGAGGCTCAAAAGATTGACAATGAAAATCCACTTGATCTTCATGAATTTAACCTTTACTTCCGTAAACCCAATTTCAGCCTCAGATTGAATGATCCCATATTACCCTTTCACGAATTGTTCTCTGACACTTTAGCGGTCCTGATCCTGAATGATTGGTCCATCATTCAAGAGGTAACAGCTCTTGATATGAAAAACAAAAGTCATCTCAAACCAAATATTTGTCACCAGCCGGGTCTTCGTAAACAAGAGGCTCTTTTAAACTACTTAAATTATCGTGATTTCAGAAAAAATCTTTCTGTGGAAACTTACCCTTACGGAGCCTGGGAAGAGGAAAACCCCTATTGCCAGTTTGCCCCCATCCGTTCCTTAATAAGAGATATTATGAGTCATAACCCGGACCTGCCTCCGGGAGACATGATTGAAGCTCTCGGTATGGCTATTATTTATATTTTTGAAAATGAATTCGTTCCATCCCCGGAAAATATACAAGAATGGCCTTCTATTGATAAAAACAGAGCCCTTGCCGACGGTCTTATAAGACAACTAAACCAAAAAGGCTGGCAACCCGTTTTAACCACCGATTCTTCCCATTGACATAAATTCCCCCGGGCACTGAAAACATGGATGGCCGTTGAGAGGCTCAATCAGATCATTCAGGAGGAGTTTTATTAGGTGATGGGTGGGTTCCATTGTCAGAATATAGGCAATCAGTCGAACAAGCTGTCTGGTCGAAAAGAGAGTCGATAATATAAATATTTGATTTTATTAAAATTTTGGGTTTTTCAGAGTTTTTGGATTTTTGGTTTCCAGAAATTGGCTCAGGAGGAGGGATTTGAACCCCCGACCGAGCGGTTAACAGCCGCTTGCTCTACCACTGAGCTACTCCTGAATTTATTCAATCCTGTCTGATTCCAAAGTTTTTCAACAAAAGATCTTATTGAAAACCCAACCTGGCCCAATAAATAACAGGATAATGACAACGATTTTTAAATGTTTCTTTTCATGAAAACAGCACCTGAAAATCCAAAGGGATTGACACCAGATTACTCCATTTTGGAACCAAAAGCGAGGAGTTCTTTTAAACCCCTGCGTAAAGCTTCTGATTGAAAAAATTGACCGCGGATTTCAAAATAATCCCCTTTTTTATGAAGAATAAGATGATCTCCATTGAGAAATTCAGCTTCAAAAACAACCCTGGACTTTTGATCGGGGCTGACAACTTCAACAGTCTTTGAATCCACCTGGCAGTATCCGGCAAACCATTTTTCCACCCGCAGATAATCCAAAGTTCTGTTTTCTCTTTCCTGCTCCCAGTACCAGACTCCCTGAGCCTCATAAAGTCTGGCCTTTAAATCAAAGATATAAAGGCTTTTGACCCGCTCTTCACACCAGTTAAAACGATTGGAATCAAGTCCCAGACTTGTCCAGAAAGCAGGCAAATGTCCCTGTCTAAGCCAGACAATGACAAGAATGACCATTGCCAGAGACATTGAAAGAAAAACAATTTTAAACCAGACTTTTAAGGGCATAAAACCAACTCTGACAGCATCCAGAATAATAGGTTCGGATCTGAATTTGGCGCGCTGGGGAAGATTCGAACTCCCGACCACTTGATTCGTAGTCAAGTACTCTATCCAACTGAGCTACCAGCGCAAACAGAAACCCGTTTAAGTCATTTTCCATTTAAAAACAAGTTCTTGTTACAGTCAGCCCCCAATGATAACATTCATCCATTACAGGCTTTTAAAACTTCTTTCTGACAATCAAAAATCCGTGTTTTAACCCGATGAGTTGATTTGTCTTAAAGACTAAAGTCACTGACCAGGACACTGTGTCCCGGGTAAGGTAAAAAAATATGAAATCCGATGAAATTTGGAAACACTCTCTAAGGGAAGCTCGTGAAGTTCTCTCCCATTTTGTAAGTGACGCTGAAAATATGGGAAAATGCACTCAGTTCAGCACCTTGTTGATTGGGACTTACAAAAATCAGGGAACAGTATTCACCTGTGGAAATGGAGGCTCTCACTGTGATGCAATGCACTTTGCTGAGGAAATGACAGGCCGCTATCGGTCTGAAAGGGTTCCTCTTGCTGCTCTGGCCCTGGGAGAGGCCTCCCATATAACCTGTGTGGCCAATGATTATGGTTTTGAACATATTTTTTCAAGACAGATGGAAGCCCTTGGTCACCCAGGAGATGTTCTCATCGGCCTTTCCACCAGTGGAGAATCCATGAATGTTATCAATGCTTTTAAGGTGGCCAGAGGAAAAAACATAAAAACTGTGGCTTTGCTTGGAAGAACAGGTGGTCAGCTCAAGAATCTGGCTGATATTGCCATTGTGGTTCCGGCACAAACCAGTGATCGTATCCAGGAAGTCCATATCAAGCTCATCCATACAGTTATTGAGGTCGTGGAAAGGGAGCTGTTTCCGGAAAATTACAAGTAGCCTCGCAGAATTTTCCCGCTCTCTCACCCAAGCCAATGCTTTTTCATTGAAATTTCCAGTCTGTAGTGGCAATTTCAAAAGATCATTTGATTTATGCTGGATTTTTTATGTTTGAGTTTCAGTATTGTTTCAGTCTCTGAATAATGGGTTATACTGATGAAAACTTTAAAAATTTCTTTTTAAATCAAGTCATTGAAGGAGGAGTGGGTGAGTGGCTGAAACCAGCTGTTTGCTAAACAGCCGTGCGGTGTCAAGCTGTACCGGGGGTTCGAATCCCCCCTCCTCCGCCAGTTATAAGTTTTAACCCGCATTGCCCTTTCAGGTCATTTTTTTATGGAATTACTTTGTCGTCCCCGAAGGAACAGAAAACACCCCCTGCTTCGTCATTGGCGTGGAGATGCCTCTCTGTCTCCCAAGGATCTTGTTTATCCTCTTTTTGTGGTGGAGGGTTCCGGTCAAAAACAAAAAATAGAAAGTCTTCCGGGTCAATTCCGATGGTCCGTGGACAGGCTTCCTCACCTTTGTGAGAAAGCCCTTGATAAAGGGATCGGAGCCATAGCCCTGTTTCCCGCCATTGAAAAATCCCTTAAAAACCCCCAGGCCAGCGAAGCTCTCAATGAAAGAGGGCTTATCTGTCAGACTCTGTCAGAAATAAAAAAACGCTTTCCAGAGCTTGTTGTGATTACAGATATTGCTTTAGACCCCTTTTCCAGCGAAGGTCATGATGGTCTGGTGGAAAATTCTGAGATCGTTAACGATAAAAGTGTTAAGGTTCTGGCTGATATGGCGGTTCTCCACGCCCGGGCAGGGGCTGATATCGTGGCCCCTTCGGATATGATGGATGGAAGGGTTCTGGGCATTCGCCAGAGCCTGGATCAGGCAGGTTTTACCAATACCTCTATAATGTCCTATTGCACCAAGTATGCCTCCCACTTTTATGGCCCTTTTCGTGAGGCTTTGGGATCCACCCCAAAACGGGGAGATAAGAAAACCTATCAAATGAGTCCTGCCAGCAAAAGAGAGGCTCTCCTGGAATGTGAATTGGATGAAAAAGAAGGAGCTGATATCCTTATGGTGAAACCCGCTCTGGCTTATCTGGATATTGTTCACAAGCTCAGGGAACACAGTCATTTGCCCATTGCCGCTTACAACGTGAGTGGGGAATATGCCATGGTGAAAGCTGCCGGAGCCAAAGGTTGGATTGATGAAGTTCAATGTGTCAGTGAAATTTTATTGAGCATCAAAAGGGCCGGGGCCGATGTGATTTTTACCTACTTTGCCCTGGATGAGACATTGAGTTTCAGCCCGCATTGATCGGGTCAGTTCAAATCACATCTTCTGACGGGAAAAGACCTTGAGACCCAAAAACAGGGCCACAATCAAAACAACAGAAACCCCAAGACTGAGGAGTGGGGAAAAACCATAACTGGCAGGCAAATATCCCACAAAAAGAGCCAGCAAACCCACAAACAGACTGTAGGGGAGTTGGGTTCGAACATGGCTCATCACATCGCAATCCGTGGCAACAGCACTCATGATGGTTGTGTCTGAAATGGGCGAACAGTGATCCCCCATAATGCTTCCATCAAGAATGGCGGCCAGACTCAATGAAACAAAAACCCCGTATTCACCCCCACCCATGGTGACTGCCAGAGGTGTCACTATGGGTATGAGAATGGCCATGGCACCCCAACTGGTTCCAATGGCAAAGGCAGTCAGTGCAGACACAATAAAGACAATGGAGGGCAAACTCCCGGGACTTAAACTCTTTCCAAGCTGGGCCACTATAAATTCCGCCGTCTTCAGATCTTCACAAATGGATTTAAGGGACCAGGCCAAAACCAAAATCACAATAGGCAAAATGGCACTTTTTACACCAGAAGAAAAAGTCTGAATAAAATCCCTAAACTGAAAAGAACTTGCGGTAAAAGCAGTCACCAAAGCCACAAGATAACCAACAAAAGAGGAAACAAGAAGAATAAGAATTCCATTTTGAGAAGCGGTCAACACCTCTTTCCAACTGGTGAAACTGAAGAGAGAAGCTGAAAGACCACCACCATCATACCACAAGAGGGAAAAGACAAGAATCAGTAAAGTCATAAGAGGAAGCAAGGCACAAACCATGGAACCTTCAGCAACCTGTGATACGGATTTCTGTTTTTCCTCCACAGGACTCCATTGGCATTCTTTCATTGGACCAAAATCAATTCCAAAAAAGCTGTTCACAAAAACAAAAACAAGCATCATAAAACAATAAAACCTGAAACCAATGGCATCCAGAAAAATTCCATAACCATCAAGAGACCAGGAAAATTGTCGGGCCATTTCATTGAACAGGCCCACCTCATATCCAATCCAGGTGCTCACCAGAGCCACACCGGCAATGGGGGCACTGGTGGCATCCACCAGAAAGGCCAGCTTTTGACGACTCACCCTATAACGATCCGTGGCCTTTTTCATTGTGGAACCCACAACCATGGTGTTGGCGTAATCATCAATAAAAATAAAACAACCAAGCAGGGCTGTCACAAACTGGGCGGAACGGGGACCCACAATCCATCTTTTGAGAGAATCAACAAGGGCATTCAGTCCACCCGATACGGTCATGACATGAACCATAGTGAGGATAAAAAAAACAAAGCCCAGTATTTGCAGGTTGGTTTTATCACTGCCCGCTCTATAAACGGAAAACCCAGAACCCCACAGCATACTGAAAAGGGATGACCAGAGTTCCCCACTCTGGCCATAAGCTGAAATAAAACCACCCATCAGAACAGCCATTCCCAGACTCAAACCCACACGACCGGATACAAAAGCCATAAAAACAGCAATGGCGGGAGGGAGGACACTCCAGGAAGTGGCCGCCACCGGATGTCGAATAAAGATGAGAGAAACAAAAAAACTGAGGGCAACAAGAAAAAGTGTTTTCCTTGTTCCAGGAGAAAATTTTACGGGCTTTGTGTTTTTTCTTCTGTGATTCATCTTCAGTCTCCCTTTTTGGTGGTCCCGTGTATTGATCCAACGCCAAAATAACCATCTGGTTCCCTTTTAAGATTTTTCACCCGAGTTTGACAGGAGCAATTGCGTCAATTATTTTAAAACCAGACCTTAACCCGCATTGGAGGCTGGCAGATTGTGGTTGGCAGAGAAATCAACAGTGGTAAAAGAGGCACAGACCCCATGGATGATTTAAGAATCCGTATGGAGGATATCCTTCAGGCTCAGAAAAATATTCAGTCAGTGGCAAGAGTGACTCCAATGAATCCGGCCCTGGGATCCATGCTCGGGAAAAAAAATATTTATTTTAAACTTGAGAACCGACAACTGACAGGGAGTTTTAAGATCAGGGGGGCTCTGAATAAAATTTCACATCTGACAGAGTCTGAAAAAAAGCGGGGGGTGATTGCCGCTTCAGCAGGGAATCACGCCCAGGGAGTGGCCATGAGTGCCAGACTTTTTGGAGTCCAAAGCAAAATTGTGATGCCGCACTCAGCCCCTTTAATCAAAATATCATCCACGAAATCCTATGGAGCGGAAGTGATCCTCTTTGGCCATGTCTTTGATGAATCCTACAATAAAGCCCTGGAAATAGCCCGGGATGAAAAACGGGTTTTTGTTCATCCCTATGAAGACCGGTTTGTCATTGCCGGACAGGGCACCATTGGTCTTGAAATTCTGGAAGCTCTGGCTAATGTGAAATCCATTGTGATTCCCATCGGAGGAGGGGGGTTGATTTCAGGAATTGCTTTTGCCGTTAAACAACTCAACCCAAAATGCAAAATTTATGGTGTGGTTTCCAACCAGACCCCGGCAATGATGAACCTGAAAAAAGGAAGGGAAAAAGAACAAAATGTTTCCCCTTTTGTATCGACCATTGCCGACGGGATTGCCGTTAAAAAACCAAGTTCCCGGATTTTTGATTTATTCATTGATCCTTTAGTGGATGATATCGTGGCTGTCCATGATGAAGACATTGCCCAAGCCATTGTTTATGCCATGGAGGTTGAAAAAGTCATTCTGGAAGGTTCAGGGGCCGCAGGTCTGGCTGCTGTTCTCAAAGGTTATTTCAAAAAACTGGAAGAACCCACCTGTGTTCTTCTGTGTGGAGGCAATATTGACCTTAATGTGATCGGCAATATTATTGATACAGGTTTAAGACAAAGCGGGCGATTGGTTCGTCTGTCTGTTATTGTGAACGATCTGCCAGGAGAACTGGCGGCTCTGACCAAAGATTTTGCCGAAACCAGGGCCAATGTTCTTGACGTGATCCACGACAGGGTCAACTCCCATATTTCCCTGCGACAAACAAAAATTGATTTTTTACTTGAAACCATGGGTTTTCATCATATTGAGGAAATCAGAGAGAAAATCCGCCAACGAAACATTCGCATCCTGGAAGAGGTGACCGACCATGCGTGTATCCCCGGAAATTGAATCACTGATTCCCTATAAGCCTGGCCAATCCCAGGATCAGGTCAAAAGGGAGTTGGGTCTTGAAAAAGTAATCAAACTGGCCAGTAATGAAAACCCTTTGGGGACAAGCCCCAAAGCCATAGCCGCCATCCAAAAGGCTTGTAACACCGTGGCCCGTTACCCTGAACCCACTTGCTTCAGGTTGCGTCAAAAACTTTCAGAACTTTGGAAGGTCAGGTCTGATGATATTGTTTTTGGTAATGGATCCAACGAACTGATTGATCTTGTCATCCGGGTTTTCTGTGAACCCGGGGACAAAATTATAATGCCCCAAAAATCCTTCTTTGCATATGGGATTTGTGCCCAGGCGGCCCGGGTTGGAAAAAGGGAAATTCCCGTGGATAAAAATTTCAGATGGGATATGGATCAGTTTATTAATGATTTCAGAAAAAACCGCAATCCAAGGGAAAAAATTCTTTTTATCGCCAATCCCAACAATCCCACAGGCACTTACCTCAATGAACGTGAAGTGGGTTATGTGCTCTCTGAGTTGGGAGGACGAAAAGATATTCTGGTGGTTTTTGATGAGGCTTATAATGAATACATAAAAGCCAGAGACTTTGCACAGGGCCTTGAATTCTTTAAAAAGTATCCCAATGTGATGCTTCTGCGTACTTTCAGCAAGGTTTTTGGTCTGGCCGGTCTCAGGATTGGAGCCCTTGTGGCCAACAGGGAGTATACCCAGTGGATCCATCGGGTGCGACTGCCTTTTAATGTGAATACCCTGGCCCAGGAAGGGGCCCTGGCGGCCCTTGATGATCTGGATCATATTGAACAGTCCAGGCAACTGACCTGGCAGGGGCTGGATGAGTTTTATGAGTTTTTTGAAAACCAACAGATTCCCCATACAAAGTCCCAGGGCAATTTTATTCTGTTTGACAGTTTGCGTGAGGCTCCCCTGTTCTTTACAAAAGCCCGGGAAAAAGGTCTTTTGTTGCGTCCCATGAATGCCTATCGTCTGCCCTGTCACCTTCGCATCAGTATGGGAACCCTTGAGGAAAATAAAAAAGCCAAAGAGATTCTTCTTGAAGTTTTTAAGGAGATCCCCCCTTTGTGATCAGTCAGACTTCAACCCGTATTTCCCATACACTTTCCACTGCGGCTGACAAGACCCTCACTGCGAAAGGGACGACACCTCGCTTTGATAGAATACCAACCATGCCTTTAACCCGAACTTCTTTCAGTCCACACTCTCTGTCACCTCGGCATTTCAGTAACTCCACCACGAAAGTTCATGAGAAATGCGGATGAAACTCATCACAATTGACGGCCCGTCAGCCTCCGGAAAATCCTCAGTGAGCCAAATGCTGGCCAAAAAACTGGCCTGGCCCTGGGTTTCAACAGGTGTTTTTTACAGAGGGCTGGCTCTGATTTGTCTGGAAAGAAATCTCCTTGATCCAGAAAGTCCGGGATCTGTTTTTCATGAAAAAAACACCTCTGAAAAGCCAATCCCTTTGGATAAGGAAAAAGCGGTGTTGACTTTAGCCAATGACCCCTGTTGGAAAGTGAAAATGGATGAGGAACAAACCCGGGTTTTCATCAATGGTGAAAACAGAACAGGGGATATTTTTTCTGAAAACATCTCCCTTGTAGCCAGCAATCTGAGTCGGCTTCCCCGTATCCGGGAGGCTCTTTTACAACCCCAGAAGGATTGTTTTAATCCCAGGGTGGGCCTGGTGGCCGAAGGCAGAGATTGCGGGACCGTGATTTTTCCCGAAGCAAAGCTCAAAATCTACCTCACGGCCAATGAGAACACAAGAACCCTGCGTCGGTATCAACAACAACAAAAGGGTCATTTGGAACAGATGACACAGATGGAACCGGAACAGATAAAAACAATGGATCAATCTGATCTGGCCAAAACCCTGAAAGCCCAAAAATTTCGGGATGGGCAGGATTCCAGGCGACAAGCAGCTCCCCTTCAGGTTCCCCAGGGAGCCTTTGTCATTGACTCCACTTCACTCAGTATGGAAGAGGTCGTAAACAGGGTGTTGGACCACGCCCGAAATCTTTCCCTCCTGTAACGACTCATATCTTTTGTCTCATTTTTTAAAATCTCTTTGAAATTTTAAAAAATTGAGCTACACTGTTAAAAAAATGAAAACCCGGTCAGGTTTTAAACGTCCGTGATTTTCTGCTTTATGAACAGAATATCCTGGAAAGTCCAAGCAAGACTGGATGTAAAACCAAACAAAAAAGGAGAAAACATGAAAATCATTCTTTTTATTACGTTCCTGCTGACCCTATCAACCCCCTGTTTTGCCAAGACCAAAAAGGCCGAAGCAAAAAAGAATCAGGAGACAGAGGTCAGCCAGAAAAAACAATGCACCAATTATGAACAATACAAAGATATCAATAGTAACGAAATGAAAAAAATTGTGGGTGCCAACTCAGCCAAAATTCTGGATGTCAACAGTTTGAGTTCCTTTAATCGCAGTCACATTACAGGAGCCTATCATTTTAAAACAGCGGTGAAAAAAAAGGCCCTGGTAACAGTTCTTGGTGAAGATAAAAATGTGGCCATTGTCGCTTACTGTGGAGGAAAGCAGTGTGCAGCCTGGCAGGAAGCAGCTGAAAAGGCTTGTGAAATGGGTTATAAAAATATCCGTCATTTTAGTGAAGGCATCAGTGGCTGGGATAAAATGATGGGCATTAAAACCAAAAAAAAAGAAGGATAACCTGACCAACCACTCCATAGCCATTTTTTCCATGAGACCGGATAAATTTGTATAGGTGCAAGCGTCGATATGAAAAGAGTTCTTATCAGTGGAGCCAGTTCAGGTATTGGCAAGGCAATGGTTCAGGTTTTTGTAAAAAAGGGCTGGCAAGTTTTGATGCTGGCCCGCCGTCAGGACAGGCTTCAAAAAATTAGTGAAAAACTCAAAGGAACTCAGGTTCTCGCCTGTGACCTTACCAATCCCGGGGCCATTCAAAATTTAAAAAGCCAAATTCCATCACCTCTGAATGCTCTGGTGAACAATGCAGGTATTTACCAACCCTGCCCCCTGGAAGAGGATAAAGATGAAGTCTGGGATGCCCATTACCATAGCAATCTCATGGGACCTGTGCGTCTGACCCGTTTGCTCTGGCCCCAACTCAAAGAAAGTCGTGGTTCCATTGTCAATATTTCATCCACTCTTTCCATTAAACCCATTCCCGGTGCCGCTTCTTACTCAGCTTTGAAGGCTGCCATGAATAACTGGACACTGAGTCTGGCCCTTGAGGGGGCCTCCCACGGAATTAATGTCAATGCCATTTGTCCCGGAATTGTGGACACTCCCATCCACTCTTACTTTGGAGATGAGGGACCTGAGGATCAGGCTTTATACAGGAAATTACAAAAAGCCCAACCTCTGGGACGGACCGGCCATCCTGAAGATATTGCTGTTATGACCGAACAACTTTGCAGTGATGATTCCCAATGGATGACAGGATCCATTATCAATATTGATGGTGGAATCTTACTTCAATGAACAGAATCCACAAATATGGAAAAAGTTTCTGAAAAAAAAATAAAAAATCCTGACAAGCGGATCAACAAACATCTCTCGGATCACAACTTTTGCTCCCGAAGAGAGGCGGAAGACCTGATCCTCAGGGGATGGGTGAAAGTCAATGGACAGACTTTAAAAGACCTTTCTTATCGGGTACAAAAAAATGATGAAGTTCATCTCAACAGAAAAGCTCTCAATTTTTTAAGAAAAAAACAAAGTGTCATTATCAATAAACCCAGGGGCTATGTTTCAGGACAGGCTGAAAACAAACACATATCTGTCATGACTCTGGTTGTAGCCAAGAATTTTGCGGGTCCCGGTCTCTGTCCGAAAATTCACCGAAAAGGTTTTGCCCCGGCAGGTCGCCTGGATGAAGACTCCAGTGGACTTCTGATTCTCACCCAAAATGGAATTCTTGCCAGAAAAATCATAGGTCCCCACTCTGATATGGAAAAAGAGTATCAAGTGAAAGTGAGTGGTCATTTGACCCATGAAAAAATAAAAAAACTCTGTTTTGGTCTTCAACTGGATGGCAGGAAACTAAAAAAAACCCAAGTGAATCAAACTTCAAACAATGAACTGCGTTTTATTCTTAAAGAGGGACGAAAACGACAGATTCGCAGAATGTGTTATCTGGTGGGTCTTCAGGTGATTTCCCTGAAGAGAGTCCGCATAGGCACTCTAAAACTTGGTTCCCTGCCCACCGGTTGTTGGAGGTTGCTTGATAAGCACTCCCCTTTTTGGCAATCCTGATATCTATATTTGCCGCCCCTGTTGTACCATATCCTGATTGTGACCCAATCCAAGGCAATTCAGTGAGTGTGTAACACTTTACACCCTCATATTCTGAGGCAGGTCAATGATCCGATCCCAGGTGATTATCAGTAATTGTCTATGAAAGAAAAATGGTTTACTCTTTAACATAATGGGAAAAGGCTGGAAAAATCCACTCAAACAGGCCAATGCTGCCAAAAAAGGGGCACAAATATCAAAATTGGCCAAAGAAATTTCAGTAGCAGCCAGACTGGGAGGGGGAGACCCCGCCTCCAATTCCAGATTGAGACTGGCCATCAATACGGCCCGGGCTGAATCGGTCCCCAAAGAAACTATCAATAGAGCCATACAAAAAGGAACAGGTTCACTGGATGATGGTAAAACCATCGAAGAGGTTATGTATGAGGGCTATGGTCCTCATCAGGTGGCTGTGCTGGTGGAATGCCAGACAGACAATCGGGCCCGTACAGCTCCTGATATTCGATTTATTTTTAAAAAATACAAAGGGCAGATGGGAGAACAGGGCAGTGTTGTCTGGATGTTTTATCGAATTGGTCTGGTGGAAGGGATCAGCCCCCACCGAAGTTTTGACTGTGAAGAGGAAGCCATTGAAGCCGGGGCCAATGAAGTCCAAAAAAATCATTCAGAGGAAAACCTCTACTCCTTTTACACCGACCCTGACGATCTGGACAATGTCCAGAAAATTCTTGGAGACAGGGGTTGGGATATCAAAACCTGCGAATTATCCTACAAAGCCAAAAACAAAACAGAAGGGTTAAATGAAGAGCAGCTTAAAGAAGTTTACGAGTTTCTGGATACCCTGGATGACAATGAAGACAGTGCCCGCATTCATTCCACACTTTGATTGAAGTCGTGTTCATTATCAGGGTTGTCCTGCCCACCTGTCCGGGACCTCTGACAAAATCGCCTGGTAGTATAAAGAGGTTCACGTTATTTCACACTTTGGGTCAAAGTGAAGGCTCTGGCATAGAGCATAATTTGTTTCACCATGGATAAAAAACCGTTGGCCCGACCCAGGGAGAGTTGTTCATGGAACCCCAAAGTTTCAATGAAAACAGGCTTTGTCTTTAAAATTTCAGAGGGAGGCAGTCCGGAATAAAGCCTCAGGAGAAGACTGACCAGACCTTTCACAATCATAGCATCACTATCAGCTTTTAAAATCATCTCTCCCCTGTCATTGAGGCTGGCAAAGAGCCAGACCTGGGATTGACAGCCTTTCACCAAAAACTTTTCCTGATAAAGACTGTCTTCCGGTTTCGGCAGGTTTTTACCAAGCTGTATGACGTGTTTATAATACTCTTCCCAACTTTTGAACTGTCGAAATTCATTGATAATATCATGTTGTCGTTTCTCTGATTGCAGTTCCAATTTTTTCCTCTACATCTTTTTGCAGGATGCCGGTTCTGTCTTACACTGGTCTCTGTCTCCTGGCAGGCAACGGCAGAAAAATGCAGAATTATAAAATTTAACGGGCGTATTTACGCTTGAGATTCTCTCTGATCTCAGCCCCTTCAATACTTAAGCGGGTCCAGGGAATGGCAAGTAACCTCTCCTCCTCAATAAATTCCTCTGTCTCCTCACAGATCCCATAGGTTCCCCCCTCAATACGAGCCAGAGCCTGCTCAATCTCAAAGAGTTGCTTACGAATTCGGTCATACTGACCAAGAACATCTCTTTCATTGAGAACACGGGTTGTCTGGTCAGCCTCGTCCCCCCCTTTTTCTTCAGTATGAAGATTTTTCCTGATATCCAGAACCCTGTTAAGAAGTTCCTCTTTGAACTCTAGAAGCTTTTGCTTACATTCTTCCACCAAATTTTTACTGATTGAAGACATCTCCCCTCCATAGAATAAATAATTAAAGTGTTTTTAAACCTTTCTTTTTGTATTCTCATTTAGAACTGATCTATTTAGTCATAAAACGGAGTATAAAAGCAAGTCAAATTTTTTAAAAATCAAAAAACACCATAATTTCTAAACCTTTGTCATGTTTTAGTTTTCCACATTCATTTTCCACAGGCTTCTGAACAAGCCTTAAAACTTAGTTTTCTATGGGTTTTTTGGAATCTAAAAATGCTTGTTATTTTCTTAAAAAAATTGTTGTCGCAGTTTGCCGAAAACCAGATCTTCCATTAGGATAAGTCATGATTTTAATAGAAAATATTTTTGTCTTGCTGTCCGGCTTTGCCCTTTTAGGACTTTCCGGTGACAAACTTGTTGAGACTTCTGTTCGAATGGCCCGACGCTGGAAAATTCCGACCAGCGTGATTGCTGTCACCATTATTTCTGCAGGAACTTCATCTCCTGAATTTTTTACCAGTTTTCTGGCTGGACTGGAAGGTCGAAATGACCTTTCTGTTGGAAATGTCATCGGTTCCAATATTTTTAATATTTTAGTTGTTGGAGGTATCTCTTTGGTGCTGCAACCCTATGCCAAAATAAAAGGAACTTTCCCACACTGGCTGGCACTTCTTGTGGCCAGTTTTTTGTTTTTCCTCTCCTTAAAGGATTCCCATATCACCTCCCATGAGGCCTTTATTCTTCTAGGTGGGCTGGGACTGTTTCTCCTGTTGTCCTTATTGCAGGAAAAAGAAAAAAATTCCGGTTTTGAAAACCTGGAACAAGTGAGTATGACCAGAAATTTCTTTTTTTTCTTTCTCAGCCTTGGGGGACTGATTCTGGGAGCCAGACTGGCTTTAAACAAGGGAGTGGCTTTGGGCATGATGGCAGGTCTTTCCCACCAGGTGATCGCCATAACAATCCTTTCTGTGGGTACAGGTTTACCGGAACTGGCCACCTCTGTAGCTGCTGCTTTCCGTGGACATGGGGATATTGCCATTGCCAATGTGATTGGTTCCAATATTTTCAACAGTCTGGGGATTCTGGGAATGACAGCCGGGTTTTTCCCATTGGATGTGACAGAAAATATTTTCAATTTTGACTTTTACATTATGATCCTGGCCACCCTTGGTCTTGTTTTTTTCTATGGAATAAAGACCCCTGGACCCCGCAGGTGGATGGGGAAACTGATGCTTGTTGGTTACATATTTTATATCATTAAACTTTTGTGGAGACTGTAGTCTAGCCCGAAAAAACTTCCAGGACTTTCAATTTGTTCGACCTTGAAAGTAAAAAAGGAGAAGGCTATACTAAAAGGGAAATAACTGATTTGAAAGAATCAGGACACATTGAAACTTCAAAAACAAAAAGAGTCATCCATGAACCATGAAGAAGTACAACCATTTTTGGAAGAGCGGGATTTAAGGGATCTTCTGACAAAAGAGGAAAGTGAGTGCATTGAAAGATGTGAATCCTCAAAGACAACAGACAAAATTGCCAAAGCCATTTGTGCTTTTTCCAACAATCTGAACAATACAAAAAAATCAATGGTTGTCTTCGTGGGTCTTAAAGACGATGGGAAATGTGCCGGGCTTTCCGTAACCGATGAAATGCAAAGAAACATAACCTCCATTAGAAGTGACGGGAATCTGCTACCTCTCCCGGTCATAAGTGTAACAAAGCTTGTCGACGAACAATGTGAAGTCATTGCCATACAGGTTATAGCTTCGGAAAACCCACCAATGAGATATAAAAACTGTTGTTGGGTCCGTGTAGGTCCTTCAGTACGAAGAGCCTCTGAAGAGGATGAAAGACTCCTCATGGAAAAACGAAAGGCAAACTCTCTGCCTGAGGATATGAAAGGACTTGTTGATGCCAGTATAGAGACCGATTTAAACATGGAATATTTTAAAACACAGTATTTACCATCTTCTGTTTCCTCAAACATTCTGCTTGAGAATCATCGGAATATAAAAACACAGATGCGTTCATTAAGGTTGGTGGATCACCACCTTGCCCCCACAATGACCGCCATACTTGTTATGGGAATCAACCCGAGAAATTGGGTGCCTGGAGCTTATATCCAGTTTATCCGTTTTGAAGGATCAGAATTAACTGACCCCATCAAAAATCAAAGAGAAATCTCAGGTTCTCTTCCGGAACAGATTATCGGAATTGAAGAGCTTCTAAAAGCCAATGTTTCCATACCCCTCACACTTTCAGAAAAACAACACCTTCAGGCACCGGACTATCCCATGACAGCCTTAAGCCAGATTGTCAGAAATGCCGTAATTCACCGAGATTACCGAAATTACAACCCCATACGAATCCATTGGTTTAATGACCGAATAGAGATTCAAAGTCCTGGTGGGCCTTACGGGGAGGTAAATACAAACAACTTTGGTACGACAGGACTCACTTCCTATAGAAATCCAACCATTGCGGAAGCTCTTAAAAATCTGGGGTTTGTCGAACGCTTTGGATTTGGAATACCCCAGGCAAAAAAATCCCTTCAGGACAACGGCAACCCCGAAATGGAGTGTAAACCTAAAACATCAACCATTCTCGTCGCAATAAAGAAAGCCCGATGAAAACCATCACCTTTTTTAACAATAAAGGGGGAGTGGGAAAAACCTCCCTGGCCTACCATGTCTCCTGGATGCTCAAAGAACTTGGAAATAAAGTTCTCTCTGTTGATCTTGATCCCCAGGCCAACCTGACGGGTATGTTTATGGATGAGTCCGGAATTGAAGAAACCCTGAATAAAAAAGAAAGTATCTACTCAGCAATGGCACCTTTAATGAAAGGAACAGGGGATATTCAACCGGCTACCATCTTTAAAGCGGATGAAGATCTTGGCCTGCTTCCGGGAGACTTGAGACTCTCAGGCATTGAAGCCGACTTTTCCGTCAGTTGGCCAAAATGTCTTGACAGAGAGGAACGTGCTTTTCGGGTAACAACAGCTTTTAACCGCCTGATAATACAAGCCGGAGAGGAAATGTTCGCCAAATGGGCTATTATTGATATGGGACCCAATTTGGGAAGCATTAACCGATCTGTTCTTATAGCCAGCGATTATGTAGTCTTCCCACTGGGACCTGATTTATTTTCCTATCAGGGTTTGAAAAATGTTGGAAAATTCCTCAACGATTGGAGAAATGGTTGGAAAGAACGTCGGTCCAAAAAACCGGATGATCTGGATTTTTCCCTGCCAGAGGGGAGTATGACTCCTTTGGGTTATATTATGATGAGACACTCCATCCGTCATGACAGACCCGTAAAAGCCTATCAAAGGTGGATGGACAAAATGCCAGAGGCTTATAATAAATATGTGTTGAATGATGATACCTCTCCACCTCCTGGAGAAAGCAATCTTCTGGCTCATCTGAAAGATTACCGCTCCCTGATGCCCCTAGCTCATGAAAAAATAAAACCCATGTTTCTCTTAAAACCGGGGGACGGGGCCATTGGTTCCCATTATCAGGCTGTCCAATCCTGTTACGATGACTTCAAAAAGCTGACAGAAAACATCGTCTCCAGAATCCACACATAAATCAGGGCTATAACCTGCGTCTAATTTCAGGACCGACTGGAAAATTAAGTCTTTCCCTAACATCTGTCCTGTTTAAATTTTTCGATTTTCCAAAGAGATAAAACCCATGCAATTTTATTGATCAAATTTCTGCCACCTAAACCTAATTTACCTGAATTCGTGCATAAAAATGTACACTACAGATTCAATTTGATTTTTTAATAAGGCCTCCACCTATGGCTTTTAATATTTTTTCTTGAATTTTAGTTAAAGATACCGTTTTAATAAATTTATTTCTTCTTTTCTTATCGTAAAAATAGACATTATACATACTTCCAAGTTCTTCGATAGCTTCTTCAGGAGAAAGTTTTATTTTTTCCAATTTCATTTTTAAAATTGAAAGCAACAAGTAAGATAAGTAACATATAAACACATGAGATTGAACTCTATTATAAAGCCAATGACGAACTGGTCTTAAATTCGTTATTCCCTTAAGGGTTTTAAAAGATTTTTCAATTATATCTTTATCGAAATAAAATTTAACAATATCTTTTGACAGAATCTTTTTTGAGGAAAATATACAGGAATATCCATCAAACTCTGACTCTGAATCTAATATTTCCCTCCTCAATCTCCCAGATGGTGTTAAATATTTTTCTAAACCTGATTTTATATTTTTATTTTTAGCTAAAAGCTCTTGTGCATTTGTAATCTCGTCTAATCGAGACTCCTTTATATATAAAGCTTTCTTTTGGTTATAGCAAATAACCAAAAGACCTTTTATTTTTCCAATATTGTGATTAATATCTTGTCCATAAATAACTCCACTGGATATTCTTATACGATTTGAAATATCAACAATAGAGTTCTTTTTTATCATTTTTCTGATAATATCCTTCTCTTTTCTCCGAAGAGTAACTCCACAAATAGTGTCCCAACCCAATTTGTCAATATCATTAAGATTTCTCTCTGAAAAGATACCCTTATCATAAACAAAAATTCCACTTTTAAGACCATAGCTTGATAGACTTTCTGACAAATCTAGTAATGTCTTACTATCGTGTATATTTCCATTAAATGTTTTATGGAGTACTGGTATTCCATTTTTCTGAGTAGTCACTAATCCAATTTGAATAAGAGGTTGACCACCTTTGCCATCCTTACTCCTTCCTAACTTTCCAAGTTGACATTTGTTCCCATAAAGATATGTATTTGTAACATCATAGATCAAACCTTTTAAATCAACTTTATATTTTTTTTGAACAGTTTGAAATATCTTCATTTGCAAATGCTCTGGGTTAACCTCTAATGAGTCCAAAGCTGATAGCAATCGACTTTCAGTTAAGTCTTCTAATTTCAAAAGGCTATTTAAATCTGTTCTTTTATACCATTCAGGCATTTTCCGAACACTCTTATAATCTAAACAGTGGGCATAAACCATACTCAGTATTTCATTAGAATATTTGCCAAGTCCTTTATGCAAATCTATTTCTTTAGCAATTTGATTCAAGACAAGTAATGGTCCATAAATTTTGACTTTCTCTACTTCTAAGTCGGATGAATTTATTGAAATTATAGTTTCACCATTTTTTTCTTTTCCAATATACCGGATATGTTTTTGTACAACTTTTCCGTTTTCTCTTCTATTTTCTACTTCTGCAAGATATACTGTATCCCCTCTTTTTATTTTTCTGATAAAGCTCATAAAACCCCCGTTGTAGTGTAATATATTACACTACAACGGAGAGTTATGGCAAATTATTTTTTTGATTTTTTTTAAAAAATCGGTGGTTTTCTCTATGAAAATAGGATTTTTTTATGAATTTAAGAAATTATGAATTTGTAGTGTACATTTTTATGCACGAATTCAGGTAATTTAGACAAAAACTTATAGGCAATGTACCAGTATAATGTATACCCGTTTCTTCTTATAAGAAGTTGCCTCTTTTTTACACCTTTGCGATCTCCAATCCCGTAATAAAATTAAAAGAACAACAACCTGGAACAAGCTGTATATTACGCCTTGCATAACAATCCAAAAAATAAAAAAAATTTTACCTGGGTGTCCTCACAAGGCGGAAACCGACAAACAAGTAGCGGTACAACGGCCCGCTGCTGCTGCGACGATTGGCCGACCGCAAGTAACGAGCGAAGCTGTACCAACCTCCGCCACGCAGAACCCGGTCAGAGCCAACTTCCGGCCCTCTTGGATCAGTGAGTGGACCTGTCGGATACTTTTCATGCCAATCCTCCACCCACTCCCACACATTCCCATGAACATCATACAAACCCAATGGATTAGGGTCTTTTGTGGCCACCACTCTCGTCTGACCACCGGAATTCTCTGAATACCAGCCATACTTCTTTAAATCTGAAACATTGTCACCAAAGGAGTATGCCGTTGTCGTTCCTCCCCTGGCTGCATACTCCCATTCCGCTTCTGTTGGCAAACGATACTCATAACCTTCACCCTCTCGTTCCGCCCTCTCGTTATACGCTTTCAAAAACTCTTTCACATCCTTATAAGAAATACTCTCAACCGGGAAAAGAGCACACATTGAAAAACCATCCCTTTCCATGTGACTCCCTGGACAATACCTCTCCTCCTTAAAATAGGATGGATTAGAACCCATCAAATCAAACCACTGAAATTGTGTTACCTCTATGGGACTTATTTCAAAATCCTTTTTCAAAATCACCCTGTGTCTCAACTCATCCCCACCCCGGCCCTTCTCCGAACCCGGACTGCCCATCATAAATTCACCAGCCTTCACGGGAACAAAGGGAACTTCGGAAATATTCACATAAGGCTTTACGAAACTTCTTGAAACTGGGAAAAAGGCCAGACTCCTCATCTTTTTTTCATATTTGTCAATGGCTGTGCTGTTATCAGCTTTTTTGCTGAAAAAGGCACAGGATGGCAAGATCATCCATAGTATTATTAAAGCTAATTTCATTTTTCCTCCCTCAAAACTCCTTCTGAAAACAGGCTGGTTAGTCTTGAATTATCAGAGACCCTCAATTCCCAAAAAACATGAAAATTCGAGTGTGTTTAAACAGTCACAGAGTACCCGCTCCCGACCCCCATTTCAACCGAAATGTTTTGACCTCCAATTCGAGATGTTTTATCATTCACTAAAGTCTGGCAACTTATATGATAAAAAACATTTTCCCATATTCCGGTTTAAATCCAGTTTATCAAAGATTGTTTTTTGTGTTTTCTTGAGAATAATTTTTTAATTCCGGACGGCGTTGTTGCACATATAACTGACTGAAATAACTTGGTTTTGTGAAACAAAAATTCAGGAAAAACGCCATTCACTCTATGTAAACCCAGTTATATCAATAGGTTATATGTGCAAGATGCCATTTTAGACTAAACTTAAGACAGTCTCTTCAGGAGAAACATTGTTTCTTTATGGGAATAAATATACTCACTGTTCAAACAAACAGGAGGATTTTCCCCCTCATTTGTCCAGTGTTTTTCAGCGTAATTCAGATAAAGATTCATCTGTCCGGCATCTGCATGAGAAAACTCATTCACCTTTAAATCAATAATCACCAGACATTTTAAAAGACGATGATAAAAAACCAGATCCACACGAAACCACTGATCTCCGACTTTCAACCGTTTTTGTTTGGCAATAAATGTAAAATCCCCTCCCAATTCCAGAAGGAAATTTTGCAGATGCTGGATAAGGGCTTCCTCCAGATCACTTTCAGAATATTCATCCTTAAGATCAAGAAATTCCAGAACATAAGGGTCTTTAATAGCCTCTTCAGGGGTTATTTTGTCTTCTTTTTTGGCCTTAGCTCCTTTTGTCAGCATAGCTGCTTTGTTTTTTGAAAGCATGGTTCTTTCATAGAACTGGGAGCCGATTTGCCGGTTTAACTGACGAACAGACCAGCCATCCCTTAGAGCTTCTTCTTCATAATTGCCGGGCCTCTTCATCCTTAACAGACAGCAATCGAACGTAAGCGGACCAGGGGAGAGGAAAACAATCCCCAATGGAGCGGATAAACTCTGAAAAACCATTTATTTTCAATAATTTAGAAGATTGTGCAGACAGTGTCTGCACTTTTTGAGAGGTTTTAAATTGTGTCGACACTGTTGGCTTTTGTTGAATATGAGAATAGGATAGATAAAATTTGCGAAAATTTACTAAATTTCCAAATCCAAATCCCGCTCCATAACTTTTTGTTAAGTCTCTGGCCATTTTCGTGATAAGTTTTTCTCCATAATCAGCTCGTTTCTCACCTTTCTGTTCCACCTGGACAATTCTTCTGCCTATTTCCCAATAAGTGGCTGTCATAATGGCATTGACTGAGCGAACTGAATCCAAACGGGTCTGTTCGACAAGTTGCCTTATGTCAGAAAGAGCTTTCTGATAGTCGTTTGCAGGTTGTTTTTTTAAAGCCTTTGAAGTTTTTACTGAAAAAATGTGATCTGTTCCAGCCTGGGAAAAATTGGATGGACATTATTAAAGCAAATAAGTAAGATCCTGATAAATGATGAAAAGGGGGTGATTATGGCCAAGTCACAGAGAAATTCTCTGAAAAAAAGCCCATCATCCAAGTCATTTAAATAGTGTTGCATAGAAATATTTCCATTCTATGGGATTTTGATGGTACGTTGACACCTGTGGATTCCACAACTGAAACCTTAAAGACTCTGGGAAAGAATTCACCTAAAAAAGGTGATTAAAAATATTCTCACCCATCCGGGGTTGGATTCAAAAGTCCCGGAGCCCCATTCTCCCAGAGCTTCCCCTGAATGAGGATGATTTTGAATTTTCATGAGTTTTCTTTTATGAGAGCTTCTGACGTGGAATCAATTTTCCCTGTCATGGATTCCCTTATTCAAAAATTCACTTTTCCGGCCAAACCAGACTTGGAGTCATAAATTCTCAATCAAAATCTCACTCAAATGACCTCAAAATGGAATTCGCAAAACAAAAAAACCAGAAAAAACCAGAAAAACAAGATGAAATATCTCTCAATTTTGTGAAAAATGTCTTTTATTCTTCTTATACTCCGTTTTCTTAACCAATACAAAAAAGACACAGCAAAAGACCTTAACAGTTTTTGCATATTAATAGTGAGAAAATAAAGCGGCTTTTGACACTTTGTATAAAATTCGGAGATCAATACAGTTCTTTTTGAAAAAAATATTTGATTTCAAAGAGTGTAACAGACTTTTCCGTTTGTTGCTAACAAAAGGGCATTTTGATACAATTTAGGGGATGAAAAAAATTCCTGCAAATCTTTGTATTCTTCCTTTTGTTCATCTCAGTTCACAAACTGACGGTTCTGTTCGTCTGTGCTGCAGAGCCAACCAGACAATAAAAGATGAAAAAGGACAAAAATTATTTTTAGGAAAAAACTTTTTCGAAGAGATCTGGAACAGTTTCACTATGAAACAGACCCGAAATAAAATGTTAAATGGAGAAAAATTAGAGGCTTGTAAGCAATGCTGGAATGATGAAAAAGCGGGCAAGTATTCAAAAAGGCAACTAGAAAATGATAAGTATCTCATGCAAAACAAAGACATACTGGAACAAGCGGTGCAAAATAAAGGTGTTTTACCGCAATTTCCCTTCTATCTGCATTTAAGATTTGGAAATCTCTGTAATCTTAAATGTCGCACCTGCTTTCCTGTCTGTTCTTCTCCTTTGCAGATGGAATTGAAAAGTCATGATGAGGATTTCAATAAAAGCTCAACATTGACAAAGGCTTATAAGGGATCTTTTGAAGTTGCGGAACGAATAACAAAATGGAGTCGTAGTGATTCCTTTTCTCAAACAATGAAAAGTCTTACAGCGAATTTAAAAGTTCTCTATCTGGCTGGAGGAGAACCACTTCTAATCAAAGAATATTTAGCTCTTATAGACTATCTTTGTGAAACCGGTCAACAAAAAGATATAAAACTTCATTTAAATTCGAATATTACAACATTAGATTCTTCTTTTCTTGAAAAAATAAATGGCTTTTCGGTTGTGTTGTTTGGTGCCAGCATTGATGCCTGCGGAAAAAGAAATGATTGGATTCGTTCTCCCAGCAATTTTTCCCGCATTGAAGAAAACATGAGACAGCTTATGCAAAAAAGTTTAAAACACAAAAATATACGCCCTTACATACATTGCACAGTCAGCGTTTATAATATTCTTTATATAGAAGAGATGATAAAGTGGGCCAGAGACATTTCCTGCTTTGTTAGTTTTAACTTACTTCATGTGCCTAAATTTCAACATATTTCAGTTCTAACAAAAAATCTGAAACAAAAAGCCATTGATAATTTAAATCGAATTAGAGAGGTGTATGAATTGCATGAAACAGAAAAAAATGGCATTGAAAGCTCAATTGCAGTTTTATCCTCCTCATTAGAGGATGATAAAGAGAATGTGGAATTGCGAGAGCAATTGAAAGAACATACTTTAATTATTGATCGTTGGAGAAAAGAGGATTTCTTTTCCGTTTTTCCGGAATTTATAGAGGAGTTTTAAGCAGAATAGTTTTTAAAATTTGTAATTTACCTCAAAAGACATTAAGTGACTGTAAATTGATTTGCAGGAAATAATCAGAAACTTAAGATTTTTATATACAGTTATAAAAAGACAGAGGTTTTAATATGTTTGAAGGTTCTGAAAGAGTATAGGAAAAATAAAGGGGCTTTTTTTTCAAACAAGGAAGTATTCAATAGCACTTTACAATCCTGAATGAACAGAAGCGGTGAAAAAATGATGAGAAGGTGAAACAGAAGTCCCTCAAAGTTATGCAAATAAGCTTGTTTTAGGAAAGATAAGAGCTCTTGAGTCTTCAATAGAGGAGCCTGAGGTGATTGAAAAGATTCTCACCCATCTGGGGTTGGATTCAAAAGTCCCGGAACCCCATTCTCCCAGAGCTTCCCCTGAAGAGGATGATTTCGGATTTTCATGAGTTTTCTTTTGCTTCTGACGTGGAATCAATTTCCCCTGTAATGAATTCCCTTATTCAAAAATTCACTTTTCTGGCCAAACCAGACTTGGAGTCATAAATTTTCAATCAAAATCTCACTCAAATGACCTCAAAATAGGATTCACGAAACAAAAAAATCAGAAAAAACCCGAAAAACAAGATGGAATATCTCTCAATTTTGTGAAAAATGTCTTTTATTCTTCTTATACTCTTCCCAAATCAACCCATCCTGCGGCCATGGCATTGTCGATAAAAAATAAACACACAATAAAAACACTTATTAAAATTTTTCCCATTTTTGCTCCCACAAAAAAGAAAGATTGAGTCAACTTAAAAGCCCAAATCTTTTCAGCTTCATTCACCCTCATTAACACTGCGTTTTTTTATCAGACGCATTCCTACTTATCAAGTCAATTTCATTTATTTTGAAAATTTTATATGGTTATACTGGTCGTGTTTGAAATTTCACAGGTTTTCCCTCTTGAGACACCTGAATTTTCAAACACGACCAGTATAGATACTAAAATACAGTCAATCTTATGGATTGAGCCAGACAACAAGCCTTTAAAGCCCTGGAAAACATCTAATAATATAAAATAATTGGCTTCATAATTTGTAAGTTTTTAAGAGATTAAAGATCGTTACTCCAAGCCAGTCTTCTTATTAAGAAAATGGCTCAAACCAAAGAATCTCTTTTTGTTTCCTTGAAAAAAATTATAAACAGATGGTCCTTTTTCAATAGTCCGTCAAGATCGGTTTTTTAATATTCTCTCCAGCATAACCATGATTTTTTTACTGTCAGAAGGGCTTATATTAGTAAACCATTTGTTATGGGGGTAGAGACAGGCCGTAATCCCCTTTTCACAAAAACCAAGACAAAAGCTTTTTGAAACTTTTATCACATCCTTTAAATTTTCCCTGACAACCCAATCTTTAAGTTCCAATAAAAAATCTCTTCCCTTTCATTCAATCCCTAAGATTTTTGATAAGAAAAATACTGGAATCAATTTCCAGATTTAAAGCCTTATAAAGCTCATTTTCGTTTTCTGTTAATTTTGAAGGAATAAAAAATCTCTTCCCTTTCATTCAATCCCTAAGATTTTTGATAAGAAAAATACTTATCCTGAAAAAATAAAATTTCAAGAAATACACAATAAATCCATCACAGTTGTTCTACTTCACGAGTAATATAAATCCCCCAAGGATTTTCCTGGGTATGAGGACCGCTTGCAAAATGAAGTTTTAAATTAAGACTTCCAGCAGCCCTGATACCCATAATTGAGGTGATTCTCTCACCTCTGATATGGACAATCCTTTTTTTAAGGTTCACATTGATACTTGTTGGAAAGACTCTCTGGTGGACCTTTTTACTCATGCTGAACTTTGCAATTTTTTTTGTTGATTTCAAATAATTTGATTCATGTTTTTTTGTGATAAAACTTTTGGCTTTTTTGAGTTTTTCTTTAACTTCTTTCGGACCCCATTCATATCGGTTTTTGAGATATTCCCTGATGGCTCTTTCAACCATTATTTCAGCTTTTGGAAGTTCTTCACTGAGTTTTTCTCTGGCTTGTTCATAAGGCTACAGGGACATTCATAGGGATGGATCTTTTCCACTTCGGCCTGAATGGCTGATCAGGTGACGGTGTTTGAAATTTGGAGCAAAAATACCATGAAACCTTATGAGATTGGTTCTGGGTCTTGGAACAAGGGAAGCTGGAGGTATTGATTTGCAGATCCGGTTTTCATCCTCACTGGAGTTGAGGGCACATCCTGTTTTTCTTTGATCTGGTTTTTGTCTTGCCATCAACTTCCTGGTGGCTCTACTCAATCCTCATTTCTCCAGTCCCCCTGTCAGTTACAAACGACACCAACCGGAAAAAACTCTTCTCTACAAGCTTATCCAGGAAAACCTTCTGAACTTCTACCAGCAAATGGACAGGGACTATGAAAAGGGAATTCCCTGTTTTGTGAAAAAAGAATTTGATGAATTTCTCAAGTGCGGAGTCCTGGCCCATGGGTTTCTAAGAGTTCAATGCACATCCTGCAAGCATGAAAAACTTGTGGCCTTTAGTTGTAAAAGAAGGGGATTTTGTCCCAGTTGCGGAGCCAGAAGAATGGCTGAAAGTGCCACCCATCTGGTTGATGAAGTTTTTCCTAAAAAACCCATGAGACAATGGGTTTTGACTTTTCCCTTTGAGTTGAGGTTTCTGTTTGCCAGAGACCACAAAGTCATGGGAGAGGTTTTGGGGATTGTCAATAGGACCCTTTCCACATTCCTTATTAAAAAAGCGGGACTGACCAGAAAGTCCGGGGCCAGAACAGGTTCTGTGACCTTCATCCAACGCTTCGGGGGAAGCCTTAATCTCAATATCCATTTCCACATGATGTTTCCAGATGGAGTGTATAGTTTTGAGAATGCGAGATCAAAGTTTCACTTCACAACTCCTCCTTCAAACCGGGAACTCGACAAACTCCTGGCAAACATTGTTCACAGAGTGGTCAGGTTTCTTGAAAAACGGGGACTCATTCAAAGGGATGAGGATCAGGCTTTTCTATCAATAAACTCAGACCCCACGGCCATGGACCAGGTCCAATCCTCATCGATTACTTACCGAATTGCTCTTGGCAAGCACAAAGGGCAAAAGGCCCTGACACTGAAAACCCTTTCTGAAACAAACCACAGGGAAAAGCCTTTTCTGTAGTCAGGAATTCCAGAGCCCTGTTCTCCAAGGGGGCCACCTGAAGAGGAGGAGGTTTTCCATTTCTCATGAATCTTGTTCATTGAAGAACTCTGACGGAGAACCCGGGTTTTCTGTGATGGATTCCCTTATTCAAAAATTCACTTTTCCAGACAAACCAGACTTGGAGTCATAAATCCTCAAGAAAAACTCCTGTCAAATGACCATAAAATGGAGTTCGTAAAGCAAAAGATCAGAAAAACTCAGGAAAACCATGAAAAACGGGGTGGAAATACATCTTGATCTCTAAAAAAATATCTTTTATCCTTCTTATACACTGAACGCTTGAACATCCCACAGAATCTCAACTGTATCATCATCAATGCCCTCAATACCTCTCATGGATAAATTCCAAGCATCTTCAGGAAGAAAATCCTCACCATTCATTTTTAACCTCTATTCCTGATCCTGTATTAAAATTGGGTGTGGAAGTATTAAATATGATTGTTTTAATACATTTTTTCGTTTGAATAAAGATTTTTTTCTCTCCATATAAAAATTACAAAAAATATTAGAGCCAATTTCTTGGCTTAAAGATGCCATTTAATCTATTTGGAAATTGACTGCTTGCTAAGTGATTTGTGGAGTATAAGTATACCCCTTTTTCTCCATATTTACAGGAGAACGGGATCTCTGCATAAATAGAAGCCGTTTTCAAATACTCTATTATACTTATTATTATCCTTATAGAACCATCCCCAGTTACCCACATATTCACTCACTTCAGATGCAATATGCTTTTCTAGCATCTCCTTCTCAGCAGATTTTTTTCCATTCTCGTTTTGGTTTCCCATTCTCCCGATCATTATAGCAGTGGTAATAAGATATTTATCCAGATGGATCGACATATCAATGGTGGATTCCTCCGGGTTCAAAGAGTCGAAAAAAACAATTGTGTTCCTATCCCGATGTACAAATCCATCGTAACTAAGGTCCGGCTTTCGGCCAAGAAGTTCATCAATAACCTGTTCCTTTGTTTTTCCATCAGAAACAAGGCCTGTATTGTAAATATTCAATTTAAATTGTACCTTTACCTTCAATATCCAAGGCGGTTTCTCAACAGCAATAAAATCAGAACCATTAACTCGGTTAGCAGAGAGGGAATCATCATTTGAAACCTGTTCCAGAACAAATACACGATCAGGGAAGAGTTTTTCAAAAAACCTGTAATTATTTTTTTCACAAACCAAACGAAGCAAATTCCCAGGTGTTTCTGTTGAACTTCCTGTCTGTGCCTGTACCCGCTCCCCCACAAAGAAAAAAGGCAAAAAAATCAACAACTTCATAATAGCTCTCCTTGTTTCCAATCTTTATAACATCAAAAAATAAAAAAACAAGGAATTTTTTATTTTTTCCTGACTTCCGCATTGAGCTTGTCCATTTTTTCGGTGGAATTTTAGAAGGGCTGTCATTATAGAGATTTTTAAAACTTTTTCACTTTGTTATGGGGATTTAATCAGGCTTTACGCTTTTAGCTTTTTGACGTAACTCCTCCACTTCTTTGGGAGTCAGTCCGGTACATAGACAAATCGTTTTCACATCAAGACCATTTTGGATCATCCGCAACGCCGTTTTTTGAGTTCCCTCTTTATGACCTTCCATACGGCCTTCTTTATGACCTCTTTTGATTCCTCTTTTGACTCCTCTTTTGACTCCTCTTTTGACTCCTCTTTCTTCAGCCTCATCCAAAGAACATTGTAATGCTGACATAAGCCTTTGATCCTCCTCTATGGTTTCTTCTTCTATACTCCTGAGTACGCTCAATGTGAAATTCGGATCGTTCCGACGAATGTAATCCACCGCCTTTTGAACCAAAAATCTCTGATCCTCTTCACCCAGAGTTGTGCCCATCTGAAACAACTCCACAATGGTCTCCCGGCGGAGCCTCCAGATACTTCCCATTATAAGCAAAATGGGTCTGGAAAGCAAACTTTTGCCCGTTCCACGATATAAATCAATATCATGGATATTCAACAGTTTACAACAAAAATTGAGAATATTCTTTCCAAATTTCTGTTTCAAAACAGGAGTCAGACCCTCCAGGGAGTCCTGAAAGTTCAACGGCCCCTTCCAGTGCTTTTGTCGTCCGTGATAGACAAGAATGGGGATCACCGGATAATTCCAGCGATTGTAAATACAGGTCTGATACCCCAGAACTTGTTTGAGCAACTGGGGATCCTGGTGGCTTTTGTGTTCAAGGAGGAAAAAGATACGGACCTGTTTTTTAGAGTCTTTGATTTGGACAGAGAATAAAAGATCAATACGCTTTTCATTGCCTTCTTCATCCATGAAGACAGTCATTTCCGGTTTAAGAGTTTTCCAGTTAAAGAGTTTGAACTCAGAGGGTTTAAAGACAAGACGGAAAATATCCAGTCCGTATTTTTCATTGATGAAGGTTTCATTGAAGAGAGCATTATGGGCCTGTTGTTTTCTTTTTTCAGGGATTTTCTTTGATGGCATTTTCAGACTCTCAGGTAAGGGTAGAGGACAACTGACTAAAGTGATAATTCCATCATAATAAATCAGAAATGGCTTGTCTGGTCAAGTCGTGTTTTTCTCCTAAGATTTTCAATCAATCCTGTGCTATAGACTGACCGGAAAAGATTATTGATATTTTAATTATTTATATTTACTGATCCGGTTTGGATTTTCAAGTTTTTTTACTCTCTAAAACCGTGAATTTTCAAAACAAGATCAGTATAATAATTTTTTAAGGAGAGCGAAAATGCATAATTCTAAAAAATCATTATCTGAGTTGAAAATCATTTATTTGTTTCTAAAGATGTTGTCTGATTCATTGAGAATCAAAGCGTTTTCACAAAAATCACCATCAAAAAATCCTTTTCCGGTTGGAATTTTTATTCTGTGTTTACTGTTTTTCTTTTAACAGCTTTGCGATTAATCCTCTCAAACTCATTTTTGGTGGAAAATCCAGGAAGTCATTATCTGTTAAGCCTCTATCAGGCCCCACAGCTGAGGAAGTGGCAATTTATGTCAAACAACAACATGGTCAATCAATAGAAAATACCCGTAGAATCTCCGGAAATGTCATTGATCATTTATCCGGAATCGTTGACGAACAATTCAACCGCACTCTGGATGAAATCCTGGAAACAAGAGAAATAGAAAACCTTCCTGAAGCCATGCTGGATGAGTTGAGAGCCGCCACGATGGATCCTCTGAAACTCTTTGACCCTGACAATCCTCCGGGATTTGCAAGTGCTGTGGATTTTAATGTTAGAGGACTCGTAAATCAATTTCCAGTTCCAGGTCAGTTCACAGAACAGACCCTTGCTTACAGGGATATTTATCGGGCTTTTTTTAAAAAACGACTTGATCCTGAAAACAGTGAACAGATGTATCGTCTTGGAAATCTCCTGGACAGACACTCTGATTCTCCTATTTTGTGGTCATTTGAGTGAGGTTTTGATTGAAAATTTATGACTCCAAATCTGGTTTGTCTGGAAAAGTGAATTTTTGAATAAGGGAATCCATTAGCTGGAGGTATTGATTTGCAGATCCGGTTTTCATCCTCACTGGAGTTGAGGGCACATCCTGTTTTTCTTTGATCTGGTTTTTGTCTTGCCATCAACTTCCTGGTGGCTCTACTCAATCCTCATTTCTCCAGTCCCCCTGTCAGTTACAAACGACACCAACCGGAAAAAACTCTTCTCTACAAGCTTATCCAGGAAAACCTTCTGAACTTCTACCAGCAAATGGACAGGGACTATGAAAAGGGAATTCCCTGTTTTGTGAAAAAAGAATTTGATGAATTTCTCAAGTGCGGAGTCCTGGCCCATGGGTTTCTAAGAGTTCAATGCACATCCTGCAAGCATGAAAAACTTGTGGCCTTTAGTTGTAAAAGAAGGGGATTTTGTCCCAGTTGCGGAGCCAGGAGAATGGCTGAAAGTGCCACCCATCTGGTTGATGAGGTTTTCCCTAAAAAACCCATGAGACAGTGGGTCTTAACTTTTCCCTTTCAACTCAGATTCCTGTTTGCCAGAGAACCAAAAATCATGGGAGAGGTTCTCAGTCTTGTCAACAGGACCCTTTCCACATTCCTTATTAAAAAAGCGGGACTGACCAGAAAGTCAGGTGCAAAGACAGGTTCTGTGACCTTCATCCAACGCTTCGGGGGAAGCCTTAATCTCAATATCCACTTCCATATGATGTTTCCCGATGGAGTGTATAGTTTTGAGAATGGAAAATCAAAGTTTCACTTCACAACTCCTCCTTTAAACCAGGAACTCGACAAACTCCTTACAAGCCTTGTTCACAGAGTGGTCAGGTTTCTTGAAAGAAGGGGACTCATTCAAAGGGATGAGGATCAGGCTTTTGTTTCAATAAACTCAGACCCCTCGGCCATGGACCAGGTAAGGTCCTCTTCCATCACCTACCGGATTGCCCTTGGGAAAAACAAAGGGCAAAAGGCCCTGACACTGAAAACCCTTTCTGAAACAAACCACAGGGAAAAGCCTTTTCTGTCCAAATATTCCGGTTTCAGCCTCCATGCAGGAGTTTTCACAAAAGCCCACCAGAGGGAAAAGCCTGAAAGGATTTGTCGTTACATTTCAAGACCAAGTTTGAGTGAACAGAGGCTTTCTATGAACTCACAGGGGAAGGTGGTTTACCAGTTAAAAACCCCTTATGAGAATGGAACCACCCGAATCATTCTTGAGCCTCTGGACTTTCTCTCACGCCTGGCTTCTCTCATTCCAAGACCCAGAACCAATCTCATAAGGTTTCATGGAATCTTTGCACCGAATTTCAAACACCGCTCCCTAATCACTCCAAAAACAAAGAGTCCAGAGAAACAGACAACAAAGCCCGGAAAATCCTCTTCCATGAACTGGGCCAGGAGACTTAAAAGGGTTTTTGGAATGGACATAGAGATTTGCTCGGAATGTGGGGGAAAGCTTAAAGTTATTTCTTCAATAGAGGAGCCTGAGGTGATTGAAAAGATTCTCACCCATCTGGGGTTGGATTCAAAAGTCCCGGAACCCCATTCTCCCAGAGCTTCCCCTGAAGAGGATGATTTCGGATTTTCATGAGTTTTATGAAAGCTTCTGACGTGGAATCAATTTCCCCTGTAATGAATTCCCTTATTCAAAAATTCACTTTTCTGGCCAAACCAGACTTGGAGTCATAAATTTTCAATCAAAATCTCACTCAAATGACCTCAAAATAGGATTCACGAAACAAAAAAATCAGAAAAAACCCGAAAAACAAGATGGAATATCTCTCAATTTTGTGAAAAATGTCTTTTATTCTTCTTATACTCAAGCTCCCCTCAATCTACTCCAAGGAGGTTTTGAGGGCAAACCCTAAAGGGCTATCGAGCCCCCAAGTGGTTGTGAGGGTGTACTCGATAGTCTGGAAACGACCTGATTTGGATTTACGGGAACTGGCAAAACTCCGGTGGATTCACAAATGGCCAGTAAAGAGGCTTGCGGCTCATTTTGACCGAAGGCCAGATACGATACAGGGGCATTTGTGTCGGCTGCGGAAATCCGGTGATTGACGAGAATTTGAGCTGAGTATGGTTGAGATGTAGAGGAAGGAGCATAACAAAGCAGGAGCCCACAGTACTTTGAAATATCGTCCTCCTGCACCGGAAACATATCATTTGAAGGCAAGGACTTGTTAGTTTATAATAATAAAAGGTGGACCAATTATGGGAGCGGTTTAACTGTACTGTCATGACTATTCTCAAATTTTATTTATATTAAACTGCTAAAATTTTATCAGGAATTTTTTATGCCTTGGAATGAGTTTAACACTTTTAGCAAACTTATTTATCCGTATCTTGAAAACAATCTTGGTTATCCTGAAAGAGGAAGCCAATTTTTTGATGAGCAAACTTATGTCAGAAAGAGAGGGAAAAGAATAGGCCCTTATGATGGTGTTTTTATTGACGAAAATAAAAGAGTTCTCTTACTGATAGAAGCAAAAAGAGAAGGAAAAGAACTTGTTTCAAAAGATCAAGAACAAGCCTTTGATTACTGTTTAGGAGATAGTTTTTCTATGCCACCACCTTACGTTCTACTTTCCAACGGAAGAGAATATAAATGGTTTAGACGATGCAAAAATGAAGATGGATTTTCTTATAAAACCTGCCAGGAAACTTATTATCAGAGAATTATTGAAGAAGCAGGCTCTGGTTCTTTTATTGAAGAAATCAGTTTATCTAAATTAAATTTAGTCTTATCAAAAATAAGAAAAACCATTTTTGAAGATTTGACGAAAAAATATTTTCCTGA
The DNA here is from genome assembly GCA_965218815.1 of Bdellovibrionales bacterium. Classification (GTDB taxonomy): domain Bacteria; phylum Bdellovibrionota; class Bdellovibrionia; order Bdellovibrionales; family JAGQZY01; genus JAGQZY01. The sequence continues at coordinate 280,674 of CBDCLX010000002.1, read as the reverse complement.
AGAATATACTTTTCATTCTAGTAAATTAGGAAGTCGAGAGCCAAATTTCAGAAAAATTTTAAATACACGCAAAACCTTTGTAGATAATTCTCTTAACGAGATAAACGATGAAAAAAAAGCTATCAAGTCCATACTATCTAGCATCTCTTTGTCTTTTATTTTAAAAATTTTGTTCATTAAAATCATATATGATCAAAATATAGAACCACTACCCGTAAATCTCATTCAAAAGATAGATCAATTGTCTTCATCCTTTCCGGGAATATTAAAAGTAGAGCCATATGATGTATTAATACTTTCTGAAGAGTGTAAAGAAGATATAAGAATTCGATTAATTTCTTTCAGAGTAATGCATGCCTTATTTTTTGAGTATACTGACAATCCCATAGGAGAAATTTGGGATGCTTTAATAGAATCAGAAGAGCTTGACTTACAAGTTAAATCACTTGGAAATGTTTACACTCCAAAACCGATTGTAAAATCTATGGTTGATTCAATGGAAAAAAGTCTGGGTGACTGGGGCGATAAAAAAGTTTTGGAGCCAGCTTGTGGATCAGGACATTTTGTTAGGGAAATATACAATAAAATAAGAAATTTCTATATTAACTCACATTCTGGGTTAAATAATAATATTATTAGAGTGCATCAAAAGACATTGGAACACATTAAAGCCATTGATATAGATCCCTTTGCTGTGCAGACAACTCAGCTTGGAATGTTTTTAGAGCTTTATCGTTCTAAAGAATTATGGGAGGCATTAGCTCCTGAGGAAAAATTTGATTTTTCTACGGTTGTTGCTCAAGGTGATTTTCTTGAAAATGGTTTTTTTAAAACATTTTCAAATTTTAAGCCTGATCTTATAATAGGAAATCCGCCTTATGGAGTAAAAGTTACCGACGCAGTTAAAAAACATTTTAACCTGGGAAGCAAAGACTCCTATGGTTGTTTTATCCTCCAAGGTATCAACACTTTGAAAAGCGGGGGGTATCTATCGTTTATTGTAAGCAATACTTTTTTAATGACAAAAACTCATGAAAATTTGCGGGCAGAAATCTTTAATAAAATGAGAATCAAAAAAATATTTCAACTACATAGGAATGCTTTTCCGGGAAGAGATGTTTTTTCTTGTATATTTCAGTTTAAAAAAGAATCTGTTTTGGAAAAAAATAGGAGTTCAACATATTATGAATTTATAGATGCCTGGCCTATTCATCCAAAAAACAAAGATTATGAGATAGCATTATCTTATTTAAAAAAAGAACATAATGAAATTGAAAAAATAAGATTACAATCTTATATAACTCCTTATATGCTCTCTTTTTCAAGATTAAAAAATCCATCTGTAAAAAGAGAGAACTTAAAAGGAGTATTTGCGAACAGAAATCAATTGAATGAAAAAAAATGTTGTTATCCTATTCTTTCCGGAAACCCTTCATTATCTTTATTCTGTTCTGACTTGCCTGTGGCAAATATCATTTCAGAATCAAGGGTGAAGTTATTAAATAAAGAAATTGATTGCCTGTTGATAGAGAAAAATAGAATGAAAATTCCTATTGTAAAACTTTGGCAAATTGCTTCTGTCATGCAGGGATTGGCCACGGCAGATGATCAAATCTTTCTAAGAAAATCAGAGGGTATTAGACCAAATGCCAGAAGAAGAAACATTCAAAATGTCTCAGAGAGAAACACTGTTTTATTTGACAAGTTGCCTTTATTAACAGAAAATGAAAAAGCCAACGGGATAAAGGTATTAGATCCTTCTTCTGACCAGTATTTTGTTCCTTTTGATAAAGGGGGTGAACAAGATACTGCCGGAGGAGAATTAAACAATTTTTGGAAACCAGTGGACTATTGGATTGATTGGTCTGAACAAGCAGTCAGGACATTAAAGAATAGAAATATATGGCCTCCAGGTACTTCAAAGAAACCTCGTTTTCAAAACTCTAAATATTATTTCCAAGAAGGTATTGTTTGCACAGTAACAGGTCTATACGCTCCTAACTACTATTTGAGTTTTGGTGGAATTTTTGGTCATAAAGCAAATTTAATTCTACCTTTTGACAAAGGACTAACTAAATTTTTATTGATTTTACTGTCCTCTCACATTATTAGATATTTATCCAAGGCGTTTATTTGTAATACGGTTGATTTTTCCACCGATTATTTTAAGGATATTCCTGTTGTGGTTCCCACATTGGAACAACTTCAAAGAGCAAAAAATATTTGTGATTCTGTTATTCAATTAAAAAAGGAACATTATGGAGAAAGAGGGCTTACTGCTAAAATGGAGAACTTAGTAGAACCTTTTGTTAATGAGTTATATGGTTTGGATAATGAAGATATTTTAGAAGTTCAAACCTGGTTCAAACGCCGATATCCAAATTTCGGTCGGGAAAATATTTAGGTCGCTCGTGAGTAGTTCTCGTATCCCACCAAGAAAGTTTTGTTAATAGTTTTGAAGATGGGTTAATAAAACGGACTTCAAAAAAATCTTTTTGCTTATTTATCACTTGAACCTGCGTGGATACTAATGAGCCATCTTGAGGGATAGACAAAGTTACATTAAATTTATTAAACCGTGGTTGCCCTTTAATTTTCATGCCCTGAGTGGAAAAACTAAAACAGTCCAATACACGATCTCCTTGAGGGTGTTCGGAGTCTTTTGGTTTTTTTTCTAAAACCATGAATGTAAAAAAGTGCCACTGAGACAATTTGATCTCCAATCATTAAATTTCTTCATATAATAGAACTTGGAACAGAAAAATAAAACATATATTGCAAAGTGTAATTAAAAATAGAAGTGGTAGTGTTCAAGGGGCTTTGTACTTAATGCATCGAGCAATAAGATTGCCAGCCATTCGGATTGACGAATACCCTGACCAGCCAGTAGTTTAAGTACCAATATATATATGAATTCACCGGAGTTTTGCTGATCCGTTCTGGAATTTAGTGCCACTTCCTATGTTAGAGACATCGCATTATTTCAAAATCTAAAAAGGTCACAAAGAAGAAAAAGAAGAGTTCTAAATAGCTCTTATTCCAACTGATAGCATGTCTTTTTTGAAAAAAGAGGAAACCCTGTTTCCTCTTGGGTGCCGAAGAGCCGAAACGAAGCGGATGTCAAGTGCTGGCGGAGCCAGCCCGAAGGGTCGAAGACACTTGACATCCAAGCCGAGAGAAGGCTACCCAGTGACTTTTCAGGCTCAGCTAATAACCTCAGAGTATCTGTTTTAAAGTTTCATATAAAAAGGCCTGTCAGACTCATGGACGGCTTGATTCTGGTGGTGAAAGAAATTGAAAATAATAAAAGCCTCAAAAAAAATTTTGAAATTTCTATAAAAAATCAAAAACAAATTTCTCAATAAAACTAAATAGATAAGGGAGATCGCTCAGAGCATCCAACAGCTTTGCCTTAATTTCCTTTTTAATTTGAGCTTTTTTAACCGGTTAAAAAGGTTAAAAACCCGCTTATAAGTAGGAGGTTAAGAAGTGAAATATAAATTCTTGTTGATGCTCAATGAAACGCTCCAATCAGGAGTAAAGTCTATCTTGTTTTGGGTATAAGAAGAATAAAGGGCATTTTTCACGAAATTGAGAGATATTCCATCCTTGTTTTCCGGGTTTTTTCTGATCTTTTTATTTTGTGAATCCTATTTTGTGGTCATTTGAGTGAGGTTTTGATTGAAAATTTATGACTCCAAATCTGGTTTGTCTGGAAAAGTGAATTTTTGAATAAGGGAATCCATTAGCCTGAATCCAAACGGGTCTGTTCGACAAGTTGCCTTATGTCAGAAAGAGCTTTCTGATAGTCGTTTGCAGGTTGTTTTTTTAAAGCCTTTGAAGTTTTTACTGAAAAAATGTGATCTGTTCCAGCCTGGGAAAAATTGGATGGACATTATTAAAGCAAATAAGTAAGATCCTGATAAATGATGAAAAAGGGGGTGATTATGGCCAAGTCACAGAGAAATTCTCTGAAAAAAAGCCCATCATCCAAGTCATTTAAATAGTGTTGCATAGAAATATTTCCATTCTATGGGATTTTGATGGTACGGTGACACCTGTGGATTCCACAACTGAAACCTTAAAGACTCTGGGAAAGAATTCACCTAAAAAAGGTGATTAAAAATATTCTCACCCATCCGGGGTTGGATTCAAAAGTCCCGGAGCCCCATTCTCCCAGAGCTTCCCCTGAATGAGGATGATTTTGAATTTTCATGAGTTTTCTTTTATGAGAGCTTCTGACGTGGAATCAATTTTCCCTGTCATGGATTCCCTTATTCAAAAATTCACTTTTCCGGCCAAACCAGACTTGGAGTCATAAATTCTCAATCAAAATCTCACTCAAATGACCTCAAAATGGAATTCGCAAAACAAAAAAACCAGAAAAAACCAGAAAAACAAGATGAAATATCTCTCAATTTTGTGAAAAATGTCTTTTATTCTTCTTATACTCCAAGGGGTATTCTGATCTGGATTACGGAAAGTTGGAAGCAGCCATAGACGATAGAGTTAAAAATCTGACCAATATCACTGTGACCTCCATGGAAAGGGGTGAATGTAATATAGCGGGAACTCTTGAAGTTGTCAGGGCTTTGGGGGACCATGATCTAAAATGCTACTTTATGGATTTTTCAGGGGATTTTGTGGAAAAAGTTTCGGGGGGCTCCATTAAGTATTGAAAAATTCAAGAAGGCACCTAATGACTCAATAAGGGCAGAGATGGCCTGTTCCCTTCTTAAGAAGAAAAAACAGTTTATTGGAAAACATGCAAATGAAATAAGGGAATTATTTGGTCCCTCTGACGGACACTATTTTAGTGAGATGTTTCCTACATATATGATTGAGATCGCCCGGAAACAAGGACAAGATGCCTGGCAAATTGTTTTCTTAATTGACAGAAATGAAAAAATATCTGAAATTATTGTTCACAAGAATTGTTGTAATTAGCAGGCCCTGAAAAATGAAGTTTAATGATTATAATGATTTAGAATTTTCCAGTCGGTCCTGAAATTGTACGCACTTGACACGATCGGCATAATGTGTTACAAGCCTTTTCATTAGCTTTATATCCTTTTTAAGAAGGATTTCAAAATACTCCTTTACTGGTTGGGGTATTTTTTCATCTTTTTCAAATTTGAAACCCCAAGGTTCTGACAATCTGTCTTTCATTGTTTCTGGAATGTCAATAGATGTTTCGTCAGGAGTATGAGGAAAATAATGTCTCCATAGAACATAAAAAACAGCTTTTGTTAATTTTCCAAAACATGAATGATAATCTTCGTGAAAAGACTGATATTCGGATTTTTCATTTTCCGCAAGAGGGGAGATATATAAATCTCTAAGATTGTTCCACCACTTTTTAAACTTATCCTCATCTTTACCATATATTAAATAGCCTCTTGAATTGAATATGTCTAAAAATGAAGATTTTTTAATAAATTCATCACTACAGTTTTCTATTCTATTTATGGTTTTGAAAAAATAGTTGTTATTTTCTTTATCTTGTGTCCCAAATGTTATTTCATTCAAAAAGGCACCCCAGTAAGGGGTACTTAATAAATCCTCATTTGAAAGTTTTAAAAGAACTTCAAAGGCTTTACCTATTTCTTTTTTACTTAACGTCAAAAAACACCCTATTTTTTGTCTTTCAAAGTATTCAGGAAAGAGTTCATTTTCTCCTGAATTTTTAATATGATTAACAATATATTCGATTGGTTTATTAACATAAAACTCTGGTTCTAAACTTCCTGGAATATCTGAACCAGAATAATGACGGGTAGGAAAATCACTCTGAGGATCATTCATACACTCTTCGTAAATATCATTCAGGGTTTTATAATATTTTTCTATTTTTTCAGAAAATGTTATGGTTATATTTTTGTTTTCTCTGAAACAGCGAAGTCTTTGATAGATACACTGGTCTTTGAAATTTTTAAATATCTTTTCATCAATATTTCTTAGTGGTCCTTCCATTATCAAATTGAGAAGAGTTTCAATGCTCTTCTCTGAGTGTTTTCTTTTTCTTAAATATTCCAAAACTTCTCTTCCACAAAATGATGACCACAAAACATGGTTGTCTTGATTCTTGAGCAGATCAATGGCCATGTTTTCATTTAAATCAGGGTACTTGGTGATAGCGTAAAGAATCAGTCGATAAAATATGGGGTAAGAATAAAGTCTCCACTTTTCCAGTAAAAGTCGGGCCAGGGATTTATCCTCTTTCATGACAAGATCAAAGCTGTCTCTTGCCAGATTGATAATGTAGGTCCACTCGTTGTCATGCTTATAAAAATCGTTTCTTTCATGATCCGCAATGGATGGCCTGGTAATATAAAGAGAACCTCTGTGACCTTCAACCATTTTAAAAGCCGGGGCTTTTTCCATAGCTCTTTTTAATAAATCCGTAAAATCCTCGGCATGAAGCAAAAGTATTTCTTCATTGGATATTTTATCCGGCCAATCGTCGTATCTGGCTTTTAATTTTGTTTCGTAAATTTTGGATTCTGGATTGTCTTTAGGCCCAGGAGTGGACTCTTTATAGATTTCCTCCAACGGACCAGGATATTTTTCAAAAGCAATAAAAAGGTCCAGACATTGTAATAACTCATGGACTTTGATGGAAGAATATTTTTCATTTAATTTTTCTATCAAATTGGTTATTGTAATACGATTTATTTTTTGAGGATTGTAACTGATACTTGCCACATTTTTCCAAAACAATGATTTTTCTTCATCCAATTTCAATGACTGTTCATTGGGTTGTTTGTTTTCCATTTTCCATTGAATACGCCTCTTTAATAAAGGGTGTAGAAAACAATCATGATCTATCACCCAGTGAATGAGTTCTCTTTTATCCAGATGTTTACAAAACCAAGTTGCTATATGTGAATACAATTGTGAATCTGAATTGGATAAAGGTTCCCATAAAGGAATTTTTTCAAAAACGGAACTTTGCCAAGATGGTTTTATGAATTTGTCCAATAAGCCATTTTCAGAAAGTGGTTTTAACCAGCTTATATCAACAGGTGGATCTCTTTCTGAAAAAAACTTTGCAAGATTTTCATCTGATTTCAAAAGAAAGGCAACGGATTGTCCGTTTTCTTTGTCTGGATCCCTGTGTTTAATCCTCTTCTTCAACCATCGCTTTTTACCCATTAAAGTTTTTAAAGAGGACCATTCTTTTATAGTGCTATACAAAAGAGAGTGATCGTCATTTTCTTTTAATTTATAAGGTATGGGTTCAATCCCTATGAATTTCCATTTGTTTTTTACTTCCTCCAACTGGTTTTCCCCGTATCTGGAAAAAGCGTATATGGAAGGCTTTCTTTCACTTTGATCCTTTCCTTTTTGTTTGTCTTTCATAGCTGATACAAGATAGTTTATTATGGGATCATTCATACCATATCCGATAAACAAGACGGTAAAATCCTGAAAAAGCTGAATGATAAAATCAGAGGCCCAACCATCGTTCAGATATGCCTTTCCAAAGTCTTTTTTTGTAAGAACAAGATTTTTCCCTGCCGGGTCTCTTTGCTCATCAATCACACCATGTAAGAAAGTCAAATGACTCCAAGTTTCTTTTCCTGGAGGGGCAAGCCTTGGAGCTTGGTCCGATAATTGAGGGTTAAGACCGGCTTTAAAAAAGAGCCTGTCAAAATTTGTTGTGACCAGTCGATGACCCCCGCCGCCTGGTAAGGCAGATAAATCCAAAAGAGCTTTATGAATTTCAGGTTCACCTTGATAATCGTTTAAAATATCAATGACTTTTTTCCTTAAAGTTTCCGGTGAACCCAAAAGATCATCCTGACCTTCAACCAAGTCCAAGATGCTGTCATAATTTTCTTTATCCCAAAGTTCTTTTAAAAGAGGTTGTTCATCTACTTTTATTTTCAACTCCTTACAGGCTTTTTTAACCAATTCACTAAACAAGGGCAGTCCGTTATTTTTGGAAATACCGGCTCCGCAGAATAAAACCAAATTATTATCTTCAAGATCAAGTTGAATTTTTTCAGGAATATCAGGGCCTTCAGGAATAGCTTGAAACATTTGAAAGTTTACTCCAATCTTAATAAGACATTATATCAATATTATTTGGATTTACAAAGATTTCTTGATTAGTGAGAACAACAATTACAAATTGGATTCACTATTCAAAAGAATCTAAAATGACTGCATAAATTAATCTACCGAGCAATAGCCTCACTTCACTTCTAACCATCGTAACCAAACTTGAATGATTTTATTTTCCATATCCTGGAGCTAATTCTAAATCAGTTAATTTAGTAATTTCATCCAGATTTTCTAAAAAATATTGATACTCTGGGCCTCTTAAACTTCTGTCTGATGAGCAATCAACATTCCAAAGTTGAAGAAAGTACCCAGCCATAGCTGCACGGATTCTAATATCATGATTATTATTTATAGCGTTAATATCTGTTACATTGTGTGGATGTGCTTTTATCTTTAAGTTGATAAACGAATGCCACTGTTTATCGTTATTAGGATGTTCATGTTCTTTTATAGTGTCATCTTCAATTAATTTTACTTTTGAGATTCTTCTGAAGACAAAATCAGCATATCGTTTTTTTCTCTTATCATAAGCCCGCAAATGCCATCTAAGTTGAGTGTTAGCAAAAGCCACAGGAATAATTTGTCGTGTTCCTGTCCCACTGGACATAGAAGAATAAGTAATTCTTAGTGAATTTACTCTTTGAATGGCTCTTGATATTATGGCAATTCTATCAATCTCATCATCTTTAATTTTCCCATGTAATGGAGGTACAGTATATACGGGAATACGTTCAAGTAACATACGAACACTGAAAATAGGTTTGAAAGATTTACTGATTTCATAGCTTTTGAGGTGTATATTATAATCAAGATTTTTGGGGGCCATTTGATTGTATTTAGATAAGACATTTGTAGCTAATGCTGAAGATACACCAAATCTTTTTATAATGTCATCCCGATTCACAATCCCATAAAAATAAGCGAGAAGTTCTATAAACTCTAATTTTTCTTTTTGTGATGTTGTTAGATCCTCACTTTTTTCCATTTATATCTTCCAAGGAAAGATCATCAATTTCTCTGGATTTCAAAATATGTATTTTGAATTTCTTTTTGTACTCTAAAAATTTATTGTTTGGAATTTGTTCTGTATTGGACATACATATATTATATCTTTCCTGTATGTTCTTCATTTTTTCATTAATTATTGTAGAGTTCTCATGATGAGGAATTTGTTTCTCAAGAAAATCAGCTTCTCTAATCCAGTTCCCCCAAATTGCTACTGCTGACTCATGTTTTGCAATTTTATATGTCCACTTAAATACAATATGGTCTAAACCTTGTATTATAGTTGTGGCAAGAGGCAAAATCCAGATTAATAATAATATATATTCCCCGTCCAATACTTTTCTATAATACAAATTGACTAAAGCGATCAAAAATACAGATAATACAAGAATAAGAAACTCCTTCCAGTTTCTGGACTCAACATATTGTTCTTTTAGCTCCGAATGACAATACCGGCATAGTTCAGATTTTTTTATCAATTTTTTGAAAATTTCTTGATTATTTAATTGAGAGTTACTGATTTGCATCAAATGATCCTTGGACTTGGTTTTACAGCTAATACGGTTTCTTTTAAAATATCGAAAGTTAAAGCCTTATTTGGGAAAGCTCGTGCAATAGCTTCTGGAAGAAATCGTAAACGAAAATCCGAAAAAGTATAACCATTATCTTTATAGTACCCACCATTTGAAGTCATAGATGCCAATTTATTTAGATCTTCTTCTCTTAAATTTATTCCTTGAAGGTCATGTTTCAATAATTCCAAACATTGTTTTTTATCAGGTCGAGGAAATTCTATGTGTAATGCAGCACGCCTAACAATGGCTTGATCTATGACACTCACTCGGTTGGTGCAAAGAAATACGACTGCTCGACCACCTACTTGGCGAATTTCGTCAATTTTTTGTATTAGTGTATTTACAGCAGCCTTTTCTTCTTGATGCATTTGTTCAGTAGATCGAAGTGATGCAATAGAATCTGCCTCGTCTATTAATAAAAATACCAGACGTTTTTTCCCTGCCTGAACTGTTAAGTTTTCAAAAGCATTTTGAATTAATTGACTCATTTCTCCATGCAACCCTTTACCTCTTACTCTTGTACTTAACTTAAATAAAAAGCCATCTCTTCTCATATCACTTGTTAATCTGTTTGCCACACATTCAGCCGTAACAGTTTTCCCTGTCCCAACATCTCCACTAAAAAGAAAAAGTGGATACCTATGTTGGATTATTTTACATAATGGTAGGACCTGTTTATGGTGTTTCTTACTCCACTTATTTACATGGTCAGGCATTAGTATGACCGTTAAATGGTTTCTTAATGCTTTGTAGTGACTTTCAAAACCAATAAGTGTTTTAGAAATATTTTCCAATTCAGATGACGGTAGCTCTTTCTGCGTATCAAAGGCATTTTGTGACATTATCACGTTCCTATAAGTTTACAAAAGTATTACGTTGTAACCCATAATTATTGCTTGAATAGAATCTGACATTTTCATTTCGCATTCCAGAGTAATCAGTTGACAAAAATGAAGGTCCCCAACTTATCTCTAGTTGTCCTGATTGTTTAAGTTCCTCAAGTTTTTGATGACAAGAAGGTTCGACTATTATACATAGTTCACCATTAGGTAAACATGGCCATTTGTTTTCTCCCGGTCTTTGAGAAGCTGATGATGAATTTTCTGTTACAGAGTATTTATGAACCTTTATCAGTTGTCCATAATAGTTGTACAACTGTATATGAATATATTTCAGACACCCATTCTTAGTCATTAAAAGAATATCGTGTGCATAATCATTTACAAGATATTTTTCCATTGCCTGCGTTCTTAAAGCAAGCATTAGTAAGTCTGCTTGAAAGTTTTCAAAAACCTTACGAATGTCTGTTTTGGTATATGTTTGTGTAGAGGTATTTACCATACATCACTCCTGAATGTTGAAACCTGGTCCAAAAATTTCTTTCCATAAATCCAATGTTTTTCCATTTTCCTGAACAATTTTTCCATAAGAAAGAGTTTCAAAACTTTGTTCAGCCACTTTTACAACTTCGTCCCATTCATCATTAGACATATTAATTGTATTATTTTCATTATTTGTTGGATCAGCCACCCAAGGGGCATTTTCTGTTTGTGACCCGATAGCACCTGAAAAATATACTTTAACCGGGTAACCGTTGCCTAAAAATTCAAAAAAAGTAATAATTACCTGATTTATTGGATCATTAGACACCCTACCGATTTCAACCAAATGGGCTACTATTAACTCAATAGAAAAAGAAGACAACTCCAATTCTTTATAATTTCTCCAGCTTTTTAAAATACGAACAATAGAAGTAAAATTGGAACAATTATTTTTTATTTTATTTATAAAATCCAACTGCTTATCAACACTGGTTTTGAATTCCCCTGAATTTATTTTTTTTCGAGGTTGCCTGCCATAAGTTGTATTTCCTTTTTCTGGAATAAATGGCACTATATCAACTTCAAGACCAGAGCCTTTGAAAACAATACCAATAGTTTTTTGACCATCAGAAAAGTCTGATTTTTCCTTATTAGGATAAGCCTTACATAATGCTTTAATAAGTTCGGATATTCACCAGAAGATGTGGATAAAAAAAGCCCTTTTTAACTTCTAAATGTCATTTCGTGGAATAAATAAGGACAGCCATCCTGGCTGATATGGGGCTCTGCCCCACACCCCAATTCGTTGAGCATCCCCGCTCAACGAATCACATTTTTAGTGCATTAAGATTCATATTGAAATAGCATCTCCCGCCAGATTCCAGTAAATCATAATTTGAGAAAACAACAACCAAAAAAGGGCGAAAAGATGCTGGTAAAGACTATCCTAAATAAATGTTACAAATTCAAGTCTTTTGTTTACGGGAGAATAACTTTATTCACCGAGGGCGGGGAAACTTGTATTCATGTTCAAATTCACCCTCGAAAAAATGGTATCCCCATTTGTTCGGGATGCCATCAGGAGGCTTCTATTTATGATACATCCCCGAAGGCACGAAAATTTGAATTTATTCCTATCTGGGGAATTCCCGTGTTCTTCTGTTATAAAATGAGACGAGTCAACTGCTCTTGGTGTGGAGTTAAAGTTGAAAAAACTCCATGGAGTGATGGAAAAAACCAATTAACCAAAGTCTATATGCAATTTCTGGCAAATTGGGCCAAGGTGCTGTCATGGAAAGAGGTGTCAGTTCGGTTTAGAACAAGTTGGGGGAAGGTTTTTCGCTCTGTGGAGTTTATCGTTGAGTGGGGCCTTTCCCATCGCTGTTTAGAGAGTGTCAGGGCTATTGGAGTTGATGAGATTCAGTGGAAAAAGGGGCATAAATATCTAACTTTAGTTTATCAGATCAACTCCGGATGTGTCCGTTTACTTTGGATTGGAAAAGAGCGGACAGAGGAAACTTTTTCAAAGTTCTTTGATATGCTGGGGACAAGAAGAACACAACTTATTGAATACGTTTGCTCAGATATGTGGAAACCTTATTTGAAGGTTATAAAGGATCGAGTGTCTCAAGCCACTCATATCCTGGACCGTTTTCATATCGTTGCTCGGATTAACAAAGCAATAGATAAAGTGAGAGCGGGAGAGCATCGTCAGATGAAAGCGGATGGATATGACCCTGTGTTAACAAACTCCAGGTGGCTTTTATTAAAGCACTCAGAGAATCTGACAGAAAAACAGGAGGTTGGTTTGAAGAAACTTTTACAATACAACCTCAGGAGCGTCAGGGCCTATTTACTAAAAGAAGAGTTCCAATTCTTTTGGGATTATTTATCCCCCTCATGGGCGGATAAGTTTCTGGCTCGCTGGACAACCAAAGTCATGCGTTCCCGGATAGAGCCTTTGAAACATGAAGCCAAGATGATTCGACGACATAAGGATCTCATTCTCAATTGGTTTAGGGCCAAAAAACAATTTTCATCGGGGATTGTAGAGGGTTTAAACAACAAAGTAAAACTGACTATGAGAAAATCTTACGGTTTTAGGGAGTACAAATCCATTAAAATAGCTTTATATCATTCCCTTGGAAGATTACCTGAACCTCCACTCATTCACAAATTCTGGTGAAGAGGCATAAGTTCTTCTCGAAGCTCCTCAGCATCAAACAAAATATTTTCTTCAATATCCAGGTAAAACACCATATCTATATCAAGGGGGTAGTCTCCCTTTGGTGCCAAGGCTGTACCTTTCTTCCATGATCCCGCCCTTCTTACCCTTGTGACTTTAGTGTTTTTCATACTATTTATAGCTTTGGAAACATTGCCTTTTAGATTGTCAATTTGCTCGGTATAAAACGCTTTTTTCTCCTGAGTGAGTTTAATCCGGTTTACATAATTTTTTAGTTGTTGATCTGTATATTCCATATTTCCTTTCTTTTATAAATAGTCAGTAATTATATTATGATTATATAAAAAATTATCATCTTAAAATTTATGACTATAATAATTAAAAGTCAACATCTGAGGAATTGACTATTGCACCGCAATAAACTGCTTCTTATAGTGTTTGAACGGACACGGATTACCGAAAGCAAGTGGATGAATGACCAATTGACCGAAGACCGGTATCAGAAAGGCAAAGTGCCTCAAAATAATACATCTTATATGCTGCTGGTCATGTGATTCTACCCAAAAATTGAGCATAGCCCCTCTGCTCTTACAATCATTTTTAATGTAATTTAAGCTCAAAAAGGAATGTAGCTCATGTACTTGGGTGACTTGTTTTCTGGATCATTGGGTTTAAGAAAATGAATCTCAGCATTTGTAAAGTAATAAATCCCTACAAATAGAAATAGATTCCCACGGGCAAGCCCGTGGTCCTTACTGTTACAGCTCCATGTGGAGCTGACCTGAATGCTAATGCATTCAGGAAGGTTCATTCACCCCCGGGCAAGCCCGGTGTACTCTGTTTCGGATAGCCCACTGGGCTATCCTTCACCACATAGAAGTTTTAACTCATTGCGTTATGTATTCAAATGTTATTCAGTAAAATTATGGAAAAAAATAAAAACTAATTATAAAATATCATTCTCTTAATTGTCATCAGGAGGATAGACTATTGGGCAAAAAACCTGCACCGATTGCCACTCTAAAAAATAAAAAGCTAATTCCTTTTGGCTGGTATGGAGGGAAATTCAGTCATTTAGATTGGCTTTTGCCGTTATTACCTAGATGTCATCATTATTGCGAACCATTTGCTGGTTCTGGAGCGGTATTGCTTAATAGAACTCCCTCAATGATTGAGACATATAATGATTTAGATGGAGAAGTTGTAAATTTTTTTAATGTTCTGAGAAATAACAAAGAAAAATTAATTGAAGCTATCGGATTGACACCATTTTCAAGAGAAGAATTTGCAAAAGCTTGTGAATTAGACTCTAATCTTACCTCGTTTGAACGAGCAAGAAGATTCTATGTTCGTGCAAGACAAGTAAGAACTGGTTTAGCTCAAACAGCATCTATTGGTCGTTGGGCAAATTGTAAAAATACATCAAGAAGAGGTATGTCAGGTGTAATTTCCAGATGGTTTGGTGGAGTAACTGCTCTCCCAGAGATTGCTGAAAGATTATTAAGAGTTCAAATAGAAAACAGACCTGCTGTTGAAGTTATAAAACTATATGATTCTCCAAAAACTTTATTTTATTGTGATCCTCCATATATCCATTCAACTAGAGGAGACTCAAAATCTTATTCCAACGAAATGAGTGATACGGAACATAAAAAATTGGCCAAAGTTTTAAACTCTGTAGAAGGGTTGGTTGCAATTAGCAATTACGACTGTGATTTAATGAAAACTATTTATCCTAAAAAGAAATGGTTTAAAATTACTGGGCCTAAAAAAATTATTCATTCTACTAAAGACATAAGAGTAGAAAATCTATGGACTAACTATAACCCTGAAAAAGTAATAAAAATTAATTCTTCCTTTGAAAACAAAAGTGTCCAAAGAAATTTTGAAGAATTAGGTATGACATTGTGACTCTTGAACAAAAATGTATTTCAATTTTAGAAAAATCATACCAAAAGACCAAATTAAATTTAAGAAATAGATTTACTTCTGATTTAGTCATATTTAAAAAAATAGATTATGTGGCAAGGTGTTCAACAAATAGAGCGGCTATTAGATTGCTAATGTCTTGTCTTTTAGCAAAAATTCATCAACCGAGAGTGGATATTAGAAAACCATATACTGAAATCGGAGGAGATGATTCCTTTTCAGGAAGAACCTATGATGAAAAATATTTATCTGATTTCATCAACAAATATCAATTACCCTGTAATTCAACCACTGCTTTTTTAACTCCTGCTTTAAGGAATATTAACAAAACATTGACATTAAATGCAGACCTGGTTGGAAGACCAAGAGATGTTTATAAAGATATTTTATTTTTATTAGATGCCATCCAAAAAAGAAAGATCAAGGCCGAAGTCATGTTCTTAGATTGTATTAGAATTTTAATAACAATAAAGAACGAGAATACTGAAAGACTCAAAACTTTAATGTCTGGCCTTCAAGTTTCCAGAGATGAAAGCCATCTAAGTGTTGAAGATATAATTAATTTATTAACTCAACATTTAGCTTGTAAAAAATCGTCCCGACTTTCTGTTCTAATAATTGCAGCAGCCTATAAGATCGCTGAAAAATATTTAAATCAGAAGGTATTATCTTTAAAACCCCATAATGCCGCAGATAAACAAACCAAAGCTTTTGGAGATGTTGAAATAACTTTGGTTGATGATGATAATGTAGTGACCTGTTATGAGATGAAAACAAAAGAAGTTACAGAAAATGACCTCCATATAGCTTTGGAAAAAATCAAAAGATCTTCAAGTATGGACAATTATATTTTTATAACAACTGAAAATATAAATGAAAGTGTTAATGAAATTGCCAAAAAAAGTTATGACTCAACCGGAGTTGAGATTGTTATTCTTGATTGCATAGGATTCATAAGACATTTTCTTCATCTATTCTATAGAATTAGAATGGATTTTTTGAATGAATACCAAAAACTTGTTTTAAATGAACCAAGTAGTGCGGTTTCTCAAGAACTGAAAGAAGTTTTTATTACTTTAAGAAAATCCAGTGAACAAGAATGAAGAGGCTATTTTAAATAAATCTTTTATATTTTGGAAAATTTAAATGCTCAAAAAAATGAGAGCATCCAAAAGATCGTCCGCATCTCCCAGTTGAATCTGAAATGAGAAGTTATCCATGTTTTCAGCTTCAATGGAGTTTTAGAAGGGCAGTTCATCTGGAGAATGTCCATAAAGCAGGTATTTGAAGAACACAATTTTACAAAAAGAATAACGATGATAATCTTTTATTGGATTCATTATTTTAAAACACTGTTTCCATAATCATCAGTGCAATCCCCACAATGGAACCACCGGCAATAATCCCAGCCCCGATGCTCTCCTTATTTTCAAAAATTGTCTGGAAACGGAAAGATCTTTTTTCTTCAGGTTTTTTTCCCATAAGCCAGAAAATCAAGGAGCCGATAAAAAACTCCAAAGAAATATTAAAGGGCAAAACAAAAGCGATCCCAAAAGCTATAGGGGAAAGAGGGAATTTCCCTCTGGTTCTGTGATTGAAAAATTCAAAAATAATACCTATTACGCCCCCCACAAGGACAGCCACCTGGGCTGTGGGATGAAGGGCACCAAGACCCTTTGAGAGAACCTCGGCAACGGCTTTCCAGACAGTGGCCCCAGGCATTGGAAATTTTTCCGTGGTGAATAGGGAAATATCCCCCTGAAACATCATATAGAACACAGGTACGGCGACCAATCCCCCACAAACAATTCCAATGGCGTGTCCTATAGCCTGGTGTCTGGGTTTTCCTCCCAACATATAGGCCGGTTTAATATCCATGAGAAGATTTGAGGCACTCAGACAGGTTTCAGACGTGATTCCCGCTGTGATTAAGTTTGTTCCCATATTTCCGGGGGCCAGGATAGCGTAAGTGACCTGGGTCATTTTTCCCAAAACCCCTCCGGGAGTGATGGCTGTCACTCCCGTGGATTTTACCGCCATAATTGAAAAAACAAAAACAAGGGGAACAGCAACGGCTGAGAGCCAGTAATCAATACCAAAAAAGGATTTTCCCATAATCATCACAAAAACTCCAAGGATGGGAATCCCGATATAGGAAACCATTCTTGGTAATTCTATGGAAGCCAGAACATCGGAATGATGTTTCTTGTTCTGCTTTTTTTTCTTCTTTTTAAAAAGTTCGGTAATACTTGAAAAAGTATTCCCTGAAATCAGAAAAGAAAAGATGGAGGAGGTTGTCATCATGGCGGCCCTTCCCCAAAGTGCCCACATGGTGATGTTTTTAAAGCCGGTGCCAACAATAATGCCTTTTTTAAGGCCCATGTTGATGGAAAACAGGCAGGAAACAGCCCCAGAATTTATAGGTGGTGCCAGCAACACTGCAAGCACAACAGGAACAGTCGTTAAGACCGTGGGGGCTGTTCTATGATGGAGGTGAAGAGAAAAACGGTGAGTGAAACGAGCCTCTATGGGCCGCTTTGCGGCCCCAAAGGGGTTTGGTGGACTTGTCCCCAACAAGCAAAAAAAGGGCAAAGTCCCTTGCTCCGTAGGAGTTTTTTTAAGGACATTGGCACCAATGTCCATACTTGCATCACGAAAACGACTCCAAATGACCAAAAAATACAACAAACAAAATATAAAAAAATAAACCACAAACTTAGAAAATAAAATCAGAAAAAACAATTTACAAAAAATGGAAAACACAAAATTAAAACTAAGAAAATGGAGGAATCAAATGAAGGAAAACAAACTATCAAAATCATATTCTGGAGGAAAATGCAATGTGAGAATGTCCCCTCTCCAATACAGACGAATTAAAAAGGAAAGTAAGGAATCTGGAAAGTCCATTCCTGCACTTTTGAGGAACTCTTATTTTGGAAAGCCTCCAGTAAAAGTGCTTGTTAAAGAAAATGATTTAGATGTTTTGAGAAAAGATTTAAACCGCATCGGGAATAATTTAAATCAAATCGCCAGACGACTAAATTCTGGTTTACTACATGGTTGGAGTAACACTCTGGATCTAGTTTTGGAACAATTTAGAATTTTAACAAGACAAATTCATTACGGCTATGGCGTACATAAAAATTAAATGGAGGAAAGACATTCCAAAAAATCAGGGAATATCAGCAAAAAATTATGAGAAATACTTACTCAAAGAAAGGGGATCTGAACTTGTGGTGAACTCTCATAATTGTATTGCTGGAAATGCTATTCAACAATTTGAATACACTCAAAACCGTTATGGGAAAAATAATTCTCGTCAAGGCCAAAATGTTAACCTGGCCTTTGAGGTTATTCACAGTTTTTCTCCCCAGGAAAGTAAACTTTTATCAGCAGAAAAAGTCAATTTTATGGGGACAGAACTGGCAAAACACTACTTTCCAAATCATGAATTTATGGTGGTCACCCATACGGATACAAACAAGACCCATAATCATATTCTGGTGAATCCGGTTAATGAAAAGACAGGAAAAAGAGACATTATTGATAAAAAGAAACATCTCTACAATCTCAGAGCTATTTCTAACGACATTTCAAGGGAAAATGGGCTTTCCATTATCAGAGAAACTGACAGAGTTAAAAGTAAAAACTTTCCTAGAGAGGTCAGGGGGATTCAACGTCGGGGTGGGAGTTCTTACAGACTGGACCTTTTCAAAAAAGCTGATTTTGCCAGAAGTTATGCCACAAATTTTGATGGGTATGTGGGTATTTTAAATGAGTTTTCTATCCGGGTGGGAATCACTGAAAAGACTATTTCCTATTATTATACAGGCCATGAAAAAGGAATCAGGGGGAAGAAACTGGGTCGCAATTACGACAAACCCGGTCTCATTGAAAAGTTCAAATCAAATGATGGATTGTTTGAAAAACAACCACAGGTAAGGAGGAAAATCAGAGATGGAATCAACAATTTTCAAGATGGAAGAAGAGATCTTTTGGATGCTTCAAATTCACGATCAATTCTCAGAGGAAATACGCAAAAACTTAAAGAAAAAACTGGAAAATCTTATACTGGAATTAACAATTATGGGCATAGGAGTTATCTTCCTTCAGATCATGTGCTTCGGGATTCTATTATACCTATTGACCAGATAAGAAAGGCATCAAATAGCGACATTTTGGAATACTGTAAGACTCACAATATAGCTTGCAGAACAAACCAAAAAGGCGAAAATGTTTTAAAGGGTCGGGAACACGTTGTTATCAGTGGCAACAGATGGACAAATACAAAAAACAAAACCACGGGATCCCTTATTGATCTTGTCAGTGTCCATGAAGATGTGAGCTTTTTAAAAGCTATTTCAAAGATCACAGATAATAAAAATCTTTTGCTTCTTGAGCAGTATTTTGGAGAAGTCAAAAAACCCTATAAATCTTTTTATATCCCAAAAATAGAAAAAGAAAACCCAAAGATTGCAAAATCAAAGGTCAAACAATTTTTCAAACATTATGGAATAAATAAAAATTTAACTGATGATCTTTTCAAAGAAAAAAGAGTCCAGGTGGATAAAAAAGGAGGTATTTGGTTTTATCTGGATGAAAAGAAAAAAGAGGCCATTTGTTACACAATGGACTCAGATAAAGGTTACAAAGCCCAATATTATGGAAGATCGGATAGTCCATTGATTGAATCCTGTGATAATAAAAATCGTCTTACAGTTTATACGGATTTTCTCGATCTTCTAAGAGTTGACGGCAAAAAAGAATTAAACGGAAAGCCCAAAGGAACTTTGGTTTTGAAGGGTCTTAATGAAAGGACTTTCCACATTTTTCTTTCAACAAGACCGGATATTGAAAGTATTGAGTTCATTAAGTCTAAAAATAAAGAGCAACAAATCAATCAAAAAGACTTTATTGATCGACAAAAAAAGAAACTCAAGTCTTTTGATATTTCTATTGAAACCATCTCTATAGAAAAAGCCATAAAAAGAGAGCGTGGTTTGAGTCTTGAATTTTAAACATTCAACGAGGAGGTAAATAGTATGGAACAAAACAATACCCAAAAGCCTTTAAAAAAGGTTTTTAAAAAAGGAGACTCTTTGGCGGTTTATTTTACCAGGGAATTTATGAGAAAAGTCTCAAAACTTGTGGAAAAGGCCAATAAAAAGTCATTTGGAAAAAAGATAAGACCCAAAGCCATTTTAGAGAATCTTTTCCACTTGGCTGATGAAAAGCTCCTGGAAAAAGTTGTCAAAAAAGCCCAGGAGAACTCCCTTTCCCACAATGACAAAAGGGAGGCTTTTATCAAGGAAAGACTCTCAAAATTCAATGGCTCAAAAGAGCAAATGGAACTTAAAATGATGGAAATTTTTGACCAGTATTTATCAGAAAATCAAACCTGATTTTTGATTAGCGTGAAAATTTTTATAGTTTTTTACCTAAGAAGGAATGGTATAATTATGGATAATTATCGGGAAAATATGAAAGTTTTAATTCCCTATAATCATATCAAGTGAGTAAAAGTAAAAGAAAAGGAGCATTTATGAAGCAAATTAAAAAGGTAAGGTTTGACGCTCTAGCCGGATATATTAGAGAACCTTTAAGTCAAGAAATAGGACAGGAAGTGGGATGGTATGAAAAAGAAAATGTTCTTGGCGTGATTTTTTTTGATTACCCAGATAAAAAATACAATGTTGTTGTTCTTGGACAAGATGAATGTCTAAGATTTAGATGTGTTGATATATCTACTAATTTTTCCCAGAAATATTTAGCTGAAAGGGAAATAGAAAAGAAGTTAGATTATTGGGCAAGACAACCACGAGATGATTTCTTTCAAGGAGATAAAGGTGAAAAGGGTTTAGATTTCTTTCATCTTAAATTTACAGAAGAAAAGTTAGACAAATATTTCAAGTTATTAGCATTTGACAAGTCATACCTCCCAGCTAAGGAGTTAATTTCGTACTTGATGAGGTATTATCAAACTAATGATGTTGGATTCGTTAATCAATTCCAATCTAATGGTTTTCACTCCAGGATATGGGAATTATATCTATATGCTATGTTATCAGAAGCCAACTTTTCATTTTTGGAAGAAAGTGCAACAGATTTTTTGTGTCAAAATTCCATCGGAAAAGTAGCTATTGAAGCCACTGCCATGAATCCAGACTCCTCTTATGTGAATTTAAATCCTGGTTCGGAAGAATGGAAAAAACTTTCTCAGAATACTGATGCCACATGCATAAGGATAGATAAATCCTTAGTCAGGAAATTAAAAAAAAGATATTGGGAAAAAATAGGAGATGCTCCTTTAGTTGTAGCAATCCAAGATTTTCATTACCCAATGTCATCTCAAATACTTGTTCCCCCTCTCATGAACTATTTATACGGAGAACGCCTAATAAAGGATAATGGCTTGGTTAAGATGGTGGATATAGGTAATCACAAATGGAGAAACAGAACAATAAAATCAAATTTTGGGTATAAGAAGAATAAAGGGCATTTTTCACGAAATTGAGAGATATTCCATCCTTGTTTTCCGGGTTTTTTCTGATCTTTTTATTTTGTGAATCCTATTTTGTGGTCATTTGAGTGAGGTTTTGATTGAAAATTTATGACTCCAAATCTGGTTTGTCTGGAAAAGTGAATTTTTGAATAAGGGAATCCATTAGCCTGAATCCAAACGGGTCTGTTCGACAAGTTGCCTTATGTCAGAAAGAGCTTTCTGATAGTCGTTTGCAGGTTGTTTTTTTAAAGCCTTTGAAGTTTTTACTGAAAAAATGTGATCTGTTCCAGCCTGGGAAAAATTGGATGGACATTATTAAAGCAAATAAGTAAGATCCTGATAAATGATGAAAAAGGGGGTGATTATGGCCAAGTCACAGAGAAATTCTCTGAAAAAAAGCCCATCATCCAAGTCATTTAAATAGTGTTGCATAGAAATATTTCCATTCTATGGGATTTTGATGGTACGGTGACACCTGTGGATTCCACAACTGAAACCTTAAAGACTCTGGGAAAGAATTCACCTAAAAAAGGTGATTAAAAATATTCTCACCCATCCGGGGTTGGATTCAAAAGTCCCGGAGCCCCATTCTCCCAGAGCTTCCCCTGAATGAGGATGATTTTGAATTTTCATGAGTTTTCTTTTATGAGAGCTTCTGACGTGGAATCAATTTTCCCTGTCATGGATTCCCTTATTCAAAAATTCACTTTTCCGGCCAAACCAGACTTGGAGTCATAAATTCTCAATCAAAATCTCACTCAAATGACCTCAAAATGGAATTCGCAAAACAAAAAAACCAGAAAAAACCAGAAAAACAAGATGAAATATCTCTCAATTTTGTGAAAAATGTCTTTTATTCTTCTTATACTCCAAGGGGTATTCTGATCTGGATTACGGAAAGTTGGAAGCAGCCATAGACGATAGAGTTAAAAATCTGACCAATATCACTGTGACCTCCATGGAAAGGGGTGAATGTAATATAGCGGGAACTCTTGAAGTTGTCAGGGCTTTGGGGGACCATGATCTAAAATGCTACTTTATGGATTTTTCAGGGGATTTTGTGGAAAAAGTTTCGGGGGGCTCCATTAAGTATTGAAAAATTCAAGAAGGCACCTAATGACTCAATAAGGGCAGAGATGGCCTGTTCCCTTCTTAAGAAGAAAAAACAGTTTATTGGAAAACATGCAAATGAAATAAGGGAATTATTTGGTCCCTCTGACGGACACTATTTTAGTGAGATGTTTCCTACATATATGATTGAGATCGCCCGGAAACAAGGACAAGATGCCTGGCAAATTGTTTTCTTAATTGACAGAAATGAAAAAATATCTGAAATTATTGTTCACAAGAATTGTTGTAATTAGCAGGCCCTGAAAAATGAAGTTTAATGATTATAATGATTTAGAATTTTCCAGTCGGTCCTGAAATTGTACGCACTTGACACGATCGGCATAATGTGTTACAAGCCTTTTCATTAGAGAGATTATTATACTGAAGACCATTTGTTTTTCATGTGACTTTCATAGAGAAATTCCATGAAAATTCAAACCGGATCAGTATAAAAATTGAAGATGTTATTCAAAGACCAAACTTTGGTTTTCTTCTTAAAGAAGCATAATGAAAAAGGCAGGTTACCGCATATATTTGAACATCCAGAGGAGTTATTGTTGCTTTTAAAATGGAATTGCTTTGGAAGAGAAAACTCCCAAGACTTTGCAATAAGTGTTTTTAACGAAGAACTTAAGAAAATTTTGGAAAAAATAAAAGAAAAAAATCCTGAAATAGAAAATAATGAACTCTACAAAGATTTATATGAAAGACTTTGATTCAGATAATATCTGAGCTTTCAAGAACATAACGAAAAATAATTTAATATTTATTCCGATTTAGAATCTTTTTTAAAAACTTTCGCCTAAGATTTTTAAAGAATATTTATCCAAGATAAATCCATGTGAATTTTGACTCAATAAAAGCTCAAAATCTTTTCACATCTTCGACGCAGGAATTTTAGTCCTTTTTATCTGTGGTTTGGGAATTTTGAGCTTCCACATCAATAACAACGGAGTCCATGGATCGACCTGAATCCCGTTTGGAGGAAACGGGGGATGAACCCGGGGAATTATCATAACTGGAGTGGACCCAAATCCGGCCACGGGCCAGCCCCCTCTGCCAGGCTCCCATGAAAAACTTTTTCCACAAAAACTGAGTGAAGGGAAAAATGAGACTCAAACCAATGGCATCAGTGAAAACTCCAGGAGTGAGCAGGAGCAATCCCCCAACAAAAATGAACAAACCTTTGGTGATGGCTTCAGAAGGCAATTGCTGATGACGATGGCTTGTTTGCAAATCCAACAAGATACTGTGACCCTGGCGACGCAGAAGCCAGGCCCCCAAAAAACCAGTGACAAAAATCAGAGCCAAAGTGTTCATTCCGCCAATAACCCTGCTGATTTTCAACAAGAAATAAATCTCCACGAGAGGAACAAAAGTGAGAAGAAAGAGAAGGCGAAAAAACATTATAAATCAAACTCCAGCACCACCGGACAGTGATCAGAACCTTCCTGTTGATCCCGGATATCTCCATTTTTCAAACAAGGCTTTAAATTTTCAGAAACGCAAATATGATCTATTCTCCAACCCCGATTGGCCGGACGGGCCATTTCGCGATAAGACCACCAGCTGTAACGCTCTTTTGCATGGGGGTGAAAATAACGAAAGGTGTCCACAAAACCTGCATCCAGAAAATCAGAGAACCACTCCTGTTCCTCTGGTAAAAACCCACTTTCCCCTGAAAGCCTGACCGGATCATAAACATCAATGTCTCTGTGAGCCACATTGTAATCCCCCACCACAATGACTTTTCTATCTGTAGCAAGAATTTTTATCAAATGTCTGAGAAATTTCCTCAAAAACTCCTGTTTGAAAAGATGCCGTTCCTGGCGGGCTGAACCATTTGGAAAATAAACATTGTATAAAAGAATATCTTCAATTTCAGTGATAATAAAACGTCCCTCTTCATCAAATTTTCTAATGCCAATACCATGGTCCACCCTGAAAACAGGAAGATGGCTATAGGTCACCACCCCTGAATAACCCTTTCGGGTGGCAGAGGATGTCCAATGGCTTTTGTATGACATGGGGTTGATAAGAGTCTGATCCAGCTGTTCCTTTTGGGCTTTAGTTTCCTGAAGACAGAGAATATCCGGTTTTTCCCGTTCAAAAAAGTCCAGAAACCCCTTTTTCTGACAGGCCCTGAGGCCATTCACATTCCAACTCATTAATTTCACGATCACCTCTTGACATTATATAACTATTCAGTACTCTATAAAAAGGGTTTTAGACTAATAGCTTCCAAAATTCAATTCCCTTTGACCTTACTCCACGAAACCCTTAAAAAGGGTCTCATGAAAGTATAAGTAAACAAACAACAAGGAGAGTAATTATGCCTATGATTGGTCAACCGGCCCCCCAATTCACAGCTCCGGCTGTCATTGATGGAGGAAAATTCAAGGATATCAGCCTCAACGATTTTAAAGGGCGTTGGACAGTGCTTTTTTTCTACCCGTTGGACTTCACTTTTGTGTGTCCCACGGAACTCACCCAATTTCGTGACAAACTTCCAAGGTTCAGGGAACTGGAAGCTGAAGTCATTGGTTGTTCCATTGACTCAGTCCATTCCCACAAAAGATGGATTGCCGATGATCTTAAAGATCTTGGTTATCCTCTTATTGGCGATGTCACCAAAAGAGTCAGTCGGGACTATGGAGTTCTTCTTGAGGATCAGGGGATTGCCACCCGGGGAACCTATATTATTGACCCTGAGGGCACTGTGCAATACATGGGCATTCACAATCTGAATGTGGGCCGTGATGCCGATGAGATTTTACGGGTTCTCCAGGGGCTTCAATCCGGAGAACTCTGTTCTGCCGGCTGGAAACCGGGAGACAAACACATCGTTACCGGTTAACTTTGGAAACATATGAGTCTGTCTGGATTTTTCGGGGTTTCCCTGTAGGGGGAAACCCGAAGCAACATCTAAAAATCCAAACAGAATCAGTATCATCGTTTCATGCTGTCTGAAAAACGAAAAAATCTGTTTGATTGTTTAAAAAAAAATTATCCAAAAAGCTTTTTGGAAATCAGGAAGAACAATCTTATTAGTCCGCACCTCTTTTCCCCATTCCTGTTGAAACTGCCTCTGTCAGTTTTTACGCAGGTCAAAAGGTTTGTGACAAATATCTACAGGATCAAAGACAGTGAAAGTTATCAGTCAAAACTTTCCGGGGATATGAACTGGCGGAACTGGCCAAAGCCTCCATCTCTTCTGACCTGCTTTGATTTTCACTACTCAGAGGAAATGGGGTTAAAACTTGTTGAGATTAACACCAATGCCTCTCTGTATATTTCCTCCCATATTTTTCTGGAAGCCCAGAAAGAGGTCACTCCCGATCCAGGGATGAAAAATCTGTTAAAGAGTTTTAAAAAAAGTCTTTCCCTTAAACCGGGGGATTGCGTTCATATCCTGGATCGTGATCCTGAAAAAGAAGGACTTTATTTTGAGTTTCTTCTTTTTCAGGAGTGGCTGGAAAGTCATGGCTATACAGCGGAAATTTTATCCCTGGACAAATACAAAGACGAAGCGGTTGGAAAAATACAAAAAGTTTATAACCGGTTCACTGATTTTTATTTTTCAGAACCTGAGTCCGGCCTTTTAAAAGATGACTATGTCAACAAAAGAGTGATTTTTTCACCCAACCCCAGAGAGTACTTTCTTTTGTCTGATAAAAAAAGGCAGAAACTTTTAAAGAATGAATTAGAAATGCTGGATCCTGAGCTGGCTGATATCATACCCCAATCAAGACTCTTTTCAGAATTTGGAAGCAGGGAAATTTTGTGGGGTGAAAGGAAAAAATACTTTTTAAAACCCAGTCAATCCCATGGAGGAAAGGGCGTTTTCAAGGGTAAAACCATTTCCCGTAAGACTTTTAATGACATTTATGCTCCTGATTTCGTGGCCCAGGAATTATGCCCTGCCGGTCAAAAAACTTTTGATTATGAGGGCGAGTCTCTGGTGTTAAAGTTTGATCTCAGGTTTCACGTCTTTGAAGGTGAAATTCAAAACCACATTGCAAGACTTTATCAGGGACAGACCACCAATATGAAAACAAAATGGGGAGGACTGGTTCCCATTCGCTATGTGTAAGCCTCCAAAGGGGGACAGGAGCAGGAAAGATTGCGATCCCCGTAAACATGGTCAGTACGGTTCACAGGAGTCCAGAATTTACGGTTTTCAACCCAGGGCAGAGGATAAACAGCCTGTTTCCGACTGTAGGGATGATGCCATTTTTCATCAATGAGATCAAAAAAACTGTGGGGGGCATTAACCAGAGGGTTGTCTTTTAAAGGCCACTGCCCGGATTTCACCCGATCCACTTCCCCCTTAATGGCAATCATGGCATTACAAAAGCGATCCAGTTCCTCAAGACTCTCACTTTCCGTGGGTTCAATCATCATTGTGCCCGGGACAGGCCAGGACATGGTGGGTGCGTGAAAACCATAATCCATAAGTCTTTTGGCAACATCATCAACGGTGATCCCTGTTTCCTCCTTAATGGGGCGAAGATCAATAATGCACTCATGGGCCACCCGCCCCAAAGAACCTGTGTACAGGATGGGGTAATGATCCTTAAGACGGTGGGCCACATAGTTGGCATTGAGTATGGCCACCTGGGTGGCACGCTTTAAACCTCTGGGACCCATCATTGCAATAAAAGCCCAGGAAATGGGCAAAATCAAAGCACTGCCCCAGGGAGCAGCACTGATATTCACAGGGCCTGTTTTGGGACCGGCCAGATCGTTAAGATTGTGTCCTGGCATAAAGGGGACCAGATGGGAAGCCACAGCAATGGGACCCACTCCCGGTCCACCCCCGCCATGGGGAATACAAAAAGTTTTATGGAGATTTAAATGACTCACATCAGGCCCAAAAAAGCCGGGTTGACAAAGGCCCACCATGGCATTGAGATTGGCTCCATCCATGTAAACCTGTCCTCCATGGTTGTGGATAATTTCACAGACCTTTTTCACCTCCGGCTCAAAAACACCATGAGTTGAAGGGTAGGTTATCATCAGGGCAGCCAACGTGTTCTCATAATCTCTGGCCTTTGCTTTAAGATCCATAAGGTCAATATTTCCCCTGTCATCACAGTTCACAATCACCACTTTCATCCCGGCCATGACAGCACTGGCCGGGTTGGTCCCATGGGCAGAATCTGGAATCAGGCAAACATGACGTTCTCCATGACCCTTATGTTCATGGTACTTTTTAATAGCCAGCAAACCGGCATATTCACCCTGGGAACCGGCATTGGGCTGGAGTGAAACATGGGTGAATCCGGTTATTTCAGTCAAAAAACTCTGTAATTCCCCAATCATGGACAGAGTGCCCTGAGCCTGTTCCACAGGCACAAAAGGATGAAGACTGGCAAACTCAGGCCAGGTGATGGGTACAAGTTCCGTGGCCCCATTGAGTTTCATGGTGCAGGATCCCAATGGAATCATGGAATTGGCCAGAGTCAGGTCTTTGTTCTCAAGACGACGAATGTATCTCATAAGTTCAGTTTCTGAATGAAAGCGGTTAAATACGGGATGGGTCATATAGGGGGAGTGTCGCAGTGATTTTTCATTGAGAAAGCTTTCACTGGATTCAGATTTTCTTAATTCAATCAATTCAGGTTCTTTTCCCTTAAGATCAGAGAAAAGATTCACAATATTTTGCAGGTCACTGTCTGAAGTGGTTTCATCAATGGAAATTCCCACCAGGCTCGTGCTGAAAAAGTTAAAATTTACGGAAAGCCCCCGACTTTTTTTTATCAGGTGATTTTTCTCATGATCGGTGATTCGAACAAAAAGGGTGTCAAAGAAATCTTCCGCCATCCGCTCAAAAGAAAGTTGATCCAGAATCCAGGCCAACAGACAGGCTTTGGAGTGAATATCACCAGCTATGGCTTTAAGACCCCCGGGACCATGGTAAACCCCATACATTCCAGCCATAACGGCCAACAAAACCTGGGATGTGCATATATTACTGGTGGCTTTTTCCCGACGGATGTGTTGCTCCCGGGTTTGCAGAGCCAGCCGGTAAGACACCCGGCCTTTGGAATCCCTGGACACACCAACAATCCGCCCTGGAACCAGACGTTTGAGGGAATCCCTGGTGGCAAGATAGGCAGCATGGGGACCACCAAAACCCATGGGCACACCAAAACGTTGAGTGGTGCCAACCACAATATCAGCTCCCAATTCCCCAGGGGGTTTGAGTAAAGTGAGGCTGAGAAGATCAGCCGCCACCACACAAAGGGCTTTGGCTGACGTGACCTCTTTAATAGCTGTTGCAGAAGACTGAACAGCCCCCAAAGCATCGGGGTACTGGATAACCACACAAAAATAATCATCCAACCAGTCTGGAAGTGTATGACCTCTTTCAATCTGAAGACCAATGGACTCGCAACGGGTTTCAAGAACCCCCAGACTTTGGGGGAAAACAGGTTCAAGAACAAAAAGTTTTTCCCCTTTCTTTTTTTGGAACTGATAGGCCATGGTCACAGCTTCTGCCAGGGCTGTTCCCTCATCCAGCAAAGAGGCATTGGCTATATCCATGGCAGTGAGGTCCCGCACCATGGTTTGAAAATTGATAAGAGCTTCCAGACGACCCTGGGAAATTTCAGGTTGATAGGGGGTGTAGGCTGTGTACCAGCCTGGATTTTCGAGAATACACCGCCTGATAACATTGGGGGTGAAAGTGTTGTAATAACCCATCCCTATATAAGATTTAAAAATCTTATTTTCTGAAGCATACTCCCTGGCCCTGGTCAAAACCTGCTCCTCAGTGAGGGGTTCCGGGAGTTTCAGTTCTCCCTGTTGTCGGATATTTTCTGGAATTGTTTCATCAATGAGATGATCCAGACTGCCAAGCCCCAGAAGACTGAGCATTCCAGACTGATCCTCCAGGTTGATTCCCAGATGACGATTGGCAAAACTGGAATGTGATTTCATCAAACACCTCTCTTTAAGTCTTTAAAAGACACTGATCCATTTTGAACTTTTATGGGTTTTTCATGTGAATAAAGACCATAAACCATTTTTCATTGGGACACAATAGCCCGCAGTTCTCACAAGCTTTCGTAGCGAGGCTTTCAAGCTTCCGAAATTTAAAGGGAAAATTTAGAAAATGGGCTGAAGGCATAGTAGCACTATGTCGAAGTCCAGTTTTTAAATTTTCCCTTTAAATTTCGAGGAGATTGGAAGCCGCAGTAAAAAATTTGTGAGAAATTCGGGCCAGCCCGCAGTTCATCCGGAATTGTACAGCGTTATCAGTCCGACTGTCTTTTTTGAACTCTTCCTGTTTTTTTGGCTTTTGCCTTTCTGGTTGTCTTTTTTTTGGTGGTTTTCCGGGTTGTCTTTTTTTTGGTTTTTTTGGAATTGAGACCAAAGGCTTTTATTTGATCCTGAATCATTTTTTCAACGGACTTTTTCTTATCAATAGCCATTTTCCGAAGATTGTGAACATGATTCTCAGCCTCTTTTTTTCTTTTTTTTACAAGATTGACGGCCTTTTTAAACTCTTTGTCAATTTCAGTTTGTTTCCTGGCTATCCTTGATGAAAAATTTCGATACTGTGTTTCCAGCTGATTGAGGTGTTTTTGGGTTGGCTCCTTTATTTTCCTGTAAACTTCAAAATCCGTCAGCTCTTTTTTCAGACGACTGATTTCCGAACTGACAGAACCTTTTTTAAAAAGCTGATTCAACTCTTTTTTAATTTGAGAAAAAGAAAACATCATCACCTCCTTTAAAACGATTTTACACTCATTTGGTTTGAAATTTCCAGTCCTTTCTATAAAAACCCACAAAAACCCGTGAAAATTCCGACAGGATCAGTATAATTTAATATGTGTATTAAAAAAAGACAGGAATTTCTGGATAGGTACTGGACACCCTACCCGGTGGTTAAGGGGAAATGGAAAACCGGATTCTGTGGCCGTATTCACAGAATCATCCGGCAAAGTCTTTTCATCAAAAACCAGGATTCAGAGTATTCTATCAATATTTCAGATTTAAACAAATGCAAACACCCCCATCTGGGAGTTTCCATCCCCCACACTCTCCTGGTTTCAGGTGATATTGTTCTTTTTTGTTCTCAAAGAAAAGCCCTTTTTCTTCTCTCACCCTCCGGGAGGTTGAACGAAAAACTCTTTGACCCCGAGCCGGAAGAGTGGTCCGGGTTTCTCAGTCAGGTGGAAAGCTTTTTTACCTGCCATCACTTTTTACATCTAAGAACCCCCTTTTTGGTGTCTTCACCCGGAGTGGACCACCACATTGACTTTATGACTGTCAGGGCCACTGCCACGGGTCGCCAGTGGTGCCTGCCCACCAGTCCTGAAATTCATCTCAAAAAATACTTGTGTCAGGGTTATGATCGCATATTTGAAATTAAAAACTGTTTTCGGGATGATTTGCCCGGCCCCCATCATCTGCCTGAATTCACCATGCTTGAGTGGTATCGGGGTTTTGAAGATCTTCCAAAAGCTGTGGAGGACATTTCAGAACTCCTCAAACACCTTTTGAAAAAGCCTGTCCCGGTGGACAGGGTTCATCTCAGTCAGTGCTTTAAAGCACAGACCTCTTTTGTTCTAAAAGCGGACACCAGCCAGGAAGAACTCCTGGACTGGGCCTGTCAATTGAATATTAAAACCCACCCGGGGGATCAATGGAATGATATTTTCTTCAGGATTTTCATGGAAAAAGTGGAGCCTCACCTGGGAAAAGAAAACCCCATGGTGATTTTTGACTGGCCCCATCAACAGGCCTCCCTGGCCCAAATCAACAAAGAAGGGTGGAGTCAACGCTTTGAACTTTACTGGAGGGGAGTGGAACTGGCCAATGCCTATCAGGAAGTCAATGACCCTTCAGAAAATATCAGACGCTTTGAAATGGAACAGGAATTGAGACGAAAAGAGGGTCGGCCCCTTTGTGATTTTGATGAAAACTTTTTCAGGGAAATGGAATCAGCCATGCCCCCTTCCGTGGGGGTGGCCCTGGGGCTTAACCGTCTTTTTATGCTTTGCCAATCCCGGGTTAGCAAACAGAAATCTCAATGATCAGTTTGTGCAATGTATAAAACTGTCATCTGTAGAAATGGAGTGTATTGACCACCGTTTCAGAAAACCGGAAAAATTCGACGAAAATACAAAAATTTATGTTATAATGAACCTGTTTTGCAAAAAGCTGATCCGGTTGGGATTGATATGTTTTTCCTCTTTTTGAAGGCTGAAAGCAACTGGAATTGGCAAACAAATAATGGAGAAAATGATGGGTTTAAAAAGTTTTCTCGTTGGAACAGGTTTTCTTTTCTTTTTCTGTTTTGCCCAGGCTGAAGATGATGCGTTTGGGGATGATATTGATGCAGGCCCCAGTGATGCTGTGACGGGGACGTTTGGAGAGATTGATACAGGCCCCTGTTTTAAAGGTTATGCGGATAGTAAAGAATTAAAATCAAGCCCACAACTTTTTCGGGAATGTTTGTGTGCCATGCTTGGAAAATTGGGACAGATTCATTGTCGTACTGTGGGAGACCTTTTGCCGGAAGTCACACCAGACATCAGTGCCAAAGCTGCTGAGGTTTATTATGATGATTGCTATTGCCGGAAAAAAGGACAAAAGGGAAAACTCTCTCCTATACAATGCAGTCATTTGAGAAAAACAGCCAATGTGAACAATCATAATCCCTACGAGTACGATTGTTATAAAAGATCTCCAAGTCATGGGAGATGTTCAGAGTTCAGCCCAGAGATTCTGGATATTATTTTCAATAACATAAACTGCAATGAGAGCCCAAAAACAAAAGATGATTGCAACAATCTTATAACAGGGTTTCTGGCTTCCCCCCAGTGCTCCCCAAAGCAGACATGGGCAATTTGTTCCAGACACATTGAAAGTCGTTTATTAGATCCCTCCTGTCAGCCTGCCTCCATCAATGTGGTCTTGTGCACAGGGACAAAAAGTGGTGAACCCCAATCCGCCTGTGGGGTCTCAACAACCACGGCAACTCCCACAAGTCCCTATGAAAGAAACAACCCCACTGAAACCACTGACAATGACAAGATTGAAGATAAATTTGACACTAACGTGAAGGTGGAGGCCGGGGAGAAGAATGACGAGATTGTAGTGGATGATTCCACGCCCTCCCCTTCAGAAGATGAAGACAAAGAGGCTGTCAGCCCCTTTCCAGAAGATACTGGTTCCCCTGTGAACCCCATTTCACTTAATCCGGGGAATATTTTTGGTGATTCAACAAAAAGAAGAGGGGGGACCGGTGTTTCTCCCGTTAATGGAGGAGGCATATCCAGTTCCAGAGCCAGAGTGCCTGGAGCCGGAGTGAGCCAACCTGGCCCCATAAACACTGGAGGGGGGGCCAATGGGCTTCTTCCTCCAAGAGTATTGATGGATATGACTTTTTCAAACAGGGGAAGACCTGGACCTGGAGGAACCTTAAAAAATGATAGTGGCAGTGGAAGCAGAACTAGTGGCCCTCGTGGGGGGATGGGTGGTATGCCTGGTTCCATGGGTGGTGGAGCCCAAGGAGGGGGCAGGTCAGCGGGAAGAAAGCCCCGCCACCGGAGAAGAGGGAATTCCTCCTCATCGGGCCGCTACATGAGTGCACCGGGAAGGTCTCAGGGGGGAAGTTATCGTTCCGAGCCTTCATTCATGAACCGTCAGGTGAAACAGCAAATGGAGAAAAACAAAAAAAAGGGTCTTAACACCCAAAATATCAATGCTCTCCTGCAAAAAAGACTCAGGGAAAGTGGTTCAGCCCACGGAGCCTCCCCCCAGTCATTCACCCCTGTTTTCTATTTTCCCAATATTGAAAAAGTCTATGAGGACTTGAACAATCAGAGTCAGTTTCTCAATGGAAAGGGGACTGATCGTTAACCTGTGCATTTCTCATGAGGTTTCGGCAGTTGCAGTGGAAAATTCATTCAACCCCATTAGGAGAGAACCCTTTATAATCATTCCGAAAAGTAAAGTCGGATTTTAAACTCTATTTCATTCAGATCCGGCTTGTAAATTAAAGGCTTCTTATAGTTAATCTGATAATATAAGACTGTTAAAAGGGTGTGACAAAGTCTAATATAAAAGTCGTGCTTAAAGTACATAATCAACAGGTGGTCAGATGCCGGTTTTACATTTTAAAGGAAAGTCCACTATTTATTCTCACCATTTAGGAGTGCCTTTTCGCTCATTGGAAATTGATGAAAAAAAATCACTTCCAAAGAGATCAAAGAACGGGAAAAAAGAAAAGCTATCTTTAGATGATAACCTGATTATTCATGGGGACAATCTTCATGCTTTAAAAGCCCTTTTGCCAAGATATGCCGGAAAAATCAAGTGCATCTATATTGATCCACCTTACAATACAGGAAATGAAGGTTGGAAATATAATGATAACGTGAATAGCTCTTCAATCAAAGAATGGCTTGGAACAGTCGTTGGTATTGACGATTTGGAGAGGCATGACAAATGGCTTTGTATGATGTGGCCACGACTACAGTTACTTAAGGAACTACTTTCTGATGACGGAGTGATTTTCATTAGTATTGATGATAATGAACAATTCAGACTTATGGCGTTAATGGAAGAAATTTTTGGGGAGCAGAATTTTATTGCAACTATAGCTTGGCAAAAAAAGTTTTCTCGTCAGAGTGATGCAAAATTTTTTTCTAGTACATATGAATTTATTTTCAGTTATACTAAAGATATAAATAAATTTTCTGTGAATTTATTGCCACGAACTGAAACGCAGGACTCACGTTATAAAAATCAGGATAATGATCCTCGTGGTGTTTGGTCACCAGATAATATGGGTGTTAAAACATATAACAGAAAATATGACTATACCATTAAAACTCCTTCCGGTAGAAATGTCAATCCTCCAAGAGGGTTTTGTTGGAGATTTTCAAAAAACAAATTAACTGAATTAATTTCAGATAATCGTATTTGGTTTGGAAAAGATGGGAAAAATGTACCCAGAATAAAAAGGTTTCTTTCTGAAGTCCAACAGGGACTTGTTCCAGAAACACTTTGGCTTAGAGATTTTGCAGGAGATACGCAAGAAGCAGTAAGAGAAGTAAAAAATATACTTACTGAAGATAAATTTGATAGTCCTAAACCAACTAAACTAATTAAAAAAATTTTGCAGATAACTACTGATAAAGATTCTATCATCCTGGACTCCTTTGCCGGTTCTGGTACAACAGCCCAAGCGGTTCTTGACTTAAATAAGGAAGATGAAGGCAACCGGAAGTTTATCCTTGTGGAGTGTGAGGATTATACCAATGAGATCACAGCAGAGCGTGTCCGTCGGGTTATCAAAGGTGTTCCCAATCACAAAGAGGAAAAACTCAAAAAAGGTCTGGGTGGTTCTTTTACCTATTGCACTCTTGGAAAAGAAATCAATGAAGAAAATTTAATAAAAGGAAAATCCTTACCAAGTTATAAAGTTCTTTCCAACTATGTTTTTTATATGGCAACAGGTCAAACTTTAGATAAAGTGAATGAAAATGAATATTTTTATATCGGAAAATCAGATAGAGACACAGCTTTTTTTGTTATCTATAAACCAGATGTAAAATTTTTAGGAGTAGCACCTCCGCTTTAAATCTTGATAGAAAAGAGAAAATTCAAAAAATCATGAATCAAAAAAAATGTAAAAAAGCTGTCGTGTTTGCTCCCATTCATTACTTTGATTCAGCCAACGAATTAGCAAAAGAGGGAATCATCTTTTGTCAGTTGCCTTTTGCTATTTACAGGATGGCGGGTGTTTAATGGAATTAAAAGAATTTCAAGAGTTGTGTTTGGAAAAGTTGGATTACTATCTGAAGCTTTTAAAGGAAAAGTATATAGAAGAAAAAGATGAAGTAGAATTTCATAAAAGCAAATGGCGAGATAGAAAAATAGAGGAATACTGTCAAAAAACATGGGAAAGCCTTCAGGCTAACGAAAAACTTCCTAAATTTAAAAACAAAAAAGGACAGTTTCAAAGTCTTCCCTATCAAAATAAGAAGAATAAATTGGAAGATCCTATTCCAAATATATGCTTAAAAGTGCCTACAGGGGGAGGTAAAACTCTGATAGGCGTTTCATCTGTTGAAAAAATAAACTTTGATTACTTTAAAAAAAACACAGGTTTAATCTTGTGGATTGTCCCCACAAAAGCTATATACAGCCAAACCCTTAAAAATTTTAAAGATCGATCCCATTTTTACAGAAGAGTTTTGGAAAGAGCCGGGGCCGGAAAAGTTAAAATCATTGAAAAAACAGATTCCTTTTCTTTGCAGGATTTACAGGAATATCTTTGTGTTATGCTTTTGATGTTGCCTTCAGCAAATAGGGAGACAAACGAATCTTTGAGAATGTTTAAAGACTCAGGAAGATTTATTTCTTTTTTCCCACAGCCTGAAAATTATCAGGCTAATGAGGGGCTTCTTTCTCAAATTAGCAACCTGGATATTTATAGAAATAATAAATCTTTGGGAGGTGTAAAAGGTGTTTCCGTCAAACACAGTTTGGGAAATGCCATAAGGATTGCCCGTCCTATTGTGGTGTTGGATGAAGGGCACAAAGCTTATTCTGAATTAGCGAGAAACACCCTGTCCGGTCTTAATCCAAAATTTATCATTGAACTATCAGCCACTCCCAATATGAAAGAACACTTAAGTAATGTTCTTGTTAGTATTTCAGGAGTGAGATTAAAAGAAGAGGAAATGATAAAACTTCCTATAAATGTTACCAATTCAAAAAGAGGAGATTGGAAAAAAACTTTGTGCCAAGCCTATGATAAAATAAAAGAATTGGAAGAAGACTGTAAAACATACCACGAAAAGAACAGGAAATATATCCGTCCAATTATGCTTGTTCAGGTAGAACGAACAGGAAGGGATCAAAAAGATAAAAATTTTATTCATTCCGAAGATGCAAAAGAGTATTTAATCAATCATCTTGGAGTCTCTGAGGAAGCTGTTAAAATCAAGGTTTCAGAAAAAGATGAACTAAAGGATGAGAGCCTTTTAAGTGATACTTCACAGGTGCAGTTCATAATTACAAAGCAAGCTCTTCAGGAAGGTTGGGACTGCCCTTTTGCTTATGTTCTGGTTATTTTATCCAAAGCAAAATCAAAATTGGCTCTCACTCAGTTAATAGGAAGGATTTTAAGACAGCCTCATGCCCAAAGAACTCCAATGGAATCTTTAAATGAGAGTTATATTTTTTGTTATAACAAAGATGTTGAGGAGATTGTTTCAGACATTAGAAAGGGACTGCAAAAAGAAGGCATGGATGATTTGGCTGACTATGTAAAAACAGAGGAAAGTGATTTCAAAAAAGTGACAACAAAAAGGAATCCAAAATTTCAAAAGACAAAAATTTTTCTTCCCAGAGTACTGTGTAAAACAAAAAAAAATTCATGGAGAAATATTATTTATGCACAGGATATTCTCCAGAACATAAATTTTTCAAAAATATCTTATTCAAAAAAGGACAGTTGGAATCCTGAAAATATAGATTCCCTGCAAGTTAATTCCATAAAAATGGATATGGAAGACAAAGCGGGTCAATTCAGTTTGCCGTATGTAAGTCAAAATAAAAGAGAAGATATGGTAGAGACAGATTACTCATTTATAATGAAGAGGCTTTGCAATTTTATTCCCCATCCCTGGGAAGCTGGAAGAATTTTTGATGAAACAATAACAGCCTTAAAAGTCAAGAAAATATCGGATAAAAAAATTTACTTAAACAGAACCTATCTTTTGGAATCCATAGAAGAGGATATAAGGAAACAGATAGATACCCTTTCAGAAAAAATTTTTACAAACAAATTAAAAGAAGGCTCTCTTTGTTTTAAAATCTTTAAAAATCGTATTGATATAAATTGGACTATGGGACATGAAATTGATTTTATTGTTTCTACAAATGACAAGGTTTTAAGAAGAGAAGATGATAGAGGTTTTCAAATGTCGCTCTTTGATATAACTTATCAGCGTCACTACAATGAATTGGAAAAACAAGTGGCCTGGTATTTAGATGAGCAAGAAGCAGTTAAATGGTGGCATAGGATGGTCGCAAAACAGGATTATCATCTACAAGGCTGGCAGAAGAGGAAAGTTTATCCTGATTTCTTGGCTTTTATCAGTCCTGATAATAAAATAAACAAGCTCTCTGTTTTAGAAACAAAAGGCGACCAGCTAAAAGGAAATGATGATACAGAATATAAGAAGAAACTCTTTGAGATTTTTGAAAAGCACGCTACAAATGAATCTGTTAATGTGGGTGATATGGAAGTTGTTTCAGAAAATGAACAGAAAATGATCTTCAAAATCCTCATGGAAAAAACATGGAAAGAAGATTTTGGAAAACTAATTAAAGAGAAGTAGAGACAAAATTTATGATCTTATGCTGTAGGCTTTAATCGAACTTTAAATTTATGAGAAATACGGGTTAACTTTCGGAAGCTTGACAGCCTCGCTACGAAAATTTATGAGAAGTTCGGGTTAAGAATCACTCAAAAACCTTGTTCATAAAGAGATTCAGACGGCTGATCTTACGGGAGGCGGTTTTTGGATGATATTTGCCTTTTTGGGCGGCTTTGGCCATGGCACTTTCATAGCTTCCAATCAGACTTTGGACTGTGTCTTTATCTTTTGCAGAAATAGCCTGTCTGAGTTTTTTTTCAAGATGACGCACAGCCTTTTTAAGCTGCTGGTTACGATCCCTGCGTACCAGTGACTGACGGGCCCGTTTCTTTGCCGATACAATATTTGCCAAAATCCAACCTCCAGGATAACTAAAACGGGAATTAGCCCGCATTTCTCATAAACTTTCGTAGCGAGGCTGTCAAGCTTCCGAAAGTTTATGAGAAATGCGGGTTAGTCATAATGGAAAAAAAGATTTAAAACAAGCTCTTTATGACTATTATGATTTTCATGGGGAAACTCTGTGAAAATTTAAAAAGGACAGTGTAAAATTGAAACGAGGACACTTCCCATTGCCCAATCCTTCTGAGAGAAAACCTGATTTTTTGGCGAAAAAGGCCCTTCTTTTTGGTTCAGGAACCCTTGTCAGCCGAATTCTGGGACTGGTCCGGGATGCCCTTGTTTTTTCCATTATGCCCCTGGATGTTCGGGATGCCTGGCTTGCAGCCTTTCGATTGCCGAATTTTTTCAGGCGTTTGCTGGGAGAAGGGGGGCTTTCAGCCAGTTTTATTCCCATTTATGTGAAGCTCAGTCATGAAGGGCAAAAACTTCAGAGGCAACAGTTCATTGACGGGGTCTTCAGTCTCCTGGTGGGTACCACCCTTCTCATCTGTGGACTTTGTTTTGTGTTTATGGACCCCCTTATAAACATCTGGCTTGGCGGTTCAGGATTCAGGGAAGTGCCGGGAAAACTTTCCATGACAACCCAAATGGCCCGGGTCATGGTGTTTTTTCTCTTTTTTATCATTCTTTTTGCTTTTTTTATGGCCCTGCTCAATGGTCTGAAAAAATTCACCCTCACTGGTTTTGCCCCCCTTTTCCTGAATCTTGCAATCATCGCAAGCCTTGTTTTATTTCAAGACAGACTTCCCATGATTGCAGCCTGGGCTGTTCTCATTGGGGGGGGGCTTCAGGCCCTGGTTCTTCTTCCTTCTGTTATCAGGTCAGGGGTGCTTCCCCGTCTCACTTTCAGGATCAATCATCCCCTGGTTCAACAGATGATCCTTAAGTTCATACCCATCTTTTTTGGAGGGGGGATCCTGCAGGTTCTGGCTCTTGTGAACCTTTATTTTGCAAGCCAGCTTTCCCCGGGGACAGTTTCCTATATTTACCTGGGGGATCGTCTTCTGGAACTTCCCATCTCCCTGATTGCCGTAAGCCTTGGCACCACCCTCCTGCCCACTCTCTCCGGGTACTGGAGTGGAAATGAAAAAAACCTTTTTCTCAAAAGTCTTGGCCGGCATTTACAAATGTTTTACTTTCTTGCCATTCCCGCTTCTGTGGGTCTCTGGTTTATGGGACACGACATTGTCGATGTGTTGTTTTCAAGGGGTCAGTTTACGAATCAGGAAGTCCCCATTGTGGCCGGTATCCTGAAAATCTACTGTCTCACTCTCCTCTGTGTGGGTTCCCTGAAAATACTGAACCTGGCTTTTTACGCTGTGGGGGACACATTGACTCCTGCCCTTGTTTCCATGTCAGGACTTTTTATTCATCTCCTTTTAGCCCCCTGGCTTATGGC
Source organism: Bdellovibrionales bacterium (assembly GCA_965218815.1). GTDB lineage: Bacteria > Bdellovibrionota > Bdellovibrionia > Bdellovibrionales > JAGQZY01 > JAGQZY01. The sequence goes on along the minus strand of CBDCLX010000002.1, from coordinate 240,762 downwards.
AAAATCAGCCATTTACGGACTTGTTCTTTCAACAGCTCTTATCAGCCTGCTTAACCTTCTTTTATGTCTTGTTTTTCTGCACAAGAAAATGGGTGTTCTGAACTGGAAACCCCTTGGAAAACAGTTTTTCTGTTGTTCTCTTGCGGCTTTTCCCATGGGGGTCAGCCTGTGGTTTGTCCATTTTTTCAAATGGAAGCAGGGACTGTTTGTCCCGGATCTTATCCTGCTTCTTGTTTTCATTGCCCTGGGGGCTTTGGTTTATTTTTCCTTTGCCGGTTTTTTAAAAGTCAGTGAAATGGAATTCCTTAAAAAGGAATTTCAGAAGAAAGTGAAAAGAAAGTGAAAAATAATGTTTGGATGAAAGAATAAAACCCTGTAAAATCCCGGGAGACAAAAAAGGTGAATTTCAATGAAAGACAAAAATTTAAATATCACAACCCATTTGAGTCAGTATCGAAGCCAGGTTCAGGACATGGTTTCAAAATCAATCCAACTGCGGAGGTATCTTTGACATTGATCGCCGTCTCAAAGAATTCAGGGAGTTAAAGCACCGGTCAGAAAACCCGGAGGTCTGGAAAAACCCACTGGAAATGCAAAAAATCAACCGCGATATTGCCATTCACCAAAAAACCCTGGAACAGTGGAACAATCTGAATAACAAAGTCAATGACCTTGGAGTCCTGCTGGACATGGCTGAGGAGGAGTCTGATGAACAGTCCTTTATGGAAGCCGTTGCTGAAATTGAACAAATCAGAAAAGTCATCAATGAACTGGAACTTAAACAATTACTGGATGAACCTTCCGACTTCAACAATGCCTTCCTTGCCATTAACTCAGGGGCTGGAGGAACAGAAGCCTGTGACTGGGCGGAAATGCTGTACCGGATGTACAAACGCTATGCCGAAAGGGCGGGTTATAAAATGGATCTCCTGGAAATAACCTCCGGAGAGGAAGCCGGTCTTAAATCAATCACTCTGAGTGTCCAGGGTCCCTACGCCTATGGTTACCTGAAAGCGGAGTCCGGGGTTCATCGTCTGGTCCGGATTTCACCTTTTGACTCCAATGCCCGCCGCCACACAAGCTTTGCCTCTGTGTTTGCCTGGCCTGAAGTGGATGATGACAGGGAGGTGACCATCAAACAGGAGGATATCAAAGTGGACACCTATCGGGCCAGTGGGGCCGGAGGCCAGCATATCAACACCACAGACTCAGCCGTTCGGATCACCCACAACCTCACAGGCATTGTGGTTCAATGCCAAAACCAGCGAAGTCAGCACGCCAATAAGGATCAGGCCCTGAAACTCCTCAAAGCCGCTCTCTATGAAAAACAGCTGGAGGAACGTCGGCAGGAAAAAAACGAAGTCAATTCACAAAAAAAAGCCAACAAATGGGGTTCCCAGATCCGATCCTATGTCATGCACCCTCACCAGATGGTGAAAGACCATCGGACTTCACTGGAAACCAGTCAGGTTCAGAAGGTCATGGATGGTGATCTCAATGATTTTATTTTTTCCTATTTAAAATTCATGAAAGAGGGATTTTAAAAACCAAAAGAGTTTAAAATCCAAAAGGAAGGTTTATTTGCGTTTCTGGCTTTATCGAAGATTGATTTTTCAAAAAAAAATTTTTTTTGAACCCACCACTCTTTTCTCTCTCCTGGGTATCACCCTTGGAGTGGCTTTTCTGGTGGTGAGTATGGGCGGTTTCAGCGGTTTCACCAGGAGTTTAAAAAGTTCAATCATTGATGTGTCAGGAGATATTAACATTTTCAAACAGGGGCAACGTATTGACAACCCACAGGAAGTGATTGAAATAATCAGAAAGGCCAGTCCCCAGGCCAGGGAGTTTCTGGGTTTTGTGAGTACAGAGGTTCTGGTGGCCAATAAGGGGAATCTCAGTGCTGTTCTCCTGCAGGGAATGAACTGGGAAAAGCTGAGGAAGCTGAAGGGCCTCACCAGGAGAGTGGTTGACAGGTCTGAAAATCCGGGCTTTGGACATCCGGCTTTTCTTGGCAAGGTGGTGGCTCAAAAACTGAAACTCAAAGTGGGGGACCATTTTAAGACTATCCTGCCAAAAGTTTCAAGATCCAGTTCCACCCGAATTTTTCCTCAGGTGGAGGGGTTTTATGTTCACACGATTCTGGATTTTGGCAAATACGAGTTCAACGAACGAATCATGATTGCTGATACCAAAAAGGTTCAGAAAATGATGGGAATGGGTGAAAAAATAAACGGTTTCAGAATAAAGCTTCAGGATTCTGAAAAAGCCCCTCTGGAAGGGGAAAAAATTCAGGAGGCTTTGGGTTGGGATTACTCGGTACGGGATTGGTCCATGACCAATCGTTCTTTATTCAAGGCCATTCGTTACGAAAAGACCGTTCTCTTTTTTATCATGCTCATTATGGTGGTGGCTGCCTTCTTCAATGTTTCAACAACACTTTTTCTTGGTGTTTTACGCCGTTACTCACAGATCGGGGTGATGCGTGCCCTCGGGCTTAAGGGGAAAGATATTGTGTTTTTATTCTGTTTACAGGGTTTGGTTCTGGGGACCATGGGTTTGTCCCTTGGACTGGGGCTTGGGTTTTTGTTTTGTTATGGTTTTGATAATTTACAGAAAATTTATCCTATCATGCCTGAAGATGTGTACCGGCTCTCCAATTTTTCCACTCATCTTTACTGGAGTGATGTTGTCTGGGTGATTCTGGCAACCCTTGTGATTTGTCTGTTAAGCAGTCTGGCTCCCGCCATCCGGGGAGCCAGGTTATCACCCGTTGAGGGCCTTAAATATGAATAGTGAGTGTGACCATGACTAATGTCATTTTATCCATGAAATATGTGACCAGGTCCTATTCCATGAATGAATCCAGACTGGAGGTTTTAAAAGGTGTCAATCTTGATATCAAACAGGGTGAGGCCCTTTGTATCATGGGTGTTTCAGGAGCAGGTAAGAGTACATTGCTCCACATTCTGGGGACTCTGGATAAACCCACATCAGGACAACTTTACTATAGGGGGGAAAACCTTCATCTGAAAAATGATGACGAACTGGCCTGCTTTCGGAATAAAAAAATGGGCTTTGTTTTTCAATTCCACCACTTGTTGCCGGAACTCACAGCCCTTGAAAATGTGGCCCTTCCCTCCCGCATTGGAGGGTTTTCAAAAAAAGAAGCCCAAACCAGGGCTGAAAACTGGATGGAAAGGCTGGGCCTTCAACAACGCAGACATCATTACCCTTCTGAAATCAGTGGCGGTGAAAGACAAAGGGTTGCCATTGCCAGGGCTTTGGTACAAAACCCGGAAATTCTTTTTGCCGATGAACCCTCTGGAAACCTGGACAGTGAGAATGGGAAAATTATTGAGAATCTGTTTTTCAGGCTACAAAAAAACCTGGGCCTGACTCTGGTTGTTGTGACTCACAACCAGGAGTTTGCCTCCGCCTTTCCCAGAATTTACCGCCTTAAAAACGGCATTCTTGCGGAGTGAAAACCTAACCCGAACTTCTCATACCAATCTCATCCAAAATTGTGGCAGTGACAGAAGGAAATTCAGTGCGTATGCAAGTAGTTACTTTATTTGCCTCTTCATCAAAATATGTCTCATATTGATTCCCCCTACTCCTGATTATTTAAAGGAGCAAAAATTATGCCTAACAGTTTTCCGTGAATTAAGAGACGTTTGAATTAAAAATGTTTTATTATTAACGGCTGTTAAAAAATTCAACACAAAATTAAAAGCCATTTTATATTCGGTTTTAAGGTTGCCCGGTGAAATAATCCGATAATAAAAATCCCGAAGTTAAGGGAAGTTATTTGGATGTTCATTTGAATCAATAAGAGATTTTTCCGCCAAAAGAAGTCAGTGAGTTTTTGAAAAGTTGAATTTGAGTGGTCATTGTGAATCAATAAGAAACACTTTTAAAAAAAAAATATTTTTTTTAAAAAATTTTGTAAAGTTTTTTTTAATACCTCCGATAGGTAATTCTGAATATGTTGAGCAACTCGCTCTTCCACACCAATTAAGGGGTGGAATTTTTAAGGAGGATTATTTATGTCAAATGTTAAACACAACAAAGGAAAGCGAACAAGAGTCATCACCTGCCTGGCTGGTATATTTGCGTTATTGACAGCCTCTGTCAGTGCCTTTGCTCTTTCGGCTCCCGAAACCTGCAACTCATCCAATACACAGTGTAAAAATTGGGAGAGCTACGCCATGAGACTGTCTACACGACTGACAAACAAGGAAGAGAAATTAACTTTTGCGAGGGGTCGAATCGAAAAACTGATAGGAAAGGTGAGTTCTGCAAATGCCGCAATTGATAACCTGGAATCACAAATTGCGAGTTCTGGAGGGGATTTTTCATCAATAGTCGTACAAAGAGCCTTGGCAAAAGTGGATTCCGGGTGTAAGATTTACCCTTTTCGGACTTTTCCTAGTTCTGCCGTACCTGACTATACTGCACCCCTTTTAGGAATGGATGGCTTGTACCAATACACTTTGACAAATCGCACGCTTCGCCTTGATTATGACTTTCCTGCTGGTATAAGTGTTCGATGTATTCTTGCAAGTCAATTTTACCAGGGGGACAATCATTATCAACGAAGTTCAGAAGACTGGGTCAACTTCACCAATGCCGGTGGAACCAACTTCGGTGGAAGCAATGAAGAAAAACTGGCCACTGTAAGTATAGAAAACGGGGTTGGCTACACTCAAAACAATGATGGTGAACTTGAGGAGTCGCAGAATTATGAGGTTAAAACCGGTGTACTCTTTATTAATAACAATTTTTCCATTAAAAATGCACACATTCACATATCTCCTAGTGGTTCCTCCTATCTCCGTGCAGACAAGTTAAGTTCTACAGGAGAGGGTGCATCCCTGGGACAAATGAATTATAGTATTGATCCTACAACAAAAAGTATGACTGCTGTAACATCTCTTGGTGAATCTGCGGACGATATCGCAGCACTTGAAAATATGGTCAGAAAAGTCATTGGATTGTTTTAATAAACCACACATCTGTATGGTGCTGGTGGATAGATCCAGCAGCCCCCCTTTTAAAGGGGAGTTGAGTTGGGAATCCCCAACCAGTAGGAGTATCACCTTGAACCCGGGCAAGTCTCACTGACTTGCCCTGTTTTCTGAGAGTCCAGAGGAGCGATTATGAAAAGATTTTTGCCTCTTGAGCTACCACCGTCTCTACAAATAAAAGCATGGAGTTTTTCAGCAATGATAGCCTCAACTGGATAAACCTTCCAACTGATCTCGCATTCCCCAAGAATAGATGAAATTTTTGTATCAATGGAGCCAGGGGCAATCGAGTCTCCAAATCCAATATCAAGCTGAACAACTGCGGCCTTTGTCTTATTTTCAGGAAGAACACCAAGGCCAACGCGATAAACCTGCTTTATTCCGCTGCGAATTGTTTGTAGGGGCAAGTCCTCTTGGCGTTCCAGATTAAACCAGACTCCATCACCAATATCAGATTCAATGGCTTTTTGAAGGAGTTCTAATCGTTTTTTGTCTTTTATAGATTGAAGTACTGCATCCAAGTCCACTGTATATCTTTTAGAATCATAAACTCTCAGTCCAACATAGCCGCCCTTAAAAATGAGCTTGTCTCTAAGGGGGGTTGTAAGAATCCTTGCTACCATACGCTCAATAAAAAAATTGGTGGACACATATCTATAAGAAATATTTATCTCTTTTGAAATGTTTGAAAGTCTTTGTGCAATGGAGCGAGCTTTTGCTTCTGGGCCTTTCATGCGGTTAGGAGTTCCCATTTCTTTTCTAAAAATGAAATCATGTTGAGTTTTTTTGCCATCTTATAAAGGCGATCCTCAGATGTATGCCCACTTTTGATGGCATCAGTAACAGCTTTAAAAGCAATACCCTCTCCGATTTTTGATTGATATTTTAGGGCTTCAATAAGGGCACGATCCAGACTGACGATTCTAAATCCCTCAATTGAAGTCACTCCAACTTTCAAAGAAGATTTTGTTTTTATCACCTTATATTTGTTGTCCGTTGAAACCCTCCTCAATGGTGGCACCAGTACCCAGACTTGAGGTGAAACCTGTTCGGTGAGTTTGTAAAACTCTATGGCCGAAAGGCCCCCAATGACGGCGTTTTTTCCAAACTTTTTGCAAGCCACGATATAATCGAGATACTCGTAGTTGATGCTGGCCTTGGTATGAACATAGTAGCCCCTTGAAACCTTCTGGATTAGGTCACTTTGAGCTATCCAACGAGAGAGTGTGGGCTGCGATATGGAAAGCCTTTCGGTGGCTTCTTTTGTTGAGAAGACTCCAAGTGGAAGCAGCCGATCAATTTGCTTTTTAAGTTCATTTTGTCCCATTTCCATATAATGAATGAAGTTGCACTTTTTGTTGAAAAAAGTGCAACTTCATTCATTATATGGTTATTTTGAACTGAAATCGAAAATAGAGGTGCTTGACAAAAAGTGAGGATGTCCATATCCATAAAACATCCTTTTTTGTTCTTTTTTTGACAATAACTCATTCTGAAAGACTGGCATGGTCCTAGCCCGAATTTCTCACAAGAAATAGAAAAAGGGAGTGACTTTCATTATTTCCTCAATAAAATTGAGGTATTACAAAAAAACGAAAGGACTCCCCATGAATACAGAGTGTTTTACAAAACAGATTGAATTTCAAGGTTTGGGACAACGCAAGGTGGTTGCTGATTTTTCAGCAGGCCATGTGACCTCGGATGCCGGTTCCCTGCTTTTGGCAGAAGTTGATAAGAAGCGAGGAATTCTTCAAAGCTTTTCAGATTGTTTCACCGACCACAGGGATCAAAGATATGTGGAACACCCTCTAAAAAATCTTCTTGCACAGAGAGTCTATGGAATTTGCCTTGGTTATGAGGACCTTAACGATCATGAAGTTTTAAGAAAAGACCCTTTGTTGGCACCACACTCTGGTTGGAAAGACAGACCCCATGGGATTGGATCGTCCAAAAGAGTCAGACAGGGGAGCGGCCCTGGCAGGGAAAAGCACATTAAATCGTTTGGAGTTGGGTTCCCATGAAGCCCATACAGTCAAGGGATACAAGAAGATTGTTTGTCATCCCGATAAGGTGGAGGAGTTTTTTGCAACCACTTTCTTAAATTCCCATGATAAAGCCCCCAAGGAGATTGGGCTTGATTTTGATGCCACCGATGATCCTCTTCATGGGGATCAGGAGGATCGATTTTTCCATGGATATTATGGGAACTATTGTTATCTTCCTTTGCAAACAGGAGTATGAGGGCAAGTCATTGTATGAGGAGCTTTATTGTGCCCGTGGAGATATGGAGAACAGGATCAAGGGGCAGCAGTTATGTTTGTTTGCCGACCGAACGAGCACTCATGATTTTACATCCAATCAACTCAGGCTTTGGCTTTCCAGTGTGTCGTATGTTCTCATAAGTGAGTTGAGAAGGAAAGCCTTAAAGGGTACAGCCCTTGCCAAGGCTCAATGTTCCACAATCAGGTTGAAACTTTTTAAGATAGGAGCTTTGGTAAAGGTGAGTGTTCGCAGGGTTTATATTCAGATGTCATCGGGCTATCCCTTTATGGATTTATTTCGCAGGATTATGATAAATTTAAAGGCTTGCTACGGATAGTTTTTATTTTCTTTAAATCAAGCAATATTTTTAGATTCCATGAGAGTTCAGGCAGAGTTTTGTCTGGAAGTTGTTAAAATTTATCAATTTCATTGAAAAATCTCTTCAAAGACTTGCTACTGGTTAAAAAATGAAGAATTTTATTCAACAACCATTATGGAAAATGGGAATGACTGAAAATTCCACTAAAATTTCAGAAAAACAGGACTTCAATCAAACTTTATGAGAAGTTCGGGCTAGTGGTTCCTCCTATCTCCGTGCAGACAAGTTAAGTTCTACAGGAGAGGGTGCATCCCTGGGACAAATGAATTATAGTATTGATCCTACAACAAAAAGTATGACTGCTGTAACATCTCTTGGTGAATCTGCGGACGATATCGCAGCACTTGAAAATATGGTCAGAAAAGTCATTGGATTGTTTCAATAAACCACACATCTGTATGGTGCTGGTGGATAGATCCAGCAGCAGCCCTTTTAAAGGGGAGTTGAGTTGGGAATCCCCAACCAGTAGGAGTATCACCTTGAACCCGGGCAAGTCTCACTGACTTGCCCTGTTTTCTGAGAGTCCAGAGGAGCGATTATGAAAAGATTTTACCTTATTATGACCACTGGATTTGTAAAAACAGTGGCTTTTCATTTGTCTCTTTAATTCTGGTTTCGATCCTTGGAGCCTGCTCTTCAATGCCATCTAAAAATAACCTTACATTTCAGCAGTTCACCCAAGGATCCAAAAGTCCAAAGGTCAGATATTATAACCAGGAAACACGATCAATAGCGGCAGAGAATACTAGATCTGTAAAGTATTTTGATTGTTTAATTTCTTTTTTTACGCCTAATCCGCCACTCGGTCAAAAACGTAAATTTGAGAGTGAGAACAAGGTTAAAATGAGAATTACAAATTCCCCTGACAACGAGACTACAGTCATTTATGTTAGAGATGCAAATGATCAGGGTCCTCTTAGGAAGATCAGTTTTAATATTGTTAATCCTGATGCAACAGACCGGGATTCCGTGGAAATATCCTTCAAAACAAAGAGTCTTGAAAAAATAAGGGAAAACCCTCTGTCCCCTAACGATGAGATGGAAGAAAAGGCACATTGTTTTTTCGAACAGCACCAGGTAGTTTCAGTGTCTGGATAATGGGTTATACTGATGGAAGGTGGAAGGATTGTCTACAAGCGAACAAATGGAGCTGTTTCAGTGTCTGGATAATGGGTTATACTGATGGAAGTGAAATAATCTTTTTTTTCAAGCAAATGTGCTAAAGTTTCAGTGTCTGGATAATGGGTTATACTGATGGAAGTTTATAAGTTTGAAACCATGGAAATCTGTCTTTTGCTGTTTCAGTGTCTGGATAATGGGTTATACTGATGGAAGATTGGCTAAAACTTTAGCTGACACAGAAATATGGTTTCAGTGTCTGGATAATGGGTTATACTGATGGAAGTGGGAGGGTTTTCTGAGTGTTTGACAATTAACATAGTTTCAGTGTCTGGATAATGGGTTATACTGATGGAAGTATAAGTTTGAAATAATGGAAATCTGTCTTTTGTTGTTTCAGTGTCTGGATAATGGGTTATACTGATGGAAGTAATTTCCGTGCATAAGCAGTTTTTCCCCAAAACAAGTTTCAGTGTCTGGATAATGGGTTATACTGATGGAAGGTACGTTTTATTAACATACAACTAAGTTTAGCCATGTTTCAGTGTCTGGATAATGGGTTATACTGATGGAAGTTCTTCAATCTCGGCAAGTCTGCGAAATAAAACCGAGTTTCAGTGTCTGGATAATGGGTTATACTGATGGAAGTCCTGCAATTATCCTGTTAAATCAGGTAATTGCAGGAGGCTTTGAAAATATTTTTTCGCAAGTTTGCTGATTGTTAAAAACATGGCATTTTTTGCGAAAAAAGTTGAAAAATATGGACAAAATACAGTTCATATTGTAAAATCATAGTTCAGTATAACCCATTATTGATGACCTGTAATCATCAAAAAGTATTATGAACGGACCTCTGATTATCACGTCTGACTCTCTTTTAGAGAGTACAAAAAGACCGCATTTATGCGGTTTTTTTGTACCCAGAACAAAATTCAAAGTCTGTCATTGCAAAAGTTGACATACTCACAAGCACTGCATTGGGTGAGAAAAGCACTGGACTCTGGCTTTTGACCTTTTTCCATCATGATCCGAATTTCCCTGACTATTATTTTGACTTGTTCGCATTTTTCCTGGTCGATAACAATTTGATGCAATATTTTATTTTTTCCAATCAAAAAGCCCATGGGACTTGGTTTTTCAAAATATTGCTGTATCAGCATGGCGTATGCCACCAGTTGTAATACATCACCTCTTTTTTTATTATTGGTGGATAATTTAAACTCAACAGCATAAACAGTATCATCTGTTTCGATAACCATATCGGCAATGCCATGGAGTCCCAGATTGGGACTTTGTATGGAGAGGTTATGGTATTTTTTTCCCTCTTTTAGATTGAATCGGGATAAGTTGCGTCTTTGCCAAAGCAAACTCTCTTCCTCATGAAAAATTTCACCCTGTTTTACCCAAGAGGGGTGGACAACCCTGGATAATTCTGTCATCTCCTGATAGTAAACAACTCTTGGGCAATAAGACCATTGACGAATAAGATTAACGGGAATGCTAGATGACATCACTTTCCTCCCAATCCTTAAAATCTTTTTCACAATGACCAATAAAGTAACTCTGCCCTCTGCCATTGAAGTTGCTACGGGTAATAAAAGCCTTGTCAGGAGAATCAAGGTGCCTTTGAAAATCTCTTTGGATAGAATGTAATTCAGCAATACTTAAATATCCCCAAAACACTGACTTTTGAACAGAACGCAACCCATATCCTACAAGTTCTTTATACAATTGGGTGCGTATTTTATTGTCTTCAATATCATAGCTAATTAAATATTCCTGCCTTAATTTATTCATCATTCACCATTTAAACAGGTAAGGTTTATAACATTTTTCATTATAAAAATGACCACAAAGACGGTACACCTGACGTTGGATAATGTGTTCCAGTTTGAGCTTCTTTTTACGATAAGGATATTTTTTAGAACAGGTTGTTTGGATTTCTTTGATGAATGTTTTTTTAAGTTTCTGATCCAGACAGTTTTTCCCCTCACTCTGCTGACGGAGTTTAATCACAGCCCTATCAACAACCCAGGCTCGATACTCTTCCATTAAATCCAGGACAAGTGCCATTTTCCCTGGACGTTTACTATGTAGTATTCCAAGGTAGGGTTCCAATCCTGCATTGACAATGGAATTAAGGACATAACTGCTTAATACGGCATAACCAAGGTTAAGCATGGAGTTGTTAATTTCCTGGCTACCACGCCCTTCCCTGCGGACAAAAGTTGAAGAAAAAAGTTGAGCCTCACGCAACGCCTGGAAATAAGCAGAGGCACTGGCTCCCTCCAGACCCAACAGAGTCTCAATGTTTTTTACTTCTCTTATTTTTTTTGTATTTGAAAGGAGTTCTTCAGACACACGAGAGAGTGATATATGGCGGTGATATTTATAAAGAGAATTCAGGACAGCTCTTTGGTTTTTAATTTTTCCAAGGATAATTTGGACAGCAACATTAAGATCACCGGATTGACAGAAGGTCTGTTGTGCCAACCTTACAGCCACCACTCCATGTTGGGATTGTCCCAAAAGGGCTGAATGAGTCACTCCACGAAAATCAAGAAAGAACAGCTTAATCCCACGGGCACTGAGGGCCTCAATGAGATCACTGGAAAGACTGACTCCTTTTTTTGCAATACTGATGGTTGATAACCTATTGAGTGGGTAATGACGTTTTTCCTCTCCCTTTTTCACCAGGAGGCGATTGACCTCAAGACCCAAAAAACTTCCGTATTCACTAATGGTTAAATGTTTCACTATTTCACTTTTGACCTGAGTGGAAATTTGTCAGGATTTTGAATGATCTCTTTGGTCAAATCAATGTCAATTTTTGGCCAGTAATAGTGCCCCAGAGAGACTTCCTCAACATTCAGAACAGCCTCAAGGGTTTTTCCTTTAAACCATGGAAAATCCTCATAGGACATAAAAAGCTCTTCATCATGGACGTACAACCATAAACCATGTGAAGAGATATTCGTCACTTCAATTTCCGAAATGCTTTTCCCAGGCGTTGATGAGTTCATCATAATGCTCCTTTATCAATTTTTTAATTTTCCTAAGTTTTTTTTCTGAATGATGGTAATTTTTTGCAAGTTCAATCTCCGGTTCCAACCAAAATTTTGATTCACCATCTGTTGAAAAGATATGAACATGTTTTCTTGTCTCCTCTCTTGAGAAAAAGAAAAACCGGTATCCATTTGATTTAAATATTGTCGGACTCATAAATAAACCTTTTGAATTATTTCATATAAGTTATCTTCCATCAGAGGCAGAAAGAGTAAAATTGTGTTTGGCTGAATATTCTAACATTTCTTCTTTCTGCGAACCTCTCCAGAACTGATGAAACTGCTTCAGTGTGGGTAAAAGATTTTTTGGTTTATTTTCCATCTGTTCAATTTCATTTATCTTTTCTTCTATATCTTCTTCATTTTGTAAAGAATCAATATACTGTTCCCTGTATTTAGCCTTTAGATCCTGTAATGTTCTAAACGGATAAGATGAGATAAATTCCTTAAATGTTTCAAAATCCATTTTATTTTTTGAAGTTAAATAAAATCTAAATTGGGATCTGGATTCTTCAGTTCTTTTGTTTTTAATTTTATTCATATAATCTTTAAATTTTTCTGAAATTTCAGCATTGTAATATTTGTTTGGATCAATTGCCAGATCAGAATCTATAGACTCTAACTGCTTTTCTAATTTCGTTATATCTGCAATATAAAAAATATTACTTTTTCTGTATATATTAGACAGTCTTTCATCTTTATTTGTATCTGGTATGTTTCCAGATGGATTCTTGTGTAAGACTGTCTGTGAAAAATCATTACTGGCAGGGCGACAATAAAAAACATCTTCATTTTTCCAGTTTTTCTTTTTAATTAAGAACCCTTTTTGACTCCTTATGGGCAGGGAAAAGACTTTTCTTACTTTTTGATGCTCGTGATCATGTTTTTTTACGAATTCTCCTGTATCTTTTTCTTTCTTATGCAAAAAATGATTCTCAACTTTTTCATATATTGTCTTACCTGTATTATTTTCATTGATACTGTTTTCAAGATTTTTCCATTCATATTCCAATTGTGGATTGATAAAACCTGCATATTTAAATTTATTTACGTTTTGTTTATTAAACTCTTCTTCTTTTGTCTTATTTTTTTTCAGTACGTTTTCTTTCTTGGTAAAATACCAGGATTTTTCTAAAATTTTTAAAATTGATAAATCTTCTTCATCTGGCAAAAAAGATTTTTTTGAATTAAATTTTTCTATCAAAAAATTATAGACTGTTGTTTTATTCAAACTGTAAATTCTTATGTCAGCCTTTTGTCTGCCAAAACCCTCAATCACAGTTATCCCTGTTTTTTGTTCTTTGACAGTCTTAAATCTATCAAGATAAAGGTTTCTTGTGTTTTCCAGGATGTTATCTGGAATCCTTTTTGCGTATTTTTCATATTCTTTTAGAGATTGATTCATATTCTCATCATCTATATCTTCAAGACATTCTTTCAAATCATTCAAGGAAAGAAATCCCTGTAGATAGAGGAATTGTTTTTGTTTTTTAAAATCAATTTGAATTAATTTTAAAAAGTGCATGGCAACAGCATTCTCATTAAATAAGGGGCGATAGGAAATATTCTTCTTTTTAGGCTTTGGCTTTTTACGAATTAGAGATTCTTTTTTAAAGGAATTTCTGTCTATTTGGATAAAATTAAACAATCTTTCATCATAAATTTTATTTTTTTCGGGAACAATCTCCCCTGTCTCCCTGTCAACACAAGACCAAAGTCCCTCATCATCAGTCAGGCAGAGCTTTAAACTTCCTTCTTTTCGGTGAGCATCTGCAACCATACAAAAAGCTACTTGTGCGTCTATGAGATGTGAATATAAGTCCTGAGATTCTTCTGATGTTTTATTGTATCTTTTTAAATCAGGTTTATAATATTCCACAAGTTCCTTACGCAAATTATAGATTCCATCACCCCGTGAATTGTCTTGTGCTTCAACACCAAAATAATCAAAAGATAATAAGGTTTCCTTTTTTATAAATTTGGCTTTTTTGTAGAGAGTATTTGCCAATGCTTCAGCAAAATAGCGTTGGGTTCCATTAACCAGTGCCCTGGTTCGATTGTTAATGGCCTTGATGACTTTTTTACGTAAAGAATGACCATCCAAAAAAAGAGCATGACGGAAGGCCTTTTTCTGATCTTGTGTTAAATTGATAAAACTTCTGTATTTTCCAAATTTAAAATCCTCATCTGTGCCATCACCAATTTGGTCAATAATCCATTCCTGAATTTTTTCCTTATCATCAGTTTCAAATTGTTCTCTTTTATATTTTGCATTCAAGTTTTCCAAAGAATATTCGTTGTTTCCTTTTTCTGTACGGTTATCTCTTTGACTAGTAAAAATAAGGTTTGCCTCATCATTAAGTGTTCCCCATATTCTGTGGGATCTGGGGATAATGTGATCCAGGTCTCCTTGATCTCCCACTGGATCTCCTGAATAAGGAGAAATGCCATTGCCAGCCTGTCTGATGCGGTCTTTTTTCTCAGAAAAAATATTTTCTGATGTCTTATCATTTCTATTGCTCTTTTTTCCTTTCAGATCTTTCAAATTTGGTTCAAATTCAAAACGGTTGGATTCCGTGATAATGGGAATACAAACCTTGTTACCTTTTCCCAGTTCCCCTTTAATTTTTTCCCATTTATCATTGGCAATAGCTCCACTCACAATCCTTGCCATTTTCATAACCGCTCCGTCAATAATACGTGTACTGATAGCAGAAAGACGTTGGGCTTTTGTGCTGGTTTCTTTCTCATCTTGTTGCATACGGTGGGCATTATCAGCACTGCACACAGGACAAGTCTTAGCATTGCCATTACGTTCTTTAAAAACAAGATTATTGATCTGAGCAAGGAAGAACACAGCAGTGGCTGGGTTTTTATCTAAACTCTCCTTCCACTTTTTCTGTCTTGAACAACTATCATATAAATTTTCTGTAATCTGTAGGGCTAATCTTTTAGCTTTGTTGCAGAACTTATAAAGTTTAAAAGCCTCTTTCACTTTTGAATTTTCTAAAATTATTTTGATTTCTGAGTCTTTAAGTTCTTTGTCATGGGATGACCTTTTCTTTTTATAAGAAATCAAATTAAAAACACTTTGAATATCTGATTTTAAACTGCCTCGACGGTCTTTTTGTTCTTTTGCTGCTTTTTCACAATTGCTTTTTAAACCATTGAAGTCTTTCAACCAGTTAAATAATTTCTCATCTGTTGTATTTCCATCTTTTTCTTCAATAAATTCTTTTAGTGTTTTAGATGAAACCTGAAACAAACCCGCTAAATCCCAAAACATTTGATAACGCTTTTGTCTTGGTTTGTGATTGCAATAAGTGAGCAAATGGTTTTTATCATCAAAACGTCCTGTATTTTCGTAACCACGACTCTTACCTTTGTATCTGTACTCTGGATGAATAAACAGTCGACCCTCTTTGGCTCTTTTTCTTAATTTATAATATTTGCAGATCAAATGGAGAAATGAGCCGTCGGGAAAAAGACCATCATTGTTAAAATTATATCCTATTTTTAAATTCTCTGACAATTTACTTTCTTCAAGAGTTTCTTCAAGTGTTGTTCTGACTTTATCCAGTTCTTCTTTTGCTTTTCTTGTATCCTCATCATAAATTTGTGCAAATTGTTGAGAAACTTTCCAGTCTCTCTTTAATTGTTTGATTTTTTTTGCATGGCTGTATATCTCATTGAGTTTAAGTAGGTCATTGTCCTTGACTCGATCAAAAATAAACTGAAGAGTACGGGTTTCAAGATCTGTTTGATCTCTCTGACTAAAGTTGGTTCGTCGTTTGTTTTTGCTTTTTAGAGAACTATCTTCCTCATCATTAAAGTAAGACTTACCTTTACCACTTTTAGGTTCTTTGAGTTCTTTTTCATACTTGTAGTATTGATCCTTTTTTGTTGTATTGGTTTTTTGTTCTTCTTCCTTTTGTAATAATTCCTGATTTTCAATCAATCCAAGGTAGAATTTGATTGAGTCCAGTTTTTTTAACTCCTCCAACCAATCCCGCCATTTAGGATAAATTCTGTTTAAAAATTTAACATTCAGGATGAGACTCTGGCACTTGGGAGGTCGTCGGTTGTTATTATTCTGGTAGGGAGGAATAGTAAAAAGTGGATTTGTTTTCAGCCAAAAATCTACAAGTTCACCTTCGTGGCTCTTCCAATCTTCACAAAGTTTTCTATAATCTCCATCTTTATCTTCGGCTTTGTCTTTATTTTTTTCTGGATCCACCCGCCACTGATGTAATATCCAGCGTTCAAATATCTTCCTTAAGCGATTTTCATGCCAGTAATCATCTTTTTTGTGTTTTTCATCATTAAAATATTTTCGTAAAGGTTTCAGTTCAAGATTGCTAATATGGCTGATTAAGTGAGATAATGTTTTCACTTCAATGATAGAACCCTTAAAGTTGAAGTTTTGTGAGTCAAGTTTTTTACAAAATCTCCTTAAATAGCCATGATTATGATTATCACAGTTTAACACATCCTCAACTTCCTTAAAATATTTACTACGATGACGACCACCTGATTCAAGTTCGTCATGGGTTTTATAAATTGCAAAGACAAGATGTTGAAGGTGAAGTTGTTTCCATTTAAAAACATCTTTTTTATAATCCTTTTTTTCTTCATTTTGAGCATTTTCTTCAGGTTGCTCTGGAGTTTTGAAATTTTTATTTTCGAGTTTAAAACTTTCTGTCTTAAAATCCAAAATTAATTTTTTCAGTTCCGTTTCCTCACTGTTTTCTCTTATCTTGAGTGCCTTAAGTATGGATTTTACTTCGTCTTTTTTGGCCCAATCTTTCAGGGCACTATCAAAATTATAGGCATCGTTTTCTTCGTATTCTTGAACTTTTTTCTTTATTTCGTCTGGTAAAAGATCATGGACTTCTTTTGGGAACCGACTCAGTATTTCAGTATCATATTGCTCCGTCAGGAAAGTAAAACCCCGGCGGTTCATTAGAAAACTAATGGTTTGCTGTACGTCCTTATCCCACTTAAATCCAAAGTGCTTTTCCCAGATCAGTTTGAAAAGCCGCTTGGCCATCTGTCTGCGGTCAAAGCCACGTCTCTGATGGCGTTTTGCCGTTCTGTTTACCATTAATAAGGTGTATTTGTTTTTTTCAAGCTGATAGACTTTGCCCTCTTTTTCTATCTCTTTCAGAGGACTGCCAGCTTTATAATGGGCAAAGTAAACGCCTGTGTTTTTGGCACCAAGGTCAATGGCTATAGGACTTATAATGGTTTTATCAGATTGAGACAAAAAGATTTCCTTTTAGAACCTTTAGACAGCTTGTGTTTAATTAAAGTTTCAAAAGATTATATGATATGACATTTTTTAAAAAATAACAACTTTTTTAAAGGACTATTTATCTTTTGTGATTTTCATAGAAAAAATAAACAATCCCAATATGAGAAGGGCAAACTCAAAATCATTGCTTCCATGAGAGGAACCTGAGGTGATTGATATTGCATCTGATTTTTGGAACTTCAGTATAGTTTTTGTGGATCGTGATTTTGTTTTTAAAAACTCCCTTGAGCAATCCCAAAGTACTTTCAAGTCCACTGTTCACATCAAAGTCACTTGTCTGATCTTTGTCTGAGCGGGAAAAACTTCCAAGTCCCAGCACAATATCCTTTGCCCTTTTGGACCCTTCCTCAAAAGCCTTTAACTTTGGAAGATCCTCCTTAATGTAGGGATAATCATTTTTCTCCATAAAAGTCTGTATATCTGTTTTTGATTCATGACTTTTATCAACAATCGCAAAAAGAGATTCCATATAATTTCTCAGATGACTGATATTTGAGTAAATAAAACCAATGGGATTGTTGAGTTCATGGGCGATCCCCGCCACCAACTCTCCCAAACCGGCCAGTTTGGCCGACTGAACCAGCTGGCCCTGGGTGTTTTTGATTTTTCTGTTGGCCTGTTCCAGAAGTTCCAGTTGTTTTTGCATTTTCTTATCAGACTCAATGATCTGGCCACTCATTTCATTAAAAGCAATCAGTTCAGCAATTTCCGTTTGACTGTGATTGGGGATGAAGGAGGCCTTTCTTTTTTCCTTCAACTCCTTTGATGCCTTTATGAGAGATTCAATGGGCCGGATCACCTCACGCACAAAATAAAAACTGAATACCGTTAAAAAGAGGAAAAAACTGAAAAAAGTGAAGACAATGACATAATTCACTTTCCGTATACTGGTTTCAGCCTCATCTTTTGAAGTTCCAATACCCATTAAAAATTCCCGTTTTTCAAGAAACCTGACCAGTGATTACGGGGTTTTTGTCTCCTTGTCCCTATGACGGCAGCATAGTGATGATGAATCCTTCAAATGCCAATGATTTAAAAGGGATGAAAGGATTTTCTCTTATAGGTGAAGAGGCTTAAAAAAAACCTTTCTTTAGGCCCTTTGGGTTGATCCCCCTTTTTCCCCTGAATCTGAAACCATATTTGTACGACTAGTTATAAAGAGTAGTGAGGAAACGGGAAAACCCATCACTCTCTCTGGCGGCAACAAATAAGGCTTCAAAAAATAACTTGTTCTCAGCCAAATCACTTTCTGAGTTCAGATTTCGTTTTTTCTCAATGATGGCTTCCCCCAACTGCGTTCTGGTTTCTTTTCTTTTTGTCCCGGGATGTTTCCAGATTTTTAAAAGAACCTGTGCATCATTCAAGGCTTCTTCATTTTGCAGGACTCTGGACACCAAAAAATCATGAGTATCCCCTCTCGTAGGACGGTAAGATAGACTTGAGAATACTGCGAAAATTTTTTCATCAATTGTTCCTTCCCCACCAACCCTGAACAAATACCTTCTCAATAACTGAGGAGCATCAGTCACAGACGCACTCCGGACAATCCGGTCAAAACGACCCACCACAACAGCGACAAAATCGAACAGGTTAAATTGTGCCGAATATTCTGACAATCCCTCTTCCACTTGCCTTGTCTCATTGACCCACTGTTCAATCACTATGGTACTTCTATTCTTTTTTAAATCTTCAGTTTCTTTAAAAAAATCAAAATCAGGACCAGCTCCGGTCTTTTTGCCCTCTTCTGCAGCATTAATATAATTGTCAACATCCTTTTTAAGGACATCAAAAAGAGAGTCCGCCTGCCTCTTTTTCCGAGGATCGAAAATAGCATAGAAAAATTCCTCATATAGATCCCAGTCTTTTATGTCTTCAAAAGATCCAGCATGATGACCGGCTACTCTATTCATAGTAAGAATTAGAGCCGGATCGTTGACCGCAATGGCCAACTCATTGATATCGAGTTCCGGAGCTTCTCTACTTAAATATTCGGGATCATAGCCCAGCTCTCTAAAAATCCTGCGTGTCTTCCTCAACTCCCAGGCTGTTGGAGAAATAACATCAATCAGACTATGGATTTTCAGATTAGCCAACAACAGTGATGGAAAATGAACAATTCCAAAAACAAACAAGAATATAAGAAATGCTTTAATGTCTTTCATAAAAATACTTACCAGGTTGATGTATTCTTTTTTAACCTCAATAGACTAAAGATTTTTTATTTTATACTGAACTAAATTCTGTCTATGATAAATAATCTCCACAAAAAATTCCATGAAAATTAAAATAAAATCAGTATACTTAAAATAAAATTAAGATCAACAAAAAACAAAAATCTTGTAAAAATTACATATCTTGTTTTTAAAAAATCAGGACACTCTTTCTTTTATTTGTTACCCTGTATTGTCCTTTTCTTTTATTCAGATTCTTCCAGAAAAGTCTCACTGTAATGAATCACCTTCTGAACCCGTTCCAGAAGGGATTTTCCTGAAATGAGTGGAACCAGTGACTGGAGGTCAGTTCCATGAGGTTGACCAATCACAGCCACACGGATGGGCATGAATAACTGTTTCCCTTTCACAGAAGCCTGTTGTTTAATCTGATCCTGAATACTGATAAACTCCTCTTTTGTCATAAACTGCGAATTCATGTTTTCCACCTGAAACTTCCAGGCTGACAACACCCCGGGACTTGTCTCCCACTGTAAAACCAGCCTGGCCTCTTCACTGATTTTAAAAAAAGCATCATCTATGGGAGCAAGAAGTTTTTATGGCATCATTGGGTGTTTCCATCTTTTCCTTAAAAACGCTTAAAGCCTTTTCAATAAATTCCTCATTTTCAGGTAAACAAATGTTTTCTCTTTTTTTGAAGAATTTAAAGTTCCAAAAAGCACCCAAAAGGTTTTGAAGAGACAAACTTTTGAACTGACTTTAAATCGTGAATTCGGAAAGGTTATTGAGAATTGTGCCAAAGTACCGGGAGGAGGTGAGGAAGAAACCTGGATACTGCCTGAAATGATAGAATCTTATAAAGAGCTTCATCGCAGGGGGAAAGCTCTCAGTGTGGAAGCCTGGTGTGAGGGAGAGCTTGTGGGTGGTCTCTACGGAGTTCTGATAAAAGGTGTTTTTAGTGGGGAGAGTCTGTTTTTTAAAAAATCGGAGGCTTCAAAAGCCTGTCTGGTTTATCTTGTTGAATTTTTAAAATCCAGGGGACATCAGTGGATGGATATTCAAATGGTGACAAACGTGACTGAACAATTTGGAGGTCGACTGATTCCAAGAAAAACATTTTTGAATTTGCTCAAAGACAGGCAAAAAAAATGGGAAAAACTTTCCAGTTGCTCTTGACCCCCGTTTTAACTGGACAGATGAGACTTTTTCAGAGCTGACCATTTCAATTTACTTGCCAGATCCAATAAAAGAAACTAAAGAATCAGGAAAACTCCACGAGATTTCAGATAGAACCTCAAAGGATAAATATGGAACATAAAAGTGATTTTGTAACAAACAGACAGGATCCTTTGTTGGAGTTTAAAACCTGGTTTGAACTGGCTCAAGAAAATAACAACTTTGAACCTTCAGCCATGACTCTGTCTTCGGTGGATAGTGCTGGAATGCCTTCAGGCCGGATGGTTCTCCTTAAAATTTTTGATCACAGGGGTTTTTGTTTTTTTACAAATTATCAAAGCCCCAAAGTTTCTGAGATAATAAAAAACCCAGAAGCCGGTCTTTGTTTTCACTGGGAAAAACCCTTTCATCGTCAGGTGAGAGTTCAGGGTCTTGTTGAAAAGATGGAGGTTAAGGAGTCAGAAGATTATTTTGAAACCCGTCCACGGGGCAGCCAGATTGGAGCCTGGGCCTCCCCCCAGAGCCAGGAGATAAAAAACCGAAAAGAAATTGAAGAGCGGTTTAAGGAAATGGAAAAAAGATTTGAAAATAAAGACATTCCCTGTCCGCCCCACTGGGGAGGCTTTCGGTTAAAGCCTCTGAGCATTGAGTTCTGGCAGAGCGGGAAGTTTCGCCTCCATGATCGACTCAAATTCACCCGTCAGACTTTTGAGTCCCCATGGGATGTTTATCGTCTGGCTCCGTGATTTAAAAATCAGATAGACTTTTTCAGGGCTGACTTTTTTATCGTGATAGATCGTAAGATACTACTGATTCCGTTTCATCCATACGCTCCACGAGCTCGTCGATATTAACTTCCTGTGTTTGTCCTCTTCTCAATATTTTCTTTAATTTTTTTAAGCGGATTTGATATATTTGCACTCGACTTCCCATTGGATCAGGGCATCATCTCCATCAAGGTTAAAAACATTATCAGCTTTTTCTCCGGGATCATCATGATCATTGGATTTTTTTTGCATTGTTATTCCGGCCTTCTTTTTGATTAAGACCCCTTTATCAAGGGTCCAGGTACGAAGACCCACCCCCAGCCAATCGTTTGTATCCGGAGACCAGATATGTGCAGAAACAATTTTTCCACGGATGAATTTATACAGGGCAGAGGAAAACAATTTATACTTTTTGTGTTTATAATCATAAGTTGTGTTCTGAGGGAGAGAGTCAAAGGAAGAGTCTTTTGATACCATGTTTACTGATGTTACCCTTGATTTTCTTGTTATCTTTATGGTGTCCTTCGCAGGACCCTTCTCAATTGTGATTGGGAAACAACCATAAGTTTCCTTCTCGACTTTCCAGGTTCCTGTATAATCATCTGGATTTGGAACTATGAGTTGTTCTTTTTTTCCCTTATTTATTTTTCCGGTTTGCTGCCTAACACCTTTGTGTGCACAACCCATACTAAAAGCCGACAGAGTTACCAATATATACAATATTGATTTCATACTTCCTCCCCCTCCAGGTTCTCATTTTTCCAGGAGCAATTTCCAGCTTTTATCCCAACCAGTCCCCATGACAAGTAAAAACACAGCCAATCCTCTTGACTCACTGCCTCTCAAACAGGTTTTTCTCATTTCCTTTCATCCTCTTTCAACCCGAATTTCTCTTTAAATTTCAAGGAGTTCGGCAGCCTCGCTACGAAACTTTATGAGAAATGCGGGCTAAAATTTCTATGTGCAACAACGCCGGTTCCCTCTATAATTTAGCAAATCAGTTTCAAAAACAGGACTTTGGATGAGTAAAGTCCGGCCAATCAGAACATATTTTCATTTTATTATGAAGTTTTGTAATCATTCTGACGATAACTTTCTTGGTAAACCTTATTCACAATAGGAGTATTGTTATGAAAAAATCAGTGATTTTGTTTCTGTCCCTGGTATTGATGGCCTCGTTTGTGGAAGCCAAACCACAAACACATAAAGTCACAGGAAAAAGATCAAAACAGAGTAAAAAAGCACAAAAACAGGTTTACTCTTTCACTTACGATGCAACCTGGTTTTCATATCTTAATTCCAGACAACAGTCTGTTTATCTGGAAACCATGGCCAAACTGGCCCTCCAGATTGAAGGGGGGAAATACGCCTTCAATCATCCTCTTATAAACAGCCTCCTTCCTCCGGCCTTTGCTGAAGTCATCAGCAATGGTTATATGCGGAACACTTCTTTTTTATCTTTTTTTAAAGAGCAGGATTATGGAGAACTCAAACCTATTTGTCCGGCAGGGGAAACTTGTGACCCCGATTCCGGTTGTCCGGGAGACCGAAGGCCCTGTGCCCCCTATTTGGGTTTGGTTCCACCACCAGCAAGCAGCGGAAGAGAGGAGAACAAAAAACCCGTTCTTGCCTGTTCAATGGACAGCACCCCAGATTGCCGGGAAAGGGGAAATATGGATCTTTTAAAAAGGACTTTGAACGAATGCAACAGTGAACGTCCAAAAAGTTCCTATTGCACAAGACTCAGTTCAGAAATGGAAAAGAGCACTGCGGGGGTTCAGGCATGGTGCAACAGCAGAAGTTCCACAAAGTATTGTCGTGCGGCCCTGGAGGCTCTGTGTAAAACTTCCAAAAAGGGTTGTTCGGCAGCCTCGGCACCAACCGCTGCAAAAATTCCAAAAACCGGAAACTGTGAAAAACTTAAAAAGGAAATGATCAATTTAAGGGACAAAGCAAGGGAAAGGATGGCAACTGGATCAAGAAGTCGTCCTTCAGGAGCCTATAACAATAAATTCTGGAGGGATATGGGGAAACTGACCAAAAGAGTCTGTCCCGATAAAACAAACGCTGGAAATCCCAAGGTTATGGGTGTCTGTAATGTCAGTCCAGGCAATGATTTTCTACAACGCTCTGAAGTTAAAAAATATACGAAAAGATCAAACAATACAAAATTTGGAGAATGTATGGGTAAAAAACGTAAAGAAATATCAAAGTTTGATGACAAAATTAAAAACCTAGAAAATGAAATTGAAGCAATGAACAAAGTAGACCCATCCATAGGGGGCGATCAAACCCTGGATCAAAACAAAAAACGTGCTGAAATCAACCTCAAAGAACAAAAGGACAAGAGATTACCTTCTATTGGAGAAGATGTTCAGGAATGCTCAGAACAAATCAAAGCGAATTATCATTCCATTGGAGAAGGCAGAAGTATTGATGACCCTGAGTTTCAGTCTGTTCTGGGTAAACTGCCGTCTGGAAGCCTCAGTACAGATGATGAAGATTTGTTTAAGTCAGTCACCGGTTTGAGTTCAGGTGTTTTTAAAAAAGCTTTTTGCAGAAGTTCCTCCATGGAGACTTTTAAACGCAATCTGCGTCATTCCATTTATAGTGGAAGCGGAAAAATCAAGACACCTAAAATCAAAGGAGAAGATAACGGCACCACTCATGGGGACCGTCAGGCAAAACGCAGGAAACAGGCCATAAACGCCCAACTGAGGATGGCAAAATGTCTTCAAAATCTTAAAACAGTTGAAGAAACAGGATGCTCAGTCAAAGATGTAACAATGGGTTTTCCAGGGCATTATCTCAGAAAAGCCAGTCTTTCAAACCCCATTCTTGTTAAGAAGAAAAACAACCCCAACAAATGCCTGTTGGTCCTTGGTCACCGAAAGATGAAAAGACAAATGACGGTAAAAGGAAAAGTTGTAATGAATGATGGTCAGCCAGTGTATGAAAATGCAGATCAACTGGAATTTACAGGGAATGTCAATAGGGAGGCAAAATGGGATTTCGTGGATCTCAATGCCGCAGCTTCACAATACAATGTCATGCATTACGTCTGTCACCACGACATTGTATCCACGCCAGGATACCGACAAACCGGGGGCGATGGACCTGAAGAAGCCTTTGAAACAGCAGAATAATATCCACTGACTGGATGATTCAGGTCATCTGCCAACCAGTATGACTCATCAGAGTTATCCTGAAAATGGACGAGGCGGGCGAATGCCAAGATCGCCAAAAGGGGGAGCAGTTACAACCCATCCAGAGCCTGATTGGCCAAAGCATCAGCTTCTTTATTAAACTCCCTTTTGACATGATGGAAAGACACACGCAAAAATTGACGGGTCAGTTGTCTGGTCTGAATGAAAAGCTCTTTGATCTGAGGGGATTTGACTTTGTACTCCCCTGACATTTGTCTGACCAGCAATTGACTGTCACAATAAACATCAAGGGATCTGGCTCCCCTGTCCAAAGAGATTTCCAGGGCTTTGATCACAGCCATGTATTCGGCATAGTTGTTGGTTTGGTTTCCAAGGCATTGTTTGAACTCGGCCAGTAAAGTGTTGTTTTCGTCATAGAAAACCACACCGAGGGCGGCAGGACCCGGATTGCCACGACTGGCTCCATCGGTAAAAATTTTAACTGTCTCAGTGAGTTTTATGTTTTTCATGTTCTACAGATTCTTCCTTTTGTGTTTTCGTTTTCCCGGTTTGTATGGAACTTGTGGAGTCTGTGGCACTTTCAGTATCCACATAGGCAATCCATTGGTTGGCCTGTTTTTTCAGTTTTTTTGAGAGGGCCTTGGCCTGACGAAAGGATTTTTTTGCAAGATTAAATTTTCTGAGATTGAATCGACTCACCCCGAGAGCCATGTGAATGTTCTGGGGATTTTTCACCTTCCCTTTTTTGAGAGCCTGGGATAAATAGTGGGCGGCCTGTTTCCAGTTTTCCTGATCCAGGTAGATCCGTCCCTGTTTGGCAAAAATGCGGCCATCTTTGGCCATAGTGGCTGAAACAGCATAGGCTTTAAGAGCTGTTTCCAATTCTTCAGCCCGGGCCCAGGCATCACCCAGAATTTCATAATTTTTTTGATTTTTTGCAACCAAACCCTCTTCCATGGCTTTCTTTAAAATTTTTGCCGCCTTCAGGGGAATCCCACCATAAATTAAAAGACTGACAAGATTCATGATCTCTGAATCCTTTTCCAGATAATCGGCCTTGTTGGCCAGCTCCATGGTGGCAAGGGCTTTGGGGTCTTTCCCAAGATTGATATAAACAGCAGAGAGCTGCTTCCAGTACTTTTTCTTTTCCGGGTGAAGGGCTGTCAGCTTTTCCAAAAAGGGAAGAGCTTCTCTGAACTTTTCAAGTTCATAATTCATGGCCACGGCCAGAACAAGCCAGGATTCCCTGGGGTCTTTCACTGCATTGATGGCCATGGTGACAAATTCCAGAGCCTGTTTCGGCCTTTTCTTTTGGGCCAGAATACTGGCCTTGAGCATATAGGCTTCAGGGGTGGGTTCATCGGCCAGAACAAGCCATTCATTGATTTTCTTAAGACCTTCATCATATTTTTCCATGACTGTGTTCACCTGAGCCAGAGTGTAGAGAACAGACATTGTGGTGTAATAATCCAGAGCTTTCAGATCAATGGCCCCCTGCAGGTGTCTGATGGCCTCCCCGTATTGCTCATCCTGGGCATAGGCAAACCCCATGACATACATGACCCGGGCCTTTTCATGGGGTCTTTTCTCTGTGGATTTTATCAGACGTTTAAGAACAGAAACCGCCTCTTTGGCCCTGTTTTGTGACAACAGACTGTGGGCCCGACTCAATCTTTTGTGAGTGGTCTTTGAAATCAGGGCATTTCTCCGGCTTTTCAGTTCTTCTTTGTCAATTTTGTCAATTTTGTTGGATTTGTCAGTTTTATCAATTTTGCTGAGCTGGTTGGGTTTGTTCATCTCCGCCAGAGAAACAAACAAAGTGAAAGTGACAATAAAAAATAAAATGACTTTTATTACCTGCTTCATGGAAGCTGTCCTGCATAGATTGATCGGGTTTGAATTTTCACGGAGCTTCCTCAAGGAACTCACATAAAAAACAAATTATTTTTTCAGTCCCAAAGGATGGAAAATTGATCCAAGGTGTTAAACCCTTATTTTTTGTCATCATTCTTCCAGTTTGAAATCAAGTTGCACCATCTCCCCC
This sequence comes from Bdellovibrionales bacterium, assembly GCA_965218815.1. Classification (GTDB taxonomy): domain Bacteria; phylum Bdellovibrionota; class Bdellovibrionia; order Bdellovibrionales; family JAGQZY01; genus JAGQZY01. The sequence continues at coordinate 214,271 of CBDCLX010000002.1, read as the reverse complement.
GGCTGGGCCACAGGTCGTCCCTCATCATTGATTCTGGGTTTGTACTTCCATTTGTACAAAGCCCTCTTGGCTGCCATATCAAAAACTCTTTTTGGATTTGAGTCCAGGACTTTCACATTGTCCACAGTTCCCAAAGCCGTGATATCAAACCGCAGTCGCACCCAACCCTGAATACCCTGTAAGGCGGCCTTTCTTGGATACTGGGGTTCAATCCTCACAATGGGGATGACCCCCGAACCGGCGGTACCACCTCCTCCAGGTCCCAGAGAGGGACCACTGCCCTTTAAAGCTCCCTTGATATTTAATGAGGGGTTCATTTTCATTTGGGGATGACTGGGCTTGTCCGCCGCTATGGCCATTTTCTTTGGAGGAGGGGGTTTTTTTGTTTTTGTCGGTTTTTTTGGAAGCTGCCTTTTTCTCTCCTGGACAAAGTCCTCTTTCTTAAGACGGATAAATTCAATAAAACTGTCACCCTCATCAGAGCGATTCAGCTCATGTCCCCCGGAAATCAAATAAGACATAAGATAAAAAAGACACAGACTCACTCCAAGGCCAAACCCACTGGCTCTCAACAAACGATGACCCAGGGGGGACAGACAGACCTGCTGCCGGAGTCCATGGATTAAATTCCATTTTTTGTTTAAATCCCGTTTCCCGCATGAGTTCCATCTTTTCTGAAAAAACAAACCCACCGCACCCGGAAGATCTTTGATTTTTGAAAAACAAAAGCCTCTCTTCTCAGGAGACATGACCTATTCACCCACATTCGTGGAAGCGGCCACTGAAATATTTTCCACCCCTGCCAGCCGGACCTGGTCCATCACCTGAACCAAAACCCCTGTTTCAGACAATTTATCAGCCTGAATCACCACCGTACCTTCAGGGCTTTCGGCATGAAGTCTTTCGATGTTGGCCCTTACGGAACGAATATCCACCCGTCTTTTCTGAATCCATATCTCACCATTCTGTGATATTCCAACCAGGATAAAGGCCCTCTCTTTTTTTTTAGCTGTGGCGGCTGAGGGTCGATTCACATCAATCCCCGACTCTTTCACAAAGGAAGTGGTCACAATGAAGAAAATCAACATGATAAAAACCACATCAAGCATGGGAGTCAGGTCAATGCCTGAGTCCTCTTCCCGGCTTCCCCTTTGTCTTCTCAGCATTTCAACCTTCCAGACTCACAACAAGGCTTTGTCTGACCTTTTGAACTTCTCTTTTAGCCCTGTTTTCAAGAAGATTTCCAAAGTAGAGCCCTGAGAGGGCCGCCACCATGCCCGACATGGTGGGAATGGTGGCCAGGGAAATTCCCGAGGCCATCATTCGGGCGTTGCCTGTCCCCATTTCCGCCATCACGTCAAAAACATGGATCATACCAGTCACTGTCCCTAAAAGTCCCATGAGTGGACAGAGAGCAACCAGCATTTTTATAAGGGAAATGTTTTCAAAGAGCTTTTGACTCAGACTGGCCACCCTGGCCTGCCTGATCCTACAGGCAGACCATGAGGAATGATCAGATCTTGCCTGCCAACTGAGAACCATTTTCCGGAGATCTTTTGGAAAATCCTTTTTAAAATAAATGAATCTTTCAATGATAAGGGACCAGAGAATAATCAGGGTAAAAAATATGAACCAGAGGACCGTGCCCCCTCTTTCAAAAAAATCCCTGATTCCATCAAAAAATTCAAACACGACCACTGGATTCCTTTTTTCCTTTTTCGGTCCGGCTGGCAATCATCCCCACACTCTCCTCTTCAAGGATCCGCACAAGATTTTTGGATTTGGTGGAAACAAAATTGTGGAGAAGAAGCAAGGGGATAGCACAGATCAACCCAATCACCGTGGTGATCAACGCCTGGGAAATTCCTCCAGCCATAAGTTTTGGATCGCCCGTACCAAACAGGGTGATGGATTGAAAAGTGGCAATCATTCCCGTCACTGTTCCAAGCAGACCCAAAAGGGGAGCCACGGCAGCCAGCAGCCTGATGGTTCCAATCCTTCTTTCCAGAGGGGAGGTGTTTTTCAAAATGGCCTCATCCATTTTTAACTCCAGGGTTTCAAGGTCTGCTGACTTGTTTTTCTCAAAGGTCAGCATGATCCTTCCCAGACTGTTGTCCCCGGAAATTTCCGGGTGATGGATCTGGGCTGTTATTTTTCCCTCCTCCTTACTCAAAGTCCTGATTCTTTCAGTCACAAGACCAAGACCCAACAAAAGCAGAGCAATAATAACATAACCCACAAGGCCCCCCTGCCCGACCCTCTCCCAAAAACCCGGAGCCAGGACCAGCATGGAAAGCAGAGACCCTCGTGATGGGTCAATGGCAAAGCCCTCATACCCCTGTTTTGCCTCTTCAACATCGTCAATGGTTCCGGTGAAACGACCTGAAGGCTGACGGGGCAACTCCAGGATCTGTCCTGTTGAAGGCTGATAATTGAGATAAATGCCTTCACTCACCAGATTAAAAGCCCCGATACGGGTCACTTTCTGTTCTTTTTTTGTTCCGTCAGACTGAACAACTGTGGTGGTGAATCGGGTGGTTTTCCCTGTTTCAGTCATTTCCCTCTGAAGTTCAAACCAAAGTTTTTCAAGACGATCCATATCGGGAAGTTTTTTGCTTTCCGCCAGATCAGAGGCAAAAGCCTTGCGACCCGGGATCTGGGCTGAAACAACAGAGTTTTCAAACTGTCCTTTCATATCTCCAGCCACCTGTTTGACAACCCCGAACATCTCCCCCAGAGTCCCCACAACCTGATTGAGTTCATCTTCAAGTTTTGTTAAAACTTTCTCGTTTTTGTCAAATTTCGACATCAGGCGGGCTGTTTTTTTCTCAAGAGCGGTGAGTTCAGACTGGGCCTTGTTTAAAAAATTTTGCTGTTTGTCTTTCTTTTTGGTGAATTCCTCTTCCCGTTGCCTGGACTCAGCAGACTGGGTCAGACTCTCTTCCTGAACTTTTTTAAGAAGTTCATCCAGAGTGGCCGCCTCTGCAAAAGAGCCAACCAGATAAACAAATAAAAAAACAAACAGAAACTTAAAGCGTTTCAACTTTGACCTCCTCAGGGGCTGGAACGGGGAGAGTGATTAAATTCGGGGCGGCTTGTTTTCGGGCCATCCTCAAGCCCTGTTGGATGGATTTACGGTAACTGCCGGAGAGTTTTTTCCAGATTCTTTCCTTCTGGTCCCAATAACCGAATTTTCTGCCATCCAAAGTCTGATAAACCAGACTGATGCGACCCACCCGCAGGAAATCCACAGTGAGTTTTTTCCCGTTGACTTCCTGTGGTCCCCGATAAGCCTCAATGGTACGACCATATTCATTTTCCACCTGGTAGGCTTCAATCAAACGACGAAATTTTTCGGAAGCGGAGACCTTTGCCTTTTTCATCAGGGCTTTGATCTGAGAGAGGCGACGGGTTCTCTCCTCCATAAGAAAAGGCACATCCAGCTTTATGAACTCCCCAAGCCCCTGAATCATTCTGAGCATAAAGGGATAAATGTTTTTATTGGTCTTTTTGACACTTTCAATCTGTTCTTTTGTGGCCACCATTTCCTGTTCCTGAGAGGCAATCAGTTGACGCAATTGATCGTTGTAAACCTTTGTGTTTTCAATGTCCCTTAAGGTAGCCCGATACTGATCCAGAAGACTGCGGGTTTGTTCCGCTGTTTTTGTCACTTTTTCCTGGGAGGCCCGGGCGGCTTCATCCACATTCATCTGGGCCTTCTGGACATTCTTTAGCTCCTGTTCCCGGGCTGGTTTCTGCTCCTGGGCTTTGGCCTTTTCAAGGTTTCCAAAAAAGACAATGGTAAAAAAGCCTGAAAGAACCAGGAAAACAAAATTTGTGGTTACCCTTTTCTGTAATCTGTGCATACAAAATCCCTCACAAAACAAAACCATCACAAAGCAAATTCATTTTTAAAAATTATGGGTGTAATTCAAACCAAAAGCTCTTCCATAGGGGTCATAGAGGTTGATGTCCAGATAACCGCTGCTGGGTCTGCGGGTTTTAAGAAGAGGTCGTCTGGTGTTGAAGACGTTTCTTACAAGAAAAGAAAAAGTCCCACTCCACGGGGCCTTGTATTGAACTCTCAAATCCAATTCCGTATGATCCCTGGTTTTGCCTTCAGGTCCCGGATTGGCGGAAACAGCATCGGCATTGCTTTTTCCAATACTGCGAAGCACAGCTGAAAAATCATAGGTCTGATTGGAAAGGCCCAGAGTCACATTGTTTTTCCAGTAAGGGGCACTGGCAAAACCTGCCCGGTCCTCTCTTCGAAGACCGGGAAAAGGTTCCACGAGCAAACTGAAAAGCAGGGACTGGTCCACAATGGCCCGCAATCGAAAATCAGAAAACAAAGGCCTTGGCATAAAGTAGGACAGTCTGAAATCCATCCCCCGAACATTGGATTTGGATAAGTTCACATTGGGAGACTTAATGGTGTCAATACTACCATCATCATTTCTGTTCACGGAAAGTCCAAAGGTTTGAAGGTAACTGTTATCATATTGCTGTTCTGCCGCAAAAATATCCCTGAGATTGGGTAAAGTGACTTCATTTTCCACAGTGGTCATCCAATAGTCCATTGTGAAATCAAGGCCCTCCAGAAATCCAAAACCGGCCCCCAGATCAATGACAGCCCCCACGTTGAGGGAATGACTGGTCTCTTCTGAAAGATTGGAATTTCCCCCGGAAATTCTTTCAAACTGTGTGGCCTGACCTGTGACAGGGTCCTGCCCATAGGGGTAATCCACGGATTGCCCCTCGTAGAGTTCCTCCAGGGAAGGGGCCCTGTAACCCGTTCCCCAGGAGGCTCTTAACAACAGCAGATTTAAAGGCTGGTATCTCAGGGCCAGCTTGGGGTTGAGGGTGGAACCAAAATCACTGAAATTGTCAAAACGACCGGCGGCCTGCATTTCCAGGGTCTTTAAAAAGGGAGCTGAAAGTTCCATATAGGCTGACTGGATTTCACGATCCCCTCGTCCCGCAGACACAGTGCCACCAGCCCATTGGGCCCCGGAAGTCGTGATGGGGTCTGTGGTTTGCCCATAGGTTTGCCAGGCCGTTGAAGCCCCCGCAGCCAGGGCCAGGGCACGGCCTCCAAAGCTTAAAGGAAGTTCTCCTGTGGTCACAAGATTGATTGTGGCCACTGAGGACTCAATGGTGTTCAAAGGCTTGTAAAAAGCCCCTGGAATATTCCCCAGATTGGACTTTGAACCGGAAGGACTGAAAGGATTAAAGGAGGCGGGATTGGCCCGGGCGGCATCAAAGAGGACCTGTTTGTTTGCATAGCCTGAAATCCCTTCATGGGTGGTGTCAGAGGCTCCATAAACTCCTGAAAATTCCCATTCCCAGCTATCAAAAAAGGCCCCGGAAACCCCTGTCTGAAAGCTGAAACTATTTGTTTTGACTTCACTGATGCGATGCCCGGCCTCTTCAACCAGACGATACCCGACCTCCTCCAAAACCCCACTGGCAGGAAGACCCCAGGCCCGGGCTGTGCCCCCGGAAATCCTTGTATCCAACCCACCGGTTCCAGTGGCATCGTGAAAGCGATCCGGTGGAGGAGCCAGAACAGACCGGACATCCCTTCTGGTGTAAATTCCACGGGCAAAAACAGAGAGATTTTCATCAATGTCATAGGAGCCGGAGACAAGAGCATTGTACTGGTCAATATCAGGGATGGTCTGGGTAAACCTGGAGTAATCAAATCCACAAAGACTTCCCCTGTGCCTGCCTGCTTTATCCGTCCCCAGGTCCTGCCATTGATCCCTGGGACAGGCTTCATTGGGGGAGCCTGGATGCCAAACCCCACCGGCTTTCCAACTCCCGGGGCTGCCTCTGGGGCTGAAATCATCCGGTTTCAGGCGGGAATAATAATAATCCCGGCTGTTGATTCCCTCATTGGAGCGGACCTGGAGAACCCCAAGAACATTGGCCTTTCTGAAGTTCTTTCCATAGCTGGCCTTGATATCCGTGCGATTCCCACCGGCATTTTCCACCAGGGTGTAACCCAAATTAAAACTGGCTCCATCATAGTTTTTTTTTGTGATGATGTTAATCACACCCCCCAGGGCATCAGACCCGTAAATGGCTGAAGCCCCGTCCTTGAGAATCTCCACCCGCTCCACAGCCGCCATGGGAATCAGGGACAAATCCACTATTGTGGATCCACCTATGTTGGGAAGTCTTTTCCCATCCATAAGAACAAGGATTCTGCTGGAACCAAAACCCCGCAGAGAGGTGGTTGAGGCTCCCGTGCCGGCTCCACCAATAAGAGACGCTTCACGCTGTCCTCCATAAGTGGCCACTGTGGTGTCACGCAAGACATCCCCGATGTTGTTAAAACCGGTGCGGTTCAGATAATCCCGATCCAGGGTGAGAATAGGGGAGGCCCCTTCCACATGGATGCGTTTGATACGGGAGCCGGTGACCTCAAGTTTTTCATATTTGTCTGAATTGTTTTTATCAGGATTGTTCTTTTTAAGGCTCTCATGGGTATTCTCCTGAGTACCGGAAACCGGTGTTGTTTCCAATGTTGTCTCCGGGGCCGGTTTCATCGCCTCTGTTTTCACCTGATCAGAGGTTTTTGGATCAGACTTTACATCCTGACTCCAGGCAGAGAGGGCAAAGAACATTGTGACAAACAATGGACAAAGAAATAATTTTAGATTCATAACAGATATCCTTTCTTTATATTGGATTCTGGAAAATTCAAAAAAATCAGTATAATACAGGAGGAAACTTATAATGAAAAGAGGGCATGAGTAAAGTGGAAAATCTGGCATTTTTTGTAACTGCTCACACTTTTGGATGAGATTGGCATGGATGAAAGAGCGGGAAACCTCCCGCTCTCATGTGTGAAAGCAAATCTCTTAAAAATCCTGGCGATAAGCCGTAAACCAGGTTCTCTCAGCAGAGTAGAGTGTTGTATTAACCCGACTTCCGGATGTATAATCATAATTGGGAGGATCGTTAAAAGCATTGATGGCACCCAATTGAAAGCGTCCTCCCCAAGGAGCCGTGTAACCAAGGGTGATGTCAAACTGGGGGTGTCCGGGAATATGACCTTGCTTTCTGGCTTTTTTTTCCATTTTTGGAAAAATACGGGAAGTGAGCTGTCCTCTAAACGAACCCAGTTCATAGGACAGATTGGAGACATTTTTCCATCGAGGTTTATGATACTGCCCCAAAACCTGTTCACGTCCCAATTCCTGATAAAAACTTTCATAATAGTAAAACATATAAGAGAGTTCTGAACTCAAAGACAGAGTTCCTTTAAAAATGGGGTCAACCATCTTAAAAGAACCCTGAAAATCGATCCCGTGGGCTTCCTCTTTGCCAAGGTTCTGGAGATACACTTCCAAACTTTCAATTGCATTTTCCTTATCACGATTGACAGCAGCACCATAACGCTGTGGAGTTGATGGGTCCAAGGCTTCCAACTGTAGAACTCCCTGGGGATCAGAACCAATGGTATCATTCACCACCACATTCCAGTAATCAACTGAGAAGTTAAGATTTTTCATGAGTTCAATGACAGTTCCCACATTAAAACTCCATGAAGTCTCCTCTTTCAAGTTGGGATTGGAACCTTGTGTTGCCAGATAATAGTTATTTTCACAGGGGTCTATTTTTCCTTCATTACAACCTCTTTGATCAGTAACATCCACATAACCCTGTAGACGAGGGCCATAAACATCCTGCAAAAGGGGAGCCTGAAAACCGGTTCCAAAAGAAGTTCTCAGAGTCATCCAACTTAAAGGTTGATACATCACAGCCAGCTTGGGATTCACCGTAGAACCAAAGTCAGAGTACATATCTCCACGGAGAGCCAGTTGAACTTCAATATTTCTGTACAGACCGGAAAGCTCTCCAAAAACAGCATAAAGCTGCCTTTGAGCACTGGATATTGTACCTCTGATACCCATGACTTCCAGATTCACAACCCGGGGATCCTCTTTTTCACTGTATTCAAAATGAGCCACAGAGGCTCCAACAGCCGAAGCCCAACTGAAACCAAAAAGAGAACCTAAGTCTCCATTGGCTTTGGCTTCCAGCCAATTGACCTGGGAACGATGATTACCCGTTGAGTTGTAAGCAAAACCCTGGGTGTTACGAGCTGAACCAAATGGATTATAGGTTCCATTGGTCACAGCCTCTTCCACTGGTGCAAAGAGGGCAAAGTTTTTTCTGGATCCACGGTTATAATCAAACTGATTATTCACACTCACATCCCAAATCCAGTTTGTGGACCCCAAATAGCCTTTAAGACCCACAATCAAGCCCACCGCAAGATTCTCTTCCTCATTGCTTCGACCTGGCATCTCTTTAATTCTACCGTAAATGGTTGCTGGTCCAGAACCAATACTGCTGGCCATTTGGGGTGGAGCCTGAGCAATACGCATGCCTGGAAAACTTCCAGCAGGAGTGATTGTCTCAAATGTTGCCGGTATATTTTGACTGCGAGAAGACCCGTATCCCAAGTAAAGAGTGGAGTAGAGCTTAAGATCACCAAAAACCTTATACTCCCCATTGGTCACCCAATCCAGACTGTGTGAAGGACCGGAAAAATATTGAGAAGTCACATGATCCTCACAACGCCCTTTTCTGTCAAAACGTTCACAACCAGGGGCTGGTGTTGTTTTTCCTTCAGTAGAGGAATTTTTATAATTTAAAGACGAAGTGTAATCATCAGCAAGAAATTCCACACGCTTGATATCTGAATATCTCAACCTTGTTCCATGGATGTATTGAAGGCTTGTGAGAAAGTTTCCTTTGGAATTGCTGTCTCCATAGGCCACACTGGTTCGAAGAGTGTCTCCCCCTTTGTAATCTGTCATATCATATTTTCCTGTCACAGCCATTCCGTCCAGGTCCTTGCGGGTGATGATATTGATCACCCCCCCTAAGGCATCAGACCCGTAAGTGGCTGAAGCCCCGTCTTTAAGGATTTCAATTCTCTCAACAGCAGCCACTGGAATCGTATTGACATTGACTGTACCACCTCCACGATAAGAAGTTCCCGCTCCCGGAGCTCTTTGGCCGTTGATCAAAATCAGGGTGCGGGAGGACCCCAATCCCTTTAAACCCCCACCGGACCCAAAGGGGGAAATGGTGGTGTGTCTGTTTAAAACCGCTCCCACAGAGTTAAAACCGGATTTTTCGATCTTTTCCCGGTCAATGATCACGATGGGAGAGGGGCCTTCAATGTCAGAGCGACGGATGTAAGAACCTGTCACCTCAAGGGTCTCCACTCCATCAGCAGGAGCTGACCGACTGGAATCTGTTTTGGAGGAATCACCCATGGGTTTGGTTTCTTTCGGAACCGGTTTTTGTTCAGACTTCTCAGGAACTGTGGTGGGGGTTTTTGAATCCGGCATGGTGTCTTTGGTTGTGTCAGTCTCGGGTTTGGCCTGACTGGATTTAGCCTTCTCATCAGACTTTTTCAGATTGTCCGATTCTTTTGCCTTATCTGTTTTTGTGGCCTCTGGTGCTTTGGCTTTTTCACCCTGGGACTGGGCAGAACCCGTAAGGGGGATAAAAACAAACAACAGTATAAGGATCATACCTCTGAACAAACTCATAATAACTCCTCTCGTTTTTTAAAACCTGTCTTTTTGTTATTTTATTAGAAACAAGTTTTTGGAGTTTTATTCACTTTTATTGGAAATGTGAAGGTTAAATGCAAAATCGTTGACACAAGGGGTTAGTCATATGCATCAATCCGTGTAGTGAGTCACTGTGTCATTTCCTCTAAAAAATCACCAAGGTCTGAGAGGGTTTCCTCTCTGTTAATATCGTTGTAAACTTCATGGTAGCTCTCTTTGTAGAGTTTTAGTTTTTTTGGTCCCCTGATGGCTTCAAAAAGACGGAGACTGCTCTGAGTGTTGACCACCCGGTCTTCACCAGCCAATTGAAAAAAAACAGGGGTTTTGAGTTTGTGAATCTGTTTTGGAATATGTTTCATGGCAGCCATCATTCCCAAAAACAAGGGGGCTGATATTTGGGAATGACGCAAAGGATCTTTGGCGTAGGTTTCTGTCATCTCTGAATCACGACTGAGAGACTGGTAGGAAATTCCATTGTTGAGGGTGAGACTGGGCCAGAACTGACCAAGCCATCGGGCCATGGTTTTCTTAAGAGCCGACACGGACATGGAAAGTCCAAGGGCCGGGCTGCTCAGGCAAACTGAGGTGATTTTCGGGGGGGATTTTTTTAAAAGAGTCTGAAGTATAATCAGACCTCCCATGGAATGACCCAAAAGATGAAAGGGACAGGAAGCCAGTGGGCTATCAAAGCTTTTTCTAAGCTTTTTTACCAATGAAATCAAATCCTTGGAAAAATCATCAAAATTTTTAACGACCCCTCTTTTGCCCTGAGACCTTCCATGCCCCTGCAAATCCCAGGCATAGACCAAAAAGCCCCGGTCACAGAGTGATCTGGCTACAGGGATATAACACTGGGAATGTTCACAGAGCCCATGGGTGATAAGGACAAGGGCTTTGGAATTTATTTCAGGCTTTGACCAACTCTGTAAAAAAAGTTCAGTGGAGGAAGGGGTTTTTATGAAAAACTCCCTGTTTTCATAGTATTCTTTGATTTTTCCGCTCTGCATAAAACCTTCTTTCCCCCAGTTTAACAATAAGAAGAGCTTTTTACAAAAGTCTGTTCACTGGTTTTTTTTGAATTTTCAATATATAAAAAACAAGAGTGGGGTTTAAGAGATCATGCTTTTTGAATTTTCATGGAATTTTTCCATGAAAATCACATAAAAAATAAAAACCAAATGGTCTTTGGAGTCATGACAATCAACCGGAAAATAATTTTAATAAGCGTTTTGTTTCTGGGGCTGGGCATTTTTATCAGTTACAGGGCTTTTTACCTCAATGAAAGGAAACACTGGCAGATTTCAGAAAAAGCCGGTCAGGAGGTGACCGGTTGGGCCGCTCAGAATCTTGAACACCAGCTTTTGCAACTGGAAGCTTCAACCTCCTATCTGGACCAATCCACTGTTGAATCCTTAAAGAGACTGGGGGGCCGTTATTTTGCCTATGTTTATAAAAAACAGGATGAATGGAGTGTGAAATGGAAAAAACTGGGCCTTTTGGAAAAGGAAAAAATCCTCACTGAAGTCAACGAAATTGATTTTGACAAAATCACCAGTGAAAAAAGAACATGGCACTTCAATCAGGATCACAAGCTGATTTATGTGACTCCTGCCAGCCTGGCCAGGTCCCATCAGTTGCATGAAGGTTTTCTGGTTTTTGGGTTGAAAAAGGATTTTTTTAAATTCATTCAATCCAGGGAATCCCCGGTGGTTCTGGCCACAGAAAAACACGAGGCCGTGGAAGGAAGTTTTCCACCCGAACTCAGGGACAAAAAAAAGATTGTAAATGATCCTGATGAACTGGGAATGAAAAATTTTCAGGTGAAAAAGGAAAAGCAAAGATTGATTTTCACATCCTATTTTTCCCCTCTTTCCCAATTGTGGGTCATTCACAAGAGGAGCCTGACCTCTGCCTCTTATCCTGAAAGTTTGTTTTTTTATTATTTTTTAATAAGTGTTTGCTTTGGTTTTCTCCTGTTGCTTTTTGTCACGGGAAAATCCATCCCCTTTTCCCTTGTTCTTCAGAAAAACAATAAAGATAAAATTCCAGGAAAAAAAAGAGAGGACACCAAAACAAACAGGGATGTGTACGGTGAAACAATCACCCAATCCGAAAAGAATGACCTGCAGAGACAGGAGTTTTTTACTGAAGATCAGGCATCCGGGCCAGCCCTTTCCCCCCTGACACCTGAGTCATCCGGGAAAGGAAAAGCCCTGTCCCGCCAGCCTGAAAAACAGGAAAAAGAAAAGGGGGAGGAAGTCCTGGCTGATATTGAAAAACGGGTGGAAGAGGCCATCCAGGGTTTTCAATTGAAAAAATTTAGCTTTAGGGATTCCCAGACCATGGCTGAAGGCCCGGCTTCCGACTCTGACAGATCAGAGTTTCAAAAGAAATCAAAAGACCTGAAATCCGGGATCAAAACCGATGAACATGGACTTTTTGAGTTTGATAATGGACAATTTAAAATCAAGATCCGTCCACCCAAAAAGAAGGATACAAGTGTCGATCGTTGAAACCTACAAATCAGATTTTAAAATAAACACTTATGATGAGGATGTTCTCCGAAGTGAAAAAATTCATGAAGCCTTAAAGGACAGTGGCTATAATCACAAAACTTTTTTCAGTTATGATCTTCTTTATGAATCATTGAAAATGGAACTGCCCCATGTTCTGCTTCTTCATTACCAGCCTCTGAATCTGAAGTTCCACCAGATGATCCAAAAAGTGAGAGAGATGAGTCACGAGGTGAATGTCGTGGTTCTGGCCGGACATGAATTCTGGCCCGGGATTCAGAATCTGTTGAAATCAGGCTTCATCAGCGATTCGTGGCCCTGGCCCCTGCCGGATGAACAAACCCTGTGTCTGCGTCTGGATCAATTGATTGAAAAAATGATTTTCAAATTCATTGCTGAGCAAAGATCCGGGGAAACAGCCCGTATTGTCAGTGGTCTGGAGAATCTGAAAGAGCAGAAAAGCCATGAACAACCCCCTGACCATTCCGGTGTTCAGAATGTTTTTGACTTCAATGGGGACAGGAACACCAATGAAACAGAGTTGGTTAACCAACTCATTGGGATTTTAAAGGGAACTGCCCGCCAGAGTGAGTTTGTTTATCTCAGGAATTATCCGGCCCGATCCCAACTGCTGGTGATGGGAACAAGTTTTTCCACGGAACACCACTTCCGCGGACATCGGATTCCCTTTTCCATAAAGGACTTTAAAGAGAACAAAAATCAGGCCTCGGAGAAATTAAATCAGAATCTAAGGGAAATATTTTCCTGGGAAAATTTTGTTATTGAACCGGTGGAATTTGCCGGTGATCTTTACGGTTTTGTGGTGGCTTTTCATTTTGACTCCATGACTTTTTTGAAAAAAATGCTGCGTTATCTCTCTGTGCATTTGCGAAACATCCGTCTGGAAAAAGCCAAAAAACAACCGGAAATTGATGGCCGTCTGGAACAGGAAATAAAACCCGGACAGTTTCCACTGGCCCTGGCCTCTGAGGTTTTCCGAAGTCGTCACTTAAAATCCCCCCTGTCCCTTGTCATCTGTCATTTGCACTCTGTTTCCAATCACAACCAGACCATGGCCAAAAGTCTTGAATTCATAAAAACCCAATTGAGAGCTTATGACCTGGTCAGTCGTCTGGATAAAAACAGGATGAGTTTGATTCTTCCCCATTGCTCTTCTGAGAATGCCGCCATTAAAGCGGAAAAGATTCGTCGGCAACTTCTGCAAAATCTGAAAACAAAAATCCCATCATTTCGTTTGTGTTTTGGAGTCAGCGGGTTTCCCCTGTTGTCAGCAGGGCCTGAGGCCCTTCTCTGTGATGCCCAAAAAGCCTGCTCCCAGGTCCTGAATGCAGGGAAAAACAAGGTTTGTCTCTATTCAGCAGACAGGGGTTTTCAACCGGAGTTTCAGCCTTATACTGATTCTGTTTGAATTTTCACGGAGTCTCTCCACGAAAATCATATAAAAAACAAATGGTCTTTGGTATATACTGATTCTGTTTGAATTTTCAGTGAATCAGGTTCCCATGAAACAGCTCCGTCCCACCCATGTTCAAATTGACCTCAAACAATTGATTGCCAATTTTCAGTTTCTCAAAAATCCGGGCAACATCCAGAACAACAATCCCTTTTTGTGTCCCATGATTAAGGCCAATGCCTATGGACATGGGGACAAAAGGGTGGCCCAGACCCTGGCCCTGGAGGGTTGTGGATTTCTTGGGGTGTCCTCTGTGGAGGAAGCCCTTGGATTGGGGACTCTGCCGACATCCACCAGGATTCTCAGTTTTGGTTTTAGCGGTGCTGAAGCAGTGGAAGAGCTCCTGACCCATAACATCACCCCTGTGGTTTCTGATTTTACCCAACTCCGGCATCTGGTTGAGAAAGTAAAGACTGTGACCCAAATTCATATCAAGTTCAATACGGGAATGAATCGTCTTGGTTTTGATTCCAAAGACAGTCCCGGGATTTTGGATCTTTTGTCCCGCAACCCGGGGATTCAGATTGAAGGCCTGTGCACCCATCTTCATTCAGCTGAAGATATGGTCATGACCCCCTCTTTTTCCTGTTCAGATGAAGACTTTTCACAGGAGAGAGGTTTTTCACCAAAATCCCTGACCGGTGTTTCCCCCAAACTTTCTGCCACCAAAACCCCTTTTTCAAAAATTTATGAGAAATGCGGGCTGGAGGTGTTCAGGAATATTCAATCCCATTTTGGTCATATTCCCTTCCATCATGTTTTTAACTCAGCAGCCATGGTGGCCCTTCACAGACAGGGTTTTCCTCTTGTTTTCGGCTCCAGGCCGGGACTGCTGGTCTATGGTATTGATCCCGGAGAGAATCTGTCCTTTAAACCTCTCGTTGGTCCTGTTATGGAGTTTAAGTCTAAAATTGTTTCTCTCAGACAGGTAAAATCAGGGGATGTTGTGTCCTATGGAGGAACCTGGAAAGCGGATCAGGATTCATTGATTGGAATTGTGCCTGCCGGTTATGCTGATGGAATCCCTGTGGGTTTGTCCAACAAGGGGGAGGTTCTGGTAAAACAGAAACGAATTCCCATAAGGGGGCGTGTGACCATGGATTACACCATGATTGATTTAACAGAACTTCCCTGGAGTCCGGAAAACCTGATCGGAGAGGAAGTGATTTTCATTGGCTGTCAGGGTGACGAACAAATTACAGTGGAGGAAATGGCAAAAACAAGTGCCTGTCTGAGCTATGAAATCATGACGGGTATTGGGGAGAGGGTTCCCCGTTATTACGGAGTTTCAAAGTGAATCTGAAGACAGGTCAAAAAACCAATGAACTTGTGGATTTTGCAGTGGTTTCTTTTTGGAGTGCTTTTGAAAAATTTGTTTTTGAAGTGGGGGCGGTCGTCCGGTTTGGTTTTTACTCTTTAAAGTCTTTTTTCAGAGGACCTTATCGCTTTAAAGAATTTATTCAACAGATGGAATTTATTGGGAACAAATCCATTTTCATTGTTGTCCTGACAGGAACCTTTACCGGTATGGCCCTGGCCTTTCAGGTTTACCTGGGTTTTCGTCTGGTTAATGCCACCACTTTGACCGGCCCCATTGTGGCCATGGGTGTTGTGCGGGAATTAGGGCCTGTACTCACGGGCCTGGTTGTGGCGGCCCGGGCCGGTGGAGCCATGGCCGCCAATCTGGCCTCCATGAGAGTCAGTGAACAGATTGATGCCCTTGAGGTGATGGGAGTGGATCCTTTGGAGTACCTGGTGGCCCCCCGAATGTGGGCCTCCATTGTCGCCCTGCCTTTTCTCACAGCAGCCTTTGATTTTGTAGCCATGATTGGATCCTATTTTCTGTGTATTCGGATCCTGGAAATGGATGAAGCCGTGTTTTGGGATAAAACCACTTTGTGGTTAAATCCCGGTCATATCAACGAGGGGTTGATAAAAGCCGCTTTTTTTGGAGCTGTTTTTTCAATGATCTGCTGTTTCTATGGTTTTAAAACCAAGGGAGGGGCCAAGGGGGTTGGGAATGCCACCAACCGGGGTGTGGTTTTCAGCATGGTTGTCATTATCATTTTGGATTTTTTTCTCATGAACTTCATTGAGATTTATTACAAAATAACAGGATAACAACAGTGTGAAACATGGAAAAAGAAACTGCAATAGAGATCATTGATCTTAAAAAGGCCTTTGTTGAAAACGACTATATTCTCAATGGAATCAACCTGAACATTCCAAAGGGCAAAATAACAGTCATTATCGGTTTCAGTGGAACCGGAAAAAGTGTTTTGCTGAAACATGTTCTTGGTTTGTTCAGCCCCACGTCCGGTTCCATCAAGGTCTTGGGGAAAAACATGGCCATCATGAGCAAAAGAGACCGGTTTGAAATGTGTAAAAATTTTGGGGTTCTCTTTCAGCACGCCGCCCTTTTTGATGACAAAACTCTTCTGGAGAATGTCCAGTTCCCCCTTAAGGAACACCGTAAGAACCTTTCCAGGGGACAAATCAAAGCCATTGCTTACGAAAAGCTGGAAAGGGCAGGTCTGGAGGAAAAACACTACAACAAACTGCCTGGTGAAATCAGTGGAGGAATGAGGAAACGCTGTGGTCTGGCCCGGGCCCTTGCCCTGGACCCCGGTATTCTGGTGTATGACGAACCCACAACAGGACTTGATCCCATTTTAACGGAAATGGTGAACAATCTGATTATAGAGACTCACAACCACAGTAAACAGACAGCCTCCCTGGTGGTCTCCCACGACCTTTATGCCGCTTTTCGCATTGGAGATTATGTGGCCATGCTGGACAGTGGTAAGGTTTTGCTCCACGGGACTCCAAAAGATTTCATGAATTCCGATAACCCTTTAGTAAAGCGTTTTGTGGCAAAAGGAGTTCATAAACAATGAATCTTTTAAACGCACCGGAATTTAAAGTGGGACTTCTGGTGATCGTGGTGTCCGTCCTTATTGGTGTGATGTCCATGAGAGTGAATGAAAGTCCCTCTTTTATGAGAGGAACCAAACGGGTTTGGTTCGAAGTGGAAAATGCCAGTGGACTGATTAAAAAAAGTCCGGTCAATGTGGCCGGGATCCGGGTGGGTGTTATTGAGGATATTAAACTTCAGGATGGCAGGGCCATTGTGGAAATGGTGATCCGGTCCGACGTGATTCTGACAGAGTTCTCCAAAATTGAGATCCGTGCCAACGGGATACTGGGTGACAAGCACGTTGAAATTATTCCAGGACCTTTGCAGAGTCCCCCTCTGAAAAGCCCTGAACAACAGATCCAGGTGGTTGAAGACAATGCCTCCATTGATCAACTGGTGGGTGAAATCAGTAAAATCACAAAGAGTTTGTCCATCGTTGCGGATAATATTCGGGATGCCACTGAAGGTGACAGGGAAAAACCATTGGGAAAGATCATCACCAATCTTGAAACCCTGACGGGAAACCTTTCAGATCTCGTCCATGAAAAAAAGAAAGAAGTGTCAGAAATGATTGGATATATGAGAGACATCACAGAAACACTGGACGGTATTGTCAATGATGAAAGTGAGGCAGGCTTTTCGGTCCGTTTTAAAAATTCAATGGCAAGTCTTGAGAGAACACTGGCCAGTGTCGATGAAATTTCCCATAAAATAAAAAATGGTGAAGGAACCATTGGCCGGTTGGTGAATGATGAGGAAACCGTGGAGGAACTGAACACCGCCATAGCCGGAGTCAATCAGTTCATTCAGGCCGGTTCAAAACTTCAGACAGCTTTTGACTATTATTCCCATTATTTTACCAACGGGAATGGAGTCCGCTCTTATATTGGAACCCGCATCCAGCCAGGCCCGGATCGCTTTTATGAAATAGCCGGCATTTCCTCTCCAGAAGGGGTTATCACCCGTTTCACCCGCACCAGCTCCACTGATGGAGGCCCCTCCACATCCACAGTGCAGAAAAACAGTCAACAGTATAAATTGCGATTCACAGCCCTTTTTGGAAAAACCTTTTATAATTTGTCAGTCAAAGGGGGACTCATTGAAAATCGGGGGGGATTGGGTCTTGAATACAACTTTTACCGTAACCACTTTCGATTGTCCCTGGATGCCTTTGACTTTGACACTCCCAACCTCCGTGCCTATCTTCGCTACAATTTTTTTAAAGGACTCTATGTCGTCGGAGGTCAGCAATACATTCTTGAAGATGGAAAGAACAACAGTGCAGGCTTTATCGGGGCTGGACTCTTTCTCACCAATGACGATATAAAGTATGCTTTGTCCCGAATCAATTTGTGAAGGAAAACTTCATGTTTAAAAATGCTCTTATCAGTGTCTCAGAAAAAACAGGTCTGGATTCCTTCCTGAAAAAATTCAGGGATGGAAACATGAGAATTGTCTCTTCCGGCGGAACGGCGGAATATTTACAGGAAAAGGGGTTTGAAGTGGTTAAGGTAAGCGAACAAACCCGGTTCCCGGAAGTGATGAACGGGAGAGTGAAGACCCTTCATCCTTTTATCCATATCCCCCTTTTGCAGAGAGCCGGGGTGGATGAGGATCAGGAAATTCTTAGAAAGTATGATTTACAGGCTTTTTGATCTGGTGGTGGTTAACCTCTATCCTTTTAAAAAAAGGTCTGACCAAAGAGCTTGAACTTCAGGAGATGATAGAATTGATCGACATTGGAGGCCCCCACTCTTTTAAGGGCTGCGGCCAAAAATTTTAAAAATGTCACAGTGGTTTGTGATCCCCGGGATTACTCCTGGATTGGTGGAAAAAAGGCAAAACAAGCCTGGAGGAACGCCAGCAACTGGCAGCCAGGGTTTTTTTCCCATATCCAGGATTACGACAGATCCATTGCCAATTATCTGGCCCATGTTTCCGGTCAATCCCCTCTTCCAGAGGCAAACCCTTCAGGGACAAAGCTTTATGGAAAAGGGGAAGGGGAAGGGGACACACCCCCTTCTTTTAAAGTTTGTGGACAGTTGCATAAAACTCTTCGTTATGGGGAAAACCCCCAGCAAAAAGCCAGCTGGTATCAATATGGACCCCATGGACTCCACACAGCAAAAATGATCCAGGGAAAACAGCTTTCTTATAATAATATTCTGGATCTGAATCAGCCGTCCGGGCCTTGCGACTTTTTAATAACAGAGCGACTGTGGTTTCGGTGAAGCACAATAATCCCTGTGGTGTGGGAGAAGGGAAGAATATTCAGGAGGCCCTTGATTTTTCATTGTCTGCGGATCCGGTCAGTGTTTTTTGGTGGTGTTGTGGCCCTGAACCGTGAAATCACTGCTTCCTGTGCCAGGGAACTGACCCGGATATTTCTTGAAGCTGTGGTGGCCCCGGGAATCATTGATGAGGCCCGGAAGATTTTAGCACAAAAGAAAAACCTGAGAGTTTTAATCTGGAAGGATCTGTTGAAATTCGATTTTTACAGAGAATTCCAGTTTCGATCCCTGGAGGGGGGATTTTTTGGTCCAGAGTGAGGATCAGGTGAGTGACACTGTTTGCCAGTGGAAAACAGTGAGTGGTGAACTGAACGAACAGGACAAAAAGGGCTTAGGTTTTGCGTGGCGGGTCTGTGCCTCCCTGAAGAGCAATGCCATTGCGGTGACCTCCACAAACCAATCCCTGGGACTGGGCATGGGACAGGTGAACCGGGTGGATGCTGTCAACCAGGCTTGTGGAAGAGCTCTTCAGTTTCATCCTCATGAAAAAATCACTTTATCTGGCCAGTGATGCCTTTTTCCCTTTCCCGGATTCCGTGGAATTGGCAGCAAAAAATGGAGTCAGGGCCATTGTCCAGCCGGGAGGTTCCATAAAAGATAATGAAGTCATAGCAAAAAGCCAGGGAATTGAATGTCTCCATGGCTTTTCACAAGTCAACGTCATTTTCGA
Source organism: Bdellovibrionales bacterium (assembly GCA_965218815.1). Lineage (GTDB taxonomy): Bacteria > Bdellovibrionota > Bdellovibrionia > Bdellovibrionales > JAGQZY01 > JAGQZY01. The sequence continues at coordinate 194,801 of CBDCLX010000002.1, read as the reverse complement.
CATTGACAGGGTTAACGGAGTCTTTCATGGAAAAAGATAAAAAATGGTTAATTAAATCCAGTGACACCATTTCCGGTCCCCTGGAACTTGATCATATCGTGGAGAGTTTGTTTAAAGGGGATATTCATATTCTCGATGAAATAAAAGATCCCTTTGGCCGCTGGTGTTCCATTAAAGACAACCCCCTTTTTACAGCAGCTTTGGAAAAACTGAAGTCCAGCACTTACAATCGCAGGGAACAGACTGTAACAGCCACTGTGGACATCAACACCTCCACCCGTGAGATGACTTCAACCCGTGAAATAACCCTGCCCGGTGAAACAGTCGCCACTCCTTCCCCTTCCCCCTCCACCCGGAAAGACTCCGTCAAAAAAAATGGGGGGTTTGTCCTGGACCCCCCTCCCTCATCCATGGGACATAAAAAAACACCTGTTATGGGTTCTTCCGTACCAAGACCCCCATCCACCGTCCAAAGTCCAAAAAACTTTGTTCTCATCCTGTCTGTCCTTGTTTTTGTTGCTGTCGTGCTTTTCTTTTACAAGTCTCTTGAAGTCAAAAAGATAAAGGACACTGAAGATAATCATATCGCCTACAATAAACTTTCTGACAAAGCTCTAAGAGCCATGAAAGTGGGCGACTATCAGAAAGCTCTCAAAAATTTCAATATGGCTTATAAACTTTCACCCGAAGACCCCAACCTCTTTATCGAAATGGCCCCCCTTTCTGTTCAATTCGAAGGACAGTTTTCTCAGGTTCAGGGACAACTTGAAAAGTTTATGATGGATTCAAAGGATAAATCTTTTTTAAATTACAGCAGAAATGTCATTGGACTGACCCACTCTTATCGCAACCTTCACAATGAGGCTCTCCTTTTTTACGATCAGATCCTGCAAATGGATGAGAGGTTTTTGCCAGCCATTGTCAATAAGGCTTTCAGTCTTTTGAAACTGGATCGTCCCCGAGAGGCCGTGGACCTTATGGAAAGGGAAATAAAAAAATCTTCAGGAAAATCCATTGTTCACTATTTGTATATTCGAAGTCTTGTGGAACTGGGTTTGAAAAGTGAGAAAAAAGCTGTTTCAAAAAAAATTCTGCAGAGGGCCTTTTCCATGGGTCAACAGTTTTCCGAAAAATTTTCAGAATTCAGGCAGGAAGTTCTTTTTCTCATGACACTGGGAAAAATGAAGTTGGATAAAAATGGAAACAAATGGAAAACATCCATCATAGATTTTTTGAAAGTGGATATTGAATTAACCAATCTTCATATTCAGAATCCCCATATCGACTTTCAGAGTTTTAACTGGCTGGACTACAGCATTCATTGTGAGAAAATGCAAAAAAACCTTGGTGATCTCTATTTTTCACAGCTTCTCAGGGGTTTCTGTCTTTTAAAAATCAACCGACTTGTGGAAGGCAAGAGAATTTTTGAAAAACTGCTGGCCAAGCAGAACCAAAAAGGACTGTTACAGACTCTTTACGCCTCTGTTCTGTTTAAAATGGGTGATACGGGTCAGGCCAAAAATATTTTAAACTTTGTCAACCAGGCGGATGAAAAACAATCCATGATTGAAGTCGCCTTAAGGGGGTGTTTGTTGTCAGGAGACCTCCTTTGTGCCAAAGAGATCATGAATAATAATGTTTTTAGCAAAGATCTGTCCATGCTCTACTCTCATTGGGGGTATAGTGCTGTTTTTCTAAAGGATTCTCCTGAGGAGGCACAGGTTTCTGTTGGCCTGGGTCTTGAAATATCACCGAACTTTGCTCCCCTTCTGAGATTAAAAAAGAAGAGGTTGTAGTGTGTTATGAAATCCATGATTGATCTCTTAAAAGCTTATAAAAAATATGATCCGGCGGCCAGATCTCTTTTTGAAATTGCCTTTCTTTATCCAGGGGTTAAAGCTCTTTTTTGTCATCGGCTGGCCCATACTTTTTACAAATTAAAACTCTATTTTGTGGCCCGCCTTGTATCCGAACTGAGTCGTCTGGCCACTCTCATTGAGATTCACCCCGGAGCCAGAATTGGAAAGAGACTGGTGATGGATCACGGGGCTGGAATTGTGATCGGTGAAACCTCAGTGATTGGTAATGACTGCATTCTCTTCCAGGGAGTCACTTTGGGAGGAATGAATCATGAGCCTGTAAAACGTCATCCCACTCTTGGTCATGGGGTGATGGTTGGAGCCGGTGCAAAAGTTCTTGGAAATGTGCACCTGGGTCATGGAGTTCGGGTGGGAGCTGGTGCCGTTGTCACCAGGAATGTGCCGGAAGGGGGCACAGTGGTTGGCATTCCCGGAAAAATACAAGGAGTATGAGTGACAACCCGCTTAATCCGCAAGTAACTGCTCACACTTTTGGCGATCCCGGATTCGCCTGCCTCGTCTCTCCTTGCGGCGTACATAAAGTACGCCTCGGTCGTTCCTCGTTGTCTCATGCCAATCTCATCCAAAATTGTGGCAGTTACAGAGGGAGCTTCGTTAGGGTGCAAGCAGTTCATCAGCAGGAGCCTCTTTGGTTTTCTCTTTCTCTTTCTCTTTGGTTTTCTCTTTAGCTTTGACTTTGGCTTCATAGTCTTTCAGTTTTGAGGAATCGGGAGTCATGACCACAAAGAGCTGTCTTCCCTCCATTTTGGGTTCCACTTCAGGAGCTGCCAGATCACTGAGCTTTTCAATCACCCTGTGGAGAACCTCAGATCCCAGTTCCTTATGAGCCATCTCCCGCCCCTGATAGCGAAGATTCACTTTCACTTTGTCTCCAGAAAGCAGAAATTTTCTGGCATTTCTCATTTTTGTTTCCAGATCATGTTCATCTGTTCGTGGACGAATCTGTATTTCCTTAATGGAAATCACAGTTTGTTTCTTTTTGGCCACCTGGGCTTTCTTTTTGTTTTCATATTTCCATTTTCCATAATCCATAATCTTACAGGTGGGGGGGATGGCGTTGGGGGCAATTTCAATAAGATCCATTTGTCTCTGTCGGGCCAGGTCAAGAGCCTGGTTTACGGCATAAATACCCAACATTTTCCCATCTTCCCCTATGAGACGTATCTCTCTGGCCATGATTCGATCATTGACCCGATATTTTTCTTTTGGTGGTGCCTGGCGGCCTCCTCTGGGCTTTCTGATAACAACCTCCTTTTATTTTATAATTTGTTCCAAACTTTTGTTTTTTATTTCCTGTTCCAGATCCCGGAGACATTCCTCCAGTGTCATGGCTTCACTGGTTTTGCCGGAGCGAACACGGATGGAAACATTGTGTTGCTCCATCTCCCTGTCACCGATAATCATCATATAAGGCAGTTTTTGTAACTGTGCCTCCCGGATTTTATAGCCAAGCTTTTCATTACGATCATCAAAGTAGACCCGAATGTTCCTTTTTTCCAGATTGTTTTTTATTTCCCTGCAATACTCTCTGTGCCGGTCTGCCACATTGAGGATGGCGAGCTGGACCGGACATAGCCAGAGGGGGAGTTTCCCGTCCCTGTTTTCCAGATAAATTCCAATAAACCGTTCAAGAGTTCCGAGGACAGCCCGATGGAGTAACACAGGTCTGTGGGTGCTGTTATCCTCCCCCACATAGGTAAGATCAAAATTTTTTGGCATATTAAAATCAACCTGCATGGTTCCCAATTGCCAGACTCTTTTCATAACATCCACAAAGTGAATTTCAATTTTGGGTCCGTAAAAGGCTCCTTCTCCCGGATTTATCTCATAGTCCATGGAAATTTCCTCCAGGGCTTTTTTAAGGGCTGACTCTGACTGATCCCAAATCTCATTTTCACCCATGCGGCTTTCAGGTCGGGTGGCCAGGGAAACCTTAAATTCAACAAGCCCCAGAGTCTGATAAACCTCTTTAAGCATTTCCATAAAAGAAACAATTTCAGACTGCATTTGGGCTGTGGTACAAAAAATATGGGCATCGTCCTGGCACATGGACCGGACACGGGTGAGTCCATGGAGGGCTCCACTGGCCTCGTAACGGTGAAGACGACCAAAATCAGCCATGCGTATGGGAAGCTCACGGTAAGAGTGTTTTTCTGAAGCATAGAGAAGACAGTGGCCGGGGCAATTCATGGGCTTGACTCCGGTGATTCCCTTTCCACCAGGATCACTGAAATACATATTTTCATGATAGTGATCGTAATGGCCGGAAACCTTAAAAAGACTGACATTATAAATCTGAGGTGTGATCACCTCTTCATAATCATACTTTTTATAACAGCTGCGAATGTAATTTGTGAGTTCATTATAGAGAATGGTACCCTTGGGAGAGAAAAAAGGCATTCCTGCAGCCCAATCATGAAACATAAAAAGCCCCAGGTCCTTTCCCACCTTACGGTGATCCCGTTTTCTGGCCTCTTCCAGGAAATGGAGGTGCTCCTCCATTTCCTTTTTGCTGTGGAAAGCCGTTCCATAAATTCTTTGTAATTGTTTATTCCTGTGATCCCCACGCCAATAAGCTCCTGCAAGACTCATCACTTTAACGGCTTTCACCTGTCCGGTGCTTTGTACATGGGGACCCCGGCAAAGATCAAACCACTCCCCCTGACGATAAATAAACACTGCCTCTTCACCCAGATCTTTGATGATTTCCGCTTTAAAAATTTCCCCCATGTCCTCAAATGTTTTAATGGCTATCTCTGTTAACCAGCCTTCTCTTGTCACCGGAAGATTGCGTTTAATGATCTCTTTCATTTTTTTTTCTATTTTTGGAAGATCTTCTTTTGAAAAAGGGATTTCAGGGTCAAAATCGTAGTAAAAACCGGTTTCAACCACAGGGCCAATGGTCACCTTTACATTTTTGTAAAGCTCCTGGACGGCCTGGGCCATAATGTGTGCTGCAGAATGCCTGAGTACATCCCTTCCCTCTTCTGACTGACAGGTGACAATCAGAAGTTTATCTCCATCCTGAAGACTTGTACGCAGATCTATCACTTCTTTACTGTCATTGACTTGACCTCCCACTGTGGAATGGGCCAGATCCTTGCTTATGCTAAAAGCCACTTCAAGCACGGTGGGATTATGGTCAAAGGACTTTATTGATTTGTCAGGTAACAGAATATTGACTGACATCAGTTGTCAAAAAAAGGGGAAACAATAAGTTCATTCCCTGTTTATCCCCAAAAAAAAGAATTTTTGCAAGTCCATACTGACAAATTTCTGAAAACAGGCAAAATCCTGTAAAAATGACGCTCATCCGAATCCGCTTTTAACCCACAGCAGAAAGTTTGTGGGAAATGCGGGCTAGATGGTGTTTTTGGAGATCAGACGGGAGTATTGTCTGACTTGGGATCTGGAACCCACGGGGATTTTAATCCTGTGGCCTTTGACTTCCCTTGGAACAAAACCTCTTAACAAGTCCGGATTCAGATCTTTGAGATAGCGTTCCCTGACTCCAATATATCGGGCCAGATTTCCAAGATCCGTACCTCCTGGCACAAAAGTTTCTTCAAACCTGTAAGGAACCTGGTAGTTGATATTTTTAAAACCATAAAGAGCCGGGGACTTGGCAATCAAAGTGGCGGCAATGATCTTTGGAACATAGTTTATTGTTTCATCAGGAAGTATCCCCATTTCAGACAATTCCCAGAAATTATTGGTTCCATATTTTGCAACCAGTTTTTGGAGTCTGTTTTCCCCCATATTGTAAGATGCAGAAACCAGATGCCAGGACCCAAAGATCCTGTAAAGGGATTTTTTATAAGCAATAGCTGCCCGGGTGGCCTTGGTGAAGTTACGTCGTTCATCCACCCATCCATTTATTTTTAAACCGTAATCACGACCTGTGGAGGCAATGAATTGCCAGAGGCCCACAGCCCCTGCTCGACTTCGGGCTTTGGAGGCAAAGCCACTCTCAATCATGGCCACATAAAAAATATCCTGTGGAAGATCATGATCCTCCAGTTCCTTCTTGATATAAGGAGCGTAACGTGTGGAGCGTTCCAGCCAACATTTAAAGGATTTTTTCCCTTTTGTCTGAAAATATTTAATCCAACTCTTTACCTTGTCATTGTAAATGATGGGAAAATCAAAAATGGGTGACGTGTAGATTTTCCCCGGAAGTCGTTTTCCGGAAAACAGCATATCTTTTTTGAGATGAGGAAACCGGCGAAGAGAGTTTCTGGTGTTGTTTACAGACAGAGAGGTTTTGACGGCTGCCCCTGCTGACAGTGTAAAAATCCCAACAGAAGAAAAGAAAAACAGAAAAACAGAAAAAGTCTTCATACTTATAAATTATATTAAGGCAGGTCCACTGTCCTGAGACCAAAGACCGGATTTTATGGAATTATACTGATCGTGTTTAACCCGAACTTCTCATAAATTTGTAGTGAGAAGCTCAGAAGCCGCAGTAGGGAGTTTGTGTTAAGGTGTGAATGTTTACACTGAAGACTATTTGGTTTATGCTGGGTTTTCCGTATTCCAAAGGAAGCCCTTTTGAAAAAAGAACTTCAAATTCCAAAAAAGAAAAAAGAGAGGATAAAAGTGAATCCTACTGATGAAAAAAAGCTGATCAGTCTCCAAAAACTCATTGATCGTGGTGAATACAGGGTCGATTCAGGTAAACTTGCTGAAAAAATCGTTGAACAGCACTTGAAGAATGGAAATTCGTAACGACTCGGATCAGGTCTTCCCGTAAGAGGAAACTTCCCTGGTGATTGCAAGCAGACCTGTTTTTGCAAGCCATCCATAGACATTTTCAGAAATACAGCCTTCAGCCCGGACTTTAAGGTCGCTTAGACAAAGTCGTTTGTAAACAGCCCCTGGACTGTTCAGGCTTTGATAGGAATTCTTTTTTTCATGGGTTCTTAAGAAACCCCCGGCCAGTTCGTCACCCATCATGTAAAGAACCGGTTCAGCTATGGCCTCATCCTCTGTAAGAACCGATGGAATACCCTCCTGAACAATCACTTCAGAAATACCACCACCACCTTTTGCCGCCTTCAGTTTCTTTCTTGATTTGTAATTTAAAGTTCTTATTTCATCTCCACTGCCGGCTTCCAGCACTCCCAGACCATACGTCCCCGAATTGTTTTTGATAAAAACATAGGGTTTTTCATCAATACCATATTGGCTGTATTTCTTTTTTGTCTTTTCTATCACTTCATCCACTTTGGTGGCCAAAACCTCATGACCTGACTTGTCATTCACATTGAAGTCCGAAAGTCTCTCTGTTGGAACTTCAAACAACCATGGATCCTCCCCGATAAGCCCGGCAAATTCACAAACCAGGCTGTTATAATGCTTAAAATAACAGTGTTTTTTTCTTTGATACCAGCCCAATTCCCTTAAAGGATTCATGATTGTGGCACTGAAGTCCATATGATCGTAAGCCGTTGAAAAATCATTGTTTGTGATAACCAGGTCAGGCACTCTCCTGCGGGTCACTAACTGACCGGCCCTGGACCAGACTCTGTGAATCTGTATTTTCCGGCCTCTGAAAGATTCCACAGTCATGGAATCATCCACCACTGCGGAAAGTGTACCCACATCCACTTCATAACCGGCATCCATAAGAATTTCACTAATCACTATGATATTATCCCAATAATAGGTGTTCCTGAGGTGATCCTCTGCCAAAAGTAACAGATATCCGGCCTTTGGGTGATAACGCTTTAGGAAATCAGAGGCAATTTCCGGAGCCTGGTCCCTGTCCATCTGGCAAATGTTATTAAAACCCGCCGGAAATACATTGCCATCCACATTGCCAATTTTAAAACCGGCATCCCGAATATCAAAGCTGGCATAAAATGGAATGCAGGCCCCCTCAAGTTTCTCGTGGTACCAATTGACAAGTTGTTTTTCCCGGTCCAGTAATTTTTTATGAATCCGGTTTTTTATATTTCCTGCCATGCCTTCCTCAGATTTTCTGAAAAACAGATGATGTCCTGTTTGCTTTCCAGTGTGATTTCCATATCAGGCAGCATAAAAAATTGCAGAGAGGGGTCAGGGAGTTCTGCTTTCAGATGCTTTAAAAGTTTACGACTTTCATTCCCCTGGGCAATGATGGAGTTGTACAAAGCCCCCTCCTGTCCATATTGCCCGGTGACAGGCTCCTTCTTGGAGTCCAGGGCATGGGTCCATGCCCTGTTGAGTAAATAGGCATCCACTTTAAAGCCTTTTCTGTTGATTTCCTTCTGGAGAAAACGGGCTTCCTCCACTTTGTCAGCAGAGGGGGAAAAAACCAGAATCAAAGAAGAATTGGCCACCCCCAATGCATCAAGAAAACTTTGGGAAACCTGATGAACACTTGTATTCAAATGGGCAATCACTTTAAAAAACTGATTGACACTCCCTATAAATTCCTCTCCGGTCAGTCTTTTAAGCCCTTTTTCAAGAAAGGATGAAGTCTTCATCCAGGAGAACCAGGGGTTTGCCAACCTGTTCTTATAAAGAGAAAAAAAGTTTTGCAACTGACCTGGAGCACTGAAAAACTCTATCACCTGATGACAGGGAGGAGTGTCCAGGACAATAAAATCATAGGGCTGAATGGAGAGAACCTCCACCATTTTGTAAAGAGCGGCAAAGTTATGGGTTTCTCTCAGATTTTTTGAAACCTGTTGGTAAATGGAATTTTTTCTGATTTTTTCATAAAAAGTCTCTCCCAAATGGGATGCCATAAATCTTTGAAAAATGCTTTGTGTATCCAAAAAGAACACATCCAGTGAAACTTCCAAAGTTTCAAAAAAAACCTCCTGTCTGGCATCCATACCCTGTCTTAATCCAAGCAGACTGTTTAAACGATTGGACGGATCAATGGTGATGGCTGCCACTTTCTTTTTCCCCTTGGCAGCCTCCAGGGCAAAGGAAAGAGCAAGAGATGTTTTCCCCACGCCTCCTGTTCCCACGAATGTAACCAGACGATTATTGTCAATTAGTGATCCAAAAGAGTCCGTAAGAATCCTCCCTGATGATTGTGTATCTCTTTTTGGAGAGACAGGGTATGTCTGTCCACAAGGTAAACGTTTTTGCAAAAACCCAAAACCCTTGTGATCTGACTTTTTTGAACGGCCAGTTTTTTTTTAATAAAATCCCGCCAGTTGGCATCGGGCAAACTCATGCTTTCCAGTCTGAAATATTTATTCATTATAACAGAGATCTGATCTCCGGTAATACTATCTGTTTTCCTTAGTGTTTCCTCCAGTTCATCCACAGACCCCTGTTCAAACAGGCTCACAAAAAAATACTGAACCTTCCTCCTGTCACTCAAAACTTTTTGAATGGCAAAACTCTGACTTTGCAATAAACCCGGTCCCATGCCTGTTCCCAGTATTTGAGGGGCTGCCAGAAAAGAGGCAAAGCTTCCCGTACTGAAAGCATCCACAATCACATGATCATATCCCAACGGGGGGCCTTTCCCCCTTACACCACCTGTTAACTTTCCAAGAAGGGCCAGATCATTGAGCCCCGGAGCCACACCTACGAACTTGCGGATAAAGGGATGATTAAACAGATAATGGGTCAGCTTTTTGAATTTTAAAAAATGCTCCATATATTCGGACAGACAGTCCAGAGCCTGGACAAGACACCAGTCAAAACCAAGGCCACAGGAAGAGGGTTTGTATCCGGGAGGGTTTTTAAGACCAAGCAGTGCCTGTGCGGAACTGTGACTGTTTAACTCCACAAAAAGAACCCTGCGACCTTTTTCACTCAGGAACCTGGACAATCTCAGGGCAATGGAGGTCTTTCCCGTTCCCCCCTTGCCACTGATAAAAATAAGCTTTTTGAAATCCATTTTTTCCAATCCGGTCACAAATCTTCATCCCTGAACCCGCAGTATTGCTGGTTGAAAATTAAAAAAAATCATGTAAAAGTATATTATACTGGTTCTGTTTGAATTTTCACAGGTTTTCCCGTAGGATCGGTATAAAAATCCAAACGGAATCAGCAAACCATGATATTCCATGGATTCTGACGGAGCAAGTGATGAAATCGAGTATTGAGAATCTTTCAGGGCTGGAAAAAAAGTTGAATATTCAGGTCTCTGCACAGGAGGTCAATACTGAATTCAACAAAGTCTTTAAATATTTACAGAAAAATGTGGGGAGCAGGGGGTTCCGAAAAGGTAAGACCCCAATGACCATAATCCGCAGGATGTACAACGAAAAAGCCAGGGGTGATGTGACACAAGGCCTGGTGGACCACTTCTACCCTCAGGCACTCAAGGAACACAACCTGACCCCTTCAGGATCTGCTGATATTGATTGCGGGAATGTTGAGGAAAATCAGGAATTCAGTTTCAGTGCCTGTTTTGAAACACTCCCTGAACTGGGGAAGATAATAACAGACTCACTGGAAGTGGAAAAAGAAAAGACAGATATTGATGATCAGGCCGTGAATCAGAGTATTGAAAATATTCTGGATAACAGGGCAACCATTGAAGATGTGATTTTAATTCGGGAACTCAGGGAAGGGGATTTCGCCGATGTTGGTTTTTCTTTCCATAAAGATGATGAGCTTCTGGAGGAGTTTTGCACAGAAGGTCACATTGTGGAAATTGGTTCTGGATCTTTTTTTCTTTCCGGTTTTGAAGAGGGTCTTCTGGGGATGAAACCTGGTGAAACAAGATCCCTGAATCTGAGATTTCCTGACGATTATTACAGGGAACCCCTCAAGGGAAAAGAAATTAAAGTCGAAGTGACATTAAACAGGATCAGAAAGAAAGTTCGACCTGAACTCAATGATGAACTTGTCCGGGAAGTAAGCCGGAGTCAGACGGTGAAGGAGTTTAAAGAGGAAGTGAGAGCAAACCTTATAAAGTCAAAGGAAAGAACCATAAAGGAGGCTCTTAAAGAAAAACTCTTTAAGACCCTTGTCAAAGCCAATCCTTTTGAAATTCCTCAGAATCTGCTGGAGAAACAACGCTCTTCTCTTGTGGATGAATTTACAAAGAATATGAGAGACAACAATCTGGATGAGGAGTTTATTAGTACATATCTGGAGAAACAAAATGAAATTTTCTCCAAAAGAGCTGAATTTATATTGAAATGCGGTCTGCTTATCAGAAAAATTGTGGAGGAAAAAAAGATAAAAGTTGTGGAAGAGGATTTTGAAAAGTATTTTCAGGATTTTTACGGAAGAACGAATACAGATGTTGAGGCAACCAAACTCAGAAAAGAGGAAGGAGAACTCCTCAGACACAGAATTATTGAAGACAAGGTTTTTGAGTTCCTCCTGGACAGAGCCAAAATCACCCTAGCCCAAACTTCTCATAAACTTTCGTAGCGAGACGTTCAAGCTTCCGAAGGCGTACTGGAGGTCCAACCATGAAAGATTTGTCAGAGAGTGAATTTGAAAGTGAGGGATTTGATAAATCACATGGAAAACTTTTTGGATATATGCTATACTAAAAAAAGATAAATGATTGCTTCAATAAAAAAGGTTTTTTAAAGCCTTTTGCCATCTGAGGAAGAAGCTCCGTAACCCAAAGTGCATCAATCACCTATCAATCCTGTTGTGATGATTTCACTGATTTGCCGGATGACTTTTTGACCTCTATTGAACTTCAACCCCAGAGAAAGAAACCAGAAAAAAGACGGAAGAAGTTTTATGGCCTGTTTTGTTGCCATCTGTTTCGGACTTTTATCCAAAAGCCAGAGTAAAATCATCATCAAATGAATTGTATAGATGATTCGGGCTATATCCTTTTGAAGGTTTTCAGGAGGAGGTTTGGGGGCCTGTGAGAGAGCCAATAAAAAAACCCTCTCAACTCTCTGGCGTGAAAACCGGGTGTCCGGAGCAAACAGATTCTGTCTGGAGTTCCCAAAAAACACTGTCAACAGAGCCAATAAAATTTTCCGGTGAGGACTCAAACTTTCAAAACTCATTTTAAGGGTTTCAAGGGATCTTTCTCTCCAGGAGGTGGATTTCATTGACATGAAAGCCCCTTCTAATTTTCTGGAAAGTTCATCGTAAAACTGGAGAATCAGTGCCGTTTTATCAGGATAATACTTGTAAAGAAGGGTGGAACTGATTTCAGCTTTTTCCGCAATCTTTCTGAGTGTGGCCCGCTCATAACCCTCTGTTTGAATAATATCCAAAGCCACCTTATAAATATGATCCTTCATCGCCTGACCCTGACTGGTGATACCAAAAGGTCTCCCCCTTCTTTTTTTTCCCTGATTCTTTTTTTTAATCATTGCTTTTTTACCTCTTGACTTTTAAAGTAAATGTATTTACTTTAATTTTAAGATTTTGAGAAGATTTTAACAATACTTTTTAAATAATTGAAATTAAAGGAGCTAATTATTCCACTGGCCAACGGGAAAACAAGACTTGAAGACAGAACCTGGTATGAAATGAATATCCAGCCTGGATGGTACTGGCATATCTACGGTCGCTGGTTTATCCATAAAATCCATCATCGGGTATTGACTTACATCAAAAATCTGTCAGAAAAAGAGAATATTGAAGCCCGATGAATCGCTTGACTTAGTGGTACAATGGTGTTACTCTTAATAAGATTATAAGGAACACCTATGCCCACAGATAAAAAAAGAATTAATCTTACACTGGAAGACAGCCTTTACAACCAATTGGAAGAATTAAGGAAGATCAAAAAATCCCCCTTTTTATCCTCTATAGTCATTGATCTTACAAAAGAAGCTCTGGAATTACAGGAAGATCTTTATTTTACCAAAATCGCAAAGGAAAGGGAAAAAGAACCCACCCTTTCCCATAAGAAAATATGGGCAAAAAAATAGATGTGGGAGGTTCTTTATAAAGATTCCGTAAAAAAAGACCTTAAAAAAATACCAAAAAAAATCAAATCTCTTATAAAAAGAACAATTGAAGAAAAGCTCATAATTGATCCTGTTCGTTTTGGAACTCCACTAAAACAAAATTTAAAAGGACTGATGAAAGTAAGAGTTGGAAACTATCGTATCATTTACTCCATTAAAAAAAAGACAGTGGTTATTTTTATTATTAAAATCGGTCATAGAAAAGAAATTTACAAACAGCCCTAAAAAGAAGATAGAGAACAACTCATTCTGACAATTACTCCCCTGTCCAGTTTACCACCTGAAGAGAAGGTCTTTTCCTTCAATACTTAGGGTTGGACTCAGCTCGCTTCCTGTGAGAAAGAGTTTTTCTAAAGGAGATGTGTAATTTATGTCAGACTTTCGGGTTGTCTTGGTGGAACCGGAAATACCGTCTAACACGGGAAACATCGGAAGAACCTGTGTGGCAACCGGAACCCGTTTGGAGCTTGTCGGCCCCTTGGGGTTTGAGATCTCCTCTTCTCAGTTGAAGCGAGCGGGATTGGACTATTGGCCTCATTTGGACTGGAAATATTATTCTTCCTGGGAAAAGTGGGAAAAAAAGTATGCTAAAAATTCCCGTCTTTGGTTTTTTTCCACAAAGGGAGCCCGTTCCCTTTACAACTCTATTTTTCAACCGGAAGATGTGTTGATTTTTGGTCGGGAAACGGGCGGCCTGGGAGAGAAAATTCTGAATAAATATAAAAAGCAAACCATTGCCGTCCCCATGACAAACCAAACTCGCAGTTTAAACCTGTCCAACACCGTTGCAGTTGCCTTGTATGAAGCCTTAAGACAAACTGATGCTTTTTCCAGAAACTTTAATGTAATATCAAAAAATAAATGAGATCATATTCTTTCGTGTAAAAGCTGGTGAATTGTTCCTACTTCAGCAAAACAGGGCAAAAGAATGAAGTGAAAAAAGGTTCTGAATTGACCAAACAAAATCCTGCCGGGGAACTCCACTTTATGTACGCCGCAAGAAGAGACGAGGCAGGCGAATGCCAAGATCGCCAAAAGTGTGAGCAGTGACTATGGAAAAAGCTTCAGGTATTGCCCATAGCCCTGAGCCTCCAGTTCCTCTCTGGCCACAAATCTGAGGGCTGCTGAGTTAATGCAGTAACGAAGGCCGGTGGATGGAGGACCATCCTTAAAAACATGGCCCAGGTGGGAATCACCGTGTCTGGATCGGACCTCTGTCCTGAAAGTCAGGAGTTCTTTTTTTTCAACAATGTTTTCAGGAACCAGAGTCTGGTAAAAAGAAGGCCAGCCTGTTCCTGACTTGTATTTGTGGGTGGAACTGAAAAGAGGTTCTCCAGTGATTATGTCCACATAAATTCCTTTTTTCTTATTATCCCAATATTCATTTTTAAAGGGGGGTTCTGTTCCATCTCTCCGGGTCACCTGGTATTGAAGGGCTGTGAGCTTTTTTTTGACTTCCTCATCACTGGGCCTGTTGTACTGAGCCCTGTCCTTTTTTTGCCCGGTTTTTGTGATGGATTTCTGACCTGGAGGTTTATAATCCCTTTTTTTGCCCCAGATTTTCTCTATGAATTGATCCCGTCCGGAGCGATAGCGATAGTATTTGTATTTGATACTGCTTTTTTTGTAATAGTCCTGATGATATTCTTCAGCGGGATAAAAAACAAGAGCTTTTCGAACGGGTGTCACAATGGGGGCTTTAAAAAGTCCTGACTGGTCCATGGCCTTTTTGGATTCTTCAGCTTCCTCTTTTTGCTCTGGAGAGTAATAAAAGATAGCTGTGGCATATTGTTCCCCCCGATCCACAAACTGACCGGTGGCATCCGTGGGGTTCACATTACGCCAAAAAACCTGAAGCATATCCCTGTAGGAAACCTGATCCTCATCAGAAAGGATGTGAATGACTTCCAAATGTCCCGTTCCCCCCGCAGAAACCTGTTTGTAGGTGGGGTTTTTCAGATCTCCTCCCATAAAACCTGAGATCACCGACTTCACTCCTTTAAGTTTTTCAAAAGGAGGTTCCATACACCAGAAACATCCTCCGGCAAAAGTGGCTTTTTGGAACCCGGACTGGGCCTGATGGGCTGTCATAAAGGTGAATAACGACATTGAAAGTAAAATTTTATTCATGACTCCTCATACTTTCAAGACATTTTATTCAATGGACCAAAGATCATTTGGTTTTTCACGACTTCCAAAGAGAAACTCCGTGAAAAATTAAATATGATCGGTGTATGGCACATCCGTTTTATGCAATTGAAAGGCCACGGCTTTCATCAAAGCTCCAAAAGCCTCTCTTTCCATTATACGCAGATTTTCCATCCGGGAGATATCCCATTGACCTGACTGCATGATTTGTCTTCTGATCTGCTCCAAATGATGTTTCTCCTCCTGAAAAACACTGGAAATCCTGGATCCAAAACCCAGGGGCTTCATCAATTGGGCATAGAAGGGGTAAACCTGATTGGCCCTTTCCTCGATGATGAGGGTGGAGAGAAGATAATTTTCACGGGAGTTTTCATGATTGAGAAGGATAGCCACAGACAGGTCCACTGATTGAATATAATTTCTCCCCTGTTCACCCGCCAGAAGATGACAGTTCTCATAGGTCACAAGTTTTCCCCCACTGAGTTTCAAAGCCATTTTCTTAAAAACCTGGGCGTGGCGAATCTCTTCAGTGATATGAGAAAGGATATGACTGTCCACATTTTTTTCCAGCTGACTTTTTATGATCTTGCGAGCTCCCATGTATTCCATGAGACTGATGGTGTTTAAAAAACGGGCGTGAAGTTCGGGAAAACTCACAAGGCGGGTTAAAACATTTTTCCAGCTGTATTCCATATCAAAGACCCCTGTTTACAATTCTCTCAATACCTGAATAAATGGCCTCTATCTGCTTTTCATTAACACAGTAAGGAGGAACTGCATAGACCGTTCCCCCCAGAGGTCTGAGTAAAATCCCCTCATCCAGGGCCTTTTGAGTGAAGTTCCAGGCAAAATCCCCTTTAAAATAATGGGGGTTTTCATTGGTCACTTCCATGGCTCCAATGGTTCCAAGCTGACGTGCATTAAAAATTCCCGGATTCCGGCTGAGTCTTTTTATCCAATACCCGGTCCAATCCTTTATTTGCTCTATCTGTTCAGGGATTTTTGGGTCCATAAGAAGATCCATTGTGGCACAGGCCACCCGACAGGCCAGGGGATTGGCCGTATAGGAATGACCATGAAGGAAGGCTCTTTTCATACTGTCACTTAAAAAGGCCTGATAAAGGCTCTCACCCGTTAAAGTGACAGCCAGTGGCAGGTAACCACCTGTTAAACCTTTGGATAAACAGAGAAGATCAGGTCTGAGATCAGAGTGTTCAAAGGCAAACATTTTTCCAGTACGATAAAAACCCGTAAAAACCTCATCACAGATAACCATCACTTTGTATTTTTTTACAAATTTTGCCAACTCATTGAGGAACTCCACGGGATACATACGCATCCCTGAAGCCCCCTGAACCATGGGTTCCACAACCACTGCTGCAAGCTCCTCCCCTTTTCTGTCAAAAAATTCCCGAAGACAGAGGGGTTTGAAGGGGTCCAGAAAATCCACATTATCAAAAAGAAGAGAACTGAAGACCTGATTGAACCCGTCCCGTTCCCCCAACGACATGGCCCCCAGAGTGTCACCGTGATAAGATCCCCTGAGAGCCAAAAATCTTTTCTTTTTATGATGACCTGAAATCTGTTGATACTGATGAACCATTTTAAGGGCCACTTCCACAGAAGTGGAACCATTGTCAGAAAAAAAGACCTTGCTCAATTGACAACCTTTCCTTTGGACAAGCCGGATCAATGTCCTTGAAAGTTCAATGGCCGGTTTGTGGGAAAATCCTGCAAAGAGAATATGCTCCAGTTGGTGGGCCTGTTGACTCAGAGATTCAGACAGGCGGGGGTGACAATGGCCAAAGAGATTCACCCACCAGGAGGAAATGGCATCAATCACCTTTTGACCCTCATACCAGAGATAAACCCCCTCCCCTCTTGTAACAATGGGGTGTTTTTTCACAATCCCATGCTGGGTGAAAGGATGCCACACAAACTGACGATCCAATGTCTCCAGATCAGTGTGTTCAAAACAATGACCTTTGTCTTTGCTCCAGGCAGGGAGAACCTCTTCAGATCCAATGGCCTTGGACCCGTGAAAGTTCAGGACAGATTTTCTTCTCCCCTTTTTTGAATCTTTCTGATCTGTGGATTGGGTGAAAGAGTGACAGCAAAGATTCAGAAAATTTCGAAAATCTCCATTGTCATGGGAAAAATCATCCAGCCTTTTCTCTGTGATTTGTTTAAAATGGGGAACCTCAAACAAAACAGGCAGGCCCGTCTCTTTTTCAACAATTTCTTTTAAACCAAAACCCCTGTCGCCGTTGAGAACAATCCCCAGACAGTAAAGACCCTTTTGTTTTAAAGCCTGAACACTCAATAAAGTATGATTGATGGTTCCAAGCCGGGTTGAAGTCACAAGTAATACAGGCTGATGAAGGGCCAACATCAGGTCCTTCATTTTGTGATGATCGTTGATTGGAACCTCAATACCACCAGCCCCTTCCACAATATAAAATCCAGGGGGTCTGTTTTTAAAATCCTCCACAATTTTTTCTGTCTGAATAGTTTGTCCTTCAAGTTGGGCGGCCAGACAGGGAGCCAGTGGGGCTTTAAAACTGTAGGTGGATTCCAGGATTTTTATCACATCCTCTCCAATGTGATGAGACTCCCCTGATGTTCCGGGAAGAAAATCTTTTTTGAACCCACATTTGCGGGCAAACCCCATTGTTCCCGATCCGGCAACCCCTGTCACCTGATCCTGATCTTTGGGTTCCCCCGACTGGATGGGTTTGTAATAATAAGTGGTTTGCTTTTTCGAAAGTTCACGGGCCAGTATTGAACAGATAAAAGTTTTTCCAATATCTGTATCCGTTCCTGTGACAAAAAAGGATTTCATTTTAAGACCGCTTTTCTAAAATTTTTCAGAAAATCACCGATTTCCGGAAGGCTTCGTTTCAGGGGAACCGTCAATCTCAGCATGGCCCTGGGAACCGAAGGAGGTCTGATGGCCCGAACATCATAACCTCTGATGGCCAGGGCCTCCATAAGAGCCAAAGCTTTTTCATTATCTCCCACCACAAAGGAGGTGACAGGCCCTCCATGGCCATTGACTTTAAATCCAGACTCCCTGGCTATGGAGTCCAGAGGATTCTGGAACAATTCAAGCCTGTTAAAAAAGTCTTTTTGCAGGGACTCCCTGTTTTCCAGAAAATAATTCAGGGATTCAAGAAGTGCCAACTGCTGGGGAAAAGAGGGGGCTGTTGAATAGATAAAAGGACGGGACAGGTTCACCATAAAGTCTTTCAACTCTCTGGAACCGGCCACCCAGCCCCCACTGACTCCCAGAGCCTTTCCGGCGGTATGAATACGGGCAAACACCCGATCACAAAGTCCCAGAGCCTCCACCCGCCCACTCCCCCTCCTGCCAAAAAGTCCTGTGGCATGGGCCTCATCCACAATCAAATAACAATGGTGGTGTTCGCACAGGGAAACCAGTTCCCTGAGAGGGGCAAAATCCCCTTCCATACTGTAAATGCTTTCCACCACCACAAAGTTCATCTTTTGGCTACCGCCGGCCTCCCGTTTTAATAAAAATTCCAGCTCATTCAGATCATTGTGACTCCAGATATGTTTTTCAGCTCCTGAAAGACGAATGCCGTCAATGACAGAGGCATGGATGAGTTCATCAGAAAAGACTCTGGCTTTTTCCCGAAGCAGGGATGAAAACAAGGCGAGATTGGCCTGATAGCCTGTGGGAAAAAACAGGGCTTCAGGTTTTTTTGAAAACCAGGCCAGTCTTGACTCCAGTTGTTCTGTCAGTGGGTAATGGCCTCTGACAAGACGTGAACCTCCACTGCCCAAGGGAAACAGGGAAAGCTGTTCCCTGATTATTGATTGCAGTTCCCTGTTTTCGGAAAAACTCAGGTAATCATTGGAACAAAAATCAATACCACGGGAAAGTTTTAATTCTCTGAAAAGTCCGGAAGCTTTTAGCTGACTTTGTTTTTTCCGGAAAAACTCTCCAAAATTCATATTTGCTGCCGGTGGGATGACCTGATACCAATATCCGAAAATAGTTTCTCATCACTGGCCACCTGGGGATTGTCTCTTGTGAGAAGCTTTTCTCCAAGAAATACAGAATTGGCCCCGGCAAAATACGCAAGGGCCTGGGTTTCCCGACTCATATCCTTCCTGCCGGCAGAAAGACGAATGCGGCAACGGGGCAACAAAATTCGGGTTGTGGCAATCATCCGCACCAGTTCCAGGGGGTCCACTTTCTCCTGAATGGCAAGAGGGGTTCCCTCAACGGGAATCAAAAGGTTTATTGGAACGGATTCCGGCGGGGGGGTCAGACTGGCCAGAGTCATCAACATGGAGCATCGATCTTCAACACTTTCCCCCATTCCCAGAATGCCGCCACTACAAACAGAAATTCCTGCGGCACTCACATTTCTGATGGTCTCCAGTCTGTGGTCAAAAGTTCGGGTTCCAATGATTTTGTCATAATACTCACGACTGGTGTCCAGATTGTGGTTGTAGGCATCAAGACCTGCCTCTTTCAAACGGTGGGCCTGGTCCAGAGTCAGCATTCCCAGAGTGACACAGGCCTCCATACCCTCGTTTTTGACCATTTTCACCATTTCAATAACCTGATTAAACTGTTTTCCATCCCGGATTTCCCGCCAGGCTGCTCCCATGCAGAAGCGTTCAGCACCCTGGGATTTTGCCTGGTCAATGGCCTTTTTCACCTCCTCAAGGTCCAGAAGAGCTTCACTTTTTAAATCTGTTTTGTAGTGGGCTGACTGGGGACAATAGGCACAGTCTTCAGGGCAACCTCCTGTTTTGATGGATAATAACCGGCATTTTTGAATATGATACACATCGTGGTATTTACGGTGGATCTGGTGGGCCTGGTTGAGAAGATCCATCAGTGGTTGATTATGGATATCCAGAATGGATTTGGAATCAGCATCTGTCATAAAGTGGAAATGCCAAAGCTCCTACAATAAAACAAGGTTTTTTACAGGAAATGACTTGATTTTGAAACAGGGAGTGTCACTGCTCTCACTTTTGAAATTGTGTTTTTATATTGGTTCCCATGCCGGTCACCTGTGTCTGGAGATTTGTTCTTTCCGATTTCATCTGGTTACTCAGGTTGATGTCCTTTTTCAGATATGAGGCGGCATCATCAGAATCAATAATTTTATTGGCAAGAAGATCCTTAACAGCCATTTCCAGGGTCTGCATTCCGATATGTTTGGATATCTGCATAGTGGAATGAATCTGAAAAATCTTTCCCTCCCGAATGAGGTTGTGTACGGCACTGTTGTTAATCATAATTTCATGGGCAGCCACCCGACCGAAACCATCCTTTTTTCTCAGAAGAGTTTGTGAAATCACAGCTTTCAGACTTTCAGAAAGCATGGTGCGTATCTGGTTTTGTTCCCCCTGGGGAAAGGAATTGATAATACGATCAATGGTCTTTGGAGCACTCATGGTGTGAAGGGTGCCAAAAACAAGATGCCCTGTTTCAGCAGCTGTGACGGCCAGAGAGATGGTTTCAAGATCTCTCATTTCACCGACAAGAATAACGTCAGGGTCTTCTCTTAAAGCCGCCCTCAGGGCAGCAGCAAAGGAATGGGTGTTGGTTTTCACCTCTCTTTGGTTGATAAGACATTTTTTACTTTTATAGACAAATTCAATGGGATCTTCAATGGTCAGGATGTGACTGGAAGCCGTTTCATTGATATGATTGATCATGGCTGCAAGGGTGGTGGATTTACCTGAGCCCGTGGGACCCGTCACACAGATCAGTCCTTTGTGTTCCTTGAGAAGCCTGGAAATGGAAGTGGGCAGTCCCAATCCCTCCATGGAGGGGATGTCCTGTGGAATATATCTGAAAACACCACTGATTCCCACCCTTTGCATAAAAATATTACAACGAAAGCGACCACCTCCAGGCACCTCATAGGCACAGTCCAATTCCATGTTCTTTTCAAAATCCCTGATCTGATTTTTGTTGAGTATCTGGTAAATCAGGGCCTTGTACTCTTCATGATTGAAAGTTCTGGAGTTAAGACCTGACATATTGCCATTGATTCTCAGGGTGGGGGCAGATCCGGCACTTAAATGAATATCTGAGGCCTTGCGTCTGACCATCAATTTGAAGAGTTCATCCAATTTTGCCATAAAAACCTTTTCTTTTAAAAAAGAAATTCCAAAACTCTATGAGAATGGGAGTTTATACTGGTCACATTTGAACTTTCACTGTGTTTCTCCATGGGAATCATGAAAAACACCTGTAAAAAACAAATGGTCTTTCAGTATAAAAACTCAACAATACAATCGGTATAAATCCTGATAAACTTAAAGTTCCTGGAGGGAAAGGCAACACAATGGCTGGAAACCAGATTCTTATCAACGTCAATTCTTTTGAGACAAGAGTGGCCCATATTGAGAAAGGCATTCTTGTGGATTTTAAAATAGAGAGGAAACTTTCACCGACTTTGGTTGGAACTATCCACAAGGGAAAAGTGATTCGGGTCCTGCCTGGAATGCAGGCGGCCTTTGTGGATATCGGTCTGAGTCAGGCGGCTTTTCTTTATGTAGGTGATGTTCTTGGAGAAAGTGACTCCATCAACAAGAGAGTGGAGGCTGCCGAACGCAGCGAGGATGAGCAGCTTCCTGAAATTGTTGAAAGCCAGGACAAACCCAAAATCCAGGAACTCTTACAGCAGGGACAATCCATTCTGGTACAGGTGTCAAAGGATCCCGTGGGAACCAAGGGGGCCAGAATCACCACTCATATATCCCTTGCCGGTCGCAAGGTTGTGTATCTCCCCACAGTGAACCACATTGGTATTTCCAGGAAAATTGAGAACCTGGAGGAAAGGGAGCGTCTGAAGCAGAAAATCCAGAATTGTGGAGTTCAGGGGGGTGTTATCGTTCGAACGGCCGGTGAAGGCATGAGTGAAGTGGAAATGGAAAAGGATATTGGCTATCTGAAAAAAATCTGGAGAGAAGTTCAACGTTCATACAAAGATGAAAAAGCCATCGGTTTAATTTATTCAGAGGTGGATTTTGAATTGAGGATTCTCCGTGACCTTCTCAACGAAGATATTGAAACAGTCTGGATTGATAACAGGGAATCCTATGAACAGGCTCTTGAGTTTGTGGCCCAGTATATGCCCCAATTCAAAAACACCCTGAATTATTATGACGAGTCAGAACCTCTGTTTGACAGAAAAGGGGTTTCTCTTGATGTGCTTAAGGCCATTGATCGCAAGGTCTGGTTACGATCCGGGGGCTATCTGGTCCTTGATGAAGCGGAAGCTCTGGTTGTTATTGATGTGAACACCGGAAAGTTTGTGGGCAAAAAAGACCTGGAAGAAACCATTTTCAAAACCAATATGGAAGCTGTCAAGGAAATTGCCCACCAGATTCGGATTCGGGATTGTGGTGGAATCATTGTGGTGGATTTTATTGATATGTCTGTGGAGGAACACAGGGAAAAAATTTTCCAGGCCCTCAATGAAGAAGTGAAAATGGACAGTGTCAGGGTTTCAGTGGTTTCAATGACCGGACTGGGGCTCGTGGAATTGACCCGCAAGAGATTGCGACCCAGTCTTCTGAAATCCCTGACTGAAGCCTGTTTTTACTGTGAAGGGCTGGGTCGATTAAAACGCAGGGAAACATTGATTGCTGATATTTTTCGCATTCTGAGCCTTAAAATTCAGAAAAGACCGGAAGTTGAAACCTGGATTGTCCATTGTCACACTGACCTTGTGACATGGGTTTACAGCGAAGAAAGTGAACTGATAAGCCAGATGGAGGGGGATTTGGGGGTTTCCATCATTTTTAAGGCGGATCTTCAACTTCATTGGGAAAATTTTAAATTTGACATTGCGTCTTTAAAATCTTGACAAAACTGACTCACCATGACACTTTTCTGAAACTCAAACCAGGTGAATGTCTGTACAGGAGGCCTTAAATGTATGCCATAGTTCGCACAGGTGGAAAACAGTATAAAGTGAAAGCGGGAAATCGGATCAGAGTGGAACTTTTGGAAAAATCCCCGGGCGATGAATTTGACATGGAAGAGGTTCTCTTTGTTGGTGGAAAAAAGTCTTACCTTGGAGAACCCATTCTCTCTGAGGCCAAAGTGAGGGTTCTTGTTGTCAAACAAGAAGGAAAAGCCAAAAAAATTCTGGTTTTTAAAAAGAAAAGGCGGCAGGGTTATCGAAAAATCCGGGGTCATCGACAACTTTTCACAGAATTGCTTGTAAAATCCATCACAACCCCTGACGGGGAATCAGTTTTTGCCCAATCCGATGGGAAATTTGATGAATCCGTGGATTATGAGCCGGAAAAGGAAAACTTTCCGGTCTCTGAAAACAAACCTGTTGAATCCACCGGATCACCGGATGAAAAAAACCACAAGCCTCCTCCACAGGAACAAGTTGAACCCATTGAAGGGGTGGATGAAAACAGTGGGGAAAACATTTCCAATTAGCCTATTCAATTTTTTTCAGGAGATCTTTATGGCATCAAAGAAAGCAGCGGGTAGCACAAAAAATGGAAGAGACAGTCAAAGTAAAAGACTGGGCGTGAAACGCTTTGGCGGACAAACTGTTCAATCCGGGACCATCATTGTCCGTCAGCGTGGCACCCGATTTTATACGGGCCAAAATGTGGGCCTGGGTCGGGATCATACAATTTTTTCAAAAATCACCGGCAAAGTAAAATTTGAGAGGGTGAACAAAAAAAAATTAAAGGTGTCTGTTTATCCACTGACAGCTTAATCTGAAATTCCCGTAAGGGGGAGCAGTGACCTGTGAAGTTTGTGGATGAAGTGAGAATTTCTTTAAAATCAGGTTGTGGAGGGGCTGGTTGTGTCAGTTTTTCCAGAAGCCCTTTAAAACCAAGGGGTGGACCTGATGGCGGTGATGGGGGCTGTGGCGGTCATGTGATTTTCCGGGTGAATTCCCACCTCAATACATTATTTCACCTGCAGGGCAAAAGACAACTCTCAGCAAAAAATGGACAACAGGGAAGTTCCCAAAACCGAAAAGGGGCTGGCGGTTCTGATCTCATTATTGAAGTTCCTGTGGGAACAGGCATTTATGATACAAGCAATCATCGGGAAGTGGTGGATCTGACCTCTGGTGAGTACCGGCTTCTCACCGGGGGCCGTGGTGGTAAGGGAAACAGTTATTACAAGTCCAGCACCAATCAGACACCTGAACAGTTCCAGTCAGGGGAGTCCGGTCAGGAAATGGAGGTCACTCTTAAACTGAAACTGATGGCCGATATCGGGGTCATTGGTTTTCCCAATGCAGGCAAATCCACGCTGGTTTCTGTTTTAACAGGGGCAAAGACAAAAATCGGGGATTATCCCTTCACGACTCTGGAACCCCGACTTGGAGTGTTTAAAAGAGGAGAGAGTTCTTTAACCCTTGCCGACATTCCCGGACTCATCCCGGGAGCCTCCCGGGGAACAGGTCTTGGCATTCAGTTTCTTCGTCATATTGAACGGACCCGTGCTTTTGTTCACCTATTGGATGTTTCTACTTTTTCTGACCGTGATGTCTGGGATGATTACGCAAAAATCAATGATGAATTGAAAGCCTATGATATCAGGTGTAAGAGCCTGAAAAATTATATCCCACTGACTCACAGGCCCCAAACAGTGGTTTTTAATAAAATGGATATTGCTGAAAAAAACCGGGTGGAACATTTTGAAAAAATTTTTAAAGATCAGGGCATCAGAATTATAAAAATATCAGCCACTACGAAAGAACACAGGGAAGAATTGATGGACACTCTGTTAGAACAGTTAAAGAAAACACAGGGCAGGGAATTCAGGACAGGGGAAAAGGATGGGTAAAACGGCCCTGTTTGGAGGAAGTTTTGATCCCATTCATCTGGGTCACAGGGACTGCATTCAACACCTCACGCAGAAAATGACCTTTGCCAGAGTGATTCTCATTCCCACCAGTCGGAATCCTTTAAAAAATCATCAACAACCGGCTTTACCGAAAGATCGTTTAAAAATGATAAAACTGGCCCTGACTGATTGCAGTGATGCCATCAGTATTGATTGTTCTGAAATAATGAGGGAAAAACCGGCATACACTTTTGAAACCCTAAAACACCATGCAAAGAAGTATTCTCCTGAAAATTTACATTTTGTCATGGGTCTGGACACTTTTCAGACAATGGACCAATGGAGGAACCTTAATGAGGTTCTCCGAATGACAAATCTCCTGGTCATCAGTCGTCCCTCCTGTCATACCCCTTTAAAATACAGGGATTTGCCAGAGGGGATTCAAATCAGAGTTCAGTCTTTTGGAAAAGGTTTTATTTTACTGGATACAGGTCGGAGTATTGATTTTCAGGAAGTGAAGACCAGGGATATTTCCTCCTCCCTGATCAGGAAAAAGCTGGAAACAGGTCAGAGTTTTGACAGCTTCATTGATTCCAAAGTGGCGGAATACATTAAAAAAAACAATGTTTACTGAAGTCGTGTCATCCCCTCCTCTACTGGAATTGACCCAGGTGATACTTTAAAATGCCAAGCAATGTGACACAAGCCGTTTCAACCCGAAGAACCTGATCTCCTAAACTTACTGGTAAAACACTGTAACTTTTAAACAATTTAATGTCTTTCAGGGAAAATCCACCTTCACCACCCACAAAAATCCAAAGCTCTTCCAGGCCTCCGGGGATCTGATTCAGTCCTTGTTTAAGGGGGAAGGGGATCACTTTTTCAATGTTCTGGTTCCGGACTGACCCTTTTCTTAAAGAAAGAAAACCATCCCCCTCATAGGCCAACAAACCAAAAAAAAACGTCTTCTTTCCCTTTTCCTCTAAAAGGTTTTTAAGGGGTTTTATTTCCCCCAACTCCATAAGTTCCCCCCGACCGGTCTGCTGGGTGGCTCCTGTAATGATCTTCTGCCAACGTCTTCTTTTATTTTCCATGCCCCGGGGATCAGGTTTCATAAAGCTGAAATCAGAATAAAAGGGATGAAAGCCTTTGGCTCCCAATTCCACTGATTTTTCCAAAACCTTTTCCAGAGTTTGGAACCGGGGAAGAGACAAGGCCAGGTGAATATGAGGTTTGCCAGGAGCTCTGATCGTTCTTTTTCCAACAATCAGGGCTCGGGCCTTTCTTGTCTGAATTTCAGAGAGTTCCACCAAATAGGCTTGTCCACCACAAATCACTTCAAAACGATCACCTGTGTTTCTTCGACAAACTCCACAGATATGCTGAAAAATATCTCCTGTTAACTCCACCTGATGGTCTGTTAAACTTTCCTCTGGCACCCAATAACGTCTCACTGACTCCCCGGTTTTTTCATCATTATACGCATTGTATTTGAGTTTTCACGAAATTTCCCCAATCCTGTGAAAACAGACAGCCTTTAGCCCACATTTCTCACAAGCTTTCGTAGCGAGGCTGTCGAAATGCCTCTACAAAAGGAGGAGCGGACCGAAAGTCATGGACCCCCGTTTAATGAGCTCCTTATTGTAGCTTTTCCAGTTAATTTTTTTTTTGCCTCCTCACCAGAATCTGTGAGTGAGAATCTTTTTGATCACTTCAGGCTCCTCTATGGAATTGGATCGTACAAAAGAGTCAGGCAGGGGGGCGGCTCTGGCAGGAAAAATTTCAGAAAAATGGGACTTCAATCACAGTTTATGAGAAATGCGGGTTAGGCGGCAGGAAGACTTGTTTTGTGGAGAACCATCTTTTTTTTGACTTTCATTTTTGATTTTAGGGCAATCTGTAAAACCTCATCCAGATGTTCAACAAATATAAAATCCACCTTTTTTTTGATAACCTCTTCAATCTCATTGACATCCTTTTTATTGGCTATTGGACAAATCACTCTTGTAATGCCATGGCTGAGTGCTGCAAGGGTTTTTTCCTTGATTCCCCCAATGGGAAGAACCCTGCCTGTGAGAGTCACCTCCCCTGTCATGGCCACGTCTTTTCTTACCGGATTATTGGTCATTATACTGACAATAGCCGTTGTCATGGTGATTCCCGCAGAGGGGCCGTCTTTTGGAATGCCTCCGGCAGGAATATGAATGTGAACATGATTGGTTTCAAACCACTTTTCATCAATACCCAGTTCCTTGCAGTGGGCTCTGGCATAAGACATGGCCGCTGTGGCTGATTCCTTCATCACATCCCCCATCTGACCTGTCAGAGTGACCCCCCCCTTGCCCTTCATATTCAGGGCTTCCACATAGAGGACCTCCCCACCGGACTGGGTCCAGGCCAACCCTGTGGCCACTCCAACGGTGTCTTCCTGCAGTTGGTCCTCCTGTAAAAATTTAGGGGCTCCAAGGAATCGAACAATCTGTTCACAGTCAATGACAAATTTCCTTTTGGAACCAAGAACCACTTCCTTGGCAATTTTTCGACAGAGAGAACCTATCTCTCTTTCCAGATTTCTCAATCCGGCTTCATGGGTGTAATGACTGATGAGAAAAGAAATTCCCTGATCAGGGAACTCCACATGGTCTTCATTGATTCCATTGTTGTGAACCTGCTTACGGATAAGATGCTTCCTGGTGATTTCAAGTTTTTCAGCTCTTGTGTAACCGGAAATGGGAATCAGTTCCATACGATCTTTCAAAGCTGGAGGAATATTTTCCGCCATGTTGGCTGTGGCAATGAATAAACATTTGGAAAGATCAAAATCCACATTCAAATAGTTATCACGGAAACATGAATTTTGTTCCGGATCCAAAACCTCCAACATGGCTGATGAAGGGTCTCCCCTGAAATCACTTCCCAGTTTGTCAATTTCATCCAGCACAATGACAGGGTTATTGGTCCCAACTTGTTTAAGAGACTGAATGATTTTTCCGGGCATGGCTCCCACATAGGTTCTTCGATGACCGCGAATTTCAGCTTCATCCCTGACTCCCCCAAGAGCCATTCTAAAATATTTTCGATCCATGGATTTGGCAATGCTCCTGCCCAGAGAGGTTTTACCCACACCGGGTGGTCCACAAAAACAAAGAATGGGACCTTTCATATCGTTTTTCAGTTTTTTAACAGCAAGAAACTCAAGAATTCTTTCCTTGGCTTTTTTAAGACCATAGTGATCAGATTCAAGAGTTTCCCTGGCTTTCTCAATATCAATACTGTCAATGGTTTTTGTCTTCCATGGAAGATCAGAAATCCAGTCAATGTAAGAGCGGACCATGGAAGCTTCAGTGGCATCAGGGTGCATTCTCTCCAGTCGTCCCAATTGTTTTAAAATCTCTTTTTCCACGTTTTTCGGCATACCTGCAGCCAGGATTTTTTTTCTCAATTCATCCATTTCATCAGATTTGGAGTCAGATTCCCCCAATTCTGATCGAATGGCCTTTATTTGTTCTCTTAAAAAATACTCACGCTGATTTTTTGACATTTCATCTTTGGTGGTGGCATGGATGTCAGCCTGCATTTTCAGAGCTTCCATCTCAGAGGCGAGAATTCTGTTAACCTGTTTAAGTCTTTCCAGAGGGTCTTCCAGTTCCAGGATACTCTGGGCATCCTCCACTTTAAGACACAGATTGCTGGCAATCAGATCAGCCACCCGTCCAGGTTCATTAATATCATCAAGAACCAACAAAATATCAGGAGATAAAATTTTTCCAAGAGCAATGACTTTCTCCAACCGTTCTTTGGCAGATCTTATAATATCCCCGGCTTTTAAATTGGTTTGACCACTCTGTGGGGTCTCCTCAATTTTCTCAACATGGACTTTAAAAAAGGGATGATTTTGATGATAACGAAGGATACGGGCCTTGGTTATGCCTTGAATAAGTATTTTCACCCGTCCATCGGCAAGTTTACGCATACGCACTATCATTGCAACAGTTCCGGTTTTGTAAATACTTCTGTTAGAGGGGTTTTCCTCATTTAAATCCATTTGTGATGAAAGAAAAATGAGACGGTCTTTGGCCAGACTGTTTTCAACAGCTCGTATTGAAGACTCCCGTCCTATAAATAAAGGAATAATCATATAGGGAAAAATCACAATGTCACGAACAGGTAACATTGGAATCTGATTGGGGATTTGTATGTTTTTGTTGTCCACTGTTGACTCCCTTTGGTTGAGTGTCCCACTCATAGTATAAAAAACCGGTCATTGTTCACACCTTTGACAATCCCGGCACTTGTCTTCTCTCCCCGCAACGTAGTTAAGTACGCCCTAAGTCATTCCCCCTTGTTTCATGCTGGTCTCATCCAGAATTGTGGCAGTGACCAAGGAACATGAGTCGTTACAAAAACTATTCGGAAGATAGACCCATTTAATTGAGAGTTTTTTATTGATTGAAAGGAGCGATTTCCCCGTCTTTTGCAGTCAATAAAACAACAGGTCGGATAAATTCCCTTTTTTTATTGAGGAACAGGGTGTTGAGCACCCCTGGAATTTTATGGTTTTTTTGAATTTGCCTTCCAAAGTCCAGTCGGGTTTTTGCCTTTTGATTAAGAACTGAACGAATGACCAAGCCTGAATCATAGCCCAAAATGGAAAAACCGGAAGGAGGAGAACCAAATGTTTTCAGATGGTTTCTGTAAAATTCAGAGTTCAGAAAAATTTTATCTTTTTCGTAAAAACTGTCAGTGAATAAGGATTTGGATACAAAATCCTGTCCTCTCCGAAGAAACTCTTTTGTATTCCAAAGATTGGTCCCCATAAGAAAAACATCACTCACATCATTATAGGCCAGCATGGCTGCAATCTGGCCAAAAGCCTTGACCCCGTCAGGGATAAAAACAGCATCAAAATCCACAACAGGTGGCAATAAGCCCATGGGTGGTTTTTTACGTTTTTTACCCTTTCCGGATTGATCCCTGTACCATTTTCTCAGACGTTGCCGGTACTCCTCCTTTCGATCATCAAGGTAAAAAGTTCCGATCAGTTTCCGGATGGGTTCATTAAAATCCGTTTCACCTGGAGGATAAGCCTGGACTCCGGTGATTGAACCTCCTTTTTCCCTGACTTTTCTCCAGAAAATATTACTGACTTTCACTCCATAGGGATCATTTGGATAGAGGATGGCAAATTTTTTGAATTTTAACTGACTCATCACCGATTGGATCAATTTATCCATCTGAGACTCAATGGTCAGTGCATTTCTGAACACAAAAGGCCCTATATTGGTAAGTCCCTCCTTTTGGGAAAGAGCAATGAAGGGAACCCCTAACTCCTGGGCCTGAATGGCCCCATAATAGGCTGTCTTACTGAGAAGACCTCCAATAATGGATATGACATGGTCTTCCTCCACAAGACGTTTAACCCCCTGTCTGGCGTATTCAGGTTTTCCCCGACTGTCAATAACAGCCAGGCGTAAGTTTTCCCTGTTTTTACCACCCTTGATTTCCAGGGCCATCTGCACTCCCCCCAGGGTCTCGTAACCAATTTTGGAATAACGGCCACTGAGGGGAAGAATGACACCTATGGTGCGGGGATTGACCTGATCCCGGGTACTCATTTGATCCAGAAATTTTTTGGCCTGGTTACCAATGTAACTTTTTGGCCGGACTTTAATCACCCTTGTCAAATAACTGCGAGCTTCTGAATAACGTCCTTCACCCATCAAATGGACTCCATAACGATACATGGCATTCACTTTTAAGGGGGAATCTGACCGGTCATTGGCAAAATCCTTTAATTCTGTTCCTGACAAACGGGAATCAATAAAATCCTGTGCCTTTCTTTTAAAAGTTTCCCTTTGAGCGGCAATGGGGTGTTCCCCTGAAAGAGTCACCAAAGTTTCAAAGGCCTCCAGCTGTGCCCCTGTTTTCATAAGAGAACTAAAACGGGCCTCCAGAATTTCAACTCTCTGTTGAACATTTATTTTTGTTTCCAGAGACTGGTCAATAAGATCCAAAGCCTCCCTGTAACGCTCCAGTTTGTAAACGAGAATCTTGCAGGCTGTCACACGGCTGTAAGCCTCCCCTGATGATTCATAACGGGAAGTATAAACCTCCTGGTAAACCTTAAAAGCCTTTTCCCAGTTTTTTAAATGAGAATGGGTTTTTGCCAGAAGAAACAAAGCCTCATCACCTGTCTCCGTGGCCCGATGGGATTTAATAATATCATCAATGATTTCAATCACTTTCTGATATTGTTTTTCCCTGTATTGTTTTTTTGCCTCCTCCAGCTTCTTTGAAATTCCGGAAGGGGCTTTTTGAAGTTTGTCCTTGGAAGGCAGGATAGAACAGGAAACAAACAGAACAAGACTGAAGACCAACAGAATAATTTTCATTTGCAACCTCGCTTAAACCGATCCAGACAGGATTGATATTGTTGCATCATTTCCCCCCGGGGCCAACTTTTCTGAAGTTTTTGCAAAGCATCCTTATCCTTTGTACTCAGATTCACCGGATGTTCAATAAAACAATTCACCTGGAGATTCCCCCGGGATTGTTCCCTGAAATCAGGCAATCCAAGGCCCTTCCATGTGAAATTGAGATTCCCAAAATCACAGGCTTTAAGTCTGAGTTTTTTTAAACCAAAAAGGGTGGGGATTTCCAGGCTTTGACCAAGAAGAACATCCAGATAGGAAATGGGAACATTGATTTTCAAATCAAGACCTTTTCTTGTAAAAACAGGGTGGTCCTGCAGGTGGACGACGACAAACAAGTCCCCAAAAACATGATCCCCCCTGTTGCCATATTCAGAGATTTTTAATCTTTGGCAATGAAAAGCCCCTTTGGGAACTTTAACCTTTAATTGAACAGTTTCCTTTCTGTTTTCATTTTTTCTAATATAGGAGATTCTTCTCTCACAACCCCTGACCACGTCCTCAAGGGTGATATAAAGATTATATCGTAAATTTTTATTAAAGGATTTCCCTGAACTTTCAGCACCAGAGTCAGTGGTCACAGTGGGCACTTTTATTTTTAAATTTTTATGGGTTTCATCATAAATTTTACGAAGTTCAGGAACTCTGAGAGTCTCATAGGCCTTTTGCACGAGATTGAATTGGGGCAGGACCTGCCTGTCTCCAGGATTGTGATCGGGATGATATTTGAGAGCCATCTGGCGATAGGCCGATTTGATCTCTTTTGGTCCCGCTGATGGATCAATATTCAAAATGGTATAATAACTTTTACGAGCCAAGGGAAAATCAGCTTCACTTAAGTTTTTAATCGACTGCTGACAACCACCTGACCCGGGCGTAACAATTTGTCATGGTATGTGTAAGGAGCTTTAAAAACCCTGATGACATGGCCCTCTGGACATTTATCAGTCACTTCACTGGCCAAAGCCTCCTGGGTGTTCGGGTCAAAAACTTTGCCAATACAATCCAGTTCCTTAATGCCATGTGTTTCAAGGGTTGTTTTTAAAGACATGGCTGTCATTTCCACTCCTTTTACAAAAGCCCTGTAATTTTCCTGATTCACTTCAGAATCCAGAACGGATTTAAAGACATCCAGGGTTTCGAGGAGATCACGGGCCAGACGTTCACCCCCATATTTAAGAAGCTGTGAACGCTTCTTGAAGTTCTGACGTTTGATGTTTTCAATTTCCGCACAAAGATAAAGATGATCCTTTTCCATTTCAGAGAGTTTGTTCTCCATGGAAATTTTATCGCTATCTCCCGAAGAATCATTCCTTTGTCTGTCTGTCTCCTGCTTATCCGTCTCATTTTGAACCGGCTCCTTACTGTTAAAGTCGTCAGGATTTTCCTTGGTGGCCCGACTGACTGATTTCCCTGTTTTTTTAGCCATAAATGATCCTCGTTTCTCCTGCCAATCCCATCCAAAATTGTGGCAGTGACAGAAGGAAATTCAATGAGTGTGCAAGTAGTTACATTAAAAGATCCTGCCTGCCCCTGTCAATATCTGACTCCGAAAACAGAAGATCAGAAAAAACCTGATTGCTCACAAGAAGACCCTTTTGGGAAAAGTGGTAAAACCCGTCTTTTTCCTCCAGATTTTCAAATTCAACCTGTTTCCCGGCTTTTTTAATGAAAACCTTCTCAGCCTGAACTCCGAATTTTTCTCTCACCGAGGCCGGGGAGACTCCTCTTTTTAACCGCAGCCCCGAACAACAGAAATCAGTCAGGGATTCATGGGGTTTTAATTCCTCAAACTGATCCTTTGGAAAAGATTCCCGTATGTCATCCTGAATTTGTAATTCATTCATCTGTTCCAGATATTTCTCATAACCACGAACATTCCAGAAACGAAATCCAAACCCGGGATTTTTCTGATAGGAATGGGCACTTAAACCCAGACCCCAGTAATCCTGATCCGTCCAGTAAAGAGTGTTGTGCCGGGACTCAAAGCCCGGCTTTGCAAAATTTGAAATTTCATAATGTTCAAGCCCCATTTCCTGAAAACAGTGAAAAATCAGAGAGAACATTTCTATTTGCTCTTTTTCCGAACATCGACCCCGGTTCATGGGATGACCCTCCCTGAGAGTCAGACAATAGGCACTGATATGGGGTGGAGTCAGTTCCTCCAGAATTTTCAGATCTTCCTGAAGTTGAGGCAGGGATTGTCCGGGAAGGGAAAACAGAAGGTCAAGACTGTAGTTTTTAAAGTATTGTTTAATAATATCTATGGTTTTTAAAGTGTCCCGGGAACTGTGTTCCCGATTACAGACCTTAAGATATTTATCATTAAAAGACTGACAACCAAGACTGACACGGTTGATTCCCGCACTTTTTATTTCAGAACATTTCTGTGGATCCAGGGTTTTTGGATTCACTTCCAGGGTGATCTCAATATCTTCTGTGAACTGAAAACCCATCTCCCTGATCTCTGTAATAATCTGACAAATCTGAGCACTTGAGAGCACACTGGGTGTTCCTCCCCCAAAATAAATGGTTTTCAGTTGATCCTGTCTGAATAAATTTCGTCTCTTCCCCGCTTCCAGAAGCAGATGATCCACATAATTCTGATTGGCTTTGATTTGATCCCTGGAATAGGTGGCAAAATCACAATAGTGACAACGCTGGATGCAAAAAGGAATGTGAATGTAAAGACCCAGTGAAGAATTCATGGTTGGCTTGCTTATCACGATTCATGGGGTGAAACCACAAAATCCGGAAATTGGGGTCATTCCCTGGACAAAATGCCAAAAATCAGGACTTTTTCAGGGTCTTTGGGGTGATATCCATATATAATGGAAGTGAACCCCCTCCTGTGAAGCTCCCCGCCGACAAGGCCCGGAAACACAATTTATGACAGGGGGTATGGATTTGAAACCAAAGGTGTGATGATGGTCACAGGTTTAGTGCTGGATTCCAATCAGTTTTTTAAAGATATGGTTGAAGAGGCTTTTATCCAGTGCAAGCTGAAAACAGGTCTCTATATCAGAATCTATCTGATTGATGTTTTAAAACATTATCTGTGTGTGGGAAATCTCTACGATAAAAAAGATTCTTCAGGCCGGAAAACCCGTCAAACTCTTTCTGAAACTCTTCTGACTGTCCATAACCTGGGGCCAAAAGAACGCTTCGAAAAACTCAAGGGGCTGGCGGACAGTTCTCTCTACATTTCCGGTTTTTTTTCCGATTCCTTTCAACGCAAAATTATAGATATTGACTATTATATTGACATTGGAAAACTGGCCTACCAGACTCTGGCTCAGGATGTTGAAGAGGACAGCTTTGCAAAACTCTACAGGGAAATTTCAAATCAATTTATTGACCTTGTTGATGTTCTGTCTTTTATCAGCCAGAAAGCTGAAATAACAGATAAAGGAAATATTCTCAGAACCATGGATGTTTACGCAAAAACCCATTCTCCATTAAGGGAAGAGGCTTTGGTGGAAAAAGGGGTTTTTCATCGTCCAAAAAAGAGTTATCTGAAACAGTAACCATACTGGTTCCTGAAAAACAAAGGGTCTTTTAGTGTATGTTTAATATTGGTTTTTCCGAG
Organism: Bdellovibrionales bacterium; assembly: GCA_965218815.1. GTDB lineage: Bacteria > Bdellovibrionota > Bdellovibrionia > Bdellovibrionales > JAGQZY01 > JAGQZY01. Next base: position 160,065 of record CBDCLX010000002.1, on the reverse strand, counting down.
TTTCTGACCATTGGAATTATTGCTCTGCTGGTGATTGGTCCCAGGCAGTTGCCGGAAGTGGCCCGTGTCGTGGGACGCTTGCTCAATGAACTTCGCAGAGTCACCCAGGATCTGACAGGTGACTTCATGGAAGCAGGTTATGAGTTAAAGGAATCTCTCAACGAAACCAAACAGGAAATCATGGCAGAAACTGAAAAAATAAAAAAATCCATCACAAATACTGATGATCTGGAAAGCCTGAACAATGAAACCCATAAAAACCCCAGAGAGGGCAAAGACCTGAGAGCCATGAAACAGACAAAGAACCCGAAAAGTAACGACTCACACTCCTCTTAATCCTGTCTTGTCACTGCCGCTTTTGGATGTATTGTTCCACAGCCTGACTGGCCACAGCTTGGGCAAACTCATGGTGTTCCCTGCATCCAATGATTTTTTCAGCCTCATCCAGGCTCAGGGGAAAAACAGAATTCTTGAGTCTTTTTGTTTTTACAGACCGAATCCGCTCAAAGTTTTCACGAATCACTTCAGGTTTGAGCCGACCCCTGTTCAGAGCCTGCCTCACACCCTCCACGACCTTCATGGGTGACTGGATTCCATCACAATAAAGGAGAAGATGAGCTCCTGCCTTCAGGGCGAGAACAGGAATATCTTCCTGACTGAAGTTTTTGGTCAAAGCCCCCATATTCAGATCATCGGTAATGACAAGGCCCCTGAAACGTAAAACCTGTCCAAGAATTTTTTTAACAAACAGAGGGGAAAGGGTCACCGGAAGTGCGGAGTCAATATTGGGATAATGAATATGGGCTGTCATAATCATGTCCACCCGGGACTGAATCGCTTTTTTAAAGGGCAAAAAGTCCCCCTGTTCTTCAAGGTCTTTTAAACTCCTTTGATCCACAGGCAGGTTGAAGTGACTGTCCACAGACGTGCTTCCATGACCCGGAAAATGTTTGGCACAGGATAAAACCCCCGATTTAACATAACCCCGGACAAGGGCCGAAGCCAGTTTGGTCACAGTCTGGACCTGGGAACTGACAGCCCTGTCACCGATCATTTCATTTTCCGGATTTGTGAGAACGTCCACACAGGGGGCATAGTTAAGATTAAAACCCATGATCTTGAGTTCCTGACCCATTTTGCTGGCAAACTGAAAGGCAATGGATGAAGAGTCTATATCCCCAAGGTTTTTCACGGCTGGCCAGAAAGTGAAAGGGGCTTTAAGCCTGTGAACCCGGCCTCCCTCCATATCAATGGAAATAAAGAGGGGAAGGGAAGTCTTCATTGTACGGTGAAGTCCCTGGATATCATTGATAAGCCTGTGAATCTGCCCAACAGATTTCAGGTTTCTGGTAAAGAGAATAACTCCACCAATGTTGTTTTCAACAATGAACCGGGACTCCTCCCTGGTGAGTTGTTCACCAGAAAGCCCCACAATCAGTTGTTGTCCAATCAGGTCTTCCATCAAAATCAGTTTACAGTGAACAGTCTTGAAATTCCAATATTTTGTGCTGAAATGCCAATAGAACAGGGCTGAAAACCCGTTTCATGAAAACTTGTTTTCATTTTTGTCTGTTGCTAAAATGGGATTGTGTTCCCTAAAAATGAAAGAGGCCAGATGGCCGTTTTTATCGCCCTGTTTTTTCAGGTTCTCTTTGTGTTTTTCGCCATGGCCATCAATGTGGGACTTGTGGTTCACGATAAAATCAATCTGCAAAATTCCGTTGATTTTGCAGCTTATTACGGAGCGGCCAAACAAGCTGAGATTTTAAATCAGATCGCCCACATCAATTATCAGATGCGGCAAAACTACAAACTGCTTGTCTGGCGTTACCGCGTCCTGGGCACCCTGATCCGAAGGGGTCATCCCTTCAGAGATGGATTTCTTAGGCCAGAGGGAGATATTACAAGTAGTCTTCCTCCTGCTGTGTGCGTGGCCGGAGACTATTGGCACGAATACAGAGCAACGGATCCTATAGCCATGGGGTTTTGTACAGATATTGATATTAATATCCCTAATATTCCTCCTGTTTCCACGGGTGGAGGAATTGTTGGTGGGATGCCTTCACTGATAGATATGGTGGATAATGTCATTGTTACGGGTATTGAAAAGTGTAAAGAAGCCGCAATCCTGAATTGGGCCTGGGCCGCCCGTATGCTGGCCCATTTTCGGGTGGATGGTTATGTGAGAAAAGAAAAAATAACCCTTCTGGCCGGAAACCTCTCCAGTCCCAACAACCAATTCAAAGACCTCAGGAATGAACTTGTGGAAACAGGGGTGAGAAACACCTTTGAGTACAATCTGACAGAAAGTAACCGCAATGGCATTACAAAATTTGAATATTTCAACTCAATGACCCAAGGCGAATGTTCCACCCCCAAGCGCTGGTTGCCGGAAATAAGAATAAACCCTGTGATCGCCTATGTGAATCTGACACATGTGCCCGGCGGTGCTGGCGGTTGCCTGGGCCCTGTAAGCTTTAACAGAGGGGGAGGTGTCCCTTCAGGCCTTAGTGAGGTACAATTCAGTCGGTACAGAGATCATATTTTAATGAGTCACTGGCAGGGGGAGCCTTCTGGAAAATTCCATTCTTCTGTGGGATTTGAAAAAAACCCCTGGTGTGTTGTCTATTCGGGAGTCTCTGCCAGCACAGAGGTGAGAAAGCCCTTTTCTCCTGGCAGTGGAACTGTTGAGCTGAAAGCCCACGGATTTGCCAAACCCTTTGGTGGCCGTATTGGCCCCTGGTACGGCAAACTCTGGCCCCAGGGGGCCCGCAACTCCCAGGCGGGAAGCCGTTCAGATCTGGTGGATATGCTTTTGCCATCAAGAGATGTGCCAGGAGGAGGTGGAGGTTCTATTAACCCTGATGATGATCTGGCCAATTATTCCCGTTTTCCGGGAGACGGTTTGGGTTTAAAATCAGGTCGGGCCGTTTCAGCCATGGCTGGAACATTTAGCACTCAAATCCCCAAGCCAACAGGGGTGGGTGTTCCTGGCCCTCTGGCCTGGAGTACCTACAATCACCTGGGGGATGCACGCATTTACTCCACAGGGGACAGTCTGGCCCGAAACACCCCCCTTTTTCCTGCCGTTCAAAGGGATTTTGAAGTGGCTGCTGTGGCTCCGGATGTTTTTGACGCTCTCTATTGTTCCATTGAGCCCGCCTATTTCGACAATTATTTTACAAGCGCAGCCACAAACGGGGGAGCTTTTTTTCAACCCAATCAGAAAATCTATGACTTTGGTTCCACCAAGGATGGGGGACAGCCTTTAGCCCCTGAAAATTTTTCCGTGATAGAACAGGTCAGGAAAGCCAAAGAGCTCTACCATCCAGGTGTTAACTATTTTATCAAGGACTGGCAGCACCTTTTGACCAGTTGGCACCAAAAAGAGGTTACGGATTACAATATAACCAGCAAAAAGTTTGGAAAATGCGAGGCCAAGGTTCTTGATGGAAAAAGAAGTCAGTTTCCCACCACTGGCAATTGTATCAATGGGGGACGAACCGGTTATTCAGTGAAAAGTGTTTCCATGGATTTTCTGCTCTCAAGCGACCATGAGCTTTCCGGAGGTTCCGGGGGAAAAGGGCCTATCCTCAACCCCCCTTCCTTATGAAAGGAAGAATCTCTGATCTTTCTGATTTTTTTTTCAACAAACCTTGACATATGAATCTATGAATTCATATTCCCTCATAAGAGATAGACTGAACTTATGTTTATCATTTACGTTTATTATAAGGAGGAAAAGTTATGACAGAAGTTAATATTCGTCCGCTTCACGATAGAATTCTTATACGTCGTATGAAAGAAGAGGAAAAAACCCCTGGTGGGATCATTATTCCGGATACGGCCAAGGAAAAACCCCAACGGGGAGAGGTTCTGGCCACCGGCAATGGGAAGGTGACTGATGAAGGGAAAACCCGTCCCATGGAAGTCAAAATTGGAGACAAGGTTCTTTTCAGCAAGTATGCGGGAACAGACCTGAAATTGGGAACTGAAGAGCTTTTGATGATTAACGAAAGTGATGTTTTGGGAATTTTAAACTAATAAAAGGAGTGAAAAATGAGTAAAGAATTAAGATTCAGCGAAGAGGCACGGGCAGCCATTCTCAGTGGAGTCAATGCTCTTGCCAATGCAGTCAAAGTGACTCTTGGTCCAAAGGGTCGCAATGTTGTCATCGAAAAATCCTTTGGTTCACCCACTATCACCAAAGATGGAGTGACTGTGGCCAAGGAAATTGACCTTGACAACAAATTTGAAAACATGGGGGCCCAGATGGTTAAAGAAGTGGCCAGCAAGACCAATGATGATGCGGGTGACGGAACAACCACGGCAACAGTTTTGGCCCAAGCCCTTTACAAAGAGGGAAAAAAGGTTGTCAGTGCCGGTCACAATCCCACAGCCATCAAAAAGGGGATGGACAAGGCCGTAAAAGCCATAGTCACAGAGCTGAAAGCTCTTGGCAAACCTGTCAATAACGATGAGGAAATCACCCAGGTAGCCACAATCTCCTCCAACAATGATCCTGAGATTGGTAAAATGATTTCAGCGGCCATGAACAAGGTGGGCCGTGAAGGTGTGATCACCGTGGAAGAGAGCAAAACAGCTCAGACAGAACTTGAGGTTGTTGAAGGAATGCAATTTGACCGGGGTTATCTCTCTCCTTATTTTGTGACCAATGCAGAGAGAATGGAATCCATCCTTGAAAATGTCCACATCCTGATATTTGACAAAAAAATCAGTCAGTTAAAAGATCTTGTGGGAATCCTTGAGTCTGTGGCAAAAGGCGGAAAACCCCTGTTGATTATTGCCGAGGACATTGAGGGTGAAGCCCTTGCCGCTTTGGTTGTCAACAAATTACAGGGAGCTTTAAAGGTGGCTGCCGTGAAAGCCCCTGGTTTTGGTGATCGTCGCAAAGCCATGCTTGAAGACATTGCCATTCTCACAGGGGGTAATGTGATCAGTGAAGATCTGGGTCGCAAGCTTGAGCAGGCCACTCTTTCTGATCTGGGTGCAGCCAAAAGAATTGTGGTGGACAAAGACAACACAACCATCATTGACGGGGCTGGAGAGAAAAAAGACATTAATGCCAGGGTGGCCACCATTCGCAACCAGGTAGAAGACACAACCAGTGAGTACGATAAGGAAAAACTCAAGGAAAGACTGGCCAAACTCTCAGGAGGTGTGGCTGTTATCCATGTAGGAGCTCCCTCTGAAGTGGAGATGAAAGAGAAAAAAGCACGGGTGGAGGATGCTCTCAATGCCACAAGAGCCGCTGTTGAAGAAGGATTCACCGCAGGTGGTGGAACCGCTCTTTTGCGGGCCGCATCCAAAATCAACAAGGATGATTTTTCAGAGGATGAACGCCCTGGAGCCATCATTGTGAAAAAGGCCTGTGAGTCTCCCATTCGTCAAATCTCCTCCAATGCAGGTCTTGATGGAGCCATTGTTGTGGATCGGGTTCTCAGTAACAATTCGGCCAATTATGGCTTCAATGCCCATAAGGAAGAATATGAAGACCTGGTTAAATCCGGTGTGATTGATCCGGTGAAAGTGGTTCGCTGCTCTCTTGAAAATGCCGCTTCAGTGGCTTCCCTGATGTTAACCACTGAAACCATGATTGCTGAAGCCTCTAAAAAAGAAGAGGGTTCTCCTGGCCATGGTGGTATGGGTGGTGGCATGGGCGGAATGGGTGGAGGAATGCCTGGTATGATGTAGTACCGGAATTTTTCTCAAGTCCAAACACCAAAAAAAAGGGATAAAGACAAAGCTTTATCCCTTTTTTATTTGCTCCCCCGTCCCCAACCTCCCGAGTACAAAATCAAAAAAGAGATGGAAATAAAAACCACATAAACGGCAAAGGGTTTAAATTGAGCCCGCTTTGTTAAATTCACCATCCAGGAAATGGCAAAAAGCCCTGTTATAAACGAAACCAGGGTTCCAAGACAAAGTTGGGTGAGATTCACAGAGTTTTTCTCAACAAAAAACTCAAGAAAAGTCGCTCCCAATATAGCTGGCAGTGCAATAAAAAAACTGAACCGGGAAGCATTTGCAGGGCTCATACCCAAAAACAAACCGGTTACAATGGTGGACCCTGACCGGCTGATCCCGGGAAGAACCGCCACCCCCTGAACAAATCCTAAGAGAAAAGCCTGTTTAAAGCCAATCTCAAAACCCTGATTTTGACTTTTCTTTATCTGAATTTTTTCAGAAGCAAATAAAATTCCACCTGTTATCAATAAACAAAGGGCTGCAATCAGAGGATGAGTGAGCATCCAGCCCATGTTTTTTTTTAATGATAAGCCAATGAGGGCCGTAGGGACACTGGCTGTAAGAATGAGGAATGCCATCCTATAGGAAACGGGATCCCCCTGGATAAATCCTGTTAAAATTTTAATAATATCTCGCCTGTAATAGACAATAATCGTAAAAAAAGTTCCAACATGGACGGCAACATTAAGGCTGAGGTTTTCTTCAATATCTTTTGAAAAATATTGAAACAGAGTCAGGTGGCCTGAACTTGAAATCGGCAAAAATTCCGTAAGACCCTGTAAAATTCCAAATAAAACAAGGGTGAGAGTGGAAGAAAACAGGATCTGCATATTCAAAGATCTTTCTGTCCCGGTTGTAATAAAAAAGTTTTTCCAGGGAAAATCTGAATCTTTTTCCTCTGTTTTCCTTCACTTGTGGTCAAAAACAATTGGTAATGCCCGGGACGTAAAGCCATGGGAGGTGTGGGGGCATAATGTGGGGGTAAACCATTGACTGAAAACAAAACCCATTGATGTCCTGTCACCCTCAATTCTCCAAAATTTCCAACTCTGTCAGATTTCCAGGGAAAAAGAACAAAAATCAAAAAACCGAAGACAGCCAAAAACCAAAAAAATCCATTGCGTCCGGGCAAAGACCGGGAATGATTGATGACCTGTGTGCCTGGAAGTTTCTGAGACATGAGACTGCCAACCATTTTCCCAAGACTACGGCGGCGGGCGGCCTTTGACTGCCCGTATCCGCAACCCGTTTTCCCCTTTTTGGAAACCCCCGGTATCTCTTTTTCATCTGTATTTGAAGCAAGTAAAAAAAATTCAAGCTGGGACAGAGAATAAAAGTCATCTCCGGGTTGTGGAGAAGCCCCTTTCAACACTTCAGGGGAAGCCCACCTGGGAGTGACCCATGTTTCTCCACGGCATTGAAAAAAACCAAAATCAATGAGCTTCACAAGCCCATCACGGGTAACCATGATATTTTTCAAATTTAAATCACCATGGACAAGGCCCTGTCTGTGGAGAGCCTTTAAACCCAATAGAGTCTGGGCCAGAATTTCCTTGATGAGTTCTTTTGTCAAACCACCACAGAATTGTATTTTTTCCAAAGTGAGACCATTGAGGAACTCAAGAACCAGAGCAGGCCCCTTTGGAAAGCTCTCCCAGGCAATGATTTGCACACAATATTTGGAACGAATCTTTAAAAGCTGTTCAAATTCTTTTTTTAAAATCCGGACGTTTTCTTTCGACTTGATGATTTTAAGGGCCACTTCTTGCCTGGTCCAACCCTTAGGATCCGAGCGAAAGGCTTTATAAACTTCACTGGTGAGTCCTTCCCCAAGTTTTTCCTGAATGTCATAATAAACTTTACTTGTGGTGATTTTTCCCATGACTGATAGCCCTGTTAATATCCTGACTGAAACTCCGGTCTTGTATATATTCCAGATCTTTGCCCCGCATTTGCAGAGCCTGTCTGCATTGCCCCGGCAATAATAAATCCAAAAGAGACTGTAAATGTTCTATTTCCACAATTTCATCCACCCGTGTTTTACACATTTTTTCCAGATTTTTGTAATTTTTTCCTGATTTTTTATTGTTCACATCCAGTAGAAACTGATTCCACAGTTTCAGACAATTTTCAGGAAACCACCGGTTTTTCCTCTCCAGTTCACAAGCTTTCTCCATTCTCTCAAGAACATATATCTTGTTTTCCGCTCCAAGAAGTTGATCCAGATCACCAGACTCATAGAGACCTTTCCACTGATCCCGGGCCATGACTGCCAGTAAAGACAAATTCAGAAGAAATTTTATCATACTATTGAAACTCCTTTAAGAACTGAATCACCAAAGGACCAAAGAGAAGGACTATATAGGATGGAAAAAAGAAAATCAGCAAAGGAATGGACAATTTCAATGGAAGACCTTCCAGATAAGCCTTCCATTGGCGGTCAAACTCCCTGGTCATCTCAGATTCCAGATGACAAAGATGATCGTAAATGGGGGCACCCAAAAGACCATTACGAATGATTTCAATCAAATGTTTTTGATAATGAGTCTGAAACTGAACCCGATTGTGAACACCATTTTTCTCATATGACCACCATAAAGACATTTTAAGCCCAAACTCATTATCCTCTCTGCCCAGACTCTGCTCCAGACTTTCCAACACCGACAAGCCCTGTTCAAGACCCACACTTAAGTTTCTCACAAATGACAAAGATGGAACTATATGACCCATTTTTTACTTCTCCCAAGATAATAAAGACTGAGGACTCCAAGAAAATAAAGGCTGAAAGACAACAAAAAAACATTAATAAAAGGCAAAAAACCATACTGATTGATAATAAAAAACAGAATAAGGACATAAATTCCAGTCAATAAAAGCCACTGACAACCGAAGTGATACCATATTTGTCTCGACTTTCGTCGAAAAAATAAATCAACCTGAAGAGAGTTTTGAAACCTTGAAAGTCTGTCAATGGCCTGATGTTGGTTGTTTTGAATGAACTGAAATTCCTGAATGATTTTATTTAAGAAGGATGGGAAACTTCCTGATTTTTCTATAAAAACTTGTTGTGAAAAAACAACATTCCCATGGATGGCAGTCAAAAGTTTTTCCTGAGTCCATTTTTCAGAAACCAGACAATGCTCCATAGCTGTCTGAAAACTTTCCCCCATTTCCATTTTCAGAAGAATCATGGAAACAAAACGGAGAAACTCGCTGGTAAAGGTCTGTTGGTGGATTTTTGTTATTAAAAACAGGGAAGTGGGAACCAATAACAATGAAAAAAAACTTCCCATCCAAAACCAAAAAGGTTTGGTAAAGAGAAATGAATAAAGAAAAAAAATAAACACAACATGGAGAGTGCCAATTTTTGTCAGCAATTGCAATCCAAAAATATATTGTTTTTTAAAATAATCATAGATCCGATTTACAAACAGCAAACCGGATATAAAAATGAGAAATGAAACAGGATTTGTTTTGAGCATCATTGATAAACAGAAAAGCAAAAAAAATGCTAAAGAAATAATTTCCTGTTGACGAGTTATAAAATGACATGGATAAATTGAAATTGGAAGTTAAATAAAAAAATTAAAAACACAGGAGGTCAAATGGCAAAGAAAAAAACAAAAAGAAAAACAAAAAAGAAGGCAACTAAAAAAGTAACAAAAAGAAAAACAAAAAGAAAAACAAAAAAGAAGGCAACTAAAAAAGTAACAAAGAAAAAAACAAAAAGAAAAACAAAAAAGAAGGCAACTAAAAAAGTAACAAAGAAAAAAACAAAAAGAAAAACAAAAAGAAAAAAGAAGTAAAATTTATCCTTAATTTTCAATAGCTTATCTGCAAGCCCCGACTTCATTGTCGGGGTCTTTGTTTTCAAAAATCCAGGTCTTCCAATTGAAAACAACAGGAGAAATATCAATGAATCATAGAAGAAAAAAAATCACTGTGATTGGATCCGGTTTTGTCGGTTCCTCCTGTGCCCACTGGGCCGCTTCCAGGGAACTGGCAGATGTGGTCCTGCTTGATATCAATGAAAGCTCAGCCAAAGGCAAGGCCCTTGATCTCTTTGAATCTTCACCCGTTGGAGGTTTTGACTCACGGATCACAGGGACTTCCGACTATAAGGACATTGCCGATTCGGATATCGTCATTGTGACTGCCGGTCTGCCCCGAAAACCCGGAATGAGTCGGGATGATCTTTTAGTTTCCAACGCAAAAATCATGAAATCCGTCTGTCAGGGAGTTAAACAGTTCGCTCCGGACTGTATTGTCATCGTGGTCAGCAATCCCCTTGATGCCATGGCCATGGTGGCAAAACAGGTGCTGAAGTTCCCACGCCATCGAGTGATTGGAATGGCTGGAATTCTGGACAGTGCCCGTTTCCGTTCTTTTATCGCAGAAATCACAGGTATCAGTATTAAAGACATTCATGCCTTTGTCCTTGGCGGTCATGGAGACACCATGGTGCCCATGCCCCGCCACTGTTCTGTGGGAGGTGTTCCTCTCATGGAACTACTCCCCAAAGATACAATTAATTCCCTGGTGGAAAGAACCCGGAAAGGAGGGGCTGAAATTGTTGGACTCCTCAAAACGGGATCGGCCTATTATGCCCCTTCAGCCAGTGCTGTCGAAATGGCAGAAGCCATCCTTAAAGATCAGAATCGGATCCTGCCCTGTGCCGCTTATCTTGAAGGAGAGTATGGCATCAGTGGAATGTTTATCGGGGTTCTTTGTCAACTGGGGAAAAAAGGTTTACAAAGAGTCATTGAACTACAACTCAATGATGAGGAAAAAGAAGGTCTTGAAAAATCAAAAAACCATGTGGAGGAATTGCTTGCAAGACTGAACACACTGACATACTAAGACTCTGTACTGATAATCATTTGTAAAATGCCAAAACACAGTTCATGAATAAGGACACTGTCCCGGGGGAGGAAGGGAAATGAACATACATGAATACCAGGCAAAACAGATTTTTCGAAAATACAATCTAAAAGTTCCTGACGGACAAATGGTTGAAAATGGGGATCAGGCCCTTCGGGCAGCCCAAAATCTTGGTGGTCAATTGTGGGTGGTCAAGGCTCAGATTCACGCCGGAGGACGAGGCAAAGGAGGGGGAGTAAAAATTGCCAGATCTCTCAACGAGGTGAAAGCCCTCACAGATCAGATGATCGGCATGAATCTTGTCACCCACCAGACAGGTCCCCGGGGGAAAGAAGTGAACAAGGTTTACATAGAACAGGCCTGCCAGATTGAAAAAGAGTATTATTGTGCTGTTTTTCTGGACCGAAACATATCAAAAATCTCCATTATGGCGAGTTCTCAAGGTGGGATGAACATAGAAGAGGTTGCTGAAAAAACTCCCGAGGAAATTCACACTTTCAATATAGATCCAGGCTTTGGTATTCAGGACTTTCAAACCCGCAATCTGGCTTTCAAACTTGGTCTTAAAGGAAAGCAGGCCCTGAAAGCAGCCCAATACTTTAAAAGCCTCTATACTATATATATCGAGGAAGACTGCAATATGGTGGAAATCAATCCTCTTGTACTAACCAAAGACGATGAGGTTATGGTTTTAGATGCAAAAATGAGCTTTGATTCCAATGCCCTTTACCGCCACCCAGGTATTCTGGATTTGAGAGATTTGTCAGAGGAGGAGCCTGCTGAAGTGGAAGCCTCCAAGTACAATCTCACCTTTATCAAACTTGATGGAAACATTGGATGTCTTGTCAACGGAGCAGGCCTTGCCATGGCCACCATGGACATTATCAAACTCCACGGTGCTGAGCCTGCCAATTTTCTGGATGTGGGAGGCGGAGCCACCAGAGGAAACGTGATTGCAGCTTTTAAAATTATTTTGAAAGACCCCAACGTAAAAGGAATTCTGGTAAATATTTTTGGTGGCATCATGAAATGTGACGTGATTGCCGAAGGCATTATTGCTGCCGTCAGGGAAGTGGGATTGAGTGTGCCCCTGGTGGTTCGTCTGGAGGGAACCAATGTGGAATTGGGTCAGAAAATCCTCTCAGAAAGTGACTTGAACGTCACACCCGCTGACTCTTTAACAGAGGCTGCCAAAAAAGTGGTCCATGCTGTGAAGGGGGGGTGATATGGCCATTCTCGTTGATAAAAACACAAAAGTGATTTGTCAGGGCATCACGGGATCCCATGGAACTTTTCATACAAAACAGGCCATTGAATACGGAACCCAAATTGTGGGTGGAGTGACTCCAGGCAAAGGGGGGCTGACCCACCTGGATCGACCTGTTTTTAATTCCACCCATGAAGCTGTCCAAAAAACAGGAGCCAACGCCTCAGTGATCTATGTTCCCCCTCCCTTTGCCGCTGATGCCATTCTGGAGGCTGTTGATGCCGGAATTGAACTTGTTATTTGTATTACTGAAGGAATCCCCATCAATGATATGGTGAAAGTGAAGGCTTCCATGAAAGGTAAAAAAACCCGATTGGTGGGGCCCAACTGCCCGGGACTTATAACCCCCGACCAATGCAAAATCGGCATCATGCCAGGGCACATTCACAAAAAGGGACGCATCGGTGTTCTCAGTCGTTCCGGGACATTGACCTATGAGGCTGTTCACCAACTCACAACCCTGGGACTGGGACAAAGCACCTGCGTGGGTATTGGTGGTGACCCTGTGAATGGAACAGGTTTTATTGACATCCTTGAACTGTTCAACGCTGACCCCCAAACTGATGCTGTTATAATGATTGGGGAAATTGGTGGTTCCTCTGAAGAGGAAGCGGCAGAATATATCAAGAGGGATTTTCAAAAACCCGTAACCTGCTTTATTGCCGGAGCCACAGCTCCCAAAGGAAAACGTATGGGACACGCCGGGGCCATTGTCAGTGGCGGACAGGGAACGGCTGAAGGAAAATTTGAAGCTCTGAAAAGAGCCGGTTGTGATATTTCAAAAAGCCCTTCAGATATGGGAGAAACTCTGAAAGCAAGTCTTCAATGGAGGAAACAAAAATGACCAGGGAATCCACTTTGTCAATCATCAAACCCAATGCCATAAAAAAAAATGTCATTGGTGACATTATCAATCAATTTGAACAACAGGGCTTAAAGGTGGTTACAGCCAAAATGTGCCGTCTGACCCGGGAACAATGCGAAGAATTTTATGCCGAACACAGCCAGAGACCTTTTTTCAGGGAACTGGTCACTTTTATGACTTCAGGACCAGTTCTTCTCATGTGTTTAAGTGGTAAAAACGCTATTGCCAAAAATCGGGACATCATGGGAGCCACCAACCCTGCTGAAGCCAAAGAGGGAACCATCCGTGCCCGATTTGGAGATAGTGTGGGGGAAAATGCCGTTCACGGCAGTGACAGTCCGGAGAGTGCCAAACGGGAACTGGAATTCTTTTTTCAGAAACAGGAACTGATGAATTTATAAAATTTTGGGGTAACTGCCACAATTTTGGATTTTATTGCACGGCAACACCAGAAACCTGCTCATTTTCCGTAAAAGCTGGTAGCTTTTAGGATATGGTAAAGTTTTTGAAATTTATCATTTCCGCCTGTCTGTTTGTTTCCTGTGTCAGTAAGAATAAAAATAATAAGGATATTGCCCACCATCATTTTAAAATTGGAGTGAGTTTATCGGCCAAGGGCCAAAAATCAAAATCTCTCCAACAACTGCTCATGGCCCACGAATTGGACCCCGCCAACACATTGATTTTAAATCATTTGGGTATGGCCTATTACTTTCTAAAAGAGTATGAACACTCCATTGTCACCCTTGAAGAAGCTGTCAAAAAAGATCCAAATTACTCTGAAGTCCATAATAATCTTGGTCGGGTTTATATTGAAATCCAGGACTTCCAGTCAGCCCGAAAACATCTGGCCAAAGCTGCCTCAGATCTGACTTACAGTCACAAAGACAAGGTCTGGCTCAATTTGGGTTTAAGTTATTTCTTTGCAGGAAAGTATAAACAAAGTGAATCCCATTTCTTAAAAGCTCTGGAAAACAATAACAAAAACTGTCTAGCCCACAATTATTATGGACGCTCACAAATGGAACTCAAGAAATTCAAACTGGCTGTTCAGGCTTTCAAAAAAGCCATCCACTATTGTGGGAAAAAACATTCTTATGAACCTCATTATTATGGAGCCCTCTCTCTTTTTCGACTGGGACACCGGTCAAAAGCTCTGACCTTTTTGTCAGCCAATCGTAAACATTTTTCAGGCTTGAACCTTCAAAAAATCAATAAAACAATTAAACAATTGAAAGCATTCAGGTGAAATGAAAAAAATCGGTCAATTTCTCAAAAATGAACGGGAAAAGCAGGGTTTAAGCCTTGAATACATTTCCTCAAAAATAAAGGTTCACGCCCATAAATTAAGGGCTATTGAGGAAAACCAGCGAAAAGAACTTCCTGCCAAAGTCTTTATAATCGGTTTGATTAAAAGTTATGCCAAGGAATTAAAACTGGATATTGAAGAAGTCAATCAGCTTTGTAAAGAGTTTTACAAGGACGAAATATCCAATGACAATTTTCATCTGAATAATAAAACTGTGTTCCACCAGCTTCAATGGCTTGGACTGTTTCAGATTCCAAAAAAAATAGCTGTTGGAATAAGTCTTTTGATTATCCTTGTCCTGCTGATTATTATTTTTTCCGTTATCATAAAAATAAATGGTCATGAAGAATCAATCAAAGAAAGCATGGAGTCCTATCCGGCACCACAGCTGCTGAAAAAACCCAAGGAGACTCAAGAAAAAAAACAGGCTGCCGGGAAAGACAATATCATGAAAGAAGATCAAAACATGGATCCCATCAAAACAAAAAAAATCAACGAAAAAAAAACAGCCAATAACCCAAATAACAAGCTTATCATCAAAGCCCTGAGATCTGTTCAGGTTGAAATTATATGGTCTGATGGATATGTCCAGAAAATTTCATTAAAGGATCAGAAGTCCAAAACTTTTGTTTTTTCAAAACCCATCCGGATTAAAATCAGCAATGGCAATGCCGTTTTATTATCTTTTAATAAGGACAAGGACAAAATACCGGGGACTTCAGACCAACCCATAGAACTTAATTATCCATGATTGAAAAATTTATATTTATAACAGTCTGCGTTGTAACCGCTCATACCTCTTGTGTCACAGACCCAATTTTAGATGAGATGACATAAGATAACGGGGAATGATTTAAGGTGTCCTTAATATACACTGCAGGGGAAGACGAGGAAGACGAATGCCGGGAGCGAGAAGACTTTTTCTTACACTGGGTTCTTTGATTCTTTTTTATTTTGTCTTTGGCTTTTATCTGGCAACCTTTGAAATCAAAACTTTCAAGAACCCCAATCGTTCAAACCATTCTCTCTTTCAGGATTATAAAGGAGTCAGTCATGTGGTCACATCTTATTCAAAAGGCAGTCTTCCACCTCATGTTATTCTTCCTCAGGCTTCTGATGCCCACCTTGATTTTATTTTCTTCACTGATATCAACCTGATTGATCGTCCTTACAGTATCTCAGGATATCAGGGGGGGGTTTTTTCTTTTTCAAACCAAAAACTCAGCTATCTTGATTCCCATATTCTTGTTTACAGTCAAAATTCTGATTTTTATTTTCACAGTATGAGTGAAGCCAACGCACAACTGAATCAACACTTTTCAAGAAAACGGAATGAGGAAAGTCATTTTCTTGCCATTCTCGCACATCCTTTCAAAAGATCCCACGGTTGGATAGGTAAATATCCGGAAGGTCTTGACGGCATTGAAGTGATTAACCTGAGACATATCTGGCAACAGGTCTGGCTTCAGACCCCGGGGACTTTTTTCTGGAGTTTACTGGCCTATCCCTTTAATCCCAATCTTTCACTTTTACGCCTTATCCGGGATCCAAAAAGAGAATTGGAACTCTGGGACTCCCTGAATGCCCGTCATAAAACCCTGGGGTTCCTTGGAAATGAAACAACGGCCAGAATTTTCAGGGTTTCCGGAATGAATTTTACTTTTCCCTCTTATCTTACATCCTTCAAATTTGCTTCCAATCATATTTTATTAAAATCAGAGTTAACAGGTTATATGGAATCTGATCGCAGGAAAATTTTTGGAGCCATCAAAAAGGGACAATTTTATTTTGCTTTTGACAGTCTTGGTGACCCAAAGGGCTTTGCCGCTTACCTGAAGACAGAAAATAAAAATTTTTTAATGGGAACCAATGTGAAGCTTTCCGGTGATTTAAAGCTTATTGTTGATCTTCCAGAGGATATCATTATTCCTTTTTCAGTGGAAATTTACAAAGATGGAGTTCTTTTTTATAAATCAAAAAAACTTTCCGTCTCAACCCCTTTAACCCAGTCAGGGGTTTATCGGGTGGTGGTAAGAATTCAACCCAAACTTCCTCTTATTGATAAAAAGAGATGGTTTGGCTGGATTTACAGCAACCCCTTTTATATTCGATAACCACTGCTCCCCTCTTTGACGATATCTATCCTGGCATTTGTCTTTACAGTTGCGTAACTCGGGTTTTTAGGTAGCCTTGTTTTTTGATTTGTTTTGCATATTGCAGAGGGGTTCGGGTTAAAATCGTGGGAGTCAGAAAAGTCCGAAGTCCAGTTGTTTTCTGCTCTTTTTCACCACTGGGAAATGATATTTCGCCCGACCTGTCAGAGCCACTAGGTTTTCCAGGATAACATCTTCACCTGGATTAAAAATTTTTTTAATCATTTTAATGAAAATCTGACCGCAATAGGAGGCATCCTCTCTAGCCCGATGAAACTGACCTGAAGGAATTTTTAAATGCTGAACCAGGGTTCCCAGTTTGTAGTTGGCCAAACCCGGAAAAATTTTACGGGCCATGGGAAGAGTGTCAAGGACAGGCCCGCAGGGGCCTGGTATTTCATGTTTGATAATATCCATTTTAAAAAACTGAGTATCAAAAGGAGCATTGTGTGCCACCAGAGGAAGGTCACCACAAAAATCACCAAAAGGTTCAATAAGATTCTCAATATAAGGTTTACCAATGAGCATATCATCACTGATACCATTAACCGCCGTGGCGTTTTTGGGCATTGAACATTTTGGATTGATGAGAGTGGAGTAAATGGCTTCCGGTTGATTTTCCCTGTACCGGATGGCTCCTATTTCAACAATCTGATCCACTCCAGCCATTGTTCCCGTTGTTTCCAGATCAAAAGCCACAAAATCCATAATCCCTCCTCCGTACGGATTGGTTATAAATCATCAAACCGGTAATGAATCAAGCAGCCCTGACGCACAAGTCTGAAAATTCCATGTCTGTTAAAAAAAAGCCCATCTTTATTGATGGGCTTTAAGAAAAAATAGAGCTGGCATCGTGCTACTCTCACACAAAGTCGCCCCTGCATTACCATTGCCGCTGGTGGGCTTAACTTCTGAGTTCGGGATGGGATCAGGTGTGTCTCCACCGCTATCGACACCAACAAGCTTTAAAACGACAACTCAATAGAACTTAACAAAGGATTTTTTTAACTTTCATAATCTGATTAATTGTTTAAGATGATCTTCAGGGAACTTTTTTATACCAGTCCTGCCTGGATTTCCAACACTTTCCTTATAAAAGGAAAAACCCATTGAAAATTCAAAACAGAACCGTACACCTAAAAAAGCCTCACGACTGTTAGTACAGATCAGCTGAACATATTACTATGCTTACACTCTCTGCCTATTAACCTCCTGGTCTCGGAGGAGTCTTCAGGGGGCATAAAGCCCCAGGGAAAATTTATCTTGGAGTTGGCTTCCCACTTAGATGCTTTCAGTGGTTATCCATTCCGAACATAGCTACCCTGCCATGCCGTTGGCACGACAACAGGAACACCAGAGGTTCGTCCATCCCGGTCCTCTCGTACTAAGGACAGATCTCTTCAATTTTCCTACGCCCACAGAGGATAAGGACCAAACTGTCTCACGACGTTCTGAACCCAGCTCGCGTACCACTTTAATTGGCGAACAGCCAAACCCTTGGGACCTGCTCCAGCCCCAGGATGTGATGAGCCGACATCGAGGTGCCAAACCTCCCCGTCGCTGTGGACGCTTGGGGGAGATAAGCCTGTTATCCCCGGAGTACCTTTTATCCGTTGAGCGATGGCCCTTCCACGCGGGACCACCGGATCACTTTGACCTGCTTTCGCACCTGATCGACTTGTAGGTCTCTCAGTCAAGCTCCCTTATGCCAATGCACTCGACGCCTGGTTTCCAATCAGGCTGAGGGAACCTTCGCACGCCTCCGTTACTTTTTAGGAGGCGACCGCCCCAGTCAAACTGCCCACCAGACAGTGTCCCTCTCCCAGATTATGGGAGCAGGTTAGATTCCTAAGCCAATAAGGGTGGTATTTCAAGGATGACTCCATGGAAACTGGCGTTCCCACTTCAAAGTCTCCCACCTATCCTACACAGACTGACTCAAAAATCACTGCCAAGCTACAGTAAAGGTTCACGGGGTCTTTCCGTCCTACTGCGGGAACTCGGCATTTTCACCGAGAATTCAAATTCGCTGGGCATCCGGTTGAGACAGCAGGGAAGTCGTTACGCCATTCGTGCAGGTCGGAACTTACCCGACAAGGAATTTCGCTACCTTAGGACCGTTATAGTTACGGCCGCCGTTTACTGGGGCTTCAATTCGATGCTTCGCTCAAAAGAGCTAACACCTCCTATTAACCTTCCAGCACCGGGCAGGCGTCAGGCTGTATACATCGTCTTGTGACTTCGCACAGCCCTGTGTTTTTGGTAAACAGTCGCTACCCTCATTTCTCTGCGGCCACCCCTTAAAAGAGGTTAGGCACACCTTATCCCGAAGTTACGGTGTTAATTTGCCGAGTTCCTTAACCAGATTTAACCCAAACGCCTTAGAATATTCATCCCACTCACCTGAGTTGGTTTACGGTACGGGCAGATGAAGAAAACACAACGAAGCTTTTCTTGGAAGCATGGTTATTGGTGCTTCAGAGTCTAGGACTCACCCCATCACATTTCAGAGTTGTCCTGCGGATTTGCCTGCAGAACCTCCTACATGTTTGGACCTGCACGACCAACGGCAGGCTCACCATCACCGACTTCGTCACTCCTTTGCTACGCTTCAACTGGTAACGGAATATTAACCGTTTTGCCATCGACTACGCCACTTGGCCTCGTCTTAGGACCCGACTAACCCCTCGGCTGATAAACATTGCACGGGGAACCCTTGAGTTTTCGGCGTACGGGGTTTTCACCCGCATTATGGCTACTAATGTCTGCATGATCACTTCCTGTTCGTCCAGCCGTCTTTTCAGTCGACCTTCAGCCTAGGCAGGAACGCTCTTCTACCGCTCATACAAAAAGTATGAACCCGTAGCTTCGGTAGTATGCTTAGCCCCGTTATATCTTCCGCGCAGAGCCACTAGACCAGTGAGCTATTACGCTTTCTTTAAAGGATTGCTGCTTCTAAGCCAACCTCCTGGTTGTCAGAGTAGCTCCACAGCGTTTTCCACTGAGCATACATTTTGGGACCTTAGCTGACGGTCTGGGCTCTTTCCCTCTCGTCCAAGGACCTTATCACCCTTAGACTGCCTCCCAGAGTAGCTATCAACGGCATTCGGAGTTTGATTGGGTTTGGTAATCCGGTAAAGACCCCTAGCCCATTCAGTGCTCTACCTCCGCGATAGAATTAATCTGAGGCTATACCTAAATATATTTCGAAGAGAACCAGCTATCACCCCGTTTGATTGGCCTTTCACCCCTAATCACAGCTCATCCAAAGAGTTTTCAGCCTCTACTGGTTCGGGCCTCCACATGGTGTTACCCACGCTTCACCCTGGCCATGATTAGATCACCGGGTTTCGGGTCTAATGCCACAAACTTAAACTCGCCCTGTTCAGACTCGGTTTCCCTGCGGCTCCACCTCTAACGGCTTAACCTTGCTTGTAACATTAACTCACAGACTCATTATGCAAAAGGTACGCGGTCACACTATAGAGAGTGCTTCCACTGCTTGTAGGCTCACGGTTTCAGGTTCTGCTACTCCCCTCTCGGGGTTCTGTCTCACCTTTCCCTCACGGTACTAGTTCACTATCGGTCATCAGGTTATATTTAGCCTTAGAGGGTGGTCCCCCTGGATTCCCAACGGATTTCACGTGTCCGGTGGTACTCGGGATACTCCTAAGCTCTTCAAATCTTTCGTTAACAGGGCTATCACCTTCTCTGGCCAGTCTTTCCAGACTGTTCAACTAGATCATCCGATACCATATTGAAGTCCCACGACCCCCTATACAAAAGTGTACAGGGTTTAGGCTTCTCCCCTTTCGCTCGCCACTACTGAGGGAATCTCTTTGATTTCTTTTCCTGAGGGTACTTAGATGTTTCAGTTCCCCTCGTCTGCTTATACCAGCTATGAATTCACTGGCACACACCCCCATGGGGGTGGGTTTCCCCATTCGGAAATCCCCGGATAATAGAATATGTGCTTCTACCCGAGGCTTATCGCAGCTTATCACGTCCTTCATCGCTTCCTGATGCCAAGGCATCCACCATGAGCCCTTAGTAGCTTTAAAGGTTAAATTCCACCAAAAATCATCGAAAACAACCTCTCAGGCTAACCAAGAACTCTGATTTAAAAATCAGAAGTTCTTAATTTTTCCACAAAATACAAATCCATCCACATTTCGGGTTTTGTTGCAAAAGCCCCAAAACCTCACTCACCCCTATTGCTTTAATAAATGTTCAGTTTGAAAACAAACCACTCCATTCTATCTTAATCAGGCAAATACGAATAAACAGTGCAGATTAAGAATTTGTACTTTGAATTAAGTAAGTAAAAAAATCTAATTCATTAAGTTCTATTCAATTGTCAAAGAGCCGGAGATTCACAACTGGAGGCCACTGTGCACACCAAATGAATGGTGGGCCTGACAAGACTTGAACTTGTGACCCCACGCTTATCGGGCGTGTGCTCTAACCAACTGAGCTACAGGCCCAATTCAGTAAGCACTCAGAATAATGTGATTCTCTCAAGGTTGAATAGCCAGTTCACTTTTGTAAGGTTTGACCTGGAATGTCTTTCCTAAAAAACACTCCTTAGAAAGGAGGTGATCCAGCCGCAGGTTCCCCTACGGCTACCTTGTTACGACTTCACCCCAATCATCAATCGCACCTTGGGCACCTGCCTCCTAAAAGGTTAGCTCGGCGACTTCTGGTACAACCAACTTTCATGGTGTGACGGGCGGTGTGTACAAGGCCCGGGAACGTATTCACCGCGGCATGCTGATCCGCGATTACTAGCGATTCCAACTTCATGGGGTCGAGTTGCAGACCCCAATCCGAACTTGGAGGAATTTTCTGGGATTGGCTCCACCTTGCGGTTTGGCAACCCTCTGTATTCCCCATTGTAGCACGTGTGTAGCCCTGGACATAAAGGCCATGAGGACTTGACGTCATCCCCACCTTCCTCCGACTTAACGCCGGCAGTCCCTTTAGAGTGCCCAACTGAATGCTGGCAACTAAAGGCAAGGGTTGCGCTCGTTGCGGGACTTAACCCAACATCTCACGACACGAGCTGACGACAGCCATGCAGCACCTTCACAGCGACTCCGAAAAGCGACACTATCTCTAATGTCTTCCACTGCAATTCAAACCCAGGTAAGGTATTTCGCGTTGCATCGAATTGAACCACATGCTCCACCGCTTGTGCGGGCCCCCGTCAATTTCTTTGAGTTTTAATCTTGCGACCGTACTCCCCAGGCGGGACACTTAACGCGTTAGCTCCGGCACTGAAGGGGTCAATACCTCCAACACCAAGTGTCCATCGTTTACGGCGTGGACTACCAGGGTATCTAATCCTGTTTGCTCCCCACGCTTTCGGGTCTGAGCGTCAGTATTCAGCCAGGAAGCCGCCTTCGCCACAGATGTTCCTCCTGATATCTACGCATTTCACCGCTACACCAGGAATTCCGCTTCCCCCTCTAATACTCAAGCCATGCAGTATCGGATGCACTTCCCAGGTTAAGCCCGGGGCTTTCACATCTGACTGGCATGGCCGCCTGCACCCGCTTTACGCCCAGTAATTCCGAACAACGCTTGGACCCCTCGTATTACCGCGGCTGCTGGCACGAAGTTAGCCGGTCCTTTCTGATAGGGTACCGTCATTATCTTCCCCTATAACAGAGCTTTACAACCCGAAGGCCTTCATCGCTCACGCGGTGTCGCTGCATCAGAGTTTCCTCCATTGTGCAATATTCCCTACTGCTGCCTCCCGTAGGAGTCTGGACCGTGTCTCAGTTCCAGTGTGGCTGATCATCCTCTGAGACCAGCTACCGATCGTCGTCTTGGTAGGCCTTTACCCCACCAACAAACTAATCAGACGTGGACCCATCCTTCAGTGGCTCCAGACAAAAGCCTGAAACCTTTAACCCCATCACCCATAGGTGTCGTGGTCTTATGCGGTATTAGCCACTCTTTCAAGTGGTTATCCCCCTCTGAAAGGTAGGTTATCCACGCATTCCTCACCCGTCCGCCACTTTACTCAGGTCCGAAGACCCTTTCTCGTTCGACTTGCATGTATTAGGCGCACCGCAAGCGTTCGTTCTGAGCCAGAATCAAACTCTCCAGTTTAAAATTCTTCAGCTTTACTTGCTTAAAGTTTTTATACTGTTCTGCTTTGAATTTTTCCAAAAAAATTTCCCGGAGAAAATCAAACAAAATTCAGTATAATCAATCAAAAACCCAATATGAAAAATCATACTGGGACCTCACAAAAGTGATTAACTAGCTATTCAGTTTTCAAAGAACCAAATTTTTGAAAAAATCCAGAAGAACAACCTTTATGCCAAGGATTTTCAGGAGTCAACGAAAGAAATGCCTTTTTTCACTTTTTCATGATTTTTCACCCCCTCCCTAGCCCTTAGCGTCGTAAAGCTTCCGTGGCGGGGATTATTTGGAATCCGAAATTTTAAGAGAGTGCCCCTTTAACCCGCATTTCTCACAAGCTTTCGTAGCGAGGCTGTCGAAATGCCTCTACAAAAGGAGAAGCGGACCGAAAGTCGTTGAAGGCATAGTGACACTCCAGACTTTGGTACTGTAAATGCTTTTCTAAACTACCTCAGTTTTATGAGAAATGCGGGTTAAGAATCTTTGCCTCCTCACCAGAATTTGTGGATGAGTGGAGGTTCAGGTAATCTTCCAAGGGAATGGTCTTCATTATAACTTAATCTGTTCATTTTTTACAGCCAAAGTTAAATCTGTAATCCCCTGGCTCCAGGAGTTCATCAAAAACAACCTTTTGATCTTGAACAACATAACTTTCCAAATAAGATTCGTAATCCGTGCTGTTCACAGACTTATGAGTCACCAGAACCTCTCCCTGTTCATCATTACCCTCACCTGTACTGGGCTGACAGCTCAAAGGAACAATATTGTGTTTGTCTTTAACTGACTGTCCTATAGCTTCAAGCATTCCCGCGTAGTCCTCATCACAAATGGATCCGATGACAGCACCACCCGGTTTCCCGTGACCAGTGAGTGTTGAAAGCTTCTCATACCTGGCTCCATAAAAATCATGTTTCTCTGTTTCGTCTGCTTCTTTACAAACCTCATCCCCTGACATAATCACAATACTGTGCCAGGTGATCTGTTTTTCTTTCCCAAAAGACTCTTTCACAAAGAAGAGAAATTGGGAAGGGCTGTATCTGATATCCTCTCCTTTAGAATTTTCATCCTCATCAGAGAGAACCACCACAGCCAGATGGGCATTTTTACGAAAAAAACGGGAGTTAGGGGCATTTTTCCCCTGACCGTCTAAAGCTCTTTCAATAGCCCGAACTGTGGCATAAATGCCTTGCTCATGACCCTTCGTATCTACGGGAATCTTTGTAATACGATCTCCAAAAAGGGCCTGGGCCACGTCCACACCCATATCCATGGTGGAATCAAGAATATAAACTTCAC
Organism: Bdellovibrionales bacterium; assembly: GCA_965218815.1. GTDB lineage: Bacteria > Bdellovibrionota > Bdellovibrionia > Bdellovibrionales > JAGQZY01 > JAGQZY01. The sequence continues at coordinate 136,372 of CBDCLX010000002.1, read as the reverse complement.
TTTCAGCATCAAAAGGAAGCAATCGACCATCCTGGTAATATTTATCACTACCTTCTTTATCATAAGTCTCCTCATTATCATAAATCTCCGTTGAAATTACAGCCACCTGCCAGTCAAGACCTGCCAGCTTATGAAGAAAACCATTAATTTTTCCAGCCAATTGTTCCCTTTCCTTATTCATTGACTTGGAATTATCAACAACAAACAGAACATCCACCGGACGATCTTCCTTGACTTTAAATTCCTGCTGCCAGCTGACCAGTTCATATTTATTGGTCCAATTCAAGGTTTCTGTTGTACTATTATCAAGTTTATCAACAGCTGTGATTTGAAATGTGTTGTCGCCATAATGAGTGGCAGGAACTGTGTAGAGAATATCAGGAGAGCAGTTTTGGGGTTTGTTATTGAGTAAACATTGGTAACTCTTAACCCCAACACCTATTTTGTCATCCACAGTGAAATGAATTTTTGCTCTTGAACCAATGTAAACAGTATGATCGGGTTTTTCCACAAAAACAATCTCAGGACCTTTTGTATCAATAAACCATTGATAAAACTGGGGTTGGGAGGGGTTGCCCGCTTTGTCCAAAGCTTTTACCGAAAAAGAATGACTCCCCTCTGAAAGCCCGTTGTAATTCACGGGACTTTCACAGATTTTAAAAGGTTCTCCATCCAGACGACATTCCACTTTATCAATTCCACTGAGCTGATCGGTAACCTCGAAAGCAAAAAGAGCCTGGTTGCTGTCAAAATGAAGGTCAGGTTTGGAAGTTATCATCACATTTGGTTTTGACTGGTCGATGAGCCACTGATACTGAATGATCTCTGAGGGGTTGCCTGCGTAATCCACGGCTTTGACCATAAATCTGTGGGTCCCCTCTGACAATCCATCAGTATTGAAAAAACTGTCACAGGACTGGTAAGATCCTTTGTCCAGAAAACATTGAAATTCCTTAACCCCTCTCCCGCCACCGTCCTGTCCCTGAAAAGAAAAAACGGCCCGACTGGAGGAAGTGGTTGATTTTGGTTTTCCTGAAAGAGCAATGGTGGGTGGGAGAGTGTCAACACGCCATCTATAAGTGATGGGTGAGGATTTGTTTTCAGCCTGATCGAAACCAACCACTGAAAAGCTGTGACGGCCATCTGAAAGACCACTCATATTTTGCGGGCTCAGGCAAGACTTATAAGAACCACGATCCAGACGACATTGATAAGAAACCACTCTTTGACGATTGTTGACTCCCCCTGCAAATTCAAAAAGAGCCTTTTTATCTTTCGTGATAGGAGAAGGTGTTTTGGTAAAGCTTATGGTTGGAGCATCACGGTCCTGAGTCCAGAGATAAGAAATGGGTTGGGAAAACCGACCCACTTTATCCATAGCTTTGACTTCCAGCTGATGCTCTCCGTCCTTAAGCCTGAGAGTGAACCTGTTTCTGCATCTTTCAAACTGGCTTTTTCCATTGAAGCGACACCAATAACTGTCCACCCCTGAGCCTGAGTCATTGGCAGTGAAACTGAATTGGGGTGTGCTGTCATTGGTGATCTCCGCCGGTTTACTGTTGAATACAATTTCAGGCGGAGTCTGATCTGATCGCCAGTTCAGGCTTTTAGTGACTGAATTTCCCGCTTTATCCTGAACGCGGACCATAAGCTGATAATCGCGGTTTTCTTCCATTGAACTAAAAGAAACAGCTTCAGTACAAGGTTTGAAATTTCCTGAACCTGAGAAATCACAATGGATGAATTCAACACCACTGCCAAAGTCTTTCGCTGAAAAAGAAATGTTCAAATCCTTTTTTTCAATCCAGAGAGTTTCAAATTTTTGGCCAAACTCAAGTTCCGGTGGAATATTATCATGAATGATTCCATCCTCAACACATTCACTTTCATGATATTTGTATTTATATTTAACATAAATCGTGCTGCTTTTATTCAGAGCAGGCAATCCCCAGACTTTATGATTCATGAAAGGTTCCCAGGAGCCTGTGGAACAATCCGACTCCAGGCTGATGAACATCTCCTGGGCCCCACCATCAGGGTAAAAACTCAGATTCACCACAGCATTATCCGTGTATTCGGATCCATTATTAATTAAAAGAGAAGGGTTTGTCTTTAGCTGATTGACGGATCGAAGATTGTCCGCACCTTCCTTTAACTTGAATTTTGCATCCTCTGCACAAGCCCCCAGAAAGATCACAAAAACCAGAAAAACACCTGTCATCCACGTTGACCTTAAAATTTCCCTGAATTGAAAATTGAGCTTATCCTCTCTTACATACATTTTATTTTCCATAATGCCTCCGAAAACTTCCTATAATTTTGTATCGGAAAGAAACAGTGGGACTTTAGAAAAATAATTCAGTAATATCAGTAGTTTATAAAAAATTGACTAAAGTATTGACGATTTTTCAAAGAATTTTACCGTATTGCCACCCCCATGGTCCTGTTCCTGCAGTGCAGATGCGATGATTTCCAAAAAAATAGTGTCATTAGCGATTCCCACCGAAAAATCTGAAACTCATTTTAGACAGAGGTCTGGCTCGATATATTGTCTCTTTACCAGATGGATATTCTTTGATCTTCAGGCAGGAAGAGTTTATCCCCTTTCTTACACCTGTAAACTCTGGAAAAATCAGATTGATGTTTCATCTGTTCATTCACCCGTGCATGAATCAGGGAATGGGGATCCACTTTAAGCAGCTTCTCAGCATACTTGGGACGCATGACCCCGCACCAGGCTCTGGCATACTGTAAAAAGAAATCCTTTAAGGCTCTTTGCCTGGCCACAGGATCCACAGGCATTTGTTTTTTGGCCGCATTCAGGGAAAAAGTGACTCCCACAAGATCACCAATGTTTTCACCAAGGGTGAGCTGTCCATTGTGACCGGCCCCATTGAATTGGGCCACCAGTTTTTCACCTCGTTTTTTAAAAGTTTCCAGATCCTTTTTGGTCATCCACTGACGAACTTTTCCCGTCTCATCATATTTGGACCCCTGATCGTCAATACCGTGACCCAATTCATGGCCAACAACAGCACCCACTGCACCCAGGTTGACCCAGTCAGGAAGTTTTGGATCATAAAAAGGATATTGTAAAATGCCTGCCGGCATAACAAACTTGTTGGCTGATGGATCATACCAGGCATTCACTGTCAGCGGTCCCTTGTGCCAACGGCTTTTCTCAACAGGTTCAGAGAGACGTTTGAATTCCCGTTCCTGCATTTTGGACTGTAAAATTTTCAGATTATTAATATATTTTTTGGTATCATATTTGGCCACGGGATTAAAGTCCCATTGTTTTTCAGTTTTGGGTTTGACCACCTGAAATTTGGCCATTTTAATTTTTTTAATGGCACTGGCTTTGGATTTTTTGCCTAACCATTTGTTTTTTTCCAGTCCTTCAATAATAGAACCTCTCACCTGCTCCAGAAGATCCACAAATCTTTGTTTCTGGAAATCTGGGAAAAACTGATCAAAAAGATCAAAGTCTATTTCTTTACTGAAACGAGCCATGGTGCTTTTCGTACAACGTTCATCAAGAGGGGACCTTTTAACAGGCCCGCCCATATATTTGTTGAAAAACTTAAACCATCCGTTGAAATACTCAGGATAGGCTTCATCAAGATGACCGGAAACGCTTTGAAACAAATAAACAGTTTTCAGGTGTTCAAGACTGTATTTTTGAATGGATTTGTCAAGAAAAGTAAACACCTTGTCCATGGGATTGCGGATTTTAATTCCTGAAGGAACTTTGTAAAAAATTTTTTTCAATTGAAGATTCCTGTATTTCAACAAATAAGCCTTGGTGGAATAAGCCCTTTTTGACCAGAGAGGACGTATTTCCGCCGGTGTTGGATAATGATTCATAAGATCTGTTTCAAACTGGGCCACCCATTTTGCCCTTTGTTCCGGTTGATCCAGTCCGGCAAGCTTGAAGAACCCCGTACTTAAGTCCATAAATTCTTTCATCAATTCTTGATTAGCATAGTAACTTTTTTCAGGAAGTGAAGCCATTTTAGCCGGCATTATCATAAAATCATAAATATCACTGTTATCCAGGTTTTCTATGTTAAAAAAACTCACATGGGAATTTTGGCCCAGAAGGGACTGATTCATAAGATAATCAATGAATTCCTTTTTGGTTTTAAAACCCATAATTTTTTTCGTCTTTTTCTGAACTAATTCCTGTTCTTCAGTTTTACGGGCTTCCTGATCCATACAGGCGACATAGTTGTCATGGACCTGCTGGCTTTTTTCATTAAAGCTTTTCTTTGTTTTCATGGATTTCAGATAGGCTTTTTTGGCATTAAGCAGCCTTTCATTTGAATCACTAAAGGAGAATATATGACGGCTGCGATCCTTGCGAAGCTGAAACCGACTGATGGCCACAGCACAGGCGTGCTGAAAAAAATCCTGACAGGCATTGATTTTTGGATCAACAGGAAACTCACGCCGATCAGGAATTTCACTGGTTTTTTTGCTCTCCTTATTGCCACCTGTCACACAGGAAAAAAGCAGTGAACCGATGGAAACAAGAACAAATAAATAAACTTTTTTTTTCATACAATCCTCTTCTCCTTTTGTAGAGACATTTTGACAGCCTCGCTACGAAAATTTATGAGAAATGCGGGCTAGACAAAAGTTCATGGGAAACAAGCAGAAACCATAACTTTATTTTTGAATTATCAACTATTTTTTTTATGGAGTCAACCCAAAAGTTTTCAGGAAAAGTAAACAGACCGGATACTTTGTTCAGCAGCTCGACTCAACTCCCCATGGTCCTTAAAATCCCCGGGATATAAAGGGGTGAGGTAATGAATGTCCACTTCAATTTGCCCTATAGACAGCAACTTCAGAACATGGGGAATAAATTTCATATCACCGTACCAGCAAATCCAATCACAGTTGCTCCTGGAAAAGGGTTGGCCATCAATGGACCTGTATTTAAGACAAATGGGCAAAATGGGAAGACCTGTCTGGAAAGAAACCCTGAAGAAAGATTTTTTAAAAGGAAGAATCTCAAGTCCGTTGGTGCTGGTTCCCTCGGGGAAAAGAAAAACGTCAAAATCTTGATTGATAAGGCTCACCAAAGCCTCAACCTCTTCTTTTAATTTCCTTCGATTGATCCGGTCCACAAAAAAAGTTCCACCGAATTTCGCCATATCCCCCAGAAAAAAAGTCTTTTCCATTTCAATAGAGCTGATAAAAACAGAAGGATGGATGGAGGTTAAAACAAGAATATCAAAATAGGACATATGATTACAAGCCATAAAATAATGCCCCTCTGAAAAAGGGTTTTTGTCAAAATGCACCTGAATCCGGACATTCAGACCCTGAAGAATACGGCAACTTCTTTTATGGGTGGCCTCAATGGCCTTTCGTCTTCTCTGAACAGGGTTTTTATAATAAATGATCTGATTGCCCAGGGATTGAAAAAAAAAACACAAGACATGATAAAGGGTTTTGAGCTGCTTTTGCCCTGGAAACAGATTCATCATGGCTCTGTAATTTTATATTTATACTTAAAGGGTCTGGAGCTTTTAAAGTCCACAAAGTAATGGCCACTGATACGGGGATCCTCTTCAAGAGGGGCACAATAACCGTACAAACGAAAAGGGTTTTTCACTCCACCAATACGCTGTTGCCAGATTTTCGGTAAAGGTTTTGGCTCTTCACCTTTTATCTTTCTGAGCTTTTCCTGTTTTATCCGGTCCCTTAAAAAATTAAGGGTGAAGTTGGATTGTGATTTTAAAAGTTCCACTCCAAGACCACAGATAAAATCCTTGGACTCCCCTCTTTGGACCCATTCCAGTCCATAACCGGTCCATTGGACTCCTTTATTGTCCCCAAACAATCCTGTTTGCAGTCGAATACTCTCAATTTTCTCCTGGTTGGGCATCTCGAACTCCAAAGGAAACCCGGAGAGGGATCCCATTAATTTTCCATTTTTGACTTGAAGACTCACTCCATTCATGGAAGGAATATATTTTGCCCGACCCTTGTTGACAAATTCAATCAGAGCCTTTTTGTCCCAAAAATAAGGGTTGATAATAAGGTGGGAAAGGATAAACCTTCTAAAATTATTTTCAATGGTGTCAAGAAGGTATTTATTATAAACATTAAAAGCCCGTCCAAGACAAAAACTCCCTCTAGGCAGCTGAATGCAGTAAGTAATTATATGCATTGTCTCAAAAAGTTTAACCTGATTTTTTGTCCATGACCGTCCAAGTTGATCCCGGACCCTGTCCACCTGAATGTCATCATCATCAAAATTCAAATGGTTGATGGTAAAGTCCTTCATGGACTGGGGCCTGACAAAGCGGGATGTGGCCCTGGCAATAATACCACTGTCAGCCAAAAAATTTTTCACGAAAAGCTTTAATCCGTAAAAACCGGGTGTTCGCAAATCCCTGTCTCTGAAAACAAGAAGCTGGGAATATGGGGTTCCAAAAGACAGATTTTGCAGTCTTTGTTTGCTTCCTGTACTGTTTTTTGGTTTGTAAAACACATCTGAATCCAGAAGATCAAATTTTTTGTCTGATATCTGGATATTGTAACCGTAAGCCTGAAAATCAAACTTGTTTTCCTTTTGTAACTGTTCCTTGTATTTGTTGAAATCCGTTTTTGAGGGACTGTCAATAAGACCGGCCAGCAATGGATAATAACGGTTGTTCGTCATGACAACGACGTTTTGACTTGAATCAAATTGAGAGGGTAAAATAGTCGGTGTTTCTTTTGAAACAAATGATTTCCAGTCAAGAACCACTTCTTTTTTGTCTTTTAAAATGCTCTGAACATCATAAAAGCTTTTTATGACTTTTTCATTCAATGGTGAAAGTATGATTTCATCCACTTTTTCAAAAGCAATGGGAACCTCCACATCAATGGCCACATCTCTGAACTTTTGAGCGATTTCCGGATATTCATTAAATTGTGGAAGATATGGAAGGGAAAGGGACTGGAGCATGATATCCGGTTTAAAATTAAGAACTCTTTTTACAGCCAGATTCACAGCCTGGCTTTTCCCCTCGTTTTTGACAAAACGACTGTAAGCCTCTATGAGATCCTCTGAAGGAGTCCCAAGATTGAAGTTTTCAGTACGGGTGGAGGCAAAAACCAGTGCAACCACCCTGCCTTTGGCATCCAGAAGAGGACCACCACTGTTGCCGGGACTGGTTCCCGCACTGTAACGAATAAATTTCACATCAGGTTCATCGGGATCAGAGGATTTACTGGATATGATTCCATCCCTGATGGCAATTCCCTCTCCATGCACATTCCCAACGGTATAAACTTTTTGCTCAATCCGGTAATTGTCTGCAAAATCCAGATGTCCGTAGGATTCCATCCCCTCTGTTTTCAAAAAGAGATAGTCTTTTTTAATATCAAAACCCAGGACTTCCCTGATTTTATGTTTTTTCCCATCGGAGGTCTTCAGATAAAAATCATTATTTATATCAATCACCCTAGTTCCAAAAAGACAATGGGCCGCCGTAAGAACAATATTTGGGCCCACCAGGAACCCTGTACAAAAACCACTGCTGTCCTTAAAATCAGCATCCGTCAGCCCGGCAAACTTTTTAAGGTCATTGATGGCCCCGGCATCAGGATAGGCTTCAAACTCCACAATTTTATTACGAACCCGGTTCAATAAGGTGCTTTCATTGAGAGTCCCCCCCAGATATTGATAACCAAAAACAGCAATCAACAGCAAAAAAGCCATCACACTTCCAACAACAATCAGACGTTTATTCAGTTTTTGACGGTGAAGAAGTGGTGAACCTGAAAAATCAGAGGATCCGGCTTCCCTGTTTTCCACATATCCCGAGGGGGCGAGACTGATCCGGTCACTTAAGGCAATGGAACCGGCATCATTGATGACAACAAAGCTCTGGGTTTTTTTATCTTCATAAAACCACTGTTCCTCTTTATAAAAAATTCTTCCCTGTTTCAGACGAAGGGAAAAATGTGGCACAACAATATCATTGTCACCAGATCGTCCCAGCTGATAATCTCCCGGTTCCAGATCGAAAGTTTTCACAACCATGTCCATATGAATAACCATCAACTTTAAATTCATGCAAAGTCTCTCTTTTTCTGACAATTGCTCTCCCTTTTGGCAATTCTAGCCTTCACCCGCCCCGTCCCTTGTTGTAACATACGTTCATACGCCTTAAGTCTTTTCTCATTATCTTACGCCAATCTCATCCAAAATTGTGACGGTGACAACGGGGTGTAAGTCATTACACTGAAATTGCATTATAACAAATAAAAAACACACTTCCATAAAAATATAGTTTTATTTGTAACACTTCATGGACTCCAAAAGCCTGGGTTTCAAAATCTTGCCCATGACACTCCGGGGAAATGAAGCCACAGAATGAATCACCTTCACCTGTTCAAAAGCCATAAGACTTTCGTTGATTTGTTCCAGGTTCCACTGTTTGTTTTGGGACTCAACAAAAAGACAAAGCCTTGAACCCAGCCGTGGATGGGGTTGACCAATAACAATACACTTCTGTTTTATTTTCTTACCGATTTTGTGAGACAATTCCACCAGATTCACTGTTTCACCCAAAACTTTCACCATCTCAGTGGAACGGGCCAAAACCCTTAAATAACAACCATTGATCTTCAACCGGTCATCCAGAACAAAGGGAATGGGTCGTTTTTCAAAAACAGGGGCTGAATCATGAGAGACTCTGAGATAAGAATCAAAGAGGCTGGGGGACTCAATAACAGAATTATTGCCCTGAATGCGAAGCTTGACATGGGGTAACAATTCCATCTCCGGAAAATTCTCACTTTGAAGACTGGCCAGACTGGCCCCTGCAATGAGGGCACCAGTTTCAGTCATCCCATAAACAGGAGCAAGGGGCCATTGAAAGTGACGGGCCTTTTTGTAAAGCTCCTGGCTGAGAGCCCCTCCTCCCACAAGAACCAAACGTAAATCAGGTGGACATTCAAGTCCGGCCTCCACAAGATCAAAGACCTGGGTGGGAACAAGGGAAGTGAGACTGGCCTTTGTTTCCTGCAAAACTTTATAAAAATGCAGGGCTTTCCAGGAACTGACCCTGAATTCCAGGGCTTTAGCCAGAAAACACCTGGCTCCAACGGAAAGCCCACCTACATGAAAAAGGGGCAGGGGGTTGAGCCAAAGATCCCTGGACGTGATTTTATAAAACTGATTGACTGATTCAGCAGCTCTGAGGATTCCCTGCTTTGACAAACACAGTATTCTCATCCCATATCCGGAAAGCTCTGTGCCTGAGCTTTTCAGCCAGATTTGATTCTCCCCCTTATATTGATCCACGGCTTTTTCAATAAGCCGCCTCTTTTTCAGGGGAAGTCCTGGATTTAAAAGACAAAGACTTTCAGAGTTCTCCCAAAAACCGGTGTCCCCTCCGGAAACTGTCACAATTTTGTCCATTCCTGCTGCTTTAATACTCCATCAAAGCCTATCCCCAAACCCGGTTTAAAGGACAGCCAAGACCCCTCTTCCTGAATAAAAGGGTAAAAGGAATTGGTTTGGTAAACCCTGTGGGACATAAACCCATCATCATAATACTGAGGCCCCTGTCTGTTTGCAAAAAGAAATCCATGGGCCAGACCCACAGGATGTCCCATGGAACTGGTATAGACCAGTTTTTTCCCCTTGATATCCTCCTTGGATTGCCTGTTGGGTTTGATGATCTGCCATGAAGTCTGAACTTTTTCAAAATCAAAACCAGGATGATCGTAGGCGAAAGGCCAGGATGAATGCCAGCGTTTGGAGTTGCTGAAAGGGTCTTCAATGAATTCAATATTATCCCTGATGGATTCAAGATTCTTAAAGAATTCCTCATCTCCCCGTCCATTACAATCCAAACGCAAAAGATTTTGTTTTGTTAAAAGTTTCTTCAAACACTCCAACTGGCTTAATTCAAGTTCCGGATGGCGACACACTTTTATTTTAAAACGCCTGAAATTCTGATCCTGGGCTTTTGTCAATTCGTTCACTGTTAAAGTATTCATAAGATAATGATTGCGTCTTTTTATGTTTTCAAGAAGAGATTCTTTCCGGTTCCGGGCCTCTCCATCCAGTCCTGCCGTTTCAAGACTTCTTTTTAAAAGGGGTGGAAGTTTATTGGCATTTAACAGCCCTGGAATCTCTTCATAGCAGGGATCCCCAAACTCAGGCCAGGGGAAGATATCACTATAACCCTCCTCAAAATCCCGGTCCTGGACCTTTAACAAATACCCCTTTCTCTTTTTCCCTGAAAAAGTCAAAGTGAGTTCATAGGGGGAAAGCCAGAGTTTTCTCATAGAACCACTCCAATGGAAAACAGAGAGGCAAAAAGAAACTGGTGAAGGGCTGCAAATTTCAGGGTTGTATTGAGCTTCTTTTTTTCCTTAACAGTATAAACCTGTCTCACCACAAAAACTCCCAAGGGTAAGCTTAAAAGAGTCATCGCCACCCAGGGTTTGGAAAGGGAGAAAAAATAATAAAAGTTCAAGCCATAAACCAAAATTGTGAGAACAAGTATTTCCATACAGACAAAAGTATCACCAAACCGGACAGCCAGGGTTTTCTTTCCGGCAGGCCTGTCCGTCCGGCTGTCTCTCAGATTATTGATAGCAAGAAGTATGGTGGATAAAAATCCCATCTGGAAACCGGCTGTAATCAAAGCCGGTTTGACCACCAGGGAATGAAGATAACCTGTGCCAATAACGGCAAAAAGACCGAAGAACAAAATCACAAAAATATCTCCCAATCCCCTGTAAGCCAGAGGTAAAAAGCCTCCCGTATAACCATAGGCCAGGAAGCAGGAAATCAAACCCAAAACCAGGATGGGAAATCCCCCTCGAAGGACCAGGGGCAACCCAATAACACAGGCTAAAAACAAAAAGAAAAATCCCATGAACCAAACCTGTTTTTCACGAACCACACCCTCTTGAACAAGGCTCCGTGGACCCAGTCGTTTCTTATTATCGGCACCTTTTCTAAAATCAATAATATCGTTCAAAAGATTGGTTGCAATTTGAATACAAAAAGCCCCAAAAAGTGCACAAAAACTGATCCACCAGGCTTCAAAAATTCCAAGAGTCCAGCAAAGAGCCGTAGCCACCACGATAGGACTCCAGGAGGCAATCAGGGTTTTAAAACGAAATCCCTGGAACCATATCCGTAATTTCAATGAACTCATAACCCTCTCCAAATCTTTACCTGCCGGAAACAAAGATATGGAACCACTCACTGATCTTTTCCCCAAGAGCCTGTGGATTATCAAAAAGAACTCCATGACCTGCATCGGGAATTTCAAAAATATGACTTTCAGGCAGGAGTTTTTCCATGAACCCTCTCAGGGTCTTGAATTTTAAATCATTCTCTCCATGGATCCAATAAATTTTTTCCCGATATTGCTTTATAAAAGAACTTCTGTCCTCTTGGCAACCCAATGACCAGAATTTGAGGGTTTCACTCATTTCCTTTTTAAAAGCTTTTTTATCCCTGCGATCAGGCCGGACTTTGTCTCCACTGAAGACCTCCTGCTGGTTCCATTCTTTAAGCCAGGCTTCCCAGGAAAAAGTGTTGACTCTTTCCGCCCACCATTGATCCTTAATTCTTCTGTCTTCCTGACCTGTCGATAAACCCGGGTGGGAGGAAACCAGAACCAAACCACAAAAATGCCGGGGATTCAGATGGAGCAATAAACGTCCCCCCAGGGAAAAACCCACAAAAAATTTTGGTAACCGCCCACCCTTTTGACCATCCCGCCATTGTTCCTCTTTAAAGTGAGACCAGGATAAAAAAGGATCCGGCCCCTTTTCCATTCTCAGAAAATCAGAGAGCAGATCATGGGTGACTGTTTTTGAAGAGGCAGGAAGATCCATGGCTTCGATAGTGGCAATCCAGTCACCTGGAAAGCCAAGAAAACCATGGACAAAATGAATTTCCAACATAAACCAATCCAATCTGAACTTTCAAATGCTTTTCAAAGGGAATTTTAACGGAGATTTAAAAATGGATCAATACAATTAGGACACCAAAAGGGGGAATAGTGACTACAATTGATCATACTCTTTCCAGAAACCCTCATTCTCATCTTCATCAATGGACAGTTCATAAAAATTCAGAGAATCTGAACGGGATTCATTCTTTTCTTTTGAATCTTCGCCTGGTTTTCTCCCCTGAAAAAACAGAAAATCCATATCCAACCGGTTTGAATGAGTTTTTTTTTCAATTTTTTGGTAGGACCAATTCCAAAATCGGGCCAACTCTCCAAAATCGAGTTTATGTTTGTTACAAAAGAGAGGGTCATGGAAAAGACGCTTAAAGATCTGGCCCCCATGATTATTAACCACAATCAAATTCACCCGGGCTTTTTTTTCAATCAAATAGGGAGTCAGCCAAAAACCGGAAAAATCATAAAGAGTGGTGATATCTCCGAGAATGATCCATATTGGCTTCTTAAAATCATGAAGACCAAGAGCTGTTGACAGCTGACCATCAATACCATTGACACCACGGCTGGCAAAAACCAGGGGATGTTTCTGATCCATCAGATCCCAAAGACGAACAGGCAAACTGTTGCCAAGGTAAACAGGATGATCCTCTGGTATTTTTTTCGTGATCTCAAAAATCAGTCCTGCTTCAGAGAAATGAAAATTCTCAGCCTTTTCCTTTGTCTTTGCGTAAATTTCCCGGTCTTTTTCCCTCCACCCGGACCAGTCCCAGGGCAAAGGTTCAATGGAAGCCAGGGGATCACTTAAAAGAGAGTGAACATATATTTGGGATTTGCCAGTTCCTGAAAAGTTTTTGTCACTGATACTCAAAACAGGTATTTCCATCCGGTCCAGATCCCTCCAGTAACGTCCCAGGGGAACATCACCCAAGCGAAGAACAGAACGGACATCCCCACTGTGAATCATCCGGGAGACTGTTTTTTCACCACCCAGGATTCTTTTTTCCATCAATTCTGTCCGGGATTTCAGGCCCGATAGAGATTCAGGAAAAAAGGGGACCTCCCATTTTAAAAGTGACGAAGCCACCACCTGTCTTTGGGGCTCCTTTAAACCTCCCACCACAACCAAGCAGTGATCAAACTCAAAATTTTTTATCTTACAGACTTCAGAATGGATGGAATGACAAACTTTCCCTGGATAAAAAACCATGGAAGGAACTTTTCCATCCAGTAAAGGCTCGTCAAAACAGATATTAATATGAAGAGGTTTTTTAAAAGAGGCCTGAAAATGAAACTCATCCCCAACTTCCACATCCCAGGATTTTTCAACATGGTTTTTAAAAATTTGTGACTGGTCAATGGTTTGGGGGGCACCGGTTCCCCGCAGGCGTTTGGGTCGATCTGAAGAAACCACCACAAGAGCCACATTATTATAATAAGCTTCAATCACAGAGCTGAGGAGTTCTGAAACAGCTGTTCCCGAAGTGGTCAGTACAGCCGCAGGTTTTTGGTCCCGCCGGGCTCGACCCAGTGCAAAAAAACCAGCAGATCTCTCATCATAAAAGGAAATGATTTCAAAACCCCGGCTCTTTGACAATAAAGAGACAAAGGCTCCATTGCGGGATCCAGGACAGAGACAAAGAGTTTCAACACCCCGGCTTGCCAGCTGTTCCAGAACCAATGCAGCCATTTCCAGGTTTTTCACAATGTAAAGATCCTTTTCACCGATTCTCTTTTATCCACAAGTTCCCTCCACTCCTGTTCCATATCACTGAGAGGAAGAATCCCACAACCGGCTCCCAATTTTAGATTTTCACCACGCCAGATCAGACAACGAATGGCCACCACAAAGTCCACCCATTTGGAATGAAAGGAAAAACCAAAAGGAGCACCAAAAGAACCCCTTGAATTCCACTCATCAAACTGTTTCATGACGTTTTTCCATAAACTTCGGGGACTGCAACCAAGGGCTGCTGTGGGATGAAGGCAATGAACCACCTGGTCAATGGTCAACTGATTTTTTGCTTCAAACTCAATGGGGGTCATCAGGTGAACCAGTGTTGATGTTTTGACAGTGGTGCATTTTCCCACCTTGCATTCAGCCAATGGAATCAGCTGGTTTTCAATATCCCTGACAACCCATTCATGTTCCTGTATTTGTTTATTGTCTTTGACAAGTTCATCTGGATTTCTTTCAAATTTCTCCAGCGTGAGAGTGGCGGCAACAGCCATGGTTTTAAACTTTCCTGAGGATTCCTGGGAAACAAGAAGTTCAGGGCTTAAACCAATGATTCCCTGTTCACTATTCCATTCACCAAACAGAAAGCCCTTTTTCTCCCTGAGGCCGGAAGCAATCATGGATTCCAGATCTTCCATACCAACTCTTTCTCCACTGGTTTCAAAAACATAGGGAACTCCTTTCTTAAGACCCTCTTTAACAAAAGCTTTTTGTAAAAATACAAATTGTTTTTTGAATTCTTCAAATAAGGGGGCTTTCCAATGCCATTTTTTACATTTAATTTCAAAAAACTCCCTGGCTTTGTCTCTGCCAAGTTCAACTCCCTTCTCAAAGCTTTGCCAGAACAGAGGACCTTCATCAAAGAAGCCTCTTCTGCAGACAGCCAGATCGGACGGACACTCTGACAGGATCTCCCTTTTCCCCCACAGCAAAAAAATCTGATCCCCTTTGCCATAAAGGGCTCCCGACCTCAAAAAGCTTTTTTTATCAAAAATCCGGGTGTCCATATTCAATTTTATATAGTGATTTTTATCCCCTGGCATCATCAAAAGCTTTTACCCTTTAAAAAACAAATAGTTTTTAGTATATTACATTGCTTGATCTGCGTTTCTCATGAAGTTTCGTAGTGAGGCTGCCGGGCTGTTCTCTGCAAAAGGGGAAATGGACTGACAGTTGTGGAATCCTGGGCCACCAGTCAGAAAGTTTAAAGGTCACCATGATAGATCAAAAAGTTAATATTGGGTCGCTTGTTGTTGGAAAATCAACATTCACAGTGATAGCAGGCCCCTGCTCCATTGAGTCAGAACAGCAGTTCCTTCCCACAGCCCAATATGTTTTGAATCATGGAGCCTCTGTGGTGCGAGGCGGTATTTATAAGATGAGAACCCAATCCCATAGTTTTCAGGGGCTTGGAGATACAGCCATTGCTCTGGTCGAAAGAATGAAAAAGGAGACAAAAGCCCCCTTTATTGCCGAAATCACTGACCCCCGCCAAATGGAAACACTCTCACCAGTGGTGGACTGCTTCCAGGTGGGCAGCCGAAATATGTACAATTATGAACTCCTCAAGGAACTGGGAAAACAATCCAAACCTGTGCTTTTAAAACGGGGATTTTCAGCTCTGATTAAAGAGTGGGTGGAGGCCGCTGAATATTTAATGGCTGGTGGTAATAATAAGGTGATCCTGTGTGAAAGAGGGGTCCGCTGTTTTGAGAGTCCCATGCGTAATATCCTGGATTTGTCAGCAGTGGCCTATCTAAAAGAACATTTTCAGTTTCCGGTGATGGTTGACCCCTCCCATGGAACCGGTCGGCCTGAGATTATTCCGGCCATGTCAAAAGCCGCTGTGGCTTGTGGAGCTGACGGCCTTATGGTGGAAATCCATCCTCATCCTGAAAAAGCTCTCAGCGATGGTTTCCAGGCTCTGACACCAGAGAAATTCAGGAAATTGATGATCGAACTCAAACCCTTTATCAGTCTTATGGATAAAAAACCCAATCATGGATAAAAGCAGTCAGGGGATTCAGGCCATGTTTTCAAAAATCTCCGGATCCTATGATTTGGTCAATACAGTTTTAAGTTTTGGCATTCATCATTTGTGGAAACAAAAACTTGTCAATATGACAGACGTGGAAACCGGTTTCTCTGTTCTGGATTGTGCCACGGGAACAGGGGATCTGGCTTTGCTTTACAAATCCCGGGTGGGTCATGAAGGTCAGGTGATTGCCACCGATTTTTGCCGGGAGATGCTTGCCCTGGGGCCTGAAAAGGCAAAAAGAAAAAATTTCGATATTCAGTTTGAATGGGCTGATGTCACAAAACTTCCCTACGAGAATAATAAATTTGATGTCACCAGCATTTCTTTTGGCATTCGCAATGTGGAAAATCCCTCCAAAGCCTTACAGGAAATGGCCAGAGTCACCCGTCCTGGTGGACAGGTCATGATTCTTGAATTTGGTCAGATTCAAACTCCGGGAATTCAGCAGGTTTATAATTTTTATTCCAAAAAAATTTTACCCCTTGTGGGAGGCCTGATTTCAGGAAACTTAAAGGCTTATCAATATCTTAACGATTCATCCCGGGTTTTCCCCTGTGGGGTGGGGTTTAAAAAAGAAGTTTTATCCACAGATCTCTACAGGAGTGTATCTGTCACCCCACTGAGTTTTGGAATTGCCTTTATCTATAAGTGTCTGGTTCAATGAACTGATCCACAAAAAAAATGAAATAACTTCATACTGAATCCATGTAAAAAATACAAAAATTTTATTCAATCCATAAAATAATTACCAAAGAAAGTCTTATTTTCAATTCTTCATGGACATTTGAAAGTCAAAACTGTAGTTTTTCTTTTTTATGCCAATCTGATCTGATCCTCCCCTGAAAAGAGGTTGATTGAAAAATTTAAAAACGGACCGGATCAGTGCAAAAAACCGGAAACTGGCCTGAAGCTTGCTTCATCTGTTTCAGAAAAGGAGAAGCACCATGAAAACCCTCTGTTTTTTATTTTACACACTCATTGCACTGATTTTCGGATTAACAGCCTGTCATTCAGACAAATTGCCGGATGATTTCGGATCATCCAGTCAAGTGGGAGTTAGAAACTCCAGCATCAGCTATAATCAGCTCAGAGATATAAAGATCATTGATGTTACAAGTTCCATTTTTCTTGACTTCAGAGACTCAGAAAGTTCCAAAAATCACTCTCAGGTGAAATCCAAATGCTGGAACAATTATCTGGAGGACTTTTCCGGTTCAGTTATTATTAACAACACAGAATCCCTACCTGTCAGGGATATTTTGCCCACCAGGGTCTTCACTCCTTCCTCAAATTTAAAACCTGATTTGTTCTGTGACTTTGAAATCAATATATTTAATGGTCAGGGACAGAGCAGTCATTCAAAAATTAGCCTCAAAGAGATTAATGTCAGGAACATTGAAACCTACAGCAATCTTGATTGGCCTCTGAAGAACATGACAAATATTCCGGGAAAACCTTTTTACATTCAAAAAAAGGATATAAAGGATGTGAACCTGGCCATGCCAACAGATGAAGGTGAGATTTTCATCCTTTGTGAAAATTCTGGAAAAATCCATTCTTTTAATGAACAACAGACTGTGCCAATGAACAATCTTTTTGACTGGAAGCTATTTGAGGACAACAACATCCCTCTTTGTCGTTTGGTGGTTCATCAACAAAGCCCGGAAAAAAACTGGGTCACTCAAGCCTTTTTCATCCAGAATCAGGAACCAAAGATCACTTATCAATACAGACATCACTATACAGCAGGAACAGAAAACCGATGGGACGGTCAAGAAATGGGGGTTCTCATTCTGGTCAATGAAGGTGTCTCAGACGCTTATCTTCAGATACCAACACTTTCAACAAAAGTTAGCGTCATGTCTGCTTACTCAAACTTTTCAAAGAAAAATATCAATCATAGATCCAACCAGATTCTTGATCTTAACGTGTTCTGGGTTGTGGATAATGGCATTCCCGTTGAAAAAGAGGATAAAAAATCCCCTCCTGTTTACAAACTGGCACCGGGACAATCCTTAAGCCTTTCCTTAAAAACCAACGATGGGTTTTTATGCGAAAAAGGACAGCCTGTCATGACTCATGCATTCAAAGCAGACTCTTATCCAGGAAAACCCGGATCCCATGGTGATCCACGCAAAAAGAGTAGAGGTCATCTTTTTTATTCTGGAATCGTCGTAGAATTCATGGAGTCCAATTGCAGGGAAATATTTTATCTAAGCGGTATCTTCTATCATCTCCATCAGTTTCCAAAAATAACCTTTAATTTATTTGAAACAATGGATCATCAAAAATGGCAACCTCTTCCCCTGGAAAGACTCATCCAACGTCAGTATGATGGACAATTTTCCCAGTGGGTTCCAAACTATGCAGTTACCCGTCATTGCCTGGGTCTTGAGATCAAATATGAAATAAAAAACTATCCCACACAAAACAATCGGCTTAGTTCCATGTTTGAATGTCGCCTGGACCGTTTTAAATAAATGGAGAAACAAATGTTGTCTTTTTTTTATTGCTTTTTAAAATCACTCTCCTATTTCAAAAAAATTTTTATTCCAGGCTTCCTTTTCTCCGGACTTGTTGCCTGTGATTCCGGAAGATTACCGGATATTCCAAAAGGGAAAATAAAAGGCGTGAATTTCAGTCATTTGAATTTAAGCATACACCAACTCAATGAAACCAGGGTTATTGATATTACAAGTTCCGTTGCTTTGGATTTGCAGCAGTCTATAAAGAATAAAAATCATTCCCAAATAGAGTCCAGATGTTTTAACTCCAACCTGGAGGATTTTTTCGGGTTTTCAAAAATTGAAAACTCTGACAAAATACCCATTAAGGATATTCTGCCCCCTAAAGCTTTTGCCCCCACATCCGATTTCCAATCGAAATTGTATTGTGATTTCAAAATAAATGTTTTTAATGGAGAGCAGGAAATTGCTCTCATTCTCCTGGATGATATTCATATTACAAATATTGAAAATTATAACAATTTCCAACTGCCTTTAAAAGACCTTGCTGAAGACCAGGACAGCCACCCCTTTTATATTCAAAAAAAAGACATGGAAAATCTTAAAACCTTCATGCCTGTAGATAAAGGTGAAATTTTAACACTCTGTGAAAACTCACAGAAAATTCAGTCTTTCAACAAACGGGTTTACCCAATGAATGACTTTTTCAGCCAGGAATTGTTTGATGAAAAAAGTTTTTCTCTCTGTCGTTTGGTGATTTATCAACAAAACCCCTCAAAAACCTGGGTGAGTGTTCCCTTTTATGTCCAGGGTCGGGAACCACAGGTAACCTATCAATACCAACACAATTATACAGCCAAGGCCGGATTTCATGATGAAAGGTCTGAAAATCAATGGAGAAAAGAAAATATGGGAGTTCTTAACCTTTTCAATCAGAGCCCCACAGAGGTGTATCTTCAAATATCCAACTTCTCCACCCAGGTCAGTGTTGCCAGCGTGTATTCCTACAAGTCTTCAAACACTAATTATAAATCCCAAACCCTTAAACTGAATGCCTGGTGGAGTGTGGATCATGGGCTTTTGGTTAAAAAAGGGGACAGTAAAACCCCAGATATTTACAAACTGGAACCGGGAAGCACCATGAGTCTGTCTTTAAACACCAATGACGGCTTCAAATGCGAATTTCACAAATATATTGTTGTCGACAATGCATTCCAGACTCTGCCTCCACTGAAAAATGGAGAGCTCCCCGCACATCGAACTTTTAATTGCCTTGGATTTTACTCACTCAGTGGTGTCCTCTATCATCTCCACAGGTTTCCTTCAATCACATATAACCTGTTTTCAACCATGGATCACCAAAAATGGCAACTTCTTCCTCTGGGAAAACTCATTCAGCGTCAGTATGACGGAAAATTTTCCCAATGGGTCCCAAACCATGATGTGCCCTATTATTGCCTGAAGGAAAAGCTTAAAAATTTCCCCCTGGAAAGTCCAAACAAAGAACTCACCAAATGTCGCTAACCCGCATTTCTCATGGCAATGCACTGGACCGATTGCCCAAGTGCAGGTTAAAAAACAAAACCCACCTGATAAGTTCGTCCAAATTCATAGATTTTATCTTCATTCTGGTCAAAAATCTCATGCTGAATGACAAACCCGTATTGGTTCTTCTGAATCCATCGGGTGATATTTAATTTTAAGATATAACCCGTGGAATCACCGGCTTTAAAAGGGGTTTTAAAATCAGAAAACTCTTCAGCCACTTCAGGGTCAGTAAAATGAGTTTCCACCTTGGCGATATGTCTGAAAGTCTTTTTAAAGTTTTCATCCCTGTAGAGTTTTTCAATATCTTTCTGCCAGAGAATAAATAATCTTTCTTCCCTTGGCTTTATATAAAACTGGGCTTTTGGTGACCTGAAAATCAGAAAACCGGCACCAGAGATTAACAATAAACCAAAAATAAAGCGAAGCATGAATCCATTATTGAAAAAATTAAGGGAAAATCCAAGTTTTTTATAGCAGGACTTTGGTTGGGTTTTTATCAAAAAATTCTTCATGAATCGGGTTTTTTTGAAAAATCCAAATCTGTCCATGTTGTTCCTGAAAAAAAGATGAGGTATAATAGACATCTATGCACAGGGATGTGCCTCCAGGTGTTTGGCATGGATGTTTTCAAAAAACTGATTCTGATTCCCCTTTCTTTTTTGGCTTTGGCCTGTGGTCAAAAAGGACCGGCAACCCATGTCCTTTTTTTCACAGGGGATACCAGTTGCAAATCCTATCTGGTTCAAAAAGAATATCTGGTTTCCTGGGAAAATGGGGACATTACAGTGGAGAAATCCGTAAATGAAAAGGCTTTTGTTGAGAATTTTCTTAAAAACCATGAAAATGAAATTATAAGTTCTGAACCCCACTATCACTTATCCAGAAGATATGATTTTGAAGAAGCCTATGCCTATGGGGAAACCGGCAGACTCCACGAGTCTGGACTCCAGGAGTCTGGACTCCAGGAGTCCGGACACAATCACCCGGCTTTCCAGCCAAAAGACAATCAGAAAAATTTAAACCCCTTTCTCAATTGGGGACAAAAAAGCATTGGAACCAATGCTCTTCTGAAACACAATATTGACAGTGAAGATTTTAAAGAAGTGATTATTTCCATCATTGACTCTGGAATGGACAGAACCAGTCCTGAACTTCAGGGCGTGATTGCAATCAATGAAAAAGAGAAAATCAATGGACTTGACGATGATAACAATGGAGTCCCTGATGACGTTTTTGGTGTGGATTGGCTTAGCGATGAACCCCATGAAATCACAAAGGATTACACCGGTCATGGAACCCATTTGGCCGGAGTGATTGCGGCCAGACACGATGTGGGAACCATTCAGGGCATTGCACCCCATGTAAAAATTCTGCCCCAGGCCTTTATGAATAAAAACAGAAGCGGTTTGGTTAAGATAGCTGTTCAGGCCCTTCGTTATGCCTCCCAAAGAGGGGCTAAAATCATCAATGCCAGCTGGGGAGACTCCCTTGCCTGCTCCAACATTCTGAAAAAGGAAATCAATCATCTGGCAGAAAAAAATATTTTATTTGTCACCGCAGCAGGAAATGACGGACATGACCTGAATGACAGTCCTATGTTCCCCGCCTCCTTTGGTCTGAGTAATGTGATTGTGGTTGGAGCTTCCACTCTGGAAGGCAAAATGGCTTCCTTCTCCAATTATGGATCTTTGGTGGACATAGTGGCACCAGGCACCAACATTATCAGCACCTATCCCCTGGAGTATGACAACGATGGTCATCCCGATGGTCTTTATTCCAGGAATGGAACCAGCTCAGCTGTTGCCTTTGTCAGTGCCGCAGCCGCTTTGTTGTGGTCAAAAAGACCCGATGCTTCATATTTTGAAGTCAAGCAGGCCCTTTTGGAGGGATCAAAGCCCGGCCCCTATCCTGTAAACACAGGGGGTCATCTTCATATTCCAGGTGCTCTGGAAGCCTTCAGGCTGTAGTTTGAAACAACAGACCTGCTCAAATAATACACCGCTTAATCATCCCCTTGCTTTCACTCTCAAAGAGTCGTTATTGTTCCTTTTATGGAGAATCCCTGAACCAAAAACCGATTCAGTCATTTATTCAATGATTAAGGCAGGAGTGTGAACCTTGCATCATTACATTCATGAACTTCATAAAGTCACAGGCCAGACAGTGGAACTCAAAGGTTGGGTTTACAACACCCGCAGTTCAAAAAAGGTCAGATTCCTTGTTCTTCGGGATGGAACAGGTCTTTGTCAATGTGTCTTTTTTAAAGGGGAAACAGATCAAAAAACTTTTGATAATTTTCAACAACTCACCCAGGAAAGTTGTGTGAAAGTGAAGGGTTTTGTGAAAAAAGAGGACCGCAGTCCCGGAGGTTATGAGCTATCAGTCAGGAGCTTTGAAATTCTCTCCTCTTCAGAAAATTATCCCATCACACCCAAAGAACATGGGGTTGATTTTCTGATGAACCACCGTCATCTGTGGTTACGTTCAAAAAGACAATATGCCATTATGAAAATCCGGTCTGAACTGATTCGGGCCATTCGGTCTTTTTTTGATGACAGGGGTTTTATCTGTACGGATGCCCCCCTGTTCACCCCCAATGCCTGTGAAGGCACATCCACCCTTTTTTCCACTGAATATTTTGGTGAAAAAGCTTATCTGTCCCAAAGCGGGCAGCTTTACATGGAAGCCACAGCAGCAGCCTTTGGCAAAGTCTATTGCTTTGGACCCACTTTCCGTGCGGAAAAATCAAAAACCCGCAGGCATCTCATTGAATTCTGGATGGTTGAACCCGAGGTGGCTTTCAATGATCTCCATGACAATATGGATCTGGCTGAACAATTCGTGGAGTTCATCATCCAGAGTGTCCTCTCCCATTGTAAGGAACACCTGGAAGTCTTGAATCGGGACCTGTCAAAGCTAAAGAAAATCAAAGTTCCCTTTCCCCGACTCCACTATAAAGAGGCTTCAGAAATCATTTCCAGGGAAAGCCCGGACTTTGTCCATGGCTGCGACCTTGGTGGCCAGGATGAAACCATTATCAGCAATCAGTTTGACAAACCGGTCTTTATTCATCATTTTCCATCAAACATAAAAGCCTTTTATATGAAAGAAGATCCCGGGGACCCCTCCCACAGCCTGAGCTGTGATCTTCTGGCCACAGAAGGTTACGGGGAAATCATTGGCGGGGGACAAAGAGAGGATCATCCTGAAATTCTGGAACAAAAGATTAAAGATCACAATCTGAGTCTGGAGGATTTCTCCTGGTACAGGGATCTTCGCAAATACGGAAGCTTCCCTCATTCAGGTTTTGGTCTGGGAATAGAGAGAACCCTGTCCTGGATTTGTGGTTTGTCCCATGTCAGGGAAACCATAGCTTTCCCAAGACTGTACGGACGCTTACACCCATAAGGGGGAAACAATGGAAACCAATTCCAGTAAAATTCAATCCATGGATAAACGAAACCAAAAAGCCTTTGAGGGCGGGGGACTGAAACGGATTAAAAAACACAAACAGGGAAACCGTTTGACAGCCAGGGAACGACTGCACACTCTTCTTGATCCGGGGAGTTTTGTGGAGATGGATCGCTTTGTCTCCCATCGCTGTCAGAACTTTAATATGGGGAATAACAAAATTCCCGGTGATGGGGTGATTACAGGTTTTGGCCGCATCAATGGAAAATCTGTTTATGTCTATAGCCAGGATTTCACTGTTTTTGGTGGAAGTATGTCCCGAACCCAGGCCAACAAAATCCTGAAGGTGCAGGAAATGGCCATGAAAAACGGGGCTCCCATTATCGGTCTCAATGATTCAGGAGGGGCCCGCATTCAGGAAGGGGTGGAGGCCCTTGGAGGATATGCTGACATTTTTCTCAATAATGTGATGGCCTCAGGAGTTGTGCCCCAGATCAGTGCCATTATGGGTCCCTGTGCCGGTGGGGCTGTTTACAGTCCATCCATAACGGATTTTATTTTTATGGTTAAAGACACCAGTTATATGTTTGTCACCGGCCCTGAAGTCATAAAAACCGTGACCCATGAAGAAGTGACCAAAGAAGAATTGGGAGGAGCCGCCACTCATAATCAAAAATCAGGAGTGGCTCACTTTGCCGCTGAGAATGACAAACATTGTCTGCTTATGATTCGTGAATTATTGAATTTTTTGCCTGGCAACAACATGGATGATCCTCCTTCCAGCGAGACCCGTGATGATCCAAAATGCCTGGTTGAAGATTTAAACTCTTTTATCCCGGACAATTCCAAACAACCTTATGATATGAAAGAACTTATCAAGAAAGTGGTTGATGAAGGTTACTTTCTTGAAGTTCATCAGAGTTACGCCACCAATATCGTGGTGGGTTTTGCCCGATTCAAGAGTAACAGCGTAGGGGTTGTTGCCAATCAACCCCAGGTTTTAGCCGGTTGTCTGAATATCGATGCCAGTAAAAAAGCAGCCCGTTTTATTCGCTTTTGTGATGCTTTTAATATTCCACTGGTGAATTTTGTGGATGTTCCGGGGTTTTTGCCGGGAACAGACCAGGAATGGCAGGGAATCATTACCCATGGAGCCAAACTCCTGTACGCCTATGCTGAAGCCACCGTTCCCAAAATCACAATCATCACCCGCAAGGACTATGGTGGAGCCTACTGTGTGATGTCTTCAAAGCACCTGCGGGGTGATGTCAATTTGGCCTACCCTTCAGCAGAAATTGCAGTCATGGGGGCTGAAGGGGCTGTGAATATTATTTTTCGGGAAGCCATCAAAAAATCCAAAGACACTGATAAACAGAAAAAGGAACTCACAAAGAACTATGAAGATAAATTCAATAATCCATACATAGCCGCAGAACTGGGTTATGTGGATGAAGTGATTGAACCCTCCATGACCCGCAAGAAAATCTGTGAATCCCTGGAAATGCTCAAAAACAAAAGAGATCAGAACCCTCAAAAAAAACATGGAAACATTCCCCTTTAAAGGAGTTTAAAGAATGTTTAAAAAAATTCTGATCGCCAACAGAGGTGAAATTGCAGTGCGGATCACAAGGGCCTGCCGTGATCTGGGAATCAAATCGGTGGCCCTGTTCAGTGAAGCAGATCGTTACAGTCAGCACGTTCTCCTTGCTGATGAAGCCTATTTCATGGGAACAAGCACAGGGGATCAGTCTTACCTCAATGATTCAAAAATTCTCCATCTGGCCAAACAGGCAGGGGCGGATGCCATTCACCCCGGTTATGGTTTTATGAGTGAAAATGCTGATTTTGCCAAAAAAGTTTCTGAGGCTGGCATGGAGTTCATAGGTCCCTCCCCGCAAAATATTCTGGATATGGGCGATAAACTCTCAGCCATAGAGACAATGAAACAAGCCGGTGTTCCCTGTGTTCCCGGCAGTGGAGGTCCTGTGCCCAATCTGGAGGAAGCCAAAAAGGTGGCTAAAGAAATTGGCTATCCCCTCATTATCAAAGCCTCTGCCGGAGGAGGAGGGAAAGGGATGCGAATTGTTGCCAAACTGGAGGATCTGGAAAGTTCCTTTCGTCAGGCCCGCTCCGAAGGGCTTAACTATTTTAAAAACGACACTGTTTATATGGAAAAATTTATTTCCAGCCCCAAACATATTGAAATCCAGGTTTTTGGAGACAAACATGGCAATGTTATCCATCTTTTTGAGAGGGAGTGTTCCATACAACGTCGGCACCAGAAAATTATTGAGGAAAGTCCAAGTCCCTCAGTCACGGATGAAGTGAGAAGAAAAATGGGGGAAGTGGCAGTTAAAGCAGCCCGGTCCATCAGCTATGTGGGGGCTGGAACCTTTGAATTCATTTTTGATAACAAAACCAAAGAATTTTTCTTTATGGAGATGAATACCCGCTTACAGGTGGAACATCCCATCACTGAAGCTGTTACGGGTGTTGACCTGGTAGGGGAACAGATTTTAGTGGCCAGTGGCAAAAAATTGAGTTGGACACAGGAGGACATTAAAATAGGAGGTCATGCTATTGAATGCCGAATTTGTGCTGAAGATCCTGAAACCTATGTCCCCTCACCTGGTAAAATCAAGCGTTTTCGTCCACCAGCAGGTCCCCAGGTAAGAGTGGATACCTATGTTTTCTCAGGTTATGAAGTGCCCATTCAATACGATTCCATGATTGCCAAGGTAATCACCTGGGGGAAAACCCGCCAGGAAGCCATTAACCGCATGAATCGTTCACTGACTGAGTTTAAACTCACAGGAGTCAAATCAAACATTGTTCTTCACAAATCCATTTTGAAAAATAAAATATTTTTAAATGGTGAGTACACCACAGAATTCTGTGAAAAGGATTTAAGAGTGGAAACCCCTGATCTCTTCAAGTTTGCTGATGACCGGGTTTTTCTTATTGCTGCCGCCATCTCAGCCTACAAGGATCGCGAAAAAAAACCCATCGAAAAAAAACAGGAAAACATGAACGCCTGGAAACTTTCAGGACGTAAATCCGCACTGAGGTCTTAAAATGTTGTTTGAAGCGGAATTGAAAAGAAAGAAGTATCGGATTATTGTGGAAAAAGCAGCTTCCACCTGGGAGGTTTCCATCCAAAGGAAAAACTCAAACCAGGAGGAAAAGTTCTCCATCAGCCATAAGGATTTTGCTGAAGCTGACAATGTGATCAGTTTTCTTTTTCAAAACCACTCCTATCTTATTGATGCCCAATCTGATGGCATTAATTACAATATTTTCACTCGTGGTTCCTTCAGAGCAGTCAAAATATTCAATGACGAAATGCTTCTCCATGAAAGCCTGAAATCCAATCGCTCCATGGGTCGGAATTCAGGTCTGGTTTCAGGAATGCCTGGAAAAATTATAAAAGTAATGGTTAAGAAGGGGGATTTTGTGGAAGAGGGAACTCCCCTGATTGTCATGGAAGCCATGAAAATGGAAAATGAAATGAAGGCCCAAAACCCTGCTAAAATCAAAAAAATCCTGGTCAAAACCGGTGATAATGTGGAAACAGGAACCCTTCTTATTCAATTTGAATTGTAACACCCGAATGCCTGTATAATTTTCATGCCGTGTAATCCCGTTTTCAAAGAGAAATGCGAGCTAATAACCTGAAGCTCCTCCTTCAGAACGATAATCAAAGCCTGCTTCCAGATAACCATTTTCATTGATTCTCACACCATTGACAACAGCTCCCCAACTTTCTTCCACTTTGTGTCCAATTTTTTCAAGAGCCCTGATGGACAGGGGCGGCAGTTTTCTATAATCCACATAAACTTTGTCGGGCCTGAACTGGTGGTGAACCCTCGGAGCATGGATGGCTTCTTCAATGTTGTAATTATTAACCAGAATGCGATAGAGGGTTTGCAGAACCCCTGTAATGATACGAGGGCCACCTGGAGCTCCCAAACTCATCATCACCTGTCCGTCCTTTTCCACCAGAGTTGGGGACATGGAACTCAGAGGTCTTTTCCCTGGCTCCACCCGATTGGCTCTTCCCTGGGCCAGATCAAAAAGATTGGAGTCATTGGGACGGGTCGTAAAATCATCCATTTCATTATTAAGAACAATCCCATATTTACGAGTCACAACTTTGGAACCAAAAGAGCTGTTCAGAGTGAGTGTCATAGCCACAGCATTCCCTTTTTTATCCATAACACTCAAATGAGTGGTTTCATCCGATTCCTCAATTTGAAGATCATTGATGGGTTCAATCTCCAGAATTTTATCCGGTCTGATCTGGTTGGCCCAAAATTTGTTCTTTTCATCATCTAAAAACTCTGAGATGGGATTTTCATTAAAAGCCGGATCTCCAAGAAGGTTACGGTTACGAAAATTCAACTTCATCACCTCTGAAAAATAATGAAGTTCAGTGGTGCTCACAGGTTCAAGTTCAGGAACCTTCAGAGCTTCAAGCATTTTAAAACTGGAGGCAATAATCAGACCTCCACTGGAAGGGGGGGGCATTAAATAGAGTTTATAACCCCGAAACTCCGTAACAACAGGATCAAGCCAGCGGACTTTGTAATTCTTCATATCCGTTCTTGAAAGAAGACCCCCCTCTTCTTGAACAGTACTCACAATATCACGGGAAATGGAACCTTCATAAAAGGGAATGATGCCACGGTTACGCATTTCCTTAAGGGCCTTTGCCAGTTTTGTCTGACGAAACAGATCTCCCGGTTTAAAAACCTTTCCCCGTTTATCGAGAAAGTATTTCTTACCCGCTTCATTAAATTTATCCTTGGCCAACTCAAGACGTTTAACATTTTCCCCGGTTACAAAATGACCTTTCCTGGCCAACCGGATGGGTTCATCAAAAAGCTGGGACCAATGAAGTTTTCCATATTTCCTGTGAAGAGCCCAAAGGCCTGCCGGTATCCCTGGAACACCAACAGCATGACCTCCGGAACGGGAAGATTCTTTTGGCTTATTGAAATAATATTTTTCATGGGTCCGGACAGGGGCTGTTTCCCTGAAATCAAGAGCTTTCACAGGGTCTTTACCCATCTTCACCAAAGCAAAGCCACCACCTCCAAGAGCTGCATGGCGGGAATTGGTGACAGCCAGAGTCAGAGTCACACCCACTGCCACATCCACAACATTTCCTTTTTTATCCATGATTTTCCGGGCCAATTCCGCAGAGAGAACACTTGGAGTGGCTGCCATCATCCTATGGCCCATGACAGGGGCGGCAAAAGCCCTGGAACCCAAAAGAAAAAGAACAACAGACATCCGGAAGTTCATTTTACAATAAAAACACAAATCATTCTGAAATTCAATTTCCATTGAAAACCGCTTACAAAGTTTTGTTGCTCTTCCACTAGGCTTTTGTTAAACGGCCACCACTATGGACCGGAGAACCTGTGCGACAAACCCCTATGTGAAACTGATGTACAACCAGTACAAAGAATGGTCTTTTGATGAAAGAGCCATCAAAAACAAAGGTCTGTGGAGAAGTCATGTTTTCAGGTGTAAGGAGTCCGTCCCCATGGATCTTGAAATTGGGACTGGAAACGGCTTTCACTTTGCACACCTTTGTCAAAAGCATCCTGAAAGAAAAATTATCGGGCTGGAATTGAAGTATAAAACCACCATTCAATCCATTCGCCGCAGTCTGCAGAAAGGCTGTACCAATGGACGAATGGCCCGTTTCCCCGCCCAAAGAATCAGTGATTTTTTTGAAAAACAGGAAGTGAATAATACCTATATTCATTTTCCCGATCCATGGCCAAAAAAAAGACATTCCCGAAAACGTCTTATCCAGGACCTTTTTCTTAAGAATCTTTTCTCCATTATGAGATCCAGTTCTTTTTTGGAATTTAAAACTGATGACTGCAGCTATTTTCGACAGGCTATGGATGTTTTCAGAAAAAGTTCCTTTGATATCTCATTTTTCAGTGAGAATGTTCATGAATCTTCTCGCCAGAACAAAAATTTTGTCACTCATTTTGAATCCCTTTTTATGAAAAAGGGACAACCTGTTTTTTATTGTCGTTTTAAAAAATAATAATTATACTGGCTGTATTTGAATTTTCACGGGGTTTCCCCCACAAAAATCCTGTGAAAAACAAATGGTCTTCAATATATACTGGTCGTGTTTGAAATGTCCGGGTTTTCGAGAGTGAACATCCATGAAATTTCAAACACGATCAGTATATACTCACCCGTTAAGGAGGAGACAGGATGATGCCAGACAGGAAAACCCGACTCAAAGAGACCCTTTCTTTTCTCCAGTCCTCTTCCGGGATCAGTCCGGATTTTGCTCTGATTCTTGGTTCCGGACTGGGAGGTTTTATTGATCGCATGGAAGTGGAAAAAAAGATTCCATTTTCAGAGATTCCCCATTTTACACCGGCTTCCGTGAAAGGTCACAAAGGCCAATTGATCTTCGGAAAAATTCATGACCTGTTTCTGGCTGTATTACAGGGTCGGATTCACTTTTATGAGTATCATCAAATGGAACCGGTGATTTATCCCATTCACACCCTTGACGGTTTGGGGGTTAAAACCCTGATTCTCACAAACTCAGCAGGGGGCCTGGATCCCAATATGAAGCCAGGTGACATTATGGTGATTGAAGACCATATCAATCTCATGGGGGTCAATCCACTGAAAGGATCCGACCTTAAGGATAAGGGAATGGGGTTTCCCGATATGACAGAAGCTTATGATAAAGAACTCAAAGGAAAAATGCTTGAAACACTCAAACAACTCAATATTTCCCATTTCAAAGGGGTTTACTGTGGGGTCAGTGGCCCCAGTTATGAAACCCCCTCTGAAATCCGGCTCCTGCAAAAAGCAGGGGTTCAGGCCGTGGGAATGAGTACAGTGCCTGAAAGTATTGTCGCCAATCATCTTGGTCTTAAAGTTTGCGGGTTGAGCTGTATCACCAATCCGGCCGCAGGACTGAGTGACAAAAAACTGAGCCACACAGAGGTGATCGAAACCGCCCGTTCTTTAGGAAACAGATTTTATGATTTTCTAAGCCGATTTTTTGCCAATCTGAAAAAATCTGACAACCCCTGATCCCTTAAAAAGGATGGAGTTCAGTTGTTTGTGAAAATAATCATGCCCAAAGCAACCAAATTGACTATTTTGTCCGGAAGGGAAAAATTTCCAAAATTCAACAGTCTTGTTTTTATCAGTCTGTGTTTTTTGCTTTTCACTCAATGCACCTCTCTTCCAAAAAGAGCCGGACGGGTGACTGATATTGGAGTCTGGCAAGGCAAAATTTTCTTTTCAAACAATAAAACAAAAAACAAAAAATGGTCCTATGTGACCTGGTCTAGTGACTCATCCCAAAAAAAGATCCGCATTGACTTTTATACAATCTTTTACATCCCCCTGGCCACCTTTGTAAAAAAGAACGGGAAAAACCATCTTTGGATTTTTGACGAAAAAAAACACTATATTTCCGACAAAGGTTTGAATATATTCGAGCATCTCATCAAAGTTCCCTTAAATCCTGATATCTTTTTCAAACTTCTGAGTCACCCGGATTCAGACACTCACTGGAGGTGTGAACAAAAAAAGAGAGGATCAACCAGGTGTGTTGCCAAAAAAGATCAAATCCGTCTCTGGATCCAACACGGTGATCAGGATCGCAGGATCATTAAAATAAAAAGAGGTTCACAAATTTTACGCCTGAATCTTCAGAGGGAACAAACCCGGGTGACTGACAACAATTTTAAACTTCTTCCCACAGATCAGTATGAAAAAGTCCAGCTGTAATCACTCCCAGTGAATCACCGTAAAAGGAATTTGTTGCCACGTCACGTCTATGGCGGCCTCCGTCAGATTCAGGGCTGACTGTCACGGATGAATAGACTTATTCTCAACAAAACAGAAGAGGGCGAATGGGATTTTGGAAACAGAAAAATCAAGCTTCGCAAATTTGAAGATTTGGAGTCTTTGTCTGAAGAAGAAATTTAGAGAAGGCGGGTAAGATATCTTTTACAATAGCCATGCTACTTTGTCGGGCTTCTTCCTAAAATCACTCTACTTAAACAAATTTAAATACTCATCCAAAACAAATAATCTGTTTCTTGAAAATCCTGTTAATTCCTTTAACAAACCGATATCCTGAAAAGAATGTATCAACCGGTTTGCGGAATCAAGACTTATTTTTAACTTCCAACCAATCATCATGTTTCTCAGGATTCACTTCATTTTTTGGAAGAACAATGTCGTCAATTTCTGTTTTAGTCCCTTCTATTTTGTTGGAGTTTATTGCTTCTTTTTGAATGTGCATCCTAATAAAAAAATCCACATCGGGAACAAGACTTGCGTAAGCCTTCAACTCCCCTAAATAACCCCTGGCTTCTTCCAACAGGAGTGCGATCTGATTGTCCAATAAATCATAAGGTTTATTTATAAAAGATGGAGTAAAGCTTTTATATTCAAACTGTTGTTTGTATTCTCCGGCTTTAAACATTAAAACCCTTCCTGGTTATTGGTCTTATTTTAGCATAAAAATAGGAATATAAAAATTGTTATCCTCATTTCAAAGTTGAAATAGGAATATAAAAATTGTTATCCTCATTTCAAAGTTGAAATAGGAATATAAAAATTGTTATCCTCATTTCAAAGTTGAAATAGGAATAAAGTATGGTTCAAAATGAGATTTTGATGATAAATGCCATAATAAAATGGTCAATATGAAAGTAAAACTCAGTGTTTTCAATAGTTTAATTGATAATCTTTTCAACCGAAGGTTCTCATTCTTAATTGGGACCCGAATTGAATCATTAAAATCAGCTATTTATAAAATAATGTTTCAAGCTTTTCCCTCTGGTGAACTTTTGTGGAAACCCCGGCGTGGAGACTGAAGCCTGAGTGTTTTGACAGAAAAACCTGATCCTCATCCCTTTGAATGAGTCCCCGTTTTTCCAAAAATCTGACCACTCTGTGAACAAGGTTTGCCAGGAGTTTTCCAGTTCCTGGTTTGAAGGGGGAGGTGTGAAGAGAAACTTTGGTCTTCCGTCTTCAAAGCTGTAGACTCCATCGGGAAACATCATGTGGAAGTGGATATTGAGGTTAAGGCTTCCACCGAAGCGTTGAATGAAGGTCACTGAACCTGTTCTGGCTCCTGACTTTTTAGTGAAACCCGCTTTTTTGATGAGAAAGGTGCAAGGAGTTCTGTTGACAAGACCCAAAACCTTTCCCATGACTTTGTGGTCTCTGGCAAACAGGAATCTGAGTTGAAAGGGAAAAGTCAAAACCCACTGTCTCATGGGTTTTTCGGGAAAAACATCATCAACCAAATGGGTGGCAGCTTCAGTCATTCTCCTGGCTCCGCAACTGGGACAAAATCCCCGTTTTTTGCAACTAAAGGCGACAAGCTTTTCATGGTTGCAGGATGTGCATTGGACTCTTAGAAACCCAACGAGCTTCTTCCCCTGTTTGACCTTATTTATAAAAAAATGAAACACTCAAATTTCAGTTCCTGCATAATTACTGCATACGATATGCAACAATTATGCACTTATTATGCAATAAGTCATAACTTCGGCAATTCAAAATATGTGCTTCTTAGAATTAAAAGTTTACCTTTTTTATTCATAAAATTTACAATCTTTCCTTGATTTTTAAGAATCTTCTCTATTCCTTTGCGTAATAAATTTTAAATTTATTAGACATAAGCAATTTTTCAATTCTTTTTTCAGCCTCCGAAACTTTATCAGGATCACGATCCTTATAATGTCCATAGAAAGTCATGAAAAAGTGAAAAATCATGTGAATGACGTTTTTTGCTCTCATTTGTTTTATAAATTGTGGCGACCAAGACTCCGTCCCTAAACTAACCCGTAATTACCAAAAAGGGAACTGTTACGTTCCTGGCAGAGTCATGAATAATTCTCTTGGAGGCAGACAGGACAGAATATCCTTTGCCAGTTCAAGCTGATAGTCGGTGACAAAAGGGCGATTGTACTTTTCCTCTTCCCTTATTCTTTTCTTAAGGTTTTCCCCCATTTTACCATTCTGATAAATACAGGCTTCCAACCGGGCTGCTTCAGTGGGACGGTTTTGTTCCCATGCTTCGCTTTCAAACTGAATACTGTTGGAAAGAGAGGCCTCCCTGGAAAGATCATCCGAATCATTTTCAATGATCTGACCTGTCTTTGAAACATGAAAGTCAGGAGTCACTCCCAAAATCTGGAGTGATCGTCCACTATTGAGAGTGTAAACCCATTGAGTGACCGATAAAACAAGAGAGTTATGGGAGATATTCTGATCTGATTCACCATAATATGGTTTATCAACCTGTATATTGCCCTTGCCGGCTGTCCGCCTTCCCACAACCCAACCACGTTTCATATCCTGGACCGTCCCTGCAAAAATCTCAGAGGCACTGGAGGATTTTTCATTAACAAGAACAACAATATTTTTGTTGTAAACAGGAAGGGAAATGTGATTGTCAGGCTGAAAATCAAAACGAAGTGAAGGTGGCAGGAAACGACGGGCGGAAAAAAGAAGTTTTCGTGGAACGCCATCAGGTAAAACCTCACCCCTGCGAACCGGTATAAGATTGACAAAAGTGTCTACACTGTAAATGAGACTCTCAAGCATACATTTTGTTATAGATAAACTTCCTCCCCGATTGTTACGAAGATCAATAATCATCCCCAGACTTGATGGATTGGATAAATCCTTCATCTGCAAATCAACAAACTCCTCGCACCTTTTTTTATCAAATATGTTCAAAGACAAATAAAGAGCCTGGGAGGATGATTCATGATCTGTTCTCCGGGTTGACGGGCAACCCGAAGCCTCCTCTTCCCGATTGATATTAATAAACCGATGGGCCTTTTTGAAGAACGTAAAGTCAGACACAGATAAAAGATCAGAGGTCACAGGGACATCTCTTTTCTTATTATAACAAAAACTCTGGATGGAAAAAACCACCTCAGCACCCTCTGGAACACGTATCTTTTTGTCCACCTCCTCAAAGGGCAGACCCTGAATGCCCACGCCATCAATGGCCAGTATCATATCCCCCCTCCTGAGACCGGCATTGTAGGCGGGAAAGCCCTCATAAGGGTCAATCACATAAAAACCCTGAAAAGTCTTGTCAGTTGTTTCATACTTTAAAATACCAAATCCAAATCCAATCAACTCTTTGGACTGACTTCCCCTCAACTCTCTGGGAACCAGTGAGGTGTGTGAATCAAAAACCTCTTTGAGAAAAAGATTGTGGGCCTGGCCTGCATGAAAAGCCTGATCCTCGTCAGGCATTTTTTTTTCAACCAGAACACGAATATCCTGAATAAGTCTGTTCAGTTCCTCAGAGTCTGGAGGTGATTCCTGAAAAAGCCGATGGAAAAACTTCTTTTGCTGCCTGAGAGATTCAATCATCTCCTCCCGGGTTTCCGGCCTGTCCTCTTCAGGCGATGGAACCACTTCCAGAATTCCGGAATCAGAAGCCCACAGGTGGTAAGACTCATCACCCATCTTGAAAATCAGTCTATTAAGAGCCAGCAAACAAGCACCAAAAAGTTTTTTAGAACCATGACATGAAAGCTTTTCATCCGATAACCTGAAAAAAAAATGATGAAGTCTGTAACCTGTTTCCCTCCATGCCTTTTCCCTGACACTTCCCTGCGAATCTGAAAATAAAAAAACAAGGATAAAAAAAATGATTTTGTTCATAGTTGGCCGCCTGGAAATGCCTATTTACACTGGTCGTGTTTGAAATGTCCGGTTTTTCGAGAGTGGACATCCATGAAAATTCAAACACGATCAGTATATAAAGCAAAAAATGGGATGTATATTTTACCAGAACTAAAACTTGATAACGCAGTGTGATCGTCATTTTTCTCCTGTCATTATGTCTCTTGATTATGTCTGAAATAACAAGCCATTATGTGAAACAAAAGAAAGGGGGTAGAAATATAGAAAAAAAGATAATTGTAGAAAAATAAAAATTCAAGTCTACGAATAAAAAAAGCAATATCCAGAAACAGGTTTTTCAAAAAAACATATTCCTATCATGCGTCTATCTGGACTCTCTTGATTTGAAACTGTAAATTCTGCCATTTATAATCTCAGATCGTGGGGCATTGTAAATTTGAGGAATAGAGGACGTGCTATTCGGAAACCTGAGCTTTTTTAATAGCTATCGGTTTGATTGAGCTATCGATCCTCACCTCATAAAGTCATTTTCTGTGTTCGTTTTGTACAAACGGCTAATGGCCTTATGAGGTTGTTTTTTTATTATCTACATTTTTCTTCTCCCTAAGTGTTCATACAGATCATTAAATTCATTGTTGCCACCGATAACCGCAAGCACTGCCGTTTTGAAAACACATTTCATCTGGGGGCAATACCTGGGATTCCTACTTCCATAAGACCTTCCACCACTGATCTTCACTAATTTGATAAGACCGCAATAATTCCACCAGGAATTGCGATTAAATCGCTGAGGGTCAACAATACGGGCCACGATTTTGACAGCGTTGATAACACCAATTCCCGGAATGTTTTTAAGAAGCCTGATCTCTTTATGTTTATATATTTTTTTTCAACTTTGTGGTGCTTTTCCCAGGAGCCCCATCCTTGTACTGAAAAACAGGAAACTTCAGTGAAGGATTAGGATACTTTCAGGTGACCAGCTTTTTCGATTTACCGGAAATAATCTTTTTAATTTTCTCCTGACTTCCGCATTTTGCATTTGCGTTATTCAATGATTTTAATAGCTTACGAACATCGGGGTCACTAGGATTTTAATAATTTCAGAGATAATGAACAATCAGTCTTCTTCCCTCATACTCATACTCTTTCATCCAGTCTTTAATGTTTTCGTCCTCTTTGAGGTTGTCATCAAGGCCAAAACCACCTGGGTCTCCCTGATCTTGTTATCTTTACTGTAACCACACTTTCTCAACTCATCGGGAATAAAACTCTCAAAATACAAAGTGGTTACATCAAAAAAAGTCACATCAATCTTCTCCTTGAATAAACTTAAGGTCCTGCCTGCAATTTTGTCCTTGATCCTCTTTTCATTCTCAAAAACTTTGTCCATCATTCTGTAAACCTGATCCAGGTTAACCTCTGAACCCTTTTCCCTGTTCAGGGTCTCAACACTTTTTTTCTTGCTCACAGGATCATCAATACGGCAAAGCACCATCTGTTTAAACAAGTCATTGGTCTGGTCTTTCTTGTAACCACTATCAATTCCATCAAACAAACTCAGTTGTCTGTAGGTGGGTTCAAAAATGTCATCAATGCCCATGGGAACTCTGAGTTCTTCTTCCAGGCTCTCAATACAGACCTGAAGGGATTCCTCTTTTTTCTCATCCTTGTGCAATTGGCCAAAATTGCAAATGACCTTCTGTTTGACTTTTCCTTCAACCCATTGGTTCTCCACAATTCTTACGGAAACACGATCATTTTTCTTCTTAACCAAACGGACAAACATAACTCCACAATACAGAACAGAAAAAGGGCTTGTCTATAGAGGTGGTCACTAGGATTTGACTGCAAATAAAAAAAAATACAAACCTCTGAAATCTATACAAAAATAAAATTCCTCAATACAAAATTATCAACAAAATGAGGAAGTCAGGAGAAATTACCATTTTGTTTGAACAGTGAGTATATTTATTCCCATAAAGAAACAATGTTTCTCCTGAAGAGACTGTCTTAAGTTTAGTCTAAAATGGCGTTGTTGCACATATAACCTATTGATATAACTGGGTTTACATAGAGTGAATGGCGTTTTTCCTGAATTTTTGTTTCACAAAACCAAGTTATTTCAGTCAGTTATATGTGCAACAACGCCGTCCGGAATTAAAAAATTATTCTCAAGAAAACACAAAAAACAATCTTTGATAAACTGGATTTAAACCGGAATATGGGAAAATGTTTTTTATCATAAAGTTGCCAGACTTTAGTGAATGATAAAACATCTCGAATTGGAGGCAAACATTTCGGTTGAAATGGGGGTCGGGAGCGGGTATTCTGTGACTGTTTAAACACACTCGAATTTTCATGTTTTTTGGGAATTGAGGGTCTCTGATAATTCAAGACTAACCAGCCTGTTTTCAGAAGGAGTTTTGAGGGAGGAAAAATGAAATTAGCTTTAATAATACTATGGATGATCTTGCCATCCTGTGCCTTTTTCAGCAAAAAAGCTGATAACAGCACAGCCATTGACAAATATGAAAAAAAGATGAGGAGTCTGGCCTTTTTCCCAGTTTCAAGAAGTTTCGTAAAGCCTTATGTGAATATTTCCGAAGTTCCCTTTGTTTCCGTGAAGGCTGGTGAATTTATGATGGGCAGTCCGGGTTCGGAGAAGGGCCGGGATGGGGATGAGTTGAGACACAGGGTGATTTTGAAAAAGGATTTTGAAATAAGTCCCATAGAGGTAACACAATTTCAGTGGTTTGATTTGATGGGTTCTAATCCATCCTATTTTAAGGAGGAGAGGTATTGTCCAGGGAATCACATGGAAAGGGATGGTTTTTCAATGTGTGCTCTTTTCCCGGTTGAGAGTATTTCTTATAAGGATGTGAAAGAGTTTTTGAAAGCGTATAACGAGAGGGCTGAGAGAAAGGGTGAAGGTTATGAGTATCGTTTGCCAACAGAAGCGGAATGGGAGTTTGCAGCCAGGGGAGGAACGACAACGGCATACTCCTTTGGTGACAATGTTTCAGATTTAAAGAAGTATGGCTGGTATTCAGAGAATTCCGGTGGTCAGACGAGAGTGGTGGCCACAAAAGACCCTAATCCATTGGGTTTGTATGATGTTCATGGGAATGTGTGGGAGTGGGTGGAGGATTGGTATAAGGAAGACTATCCTGTGGGTCCACTCACTGATCCAAGAGGGCCGGAAGGTGGCTCTAACCGGGTTCTGCGTGGCGGGGGTTGGGGCTACGACGCTCGTTACTTGCGGTCGGCCTATCGTAACTTCAACGGGCCGAGGGTCCGCCACAGGCATATCGGTTTCCGCCTTGTGAGGACACCCAGGTAAAATTTTTTTATTTTTAAAATAATAACTTTATTTTTCTCAGTTTTAAAAAACTGTTTTTCAGACATAAGGGGTCGTCTGTTTACAGGCTCCACCACAACAATTTTTTCCTGAAACTGATTCCTGAGTTTGCCCTTTCAGATTTAGCCACTGCATTATTTATTTGAAATAAATCAATTTACTCAGAGGCCAATTTAAAAAACATACTACAAGTTGCTACACGACACTAATCTCCCAGACATTTGAGATCATATCACTTTATTTCGTACGCTCTCGTTGGGAACTCTTGCCCAAAAGCATTATAAATTTTCTCAGCTTTTTCGGATAACTTACGAGGAAGACCATAAACTTTGGGAGGAATCTTTACCCTGTTTCGAAGAATTGTTGTCTCCACATCCTTAAGGGTGTCAATAAGTTCCTGGGGGCTGATATTTAATCCATGTTCCTTCAGTGTCCATTCTGCAGTCCTGAGAACCACATAGGACAAAAAGCAGATAACTATGTGGGATTTTATTCTTTGAGTTTTTCTATGGTATATGGGTCGCATTTTCAAATTATGTTTATTGATTCGAAACAGTTCTTCGATTCGCCAAAGATTGTAGCGAGCTTTACAAATTGCCCGAGAGGACTCTGATTTTAAATTCGTACATACGCCATACAACCCGTCCCATAAAGCGTCCTGTTCAACTTTTCCCCAATCAATTTTTGTGTCCCCACTCACTTTGCCTACATATTTGTTTTTACCACCCCCCCTTATCAATTGAGAGTTCTTGATCTTTCCATCTTTCTCTAACTCCCTTAACTTCTCTACAGCCCGTTCTCTTTTCTTTGCATCATGCCGCCCACGCTTTTCACTGGAGTTTACAATAATCCGGCGGCCCTTATACTGAGTCTCATAGTAAAAGTCTCCTCCACCCCCTTTGTCATCCTCGACCCCCTTGTAGTTGCTTTTATTCAAAATCTCATCTTTAAGTGCCTGAGGAAACTTTTTCAATGGACATGATACAATATATTCAGCCTTTATACCCTCTGAACTTAAACCCTCCAGGACTGTGAGGTTTTTATGGGAAAACAAGCCTCGATCCGCTATGATTCTTATCCTTTTAATCTTGTACTTACTGACAAAATCCTTGAGGACCTTCTCAAGTGTCTCAAACTCTGAAGTGTTCCCTGGGAACAACTTATAAGTTATAGGTAAACCTCTGATGTCAGACAGAACAGCCAAAACCACCTGAACTTCTCCGGGCCTGCCATCTTTGCTATAGCCAAACTCTAACAGGTCTGTGGGAGTAACACTCTCAAAAGCCAATGTGGTCACATCAAAGAGAACAATATCCAAATGCTCTGTGCCCTTAAGGATGGCCCGGGAAACTTTATCCTTAATCCCTGATTCTTTGTCTGCTATGTGATCCATTAAATTCAAAATTTGTTTGAGAGTTATATTTTTACCAAAATGTTCCTCCAGCAAACGTGAGGTTTTAAACTTGCTGGATGGATCAAAGACTCTCATCAAAACAAGGCTCTTTAAAATTGAATTGAGCTTCTTTGGGTTGCGGCCCGTTTGGATGAGGTCACCAAAACCCAACTGTTGATAAGTCAAACCCAGAATGTCATCAAAGCCGTTGTTGTGACGTTCCTCGCTGTCTATGTCCGAAAGACTGATTGGAAGCTTATTGCGAATAACTCCATTTATTTGTACAAGCCCTTGTTTTTCCTTTTCAATTAAGGCCCTGGCCCTCTGCTTGTATTGCTCTATAACTGTGGGGTCTTTAGATTGGCCGATGGTTTTAACTATCTTTGTTCTTGGTTTACCATCTTTTCTGTAAGAGACCACGAGTCTGATGACCGTATTTCCATCCTTTCTTTTGGGGCAAGCCATATACATAATCTCCCTCCTTAGCACAAATACATAGTATATGACATACTACAATTGTCAAGAAAAAAAACTGGAATGGCTTTGCTTTTCATTTAAGAAGACTTTTTTAACGAAAGGGCAAACTCAGGAAAAACCATGAAAAACGGGGTGGAAATACATCTTGATCTCTAAAAAAATATCTTT
Organism: Bdellovibrionales bacterium; assembly: GCA_965218815.1. Lineage (GTDB taxonomy): Bacteria > Bdellovibrionota > Bdellovibrionia > Bdellovibrionales > JAGQZY01 > JAGQZY01. The sequence goes on along the minus strand of CBDCLX010000002.1, from coordinate 96,137 downwards.
TATCCTTCTTATACACCCAAAAAATAGGTCTTTGATCTGTCTGAAAACAGTCCCTTTGGAATTGGTTGTGTGACTCTTTGCGACTGTTTTTAATCAACTCCCCAAACTGATGAATCTAAAACCGGTGCCTCTGGCGAACCCTCCAGACGTTCAACGGTTCTGATCAGGTACCCATAACTTTCATCATCTGTCATTTGTTGGAGTGCATCAGACCATACCCTGCGTGCCTCCTCCGTTTGTCCCATATCCCAGAGGACTTCACCAAGATGAGCGACTGTTTCTGCAGTGGACATCAGGGACAGGGATTGATGCAGATAACCAAGGGCTTCCTCATGATGTCCCATCTTATAAAGGACCCAACCCAGGGAATCAGTGATGTATGGACTTTCAGGGTCCAGCTTGTCGGCCCGTTTAAGGAGATTATAAGCCTCTTCATAACGATCCGTGTATTCAGTGAGAGCATAGCCAAAGAAGTTGAGGACCTCAGAGTTTTCCGGGTCCTTAGAGAGAATGGTGTGTAAACCGGGTTCAATAACTCCCATGTCCATTTTCCCCAGTTCACCGGCCAGATTCGTATAGGCATAGAGAAGACTCTGGCTGTGGGGGAGTTTTTCAATGGCCGTCCTGTAAACGGTGAGAGCTTCTTCCCGGAGTCCCGCATCCATCAGCAGGTTTGTCTCAAAAGCAATGATATTCAGGAATTGTCCTTCACTTGTTGCGGTTATCCCATGGAGGTACTCCCTTGCCGCTTTGAGATCATTTGTTTGTTTTGCAATGAGACCTGCGATTTTGAACTGTGTATTTAACCAGTACTCCTGAGAGTCCTGAGTGTTACGAATTTTTCTATAGGAGGCGATGGCCTCATGGAATTGTCCCTTTCTTTCTGCAATCCGGCCAAGGTAGAGGTGTGCCAGATTCACCAGTTCTCCGGATGGGCTGTTCACAAGTTTTTTAAAATGTTCTGCGGCCTGATCCTCCTGATCTGTTTCCAAAAGAAGCAGGCCAAATGAATAGTGGGCCTTATCATTTTCAGGGTCTTTGCTGATCCACTCTTCAAAGGCCTTATGGGCTTCATCATATCGTTGTTGTTTTATGAGTGTGGTGGCATGGATCGTGCGGGCTATATCCGCATCACCTGGATGACGTTGAACAAATTCCGAGAGAACTTCAAAACCCTGTTCCTCATTTCCAAGAGCCAGGTGCAGTTGTGCGTGAAAGACGGCTGTCTGTTCATCGTCAGGGGTGAGAAGAGTCACGGGCCTGACAATTTCCAGGGCTTCCTGAAAGCGTTCAGTCATGGAAAAAAAACTGGCCAGAGTGACTTGTGCTTTCACATTGTCTTTATCATAATGGGAAATCAGTTGTTCCATCATCTGGGTGGCCTGTTCTTCAAGGTCTGTCCCGACAAATGCGGAGAGGGCACTCAGGGCAAAATCAAATCCTGAAAGCGGGTCATTGGATGAGTCGGTTTGGCTTGGGCTGGATTCCGTCTCCCCTGAATCGGAACTTGTTTTGATGATTGCCTTAAAGTGTTCAATGATCTCAAGGCGTTTGGTGGTCTCATTCGGGGTTCCGCTTTTCAGCATGAGCAAGACAAGTTTTTTTCTTGGTTCAGGATTTGAGGGGTCAATTTTAAGCCAGAGTCGGGAGGCTTCCATGGCCTGCTCCGTGCTGCCATACAGGATTGTGAGTTTTGTGGCCTGTTCGGCAACCTTTGGGTCCCGGGTCTGTCTGGCCACTCTTGTATAGGTGCCCGTTGCAAGCCCCGGATCGTTGCGATAGAGGGCAAATTCGGCTATCAGTAATTGATAAAGTGTGAGCTCAGTGAACCCCTTTTGGAGAGGGGCATCCCCGCCGCTGGCCCGGGTTTGGCTTTGAGCGGTTGCATAATAGGGTGTTCTGTTATTTGTAAGTTTAAAAAAAAATGAATCGGTTTGGGTTTGTTGTCTTTTAACAGCCGCATGGGTTTTACAAAGGCCCGGACCTGAAATGATTGTCATCAAAAAGAATAATATTTTCAATAATGTTTTCATGTTTTTAACTGTCATTGGCGTTCCTCATGTCTTTGATGTTAAATGTATTTTATAATGGTTCCCCTTTTGGGGTGATCCCGGCACAGGAGTTAATCCGGGATTTTCAAAAGGGGCCGCTACAGCCTGTATATGCCTGGAAAATATAATACGGGAAAGGGAAAGATTAAAGTTTTTTATTGGTATTGAAATATATTCATGCTTTTCATGCGGAGATTGTAAATAATTCACGTCCGGGGTCACAATGTTTCATCCAAAGTCGGGTCTGTGATGCGGGAAGTGAAGGTTTTTATGCGTTAAAAGAATTCATCGTTTTGGATTTTCCCTGTTTTTTGACTGTTTAAAGGTCTTTTTGGTGACAAACCATAAAATTTCTGATAACTTTTATCCAAATGAGACCTTCTTTTCTGAGAAATCTTTTTTTCTTTTTTTCTTTTTTCCTTTTTTGATTCTGTCCTGTGTTCATGTTGAAAAAATGCCTGAATCCTCTCCTGAAAGACTCTCCGTGAAAAGAACGGGTGAAAAAGGGGATGGCCTTAACCCCGCATTTATGGCGGATTCCCATTTTCACCTTAGAAATTATATTCAGGAGGGCCTCACCCTTGACAGGGCTTACGAAATTCTTTCGGGTCAGGGGATAAAGAGGGCGGCGGTTTTTGGAATCCCCCTGCAACAAAGGTGGGATATGGAGACGGGGGTGTCTCCCGGTTACTATCTCCATGACGATCAGTCCCTGTATTACTACAGTGCCGTTGATGCTATTGTTGCTTCAGAATATCAGTCCCTGCCGGAAGCCAAAAGGGAGATTTTTGACCCCATGATTGTGGGCTTCAACCCCACTGACGGTCGGGCTGTGGATCATATAAGAAATATGCTTCTCAGGTTTCCTGGCACTTTCACCGGGATTGGTGAGTTTTCAGTGAAAAAGGAAGTTGTTTCCGGAAAAATCGCAGGAGGGGCGGCCAACCTTGAAGACCCGGCCCTTGGCAGGATTCTGAACTTTGCCGGGGAAGTGGGGCTTGTCGTTATCCTGCATTGTGATATTGATGCCATGATATCCAATAACGGGAATGAACCCACTTATCTGAAATCCCTGGAGAAACTTTTTATAAAGCACAGGGGTACGAAAATAATCTGGGCCCATACGGGACTGGGTCGCTATGTTAAAGCTTCATTGAAAAGGATGGGGGAACAGCCTTTCTTTCACTGGACTCAGGCCCCACGGCCATGGACCAGGTCCGGTCTTCTTCCATCACTTACCGGATTGCCCTTGGAAAACACAAAGGTCAAAAGGCTCTGACACTGAAAACTCTTCCTGAAACAAACAACAGGGAGAAGCCTTTTCTGTCAAAACACTCAGGCTTTAATCTCCATGCCGGGGTTTCCACAAAAGTCCACCAGAGGGAAAAGCCTGAAAGGATTTGTCGTTACATTTCAAGACCAAGTCTGAGTGAACAAAGGCTTTCAGTAAACTCTCAGGGAAAGGTGATTTATCAGTTAAAAACCCCTTATGAGAATGGAACCACCCGGATTGTCCTTGATCCTCTGGACTTTCTCTCACGACTGGCTTCCCTTGTTCCAAGACCAAAAACCAACCTCATAAGGTTTCATGGAATCTTTGCCCCAAATTTCAAACACCGCTCTCTAATCACTCCAAAAACAAAAAGCCCTGAAAAACAAGCAACAAAGCCCGGAAAATCCTCTTCCATGAACTGGGCCGGGAGACTTAAAAGGGTTTTTGGAATGGACATTGAGGTTTGTTCGGAGTGTGGGGGGAAACTCAAAGTCATCTCTTCCATAGAGGGACCTGAAGTCATCAAAAAGATTCTCACCCACTTGGGACTGGAGTCAGGAATTCCAGAGCCCTGTTCTCCAAGGGGACCACCGGAAGAGGAGGAGGTTTTCGATTTTTCATGAATCTTCTTCATTGGAGAACTCTGACGGAGAACCCGGGTTTTCTGTGATGGATTCCCTTATTCAAAAATTCACTTTTCCAATCAAATCAGGTTTGGAATTACACGCTGTTTCAATAGTTCCCAAGAAAGGTTTCAGACACCAAGAAAAACTCCTGTCAAATGACCATAAAATGGAGTTCGTAAAGCAAAAAATCAGAAAAACTCAGAAAAACCATGAAAAACGGGGTGGAAATACATCTTGATCTCTGAAAAAATATCTTTTATCCTGCTTATACACGGTGGTTGGGCATGGAACCGAAGTGGCGTATTTCAGGAGGAGCAAGTCCGTAGGGATGAACTCTTATGTCGTGATAGTAGGGGAAGGTGTCAGTGGGTCCGGGGTCAAGGTATTGGTATCTCGGATGATTCTCTGCTGATTTTTTAAAAGCCATATATTGTTCATAATGTTCTGCAATGTCGTCATCTTTTTGTCCATAGGCCCCGGACCATTGATTATAACTTGGCCAGATGTATTTGGGAAAACCGACAGGTCTTGGGAAGCTTGCATGGCACTGCATACACTTTCTCGGGTTTGGTTGGGAAAATGAAACGATATTCTCTTCAGGGTCAAATGAGGCTTCAACGAATTCCAGTTGTCCATGAGGGTTTTGTTCAACCATTTCCAGAGTATGGAAACCTTTTTGATCGGGATGTCCGTTGAATGTGATGATAAAATGTCCATCGTTTCCAAAAACAATGGCTCTTGGATTCATGAAACTGGCTCCCTGAAGACTTTTTGAGGAATGAACAAGAGTGTAGCCTTTTAGATAGGATTCCGGAAGAACATCCAAAACCTGTTCAACGGTTTTGAGGTTTTTTTTGCGAACTGTTTCTTTCAACCAACCAATTCCAAGGACTGACTCTTCCGGGCTTAAAAATTGAGACTTGACAGGAGGTTGATGGAAAGCCAATGAATGTGAATTGAATATCATGAACCAGAAAAGTGCCAACCGGATTAGATATAAAAAAACGCATTTGAAGCCCATTACATTTTCCTGTGTTCGGCCTTTGTTTTTTTTACTGACTTGGAAATTATAAGAGAGGATCATTAAAAATGAAATTCATTTTTTAATGAATTGTCAGATAGACTAAAGACCCTTTGTTTTCATGCTGTTTCCGCAGAAAAATTCTATGAAAATTCAAATACAATCAGTATATTTCCGGGGTTTCCTGTGAATTTTTTAGGTACAGGATTTTGGATTATCTTATCAAAAATAATATTGATTTGTATTAGTTTTTGTAATTCATTGATCCTGAAAAAGTCTATTTGATGCTTTTTCAACAAAATCTTCAGAAATCATAAGTCTGTGTTATGTGTTATTGGAAGCTTTGTTAAATGTGAAGTTTTTATTGCCTGGACACAGAGAAGCATGATACAGGTTTTCTATGGCCAAAAAAGGTAAAATCAGAATCATCACTCTGGAATGCACTGAAGCCCGTGGTTTGAGTCGCCCTCCTTCCCGTTACACCACCAAAAAAAACACCCAAACCCACCCGGAACGCCTTGAAAAAAAGAAATATAATCCTTTCCTCGGTAAACACACCCTGCACAAGGAAATCAAATAAATCAATAACAGACATTGTTGCAGATATTTGGAAGAGATCAGGAAAACAAATGGTCTTTGAAGCAAAGCTCTATTGCCTGGTATCGATTTCCTCCTCTTCCGGCTCATCCCTCAAAGGAACTCTCTTTTTTGTATGTTTGAATTCCAACCTGCATTTTCGGGATAGGCCACAATGTGCCTGATACCAGTGCCATTTTTGGGTTTTTCTCGTAGTTGTTGAAATGGGTGTTACTTCCATTCTGTTTTTAGCATGACACCACTGCCTCATACAGGCCGTTTCCCATTGACAATATTTTCCAATATTTTTTCTGATGTTTTTGACTTTAAAAGCCGTCTTGTTAACAGCCTCAAGTACGGATATCCCCTCAAAACCCTCATGGCAACTTTCATTGTTCGGAGGAACGGGATACAAAACACAATCTTCATCTTTACTGCAGGAATAGGGATCTGCACCCTGAGTTCCTGAAAGGGTCCGATAAGTGTTTGTTATGCCCTTGGCTGTTTTTTTAAAACCACTGGAACCATACACACAGGCAAGGGTGTCCCAAAGCTCTCTATCTTTAGGATGAAGGAAGGTCTCTTTTCTCAGTCTTGTGAAAACATCTTTTTTTGTTTTGCAAGTGGCAGCTCCTGTTTTGAGTGGATGGGATCCACAAACCGCACATTCAGGAAAAACCCGGGTAATGGCTTCTGACAATCCCGAATCTCTTTCAAATTGGTAAGTCTGATCTTCCTGAATGGCATTTTTAAAACAGCTTCGATCATTTTTTTTACATTGTTTTTTAAGTTTTTGGGCCACCCTTCCCAATTTATAAGCATTAACAATACCAACTCCTGAAACTCCATCGTCAGAATCTTCAGAAAAAAGATAAGGGATGGCTGTTTTTTTCAAAAGAGTCTCAGCTTCCTCAACCGTGGGATGATGTCCTGACAACCATTCAAAACCGCCAAGGCTGGCTGTGACCAAAGGGGTTGCCCCACTAGTCCCACTAAACAAACAGGGGCTTCCATTTTCATGTTGACTGGAAACGATACTGTAATCCGATGGAGCCATGATATCGACTTCTCCTTCTTCCAATCCTTCCTGGGAAAAAGGACTTCGCTTCCCAAAGGGATCTACACTACCAACAACAATCAATCCAAAATCTTTTGCAGCTTGGGCTTTTGTTTCTTCAATATACCGGCTCCCTTCACCATTATTGCCATCGGGATGATCGTTACCCGCTGCAGTAACAATAACAGTTCCCAAAGAGGCGATCTCTTTATAAACCCTGTAAGTGGACATATGGTCTGTACTACAGATCAATTCTTTTATCTGTTTATCGGATAATCCCGTGACATCATAGATTAACTGGTCCTCCCGTCCGGATACTTGTTGTCTGATTCGTTTTCCGAGTATTTCTGCCAGACTCGCAGAGTTATCCCTATAGTAATCCCTGATTTCTTCTTCGATATTCAGTTTTCTTTTTTGTTTTGATTTTCTTATTATGGTTTTTAAAATACCCGGAGTGTAACCCAAACCACAAAAAGCATTATAACCCCAACTCATCGAATTATTGATGAAAGATGGAGCAGGTTGACAATCTGTTGATGGGTTTGTCGGATGGCACAATCCTCTGAAATAGTTCATATTTGACGAAAGTTCGTGGACCTCGTGGTAATTAAATTGATAAAAATTTTTAGAGAGAGAAGGAGAGGGAAGGACTGAGTACCCCTTTCCTTCATGGAACTCCATAATAAGATTTAAAACAGGTTCCTTATGGTCTCCATCACTACTGTCATGAACCGAAAAAAGATAAGAATTGGGACCTGAAAAATTATTTTTTTTAAGCTCTTCTTTGAGAAGATCCGCTCCAATCATTTCCTGAGCCCAATAATCAGGCAAACCATCGAGCAAATAAGATTTATCTTCAGACTTATTACAACTTGCTATTTTTTTGATCTTTTTGGAAACAATTCCGCAGGATTTCAAATTGCGACTCATCTTTATTTGAAAATTTGGAAGACGGGTTTCTTTCTCAGTTTTTTTTTTAAGGCGATAAGACGGGTTGATGTCAGTTAATACACTGGCCAGCCCTCTGGAAGGTGTGTTCTGTATTGTGTTATGATTGTCAGAAATAAAAAAAGAATTTGGTTCTTTATTTAACCCTTCCGTCTTTTTAACTTCCGCCGGTCTCAGTAAAGAATCCGGTTCACAAACTTTCACAAATGAGGATAATTGAGGATTTGTCACCAGCTCCAAACATAGGATTTGAGCCTTTTTTATTTTTTGCCACCTGGTCCATTCAAAAACCCAATTTTTAAAAAAAGGAAACCGGTCTTTTAATCTGAGTCTCTCTTTTTTGAGTTTTTTCAAAAGAGGTTTTATTTTTGTTTTATCGGGAGGAAATTCATTAAACGTAATAATGACTCCTTTGGCTTTTGGATTTTTTCTGTCAAAAGGGGGAACGGATTGTTTTTTGGAACGGATATTAATTGATTTTTTTTTTTGGAAAAGGTCCCGATTTTTTTGATCTTGCCAACAAGTGACTGGTCGGTTGGTGAGAAAGGCATAGATTCTGATCCATTGGCGGAGAAACTGACAATGAAGCAAATAGATAGAGGCAGAATAAACAAAGTGTTTCCAAAAAAAACCAAGTCAAAAAATTCATGGGAATTTTTCACTATCCACCTCTTTGTTGCCATTAATACCCTTCCATATTAAATAAAGCAAGACACATTTCACTTTTCTATAGTCAAGAAAATTTTTTTTGGATTGTTTTAAGGGATTTTTGTCTGTCATAAACAATAACACCAAGTCCTCCCCGGTCCTTTACAAGAGCCAGTGCCGGTATATCAGTCGGACCATCACCAATATAAATCATGTTTGAAAAAGGAAACTTTAACCTTTCAGGGCTTATTCGTTTGTTAACGGGAACTTTCCGGTTTGAAAATGTTCCTTTGGCAATTTCAAAAACAGAGCGGGTTTTCATAGTCTCGTCCATACAGAAAGCAGGTACACTTTCCGGCTGATCTCTTTCATCTTCACTGGAATAGATAATTGTGTATCGCCCGCCAAACATCCATTCTATCAATTCTTCGGGGAAAACTTCTTCTATAAGGTCTTTCAAACCGGCTGAAAAATAAAGTGATAGATTTTAATTCCATAACTCTTAAAATCTGTTCTATTTTCAATTTTTTTTATTTTCCGAAGAAACTCAAAAACATTTGGATAAAGTTCAACTTTTGGAACAACAAATTTCTTAAAAAACTCTTTATTGAGGGGAATTTTTTTTTGATGAGCTATTCTTGAAAGGGTGTACATCCATATAGGAGTATCAGAAGCCAGGATATGTTCCCACTTTGGTTCCTTTCGGTCACCTCTTAAGTTTTTTATCTCATTCCAGAATTTTTTAGGTGAATTCTTTTCCAGGACTTTTACAGTTTCAGTCGTGGAATCCACAGGTGTCAATGTGCCGTCAAAATCCCATAAAATGGAAATATTTCTATGCAACACTATTTAAGTGGCTTGGATGGTGGGTTTTTTTTCGCTTTCAATCGTCCGGTAGTCAAATCTCTTCCTGAAAAAGTAAATGCTTTTGTATAATTGTCAGTTTTGAATTTATAATCGGAAAGATTTTTGTCTTTGCTTTTTTTCAGAGAATTTCCCTGTGACTTGGCCATAATCCCCCCCTTTTTCATCATTTATCAGGATCCTACTTATTTGCTTTAATAATGTCCATCTGATTCTTTCCATGCCGGAATAGATTGCATTTTTTCAGAATTTTTTATAAAATCAAGTAGTTTCAATAGTTTGTACATAATGGTCCAGTTTTTAAAAGTTTGTGGAAAATTCGGAAATAGTTTTGAAGGAAAACAAAACACTTAATTTTTAAAAGGTTTTAAGATGGATTTATTTCTTTCCTGGTTTGTATTCCTGGACTGCTTTTTCTATTAACTGGCCTTGAGCCAGTCCCTCACTTTGGGCTTTTGTGTCTATTCCACGGGCAAGACCGGAAACCACTGTAAAATTGTTTTCCACAAGTTTCATGTTAAAACAGATTTTTTAATCGTATTCTTTTGAGACGATTGCATTAACTTTTTCTTCTTTAATCTTCCATTAAAACATAAGTTAATGTTATTTCTCTCCCCTCCAGTAATTCATGAAGAAGCTGATTTTCACTAACATAAAATTTCTTTCCCCCTATTTCACCAAGAAATATGTAAGCACCTATCTGATTTATCCCTTCTGCTGATGATCCATCGTATTCTCCAGTGAGTGTTTTCCCATTATCCAAAACCAAAAGAAAATAATCATTTTGATCGTGAGGTGGAAAAGTCAATGTAAAGGGAGAGGAAGCATCACTTTCTGAGGTTACACTTTGAATCAAAGCCTCAAGCTCGTTTGTTGCATAATTGTTTCTTGGCACCCATTTAGCCCAAAACTGAGTGGGACTGCTGGCATCAAGACTTGTCACAGACACATTGGCTACAGTCAAACTTCCGTACCCTCCCCCGGACACCTGATGGGTGATTGTTGTATGACGATCATTTGTCGAGGAGGTATCATTGACTCCTGTCACTGTCACTGGCTGGGGAGTATTCCAAATCTTGCCATTGGTGTCATCTGGCTCAAAGGTTAAAGAAGTCGGTAACACTGTGGCTATACTGGTATCACCACTGGTTACAAGAATCGTTACAGAACCCGTGGGTTCACTTTCCAAATTCACTGTGTAAGTCCCAGTCCCTCCATTCTCACTCACCGAAAGGGATGAATGGGAAATAATCAACCCCCTGTCATCATTATCAACAATGGTTATGGTCGCAGGATTTATGGTCAAACCCAAAGGGGTTGAGCCACTCACCAAGAGGGTCTCATCATTATCATCCAATTCATCATCAACAAGAGTCAGACTGAAAGCTCCTATGACCTGATTGCTTCCTGCCGGAATATTCAAATCAAAATCAACAGGGTTAAAATCTCCAGTTTGGGCTGTGCCCGCCTCCAAAGAAGCTGAAATTGTCAACGGACCTGACAACCGAACTCTGGAATTGGGACTTCCCCCACTGGTGCTGCCATGAAAACTCGCTATCACTACTATTGTTTCCGTATTATTGGCTATTGAACGGCTTGAACCGCTATCATGCTCGTCAATACTGCTGGGGTTGACCGTCAACCTGATGGAACCAATGTCATCATTATCATTGGAGGTTATCTCCACCGGACTTACGGAAAAATTATTGTAGTCCGTATCACTGCTTGTCACAGTGTGGGTAATATTGACTGTCCTCAATGAACCCCCGCCTGCGTCGTTGTCAATACTGTCGTTCACTCCTGTGACAGTGACTGTCTGGGGACTGCTCCAATTGTCAGTTGAAAAGCTCAGTATGCCTGGGGACACTGTGGCCACACTGGAATCAGCACTTCCAAGGGCCAATGTTACAGCCGAGGTGGGCTCACTGTTAAGTCTTATTTGGTAAGTGCCCGTCCCACCGTTCTCCTCCACTGAAAGCTCTGTTAAGGATAAAACCACATTGGGGACACCTCTGCTGACTAAAACATCTGAAAGATTGGTGGGAAGAGTGAATGTCAAAGGACTCACAGCATTGCTTGAACTGTCCTCAAGACTTCCTGAGTTCAGATCAATGGAAGACTGCATCCCTATCCCATTCGTATCAAGGTCTGTCTGTCCCACCTCATAGCGAAAGACAAGACTGTTTGTTCCCGTACCACTGGTATACTCTGCGTACTTGGTCTGGGATGTCCCCCCTCCATCTAAAATCAAGGGAATACGAGGGGTCCCTTCCACTGTCACAGCCTCACTGAAGGTCACTGTGAAGTCTATCCGGTCTCCTCCGGCATAGGTTCTTGAGGGAACACTCACATTGCTGATTGTGGGGGCTGTCTCATCAATCTTATACCTATAAGTACAATTCACACCATCCCTGTCCACACAGGACCAGTTCCAGGTCTTGGACATCCTCGCAGTGTCATCGTTTTCAAGGGGATTCTGTTCCAGGGTGTTGGCTATAATCCTTGGGGCTGTGGTATCAAGAACATAGGTTAATTCAAAACAGTGGACTCTGGGACCTCCCTCAATCCTGGCAAAAAACTTGTAAATCCCGTCAGAGGCATTTTCCAAAACATTACCCAAATCAATAGCAATCTCATTTTGAGAAGCGTTGACGGAAACAGAGTCTCCAAGGGAAATCAGATTGGTATCCGTGCATTGAGAGGTGGAACGGGGACCTCTGAAAATGGAAACGGTCACATCGTAATCGGGAAGACCTCTGATGATAAAACTAGGGCCCTGGGAATTACCTGGGGACCTAAAAGGAGGGTTGATCATGAAATCAGGATCCTCGGGCCTAGTCAGTGTGTATCTGACATTGACATCTGAACATTTTGACCAGCCATAAAAATTTCCAGTTTTGGAATAAAGCACATAGTCTCCTGGGTTTAGCCCTGAATCTAAAACAGTCAAATCAATATAAGATTTTCCGTCTTCCACTGTTCCAATACCTTTTGGTGAATCATTGCAAAAAGGTGTTGTGTGAAGTGAAACTGTGTTTTCTGGATTGACTCCCAAGACTCTTATCGCTGATTCTACCAAAATCATGGCTGCCGGAACCCGTGGAGCCCCAGGATCAGGGTCTAAAAAATACTCCAGATATTCCTGAGAGCAGCCACTTGAACCCCTGTCATTTGATGATTTTTCATAAAACTTATAATGCCCTGGTGTCAGTTGGTTCTCATGACAGGTTCCTGGTTCACAGATATTCAAGTCAACAGATGTGGCGTTGTTTGGAACGGCTCCAATAGCCACTCTATGGGTACACTCACTATCGGTGAACAATTCAACAGTATCCCCTGGTTTCCTTTCTTTGACTCTGATAACCGGATTGGTGTTTTCACTGGGAGAACTTTTAGGGTTGACCAATTCCATAAAGCTGGGGATTATTGGTTGAACTGGAGGAGGGTCGTTGATAGTGATATCAGTTGTCAGGGAGTCAGTGACTGTTTCGCCGTTCTTTTTCTGGAGAATACTTATCTCCATTGTATCTGAATCAGAGGAAAAATCTTCTAAATCTGCTGTCAGGGAAAAACGTCCATCTGTGCATGGGATATCCTCGCCAATAACTTCATCTTCCACAGTAATAGTGATTAACCCACCACCATCAAGACAGGTTCCTGAAATTGTAAAACTGTTTTTATTGGTATCTGTGACTTCTGAAAGCTGATCCAGTTTTAAATCCTGTCCAGGGACTCCTCGTGGATCCCCTGGATTCAGTGAAGGGGATGAATTGCTCCCATTCTGATTATCGCTACAACCAAAAAAAGAAAGACAGTGAGAAATAAGAAGACTTTCATTTATAAATTTTTCACAAGAGAAAGAAGAAATGAAGACTGTCATTTTGAAAGAATTATATTCAGTTCTAAATGAATTTAAAAGTACAAAGTATTTAACAAAAGAAACAGATGTAGAGTGGCAGATTTATGAAAAAATTTGTGACTTTAGACAAAACTTTAAAGATAATAAATTCCCATTAGGTTCTGAGTTTTTCTATGAAGAAACAGCTTTTGCTCTTAGAGAAAGAAATGAAAAGTCTGGTTCAAAGGAATGGGAAGGCTTTCATTATAGGCCACTGTACTCTGAGCAAGATGGAAAGGGAAATTTTGTTTTTTCTTATCCAGATATTAAATATATCAATCCTAAAATGATAAATTATTGGGAAAAACGCTCTAATGAAACAGAAGATAATCCAACCTTACAGTGTCGTTATGCTGGCCTCGTATGGGATTTTTCACAAAAGATAAAAAATGAAAGACTAAACATATCATCTGCCCACAAATTTATTGATTCTATAATTAAATTAACTGATTTAGAGGGTTATCCTTTTTTGGAAAAGAAATTTGAAAGATGTTTAAGGTTGGTTGTTGCTCTCAATGACCAAAAGAGGATTACATCTGTTCGTGATGCTATTATTAAATATGAAAACGTTCATTCCAAAGACGACAAACCTGGAACATGGGGATATTCATTTGATTTGCTGATTAGAGAAAAAGATTTATCTCGTAAAGTTCAATTAACAAAAGAACAAGAAGAAGCAATTATAAAAGAGCTTGAAAGAAAACTAAAAAATTTTTCTGATAAAAATCCAAAAACTTTTGATCTCAATTCTACTGAATGTATTATTACAAGATTAGTTCTTTATTATAAGAGTAAAAATGATACAGAAAACATGAAAAGGATTTTATTGATATTTAAGGATTCTTCTTTGTGGGGGATCGAAAACAAACTTGTAATGGCAGCAGGAAGTATTTGGTTAGAAAGAGTCAGAAAAATTTTATTTCAATATGGTTTATCTAATGAAACAAAGAAATTGGAGTCTGACATACGATCCAGTCAGAAAGAAGATTTGAAACGTCTTGGAAGAATAAAAACACCCATTAAAATTCCAAAAAAAGAAATTGATAATTATTTCAATGAGCTTGATAGAAAAAGTCTTTCTGAAGCATTAAATGATATAGCATTGTCTTTTATTCCAAATAAAGAACAATCAAAAAATATGGTCCTTGAAATGGCAGAAAAACATCCTACATTATATCTTATTCCTAAATCCATTATGGATCATACAGGAAAGATAGTCGCTAAAATTGGTTCTATAAAAGATGATTTGGAAGGAAACATTGTTCAAAATATATCTCAATCAACACAATTGATGCTTCCTTGGGTTAGGTTAGGTTAGGATTAGATCATCTTGAAAAAAATGCCTCTTTAAATGCAAACACTCTTTCAGAACATTTTTTTAAATCGCCTGTTTTTCCAAAAGAAAATTATCAAATTATAAAAGAAGGTTTGATTGCCTATTTTAATAAAAACTATATTGCAAGTTGTTCTATACTGATACCTCAAATTGAATCAGCAATAAGAGACTTAATATCTGTAGCAGGAGGGGAGATTTATCAATCTCCTGGAAATCTTAAAGAGAGAGGCTTTCAGTTGAAACCTTTAGGTGCTTTGCTTGTAGATGAAAGATTTATCAAAAGTTTTAGAGAATCAGGTGAGAATGTATCAACCTTTTTTAGAGTTCTCTTAACTGATAAACGGGGATTAAATCTTAGGAATAATATTTGTCATGGACATTTTCCTTCTACTCTTTTTTATGTCCAATCTCAGGGGCTCAGTCCAATCCTCATATTACTGGTTATAAAGATTTGGAGTAAAGACTTTATACTTCTAAGATTTCATAGAAGTGGAATTCGCTAAAAAAACAATTATCTAAATCACACAATTATTCGCATATAACAACAATTTCTAAACTTATATCTTTGTACATGAGAAATGTACTATGACCAGGACTATTTAAATTAGTTATAACCGCTTTGGTTTCATGATTTCTAGTAAATTCTGCAATGATAATACGTTGTGCCGGTTCATAGAAAACATTTATTGAAGTTCCTATAAGATCCTTTTCAAGATCTCCTTCAAAAATAGGTTCTTTTTGATCGCTTTGGGGGTTGATTTTGAATGGTCCTTTCTGAATTATGTCCTCGCAACTGGATGGACAAAGTTTTGGTCTCAAAGCTTTAATTGTACAATCAATTGTTTCACTATCGGCATTTGCCACAAAAGATAATAACAAAACAAAAATCATCAACTTTAATTTCATAATTCCCCTCCTGATCTTAATGGAAAATAAACAGTTAGATGCGTCCCCCTAGTTGGACATTTAACCCGGTGATTTAGTGTCGATAGATAATAGATACACCAGTCATTGACCTGTGTCAACAGCTTTTTTTTGTAAAATTTACAAATTGACAACAAAAATTATAAAGAACGGAGATAGTGAGCTGGCTTCCCTTGTTCCAAGACCAAAAACCAACCTCATATCCATAGAGGGACCTGAAGTCATCAAAAGGATTCTCAACCACTTGGGACTGGAGTCAGGAATTCCAGAGCCCTGTTCTCCAAGGGGGCCACCGGAAGAGGAGGAGGGTTTCGATTTTTCATGAATCTTCTTCATTGGAGAACTCTGACGGAGAACCCGGGTTTTCTGTGATGGATTCCCTTATTCAAAAATTCACTTTTCCAACCAAATCAGGTTTGGAATCATAAGTTCTCAAGAAAAACCCCATTCAAATGAACACAAAATGGAATTCGTAAAGCAAAAAGATCAGAAAAAACATGGAAAACGGGGTGGGAATACATCTTGATCTCTGATAAAATATCTTTTATCCTGCTTATACACTTGTAAAGAAGAGTTTTTTCCGGTTGATGTCGTTTGTAACTGACGGAGGGGTTGGGGAAATGAGGATTTTTTTATGTGGCTTCCAGGGGGCATCATGCGGATGTTGGAGGGATAACACCTGGCTCGATGCCACCTGACAGTTCTGTCATTCATGAAGAGGGGGTTTTGATTGACAATGTTCAGCTTATGGATTGTGGAACTTTATTGGAGGAGGATACCAAAAAGCTGTTTACCCGGGGGCTTTGGGGGTGCAGGCGGCCTCCCAGGGAACGATGAACAACTTCAGTTTCGGCGATGATCGGTGCTGACGGATCCGGAAATCCTTGAGCAACGGTTTCCGGTACGACTTGAGAGTTTTGAGATCCGAAGGGGGAGTGGGGGGGCTGGCCGGTTTCGGGGTGGCCATGGAACAATTCGAAAGCTGCGGTTTTTAAAGCCAATGACAGCAGCCATTTTGTCAGGTCACCGCCGGGTTCCTCCCTACGGGTTGGCGGGAGGCAAGCCGGGGACACCGGGACGAAACTCAGTGGTTCGGGTCAACGGTGCAACAAAAAGACTGAGTTCGGCAGATAAAGTTGAAATGCAGAAAGACGACCTCTTTGTGGTGGAAACACCAGGGGGTGGAGGTTACGGTCAACCATGATGAGATATTTGTTTTTTCTTTCTTTTTTAATTATTGGCATCAATCCCTGTCAGGCTTTTTTATGCAGGAACATTTTTGAAAAACAACCAACAGTGCTGATACCCGTTGTTCTTGTCCGTCACGGAGAAAGTGAATTGAACAAAGAAAAAGCTTTTGCAGGTTGGGCCGATGTGAACCTGACTTCAAAAGGGGAAAGGGAAGCCTACAACACAGGTGCTTTTTTAAAAAACAGGGGGTTTCGTTTTGACCGGGCTTTTGTTTCCAATTTGAAAAGATCCATGCAAACCTTAAGGATTATCCTGAATGAAATGGGGATGGCTGATATCCCCGTCATACGAAACTGGAAACTCAATGAGCGACATCTCGGAGACCTCCAGGGAAAAAAGATAGAAGACATGATAAAAATGTACGGGGAAGGACAAGTCACCCGGTGGAGAACGGATTTTCTGGCAAGGCCACCTGAAGTAAAAGAGGATTATCGAACTGAGAATGTTACACAAAGGCAAAAGCCTGAATCCTTTAAAGATCTCAGGGACCGGGTTCTTCCCTTTTGGTATTCTGACATTTTACCGGAAATCAGAAACCAAAACTCTGTTATTGTTTCAGCCCATCTGAATACCCTGAGGATTCTTGTACAACATCTGGAGGGGGTTCCTGACGGAAATATCTCGTCTATAAAAATCCCCACGGGAACCCCTATTGTTTACTTTGTGAATTCCAGGGGGGTTGTGATTTCAAGACAAAGGGATTTTGAAAACTAAAGGCATTTCAACAAAGATTCTGACATTAAAAGATGATTGGCTTTTAAGGGAGTGAAGAGCTGAATTTCGTTCATTGGATGTCCGTTTTTAACAGACGGGTGTGTTTGGGTTTCGGTTGTCATCTGGATATGGAGTTGGGGTCCGGAGCCATGACGTATTGATTGTTGATGAGTTTATTGTATTTTCCTTTTGTGTCTTCGTCAAAAAAATGAATCGAGCCATAAATAAATTTTTTCCCTGCTTGCAGAAAAAAGGCAGGTGCGTAAAAAGCAAAGTTGTCTTCCGGGTTGGGATGGGGTTGGTAGCCGCCATTGACAAAACTCATGATGTTGTCATCGTTGGTGACTTCTTCTATATATTTATTCTGGGACCAGAGGCACAGGGCCTCCTCCATAATTCCATTTCTTTTGATTTTGTTTTCAAGAACATATTCAGCACTGGCGGATTTAATAAAAAAATGAATGAGTTCATGAAAAAGAAATGATAGTTCCACAACGTCACTCTGGATAAACAATGCGGATTCATGGTAAAAACAATTGAGATTTAAGTAGACATCATTTATTGGTGAATCCCGATGGGACTTTTCAAAAAACCCGCACAAGGTTTTATCAATAACACCTTTGTAATCGGTATCCAGGAGATTCCAGTCAGTTATATAACGGACACTGTTTAATTTTATTTTTGGACTTAATTTGGTTCCAAAAGTGTTTGTAAAAAAATGGCAGGCTTTTTTATACACTTCTTTTACCATTTCAGTTTTTTCAACGGGATGGACAGCACCCTGAAAAACACATTCACTGGAATAAGCTTTAAAATGGAGAAGTAAAATAATTGCAGTTATTGTGTATTTTATGAGGTTTTTCTTTATAACCCATCTTATTTTTAAAATCAGAAAGTCACACATTTTTCCAAAATAAACAATTCTTTATTTTTATCAAAGCAAAAAAGAGTTTTTGTAATTTTTACATTCCATGTGTTTGTCCTTGAAGTTTCAATGAAGGTGTTATACATAGTGTAAGAAATTAAAAGTAACAAAAATAATGAGGAGGATTCCATGAAATGTTTTATTATTATTCTGACAGGTCTTTTGTTTTCTGTCAGTGTTTTTGCAATTACAAATGATTACCCCGTCATGACCAGTCCCAAGCCTGAGACTATTGTTTTGGGTTCCAGGATCACTCTTGAAGGTGAGCAAAAGGATTTGTCCATAGAAATCTCAGGAGTGGACCAACCCGCCAAAATTAAGGTTGGTGATAAAACCTATCCGGCCACACTCAAGTATGTCGTGGATGCAGGATTAGAGTCATGGGACTATCCTCCCTCAGGGTGGTATGGATGGTATTTAGAAGAAAGACCAGCCGAAGATGTAAAAATAAAAGACATTGATGAAGAATTAAGAAGTATGGGTGCAAAATTAAAAGAGGCTTTTGATTATTTATCTAAGTTTGATAGTCATCTTTCTGGTCATTATGTTGTGAATAAAAAAATATTGGTGGTTCAACTCAACAATAGTGGTATTGAGTTTTTACCAATCGGTGATGAAAGGTACCCGAATGTCGGGGAGGTAAAAGTCAAATATCCGGAGGAGTTGCCTTTTACCGGTATTGCTCTGGACTCAGAAAAAGCCCAAAGCCGTTGTGATAATGACAAGCCTTTTAATGCCATTGCCGTTGATGATAATTTATCGTCTATAGGGAGTTTGAGTGATGATCTTGGTCAGAGAGGTTCCTGTTTTATTTTGGAGGCTCCTGCAAAAGATGAAGGTGGAAGAAACT
Organism: Bdellovibrionales bacterium; assembly: GCA_965218815.1. Classification (GTDB taxonomy): domain Bacteria; phylum Bdellovibrionota; class Bdellovibrionia; order Bdellovibrionales; family JAGQZY01; genus JAGQZY01. Next base: position 77,175 of record CBDCLX010000002.1, on the reverse strand, counting down.
GGACACCGGTCGTGGGAACATAACATCCGCAACAACCTCGTGAAACTTTGTTTCATTGATTCTGATTAGTTGAAAAACACCATTTTTACGCAGAAAATCTGGAAACAAGGTAAAATTTATTGGACATTATATCTAATTTATCCGATAAATTAGATATATGATCCCAAGACTTGTCAAATGTTCAAAGACAAAAAGCTTTTTTCTGTTCGGAGGAAGAGCCACCGGTAAATCCAGTTACCTGGAAAAGCAATGGTCTCGGCTTTTTAAAAAAGAGGATCTTTTTTGGATCGATCTTTTAGAGCCTGAAAAAGAAAGGGAATTTAATTTGAGGCCCTTTCATTTGGTGGAGCAGATTGAAGCATTAAGGAAAAAGCCAAAATTTATTGTGATTGATGAAATCCAAAAAGCCCCCAGACTTTTGGATGTTGTTCATTATTTAATACAAAAAAAGAACCTCAAATTCGCTTTAACCGGTTCCAGTATCCGAAAATTAAAACGGGGTTCTGCCAATCTTTGGTCAGTGTTTTGAGCATTTTGTGATTGCGGAAATTTACCGCTTCAATGAATATCTTGAGACAAACTATAGAATGTCTTATTTTCATTCAAAAGACGGTTTGGAAATAGATCTTATTTTACAAAAGGGTCAGGAAAAAATACTTATTGAGATAAAATCCAAAAGCAAAACACTTTCAGAAGATTTAAAAGAAAGAGTGAATTCAATACTGAAGGTCATCAATTCATGTAATTTTTACAAAGTTTAAAAAATATTTTGTTTTATCACTTAAATGATAATATACTGACCTTTAACTGAGCTTTCAGTTCAGTGCAGAATCATACTGATCCTGTTTAAAATTTTACAGTTTTTCTCTCTTTCAGAATTTTCTTTAAACAAATCAGTGGATATTTGCTAAGAGGAAAAATTTTGATGAAGATATCAGTGAGTCTTTCCAAATTCCTTTTTATCGGAATTGTCCTGGTTTTTTCAGAAAATGCAGTTTCCATCGGCCGTGTAATAGCTTTTCCCCTCAAAAAGGTTCAATCTCAGGAAAAGATTGACATAGAAAATCTCAAACCCGATGAATTCAGATCTTTACAGAATTCCCTGACACCTTTACAGATGCTTGAAAACAGGAAAGTGAGGGAGGCTGTTTTTAAGATTCCCTCCTCAGACTGGGAAAGGGCCTGCCAAAGATTCTTTTATTCCCGTCTTGATCCCCACTCCCGGGAGGGAATGTCAGGTTTTTTTGATGCATTAAAAAATTATCAGAAATCCATCTATAATAGATTATCGGAAGAGGCGGGCAAACGATCTCACCCCCCTCTTTCATGGGTGCGGAGAAAAAATGACACCAATGCCTGGGTGGAGGCCGCAAGGGGACCTTTTTATGCCATTGAAAACGGTGACTTTAATATTTCGTTAAGTGATCTTCATGCCCTTTATGCCAACCATATCAATGAGAAACTGGATGATCCCCACTTTTTCAGATTTGGAAAAAAACATTCCCAGATTTTAGTGGAGGAAGGATTTATATCCTCTGAAGAATATAGCCCCATAATTTCCGAAAAAATTACAGAATTAAATTACACAATTGTTGAACTTGTAAGTTTTTTCCAGGGAACAATTGGAAGAGATTTAGAGAGAAAAGGTGATGACATGGTAACTGTAATAACCAATAACTTTCATGAATACCAAAAAACCCAGGGATACTTCGGAATAGACCGGTTGGCACTTCAGGACCCGGAAGCAAAAATCTATCTGGATGCCATGGACAAAATGTTTGCCAGTCCTTTTTACAGACCATCAGGGAGATCATGGGAACTCTTTGAAATGAGCCTTCAAAGAAGTCCTGATCTCTTGAACAATGCGGGAATGATTTTAAGACTCTGGAATTCAGGGGTTTGGAATTGTCGGGTAACGGTTGTCAAAAAATTTGAAACAACTGTTTTGGATTCTGCCAAAAAGGCGGGTCTCCCAGGTTCTTCAAGCTCATCTGTAGGGTTTGCGATAGAGAATAATAAGGATTTTATCTTTAATACGGGAAGGAGTTTTGATGATAAACCCTTTGATGGCATGATTGAAGAATGGGGAATCACTGTCTCCCATGAAAGGCTGGGGGAAATGTACGGATATTTGGAAAAAGATGAGTTCTTTATAGCGATAAACGAAGCTGCCAAAGAAAGCTATCAGGTCATGCATTTCATTGAAATTGTCCTGAAAGTCTTTAGACCTGAACCCTGACAGATTTCCTCTTGCCAGAAAAGAACACCTGTAAAAGAAATCAAAACAGTCCAGTACACTGTCCCAACGGTCATCATACTTTCTTTAGCGATCTTGATTATTTACGGGAACGTACTGAAGCAGGCAGGTATTCAACAGGAATAAAAGTTGCTCTGTAACTGTCATGTCTGTAAAAAGCCACTTTTTTGATTTTGGAAAAATCCTGTCTATAGGTTGTTCCTTCTGTATTTTGAACAAGAGTATCCATAGCGGACAGGAGTTCTGAAATTTCACTATTTGTGGCTCCAGCTTTTTTGAGTTTTGGATAAAAATTAAGATTGGTTCTCAGGCGAGGCAGCCAAAGTCCAAAATCATCAAATATGGTAAGAGTACTGACATGGTCAAAGGAGTCTCCAAAAATGGTGTTGCCTTCCTCATCCAGAGTCACTTTATAAATTAAAAAAAAGACCGCCAACAAACCCGGGTTACGTAAGTTCAAACCCTTGTGAGTAGCTTTCCAAAATTGCAGTTCCAAGCAGCTCCACTTGGAAAGTGGCGTGTTATGGAAGAATATGACAGCATACCATCTTCCATTCTTCAGAGAAGGTTGGGTTACTGTTCAACTTAAAACTCCCCGCCGAGTTTGAAAAAAAACTGACGGCCTCTGTTGGGTCCCCAGGTGTGGAGGCTGTCGTAATGGGCATGATAGAAATGCCAGTGCCAGGCTGAGGGGGTGTCTCCCGCTCTGGCCTGTGTGTAATCCAGAATATTGTTCACTCCGAAACTTAAAACCAATTGGGGATTCCACTGATAGGACAGGGAAGTGTCCAGGGTGACGTAGGTGGGGGCTTTTTGTCTTTTGAGTTGAAGTTTTGGATCCAAAAAAGGCTCACGGGCCTGGTTTCGATCCAGATAGTTTTTGGCATAAAACCCGTACTTTGAAAGATCTCTGGTAAAAATGACAGTGGCATTGAAATCGTGTTTCCAGGCTCCTTTGTCAATGGAGGAGCGGATCTGAAGACGTTGTTCTATGGCTGCTGTTGGCAATTTTATTTTATACTCATCTTCGTATTGGAAAGATTCAAAACCGGATTCAAGAAGCCACCAGGGTTTTGGTTTGTAGCCCACAAGAAGATCAGCCACCTGAATATCATGGGTTTCATCCGTGTTTTTATAGAGAATGGGTTTTTCGGGGGATTCAAAACCATAGGCCATGTTTTTTAACCGGGTGAAATGAATTCCTCCTGTCACATAGTATTGAGGAGTGTTCAGGCTTAACGAATAAACCAGGGAGTGGGCTTTTTCCAGGTTTGTGATATCAATCTGGTAGCCGAGTTCATTGTTTCCGTGTTGGGATTCAAAAAAAGTCAGGGGGGATCTGTAACCCAGACCGTATGAAAATCTCTGTGTGAGATTGTGAGTGATGTTGTGAAGAAACTGAAAACGGGGAGCTAAAACAAAATCGTCAATTTTATTGACCAACTCAATCCAGTTGATTTTCAGTTTGTCGGCTCTCAGGGCCAGATCCATTTCAAAATCCTCCCCGAACAAATGACTGTATTGAATATAAGCTGCATGGGAGGAGGTATTAAAGCTGTCACTTTTAATATCCCTTGGGTTATCATCGGAAAAAAGCAGGGAGGTGGAGCAAAGCCTTTGATCTTTAAAAAAAACACCTCCTTTAAGGAAAAAAGAATTTCCATTCCATTTTATGTGACTGTCACCCACAAACAGGAAATCCGCATTATTATAGTCAAAACCGTGTTGATAAATGGATTGTTGACTCTGGGCGACAGATCCCAGTTTCCAATAAAGGTTCAAACGATCATTGAGATAGTGGGTTCCCGTGGTGGCCATTTCATTGCGTTTGATGTGAATCCAGTCTGTTATTGTTGAAGGGGAACCAATGAACTTTTTATCAACACGACCGTCGATAAAGTCAAACTGGTGAACTCCCAGTTTTCTTACTTCTTTGGGACGGGTGGGTTTCCAAAAGCCTCCCAGAATTTCAAGTTCTGAGTGTCCCAGACGCAGCGAAAAATCATTTTTACTTCCCAAAAAAAAGCGGGTTTTTAGAAAGGCACTGTTGTTTTGTCTTTGTGGCATTTCGGAAACATTGTTTTGGTCTTCATCCCAGGTTTCAGTGCGGGCCAGTTGCCCCCCTATTGTGATACCCCAGGTTTTTTTTTGACCCTTTAAGGTGTAAAGGATGCTGTGATTCTGGGCTTTCCCCGTGAAGTGATCATCAATATTGATTGAAGTGGAATATTGATTTTTAACGTCCAGAGGGTTGATGGTTATCAGGTTTAAAGTTCCCCCGATGGACTCAGGGTTTACCAGAGAGGCTCCCGCTCCACGCATGACCTGCACTTCAGCCAGGCCGTTTACAGGAATATTATCCATTCCATAAAAGCTGGAAACAGCCGAGTGTATGGGAAGACCATCCACAAGAACAGAGGTGTGTTCCCCTTTTAAACCGTTGATGGTTACTCTTTTGGCTCCACAATTGGCACAGTAGACCTGGGTGCTGACTCCCACCTGATCGCTGACAAGATCAGCGAGACTCTGACGACGGGGATCTTTGAGTTTTTTCGGGGAGACTCTTTCGGATTTAAAAACAGAGAGTTCATCAATGGGACTTCCCCTGTTATTTATAATAACAGTGGGGACATGAATTTCCTCTGTTGATATTTTCGTTTTGTCTGACAGGTCTTCTGATACTAACAATGGGGATACTGATTTCTTTTGTTGATTTTTTTGCTCTGTCGGAGGGGTTTTCCCCTTTGACGATATATTTTTTTTCATTTCATGATTTTTTTTAAAACTCTCATCCCGGGCCTGAATTTCTGGAGACAGGCAAAAACCGGACAGAATTACAGAAAAATATAAAATAAAAACTTTCATTGATACTCAAGGCCTTTTTTTACAAGAGACCCTTTGTTTAGGATAGCTTCCTTAATGGAAATCTTTAAATCTTCAGATCTTCAGATCAAACTCTGCTTCCCTGGTGTCTTTCAGTTGAAAATACATACAGGCACGGGTGTCATAATGACCGGCACTGGAGTGTTCTATTTTTATAACAATTTTTTCAATGTCTTTTTTATTATCCTGGAACTCAATCCGCAGGGATTGAACAAGAAGCACCCTGGCTTCGTAATCTAAAAGTTTATTGGGATCAATTGTACTTTCATCTTTGAGAAGAATGGAGAGAAGAATAAGTTTTGCTCCTGGTTCTCCGGAATCCCGATCAAAGTATTTGTTAGTGTTGGGATTGTATCTATAGAAGTCAACGACAACATCCATGGGTGTCAGACCGTCAACAATATATTCCAGCTTTGCAAGAATCATGGATGATTCGGGTTCATTCCCATGGGCTTCTTTTTCATTGGAAATTAAAAGAATGCAGGGAAGGCCTGAAAGACTTCTGCCCTGATAAACAGAAGCCATTCGTTGGATTTTGCGGGACCCATCGGGTGATGGTGGCTGTGGGATTTCTGTTTTGTCTTTGTTGATTAAAGCAGGTTTGGGTTCTTCAGCACAGGCTATTGACAAGAATGTTGAGAAGATAATGATTGATAATCCTTTTTTGATCATTTTTTATGCACCTCATCTATCAATTTGATTTTGAATATCTGTTATTTTAAAGTTTGCTTTATATTATTGCAATATTTTTGCATTTACTTCCACGAAAAATTATCATAAAAACCAAGGGACAGGAAGACTTTCCCAGGAAACAACGCTATGCATTATTTTGAAGCCCAAGAGAAATTTCAGAAAGAATCAGAATGAGACGACAAACGACTTATTGCAACAATATTGCATTTGTTTTAAAATGGAAGGTTGTAGAGAGGATGTTTTAAAGTTCAGATAAGGTGTGTTGGCATGAAGTATTTTATTTTCAGTTTTATGCTTCATTTTTCAGTGTTTGCCCTGGTGGTCTGGAAAAATCATCAGCCTTTGGATATTGAAAAAAAATCAAGAATCATTATTGAAATTATCTCTCTGGATTCAGACAATGCAACAAGGAATCTGTCTTCCAGAAAAACAGGAATTTCAAAAAAATTAAAAAAACGATCATTCCGGACTCATTTGGTTCCTCCCCTTTCAAAGAAAAGGGTTTTCCAAAAGTCAGGTTTGATGAATTCCGGGAATATTGTCTTACGGAGTATGGATTTAAGGACAGGTTCTTCCCGAAATTTGCCGGAAGCACCGGAAGTCATTCAGCACAGGAAGAAAATAAAGTTGAATTATGTTCAACAACTTAAAACCTATATTGAACAGAATAAATTTTACCCAAGGGCCGCTCTCAGGCTCAATCAGACGGGTGTGGTTAAAATCAGGCTGGAGATTGCCCCCGATGGACTTTTTAAAAACGTCACTATTGTTCAGACTTCGGTTCATGAAAATTTAAACAGGGCCGCCCTGAAATTGGTTAAAAATCTCAGGCATTTTAAACCCCTTCCGGGAATTTTTAAGGACAGCACCCCTTTTATTATCCCCATTGCCTATATGAGATAAAAGGAGTTTTCCATTAAAATTAAAAGTCTTCTCATTATTTTGATTCTGTGTTTCTTTGAGTCTGGATTTGGACAGGTCACACTTCGCAGTCTGTCTGATGTGTCGGTTCGTGATTTTAAACTGAAATCCTTAAAACCCTTTTTGATTGTTTTTTTTCAAAAAAACTGTCAGGCCTGTCAAAAGCAGGTGACAGATCTTAAATGTCTTTCTTTGAAGACAGAGGTCTACCTTCTTGGAGTTTTTTCCACAGAAGAGGAGCTTCGTCGGGAGTATAAAAAAATGAAAACCTCTTTTCCGGCTTATTACGGGGACCGGGAGGCTCTTGATTTTTTCGGGATCACAAAAAGACTCACCCCCCAGATTATTGTTTTTAATGGAACTGAAAACCTGTATTTTTCAGGTCTTCAGAATTGTGTAAAACTCAGAGAAAAACTTTTTGGAGAAAAAAACCATGGATAAAAGACTTTCAGAAACTTTGAAATCAAAAAAACTAAGATTCACCAAAGCCCGTCAGACTGTTTTTGATATTCTCAGTAAAAGTGACAGGGCTCTTTCCCCCAGAGAGGTTTTTATCCAAACCGGAAATTTGTCTGATATTCGGACGGATCAGGTTTCAGTTTATAGAAACCTGACTCTTTTTACCCAACTGGGGTTAACCCACAGATTTCAGGATGGCCGATATTCCCTTTGCAAACAAAACCATAAGAGGGAACACAAGCATCTTCACATCATTGCCAGTTGTTATCGTTGCGGAAAAACCTATGAAATCAGAAAGCACTCTGATAAAATTTGTCAACTGGCTAAAAGTTTTAAGAATTTTGTAAAATCCTTTGGAAATTTCAATCGCCTGACAATGGAGGGGATTTGCAGAAATTGTAAAAGTTCGGAATGTTACACGGATCGTGGATCAGGCCATCTTTAAATTATCTCTATCTATTTTCCATTGTTGTTGAGTAGGAGCAGTCCCTGGACTTTCATCATGGGGTGGTTCACCTGTGTGTGGTTCATCTGATTCCTGATTTCTGAAAATTTAAAAAATTCTCTACCTGAATCAAACTCCACTTTGTATCCAGTTATGATATTATTGTTCCACATATTGAAGCATATTCAATCTTGGAAAAAATAATAAATAAAAGCAATAAGTTTCTTGATGAGGTTGTGTGGCCAAGAAAACCATTTGGTTTGGAAGGAAATTATTTTAAAAAAAATTGCCTCTTCACCAGAATTTGTGAATGAGTGGAGGTTCAGGTAATCTTCCAAGGGAATGATATAAAGCTATTTTAATGGATTTGTACTCCCTAAAACCGTAAGATTTTCTCATAGTCAGTTTTACTTTGTTGTTTAAACCCTCTACAATCCCCGATGAAAATTGTTTTTTGGCCCTAAACCAATTGAGAATGAGATTCTTATGTCGTCGAATCATCTTGGCTTCATGTTTCAAAGGCTCTATCCGGGAACGCATGACTTTGGTTGTCCAGCGAGCCAGAAACTTATCCGCCCATGAGGGGGATAAATAATCCCAAAAGAATTGGAACTCTTCTTTTAGTAAATAGGCCCTGACGCTCCTGAGGTTGTATTGTAAAAGTTTCTTCAAACCAACCTCCTGTTTTTCTGTCAGATTCTCTGAGTGCTTTAATAAAAGCCACCTGGAGTTTGTTAACACAGGGTCATATCCATCCGCTTTCATCTGACGATGCTCTCCCGCTCTCACTTTATCTATTGCTTTGTTAATCCGAGCAACGATATGAAAACGGTCCAGGATATGAGTGGCTTGAGACACTCGATCCTTTATAACCTTCAAATAAGGTTTCCACATATCTGAGCAAACGTATTCAATAAGTTGTGTTCTTCTTGTCCCCAGCATATCAAAGAACTTTGAAAAAGTTTCCTCTGTCCGCTCTTTTCCAATCCAAAGTAAACGGACACATCCGGAGTTGATCTGATAAACTAAAGTTAGATATTTATGCCCCTTTTTCCACTGAATCTCATCAACTCCAATAGCCCTGACACTCTCTAAACAGCGATGGGAAAGGCCCCACTCAACGATAAACTCCACAGAGCGAAAAACCTTCCCCCAACTTGTTCTAAACCGAACTGACACCTCTTTCCATGACAGCACCTTGGCCCAATTTGCCAGAAATTGCATATAGACTTTGGTTAATTGGTTTTTTCCATCACTCCATGGAGTTTTTTCAACTTTAACTCCACACCAAGAGCAGTTGACTCGTCTCATTTTATAACAGAAGAACACGGGAATTCCCCAGATAGGAATAAATTCAAATTTTCGTGCCTTCGGGGATGTATCATAAATAGAAGCCTCCTGATGGCATCCCGAACAAATGGGGATACCATTTTTTCGAGGGTGAATTTGAACATGAATACAAGTTTCCCCGCCCTCGGTGAATAAAGTTATTCTCCCGTAAACAAAAGACTTGAATTTGTAACATTTATTTAGGATAGTCTTTACCAGCATCTTTTCGCCCTTTTTTGGTTGTTGTTTTCACAAATTATGATTTACTGGAATCTGGCGGGAGATGCTATTTCAATATGAATCTTAATGCACTAAAAATGTGATTCGTTGAGCGGGGATGCTCAACGAATTGGGGTGTGGGGCAGAGCCCCATATCAGCCAGGATGGCTGTCCTTATTTATTCCACGAAATGACATTTAGAAGTTAAAAAGGGCTTTTCTTACCCACATCTTCTGGTGAATATCCCGTTTTTTAAATTGGAAAAGTGACTCTGGCCCCTAGTGTATTCATTAAATTTTCAGGCAAATCTCCAATAGATCATCAATAAATCAAATTTATAAACAAAAATACTGTAAGAGGGATGGTGACAATGAATTGTACAAACCAATTTCACAAAAAAATAAATCCCTGTATATCTTCTGACTCAAAAACTCTGTCTTAGAAAATATAATTATGTTCCTGACCCCCATAACAAAGTGAAAAAGTCTTAAAAATCTCTATAAAAAAACAAAAAAAGAAATCTAAAATAGCCAGATGAGACTTTCTCAGGACCAACTTCTTATTCACAATAATTGATGGATCCAGGATGAGAACCAAGCCGGTAATATCCAGTTTTTCCTTTTGAAACAAGACAGATGTTTTTGCCAGCTTTGCTGATCAGGTAGGCATCCTCTAAAGTGAGTTTAAGAGTTGGCCAATAGGAATCTTCAGTAACCTCAACTGAAGGCACGGCTTTCCCGATACCGGGTATAATCAATGTTTCCCCTCTCAATAAAAGCTCACCATCGATTTGCATTAAGAAATCATCGCCCATACTGTGTGCAGAAGGATATCTGAAATCAAAGTGCCTGATCTGATAAACAAGAGCAGTAAAAGACCACCCATCATACTTGAGATACAAGTCGATAATTAATCCATAATCTGACTCTGGGAACTCTATCCTCCTTCGACGGGGGTGAGTTCCCTGATGATTTGTCGAACTCTTACGGCAAAATGATCACTTTCCCTGGAGGCTTCAACAACTGTCTGCCAAAAAGCATCTCTTTCAAGAGCCTTGCCAACGTCATAAGTGTTTTGGACTTCCCTCAACGAGGATTCAATGAAATCTGGAAATTGTCGTCTGGGACCTCTAACATAGTGATCAAGTTGTTCAGACCAACGGATAAGAAGCTCTGGGTTGCCGGTCAGACGGGTTTTTGTCATAAAATGGGATTCAGCAATGAATCTTCTAAAATCCTCGTTCATCCAGAGTTCAAAAAAGGCTTCTTTGTCAAAGTTATCTCCCTGAAAGGCCTTTTTGGCAGCTTCTTCAAAAGTCTCTTTTTCGTAGAGAGCTTTATAGAGGTCATCAAGCCAGATCTGAAATTCAGGAGTAGGAGAACCCGATACCGTAGTGATACCTCTATGTATGAAGAGACCCGATAAAATATCTTTACGGGATAAAGTCATCAACTGGGCGCGACTGTTAAGTCTTCCGACAAACCCGTCCACGATGACTGCAAGGCGATCCATCTGTGCCCTGTTTTGAGGGTCTATGCTCTTTTGAAGAAAAGCTCCGTGAAGATGTGTTATTTTATCGTCATATCCGGGTCTGAAAAACATGGCAGTGTCAATGCGATAAGGTGAATCCGGGTCAATCAGTCTCAGAGGATCTCTTGTGGTATTTCTCAGGTTATTGAGAATATGTTCAGGAATGTCTGCACGACTCATTTTCGTTATTTCCAGAACTTCATCCATTATTTCGTTGAACTTTTTGTCAATCATTGGATTTGAAGCCTTTGCAGCTCTCTTAATAAGTTCCTGAATTTTATCTACAACTCCTCCAATAGCGAATGTTTTGAAGGAAAATAATAAACAGAGTGCGAGCATTAAATAAAATTTTTTATTATTTAAAATCATTTTTTCTCCAATGTGAAAGACAACAAACAAAGTTGTCCCTTTCTGTTCATGACTTTTTTATAACAATCAAAGTCACATTTTAGTGTTAAATCAAAGGGACAGTATACCAGTCAGATTTTTTTAGTAAAGTTTTTTTTTGAATCTTGTAAAAAGTTCAAAATGTAAGGAGTCGTACTGACCAGATCGGTTTTTTTAATACCAACAAGAAGGTTCCTTACACCCTGAAAATGAGCATCCAGATCGAGTGAGGATTTTGCAGCAGAATTGGCATCATTCCTGAAATCAGGGAGGATATTCTCCGTATTGGTAATAATGGATTATCAGTCTTTACATCAGGGTCACTGACAGGAGTCACTTTTATGGTCCTATTCCTGAAAACAAATGTACTGGTTTGAAGTTCAATACGATGTCTTGGTGTTCTCCGTGATGGTTCTTTACAGGTAACATAATCAAGGGTTTCATCCATGGACAAAGGCTCAGGTAAATCTGATCTTGCCATAGGCTCCTCAAATACAATGAATAATTGAGGAGGCCTGGTTGAATTGTCTCTTCTAGGTCTATGTTCTCTCTGACGGGGTTTTCTGGAAAATTTGACCCCGTCACTGCCTTTATCACAGGCTGACAGCAGTGGAAAGATAAAACACAAAAGGAATGAAGCCGTCGCCAATTTAAGCCGATTGATTCTCATAAGTTACATCCTCTCTTAAATTCGTAAAATAAAAATACAAGAGAATGCAACCAAAAAAAGTATCCCACTGCATTCGAAAAAATAACTAAAGAGGACAATATCCGAGGTAAAATTCGCAGTTTAGAGTGAAGTTACTGATTCTTTCACCTATAATCCATTATTACCAATACGGAGAATATCCTCCCTGATTTCAGGAATGATGCCAATTCTGCTGCAAAATCCTCACTCGATCTGGATGCTCATTTTCAGGGTGTAAGGAACCTTCTTGTTGGTATTAAAAAAACCGATCTGGTCAGTACGACTCCTTACATTTTGAACTTTTTACAAGATTCAAAAAAAAACTTTACTAAAAAAATCTGACTGGTATACTGTCCCTTTGATTTAACACTAAAATGTGACTTTGATTGTTATAAAAAAGTCATGAACAGAAAGGGACAACTTTGTTTGTTGTCTTTCACATTGGAGAAAAAATGATTTTAAATAATAAAAAATTTTATTTAATGCTCGCACTCTGTTTATTATTTTCCTTCAAAACATTCGCTATTGGAGGAGTTGTAGATAAAATTCAGGAACTTATTAAGAGAGCTGCAAAGGCTTCAAATCCAATGATTGACAAAAAGTTCAACGAAATAATGGATGAAGTTCTGGAAATAACGAAAATGAGTCGTGCAGACATTCCTGAACATATTCTCAATAACCTGAGAAATACCACAAGAGATCCTCTGAGACTGATTGACCCGGATTCACCTTATCGCATTGACACTGCCATGTTTTTCAGACCCGGATATGACGATAAAATAACACATCTTCACGGAGCTTTTCTTCAAAAGAGCATAGACCCTCAAAACAGGGCACAGATGGATCGCCTTGCAGTCATCGTGGACGGGTTTGTCGGAAGACTTAACAGTCGCGCCCAGTTGATGACTTTATCCCGTAAAGATATTTTATCGGGTCTCTTCATACATAGAGGTATCACTACGGTATCGGGTTCTCCTACTCCTGAATTTCAGATCTGGCTTGATGACCTCTATAAAGCTCTCTACGAAAAAGAGACTTTTGAAGAAGCTGCCAAAAAAGGCCTTTCAGGGAGATAACTTTGACAAAGAAGCCTTTTTTGAACTCTGGATGAACGAGGATTTTAGAAGATTCATTGCTGAATCCCATTTTATGACAAAAACCCGTCTGACCGGCAACCCAGAGCTTCTTATCCGTTGGTCTGAACAACTTGATCACTATGTTAGAGGTCCCAGACGACAATTTCCAGATTTCATTGAATCCTCGTTGAGGGAAGTCCAAAACACTTATGACGTTGGCAAGGCTCTTGAAAGAGATGCTTTTTGGCAGACAGTTGTTGAAGCCTCCAGGGAAAGTGATCATTTTGCCGTAAGAGTTCGACAAATCATCAGGGAACTCACCCCCGTCGAAGGAGGATAGAGTTCCCAGAGTCAGAGTGGATAGGCTCTATCCTTATGGTGGGGGACCAGCACGATAAATCGTCGATTCTGAAAAAGCTGAGAACGGAACCACCCGGATTGTCCTTGATCCTCTGGACTTTCTCTCTCACGACTGGCTTCCCTTGTTCCAAGACCAAAAACCAACCTCATAAGGTTTCATGGAATCTTTGCCCCAAATTTCAAACACCGCTCCCCTAATCACTCCAAAAACAAAAAGCCCTGAAAAACAAGCAACAAAGTCCGGAAAATCCTCTTCCATGAACTGGGCCAGGAGACTTAAAAGGGTTTTTGGAATGGACATTGAGGTTTGTTCGGAGTGTGGGGGGAAACTCAAAGTCATCTCTTCTTCTCTGTTCTTTGAGCCTTGAAGACCTAAAATAATAACTTCATTTTTTCCCGTCTTAAAAAGCTGGATCGTTCTCCAAATCTGTGGCTAAAGCCAAGGGAGTAACAACAAATGAGGTGCTGTTTCTTGGCAAGGAAAATATTTGATTTGAAACAAGATGAGGTGCTGTGTTATATCTTACATCAATGACAGCTTTTGAAACAACTCCTTTTGCAGGGCCTCCATCATCTGTAGTTAAAAAAAGCCTCCTTTCCCTTAAAACCTACAGGGGCTTCGTAATCAAACCTTCTACCAGAAAAAGAGATGCGACCACTTAAAAGACTGTCATAAGTTTTTCCTGAATCCAGAAGAAGCTCTGAAACATGACTCTGATCAGGATCAGGATCAGACACTGAAAAAGAACCACTGACTGACCGACGATGGATAGCCTGTAAGTTTAAATCAGCCATAACGGGTGCTGAATTATTGTCTTGAGGTAAAATATTGCTTTTAATCTCAATATTGACTGAACTTCCCGTTCCACCTTTGACGGTCACTTCCAACTGGTTTTCAGCCAGTAAACTCACTGGAATTAAAAACTTCCGATCAACCTTTAAAATTTGAAGGGACATTGATTATTGTTTGGGAGTTTAAGATCACAGACAAACTTGTTGCGGAATTGTTTGAAACACTTAGCACATAATCACTGTCGGCAAGGGCATTAAAGGAATGGGAAACACTGTTACAACCAAAAAAACCAAAACTCAAAGCACAAAGGGAGGGGGTTGAAAAACTCCTCTCAGGCAAAACAGCAGTCCCAACGGAGTCAACAAAAGAAAAAATAATTGATTTTTTACATTTGATGTCTCATTTCAATAAGGTGTTGTTTCTTTTGGTTGGTATTTTGTGTCTTTTATTGAACTTGGGTCATTACCGTTTGGAACTGTATTGGAATCCAGCCATATTCCGTCACGTTCTTGAGTTCTGGACCTCACCTCCACCTGCTTATACACCAATCCAGCCAGACGTTGGTCTGGCCACAAATTCAAGATAGGAACGCATATCCTTCATGGTCAGACCGGCGATTCCCTCGGAGAGAACATCCTCGGCAAAAGCCATCTCACAATCCACAGCATCTTCCAGCATGAGTGTGACAAGGTCATTCATCCCGTAAAAATTCTGGGATCCTCCTTGCGGGCCGTGTGGACCACTTCCAGAGCAAAATCGAAAACCTCCTCCTCTTCCGGCGGCCCTCTTGCTGGCAAGAGTTCCCGGGGCTTTGACTCCAGTCCCAAGTGGTTGAGAATCTTTTTGATCACTTCAGGCTCCTCTATGGAAGAAATGACTTTAAGCTTTCCCCCACATTCCGAACAAACTTCGATGTCCATCCCAAAAACCTTCCCGAGTCTCATGGACCATGCATTGAACCCTTAATAAACCCATGGGCACCAAAACATGGGAGCTTTTAAATCCACATTATAAGGAAAATCCTCTGCGAATGAATTCCTCTCTAAAGTAAGGTGTAAATTGAGATCCAAAATCCCTGGAATCCAACTCTCCTATCAGACGATAAGCATCTATAAAATTTAAATTCCCATTTAAATCCTTAAGATGTTCAAGGTAAAATTTTTGAAAATTTTCAGCCTCATCCAAGGCTTCATTTAAAAGTTTATTTCGTACATTCCACCATATAGAAGCATACACAGTGGCCACAGGATACACATAACCCTCATTCCCTTCACCACAAACACCAAAAACTTCAGAAATCAAAATATCCTTACTAACATTAAGATCTCTTGAAATTCCACAATCCTCCACTCCTGTAAGACTATTATTATAAGACTCACCCACTGTGGGAGCAAGTGAGAAAAAATAGGACGCAAAATACATGGAAAGACCAATACTCATTGCCTTGGAGCAACCATTCTCATCCACACAACACATTTGCTCCTTGTTCTGACAATTCCTGTGTTTTGTTTCAAGCCCCCTGTTGATTGCTCCTTTGGAAGCATAATATATATTAGCCTCAGACACCAGATTCAAAAGAATACTCCCGTCCAGACCACTGTCATGCTGATTTATCTGATGAGTCTCTTCATCATTTTCCAGGCCCAGATAAATTGTATTGTCTTCGGAGGACCAACCCGTTACAGGAGCCTGAGTAATAATATACAAACCCTTACTGGCAAGAAAAAGTTCCGTACTTTCGGAAAAACCCATTGCCAGAGAGGAGTAATAATAACTTGTTACCTGGGAAAGAAACACTCCATTGTCCAACTCATAGCTAAATTTCAAAGGACCATGGACATTGACTTGCTTTCCCGTATAAGAGAGAATCTGAAAAGTATCATTCTTTAGCAAACCCGAATCATCCAACAAAGTTAAAATCACCGGTTTTAAAAGCAAGCCTGTATAGGCTGGATTATTTGTCTCTGATATCCCTCCTTTTTCATAAACAGAATTTTTATCAACCACACAACTATAGGAGAGAAAATTCTCGAGACAACTCACTTGTTGGGATAGGACTGAACTCCTGAATGGAGAATCACTGTCAAGGGCTTCAAATTTTCCACAGTTTTGAAATAAAAAAACTGGCCCAACAACCACAACCATAAAGAATACAAATAAAAAACAAGTCCTTATATTATTCCTCATTGGCAATTCCCCTCATAATAACCCCTTCTTCTTCAACCTCCTCAATACTTTTTTTCAAATCCAGACTTCGATCTATTTGTCCTATTTCAATAAGTGAAGGATCTGTTGCAGGATCCAACAAGCCCTCCCATTTGGAGTTTCTGAGCCTCATTTCAAATTCCACTTTGACCACCTCAGATTGAGTGACTTTACCCTTATAAGAAACTTTCACATAATAAGTCGGCTGAAATACGAAGTTATTAAGGGTGACCAGGAAACCGGACTTCCTGCCCTCCTCATTGTTTATAGGGGATCCATTTTGATACCATTGATAAGACAAGGCCCCATTGTGGGGAGCGGGATTGGGATTAACAGCTTCAACTTCCAGGAACAATCCCAATTTTGAATTAATAATCCCCCCCCGGGGTTGTTTCACTATCCGGGGACTTTTCAGAGAAAAAACTGTAACCTCTGCTGACTTGGTGTGACCTACAGCATTTGAAACCATCACATAATACTTATGGATCCCGCTCTGTGAAGAAGGTTGAAGCACTAAACGGTTTGTTCCTTTTACGGTGCCGGAAAGGGCCCGACCATCCCGATACCATTGATAAGACAAAGACAAGCGTGGAGAATTGGGATCCATAGCAGTAACTCTCAAAGTCAATGATCCTGAAGAAAGAATTCCCCCCACAGGTTGCCTGGTAATTCGGGGAGGACTCCGAAGATCAACTGTCCGATAACTTGAGTAAACACTCCCCACACTATTTGTCACTCTTACATAATACCGAGAGACAGTCCCTCCATTAGAAGGTCTTCGCAAAACAAGACTTTTTCTGTTTTGACCGGAAAGGGCCCGACCATCCCGATACCATTGATAAGACAAAGACAAACGTGGAGAATTGGGATCCATAGCAATAACTCTCAAAGTCAATGATCCTGAAGAAAAAGTCCCTCCGGATTGCCCGGTAATTCTAGGCATTTGAAGCCCCAAGCCCGGCCTTAAAGTGGAAATACGGCTTGTCTCACCAGAACGTCTACGAATGGCCCTTGAATTATCCATTTTATTGGCAAGCCCCAGGTAAAGAGTCTTACCTCCTGGGGAATAAGAGTGATTGGGACCTGAAAAATAAGGGACCTTCGGACAGCCATCCTCACAGTTATAAGCCATAACTGTCCGCACACGACCGGGAGATCGAAAGCCATAGGCATAAGGGTAAATGCCCCTTCCTGTAAGATAAGCAATCTGAGATGATGAAAACTGATCTCTTGCGTGAGCGGCACCCATATTGTGACCGATTTCATGGGTAAGAATTTCATGTGAACAATTTGCCGATGTCACAGAGGACAATCTTTTTTGTCTTTCTGGAATAGGAAGGTAAGCTATACCACAGGCAGAAGTGTATCTCTCTGTAATAAGAACTTTTAAATCCGAACTCGTCTGATATCTTTTATAAGCCAGAAAATGATAGGGATTATTTCTATTAAATCCGGCACCCCCTGTCTCAAAGGAATAAGCCCGGTCCATGAGTGACAAATTGTCTCCCAGTTCTGATAACGAGGAAACATTTAACTCCATTATCGCACGGACATTGATAACAACACCTGTTCTGGAGTTTCGATGAGTTGTATTAGCCACACTCACAAATTGATTCATTAAAGCCATTGCCGCTCGAAAGCTACCCTCTGAATTTTTAATGAGATGGGAAAAGCCCAAAACGATATCAACCTGAACATTACTCCGTATATAAACTCCCCCGGAATTGAGAGCCTGGATTTCCGGAGACGGCCCGTCCTCTTCCAAACGAGGTTTTAGGGATCGTTCGTCTTTGGAGTTTTTAGAAACAGCATCATTATTGTTTTCAGGAAAAATATTCCTATCTATTTTCCGAATGGTATTTTTACTTTTTGTAAGCTGCTTGATTTCATAACTTCCCTTTGAAGTTTCAATGGAACCAATCATCACTCCCTGATAAACAGACAAATGAAAAGTATCCAATTTGTTATCTTTTGCCGTTCCCACCCAGACAAAAATATCCTTATTCTGAAAATCAACAAAGGTACGAACAAACTCCCTTTTTCCCTCTCCACCAGGTAAAGGAACAATAAGTTCGGGAGGAAGATCCTCCTTTTTTTCAATTTTAAAGGCATTTCTATCAATTCTTAGACCGGAAATGAAAAGAGTTGCTTCTCTTGGTTCATACCTTCTTCCATGAAATAATTCCACCTCCTTCGGACTGAGATCAAAAGTTTCAAATACAGGAGTTACAGAAGTCTGAGTTAAATTTCGAATCTTTTCATTTCTTGCTTTCTCTTGAGAATCCCCATGACGATTTGTAGAATGGGAAGAATCAAGGTTTTCAGGAGACTTTTTATCTTTGGAAAATAAACTCTGATTTTGGGAAGAGTCTTCCAATTCCGGGGATATTACCCAAAACCGATAGAAACAAAACAGGGAAATAAACAAAGCAAGAAAAGATAACAGATAGACCAAAGCCTGCTTGTTTTCCAAAGAACCTCCAGAGTTTCATTTTCAGCAATATCAATGTGGAACAGTTTTATTTTAAAGGACAAATATAAGGGGATTTCCCGACCATCTTTCTCCACATATATTATATATATCGGACTATGGTCTGGAAAAGTTAAATAAAAAATGTATTTTACTTTCCAAATCTATAAGTTTTTTGAAAA
The DNA here is from genome assembly GCA_965218815.1 of Bdellovibrionales bacterium. Taxonomy (GTDB): domain Bacteria; phylum Bdellovibrionota; class Bdellovibrionia; order Bdellovibrionales; family JAGQZY01; genus JAGQZY01. Next base: position 58,278 of record CBDCLX010000002.1, on the reverse strand, counting down.
CAAGATCGTACCATTTTAAGACAGAAACAAACCCGTGGAAAGTTTATCACACTATATCTCTATATCGGCATATTCCCATCCTTAATCTCAATATCCATGACATGGGTCATGAGACTTGGGAAGGGAAACAGGTGTGGTAATGTCTGTGAAGTATGTAGCTCGGTCTGATTAATAAAAAGTTTAAAACTCCCCTGGGAATATTTACCTACAGATATTTAAACCCTGGAAAATATCCATTGGGTGTTCTACAAAAGGAAATCGTTCCCGGAATAAGAGTGTTCATGGCCTCTCCGGAAAAAGCATTTATTGATTACATAAATTTGGAATTAAAACTATACACAAAAAAATTCTGGAATGAAAAGAGTTGCGGTGAAATATATGCAGATGGACATACAGAAAGGGAATACTACGAATCAGAAAGTAAAAACAGGTACAAGTTGGAACCTTATATCCCCGGTTTCGCAAAATTCTTTGAAGGTCATAACAAAGATATACTGGAGAATGGTTTATTAGCAGACCCCAAGGTCAAAAGTCTCTTTTCACTCAGACCTGGTCTTGAGATGTAACGGATAATCCTTTCAGGTTTTTTCCTCTGGTAGGCTTTAGTGGAAACTCCCGCATGGAGGCTGAAACCGGAATATTTTGACAAGAAGGGTTTTTCTTCTTTGTGTTCTATTTCAGAAAGGGTTTTGAGTGTCAGGGCTTTTTGTCCTTTGTGTTTTCCAAGGGCAATGCGGTAAGTGATGGAAGAAGACCTGACCTGGTCCATGGCTGTGGGTTCTGAGTTTATGGAGAGAAAAGCTTGATTTTCATCCTTTTCAATAAGTCCCCGTTTTTCGGGTTGACTCCATCCGATGTTCCCCATAAAAACCGGAAGTAATCATGACAGATACCGCCTGGCTTCATAATCTTGACCCTTTCCTTCTCAGGTTTTCAGAAAACATTGGGGTTCGCTCCAAAGTCCCAAGTGGTTGAGAATCTTTATTGATCAATAAAAACTCAAACTGGATCAGTATAAATGCATTTTTCTATGAGGTTTCCCTTAAGGTCAGAATTTCAGCGGTAAAGTCCTTACTTTCCTTACAGGCTTTAAGAACTGTTTGTCCGAAAGGATCTTCATTTAGAAATCTATCAAAGATCTCAGAGGTGGGCATGGAGTGATCCATAGATTCTTCTATTTCATCCAGGGATGAACGGATAAAAGCGGCGAGCCTCTCGGAACCTGCATGCTTCCGCCATTCCAGGAGAAATTTCGGTTGCCGGTGAAAATGTTCTTTCGTGAAAAAATCAATTGTTTTTCTTGTTATTTTTCTTCCTATTTCGTATGCTTTGTTGTTAAAATCCATAAGTTCAAAAAAAACATCTCTATAAGGTTTATTCTGCCACAATTCATCCAGAAAATTCCTGTAACGGTCCTCATTAAAAGTAATATAAATAAAACGGTTTACATAGTGAGGAAAAGGATAGTCAAAATAAAATTCATTTTCAGTGGCAAAACGGTTTCCCATATATTCCAGCAATCTGGGCTTGTATGCAAAATAATTATCAGCAATAGCCTGATAATTGATGGAAATAGATCTTTGTTTAAAGATATCCAAAAGCTGTACTCTTTCAAGCATTGGAAGTGCTAATAGGTCCTCATAGAGAGGTTGGGAAATATCGAGGTCTCGTTTTAGATTTTTAGCTCGGTTCTGTAAAGATATTTGCTCATACCATTTTGAAATACTTTTAAGAGCTCCCATTGGACTTGCAAAAGCATTTGCAGAAAACAAGAGAGAGATTACAAAGAGGTTGATACGAAAGAAATTCATTTTTTCCTATAATGATCTTTATTTAAATTTCTTTTTAGCAAACTTTCTTGTGAAAGTCAAGTCTTTTTCTTTCCCCTAAACCCATGAGATGATTTTCCCCATGAGTCAACAAAAATCTTTTATGGTTTGGTGGCTGCCATTCTTTCAGTAATGTTTTTGAGATTAAAATTCAAAAAAGACCGACCCACATCCTTAAACCTGCGTAAAACCCGGTCTTCCCCGACAAAAAACATAGACATTAATAACGAAGAGGAGCTTAACATTTACTTCAAATTTCGGGGACAAATGCGGGATGCCTATGAAATTATTGGAGTTCCCGCAGGCAGTTCCATGAATGAGGTGGAAAGGGCCTATAACAGAAAGTCCTCACAGGACAATCCCTCCAGGGAGCTTCTGGATATGGCTTATAAAGCCATTGAACAAAAATTATTCCACAAAAAAAAATCCTAACCCGCATTTTTCAGACGATTCGGCAATCGCAGTAAAAATCTTGTAAGAAATGCGGATTCACCCGTCTTTTTCATAGGTTTTTCTTGCAGCATGAAATTGAGATCAAAAATCGTAAGACTTAAAGGGACATTTCGATAAAATTTATCATTTTTGAAATTTTTTCATGGTTTAAAAGAAGTCAGGCGAGAAAGAAAATCCATCTCATGTTTCCTCTTTGACTTTTTTATTTATTTAAATATAATAACGAATCTGATTGAGGTTATTAATGAAAAAAAATCCTGGTTTATTAAATTTCCTTTAATATTCTTATTTTTACTTTTTATATACAGTCATTTTGCTGTTGCTGGAGAAATCCATGAAAGTATTTTTGAAGGGAACATAGAAAATATTCAAACTCTTATCCAAAAAGATCCCAGCCTCGTTAATATCGAAGACGAAAATGGTGTTCTTCCTTTATTTTTAGCTATTCACATGGCTGTTTATTCAAACCGATGGGATATCGTGGAATTTCTTGTTATAAATGGGGCAAATCCAAATGTCACAGACAAAAATGAAAACACCCCATTGAATCTAACAATTTACTGGAAACAACCAAAAACTGTAGAAATTCTCGTTCAACATGAAGCGGATGTCAACGCCAGAGGAAGAAATGGTTTCACACCTCTCCATGAAGCCATCTATGCAGATCAACTGGAAATTGTATCAATTCTTCTTGAAAATGAAGCAGATATAAATGCCAGAACAAGAAGTGGACTGACTCCCTTGGAAGTGGCAACCCATCTAAATCGACAGGAAATCAAAGCATTCCTTATTGAAAAAGGAGCCAAAAAAAGAAGCTTTCTCGAAAAAATTAATGAACCTTTTTGGCAGGATTATTATAGCGAAAAGCCTCTTCAGGAATGATTTTAATAGATGAACAAATTTTATTTCCAATTTATAATTTTCCAGAAAAGAAAATCTCACATGGAATAAAAAGATTAAATTTCGTTATTTTTTTGTAAAGTTTATTAGTTTTTTATCCGATACTCATTAAGTCCATGAAAATTTTTCTTGTTTTTATTTTTTTGGCATTTTCCAAAAACCCCTTCATGGTGATACTCAAACAGGTCAAGAAATATTTAATGATCTATATAGTAAAAAACTACTTCAAAAAAAAGAGAGTTTGTAAAAATTACAAACTCTCACTTCTCACTTGTGTAGGCTGTAGGCTCATGATAACTTAATCGCTATCATAAACAATCATGAACCTTTGTGTATTGCCAACCAGTACCCCCTTTTCTTGAATTTTATTTACAAAAACTGAACCGTTTGATACAGTGGCAAAATTTATTTAGATTTTCAATGATTCATAAAGAGGAGTTAAAATGAGAAAAATAACAATAAACGTATTTCTTATAAAATTAGGAGATATTTTTGTCAGAAGAAAAAGCTAAGGCCTGAAAGTTCGGATTAATTTGAAATTTGATTAATCAAATTTTGAAAATCATCATGACATAATTTAGGTTTTCCTGACTCGGAATAAGTCTCCTTAATGACTTTGGCAATTTCCTCAGTCAGAAGAGAATGACCCAATAAGCCCTCACTCCTCTTTTTGCCAGGAAGTTTTGTTGTTCACAGGACCGTTCCAGCCAATAAATTATTTTTTCCAAAAAAGTGACAGGCTTAAATGAACCTCTATTTTCTTAAAAAAGCTCCCTTATCGTTTAAAGACCTGCATAAAGGTCTGGAAACACTCCAACAATTCCTTTGCAGACAAGTGATACCAGAGCGAGGCTATCCGGAAGTTCATGCCACAGCTTGTACGGAAATTTCCCGACTTCTAATCGATCTGGGCATTTTTTGCTGTTCCCTGGAACAGGCCATGGACTTAAAACTTTCAAAATCTTTTTTCCCCCATGGAGTGGGGCATGCTCTTGGTTTACAGGTTCACGATGTGGCAGGAGAACATGATGATCAGAGCCTTGCCCTGAAAGCCCCCAAGGACTGTCCCCGTTTACGCACTTTAAGAAAAATTCAACCCAATGATGTGTTGAATCTGACCCGGGAATTTTTACCCCATTGACAGAAGCTCAACAGATCTGTGGGTTCCTCATGGTATTTCTATCATTGAAGTGAGCCTCCGGCCTTGTGCTTTTGTTTGATTTATGAATAAAATAGGATATGCCCGATCGTTTGTCAGATCATTTGGACACTTTTCTTAACAGACCCATCCGTGTTTTTATCTATGGAATTTTAATCACTTTCACAATTTTAACAGCAGATGGAAGTCTCTGGCGTTTTTGGAATCTTTACCAAAACCAAAAAGAAATGGAAAAACGTATCGCAGACCTTAAAGCCAAAGCCCGGAAACTGGAGTTTGAAATTCACCAGGCCGGAAAACTCAGTCATATTGAACGTCAAGCCATAGAACATTTTAACTATGTTCGTAAAAATGATCTTATCTTTGTTTTCCCTGAGTAAAAAAGATGGTGGAAAAATGAAAGTAGTGGCTTCCCTCTTTTTTCAGCATCCACATCCCCTGTTTCAGTATGATTCCATCCAAAGTTGTGATGGAAAAACAGAAAATCTGAGCCATCACAAATGAAAAAACTTTACCTTGTTGATGTGAGTTCCATGTTTTTCAGAGCTTTTTACGCCATCCGTATGCTCAATAATTCCCTGGGGTTACCCACAAATGCCATCTATGGTTTTCTTTCCATGTCAGTTAAACTCTTAAGGGATGTCCAACCTGATTACATGGTTTACTGCTACGACCGGGAAACACCCTCTTTTCGCAAGGAAATTTTTGAAGATTATAAATCCAATCGCAGGGAAACTCCGGAATCACTGATTCCCCAAATTCCGTATATCAAAAAACTCACCAAACTCATGGGCATTACAGGAATCGACAAGGACGATTATGAAGCCGACGATGTGATTGGATCCCTGACAAATTTTGGACTTCAAAACCAACTGGAAGTGGTGATTGTCAGCGGTGATAAGGACTTTGCACAATTGGTGAATAAAAAAGTCACCCTGTTTGATACCATGAAAGACAAACGATATGGTATTCAGGATGTGATTGAAAAATGGGGGGTCCATCCTCATCAGTTCATTGATTATCTGGCCATCACCGGGGACAGTTCTGATAATATTCCAGGTGTAAAAGGAATTGGACCAAAAGGGTCTCAGACTCTGTTGGGAAAATTCAAAAGCCTTGATGGAATCTATGAAAATATTGACATGATTAAAAATCCTTCACAAAAAGAGAAACTGGTGAAATCAAAAGGAAATGCTTACCTGTCTCAAAAACTGGTGAAAATTGTTAAAGATCTGGATCTTGTTAACAATCTGGATGACCTTTGTTTAAAACCTGTTGACAATGAAGAATTGGAAAAAGTTCTGGATGAATTGGAATTTTCCTCTTTTAAGAAAAATCTTCTTGGATCATACACCCAAAGTCAAAAGTCATCCGATCACACTTCTGAAAAAGCTTCAAGACCAAGTCTGAGGACCAAGTCTGAGTGAACAAAGGCTTTCAGTAAACTCTCAGGGAAAGGTGATTTATCAGTTAAAAACCCCTTATGAGAATGGAACCACCCGGATTGTCCTTGATCCTCTGGACTTTCTCTCACGACTGGCTTTCCTTGTTCCAAGACCAAAAACCAACCTCATAAGGTTTCATGGAATCTTTGCCCCGAATTTCAAACACCGTCGTCTTATCACTCCAAAAACAATTTTACATTTAACCATACTGACCACAATTGAGTTGTCATGGAATTCCTCTAACCCGAATTTCTCATAAACTTCCTGCTGCGAGGGCCAAACCATCCTTCCCATAAGGCCTTGCCTCTTCAGGCGACTTCGACAGAGTGGCCACTCATGCCTTCAGCCGCTTTCAGTCCGCAATACCTTATGGATAGGCGTTTTGGCCCTCTTGCGACAGAAACTTATGAGAATGCGGGTAAAGGTTAAGAAATAATAGCTGAATTTAAAAAAGTTTGTTATTCTTACATAGGAAAGATTGGGCTTGACCTGATGGGTCAAATAAAAATTTCATGGAGAATCACTGATGAAGATCGAACAGATACATCTGAAAAATTTCCGTGCCTTTAAAGATGTTTTCATGAAAGACATACCAAAGTTTGCCGTTATTATTGGTTCCAATGGAAGTGGAAAATCCACTCTTTTTTCTGTCTTTGGTTTTCTCAGGGATGCCATGACATCCAATGTGACAACAGCGTTGGCGAAATTGGGTGGGAGCCGTGGGCTTAAAGAAGTGCGAAGCAGGAATGCAGAAGGTCCCGTTAAAATTGAGATAAAATTTCGCCCCCAAATGGGAAAACAATTGGTGACCTATACACTGAGTATTTCTGAAAAAGATGGAAAGGCAGTGGTTGAACGTGAAATTCTTAAGTATCGCCGTGGGAGTCGCGGACAGCCCTGGCATTTCCTTGATTTTTCCAGGGGAAGTGGAAAGGCGGTCACAAATGAATTGGAAGAAGTTGAAGAGGAATCTCAATTAAAACGTGAGGATCAAAAATTAAAATCACCGGATATTCTTGCCATTAAAGGTCTGGCCCAATTTGAACGCTTTCCTGCCGTGGTTGCTTTGGGAAACCTTATTGAGAGATGGCATATCTCTGATTTTCACATCAGCAGAGCCCGTCCCGAACAAGAGGCGGGACACGCCGAGCATTTGTCAAGAGAAGGTGAAAATCTATCCCAGGTTATTGAGTATCTTCATAATCAACATCCAAGAACTTTTGAGAAAATTATTAAAAATTTATCTGAAAGAATTCCCGGTATTTCCAAAGTTGAATCCAAGCAGACTGAAGAGGGACGTATTTTACTCAAATTTCAGGATGGTTCTTTTGAGGATCCTTTCCTGGCCCGCTTTGTTTCAGATGGAACCATTAAAATGCTGGCTTATTTGACATTGCTTTATGATCCCGGTCCCCATCCACTATTGTGTGTTGAAGAACCTGAAAATCAACTCCATCCCCGTTTGCTGGAGGAAATTGCTGAAGAGTTCAGATCCTATGCCCATCGGGGAGGACAGGTTTTTGTATCCACCCATTCCCCTGACTTTTTGAATGCCACTCAATTGGAAGAAGTCTTCTGGTTACAAAAAAACTCCGGCTACACTGAAATCAAACGAGCCAGGGATAATGAACAAATTAAAAAATATATGGGAAATGGAGCTAAAATGGGACATCTTTGGAATGAAGGATTTTTTGAAGGAGCTGACCCTTGATAAAAAACCTTGTCTTTTTTCTGGAAGGTCGTTCAGAAAAGGAAATGCTTAAAGGTTTGATTCCACGTCTTCTTGAAAACCACAGAGAAATAGATGTCAAATATTTAACTTTTCAGGGAAAACAGGATCTGGAAAGTAAAATCCATAATCGTTTGAGAGGGTGGTCAAGACCTGAAAGTGCTTTTGTGGTTCTTGTGGATCAGGATAGAGAGGACTGCAAAGAGCTAAAAAGAAGAATCCTTACAAAATGCAGGAATATGATTTCTTCAAATCCGGTTATTCGTATTGCTTGCCATGAACTGGAAAGTTGGTATTTTGGAGACTTGGCCGCTGTGGGAAAAGCACTGGAAAAGGATCTTATTAGGTATAAAAATAAACAACAGTATCGAAATCCGGATAGCATTCTGAAACCCTCTGAAGAGTTGAGTAAAATTACGAGTGGGGATTATCAAAAAATTTCCGGTTCAAGAGCTATTGGTTTACTTCTTTCTTTGGAAGAAAACACTTCTCCCAGTTTCCAGACATTTGTTAAAAGCATTCTGAACCTTTGTGGAGTTTGAAGAAGATGCAGCCTAAAAAGACCTCTCTTTGCGAAATTGCTTGATAGTCATATAAGAGAGGTATATACTGGTCTTGTTTGCAGTTTTCTGTTTGTTCTTTGTTGGATTTAACGTAACTGCTCACACCCTGACAAAACTCCCTCTGTAACTGCCACCCGGATTGTCCTTGATCCTCTGGATTTTCTCTCACAACTGACTTCCCCTGTTCCAAGACCAAAAACCAACCTCATAAGGTTTCATGGAATCTTCGCCCCAAATTTCAAACACCGCTCTCTAATCACTACAAAAACAAAAAACTCAGAAAAACCATGGAAAACGGGGTGGGAATACATCTTGATCTCTGAAAAAATATCTTTTATCCTGCTTACACACCCCATGATGCACCTCGCCATTGGGGATGTTTGCAGCTTTTGGCTGGTAAAGGCTTCATTTTCCCCTTTCTGTTGAAACCTTTTGATATATTTAGATATTGCAAAATAGTTACAATAGTATAATCTCTTTTTTATGAGAAGAATAAAAGCTATTTCATTTTTTTACCTCCTCCTTTTTACAATGAATTGTAGTGGTGGTTCCTCTCTCCAGCCGCTAACAGAAAAGAACAATAGAACACTTTTGGAAAATCCACCTCAGAATCAGAAACAATTAAAATTAGGAACATTCTACGGTTGTGTGCATGTGCCTGCGACAGATTTTATTCGAAATATCTTGGGGGGCTTTGAAAAAACGGGGGAAGGCTGTTCTATAGCAATCAGTGAAAATAACATGATACAAGTTAGCTTCTTAGGGGACAATGTTATTCCTATAGTTAGCACAAGCACAGATCAGTACAGAACTGATACTTTTATTGGAGAACTAGACAACAGTCAAGTGCTTATTGTTCAACATCAGCGAGGTGAAGTCGTATCAGTCACTCAAACTATTTATGACAAAAACGGTGATGTGGTATATGGCAAATCAGGACAAGGTCAATGGATTAAAGGTTGTAACCTTACTATGACAACTTCTGAAAGGTTAGCTGGAAAAAAAGACTGCGGAAAGTGATTTTCCCAATTGGTTGGGAAAAGTTTATTTCGGTTTGTTCTTCTTATTATCTTTAAAAAAGCCTCACAAGAAAATAATGAATAGGAGAAAAAAGAACACAGAGAACAGATTGTGTGAATACAAAATTTTCAGACTCTCTTAAATCTTACGCCAAGGTTTTACAAACAAAATCTGAATCAGCCAGAATAAGCATAAAGGATTCAAAAGTTTGAGAACCTCTGGATTGTTCTCCTCTCTAATAACTCCGGGCAACTCCATACATATTATTTTCCAATGAACTCTCATCCATTGGCAAAACAATTTATGGACCATTACTTGTCTTGAATCAAATTGCTAAAGAAATAGATTTGCATAAAGCACTTGGCAAATATTCTAATGAAATACTGAGTATGGTTTATGCCCACTGTTTAGATTATTTTTTCAGAGATCAAGATGTATTCCCACCCCGTTTTCCATGGGTTTTCTGATCTTTTTGGATCTTTTTGCTTTACGAATTCCATTTTATGGTCATTTGAGAGGAGTTTTTCTTGAGAATTTATGATTCCAAACCTGATTTGGTTGGAAAAGTGCATTTTTGAATAAGGGAATCCATCACAGAAAACCCGGGTTCTCTTACATTTCAAGGCCAGGTCTGAGTGAACCTCAGACTTTCACTCAATTCCCGGGGGAAAGTGATTTATCAGTTAAAAACCCCTTATGAGAACGGAACCACCCGGATTGTCCTTGATCCTCTGGATTTTCTCTCCTGCCTGGCTTCCCTTGTTCCAAGACCAAAAACCAACCTCATACAGAGAACAGTTCCCTTTCTTATTTGTTGGGACTGGACCTTGACCACGAACTTCATTTCCATGTTCCCATCTGTAATTGACAGCGTTTCTTTTCGGCTTTATTACTGCAGGTAAATATACACCGCTCCTGATTCCTCTGCCCCATTGTTTGTCTGATCGCCTCCAACTCCTCTGGCCTTGCTGGCTTCCCAAGGAGCCCCCACAGCCAGGCTGTTCCCATCACCACTGAAACTCAGAGACCTACCAAACCTATCCCAAGCCCCTGTGTTTGAAGCCTTGAGATAAGCCTGTTGGCTCCATGTCCCCTCTGTATCTCTCACGAACACATACACCGCTCCTGATTCCTCTGCCTCATCGTTTGTCTGATCGCCTCCAACTCCTCTGGCCTTGCTGTCTTCCCAAGGAGTCCCCACAGCCAGGCTGTTCCCATCACCACTGAAACTCAGGGAATAACCAAAATAATCCCCAACCCCTGTGTTTGAAGCCTTGAGGTAAGCCTGTTGGCTCCACGTCCCCTCTGTATCTCTCACGAACACATACACCGCTCCTGATTTCTCTGTCTCATCGTTTGTCTGATCGCCTCCAACTCCTCTGGCCTTGCTGTCTTCCCTAGAAGCCCCCACAGCCAGGCTGTTCCCATCACCACTTAAACTCAGAGACCTACCAAAAAAATCCCCAACCCCTGTGTTTGAAGCCTTGAGGTAAGCCTGTTGGCTCCACGTCTTCTCTGTATCTCTCACGAACACATACACCGCTCCTGATTCCTTTGCCTCATTGTTTGTCTGATCGCCTCCAACTCCTCTGGCCTTGCTGTCTTCCCTACGAGCCCCCACAGCCAGGCTGTTCCCATCACCACTTAAACTCAGAGACCTACCAAAATAATCCCCAACCCCTGTGTTTGAAGCCTTGAGGTAAGCCTGTTGGCTCCACGTCCTCTCATCTCTCACGAACACATACACCGCCCCTGATTCCTCTGCCTCATCGTTTGTCTGATTGCCTCCAACTCCTCTGGCCTTGCTGTCTTCCCTACGAGCCCCCACAGCCAGGCTGTTCCCATCACCACTGAAACTCAGGGAATAACCAAAATAATCCCAAGCCCCTGTGTTTGAAGCCTTGAGGTAAGCCTGTTGGCTCCACGTCCCTTTTTTATAAATGTATATTTTTATGAGGCTTATGGGAACGAAATGAAAAACAAAGGTCTTCAGTGTAAATAATATTTTGTATTAGAAAGACTATTGGCTAGGAGAATTCTTTTAGACTATATGTTATGTGTTTTGACAAAAGCTATTGTATGGCAATGGTTTTTGGGTATGACCGGTTGAAACCAGAAATTGGAGACCCATCGGATTTTAGGTTTCCGGTAAACACTTTCAAAGAAGTTGTTCAGGGGAACCATACCAGTGCAGCATTTAAGATTCAAGGAGAAGGTGTGAGGTTATTTATACTTTTTGCTGTTTCCTCTGTGTTCTTGCTTCCAAGCTCATGGGGGGATTTCACAGAGGATGAAATCAAACAGGCCTGGACTGAAACGGGTTTTGGTTTTGAAAGATTGACGACCCAAGAATTCCTCACAGTGGAAACCTGTTATGAATCTGAAAAAAAATTCGGTGCCTGTCTGATGGTCTTTCATCAATTGCTTTCAGAAGATATAGAGGATGAATCCCACCAATTGAGAGTCTCTGATCTCAATAAACTGGAGATTGTTCCATTTTCCAAACCAGATCCGGATCATTGGGTATGGGAGGATGTTCTGGCATCTAATGCAGAACGTAGAGAATCCTTCCGTTTGCTTTTTAGAACACAACTTCCCGGCACTGAAGAGTTTAATGATATTGTTCAACAGGTCCTCAAATTCACCGGGAAAATTCCCCGGGAAGACCAAAGCAAATTGGCGGGAGACACATACAACGCTTACCTAAAAGAAGCTTTTGATCCAAAAACCACTTTGCATCCCCTGGAGTTGATATCTCCGAAATTCAATAAGGATTCCGTTGAAGTAGGGGCTTCTTTCCCATTTCACAAACTGGAAAACGGGGAAATCGCCCTGGCTGTTCATCCCTTTGAAGGTTCACCGGCCAAAGCCGCAGGTCTTAGAGATGGAGACCTTATTTTAGGTATTGATGGTTTTGAGATCAGAGGATTGTCTTTTCATGACCCACAGGTCAGAAATGAGTTCCTTCGCAGACTCAAAGGCCCGATGGATAGCCAAGCAATATTTTTAGATTCCATGAGAGTTCAGGCAGAGTTTTGTCTGGAAGTTGTTAAAATTTATCAATTTCATTGAAAAATTTCTTCAAAGACTTGTTACGGGTTAAAAAATGAAGAATTTTATTCAACAACCATCATGGAAAATGGGAATGACTGAAAATTCCACTAAAATTTCAGAAAAACAGGACTTCAATCAAACTTTATGAGAAGTTCGGGCTAGGACACTTTCAGGTGACCAACTTTTTCGATTTACCGAAATTCAAACACCGTCGCCTTATCACTCCAAAAACAAAAAGCCCTGAAAAACAAACAACAAAGTCCGGAAAAGCCTCTTCCATGGTTTTTCTGATCTTTTTGCTTTACGAATTCCATTTTATGGTCATTTGAGAGGAGTCTTTCTTGAGAATTTATGATTCCAAACCTGATTTGGTTGGAAAAGTGAATTTTTGAATAAGGGAATCCATCACAGAAAACCCGGGTTCTCCGTCGGAGTTTCCAAAAAAGAAGATTCATGAGAAATCGAAAACCTCCTCCTCTTCAGGTGGCCCCCTTGGAGAACAGGGCTCTGGAATTCCTGACTCCAGTCCCAAGTGGGTGAGAATCTTTTTGATAGGAGACCCTTTGTTTTAAGCTGAATCTGTTCAAAAAGAAAATAGCTTAGAATAAATGATCTTCAAGTCATCTCTTCCATAGAGGAACCTGAAGTCATCAAAAAGATCAGAAAAACTCAGAAAAACCATGGAAAACAGGGTGCAATACATCTTGATCTCTAAAAAAATATCTGCTATGAGAAAATGCAACCGAAAACTCCCAAATTGTGTTTGTTTCAAAAAACTTTTATCTCATAATCTCATCCCCTGGTGTATGAGTCCTGAATAAATTGTAAACAACCTGCTATTCGTGGTCATAACCCTGGTTACGCCACAAGTTGTAAAATTCGTTATCAAAATCTGTGCCCCATACTTTTATACGTGATCCATACGGTCACAAGATATTATCGAGGTCACAGAAAACATTCAGTTTAACAGTTCATCAAAACTCATTCTTTTGTAATGATGAGTTTGACTGATATGCGAGCATTCTGTTTTATGAGATATTTTCAATGGTGTTGTACATAGGAATTCATTTCATTTTTACCAAAGTCCAGCATTAAATTTAAAAAATACTTTCCCGTATCCCGGAATCAATAAATATTTCAAAAACCAGAGACAGACATCTTAGCAAGATTAACCGGAAAAACTATAATAAAAAAAAAAGTCTTTTTTGAAGATGTAATGCCCGTTATTGCAAAAAAATGTACAGTTTGTCATAACCCTTCTGGCCGGGGGCCTATAGATTATCTCACTTATGTGGATGTGGCGGGGAGAAAGGCTATGTTTAAATATGTTATTGAAAATGACTTAATGCCCCCCTGGACTCTTGATTCAACAACAGGTCCTTGGAAAAACAATTTCAGTTTAACTCCAAAAGAAAAAACAATGCTTTTAAAGTGGGTTGATGATGGATGTCCTAAAAAATCTGGAGAAACAAAAGCTTTGTGGACAAAAGCAAAAAAGATTAAATCCGCTAAAGGTGAGATAGTGCGTCTTCCAGAGATGGTGGAGATTCCTTCTGAAGGATTCTATGAATATAAAAGATTTGTTATTCAAACCAATTTTAAAGGAGATAAATGGATAAAAAATGTTGATTTTTTTGTAAAGCCAAAAGTTATTCACCATATGTGGTTGTTTATCATGGACCAGTCTTTTCCTGCTAATGAGGATGTATCTCATATAAATCTGAGAGACTATGTTACAAAAGGCTTTGGCATTGGAAACTCAGAAAGGGAGGCAATTTTAAATAAGAATGTTGATGATGAAAACATCGGATATAAATTGCTTAAAAACTCCAAATTGGTTTTTGAGATACATTATGAATCTATAGGTCGGAAAGTGACTGATGACTACACTCATGTGAGACTAAATTTTCATGAAAGGAAGCCAAAGTATAAAAAGATAACATATACTTTGGAAACATCAAAAATAAAAATATCGCCGCATGATTCAAATTATAAGATCAAAATGTCCTATAAGTTAAAAAAAACGAAACAGCTTGTATCCATAGGCTCACATATGCATCTTAGAGGCAAAGCCAGTTCCTTATATGTTATCAGTCCGGATGGAGAGAGAAAAAGGATTTTTGGTGTGGATCCTTATTTGTTTAAATTTCAGACTGTGTATGAATTAAGATCACCACTGACGGTGGTCGGAGGATCCACTCTGGAGTGTATTAATTGGTATGATAATAGTATTTCCAACCCTGTTAATCCGGACCCAAAAGAATATGTAACCCGTGGGCGTTTTATAAAAGATGAAATGAGTGAATGTCACATTGGATTTATTGTTTCTTCTGATTCCAGAGACAGATCGACCTGGATTAAAACACATTGAGAGCTGTTTGGACATCTTTCTTCTTGAATCTTTCTTATCTGTTTTCACCTTGTCTTTAGCCGCCACCTCAAGACTGGCCGGGTTGATAACAATGTTTGTATGCCTGAAGACTCCAGAACTCTGTAAAGAACAAAATCACTGAACCCAGCCTCATAAACGCTCATGATCTTGCCTCCAGGAAACCATTTTTTGAGATTCTTAGAAAAACTCCCGGGTTCAGCCCGAACTGTGGCTGTCTTGCAAAAAATAATGATGGATATTTCCTGAGATAAAACCATACTGATTTCCATTTTTTATAAGGCCTCTTTTTCTCTCTAAATTTAAAAGATTCTCAACCACTTGGGACTGGAGTCAGGAATTCCAGAGCCCTGTTCTCCAAGGGGGCCACCGGAAGAGGAGGAGGTTTTCGATTTTTCATGAATCTTCTTTTTTTCTTAATCCTGGGTATTGGAAATCAAAAAAGAGAGAGATCCTGTAATTTTTACATTCCATAGATGTTCCCTTTGAAACTTCAGAGCTTATGTGGTAACTCTATTTTGTTTAATGTTGAGAGAAAATAATGAAGAAAAAAACACTGTTTTTAAATTTTGTAACTTTTGCTGCGTTCCTCTTTATTTTTTCAGGAAATACAGCACTTGCCGTCCGTATAATACCCTTTCCTCTCAATAAAGCAAAACAGTTGGAAGTCTTTTTTGAGAGGATGAGGTTAAGGGTTAATACAGAAAAACTCAAACCTGATGAACTCAGGTTTTTACAGGATTCAATGGACGGGAATCCAACGCTGATGCTTTACAACGAAGATGTAGGGCGTGCTATTATCCGCCCCTCTTCTCATGCGGAACAGGTGTATCAAAAGGTTTTCTTTGCCCGTCTGAATCCTCACGATCACAGAGAGATGTCAAGTTTTCTTTTATATCTGTTTGGTCGTCAAGATCACATCTTTGAAGAATTGGCAAAAAAAGGTGAAGATCTTTCAAGGAGGAGTAATGTCAGGGCCTGGAGGAAAGTGATTCAGGAAACAGTGTTCGCCGTTCAAAGAGGTGATTTTAATATTTCATTAAGCGATTTTCATGCCTCTTATATGAATTTTCTTGATGAGGTTGTCGATGATGTAAGGTTTGATCTCCCCGAATATGCAAAAAAAGGATATTACACTTTAGAAGAGAATCAATCAATATCAATCATTGGTGCCAATCCGGCCATTACAGAAAAAAGAACAAAAGCGGAAGTTATAATGGTCTTGTTTTGGGATTTTGTACAGGCAACGACTAAAGTAAGATCACCGTCTGTCGATGATCCCGCACTTGCGACTTTACGCATTTTTTATAAGGGCAGTGCAGCTGGTTATTCTGGAGATCCCGGGGAGGGTTTAAGGGCGATAACCACCGGACTTTCCAAAATAGAAAAAGGGTATCTGAGGATTTTGGATAAAATGTTTGGCAGTCCGTTTTACAGACAATCTGAAAAACTGACTCCATTTTTTATGATGACTCTTATAAGGAACCCAAATATTATAAACAATAAGGGAATGATTGGAAGGCTCTGGAATTCGGGTGATGACAGACTTCAGGGAGTACTGACATTGAGATTACGTCAGGCCATTTTTGCCTCTGTCAGGCCAAAGCTCCCTCCATCCACTTATTCATCCATGATTGAAAGTAATACTGTTGTTATTCCTCCCGAAGTGAGAGAAGAGGTATATATGAGTCTTGCGGAAACAAGATTCTTTCAAGCCATGGTTGAGGCTTCCAAAGAGAATGAGGGAGTTCAGGCTTTACTTGAAAGTGAACTTAAAATGCTTTGGGGAAATTAAACTGATCTATGGGGTTAGAGGGAAGACCAGGGGAGGGGAAAATGAGTCGATTTGTTCTTCTTATTGTTTTTCTTTCTATAGCCATTTAATTATCGAGCGGGCCTTAGGTACGGTTTTTGCTCATTTGGTTATTGGGTTATGGAGGGTTTTAAAATGAGACGGATTTTTAAGAAGGGATTTTTCAGTAAAGACATAATAGACGACAACAATTTTATTGAGGAAAAACTGAAAGTCACTCCCTTTTTTTATTTTTTGTGAGATATGCGGGCCAGCCTGCATTTCTTCAAAAAGCCGGTTGTATCATATAAGAGTGGTCCACGAACAGAGGAGGTCACTATAGGTGGATTGAAGGCAAACCAGTTCTTTTTTTACACTTCAGGACCTTTGCCCTGGATTAAAATGGGTTTTTTGAATATTCCCACTTATTTTTTTGTTATCAGTCTGAGTTGTTGCCTCTGTGTTTTTTGGTTTTACAGACGTTGCCGGTCTTTTGGTCTTTCACAGGAAAAAGGAATGGATCTGGGCCTGATTCTTCTGGTCACAGGATTTATCGGGGCAAGACTTGTTCATGTTTTCTTTGAGAACCCTTCCCACTATTTGTCCCATCCTGTGGAGATTTTTTATTTCTGGCAGGGAGGGTTTGTTTTTTATGGTGGAGCCCTCCTGGCGTACCTGTCTGTCTTTGTCTTCATTAAAAAATCAAAACTGAACTTCTGGCCCTGGCATGATGTCCTGGCTCCTGTGCTGGCCCTTGGATATGCTTTGGGACGACTGGCCTGCTTCCTTGTGGGTTGTTGTTACGGAAAACTTTGTGAACTTCCCTGGGCTTTCCCTCTCAAACAGATGGATCTTCACAGTGGAAAGGTGGAGGTCCTGCTCAGACACCCCACGGGGCTTTATGCCAGCACCTTGGAAGTGTGCACTTTGTTTTTTCTTCTTTGGTTTGAAACCAGGAAGACAAAACCAGGACAGGTCTTTTTGATTTGGGTCCTTTGTCACAGTGTGAACCGGTTTATTATGGAAATTTTTCGGGATGACCCCCGGGGGCCACAGATTTATGGTATCAGCCTGTCCATGGCTGTCAGTTTCCTCCTCTTTTTTGTCTCTGTTTTTCTGCTTGTCAAAAAGACTTCAGTCCGAACTTCTCATAAACTTTCGTAGCGAGGCTGTCGAAACACCATGAGCATTTCCCGTCAAACACCTGTGCTGCCAAAACCTCCAGATCCCCGTTCTGTGCCAGGCAGTTTATTCACCTCTTCAAACTCAGCCTGAATCACTGGAGCCAGAACCAATTGGGCAATACGGTCCTGATCCCTGATAATAAAGTCCTCCTGACCAAGGTTGATTAAAATGATTTTCACTTCACCACGATAATCGGCATCAATGGTGCCGGGACTGTTCACCAGACTGATCCCTTTTTTAACAGCCAATCCGCTTCGGGGTCTGACCTGAATTTCAAACCCCCTGGGAATGGCAAAGGCCAGAGCTGCTGGAACCAGAACCCTTTGCCCTGGTTTGACTTTCAGGGGTTCGGGGAGTTGGGCTTTCACGTCAAAACCACTGGCAAGTCCTGATTCATATCGGGGTAGATCCCCTTTAAAGTTTTCAAATTTCTTCACTTGTAGTTTCATCGGCGGTCCTTTTCAATGGGTTGTTCCTGTGTCTCAGGGTTTCAGGTCAAAAATCTTTCCAGGGTTCAGGATATGGTTGGGGTCAAAGACAGTTTTGATTTGTTTCATTAACCCAATTTCCATTTGGGACCGGCTGTGGTTTAAAAAATCTTTTTTTAACAATCCCACCCCGTGTTCGGCACTGATGGATCCCTGATACTTCTGAACAATGGAAAAAAGAGTGTGATCACTTTGTTTGCATTTTTTGATAAATTCCACTTTGTCCATGTCTTTTGGTTTTAAAATATCAATATGAAGATTGCCGTCACCAATATGACCAAACCAGACCACTCCAAAATCCGGGTATTCCTTTTTGTAAACGGTTTCCATTTCAACAACAAAAGAGGGAATATTTGAAGTTCTCACTGAAATGTCGTTGCGATAGGGATGCATGGGGCTGATGGATTCACTGATAAACTCTCTCAGGTTCCACAGGTCCCGGACCTGGGTGGGGGACTGACTGATCACTCCATCATCAATCCAGCCTTTTTCAAAACAGGATTCAAACAGGGAGGTGAGAGTGAGATCACTTTGGCTGCTTTCCACTTCAAGCAACAGGTAAAAAGGGCTTGAAGTCTGAAAAGGGGGTTTTAAGTCGTGCATTTCCATAACTTTTTTCAAGGCAAAATCAGAAAACACTTCACAGGCTGACAATGGGGTGTGACCCATAAAGTAACTGTAAACAGAAATGACAGAGGAGAGTTGTTTAAGCCCAAGAACCAAAACCCGGATTTCTTTTGGAGGGCGGGTCACTTTCAGTTCCACCTGTGTGATAAGCCCCAAAGTTCCTTCACTCCCTATAAAGAGATCCTTAAGGGCAAAGCCCGTGGCATTTTTAACCAGGCTTTTATTGAGATAGAGTTTTTCACCACTACCTGTGACAACTCTCAGGCCGGAAACCCAGTTTCTCATCATCCCATAGCGGAGGACTCTCAATCCCCCCACATTGGTGGCCACGTTGCCACCAATCTGACTGGATCCTCTGGCTGCCAGATCCACCGGAAAAAAAAAACCTTTTTCCATGGCAAAATTCTGAAGCTCTTCAGTAATCACTCCTGGCTCCAGAGTGACAACCTGATCTGTTTTATTGAAATCCAGAATCCGATTCATTTTCTCAAAGGAAACCACCACTTCCCTGTTTGTGGCTGTGGCCGATGAACTCAAACCCGTCCGTCCTCCGGACGGGACCAGAGGAGTTCCCGTTTCATTGGCCCACCTGACAATTCGTACCACCTGATCCTCTCTTTCAGGGAAAACCACTGCACTGGGGTTGGCAGGAAAGTTCATGGACCAGTCCTTGCCATATTTCAGTAAATCTTCAGTGCATAAACTTGTGTTTACGAATTCACGCAGTCGGGAGATATCCATGGGCCTCGCTTCAGACCTGGATCACTTTTTGTTCAATGGTTCCAAAAAGATTCTGACCCATGAAATCCTCCATGGAAATTTTCACCTGATCCCCCACTTTCATAAAGGGGGTTTTAAAGGTTCCATCATTGATTTTTTCAATCACTCTTTTTTCAAGAAGACAGCTGGAACCCACTTCAGTGTTGTCATTGGAAACAGTGCCACTGCCAATGATGGTTCCTGGCATGAGGTTTCGGGTATGGGCGGCATGGGCAATCAGCTCTCCAAAGTGAAAGTGCATTTCTCTGGCATTGGCCTTTCCGAAAAACTCACCATTGAATTCCACATTCAATGGGAGTTCAATACGCCCTCTGTTCCAGGCTGAGCCAAACTCATCAGGGCTCAGAGCAAAAGGGGCAAAGGCACTGGAGGGTTTTCCATGGAAGAAACCGAAACCTGCCTTGAGTTCCTCGGGAATCAGTCCTCGCAGGGAAACATCATTAATAATGATGCAAAAAAGAATTTTGTCCAGAGCTTCTTTGGCTTTAAGGCCCATGGGAACAAAATCAGTGATCACCCCCACTTCCCCCTCAAAATCCGTACCGTGTGAAAAATCAATTTGTGGAATATCATCTTTGGGTCCCAGAAAATTATCCCCTCCCCCCTGGTACATCAGAGGCACTTCAAAAAGTCTTTCCGGCATTTCAGCGTTACGGGACATTCTCACCAGTTTTACATGATGGAGAAAAGCGGAACCGTCAGCCCACTGAAAAGTTCGTGGCAAAGGGGAATGAAAAAGGTTTTCATCCATGGGATGTCCCTGGATATTTCCTGAATTCAGACCTTCATAGACCTTTAAAAGTCGGTCTTTGCAATGGGTCCAGCCCTCCAGGGCCAGTCTGAAACTGGATGCAATTTCAGGAACCTCTGTAAACTGCAAATTGTCCTGGCTGACAACCACCAGAGAACCATCATAGGTCTTTGATTTT
Organism: Bdellovibrionales bacterium; assembly: GCA_965218815.1. Classification (GTDB taxonomy): domain Bacteria; phylum Bdellovibrionota; class Bdellovibrionia; order Bdellovibrionales; family JAGQZY01; genus JAGQZY01. The sequence continues at coordinate 37,936 of CBDCLX010000002.1, read as the reverse complement.
AAAGTTCCAAGTTTCATAAAATCTCTCCCGGGGAACCCGGCTTTCCCCATTGATTCTGTTTGAATTTTCAGGCACTTTCCAGGAAAATTGGAAGATTTAAAACGGAATCATGATATAGGTGATTTTTCCATGGATGAAGTTATACTGAAGATCCTTTGTTTTTTATGGACTTTCAATAGAGAAAACCCATGAAATCAAATACAGTTCAGTGTAAAAATTCAAAAACCCCATGTCAATGATTATTTGGGTGGTGCCGGGGGTTTAAAAGGAGTGTGCCAATGATAAAACTTTACAGCTATTTTCGGTCCTCAAGTTCTTACAGGGTGAGAATTGCCCTGAATCTCAAAAAACTTGATTATGAAACCAAACCTGTCCACCTGCTCCTCGAAGGAGGGGAACAGTTCACAGAAGAGTTTAAAAAACTCAACCCTGCCTGTAAAATCCCTGTTCTTATCCGGGATCGTTGTGTCATCAGTCAGTCCGTAGCCATTATTGAATATCTGGATGAACAGTTTCCAGAGCCGGAGCTTTACCCTGAAGACCCCCTGCAAAGGGCCAGGGTCCGTCAACTCTGTGAAATGATAAACAGTGATATCCAGCCTTTACAAAATCTCAGTGTTCTTAAAAAACTTGTCAAGGATCATGGTTTTGGTGAAGAGCAAAAGCTGGATTGGATCCACCATTGGATAAGGCTTGGCTTTGGATCTTTTGAGACTCTGGTGTCAAAAAATTCCGGAAAATTTTCCCTGGAAGACAAACCCTGTGCCGTTGACTGTTTTCTCATTCCCCAAGTTTACAATGCTCTCCGTTTTGGCGTGGATATGTCTTCTTTTCCCAGGATTCAAAGTATTTACCAGCAGGCCGCAGAGCAGGAGGCCTTTGTCAAAGCTCATCCTGACAATCAACCCGACTTTCCTTCTGGTAACAGGTGATTTTACTGTAACTGCTCACACTTTTGGCGACCTTGGCATTCGCCTGCCTCGTCTCTCCTTGCGGCGTACATAAAGTACGCCTCAGTCGCTCCTCGTTATCTCACGCCAATCTCATCCAAAATTGTGGCAGTTACAGAGGGAACTTCGTCAGGGTGCAGTTACACTTTACTAAAGTTTTCAACACAGCTTCAAAAGGGAATCTGTTCAGTGCTGTCAAAGGAAGGTTCAGAACCAAAATCATTGGAATTTGTTTCTGAACCCGAGGAAGACTGCTGCTGTTGGTTGGACTGTTGCTGTTGGTTGCGATCTGCCGATCCCAGAAACTGCACTGTGTTTGCCACGACCTCAGTGCTGTATTTTTTTTGACCCTGATCGTCCTCCCATGAGCGGGTTTGCAAACGTCCTTCCACATAAACCTGGCGACCTTTACCCAAATGCTGGCCACAAACTTCAGCCATTCGACCCCAGACCACAATTCGATGCCATTCCGTACGCTCCTGTTTTTGCCCTTCCCGATCGGTCCAGCTTTCACTGGTGGCTATACTCATGCGACAAACAGTCTGCCCTGAAGAAACGGTTTTCACTTCAGGATCTGCTCCAAGACGACCGACGATAATGACTTTGTTGACTCCTGACATATTCACTCCTTTTTTGTTGTTTATTGTTATTCAATTGATTTTCATGGAGAAACTCCATAAAAATTCAAACACAACCAAATATGACTGGCAATAAAGATGCCAATAATATTTAAAAACCGGCCCACTTTAACCGATGGGATCCGTTCAGGGCAAAGAGATATCGGATATACCACAAGCGTCAGAGAGAATTTTTTGACAGGGGGAATCATCAGGAGCCTCAGTGCTGAATTTATGGCTTGGTGTCAATTTTGGATCCACAAACTTTATCCCGTGGGCCTGGGCCTGGTGACATTTTTTCTGATATTTTTTCTGATATTTTTTCTTCCTGTCAGGGTTCTCCTGGCTGATGAACCACGAGCCATTGAGGTTCCTCCCGTACTTATTCACCAGACAGGACTGGAAGAACAAACCCGGTCCGTGCAGTGGCATTCCTCTTCCAGTCCCTCCCCCTCCATACTCAACCTGCCCCAAATGGATGAGGCCCTCAATGGTCTTAATGGATTGCAGGCCAGATCCCAGGGGTCCCCCGGTTTTTCTCTCCGTGGGTCAGCTCAAAGTGGAAGGGTCTTGATCCTCTTTAATGATATTCCCTTAAACTTTGCCTCTGGTTTTGGGGCTTCACCGATTTTTCTTCCAAAAGAAATGATTGGCTCTGTTTCCCTTATTAAAGGTCCGGCCTCTCTGTTCTATGGTTCCCAGGCCATGGCGGGCAGTCTCAATTTCATTCCAAGGAATTACACCCAACCGCAAATGACTCTCACTCTGTCGGACACAGATGAAAGTTTTTTTCCCTGGCGAAAGGGGGGACTTGGCCATCATAACTGGCATCTGGCTTCCCCCCTGTTGCAGACAAAAAAATATTTCCTCCAGGCCTCTCTTGTCTCTGAAACCAATGATGGTCAGTTTCCCTACAGAACCTCTTCAGTCCATGGGGCTGGGGTTCGTCAATTTAATGGTGGTCAGCTTTTACGCCTGGTCATCAACGGCAAAACCCAATGGAATAAATTCAAATTCAACTACGATGCCATTGCGGGCATTCAAAAAAAACAAAGTCCCGGTCCCATTCATTTTCCACTGAAAACAGAGGGGAGGACCCGTGGAATCCTTGCTTCAGTCACTCCGCATTATTTTTTTAATGACCAACAGAGTTTTCGATCAAAGATCAGTTATATGGAAACTCATTCAACATTCACTGAAGATCAAACAGACACTTTTAACAAACAGAGAACCTGGATCCTGCAAAACGAATGGATTGTGGATTTCAGTCATCTCACCCAGTTGCAGTTTTTTGTGGATCATTTCCGCCATGAACTGGATAACAGTTTTGCGGGGAATGGACTCAGACAGGAGCACCTTGAAATGGGTCCTTTTATCAGCTTCCATTCCTTTTCCGGACTGAAGCACCAGATGGGTGGACGTTATCTGAGCCAGGGCAAATATTTTCTGCCCACCTTCAAAACATCTCTGAGCTTTAAAAATTATGAGTCCTGGGTGAGTTATTCCCAGGGTTTCAGGAGCCCCAATCTGTCTGATCTTTTCTCCAAAAGTCCTTTTTTTACGGGCAACCCTCATTTGGAACCGGAACGTTCGGAACAGTATGAGTGGGGGCTGAAAGAAACAGGGAACACGCTGTCACAGTCATGGACTTTTGATCTGCGTTTGTTCTGGATGGAGTATAAAAACTTCATTGAATCCTTTGAAATAAAACCAGGCCTGTTTTCCCGTAAAAACCAGGGTCAGGGTTATGCTCGTGGTTTGGACCTGGGCACAAATTATCCCCTGGGTCCGTTGACAGTTGAATTGAATTACAATTTTCTGGAAACCAGAAAAAAATCCACCGGTCAGGCTTTTCGTCTCTCCCCCCGTCACCAGATCAGTTGGGGTGGGGTTTATAAGTTCAATGTTCTGGATATGGAACTGAGAAATGTTCATTGGTATAAAAACTCTGATGTGAGCCACAATGAAAATATTGAGCTGGATGACTGGCAACAATGGAACCTGCTTGTCCACAGCCGGTTTTGGAAAAATTTGAAAATCAGTCTGGGTCTGATTAATGTTTTCAATGAAAAAAAAACATTGAGTTTTAATTATCCTGAACCTCAAAGAAGATACTGGCTGCAAATGACTTACAGTTTTTCCGATTAAGTGATCATTAGCCCATTGGAAGTTATTTGTTATCGGGCAGTATGTCTTTCATTTTATTCCCGTGAGTCTTTATGTTTCAAATTAAAACACTTTAAAAAATCTGTTTCAGATCAGGACACTTTTCAACTATTTGGAAGTGTTTTTCAGGATTTCAAGGTAGTTCAAGGTAGAATGTAATAACTGATAAATAGAATAAAGGGCGTTGATTCTTATGAAAAAGTCATTCTTTACTTTTGGAAGGACCTTTGTTTCCCTTTTTTCCCTGAATTTTATTTTATCAACAGGTTTTATTGTTCTGCCGGGATATGCCTATGCCAGTCCTGGTGCTGCCTGTACCCAGATTGCCAGAGAAATGCCAACTTTTTGCAGTCAGAACCCTGCACTCATAGCCGCTGGGCAAAGCACTGAAGGAATACAAGCCATTCTTAACAGTAGTCCTAAATTGGGTAGGGCCGTTCATGTTCTGGGTGCACAGCAGGCAGTACAGCAACAGCAGGCCGCCACATTGGAGGCAAAAAGGGTTTGTGAGGAGGCCAGAAACAAATGCAATAGTCATTGTGAAGCAGCAAAACGGCAATCAGCTTTTGGGGGGTATAAAATATACGAAAACCACAAACAACAATGCAACAAGGAGCATGCAAAGGCAAAAGCGGCATTCATAAAGAATCTTGGCCAGTGGGCCATGCTTCTTACATCCATTGCCGCTTTACTGAAGGCTCTGGGAGTGGGCGAGGATGATGCCCCTGATTTTGATGACATTGCCAATCCTGATGATAAAGGGTGTTCAGGTCCCAATGCAGCCACGCTTGTTAGATGTGCATCAAAATCAGACCCCTTGAGAACCCGTGCTGGTCTTAACAGACCGGGTGCAAATCCAGGTAGTCTTACAGGGAACCCTCTTTTTGAGGGAGGTCCGGATGAGGGGAGCCCGGGCGTTGACAGAGGTGATGGTTCAGGCCGTACGGCTTCCGGTAGTCCGAATGGAGGCAGTGGACCTGGAGGCATGGGTGGACTTCCGGGCAATGGTCTGGCGGAGGGTTCATCAGCCAGTGATGGTTCATCAGAAGAAGGTGATGGCGATGGCTATGGACGATACATGGACGCTGGTGGAGGCGGCGGCAGCGGCGGAGGCGGCGGCTATTCAGGCGGCGGAGGTCGAGGTCTTGCCAATTTTGGTAATTTCTCCTCTGAAGGGGACAAGTTGGCTTCTCAGAATGCTTTGGACAGGAAATTAAAGAAGTATTCAGGTGAAGGAGGGACCAGGTCACCAGCATCTGTGGGTGCTTTGAATGGACCATTTCAGGACAATTGGGAGATTGTCAGGAAAGCCTATAAGTCCACTTCAGACAGCCTTCTCCCACGGTGACATTTTTCTGTGAATTTTTCTCCTGACTTCCGCATTTTGCATTTGCGTTATTCAATGATTTTGATAGCTTGCGAACATCGGGGTCACTAGGATTTTAATAATTTCAGAGATTAAGTATTTTAACTTTTTGGTCCAATCTTATGTTCAAAGCCTTATAAGGCTCCCTCTGCTTGTCTGTTATTTTTGAAGGGATAAAAAACCTCCTGCCTGTTCCCTCAAAACACTGGCCTGACGGTAACTCAACTCCTCCCTGATAGCCCGAAAACTCATTTTTATCCCTGCTCTATGAAGTTCATACCTGACAAAGCAAGCCAATGCATAAGCCACAAAACAAATCAAAATGTGGGCTCTAACCCTCCTTGGTGTCCAATGATAAATGGGACGCATCTTCAAATCGTGTTTGTTGACTCGAAAAGCCTGCTCAATCTGCCACAACCCCCTGTAGCGTTCCATAATTTCCTGACCACTGAACTTTTTCCTGTCATTGCAAATCACCCCATAAATTCCATCCCACCTGGCCTGTAATCTCAAAAACAACAGAAACAAACTCATCTAAAATCCCTGTGTGCAACAACGCCGTTTGGAATCATAAATTCTCAAGAAAAACTCCTCTCAAATGACCATAAAATGGAATTCGTAAAGCAAAAAGATCAGAAAAAACATGGAAAACGGGGTGGGGATACATCTTGATCTCTGAAAAAATATCTTTTATCCTGATGTTTCAAATTAAAACACTTTAAAAAATCTGTTTCAGATCAGGACACTTTTCAACTATTTGGAAGTGTTTTTCAGGATTTCAAGGTAGAATGTAATAACTGATAAATAGAATAAAGGGGTTGATTCTTATGAAAAAGTCATTCTTTACTTTTTTTCTTGTATTATTATTAACAGCCATCATTCAAAGTCCGTCATTGTCCCACGCTGGTGAAACTGTTCGTGCAGTGAAACCAAGTAACAGTCCTGGAGCCCAGGAGGGAGCCAGAAGGGTCAAGAAGGAAGGCAAGAGAGTGAATCTGATGGGTTTGGCCATGGCAGCCATGTTTGCCAGTCAGTGTGGTCCTCACAATGGTTGGGCTTGTACTGCCGCCGGTCTGGCAGCAATGGATGCCATGGCTGCACAAAAAGCCAGTTCGGATGGTTACAGGACTTGTCAGCACCATGGAACCTGTGGAGATCCAGGTGATGGGGATCCAGGTGATGGGGGTCCCGGTCCTGGTGATGGCGACGGTGGTCCTGCAACAGTGCAATCAATTATAGATCCTTTAAAAAATCAGGGTTATGTGTTTAACGAAGAGAATGGAACGGTCACCACTCCGGGTGGTGAGACCTTTAGTGGTGATGATTTTGGATCTGCCGAATCTTTAATGAACAAGGGAATGCCTGCGGGACAGGCTACCCAGGCCATGCAGGGTGTTGCGGACGCAAAAACAAAAGCTCTGGAAAAAGTGGGCGATGAAAACAAGGAACGCGGGTTGGCCAGTGTTTCAGGAGGAGGAGCCGGTGGTGGCGGTTTTTCTGATGCATCATCTGTGGGTGGAGGTGAGGTTATTATCGAGGAGCAACCTTATGGTCAGACTGGAAAAAAGAAGAAAAAGAAAAAAGACGAAGGTCTTTCTGCAGCCAAAGCCGCCCAGTTGAGCAAGACCTTCAATGGCCAGCCTATAGGTATTGGCATGGCTGACCTCTTCATGATCGTTGGTGAAAAATACAAGGAAAAAAGAAAAAGACGAAACCAGTTTATCAACAAGGAATATTGATTATGGGAAAAAAGTTTTTTTTTGTTTCCATGGATTTTTACAAAAATCCTGTTCTGGCAATACCCGGTCTTAAAAAGCTGACAGTCCTGTTTTTTGGAAGGACCTTTGTTTCCCTTTTTTCCCTGAATTTTATTTTATCAACAGGTTTTATTGTTCTGCCAGGATACGCCTATGCCAGTCCTGGTGCTGCCTGTACCCAGATTGCCAGAGAAATGCCAACTTTTTGCAGTCAGAACCCTGCACTCATAGCCGCTGGGCAAAGCACTGAAGGAATACAAGCCATTCTTAACAGTAGTCCTAAATTGGGTAGGGCCGTTCATGTTCTGGGTGCACAGCAGGCAGTACAGCAACAGCAGGCCGCCACATTGGAGGCAAAAAGGGTTTGTGAGGAGGCCAGAAACAAATGCAATAGTCATTGTGAAGCAGCAAAACGGCAATCAGCTTTTGGGGGGTATAAAATATACGAAAACCACAAACAACAATGCAACAAGGAGCATGCAAAGGCAAAAGCGGCATTCATAAAGAATCTTGGCCAGTGGGCCATGCTTCTTACATCCATTGCCGCTTTACTGAAGGCTCTGGGAGTGGGCGAGGATGATGCCCCTGATTTTGATGACATTGCCAATCCTGATGATAAAGGGTGTTCAGGTCCCAATGCAGCCACGCTTGTTAGATGTGCATCAAAATCAGACCCCTTGAGAACCCGTGCTGGTCTTAACAGACCGGGTGCAAATCCAGGTAGTCTTACAGGGAACCCTCTTTTTGAGGGAGGTCCGGATGAGGGGAGCCCGGGCGTTGACAGAGGTGATGGTTCAGGCCGTACGGCTTCCGGTAGTCCGAATGGAGGCAGTGGACCTGGAGGCATGGGTGGACTTCCGGGCAATGGTCTGGCGGAGGGTTCATCAGCCAGTGATGGTTCATCAGAAGAAGGTGATGGCGATGGCTATGGACGATACATGGACGCTGGTGGAGGCGGCGGCAGCGGCGGAGGCGGCGGCTATTCAGGCGGCGGAGGTCGAGGTCTTGCCAATTTTGGTAATTTCTCCTCTGAAGGGGACAAGTTGGCTTCTCAGAATGCTTTGGACAGGAAATTAAAGAAGTATTCAGGTGAAGGAGGGACCAGGTCACCAGCATCTGTGGGTGCTTTGAATGGACCATTTCAGGACAATTGGGAGATTGTCAGGAAAGCCTATAAGTCCACTTCAGACAGCCTTCTCCCACGGTGACATTTTTCTGTGAATTTTTCTATCCATAGCTTGTGTTGTTCATTCTGATTTTTCTCCTGTGGGTGGTTGGAAAAAAAGAACAGCTTTGTTTTTCTCCAGGCGGTCCATGGTGATCCAGTAAAGGGAAGAGTCTCTCTTTTTTTTGTTGAATTGATTCAGAACTTTTTTCCAAAGTCTGCATTTTCCATGAAGTCTTTCAGGAAGGAATTGGGTGTCTGCAGTGGAAGGTTTATGGGATCTGTGGGAAGAGTCTTTCATATTCACGCAAAATTTTTGTAAAACCTGATCTTTGAGTTGAAGAATAAAAATGGAAAAACCCTCATCAGGGTTCATGGAATCAGTCTGTTGAATTTCGGTTTTAATCCCCTCTACTCTGGCTCTCTTCAGAAAAGATCTGAAAAAAAGTTCTGAAAAGCCAGGGCCTCTCTGGATATGAATTCTGTCTGACTCTTTTAATACCGGAAACAGAAAAACAGCCAGTCTGTCACCGGCTTTTTCAGGGGATTTCACGGAGGACCATTTTACCATCTTTTGTGTTCCGGGAACCACTCCTCTGACAAGGAGTGAGATCATGACAAAAGCAATAAAAAGATTGGCCAAAAAAAGAAAGATTGTCATTTTGTTGAACTTCCTGTTGAACTTCCTGTTGAACTTCAATTTACTGAATTTCATTTATTGACCTCAATTTATTGAATTCATTATTTTGTTGAATTTCATTTGAAAATCACAGGAAAAACAAAGAGTTTTTGACTTATTATACGCTGCACATTGATAAGCCCGGAAAAGTCAGTTATATTCATTCTTCATTTTCCATACTTTTTGTTGAGGAAACCGGAAACAAAAAGTATGGAAAAATTGCATCAGGTGGACTTGATCGTGGAACAGGTACCCTTTAAAACCTATCTCATCGTTGGTGATGGCCGTCTGGCCCGTCATCTGTCCGTCTATTTCAGGGCCAAAGGCATGGCCTTTAAAACCTGGAACCGAAAAGAGGAGAACCGGGAATCTCTTTACGGGAAAATAAAAAATTGTGATTTCATACTTTTGTGTTTGCCCGACGACCGGATTTCTCCTTTCTGGCAATCCCTGAATTCAACCAGAACCATTGGGTCTGAAGGGTCTTCCATCTCCGGAAAAACAGGTCAACCCCACCCGTCCGGTCGCAGCCAACAGGCTGTCCATTTTTCCGGTTCATTGTTTCATCCTGATATTCCGGGCTTTCACCCTTTAATGAGCTTTGATCTCAAGACCTATGAACCCAAAATCTATGAAGAGATTCCTTTTGTGGGAATTCACGAGCCTGAGACTTTCAAAAACACTTTCCCCGGTCTTGGCAACCCCTACCTGAGGATAAAAAAGGAGGAACAGGAGCTTTATCACAGCCTTTGTGTTTTGGCTGGCAATGGAACAAATCTTCTTTGGGATCTTGTGGGTCAGTATTTCACCCGGATGGGAATTGAGAATCATCATCTGAAGCCCTATATGCAAAAGGTTTTTGAAAATATCAGTCATCAGACCCGGGGGCGTTGGTCAGGCCCCTGGTATCGGGAGGACAAACAAACCATTGAAAAAAACAGAAACTCTCTCAATGGAAGCCCTCTTAAAAAACTTTACGAACAATTTTTTGAACTCTCAAAACAGGCGGGACATTATCATGGACAGCGTTCTTGATTTTAAAAAAAGAAAAAAACAGGGACAGAAAATAACCATGGTCACCTGCTATGATCACTGGACGGCAAAAGTTCTCGGTAAAACCCGGGTGGATTCCCTTCTGGTGGGAGACAGTGTGGCCATGGTGGTTCATGGTTTTGACAGCACCATCCATGCCCATGTTGACATGATGGCCACTCACACAGCCGCTGTGGCCAGGGCGGGGACCAAAAAACTTATTATTACAGATCTTCCCTTTCTGGCCCATCGCAAGGGTATGAAGAGTCTGATGAAAACCGTTGAGAAACTGATGAAATCAGGGGCTGGTGCTCTTAAAATCGAAATGGCTCCGGGTCAGGAAAACGCTGTTCGTTTTGTTGGTGAGTCCGGGGTGCCGGTGATTGGACACCTGGGGCTGACCCCCCAGTATGTGCACCAACTGGGGGGATATAAGGTTCAGGGGAAGGACTCCATCACGTCACGCAAAATTTTTCAGCAGGCCCTGGAGCTTGAACAGGCCGGTTGCCATGCCCTGGTTCTTGAATGTGTTCCCATGGAGTTGGCCAGACAGATCACAGAGAAGCTTTCAATTCCAACCATTGGAATTGGAGCTGGAGCCTTTGTGGATGGTCAGGTCCTGGTTCTCCAGGATCTTCTCGGTTTTAATGGGGAGTTTAAACCCCGTTTTCTGAGACAGTTTGCCCAGGGTGAAAACTGGATGCAAAAAGGGGTGAGTGATTTCACCCGATCTGTTCAAAATCTCAGTTTTCCAAATCGGGAGGAAAGCTTTTTATGAGAGTGGAGGAAAATCCGGAAGACCTTCAAAAAAATATACTTGAAACCGGAAAAACAAAAAGCATTGGTTTTGTGCCCACCATGGGGGCTCTTCATTCCGGTCATCTGTCATTGGTAAAAAGAGCAAAGCGGGAAAACTCCTTTGTCCTCGTGAGTCTGTTTGTCAATCCCACCCAGTTTGATGATCGGGAGGATTTTAAAACCTATCCCCTGCAACAGGAAAGGGACCTGGTGCTTCTGAAAGAACAGGGTGTGGATCTGGTTTTCTGTCCCGATGAAAAATCCCTGTATCCTGATAACTACACTTACAAAGTGATAGAGGGAAATTTCAGTGAAAAACTCTGTGGTCAAAGCCGTCCCGGACATTTTACAGGTGTTCTCACCATTGTGTTAAAACTTCTCAACCTGGTCAGGCCAAAAAAAGTTTACTTTGGAGAGAAGGACTACCAACAACTCCAGTTGATTCAACAAATGGTGAGAGCCTTTTTTATTCCCACAGAGGTCATCGGATGCCCTACTTTGAGAGATGAAAAAGGACTGGCCTTAAGTTCAAGGAATCAGAAGCTCAGTGCATCGGGGTTAAAAAAAGCCAGAGCTTTTGCGGGAATATTAAAGAATTTCAGGGATATACAGGAAGTCAGGCAGGGGCTTGAATCTTTGGGGCTTGAAATTGACTATATTGAGGATATAAGAGAGAGGCGTTTTGCCGCCGTGAAAATTGAAAACGTGAGGCTAATAGACAATGTCCGGTTATAAAATCGTGGTCTGTGTGACTGGTTCCATTGCCGCTTACAAGAGTTGTGAGTTGATTTCAGGTCTTGTGAAGGGGGGTAATACAGTCAAGGTCATTATGAGTCCAAGGGCTGAAAAATTTATAGGCCCCTGCTCCCTTGAGGCCCTTTCCAAAAACCCTGTGTGGGTGGAGGATTTTCGGGGACCGGTCATGAATCATATTGAACTTGGGAGATGGTGTGACTCCTGTTTGGTTTATCCGGCAACAGCCCAGACCATAAACAGACTGGCCAGTGGTACGGGCTGTGATCCAATAAACTCTTTTTTTCTGGCTTATGATTTCCAAAAACCCTTTATCATTGCTCCGGCCATGAACACCCGTATGCTCCAAAATCCTGTCACCCAAAGATCAATGCGTTTCTTAAATGAAATGGGTTGTGAAATCCTCCCCCCGGACAAAGGAGATCTGGCCTGTGGAGAGAGGGGGGAAGGTCGATTGCTCTCTCCAAAGGAGACCATGATTCATCTGTTCAACCGACTGGGTCAGTCCCGGTTTCATCCAAAAAGAATTTTAATCACAGCGGGTGGAACCCGGGAGACTATTGACGGGGTCCGCACTCTCACAAACATGAGTACAGGTAAAACGGGTGCGGAACTGGCTGACTATCTTCACGAAAAGGGTCATCATGTGTTACTCCTCACCAGTCAGATTGGCAAAAGACCTGCTTCCAGAGTGAAAGTGGACACATACGACAGTTTTAATGAAATCTACAACATCCTCAAAGCCCTTGGAAGGACTCACAAGTTTGATATGATCCTCCATGCTGCCGCTATCAGTGATTATTCTATTGGGGAAATCCAGACCCCTGAGGGAACCATCACTCCAGGTCAACATAAAATGAGTTCCCAGTATGAAAATGTCTCCATTCGACTTGAACGCAACGAAAAAATCTTACCCCGTTTGAAAGACATTTTTGGAAACGAACCCACGGTGGTGGGTTTCAAGTTGACTTCAACAGAAAGCAAAGAGGAACAGGCCCGGGCCATTTTCAGTTTGTTTACTGAAAATGCCGTGAACTATGTGGTTCATAACGATATGAAGGATATCAACAAGGGAAAACGCAAATTCCTGATGACCTCAAAAGGGGGGGAGCAGAAAGATCTTCCTTCCATCAAAGATCTGGGTCAGCATATTTTAAATATTCTGTCTGTGGAACAAAAGAAAGGGATATCCCATGATCTTGTGCCTTGATGTGGGAAACAGCCATATCCATGGCGGAGTTTTTCATGGGGACAAAATCCTTTTGCAGTTTCGTAAAACCTCAAGTCCCAAAAATTCTTCTGATGAATTTGGTTTGTTTTTGAGATTCGTATTAAAGGAGAACAATATTAATCCCCTGGGGATTGATAAAATTTCTGTCTGTACAGTGGTTCCTGATATTCTTCATTCTCTGAAAAATGCCTGTCTGAAGTATTTTAACAAAATTCCTTTTGTTTTACAGGCCGGTGTTAAAACCGGATTGAAGATAAAATATCGTAATCCTGTGGAAGTGGGGTCTGACAGAATCGCCAATGCCCTGGCTTGTACCCATTTGTTTCCAGAAAGGAATCTGATTGTTGTGGATTTTGGAACAGCCACCACCCTTTGTGTCATCAATAAGGAGAAGGAATATCTTGGTGGTTCCATCCTGCCGGGGATTCAGATTTCCATGCAGGCCCTGGAATCCCAAACGGCAAAACTTCCCACTGTGGAGATTAAAAAACCTGAATCCATCATTGGTCGTTCAACAGTTGAAAGCATCCAATCGGGTCTTTACTTTGGACAGCTGAAAATGGTTGAGGGAATGATTGCTGAAATCATTCGTGAAAAAAACTGGTTTGATGATGGAAAACCCCTTGTGATTGCTGCAGGAGGTTTTTCCAGTTTATTTGAATCTCCGGGGATTTTTGATACAACCATACCGGATCTGGCCCTCAAAGGGCTTTATCTGGCTTTAAAGATGAACAGTTGATGAAAGGGGGGTCTTCTTCATGAAAGCGGCCTGCCTCCATGAAGGATTATGATTGAGGATAGAATATGTTATTAACAGTCATGAAATCAAAAATTCACCGGGCCACTGTGACAGAGGCCAACCTGAATTACGAAGGGTCTGTCAGCATTGATAAAAAACTCATGGAAGTGGCAGACCTTATAGCCAATGAAAAAGTGGACATTTACAATTGTAACAATGGGGCCCGTTTTTCAACTTATGTGATTGCAGGCCATTCGGGGGAAGTCTGCCTCAATGGGGCTGCTGCCCGCTGTGCCCTTCCGGGGGATACTGTTATTATTGTCTCCTATGTTCAAATTTCAAAAGAGGAGGCTGAAAGCTTTTCTCCAAAGGTGATTCCTGTGGACCATGAAAACAAACCCGGGCTTTAGTTGGCGGAGGCGGTGACAAGATACTATACTGATCGTGTTTGAAATTTCATGGATACTCACTCTCAAAAACCCGGATATTTCAAACACGATCAGTATAGGTCTAAAGAAAGTATCGAATCACACAAGAGGCTGTTCGGGTATCGATCAGCAAAAAGTAGACTTCAATATTGAATAGCCAAGTTCTGGAAGGCCGTCTAGGCGAGTTGACTTATAGTCTACAATTTGAGATGCTCTTATTTCAAAGCGACGGAGGGAACCCTTGAAATCAATTTCATTATTTAGCTCAGGAGGAATTGGCGACCTTGCCTTAAAAGATTTAGGTGTCGAAGATCTTGTTGCAAATGAGATTATTAAAGAACGTGCAGAGGTTTACAGACACAACTTTCCAAATACAGAAATGATTGTCGGTGATATTTGGGAACTCAAAGATCAAATCATTAGTAAGACTCGTGAAAAACTAAATAGCGATAATTTAGACATATTATTTGCAACTCCGCCTTGCCAAGGAATGTCCAAGAACGGTCGAGGAAAACTGCTGAACGGCATCAGAGCAGGAATTAAACCGAAGCTAGATGAACGAAATCAACTCATTATTCCTGTCATCGACATTATTAAAGAACTCAAGCCTACATTAGTTGTTTTTGAGAATGTCCCCGAGATGAAAGATACACTCATCTATGACCGCAATGGCGATGACCTTATCAATTTATTAGACTTTATTGCACAGAAGTTACCAAACTATACTGGCAATGCTGAAGTCGTCGAGTTTGCCAATTATGGAATTCCTCAAAGGCGACAAAGGTTAATAACCGTTTTTACAAAAGATAAAAAACTAATTTCAACTTTCAAGAGTAAGGGTAGTTTTTTGCCAGAGGCAACACACTCCAAAAATCTATCACTTTTACACAAAAAGTGGGTGACAGTTAGAGATGCCATCGGCAAATTCCCAAAGCTATCTGCCAAAGACAAAGAAAGTGCAAAATGTGATGATATTCCCTATCATTATGTTCCCGTTCTTGATGAGAAGAAATTCTTTTGGGTTTCGAATACGCCTCCTGAGAAAGGGGCATTCGACAATCAATGTGTAAACAGTAAGTGTGAATTTCAAGGTAACCCCACTCATGGGGCTACTAGAGGCAAAGACGGAATTAATAGGCCAAATATAGAAACACCTATTCGTTGTATGGAATGTGGTGAGCTACTGCCACGGCCATGGACTGAGAAAAATGGTGAGTATCATTTAATGAAAGGTTTTACGAGTGCTTATAAAAGAATGAACTGGGATTTGCCGGCAAGTGCCCTTACGAGAAATCTTTCATATGCATGTAGTGATCACAAAGTTCACCCAGATCAACACAGGGTTCTGTCTTTGCATGAGGCATTCATAATCCATACAATTACTGATTTCAAATATGAATGGGCCAGAGGCGACGAAAAGAAAGTATCCGATAAGTTGATAAGAGAAATAGTTGGAGAAAGCATACCTCCTAGTGGGCTAAAAAAGATATTTGCTTATTTATTTGGAAATATAAGTTCTAAACGCAGAGAGAATGTGCCTGCTAAAAAAGAGATATTTAAAGATAACCAAATCCAACTATAAAAGTTCGCTTTTGTTGTAGTCATTTAGAAAAGAAATATATCTTTCGTCTTCCACTACAACCATCCAGTTTTCATACATCTTCTTGACCCCGTTACGGGACATAATTGATACACTTGTTGTCCTGCCACCACCTGGCCGCGGTTGAACGATTTTACCCCAATCTTCTTTGGTTAAGTTGTTAGAAAAGAAGATGGCTACTACTCTTGGCTTTTTATCAAAAAAGTCCCAAAGTATTCCAGCTAAGTGATTTGTATCTCTGTGATGAGCCTTCCAGTCGTATCCGTTTAGCAGATGTATGCGCTGATCTCCCATTTGAGGCTTCGTAAACCCTTTTTTTTGACATTTGGCTGGAGTGGGGACGGCACCACAGGTAGCTTTGACTTCAATACCGCCATTTTGAAATGGGCTAAACGGAGATTTATCAGCCAGCTGGGAGGCGTTTTCGAGACACTTCCAAATCTCCTGTCCCTTTTCGTTCATTAAAAGGAGATCGGGGTATCCGTCCTGATGTGGATTAGATTTGAAAAGACCGCCTGAGGCATCGGCCAGTGATACGGAAAGTAATTCACCAATAAATGCACTGAGGTTTCTCATGCCGAGAATTGAAAAAATGTCTATTGGAAACTCCCCAATTCGATCAATCAATTCATGTACTTGAGATAGTGCGTCAGAAAAGAACGAGGGCTGTATTATAACCTCATTCCCATCAGTATCATATATGTGCTTACTTCCCTCGTTGTTTATTCTGTAATTTAGCTTCATTTCTTAACTCAGTTGCAAAGTCCTCTGCCATTAATTCAAGGGCATTGTTGATCTTTTCCAACGAAGCAAGGGTAATGTTGCGATTTAGCCTTTCAAATCCAGATATGTAGGTCCTATCCAGGCCTGCTAATTCAGCTAATTTTTCTTGGCTCAAGTTCAATTTCTTACGTCGTTTTTGAACAAGTGCTGAGATCAAACTCGCTAATTCCCCTTCGCTCATATGAATATTCTGACCGATGTAGAAAATAAGTCTACGGACTATAAGTCACGTTGGTTAAGTAAGTTCATGGGAACAGGTAGAATAAAGCGAGATGTTGCCTAGGTTGGGCCGTAGTATAGTTTTTAACGAAATAAAAACTACAGTTTTTTAATTTTTCCTCTCTGATTTTGACTAAAACAATATCTTTTTATTTCATTAAGAACTATACAAGCAACAACTCCTCTAGTGGCTAAATAACAGGTGGACTTCCTGTCATTACACAGAGCGATTTTGACGGTATAATTACACAGCGACTTTGTCGGTATCGGTGCGTCATCAAAAAATGATCTTCCCCCGAAAAAACGGACACGAGATTTAGCTTTAAAGCCTTCATAAGAGGAGGTAATAAAGATTATGGAATCCAAACAAAAAGCACAACAATATGACAGAAAAAAGGTGTACGAACCCCTTTCAGCTAGCCGATATGGCTCCGAGTCAGGGGTTTTTGAATTTTTCTGAAAAAGGTGTTCGAGTAGTTTGACAAATGGCGGAGAGAGAGAGATTCGAACTCTCGAGACGCTATTAACGCCTACACGCGTTCCAGGCGTGCGCATTCAACCACTCTGCCACCTCTCCTGAGAAATCTCCGGTTGTCGAAGTTTTAAACTTAACATTGAACAGGGCATTCTGTCCAGATCAGGCCATATTTCAATAGATGAAATTGGCATGGGGAGCAGTTACCTTTTATTCATGGCTCTTTCTATAAGGATCAGTATGAGTTCTTCATAGCTCAATCCTTCCTGTTGCCACAACAAAGGGAATTGGCTGATGTTTGTAAAACCCGGATGAGTGTTGAGTTCATTAAAAAAAATCTCCCCCCTGTCAGAGAGAAAAAAATCCACACGGGCGTAATCATTACAATCCAATGTCTTAAAACAGGTTAGGGCATACTCCTGGAGTTTTTTCAATGTGGCTGGTTCCACCTGAGCCGGAATGATTAACTTTGCCCCTCTGGGATCCAGATATTTGGCTTCATAGGAATAGAATTCATGTTTTGTTCGGATTTCGCCAGGCCCTGTGATCCTGATCCCTTTGTTTTCCAGAACGGCAAATTCAAGTTCTCTGCCGCAAACAGCTTTTTCAATAAGAATTTTTTTATCATGGTCTCTGGCTTTTAAAAAAGCTTTTTTAAATTCACCATAACCCGTGACTTTTGAAATACCAATGGACGAACCCGTACGGGCCGGTTTTATAAAAAAGGGAAGTCCCAGCAGTGAAACCACCTTGTCAAAGTCCGGTTCACAATCCACAAAGTTTAAGTAAGGAACCTGGGGGACCTGGGTTTGGGCTATGAGTTCCTTTGTTTTTGTTTTGTCAAAAGCCTTTTCACAACCAGAGGCATGGCTTCCAACAAAAGTCAGCCCCAGCTTCCTTAACAGGGATTGAAGTTGGCCGTCTTCACCAAAATTTCCATGAATAATGGGAAAAGCACAATCCAGAGGAGAACCGGTTTTTTCCCGCTTGCCTTTTGAGCAAATAAAAACACGACCCTTCTCAGGGATCAGTTCCACTCCAAACCCCTGATCCTCCAGCAATAAAGGTTTGTGAAAGCCTGTGGTTTCCAGGCTTTTGTCTTCAATGAGTCGCCAGTCCCCCCTTTTTGTGACACCAAGAAGGCTCACTTGAAATGGAGTGTTCCTGAGAACTTCATAAATATTTTTGGCTGAACAAAGAGAGACTTCGTGTTCAGAACTGGGACCACCGAAAATCAGAGCAATATGGGCCGCCACATTTCCATCCTATTCTCCAAAATAATTCCTGTCTCTGAAAAAATGGTAACTGTTTATTTATACTGATCCTTTTTAGGTTTTCATGCAGGTTTCCCTCTTTTCCAAAATGTAGGGACAGTGCATGAGATCAATGGGCTCTTGGGGTCACTGTCTTTTTTCTTTTTGGAATATTTTCCTTTGTGTTTGCCTGGTCTTTTGTGTTTTTGGGAGTCATTTTTGTTGTGGGGTTGCCAAAATGAATGCCTTTGGCCTCACAGATTTTTTGGCGAATCTCTGTCATCAGGTCAGGATTTTCATGGAGAAAGTTTTTTGCATTGTCCCGTCCATGACCCATCCTTTCCCCTTTATAACTGAACCAGGCCCCTGATTTTTCCACCACATCGAATTTCACTCCCAGGTCCAGAATGTCTCCCTCTGCAGAGATTCCTTTTCCATACATAATGTCGAACTCCACTTTGGCAAAAGGAGGAGCCATCTTGTTTTTTACGACTTTTACAGCCGTTCTGTTCCCCAACACTTCATCTCCTGATTTGATGGCTCCAATACGGCGTACATCCAAGCGCACGGAAGAATAAAATTTCAGGGCGTTTCCACCTGTAGTGGTTTCAGGATTTCCGAATATCACACCGATTTTCATACGAATTTGATTGATAAAAATCACAGTGGTTTTACTGCGGCTGATAGCTCCCGTGAGTTTTCTCAGGGCCTGTGACATCAGGCGGGCCTGAAGTCCCATGTGACTGTCTCCCATTTCCCCTTCAATCTCAGCACGGGGTGTGAGGGCTGCCACAGAGTCCACCACCAAAATGTCAAGAGCTCCTGATCGAACCAGAGTTTCTGTGATCTCAAGGGCCTGTTCACCTGTGTCCGGTTGGGAGATCAGCAGTTCCTCTGTATGCACTCCAAGATTGCGGGCATAGTTCACATCAAGGGCGTGTTCAGCATCCACAAAGGCGGCTGTACCACCTGTTTTCTGGGCCTGGGCAATGGCTGTCAGAGCCAGGGTGGTTTTTCCTGAACTTTCAGGGCCGTAAATTTCAACAATCCGGCCACGGGGGTAACCACCAATGCCAAGGCCCATGTCCAGACTCAAAGCTCCCGATGAAATCACAGGGATATCATCGTAAAGGTTTTGGGAGGCCCCCAGTCGCATGATGGAGCCTTTTCCAAATTGTTTTTCTATGGTCGAAACGGCCAAATTAATAGCTTTGATTTTTTCGTCTTTTGTTGTTTCCATAAATTCTCCTTTTTTTGGTTTCTGTTTACATTGATTTTGCACTGAAGACCATTTGTTTTATGATTTTCATGGAGAAACTCCATGAAAATTCAAACAGAATCAGTGTATCGACTTTTCCGCAGTTTTTCATGACACATTGAAAACCAAAAACAGGATCAGTATATACTGGTCCTATATCCTATATATTGTCCAGTAAAGAACGGATGGCAAACTCTGTTGACATCTGTTGCACTTTATTTCTGGGACCGGGAAAAAGTTCAGTCCCTGTCCATTCAAACTCCGGGCCAACAATGGCAAAGCAAACTGTACCCACAGGTTTTTTATCTGTTCCGCCCTTCGGACCTGCAATTCCGGTAATGCTCACAGCCCAGGTGCTCTGGATCAGGTTTTTGGCCCCTTGGGCCATCTGAAGGGCCACCGGCTGACTCACAGCACCAGCAGTTTTTAAGATTTGTGGAGAAACCCCCAGGGTTTCTTTTTTCATTTTGTTGCTATAAGTCACGAAGGATCCCATAAAAACATCGGAAACCCCAGCCAAGGCCACAATTTGGGAAGAGAGCAATCCACCGGTACAACTTTCTGCAAGACAAAGAGTTTGCTTCCGTTTTCTCAACTTTTTAATGGTTTGTTCAATGGGTGATTCCAAAATGTCTCCATGGGATCAGTAAAAGGTTTAAAACACCAGAGGCAAGAAGACCTGCCAGCACATCATCCAAAAGAGTCCCAAAAGCTCCTGGAACTCTGCGGTCCACCCAGTTTATGGGAAAGGGTTTCCATATATCAAAAATCCGGAACAGTAAAAACCCAACAACAAAAACAGAAATTTGTACGGGTGCTCCCACAAGAGTGATCCAGATTCCAATGAGTTCGTCGATCACCACTTCTTTGGGGTCATGGCAGTGGTTCCATTTTTCATAAAAATGAACAGCTACCCAACCGCAAACAACAGCCCCTCCAATGAGAATCCACTGTCCTGTAACAGTCCGGGGCAGGAGGGCCCACCAGATAAGCATCCCAAAGAGGGAGCCCAAAGTTCCGGGGAATCCGGAAAATCGACCGACAAACAGAGTCACTATGAGGGTTGTCAATTGTTTCATGATGGGTTTTCCTGGATAGTTCGGGCTAGTTAACAGGGGGAGGTCCAGGTTCTTGGTAAAGTTATACATGAAAACAAGAATAATTATATCACCAGTTACTTACAATCAACAGAGTTGTCAAACTCCCTGAAAAGCAGGGGTTGATTGAACAGGATGGGAGAACAAAACAGCCTCTTTTGCTGCACCGCATTTATCAAGGGTGAATCAGGGGGAGTTTTCAATACAATGAAAAAATGGTCAGTCTCGATGAAATTTTAAAACTGGCAAGAGAAAAAAATGCCAGTGATGTTCACCTGAAAGTGGGAGTGGTGCCTGTAGTGCGTCGCTATGGTCTGATGCTGCCTCTTTCAAAAAAATGGAAGCCCATATCCTCCGTACAAATGTCTGATTTTGCCAACAAATTAATTCAGTCGAAAAATGAGCGTGCCCATTTCAACTGTTTTAAGGAAATTGATCTGAGTTACGGAATCAAAAACACCGGTCGATTCCGTATCAATGTTTTCCTGCAAAGAGGAGCTATTCGTATTGTGGCCCGGGTGATTTCTGACAGAATCCCCAGGCTTGAAGATCTCAGTCTCCCTTCTGTCATTAAAAAAATTGCCAATTGTGAAAGGGGATTGGTTTTGGTGACCGGGATCACAGGGTCCGGGAAGTCCACCACTCTGGCCTCCATAATTAACCATATCAACAAAACAAAGAACAAACACATTATCACCATTGAAGACCCTATTGAATATCTGATTAAAGATCATCGGAGTATGGTTTCCCAAAGGGAGTTGGGCTTTGACACCACAAACTTTGCAACGGCACTGAAGGCGGCTTTAAGGCAGGACCCGGATGTGATTCTCATTGGTGAAATGAGAGACAGGGAAACCATTGAAACAGCACTGATGGCCGCAGCCACCGGGCACCTGGTTTTATCCACTCTCCACAGTTCTGATGCCCAGGAAACCATTAACCGGGTTCTTGGAGTGTTTGAAAGTCACCAGCAGGAACAGGTGAGAAGACAACTGGCCTCCAATTTACAGGCAGTTATCAGCCAGAGGTTGGCTCCAAGGAAAGATGGAAAAGGATTGATTCCCGCTATTGAGGTGATGGTCAATAACGCCCGTATTCGGGAGATGATTGAAAAACCGGGAAAAACAGGACTGATCTCTGAAGTCATTGAAACCAGTGCCAAAGCCACTGGAATGCAAAGCTTCGATCAGAGTCTTCTGGAACTGATTAACAGGGATGTGGTCAAATTTCAGGATGCTGTGGCTCTTTGTAATGCACCTGATGATTTTTACCTGAAATACAAAGGAGTCAGTCCTGATCTTGTAGCCCATGAAAAAAAGCTGGACAAATCCACCATGGATTCGTCTCTTCCCTCCTTTTCCGAAGAGAATTTTGATCTTGAAGATAACAATAAAAATCGTTTTGATAATGAGTGAAGTTCGGGCTAAAATCCCTGTGTGCAAAATGCCCTTCTTTACAGGGAGGGGGCACAGACCTGTTGAAGTGGGGGTCAAGAACGGTGACTGATTTCATTGATAAAAAATCAGGAGTTTGGTAGAAAGGTTTTCCATGAAGTATTCCGAAATTCGTCAAACTTTTACTGATTTCTTCAAAAACAGGAATCACAGGGTTGTGAGGAGTTCAAGTCTGATTCCTCACAAGGATCCAGGTCTTATGTTCACCAATGCGGGTATGAACCAGTTTAAGGATGTTTTTCTGGGAGGGGAGCAAAGGGATTACAAAAGGGCTGTGAGTATTCAGAAATGTCTTCGGGCCGGTGGAAAACACAATGACCTTGAAAATGTGGGATTCACTCCCCATCATCATACTTTTTTTGAAATGATGGGAAATTTTTCCTTTGGTGATTATTTTAAAAGGGAGGCCATCCTCCTTGCCTGGGAGTTTTTGACAAAAAAACTGAACCTTCCCGAGGAAAGGCTTTTGGTTTCCGTGTTCACCACTGATGATGAAGCAGCCAATGTCTGGGTCAGGGATGTGGGGCTTCCAAAAGACAGAATTTTTCGTTATGGGGAAAAGGATAATTTTTGGAGAATGGGGCCAACAGGACCCTGTGGACCTTGTTCTGAAATTTTCTATGACCATGATCCTTCAGGACCCCGGATTCCTGTCCATGAGGATAACAATCGTTTTGTGGAAATATGGAATCTGGTTTTTATGGAATTTTTTGAAGATGGAAAAGAAAAAACCCCCTTACCCAGACCTTCCATTGATACGGGAGCCGGTCTTGAACGCCTGGCCTCCATTCTCCAGGGTTTTCAGGACAATTACCAATGTGATGTCTTTGCCCCTCTGATTGCCAAAGTCTGTGAAGTGGCAGGCCTTCAGAACAACTGGGAAGCCTTATCAGGCAACTCTGAGACCCTTGGGGCTGTTAAAGTGGTGACAGACCATGCCCGGGCAGCCAGTTTTCTCATGGGGGAAGGGGTTTTTCCTTCCAATGAAGGACCGGGTTATGTCCTCCGTCGAATCATGAGAAGGGCCATTCGTTACGCCAGAAAGCTTAATGACAGGGAATCCCTTTTTTCCCAGGTCTGCACCCAGGTCATTGAAACCATGGGACCCCACTATCCTGATCTTTTGAAAAATTCTGATTCCATAATCAATGGAATCAGGGAGGAGGAAAAACGTTTTTTACAGACCCTGGACAGGGGAAGTCATATTCTTGATCGCAACATTCAGAATCTTTTGCGATCCGGTAAAAAGGTTTTGGATGGACAGACAGCTTTCACTCTTTATGACACCTATGGTTTCCCTTTTGATCTCACTGCTGTCATTGCGGGGGAACGGGGACTGGGTGTGGATGAAAAGGCTTTTTTAAAGATTATGGAGGAGGCCAGGGAAAAGGCCCGCAAGGGAAGAAAAGTTCATGGCTATTCCGTAGTCGGTGTTCCCGGGTCGGTTTCGGACAAACAGGGGGAATTTGTTGAATGGGCCAGGGGAATCAAACAGAAAAGGGGTTCCACCCACTTTGTGGGTTATGAACAACTGAGTGTGGAGTCGGAGCTTCTGTCCATTCATAGTGGTGAAAAACCAGTGGAAAAACTTCAGGGTTCATCCGGCTGGCTTGTTTTTAACAAATCCTCTTTTTATGCCGAAGGGGGAGGGCAGGTCTCTGATAAGGGGATTCTCAATTATCAGGGACAGGAGATAGGCTTGATTGATGATTGTAAAAAAATCAACGGGATTTTTGTTCATCATATCACTTCTCATTCATGCAACAGGTTCCCCGTGGCACTTGTTGTTGGAAAGACTTATTTTCTGGAAGTCAAACAAGGAAGACGACAGTCCATTGCCAACAATCATTCGGCCACCCATTTGCTTAATGTCGCTTTAAGAGAGGTTCTTGGGAGCCATATCAATCAGGCCGGTTCCCTGGTGAATGAGTTTAAACTTCGCTTTGATTTCACTCATCATCGGGCTTTAACTGGTGAGGAGATAAAAGAGATTGAAGAACGGGTGAATGAACAGGTGGCTTTGGGGATACCGGTTCATTCAAATGTCATGTCCTATGGTGAGGCTTTAAACAGAGGAGCTTTATCTCTGTCCGGGGAAAAATACGAGGAACAGGTTCGGGTGATCTCCCTGGGTGTGAAGAAAACCGGTCAGAGTTTTTCCATGGAACTTTGTGGAGGGACCCATGTTGCCAATCTTTCCCAGATCCGCCTTTTTAAAATTATTTCTGAAGGGGTTGTGTCTTCCGGTGTGAGGCGGATTGAGGCTCTCACAGGGGAGAGGGCCTTTTGGTATCTCAATGAACTGGCTGAAGAAAATCTTGTGGGACGGAAAGATCTGAAGCTTGAAAAACCAAAATCCGACGATGAATCCTTTCAAAGACACCTGATAAACAGAATTCAGGATTTACAGGGGAAGATAAGAAAACTGGAACAAACACTGAAAGTCCAAAAGACAAAAAGCCTGTCTGTGGACGATATCCTTAAAGAGGCCACAGAAAAAAATTCCCATGGTCAAAAGATTTTTGCCCTTTTTTCTAAAGTGGATACCAATGATCGCAGGGAACTCAGGGAAGTGGTGGACAGGCTTCGGGATAAAAAACAAAAACTGGTTCTTGTGCTTGTTGGCGGAGTTGATGAGAAGGGGTCCTGTCCCATTGTGGTGGCTTTGGATAAAAGTCTTAAAGAAATCAATGCGGGAAATATCATAAAGGAACTTTGCAAAACATTGGGAGGACAGGGGGGGGGAAGATCTGACTTTGCCCAGGGATCAATCACAAAGTCTGATAAACTTGAATTTGCCAAAGATCAGTTTTATGGTCTCTTTGGATAAATCGTCCCCAACAGATATGTCCGGAACCTGTCACAACAAACAGATTTCCAGAAAACTGAAAAAGAGCAGTGCCGGGACTTGCCCCCCCCTTTTGTCTGAAAAAACAAAACAGGAGGCCCGTCTTCTCAGCCAGTGGTTTGGGGAAAATCATCGTCCTCTCCCCTGGAGGATTTCCAAAAATCCCTATTCCATCTGGATTTCAGAGATTATGCTCCAACAGACCACTGTCAAAGTTGTCATTCCTTTTTTCAGAAAATTTATGGAAGCTTTTCCCGGAATTCAGGATCTGGCAACGGCCCCCCTGGAAGAGGTTTACAAACATTGGGCGGGTCTTGGTTATTATTCAAGAGCCAGGAATCTTCATAAAGCGGCTGGAGAGTTATCAAAAAAGTCCTGTTTCCCCGGAACATACACTGAACTTTTAAAGCTCCCCGGGTTTGGAAACTACACAGCCCGGGCGGTGAGTAGTCAGGCTTTTGGAGAGGTTGTGGGGGTTGTTGACGGAAATGTCACCCGCGTTCTCTGCCGTCGTTTTGGTCTTAAACTTGAATTCTGGAAAAGTTGTGGACAAAAGGAATTGCAGAGACTGGCCAATCATTATGCCCGGGCTGCCGGAGACCCAGGAGTTTTGAATCAGGCTTTCATGGAACTGGGGGCCACGGTCTGCACTCCGGTGAATCCCACCTGTTTTCTCTGTCCCTTAAACAAAAACTGTGTGGCTTTTCAAAACAACGAAATTAAAAAGCTGCCTTTAAAAAAACCAAAAAGAAAAATGGAAATCTGGCAATGGAATGGGGAACTCTACGAGGAAAATGGAAAAATTGCTTTTGTCCGCAATGAATATGCCCCTTTTTTAAGAGGGCAGCTGATTTTACCCGGAAGGGTGACCAAAAAGCATAAGCCCCCTTCTGTTTTTCACTTTCAGCATTCCATCACTCATCACAGAATTTATGTCCGTATCACCAGAAAAAAATCCAGACTGAAGAAAAAGGACTTTGTCTGGATCACCCGTAAAAGTCTGAGAGAAAAGATTCCTTTCTCTATCATTCAGAAAGCTGTTAACCCTCCAGGCTCATTCGGCCAGCATTCACAGTCCAGAGACAACCCAACAATCTGAAACTGTGTGTTTTTTTCTCTGCGTCCAGTCGCTTTAAAATCTCATTGATATGGGAAACCCCATAGTTTTTAAGCCCACGGGCCTTCATGTAAGAGGCCAGGACCTGTCTTTGCCGGTCCCTGCTTAAGCACAACAATTCACTTAAGATCACCTGATCTTCCTGAAAACAGGACCCAAGGGAGGGGGATGGTAAGGAAGCATTGATCAGAACATCAAGGGAACGGGCCAGAGAGGACAAAGCTCCCGGGTCTTTGTCCTGGAGATCCTTAAGCCATTTTTTTCTAAGCCAGTTGCGAAGTGGTTTTTGGCTTTCATTGTGAGGATCTTCAAGCCAGGCCCCTCCACAAAAAAGCAAATATTTTTTCAGTTCATCTCTGCCCCATTCAAGAAGAGGGCGCAATCTCTGACCATTGACAAAAGACATGGACTGGAGCCCTTCCGGTCCCACTCCCCTTAAAAGCCTGAGTATTCTGGTTTCCAGGAGATCATCCCTGTGGTGAGCCAACACCAGCAGATCAAAAGATTTTTCCACCAGAGTGGATTCCAGAAAAGTATAACGCCGGTCTCTGAGCTCATCTTCTGATTCCCCTGATGGCCTGTCTTCACCAGGGGTGTTGCTGAAAAAAGACAGATCCCATTTTTGGCAATGGGACTTGATAAATTCACAGGCATTGGCCCTGAAGTCCTCCTGAAAGGGATCCTCGCTGGGTCCATGGTGATAATGGGCCACGGCAAAATCAAGATCAAAATGTTTGCGAAAATGAAGGTAAATATGGAGTAAAGCCATGGAATCAAGTCCACCGCTAACGGCCAGCAGGTGACGCTTTTTCAGGTAAGGTTTCAATTTCCCGGTCAATTTGCTGGGAAGATTCATGACTCTCTGGAGGATTGATCAGAAAGTGATTCTTCAGAGGGTGATGGTGTTGTGGTTTCAGGTTTTTCATTCCTGTTTTTTGGTATAAATTCTATGTCTGCACGAATGGAGATTTTGTGGTCACTGAGAGTTTTTTTGAACTCTTTGGCCAGATCAATTTTTTGTACGAGTTTTGAAAACTCGCCACCAACTTTCTGCATGATTTCAGTCCTGGCTTTTTGAACACCCTTTAGAACCTGAGTCACCATGTCCCTGGAAAGGTTGAGACTGGAAAGATAAATCTTCAATTGCTCTTCTGAAAGAAGAGGAGAGGAAAGACCTGTCATCACTATTTTTTTAAAGAGTTCTGAAATTCCCCTCTTTTTTTCTTCATGATCCTCATCCCAATTGAGTTCCACTTTCTCTCTTTCCATTTCATTATTTTCTTCGTTATCCTCTTTGCTGTCTTCTTTTTTATTTTCCATCTTTGCCTCCGTAAATTTCAGCGATTCGCTGGTGATAGTTTTTCATTATAGCGGGGAGATTGACACTGAGAATTGTTTTGGTCATAATCCCTGGAACAAAGAGGCTAAAAGAGGCTTTGATAAAATACTCTGCTTTGGTCTGGTTCCCCTTTTCCATTAACTTCCAGTAACCACTCATTTCCCTGAAAAGATCACCTTCCAAAAAAATCCAGGACATCTCTTCAGGACGGGTTTCCCTGTGTTCATTGATATATCGAAAGTCCTTAATCAATGAAATATGATATCCCACTTTTTTACATTTCCCCTGGTCTTCAATCACTTGACAGGATTGAACTTCATTGAGAAATTTCGGATAGTTTTCATAATCAACAAGAATATTGAAAAATTGTTCGGGAGTGCAGTTAAAAACTTCAGTGTGTCTGACTTCAGCCATCAGGTTCCTTTTTTAAAGAGGGCTTCAGCTTGAGCCAACAGATTCAGATTGTCGGAATTGTCTTTTTCATAAGATCCGGAACCTGGTTTAAAAAAATCACAGAAGTTACTGGTCTCTTTTTCCGGGATTCTGTCCGCTGAAGTCTCCAGACACTCATTATAAGAGGAAACATCATAAAAATCACAATTTTTACACACATGAAGATCAGCCATGCACTTTGAACACTCATCACGACGACCCACCCGATCAGTCACCTCATTGGAAGTTCCGCAGGCAAAGCAGACCACAGTCAGAACCATTGTCAGATTCCACCTGAAAAGTGACTGGGTTTAAGCTTCATATTGTGTTGGGATTCTATGGAGCGAATGGTCCCTGTTTTGGATCTCATAACCACGGACTGGGTCAGCACCCGCCTGTCTGAAAGATAACGCACCCCCTTTAAAAGAGAACCGTCCGTGACACCTGTGGCACAAAACATCACATCCCCCCGGGCCAACTCATCACGGGTGTATATTTTATCCGGATCCTTGATTCCCATGGCAGAGGCCCTTTGTATTTCCTCTTTGTTACGCCACTTCAGCCGGCCAATAAAATCACCGCCCAGACATTTAAGGGCAGCCGCTGTAATCACTCCTTCGGGAGCGGCCCCTATGCCAAGAAGTATATCTATGCCTGTTTCATTCCAGGCCGTTGAGATTCCCGCTGAAACATCACCATCACCAATAAGTAAAATCCGGGAGCCCAATTTCCTTACCCTGGAAATCAATTCTTCATGACGTGGTCTTTCCAGAATAATCACAGTCACATCCTGTATTTTTTTATTCAAAGCCCGGGCCACAGCTTCAATATTTTCCTCAGGGCTTTTGTCAAAGTGCACCTGACCGGCAGCCTGGGGACCCACTGCGATTTTGTCCATATAGGTGTCAGGGGCATGGAGAAAATGACCTCGATTCGCCACAGCAATCACGGACAGGGCACCCGCCCCCCCATTGGCACAGATACTTGTTCCTTCCAGAGGGTCCAGGGCAATATCCACCTGGGGACTTTCCTTTGAAGCCTTCCCCACTTTTTCTCCAATGTAAAGCATGGGGGCCTGGTCCCTCTCCCCTTCCCCGATAACGACAGTTCCATCAATGGAAATATTGCCAAAAGCCTTTCTCATGGCATCCACGGCCGCCTGATCGGCTCCATGGGAGTCTCCGCGGCCTGTCAACCGGGAGGAGGCCAAAGCGGCAGCTTCGGTGATACGCACAAACTCAAGGGCTAAATTGCGATCCATACTCATAAGCTTCCTGATTGTTTAAAAAATC
The DNA here is from genome assembly GCA_965218815.1 of Bdellovibrionales bacterium. Taxonomy (GTDB): domain Bacteria; phylum Bdellovibrionota; class Bdellovibrionia; order Bdellovibrionales; family JAGQZY01; genus JAGQZY01. Next base: position 9,088 of record CBDCLX010000002.1, on the reverse strand, counting down.
AAGTACCTGAACTGGCAACCTGATGGTTTTTTTTCTTTTCATATCAAAGGCAACATGAACTGTTTTACCAGAAGCCACCGGTTTGTTAAAGTTTTTTATAGTTAGGAAATAATCGAATATCAGACGGGCTCCCCGGGCCTCTTCAAAAAAGAGGTCTTGTTACGGAAATTTGTGAGAAATATGGGCTAGGCATCAATCTGATCCTTCAGAAAATCATGGAATTCCAGAAGGGGTGGAAACTCCATATCCATTTCCTGGAGAATAGCAAGGGCCTTACGGGCTATCTGCTGATTATTGAGTTTTACGACCCCTGCCTGAAAACCCTCCTTGTTTTCAAAAATAAAAATGTCGTCTTCATAGATCACAGAGACTGAAGACATTTCAAAATGAACTTTTGAAAGAAAATCATTTTCAGTCCAAAGATAGATGTTTGTTCCCTTGGGGCCATGAAACCAACAATCAAAATCAGATTGAGGTCCAAAATCTTCCGGGTTCATTCTTTTCATATTCATGCCCACAATCCGATCTGTCACCAGTCGGTCAATGATCACTTGGGTTGTGGGTCCCACATCCTTAAAATGGACTCCCACTCCCGTATCATGGACCCGAACCACTTTGGCTTTCAGTTGACCATGGTCCACACTGGATTTAAGGTCCAGTGTTATCAATTCGCCCACCTTGGTTATTTTTTTCCTCTGGGGCTGGGATAAGGCAGCCCCTCTGTAACTCATATCAAAGAAGAAAGCCGGACCATAATCCACAACCTGGAGACTGATTCCAGTTTCATTCTGACTGTTCACGGAAAGTCTCTGATATTCCCTGCGGTCTTTGGAGGCATCAAATCCATCAGACATACCTGTTTCTCCACTGTTGAATCATGTTTGCTGTTACTATCACCCATTTAGCTTGGAATTTCCAGCACTTTCCCTGAAAAACCCGTGAAAAACCGGATAAGATCAATATATAATGGAAATTCCTGTTTATGAAAGTCTCACGCTGGCCTGTTATTATCACACTTTCCCGAATAGGGGTTGTTTTTGCAATCCTGCCTCTGATGATTTTTAAACCCGGAGAATGGAGTCTGGTCTGCTGTCTGCTTTTTATCATTGGTGGAATCACTGATTGGCTGGATGGTTATCTGGCAAGAAAACTCAAAAGCGTGACCTCAATGGGAAAACTTCTGGACCCCCTGGCAGATAAAGTCCTTGTTTCCAGCCTTCTGATTTTGTTTATTCCCCTCCAATGGATTGAACCTCTGGCTGTTCTTGTTCTTATTAACAGGGACGTGGTGATTTCAGGGATTCGCTCTATGGCCGCAGCCCGTGGACTGATTATTTCAGCCAACTCCATGGGAAAATGGAAAACAACGACTCAGATGATTGCCATCCCCTGTCTCTTTCTGGGACACAGATGGCCTCTGCTCCCTTTCAAAACATTGGGTTATTATGGTCTGTGGTTGAGTGTTGTTCTGAGCCTGGTCTCCGGTTTTGCCTACTTTCGAAAATTTATGAAAACAAATTCTTCGCCAGACTATTGACATTCACTCCGAAAATTATTAGCCTGAAGAAAACAAAGTCGCTTGCTAGCAATACTTGATAGCAATAAAAACAAACAAAGGAGACCGGAAATGAAATTATTATTACTGATGTCAGTTGCTTTTTTCGTATGGGGTTGCCAGTCCTCTCACCATAAACACGGATACCACCATAAACACGGGTACCACCATAAACGCGGGCATAATTGCAAGCACCATAAGTTCTGTAAGCATCATAAGAACCATGGACATCACTGCAAGCACCATGCACAAGGTGAGGAGGGGAAACAATATGATCATTCCAGGCCCACTGATGATGAAAAAAAACAAAATCAGGACACAGAAAAAAAATAAGCGGAAAAGAAAGAGCACCGTTGCGAACTATTTAAGACAATGATAAATCAGTTCATACTCTCCCTGATTTAAATCCCTATGAAAGCTTATGGATTCCCCGCTCACAGTGTAGCGGGGGATTGTTGATGCACCATTTTTGGCAATAACTTTCATGTCAATAACACCATTATTGTTGGCATCCTGAGGAGTGCAATCCAGTTTGTAGGTTCTCCTGAGGTTGGAAACCCGGTTTCCTATAATGGATAAAATTCCACTGTAATGATCAGAACAAATGTTGCCGACCACACCTCCGGTTTTTATTGAAAGTTCCCGGTATTTATGACCATAAGTATATCCTTCACCATCAAGACAGAGTCTGGTAGAGGCAATAATGGAATGAAACTGAAAAACTTTTTCCGGTCCGAAAACTCTATCCACATAATCAATGAGATTGTCTGGATCACTTTTGCTGTGAAAAGTGCTGGATGGACAACCATCTGAACAATTCACTTCATCATCTGGTGATTCATCCTCATCAGAGACGACAACCACAGCAAGAGCGGAATCATAACGCAGAAATTCGGCTATAGAGGCATCCACTTCAGTCTGAATATTAACAGACCGCTCCAGAGTTCGATAAGTTGCGTAAATTCCTTTTTCTATATCTGAACCATCCTCCTTTCTTTGGATGTTTTCAGCAAAAAGTCTTTGTACTTTTTCCAAATTCATGGAAGATTTAAGATAATAACTTCCATCACTGAAAGGGACCAACCGACCATCACTCCAGTTCCTGTTTCCAGTGTCATTATATTTTCTTGGATCAGTGGTGGTGATTCCTATATGCCAGTCCAGACCTCTGATCTGAGTGATAAAATTGTGAAAACGCTGACTGATTTTTTTTTGTTCTGCTTCCATGGAACCTGAGTTATCAATGACAAAAAGAATATCCACTTTGGTTTTTGGATGAGTGACCTGTAAATGGGTTCTCTGTTCTCTGATATGTGAATGGGTTGGTTCTTTTAAATCAACCGACCCGTCAAAACCATCAGAACCATCAGATCCATTGTCTCCGTTTCCGCCTCTTGAGCTTGAACTGTTTTTGTTAAACTCAATACTGTCACCACAACCTGTCATCAGGAAACAAAAGCTGATAATTATCAATATAGGGATTTTCATTTCTTTCCTCTGGAGACCCATTCTCCGGCTGAATTTTGTATGAATTTTTTTAATCCATAAAATTTTAGAGTGGAATCAGAGCCTGTCATCCATATATACAAATCGGATTGATTTGTTTCCATCAACAGATAACTTCATAAAATCTGGACTTTAGCCCGCATTTCTCTTTAAATTTCGAGAAGATTGGAAGCCGCAGTAGGAAGTTTGTGAGAAATGCGGGCCAGATTTTTGAAAGGTTTTCACAAATGTCAGATTTATATTCATTTTTCGGAATTAATGAATATTGGCTGTCGTATTGGGGGGAGTTACCCAAGGCCCACTTCATTGGGCCTTTTTTCACATATAAATCTTTGGAATCATTCAGTTTCTCTTGGTAATTAAATGCGACAAAATCGCTTGGTGGTAATACTGAACTTTATTCATGGCTCTCAAATGGTCTTTGTTTTTGGCACGAAGTTTGGAGGATACAATCATGCCATTGTTGATAAAGGGTTGTGATTTATGAGAGAGACAATAAACATCGTGAAAAGAATTTTTCAGGACCACTATAAAGTGGAGTTGGACTTTCAGTGGGCTGAAAATTTAAATAAAAATGAATTTTTATCGTGGAATAAACACCAAACTCCTTTTATTTACTTCTGTAAATTCAAGGAAATTCACTTCCCTGTTTTTGATTCAAAGAAACAATTGAATGCTCTGGCTGTCGTCAGACCTGTTTTCAGGGAGAGCCGGATTCTTTTTAATGAAATGGCTGGTTTTCTGAAATTGACAGTCACAGAGTCTCTTAAACTGAATGAAGCCTCTTGTATTCAGGATAAAAAAGAGGACATCCTGAAAAGACTTGCGGCTGATCCGAGAAAAGTCATTCCCTTTAAAACCGGAAATCCAGTGAATCGGGAGATTACAGTCAGGACATTAAAACCCGCCAGGACAATCAATTTTGATCCCATCTGGATAGTTGGTAATAACGCTCGTTTGAACATCAGGGTCGCTTTCTCCATTCATGAGCTAAGTTCCAATTGGGCTTTTATCAATGCCAGGGAAATCCCTGATTTAATTTGGGGAAACCCCGGAGTTTGGGAAAAATTTCCCCAGATGACCATTTTAATATCTGACATTGAATCTCTTTCATGTTCAAAAGTGACTTATCTCCATGAAAGTCTGAAGTTTATTAAAAATCTCAGGGAAAAACCTCTGCTTATTGTCACCAGTTCCGGTTCTTTCGCTGAAGAACTGCAGACCCTAAAACCTTTTTTTGGGCAATATGACTTCAATGAAAAAATCTCCACCTCCAGACAGGCCCGGATTATTTTCCATCAACATCAAAATTCTGAAGGGAAGTCATATCTCTGTCAGCCATGAGAAGTCGAACCGGTCATGCTCCAGTGGAGGCGAACAAAACTCATAAAAATTATCAAAGCCACAGCCAGGTGAAGAACACTGAGAAATGGAGGCATGAGATATTTCAGGTTCATAACACCCAGAAAAATCTGTGTGAAGATCAACATGAATATTTGGATTGTCGTCACTCTCTGGGAATGGGTTAAACCAATTTTTTTTGAACAGAACAGGGACATGATGAAAAGAGTCATCACCAGGCCAGTCACCAGGTAAGCACCAAAACGATGGAGCATCTGAATCCCTATGGGACCCTTTAATTCCGGAAAGTATTCACCATTGCAGGTGGGAAAATCAATGCAGGCAGCCCCTGAGTAGGTGGAGGCCACAAGTCCCCCCAGAATAATCTGTATAAAAACAAATAATGGACAGAAGGCTACAATGCTTCTAAAGCAAAAAGAAATTTTATTTTTGTTCAAAACCGGTTCCGTGCTCTCATTTCTTTGGAGGATTTTTTTCATAACGAAAATTGTAAATAAAAAGGCAGTGGCAAGACCCAGGTGAAAGGTGACAATAACAGCTTCCAGAAGTCTGAGGACCGTGAGACCACCCATAACAATCTGGGCAATCAGAAAAAAGAAACCAATAAAACTGAATGTTTTTATTTTTTTTAACTCAGGTTGACTCCAGACCTGAAAAAGGAAAATCATATAAATGACTCCAACAAGACCGGCAATCACTCTGTGAATAAATTCCAGATAAACTCCAAAATGATACTTTGGTATAATTTTCCCAAAGCAGAGAGGCCAGTCGGGACAGGTCAGTCCCGCATTCATGGTTCGTACGGCTGAACCCAGGAGCATCAGATCAAAAGTCAAAAACAGCAACAAATTTAAAATAAAAAGATTTTTTTTGTTTATGGGCATAATAATCACATGATTATAAAAAAGTTGCGTTTATGAGTGGTTACCTTTTTTTTGATTGACGTTTATATTTTTGTTTCAGTCTTTGAAAGTTTTTCCTTTGTTTTGGGTTTAAAATTTTTCTGATTTTCAGTAGATATTCAAATTCAGAGGCAGTCATCCGGTTTTTCAGGCTTTGTATTTCCTCATGTAAACGCAATAACTCCTCCTGACTGGAGTTATCTTTAAAGGATTGTCTGAACTTTTTTCTGAGTGCTTTTATTTTTTCCAGGTTTTTCTTCCTGGAAGACCTTTCTTTTTTGATTTTTTTAATTTGCAGTTTTTGGTTTTCAGTGAGTTTTACTTTTGAAAGTATTCTGTCGATTGTCTTTTTTTTCCTCTTTTTCTTTTTTATACGTTTCACCTTTTTCCGTTTTCCCTCTTTTTTCTCTTTGGAAAAATTTATGGTTTCCCCGCCTTTAAGGTCGGTCTTCGCTCTATTTTCCGTGACTTTTCTGTCATTTCTCAAATAAACAATGGTTAAAATGGAGACAAGTAACACCATGACTGAAGTAACGGAAATAAAGATAACCGTTTTCTTTTTGGGCATGATTGACCTCTTTCCTCTCTTTTTGGACAGACCTGTACTGATTGTGTTTGAATTCCCGTTTTTTTAAAGAATTCAGTCATCCATAAAATCCATGAAAATTCAAACAGAATCAACCTGTCCATACCTTTTTCCGGAAATTTTATAATTTCTTTTCTATCCCTGTTTTTTATAGTTTAATAAAATTTTAATTATGATTTCTGACCGCATTTATCCTGTTCATTTCGTTTTGGTCTCGTTTTTCTGGCTTGTGATACAAAACCAGAAGGTCCATGCCCAAATGAGTCAAAACTTTCTTGAGGATGTTCAACCTCGTTTTGAATACGGTGTCGGGGTCATTGGTCTGAATATTCCGGACTATCCCGGTTCAAAAAGAAACCAGGTACGGGTGATTCCCTTTCCCTGGTTTATTTATCGGGGAAAATATTTAAGAACTGATGACGAGGGGACCCGGGCCCGTTTGCGGTCATCAAAATATCATGAAACCGGTTTGGGACTTTATTTTAATTTTCCGATGGATTCCGGGGACCATGCCGCTCGTCAGGGAATGCAGGATCTGGACTTTCTTATCGGTCTTGGTCCCCGTTTTATGTTAAGAATCATCCCCGACCACCCTTCCCATCGTTTTAATTTTTCCATTTCAACAGGTGCTGTCTATTCCACTGATTTTAAGAAAAACTTTCATCCCCAGGGTCTTGTCATTAAATCCGGGTTTAATTACTGGTATCAGTGGACCAGGTGGAAAACTTCAATTTTTTCAGGACTGAACTTTGAATTTGGTTCAGTAAAGCTTAATCGTTATTTTTATGAAGTCAGACCTGTGGATATCACACCGGACAGGCCCCTTTACAGAGCCAGGCCGGGTCTGGTTGAATCCTCTCTATCTGTGGGAATCGGAACAAATCTTATAAAGGATTTGTTTGTTTTTTCAGGTGTTTCCTGGCGTAATCTGGACTTATCAAAAAACAAAAACAGTCCTCTGATTGAAACCAGCAACAATGTTGGTTTTATTCTTGGTGTGGTGTGGACTTTCCTGGAGTCCGGGGAAAAGATAAAAAAAAAATCAGACAATGAATAATTGTGAGCAGTTACAATTATTGTTCCTCATGGAGCCAGGGGATTTGGTATTTTTTTGGAAGGATGGGGGTCTTTTTTTGACTTTTCCGGGGTGAAATGTATTCAGAGCGAATTCCATCCCAACCTTTAAAATGGCGGACTCTTCCTGAAATTTGAACCTGAAAATCAGGAGTGAGGGAAACCTTCCCCCCTCCATCGGGAATATCCACAATGTAGGTGGGCATGGAAAGCCCTGAGCTGTGACCCCATAGTTGTCGTTGAATCTCCAGGGATTCGTCGATGGATGTACGCAAATGATCTGTTCCCATGGAGGGATCAGCCTGAAACATATAATAGGGTTTGACTCTTAAATACAAAAGTCTGCGGGATAAGGCATAGACCAGAGCCGGATGATTGTTGATTCCATTGAGAAGGACCATTTGGTTTAACATAGGAACTCCTGAGTCTGCCAGCTTTTCAAGAATTCGGGCTGAATCCCCGGTGAGTTCATCGGGGTGATTAAAATGGGTCATGAGATAAACAGGTTTAAATTCCTTGAAAATCTCCAGGAGTTCATCATCCAGACGCATGGGACAGACCGCAGGCATTCTGGATCCCATGCGAATGAATTCCACCGTTTTTACACTGTGGATTCTTTCCATTATCCAGGTCAGTTTTGTATTGCTCACAGTGAGAGGATCACCTCCTGAGAAAATCACCTCTTTGATTTCCGGATGGGATTTTAAATACATTAAAACCTTATCCATTTGTTTGGTGCTGATAAGAGCCTGATTGCTGGCTGTGAAATGTTTACGCGTACAATACCTGCAATAAATTCCGCAGAAATCAGTGACCAGTAACAAAGCCCGATCTGTGTAACGATGGATTAAACGCTCGCAGGGGCGATTTTTCTTTTTGTTTTCACCCAGGGGGTCAGGCATCTGCTGTTGCCCTGAAAACAATTCCCGGCTTTTGGGAATAATCATTTGACGAATGGGACAGGAGGGGTTTTTGGAGTCTGCCAGACAGGCATAATAGGGTGTCGTTCTCACCTGAAAAATTTTATCAAGCCCCTGAAAACCCAATTTCTCATCTTTTGTGAGTTCAAAGTGTTTTTCAAAATCCTCCTGATTTTTTAAAGCCTGACGCATTTGCCATTTCCAGTCCAACCACCTGACTTTGGAAACTCCAGACCAGGGTTCAACCTCTTTAAAATCGTAAACCCTCATCCTCTCCTTGTTGCCGGTTATCATGTGAAAACCCAAATGGAACCAGTCTATAAATATGTTCCTGCTTGGTAACTGCTCACACTTTTGGCGATCTTGGCAATTCGCCTGCCTCGTCTTTCATTACGGTGTACATAAAGTACGCCTCAGTCGCTCCTCGTTGTCTATACCAATCTCATCCAAAATTGTGGCAGTGAGGAAGCAATTTTTTTAAGTTCATTTTTAAGATCATAAAATTCAGGTTCAGTAAGAATCGACATGGAAAGACGATAATTTCACTTTCCCACTTTATCAACCACTGTTTACAAAATGCCCAAAGTTTAAGCATTAAATTTTTTCTGTAGATTTTATTTTGTTTCTCCACCCATCGGATCATTATCCGATATTTCTTTGAGGTCCAAAATCCTGGCTTTTCTGAAAAAGACAAAAGAAAGAGGGTTGAATGGAAATCTGTTATGAAAATACGACTTGACTGGGCAACCCACTTCTGTTTTATCATTTTGATGGAATTATTGCTTTAGTCAGGAACACTGTTAAAAAAGGCCATCTACTTCGTTGCAATCACTCAAACCTCATTCCAACGTATTTCAACGGTTTGGGCTTGAGTGCTTCATATCTGGCATTTTTCAACAAATCCGAGTTGTCCTCTACTCTACCTGAGAGCTTGAAAAATGCCATCAAAGAAAATCCCTGAAAAACGAAAACAACAGGCCCATAATGCCCTATTCAATGAAACCTTCATCAATAAAAAATACGGACTGGACATTTTCCGCCTTGTCTTTAAACCCTCTGAGTTCAAACTCTTTAACTGGAAAACCCTCAAACCGGAAATGACTGTCTTTATGGATGAAGAGGTAATGAAAACGCATTGATCTTTTATTCTCAGTCCAGGTCAAAGGTTCCAAAAAACAGGTGC
>CBDCLX010000001.1:0-5012 GCA_965218815.1 Bdellovibrionales bacterium | reverse complement strand
GGACTCAACCAGATATTGCCACTTTCCGTTTTACCAAACTTGGTCCCGTCAGGTTTTGTCACCAGAGGAAAAGTAAAACCAAAAACAGAATCCTTGCTTTGGTCATCCCCCTGAATCCTTCGGACCAGTTCCACGCCCGCCGTAATATTCCCCCACTGATCAGAAGCCCCTATCTGGAGATCACACTGATGAGTCTGTTTGAGATGATAAAAATCAAAAGCCTGTAAAAGCATATAAGAGAATTCAGTGTAGGAAATTCCCTGATCCCTGTTTTCAATCCGGCTTTTCACGGAATCCCTGGCAAGCATGGCATTGACCGGAAAATGTTTACCGACATCACGGAGAAATTCAATGAAGCCACAGGACATAATCCAGTCCCTGTTATTGATGAGTCGGGCCGGATTTTCACCCTCAAAATCAAGAACCTTTGATGCATTTTTAAACAAACCCTGACTGTTGGATTTAATAATTTCAGAATCCATAAGCATCCGCTCCCTGCTCTTGCCACTGGGATCCCCGATCATGGCCGTGGCTCCTCCCAAAAGGAACAGGGGTTTATGACCCTTGAGTTGCAAACGTCGCATGGTCAACAATGGCAAAAGAGAACCTATATGAAGACTGTCCGAGGTGGGGTCAAAACCACAATAAAAGACACTGGGGGTTTCCAGAACGTCCCTGAGGTTTTCCGAGGTTTTCTGGTAAACAAGACCTCTTTTTTCCAATTCTTCAAAGAGCATTACAGACAAGCCTCCAAACCCCACTGATCTTCTCAGGAAAATCAGAAAATATCAAGGAATACAGGACAATGGATGAAAATTTTTCAGACTCCTCTGTTTGAGTATCCACTCCAAAGTGACCTTTGAGAATCAGCCCCATAAATGGTCCGGTAAATGTTGGATCATTACTATACTGAAGACCATTTGTTTTTCATGTGACTTTGAGAGACCACTTGTTTTAAGCGGATTTTGGCTAAAGAAATTCAGCATGGAATAAATGATCTCTCAAGGAAATTCCATGAAAATTCAAACCGGATCAGTATACCATTCTCAAATGCGTTGAATGCAATTATTCAAAAACCAATGAATCAAAACGATTCAGATCAAAAAAATCATTCTGATCTTTTGGGGGGAATTTAAAGTTTTTTCCATTTTGGACGATAAAATCAATGGGACAAAGATATTTCTCTTTGATCCGGGGGCTTGATCCCTAAAATGTGACTTAATTTGAGACTTGAGAAAAAAAAACAGGAAAATTTGCGTGTTTCATGATTTAATAAATTATGACGAAATTGCGTTTTCATAATGAACGGGGCAATGTACTGATCCCTGTTATTGTAATTTTAAGTGTTGCGGTCTCAATCCTGGGGATTAAGACTTTCATGATTTCCACCCAACAGAAAGAGGCTTTATTTTTAAATCAGAAATTTTCAAAAGACTTTTTAAAATACGGAATAGAAACAATTACTGAAACCCCTTTAAATTGTACTTGTTTGTTTCAAGGTTACACCATTGATACAACCATGACCCCCCCCCCCCCTAGAATTAGATGCTCTTAAAAAGGGAGGTTGTGGGTCAGATGTGTTGATCTCCAAAAACTCCCCCTCAAATAAAATGGATTATGGCATAAATGTTGAAACCATAAACCTGGAAAATATTGAACCCTCTGGCACGAACTCCCCCCTTTATAGTGGGGATTTAATTGTTTCGTTTAAAAATGTGGGTTTGCTTCGGTCCATCGGAACCATTAAAATCCCTCTTAAAATCACATTGGCCGGTACTTCAGGGGCACAACCAATTTCTGATTGTCAGTCAATCCCGGATTATGACGATGATGATGATGACATGGAAGAGTATGGCGGTTGCAGAGGTCCCCAAGTAGGGGCCTATCATTCAAATGGTGGCGGGTTTGTGTCCGATACAGCCACAGTGGTCACCACGGCTTTTGTGGGAAAAAACGCAAGCGTTTGTGACCAGGCCCAGGTTTTGGGAAACGCAAGGATTGAAGGGTCCGCCATTATTTCTGATACATCCCTTGTCGGCAATACCGCCATAGTCGCAGACATGGCGAAAGTAGAAAGAAATTCCAGAGTAAGTGGGACCGCCAAGGTTTATGGTAGGGCCATAGTCTCCCATGAGTCAATTATCCAGAGTGCCAAGATTTATGGTAATGCTAAAGTCATACATTCCACAGTCTCTGGGACAGAGGCTTATGTTTATGGTAATGCAAAGATTTCTAATTCAGTAATAAGTGCAGCTTCTAACGTCACAATCAAAGATCATGCAATAGTAAGCGGGGGGTCTGAAGTCTGTGGCGGCTCAATTGGATGTGGTCTCGCCCCATGGACTTACACTGGACCACCAGCAGGGGTTACAATTGAAGATCATGGAAAAGTAACCGGGGGGTCCAAGGTTTACAATGGGGTCCGGGTTTTCTCTCATGGAGAAATTACCGGAGGTGCCCTGGTTGATGGGAATCCAGAGGTCTCAGGGATCATGGATGGAAGGTTATAAAATGAATCAAAAAGGTATGACAACTCTTCCCTCACTTATTGTTTCCTCTCTTGTTTCCCTGATTGTCATGGCCGTATTGTTTCAGGTAATGATCTTTACAGGAAAGGAAACAAAAGGCATTGCTCAAAAAACTTCCGTCAACACCTTGAAAAATCAACTCTTATTGACTCTTAAAAACAAAAAAAATTGCTCCTGTCAGTTTAAAACCTATACAGTGGATACCACAAACCCGGAAAAAATCAGTATTCTAAATATAAAAGGCGGTTGTGATTCAAACGATTATGTTATGGCCACCCCCCAAATGGATATAGGCGACAATGTGACTGTGGACTCCATGGAATTGGTTGGAGTTACAAACTCCGGGAATACAGAAAATCAATACAAAGGGGATTTAATGATTTCCTTTGTGAAACCAGGCACGGCCAATGAGAATGAAAAAAAAATGATTCATTCTATAAAACCAATTAAACTCCCATTTTATTTCACTGTGGACCTTTCGGAAAATACAGAGACAGACCGACCTATTAAGGTTTGTGGTTGGTATGAAAAACAGGAAAAGCTTATAAATCATGGTTGTGGTTCTGGAAAAGAAGGTGCCAAGCATTCAAATGGAGGCGGTTGGGTTGCAAAAACCGCCACTGTGCCCACCACTGCTTTTGTGGGACCTCTGGCAAGCGTTTGTGATTATGCCAAAGTGGAAGGGACCGCAAGGATTGAAGGCCGGGGCCAGGTTTATGGTTATGCCCAGGTCTCCGGGACCGCCAAGGTTTTTGATTATGCCAGAGTGTTTGGCCAGGCCAAGGTTTCCGGGAGTGCCAAGGTTTATGGTTATGCCGATGTTTCAGGCTTAACCGAAATTTCCGATACTGCCCATGTTTATCAGTATGCCAGAGTTGATGGGAGCATAACAAGCGGTGTCCCCGCCGGGGAACCAGCCGTTAAGATTTACGGGACCGCCAGGGTTCGTGGTTATTCTGCAATTAAGGGACAAGTCCACGTTTATGGGACCGCCCAGGTTACATCCAAGGCTGAGGTTTTCAGTGGAATGGGGACGACTAAAATTTATGGAAGCTCCCATGTTAAGGGATATTCTTTTGTTTCTCAAAATGCACAGATTTATGAAACTGCCCAGGTTTATGACCATGCCCAGGTTTATGACCATGCCCAGGTTTATGGTGATTCCAGAGCTAAAGGGTTTTCCAAGGTTTATGGTACTGCCAAGGTTTATGGTCAGACTGGTATGCCTTATGGATCTGTCTGGGTTTATGGATTTGCCCAGGTTTATGGATCTGCCAAGGTTTATGGATTTGCCCAGGTTTATGGATCTGCCAAGGTTTATGGATCTGCCAGTGTTTTTGGATCTGCCCAGGTTTTTGATTTTGCCCAGGTTTCTGAAACTCCCCAGGTTTATGGATCTGCCCAGGTTTGGGGATCTGCCAAGGTTTATGGATCTGCCAAGATTTATGGAACTACCCAGGTTTCTGGATCTGCCCAGGTTTCTGGATCTGCCCAGGTTTCTGGTACTGCTGAGGTTTATGGTGCTGCTGAGGTTTATGGTGCTGCCAGGGTTTCCCTTGCGGGCCACGTTTATGGATCTGCCCAGGTTTATGGTGCTGCTGAGGTTTCTGAAACTGGCCAGGTTTCTGGATTTGCCCGTGTTTATGGTAATAGCCAGGTTTATGGTTATGTCAGGGTTTTTGGATCTGCCCATGTTTATGAGTATGCCCATGTTTTTGATTTTGCCCAGGTTTCTGATTATGCCCAGGTTTATGGATCTGCCCAGGTTTATGGATCTGCCCAGGTTTATGGATCTGCCAGGGTTTATGGGTATGGCAAGGTTTATGAAACTACCAAGGTTTATGGGTTGGCCAAGGTTTATGAACAAGCCCAGGTTTATGGTAGTGCCAATGTTTATGAAAATGCCCAGGTTTATGGATCTGCCAATGTTTATGGATCTGCCAGGGTTTATGGATCTGCCAGGGTTTATGGACTTGCCTATGTTTGGGGTACTACCCAGGTTTATGGTACCGCCCAGGTTTATGAAGGGTCCCAGGTTTATGGTGATGCCCAGGTTTATGGTGCTGCCAAGGTTTATGATGTTGCCAGTATTTTTGGATCTGCCAAGGTTTATGAAAACTCCCAGGTTTATGACAATGCCCAGGTTTATGACAATGCCCAGGTTTATGGGTTGGCCCAGGTTTATGGTAATGCCAAGGTTTATGATGATGGTGAGGTTTATGGTAGTGGCCAGGTTTATGGAACTGCCCATGTTTATGGTACTACCCATGTTTCGGAGTTAAAAATAAAAAAGTTCAGGTATATATGTGCCATAAATAAAAAAGAGGTAAACCAATGAGTAAGAAAAAGATAATAAAAAAACTTATTAGAAACCAGAAAGGGTTTGGACTTGTGTCTCCAATGATAGCCGCCTTTTTTATAGGACTGTGTGTTTTGTCTTTAACTTCAAATATGCTTGTCCCAGTAAAAGAAAATAAATATATT